>OZ245808.1:1897500-3930000 GCA_965228285.1 Sneathiella sp.
TTCACTCACGCGGCATGGCTGGATCAGGGTTGCCCCCATTGTCCAATATTCCCCACTGCTGCCTCCCGTAGGAGTCTGGACCGTGTCTCAGTTCCAGTGTGGCTGATCGTCCTCTCAGACCAGCTAAAGATCGTCGGCTTGGTGCGCCGTTACCACACCAACTACCTAATCCTACGCGGGCTTCTCTTCTGGCGATAAATCTTTAATCCGTAGATCACATACGGTATTAGCGTCCGTTTCCAAACGTTATCCCGTACCAAAAGGCAAATTCCCACGCGTTACTCACCCGTGCGCCACTCTCCACTGACCGAAATCAGCTTCTCGTTCGACTTGCATGTGTTAGGCCTGCCGCCAGCGTTCGTTCTGAGCCAGGATCAAACTCTCAAGTTTGATTTAGAAATTAACTTCTTCCCGTCACAACGTTTGTGCCAACCCAATCAAAAACCAGGCCAGCACGCTGAACTTAAACCTACTGACTATATCCAGAACCCATACTCGCGTACAAATCCCAAACATAACCAGCGTCTCAAGATACCCGCTGCAACAGTCAGTCGTTAATCAATAACAACAACCGCCGCCCAGGCATCCCTTCTCATCAATATCAACAATGTCAAAAAAACAACCGCCCCAATCCAAATCATCAGGACAAAAAAAACCAACAAGACAAACCCCGTATCCCATCAAAAACACTAGCAGAATACAAAACCCACCCCGTCGGCGTGACGCGGGTTATAAGCCCACCTATCATCAACGTCAAATACTATTTTAAAGTTTTTTCAGCAGCCATCATTCTGCCTTAAAATCCCCACAAATCCCGGCTTCATTAGAGATCACACACACTTGCAGGTAAAGGTATGGAAACCGCAATGGGCGAAAGAGAGGTTGCAGGTCGTTCTTCAACCCTGAATCGGCTCCAAGGGGCACAGGAAATTTGGGAAAAACACTTTTACAGTTTAAGGAAAAATTGAGGAATACTTGACAAACTCATGGACGAAACGCATGTTTTGTCGCATTTTTATGGTTAACACGGCCCGCGATTTTTTCGGGCTGTTATTTTGGTTAGGGCGTCGCTTGAAATATATGAACCGCAAATCATCCCTGAACGGACTGCGCAAGGCCCCGCTCCTGCCCGTTGCCATTGTCATTGCCGGCGGCATCGCGGGAGGCCTGCTGGCTACCCTGTTTCTGCCCACATCCGATGCCCCCGAACTGGTAACAGTTGAAACCAAAACGGAGATGGTAGAACAACCTCCTGAAACCGCGGCACCTGCCAAGGCAGCGGAGGAGCCGGCAACTGAAGTATCTGTTGCCGCTTATGCAGTTCCAGCCACAGAAACCCTGCAGGAAATGACCAAAACCGTTTCTGTGGCCAAGGGCGATACTCTGATGAAGGTGCTGACCCGGGCCGGCGCCGACCGGACGGAAAGCTATGAGGCCATCACCGCTCTGACCGAACTGTTCGACCCGAGGGATCTTAAAATAGGCCAGGACATAACCCTGCAGTTCGATTCTCCCAATACCGGAGAGGAATCAACGGAGCCGACACCAACTTTGGTCCGGGTTTCTCTCAATGAAGATGTCGATCGGCAACTGGCTGTTGTCCGGACACCGGAAGCAGGATTTACCGCCCAGGAAACCATTATCGAGTTGGATAAGAAACTTGTGCGTGCCGGCGGCGTCATCCAGAACTCCCTGTTCTTATCCGCAGCCCAGGCCGGTATCCCGACCAAGACCATCATCGATCTGATCCGTATCTTCAGCTATGATGTCGACTTCCAGCGGGAAATCCAGCCCGGCGACAGCTTCGAAGTATATTTCGAACGCTTTACCGACGAGAATGGCAGGGTTCTGAAAGAAGGCGCCATTCACTGGGCCTCCATGACCTTGAGCGGCAAGGAGATTTCCGTCTTCCGGTTCAAGACGGCAGATGATGGATTTACCGACTATTACGACGCCAAAGGCCGAAGCGTTAAGAAGACCCTGATGCGGACCCCCATTGACGGGGCGCGTCTGACATCCGGATTTGGCAAACGCAAGCATCCGACCCTTGGATATACGAAGAAGCATCTGGGGGTTGATTTCGGCGCCCGCAGCGGTACCCCGATCATGGCCGCCGGTAATGGTGTGGTCGAAGTGGCCGGACGCAATGGTGGCTATGGCAACTATGTACGGATCCGCCATAACAGCGAGTTCAAGACCGCCTATGCTCATATGCGGAAATTTGCCAAGGGTGTCCGCAAAGGCTCTCGGGTGAAACAAGGTCAGATTATCGGCTATGTTGGCTCAACCGGACGATCCACCGGGCCACATTTGCATTATGAAGTGCATCGTAACGGTCGGCAGATCAATCCGCTTTCAGTCAAGTTGCCAGCGGGCCGCAAACTGGGTGGCAAAATGCTCGCTGCATTCCGCAAGCATTCCGAAGCCATTTCTGGTGATGTCGCAAACGCACCATTGGAAAAGCAATTGGCGGAACTTGATCAGTAGCCCCTTTTCCTTTTTTGACAAGATTTTCGGACAGTTGGTATAACTGAGCTGAGAAGGCGCTATAAAAACGGACGGGAGGCAGCGGTGTGAGTACAAAGGCCTTAATTGCTCTATATCTCGTCGTTATGCTCGATGTCTCAGGACAGGGTATTCTGTTCCCAGCTTTGAATACTCTGATCATTGACCCAGCCAACGGCTTTCTCCCGAAAGATACGAGTGCTGCCACTCGCAATTTCTACTATGGCCTGATCATCGGCAGCTTTTTCTTCTGCTGGTTTTTTGGCGCCACCGTGATCGCAAGTTTTTCAGACGATGTCGGGCGGAAGAAGGCCCTGATCATCTGTCTGGCCGGATCCGCTCTCGGTTATGTTCTGACCCTGGTGGGAATCTATTGGCAAAGCGTCACCCTTCTGGTCCTGGGGCGCGTTGTTGCCGGATTCACGGCCGGCAGCCAATCCGTGTCACAAGCAGCTATCATTGATATCAGCACAGAAGAAACAAAAGCCAAAAATCTGGGTAAGATCGTGGCCGCTACGGCCGCTGGTCTGGCATTCGGGCCCGTCATCGGCGGTATTTTCTCAGACAAGGATATCCTGCCGGAGTTCAGTGTCACGGTACCTGTCTATATTATCACGGTCTGCATTCTCATGACCCTGGTATTGGTGGTAGTTTCATTCAAGGATGTGCGGGAAACGGATGGCAAGTCTTCCATGAGCCTCCTCTCGGCCTTTACCGATTTGGCCGCCGCCGTCAAATTCAAGCCCATTCGAGATATCTCAATCGTCTTTTTTCTAAATGTTTTCGGTCTCGTCCTCTTCTATGTATTCTGTATTGTCTATCTGTTCCGAGAGTTTAAATTTACGACCCTGGAAAACAGTATCGCCATGCTTGTCATGGGCGTCGCCATGGCCATGACAAGCTGGTTCCTTATCAAACCCTTGGAAGAGCGGTTTTCCAAGAAAACACTGGTGGTTGCGTCCCTGTCCCTGATGGCACTATTTCAGATACTGTTTTTACTCAGCGGCAATGGATATCTGGCGGTGGCCTGCATCCTGCCTCTCTTTATTGCCTATGGCGTCGCCTATACAAATTGTCTGACGATTTTCTCTGAAGCCGTGCCAGAAGAAAGGCAGGGATGGGTGATGGGGATTTCTATTTCCTTGCTGACCTTAGGAGGCGGACTTGCCTCTGTATTTGGTGAGGAGCTTATGAGTATATTTGAGAGCCTACCCTTTATCTTGTCTATTGGCATGATGTTCCTCGGATCCCTGCTGGCGCTGACATTGAATATTTCTCAGCCCTACGTGGGGAATGAGGAACAAAATCCATAAAAAAGCCGGCCATGGAAAGACCAGAGCCGGCTTCATCGATTTCACCTCTGGATGTTAGGCGGCGTTGGCCAGAACATCATTGATTAGCAAACCGTCTTCTCCGGCTGAGATCTTGACCTTCGCCCCGTCGACGATGTCGCCTTCCAGGATCAGAGAGGCCAGCGGGTTCTGCAGGCTTCTCTGAATGACCCTTTTGAGCGGGCGGGCGCCATAGACCGGATCATAGCCATGATCTCCAAGCCAGGTATAGGCACTGTCATCCAGCTCCAACTCGATATTGCGCTCACTCAGCAGCTTTTGCAGATGGCCAAGCTGAATATCGACGATGGCGTTCATATTCTCCCGGGTCAAGCGATGGAAGATGATCTGTTCGTCCAGGCGATTCAGGAACTCGGGACGGAACGCAGCCCGCACCGTTTCCATCACTTTATGCTGGATCAACGGATCATCCGCATCCTCTTCGCCAGAGGCCAGATGCTCGCTGCCGAGGTTTGAGGTCAGGATGATCAGGGTGTTTTTGAAATCCACCGTGCGTCCCTGCCCATCGGTCAGGCGCCCGTCATCAAGAACCTGCAAAAGGACATTGAAAACATCCGGGTGAGCTTTCTCGACCTCATCAAACAGGATGACCTGATAGGGACGCCGCCTGACAGCCTCGGTAATTACACCGCCCTGGTCATATCCGACATAGCCCGGAGGCGCTCCGATGAGGCGGGCAACGCTATGCTTTTCCATGAACTCGGACATATCAACCCGAAGTAGGGCATGCTCATCGTCGAACATGAATGCTGCCAGAGCTTTGGTAAGCTCCGTCTTTCCGACCCCGGTTGGCCCGAGAAACAGGAACGATCCTATGGGTTGGTTCGGATCCTGCAAGCCAGCACGAGACCGTCTGACGGCATTGGATACGGCGGTAAGAGCTTCCTCCTGACCGATTACCCGCTTGCGCAGTTCCGTCTCCATATTGAGGAGTTTTTCACGCTCACCGGACAGCATTTTGTCCACCGGAATCCCCGTCCATCTGGAAACGACACCGGCGATATCATCTTCCTGAACACTTTCCTGGATGATGGAAGAATTCTCGGCTTCCTCAGCCTCGGTCAATTGTTGCTCCAACTGAGGGATCAAGCCATAGGCAAGCTCTCCTGCCCGCTGTAAATTCCCCTGCCGCTGGCAGACAGCCAGTTCGTTCCGGGCTTCTTCAAGCTGTTCCTTGACATGCTGAGCCTTGTTGAGTTTCTCTTTTTCCAGGCGCCAGCTTTCTGTGAGGTCAGCAGAGCGTTTTTCCAGATCAACCAGTTCCGTCTCAAGCTTTTCGAGCCGGGTCTTGGAAGCCTTGTCCGTCTCTTTCTCAAGAGCAGAACATTCGATCTTCATCTGCATGATCTTGCGATCCAGTTCATCGACCTCTTCCGGTTTGCTGTCCACCTCCATACGGCGACGGCTGGCCGCCTCGTCGACAAGGTCAATGGCCTTATCGGGCAGGAAGCGATCGGTAATATAGCGGTTCGACAGAGTCGCCGCCGCCACTAGAGCGCTATCAGAAATCTGAACCCCGTGATGCAGCTCATATTTCTCCTTGAGGCCCCGCAGGATGGAGATTGTATCCTCGACAGTCGGCTCTGAAACAAAGACTGACTGGAACCGTCGGGCAAGCGCCGCATCCTTTTCGATATATTTTCGATACTCATCGAGGGTAGTCGCCCCGACACAATGCAATTCCCCGCGAGCAAGCGCCGGTTTCAGCAGGTTAGAGGCATCCATCGATCCTTCCGCGGCCCCGGCCCCGACAAGGGTATGGAGCTCATCAATAAAGAGAACGACCTCTCCGCCAAGTGCCTGTATTTCCGAGAGCACCGCTTTTAGGCGTTCCTCGAATTCACCACGGAATTTAGCGCCCGCAATCAATTGTCCCAGATCGAGGGACATCAGCTTTTTGTCTTTCAGGCTTTCCGGCACATCGCCATTGACAATGCGAATGGCAAGCCCCTCGATGATCGCGGTTTTACCGACACCTGGCTCACCGATCAGGACCGGATTATTCTTGGTTCGGCGCGAAAGGACCTGAATGGTGCGACGAATTTCCTCATCACGGCCAATTACCGGATCAAGCTTGCCGTCACGTGCGGCTTCGGTCAGGTCTCGCGCATATTTATTTAGTGCATCATAGCTGCCTTCCGCTCCCGTGCTGTCTGCTGTACGGCCTTTACGCAGGTCATTAATGGCTTCGTTGAGGCTATTGGGCGAGACGCCGGCAGCTTTCAGAATCTTCGCTGATTCCGTGCCTTTTTCTGCGCCCAAGGCCAACAGCAAACGCTCGGCGGTGACGTAACTGTCACCTGCCTTGTCCGCTAACCCTTCGGCAGAGGCAAATACCCGGGCAAGCTCCGGGGTCAGGCTGATCTGGCCGGCCCCACTGCCGGAAACCTGGGGCATTTTTTGCATCGCCAGTTCGACACCCTCGCGCGCCTTCGCAGCATCACCGCCAGCTTTCGCAATCAGCCCACTGGCCAGCCCCTCCTTATCGTCCAGAAGAACCTTCAGGAGATGCTCGGGTGTTAATCTTTGGTGATTTTCTCGTAGTGCTAATGTTTGGGCCGATTGGATAAATCCCTTCGACCGGTCTGTATATTTTTCGATATCCATGCTCGTCCTCGACACATAGTACCGCTGCTTCTTTGCGCGACATATTATGATCCCTCATAGGCAACCATAAATCAAGCCCGCCAGCGGCTTCCTTATATACCTTCGATGTGGGGATTCTGTTGCCTATTTCAAGCGCAAGGTCTCTGAAAAACATGATGAATTTGGAGGTGACGGGAGACAAAAAAAGGGAAGCCGAAACGACTTCCCTTTTCAATTCTCTAGAGCGTCCGCAACCTATTCAGGCGTACTGACCTCTTCCGCATCATCAGAACCATTTGACCGGCTTGACGTGCGGCGGCGTAAGGTGCGCGTACGGCTGGTTCTACGCTTTGGCTTTTCCTGATCCTCTGACACCGCATCTTCAGTTCGGGTAATTTCAATGGTCTGAACGCCATCACGCTCTTCCGCGCTTAACCCGGTATCTTCCGCAGGCGTGCCTTCCGCCTCATTGGCCTCACCCGAAGCAGGCTGTTCCGCGTTATCGTACTTAGATTTATCTACCGGGCTTGAATAAGGCGGTTGTTCCTGGTTCTCAGCGGCGGCAGGTTCAGCCTGTGCATTTCTGGCTTCCTGCTGCTCCGCCTGTTTTTCCTGCTTGGCAAGATTATTCGCGGCAACAATGCGGAAATAGTGTTCTGCATGCTGATAATAGTTTTCCGCCGCCACGCGATCCCCTGACGTCTGAGCATCCGTTGCCAGGGCGAGATATTTCTCATATACCTGTGCTGCCGTCCCTCGGATCTTGCCGTCAGGTCCGTTACTGTCAAAATTCCGGTTGCCATTATTCGACCGCCGATTATTGCCAGATCCTGATCTACCAGCATTTGCACCTGAACGATTGTTTCCAGAATTCGACCGGCCCCCGCGAGGGCGTCTGTTGCTGCTCACTCTCATTATCGTAATGATTCCGTTGCTTTAGTATTCAGTGGTTCTCAGTTTTTGATACTTCAAATCGGGCGCACACAAATCGTCTTTACGGCGATCCAGATGTATTTTCATCCGAAAGTTTGAGGCCAGGTTTTGAATTAAATAAAGATCATTGACCAACAAATGGGTCGCGTTCCTCAAAATGATCTAGAGGAAGCCTAACCCTGTCGCAAGAATAATCCAACTCTTTTTTTAAAAAGGCGGCTATTTCCTTTTACTTGCCACAACACATCTATCAATACCGGCCAGGTCTTTCGACAGGTTAATATGGTTAAAACCGGCATTTTGGAGCAAGTTTGAAACATCTTGCGCCTGCTCTGCCCCGAACTCAAAAATGACATGCCCGCCAGGCTTCAGAATCCGATCAAGATCCTCAATAATTCTTCGGTAGCAGGCCAGGCCATCGCTGCCACCCTTCAAGGCGAGATGAGGTTCATATAATCTGACTTCCGGCTGCAGCATCGGCATCTCCCCCTCTGATATATAAGGCGGATTACTTACTACCAAATCAAATTGATCCGAGAGATCTAAGGACCAGTCCCCTCTCATGAAACTTGCCCGATGCGACATGCCGAGGCGTGCTGCATTTTCCGCCGCGACCCTGATGGCGGCTTCACTAGCGTCCACTCCGACACCCCGTGCTTCCGGGACGTGGTTTAGAATAGACAGCAATAGACATCCACTTCCGGTTCCGAGATCCAGTATCGACGTAAAATTGCCCTGGCGCTGACCAACGTCCAGAGCCGCCTGAACAAGAGTTTCACTATCCGGGCGGGGATCAAGAACATCCGGTCCTACCAGAAATTCCAGGCTCCAGAATTCCCGAACTCCCATGATATGGGACATCGGCTCCCGTCTGGCACGCCGATCAACCAGCCGAAAAAAATCTGCCTCAAGAGACGGTGAAAGCAACTTCTCCGGCTCCCGATACAGGATTTCAGGCTGGTCGCCCAAAACCTTCGCAATCAACATTGATGCTTCACGATGCGGTCCGGCAATCCTCGCTGCCGCCAGCTGGTCAACCGCCTCCGTGACAGCCTCTCGAACCGAGAGAGCCATCAGCCTTAACTCTCGCCTTCTATTTCTGCCAGAAGGGACGCTTGATCTTCCGCGACCAAGGCATCAATCACCTCGCCCAGCGCTTCCCCCGCTAACACCTTGTCCAGCTTGTAAAGGGTCAGGTTAATCCGGTGGTCCGTGACCCGTCCTTGCGGAAAGTTGTAGGTGCGGATCCGCTCAGACCGATCGCCGCTCCCCACCTGGCCTTTGCGATCCGCCGACCGCTCCGCCGCTTTCGCTTCCCGTTCCGCTTCATAAATTCTGGAACGCAGAACCGACATGGCTTTTGCCTTGTTTTTATGCTGGGACTTTTCGTCCTGTTGTTGAACGACAATACCTGTGGGAATATGAGTTAACCGCACAGCCGAATCCGTTGTATTGACCGATTGCCCCCCTGGACCGGAGGCCCGAAAGATATCGACCCGGACATCACTATCGGCAATCTGCACATCGACCTCTTCAGCTTCCGGAAGCACTGCGACCGTGGCCGCCGATGTGTGTATCCGTCCACCGGTTTCAGTCTCCGGTACCCGTTGGACCCGATGGACCCCGGATTCAAACTTGAAATTGGCAAACACATTCCGTCCGGTAACTTTGACAACCACCTCCCGAACCCCGCCAAGATCGGATTCCGAGAAGGACATGGTTTCACATTTCCAACCCATGGATTCCGCATAGCGCTGATACATCCGGTACAGGTCTCCCGCAAACAGGGCCGCCTCTTCGCCTCCAGTTCCGGCGCGAATTTCCAGGATCGCGTTTTTCTCGTCGGCATCGTCTTTTGGCAAAAGCTGAACCTTGATGGAATGCTCGAGATCGGGAAGCATTGTCAGCAAATCTTCAAGTTCGGATTCCGCCATTTCCTTCATTTCCGGATCCGTCTCGTCGCTTCCGACCATCTCCTGAAGGTCAGCCAGCTCGGTTTGAGCGTCCTGATATTTCCGGATTGCCTCTACAACCGGTTTGATGTCGGAATATTCACGGCTCATCTTTACAAAGTCATCGGCCGCGACATCCCCCATCTCGCCGGCCATGGCCGCTTCAAGCTCCTCATACCGAGCCTGGATCATGTTGAGTTTTTCCTGAGGTAACATCTACTGATCCTTAGCTCATTGCGGCAAGGGAGACGGCCAGGTCTTTAAGGGCGACCTCCGACTGCTCCCCGGCATCCAGGTCCCTTAATGTACAAACATTTCGGGCCATCTCGTCTTCACCGATGAGGATAGCAGCCCGGGCATTCAGTTTATTGGCCCGCTTCATGCGCTTACCGACATTACCCTTAAAGGCCATTTCAACAGCAAGCCCCGCCTCTCGCAATTCACCCGCCAAAGTGAGAGCAAGTTTCTCTGCTTCCGCGCCAACGGGAATAATGGCAAATGGCCGCACTGGTGCTGGAACGCCTGTCGCCAGCATCGCCAGCCGCTCAATGCCGCCAGCCCAGCCGATGCCGGGTGTCGGTTTACCGCCCAAGGCTTCAATAAGACCATCATATCTGCCACCGGCAATCAAGGCACCCTGCGCTCCGAGGGCATCTGTCACAAATTCAAATGCAGTGTGCGTATAATAGTCAAGGCCCCGAACCAACCGGCGGTTCAGTTCATATTCGATGCCAAGCAGGCCTAAACCCTCAAGAACTTCAGCAAAAAAGTCGGTCGAAAAACTGTTCAGATAATCCGTAAAAACCGGCGCATTTTCCACCAGACGCCGATCGCCCTTATCCTTGCTATCGAGAATTCTCAGGGGGTTGCGATCGAGGCGGTTCAAGCTGTCTTCAGAGAGGCTGTCTTTATGATCGCTGAAATAGTCGACCAAGGCTTCCCGGTACCCTTGTCGGCTCTCCACATCTCCCAGGGTATTGATCTGCAGAACACAATTATCCGCAACACCTAGAGATTTCAGGATGGCCGCACCGATGGCAATGACCTCGATATCCGCCTGCGCTTCCGGCGCGCCAATACATTCCACATCGATCTGATGGAACTGGCGCTGACGGCCTTTTTGCGGGCGTTCATACCGGAACATCGGACCGGCGGCAAACACTTTGAACGGCACGTTCTGCTGCAAACCATTGCTGATAAAAGCCCGGCAGATTCCGGCAGTATATTCCGGGCGCAAGGTCATACTCTCGCCGCTGCGGCTTTCAAAGGAATACATTTCCTTTGACACCACATCCGACGTTTCGCCCATGGTCCGGGCAAAAACTTCGGTAAACTCGAAGATCGGTGTCGCCATTTCGGCATAGCCAAAACGTGCCGCCATATCGCGGGCAACTCCAATCACATGGGTCTGCCGTGCATAATCCTCTGGCAATAAATCATGAGTGCCTCGGACTGGCTGGGGTAATGACACGTCTCTTCTCCGTTTTCTCGAAAATTCTTAATGCAGGTCAGGCAGGCTGTTTTTCTCTTTTTTCCTGTGTGCCTTCCGTAGCCGTTTTGGCAGCCTCAAGCTCCGCCGCCTTGGCTTCAACCAATTCGACAATATGATTGACCATATCCGGGGTATTGACCTTGTGATCCGTCAGACCACTAAGATAGACCATATGGTTATCCTTACCACCGCCGGTGAGACCAATATCCGTCTCCCGCGCCTCCCCCGGACCGTTGACCACGCAGCCGATAATCGACAGGGTGAGCGGCGTCTGGATATGGGCAAGGCGCTCTTCCAGCGTCTCCACCGTTTTGATGACGGGGAAAGCTTGCCGGGCACAAGACGGGCAGGAGATAATGGTAACTCCTCGTCGGCGCAAGCCAAGGCTTTTGAGGATTTCATAACCGGCTTTGATTTCTTCGACCGGGTCCGCCGAGAGGGAGACCCGGATCGTGTCACCAATTCCAGACCACAACAGCATACCAAGACCAATGGAAGATTTCACCGTTCCGGCGGACAGGGCGCCGGCCTCGGTAATTCCCAAATGCAGAGGGTAATCACAGGCGTCGGCCAGACCCTGGTATGCGGCGACAGACAGAAAGACATCAGACGCCTTGACGCTGATCTTGAAATTGAAAAAATCATTGTCTTCCAGAATGCGGGCGTGATTGAGGGCGGATTCAACCATCGCTTCGGGGCAAGGCTCCCCATATTTTTCCAAAAGCTCACGTTCCAGACTCCCGGCATTCACACCTATGCGCATGGAGCAGTTATGATCTACCGCCGCTTTTACGACATCCCGGACCCGGTCTGCGGATCCGATATTGCCCGGATTTATCCGCAGGCAAGCCGCACCAGCCTCTGCCGCTTCGATACCCCGCATATAGTGGAAATGGATATCGGCAATAATGGGAACCGTCGTTTCCCGGATAATCTCCTTCAAGGCGCGCGTGCTGTCCTGATCCGGACAGGAAACCCGGACAATATCCGCTCCTGCCTCTTCTAAAGCGTGGATCTGTTCGATGGTCGCCTTGGCATCCGATGTCAAAGTATTGGTCATTGACTGGACGGAAATCGGCGCATCCCCGCCAACAGGGACATCGCCAACGTAAATCTGACGTGATTTTCGGCGTATGATTTCTCTATAAGGTCTTATGCTCATGAGACTTTATCTCTGCTACATCAGGCATCGATAATCGATGCCCCTAGTTTCGCATAAAATGGCGGCTAACGATGGAAATTACAAGCAATAGTGTGGCTTAATGAATGCGTGGCATGAATTCTGCGACTAATTCAGGGAACTACCATCCAACAGGTTGTCGGCAACCAAAGAAATATCCCGCAATATAGTCCCGTTCGCACCAAGTGCCGAAATTTCAGTGCCATCTACCCGAACTTCAAGAGCACCGGCGTTCCCTGTTGTCAAGGTCACATCCGAAACGTTTGGCGCCATATAAATATCACCGGGTTTCAGAACTTGCGAAATATAAGGGGGATTGTCCGAACTTTTTACTTCAACCCAGGTTTCTTCGCGAGCCCGAAGAACAACACGGGCATCCGTGTTTTCAACCCCGAAAGTGCGTGGGAGCGGGCTCTCCGGCTCATCTTCTACGACTGTCTTCATGGGATCAAGCTTAGCCTGGGGATAGGTCACCATTTGCTCCGATTCAGGCTGCTTCGTGTCAGCAACCGTGACAGTTGCAGGCTCTGTTTCCGGGGCTGAGGGGGTTGCGACGGGCTCCGGTTCAACTGCCGGCGCTTTGTCAACGTCCGCAATCTTAACTTCTTCCCTTACAGCATCTCCCGCTTCATCTGTTTTTTCTGGTAATTCAACTGCCTGGACCGGCGCCTCCGTCTGATTTACAGTCTCTTCAACCCTTGCTGCAGCCTGATTAGACTCTTCCGGCTCAGCTGATTCTGCTGTCTCGACTGGCTGAGACAAATTCTCTGTTGTCAAATCGGTTTGACGCACCGTTTCCGTATTTACTGGCTCCGAGGGAGTGCTTACCGCAGTAGCAGATTCCAAACTTGAAGCAGGAGATGGCTGGTCGGCAACATTCTCTTTCGCTTCCGGTGAGGCCTCCGGAAGATTCTCAATTTTTTTGGCCAGATAGTCCGGCAATTCGGCGACCCGCTCAAAATCCTGTCCGCCGCTTTCCTGATAAACGAACCAGCCCGCCGTGAATACGAGGGCGAGCATGAACGTTCCAATCATTATGCCTTTGCCGGGCATTCTGCCTTCAGAACTTGGCTCGGGAAAGGCAAGAGATGGCGTACGCAATCCGCCTGAATGCTCTTGTTTATAAAGATCGACCATATGGACAGCATCAAGGTCCAGCAGATTTGCATAGGAGCGAAGAAAACCAGTGACAAATGTCTGACCCGGCAATCGATTGTAATCACCGTCTTCCAAAGCCTGGACTTGAGTAGCTTTTAACCGAAGAATACCGGCGACCTGATGCAGGGACAGCCCTCGCTCTTCGCGCGCCATACGTAAGCGGTCTCCGACGGTCAGCAAATCTTCTGCCCCCTGATTTTCAGCGGAATCAGAATTGCCTTCGGATGGATGTCCTGACTGCTCACGTCTGAAATTAAGCAGCGAAGGTTCTTTGCTGTGATCTGGCTGTTTACCGTCTGTCGCCATTGCAGTCTATTGCACTCACTTAACCAAATTGAGGTGGCACAGATACAAACCTTGTGCCGCCTGAAAAAATCGATTCGTTATTATCTGACAAAAATATTAACAATCAATGTTCTACACAACAATAGAGTGATCTCTTGCAAATGCACGCAACTGATCGCGAACGGAATGGTCTTTGACATCGCAGAGTCCTTGGACAAATTCCTGTAATTTTGCGATTTCCACGCTGAGTGCCATTTCCTTGACTGGACCCAATGATGCCGCAGACATAGAAAAATTTCGATAGCCGAGGCCTAGCAGAGCCAAGGCTTCCAGCGGTCTGCCGGCAATATCACCGCAAATGGAAAGGGGAACGCCACTTGCATTACAGTCATCCGCAATCTTGCGCAATAGCTTCAGCAGGCTCGGACTCAGGCTGTCATAACGATCGCTTATTTTCGGGTTTCCCCGATCAACGGCGAAAAAGAATTGCATCAGGTCATTTGATCCGACGGAAACAAAATCCACCTCTCGCAACAAGTGATCCAGTTGCCAGACGATCGAGGGGACTTCGATCATCGTCCCAACATTGACTTTGCTGGGGGCGCCGCCCTTGCGTTTTCTCGCCCGCTCGATTTCTTTGTTGAGGATGGCTTTGGCTTCAATAAACTCCGACACCTCGGCCACCATGGGAAACATCAAGGATAGCTGACGCCCGGCGGCGGCCTGAACCATCGCCCGTAATTGGCTGCGTAATAATGCCGGTCTGTCGAGCCCGATCCGGATCGCCCGCCAGCCAAGTGCCGGATTTTCCTCGGCCCGGGTTTTTAGGTATGGAAGTACCTTATCCCCGCCCACATCAAGGGTACGAAATATTACTGGGGCGCCATCAAGGGAATCCAGAACTTTCGTATATAGAGCCGTCTGTTCATCGACCTTCGGCATTTGCGAACGCACCATGAACTGAAGTTCTGTCCGAAAAAGACCGATCCCGTCCGCACCTGTCATATGGAAGTGATCGACATCAATCAATAGACCGGCATTGACATTGAGGGACAGCTTGACCCCGTCCTTCGTTACATTCGGGATATCCCGTAAGGCCGCATATTTCGCCTGGCGTTTTGCGCGCTGCCCAACATTCTGAAAAAAGGCTTCCTGAACATCTTCGCCGGGCCGCAGAAAAACCTGGCCATGCTCACCATCAACGAGGATGAAATCGCCCTGCTCCACCGCCTCGACAATTTCTTCGCATTGACCGACGACTGGGACACCAAGGGCCCGGGCGACAATCGCCACATGGCTGGATCGTGTTCCTTCCGCAAGAATGACCGCTTTCAGATGGCGGCGATCATAATCGAGCAGCTCTGCCGCGCCCATGGCATGGGCCACAACAATTGTATCTCCATCGAGATTGCGGCGGTCAATCATCTCATGCCCGTCGAGATGGAGATAAAGCCGGTTGGCCAGATCGTCCAATTCCGACAATCGCTCCCGCAGGTAAGGATCGGTTATTTCCTTCATGCGGGCGCGGGTATCGTCCTGAACCCGCTTGATCGCCGCTTCTGCCGTCAATCCGGTTTTGACCGCATCCTCGAGTTTCTTGAGCCAGCCTTTGTCATGAGCGAACATCTTATAGGCTTCAAAGATCTCGCGTGATTCATCTTTGAACATGGTGTTAGTGGCGGTCAGCAACGCGTCCACGGAACTCTGCAGGGCTTCTACAGCCTTACTGAGACGCTTGAGTTCCAATGCCCGATCCTCGGCAAGAGCTCGCAGCACCTCAATCCGGGGCTCATGCAGCAATGCATATCCGGTGGCCAATCCTTCCGCCAATACACTTCCGGCAATGCGATGGGGAAGGGTGGCGTTTCCAGCCGTATCGGAAAACTCCGTCGAGGCCACCATCTGCTCGGAGCTGACAAGCTCGGCAACGACCATCGCGACGGTTTGCAGGGCTTCGACTTCTTCTTCCGTATAGGATCTTTGTGTCCGGTTTTGTACGACCAGAACACCAATAACCCGACCCCCTCTCAAGACCGGCGTACCCAGCAGGGAATGATACTCTTCTTCCCCTGTTTCCGGGCGATAGGCAAATTGTGGATGCGACTGGGCGTCTGACAGGTTCAAGGGGCGGGCCTGAGCCGCGATGTCCCCAACCAGACCTTCACCGAGGCGAAGGCGGGTTTTGTGCACAGCGTCTTTTTTCAGCCCTTGAGTGGCAAATAGTTCGAGAACATCTCCCGCCCGCATCAAATAACAGGAACAGACCTCGGCGATCATATTCCCTGCAATCAGCCGGACAATTTCATTTAGCCTTTGCTCAGCATCGCCGTGCCCCGCCATGACCTGGTGGAGTTTTCGAAGAAGTAGTCTCGGCGCACTGACCCCCAGGCCGCTCATGTCAGGAGATGCTCCTCTGGGCTCCATGTTCGGCAAACGCTCCTGCGGCTTGCTCGACAAGTTCCTGTAAGATTTCGGCAGTCGGTTGTTCGGTCTTCACCATGCCGACACTCTGTCCGGCCATCACTGATCCATACTCGACATCACCTTCAATAACGGCACGGCGCAAGGCACCTGCCCAGAAATGTTCGATTTCCAGCTGGGCCGCCTCCAGATCCAATTCTCCTGCCCGATATTTGGCAATGACCTCATGTTGGGTTTCGATGAATTTTTTTCCGCCCTCATTGTTGAGGGCCCGCACCGGGATGACCGGAAACTGAGGATCCACCTGCACTGTCGTCACGGCATCACGGGCATTTGCCCGGATAAATGACTTCTTAAATTCCGGATGAGCAATACATTCATTGGCGCAAACAAACCTGGTTCCCAGCTGACATCCGGACGCTCCCATGCGTAAGTAAGTGCTGATAGCCTCTCCCCGACCGATACCCCCGGCGACGAAAACCGGCACATCCGTGATATGGGGCAATATTTCCTGAGCGAGGACACTGGTCGAAACCGGACCAATGTGACCACCGGCTTCCATACCCTCAATCACCAGCGCATCGGCACCCAGCCTGATCAGTTTTTTAGCCAAAGCCAGAATAGGAGCGAAACAGACAATTTTTGCCCCCCCTTCTTTGATCTGAGCAATTGTTTCCTTGGTGGGAACACCACCCGCCAGGACCACGTGGCCAACATTATTTTCAAGGCAGACATCCACTAGCTTATCGAGATCGGGATGCATGGTGATGAGATTGACACCAAAGGGTTTATCTGTCAGTTCCTGGGTCGCTTTGATCTCTGCGTCAAGAAGTTCCGGTGTCATGGCCCCGCAGGCAATCACCCCGAAACCACCGGCGTTGGAGATTGCTGCAACCAGATGCCGCTCAGACACCCAGGACATCGCGCCGCCCAGGATCGCGTATTCGGTACCGAGAAATTCGCACCCTCGTTTCCAGGCTTTCTCGAGATCCCGAAAGCCATTTTTCTGATCGTCATTCATCTTATTCAGCATCCAGATCAAAGGCAGTGTGGAGTGTTCTGACAGCAAGCTCAGTATATTCCTCGGCCAGGAGAACACTCACTTTGATTTCCGAGGTGGAAATCACCTGAATATTAATCCCTTTCTCGGCCAAGGCAGCAAACATCGTCTGGGCGACACCGGCATGGCTGCGCATTCCCATTCCGACAATGGACACTTTAACAACATTAGGATCTCCGACAATCGCCTTGCAATCCACTTCCGATTTCAGCTTTTCAAGAACGGACAAGGCAAGATCCATCTCCTTGCGGCCGACCGTGAAGGTCAGATCTGTTGCTTTACCGTCTTCGGAGACATTCTGCACGATCATGTCGACATTGACATGGGCATCCGCCAGAGTGCCAAAGACGAGAGCGGCAACGCCCGGTTTATCTGCGACCTGTTGTAACGTAACTTTTGCTTCGTCGCGGGTATAAGTCACGCCGCTCACGACCTGATGTTCCACTATATCTTCCTCATCTACAACAAGTGTTCCGGGCAGATCCTCGAAACTGGAGAGAACCTGTAATTTTACCCGATGTTTCATGGCCATCTCGACGGATCGGGTTTGCAGCACCTTGGCCCCAAGGGAGGCAAGCTCCAGCATTTCCTCATAGGTGATTTTATCAAGTTTGGCGGCCTTTGTCGCGATCCTTGGATCAGCGGTGTAAACACCGTCCACATCCGTATAGATATCGCATTGATCTGCTTTCAAGGCCGCCGCGAGAGCGACTGCGGATGTGTCTGTTCCGCCGCGTCCCAGGGTCGTGATCCGATCATCGGATCCAATTCCCTGAAATCCGGCGCAGATGGCAACCTGTCCTTCGGCAAACCGTGTGATAATCTCATCGCAATGGATGTCCTCAATACGCGCAGAGCCGTGAACGGCATTGGTTTTGATCGGGATCTGCCATCCTAGCCAGGACCGGGCCGAGACACCAAGCTCCTGCAAGGCCATGGCCAGCAAGCCGGATGTCACCTGCTCCCCGCTGGAGACCACGACGTCATATTCGCGGGCGTCATGCATCGACGATGTCTGAGAGACAAGGTCAATCAGCCGATTGGTCTCTCCGGACATGGCAGAGACCATCACCGCCACCTCGTTGCCGGCGTCGACTTCCCGCTTCACTTTTCTGGCAACATTCTTGATCCGCTCTATCGAGCCGACGGATGTACCACCGAATTTCATAACCAGCCGCGCCATGGACGCCATAACCTCTTTCCCTCATCAGCCGATGAAGGCCTAAAATTGTCCAAATAACTTACGAGTACCCTTTGATTCTAAAGGAGCGTATACATATACTTAACAAGGGTTGCGGGGCAAGCTCTGCGGCGAGTTTATTCAATAAAACTTGGCTTTTTTATGGGCCTGTCGAAATGAGAGTGCGATGAGCGAGACGGCAAACATCAAATCGGTCGATCCGGAAGAAATTGCCAACTTTTCGGCGATGGCCGATGAATGGTGGGATGAAGGCGGTAAATTCAAACCTTTGCACAAGTTCAATCCGATTCGTATTGGCTTCATTCGCGATAAAGTTATCGCCCATTTCCGCCTTGAAAATGATGAACCGGTAGCCAAGCTAAAACCTTTCAAGGGCCTGCGCCTGTTGGATATCGGCTGTGGCGGCGGGTTGCTATGCGAGCCCATGGCGAGATTAGGAGCAACTGTTGTCGGCGCCGATGCGTCCGAGAAGAATATCAGCATCGCGTCCCTGCATGCGGAAAAATCCGGACTGGACATCGATTACCGGCATATCACCGCAGAAGAACTGGCTGCGGCCGGAGAGAAGTTCGATGTCATCCTGAATATGGAAGTGATCGAACATGTCGCTGATGTCGACGGTTTTATGAAAGCCTGCTGTGAGCTGTTAAATCCAGGTGGGATCATGTTTGTGGCAACCCTGAACCGGACGGCGAAGAGTTTTGCCCTGGCAATTGTCGGTGCCGAATATGTGCTGCGTTGGCTGCCGCGCGGGACTCATAACTGGCAGAAGTTCCTCAAACCCTCGGAAGTGACGAAGACCATCCGGGAACAAGGTCTCAGTATAGCCGAAATGGCCGGTGCGAGTTATAATCCGCTCGAAGATCGATGGCATCTCAGCAAGGATCTCAAGGTCAATTACATGCTCTGTGCAACGAAATCTTCCTGAACACTCCCCAGTTCCCAATTGACCGATTGGGTTCTTTTGCCGTAGTTCAGGTTTTGTAAGAATTTGAGGACATGTGACCTTGCTGAAAAAATCTCCCCTCGCTCCTGCGGCTTTTCCGGACCTGCCAGAAGTAAAAGGCGTTCAGTTCAGTTCCGGCTGCAGTGGCATGAAATACCAGGGCCGCGATGACCTGATGCTGGCCGTGTTTTCCGAAACCACAACAGCAGCCGGTGTTTTCACGAAAAATTCCATGCCAGGGGCCCCGGTGGATTGGGGACGGGAAATTCGGCCCCGGGGCACGGCCAGAGCCCTCGTGGTCAATGCCGGCATCGCGAATGTCTTCACCGGCTCGGCGGGCCGTCAAACCGTCACGGAAACAGCAGCGGCGGCAGCGCGGCTGATCGGTGCGGATGCAGAGGATATTCATATCGCATCGACCGGTGTCATTGGCGAACCGGTCCCAACCGAGAAGATCACCGATCTGTTGCCAAAACTTCACAATCACCTCTCGGCTGCAGGCGGGAAGCAGGCAGCTGAAGCGATCCTGACGACGGATACCTTTGCCAAGGGCGCCGCGGCGCATTGTAAGATCGGCGATCGGGACGTAACGATCACGGGATTTGCCAAGGGGTCCGGCATGATTGCTCCGGATATGGCGACCATGCTGGCCTTTCTGTTCACAGATGCTGCCATGCCCGCCCCTGTTCTTCAGGCCTTGCTGAATGAGGCCAACGAGAAAACGTTAATTGTGTGACGGTTGATTCAGACACCTCCACCAGTGATACGGTCCTGCTGTTTGCTACAGGAGAGGCCGGAAATGCAGCGATCGCCGATTCTGCTGATCCCGAGCTGGACCCATTCAAAAAGGCCCTGCGGGAGGTCATGGCCGATCTTGCCCAGCAGGTTGCCCGGGATGGCGAAGGCGCCCGTAAATTCATCACGGTAAAAGTAACCGGAGCCGCTTCCGACAGTTCGGCGAAATCCATTGCCCTTGCCATAGCGAATTCGCCCCTGGTCAAGACAGCCATCGCCGGCGAGGACGCCAATTGGGGCCGGGTCGTCATGGCGGTTGGCAAGTCTGGAGAAAAAGCCGATCGTGATGCCATGAGCCTGAAAATCGGTGGCGTCCTGATCGCAGAAAACGGCCAACGGTCTCCGGACTATAAAGAAGAGGACGTGGTCCCTCATATGAAGGGCTCTGAGATTGAGATAGAGGTTGATGTCGGCGTCGGTGACGGTACAGCGTTCGCCTGGACCTGCGACCTGACACACGGCTATATCGACATCAATGCCGATTACAGAAGTTAGACAGATTTCATGACGGATTTCCCCACTGTTCTGGTCGTCGCGGTCGCGTTGGTCGATGACGATAACCGCGTCCTGATCGCCCAGCGTCCCGAAGGTAAAAGCATGGCTGGTCTGTGGGAATTTCCCGGCGGCAAGGTGGAAAATGGCGAAACCCCGGAAACCGCACTGATCCGGGAACTGAAGGAAGAGTTAACGATCGATGTGACCGAGGCCTGCCTGGCCCCCTTTACCTTTGCCAGCCATAGTTATGAGAAATTCCACTTGCTGATGCCGCTCTATGTCTGCCGCCGCTGGGAAGGAACGCCACGACCGACAGAAGGCCAGACCCTGAAATGGGTCCGCGCAGTCCGCCTTGGAGACTATGACATGCCGCCTGCGGACTTGCCCCTGGTCGCCATGCTCCGGGACCTTCTATAGAGAGTGCGTTGAATCTGGCTCTTCCCTGCACACGCAATGTTAACTATTCTGGGTTAAGTCAAAGAGCCAGTTTTTACGGAGTTTCAGCCCATGATACCGTTTCTCATCGTCCTTGCCCTGATCGCCGGTGCCGGCCTTTATGCAATCCTTATATATAACCAGTTTGTCAGCCTGCGCGAGCGGGTGAAAGAGGCCTGGAGCGGCATCGAAGTGCAGATGAAACAACGCTATAACCTGATCCCAAATCTGGTGGAAACTGTAAAGGGCTATGCCAGCCACGAATCCGGGACCTTTGAGAAAATCACCGAGGCCCGCTCCCAGGCCATGGCCAATCAAGGGACACCTGCAGAACAAGCCGTGAGCGAAAATGTGCTGAGCGGAGCGCTCAAATCACTTTTTGCCTTGTCGGAGGACTATCCCGACCTTAAGGCCAACGAGAATTTTCTCAGCCTGCAAAGTGAACTGACCGAAACGGAAAACAAGATTCAAATGGCACGCCGCTATTACAATGGCGTGGTGCGCGACAACAATACCAAGATTGACCAGTTTCCGAGCAACCTCGTGGCCCGGGCATTTAACTTTATCAAGGCGGAGTTCTTTGAGCTGGATGAGGATGAAGACGCCGCCCGTAAACCGGTCGAAGTCAGTTTTTCCTAACCAAGATCGAACAAAATGCATATACGATTTCGAGGTCCCAAATCCGGTCTGTATACCGCCCCATTGGCCGTAGTAGCTCTCCTGTTGAGCCTGGTTTGCCTTTCCCCTCTGGCGGTGGCGGAAGAGGTTATCAAGGATTTTAAAAGCGATATCTGGGTCAATGCCGATGCCTCCCTGACCGTACGCGAAAATATCACTGTCGAAAGCGAAGGCAACCAGATTAAGCGCGGGATCTTTCGAGACTTTCCAACGGATTACAAGGACCAGCATGGCAACAACGTCCGGGTTGGCTTTACCCTTGAGAAAGTGAAGCGGGATGGCCGGGACGAGCCATACCATATTGAAAGGCAGTCAAACGGCGTTCGCATTTACATTGGCGATAAAAATGTCTTTCTGACGCCCGGAACCTATACATACAGCCTGACCTATAAAACTACCCGGCAACTGGGGTTTTTTGAGAATTTTGACGAGCTATACTGGAATGTCACCGGAAATGGCTGGGCTTTCCCCATTGAGAAAGCCAGCGGTCGCGTGCATTTGCCCGCAGGGGCAGCCCTTCTCAATTCAGCCGCCTATACAGGATACCAGGGAGATCAGGGAAGACTGGTTTCCTCACGCGACTATAGCGACGGCATTGAGTTTTACACGACCCGTCCCCTCGCGCCCAAGCAAGGATTGACTATCGCCGTATCCTGGCCGATCGGGTTCGTGCATCGCCCAACGGAAATGGAGAAGGTCACGGGTTTCCTCGGCGACAACCGGATGTTCACCATCGGGTTTGTCGGGCTCCTGCTCCTGCTCGTATACTACGTTGTCATATGGTCAAAGGTCGGACGAGATCCGGCTCCAGGAACGGTCATTCCGCTTTTTGAACCACCCCAGGGCTATTCCCCCGCCGCGATGCGCTATATCCGTAAAATGGGTTTTGATAACACCGCCTTTTCAGCCGCGATCATCAGTCTGGCCGTCAAAGGATTTCTGGTGATCGAGGAGACATCAAAAGGCAAGTATCGTTTGAAGAAATCGGGCGAGGGAAAAGATCTCTCTCCCGGTGAAAGAGCCGTCGGCAAGGCTCTGTTCGGGAATCACAGGATCAGCATTGACCTTGAACAGAAAAATCACAAGACCTTACGCAAAGCAAAAGACGGCCTGAAAAGCTGGCTGAGAACAGAATTCGAAAAGATCTATTTCAACAGAAATACCAAATACTTCTTCCCCGGCGTCGGCATCTCCCTTCTCGTCATCGCCGCCATGATCGTTGGATCCCGGGACCCCGCACCGGCATTTTTTATCGCCGTTTGGTTGACCGTCTGGACCGGTGCTCTTTACTTCCTGTTTCGAAAAGTATGGCGTGCCTGGCAAGCCGCCCTTGGTGGGGGCGCCGTGTCAAAAATCGCAGCCATATTCAATACAGTCTTCGCCCTGCCCTTCGCCATCGGAGAATTTGTCGGTCTGACCATGCTCGTCGAGATAACCTCAGTCAGCGCTGCCGTTATTTTCGTGGTATTGCAAATTGTCAATGCCACCTTCTACCATTTGCTAAAAGCACCGACCCATTTGGGGCGGAAGATGATGGATGAGTTCGAAGGTTTTTCGGAATTCCTGTCGGTCGCCGAGAAGGATCGGATGAATTTTAACAATCCCCCAGACCGGACGCCGGAACTATTTGAAAAATATCTGCCCTTCGCCCTGGCTCTTGGTGTTGAACAGGCCTGGGGAGAGCAATTTGCCGGGCGGCTTGGTCAGGCCACCATCGGACCTGGAAACAGACCGTATCAGCCAACCTGGTATCACGGACACCATTTTAATCCGGATCGCATCGATTCTTTCTCCTCGTCCCTCGGCCAGGGTTTCTCAAGCGCCATTTCATCAGCATCGACAGCGCCGGGAAGCTCCAGCGGGTCTTCTGGCGGTGGGTCATCTGGAGGCGGCGGTGGTGGTGGAGGCGGCGGCGGTTGGTAGCCCATGCTCAAAATTAAGCCGGCCAGCGGGTTTTCTCCTCACCCGCTGGCCGGCCAGCATAACCTAATTCCCCTAAATTAATTTGAGATCGAATGCGCGGCAGGTACCGCCACCGCATATCCGCAAGGTCTACAGCTAAAATTACAATGCAATTCGGTTCGTATTACAAGATATATCGTGACCAATTTTGGTTATTTCTTCTTTGCCGCCGCCTTCAACTCCTTTTCGGTGCTGAGGATGAGCAGTCTGGTTTCTTCATACATATCAAGGGATAAGGCCAGAAACTTCTCAGTAGGTTTGATGATTTGACGCCTTAGATCTGACGGATCTTTATCGAAATAAATCATGCCGTCATCAATCATTTGCTGCAAGGTATTTTGTAAACTGGACCGCGCCAGGCCGGTCAGAGATCCCATGGTCTCAATGTCAATCTCACGTTTTGCGATCCTGCGTGACCCAAGGGCCGCGCCGACAAGGTTTCGGTTTTTCGAGCCACTTTCATCGCGGCGTCCCTGTATCTCCCGAATTTTGTTCCAGAAATTGTTTATTATTAGGAACTCATCAGGGTTGAGGTCCCGCCCCTCAATAACTTCTTCAATTGTACGCATCAACTCATTTGTTTCCCAGCCGATATTGTTTGACTTCAACAATTTTTTTGCTTTTATGCACTATAATTCGGAAATAAAAAAGAGCCAAGTCAGATGTATTAAATTGCTGATATTGAAAGAAAATAAAGTATTATTTATTTTTCTAATATGTCTTTCAAATTTACGGTGCCGCTGCCTCTTGCCATGGGCTTCTGCTGACTTTCGTGGGGTGACCATCCCGCCAAATAGATAATTTGAAAGCTTGCCGGCACACGACCGTCCGCATCCGAGAACCTGTCGACATAGAGTTCCGCCGCCCGCATCATCACCTGCCGTCCCGTAAACTGCTTCAGGCGGGATATCAGGGCATTCGTCTCTCCCAAGCCTCGCAACTCCCGCATCAGGGAGAACGGATCCTGGTATTTGAATGTGATCAAATCGACATCTGTGACGGGCAGACCGAACCCCGCTCTCTGCAGCAGGGACCCGGCATCCCGGACTTCGGTAAAGGGAGATACTCTTGGGCTGACCCCGCCCTTAATCTCTGATTCTGCTTCATTCAGGCACCATCTCAGTTCCGCCAAAGTACCGGCTCCAAATAAAGCGCCAAGGAAAAGCCCGTTCGGTTTCAGTATTTTTGCAATTTGAACCAAAGCTCCGGGCAGATCATTTGTCCAATGAAGCCCCAATACACTGCCAACCAGGTTAAACGACTGCGGCGCGAAAGGCAGGAATTCTTCGTCGGCAGCCACCCTCAGGCCTGCTTGTGTCGCCAGCATACTCTCACTGAGATCTGCCTGTATGAGGGTAGAGACGCGTCCGCTTTCCGCCAGCAGCTGGCCAAATTCTCCCTGCCGACATCCCAGATCCAGAGCCATGTTGAAGCTTTCCGATATATCCAGCAGCCGGTCCATCAGTCGGCTTGCTACCTCTTTGACAAGAAAACCATGGCGCTCCCAGTCGATATGGGCCGCCCGATCCCGGTGCCGGCGGACCAGGTGGCGGTCGAAAAGAATATTTTCAGGATTGAGAACAGACGGTGATTTCATGGATGGGTTATGGCATGTCCGACAATTCGATACAATTCACTAATCGAATACCCGTTATTGATGTTTTCAAACTTTTTATATTCTATTATAATACTCCTAATGAATGCAGCGGAAAAATCTAAAAAATTTGCGAAGGATCTACTATCCGGCAGTTTACAGGCGGTGTTCCCCCCAGGGTGCCTGAAATGCGGGGATCCGTTGGAAAGTCCCGGCAACCTGTGTAACATTTGCTGGCCCCAACTGACTTTTATCTCGGAACCCTGTTGTGAGCTTTGCGGATTTCCCTTCGAATATAGTGCCGCCTCCTCTCTGATATGTGGCAGTTGTCTACGCAAGGCGCCAAGCTTTGCAAGAGCCAGGGCTGTCCTCAAATATGATGAGGCCTGCCGGAATATGGTTCTGGCCTTTAAACATGCGGACCAGACCCGAAACGCGCCGGCTTTCGCCGGCTGGATGTATCGGGCCGCCCCGGATATGGTTGCAGAGTGCGATATTATCTGCGCCGCACCCCTGCACCCGTTTCGACTGCTTCGGCGGCGATACAACCAGTCGGCCCTGCTGGCCCTGGAGCTGGCGCGGCTCAGTTGCAGGCCCGCCCTTCCGGATTTACTGTATCGAAAGCGGCCGACACCTTCCCAAGGCGGTTTGAATGCGACAGCCCGCCGCCGCAATGTCGACGGGGTTTTCGCGGTGACCCCCAAATGGCTGTCCCGGATCGAGAATACCCGGATTCTGCTCCTGGATGACGTGCTGACGACAGGGGCCACGGTGGAAGCCAGCAGCAAGGCTCTGCTCAATGCCGGGGCCGCGAAAATAGACGTTCTCACCCTCTGCCGGGTTGTCCGCACCACCAGCCTGGCTATATAAAGGAGGTGGCGCATAGTTAGGATGTGAGGGTAGAAGACAAAAGATATGAAAGAAATTGAAATATATACGACGATGTTTTGCCCATTCTGCTCCCGGGCCAAGAAACTGCTAACGGCCAAAGGTGTCGATTACAAAGAGATTGATGTCACGGTTTCTGCGGATTTGCGTCAGGAGATGATACAACGGGCCGGCGGTGCCCATACGGTCCCTCAAATCTTCGTGGACGGAGAGCATGTCGGCGATTGCAACTATCTTTATATGCTTGAGGACAGCGGAAAGCTGGATCCGATACTGGGAACAGCCTGATCAACAACGGGAGTTATACTCATGTCTTCTTTTAAAGCCGCTTGCGTGCAACTCACCTCGGGACCAGACGTTCACGCCAATTTGAAGACGGCGACGGAATTAATCCGTGACGCCGCCGGAGCCGGCGCTGATTTTATCGCCACCCCGGAAGTCACGAATATGCTGGAACCTGACAAGGCGGCCGCCAGAGAGAAAGCCCAGGTCCAGGAAGAAGATGTGACCCTGGCGGCTTTTCGCGGTCTGGCCGAGGAAACGGGTGCCTGGATCCTGGCCGGCTCCCTTGTCATTAAGAAGCCTGACGATGACAGACTGGCCAACCGGTCCTTCCTGATCCGCCCCGATGGCGGTATCGCCGCGCAGTATGACAAGATTCATATGTTTGATGTGGAGCTGCAGAATGGCGAAAGCCATAAGGAAAGCCGAGCCTATGCCCCCGGGAGTGAAGCTGTTCTTGCCGACACCGGCTGGGGCCCGTTTGGCCTGACCATCTGCTATGATATCCGATTTGCCCATCTCTACCAGAAACTGGCTCTGGCCGGCGCGCAAGTGCTGACGGTACCTGCCGCGTTCACCCGGACGACAGGTCAGGCCCACTGGCATGTGCTTCTGCGCTCCCGGGCGATTGAAAATGGCGCCTTTGTCATTGCCCCGGCCCAATGCGGCCAGAATACACCGAAACGACAGACCTATGGTCATTCCCTGATTATCGATCCCTGGGGAGAGGTGCTGGCCGATGGGGGGTCAGAGCCGGGTTTTGTCACGGCAGAGATCCATCCGGAGGAGGTCGCCAAACGACGACAGCAATTGCCGAACCTTAAAAACATCCAGGACTTCACCCTTCAGACCGTCGACGGGCTGGCGACCGCTGCCGAATAATGGGTCGGTTATAACGGCTTCCGAACGGCAATGGACTGACGGACGGCAGGCTGGGGTTCCGTGACATCTCCATGGGCATAATCGAGGATGTCAAGCCCGGCGCAGAGGTCCTTCAATTCACCGGGTTTCAGCAGATATTCCGGATTGCTGGGCTTCCCGTAGCGCTCATTGCCGACCGCGAAAGTGTCATAGAGCAGCACACCGCCGGGAGCCAGGGACTGCAGCATGGCCGAAAAACCGTCCCGCCAGAGGTAATTGACCCCCACAATACCCGAAAACTGAGCGGCTTTGAATGGCCAGGGAGCGTTTTCAAGATCAGTCTCCACAATGGTCAGGCCCTGTTGTTCAGGCAAGGTTTCCAGAGCTTGCGTTTTGATGTCAGCGGCAATGACCTTATACCCCTTGTTCATCAAAAACAGACTGTGCCTGCCATTACCGGCGGCCAAATCCAGGACCGGCTTATCCTTGGGAATAAGGGGCCAATATTTTGCGATCCAGGGAGATATTTGCTGCATATTAAGATCAATACCTTTTCGATCGCACTTGTGTTTGGTCAGGAATAACCTATTTTCCTATAGGATAGTCCGTATAAGAGGTCAAAAAACAGACAGAGATGATTAAGTATAATCTCAAATGCGAAAAATCCCATGTTTTCGAGGCATGGTTCAAGAATAGCGCCGCCTATGACGATCAGGCCGGGCGCGGGATAGTTTTCTGTGCCATCTGTGGATCAAACCATATTCAAAAAGCGCCGATGGCGCCGTCCGTTCCGAAAAAGGGATCTATGCAGCAGGTGAACCAGAGCGAAGACACCTCCGTTGAGATGAATCAGGCCGCCGCGGCCATGACAGCCATTCGGGAACTGACAACAGCGGTCAAGGAAAATTGCGACTATGTGGGACCGAAATTCGCCGAAGAAGCGCGCAAGATTCACTATGGTGAAGTTGAGGAACGCGGTATTTACGGTGAAGCCAGCGCCGAGGAGAAATCCGAGCTGAAAGAAGAAGGGGTTGAAATTGCTGAAATCCCCTGGCTCCCCCAATCGGACGCCTGAAAACAAAACAAAAAAAGCCCGGAAAACCGGGCCTTTTCTTTTAACTGGCAGAAAACCTACTCCTTCTTGGTATCGTCTTCGGTCTTCTCCGCATTCTCTTCTTCAGCCTGCGGAATAATTTCGATATTGGCTGCTGTTTTCAGATCTTCTATCAGCTTGTTGACAGTCGTGTTCGTCAACTGGCCGCGCAATTCCTCTTCCCGCTGCTCAAAGGCCGGCGGCTGGGTGTCGCGCTTGTCTTCAACCTTGATCACGTGAAAGCCAAACTGGGTTTCGACAGGCTCTTTGGAATAGCTGCCCTTTTCCATGGCAAAAGCGGCGGTGGCAAATTCCGGGACCATCCGCTCCTTGGTGAAATATCCCAGATCGCCGCCGTTGGGGCCGGAGGGTCCGGTTGAATATTCCTTGGCCAGCTCTGCAAAGTCACCGCCGTCATCCAGCAGCTTGATAATGTCGCTGGCTTCCTCGGCATTCTTCAGAAGAATATGACGGGCATGGACTTCCTCTTCGGGCGTGAAGTCGGCGGTCACCTTGTCATACTCGGCCCGGACCATCTCATCGGTGACCAGCTCATCAATCTTGTTTTTGAGGTAATATTCCTGCATCAACTGGGTACGGACGGATGCAAGGCGATCCTTGAACTCCGCCTGATTATCCAGGTTTTCCGCTTCGGCCGCCTGGCCGATCACTTCCATGCTGATCAGCTGTTCGAGCAACTGTTCCTTGACAAAAGCGATCGGTGCCTGGCGATACTGCGCTGGCAGGGATGCATACAGGGTCTCGATATCCTGATCAGTAATCGCCTCGCCGTTCACCGTCGCCAGAACTTTGCCATCCTCTTCCGGGGTCACGGAAGTGTCACCACTGACATCGGCAGTTACGGCCTTGACGTCATCTGTGACCATTTCGGTCATTTTTTCCGCCATATTGCCCTGGCCACCGGCACCAACAAAGTAACCGATGCCAAGCCCCAACACCGCAACAACCGCAAGAGCAAGAAAATGTACTGATTTCATGATATCTACGCCTTAAATTTAGGGTCGGAGGATGCTTGATACAGAGACAAGGCATCCCCCCGTGAATTGCTGCGAATATAGTAATAATTCACGGAAGAACAACCTTTCATGACTTTATGGTGAGTTTTTCCACTTTTTCGCCGTTAAAAGCTCACCTTTTGGCCATGCAGGCTTTCCATAGATTGACACGGCAACGGATGCCCCTTATCTGTCACCATAACTATATTGGTTCATTTTTTAAGAGATTGCGGTTGTAACAGGCTGGCATATAAGATGTCCTGCTTGCACCAATTACAGACAGCCCTAACCCTTGTCGGGAGTAAAGTCAGATATGTTCGGTTCACTTGCCAAAAAGTTTTTCGGTTCTCCGAATGACCGGGCTCTAAAAGTCATTCGCGCCAGGGTGGATGAAGTGAATGGGTTTGAGGAAAAGTTCAAATCCTTGTCCGACGATGAGTTAAAGGCCATGACGGAGACTTTCCGGGAGCAGCTTGCAAACGGCAAATCCCTGGACGATCTGCTGCCGGAGGCCTTTGCCTGCGTGCGGGAGGCGGCGTCCCGGGCCCTTGGCGAACGGCATTACGATGTACAAATTCTTGGCGGGATTGTGCTCCATCAGGGCAAGATCACGGAGATGAAGACCGGTGAAGGTAAAACCCTGGTCTCGACCCTTCCCGTCTATCTCAACGCCCTGGAGGGCAAGGGTGTGCATGTGGTCACCGTCAATGACTATCTGGCCAAGCGCGACTCTGAATGGATGGGACAGGTCTACGAAAAGCTGGGCATGACCGTCGGCTGTGTCATTCACGGTCTTGATGATGAACAGCGGCGGGCAGCCTATGCGGCGGATATCACCTACGGTACCAATAACGAGTTCGGATTCGACTATCTCCGGGATAATATGAAGTTTGAGCGGGCCGCCATGGTCCAGCGAGACTTCAACTTCGCCATCGTCGATGAGGTGGACAGCATCCTGATCGACGAAGCCCGGACTCCCTTGATCATCTCCGGTCCGGCTGAAGATTCCTCGGATCTTTACCGGGCGATCGACAGCCTGATCCCCCTTCTGAAAGAAGACGATTACGAGGTCGATGAAAAATCGAAAGCGGTGAGTTTTTCGGAAACCGGTACCGAGAGCATTGAGAAAATCCTCGAGGACGCCGGGCTGTTAAAGGGCGACAATCTGTATGATACGGAAAATGTCTCTGTCGTACATCATGCTAACCAGGCGCTCCGAGCCCATAAGCTGTTCGAGAAGGATACGGACTACATCGTCAAGGATGACAAGGTGATCATCATTGACGAATTTACCGGCCGCATGATGGATGGCCGCCGTTATTCAGACGGTCTGCATCAGGCCCTGGAAGCCAAGGAAAAGGTAACGATCCAACCGGAAAACCAGACCCTGGCCTCCATCACCTTCCAGAACTATTTCCGTCTCTATAACAAGCTCGCAGGGATGACCGGTACGGCGGCAACTGAAGCCGACGAGTTCCATGAAATCTACGGCCTGGAAGTGGTGGAAATTCCCACCAATCTGGAAGTCGCACGAAAAGATGAGGACGATGAGGTTTACAGAACGGTTGAAGAGAAATTCGAGGCGATTGTCGATACAGTGGAAGACTGCCGCAAGCGCGGTCAGCCGGTGCTGGTCGGCACCGTGTCCATTGAAAAATCCGAGATGCTCTCGGAGCTGCTGAAAAAACGGAAAATCGCCCATAAGGTCCTGAATGCCCGCTTCCATGAGCAGGAAGCGGAAATCATCGGCCAGGCCGGACAGCCCGGTGCCGTCACTATCGCCACCAACATGGCCGGCCGCGGAACCGACATTAAGCTCGGCGGGAATGAGGAAATGCTGGTCGAGGAGAAGACCGCCGGCGAAACCGACGAAACCCGCATTGCTGAGATCACCAAGACCATCAAATCCGAAATTGCCGAGCAGCGCAAAAAGGTTCTGGAAGCCGGGGGCCTGTTCGTGATCGGCACCGAGCGACATGAATCCCGCCGGATCGATAATCAGCTCCGTGGCCGCTCCGGGCGTCAGGGAGACCCGGGAACCTCCCGCTTCTTCCTCTCCCTGCAGGATGATCTGATGCGGATTTTCGGCTCCGAGCGTATGGATGGCATGCTCCGCAAGCTCGGCCTGGAAGACGGCGAGGCCATTGTCCATCCCTGGATCAACAAGGCCTTGGAGAAAGCCCAGCAGAAGGTTGAGGCCCGCAACTATGACATCCGCAAGAACCTGCTGAAATTCGACGATGTCATGAATGATCAGCGGAAGGTGATTTATGAACAACGCATTGATCTGATGGAAACGGAAGATGTCTCCGAAACCGTCTCCACCATGCGTGAAGAGGCCATTGACGATATGGTCGATGCCCATATCCCGCCGAAGGCCTATCCGGAGCAATGGGATAAGGCCGGTCTCAAGGAAGACGTGACCCGCATCCTCGCCCTTGATTTGCCGGTGGAGGAATGGGCGGAGGAAGAAGGCATCGCCGACGAGGAAATTCGGGAGCGGCTGAAAGATCACGCCAACCGGCGCATGGCCGAAAAGGTCGCCAATTTCGGGCCGGACATCATGCGCATGGTAGAGAAAAGCATCCTCCTGCAAATCCTGGATCAGTCCTGGAAAGAGCATCTGTTACAGCTTGATCAGTTACGCCAGGGCGTCTCATTGCGGGCTTATGCCCAGAAGGATCCGCTCAACGAATATAAGACGGAAGCCTTCAACATGTTCCAGCTAATGCTGGATCAGCTTCGGGAATCCGTGACCACCTATTTGTCCCACGTTCAGCTTCAAAACCCGACGGAACAGCTACGCCGGGAAGAGCCGGACGAAAGCGAAATTCAGGCAACCCATATTGACCCGGTCACCGGTGAGAATGAGTTTGAGACAGCGGAAGCCAGTGTTCAGGGTGATGATCCGGCAAGCTGGGGCAAAGTCCGGCGTAACGCTCCCTGTCCGTGCGGATCCGGCAAGAAATATAAGCAATGCCATGGCCGCATCTGAGGCTGTGTATGGGTCCCGCCACGATGAGGAAAGCATATGATTGAGTTGTTGAAATCCCTTTTATCCGGCGAGAGCAACAGTCCTCAAGATGACCTCACTGATCAGGAGCATATCGCCACGGCTGCCTTGCTCATTGAAGCGGCCCTCTCGGACGATGATTTCAAGGATGTGGAACGGCAGGCCATTATCGACGTGCTGAAACGGCACTATAAGCTGGAGGACGCCGATGCCATCACTCTTGTTGCAGAGGCGGAAAAGGCCCAGGCCGAAGCCGGCCAGCTTTTCTATTTCACCCGGACCGTGAAAGACAGCTTCCCCATTGAGACCAGGGTTCAAATGATCGAAATGCTTTGGGAAATCGCCTATGCGGATGGCGAGCTCAGCAAGTTCGAAGCCAACCTTGTCCGCCGGGTGGCCGGCCTGATCTATGTCAGTGACCGGGATCGCGGTGATGCCCGCAAGCGGGTCATGGCCCGGCTTGGTCTGGACCTGGACTGATTTTTCTCCACAATCGGCCCTTTTTAGGGTTGTCATACTGTCCCATTAACGATAATTCCTAATCAGGATATCTGTATCTGTGACTTACAAACGGCTGGAGAAAAAAAGAAATGACCTACGTTGTTACCGAGAATTGCATCAAATGCAAATATATGGACTGCGTGGAAGTGTGCCCAGTGGATTGCTTTTACGAAGGCGAGAACATGCTGGTAATCCATCCTGATGAATGTATCGATTGCGGTGTGTGCGAGCCGGAATGTCCCGCAGAAGCCATTCTGCCCGACACCGAGGACGGCGTGGAAAAGATGCTGGAAGTCAACAAGGAATATGCCGATATTTGGCCGAATATCACCGTCAAAGGTGAACAGGCGCCGGATGCAGAAGAGTGGGATGGCAAAGCCAACAAGTACGAAGAACATTTCAGTGCAAAACCCGGCGGCGGTGACTAACCCCTTGTAAATGTCAAATTTATGACAATTTAGATATCTGGATTCGCATTTTACGTAAAATTATGGTATAATCCCCAGATAGGTAAAGGTTTCCGGGCTTTTTTGATGCAAACCGAAAGGCGACTTTCGTTGCATTTGCATGTAGGAATTATGGGAAAAAGGCCGTCGGTTTTAAAAATTTGGACAATTTTCGATATGCAGCGCCGACAACGCAGCTGTTTTTTTTTGGGATGATCCCGACGAAATATGCCGTCCGAATGCAGTGAGAAGGATTTGTATGACTAAGGATATGGAATTCGCACCCCTGGATCACGTTGTGTATCCCACACATGGTGTTGGACAGGTCATCAGCATTGAAGAGCAGGAAATCTCCGGCATGGCGCTGACCCTGTATGTGGTTGACTTTTCCCATGAGAAAATGACTCTGCGGGTGCCGATCAAGCAGGCTAAGAATGTCGGCATGCGACCGCTGTCTTCGCCAAAGAAGATGAAAAGCGCGCTCGACACTCTGAAAGGCCGCGCCCGCATCAAGCGGACCATGTGGAGCCGTCGGGCCCAGGAATATGAAGCAAAGATCAATTCCGGAGATCCGATCCAGATTGCGGAAGTTGTCCGCGATTTGCATCGCAATGAAGACCAGCCAGACCAGTCTTACAGTGAGCGGCAGATCTATGAAGCCGCCCTTGTCCGCCTGTCACGGGAATTAGCCGTGGTCGAGCAGATCGAAGCGGATGCCGCTGCGGAAAAGGTTCAGAAAGTCCTGAAAGCCGCCTGATCCTTTTGTAAGCAGACGAATTGGAAGCCCGGTGTAAAATCCGGGCTTTTTTTATGCCTTGGGGGCTTGTCAAGGCGAATGGGAAGTTACATTGTAACCGACAATGAAACCGACCAGTTACAAAGAAAAATTCGGCTGTCTGTCCCAGGCGAAACGGGTCTGGGCTGTTGCCAGCATCCATGGTGACTGCCCGCGCCTTATAGCTTTACATGATGATCTTGTGCGCCAGTGGAAACAGGGGGACCGTCTGGTATATCTCGGCAATTATCTGGGGCGCGGGGAAGGTATTCTGGATGTCCTGGATGAACTTCTCTCCTTTCGTATCAACCGCCTGTGTCAGGCTGGTATGGTGGCCCAGGATATCATCTTCCTGCGCGGAGCTCAGGAAGAGATGTGGCGTAAGCTATTACAGATCCAGCTGGCTCAGGATCCCAACACTGTGTTCGACTGGATGGTAGAACACGGGATCGGCGAGACTTTGCGGGCCTATGGTGAGGATGTAGAGGACGTTCGTAAATATTTCCGCGAAGGGATCCTCTCGACCACCAAATGGGCCAATCGCCTGCAAGGCAAAATCCACGATCATCCGGGCCATAACGATATCTTCGTGGCGTTGCGCCGTGCCGCCTATACGGAAAATGGAGAGCTGCTATTCGTCCATGCGGGGATTGATCCCAGCCTGCCGATCATTGAGCAGTCGGATACCTTCTGGTGGGCCAACAGCCAATTCGACAAGATCGACAAGCCCTTTGCCGGGTTCAAGCGAATCATTCGCGGCTATGACAACGATCATAGCGGCCTGGTGACGACCCCGCACACGGTCACCCTGGACGGAGGGTGTGGATTTGGCGGCCCTCTGCGCGCCGCCTGCTTTACCCTCGACGGCGAGATCGACGATGAGATTATTATTGACTGAGCCCTAGAAGAGACTTTTAGTCGCTTCCGTATTTCAGTGTTTTATATTCCCGGCCGGCAATCGGTGAGTGATCCTCGAACTCCGGATTGAGAAGAATAAACAGGGCTTTTTTGTCCTGCACGACCTCAGCCATACCGGCCACCAGATCCTCCACATCCTCACCGGATTTGACCTTCTCAATGACCATCAGGGTGGGTTTGATCTCCTGGGCTTCCTGATATTGCAAGGGCTTGAAGCTGTTGTAGCTGTCGGCTATACGCTGATTGAGGTCATCATTGCTTGTCGGCATCTGATAGATAAATCGGGCCACCCGATCATCCCCGAAATCGATGGCAGCGGCAGTGAGATAGATTTTGCGCCCCTTATTCTCAACGATGATCCGGGTGACGGCCGCCGGGGCACCGCCGACCCGCGTGGTCTGGATGGTTTTTGGATTGAGCTTTACCAGCCAGACACTGCGCATGTAATCCTCAAGCGACTGCCCGTTATTTTTGAGGCGGCCCAGATCGAAAATCATCTGGCCCCCTTCGCCGTCCACCGCATAAACTGCCTTGGAGGAATTGATCAGCTGAAAACCCTCGGGCGCCATGAATTTAAACCGCAGATCCGGATGCAGAAACTCCCGCCCTTTGATAATGCCTTCTTTCGGGTCATCACCATAAAGCATGCCGTCAATGGCATTCAGGTAGCGTACCCGCGCATATCCTCGCTCAAGGTCATCGGCGTTTAGGCGGGCTTCCTGACTGGCCCGGTCAACCCGGTCCTCCGTGTGGGGATGGGAGGCGAAGAAATCGAACTGGCTTTCCCGGCCCTCATTCCCGGAGAGTTTCTTGGTATATTCCGTCTGTGCTTGCATCCGCTTGAGGAAATCTGCCATGGCTTCATGCGGATAGCCCGCCAGACCAAGATATTTGACCCCCAGTTGATCCGCTTCATGTTCCTGCTCCCGAGAATAGCTGGCGATATACATACCTCCCAGCTGCTGCCCAAGCTGCTGTACTGCGCCGCTGCCGGTCAGAATACCCGCAAGGGCGCCGATCAGGCCGATTCCCGTCGCCCGAGACTGCCGTTGGGCGCCGTGGCGGGCGGTGACATGGCCGATCTCATGGGCCAGCACCCCGGCGACTTCGGCCTCGTTATTGGCGAGCGCCAGCAGACCTCGGGTGATATAGACATAGCCGCCCGGCAGGGCGAAAGCGTTGACGACCGGCGTATTGAGAATGGTAAAGCGCCAGGGAAGATCCCGCATTTCCGAGACAAAGGCGAGTTTCAGGCCAATATCGAGAATATATTCGTTCAGCCCTTCCTTAATATACTCGCCGCCGAACTGGGCGACGATTTTAGGATGCTGCTGGGTGCCGATGGCCCGCTCATCCGACGGCTCGAAAATCGAGAATAAATCGTCCATGACACTGGCCGTCGCCGGACCGGGGCCGAAGGCAAGGCCGACCGCCAGGACGGGTGTCAGCAGGGCGCGGGAGCTGAATAGCCGCATTTTGCTCACTCTCTGCCTATTCATTTGCCTGTCTTTGGTCACCTGTCATCTCCATGATCTCCAACTGCTGCGGAAAGCTGAGCTCCAGAAAGGGTCCGTTGTAATATCTGATCCAGCCCCGTATTCGGACTATTTTATTCTTCAGAGCCGACAACTTCCAGTCCCGGCTTTCAAATTTAGACCGGCTTTTTGAAGGAATTGCGGCAGTAAAGTCCGTTCGCCAGTCCTCTCCAAAGTTTAAATAGGTATTTTTTGGGGTAACGTAAACCTCTTGTACCCTTCCCTGGGCAATAATAAAGCGGCCTTTGGGGGCTGGCATGTGAGGATTTGACATGTCATGAACTCGAAATCGCGTCCACAGACCTTTATTCTGCTGCTCCGCCTCCCGCTCCGCCTGTTGCATTTCCTCAAGGAGATTTGGCGGATAGACAGCGCTGCCGCTCCACAGGGCCAGCCCCTCTCGGACCAATGTTTTCTGCACCCATTGTCCGTCTCTGGTCAGCAATTTGCCATGCTGATCCCCATAGCGGTTGGTCCCGGTCCCGATCTGATCAAACAGGCGCCTGTCCAGGGTGAGGTTTTGGTCCATAAGCTGTTCGTCAAAAAACTTGCGGCGCCTGTCAGATATCCATCCGTCTTTCGGATGATCCGGAAAATACAGACCGTCCATCATCAATCGCGCGCCACCCTCGAGCTCAACCAGCCGTCCATAAACATTGTTAATTTTGACGAAATCTGGACTTATCTCTTGGGGTTGACTGGCATGAAAGAATTCAGGGTTTTGCCAACTTGTGTTATCGGCCAGTCCGAGCCCGAGAATAATCAGATAAATGAAAGCCACCCCGTCTCCTCCTCTCAAATTATGAGAGTCTGAATGGGCTGGGAGCAATTGAGACAACGTCTCTTTTTGTGATCTAATTCACATATTTTATATGTATTACAAATTATTTAACTTATTTTCTTGATAATAAATTAATTACCTCATAGTTATGACGTATAGAATTCAGAAGAATCGGAAACTCTCATGACGCGTCCCGACACTGCCTTCAGCCCCGAAGCCCTCGCCGCCCAACTGCGAGGTAAATATGGCCACCTCTCCGGCGGTGCCCTGCTGGAGGCATTGGTCAGCAATGAGCTGAACGGACAGATCATGCTGTCCTCTTCTTTTGGCGCCGAATCAGCCGTATTGCTTGATCTCGTGGCCCAGGTTGACCCCACTATTCCTGTCATCTTTCTCGACACCCGCCGCCTGTTTGGGGAGACCCTGCGCTATCAGAAGGCGCTGACAGATCATCTGGGTCTTGAGGATGTTAGGATCGTCCGTCCCGATGACGGTGTCCTGCAGCGGCTGGATCCCGATGACATGTTATTTGCCAGCGACCCGGATAAATGCTGTGAGATCCGGAAAGTGGCGCCTTTGGATAAGATATTGACAAAAATGGGAAATCTCGGATTCAAGGCCTGGATCACCGGGCGCAAGAACTTCCAGTCCGACACTCGATCCGCCATGCCCTCGATCGAGGCGGATGCGGAATTTATCAAGATCAACCCTCTCGCCGACTGGAGCAGCGACGACATCAAGCAGGCCTTCCTCGCCAAGAATCTACCGCCTCATCCGCTGGTTGCCGACGGCTTTAAATCCCTTGGCTGCATGCCTTGTACGGTGCGGATCGCAGAGGGAGCAGACGCGCGGTCCGGTCGCTGGGCCGGACGGGCGAAATCGGAATGCGGCATTCATTTGTCACGCTCCGTTTCATCTTCAGCACTCAATTAATACATGAAATTTATGTAGTATAAATTTAATTCACAATTTTCTTGCGTTATTAATATAAATAACTACATAATACGATATATAGAGACTATGGCATCCCGGTTTCGGGCCTCCATTTTAGAACAAGGAGAAGCACAATGGCATTGCAGGTTTACACAGCATCCCTTCTGAAAGAAGGTCTGGTGGCATATTTAAGTCTGAAAGACGGTGTTCCTTCCTGGACCCCCGATATCCGTGAGGCAACAGCTGACACGGCCGATCGCTTGGATAGCCTGAAAGCGGCGGCCGAGAGCGCCGAGCAGGATAACATTGTTGTCGCCCCATATGTCATTGATGTATTGGAGACGGAAAATGGCTGGAAAGCGGCCACGAAACGGGAACAGATCCGCGCCGAAGGGCCCTCCTTTGCCCTGCCGCAGGATTCAAGCACCGTCCGCTCCTCAGATGAGAATCGCCGGGCCGCCTAACCTTAAGGGATATCATGTATCAATATTCAGAGCAGGATCATCAACTGCTGCTGGAGCGGGTCGAGCAATTTCGCGGCCAGGTTCAGCGGCGGTTGAGCGGACAGCTGTCCGAAGATGAATTCAAGCAGCAGCGTCTGCGCAATGGCCTCTATCTGCAGCTCCATGCCTATATGCTGCGGGTGGCCATTCCTTATGGCCTCCTCTCCGCCGAGCAGATGCGTACTCTCGCCCATATCGCCCGTAAATATGACAAGGGCTACGGTCATTTCAGCACCCGGCAGAATATTCAGTATAACTGGCCGCAATTGGAGGATGTGCCGGATATCCTGGATGATCTGGCAGCCGTCGAGATGCACGCCATTCAAACAAGCGGCAACTGCATTCGGAACACGACTTCCGATCCACTGGCCGGTGTGGCCCGGGACGAGATTGAGGATCCCCGCCCCTATTGCGAGCTGATCCGGCAATGGTCGACCTTCCATCCGGAGTTCAACTTCCTGCCCCGCAAATTCAAGATCGCAGTCAGTGGCGCCATTGGTGACCGGGCGGCGGTTGCCGTTCATGATATCGGCCTGCGCCTGGTGGAAGGGCCTGAGGGCGAAAACGGGTTTGAGATTTATGTCGGCGGCGGTCTTGGCCGGACCCCGATGATTGGCAAGCTGATCCGCCCCTTTCTGCCCAAGGAGGATATGCTGACCTATCTGGAGGCGATTCTCAGGGTCTATAACCAGCTTGGACGGCGCGATAACCTCTATAAGGCCCGGATCAAGATCCTTGTTCATGAAACCGGCGAAGAGAAATTCCGCGAGCTGGTGGAAGAAGAGTGGCAGAAGATCAAGGCAACCGGACTGTATTTGCGCGAGCAGGATATCGAACGGATCAAGGGCTTCTTCAAGGACCCGGATTACGAAACCCTGCCCGACACCGACGCAGAGTTTGAGAATCTGCTACTGAGCAATCCCGAATTCGCCCGCTGGGCCAACAAGAATATCGAGCTGCACAAGCAGTCCGGTTACCGGGTTGTCTATCTCTCCTTGAAGTCCGCCAATCAACCCCCGGGCGATGTGACGGCGGATCAGATGGATGCGGTTGCCGATCTTGCCGATAAATACAGCCTCGGTCAGATTCGCACCACTCATCGTCAGAATCTGGTACTGTCGGACGTAAAGCTGCAGGATCTGCCAGCTCTTTGGCAGGAACTGAAGGCTCTGGATCTGGCAACCCCGAATTATAATCACGTCACCGACATCATCTCCTGCCCAGGTCTTGATTATTGTGCTTTGGCGACAGCCCGCTCCATTCCGATTTCCAAGGCCATTACCGATCGCTTCGATGACTATGATTTCGTCAATGATCTGGGCGATGTCAGCATCAACATCTCCGGCTGCATTAACGCCTGTGGCCATCACCATGTGGCGAATATCGGCATCCTGGGCGTTAATAAGAAGGGCGAGGAAGTCTATCAGCTGACCCTGGGCGGTAGCGCCCGGGAGGATGCCTCCATCGGCAAGATTATCGGCCCCGCATTTGACTCGGAGCAGATTGTCGATGCGGTGGGCGATGTGCTCAACGTGTATCTGGAAAATCGGGAAGAGCCGGAAGAGACGTTTCTGGCCACCTATCGCCGTCTCGGTCAGGGTCCGTTTAAGGAGAGGCTTTATGGGTAATTATATCAAGGACCGGAAACCGGCGACCGATGAATGGATGCCCTTCACCGGGCTCGAGGACAGTGATACCCTTCCAAGTGGCGACATTTATGTGCCGCTGGAAGAATGGCTGACCAGCCGTGAGAGCCTGCTCGCCCGCAACGGCCGCCTCGGCGTTTCCCTGAAAAACACTGATGATGTGAGCCTGCTGATCCCGGATCTGGAACGGCTGGACCTTGTGGTTCTGGAATTTCCAAAGATGGCTGATGGCCGGGCTTTTACCCAGGCACGCCTGCTGAGGGAGCGCTTCGGTTTTAAAGGCGAAATCCGGGCGACCGGTGATGTGCTGCATGATCAGCTGTTTTACATGCAGCGCTGCGGCTTTGATGCCTTTGAAATCAGGGATGGCCAGGATGTTGACGGCTCCCTGAAAGCCTTTACCGAAATGACCGTCACTTATCAACCGGCTGCCGATGAGGAATTCCCCATCTGGCGCCGCGAAGACTGACACTAAAAAGGACGGGTCTCTACCCGTCCCTTTTGAAAGCACCTGGTTTTTGCTCCCCGGCAACCAGGTGCTTTTTCTTTATCTATCCGATCAGTCGAAATCCTTGGAGATTTTCGGCCAGTTGGTATCGGCAAGTTTGATATTGCCGGGAATGTCCTGCTGCCAGGTACTCTGAACACTCTCGGAGTAGTTGAGATAGAGCTTGCCATCGACAATCTTCCAGGCATTCGGATCGATTGACGCGGTGTAGCCCTGGCTTACAGCCCAGGCGCAATAGCCACCATATTGAGGAGCATATTTTTCCGGATCGGCTTCGAAGAGGGCTTTGTTCTCAGCACTCGCAAATAACCATTTGGATCCTTTCCACTCGACTTCATGATCGCTGTTGCCTTCCACGGGCTTGCCCTCGGTGAAATAGGCGACGACGTCATACCCCTCGACGGCGGTGCCGAACAGACTGCTGTTATACAGGCTTTTCGCTGACGCGGTGTTCAGGGTGGCAAAAGACATCAAGGCCACCAGCGCGACGACCCAGAGGCCGCTTAACTTCATTGACAGGTTTGGTTTCATATTACCCTCCAATAGGACGTGATTAGGTCGGTTCAACCCAGAAATAGGATCTATTTCTCGCCAAACCACGCACATTCAATGACAATCCTGTGAGGATTATGTCGCATCGACCGGTTTTCGCAAATAGACAAATGCCAGGATCATCCCGGCAACAAATCCGCCACAATGGGCCGCCCAGGCAATCCCGGCGCCGGGCCCGACCAGCATGGTCCCGATCGGGGTGGCACCGATGATCAGATTGATCCCCAGCAGAACCCCGATAAACACCAGAACACCGCGAAAACGATAGCGCGGCAGCATCAGGATGGCGGTCGCGCCCATGGCGCCGAACACGCCGCCTGAGGCTCCATAGAGCACAATATCCACGGCCGGATCGGCTATCAGATATTCAGCAACGGCCCCCAGCCAGCCCGAGAGGAAAAACAGGATCAGAAAGCGCACTGCGCCGAAGCGCCGTTCAACCATCGACCCAAAGGCCATGAGCATCCCGGCATTGAGGATCATATGCATCCAGTCATGATGCAGGAACATATGGGTGTTGAGGGTCACGAAGATATGAAACAGGCTCGGAAGGGTTGGATTTTCAAGAATTGCCGAAACCAGCGCCGGCCGGAAGGAAAAGTTCTGATACACCCATTCCAGGGTATCCGGCGTCGTCACCTCTGTCATCAGATGAACGATGAAAATGGCGGCGACCACGTATTTCGTCGCGGGCGGCACGTTAAAGGCCGGTACATTCTTTGAAAGATTATCGGTCACTAGAAACTTCCATCACTGAAAAAGCGACATCGCCGTTGGCGAGTCTCTGACCCTATGTAATAGGGCTAGTCGCCATTTACAGCAAGAATTTCAGCAATCTGCTCCTCTGAACAGCCGATCTCCCGAAGGACTTCCTCAGTATGCTGGCCAACCTTGACCGGTGGCGCGGCCGACTGCAAAGGTCCATCGGCATTTGCGATAAAGGGTGCTCCCACCAGACGCAAGGCCTGATCAAATCCTGTCAGCTGCCCGCCATCGACCATGATCCCGCGATAGTCCAGCTGCGGGTCCGTCGTCGATTCCGGCAGACTTCGAATTGCCTGGACGGCAACCCCGGCCTCATTAAATAAGCCCAGCCATTCATCCGTTGTTTTGGTCTTCAGGGCTTCCCCCAACAGCTCCTGTCCGGGCTCGAGATTTTCGGCGCGAGCCTCAAAAGTGGCAAAGCGCGGATCCTCCAGCAGATGTGCCAGGCCGCAGACATTGAAAACGGCTTCATTCTGGGTCGGGGTGATGGTGGCCAGCAGGATCTGACCATCCAAGGTGTCGAAGACACCGGCCGTTGGCTGGCGGGTGGGTGAACCATTGCCGATCAGCGGCGGAATATTGCCGCGCACCAGAAAATCAGCCATTTGCGCTGCCGCCAGCATCAGGGCGCTGTCATACATGGCCACATCCACATATTGCCCCTCTCCCGTCAGGTGACGCCGGTTGATGGCGGACGCGACAGCGAAGGCGGCATTAATGCCGGTAAACATATCAACGACCATGATACCGATACGGGTCGGCCCGGTTTCCTCGTGCCCATTGAGGGTGAAGAGCCCGGAGGCGGCCTGAATAGCCGAATCATAGGCCTTGTCACCACTCCTCGGTCCTTCCTGTCCATAGCCGCTGATAGAGCAATAGACGAGATCGGGGTGGCGGGCTTTCAGGGTTTCATAGTCCACGCCCAGTTTCTTCGCGACACCGGGCCGGAAATTCTCAACCACAACATCGGCATCGGCGATGAGTTTATAGGCCACCTCCCGGCCGGCCTCCGACTTGAGATCGAGGGCGAGGCTTCTTTTGCCGAGATTGACGGTGAGGAAAGCGGGCGATGTCAGATTGGCCGCCATTTCCGCGTCCGTCAGGATCATCCTGAGCTGATCGCCTTTCTTGGGGGCCTCGATCTTGACGACATCAGCGCCGAGCAGGGAAAACATCTGAGTACAGATGGGGCCTGCCAGAACCTGGGTAAAGTCAACGACTTTTAGTCCTTCATAGGCTTTCATGACGCATCATCCTTGGGCACGATCAGAGCATCCACCGCGATGGCTCCCTCAGGGAGGGCGATAAACGGGTTGACGTCGATGGTCTCAATGCTATCGGCATTTTCCGCGGCAAAGACGGAAAGTTTGGAAAGAGCTTCCGCCAGGGCTTCAATATCGGAAGGTGGTGCACCGCGCACCCCATCGAGCATGGCCCGCCCCTGAATCTCGTCAATCATCCGCCGGGCTTCATCGACGCCAAAGGGCGCCAGACGGAAAGTTACATCCTTCAACACCTCGACAAAGACCCCGCCGAGGCCAAACATCACCGCCGGCCCGAACACGGGATCACAGACCACACCCATCACCGTTTCAACCCCGCCATTGACCATCTCTGCAACGATCACTCCGTCAAGACGGGCATCAGGCTTGGCGGCCTTAGCGCGATCAATGAGGGTGCTATAGCCCTCCGCCACCTCTTCCGCCGAATTGAGATTGAGCAGGACACCACCGATTTCCGTCTTATGGAGAATGTCCGGGGAGGCAATTTTCATGACCACGGCCCCACCGATCTTCTGCCAGACCGCCACAGCGTCCTCCGCCGATCCCACCAGCTCTTCGGTCGTAACCGGAATGCCGACACTGTCAAGAATGCGCTTCGCTTCATGCTCGGCAACCGCTGATTTTGGCGCTGGCAGCGCGCCGTCTGGAAGTGCGGGTGGCGCTTCCGGTTTACCGCGGGCAAAAACCTCCCCGAAATGCATCAACGAAGCCATGGCCCGAACCGCAAGTGACGGATCCTCATAACAGGGGATATTCATATCCTCATAGGTCTTCACAATCTCTTCCGGCCCGATCATGCTCATCATCATGATCTCATTGGGATACTTTTTCCTCAGATTATTGAAGATCTGTTCGCTGATGTCCTTGGTGAAAGGAGAAGCCGGGATGCTGGCCAGATAGACCAGATGCGCATCAAAATCCGCATCATCAATGGTCATGCTGATATTGGCCTCCATCAGGCTCGGATCATTGAGGGCCTGGGCCGTGAAATCCACAGGGTTTGTCACCCCGGCAAAGGGAATGAGTTCTTTCAGCTTCTTCTGGGTTGCCTCCGGGAGTGGTTTCACATCCAAATCATATTTCACCGATGCATCGGCCATCTGCACACCGACACCGCCCGATATGGTCTGCAAATCGATCTTGCGGCCCTTCGGATACTGGCCAAACTGGCAGCCATAGGCGACATCGACAAATTCCTCCGTCGTTTCGGCCCGATAGACGCCATATTGCTTGAACAAAGCGTCATAGACAGCATCCGCCCCGGCAAGGGAGGCCGTGTGGGAGGCCGCCGCCTGGGCGCCGATATCCGTGCTGCCGACCTTCATGAAAATCACCGGTTTTTCGGCATCACGGGCCATCTCCAGGGCTTTGCAGATGCGATTCGAATCCTTCATGCCTTCCGCGTAGGCAAGGATAACCTTTACATCATCAGCCTGGGCGTAATATTCAATCACCTCGGCCACATCCACGTCGGATTCATTGCCGGTGGTCACCCAGTAGTTAGACCCTACCCCGCGTAGTTGAGAGACCATAAAGACATGGGCGCCATAAGCACCGCTCTGACTGACAATGCCCATGGGCCCCGGAGGCATCCGCAGCATGGCCGGCGCGTTGGTGAAAGTTCCGTACCAGCCACTGTCCACATTAAAAACCCCGAGGCAATTAGGACCGATGATGCGCATCCCAGATTCTCGGGCGATGCCGCTGATTTCCTGCTGCGCCTTGGCCCCGTCGTCACTGAGCTCGGCAAATCCGGAAGTGAACATGACGGCGCTCTTGACCCCGTGATCGGCGCAGTCGCGCACGGTCTGGACGGCGATTTTGGCTGGAATGGCAATCACTGCGCAATCAATCCCTTTCGGCGTATCCTTAATCGAGGCAAAGGCCGGTAGATCCTGAATAGTCTCCCGCGACGGATTGACCGGATAGATGTCCCCTTTGAAACCAAGTGATTTCATGGATCCGATGGGGCGTCCGCCGATACGGGAAGGCGTGTCCGACGCACCGATAATGGCAACTGATTTGGGCCGCAGCATGGGCTCAAGAGGATGGGTCATGGATTAGTTCCTTCTTATCCCTTGGATGTTATGTCCTTTATGTCAGGCTTTTCGCAACAGAGCTAGGCACTTTTATGGGCAAAGCCAGCAATTGTTGGGCATAGGTCTTAGCAAGATTGTCGAGATGCAAAGTGGAGGTACCACCGCCACCGAGGCAATCGGTCAGCAGAAAATTAACAGCGCCCATGCCCGGCAGATCAAACCGGGTGACCTCTCCTTCCACCACATGACCGAACCATTGGCGCACCCGCTCTTCCGTCGCGCTGCGCTTGATCCAATCCAGATATTCATCTGAGCGGGCAATGACGCCGACATTGGCATTATTTCCCTTATCTCCGCTCCGGGCGACAGCGAGCTGGATCAGAGGCACTTCAACCAGATCCTCTTCTGTCAGCGCTTCCTCAGAATGGGCCGCATGTTTCGGAGGGTGGAGCCTTGAATGGGACGTCGGCACCGGCACGGTAAACGCAATCGGATTGTTATCGACATAGACCGCGATATCCACCTCATCTTTCGGAATCAGGAAAGCAAACTGGGCGACCACCGGTGTTATCTTCGGCCGTCCGGCGGCGCCCGCAGAGCAGCGCCCGGTCGTCATGGATAAACCCACCCCGGTTGTCTCCTTGGAAAACAGCTCCAACGCAGCTTTTTCATCATGACGGACATCAATCTGGGTAATGATTTCTTTCGACTGCATTGCCATATCATCAGCATTGTCCCCCCACAGGGTTTGCGATCCGATAATATGAATGGCGGTGTCGCGATAGTCTCCGAGATTCCGTTCCATAAACAGACGGCGGGTTCGTTTCAGCAGCGCTTCGGCGAAAGCGCGACCTTTCTCGACCGCATCGAAACCTGTGATCACTGTGGAAGCGGTCGAGCGATAGCCGTCCATGTAAGTCGCGGAAACTTTATAGCTTGAGGTCGGTGCCCGACCTTTGACACCAGCCACTTCAAGCCAGTCCTTTTCGGTTTCCGTCAAGGTGACGCCTGAAAAATCGCAGATGGCATCGGGCATCACATAGGCTGAAGGATCGCCGATTTCATAAAGAATTTGCTCCCCGACAGAGAATTTCGACACGAGGCCGCCGGTCTTTTCCGGCTTGGTAATGGCAAAGGTTCCATCCGCCCGGCAAACTGCTATGGGGTAGCCCATGTCATCCCAGCCATCAACTGTATCCCGCCAGTCGGTGAAGTTACCACCGGTTGCCTGGGCACCGCATTCCAGAATATGCCCGGCAAGGCTGCCGGAGGCGAGCTGGTCATAGTCATCCACTGTCCAGCCAAATTCATGAATCAAGGGGCCCAATGTGACGGCACTGTCGACGCAGCGTCCGGTAATCACCACTTCCGCCCCGGCATCTAGCGCCGCAGCAATTGGAAAAGCCCCTAGATAGGCATTGGCACTGATCATCTGATCCGGCATCTCGGCACCGGAGAACATTTCCCGGATATCCTGATCGCGCAAGCGATCCAATTCGCCCACCAGATCATCCCCTTCAACAATACCGATCTTCAGATCAACACCGGCATTTTTGGCAACCTCAGCCAAAGCATCCGCGCAAGCAGAGATATTCACACCACCCGCATTGACCACCACTTTGATGCCTCGGGATTTAATTTCATGGATCAGCGGTTTCATCACAAGATCGACGAAATCCTTGGCGTATCCGGCATCGGGAGAGCGCTGCTTGGCCCGCACGAGGATCGACATGGTGACTTCTGCGAGATAATCGAAGACGAGATAGTCCACATTTCCATGCATTACCAACTGTCTCGGGGCTTCCTGGGAATCGCCCCAGTAGCCGGAAGCCCCGCCGATACGGATCGTTTTTGAAGAAGCCGGGTTTGTCATGTCTGATCTCCTTCTCCGGCAAGCTGCCAGGCGGGTTTGCGTTTTTCGGCAAAGGCAGACTGCCCCTCCTTACCCTCATCCCCGCGATTGAGCTCGGCAAACCGTTCTGCAGAGAACCGGATCAGATCTTCCTCCGGCATGGTTCCGACCTTCAGCATAATGGCCTTTGTAGCCGCATTGGCTTTGGGTCCACAGCGCATGACCGCCGCGACAACTTCTTCCAGAGTCTCGTCAATGCTGTCCTGGGGGGACAGATACTGGGCGATGCCATACTCGTACGCCTTGGATCCACCAAATCGCTCGCCGGTCAGGGCCAGCTGCCGCGCCCGGGTCAATCCGATTCGCTTGACCACATAGGGGGAAATCTGGGCCGGGGCGACGCCAAGAGTGGTTTCCGGCATGCCCATCCTGGCCTCTTCAGACACAATTGTAATATCGGCGAGACAGGCATACCCCATGCCACCGCCAAAGGCCGACCCTTCAACAACTGCAATTGTTGTTTGGGGCAGGTTTTCAAATTTCAGAAAAGCAAGACCGGCCTGGCGGTTGCGCTCCATGAGCGGATCTCCCCCTTCTTCGACATTCTCGTCGGCCATGTTTTTGCGTTCCTTGATATCGCCTCCGGCACAGAAATGACCTCCGGCCCCTCTCAGTACGACAACCCGTACCTCTTCCGATTCTGCCAACCAGTCGACGACAGCACCGAACTCGGCACCCATCTGGCTATTAATGGCATTGCGCTGATCCGGCCGGTTGAAGGTCAGATTGAGACGACTACCGACCACGTCTAATAACAAATACTCACAAGAAGGGAGCTGGGGCATTTTTGTTCTTTCTTTTTATTGTCGCGCCTTATTTCTGGCTTTCCGTAAGATACCGCCTGAACATGTCCTTGAACAGATCGATTTGAGGAGAAACTTTTGCCCGATGCCGGGCAATCATATTGGTGAGAGCCATGCCCCGCAGCATGATCAACAGGGTTGACCGCCAGGACATAATCTCTTCGGGTGGGCAGCCCGTATCGGCGAAAACTTCCTGCCAGGTAATGGCCCGCTCCTCCTCCAGTTTTTCAATGGCTTCGGTGATGGCATCCTCGAACTCCGGATCAAGCCGTCCCCGCACGGCGATTTCAATGAAAGCCGCATAGTTCATCCCACCAAAACCGCTCCAATAGCCATCGACCACCTTGTCGACACGCGCCGGCAGGGGCAGCTTGACCAGATCAGCCACATCAAAATGGCCGCTGAGACGATCACCGATTTCGATAATACAGGCCATCATCAGAGATTTTGGGCTGTCAAAGTGATATTGGATTGCCCCGCGGGTCAAACCCGCTTCGCGCGCCACCTCCTCCGTTGTCAGCTGCGCCGCGCCCTTCTGATGCAAAAGCTTGATCGCCGCGTCGACAAGCTTGGAGCGTGTGACAGCCCGTCGTTCCTGCTGCCGGCGCCGGCCCGTATTGGTGTCGTCAACCGCCAATGTCATGTCCCTTTTCCCCACCACTGAGTTCCCATTTTTTATCCGGACCATATATGATCCAGTTTTTAATTGAAACATTCATTCATGAATGTTAGTGTCTCGGCAATAAAAATACAATCCCATTTTAGGAAGGTCCGGCCCTGGATCCTCATTCGGGATAGAAGGTGGACCGACAATGCAATTCACCCAGGAACATACGGCTCTCGCTGACAGCCTCAAGAAATTTATCGAGACTGAGATCAATCCTCATGTGGATGAGTGGGAGGAAGACGAACAGTTTCCGGCCCATGAATTGTTCAAAAAAATGGGCGATATGGGCTTTCTTGGAATCAGCAAGCCGGAAGAATTTGGCGGCAGCGGCCTTGATTACTCCTATGAAGCCGTGGCCTCGGAAGCTCTTGGATATATCGCCTGTGGCGGCGTTGCCATGGGGATCGGTGTCCAAACGAATATGGCGACTCCGGCCCTTGCCAAGAACGGATCGGACGAGCTTCGCCGGGAATTCCTCACTCCCTCTGTCGAAGGAAACAGAGTGGGCTGCATCGGTGTTACTGAAGCCGAAGCCGGGTCCGACGTGGCCAGCCTGCGGACAACAGCCCGTAAAGATGGCGATGACTATCTGATCACCGGATCGAAAATGTATATCACCAATGGCTTGCAGGCAGACTGGATCTGCTGTCTCGCAAATACAGGAGATGGCCCGGCCCATAAAAACAAATCACTTATCATTATCCCCATGGATAGCCCCGGGATCACCAAACACAAGATCCGTAAGATCGGTATGATGTCCTCGGATACGGCGCAGCTGTTCTTTGACGATGTCCGGGTTCCGCAAGCCAATCGCATCGGTGAGGAAGGGCGTGGTTTTATCTATCAGATGCAGCAGTTTCAGGAGGAGCGTCTGTTTGCGGCGGCCCGCGGTCCCCGGGTCATGGAAGAAGCCATCAACGAGACCATTGAATATACACGGGAGCGCAAGGCCTTCGGCAAATCCATTCTCGATAATCAGGTCGTCAACTACCGGCTGGCCGAGCTGCAAACAGAAGTCGAAGCCCTCCGCGCCCTCACCTATCACGCGGTAGAACGCTATGTGGCGGGCGAAGATGTCACGAAACTGGCCTCCATGGCCAAGCTGAAAGTCGGCCGTCTGCAACGGGAAGTCATGGATAGCTGTCTGCAATACTGGGGCGGCCAGGGATATGTCTGGGAATCCTCCATTTCCCGGCGCTTCCGGGATTTTCGGTTGACCTCCATCGGCGGTGGTGCCGATGAAGTCATGCTGAAGGTCATCACCAAGCTGATGGGCATTTCGCCAGAGTGAGGATGCAGGCAATGGATTTAAGAGACAGTGCCGAGCATCAGGAATTTCGGGAGGAGGTGCGGAAGTTCCTGAAAGAGTTCAAGGACCAGGCGCCAGAAGAAACCGCCCATACTTTTCGGCTCTCCCCTCGCCCCTATACCCAGCAGGTCAAGGACTGGCAAAGACTGCTGGTGATGCGCGGCTATGCCTGCCGCAATGTCCCCAAGGAATATGGCGGCTTCGGAGCCCCTCCTGATATTCTGAAAAACAAGATTATCGCCGATGAGTTTTTTGCCGCCGACATGCCGCAAGGTCTTTATGGGCAGGGCATTTCCATGCTGGTCCCGACCCTGTTGGAGCATGGTACGGAAGAGCAGAAACAAGCCTGGATCGAGCCGACAATCACCGGCGAGATCATGTGGTGCCAGGGTTATTCCGAGCCTAACTCCGGCTCGGATCTTGCCAGCCTACAGACGAATGCCATTGAGGACGGGGACGACTTCCTGATCAATGGCTCGAAAATCTGGACGTCCTCCGCCCATATCGCACCAATGATTTTCTGTCTGGTTCGGACAGAACCGGACGCATCCAAATATCAGGGGATCAGCTACATGATCTTTCCCATGGACACCCCTGGGATTGAGGTCCGGCCCTTGCAGACCATGACTGGCCACCCCTCTTTCAATGAAGTGCTCTTTACCGATGTAAGAGTGCCGCAAACTGCGGTTGTCGGCGGTCGCGGGAATGGCTGGAAAGTCGCCAACAGCACCCTCAAGCATGAACGAGGCATGTTGTCGAACGCCAACGCCTCCCAGGAACGGCTGAACAAGATTGCCAAGCTCTTGAAGGAGGAGACGGTGGATGGCCGCCCTCTCTCAAAAAACCGGATTTTGCGCGATCGCTTTATCGATCTGCAATCCCAGGTTCAGAGCATGCGGCTGCATGAGATGCGTCTGCTGACTAATGCGAAAAGGGGAAATGCCCCGGGCCTCGGCGATATGGTCTGCAAACTTTTGGGCTGTGAGATCAATCATCAACTGGATGCTCTCGCCATCGATGCCCTCGGGGAGATCGGCATCCTTTATGATGGTATTCCATCGGTGCAAGAGGACGGGATCTGGCAGCAATGGTTTATGTATGATCTCGGTCTGATCATTGGTGGCGGCACCGCCCAGATCCAGAAAAATATCATTGCAGAGCGCGGCCTTGATATGCCCCGCGAGCCCAGAGCGGTAGCAGGGTAGCCGGACATGTATTTTGGCCTTTCCGAAGAACAGGTGATGATACAGGACAGCTTCCGTGGCAGTCTTGAGCGATCAGTTTCTCTTGATACAATCCGCGCAGTCTCAAGCGGTGAATCAGGGCTGGACGAAAACCTTTGGGACGAGCTCACCCAGCTCGGTATGCCAGCCCTTCTGGTCAGTGAAGATTTCGGCGGGGCCGGTCTCGGAATGTTAGAAGCGGCTGTCGTCGCGCAGGAACTGGGACGTCATGCGGCACCGGTTCCCTTTATTGGCACCGCCGTCATGGCGCCGATAGCTCTGTCGCTTTGCGGAAGTGAGACGCAAAAATCCGAATGGCTTCCCAAGATGGCGGCAGGAACCTTTAAGATCGGTGTTGGTATCAGCAATGTGGCAAGTGGTGCCCGGCGCGAAAAGAACATCACCAGCTTGGAAAATCGCTTGTCAGGAGAAGTCCCGTTTGTTCTGGATGCCGCCGCCGCCGACGCCTTCCTCATCTCTGATCAGGCGGGAAATCTCTATCTTATCGACAGTTCTATCCCCGGACTGTCCATCAGCCTTTCTCCAACCATAGACGGCACCAATCCCTTGGGCCATCTGACTCTGGTGAACGTTCCGGCCGACCACCTCGAAAATGCTTCCGCTGATTCTTTGGATCGGATCATCAATGCGGGGCGGATTGCTCTGGCCGCGCAAACATTAGGGGCTGGCGAGGAAATGCTTGCGCGAGCCGTTGCCTACGCCAAAGAACGCAAGCAGTTTGACCGAGTCATCGGATCATTTCAGGCGGTCAAGCATATGTGTGCCGATATGGCCGCGCAATTACAGCCCTGCCAGTCTCTTGTCTGGTACGCCGCCTATGCCCAAGAGGCCCTGCCGGAGGAAGCCAGCCTTTCCGCTCATCTCGCCAAATCCCGATTGGATGACGTCGGCCGTATGGTGGCGCGTACGGCGACGGAAGTGCATGGCGGTATGGGCTATACGGACCTCATGGGTCTGCATTTCTGGTTCAAACGCATTGGCTTCAACCGGGCGCAACTGGGCGGACCGGAAAAATTGCGGCAGGAAGCTGCCGAGCTTCAGGGCCTCGTCTGACCCTTAAACCGCAGCCGCAAGATAACTGGCCTGATTGATGGCCCGTTTTGCATCCAGTTCCATGGCCTCATAGGCGCCGCCGACCAGTTCTGCCGTCACCCCTCTGTCGACAAGTTCATCATAGAGGGTTCTGAGCGGGGTTTGTCCGGCACAAATGATCACCGTGTCCACATCCAGAATTTCATACTGATCTTTGATGCGCAGATGCAGTCCCTCATCGTCGATCTTGAGATACTCGACGCCATTGATCATCTTTACCCCGCGCCGCGACAAGGCAATACGATGGGTCCAGCCGGTGGTCTTGCCGAGGCCGCGACCGACGGGCGTGGTTTTCCGTTGCAGCAAGGTGACCTCCCGGTCAGCGGCGGCGACCACAGGCTCGACGCCGGTGACACCCCCACGCGGGTGGTTCTCAAAATCGATGCCCCATTCTTTGGCGAAGATATCGATATCAAGCGCGGCGGATTTCCCGGCATGCATGATCTTTTCCGCGACATCAAAACCAATGCCTCCGGCCCCCATGATGGCGACCTTTTTGCCGACCGGCTTGACCCCGTTGATGACGTCAATATAGCTGACAGCCTTGGGATGATCGATCCCCTCGATATCGGGAACCCGGGGTGAAATGCCGGTGGCAACGACCACCTGGTCATAACCCGCCTGTTCGAGCATATCTGCCGTAGCATAAGTGTTGAGCCGCAATTCAATGCTGTGTTTTTCGATCATGCGATTGAAATAACGAAGGGTCTCATAGAACTCTTCCTTTCCCGGGATCTGTTTGGCCAGATTGAACTGGCCGCCGATCTCGGCGGCGGAATCATACAGGGTCACTTTATGGCCGCGCCTTGCGGCAACTTCCGCATAAGCAAGTCCGGCAGGACCCGCCCCGACCACGGCAATAGTCTTCACCTTATCCGTTGGGTAGTAGTTGAGCTCTGTCTCATGGCCGGCGCGCGGGTTGACGAGGCAGCTAACTTCCTGACCATTGAAGGTATGATCAAGGCAGGCCTGGTTGCAGGCGATGCAGGTGTTGATTTCGTCTTCCCGGCCTTCCGCAGCCTTGCGCACCAGATCGGCATCCGCCAGCATCGGGCGGGCCATGGAAACTATGTCGGCATCTCCGGATGCGAGTACCTGCTCCGCTACATCGGGCATGTTGATGCGGTTGCTGGTGATTGTCGGAATATTCAGCTCCTTACGGAGGCGACCGGTGACCCGGGTGAAGGCAGCGCGCGGGACCATTGTGGCGATGGTCGGGACCGCAGCTTCATGCCAGGTGAAATGGGTACTGATAATATTAGTGCCAACCGCCTCGATTTTTTTGGCGAGCTGAACGACTTCCTCCCAGGACATACCGCCTTGCAGCATATCCATGGCGGCAATGCGGAAAATCAGGATGAAGTTGGGGCCGACGGCCTCGCGAATACGCCGCATCACCTCAACCGGGAAGCGCATGCGGTTTTCGTAACTTCCGCCCCATTCATCGGTACGCAGATTGGTTTTCTCAACCAGAAATGTGCTAAGCAAATACCCGGCGGAGCCAATGACCTCCACTCCGTCATAACCTGCTTCTTGGGCCCGAACTGCACAATTGACGATATCGGCAATCTGTTTCTCCACCCCCTCGGCATCCAGTTCATTTGGCGCATTGCGGGCAATTCGGGAGCGAACGGCGGAGGGTGCGACAGCGTTCTCATTCCGCGCAAGCGGTCCCATATGCAGGATCTGCATGACGATCTTCACATCCGGATCGGCCGCATGCACCGCTTCGGTGACAAGCCGATGCTGAGCCGCTTCCTCGCTGGTGGAAAGTTTGGCCCCGGCCCCGCCTTCCATATTCGGAGAGATGCCGCCGGTGATGATCAGACCAACGCCACCTTTTGCCCGCTCGGCAAAATAGGGGGCCATGCGTTCAAATCCATCTTCCTGCTCTTCCAGTCCGGTATGCATGGATCCCATCAGGGCCCGGTTCTTGATCTTCGTGAATCCGAGATCGAGGGGGGAAAACAGATGGGGGTATTTTTGAAGTCCGGGGGTGGCTTGGGTGTCAGACATGGCGGTTTCTTTCTTTTTTTCTGCCAGACGTGACCCTATGCAAATCGGCCACTTTCAGGTTTTATTTTCCGTATTTGACACCATATCTAAGGCAAATGAAATTGAAAAAAAGCCTGAAGCGGTGCGGAGGGCCTGAAAATAGCAGAAATCAGCCGATTGGGAGCAGGCATTCAGAACTAAAATGTCTGGTATTCTTAGCCTTAACCTAGTAAAATAACCGGGTCTGTAACAGACAAAGCGGTGAATAAAATGGCCGCAGCTAAGTCAAAGAGTGTGGCACTAAGAATTAATAATAAAGGAGCCAATTGAGATGGATGTAGGATTATTGGCCTACGGCGGTTATATCCCCCAAAGCCGATTGCAACGCAGCGAGATTGCCAAGGCGCATACCTGGTTCAATCCGGGCCTCGGCGGTTTGGCCAAGGGCGAACGGGCCATGGCCAACTGGGATGAAGACAGTGTGACCATGGCGGTTGAAGCGGCCCGCGATTGCCTCGGTGATCTGGATCGGGACGGCATTTCGGCGGTCTATATGGCCTCGACCAGCTTTCCCTTTGAAGACCGTCAGAATGCGGGGATCGTTGCCGATGCCCTGAACCTGAAATCCGGATTGCAAACCATTGATTTTGCCTCTTCACAACGGGCCGGTAGCGCCGGTCTGTCAGTGGCCCTTCAGGTGGCCAAAGGCGGCGGCGATCCGATCCTGTACACGACGGCAGAAAAGCGCCAGACGAAAGCCGCCAGTCCGCTGGAATTTACGTCAGGTGACGGCGCTGCTGCTTTCCTTGTTGGGCAAGGTAAAGTGATTGCCAAGCTCATCGGCAACCACACGGAAGCCGTTGATTTCGTTGACCATTTCCGGGGAGAAGGCCAGTCTTACGACTATAACTGGGAAGAACGCTGGGTCCGCGATGAAGGCTATATGAAGATTGTCCCGGCGGCGATTTCGGCTTTGTTGGAACAAACCGGCGTCGATCCGTCGACCATCTCCACCTTCTGTTTTCCGGTCGCTGCCCGCAATGTGGCTGGCGGCATCGCCAAGAAAATGGGCCTGCCGGAAAGTTCTGTCGCCGATAATCTGCAAAGCAATTGCGGAGAGACAGGCACCGCCCATTCCATGGTGATGCTGGCCCATGCGCTGGAGCAAAGCAGCCCGGGAGATAAAATTCTCGTCGCCAGCTTCGGCCAGGGCTGTGATGCGCTGTTGTTTGAAGTGACCGGTGAGATCAAATCCCTGCCGGCCCGCAAGGGCATCTCCGGATATCTGGCGCGGCGGCATGCGGAAACCAACTACAACAAGTTTCTCGCCTTCCATAACCTGATCAATCTTGAGCGCGGCATCCGGGCCGAGACCGACAAAAAGACCGGCCTGACCACCTTGTATCGAAACAAGTCCATGGCTCAGGGTATGATTGGCGGGAAATGTTCTCAATGCGGAACGGCGCAATTCCCGAAATCCAACATGTGCGTCAATGAGAATTGCGGCGCTGTTGGAACGCAGGAGGACTATCCTTTTGCCGATCGGGTCGCGAAGGTCAATTCCTTCACCGCCGACCGCCTCACCTATTCCCCGGATCCACCCGCCTATTACGGCATGATCCAGTTTGAGGAAGGGGGCCGTTTGATGAGTGATTTCACCGATATCGCCCCGGATGCGGAAGTCGAGGTCGGTATGACCATGCGTATGATGTTCCGCATCAAGGACTATGACGACAAGCGCGGATTCAGGCGCTATTTCTGGAAAGCGACTCCCGTAGACGCTGCACATAAAGGAGAATAATAATGGCCTCAGGAATTAAAGATAAAGTTGCGATACTGGGCATGGGTTGCTCCAAGTTCGGGGAGCGCTGGAACGACAATGCCGAGGATCTGATGATCGAGGCCTTTGTGGAAGCCCTGGAAGATGCCGGGATCGAAAAGAGCCAGATCGAAGCGGCCTGGTTCGGTACCGCCATCGAAGAAGAGCATGTGGGCAAGTCCGCCGTGCCTCTCTCTATGGCTTTGCGCCTGCCTAATATTCCCGTATCCCGGGTGGAAAATTACTGCGCCAGCGGATCGGAGGCGTTTCGCGGGGCCGTCTATGCCGTGGCTTCGGGCGCCTGTGATATTGCCCTGGCCCTTGGTGTTGAAAAGCTGAAAGACACCGGCTATGGCGGTCTGCCGCAACGTAACCGCGGATCCATCAATGACATGTATTGGGCCAATGCCTCGGCTCCCGGCTCCTTCGCCCAGCTCGCCTCTGCCTATTCGGCAAAACATGGCGTGTCCAAGGAAGACATGAAAAAGGCGATGGCCCATATCTCGGTGAAGAGCCACGATAACGGATCGCGCAATCCCAAGGCTCATCTTCGCAACAAGATTACCGAAGAAAAAGTCATGAACGCCCCAATGATCGCTGAGCCTCTTGGCCTGTTCGATTGCTGCGGCGTGAGTGACGGCTCGGCCTGCGCCATCGTGACCACACCGGAAATTGCCAAATCCCTCGGCAAGACCGACCTGGTCACTGTTAAGGCCATGCAGCTTGCGGCCTCCAACGGCACGGAAGCCCAGCATAATTCCTGGGACGGCAGCCATTTCGTGACCACGCGGGCAGCGGCGAACCGGGCCTATCAGGAAGCCGGCATCACCAAGCCCCGGGATCAGATCAGCATGTTCGAAGTGCATGACTGCTTCTCCATCACCGAGCTGGTGACCATGGAGGATCTGTTTATTTCCGAAGAAGGGAATGCGGTCACCGATGTCATGAACGGCTTTTATGATGCAGACGGACAGATCCCCTGCCAGATCGACGGCGGTCTCAAATGCTTTGGCCATCCCATCGGCGCGTCCGGTATTCGCATGATCTATGAGATGTATCTGCAAATGCAGGGCCGGGCCGGAGAACGCCAGAGAGAGGAAGATCCGGTCTTTGGCATGACCCATAATCTGGGCGGCTTCCCGCACCAGAATGTCTGCTCATTGACCATTGTCGGAAAAGAAGGCGCTTGAGACCCATCCGACAGACTCTGGATTAAAGAAGAACAACCGGCGCCTGCCGGTTGTTCTGTTTTTGGCACATAATAAGGGAGAAAAATAATACCGGATTCTGCTTCACCACAGATTATAACAAGGACGCCGTTGCCCGTTTTACCCGCAAGGAACCATTGCTCTATAATTGGGAAAGCTGACGGCTAGACGGCGGCGAGCTGCAGATCGCCGACCTCATCGATCAGCACCCGTTTCAGGACCTTGCCGGTAGCATTGCGAGGCAGTTCCTCCATGAACACCACATGCTTGGGGATCTTGTATTTGGCCAGCTTGTCCTGACAATAGAGGATCAGATCGTCTTTATCGAAGTCCGCCTCCGGCGCCTTGACAACGACGGCGCAGCCCACCTCGTCCCAGCGATCATCGGGCACCCCGATAATGGCGACGTCTGCAATGCCCTCCATCTTGAACAGCACGCTTTCGACCTCGGCCGGATAGACATTCTCACCACCGGAAATATACATGTCCTTCCAGCGATCGACGATATAGTAATGTCCGTCCGCGTCAATGCGGCAGGCATCGCCCGTATGCAGCCAGCCATCGGTGATCGCTTCCGCATTGGCCTCGGGCCGGTTCCAGTAGCCCGGCGTGATATTGGGTCCCTTGACCCAGAGCTCCCCGGTCTCCCCCTGCGGCACATCCTCGCCGTCCTCGCCGACAACCCGTACTTCCGTATTGAGGGCGACCTTGCCGGTGGAGCCGGGCTTGCCGGTGGCCATGGCGGCATCCTGCACCAGAACCGTCGGGCTGGTTTCGGTCATGCCATAGCCCTGCTGAAGGGCCACGCCGTATTTTTCATAGGTTTCCAGCAATGGCACGGGGGTGGGCGCTCCGCCAATACCGGCGCAGACCAGCCGGGAGAAATCGGTGGTCGCGAAGGCCGGATGCTGGCTCATGAACAGATAGTTGGCGGGCACGCCGAAGAAATGGGTGAGACCGGTCTCGGCATCATCGATCAGCCGCAGGCATTCACCGGGATCGAAAGCCCGCATGACCAGGGTCGTCCCGCCCACATAAAGAGCGACAGAGCTGTAGCAATTGAGGCCGCCCGTGTGAAACAGCGGCAGGATGGTCAGGGCCACGGTCTCGGGGGTCAGTTTCATGGGAAAGCCGAGATTGACCGCATTATAGAAAGTCATGCCATAGGTATTGATGGCCCCTTTCGGCAGGCCCGTGGTGCCGGAGGTATACATGATCGTCCAGATATCATCATGGGTGATCTCGGCCAGAACCGGGTCCGGTGATGCCCCGCTAATGGCCGCTTCATAGGGGGTATCGCCGCCGCCGCCGGTTGTCTCGATGCTATGGGTGAACGGAGTTTTATCCTTCAGCTCGGCGATCTCGCTGGCGAACTGCGCGTCATGGATCATCACTTTCGGTGCGGCATCACTGATGATAAATTCCAGCTCCGATACGGTCAGGCGCCAGTTCAGCGGCAGGAAGATCGCCCCGATCTTGGCGCAGGCGCTCTGGACCTCCAGCATATCGGTGGAGTTCATGGCGAGGACACCAACCCGGTCCCCCTTCTCGATCCCGCAATTCCGTTGCAGGTGAGCGGCCAGGCGCAGGCTTCTATCCTCCGCCTCGGCATAGGAAAAGGAGCGATTGGAATGCAGGTCAATCCAGACCGTCTTCTCCGGAACCCGCTCCGCATGATGCGCCAGCCAATCGTAATGTTTTACCGCCATTTTTTCCTCCCAGTTGACCTGTTTTATGTCTTCATTTGTTTCGATTTATATATCCATTTGCCGGGCCACCAGATCCCGCATGATCTCCTCTGAGCCACCACCGATGGCCATCACCCGCACCTCCCGGTAAATCCTCTCAACCCGGCAGCCGCGCATATATCCGGCACCTCCCAATACCTGCATGGCCTCCCGCGCACAGAATTCCATGGTCAGGGTCGCCTGAACTTTCAGCAAAGAGAGATCCGCAACCGGCTTTTCCCCTGCCTGGACCCGAAGGGCACATTGCTCCAGATAGGCCTGGGTCGCATTGATTTTACGGGCCATCTCCGCGAATTTATGGCGGATCACCTGATGATCGGCGAGACGCTGACCAAAGGTATGCCGCTCCCGCGCCCAGGCAACGGCATCCTCCAGACAGACCCTGGCCAGCGCATTGGCACTGGCCGCCATCCACAGACGCTCATTATTGAAATTGGTCATGATGCCGATGAAGCCCTTGTTCTCCTCCCCGATCAGGTTTTCCGCCGGGACCCGGACATCATCGAAATAAAGCGCGGCCGTATCCGACGCCCACCAGCCCTGCTTCTTCAGCGACGTTCGTGTAAACCCGTCCCGTTCCCGCTCGATCAGCAGCAGGGAGACACCGCTCCGCCCTTCCCCGCCGGTCCGTACGGCAACCGTATAGTAATCCGCCCGCATGCCACCGGTGATAAACATCTTGGAGCCATTGACCACATACTCATCACCCTCCCGCACGGCCCGGGTCTTGATATTGGCCACATCCGAACCGCCGGAGGGTTCGGTAATGGCGAGAGCGTGGATTTTCTCCCCGGCCAGCACCTGGGGCGCGATCCGCTCCTTCATTGCCTCGGAGCCCGTGGCCAGCACAGGTGGCAGTCCGATGCTGTGCACCATCAGGCTGGCATTGATGCCGCCGGCGCTGATGCGCGCCATTTCCTCAGCCGTCACGATCTGAAAAAAGCTGTCGCCCACGGGGGTTCCGCCATAGGCTTGCGGATAGCCGAGCCCGAGCAGGCCGACATCGGCGGCCTTCTTGTAGAGCTCCCGCGGGAATTCCCCGGCTTCATCCCACTCATCGACAAAGGGCATGATCTCCTTGTCGATAAAGCTGCGCAATGTGGTGCGCCAGGCCGCATGGTCTTCCGTGTAGTTCGGACCAAGATATCGATGGTCAAAATCGAACGGATTGTCTCCGTCTTCATACTGGGGCGCCATTCTGTTTTCCTTTTTATTGAGTGGCGGGCCGATCCTGTTTTCGGCGGATATCATGCCCAATTTTGCGATAATACAAAAGTCTTTTGGCGTGAAACCGGATAGCGGCGGGCAAAAAGAAATTTGAATCCCCTCACCGATCCCCGTAAACTCCGCCCCGAACAAACGGCCCTCTTTCGAGATAAGGAAAATTCCCGTGACCTATAGCTGCTTCGACGTCGAGATCGACAATAATATCGCCCATATCATTCTCAACCGGCCCAAAAAACGCAATAGCATGGTCCGGGAATTCTGGGATGAACTGCCGGAAATCGTTCGGGATATCGATCATCATGCCAAGGCGCGGGTCATTGTCATCTCCTCCACCGGGCCGCATTTTACCTCCGGTCTGGATGTCAGCTCCTTTATGCAGCCGGAAATCTCGGACCCTGAGGAACAGCGCGCTGCCCGCATCCGCGCCGGGGCGGACTTCTACGCCACGGTCAAGAATATGCAGGACAGTTTTACGGTGCTGGAGCAATGCCGTATCCCGGTCATCGCCGCCATTCAGGGTGGCTGCATCGGCGGCGGGGTCGATCTGATCACTGCCTGCGATATGCGCTATGCCACCGAAGATGCCTTTGTCACCATATTCGAGACCAATATCGGCATGACCGCTGATGTCGGCACCTTTCCCCGCATCACCAAACTGATTCCCGACGGTATCGCGCGGGAGCTGTCCTATACCGGCCGCCGCATGCCAGCCGATGAAGCCAAGGACTGCGGCCTGATCAACAAGGTGTTTGAGAGCCAGGAGGCGATGATGGCGGCGGTCATGGCCCTGGCGGCGGAAATAGCCAGCAAGGCGCCGCTGGCCATTGCCGGCTGCAAACAGATGATGAATTATTCCCGCGATCACTCGGTCGCTGACAGCCTCGATTATATTGCCATCTGGAATGCCAGCATGCTGCAGCGGGAGGAAATTTTCGAAGCCATGAAAGCCAATGCCGAAAAACGGCCCGGAGAGTTTGTCGATTTGCCGCCGGTCAAAAAGCAGATCGGCTAACCTGACCCGGATCAGACGAGGCTGTCTTTCAGCAAGGCCTGATGGAGGCTGTCAGCTTCCTCGATCAGATGCGCGCTGAAGCCTTCTGTATTGCGGGGCGGGGCGGGTTTAAACAGGGCCGCTGCGGATCGGAGTGTCTCTTCTCCCTGCAGATCAGCCATTTCGGCGATACGGGTCAGGCCCGCATAAGGATCCGCTGCCAGACGCTCCGCCGAGATCATGGAAATATGTGGATCCCCTGATTTGCTCAGCACATGGGAATAAAGGGCAATCCAGTAGGTCAGCCAGTAGTCGGGGGATGTGGTTTCGAGAGGACCGCATCGCGCCTCGAACTCAGGAACATCAAAGGGCTTATGCAACGCCCCAAACTCGAAATGCCCGATGTCCTGCATGTACTTTCTGACGAACGCATCTTCCGCATGCTGTTTGAGGAAATTCTGATGCTGGCGCAGCAGAGAGGCCGCGTGAGTGACCGGGTCCCTCACGGGGATCAGGATGAGGCAGTCGGGAAACAGTTTCGCCAATATCTCCGTTCGAATGACATTGGCGTTATTCTTTGAAATATAACGCCCTTTTTCCCCTTGGCAGCGCAAAAAGATGGTCTTCCGCATGGTCTCTTCCAATGCTGATTTAAGGTCATCCAGCGGCTCGTTCATGTTCCATAGAGTAATCCTGTCGCCCTTGTAGTGCCGGGGGCAGGCGTCCATCCAGATCACCTCTTCAAACGCCTCGGGACTGTCCTGGCCGATCATCAGGCCGTCCCCATGGGCGCGCATATTCTGTCCCGTATCTTTCCTGAATTTCCCCATCAGCCGCTCCCACAGAATGGGGGCCTGCACCAGCGGCATATCCCGATAGAGATGGGTGGCAAGACCGGGGAAGCGGTTCAGGGCTTCGAGCAGAATGGTTGTCCCGGCCCGGGCCAGAGAGGTAATGAAAATCGGCTTTTCAAGAGGCAGGTCTCGATACTGTTTTGCATAGAGGGCCCGCTCAATATCGCTCGCGGTCATCTGCAGACCCCGCGCCCCATAGATGAGGCGATGAACGAATTTATCGAGGGAACTGTAGCTTTCCATTAGGTGCGCAATTTCCGAAACAGAAAATAAAGGGCCAGCATGACCCCGCAGGTTACAACAATCACATCAATGCGGGAGAGCCAGGCGATGGCATCGTCACTGCCAACCCATCCGATCTGATCCGCGATGATTATGGGCAGCGCACTTGCCAGGAGAACCAGCAAAGACCGCACGAGGATACTGAAGAACTTTCCCAGCAATTGCAGGGAGGCCTTTTGGACGGCTGTCTCTTTTTCCTCTTCGCTCAGCTGCTCGCTGCGCATCACCCCGACGGCATTCTGGGCCAGGGAGATGGCGTTCCGGCAGACCGGAACCAGTTTTGAATAATAGAAGGCGACAGCAAAAACGAGGATGGCCGCTGTGCCGATTAGGTAGACGGACATCAGTCTACAGCATCTTTTTCCGCTGGTTTTTCCTCTGCCAGCTCGGCCTGTTTCGCCCGTCGGTTCCTGAGAAAGCGCCGGATGGGGTACCACAGGAAACCGACAATGGCGAGCAGGACCGCGCCAATCAGGGCAAGGACGGTACCAATTGCCGTGATCCCAGCCCCCGGACCAATATAGGCACTGGCCGGTGCCGTGCTGATCAGGAGAAATGTCAGGGCCATGGATAGCGCGGCAGGCAGCCTGTGGCTAAGACCCTTCACAAAATGCTTGGCTATAATCTTCACGGACAGCTCCAATCTGTGACGGTAAAATAGGACGGAAGAAAGACACGGGCCTCGGTCAATCCCGTGACATGATCATCACCATATGTATTGATGAATTCCCAGACGATCTCCCCCTTGGCATTTATTTCAAAGGCACGGCCAGCCTCATATTCCGTGATGATCATGCCGCCGCCCGGGGTCAGATCATGTTTGCCGAGCACGTGGGTCTGGAACCACTCCCCCTCTCGCTCTCCGTATATTCTCTCCGACTCTCCCGTTGCCGGATCAACCCGAATGATGTTGGAGGTCAATACTGGATAGGAGGGCTTAGCTTTTTGCCCGTCCAGACCATATCGATAGGCATTGTTATTGAAAACGGTAATGGTGCCGTCCGGGTTGAACTCCGGATCATGCTGGCGGACCCAGGGACCGATCTGATGCCAGCGGATTTTCCAGGTATCCGGATCGACCACCGCCACCAGGTTATGGTTCCTCATTGAAATGACGAGATCACCGGCTTCGAACTTGCCGAAACTATCAGCAATTTCTGAAGACAGCTCTCCCACCTTGTTCAGGTGCAGAAGTTCATAGTCGTACGTCGGCTCGCGATAAAAGCTGAATCCCGTCGCAGTCAAGACCGCGGCGAGGCCATTATCATAGAAAATCTGCGGCACGGAGGCGGACATGACGATCTCACCCTCCTCGGATACTTTCAGGATGAGGTCTTCCTCATAGGGCCATCTCCCCTCATAATTAGTGGTGAAAGGCGGAAAGGCATCGGCGGCGATATCCTCGTGGTTGATGCGGCCTGAAATCCAGTATCCTCCGCCCTCGGCCCGCTCCACCGAGTGATGCGTGGGATGCTCAAGGGTCCACTCCACCTCGCCGCAGCGGGAAAGTTTGACGCTTCCGAAATACTCGAAATTGAAAACGACACTGCCATCCGGATTGAGGACCGCCCCGTGAATCTCTGTCAGGGAATCATTGGCGGGCGGGCGGGCAAGAAAGCTCGTATCTGGAAAAAAGTCACTATAGACAACCGGCCAATTTGCGATCACATCCCCATTGCGCCGCATCAACCTCAACCCCTTGCTCTCGTCAAAAAAGCCCGCCAGAAAAATCAGGGACTCCTGGTCGGATGCCGTATTTACAGTCACGCCGGCACCCGTATTGCGGTTCGGCTGAAGATGTATGGCAACAGGGGAGATATTTGACTGCAAAGACAGCCCCACATCCTCGATGGATTCCTTCACATGATCATGGACGTAATTCAGGACGGCATAAGCAGTGTTTCCCCGGATCGCGGAATAGGCCCCAAACGTAAATGAGACCAATATTAGAGCGCCAATGCAGAGCGTATAAAAGACTATCTTGTCAAATCGCATTACCTGATCAACCAATTCAAAATTAGAGCTACATAAATACTCACTGCATATTTGCAAATAACTATAGCATAAATCTATAAGTGATTCTCAAGCTTAAGATGTATTGCGGGTGATGTAATATTACGGGTTCTTTTCGTCTGATCGCTCCACGCCGCTCATCAGGGAGCCGTAACGCGGTTCATGCCCCTGATAGACGAGCCGGAAAGAGACATCTTTTCCGCCGCATTTTTTACATTTGAGGGATCTGCGGAAAACCGCCAGATCGTAGTTTTCCCCATACATCATTTCCAGATATTCAGGGGTGAATTCCACTGATCGCTGGCAGTCCAGGGAGCCGCAGAAGACCCAGAGGTGATTGTTTCCATCTTTGAGTTTTTTAACTGTAATCATTCAAAACCCATAGCATTCCGACAAAAAGGGACGTCAATAGGATTCAGAATAAATATGATAAAATGTGACATAAGTCATACTTTACGACGAGGACGGGGGCGGACAATTTTCTGTAATTTCGACATCAGGGGGAAATTTTGTTGACTCTGTCAACAAACTAGTGGACTGAGTCAACAAAAAAGCCGGAGGAGACGGGGGTCTCAACTCCGGCTTTTGAGGTTGGTGGCTCCTCCCAGACTCGAACTGGGGACACATGGATTATGATTCCACCGCTCTAACCAACTGAGCTAAGGAGCCATCGATGCGCGCAATGGACAGATCAATGACGTCCCGATGCACAATTTAGAGCCCGGTTTTTAGGGCTTTTACAAGGGCCTGTCAAGCGACGAAATCGGAATTTTCAGGCCGATGCCCGAACCTCGGAGGACAGCCTGACCGGGGCCTCGGTGCCGACGATCCAACCGCCGCCGAGAAGCCGGTCCTGATCATAGATCACACAGGCCTGACCGGGAGAAACCCCCTGCCCCGCCGTGGATAATTCAACCTCGGCCCAGCCATCCGCGGCGCCAAAGAGGGTGGCGGCGACCGGTTCCTGGGTGGAGCGGACCTTGACGGTGACGGAAACCCCCTCCTCGCCGAGTGGCCTATCGCCGATCCAGTTGACGTCCCGCAAGGTAATTTTAGAGACCTGCAGCGCCTCCACGGGGCCGACAATGACCCGGTTCCGGTCGGGATCGATGCGCGTCACATAGAGCGGACTGCCCGTCGCCACTCCGAGCCCGCGACGCTGACCGATGGTGTAATTGATGATGCCGGTATGACGGCCGAGAACCGTGCCATCCATATCGACGATATCCCCCGGAACCCCCGCCCCCGGCCGCATACGCTCGATCACCGAGGCATAGTTGCCGTTTGGCACAAAGCAGATATCCTGGCTTTCCGGCTTGGCGGCCACGGCGAGATTATACTTATCCGCCAGCGCCCGGGTTTCGTCTTTGGTCAATCCGCCAAGAGGGAAGCGCAAATAATCCGCCTGTTCCTGGGTGGTGGCGAACAGGAAATAGCTCTGATCCTTGACGGCATTCCGGCCGCGATACAACCGCGCCCGGCCACCCACTTCATCCCTGCGCAGATAATGCCCCGTCGCCAGCGCCTCGGCGCCCAGATCCTGCGCGGTCTCCAGAAGGTCCCGGAACTTCACCGTCTGATTGCAGCGCACACAGGGTACCGGGGTTTCGCCGCGCAAATAGCTGTCGGCGAACTCTTCCATGACACTGTCCTGAAAGCGGCTTTCATAATCGAGTACATAATGGGGAATGCCGATGGCCTCCGCCACCCGCCGGGCATCATGGATATCCTGTCCGGCACAGCAGGCGCCTTTTTTCTGCACCGCCACCCCGTGATCATAGAGCTGCAAGGTAATGCCGACCACGTCATAGCCCTGGTCTTTGAGCAAGGCAGCCGTCACCGAGCTGTCGACACCGCCGGACATGGCGACAACGACACGGGTGTCTTCAGGAGCAGAATTTAGACCAAGTGAATTCATGGCGCGCAATATAGGGGCACTGCGCCATTATGCAAGCTTTTCGGTGGGGAACGGACCGGCAAAGCCCGCCGACCTTCCCCCCTTTAAATGAAGTTGAGCAGACTCAATCGGTTAATCTGGCTCAGCACATTATAGGAAGCTTCGAGAGCGAAATTCTTCTCGTTGAGATTGGTAATGGCTTCAGCCGCATCAATATCCTCAATATTGCTGATCAGCTCCACCGCCTGATTCTTCTGCAGCAACAGGGTGGCCTGCGTCTCCTCAATGGTCTTCTGATTTAAACCATTGTCGCCGCGAAAAGCGCTGATGTTATCGATCAGCTGTTCGAGATTGGCAATCTCACCCACGAGAAAATCCTGATCTTCCTGGCTGAGAGGAGTGACGAAACTCCCCGACGGCCCGACCGGCACCGGGGCGGTTGTCGGGACAATTCCGTTCTGCCACATGACCAGACGCTGGAAAGCGGTCATGATTTCAAGACCCAGCTCATCGGCGAGAATGCCGGTTTCCAAAGTCCGGTTTTCGTCGATGCGAACAGCGGTTTTCAGATCATTATTCTGAAAAATATCCGTTGGCGGTTCCGCCGCAACCAGCAGATCGTCAATAGAGGTGATACTTACCGGCGCCATATCCCGGTTGGTACCGCCGAACAGATAGCCCTCCGTATTCTGACTGTTGAGAAAGTTCAGGACATTATCAAAGGAGCCCTCAATCGTCGAATACAGACCCTGGGTCGAGGCCGTGTTAATGGCCGACATCACGGCTCCGAGGACATCACCGCCTGAGCTCTCAATACCGGCGATCGCCTGATCATAGCTGGCAAGACGGCTGAGAATCCGGCTGTTATTCACCTGATGCTGTTCAAGCCGCGCCAGCAGGGACTTGCCGCCCGCCAGACTGGTGATATCCATGTGGATATCCTTGTAATGCTCCGCGACATGCCCGGTGGTCACCTGAAGCTGGGCCTTGGCAACTTGTTTCTGGGCCGCCAGCATTTCATTGAGAAGAACCTGGCTTTGCTGAAAAGTGGAAACACGTGTCATCAATTTTCTCCTAAACGATATTCAGCAGAGTGTCATACATCTCGCGGGCCGTGGTGATCAGGCGCGCCGAGGCGTTATACGCATTCTGGTAAATAATGAGATTGGCAAGTTCCTCATCCATATTGACGCCGGAAACTTCTTCCATCCGGGTCTCAAGAGCACCGGCAAGGGCTTCCCTGTCTGACTGCAGGCTTTCGGCCCGCGCCGCGTCGAGACCGGCTTTGGCAAGAATCTGAGCCGCATATTCTGACGTGGTCACAGTCGATCCTGTCAGCCCACCTAAGGTCTCAAAGGCCATGCCGGAATTTGCCAGGTCCTGAAAGGCCAGTGCCCCGCGGTTGTCCGCAATGGTCAATGACGGGGTGCCCGTCGGATCGACCCGGGCCAGGGCCAAGGTCTGGGGGTCTTCAGAGATGGAGGAAACAACGCCGAACTCCAGTCCGGCATCCGACGGATAGCGCCTGCCGACCCCGAACATCTCCGGGAAGCCGACCCCCGTGCCGCCGCGATCGGAACTGTCGGAAGTCACATTGAGGGAATAGTTGTCATAGCCAGTGGCATTGGAAAAAACCAGCGCTCCTTCGGCGCTCAGGGAGGCTGTCACATAGGGCCCCAGGTTCGTGTTGATTTCGTTGATGACGTCCGCCATGGTGCCGCCGATTGCGCCGAAGTCAATGGTCACGGACGCCGGCTCCTGCCCGTCCGGGCCCTTCAGCAAAATTTCCGTGGTCCCGGAAAAGCCATGGGCATCCCCGGCTACCATCCCCGTATCAAAAGACGTCGGAACCTTTGCCGAGACCAGGTTGTTCATACCAAAATAATGGGAAAACCCTCTTCCGCCCCGGTCCGAGGGGGTGGTTGCATCCTGACCAATGCCGACACCACTCGCGCCCCCTTGCGCGGCCATTGTCAGGGCCCCACCCGCAAGGGAAAGGGTACCGGCGCCAAGGGCGCCGTTTACCTCGGCCATGACATCGGCGATGGTATTTGTTCCGGGATTATCAAAGTCGACCGTATAGGACGCCTGGATATTGTTGTTGGCATCAAAGCTGTAAAAGGTCGCCTGGCCCGTAAATCCATGCAGATCGGTCGCCAGGGCACCCGCATTGCGACCGCTCAGGGTCGCTGGTGGCGGAACAGAAATGTTCTCGTTGTGAATGGCATTGAATTGCTCGGCGACGGCAGACGCCAGCGCGCCGATCTGAGCCCCGAAATTCGGGAGCTCGATATTCCGCATATCCAGCCAACCGCGCAAAGACCCGCTTTGCAACTCCGGATCAAGGGGCTGGCCAGTCGCGGCAACAGTCTGGGATTCCACATCATAGACATTGATGGAAATCTGATCGAAAGTGGTTTCCGAGGTAACGATGGCCGCCGGTGCATAAACCAGCTGCCGGGGCTGAAAGTCCAACAACTGCTGACCGGCATCAGTGACAACGGCGATGCCGCCATCTCCTGTCGGATAGGTCTTGATATCCATGATCTTGGCAATACTGTTGAGAGCCTGATCACGCTGATCCTCCAGCTCTCCGATTGGCTGATTGCTTTGGGTTGCCGATTTAATGTCGAGGTTGAGCTCATGAATACGCAGCAGCGCATCATTGACAATATTGACCTCACTCTGAATATGCGTATCCGCTTCCTTGCGGAGGGCCTCCACCTGGGTCAACAACCTGTCGGTTTCAATTCCGAAATTGGCAAACTCGGCCAGTGCCGCGGTTCGGGAAATAGACATGGACGGATCAACGGCCAGAGCCGCAAAAGCCGAATTGAGGCTGTCAAGCTTTCCGGTCAGGGATTTGTTGTCCGCCGGATCCCCCAGCAGGGATTGCAGCTGAGTATGGATCTCCGACATGGCGCGATACTGTTCCGATCCGGCCGTCGACAAGCGGAGTTCCTTGGCAATAAATTCATCAGTAATGCGACGAATCTCGGATATCTCGACCCCTGCTCCGACGCCGTCGATGACCACCGAACTGTAATCCACAGTCTTGCGGGCATATCCTTCCGTCTGGACATTGGCAATATTGGTTGAGGTAACATTGAGAGCCGCCTGATGGCTCAACATACCCGAAATACCGGAATTGAAAATTGCATTCAAGCTCATCTTATCGGCTCCCTGCAGCTGTCAGATCGGTCAGAATATGGGGTAAAAACGTCCCGGACGGGGAAAATCCTGCCGTCCCGTAGCGATTTTTCAGGGGCCTCATATTGTCCGCCAAAAAACTTCTAACTCTTTGATTATAATACCGTATCATCATTTTACTCATATTCTATCCGGCCTCTTTCAGCCAATATTGACTTTCTATCTGGACCTATAGGAGCAATTTCGGTGCCAACTTGTCCGGCTCTTATATACGCGCGGTGTTTAAGGCGGCGCACCGACGGCTTGACCCGTGTCTCTCATACCTCATTGGAAAAAAGACCCTGCCCGGCATTATTCGCACCTGACAGCGGAAAGAATTGCCCGAAGGAGACATTTTTTCCGCCTAATTAGAATTCATCCATTTTCCTCAAGCTATTGTTTTTATTGAATTTAATCCTGCTTCTGAAAACTGGCCCGAAGATTGCTTTAAAGAACGGGAGATAAAACCGCGACGGCGGGGAACCAAAAGAAAAAGAGTTGAATTATGGATGTAGCACAGATCATTGGAACGTCTTCCGCGCAAACCCGGCGCGAGCCAGACTATCGGGATACCGACTACGACGATTATTCGAAGGAGGATTTCGCCTCCTATCTCGATGACAGAGAAGACAGACCTGACAATCGTCCGGAACAGGCTCCTGCCGCAACGCCCCCTAAAGAGGCGGCTTCGGCAAAGCAGCCTGAACAGGCATCTGCGTCTGAGGAAACATCCGGCATTACTGAGAAACCGGCATATACAAGCGAGGCTTCCGAAGAAGCCGCTCCTGCCGATCCAAAACCGACGGAAGCGAAGGCGGAGTCAAACGTCCCTCAACAGACGGCGACTGAAACTACTCAGGTTGCCGTTGCCCAGCCTGCCGTGACGCCTGTTGTGCCTGCTTCTCCTAATGCAGCTGATACTGCCAACACGGCTGCCAAGCCAACCGAGACGGCGTTGCCCGCACCAACAGCGCCTGCCGCTGATCCGAAAGTGGCCGCGCCTGCGACAGAGGCGGCAAGTAAGGCAGCAGAGGCTACGGCGCCGACAACACCTCAAAAAGCGGCAAATGCAGCTGCGGCTGTTGTCCCGCCTGCCCCGACGGAAACTCAGCCGAAAGCCACAGCTCAGAATGCCTCCAATGCCAAACCTGAGGCGTCGGCAGAGAAAACGCCTGCGGTCTTTACGACTGAAAATACAACCAAGCCACCATCCGCTGAGGCGCTGGAGAAGATCCGGACCGATGCCAATGCCCGCCTGGCCGAGAAAGATATTCTCTCGACCAAGATCACTGAACTTTTGCATAACAGCAAGGGCAAGATCAGCCTGAGCGCAGCAGCGACAAAAACCACCTTTCAGTCAAACCTTGCCAGCACGACAAATATTGTCTCTGCAGCCATGGCTGAAAATGGCGCCGTCGCCGGCGCGATGACACAACAGCTGGGACTGACAGAAAATCCAGCTGGACAAGCTCTTCCGGCTGTCGCCACTGAAGGTGTCGCCGCTGTCAAGGAAGTCATGACAAATGTCGTGCCGACCAGCACCGGTGCCGTTCAGGGGGTCGATAGCAGTGCAGCCAATACGGCAAGCCAGACGGCCAATGCCATGCGCGCCGCCGGACAGGCTGCGGTTTCCGATCAGGTCGCCATGCAGATTAGCAACGCCGCCAAGGATGGTGTCGATCGCATCAAGATCAGCCTGCATCCATCCGAACTGGGCCGGGTTGAGGTCAAGATGGAACTGGGTCATGACGGCCGGGTCCAGGCCGTGATCAGCGCCGACAAATCAGAAACCCTCGATATCCTCAAGCAGGATTCCCGGGCACTTGAAAAGGCTTTGCAGGATGCCGGATTTGAAACCGGCTCTGGCAGCTTGAAATTCGCAATGAGTGAACAAGGCGGTAATGAAACCCCGGGCTTCGCCGACAGCGGCCAGGACGGACCTGATCTTGTCGAAGATATGCCGCTCGAGGCGGAGATGCCCGCCGAGCTTGCGTCATCACAGCTCACAGACGGTAATTTGGATATTCAGGTTTAACAAAAATTTTGACAGATCAATTTATTGAAATGAGGACAAGAGCATGGATTTAGCTGAAATAAATCGCGCCTTAGGGACGACGGAGGCGAGCGCGGCGACCCAGGCGTCGACCAATCTCGCGAGCAATTTCGATGACTTCCTGACATTGCTGACAACACAGCTGCAATATCAGGACCCTCTCAACCCGACCGATACCAATGAGTTTACCAACCAGTTGGTGAATTTCACCAATGTCGAGCAGTCGATTGCCACCAACCAGAACTTGGAAGCACTGGTTCAGTTGCAGCAGATTGATCAGCAGAACAGCCAGGCGGCCACTCTGATCAATTATCTCGGCAAGGAGGTCGGCTCCAACCTGAACGTCGCCAACTTTACCAACGGCGATGCGTCCTGGAATATAGACTTTGGCGCAAGTGCGTCCGACGTGACTTATGAAATCTATGACGTGAACGGCAATAAAGTCTTCACGGAAGAAGCAAGCAGTGCCTCCGCCGGTGCCCAGACCTATAGCTGGGACGGTACCACAACCAGCGGGACCACAGCTCCGGACGGCGCCTATTATCTGGTTGCCAAAGGTCAGACATCCGGCGGTAGCGATGTCGCCGTCTCCTATAGCTTCAAAGGCGTCGCTACGAGCGTCGAAACAGTGAACGGTCAACCCGTTCTGAAAATCGGAAATGTGTCCATTGGCCTGGCCAATATCACCTCCGTCCATATAGCAGAAGAGAGTAATCCGTCCGCCTGAGCGCGGCCAACCCAAGCGCTCCAGTCTTTATAGAGACGGGCGGTAAACGAGGAGTAGAAAAATGAGTCTTACAGCAGCAATGTTTTCCGGAGTATCCGGTCTGGCAGCCCAATCAACTGCCATGGCCATGATCTCCGACAATATTTCCAATACGAACACAATCGGATACAAAGGCACAAACGCAATTTTTTCCACACTGGTCACGGAGAGTGCGACGGATACGTCTTATTCCGCCGGCGGCGTTCTGGTGCATCCCCGAGCCCAAGTAGATCAACAGGGCCTGATAACCGCATCTGATTCAACGACCCATATGGCGGTTGCCGGTGACGGATTCTTTGTCGTGAACACGGTCCCCAATCCGGCTGTAACCGGAGGGAACTATACCTATACGCGTGCAGGAACGTTCGAGCCTGATGCCAATGGCCTTCTGCGTAATGCCCAAGGATATTACCTGCAAGGCTGGGAAATTGATCCAGACGGAAACATTCCCGCCAATCAGTCTGACCTGGCCGCACTTAGCCCGGTTAATATCACCGGACTAACCGGAAACGCCGAAGCAACCTCGACCATTAACTTGAAAGTCAATCTTTCTACCGACCAGGCGACTTTTGGCGCAGGCTATGTGGCCGGTGATATGGCCAACGGGACAACACCTCCACATTTTGTTCGCTCGTTCCAGGTGTATGACAGCATGGGTTCCGCCCACGCCGTCACCTTTAACTTCTTGCGAACCGGTGCCGGGGCTACGCCCAACGAATGGACCGTAGAAATCACTGCAGATACCGATGGTAACGGAACCCAGGATGTACTCGCATCCCAGATCGCCGCGTTCAATTCCAACGGCACACTGGATTTAGCTGGCTCTACTTTGAGTAACAGTATCAACATTCCCTGGTCCGCTGCTCTCGGCATCGATACGCCACAAATCGTCAACCTGAACTTCGGCACCGATGGTCAGTCAGACGGATTTACCCAATTCGCCTCTCCATCTGAATTGGTTTCTTCGGATGTAAACGGCGCCTTGTTCGGATCGTTCAACTCCGTCTTCATCAATGAAGAAGGGACCGTGATCGCCAAGTTTGACAACGGCACATCAAAGGAAATCTACAAAATTCCGGTTGCGACTTTTGCCAATCCAAACGGCATGAGAAACAATGATGGCAATGCCTATGATGAAACACCAGATTCCGGTACGTTCACCTTGCGTGAAGCAACATTGGGCGGCGCCGGTAAAATAATCTCCTCGGCAACGGAAGCGTCTACCGTTGACATCGCGGAGGAATTCACCCGCATGATCATCACCCAGCGGTCCTACTCTGCAGCCGGTAAGATTATCACCACGGCCGATGAAATGCTGGAAGAACTGATCCGTCTGAAACGTTAATCAGACCTTAAGTAAACTGCCGTCTTCATGGCGAAAATTACTCCCTTTTGCCATGAAGACAAAATTAACCAAGCTCTTTAGCGGTTTGTTAAAACGAACCCCGTATTATCCAAACTCAAGACCAAGAGTTTTAATGAGGTAATGTAAACATGCAGTCGCACATTGACCGCAAAGTTAACCGGATAATTGGATTGGATGGCCAGCCAATGACCATTCATGACCTTCCGCCGAAGGATACGAAACGGTGGGTCATCAGACGCAAGGCTGAAGTCGTTGCCGCTGTCCGTGGTGGACTGATCAGTCTTGATGACGCCTGTCAGCGTTACACCCTTTCTGTCGAGGAATTCCTCTCCTGGCAGAAGGCAATCGACAGACATGGCCTGCCGGGTTTACGGACGACACGTATTCAGGAATATCGTCCCGGTGATACGTTGCACAATAACGATTAATCAATTTTCACGTTAGTTACTTTTTTAAAGACCCGGCGCGTTACCGTCGGGTTTTGTTTTTTCAAGCCTGGTCGCCGCTCCCCTGAAACGGTCCTGAAAATCGCTAGGCAAAAAATTCCCACACCCGGCAATTTTTGCCCCCCTGTTAACTACTTGTTTATCAAGTCATCGTATTTTTCTTGTCGTGGAGAATAATTTTACGCGTTTTTTACTTATCATCGGGTGTCTGCAGTGAATGGATTGAGCCAACTAGTTCAGAGTTTAGGTGCTGTACGGATTATAATATTGGGGGTCGTTGCAGTCGGGTTGATTTCCCTCATCATGCTCATGGCAACACGTATCACGGCTCCGGATTACTCGCTTCTATATGGTGGCCTTGAGCCGACAGATTCAGCCGCCGTTGTCGCAAGACTGGAATCCGAGCAAATTCCGTTTCAGATCAAGAATGACGGACGGGATGTTCTGGTCCCGGAAGACCAGGTCGCCCGGTTGCGACTCAGCATGGCTGAAGTCGGACTTCCAAATGGCGGGTCCGTCGGTTATGAGATCTTTGATAACTCGGATACCTTCGGCACAACAAGCTTTGTCCAGAATGTTAATTTCGTCCGGGCTCTGGAAGGGGAACTTGCCCGGACCATTCGGGCCTTAAACAATGTCTCTGCTGCCCGGGTGCATCTTGTCCTGCCTAAGCGAGAGGTCTTCAGCCGCGATAAAAGAGAGGCGAGCGCCTCCATTGTTCTGAAACTGAATGGCCGCGGACGGCTGTCGGATGATCAGGTCGCCGCGATCCAGCATCTTGCCGCCGCCGCTGTTCCAACCCTGACACCCACTCATATTTCCATCGTCGATGAAAACGGCAACCTGCTGGCAAGAGGAGACGGCAAGGACACTCCGGGGACGAGCGGTAGCTCACAAACCGACTTTATGCGCGTCACCTATGAGACCCGTGTGAAGGAGCAGATCGAACAGCTGCTGGAAAAATCGCTTGGTCCGGGCAATGTAAGGGCCGAGGTCAGCGCCATCATGGATTTCGATCAGCGCACTGTCCATTCGGAAACTTTTGATCCGGATAGTCAGGTCGTCAGGTCCACTCAGCTTGTGGAGGAATCCAGTTCGTCCAATGAGGGGCTCGCTGGAGATCAGGCAGTGACCGTGGCCAACAACCTGCCCGAAGCGGATGCCGATGTGGGTGATGGATCCAATTCCGAAAGCGCGGCGTCCCGGACGGAGGAAACCGTCAACTATGAGATCTCAAAAACCATAACGACAGAAACCCGGGAATCCGGGCTGGTTCGGCGCCTCACGGTTGCAGTGCTGGTCAACGGGCGATCAGACGTCGCCGAGGATGGAACCCGGACCTATCAGCCGCTTGAGGAAGACGCGTTGCTGCAGGTCGGCCGTCTCGTCAAGTCAGCGATCGGCTATGATGAGGAGCGCGGTGACGTGGTTGAAGTCGTCAATATGCAATTTGCCCAGGTAATTGCGGATTTCCCGGAAGAGGAAGTAGTTTCCGACGAGATCTTCATGGGTTTGACCAAATCTGACCTGTTTAAAATGGGTGAGATGGGCGTCCTTGTCGTTGTGGCTATTCTGGCGCTGCTGCTTGTTGTTCGGCCCTTGCTGAACCGGGCACTGAGCCCGGAAGGAGTTGTCCCAGCCCTCGCCGGACCAGGTGGCGCTGCCGCCGCAGCTGGAGCGGTTGCCGGTATTGAAGGAGGCGGCGCAACTGCCGCCCTTGAAGGGCCAGGCCAAGCCGGAGGCATGGCAATGGGCTCAGAGACATTGAATGAAGTCGATAGCATGATCGACATCGACAAGGTCGATGGGCAGGTCAAAACCTCAACTTTGAACAAAGTCAGCGAAATCGTTGACAAACATCCAGACGAAGCGATCTCGATTCTTCGCAGCTGGTTGTATCACGACGCGTAAGGGGAAAGTGATTAATGGTCGTATCCGATCCAAAATATCTTAGCGGGCCAGACAAGGCCGCGGTCATGATGCTCGCCCTTGGTGATGAGCATACAAAAGAATTGTGGCCCCGCCTGGATGAAGAGGAAATCAAGGAGATTTCCCAGGCCATGTCCAACCTGGGCTCCGTATCCTCGGAAGCCATGGAATCCTTATTTGTCGAGTTTGCTGGCAAGATCTCCTCAACGGGAAATATCGTCGGCTCTTATGAGGCGACAGAGCGCCTGCTGATGAAGGCCCTCAACGGAGATCGGGTCGAGACCATCATGGAGGAAATTCGCGGCCCGGCCGGTCGCACCATGTGGGACAAGCTTGCCAATGTGAACGAGCAGGTCCTCGCCAATTATCTCAAGAATGAATATCCCCAGACCGTTGCTGTGGTCATGAGCAAGATCAACTCTTCTCATGCTGCGAAAGTTCTTGCCACCCTACCGGAGGATTTCTCCCTGGAAGTGGTCAACCGGATGCTGCAAATGGAATCCGTACAGAAGGAAGTTCTGGATAAGATTGAGGACACCTTGCGCAGCGAGTTCATGAGTAATCTCGCCAAGACCAACAAGCGCGACAGCCATGAGATGATGGCTGAGATCTTCAATAATTTCGACCGGAACACCGAAGGGCGCTTTATCTCGGCCCTGGAAGAACGCAACCGCGACTCGGCGGAAAAGATCAAGGCCCTGATGTTCACCTTCGAGGATCTGCTGAAGCTGGATCCTGCCGGTGTCCAGACCCTGTTGCGCAACGTTGATAAGGAGCGACTGGGAATCTGCCTGAAAGGTGCCTCCGACAGCCTCAGGGATCTCTTTTTCACGAATATGTCTGAACGGGCGGCAAAAATCCTGCGGGAGGATATGGAGGCCATGGGTCCTGTGCGTCTCAAGGATGTCGATGAAGCCCAGATGGAAATTGTCAACATCGCCAAGGACCTCGCCGACAACGGGGATATCCTGCTCGCTGACGGCGGCGGTGATGACGAGCTGATTTATTAGAGTGCAGGGATTGATGAGTACAAACACAAAATTCATGTTTGATACGGAGTTTGGCGGCGCAGCAGGAAACGGTTCTGCGGCGAAAAACCAGCCTGTGCTGTACACGGAAGCGGACGCCACCCTGATGAAGACGGAAGCCTATGAAGAAGGGCTTCGCGCCGGACAGGCTCAGGCAGAGGCCGGGATTGAAAGCTCAATGGCATCTTTACTGGAGACTATGGGATCGCAGCTTAGTCAGATGATGCAGGACCAGGGGGAACAACTGACACAGGTCAAGCAGGAAGCGGCAGGTCTCGCCTTTGCAATTGCGGAAAAGATCGCTCCCGCATTGCTCCAGGTCGCCCCGCAAACCGAAGTTGTCCGCATGATTGAAGACTGCCTGTCGGACCTTCCCGAGGAACCAAGGGTCGTGGTCCGGACCAGTGAGCATGTGACCGAAACATTGATGCCGAAAATAGAACAGCTATCGGCCAAAGCCGGCTATGCCGGCAATATCATCATGCTGCCCGATCCGGATATGCAGCCGGGCGACTGCCGTATCGAATGGGCGGACGGGGGTGTCGAGAGAAATCTCGAGGACATACAGAAGCGGTTGAGTGGTCTGGTGGAGCGGTTTATCCAAGCGGGCAATCAGCCAGATACAAACGACGTGGGGAATGATCACGCAGAGTGATCGAATGCGAGGAGTGAAAACGTGGCAGAAGAAGACGAACTAAATCTGGAAGACCTCGGCAAAACGCCAGAGACCCCGGAAAATGCGGATTTACCTGCTGAAACAGCAGCTGCAGAAGCACCCGCCGAACAGGCACCGGAAGAAGATACGGAGTTGGCGCGGACAGCGACAGACCTGGAAGCCGTGTTTGATATTCCGGTTCATGTCTCCGCCGTTCTCGGCAAGTCCCGAATGCAGGTCAGTCAGCTGATGAAGCTGGGTCGCGGTGCTGTGGTCGAGCTCGATCGCAAGGTCGGGGAAGCCATAGATATCTATGTCAATAACCGCCTGGTTGCCCGTGGTGAAGTCGTGGTGGTGGAAGACCGCCTTGGTGTGACCATGACTGAAATCATCAAGTCTGACAGACACTGAGAAAGCCGGGTATCGTCGTGTATAAAGTGGATTTCGCAACTATTATCGGCCTGTTTGGCGGTTTCGCGGTGATCACCGGTGCCGTCATACTCGGTGGATCCATGGGATCTTTCTTCAACCTACCTGCGGTCCTCGTGGTGCTGGGCGGAACATTCCTGGTGACCACCGTCAGCTTCTCCATGGGAGAGGTGATCCGGGCCCAGAAACTGATCGGGTCAACCCTGCTGGGGCGCCATCTGGCGCCGGACGCCGCTGCCTATTCCATGCTGGATCTGGCGGAGCAATGCCGCGGCAAAGGCGTCCTGCATCTGCAAAATTATATGCAGTCCCTGGACGAAGAGAGCTTTCAGCGCAAATCATTGCAACTTGTTGTCGATGGGCTGCCCGCCGACGAGGTCAACCGCATCTTGCAAAATGACCTCAACGGCATGATCGCCCGCCATAGCACCAGCTCCGGTGTTTTGAGAAAGGCCGCGGAGGTTGCTCCGGCCATGGGCCTGATCGGAACCCTGGTTGGCCTGGTGCAAATGCTGGCGAACCTGAATGATCCCACCACAATCGGTCCGGCCATGGCAGTTGCCTTGCTGACCACCTTTTACGGCGCCGTGCTGGCCAATATGTTTTTTGGTCCGCTGGCATCGAAGCTCGAACGCAACTCGGCGGAAGAAGTTCTCCTGAACAGAGTCTTCATGCTGGGCGCCGCGTCCATTGGCCGGCAGGAAAACCCCCGTCGTCTGGAAATGTTATTGAACACGTTGCTGCCGCCGTCAAACCGCGTCCAGTATTTTAGTTAAGCTTGTTAGGAGAGTGAGCAAATGAGGTTGCTTATAATTGGTTCCCTGAATGGTCAGATTGGTGCGGCAAGTCAAATCGCGATGTCGCGCGGTGCCAAAGTGAGCCAAGTTGACGATATCGAGATGGCGCTGGGATCGCTCCGATCCGGTAAGGGGGCCGACATGGCGATGATTGATGTCAATCTGCCCATCCGATCTCTGGTCGACAGCCTGACAAACGAGCGGATCAACCTGCCAATTATCGCCTGTGGGGTCAACACGGACGCCACATCGGCAGCCAATGCCATCCGCGCCGGCGCCAAGGAATTCCTGCCTTTGCCTCCCGACCCGGAGCTGATCGCTGCGGTTCTGGAAGCGGTTTCCCAAGAGGATAAAAATCTGATTTTCGCGGATCCGGCCATGAAGGACGTAGTTGCCCTGGCTGAGCAGATCGCCCCCTCCTCCGCTTCCGTGCTGATCAACGGCGAGACCGGAACGGGTAAGGAAGTCATGGCCAGTCATCTGCACGCCAACAGCAACCGGGCCGACAAGCCATTTGTCTGCGTCAACTGCGCAGCCATTCCGGAAAACCTTCTGGAATCCGAGCTGTTCGGTCATGAAAAAGGCGCTTTCACCGGCGCCGTCGCCCGGCGGATCGGAAAGTTCGAGGAAGCCAATGGCGGTACCTTGCTGCTGGACGAGATCAGTGAAATGGACATTCAGCTCCAGGCCAAGCTTCTCAGGGCCATTCAGGAGAAGATCATTGACCGGGTCGGTGGTACCAAGCCGGTTCCCGTCGATATCCGGATCATTGCCACCTCCAACCGCGATCTGGCGGAAGCCGTCGCCGAGAAAACATTCCGGGAGGATCTGTTGTTCCGGCTAAATGTCGTGACCCTGAAAATCCCGGCCCTCCGCGAACGGGCTCTCGATATCGAAGTCCTGTCCAAGCATTTCGCCAAGAAATATGCCGAGGCCAACGGCCTTCCAGACCGCATCATCAATGATGAGGCCATGGCCATGCTGAAGAGAAACCCCTGGCGAGGTAACGTGCGGGAATTGGAAAATACCATTCACCGCGCAGTGCTGCTCTGTCAGGGAAATGAGATCGGCGAGGAAGCAATTCTGATGCCCGATGGCACCGCCACACCCGCCGCCTCACATGACGCTGCGCAAAGCAATGGCACAGCCACTGACACGGCCGCCAGTAATGGCCAGCTTGTCGGGCGTAAAGTCGCGGATGTGGAGAAAGATCTCATTCTGAATACCTTGGAGCATTGCCTTGGAAACCGCACCCATGCGGCCAACATCCTTGGCATTTCCATTCGGACTTTACGCAACAAGCTGAAACTATATTCCACGGAAGGTGTGCCCGTTCCCATGGCGGGATCCGAGCAACGCACCCCTTTGGGTGTTTAAGACCATCAGTAGCCGGAAAGCACATACCAAATGAGTGACATTCAGCAACCGGAAACCGCAGCAACTGGAAATGGTGAGTTTCTGGGACGCGTGACAAAAGCCCTGGGACGGAGCGATATCGGTCTCGCCCTGGGGGTTGTCTGCATTTTGGTCGTCCTGATTTTACCAATGCCAAGCTGGCTTCTGGATTTCAGCCTGGCAATCTCCATCACCTTCTCGGTGGTGATCCTGATGACCTGCCTTTTTATCTCCAAGCCTCTTGATTTCAGTTCGTTTCCGACGGTCCTGCTGATCGCGACGATGCTGCGGCTGTCCCTGAACCTGGCCTCGACACGGCTTATCCTGTCTGAAGGACATACGGGGCCTGACGCTGCCGGTCATGTGATTGAAGCTTTTGGTAGCTTTGTCATGGGCGGCAATTTCGTTATCGGCATCATTGTCTTCTCGATCCTGGTTCTGGTGAATTTCATCGTTATCACCAAAGGGTCCGGACGCATCGCGGAAGTCGCGGCCCGGTTCTCCCTGGACGCCATGCCCGGTAAGCAAATGGCCATCGATGCTGATTTGTCCGCCGGGATGATCAATGAAGATACTGCCCGTCAGCGCCGCAAGGAACTGGAGGATGAAAGCAGTTTCTTCGGGGCCATGGACGGGGCATCGAAATTCGTGCGCGGGGATGCCATTGCCGGATTGCTGATCACATTTATCAACATCATCGGCGGCATCATTATCGGGGTTGCCCAGGAAGATCTGACCTTCACCGCAGCGGCCAACAGCTATACTTTGCTGACCGTAGGTGATGGCCTGGTAAGCCAGGTTCCCGCCCTTATCGTTTCTGTCGCGGCCGGCCTGCTGGTCTCCCGCGGTGGTGTCACTGGTACCACAGACAAAGCTCTGTTAAGCCAGCTCGGGGGATATCCGAGAGCTTTGGGTGTCAGCTCCTTTTTGCTGGTCGGCTTGTCCTTGTTGCCTGGCGTCCCGATGATCCCCTTTATTATTCTCGCGGGAGGAACAGGATATGCAGCCTTCGTCCTCAATCAGCGAAAAGAGGCAGTCCAAAAACAGGAAGAACAACTGCTGCTGGAAAGCCAGAAAACGGCAGTCCCGGCAGAGGAGCCCATTGCCACTGCCCTGGCCATAGACGATTTGCGTCTGGAGCTGGGTTACGGATTGCTGACCCTGATCAATGATAACGAAGGCTATCGCCTGACCGACCAGATCAAAGCCCTGCGCCGACAGATCGCCAGTGAAATGGGCTTTGTCATGCCAAGCGTACGCATTCTCGACAACATGCAGCTTCCCGCCAATAACTATCTGGTGCGGGTCAAGGAAGTCGAGGCCGGAACTGGTGATGTCCGCCCAATAACCTGCTGGTCATGGATCCGCAAGGCCTGCCCATTGATTTGCCGGGCGAAGAAACGTCCGAGCCGACTTTCGGATTACCCGCGGTTTGGGTAGATGATGGCCAGAAGGAAGAAGCGTCTTTCCGCGGTTATACGGTTGTAGATCCAGCTACGGTGATTACCACCCATCTGACGGAGATCCTCAAAGATCATATGCCGGATCTGCTGTCCTATGCGGAGACGCAGAAATTGCTGGATGAGCTGCCGGATGATCATCAGAAACTGGTTGCTGATCTGATCCCGACCCTGATTTCAGTGAGCGGTGTGCAACGGGTGCTGCAGAGTTTATTGGCAGAGCGCGTCTCCATTCGGGACCTGCCGACCATCCTTGAGGGAATTTCCGAAGCGACAGGATATACACAGAATATCAATATGATCACAGAACATGTAAGGGCCCGCCTCGCGCGCCAAATCTCCGCTGTCAACTCGGCGGGTGACGGCTATATCCCGCTGATCACTCTGACTCCGCAATGGGAACAGAATTTTGCCGATGCCATTATCGGCCAGGGCGATGATCGCCAGCTCTCCATGGCACCCAGCATGCTGCAGGAATTTATCGGCAATGTGCGGGAGATTTTCGACACGCTGGCCAATCAGGGTCATAACCCGGTGATGCTGACCAGCCCGGCAATCCGGCCTTATGTCCGCTCCATCGTCGAGCGCTTCCGCCCGGCGACCGTGGTGATGTCGCAAAACGAGATCCACCCCAAAGCCAAGCTCAAGACTCTGGCGCAAGTGTAGGGTTCTGATCAAATGCGGATAAAGACATTTGTAGCGACCTCCATGGACAAGGCAATGAACCAGGTTCGCCTTGAAATGGGAGCGGAAGCCATCATCCTGTCAAAGCAAGAGACAGACGCGGGCGAAGTACAACTCACAGCCGCCGTCGAGCAGCAATCTCCTCCTGTCTCCAGAAACACAGGAATCTGGGCAAAGAACTGGGACGACGACTGGAAAACAGAAGCACCAAAGCCTGTCCCGGCAGAAGCGATTCAAGCTCCTATCGCAGAGGAAACAGCTTCTGATGGTGGGGCGGCCCTGTCACAAGCAACCCCTGCCAAAACAGTGGGGCTTCCCTCAGCCAAGCTGGAAATTCTGATCAAATCCATGGCCTATCATGGGATTCCAACGGATCTGGCGGAGAAGTTTTGCCGCCTTGCACTAGCGGTGGAGTCTGACGATGCGACCATTTCCCTGGCGGCGGCGCTTGATAACCGGTTCAACTATTCCACCCGGCTGTCTGCTGGCGGTCAACCGGTCCTGCTGATTGGTGCCCCGGGGGTCGGAAAAACCGTCACCCTTGCGAAAATTGCGGCCCAGGCCAAGCTGGACGGGCGTCATTTGCAGCTAGTCTCCACGGACACAACGCGCCCCGGCGCTCTGGAGCAGTTGCAGTCCTATGCGGATATTCTGGAATTTAAACTGCATCTCGCCAAAACACCAGAAGAGCTGGGCACCCTTATGTCCTCCGGTAAGCTGGACAAGGATGCGGAGATCATGATTGATACGGCCGGGGTCAATGCCTATGAAGATGACGACATTTCCAACCTGACCCGCCTCATCGTCGCCTCGAAAGCCGAGCCGATTGCCGTCATTGCGGCGGGCACAGATACTGCAGAAATGAGCGATATCGCCTCTCGCTTCGCGGCCCTTGGCGCCAAGCGCATGATCGCGACCCGTCTCGATACCACACGCCGATACGGCGGGCTTTTTACCGCCGCCAACGCAGCAAAGCTCAGCTTTTCATATGCCAGCGTGTCACCGTCCGTGGCGACAGGCCTGCATGCGATCACTCCCGTCAACCTCGCCCGGCTTCTCTTGAGAGATCCGACACAAACCGGCGTCAGCAATGAATTTATCAAGGTAGCCCCATGATCCAGACAGAACCTTCCCTTCGTAATCGCCCCGTCGCCCATCCGGCCGCCGGAACCTCGGCCGCCAATCTGATAACTGTTGCGTCGGGCAAGGGCGGTGTCGGCAAGACAATCCTCGCCGTCAGCCTCAGCCAGTCCCTGGCCAAGGCCGGTAAGAAAGTCCTGTTATTTGATGGCGATGTCGGTATGGCGAATGTTGATATTCAGCTCGGCATTATGCCGGAAATGGATCTGGCAACCGTCATGAGCGGTGAGCGGAGCCTCGGCGATGTTGCCTTTCCTTATTCCGATGGCGGCTTCGATATTATTGCCGGCCGCTCCGGATCCGGCTCTCTTGGAACCCTGCCGGTGGATCAGCTAAAACATCTTCGCGGAGAACTTGGCGGGCTGGCCGATAATTATGATTATGTCATTCTTGATCTCGGCGCAGGCATTGATGAGGCCGTGCGCAGCCTGTCGGAGGGGTTGGGACCTAAGCTTGTCGTCACGACCGGGGATCCGACATCGGTGACCGACGCTTATGCCTATATCAAGGTCATGACCCAACGCAGTGCCCAGGTCGATATCCGCATCGTCGTCAACATGGCGAAGTCACAGGAAGAAGGTCAAAAAATATACGAAAAACTCAGAAATGCCTGCAGCAATTTTCTGGGTCTTGAGCCGGAACTTGCCGGTATTATTGAGCTTGATGAGCGGGTTGCCAATGCCATACGATCACAGACTGCCCTGCTCACCCGCCACCCGACAACCACCGCCGCGTCGAACATTGATCGCCTCGCCCGCGGTATTATGGAAGGACCTGCCTGACGTAGGTAAGGAATATGAGTGGCATTCGATCCACATCCGGTGTGCCGCCAGCGGTGGCGGGCACCTCCCAAACACCATCCAGCGGTCCCGAGCAGGTAGCACCGGTTAATCCGACGCAACCGGCAGGGCAACAGCCTAACCTTCCCGCGTCAAATCCCGCACCGACGGCAGGCGACTCTCCGGAAGTCGCGCTCATCAGCGCCGTTGTCACGGCGAAGACCGCCCCCAACAATGTCATTCTCCATACGGAGCTTGGGAATTTCAGGGTGACCAGTGAAAGCCCGCTTGTTGTCGGCAGCCAGATTACGTTCGAGCTGAATAAGAGCGAAGACATGTTCCTCGCCCGTCTCGTGTCTGTCGACGGCAAAACCTATTCACCGCCCCTCTCCCTTAAGCTATTGCAGATCGTCGACAAACCGGCCAACCCGACCGACGGCTATGTCCGGGCCGGGCAGCTGCATCCGATGGAGCTTAAATCCGGACTGCAGAACCTGGCGGCAACCCTCGGCACAACTAGTATTACTAACGAGAAATTACCGCAAAATCTAATACCAGCTTCAAAATCCGATAATACGAGTTTGGCCGCCCAGAACATATCCCGGGGGTTGGAGAAATTATCCATTTATACCCGCTCCGGCTTGCAAAATCCGGACGCCTCGAAGGCGCAATCCGGTCAGACGGCACTTCCGGCGGGCCCATCGGCGCTGCGAGAAGCGACAGTGCAATTGTTGCGGCATCACCTGGTGGAGGCGCGTTTCCAGCAGCCCCTCGATGACAGACCGCTTCCGCAAGCTTCTTCTCCCATGCCCTTTAGTGTAGGAAAAAAAGCCAATCTTATTCTTCAGGTGACGGATCGGAGCGCCCCATCTTCCTCCCCGCGCCCGGATGTGTTCAGCGGCAGCGTTATCGCAGTCAGCAAACCGTCCGAGGCTAACGGGCTTCGGCACGTACAGGTCAATTCCACTGCCGGGTCTTTTTCCTATAAAACATCCAATCCGCCGGCACCCGGCGCAACGGTTCAGTTTGCTCCGGCAAGCAAGATCTCCGCATTCCCGCTGCCCTATACGGATATCCAGCAGCCCGGCCCCCGTCCCCCCCTGGTCAGGCTGATGGGGGACTGGCAAAATCTGCGGCTGGCCCTGAATGTCGTCGCCCATCAGGACCCGATTGCCGCCCAGTCGGTGATCAGTTCGGTTATTCCGCAAGTGGGCGGACAGATGTCCAACAACCTGCTGTTCTTCCTGACGGCGCTGCAGATCGGATCCGTCGGCAAATGGCTGGGTCGGGATTTTCAGAATGCCTTGAAGGAAGCGGGCCGGCCCCAGTTACTACAAGCCCTTGACGATGATTTCGCCACCCTACAGCGACTGCAGTCTGAGCCCGGCGGTCAGGACTGGAAAAGCCTCAATCTGCCATTTTATGACGGCAGCAACCTCCGGCAAGTCCGGCTGTTCCACCGGTCCCATCGGGACGGTGATCAGGAAGAGAGTGAGGCGGACGGATCTCGCTTCGTTATTGAGCTGTCCCTCACAAAAACCGGTCCTATCCAGCTTGATGGAATTTTCACCCGCAGCAAGTTTGATCTCGTGCTGCGCAGTGAAACGGAGATCCCAGCCAAGATGAAAAGCGATATTATTGCTCTGTTCACCGAGAATATGGAGATAACAGGCTTTACGGGGCAATTGGTTTTTACCGCGGTCAAACCTTTCCCTGTCGATCCTCTGACGGAATGGGAAACGGAAAGCCCCAACACCGACACAAAGGATTAATCCTCTTCAATCCCCAGCTCCCGCCGCTTCGCCCGGGTCAGCTTTGCCTTAATAATGTTGTGGGCTTCTTTGATATAGGCCTTGATGTCGTCATCATTCATGGCGGCCTCCGACACCAATTGCACCCATTTCGCCCGGGCGAGATAGGGTGCGGGGATGATATGATCCTGTTCACAGAGGATGGAATAGGAGAGACCGCTGCATTTGAAGCTGATTTTCTGCTCCTCTCCCTCTCCCCAATGGGAGCAGATGGCAAATATCTTGCCGCCCACCTTCCAGACTGACGCATTTCCCCATTGGATAACGTTGGTCACGGCGGGTAAGGAGCCGCAATAATTGTCAAATTCCGTTCGTGTCATTCCTCTACCCCAATAGCTAAGTCTTGAACCAAAGCCGATGCTGCGCCATATTCCCCGGCAGATTTTTGTGAAACCGGAAGTGCGTCCATGTTTGTCGTTGCGGCACTCTATAAATTTGTTGACCTGCCTGACTATGAGGATTTGCAAGGTGATCTTTTAAGCCTTTGTAAATCCAACAATATTCAGGGTACTCTCCTGTTGGCCCGGGAAGGGATCAATGGCACAGTCGCCGGCAGCCGCGAGGCCATTGACGCGCTTCTCGCTCATCTGAAATCCGACCCGCGATTCGACAACCTCCAGCACAAGGAATCCTTCAACGAAAACCAGCCCTTCTATCGCATGAAAGTGCGCCTCAAGAAGGAGATCGTCACTCTCGGTGCACCTGACCTCGATCCCAGAAATTCCGTCGGTACCTATGTGAAGCCCGAAAACTGGGACGCATTGATTGCTGATCCCGATGTTCTCCTCATTGATACCCGAAATGACTATGAGGTCGAAGTCGGCACCTTCCGCGGAGCCGTCAATCCCGAAACCAAGACCTTTCGCGAGTTCAAGCAATTTGTCGAAGACAAGCTGGACATCGACAGAAGCAAGAAAGTCGCCATGTTTTGCACGGGCGGCATTCGCTGTGAAAAATCCACCTCCTACCTGCTCTCCAAGGGATTTGAGAATGTCTACCATCTGGAGGGTGGCATTCTGCAATATCTTGAAGATGTCCCGAAAGAGAACAGCAGCTGGGAAGGCGAATGCTTTGTCTTTGACCAGCGGGTCACGGTCAATCATGACCTGGAAAAAGGCTCCTACGATCAATGCTATGCCTGCCGCTATCCAATCACCGAGGAGGATAAATCTTCTCCACTCTATAAAAAAGGCATCTCCTGTCCGCGCTGTCATGACAGCTTGACGGACGATCAACAGCGCCGGTTCTCGGAACGTCAGAAACAGATTGAACTTGCCGCCCAACTAGGGAACAGTCACATCGGCTCCAAAGCCTGAGCCCTTACTTGCCTATGGCACCTCCTTTCATTTCTCTCCGCCTCCGATTTTAATGAGTTTCGCGAGACTGCCAAACGACGCCGCCGAGCGAAACGGATCGAAAGATCCGGTTTCATGAATGGCCCTGGCCGCTTCTACCATGACACCATAGGCAACGCGGGCCAGCGCCGATCCTGCACTGACCCGGCGCACTCCCGCCTGTTCCAATTCACCCAGGGTCACCCCCGGCAAGCCAATACCGGCAACCACATTGACCGGCTTGCCGACAGATGAGCAAACGGACGCGATCGCCTCAAGATCCGGCATGCCAGGCGCATAAAGCACGTCGGCCCCGACCTCCTCATACCCTTGAAGCCGGGCCAACGTGTCCTCAAAATCATCGCGGCCAAACAAATAATTCTCGGCCCGGGCTGTCAACATGAAGGGCCGGTCCAGGGATTTCACGGTCTCAACCCCAGCCGCTATCCGCTCTATGGCGTGGCTGCGGTCATAAAGCGGTTTGTCCTTATCTCCCGTCGCATCCTCAATCGTACAACCAACAAGGCCGATATCCGCGGCCATCTTAATGGTCTCCACCACATCCTCAGGATCATGGCCATAGCCATTCTCCAAATCCGCACTTACCGGCAGGTTCGTGGCCTGGACAATCTCCGCCGCATGGGCCAGCGCTTCTTCCCGGGAAACATCGCCAACCGTCAGGCCAATCCCTTTCGAGAAGGCATATCCGGCACTTGTTGTCGCCAGAGCCTTATAGCCCAGAGCTGCAAGCATTTTAGCTGACCCCACATCCCAGGGGTTTGGCAACACGAAGATTCCGGCGTCATGCAAATCTGCAAATGCCTGCGCACGAGAAGCTATATCCATTGCGGGAGTCCTTTTTATTTGTTCATGTTTTGTTCACTCTAACAGGCAAAAAAGACCGTCGCAAGAAAATTCGGGATACAGTTCAATTGGAAGGGAAGAGGATCAGGTTTGACGTCGGAACTGCTCTATAGCCATGTCGTCGATCTCCTGCTGCTCCGCTTTCAGTTGCTGATGTCGCCATTGCTTGTCCCGCATATCGGCGACGATCTCGTATTTCTTCAGTTCCTGAAAACATTCGGCCACTTCTTCATTGAGCAGGGAAATCTTTTCTTCTATTTCCGTGATGCTTTCCTCAAGATTTTCACGCCGAAGCCGGTTGGCATTGGCAAATCCGGAATAGGTGAAACTCACCTCTGGAAACTCGGCGGCAATTTCCTGTTCCTGTTCCTGTGCCTTGGCAAGTTGATCAAGCTGGGTGAAAAACTCATAGCGCAAGCTTTCCATATCGCTAAGCTCCCGCCGCTTTTCGTCAAGCTTCCATTTATGCACCCGGATGAGATTGACCAGCCCCTTCATGACCTAGGCCGTTTCCATTTCCGGCGTCATCGCCAGGATTTCGGCAAGCTTTGCGTAGCATTCTTCAAGGCTTGTCTGATCCTGTTTCTGCTGGGTCATGAATTCCTCAAGGAGCGGATAGTAAAACATCGCTTCGTCCACATCGGGATCGGTCCCCCTGCGATACGCGCCAAGGCGGATCATTTCGGCCATATCCTCATAGGTCGCCAGATATTGACGCGCTTTGGCCACGATCTGATTTTCCTCATCCGTGTTACAGCCGGGCATGGTCCGCGAAATCGATTTCAGAATATTGATCGCCGGATAGCGACCGCGCTCGGCAATTTGCCGCTCCATGACAATATGACCATCGAGTATACCCCTTACAGCGTCGGCAATCGGCTCGTTATGATCATCTCCTTCCACCAGCACCGTGAACAGACCCGTAATGGTTCCCTTGCCGGCCGAGGGGCCTGCCCGCTCCAATAACTTGGGGAGTTCACTGAAAACTGTCGGCGTATAGCCTTTACTTGCCGGAGGCTCCCCGCCGGACAGGCCAATATCCCGCTGGGCCATAGCAAAGCGGGTGACGCTATCCATGAGACACAGAACATTGTTATCGAGATCACGAAAATACTCGGCAAGGGTCAATGTCAGATAGGCTGCCTGTCGGCGCATCAGGGCGGACTCATCCGACGTGGCGACCACGACAATACTTCGTTTCAGCCCCTCTTCGCCGAGATCATCCTCGATAAATTCCTGAACTTCCCTTCCCCGTTCCCCGATCAGGCCGATGACATTGATGTCCGACTCCGTATTACGGGCGAGCATGGAAAAGAGAACCGACTTACCCACGCCGGAGCCCGCGAAGATACCCATCCGCTGACCCTTGCAGCAGGTCACGAAGGAATTGAGGGACCTCACTCCGAGATCAATTTTCTTTCCAACCCGTTGACGGGCATGGGCGGGGGGCGGAGAATTCCGGTAAGGAATACTAATTTTTCCTAACTTTAACGGCGGGCCACCATCAATTGGTTCACCCATGGCGTTAACCACACGACCAAGCCAGCTCACATCCGGATAGACAACAGGTTCCGCATCGGCGACTTCCGCCTTACAGCCAATACCGATCCCCTGAAGAGTTCCAAACGGCATCAGCAAGGTCCGGTCATCGCGAAAGCCAACGACCTCGCAATTGATCTGTCCACCGTCCCGCGCCCAGATATTAACCCGGCTGCCGATACTCAAGCGCCTCTGTATTCCGCCGATTTCCACAAGGAGACCCTGAATGGCCGTAACCCGACCGTAGTAGCGAGCCGAGGACATTCGGTTGACTTCTGATATGATGCTTTGCACGCAAGGAGCTCCGGTGTGACTCTTATAAACTATAGTATCCGTTTGAGATTCTATTCTGACCCAGACCTTTTAAAGTTTAGTAAAGAGCCCGGAATTACAGTTAATAAAGATAGTTAATTTTTGTCTTTGGCTTTAACCAATTGTTAAGTTAAGTTGTTAATACTATCCGGGTACAGGAGGTCTAGCTGATGCGGGTACTATTAATTGAAGACGACAGCTCAATGGCACGAGGCATCGAATTGATGCTAAGCGCAGAGGGCTTAAATGTTTACACAACTGACCTTGGTGAAGAAGGTGTAGATCTGGGTAAACTCTATGATTACGACATTATTATCCTGGATTTGGGCTTGCCCGATATGTCCGGTTATGATGTTTTGAAGAAGCTACGTACCGCCAAAGTGACCACCCCCATTTTGATTCTGTCCGGAATGTCGGAGCCAGATGACAAAGTGAAGGGTCTTGGTTTTGGCGCGGACGATTACTTGACGAAACCCTTCAACAAGGATGAGCTGGTGGCCCGCATTCATGCGATTGTCAGACGCTCCAAGGGACATGCACAGTCAACGATCCAGACTGGAAAGCTGACCGTGAACCTGGATTCCAAATCTGTTGAAGTCAGTGGCCAGCGGCTGCATCTCACCGGCAAGGAATATGGCATGCTCGAGTTGTTGAGCCTGCGTAAAGGAACTACCCTGACCAAGGAAATGTTCCTCAACCATCTCTATGGCGGTATGGATGAGCCTGAGCTCAAAATCATCGACGTGTTTGTCTGCAAGCTCCGTAAGAAGCTGGCAGCGGCAACAGCCGGAGACAACTATATCGAAACGGTTTGGGGGCGCGGCTATGTGCTCCGGGACCCGGAAGAGCATTTACAGGCGCAGGCGAGCTAACCTGTAAGTCTCTCACAAAAACACCCGCGATACTGAAAATATCGCGGGTGTTTTTTTGTGCCTTAAACCAATTATAATTTATATAACCAGTTAAATAATTCTATGCAGACTTGGCAAGCAGTCCTCCGGCAGCAGAGGTATAGACCCCCTTCTGACCTTCGACTGGCTTGAAGTCATCACAGATCCCAAGGACTGTCTCTGCACCGCCCAGGAACAGGGCGCCGTCAGAGGCGATGATCTTGTGAATCTGTCCGAGAACCTTCGACTTCATCTCCTGGTCAAAATAGATCAGCACGTTGCGGCAGAAGACTACATCAAACTGTCCGAGGCTGCCGAGATCCTCCAGAAGGTTCTTGTTCTGGAACTTCACCATGGCCCGGATTGAGCTGTCGATCTGCCACATCTCGCCCATCTGCTGGAAATATTTGACCAGAAGCTGGATCGGCAGACCCCGCTGAACTTCAAACTGGGAATAGAGACCGGCCTTGGCTTTTTCAAGGACCTCGTTAGAGATATCCGTCGCCATGATCTCAACCCGCCAGCCCGCCATCTTCGCGGCTTCCTCTTTTAGCAGCATGGCAATGGAATACGGTTCCTGACCTGTTGAACAGGCGGCGTTCCAGATCCGTAAGGATTTCTGGGCCGCCCGCTTCTCCAATAGCTGCGGCAGCACCAGGTTCTTGAACGTATCGAACGGCTTGTTGTCGCGGAAGAAGAATGTCTCATTGGTGGTCATTGCCTCAGTAATCTCGGACAATAACCGCTCATCCCGATGACGCCTTACTTCCTCGGCAAGATCTTCAAGGCTGTCAAGGCCACGACGCCGGGCTAGTGGTACAAGACGGCTTTCAAGCAGATATACTTTTTCCTCCGTCAGGACGAGGCCTGACCGTTCGCGAACAATGTCGCCGAAAAGCTGGAAGTCCTGACTATTCATGACGGCCTCCCCGCAACGGCTTGCTCAATTGCATTGGATATTTTCGGAAGCGGCAGGACGGAATTGCAAATCCCGGCATTGGCGACAGCACCTGGCATGCCCCAAACAACGCTTGTTTCTTCATCTTGACCAATCACGACCGCTCCTGTTTCTGCCAGTTCCTTACAGCCATTCAATCCGTCCTGTCCCATTCCTGTCAGAATAACCGTTAATACACCGCTATCGTAAACAGAATGTAAACTCCGCAGCATCGGATCAACCGAGGGGCGGCAGAAATTCTCAGGAGGATTCTGATTGAGACGAATCCGGGGGACTCCGCCGTCCTTGACAACGGTCATATGCCAGTCACCCGGTGCGACATAGACCTGACCGTCTACGACCGGATCACCGTCCTTTGCCTCAACACATGGCTTATCATAAATTTTGTTCAGATGTTCTGCGAGGATCGCCGTAAATGTCGCCGGCATATGCTGGGTGACAAATATCGGCAGGTTCAACTTGCCTTTCAGATCGCCAAACAGTTTGAAGAGAGCCTGCGGCCCGCCTGTGGAGGAGCCGATTGCCAGGACCTTTGGTAATATACTCGTCATCTGGCGACGCAGTTCAAATGGTTTCCTTGCCGGAAGAATGGCTTTCAGGCGATCCTGTGTATTGACCGGATCGGCCCGAGTGGGTCCCTTGGCCTCCACCGGTGCCCCGGTTCGAGCCCGTCGTGTTGCCCCAAGTGCCCGAACCTTCTCTGTCAATCCGCGCTGAAACTCATCCTTATCAAGGGCAGTGCGCGTGGATTCAGGTTTGGCAATATAATCCGCAGCCCCTTTGGCCAGAGCTGTCATGCTGACGGACGCATTTCTCCGGGTCAGCGTAGATGCCATAATAACCTGGACATTCTCATCTTTGGCTATTAATAGCGGCAAGGCCGTCATGCCGTCCATTTCCGGCATTTCAATATCGAGAATGACAATCTCCGGATGAAATCGGTCAAATTCACGTAGCGCCATGGCTCCGTTATTGGCAATGGCCACGACTTCGATATCGGGTTCCGCTTCCAGCCACTTCCTCAAAAACCCTCGGATGACGGCTGAGTCATCGACGATCATGACGCGGTAGGGTTCACCGGCAGAATTTTTACTTATTACTGATGTACTGAGTTGCGCCACCTAGAGGACTCCCACTTGCGAAAACTTGGCTTCGATGATCGCCCGGTCGAAAGGTTTCATGATATATTCGTTGGCGCCTGCAGAAATTGCTTCGCGGATATGGGCCATATCGTTTTCTGTCGTGCAAAAAATGACGACTGGATCCTCTCCGCCCTGAGACTTTCTCAGACTGCGCAGGAAATCAATCCCGTTCATGACCGGCATGTTCCAGTCCAGCAAAATGACGTCCGGCATTTTTTCAAGACAGGTACTCAGTGCCCCTTTGCCATCTTCGGCTTCCTGAATTCCAAATTTGAGATCTTCAAGTATCCGGCGGGCGACCATCCGGACCACTTTGGAATCGTCAACAATCAAACATGATGGCATTATTATTCTCCGATATGCTTATGCTGCAATGTCTGAACTTCCTGCGAAATCCAGAAGCCGCTCAATCTGTAAAACGACCAGTAGTTTCTCCTCAAGCCGGAAAATACCAGCGGAGACATCACGCCAACGCGTGTCCAATGTCACCGGATTTTGCTGCATATCTTCGGCGTTCAAACTTAGTACTTCTCCAACATTATCGATCATCAGGCTATAAGGTTCTCCATGATGTTCGACAACGACACTCATCCCCTTCATGTCCTCATCCAGTGCCGGCAGACCCAGACGCTTGCGAACGTCAATGGCGGTCACGATCCGACCTCGGAGGTTTAGGGCGCCTGCTACTTCGGCAGGAGCCAGGGGTATTTTTGTCAGGGATAGATTGCGCAGAACGTCATGGACTTCCAGAACAGGAATCCCAAACAGTTGATCGGCAATCGTAACGGTTACATATTCCTGTAAGGTTTCTTCGCTCATTTCGCGCTCCCCCCTGCTCTAAGTGTCTGTGATAATGTCTGCATCAGGCTGTCCCGATCGAACTTGGCGACATAGTCGGTAAAGCCAACCTGGCGGCCGCGATCAAAATCCTGCGGTGTTGTATGTGAGGACAAGGCGACGATCGGCGTATCCTGCCATCTCTCATCTCCAAGCACCTCTTCGGCAAACTGGAAGCCGTCCATTTCCGGCATTTCGATATCACTGATAATGATGTCGAAGGACTTGCCATGTTCGCGTAATTCAAGGGCACTCATTCCGTTGTCTGCCGTGCTGACGTCATATCCGGCCGTGCTGAGAAGCGGGACAAGCATGTTACGGAAGAAAGGACTGTCATCGACCAGCAGAACTTTCTGGCGGGATCCCTCTTCACCGTAAGGCGCCGTATCCCCGGCACCGAACCAGGCTCCGAAACATTTCTCCAGATAGTAGCCAACATCGATAAGATCTGTGGCTTTCTCGCGAATAACCGCACTACCAATAAAGCCGTCGGTTTTGGACGCCATTTCCACGTCAAGATGATCTTCGACAATATCAACAATTTCGTCGACAATCAGACCCATGGTCCGTTCCTGATCACTGAAGACAAGTACCGGCTGACGACCTTCGGAGACAAGCTCCGTTTCCTCGTCAATGGTAGTGAGAGGCATCAATTGACCGCGATACTGGACCACCATCTTGTCATCGGCTGTTTCGATGGTTTCCACATCGATCTCTTCCAGACGGGCAACGAGCGAAAGCGGCACAGCTTTCGGCTCCTCCCCGCCAGCACGAAAGACCAGAAGCGCAATTTTATCTTCAAGACGGGCGCTTTGATCGATTTCTTCATTAACGGTCTGCTCAGCCCCGGCAACCGCTTCACCGGACTTGGCCGCAATGCCGTTTGGATCCAGGATCATAATGACACTTCCGTCGCCGAGAATGGTGTTTCCAGAGAAGATGGACAGGTTTTTAAGGATCGGTGCGATCGGTTTGACAACAATTTCTTCCGTGTCAAACACGCGATCAACAACAATCCCGAAGGTATAGTCTCCCACCTGAGTGACAACAATAAATTCTTCCGGACCCTTGACTTCACTCTTGTCCGCAACTTCATCGGCGGCTGTCTCCAAACGCAAGATGTCGTTCAGATGGACGAGCGGAAGCAAATGGTCTCGCAGCCTCAAAACCGGGCTGTCATTGATCATCTCAATCGTATGAACGCTTTCCTTATCCATGGAGGCCCGTACGAGTTCCACGACACTGGTTTGGGGAATGGCGAACCGTTCGGAACAGCATTCAACAACCAGAGCAGATACAATGGCAAGGGTCAGCGGGATCTTGATGGTAAAGGTGGAGCCGGCGCCTTCTTCAGAGGTCAGGGCAATGGTTCCACCAATTTTCTCAATATTGGAGCGAACAACATCCATCCCGACACCCCGGCCGGAGACATTGGTCACTTTTTCCGCCGTTGAAAATCCCGGCTTCATAATGAAGTTCTGGATCTGCTGGGTGGACATGGCGTCCAGCTCGGCTTCAGTCGCCAGACCGTTTTCGATTACCTTGTCTTTGATCTTCTCGCTGTTGAGACCACGACCATCATCCGTGATTGTGATGATGATATGTCCACCTTCATGGAAGGCATCGAGAACAATTCGTCCGGTTTCCTTTTTCCCGTTCGCGACCCGATCTGCTGGCTGTTCGAGGCCATGATCCGCGGAGTTGCGGACCATGTGGGTAAGCGGATCCTTGATCAGCTCAAGCACCTGACGGTCAAGCTCGGTTTCCGCGCCATTCATGACCAGGTCAATTTTCTTGTCCAGCTCATGGCTCAGATCACGGACGATCCGCGGCAGTTTCGACCAGGCATTTCCAATCGGCTGCATGCGTGTTTTCATCAAGCCTTCCTGCAACTCAGTCGTTACATGGCTCAAGCGCTGCAGCGGCACGGTGAATTCGTTGTCATCCATTCCGCGAACCATTTGCAAGAGCTGGTTACGGGTCAGGACAAGCTCACTGACCATCGTCATCAGGTTCTCAAGCATCTCGACATTGACGCGAATGCTTTGATTGGCAATGGACTCTTTCGGAGCGCCGTCGACAGCCGCCTTTTCTGCCTTAGGTTTCTTCGTCTCTACCTTCGCCGGCTTTTCAGCCACGATATCGTCTGGGCCTGGTGCCGCATTGAACGCAGCCTCCAACTCGTCCAGAGAAACCTCACCCGGTTTCAGATCTTCTGACGGGCTGTCATCCGGTCCTTCTGCGGCCTGGAAGGCAGCTTCCAGTTCTTCTTCTGATACCTCGCCATCTATCGATTCCGCTGCAGTTTCTTCAACTTTTTCCGCAGGTGCTTCCTCGGCACCTCCGAAAGCAACGACATTCAGACGGGCAATCAGATCTGCATCATCCCCTTCAGGTTCTTCTTCCGTTTCCTCGATGACCGCCAGGATATCTTTGATGACGTCCATAGCTTCCAGGATGATCGTCACAACATCGGCTGTAACGGTCAACTCCTTGTCGCGAATTTTCCCCAGAACATTTTCACCCGCATGGGCGACGGCTTCAAGCCGGGGCAGTCCCAGGAACCCACAGGTTCCCTTAATGGTGTGAACAAGCCTGAAGATATTGTCTATCTGGCTTTCATCACTTGGATCTTGTTCCAAAACAACGAGGGACGCATCGACAATGCCGATGTTTTCATTTGTTTCCGTCAAAAACTCACTTAGCAGGTCATCCATGGCTTACACTCTTCACCCTTACTCAATTTGCCTTTTCAGGCGTACACGTACTCTTTGTCTGATATGAGAATGAAGGATATAGGTTAACAAGCAGTTACGAAGACCCGCTGAAAACGGGCTTTTTTGACCTGTCTAAAATTTTTCTAGAATTTTCGGTACTGCAATAATCGGCCAAATGGAACGCAGTGCTTCCAATCTGCGCCATGACAGCATTATGTAACGCGAAAGACCCTGTTAACTATGAGCAGAGAGAACCACTTTCTCTTCTTCCATTGAAACGATCTCAATCTTGGCGCCGCTGTTTTCACAGAGCGCCATGACATAATAGATACCAACGTTCAGAGCGGAGAGTTTGTCATTGTCATATCCGGATAAGATGGCGGTCGTGACCTCTTCGCGTAAGGAAGCTCTGGCGCCGGTGGCAGTAAAGGTAAAGTTCCAGTCTTCCCCTGAGACAGACCCATCGACCTTAAGGTCGCCCCCTCTCGGCAAGGCAGAGGCCGCCAGTACAACAAGGTTGCAGAGGATTTTTACGGCATCCTTGGACATGTTCTCTGCGCCGCCAGCCTGATCCGGCCAATCAAGCTTTACTTTCCCGTAGGACATAAAGTCCCGACTTAGCTGCCGGGCGTCGCGAATGGAAATTTCCTGCCCCATACTGCCAGCCAGGCCAAAGGCCAGGCGATAGAACTGAAGCCTTGCTGACGCCTCTCCGGCACTCTGGCTGACAAGCTGGAGCGCCTGATCCCGCATGTCCTCATTGCCCTCATCCTGGAGCAGTTCAATCCCGTTATTCACAGCCCCAATGGGACCGATGACATCGTGACATAACTTGGAACTCATTAATGCTGCCAGTTTCAAATCAATCATAATGTCTCCAATAAAAGTAACTGCCCCGGGGAAAGGGAAAAAAACGGAACAACCTTTGTCGTCTCTACGATATTTTGATAAAAGGAATATGCAACAATCCCGCATATCATGTTAAGTGAAAAATCATGCTCGCTTTGTTTTCGCCAGGACAGCTTGTCCGCAACCCACTTGAACCTGCTTGGGGAATTGGCCAGGTGCAATCCTCCGTGGCCGATCGGGTGACGGTGAATTTCGAGCATGCCGGAAAGCAATTGATCATCACAAGTGTGGTTGAATTAGTTGCGGTGAGCGAAGAAGAGTTGCAGGAGCGTAATTCGAAGAACTAAGGAAAGCTGAGATGGCGGCAGGGAAGATGACATTTGCAGTTCCGAAGGCCCCTGGCAAGGGAGGCCGGCGCGCGCGCTATCAGAAGAAGGGCCGTCAGGTTGATCCGACAGCGGCCCGGGAGATTTCGGCGCTGCTCGGGGATCGCTCGCGCCAGAAGGATCTGCTGATTGAGCATCTTCACCTCATACAGGATACCTATGGCCATCTTTCCGCCCCGCATCTCACGGCCCTCGCTGAAGAAATGCGCATGGCACTTGCCGAAGTTTATGAGGTCGCGACCTTTTATCATAACTTTGACGTCGTCACGGAACGGGACACGGTGCCGCCCGCATTGACTCTCAAGGTCTGCGATAGCCTGAGCTGTGAAATGGCCGGTGCCGAAAGCCTCAAGCAAGAGCTTACTGCCAAGTACGGGGCCAATATTCGAGTGACCTATGGGGCTTGTATGGGCCGCTGCGAGTGTGCGCCGGTCGTGCGCCTCAAAGATCGATATTTGGAAAATGCCAGCCTGGCCGATGTCGATGACATGGTGGAAGCAGCCAAAGTCGATGATCCTTTACCAGAACTTGAGACACCCTCTGTGGCGGCGTATCAGAAAGATGGCGGCTTTAAGGCTCTGATGTCTCTGCGATCCGGGGAGCTTACTGCAGAGGCGGTTATTGAGACTCTGAGTGATAGCGGCCATCGCGGATTGGGCGGGGCCGGCTTTCCCCATGCGCTGAAACTGAACTCCGTCTTGTCGGTTCCGGGCCCTCGCTATATGGCCGTCAACGCCGATGAGAGTGAGCCAGGCACCTTCAAAGACCGCTATTTCATGAACAGCAATCCTCTGCAATTTCTGGAAGGTATGTTGATTGCCGCCGAAATTGTTGATGCAAAGGCCATCTATATTTTTCTGAGGGATGAATATCCCGAGACCGCCCGGCTGCTGACCGCCTGTATTATGGATATTGAGGATGCCGGTCTTGATGGCGGTCGTCCCATCCATCTTCGGCGCGGCGCCGGGTCCTATATCTGCGGGGAGGAAAGCGCCATGCTGGAAAGCATCGAAGGCAAACGCGGCTTGCCCCGTCACAAACCCCCCTTCCCGGCCCATGTCGGTCTGTTCGGCCAGCCGACCCTGATCAATAATGTGGAAACGCTTTATTGGCTGCCGGACATTATTAACAAGGGCGTCGACTGGTTTAAGCAAGGGGGACGCAATGGTGGCACCGGCTTTCGTACATTTTCGTTGTCTGGTCATGTCAATAAACCGGGGGTGTATATCACCCCCGCCGGAGTCACGGCTCAGGAACTAATTGACGAATTTGGTGGTGGTATGAAAGAGGGCCACAGATTCCGCGCCTATCTCCCAGGAGGCGCGTCGGGTGGCATCCTCCCGGCCAGCATGGCGGATATCCCGATGGATTTCGGAACTTTGGAAAAATATGGCTGCTTTATTGGCTCTGCCGCTGTAATCGTCCTCTCTGATCAGGATGATATGAGAATGGTCGGCCGCAATCTGATGCAATTCTTTGAAGATGAAAGCTGCGGCCAATGCACACCGTGCCGGGCCGGTACCGAAAAGGCTCTGAAACTGATGGCGGCAGACAACTGGGATGAGGAACTTCTCACGGAGCTTAGTGACTGCATGCGGGATGCCTCCATTTGCGGATTGGGTCAGGCTGCACCCAACGGGGTGCTCTCGATCCTCAAACATTTCCCGGAGGACGTCAAATGAGTGAAACTATTCGCTTTGAACTCGACGGCAAATCAGTCACGGCCGAAGATGGCGAGTCTATCTGGGATGTGGCTAAACGGGAAGGCACAAAGATTCCCCATCTCTGTCACACCGACCGGGTCGGTTTTGAAGCCGACGGCAACTGCCGGGCCTGCATGGTGGAAATTGAAGGCGAACGGGTACTCGCCGCCAGCTGTATCCGCAAGCCAACCGAGGGGATGGTTGTTAATACAGCCGGCGAGCGGCCCGTCAAGGCCCGCAAGATGGTCATGGAATTGCTGATTGCTGATCAGCCGGAGCGGGAAACCACCTATGATGCGGACAGCCATTTCTGGCAGATGGCGGATCAGCAGGATATTACCGCCAGCAGATTTGAGGCCCGGGAGATGCCAGCAGACGACCTCTCCCATCCCGCCATGGCTGTTAACCTGGACGCCTGTATCAACTGCAACCTTTGTGTCCGCGCCTGTCGGGATGTGCAGGTCAATGATGTGATTGGTATGGCGGGGCGCGGTGTCGGCTCCAAGATCGTCTTTGATTTTGACGATCCCATGGGAGACAGCACCTGTGTCGGATGCGGAGAATGCGTTCAAGCCTGCCCGACGGGCGCGCTGCTGGAAAAATCTGTTGTCGGCAATACCCATATCGACCGCGAGGTCAACAGCGTCTGCCCGTTCTGTGGTGTCGGCTGTCAGCTCACCTTCAAGATCCGCGACGACAAGATCCTCTATGCCGAAGGGCGCGATGGTCCGGCTAACGAGGAACGGCTCTGCATCAAGGGCCGGTTTGGATTTGACTATATCCATAACCCTGAACGACTGACGCAACCACTGATCCGCAAAGAAGGCATTGCGAAAACCGATGTGGCCACCCTCGACCCTGCCAATCCGCTCACTCATTTTCGGGAAGCCAGCTGGGAAGAAGCCCTTGAGGTTGCGTCCTCAGGCCTCAAAGAAATTAGAGATCAAAAAGGTGGTGGCGCCCTCGCCGGGTTTGGCTCCGCCAAGGGATCCAATGAAGAGGCATATCTCTTCCAGAAGCTGGTGCGCACGGGCTTCGGCACCAATAATGTCGATCATTGCACTCGGCTCTGTCATGCGTCCTCAGTGGCGGCCTTGCTTGAGACCGTCGGCTCTGGTGCCGTTTCGGCGCCCTTCAACGAAGCCAAGAATGCGGAAGTGATTATGGTTATCGGATCCAATCCGACCATCAACCACCCGGTGGCCGCCACTTTCTTCAAAAATGCGGTCAAGGACGGAGCCAAGCTGATCATTATCGATCCAAGAGGTCAGTCCCTTTCCCGTCACGCCACCTTTATGCTGCAGGAGAAGCCAGGCACCGATGTGGCGCTGCTCAATTCGATAATGCACGTCATCGTCAAGGACGGGCTGACCGATAAGGACTATATCAAAAACCACACGGAAAATTTTGAAGAGCTGAAAACCCATCTGGAAGAGTTCAGCCCGGAAGCCATGGAAAAGGTCACCGGCATTGATCCGGATGTGATCCGCGAAGTCGCCCATGTCTTCGCCAAATCAAAGGCCTCGATTATCTTCTGGGGCATGGGCATCAGCCAGCATGTGCATGGAACCGATAACTCCCGCTGCCTGATCAGCCTGTCTCTGATGACAGGACAGGTGGGCCGTCCGGGAACAGGTCTGCATCCCTTGCGCGGTCAGAATAATGTGCAGGGCGCATCCGATGTGGCGCTCATCCCAATGTTCCTGCCCGACTATCAGTCCGTCGAGGATCCGGTGATCCGCGGCCGGTTCGAACAATTCTGGGGGGCCGAGCTTGATCCGAAAAAAGGGCTCACGGTAGTCGAGATCACTGAGGCTGTGCATAAGGGGCAGATCAACGGCATGTATATCATGGGCGAAAATCCGGCTATGTCGGATCCCAACGTCAACCATGCCCGTGAAGCCTTATCCATGCTTGATCATCTTGTCGTCCAGGACCTGTTCCTGACCGAGACTGCCGCCTATGCTGATGTCGTCCTGCCAGCCTCAGCCTGGCCTGAAAAAGACGGAACGGTGACCAATACAAATCGTCAGGTCCAGATGGGCCGGGCGGCGGTGCCCATGCCGGGAGATGCACGGCAGGACCTCTGGATTATTCAGGAGATGGCAAGGCGGCTTGGTCTCGACTGGCACTATGATCACCCGAAGGAGGTCTTTGCCGAAATGACCCAGGTGATGGACAGTATTCGGGGCATCAGCTGGGACCGGCTGGAGGCGGCTGATGCGGTCATCTATCCATGCGAAACACCAGACGATCCGGGTCAACCCTTGATCTTTACGGAAGACTTCCCGACCGCGAACGGGCTGGGCAAATTCGTTCCGGCCAGCCTGGTCTCACCCGATGAAATTCCGGATAACGAGTTTCCTTTCGTGCTGACCACGGGCCGCCTGCTTGAGCATTGGCATACCGGGTCCATGACCCGTCGGTCAGAGGTACTTGACGCAGTGGAGCCCGAGCCCATCGTTCATATGCCACCAAGCATGATGGAACGGATGGACGTCGAACCAGGCGATCTTGTGACGGTCCAGTCACGGCGCGGTAAGATCGATATCAAGGTGCGGGCTGACGGTGCCGTTCAGAACGGGATGATCTTCATTCCTTTCTGCTATGCCGAATCCGCTGCCAACCTGCTGACAAATGACGCCCTGGATCCTTTCGGAAAAATCGCCGAGGTTAAGTTCTGTGCTGTTCAGGTCGAAAAGAAACTGGTAAGTGAGAGTGCAAGCTAACCTCACCTTCCTTGTTGATATTTGACATGACGAACTCAAAGCATATTGGCATCTTGCAAACAGGCCATATCGGCGGATATCTCGGCGAAACCTACGGTGAGTATCCAAAGATGTTCATGAACCTGTTTGATCCGGCCCCGTTTGAATATACGACCTATGACGTGGTCAATGGGGTGTTCCCCGACAGCCCGAGCGACTGCGATGGATGGGTTATTACCGGTTCAAAACATGGCGTCTATGAAGATCATCCCTGGATCAAACCCCTGGAAGAGTTTTGCCGCCAACTTGTTGCAAGCGGATTGCCAACGATCGGTATTTGTTTCGGTCATCAGATCATGGCTCAGGCCATGGGCGGACGGGCTGATAAATATTCCGGTGGTTGGGGTATTGGGATCAGGGAATATGTGATGACGGAAAGCCAGGAAACAGTCCATCTTCTCTCTTTCCATCAGGATCAGGTGCTGGAAGCGCCGAAGGATACGGACATCATCATGTCTTCGGATTTTTGCAAGATCGGTGGCCTGAGATACTCGCCGACCTGCTTCTCCCTGCAGCCCCATCCCGAACATACCCTGGCCTTCATGGCCGACCTGATTAAGGATCGTCGGGGCAGCAAGGTCCCGGAGGCCATCGCAGATGCGGCTCTTGCAAAACTTCAACAGCCGAATGATCAGGAACGATTTGGAACCCTGATGGTGGATGTCTTATCGGGCGACAAAAAGCTGTAAATTTCGCTGAAGACTATTCCTTTTTAAAACCGGACAGCCGTTCTTCTTCGCCTTTAGCTCTACCGGGGCTATTATCCCTTTCGAATTGAAGCCCTTCTTTCAGGCCGAATTCCTGCCCCTTGGTCACCAGCATTTTGTCGGCCCTGAGAGTATGCCAGGAATTCTCGACGATGCTTCGAGCCAGGGCTAACACGGCATCCGAAAGCTCGTCATCCGGGACACATTTATTTACCAGACCGATTTCAAAGGCTTCAGGCCCATTGACGACACGGCCCGTAAACATCATTTCCTTGGCGCAAAGCACCCCAACCCGGCGTGGCAGTCTCTGGCTCATGCCCCAAAGCGGCGTTAATGCCCATTTGCCGTGGGTGTCAGCGAATTTTGCGCCTTCCCCGCACAGCATCAGATCACAGGCAAGCGCCAGTTCCAGTCCGCCCGTATAGCAATGCCCGGCCACTTCAGCGATGACAGGTTGTGGCAGATCTTCAATCATCTCCACAGTTTCCGCCTGATAGAGAGAATGAGGCGCTTCATCCCCGGCCTGCATGGCTTTCAGATCGTTTCCGGCGGAAAAAGAACGTCCTTCTCCGCGCAGAATAACACATCCAACTGTTTCAACATCTTTTGCGAGTTGCCTGATATGGGCGTTGAGCTCGACAAACAGCGATGGGCTGAGAGCATTTAGAGCTTCCGGCCGGTTGAGGCTGATAATGGCGATGCCTCCCTCATCTCGTCGGGTTACCAGGTCTGTCATCTTCTCGGGCCTCTTTTCTTATTGTTTGGTATCGTCCTGCTTCTGGCTCACGGAGCGTTCGCGATAGAATGTGTAAATTCCAGTGACAACAATAATCGCACTTCCCAGCAAGGTCCATTGATCTGGAACATCTCCAAACACAAAATACCCTAAGATGATAGCCCAGAGGAGAACTGTATATCGAAACGGGGATGAAAAGCTGATATCTCCGACCCGCATGGTCATCACACTGAACAGATAGCCGAAAATTATGAAGACAGAGGCCGCGGCAAGCAGACTGATTCCCTCGACGGAAACCGGCTTCCATTCCACTACTGTTGAAAACAACCCGCCAACGACCATGATGGCGATGGAAGTTAGCAGAGCAACCATGAGAGACGGAATGGCCGGAGATAATCGCCGAGTAAAGAGGTCCCTCACCACAATGAAGAAAACTGCCGCAATGGCCCAGAGCGAGTATTCATTAAATCCTTCCGAACCGGGCCGGACGATGATCAGCATACCGGCAAATCCAATACCAATGGCCAGATATCTTCGCCAGCCAACCGCCTCTTTCAGGAACAGAGCCCCAGCCAGGGTCACCGCAAGAGGGAGGGCCTGCAGAATGGCGGTGGCATTTGCCAGCGGCATATGAAAGAGCGCGTTGAGAAAACACAAGGTACCGCCGATCTCCCCTATTAACCTGAAGACCAGTGTCTTGCGATCGGCTTTCGGCACATGAAAAATGAGGGCCTTCTTGTAGTAGGCCAGCATGGCGAGAAGACTGGTCGTGAAAATTCCGCGCAGGAACAGAGCCTGAAACAACGTCAAATGCTCCGCCGCCAATTTCATATTTGCATCATTGATGGCGAAGGCGGCCATGCCGATGGCCATAAAGGCCCCGCCCCGCATGTTCTCGGAGAAAGTGGAAGTCATGGGAATATTAGTCGCCGAATACCGGGCCGACTGCAAGTGCTATTATCGTCAAAGCTTATCTATAAATCGGACGATCAGATCCAACACCTTTTGCCTGTGCTGCAGCCAAGGAGAATGACCGCAATTTTCCAGCAGGTGTTTCTCAAAGGACCCGCTCACAGCCTCCTCAATCATATCAATCTGGGCAGTCGTGCCGTACTCGTCGTCCAGCCCCTGAATGGCGAGGACTGGAGCCTTAATTCCGGTGAGATATTCTGCGATCGTCCAGGTCCGAAAGGCCGGGTCAAGCCAGGCATTATTCCAGCCATAAAAGGCGCAATCGGTATTCATTCCGTGGAATTTAAAAAGCTTTTCCTTCAGATCCCCTTGCTCATACGCCTGCTTGGCCGCCTCTATTCCCCGAACAGAAATATCTTCACAAATGATATGCGGGGCCATGGCAATCACGGCCCGTGGTGCGTCAACTGAGTTGAGGCCCGCATAGGCCAACGCAATGGAGGCGCCATCGGAATGACCGACGAGAACAAAATGCCGGATGTCAAAATGGGAGAGGATTTTTGGCAGCGAACTGGCTGCTTCGGTTTGCATATAGTCCAAAGGTCTTGGAAGATCGCAGGGATCAGAATCTCCATATCCTTCCCGGCTATAAATGAGGCCACCACAGCCTGTCGCCGCACATAGCTCATCGGGAAAATCCCGCCAGAGTTCGACACAGCCCAATCCCTCGTGAAGAAATACGAGAACGGGTGCCTCAGGAGTGGAAGCGGCAATCAAGCGGGTTTCGATTACCACTCCCGAGATATTGGTCTTTTGTCTTTCAGCCGCCGTCACGATTTCCGGATCATATTGACGATACCAGAGAAGTCTGCAGCTTCGCCTTCTCCGCCCACATAGGATTCATACAGGTCCATAGCCGCTTTGCCGAGAGCTGTGGACGCACCAAAACCTTCGGCGGCTTCCTGACTGAGATGCAGATCTTTCAACATGTTCTGGGCGGAAAACCCGGGCTTGTAATCGTTATTGGCTGGGCTTGCCGGAACCGGTCCGGGAACCGGGCAATAGCTGGTAAGGGACCAGCACTGACCGGAGGCGGTAGAAACGATATCAAACATGGTCTGATGCTCCAGCCCAAGTTTTTCAGCCAGGACAAAAGCCTCACAAACGCCGATCATGGAAATGCCGAGGATCATGTTGTTACAGATCTTGGCCGCCTGACCATTTCCCGCACCGCCCGTATGGACGATATTTTGACCCATGGCATCCAGGATAGGCTGGGCCGCGGCAAAAGCCGCCGCTGATCCGCCGACCATAAAGGTCAAAGTTCCGGCAGCTGCACCGCCGACACCGCCGCTGACCGGGGCGTCGACCATCATCATACCTGCCCCCGTTGCCGCAGTTTCCACCTCTCGCGCCGTTGCCACATCAATCGTTGAGCAATCGATAAACAGGGTACCCGGATCTGCTGCTGCCAGGATCCCCTCCGGGCCTAGATACACGGCACGGACATGATCACCCTTCGGCAACATGCTGACGACAACCCCAACACCGCTCGCAGCTTCCGTGGCCGTTGCGGCGGCTTGTGCACCTTCTGCAACGCACAGAGCAACCGCTTCGTCCGACAGATCGAATACTTTGACGGAATGCCCAGCCTTTAACAGGTTGAGGGCCATGGGCCCACCCATATTTCCAACACCGACAAAACCAATTCTGGCCATGAAAGCCTCCCTTATCATTGTGCCCCAGCCTAAACGGCCGGGGCTTTTCTAGCGGTAACCTATTTGAAGGTCGGAATGGAGAACTCGGCTCCGGCCTTGATGCTGTCCGGCCATCTTGAGGTCACGGTCTTCACCTTGGTGTAGAAGCGTACCCCTTCCGGTCCATGCTGGTTGTGATCGCCAAAGGCAGAGTTTTTCCAGCCACCGAAACTGTGGAAGGCGAGGGGAACCGGAATCGGTACATTCACTCCGACCATGCCAATTTCCACATTGTTGGAGAAGGCCCGGGCCACATCACCGTTACGGGTGAATATGGACGTGCCGTTGCCAAACTCATGGGCATCAACCATATCGATGGCGTCGTTGAAATTGTCTGCCCGCACAACGGACAGAACCGGACCAAAGATCTCCTCTTTATAGATCCGCATATCGGTACCAACCTTGTCAAACAGGCATCCGCCCATGTAATAGCCGTTTTCATAGCCCTGCAAGGTGAGATCACGGCCATCAACAACCAGATCTGCGCCTTCTTCCACACCCAGATCCACATAACCTTTGACCTTGGCCAGATGATCGGCTGTCACCAGCGGGCCCATATCACCATCGGCAGCGCTCGGGCCGACTTTCAGGCTGCGCACCCGCGGTGCCAGTTTTTCCACCAGCTCTTCCCCGGCATCGCCAACGGCAACGGCAACGGAGATTGCCATGCAGCGTTCCCCGGCGGAGCCGTATCCAGCACCGACCAGCGCATCGACAGCTTTATCCATATCCGCATCAGGCATGACCAGCATATGGTTCTTGGCGCCGCCCATGGCCTGCACGCGCTTGCCGGCGGCGGCGGCACGAGAATAGACATACTGGGCGATTGGCGTAGAACCAACAAAGCTCACAGCTTTGACCCGGGGATCATCAAGGATGGTATCCACGGCGACCTTGTCGCCATTGATCACATTGAGAACGCCCTTCGGGGCCCCGGCCTCAATCATCAGTTCCGCCAGCTTCATCGGCAGAGACGGGTCTTTTTCCGACGGTTTCAATACAAAAGTATTGCCACAGGCAATGGCAACGGCGAACATCCACATCGGCACCATGGCCGGGAAGTTGAACGGTGTGATACCAGCGACAACGCCAAGGGGTTTGCGCATGGAGTACATGTCAATGCCAGACGAGACATTATCCGAAAACTCGCCCTTCAAGAGATGCGGAATTCCGCAAGCAAACTCGACAACCTCAAGACCGCGAATGATTGATCCTTTGGCATCGGAATGAACTTTACCATGCTCGCTCGACAACAGGGCCGCCAGTTCCTCTATATTTTCTTCGATCAACTGCTTGAATTTGAACATCACCCGGGCGCGAGTGATAGGCGACGTGTCCGCCCAGGCCGGAAAGGCTTCCAGGCTATCAGCAATGGCATTGCCAACCTCTGCCTCAGTGGCCAGAGGCAGATCGCCGGTTTGCTCCCCGGTGCTTGGATTATAGACGGGGCTAAAGCGTCCGGAGGTTCCGGCGACATATTGACCGCCGATATAATGTTTCATTTGTTCTGGCATCTGTTCCGCTCCCAAGGGTTGGTTTTTCCGCAATTCTGATCCTGCACTTTACATGGGTAAAAATGCAAAGTAATTAGATAAGATTGCACAATCTATGTGTATTTTTACACAATAGGAGAGTCAGATTTTTGACTGGAACGATGTCCGCTTCTTCCTTGAGCTGAGCCGCAAGGGTCGGCTGACGGAAGTGGCTCGTGCCCTCAAGGTCGATCACACCACGGTCAGCCGCCGGGTTTTGTCCCTGGAAGAGAAGCTCGATTCAAAACTATTTGAAAGCACGACCCGCGGTTATGTCCTGACCCAGGCGGGGGAGCGTCTGCTGCCCCAGGCAGAAGCCATGGAAAGCGCCTCAGCCGCCATCCAGGATACGGTAGGCGGAGAAAACAAGACCTTGACCGGCACCGTCCGGCTTGGTGTACCGGAAGGGTTTGGCAGCCAGTTTCTAGCCAAGGAGTTGACGGAGTTTCAGCAGCTGCATCCGGAAATCGAGCTGGAATTTGTCGCCAATGACCGTTTTGTCAGCCTGTCCAAGAGAGAGGCCGATCTGTCGATCACCCTCGCCCGGCCCCAATCGGGTCGGCTGATATCCAAGAAGCTGACGGATTATCGCTTGCGGCTCTATGCGACGAAAGACTATCTGAAACGCCATGATCCGATCACCTCCGTCGACGACCTCCGGCACCACAACTTCATCTCCTATATCGATGAACTGGTTCCGGACCCTCAGCTTCTGTATCTAAATGACATCATCGGCAACCCGCAGGTGGGCCTCAAAAGCTCGAGCATTGTTTTTCAGTTTCAGGCAACCCTGGCCGGCGCCGGAGTCAGTATCCTGCACTGTTTCGTTGCCGAGGAATATCCGGAGCTTGTCTGTCTGCTACCGGATGATATCCAGATCGAACGGACCTTTTGGCTCAATACCCCGGAAGATATCCACGACCTCGCCCGCATCAAGGCGGTCAGTCAGTTTCTCAGTGACGTTGTCCGCCGACGGCACAAGAAACTGATGGGGGAGACTTAAGCTCTTTATAAATTCAATCGAACCTGTTAGAATTCAGCCATGAAACACGGATCCTGGATACTCGGCATTTCCCGAATTATGAGCCCGGCTCTCTTTAGCTAGAGTCGGGATACCCGGTTGCCTCGCAACCTATCCAGAAAATTCTCATAAATCTAAATTCGTGGACTTCCCCATGTCATTACAGAATGTATTACGTCTGACTCCAACTGAAGTTGCAGGAGCCTGTTTTCCAGATACCGCCCATTTTACCGTGACGGCAACGTCCGAGCCGTCAGTTCTGGCCAGGGTCCTTGAAAATTTCACCCTCCGAAATCTCGTTCCTGAAAAACTGAATGCTGAAATTCGTGGGGAACAACTTGTTATCGAAGTTCAAATATCCGGCCTGTCAGCTCGGGAAATTTCTCATCTTGAACTGAGGATGCAAAACATTTTCCCTGTATTGTCAGTCAAGGTGCGGCAATGCCAATCGGACTAGCGTTCAACCAGTAGCTTGACACCCAATGTCCCGAGAATAAGTGACGCGAAACGGTCAAGATAAACCTTTGCCTGCAAGTAGCGCTGACTAACCATTTTAGAGCTCATGGCGTAAGCCAGTATTGCATAGAACAAGATTTCAACGAGAAAATGGTTCGCTACCACAATTGCATTTTCTGCCAGCGACATATTGGGCGGGAAAATAACCACCAGGACCGCCGCCGCAAACAATACGGATTTCGGGTTTAGCAAATTAATCATGACTCCTTGTCGAAATGCTCTTTTGGCAGGTCTGGTAGTTGTTTCAATGGTTCGACGCGCACCAACCCACATCTGATAGGCGACATAGAGGAGATAGATTGCTCCCGCGATCTTTGCTGTCAGGAAAGCCCAGGGAAGTAATCTGAAAACCGCTTCCAGGCCCAGAAGAGCCATCAAAGTCCAAAGAGCAGCAACTAATCCAAGGCCTATGCCAATCGCTAGTCCGGACTTTCGGCCCGCGCTCAAAGTCGTACGAATGGCAACAAGCAAGGCAGGCCCCGGGCTCGCAATGGCTGCCAGGAGGGCAATATTAAAGGCAACTAAATGTTCGATCGTCATCTTCAAATCCATATCAATACTGGCGCGGGGCTGGCATCCAGAAAGTTGGTGGAAACAAGTCTCCCATTACCTGTTGCCATTAAACAAATTCGGTGTTCCATCCCTTTTTACACCAAAACCAGCAGGTATTTTGCCGGGCTATCTGCAAGTGTGCGGAATTCGCTGGCGCCATAAAGCTGATATCTGAGGCAATCCCCTTGCACCAGCTCATGGGTTTGGCCATCCACGGTCAAATCAAGCCGCCCTTCCTGCAGGTAGAGATGATGTTCAAGACCCGGAACCGGTGGCGTCTCATAGGAAATCACCGCGCCGGGTTTCAGTTCACAGGCAATGACCTCCGCCGCCAAGGGTCCGGCAGGCGGAGAGACGACACGGCGGGTAAAGCCGCCCTTGCTGTCTTTCCAGACAGCCTGGTCTTGTTCGCGCACTACCGGTGAGAAGTCCTCTTCCACCATCAGGAGAAGTCGCGACATGGTCATCCCATAGGCGGAGCAGAGCTTTGCGAGGGCTTCGGTTGTCGGGCTGACCTCCCCATTTTCCAGACGGGACAACGTGGCCCGGCTCACTCCGCTGCGCTCTGTGAGCTGAACCAGAGACCAGCGCCGTTCGTGACGTAATCTTTTAAGGCGCTCCGCCAGTCTGCTGGTAACGGTATCCGCCATGGGTATTCCTTATATGAAATTAATTCTCATATTTGAGATTTACCGCATCGCTCCTATTCGGTCAATTTTTTATTACCGATCGCCTCAAATCTCCCTTCGACATCGCACCAATTTTACATTAGATTTATATGATATTTTATTGACGACATAATCCGATCCATTGAAAAAGCCATGCTTCAGATTTCAATCGAAAAAGTGTGCGACCTGATTATCAACTCTCTGGCCTTGAACGCCACCAACCCGTTTGAGGAAACGGATCTCGACACTCTTCCGGATATCGATGAGGATATGGAGTTCAAAGTCCCGGATGATGGTAAGCAGGACGAGCTGCGAAAAGTCATAGAAAAGCTGAATGAAGAGGAAAAGGTCAGCCTGGTCGCTCTGGTCTGGGTGGGGCGCGGCAGCTTTCGTGCCGATGAGTGGGAAGACGCGTTGGAAGAAGCACGGGACCTGAACCCGGACCATATCGCCGAATATCTGGTCGGAATTAATCAGCTGGGAGATTTCCTCGAAGAAGGTCTGGCTGAACTTGGATATTCCTCAGAGGAATTTGAAACCGGCATGCGCTGAATACAGCTAAAACCGTTTCTCTGCTTCCACCAGATCCTCCGGCCGGTTGATGTTGAAAAAGGGATCACCTTCATCATCCCCCCAGACCACATTGACCCGGGGGTAACGATCGGCGAAGACGAGGATTTTGCGTAGATCTTCTTCAACCAGTGCATGACGCAAATCCTCTGCCAGCGACAAAGGCCAGAGCGCCACAACCGGGTGAACTCGTCCCATGGACTCCGCCATGACGATTTCATTTCGATCGGGCCCCAGCGCCGATAATAGCCGCGGAACAAGATCATGGGGGATAAAAGGCGCATCAGTGGGCAGACTTAGCATATGAGTATTTTTGATATTTTTCCGGTTAAAATACTCTAAACCGGTTAATATTCCTGCCAGCGGTCCAGCAAATCCGGTGACTGAATCGGATACAACAGGAATACTAATATTATCAATATTATGTACCTCAATATTCATGTTGAGTATAAGGTTTCCAACTTGCGGTTCAACCGTCTCGACAATCCGTTCCAGCAAGGATTTTCCGTTGAGCACCTGCAGGAATTTGGCCCCACCGCCCATGCGCCTCGACTGCCCGCCAGCCAGCAAGAGGCAGGGCAGCAAATCTTCGGCACAACTCATGTCGCGGCCTTTCTTTGATGTTTTTTGCCCTCATCCGGCACGGTCTCCGGATCCATGTCATAGCGCAGGCGATCTTCGCCGGAGAGGCAGACAAAGCGCTTTCCCTTGGCCCGGCCGATCAGGGTCAGGCCCGCTTGCCGCGCAAGATTGACACCCCAGGCGGTAAATCCGGAGCGGGAAATGACAATGGGGATTTGCATTTGCACGGTCTTGATCACCATCTCGGAGGTCAGCCGACCGGTCGTATAAAAGATCTTGTTTTGCGACGATATGCCCTGACGCCACATATAGCCGGCGATCTTGTCGATGGCGTTATGCCGACCGACATCCTCCATATAGACAAGCGGCACATCCCCCTCACATAGCACGCAACCATGTATGGCTCCCGCTTCCAGATAGAGGGAGGGCTGCAAATTGATCTTGCGCGACAGGGCATAGATCCAGGAGGTCTTCAGGATGGCTGCGTCATCAAGGTCAATGTCCTCGAATTTCTCCATGACATCGCCAAAGACCGTTCCCTGCGCACAGCCGGATGTCTGGGTTTTTTTCTTCAGCTTGTCTTCAAAATCCGTTTCATGTTCGGTGCGAACCACCACCACGTCCAGATCATCATCATAATCCACGGCCGTCACCCGGTCATCCCGGTTCAGCATGTTCTGATTGAGCAGATAGCCAAGGGCAAGATATTCGGGATAGTCAGAAATCGTCATCATGGTGACTATTTCCTGAGAATTCAGAAAGAGAGTCAGGGGCCGCTCTACGACAACGGAAAGACTCACGGGCCGGCCTGCCTGGTCGGTACCAGCAAGCTTTTCTGTGAGGTTTTCAGCCCCAGGATCGGGTGAAACGGTAAATTCTTTCATCAATTCTCAAATTGTAATATAATAGTAAAATTGTACGCATTAAGTTATGTCATTGTAACAGCGTAATTTTTCACTGTCATCGTAGAGTAAAGGAGCCTTAACAGAGTACATAGGGGAAATTGTTCTTGAACGCCAGATTTCTGAATGAATTTTCTAACGGTCGTGACAATAATTTGAACCTGATCAGGATGATTGCCGCCATCGGTGTCCTGATATCTCATGCCTGGGCCGTGTCGTCGGGTCTCGCGGATGAGCAGCCCTTCTCCGATACCCTTAAAGGCATCGATCTCGGGACCATTTCGGTCTATGTGTTTTTCGCCATTTCCGGTTATCTCGTGGCCCAGAGTTTTGAACGCAGCAGCAGTTTCAAACGCTTCTGGTCAGCGCGAATTTTACGGATATTTCCAGGCCTTCTTGTCGTTATCCTGATTACCGCCCTGGTCTTAGGCCCCCTCTTTACGGTTGCCGCAGCAGAGGAATTCTGGCCCGCCATTCCAGCCTATATCGTCAGAAATTTCACTCTTTTTTCGTTGCAGCAATATCTGCCGGGCGTCTTTACCGGTAACCCCGTGGGACGGGCAATCAACGTTCCGCTCTGGACCCTTAATTATGAACTCCTCTGTTATATCTCTGTCAGTTTAATGGGGCTGGCGGGTGTCCTTAAAAGCCCGCGGCTGATGACCGTTGCTCTGACGGCCTTTGTGGTCGCCTATGCGGTGGTTCTGTATTTTGAACCCCACCACCGCCTCACCTCCCTGGCCAAGCTGGCGCTGCCCTTTATGACCGGCGTTTCCTTCTTTGTCTGGCGGACAAAAATCCCGTTGCATCCGTTGATCGGGGTCGGTCTGGTCCTGATCGCCGCTCTCACCTATGACACGATCCTGTTTCGCGAGGCATTTGTGCTGTGCCTGACCTATATCGTCTTTTTGCTGGCCTATTTGCCGGGTGGCAAAATCAGGCTCTATAACCGCCTCGGGGACTATTCCTATGGCATTTATATCTACGCCTTTCCCATACAACAGATCGTCGCCTCGCAAGGGGTTGATGATCCCTATCAGAATATCCTGTTTTCCCTGCCAATTGCCCTGATATTTGCCGTGCTCTCCTGGATGTTGATTGAGCGCCCCTCCCTCGCTTTTTCAAAAATGATAAAATAAAGCGTCAAATCCCGATCTTTTTTCATTTTTGAAAATTTTACAATCGACATGGGTGACAGGCTGAAAATACTCGGTATGGTACGGCCGACCCGTTTTACCCGTTTAAGGAAATTGTCATGGAGCTGGATCGTTCCGCCCTTCTCTCCGCCATCACCGACCTTGCCCGTCAGGCGGGCGCCAGGATCATGAGTATCTATGAGCAGGATTTCGATTTCAAAACCAAATCCGATGCCTCGCCAGTGACGGAAGCGGACACCGCCGCTGAAACCATCATTCTGGACGGGCTTGCCCGGCTCACCCCCGATATTCCCGTGCTGGCGGAAGAAAATACGGCGGCGGGAGAGGTCACCGATCTGTCGGGAGGGATCTTCTGGCTTGTCGACCCGCTGGACGGCACTAAGGAATTTGTCCATAAGCGGGGGGAGTTCACCGTCAATATTGCCCTCATCGAGGAGGAGCGCCCGACCATGGGTGTGATCTTCGTTCCGGCCAGGGAAACCCTGTATTTTGCGGAAGGCCCGGGGAAAGTCTGGCGCCAGCAAGAGGGGGGGTCAGCGGAGGCTATTACGGCCCGGCACGCCCCGAAGGAGGGCCTGACGGTGGTTGCCAGCCGCTCCCACCGGACCCCGGAAACCGATGACTATATCGCGAAATTCAAGGTCGCGGAGTTGATCTCGGCCGGATCGTCCCTCAAACTCTGCCTCCTTGCGGAAGGCAAGGCCGATCTCTATCCGCGCTTCGGGCGGACGATGGAATGGGATATCGGTGCCGGTCAGGCAATTCTGGAAGCAGCCGGCGGGCGGGTGGAAACTCTGGATGGACAGCCCTTGCGCTATGGCAAGGACGGTCATGACAATCCATATTTTGTCGCCAGAGGCCGCTCTTAGAAAGCTCCGCGCCGCCTATGCATTAACATCAATGACGACCCGGCCCTTGACCTGGCCAGCCAAAATCTGCTCTGCCAGGGCAGGCAGGTTGCTCATGGGCTCCAAGGTCGTCATATCGTCAAAAATCGATTTATCGAGATCCGTTGCCAGCCGGGACCAGGCCTCTTCCCGCAACGCCTTCGGCGCCATAACACTATCAACACCAAGCAAAGAGACATTGCGAAGGATAAAGGGAAGAACGGACGTGGGAAGATCGTTTCCACCTGCCAATCCGCAGGCAGCAACGGCTCCCCCATAATTTATCTGGGCAATCACCGAGGCCAGGATGGAACTGCCGACACAATCAACGGCGCCGGCCCAGCGCTCCTTATCGAACGGGCGGCCCTTGCCCATGGTTTCCTCCCGGCTGATAACCTCGGACGCACCAAGTTTCTTGAGATAGTCATGGGTTTCTTCCCGGCCGCTGGAGGCAATGACCGTGTAGCCGAGCTTGGCCAGAAGGGAAATGGCAACGGAACCAACCCCACCGGCCGCACCGGTTACCAGGATCTCTCCTTTATCCGGCGTGATTCCGGCTTTCTCCAACGCCATGACACAGAGCATGGAGGTATATCCCGCCGTGCCAATGGCCATGGCCTCCTGCATGGTGAAGGCGTCCGGGAGCTTGATCAGCCAGTCGGATTTGAGCCGCTGTTTCTGGCTATAGCCGCCCCAATACAGCTCGGACAGACCAAAACCGTTGACGATCACCTTGTCACCGGGCTTGAATTCATCAGATTCACTCTCCAGCACGGTTCCGGCGAGATCAATGCCGCCGACCATGGGCAGGCGACGGGCAATGCCCTTGCCGGATACGGCCAGACCATCCTTGTAGTTCAGGGTCGAATAAGACACCTCCACCAGAACATCATTGTCCGGCAGATCGTCCACCGTCAGATCTTTGAAGGTCGCTTTCTGCTTGCCATCCTGATTTTCAATAACCAGGGCCCTGAACGTATCACTCATTGAAATTTCCCATTTTTATTGGTGTTGGATTTCACTTCTTATAGCCCGTTCACCGTTTGTTGCGAACCCCTAAATACCGTAAGCAATTGAATGTTAATGAATTTAATCTAATATTGTTTCATGGGCTTTTGCTCGCCGCCCTGTGTCGCGTAACAACCAAAGGAGTGCAACATGTTGGAAATGGAGAAAAAACTGAATGGATTTGTGCTGACGACCGCCGAAATCCTTTACCACTTACCGGATTACCCTGAATTGCTGCAAAGTTACATCTGGCAGGAATATGACAGGGCACCGAGTTATCCCACGTTAAAAAAGTTCCTCGATTTTTGGGAAGCGAAGCTGGACGGAAGACTTCACTCGGTCCGGGTCGCGTCCAATAAACTGATTTATCCAAATGAATTTCGATTTGCAGATACTGAATATGATGTGCATTAAGTAATCGACAGACTTTAATCTCAGCTGTCTCGCCAGCTGATTACAATGTACGGGCTTGGCAGCCCTCTCCCACCCTCTATAACTCCCTATAGGTTCAGAGGTATGTATCTGTTCATCCAACAGGCATGCTCAGCTCGGAGGGATACGGGATGGTCGAGAAATCAAACGGATCACAAAATCCGCAGCAACAAGTTGTTAAAGTTCCAGGCTTCTATATCAATGGCTTTAATGTGGGCGGGTCCCTGTCGGACGTAAATTGCGCTCTTTTGGTCGACGGCAATGTAACAGCGACGGTTCATATGTCCTTCAACACTGCCAAGACTCTGGCTGAAAATCTCAATACGGTTATCCAGAATGTGGAAGCCAGCACCGGCAGCACCATTCTGACCATGGACGCGATTAAATCCGGCCTGGATAAAGAAGGTGCCAAAAAACAATAACTTGTGTGAAATATCACAGAAGGAACACGAAGTTTCCGGTGTGCAAAGATATCTCTTGCTTTTCAGGCCCAACTATGGTCTACGGATCCTTGAATATGCCGCGCGTAACTGACAATCTTGTTTTTGCAGCATATTTCGGTAGCCGTTATTCTTGATGATCGTTGCTGATGAATCGTACAATTTGTACATAAAATTATTGCAGCTGATCTACGCTAACCTGCCATAGAACTTAAATCGTAACCCGGACATGGATTGTCCCGAATTGGGTTATGATAGACGAAAGACCCCTTTTGAAAAATTTTAATACGCTCGGCCTTGCTGAGCCACTTCTTCGCGCAATTGCTGCGGAGGGTTATACGACACCTACTCCCATACAACAGGAAGTCATACCGGCCCTACTGGCTGACGAAGATGTCCTTGGGATCGCCCAGACGGGAACCGGAAAAACCGCTGCGTTTGTCCTTCCCCTTCTCCATCGGTTCTCGGAATTAGCCGCACGCCCGCAAGGCGGAACATGCCGTGCCTTGATTCTGACCCCTACCCGTGAACTCGCCTCGCAAATTGCGGCGAATATCAAAGCCTATGGCCAGTTCACCAAAGTCACGGCCGTCGAAATCGTCGGCGGAGTCAAACCGGGCCCACAGATACGGGCCTTGAAAAATGGCGCAGACATCGTGGTTGCGACGCCAGGCCGGCTGGAGGATCATGTCCGCACAGGCGTTCTGAAACTCAATGATATTTCGGCAATTGTTCTCGATGAAGCGGATCAGATGCTGGATCTGGGATTCGCCCCGTCGATCCGGCGGATTATTTCTAAATTGCCCCGTGACCGGCAGACCATTCTCTTGTCTGCAACCATGCCAAAGCAAATACACAAGCTGGCGACTGATCTGCTGACAAACCCGGTGGAAATCTCCGTCACACCCGTATCCCGGCCCATTGAGCGCATTGATCAGACGGTTCTCGCCATCGATGCCGCGGCCAAGCGGGACGCCTTGATCCGCTATGTTTCCGATACCGAGATTGATCGCGCCATTGTCTTTACCCGCACCAAGCGCGGTGCCGATAAAGTAAAGAAATTCCTGGTGAATGCCGGACATGAAGCGGAAGCCATCCATGGCAACAAAAGCCAGGGGCAGCGCGAACGAGCCCTGGGAGCCTTTCGAAAAGGGAATACCAGAATACTGGTGGCAACGGATATCGCAGCCCGGGGCATTGATGTGGACGATATCAGCCATGTCATCAATTTCGACCTTCCCGAAGTGGCCGAAGTTTATGTCCACAGGATTGGACGGACGGCACGTGCCGGCAAAAGCGGCATCGCCCTGTCTCTCTGTGCACCGCCTGAAGATGGACTGTTGAAAGCGATTGAGAAACTGATCAAAACCCAGATCAAAACAGATGATCAGCGCACGGAGGGCCAAACTGAGGCACCCGTTCGAAAAGCCACCTCCCAACCACAACGCAAACCCGCTGCCAAGCGCAAAAGACGGGTCCGCCAACAGGTTGGCAATGCCACTGGTAATACCGGAAATGGCAAAAATAAACGCAACCGCGGACCGGAACTTCCGACCGCCGGTTTGGATAGAATTTTGAGCAATAGGGCCAAGCGCCCGGATACCCGGCCCCGGTAACAGCCGCGACACCCGTCAACTTAGTTATCAAACATTTATCACTTAAGAAAAGGATAGTTATTATGGAAAAAGGTACCGTTAAATGGTTTAACAGCACCAAAGGTTTTGGATTTATCGCCCCTGATGCGGGCGGCGCCGATGTCTTTGTTCACATCAGTGCCGTAGAACGCGCCGGTTTGGACAATCTCGCAGATGGTCAGAAAATTGGCTACGAAATCGAAGTCGATCAGGCACGAGGCAAGTCTTCTGCGGTTAATCTGCAGGCTGAATAAGCTGGTCAGATATCCAAAAAGAAAGCGGCGGGACCATGAAGGTTTCGCCGCTTTTTTTATTTTTAATCCTAGTAGGACACCGCAGGGGCTTGATGCAAATACGCGTCCGAAGTCACCTGGCCCAGCATGAAATCCGCCACATCGGCCGGAGAAATCTTGATCCTGATGGATTTATCTATCTTGGTGAAGCCGTGTTTGTAGATCCCTGTATGGGTGCCTTTGGCAAAGTTCCCGGGGCGAACCAACACCCAATCAAGATTGCTCTGCGTCACTTCCGCTTCCTGCTTCTCATGGTCTGCAAAAACATGACGCAATATCAAGGGCAGGATCAGATAGCGATAGTGAAATGGCAGCATATCCAGACTTTGCCCGGCACCTAGGCCCGACAGGCAGACCAGTCTTTTCACACCCGTCCTGTCCATAGCGTCGATGATATGACGGGTCCCTTTTGCCCGCAGGCCGTCCTTGTTGCGAAGTGGCATACCAAGGGCACAGAGAACCGCATCCTGACCTTGAACCGCCTCCTTGACCGACACCGGATCAAGAACATCTCCCGCCACGACCCTTAATCCCGCACCCCGGGCTCCAATCTTATCGGTGTTGCGCGCATGGGCCGTAACCTCATGCCCGAGGCCAAGGGCCTGCGCGACGATCTGTTGCCCGACCTTTCCTGTTGATCCAAATACCGCGAGTTTCATCATAGTCTCCTTATGCTTGACACTGTGTCAATTGACAGCATGTCAAGTAAGTGTTACTTTACAGTATGTCAAGTCCCAGATCCGAAACAAAAACGCGAATTCTTCAGGCCAGCCTCAAACTCCTGGAGGCTGATGACGGAAAAGACGTGCGCATGTCCGACATTGCCAGGGAGGCAGGGGTCTCGCGCCAGGCTCTGTATCTGCATTTCGCCACGCGGGTCGATCTGCTGATCGCGACCACTCTCTATCTCGACGAGGTTAAAGGAAGTGACGACAGACTTGTTCCCAGCCGAACGGCGACAAGCGGGCTGGCGCGGCTGGACGCCTTTGTAGAGGCCTGGGGTCACTACATTCCGGAGGTCTATCCCGTCGCGAAAGCGCTGCTGGCCATGAAGGATACGGATGAGGCCGCGGCCGCCGCCTGGAACAAGCGCATGCAGGATATGCGCGAAGGCTGTGAAGCGGCTGTGCGGGCGCTCGACAAGGATACATATCTGGATCCCAGCCTGACAATTGAGCAGGCGACAGACATTCTCTGGACCCTGCTGTCGGTCCGCAACTGGGAGCAATTCACCCGGGATTGCGCCTGGCCCCAAGCCGACTATGTCAAGACCCTCAAAGCTCTGGCCCGGAAAGTCTTGCTTAAGGAATTGCCGTGAGGGTGTCGATGATCACATCTGCTGGCCGGACTTAGATCTCATAAAACCCTCCATCCTGCTGACGAATCCGGACATGCCGCCAAAGATATAGGTCATCACGGTGCGGGCATAGGCGGAGGCCGCCGCAGGATTGGACTGCCAGTTTGGCACCACCTCATCGACATCCGGCAGAGGCTCAATACGCTGATAGGCGATCTCGCTAAACAGGGGCAGTTGATAGCCGAATATACGGGCAACAAGATCCCGATGCTCCAATCCCATGGCCACAGCGAGATCGGCGTCGGCCAGCATGGCATGAGTGAGTATTCGAGGCTTGTGGCTGGAGATATCCGCACCTTTCTCTTCCAGAAACCGGATCACATAAGGGGCGATTTCTTGACCTGGCGCCCTCAAACCAGCGGACCCAACCGCTATCCCCGATCTCTCATCCAGAGTTGTTTTGAGTGCATACTCGGCGGTCAGGCTCAGAAATATATTACCCGCACAGATAAATAAAATGTTCGATCCACCTGGAATTAGCGATGCTCCTCGTCAGATACATTCAACCTCCTCAAAAATCAGGAAAAATGCTGTCCGCCTTAATCTAGGATGAATCAAAATGAATTAGGCCTATAACATTGTACCGACAATTTATAACCACTATTCGACCCGGAAATCGCTATTTAGCGCTAGAGGACAAGATTTATCCAAGACCAAAGGCTTCAGGAGGGAAAAATGAAATATCAACATGTATGCTGGATCGACCGGATGAAGGCGCTCACGAAGGGTTGCCTGTATCTTTTGGTATTTCTGGCGTTACCAGGACTGGCTCAGGCGGATACGGTTTTCCTGAAAAATGGTGACAGGATTTCCGGAACTGTCGTGAGCCTGACAAGCGATACTCTTCTGATCGGCACCAAATATGCCGGAGACATCAAAATCAGTTGGCAGGAAATTTCCCGCCTTGCCACGGACGAACCTGTTCGGCTTGAAACCAAAGGCAAGGAAATCGTGACCGGAACTTTGATGGCTCCCGAGGATGGTCGCCTGGCCATCCAGGATCCGGAAACAGGTGATCGTCAGGATGTGTCCCTCGCAGAAATTACAGCTATCAATCCACCCGATAATACCGGCCTTAAGTTTTCCGGGCATCTGAATTTGGGGCTGACCCGACAACGTGGGAATACGAAGGACGATACCTACCATGCGGATGGAGAAACGGTTCTGCGCTGGCCGGATGACCGTGTCATCGTCTCTTTTAATGCGGATATCGAAACAACAGATGATGTCGACACTCAACAGTCCATAAATCTCTACGGCACCTATGACCATTTCTTAAGTCAGAAATGGTTTATGTATAATGCCCTCTCCTTCGAGCATGACAAATTTTCCGATCTGCGGCTGAGAACGACCGCCTCCCTCGGTGCCGGATATCAGGTGATCGAAACGGAGGATACCAATCTGTCGGTTCAGTTAGGCCCCGGTTATATTTGGGAGGACTTGTATGAGAGCCCGGATCAGGAATTTGCTGCCGGTGTGTGGTCCCTCCGTTATGACCAGCTTTTGGTCAAGGACTGGAACCTCAAGGCTTTCCATAATCATCGCCTGAGTCAGAGCCTTGAATCCGCCTCTGACTATGTTTTCATTTCCCAAACCGGCCTGAGGGCGCCTATCTTCGGTAATTTCCAGGGGACATTACAGTTCAATTTTGACCGGGATAATGACCCTGGCGCAAATACAAAGAAGAATGATTTCAAATACCTGATCACATTGGGATATGCGTGGTAAGGGGGTGAAGTCAATTTTAGGACGAGGAAGGAATTTAGCAGGATGTCCGAAAAGCTGGGCTCCCGGACATCCTGCTTTGTACCGAATGGCTTAGGCGGCTCTGATTTCCGCCATGAAGCTGGTGATTTTGCCTTTTAGATCCGAGGCAAGTTTGTCCAGTTCCGACGACGCAGCCTGTACCTGAGATGCGGCAGATCCGGTCTCGCCGCTCTTCATGGTGACCTGTTCGATTTTCTGAGACACGTCGCCGGTCCGGGTTGAGGCTTCCTGAACATTCCGGGAAATCTCATTGGTGGCTGCGCTCTGCTCTTCAATCGCTGAGGAGATACTGACAGTGGCCTCCTGGATCGAACTGATGACGTCACCAATTTTTCCGATGGCTGCAACGGCTTCATCGCTGGCCCCCTGCATCTCGCTGATCTGCCCGCCGATTTCCTCGGTCGCTTTGGCCGTCTGGTTGGCCAGGCTCTTGACCTCGGAGGCAACAACAGCGAACCCTTTGCCGGCATCACCGGCCCGGGCCGCTTCAATGGTCGCATTCAGGGCCAGCAGGTTCGTCTGGGCAGCGATATCGTTGATGATGTTGATAACTTCGCTGATCTTCTTCGAAGTATCGGCAAGTTCGGTCACAGACTTGTTACTCTTTTCAGCTTCCGAAACTGCATCACTTGAAATCTCGCTGGCCTGATGAACCTGCCGGCTGATTTCGCCGATCGAGGAGGTCAATTCCTCCGCCGATGCGGCGACTGTTTGTACATTACTGGTAGCTTCTCGCGACCCGTTGGCGACGTCGGCTGAGAGTTCCTGAGAACTGTCCGCCGTGCCCACAAGCTGCGTCGCGGTTGCGCTCAAAGTCGAGGCCGAATCCGCGATGCCGGACCCAAGTCCAATCTTTGTGCCAACTTTTAGATTTGCCAAACTGGCAAGAACCGGCTTCAACATATTACTCTCCACAAATACAAACGCAGATACTTGACGGATAAAATATTATTAAATTGGTTAAAATTTTAACAACTCGTTAAGGTGTCAGAAGCATTCCTGAAATACCCGCGAGAGACAAATTCGGCTTTTCAATCTGTTGACGGCAGACAGTGCTTTCCCCATATGTTATGAAAATATCCTCCTATTCCAATTGACGGTGTAACGTTGCGTAACCTTCAAACGAAACTGCGGCTTCTGTTCCAGAGGCCGATTGTCGATCGGGTAATTATGGGCCTGATTGCATTCAATGCCGTTACCCTTGGGCTGGAAACGAGTGACTGGGTGATGTCGCGGGCCGGCAGCCTGCTCTTGGGCCTTGACCGGGTTATTCTGGCCGTATTCGTTGTAGAGCTGGCGGCCCGGATGATTGCTGATTTCCGAGGGTTTTGGCGGGATCCCTGGCGCATTTTTGATTTTATCATTGTCTCCATCGCTCTGGTCCCGACAGCGGGCGCCTTCTCGGTGCTTCGGGCCTTCCGGATCCTCCGGGTTTTGAGATTACTGTCCACCGTTGAGGCCATGCGGCGGGTGGTCACCGGATTGCTTGCGGCTCTGCCCGGCATGGGTTCGATCCTCTTACTGCTCTGCCTGATCTTCTATGTCTTTGCGGTGATCTCCACCAACCTGTTCGCGGCGGCCTTCCCGGAATGGTTCGGCAGCATTGGGGCATCGGCCTATACCCTGTTCCAGATCATGACCCTGGAAAGCTGGTCCATGGGCATCGTCCGCCCGGTGATGGAAGAATTTCCCTATGCCTGGGCTCTGTTCGTCCCCTTCATCATTGCCACGGCCTTCACCGTCCTCAACCTGTTCATTGGTGTCATTGTCGATGCCATGCAATCGGAACATGCCAGTGAAGCCCATGCGGAGCGGGACGCTATGAAGCACGAAACCGAACTGATCCTGAAAGAGGTCCGGGCCTTGCGTGCCGAGGTCGCGGCAATGAAGTCGGAGAAGTAGCGCCTGAGTTCCAGGATTAATAGTGCTAAAGAGCCAGACTGATAACGACAGAAACAATCAGCATTATTGCGAAGGTGAAGTTTGCGACCCGTCCAGTTCGCGGCCCCGACAACAGTGTCGAAAAAGACGATCCGAAGCAAAGCCAGGCTCCGTTTACGACGATAATGACAGCACCTAGGGCAGCGAGCTTCATAAGTGTGTCCCAAAAAGGGTTTCCTTCGATCACCGTATGACCTGCGAAAACCGCCCCAATCGCCGCAAATGCCTTGGGATTTGCAAGGGCCAGAAACAGACCGCTTGAAAAAGACGGGCCTTTGACATCCGCCATCTTTTCAATGCTGGTCGGTGCTGTCGCGATTTTCCAGGCCAGATAGAGGATATATGCTACAGCAGCACCGGTCAGGATTGTGACAAAGAGTGGGTCAGTTTTTACTGCAATGGAAATGCCTGCAGACACAATCATCAGGACACATCCCGTTCCGAATATAATTCCGCCAAGGTACCGCATTCCTTTTCGAACCCCATATGCCGTGCCGACGGCGGCGAGGCTGATTGTGGCAGGTCCGGGGCTTCCCATAAGAGGAAAGGCGGCGAGCAAGAGTAACAGAAGGCCATTTTCCATTTGGTGATCCAATCGCTATACTGCCAGGATCATCTGTTGACCCCTGACGATTGTCTTGAACGATTGTGCAATATGAAAAAAAGCTCAGCGAAAGGATCAGTGATCTGCCGCGGTTCATTTGGGGGGATTGAGGTGGTCGAAGCACGCTTCTCTGACCACCAATTCTCACCGCACCGGCACGACATTTATGTTATCGGTATCACGACGACGGGCGTTCAGCGCTTTCAATACCGGGGAGAAGAATGCTTCTGCCTTCCCGGTGAGGCCTTTATTTTGCATCCGGATGAGCTTCACGATGGACGCGCCGGCAGTGATATGGGTTACAGCTACCGTGCCCTGAATATTTCGCCTGAGCTGATTTCGGCTGCCCTCAACGGACCGCCGCTGCCATTCGTCAAAAACCCGGTTAGCCGAAGCAGGCGGCTGATTCGGGCCATAAAGGAATTGAGTGAAATCTCCTCCCGGCCAACCGGGGAACTTGGCGAAATGACGGCCCTTGGAGAGCTTGCCTATACCTTGTCCGAGCTTCAGGGAAAGCAGACCTCCCGCGTGACAAATAACTATTCCGACTTGATAACAACCATTAGAGATTATCTGGACGAACGACTTTTGGAAGACGTGCGGGTAGCGGAACTTGAAGCCGAATTTGCCATTGACCGGTTCACCCTAAACAGACAGTTTCGGCAGTATTTTGGCGTCAGCTGCTATCGATATATTGTCCAGCGAAGGCTGGATCGGGCTAAACATTTGATCCAAAGCAACCTGCCCCTTGCGGAGTCGGCGATTTCATCCGGATTTGCGGATCAGAGTCATATGACCCGCCACTTCAGGGCGACCTACGGCCTTACTCCCGGGGAATGGAGAGGTCTCCAGCAATCGGATCCCATACGGCATTCAATTGCAGCGACCCTGAAAGAGAGTCGGATTTAGCCCTTCGAAACCGCAGTGATCCGGCTCAGGAAATGGAACGCGTCAACTTCAACATTTCTATGCGCGGCGGCTATCAAGCGCTTGGTTCCACGCCGCGCGGCCCCGCTTAAATCCTTCCCAACCGCCATAGAGTTGATGGTGCCAGTTGGCGGACATGCCGATGGCGTTGAGTTCAAATGCCAGCTGATCCGGATCTGTGTCTGAGGAAATCTCGCCGGCCTCAATCGCCCGCCGGATATTGGTTGCCAGTAATGCCAACCACTCCCCAAACACAATGGCAACTTCGTCCCGCACGACACCGGGCCTGCCATCCATTTCAAAAGAAGCGGAAGAGAGCAGGCAGCCACCTTCAAAAGTGCCTTGCTCCAGATAGGCCATCCAGGCCTCGCCCAGCGCTGCGAGCCGACGGGTGCCCGCTTTGGCGGGCCGCGCAGGGCGAACAACCAGGCGGATCAGAATTTCTCGGGTCCGCTGGATGACGGCAATCTGCAAAGCCTCCTTTGACCCGAAGAGCGCGTGGACGGAGCTTTTTGCCATGCCGGTGCGGCGGGCGAGGCGATTGATGGACAAACCCTCAAGCCCTTCGACCGAGGCGAGTTGCACGGCGGCATCCAACGTCTGCTGTCGGCTGCGGGCACCGCGTAACAGGCGGCCATCGGTTATCTGATCCAATTCAGTTTCAACAGCCAAAACCGGCTCCTTCTTTCGCCCTTGCATTCTGCGGACAATTCTGTTTAACATTATGGACGATCGTTCGTATATATTCAATAGCAAAAGGAAAACTTAATGCCCGACGTAATAATTGAGGGGCCGGATGGCAGTTTTTCGGCCTATCTTGCTCTGCCCACGGCCGAAACCGGCCCTGGAATCCTGATGATTCAGGAAATCTTCGGGGTGAATCAGGACATGCGGGATCATTGTGACACTATGGCCGAACAAGGCTATGTCGCCCTTTGCCCCGATCTGTTCTGGCGCTTAAAGCCTGGCGTGCAACTCACTGACCAGACAGATGAAGAATGGAAACAAGCAGCTGAGCTGTATCAGGCCCTTGATACGGACACGGCCGTTGAAGACTTGAAACAGGCCCTCACCTACCTGCGGGGATTGACGGCCTGTTCCGGGAAAGTCGGGAGCCTGGGATTCTGCCTTGGCGGCCTGCTGGCCTATCTGATGGCCACCCGATCCGACACGGACTGCAATATCGGCTATTATGGGGTCGGGATCGAGACCCGGTTGGACGAGGCCGCCCAAATCACCGCCCCCACTCTGCTGCATATTGCCGAGGCGGACAAGTTCGTGCCGCCGGAGATCCAGCGCCAGATCCAGGACGGGCTCAAGGACCATGCGGCGGTGACCCTCCACAGCTATCCGGGGATGGATCACGCCTTTGCACGCCATAACGGCATTCATTACGATGCAGAAGCCGCTGCTCTCGCGGAAACCCGCAGCCGGGATCTGCTGCAGTCCTGTCTGCAGGAGTGAGGACGATCTTACGGCATCTTGCCTTCCTCTCTCGCAACCGATAGCCTCCAAGCTGGAAAATGAGGACGGGAGGGGATGGCATGAAACTCTGGAAGAAAATCGGGATCGGGATTCTGGCGGTTTTCGTTCTTCTGGTGGCAGCCGTTCTCTGGTTTGGCTGGACGTTCAGCGCTGATATCAAGGGGGAGAGACTGGCACGGGTCGAAGCCTCTGAGCAGTATGAGGACGGCGCTTTTGTCAATGTGGAACCCCAGGCGGCCAATGAACTGGGCTGGGATTATTTGCAAGAACAGTTTTTTGGCGATCAAATTCGCCAGCCCGAGGGCGACATCCCGGTCATTCCCCTGCCCGCCGCTACCCTGTCTACGCCCCCTTCAGATGGCCTGAGAGCGACCTGGCTTGGCCATGCCTCCGTTCTGCTGGAATTGGACGGCACTCGGATATTGACCGATCCGGTCCTGTCGGAGAGAGCCTCTCCTTTTCATTTTGTTGGCCCGAAGCGTTTCCATCCCTCCCCCATTCCCCTGGAGGAACTGACCGGGATAGATGCGGTGATTGTCTCCCACGATCACTATGATCATCTGGATGAACCCACCATCCGCCATCTCTCAGGCCAAGGAACGAATTTCTATGTCCCCCTCGGCGCCGGAACCCATCTGGAGGCCTGGGACGTCCCGCCCGATCAGATCCATGACCTGGACTGGTGGGAAGAAGCGAAGCTTGGGGATCTGACGATCATCGCCACCCCGACCCGCCATTATTCCGGCCGCGGCCTATTCGATTATAAAGCAACTCTCTGGTCCTCCTGGGCGTTGATCGGGCCGGATAACCGGGTTTTCTACAGTGGCGATTCCGGCTATTCGAAACTGTTCACGGAGATCGGCGAGAAGCTCGGCCCCTTTGATCTGACCCTGGTCAAGATCGGCTCCTACGGGCCGGGGCAGGCCTGGCTTGATGTGCATATGGACCCGGAAGATGCGGTCCAGGTTCATCTGGATGTGGGCGGCAAACAATTGCTGCCCGTGCATTGGGCGACCTTCAACCTGGCCCTCCATGACTGGGATGAACCGATACGCCGTACCCTTGATGCGGCGGCAGAGCTGAAGGCCGAGGTCCTGACCCCGAAAATCGGGGAGACCATCACCAGCGGCACTCCCTATACCAACAATTATTGGTGGGAATCTGTTCAGTAATCGGAATTTGGACAATGTCCAACCCCATCAGGCTGGCAGTTATCTTGCCGCCAGCGCGCTGTTTTCCGGCCTGTATGAGTCACCGAGCCCGCCAACCAGACCAATTACGCGAATATCTGCCAAAGCAGATAGACACAGGCAAGCCAGCCGACGGTATAGGCAACTGTCCGCAGATATGGCACGCCAAAGGTATAGAGAATGGCATGGGCAACCCGGGCAAAGAAGAAGGTGGCCGCAGCGGTCACCGTTGACGGATCGGCTTTTCCCGACACATTCAGGATCAGCACCAGAATGGCAAAGGGCGCCAGGGATTCCACCATGTTCATATGCACCCGATGGCTGCGCTTCCCCCATTCCGGCAGTTCTGAAGATTTCGGAACATCCGTCGTGCCAACCCGCAGACCAACGATGCTGGCATGAACGGCCCCATAGGGTATCCAAAGGACGATACATAAGGCGGCACTCAAGGCCAGCCAGAAAAGTTCACCAGACATCTTTATCCCTCCCATAAAAAGACCGGCATAGACAACCGGACAGGACATCTATGGCATAACCCTATCGCGGGTCAGGAGGGAAGCAAAAGTCACATATAGGTTACTCGTTCGGTCGACGGGCAATGGAAAGGGAGAAATATTCCAAAGAATATATCACAGGAGAGGCGTCATTTCCTCTCCTGTGACCGGAATATCATGATTCTGCGGATTCTTTCGCGGCCTCAATTTTATCCTGAGTCTTATGCTCGAAATCACTGGCATCGTGACGTTCGCGCAATTGCTCTTCCAGGGGTCCCGTGGCCCGGTTGACCATGCGTCCGCGTTTTACAGCTTCACGCTCCCCGATCATCGCGGTCCAGCGCTGCATGTTCTTATAGCTTGTGACGTCCAGGAATTCGCCGGCGTCATAGGCCTTGCCGAGAGCCAGGGATCCATACCAGGGCCAGATCGCGATATCGGCAATGGTATATTCATCCCCGCACATATATTTGCTGTCGGCCAGATGCCGGTCGAGCACATCCAGCTGGCGCTTCACTTCCATGGCGAAGCGGTTGATGGGATATTCGTATTTCTCCGGCGCATAGGCATAAAAATGACCAAAGCCACCGCCAAGATACGGCGCACTGCCCATCTGCCAGAACAGCCAGGACAGCATTTCCGGACGCATCGCCGGATCTTTCGGCAGGAAGGCATTAAATTTTTCCGCGAGATATAGAAGGATCGCTCCAGATTCAAACACCCGGGTCGGCGGACTGGTGCTGGTATCTTTCAGGGCGGGAATTTTGGAGTTGGGATTGATCTCAACAAATCCGCTGCCGAACTGATCGCCCTCACCGATATTAATCAGCCAGGCGTTATACTCGGCCCCCTTATGGCCGAGGGCCAGCAGTTCTTCCAGCATGATCGTGACTTTGACCCCGTTTGGCGTGCCAAGGGAATAAAGCTGCATCGGATGGTCCCCGACGGGAAGTTCTTTCTCGTGAGTGTGCCCGGCGATGGGGCGGTTGATATTTGCAAAAGTGCCGCCGCTCTCTGATTCCCATTTCCAGACTTTCGGGGGTTCGTATGTATTCTCTTTAGACATATAGGAAACTCCATTCCTTTAATTCTTTGAAGTGGCAGCGCTGCCGCCAAAAACGATTATTTCTGGATCCACCAGGCTGGCCCCGAACGCCCGTCAGAATTTTATGAAACAAACTCCCCTAGATTTGGACCATCTGGACGCCAAGATCAAGGGGCCAGACAGCGCAAGCCTGTTTTTTGTGCTCTCCACTACATCACTCCCATTGGGAAATTTTCTGCACACTGCTATTCTCCGCCTTTGAAAATGCCATCACAAATAGAGAGACGCGCCTTTCGCGACAGCGATCTTGAGAAGCTCTGCAGCTTGATAGAGGAGACCATCGACATCAGCTATGCGCCCGTTTAGCCGCCCCGGGCCGAGGGACAGGATCAAATAGCCCTTAGCATTTCCCTGCCCTCCCGCAATTTCTATGAAAGCTGCGGCTATGAGGTGACGGAAGAACGCTCCCGCGATCTTGGCGAAGGCCAGAAGCTGGATTTCTGGAAAGCCCGCAAGCCTCTGTGATACAGGGGCCTATCTGACCTTGTGCTTCTCAATTGTGTTGTGAAAATCCTCCGGACGGTTCTTGTGGGGATAAGGCTCATCCGGGATATCACAGCCCAAAAACCGGCAAAGCGGTTCCCAGCCATCGCCGATATGATAGGTAAGCAGGCGGTCCGCGGAAAAGGCCGCCTGCACCGCCGCCACATTCTGGTTGAACGTCCGGATAATATGATCGCGATCATCAAGCCGGCCAGCAAAAACCTGCTCCCCGATCAGTTTGACGCCTAACGACTCCCGATCCTTGCTGTTGCGCACGACATCGAGAATGGTCTTGTCCATACTCTTATACCAGCTCTCTGCATCCCGGGTGCTGAGAAGGATCTTGGCGTCGGGGTAATGGGCCGCGAGCTCCCGCCAGTAAAAAGCAGCCGGCCAGTCGACGGTCGCCTTGTAGCCGGCAAAGGCGAGGTCCCAGTCGGGCGTCGCTCCATCTGCCAGGCCCCTCCAGAGTTTGATTTTTTCCGGATCGGCCATCACTTCATGCATATGAAAGCACGGCCCGTAGCCCAGTTTTTCGAGCGCCGTCTTGAGGGAATCAGTTCCCGTCCGTCCAAAACCCGCACCGATCACGGAAAGTCCCATATTTAAGCTCCTGAAAAACAGCCCGCGAGGACGTTAAATCGGGAGCGGAAAAGGTGCAAGGATTTCCGTGATCTGATATTGCGGCAACTAGCCGCACCTGTCGACTTTGGCGGCAAAGCATCCGGGCTGGGCGTAATGCAGGTGAATATAATCGACCTTCGGGTTGCTCATGAATTTTTCCAGAACGGCTTCAAGTGCCGTGCCCTCAACCGCATCCGCATCGACCAACATATGCGTCTTGCTGAAGGCGCGGACCGACATCAGCCGGTGGCGGAACTGCTCCGGAATTTCACCGGCCAGCATATGCTGCTTCTCCGCATCCTTTCGGATAAAGATCGCATGGTTTGACTGGTACGGACTGTCCGATGGCTGATGCTGATAATTGACAAGGATAACCTCCTCACCGACCTCGGCATCCTGAAGACTGACCCGGCAGGGTGTTCCCGGGCTTTTGGCGACGGTCATGCGCCGGGCCTGATGTTTCCGCAACTCTTCCTCGCTCATGGAAAAAAGCGGACGAAACGGGGTGGGATCTAACGCCTGAATAAGAAACGACATGTCATTCTCCTGATATTTGGGTTGTGAAGGCATCCTAGGAAAAACCGCCATTCACCCCTATCCGATTTCCGTGCCGGATTTTTTATAGCTTCCTGATCCGGTCGAAATAGCGCTTCACCCTGGCCCCGGGCGGCCTTGTGGCCACTATCTGCGCCCTCCGCCTGCCCCGCTGATCTCTTTTCGATTTTTTTGTTGTAGCAGTTGCTACATTTCTATATAAAAAATGTAGCAACTGCTACGGAGAGAGAAAATGACGGATATGGCAGACAAGAATATGGCGGCCGGCGGCCGGCTTCCCCTGACCACCCGGCAGATCATCCTGCTGGTTATTATTGGCGTGGTATTGTGGTTTCTGGCGGCGACATTGCTCCGCTATCTCGGCCCTCTCGGGATTTACGAAGGGGGCTGGCGGCTCTTTCTCTATGCCGCGATTATCCCCGGCACCTACCCGTTTGTGGTGATGACCCGGAAAATTGTGCGGCTGGAGTACCATCAGATCGGTCTCGGATATTCCCTTGCCACGGCAGCGGCGGTGCTCTGCGACGGTATTGCGCTTGCCTGGTTCCCGGTCCTGTACGGGACGGCCCCCGAACTGATCGCCGGCGCCGGCGCCGTGATTCTATGGGGAGCCGGTGTCGGCATGGTTCTGGGCTTCGTCATGAACCGGGCCTAAAAGGCATCCCGACAGACATCCTCAAGCCCGACGGATTTCAGCAGGACCATACCCTCGATGGTGACCAGCAGCCGGGCGGCGTCAACTTTTCGGATTTCGTCACTGGGGCTGTCCAGCTGAGCCGCACCCCAGGCCAGAAATCCGCGGGCGATCTGCTCCCCCGCGGCCCGATAGAGCGGATCATGACGGGCGGCCCGGGCGGCGATCTCCATCCATAGGGTCATAAAGGGCGTCATTTCCTCGGCCATGACAATGCTCACCAGCTTATCCCGCAAGGCGTCAAACGGCATCGGCTCCGCCGCCATCTGCGCGGTCAGTTCGGTGACTAGCCGGGCGGCGACGGTTTCAAGGGTTGCGGTGATGATCTCGGCCTTATCCTTGAAATAATAGAGCAGCATTCTGTCGCTGGTGCCGGCCGCCTTAGCCAGGGGCCGGAGACTGGCGCCGGTCAAACCTTCCGCCACCATATGATCCGCCAGCTTGTCGAGGATCACAGCGCGACGATCATCGGATTTTGTCACCTCCATACCACCCTTTCTGTCCTGTAGGTCAGGGGAGTCTAGACCGTCACTTGGGGCGGCTCAAGTAAAGACACGAAGGCGCGGAGCGACCCTGCTCAAACCAAAGCGATTTTGCCGGTTTGCAGATCATAAACACCCCCGACCACATCGATTTTTCCGTCACGGTAGTAGCTGTTGACGATGGGGGGTTCCTGTTTGATCTCCGCCACCTGAGCGCGGACATTCTGGACAATGGAGCGGTTCAGCAGATTCCCGGATTTCTCCTCCCGCGCCTTGAGCACGGCGGGTTTGATCCGGCCGATCAGGGACGGCAGATGACCGGGCAGCTCAGCGTTATTGTCAACCACACCGATGGCCGCACTGACCGCTCCGCAATTGGTATGGCCGAGGACCATGACCAGCGGGATGCCAAGAAACTTGACCCCATATTCCAGGGAGGCGAGCAAATCCCGGCTCATGACATTGCCGGCCACCCGCATGACGAACAGATCTCCCGGATCCTGGTCAAAGGCCAGCTCCGGCGCCACCCGGGAATCGGCACAGCTCAGAATGGCAGCGATCGGATATTGCGCCTTGGCCAGACGCGCCCGGTTGGCGGAAAAATCCCGCTGCTCGGGTGTGTTGGCCGCGTAGCGCCCGTTGCCATCCACCAGCCGTTTCAACGCGGCCTCCGGGGAGATGGCATTGACCGGTGCGGGGATGTCGGAAGCTGCCGCGTCCTGTATACCCCAGGGGGCCAGAGCCGCCAGAGATCCGGCTGTCAGGAAATGTCGGCGGGACAATCCTGCCGCCTGTTGTGACTCCGCGTTTTCCTTACACATGATCCTACCTCCCGTTACGCATCAAATTACTCTTACCGAGCCTTTCACAGGGGCGGACGGGCGTCAAGGTCAGGAAGCGGTTCTGCAAGAGGAATATACCGGCAAGGTCGTACTGTAAATTTCAGCTTTAAGCTGATTATTTCCTAATATAAATCAAATAAAAATCCAGTTTCTAATCAAAACAATAAATAAACAACCGTACACCGCAAGTTTGACTCTAATATTAGTGATGGCTACTGTTATCTTCTTACATGATAGGGGGGGCGGAAGATGAGGAAATTTGTCACTGTTCTGTTGATGATTACCATGCTGGCAATGCCGAGCAATATGGCATTGGCGGTCAAATCCGGCAGCGGCAGTGGCAGCGGCGAAAACAAGGGCGGCAATGATGCCAATGTGACGATGGAAATGGCGGTAGCCAGACCGGCTTTCTTCATCACCATTGCCATCACGCAGATCCTGGTCATGACCACCCTGTTTGCGCCGCGAAGTGTCATCGGGAAGAGTCGGGACGCGGTCCTTCTGACCTTGGCCATGACGGGCACCCTGACCCTTGCCTATTTCCTCTATGTGATGACCGAGCTCTACCGGTACATCATCTATCAGGTGCTGTTTTCTCTTCCCTATTTTAATCAATATAATTCGAGCAACCGGGTCAGCTCGCAAGAGGTGGAAACCGAGGATGACGTCTGGCGGATAAGCAATGCAGACGCTTTGGCCGCTGCCCAAACCAGAGACATAGCGCCACCGGCTGTCATTATTACGGACGAGGAGGCAGCGATTGACAGGGCGGTCGAGAGAGCCTTGCGGGATCCGGAACTGGCAGAGAAATATCTCGAATTTGCCTCCCCGAAAGTACGCGCGGCCGTTCGCAATGCCCTCAATAATCAGTTTGAAGAGCAGGTCCGCAACCGCTTTTCCGTCCGAGAAGGCTCGGGTGGTGATTTCGATGCCTTCAGAGCCGAGTAGGAGAGGGAGATGATCATGAAAAAATTTATCCGCATTCCTGCCCTTCTCATTGCCCTCGCCGGTCTCTTGAGCGCTTGTCAGGAAGGCTCCTCCGTCAGTGACAGCGTTGGTGGCCTGTTAAAACAGCTACCCTTTACCGGCTCCTCCTCCGAAGACATCGTGGTAACCGGAACACAGGTCAAATCCACCGATTTACCCTGGCATCTGAAATCCGCGGTTGCGGCGACGGTGCTGCGCCTGAAGGGGTCGGATCCGAATGTGATTGAGGATAGCCTGAATGTCATCGGTAGCGGCGGCATCGCCACGGACGAGGCCGCCGATTATCGGAATTTCGGGGTGCAGGAGGTCCTGGTCAACGATTTCTTCCACCCGGAGGAAGCGCCGGAGATCTATCGGCTTGGCGCCCGGGTTCTGATGGTTGATCCGAGCGGGCGGCGATTTGCCGTCTCCTTCGTCGCCGATTATGAACTGGCCGGCAATCAGGTGGTGCTGATGGGTCATAAATGGGGCTATGCCCGCGCCGCCGTGCCGGGTACGGAAACCTATCTCATCTCTGTCGCGACCCTGAAAAGTCTGGATGATGCCACGACCCGTGATTATATGGCCTTCCGCAAGCATATCCTGTCGAACTCGATACAACCCGGCACCAGCGCCGAATACGCGCCAAGCGCCGACTATGCCATCGTTACCTTTGTCATGGACCGGCTGCAGGAAGGGGACGCGTTCGAGCTGCGCATCAGTGATGTGAAGAGAGGCCTCAAGGTCCTGCGCGACCCGGTCGAGGGTTTCTCGGAAGACAGCCGCTATATCGTCCATGACACTGGCTGGGTGACCGGCGTGGTTGCCGGGAACTTCTCCCTCGGCGCGGGCAAGGCCTTCTTTATCAAGGCGGTCTATATTCCGAATGAGGACGAAGACTCCATCATTACCTTCGCCAATCGGGAGCAATTGATCGGCATGTTCAACACCGCCAACGTCACCACCGAGCGGAATAACTAAGCGGCGGGACGGATCAGGACCGGCGGCGGCGGGCCGGTGGGACGGGTGGCCAGCCAGATGCTGGCCAGAACCAGGCCGATACCGGCAAGCTGCAGGGGGCTGAGCGGCTGCGAGAGGAACACCCAGCCGAGCAGAACGGCACTGGCCGGACTGAGAAAGCCGAGCGGGGAAATCGTATTGGGATCGAGCAAGGCGATGCCCCTAAACCACAGGATATAGGTGAGCGCGCCACCGATCAGGCTGAGATAGCCATAGGCGAAGATATTAGCGGTGGTCAGGCTCGGCAGAGGGGGCTCCAGCATCAGGGCGGCGGGCACCAGCAACAGCCCGCCAGCCACCAGTTGCCAGGCGGTGAAGGTCAGCAGGGAGACGGGCGGCTGCCATTTGCGGGTCAATACCACTCCAAAGGCCATGGACACGGCGCCGCCGACTCCGGCCAGCACACCGACCAGATCAAAGCCTGCCTCCGGTGTCAGTAATAACAGCGCCACCCCGGCGATGCCCCCGATACCGGCAATCAACGCCGCCGGCCGGATGGCTGCACCGAGCAGAAAATGGGAAGCAAAGACAACGATCAGAGGCTGTAGGGCGCCGAGGGTCGCGGCGACCCCGCCCGGCAGCTTATAGGCGGCGACAAAGAGCAGCCACCAGAACAGGGAAAAATTCAACGCGCCGAGCAGCAACAGCTTGCCGATCCAGGCCACAGACGGCAGCTCGCGGGCAACCAGCAGCAACAACAGGCCCGCGGGTAAGGCGCGAAGCGCCGCCGAGGTCAGGGGCATATCGGCAGGCAGAAACTCGGTGGTGACAAGATAGGTGCTGCCCCAGATGGCCGGAGCCAGGGCGGTCAGAAGCAGGGTAACGGCACGGGTCATGGGTCTTCTCCAATTTATCTTGATATCAAGATAGTTATAATAATCTTGACGTCAAGATAAAATTGTCAGAAACTCATTTTCATGGATTCCGTGGATAAAATTGTCGGGCAATGGAACCGGGAGCGGCCGGAGCTGGATGTCGAGCCCATGTCCTTGATCGGCCGGGTGCTGAAGATCGCCCGTCACATGAATGCGGGCATGGAGAAAACCTTCGCTGCCCATGGCCTCAATTTCCCGAGCTTTGACGTCCTCGCGACCCTGCGCCGCAATGGCCCGCCCTTCGCCCTGTCGCCGGGGGATCTGATGGCGGAGATGATGATCACCTCCGGCACCATGACCAACCGCATCGATCAATTGGTCAAGCAGGGCTATGTGGAACGGGTGCCAAGCGAGAGCGACCGCCGCAGCTTCCTGATCCGCCTCACCAAAGACGGCAAGTCCCTGATCGACACCGTGGTCAGCGATCATGTGGCGACCCAGAAAAAACTGGTGGAAGGCCTGTCAAAGTCACAGCGCAAAGAAGCCAACGCCCTGCTGACCGCCCTCCTGTCCGGCTTCGAGGAAGCGAAAGAGAACTGAGGCCTTATCCAGGGCCAGGAGGGATATCCGGAAGACAACGCCTGTCCCCTTGATTACGGTCAATGACAGCGTCGTTCGCGGTTTTCATACTCCTAAAATGGCAAAGTCATCTTCATCTGATGAATTCGACGTCATCGTGATCGGCTCCGGCATGGGGGGCATGACCACGGCTGCCGCTCTGTCCCGTTTCGATCACAAGGTTCTGTTGCTGGAGCAAGCCCAGACGATCGGCGGCCTGACCCATTCCTTCAGTCGCAACGGCTTCACCTGGGATGTCGGTCTGCATTATTGCGGCAGCTTTGGATCCGATCAGTTTGCCGGTAAAATCCTCGACTGGTTGAGCGGCGGGACCATCGAGTTTCACTCGGTCGGCACGGTCTATGACATGCTGCATTTCCCGGGCAAGGTCGAGATCTCCATCGGGCGTCCTGCTGACGCTTACAAGATGGAACTCAAGGACCGGTTCCCGGACAGTGCGGCGGAAATCGATGCCTATTTTGAAGCTGTTCTGGCGGCCGAGGAAGCAGCCCATATGGTCGGGGCCGAGCGGGCCATGCCTGATCCCTTCCGCTCCGCCCATCACTGGTGGAACAACAGGAAGATAGAGCGCTGGTGCGGTCGCACGACCCGCGATGTCCTCGGGGAACTGATATCCGATCCGCAACTTGCCGCGATCCTGTCCGCGCAATGGGGCACCTATGGCGGCAAACCTGAGGAGGCCAGTTTCGCCATGCACGCGATTGTCATGGGTCATTATCTTCAAGGCGCGGCCTATCCATCTGGCGGGGCGTCAGCGATCGCCAAGGGCCTTGTTCCCGTGATTGAAGCATCAGGTGGCAGCGCCCGGGCCGGAACCCCTGTCCGCGAGTTGATTGTTGAAGGGGGCAAGGCGGCAGGCGTCGTCACCAGTGCGGGTCAGGAGTTCAGGGCAAGTTCCATCGTCTCCGCCATAGGGGCCGGCGAAACGGTAAAGCATCTTCTGCCCAAAGACCTGCAGGACGATGACTGGGCCAGGGAGGTATCCACCTTCAAGCCCTCCGTCTGCCATTTCGAGGTCTATGTCGGCTTTGAAGGGGATATCACCAAGCATGGCGCAACCCGCGCTAATCACTGGTTTTACGAGACATGGGACACCAATAACGGCATCTGGAATGGCGGCGCAGATGATCCCATACAAACGATGTTTGTTTCCTTCCCGTCGTTAAAGGACCCGCTCCATGATCCGGGTCCGAACCAGCGGCATACGGCTGACATGATGGTTCTGGCGGATTGGTCCGCCGTTGCCGAGTTCGCCGATGGCGGGGCCGCCGCAAAGCCATCGGAATGGGCTGCCCTGAAAGAGCGCATCGAGACGCAGATGCTGGATTTCTTTGCCGCGAAGTTTCCGGCACTTGTCCCCTTGATCACCTATCATGAACTTGGAACCCCTCTCGCGACCGCCGCCTTTACCGGCCACAACAATGGGGGATTCTATGGCATCGAAGCGACGCCGCGACGCATGCTATCGGAGGCCTTCAACGTGCGAACCCCCCTCCCCGGCTTGTTCCTGTCGGGCCAGGACGTCATGAGCCCGGGGATCGCCGGTGCCCTTGCGGGCGGTATGTTCGGCGCCGCCGCCATTGACCCGCGCGTGTTCCAGAAACTCAGATAAAGACCGCGCTCCGAGGCATTACATCACCGCCTGAATTTTTTTTGAACCCTCGTTCCCTCTCAACCGACTGAGAAGAGACAGCTTCGTCACAAAATCATAGCGCCCTGGAACCGGCGCCCTTCAGTCAATGAGGAAACGATGCGAAAATTATTGAAATCAACCGCCCTGGTGCTGGCGGCATTGGCGGCGATCAGTGGAACAGCCCAGGCGGCCAAGAACAAAGCAATGAAGGACATGTCTTTCACGGCCACAGCGGTCGGGGATTTGCCAACCCTGACATTTAAATACAACAATGGGCAATGGAAAGCGGGCAAGGGCACGCCGCAACAAACCGTCAAGCTTCATGCGAAAGCCAAGAAAAGATTCACCTATCGGATTGTCAATTTGCAAATTTACAACAATACCGATACTTCAAACCTGATCAAAATATACAAAAGCAATAAGTTTAGCGTCAAGGTGCTGGATAAAATCCTGATGCATAAGGTGAAAGCTGAAGAACTTGAGCCGTTTTTGACACAGGGCAAGTCAATCTGTGCTCAGGAAGGCCATCCCGACAAAAAATTTAAGAAGGTGATAAAGCCGGGCATAAGATACTTTACCACCATCACTGCGGAATGGAACGGAAGTTTCCCTTGGTTCAGCTTGGAAAGTCATGTGCCTGTTCAGATCGTCTGTGAGCCGCAGAACTTTAAGGTGCAGAATATCAAGCTCTCGGTCAAATATGAGAAGCAGCCTGGTAAGTGCAAGATGAAAGCCGTCCTCAAGGCAGAGTTTCAGACCAATAGCACTGTCAGTAAAAAGATTGATTTCTTTCTGTTTCGCAAAGACGGGAATTCCCAGAAAAACTCGGTCAATATCGGCCCAAGCGGTAAAGGTGTTTTCATCAAAAACTACAATTTTAGTAACCCGGTGGACCGGCAATATATCGTGACCTACAAGAACACGGCGTCGAAATGGACACCGATGAAGGTCAAATGCAGCAGTTCCAGCTCCGCCGGGTTCAAGAACCAGACGAGCGGCCACAATAACTGATCTCCTCCCGCCTCTCCCTTGGAGAACTGGACAGGTCGCTGCCCCCGGGCGGCGGCCTGTTTTTTTTGGAGAGCTGCCCTCAGCCGATGAGCCTCGCGCAGAATTAACAAATAGAGAGAATAATGCCACAATATAATCTATTTATACGAACGAATAAGAAAGTAATACTGCGCTGTTTGACTCTAATATTAGCAATGGTTACTATAAATCATACAAATAAAGGGGGCTTCAATGAGGAAATTTATCACCATCCTGATGATAGTTGCCATGATATCGCTGCCTGGAAGATATGCCGCGGCAAGTGGTGACGGAGGTGGCATAACCGAAATAATCATCTCGGCCCTAACCAAACCGGGCGGCTTTGCCTCCGTCATTGTTGTTCAGGCCCTTATTTTCACGGCGCTGATGGGTCCATTGCCAAAGATCAAGGCGCCAAATATCCCGATTATTATTGGTCTGCCCCTCACCATCACTTTAACAGCGGTCTATCTTCTCTATGCCCTTTTGAATTATGCGCGATATTATCTGTTTTATATCGCCTATATTCAGCCCTACTTTATGCCCTTCTCGGTCCCGGGCAGCAATGTCGCGGCGCAAACCGAACCGGAAGAGCCCACATGGCAGGTCTCGGATCCAAAAGCAGCGACCGCAATGGCAGCCGCCGCTGCGGAGGAGGAAGATGATGAACAGGCGGCTATCGATGCAGTCGTCGCGCGGGCGCTCGAAAATCCGAGACTGGCCCCGAAATATATCGAATATGCGTCCCCGAAAGTACGGGAGGCGGTTCTTGCGGCCCTGAAAAATCAGATCTTCGGGAGCGTAAAAAGCGATCTTGTCCCCGTTCAAGCCCCGACCCCGGCCCAGGCCGGCAATTTCAGCGGTGTCTCCGCCGCAAGGGGGCAGTGATCATGACTAGCCACATTCGAAAAACAATCTCCTTCACCCGCCTGATTCCGATCCTGCTTCTTTCACTGTTCCTCACCGGTTGCCTTGAAGGGGCCGGAGAGAGTGTCGGCAATCTTTTCAGTAGTGGCCCATCCGCCCCTGAAGACATCATTGTCAAAGGCACCGTGCTGGAGGCTGAAAATATTCCCTGGCATATGAAGGCCGCCGTGGCGGCAACTGTTCTCCGCATGAAGGGCGGCGATCCCGCCACCATTGATGCCGATTTCAACATGCAGGGCAGCGCCGGTATCGGCCAGGACATGGAAACCGACATCTCGGACTTCGTCGTCTATAACGTCATGATCAATGATTTTTACCAGCCGGAAAAAGCCCCGGGGGTCTTTCGCCTGGGCGCCCGACTGGTGATGATGGACCAGACCAGCCGTCGCTTCGGCTTCTCCTTCGTTGCCGATTATGAATTGAGCGGCAAGCAGATCGTTCTCAAAGGCCATAGCTGGGACTATATTCGCTCCGCCGCGCCGGGTGTGGATACTTATGTGGTGCCGACGGAAACCCTGGAAGCCCTTGATCTGGATCAGGCCCGTGACTATGCCACCTTCCGCAGGCATGTCCTTGAAAATGCGGTGAAAACCGGTGACGGGGCGACGGTGGGTAACAAGAACTACACTATCGTCACCTTCATCCTCGACAAGATCCTTGAAGACGACAAGGTCGAGGTTTCCATCAGTGACGTCAAGGAAGGCAATGAGGGCTTCAAGGATGACACCCGCTACGTCCTGCATGACAACGGATGGGTGACCGCGGCGATCCCGGGAAACTTCTCCCTAGGCACCGACAAAGCCTTCTGGATCAAGGCCGTTTATATCCCCAAAAAGGAGAAGGAGGGCTTTCTCGGATTCCTCGACACCGGCAAGCTGATCGGCCTGTTCAACACCGCCAACCTGACCGTCTCCAGCACGCCTGAGAGCTGACGGGTAGGACGGGTAGCCGGTGTGCCGCCAGGGGTCACCAGCCTTGGCTGAGGTCATTTTCCCTTTGACCTCTGTGGTTCAATATGCAATCCAAGCGATAGTAAAATATTGAACCACACTTTCTAGGGGCTTTCCTTTGCGGTATTTTTTAGGTGCGTTTCTGTTGATGTTTTTGAGTGCCTGTGCGGCTGGCGGGCCGCTTTATACGGAGGGTGCTCATAGCACCCAGGTGGATCCGGATAAAAGCCGGGTCTTTATGTATCGGGTCAAGCAGTTCAAGCTCTCCGGCGTTATCGCCACCATCCTCGATAATGGGGAGGATATCGGCTCCATCACCAATGGCGGATATATCACCTATCTCGCTGACCCCGGAACCCATTATATCCATAGCAGCACAACCGCGCGCGACGAGCCTCTGACCATGGAATTCGAGGCCGGGAAAACCTACTATATCCGCATGAAGGTGATCGGCGGCGTCTGGAATATCGGCCTCGAAGCCACCCCCATGCTGGAAAGAGACGCCCTCCCCGAAATCTCCCAAACCCGGTATCAGGAGAGGTAGGTCAGCGCCCTCACTCCGTCTCTAACCGATATTTCAAAAAGGTCGCTCCCTCATAGTCGATCTCCTCAACGAAAGTTGCCCCCATCCGGGAGAGGGCGCCGAGGTTGCGGCGGGACGGTGGGAGGAGGAAAGTGACAAAAGGGATGCGGTCATCCTTGCGGGCGAAGGCGAGGGCCTTTTCGGTGATCCGCCGGCCAAGCCCGAAAGCCTCCGGCTTCAGGACCAGCCCGTAATCCCATTCCTCCCCTTCCTTCTGAAAGCCACCCCAGCCAACATAGTCGCCACCCCACAGGATCGCCCAATGCCCAAGCCCGTCGCGGCGCCAGCAATCCTCTTTGGCGGCCACAAAATCGGCAACGGCGGCAAGATCCCAATTGCTGGTGAGAAGCGGCATATGCGCGGCCATCCGCTGATCAGCCATATGCCCCAAAATCTCCTCTGGCGACACCTCCGGCAGTCTGGTGAAGGTGATTTCAGGCTCTGACGGTCCCCTCATACCTGGCTGTGAACGCGGGTGAGGAGGCGGGTGGTGGCTTGGATGAGGAGGGTTTCCATTTCCTGCGGGCTGAACAGAGGTTTGAGGCCGAGGAGATGGCCTACAGAGAGGGCCCGGCGGAAAACCACGTCCCAGCCGGCCGTCTCGCCTCCCTCATCGGCGAAGATCGTCTGGCCCGTATCGATATGATAGAGACGCGCCGCCACCGCCACCCGCGGCCGCTTGAGCAACTTGCCGGTGCGGTAATGGGGCACGGTGATATCGATGGCCAGATCTTCCGGCTTGGCGGATTTTCGATCTTCGATTCTGGGCAGGCTGACCAGCTCCATCAGGGCATCGATTAGGCGGATCTGCAAGGCTTCCGACACCGGCTCCCCGCTCCCCTTATGGGCCCCGCGGGCAATCACCATGGAGCCGAGAAACACCCGCGGCGGCGCCATATTCGGGCGGTTTTTCAGGCTGCGGGACGGATCTCGGTCTGTCACCCCTGCCCCTCCTTCAGATTTTCGGAAAGGGCGGCGATCAGGGTTTCATATTCGCTGTCCAGCACCCATCCCATGGCCTCTTCGCGATTGCTGATCGCATCGTCATAGGGAATGGGCGTGTCAAACTGATCATCGGTGAGATCGACCACCACCCCGTCAATGCGGTTATAGAAATGCACCACCTCTGGGAGCTGGGTCTTGAGGATATCCCCGCCAAACAGCTCCTGCGCCACCACGGCCGTGACGTTGCACTGCCCCGAATAGGGCGCTTCCGCCGTCCATTGCTTCGCCGTCTCCAGAGACCAGGAGCGCCTCAAAGCGGCGCGGGTTTTTTGCTCGTTAAAGGTCATTCTTCTTTCCCCCTAAACCGCCAGCTGAGGGTTTCGCCTGCGTGGAAGGGGACGAGGCTGCCGCCGGGGGCGGTAATGGTGGCGGGGACCCGGGTTTCGGTTTTTTCGAGGGTGACGGTGCCGTCATTCGGCGGCAGGCCGTAAAAGGCGGGGCCGTTGAGGGAGGTGAAGGATTCGAGTTTATCCAGCGCCCCCTCTTCTTCAAACACGGCTGTATAGCTCTCCAGCGCGAATGGCGCATTGAACAGACCGGCGCAGCCACAGGCGCTTTCCTTGTCCGCCGCCATATGCGGGGCCGAATCGGTGCCGAGGAAGAATTTCCCGGAGCCCGAGGTCGCCGCTTCTCGCAAGGCCAGCCGATGGGTTTCCCGTTTGGCGATAGGCAGGCAGTAATAATGGGGGCGGATGCCACCTTCGAATATGGCATTGCGATTGAACTGCAGATGATGGGGGGTGATGGTCGCCGCGATATTGGGCCCGCCCTCGGCCACGAAGGCGGCGGCGTCCTTGGTGGTGATATGCTCGAACACCACTTTCAGCTCGGGCAGGTCTTTAAGGAGCGGTTCCATGATACGCTCGATAAACACCGCTTCCCGATCGAAGATATCCACTTCCTTATGGGTCACTTCCCCATGTACCAGAAGCGGCATGCCGATGGCCTGCATCCTTTCCAGCACCGGCCGGATATGGCGGATATCTGTCACCCCATGGGCGGAGTTGGTGGTGGCATTGGCGGGATAGAGCTTGGCCGCGGTGAACAGACCGGCGGCATGACCGGCGGCGACTTCGTTCGGCGAAATCGTATCGGTGAGATAGCAGGTCATCAGCGGCGTGAAATTGCTACCCGCCGGCAGGGCGTTCAGGATACGCTGGCGATAGGCTTCCCCTGCCGCGACGGTGGTCACCGGCGGCGCCAGATTGGGCATGATGATGGCCCGGCCGAACTGGGCCGCCGTATAGGGCATCACGACTTTAAGCATCTCCCCGTCACGCACATGCAGATGCCAGTCATCGGGGGTGCGTAAGGTCAGGGTGGTGGTCTCGGCTGGAAGCTCGGCAATGTCCGTCATAAAGCCCTCAGTAGATGTGCGAAAAGTCCATGGCTATTACATAATCCTGTCCGCCGCTCTTGCCAAGGGCGCGTTCGTCCCTTACCTGTAGGATTGAGCAATTGTTTTCGCGGGCGCCCGCATTAGGATCAAGCAAATGACCGGGTTAAAATTGGCATATCTTAAGGGCCGCACCGTTCTCAAACTGAGCGGGGCCGACGTCCATGACTTCCTGCAGAACCTGATCACCAATGACATGGATCAGGTGAATGACACGGCCGGACTCTATGGGGCGCTGCTGACGGCCCAGGGCAAATTTCTGCATGATTTCTTTATCCTTAAACAGGGCGATCATTATCTCCTCGATGTGGCGAGCACCCGGGCCGAGGACCTCTTTCGCCGCCTCACCATGTATAAACTCCGCGCCGATGTACAGATCAGCGACAGCGGCCTCAAGGTTACGGCCCTGTTCGGGGACGAGACTGCCGAAAGTGCCGAACCCGGATCCGTGACCGCGACTGAGGACCGGCTGGTCTTTGCCGATCCGCGTCTCAAGGCCATGGGCCTGCGGCTGCTGGCGCCCGAGGGGGACAACTGGCAGGCCGACTATCCGGAGGCGGATACCGCCTCACAGGACGACTATGAAACCCACCGCCTGGCTCTCGGCATCCCCGATGGCGGCACCGATATTCTGCCGGAAAAAAACTTCCTGCTGGAAGCCAATTTCGAGGAACTGAACGGGGTCAGCTTTACCAAGGGCTGTTATGTGGGCCAGGAGCTGACGGCCCGGACCAAGCACCGGGCCAAGATCAAGAAGCGCCTGTTCCGCTTTACCAGCCCGACTCCGCTGGCCACCGGCGACAGCATCACCCTCAAAGGCAAGGAAGTCGCCGAGGTCCGCTCGACCTCTGCTGCGGGCACAGCCGGTCTCGCCCTGGCCCGGATCGAGCCGCTGGCAGACGCGGCGCCAGCCGACTTCGAACCCGCCGGGGTTGTATTACACCAGCCGGATTATTTAGCCCTGAATTCAACGAAATCCTGAACACACCGTCCCATAACCTGGCCGGAAAAGAGTATCCGTACCCTCTCGCCGGGCCCGATGGCCGGGGTTTCGTTTTCAGGTTGTCTTCGGATCAGTTTCAGTCGGCGACGGAAGTCTCACATCAAAAAGGGTTAAAATCTGCGTCATTACGTCGCCTGGCCACGGATCACTAGTCGCGGGAGACTCCCGGAGGGAGCGACCTTAAGCCTGTTTAAAAGAAACCTCGGTGCTTTCATCCCGAAAGCCCATGACACTCCGGCGCCCCTTCCCGGGACCTCCAGAACACCATCCGAATTACCCTTAATACTAGCAAATAGAGATTTAGTTGTCAAGGGAAATCTATGCAAACGATTGTCCGGCTTGCAGGCAGGCTTCAAATCCGGCACGGTCGCGGCTTATTTGCCGGCCAACTCACGCTGGGCAAAGGGTCCTGCGGTCGCCCATGGCTCAGTCGGTATCGGGACCACTTTCATGTTTCTCATCTTCCTTGCCATCTTCGTCATCATCATCGGACTGATCGGATTCGGAAGATTGAAACTGCAAGCTCAGCCGGCTACCGGGGATCAGTTGAACCATAGCGTTATAGATATGGGACGGCAGCATAAAACGGAAAATGATCCGGGAAATCTCCTGGGGGAGATACGGCACGTCAGTCCCCTCTTCGAACATTGCGGAAATTCTGTTTATCCGGAATACGGAGGTGAAAAATTCAGCAGGAGAGACAGCCAGCAGATCACTTGAGAGCTCGACTTTATCGGTCATGGATTTCTCTTCCGATTTCACGGATATATCCGGTATGTTAGGAAACCTAGTCCGGTGTCTGTCTATATATCCGGTTGTCCGGTTCTGGATCAAAGGGTTCCTTGAGATTACTCCGATCCTTTCGTTAAGCGGCAAGGTCATTCTCAATTTTCCTTGCAAACCGAATGCTGTCAGCAAAACAGCCAGCACGCCGACGTCAATGGAAAGCGCCATTTCCGGGGTCAGATTAAGGGGTAAAAATACCAATCCGTAAAAAACGGCGCAAAACAAGGCAACAATTAGAACGATAATCGCCGCGATTTCTTCATAGGACCAGTCAACAGACAATCTGCCTGTTTCGAGACCACGATGCACGATCACAATCTGTCCTTGTAGACTTCCTGCGAAGTCGGCCATCCGGCTTTCCAGATAGTGATGCAGGGGTCCGGCATATTTGCGGATAAATTCCTCCCGAATCTCGTTCCGCCGATCCCGGCGGACATTTTCGGAAAAAGTGGATGCGAACTGCTGCAATCTTTGCTGCAGCCGCGCTTCAATATGGTCACGGGCGTTTGCGTGGACCATTCCATCAACAAATTCATCGGCGATCCGGCGACTGGCCCGAACCACGGCAGCCCGGGTCAGGGCAACTGAGTCATCGGGGTTGACGGTTTCTTCTTCCAGCCCGTTGTAAAGCTGGGTCATGGCCTGGGCTAAAATATCATTCAAAAGGGGCATTCTGGTCTCCTTTTCTGCCTGTAGAAAGTCGGAATTGAAATTCGGTTGCAACGGGCATAAACCTGCAGGATCCCGCCCGTATCTTGTGAGACGACGGGGATGAATTCCTGTGAATGACAATGCCCCTGCGACAACATGGTCATTGAACTCGGTCTGCGACTGCGGGATGATGCGGGGGGCGAATCAATTCCGGGTGAGGAGAGCGGGTGGTGGGTGAAGATGTCTATATGGTGGAGGATTTCCTGGCCTATACCCTGGGCATTATCGTCTATTTCCTGGGCCTCAAGGTCAATGATCATGTGTCGATCCTGCGGGACTATAACATTCCCGAACCGGTGACCGGCGGCATTCTCGCCTCTCTTTTCTGTCTGGGCTGGTATCTCGGGACCGGTATTGAGATTGCCTTCGATCTGCAGACCCGGGATCTGTTTCTGGTCTATTTCTTCACTGCCATCGGGGTCAATGCCCGGCTGAAAGATCTGGCCTCCGGCGGCAGACCGCTGGCCATCCTGCTTGCCATCACCATCGCCTATATCTTCTTTCAGGATATCGTCGGCCTGGCGGCTGCCCGGCTGATCGGCGTGGAGGATGCCATCGGGCTGCTGGTGGGCTCGGCGTCCCTGATCGGCGGCCATGGCACCGCCATTGCCTGGGCTCCGGAAATCTCCGCCAATCACGGGGTGCCCAACGCCCTTGAGATCGGCATCGCCTCGGCCACCCTGGGGCTGGTCCTCGCCTGTCTGATGGGCGGGCCGATTGCCAAATATCTGCTGGCCCGCCACCGTCTCTATGGCAGCTTTGAAAGCCGCCTGACCGTCGGCATCCCCCATAAGGTGGAGGACACGGAGCGGATTACCCACGTCAACCTCCTGGGGGCCCTGTTGCTGATCCATATTGCCATGATCTTCGGATATGTGATCAGCGAAAGCATTGCCGCCATGGGCTTCAAACTGCCGCTGTTTGTCCCCTGCATGCTGGTGGCCATCCTGCTGTCCAACCTCGGGCCGATTGTCCTTCCCAACATTCGCTGGCCTGCCAAATCGCGGGCCCTCGCCGTGATTACCGACTTCTCCCTCAGCATCTTTATTGCCATGTCCCTGATGAGCATGCAGCTCTGGGACATCGCCGATCTGGCCGGGCCGCTGATCCTTCTTCTCGGCCTGCAGGCGGTGGCGACGGCCCTGTTTATCCTCTTCGTGTTTTTCCGGCTGATGGGCGGGGACTATCAGGCCGCCGTGCTAAGCGCGGGTTTCGCCGGCTTTACCCTGGGCGCCACGCCGACGGCCATCGCCAATATGACCGCCGTGACCAAATCCCACGGCCCCGCCCCCATGGCCTTCATCATCCTGCCGCTGGTCGGAGCCTTTTTCGTCGATATCGTCAATGCCTTTGTCATTCAGTTCTTTCTCGGGCTCTGAGCCATTGGACGGGACAACAGGGTGACTTCCGCCGCCTGTCATGCGATTATGGCGATCTGCATTTCAAGCGGAGGACATGTGCATGGCAGAGGTTAGATATCTGGTACGTGATGTGGACGAGGCCATCGGGTTCTACCGGGACAAGCTCAGCTTTACCGTCAGTCAGCAGTTCGGCCCGGCCATGGCCATTCTGGAGCGGGGCGATCTTACCCTGTGGCTGGCAGGCCCCATGGCCTCGGCCAGCAAACCCATGCCCGACGGCACGGTGCCCGCGCCCGGGGGCGGCTGGGGCAGGTTTGTTCTTCGGGTCGATGATCTGGACGCTCTGGTCAGTGAATTAAGCGATGACGGCGTGACTTTTCGCAACAACATCCTTGAAGGGCCCGGCGGAAAGCAGATCCTCTGCTCCGATCCCTCCGGCAACCTGATCGAGCTGTTTGAGGTGATGTGACGGTTTGTCGCTCTAAAATTCCTTGAAATTCCTGGCCTCCGATGTTACCTCCCCAGCGAACGGTTTGGATGACTGCGTCCGGGCCGGATTTCGGAGCTTTTATGTTAGAGATTGTAAAATAGCCTTGCCGTCCCCGCAGGTATTCTGGGGACATTAACGCCCATCCTGACCTCCTCGCCTGTCGGCGGGCGGCGGCGATGGGACGTGGCTACTCTCAAGCTTCGAGTAAATCCCATGAATATTTCAAAGTTTGAACAGCGCGTGCTGCACGTGCTGGCTCAGGGCGGGCATATCCTCTATGAACGCGGGCCCGGCGGTAAGATCCAGAAGATCCTCTGCGTCACCCGCGACGGCTATGTGCTCTCCGATTGTACCATGGCCGTGTTTACACGGCTCAAGCAGCGGAAAATGATCCGATCCACGGGCGGCAAGCCCTATCAGATCAGCCAGCTCGGCCGCCGCTCGGTGCGGGCCCAGCTCGATAACCGCTAAGGTGCTTATCCGCTCTCCCCTTCTGCCTCCCGCGAGGCGGAGGGGGACTATTCCAGATAATCTTCCGCTTCAGCGCCGGTGAAATCCACATGGATATGATTGCCGTCGGGGTCATGGATATTGACTTGCAGAATACCGAAATCGGGCACCCGTCCGAACCGGTAGTCAACTCCCATACGCTCAAGATTTTCAATGAAGGTTTCCAGCCCGGTTGCAGTAAAGGCAAAATGCTCGAGCTTGAGGTTTTCGCCCGCCGCCGGATCGGCATTGACTCCTATCAGATGCACCGCCGCATCCTTGCCCGCATAGAGCCAGGCCCCCGGAAAATTAAAGCCCGGGCGGTCCCCCGTTTCCATCCCCAGAGCGTCCCGATACCAGGCCACCATCGCCTTCAAGTTGGCGGTGCGGATATTGACATGATCAAGTTTGCCGAGCTTCATGGGTGTCTCCGGATTGCGAGGTTTGAAATCTTACGCCCCGACCCCGCAAAAAAACAAGTCTTTTGACCTGTCCGAAAATTACCTTGTATACAAGTTAATTGTATACTAGTTAACTGCAAAAGGGAGAAACCATGGACCAGATTGAATCCTGCATCAGTTTTCTGGCCGCCAAGGCCAGCCAGCAAATTTCCCGCCGGGCCCGGAAACTTCTCGCACCCTATGGCGTGACACCGGGGCAATATGCCGTCCTCAACGTCCTCTATGAAGATGGCAAGGTCAGCGGGGCGGAGCTTGGTAGCAGACTGGCTCTCGACAGCGCCAGCATTACCGGTGTGGTCGACCGTCTGGAAGCCATTGGCCTGTTGGAGCGCGGCCCGGATGATATCGATCGCCGCGTTCACCGCCTCGCCGTTACAAAGAAGGCTCTGCTTTTACGGGCTGATCTCGACACGGCGATGGATCAGCTCAATGCCGAAGCTGTCCAGGTTGTTGGTGCCTCCTATAAACATATTGTCTCGGGACTGAAAGCCTTTGGAAACGCAAAAAACTGGATGGAACATGAGTGAGACAAAGATTGCCATCATCATTCGCAATGATCTGGAAACCTGGCAGAAGCTGAATGTCACGGCCTTTTTGACCGGGGGTGTGTTGAGCACCTCAGATGGACTTTTGGGAGAAAATTATGAGGATGCGGACGGGGTCACATATACTCCGCTGATCATCCAGCCCATTATTATTCTCGGCACCGACGCAGCAGGCCTGAAAAAAATCCATGCCCGGGCGCTCAGCCGTGATTGCCCCCTCTCTGTCTATATCGAGGATATGTTCAAAACCGGCAATGACACCGCCAACCGGGCCGCCGTCAAACAATATGGGACCGACGATCTGAACTTCGTCGGCCTGGCGTTAAGGGCCGAAAAGAAGATCGTCGATAAAATTACCAAAGGCGCAAAAATGCACCCCTAAGTCGGGGTGCGGGCGCTGAAGAAGTTAAGGGAGGCGGGAACCGACAGGCCGGTCTCCGTCCTGAAGCGGGCAAAGCCATCGGTGATGCCTGCCTGAATGGCCGCCAGATCATCGGGGCCGCCATCAAATTCCTTCATGATGCGGGAGGCAACGCCGAGGCTGCTGCCGAGGATCGCCGCTTCTGCCACTGTTCCGGTATATTCAAGGTCGATCCCTTCCGTGCTCGCCTGACAATCGGTAAAGCCTGCCTCCTGGAGCAGTCCAACCACCCGCGCCGCATCGGCAAAGGCGAAGGGCCCCGGGGCATCAGGCGGGAACGGCGGCGGCGTGCCAAGGCGGGCAACCGCCACATCGCGGGGCACCGTGAACCAGGGATTGTCGGGAAACGGCCCCCAGCAAGCGAACTGAACCCGGCCGCCGGGACGGAGCGCACGGGCAAGATTGCGAAAAGCCGCCAGATTGTCATTGAAAAACATGACGCCAAAGCGCGAAGTCACCGCATCGAAGCTGCCAGGGTCGAACGCATGGGTCTGGGCATCGGCTTTCATAAACTGAAGGCGTCCCCCCTCGGCGCCGGTTACCCGGGTTTCAGCGAAAGACAGCAGCAGATCCGAGATATCGGCGCCGATCACCGATCCGCCCGGGCCGACCTGCCGGGCGATCTCCAACGTGGTCGCTCCGGTGCCGCAGCCAATATCAAGAACATGCTCTCCGGGCTGGAGGGCGGCTTTTTTCAGCAGGCGATCCTTGACCGAGGAGAGCAGGTTGTCCATTTCCGCCTGATGATCGATCCATTTCTGACCGGCGGGAGAATTCCAGTATTCCTCCTGATCATCATTATCCAGTCCTGCGTTCATCGTCTCTGTCACGGGCATCTGCTCCTCACATGAAAAGAAACCAGCTTAACAGGATTTTTTTCGCCTGACAGCTACCTCGATCACAGACGGGAGGATTTACCGCAAAGGGACCTCGCTCACCGCCTTCTTGCGGATCAGACCCGGCAAGCCCGTGGCAAACAGAATGCCGAGGGAGGTGAGCGCAATGCCGCCAAGGACGAAATTGGAGCTGGGCTCGGCCAGAATAAAGATCCCGCCGATCGCCGTCAGCGGCGGCACCGCCGCACCGCTGGTGGCGGCAATCCCCGCCCCGAGATGGCGAATGGCGAGGGCGAAGACCGCAAGTCCGATCACCCCGGCCAGCACCCCCTGAACCCCCGCCTGCAGCAGAATATCGGCGAGGGGTGCCGTGGCAAAATCGGAGGGGCCCGAGGCAACCCACGCCGGCATCACCATCAGAGAGGACCAAAAGCAGATCACCGCCGCCATATGCCACGGATCCAGCCCGCTTTTGCGATAGGCAACCGTGTAAACCGCCCACAGCAGGGCGGCACTCAGGAACAGAAGATGGCCGCGCCAGTATCCTGCCCCGGCGGCGTCAGATTCCGGCAGCAACTGCGGCCCGACAATCAAAGAGAGGCCGATAAGGATAACGCCAAAACCGAGGATCTGGGTGAGGCTGAACCGCTCTTTCAAAATCACCGCGGCCAGCAGAGCGACAAAGACCGGCATAGTCCCCGGCAGCATCGCCCCCATATGGGCCGCCGGGGCAAATTCGGCTCCGGCAATGCTGAGAAAGCCGAAGGGAAAGCCGGCGCCGAGAACCATCACCGGCACCAGCCATCTGGTGTCGGTCTTGGGGAAAAAGCCGTGACGGAACAATAAGGGCGCCAGGATGAGAGACGGAATGACATACCGCAGCAGGGCAAGATCCATGGGCTGCAGGCTTGTCGAGACCCCGAAACGGGTTGCCAGTTGCCAGCCCGACGCAATCACTACCGCCAGCACCCAGCCGGTAATGCCGATCAGGATCGACGTCGATCGATCTGTTGCCATGAATTGCTCCTCCTGCCGCCGAAAAAATGAACGGATGCCCCCAGCTTAGGAGAAGTCATAAGCAAAAAACGGTGCATTATATTTTATTTTCGGTCTATTATAGTCACCATGAAAAACCTGCCCCTGACCTGGCTCCGGGCCTTCGCCGCCCTCTATGAAACCGGCGGCATCCGTCCGGCAGCCCGCCTGCTCGATGTCTCCCATTCGGCGGTCAGCCGTCAGGTGCAGGATCTGGAGCAGTGGCTCGGCAGTGCCCTGGTCAATCGCCGGGAGGGGAAAAGACGCCTTGAATTTACCGCCGCGGGGGAGATGCTGGGCCGTGATGCCTTGAGCTGCCTGAACGGCCTGGATCAGGCAGTCAACACCGTCCGCGAAGCGCGCCAGGGAAACTCCGTGACCATCGCCTCCGTCCCCTCCTTCGCCGTGCGCTGGCTGCTGCCACGGCTGGGGGAGTTCGAGAAGCAGCATAGCTGGGTGGAGGTGTCCGTGATCGTCGATCAGCGCCGCAATGCCCCTGTCGATTATTCCGCCGATCTGATCCTTCGTATGGGCCCCGGCGCCTGGCCTCGGGAACGCACCACCCCGCTGATGGATGATTTTCTGTTTCCGGTGATGAGCGAAAAATACTGGATCGCGCAGGGCCGTCCGAAGGATCCGAGAAGTCTGACGGGCCTGCGGTTGTTGCATGACCGGGATCCGGGGTCTTCCTGGAGCCGCTGGAAGCAGCAGATGGGTCCATCAGATTTCGATATCCGAAAAGGCCCGCGCTTCACCTCTTCCGATCTGGTGCTGCGGGCGGCGGAACAGGGGCTGGGTGTCGCCCTCGCCCGCGGCTGCCTGGCCGATGAAAGCCTGCGATCCGGTACTCTGGTGGCGCCTTTTGAGGGCTGCAAGGTGCCCATTCCAAATGCCTACAGCCTGATTCGCGGCGACGGCAACTCAAGCCGCGCGGCCACGGAGACGGTCGTCAACTGGCTGTTTGCCGAGGCGGCAGGCGGGGTGTCCGGCTCCCAATAGGGCATTTGCCTTTCGATCAGATTTCTCGCATAAAGGATAAAAAAAGCTCATGCCCTGAGACAGGAAAGGACGGTTCATGCAGGTTCATGGCGCTATGGGACTGACCAACGAAATCCTCAACAAGACCATCGCCCAGAGACTGCTGAAAGGAGATACGGAACTGTGAGCGTGGGAACGGTTGTCAGTCTCTGATCTTATCCGCGTGACTTTGAGGACTGTCTCACTTAGGCTCGCGCCAGAAAGTCATATTGCTGGGGAGCAATCAGAATGCAAGATCATTACGGCAATGAGGTCAGCACATCTTCAAACAAGGCGCTGGCAGCCTACAATGAAGGTGTTGACCTGTTTCTGGCAGCGCAAGTGGGGGCGGACAAGGCCTTCGAACGGGCGGCTCAGGAAGACCCGTCTTTCGCCATGGCCCAAATCGCCCATGCCCGCAGCCTGCAGATGATCGCCCGCCCGACTGAGGCAAAAGCTGCTTTGGAGCGCGCCCGTGTCCTTGCCGACGGACTAAGCTCCCGGGAGCAGGCGCAGATCTCGATCCTTGGGCATGTCATTGAAGGCCGGGGTGGCCGGGCCTATCAGGAAATCCTCACCCATGTCAGCGACTACCCAAGGGATGTGATGGCCATCCAGCCCTGCGCCGGGGTGTTTAGCCTCATCGGTTTCAGCGGCAAGGAAGGCCGGGAAGCGGAATCCTTGGCCTTCTTTAGCGCCCTTAAACCGGCCTATGGGGACGACTGGTGGTATCTCTCCGTTCTCGGCTTTTCCCAGATTGAAGTGGGGCAGCTGGAGCTGGGGGAAAAGACCATCAATGCCGCTTATGACGCCAATCCCGAAAACGGCAACGCCGCCCATTACAAGGCCCATTATCATTATGAGGTGGGGGAGGCCGAAGAGGGCCGGGAGTTTATCCATAACTGGATCAAGGGCTATGACAAGCAGGCCATCCTGCATTGCCATGTCAGTTGGCATGATGCTCTCTGGGCCTTGGAAGCGGGCGATCGTGAGGAGGCCTGGCAGATTGCAGAGAAAGACATCCGCCCGGGCGGCGCCTGGGGTCCGCCGGTGAATGTCCTCACCGATATGGCGGCTTTTCTGCTCAGGGCAGAGCTGTTGGGCGAAGCGCGCCGGGACGATCTCTGGCAGGAAATCAGCGACTATGCCGCCACCTATTTTTCCAACCCCGGTATCAGCTTTGCCGACGCCCATGCAGCCATCGCCCATGCCATTGCCGGCAATGACGAGGCACTGGCGAAACTGGCCGAGACCTCGGCCGGTACCGCCGGTGATATCGTCAACGCCCTCGCCCATGTCTATGAGGCCTTTGCCCAGGGCGACTGGAATGCGGTGATGGAAGGCCTGGCCCCGGCCCTCGCCACCCATGAACGCATCGGCGGCAGCCGGGCCCAGCGGGATTTCATGGAATTCACCTATGTCAATGCACTCCTCAAACTGGGACGGCTGCCCGAAGCCCGCCAGATGCTGGCCATGCGCCGCCCGCGGATCAGAACCGGCATCGTCTAAGACCTGCCGGATCACTGGCTTCTTTCTATCCCGCCCCTTGACAAGAATGTTATCATGGTACATATGTACCTTATGAAAGCATCCATTGAACGTATCCAAACCGGCGTCCGTATTGAGAAACGGCTGCTCAAGGTCTTAAAAGGCCTGGCGGAGCAACTTGATATCTCCCTCGGTGATCTATTGGAGGGCATGGCCTTGCACTGCTTTGAAGGCAAGCGGCCCTTCTCCGACGATACCCTGGAAAAAATTCGTAAGCTTAAAGCCGTGTATGATCTCGATCTGACGGCGGCGGACAGCCACAATATGCAGGAAAGTGACGACAGAAAATGACCCGTCCGGACTCAGAACTACTGCGCGCCTTCGAGACGCGCACCCTTGAGCCTTCTAATTTCAACCATCGCTGCCATTTGGAAGTCGCCTTCGAGATGCTGCGGAAATATCCGTTTCTGGAAGCGGTGACCCGGTATTCGGAAAATATCCATGCCATCGCCACAGCGGCGGGCGCGTCCCTGAAATTTAACCAGACGGTGACCCTCGCCTTCATGAGCGTGATTGCCGAACGTATGGAAAACGACAACCAAACTGACTTTGACTTTGGCGCCTTCCTGCAGGAGAACAGGGATCTGCTGGAACCCGGCGTGATGAACCGCTGGTATTCCGGATCGCGCCTAAAAAGTGACAGCTCGCGCCGGATCTTCCTGATGCCCGATCTGGCAGGATAATCACTCCCCTCTCCTTTCGCTCAAAATCTCAAGTTGACATGATACCTTTTGGTATTATATAAACATGATACCATTTGGTTTCATATGAGGAAGTTGTATGAGCATTGTGACACAGGAGAGCATCCAGGGTGCCTTTCGCGCCCTGGCCGATCCGACCCGGCGGGAGATCCTCCTCCATTTGAGCACGTCGGATATGACCATCAATGATGTGGCTGGCCATTTCGACATGACCCGGGCCGCCGTGAAGAAGCATCTGACCATTCTTGAGGAGGGCGCGCTGATCTCCGTGCGTCCCCGCGGCCGCGAGAGAGTGAACAGCCTGCGGCCGGAGGGATTAAAGACAGCGACCGACTGGCTCGATTATTTCCATCGGTTCTGGGATCAGCGACTGGGCGCTTTGAAAACTGCCGCCGAGGCGGAAGAAAGGAACAAGAATGACTGACAGGACATTGAAGAAAACCCTCTTCCTTAATGCGTCGCCGGAAACCGTCTGGGCCTTTCTCACTGATAAGGACAAGCTTGGGGACTGGTATCATCCGGCCGAGAAATCCCTGGAGGAAGGGCAGGACTATCAGCTCCATCGGATTGCCGATGACGGGGCGAAGATCCCGCAGATCTGGGGCAAGGTCCTGAAGATGGATCCCCCGTCCCTGCTGATCACCACGTTCGAGATTGGGCCCTTTGAGGGGCGATCCACCACGGTCATCTGGGAACTGGTGGAGGCGGCTGGTGGCACCCTCTTATCCTTGACACATGACGGTATCCTGGAGGCTGCGACGGAAAAGGCGAATCAAATGTTCCAGGCCCTTGATCAGGGATGGGACGAGCATTTCATCACCTTTCGCAGAGCGGTTGACTAAATCGAAAAAAGCTTTCCCGGCTGTCTTCAACCAATTACCATATGTCTTCTAAAACAGATAAGGAGCAGCCGGTGACAGCGTCCCTCGACAGAGTTCTCAATCTTGACAGCTATCCCCTTGAAAATGGTGATTTTCAAGCGCGCTGTCGGCAGACATTGGAAAAGGACGGCGCCCTCGTCATGCCGGAGTTTCTGCAGCCCGCGGCCATCAGGTCCATCGCCCGCGAGGGTCACGAAAATCACCGGCATGCCTATTTCTGCGTCGACAATCACAATGTCTTCCTGACCCCGCCGGACCCGGACTATCCGCCCGACCATGTCCGCAACCGCGAGGTCGTCTCTTCGAAAGGATGTATTCCGGATGATATCATTCCTAGGAATTCATCTCTCAGGGCCCTGTATGATTCAGATGTTTTCAAGGCTTTCCTGTGCTCTGTTCTGAACGAGGTGCAGCTCTATGAATATGCGGACCCGCTGTCGTCCATCAACCTGCATTATGCCGGTGAAGGCCAGGAACTGGGTTGGCATTTTGATAATTCCTCCTTCGCCATCACCCTGTTGATTGAGGAGCCCGAAGCAGGCGGCCAGTTTGAATATGTGAAGGGTCTTCGGGATTCCGATAAGGGTCAGACAGATTTTGAGCAGCTTGAAAAGGTCCTCGACGGAAAGATTGAGCCGGACCGCCTCTCCATTACCGCCGGCACCCTGGTTCTGTTCCGCGGCCGTGACGCCCTGCACCGGGTGGCCCCGGTCACCGGAAACCGCACCCGCATGCTGGTTGTCCTCGCCTACAACTCCGAACCCGGCATCGCCCTTTCCGAATCCGCACGGATGACTTTTTTCGGACGCTTGGGATGAGGATCGGATCTCGTTTTCCTGACCTCAGATTCACAAAATATTACGAAAAGCAACTTGCAATGGTGCACAGAATGAGATAGTAAAAAAGAACAAAACAGGAACATACTCAGGAGACCAGCAAATGCTTGATCATGTATCTCTCGCAGTTACGGACCGGGAAAAATCAAAAACATTCTATACACCCGTCCTTGAGACCCTCGGCCTTAGGAAGGTGATGGACTTCGGAGAAGCCTTCGCCTATGGACCGTCAGAAGAACAGCCCTTCTTCTGGCTGACGGAAACCCCTAAGGCCGGGGACCCTGCCGGTGTTCACTGGGCTTTTCGCGCCGCTGATCGCGCAGCTGTCGACAAGTTTCACGCGGCGGCTGTAGCCAATGGCGGAGCCGATGACGGGGCGCCGGGCCTTCGGGACTATCATGAGAACTATTATGCCGCATTTGTGCTTGATCCGGATGGCAATAGGATTGAAGCTGTCTGCCACGATCCCGAATAGGAAACTCTGATCGCATGATTCGCACATCGGCAAAAGACTGGTACCGGGTTCGGAAACTGGGGAATGACATCACCCTGATTGACGAACCCCAGATCAAGCCATTCTACCGCTGCAACATCTGGCATGTCCGGGGCCGGGATCGGGATCTGCTGATCGATAGCGGCATGGGGGTTGTCAGCCTGCGCGAACATGTGCCGCTGGTAACGGAAAAACCCCTGACAGCGGTGGCCAGCCATAGTCATTTCGATCATGTCGGCTGTCATCATGAGTTTGAGACTCGGCTCGCCCATCGTCTGGAAGCGGATATCCTGGCCAATCCGTCCCGTCGCAACACCCTTGCCGAAGACTATGCAACGGACCGGATTTTTGAACAGTTGCCGCCGGAACCCTACCAGTCGGAGACCTACGCGGTCAGAGCAGCGCCGGTCACCGGCTATCTCGAGGACGGAGATATCGTTGATCTCGGTAATCGGCAGTTGCGGGTTCTGCATTTGCCGGGTCACTCACCGGGAGGTCTCGCCCTCTATGAGTGCCGTACCGGTATTCTCTTTTCCGGCGATACCCTGTATGACGGACCCTTAGTGGAAGATGTCTATCATTCAGACCTCACGGCCTATCGTGCCTCCATGGAACGGCTGCTGACCCTGTTTCCGCGGGTTGTTCATGGCGGCCATTTCCCGAGTTTTGACGGCCGGCATTTCACGGGGTTGGTTGAACACTGGCTCAGGACACATGACAAGCAGGAGGCAATTTATGAGCGACGGCTGTAGTTGGTACGGTGATGATCCTTTTTACAAGGCCTATCATGATGAAGAATGGGGGGTGCCGATCTATGACAGCCGTGCCCTGTTCGAGAAACTGATTCTGGATGGATTTCAGGCCGGCCTGTCCTGGATCACGATTTTGCGCAAGCGGGAGAATTTCATCACCGCCTTCGACGGTTTCAAGCCGGAGATCATTGCCCGCTACGATGAGAAAAAGGTCGAGGAGCTGATGCAGGACAGCGGGATCATCCGCAACCGGGCCAAGATTACCGGCACCATCACCGGGGCCCAGCTCTATCTGGATATCGAAGAAAAGGAAGATGGGTTTTCCAATCTGCTCTGGCAGTATCTGGACGGAAAACCGCTGCAAAACAACTGGACCTTCATGGCTGAGGTGCCGGCGGAAACGGATCTCAGCAAGGCCATTTCCAAGGATCTGAAAAGCCGCGGATTTAAATTTGTCGGCCCGACCATCGTCTATGCCTTTATGCAGGCGGTGGGCATGGTCAATGATCATGTGGTCGGCTGCCCCCGGCATCAGGAATTGCGGAATCTCACATGACCGTTGAAAGAGACATAATAGAGAGTCACGACCTGACTGGAAATGTCGCCCAGCATTATCTTGATAAATACGGGGAGGAGGCCGTGCCGGTCCTGGAGCAGGCCGCCCGGGTGTTTGAGGATAATAACGATATCCGCGGACGCAACCGGATATTACGGCTTCGGGACGAGATACTGATTTCCCAGCTTGAGACCGGTTAGGAGCGGCAGGACATGACCCCGAGAGTAACGGCGGAACTTTGGGTCAAGGCCCATATCCGCAAATGTGCCGTGCAGAATGTTCCCGTCATGGTCACCCGGCGGGGGGACGAAACGGCCGGCATCGTACTGCTGAAGATCAACCGTCTGGGGCCAGGGTGCATGGTTCTCTCCCCAACCACAAATTTCGACACTGGCTCCCGCGCCTGGATCCGCAGCACCGGACCGGACTGGGTCGACGAGAAGGAAGCGGACAGGTATATCGAAAAACAGGTCCGTCATGATCCGGATATCTGGGTTCTGGAAATTGAGGATCGAGATGGCCGCCCCTTTGTCGATGAAGATATTATTTAAATTAACCGGTTAAAAATTATATATATTTTTACTATTTATTTTCAGCATATTAAGTGGTTTTTGTAATTTTACTTATTGAGAAATCATTGAAGTCAAGGCGTATTACAAAGTGTAAATATCGGCTTTTGTCGATGAATAGCCCTTCTGATTTTTTAAAGACTGACAAAAATCCCGGCTTTCCTGCTGACAACTACCGGGTATATACCTTATCTTATCGGCACTGCCCATTTGCGATTTTAAAGGCCCGACTGAATGCAGCAATATCTTGACCTTCTCCGTACCGTCAAAAATACCGGCGTTTTCAAGGAAGACCGGACGGGGGTCGGTACGTACAGCATATTTGGTCACCAAATGCGGTTCGATCTCAGTGATGGATTCCCCATGCTGACAACCAAGAAACTGCATCTGAAATCAATTATCCATGAGCTGCTCTGGTTCCTGGCGGGCGATACCAATGTCAGATATCTGCAGGAGAACGGTGTCCGCATCTGGGATGAATGGGCGGATGAAAATGGCGATCTCGGCCCGGTTTATGGCTATCAATGGCGGTCCTGGCCGGCACCCGGCGGCAACTCCATTGATCAAATTTCAAAACTGGTTGAGCAAATCAAGACCAATCCGAATTCCCGCCGCCTGATCGTCAGTGCCTGGAACCCGGCGGAAGTGGACAATATGGCCCTGCCCCCCTGCCATTGCCTGTTCCAGTTCTATGTGGCGGAGGGTCGGTTATCCTGTCAGCTCTATCAGCGAAGCGCCGACGTGTTTCTCGGGGTGCCGTTTAATATTGCCTCCTACGCTCTACTGACCCAGATGATTGCCCAGGTCTGCAATCTGGAGCCGGGAGAGTTCGTGCACAGCTTTGGCGATACCCATTTGTATTCCAATCACCTGGAACAAGCGGATACCCAGCTCTCCCGTATTCCGGGAAAATTGCCAACGATCCGTCTCAACCCGGATGTCAAAGACATCTTCGCCTTCTCCTATGATGATTTTGAGCTTCTGAATTATGAGGCTGCCGACCATATTCCGGCAAAAGTCGCCGTCTGAAACATCGGAATAGCTTTCATGATTCTGTCTGCCATTGTTGCCGTTTCCGAGAATAACGTTATTGGGATCGAGAATGGTCTGCCCTGGCGCTTGTCCAATGACATGAAGTGGTTCCGTCAGACCACAATGGGGAAACCGATCATTATGGGGCGCAAAACCTTTGAATCCCTGCCTAGGATATTGCCGGGTCGCGCGAATATCATCATCACCCGGGATCCTGCCTATCAAGTGGACGGGGCCTTTGTCACCCATTCCCTTGAGGCGGCGATTGAATCGGCAAGAAATCTTGAGACTGAAAACAGGTCAGATGAAGTTGTGATCATTGGCGGAGCCGAAATCTATCGTCAGAGCCTGCCCTTCCTGAATCGGATCTATCTCACACGGATCCATGCGGAGTTCACTGGAGATACCTATTTTCCTGAGTTGAAGATGGAAAACTGGTCGGAAGACTTCAGGGAACGCCATGAGAAATCGGAAAAAGATGCCTATGATCATAGTTTTACGATTCTCAACAGGGTTAACAAGGATTAACCAATCGATATTTCTCCCCTTTTAAATTGTCTGAAAAATGCCTATATTATGGTTGTTGGGCAACCAACTATGGCGATAAACGTTGCATGGAATAAACGTTGCGGACCCGGGGGCGGTACCCGGCGCCTCCACCATAAATACAGTCAGACCACCGAATTCCTGTATTTTTGATGGGGGCGAAATAGGCTCGACGCGCGCAGTAAAGATGTTATTTTCGCTCGGTATGATACCACCGTTATCGGGTCAATTTTATAAATGCTAACGATAATGACGAAGCATTTGCCGTAGCTGCTTAATTGCACTACACGGGGTTCGGAGGGGCACCTGGCAACAGAAGCCCCTCCACTTACTTTGGGAGAGTTTGTAAAAAATTCCACCTGTGGCCGACTCTTCGTTATTATGGTGTGAAAGGCGCAAGTAAAGGGAGTAGGATCAGGTCATGGACGACGAAATCAACTACAACGATATGGTTGAGAAGGCGCTCTTGGAAGTGGTTCGCGAATCTTTGCGGCATGTTGCCAAGAACGGGTTGCCGGGGGACCAGCATTTTTATATCACCTTCAAGACCCACTATCCGGGGGTAGACCTGCCGAGTCATCTGGCGGAGCGCTATAAAGATGATATGACCATTGTTCTTCAGCATCAGTTCTGGGATGTCGTCGTTGAGAAGGATTATTTCAGCGTCGATCTCAGCTTCAACCATAACCGCGAAACACTGACCATTCCCTTTGCTGCCCTGACGGCCTTTGCCGATCCTTCGGTTCAGTTCGGCCTGCAATTCACGTCAACTCTCCCCGATCAGGTAAGCCCGGCTTCCGACGCGCCGGCTGCGGATCAGGAAGAAGCGACGGAGGAGGCGCAGGACACCAAGCCGGGTGAGGTGATTGCCCTGGATGCCTTCCGTAAGAAATAAACAAGGCCTTCCGCACCCATTCTAACTCCATTTTTATGCATATTGATAGAGCTTCCCAATGCCAGAATTTCACTACCAAGACATCTTTTCGCCCGGTAAGGACACTACCCCCTTTCGAAAACTAACCGACAAATATGTTTCGACTGTCACCGTTGAGGGACAGGAAATCCTGAAGGTTGAACCCGAAGCCCTTTCTCTTCTGGCTGCCGAAGCTGTGAATGACATCTCCCATCTGTTACGCCCGGCGCATCTGCAGCAACTGGCCAAAATTCTTGAGGACGACGAGGCCTCGGAAAATGACAAATTCGTCGCTACGGAACTCTTAAAGAACGCCAACGTGGCTGCCGGGATGATCCTGCCTGGCTGTCAGGATACGGGCACCGCCATCATCATGGGCAAGAAAGGCCAATATGTCTGGACCGATGGCACTGACAAGGAACAGCTATCTCGGGGCGTGTTCAAGACCTATACAGAAACCAACCTTCGCTATTCCCAGCTTGCCCCTCTCAGCATGTTTGATGAGAAAAATACGGGCACCAATTTGCCGGCCCAGATCGACCTCTATGCGATAAATGGTCAGGAATATGAGTTCCTGTTCGTCCTGAAAGGGGGTGGTTCCGCCAACAAATCATTCCTCCATCAGGCCGTCCCCAGCGTCCTGACCCCGGACCGGCTGGTTCCCTATATCGAGGAGAAAATGCTGGAACTCGGGACATCTGCCTGTCCGCCCTATCACCTCGCCGTTGTCATTGGCGGCACCTCCGCCGAGGACACCATGAAGACGGTGAAGCTCGCCTCGACCAAATATTATGATAAACTGCCGACCAGCGGCAATGAATATGGGCGGGCTTTCCGTGACCTTGAGATGGAAGCGGAAATCCTGAAGGTGGCTCAGGGGATAGGCATCGGCGCCCAGTTTGGCGGAAAATATTTCTGCCATGACGTCCGGGTTGTCCGCATGCCCCGCCATGGGGCCAGTGTCCCCATCGGCATCGGCGTCTCCTGCTCCGCCGACCGCCAGGCCAAGGGTAAAATTACGAAGGACGGCGTGTTCCTGGAACAGTTGGAGACCAACCCGGCCAAATATCTGCCGGACGTTGCCGAGGACGATCTCAACACCCATGTGGTCAAGATTGACTTGAACCGGCCGATGCCGGAGATATTGGCGGAGCTGTCCAAACATCCGATCAAAACACGGCTAAGCCTAAGCGGAACAATTATCGTTGCAAGGGACCTGGCCCATCGCAAGCTCCGGGAACTGCTGGAAAATGGCGAAGGCCTGCCTCAGTATTTCAAGGATCACATCATTTACTATGCCGGCCCGGCTAAAACGCCTGAGGGCTACGCTTCCGGATCGTTTGGGCCAACCACAGCGGGTCGCATGGACGGCTATGTGGACCAGTTCATGACTGAAGGCGGCAGTATGGTCATGCTGGCCAAGGGTAACCGGAGCAAGGCGGTCGTTGATGCCTGTAAAAAGCATGGCGGGTTCTATTTGGGATCGATCGGAGGTCCGGCCGCCATCCTCGCTCAGAATAATATCAAGAAAGTCGAGGTTCAGGCCTTTGAGGAATTCGGCATGGAAGCCATCTGGCGGATTGAAGTTGAGGATTTCCCGGCCTTCATTGTGATGGATGACAAAGGGAATGACTTTTTCGCCCGTAAGCCCCGAAAGCTCTGACAGGCTGATGATCTGATGTCCGAGCCTACCTTTAAACATTCGGTCACCATCTCGGGACATCGGACAAGCCTCTCCGTAGAACGGGAATTCTGGGAATTGCTCCAGGACATCGCGGCCCGGCGTCGGATCAGTGTCAATCAGTTGGTCACTGATATCGATGCCGGTCGAACTGGAAATCTGTCCAGTGCCATCCGGCTTTATGTGCTGCAAGACCTTCAGGATCAATTAATGGCCAACGAATGACCTGACAGTTTTCTCTGGGAAAGCGCGCAGGGCACCCTATATAATTCGAGAGAGATATTTACGGGGCAGGCGGAAAACCATGGGCGATGTCGTCAATTTGAACAAGTTTCGCAAGAAACGCGAGAAGAAAGAAGCGGAGAGCCTCGCCCGCGAAAATCGGACCCGGTTTGGCCGCACCAAAAACCAACGTAAATCCGACGAGTCGCAGCAACGCAAAAACGTCACCGAGCTCGATCAGAAGAAATTTCAGAACCCGACGCAATCCGATGATAAAGACGGTTCTGAATATTAGCAATTTGTTCACATTTTTTTCCTAAAAATGAGCTGATATTGTCATAGATATGACTCACGCTTCTTCTAGGTAAGGGCTCAGGTTTTCCTTACATTTCAAATGGAGATGGAAATGACAAACGCGTTGGAAAAACGTAACGAACCGGCTTTGACGGAACTGCTCTCAGATCCGATCATGCTCGCTGTGTTGAAGCGGGACGGTCTTACTGTTGAAGACGTAAAAAAGGTTGTCAATTCCTATCAGATGAGCGCCCGGGTAAAGCCTTCCTGATCTCGCCGTCTTCCTCCTTCAGTTTTGTGTGATATGTCACAACTGCCTTCTTTTGTTGTGCAACCTCTCTCTCACACGCTATTATCCCGTATCTGGACCATATATGGGCACATAACCGGAGAGACAAACACGTCATGACAGCTGTTTCCAAATATAAGAAAAAATCGGCGACAATCCGCGGTTTGAAGATGGCCTACATTGATGAGGGGGAAGGCGATCCAATTGTTTTCCTGCATGGAAATCCGACATCCTCCTATCTGTGGCGCAATGTGATGCCGCACCTGGAGCAACGGGGCAGAGTCATCGCGCCTGACCTGATCGGCATGGGGGATTCAGAAAAGCTTCCCGACAGCGGGCCCGATCGATATACCTTCAAGGAGCATCGGAGCTTCCTTCACGACCTCCTCGCCTATCTTGACGTGACCCAGAATGTCACCCTTGTTATCCATGACTGGGGATCGGCGCTCGGTTTTGACTGGGCTTATCAGAATCAAGGAGCGATGAAAGGCATAGCCTATATGGAAGGTATCGTTCAACCCGTCGAGAACTGGGATAACTGGCCTGAAGCGGCGCGCAATATCTTCCAGGGGTTTCGCAGTCCTGCCGGTGAAGATCTGGTTCTGGAGAAGAATATTTTTGTTGAAAGGGTCCTGCCCGGATCCATCATCCGCGATCTGGAAGAAGCGGAAATGCGGGAGTATATGCGACCGTTCAAAAATGCGGGAGAAGACCGGAGACCGACACTGACCTGGCCACGTCAGATTCCGATTGCCGGAGAGCCTAGGGACGTGGTGGAAATTGTCGATACCTATTCCAAATGGCTGAGCGGTTCCGACCTGCCGAAGCTGTTCATCAATGCCGATCCCGGCTCCATCCTGATAGGTCCCCAGCGGGAGTTTTGCCGAAGCTGGCCAAACCAGACGGAAGTTACAGTGAAAGGACTGCATTTCATTCAGGAAGATAGTCCGAATGAAATAGGCCAGGCGATCGCAGATTTCGTCAAGAAGATCTAAGGTTCTGGTCAAGGAGACGGCATGGCGTCACAAACGAAACGGATAAAACTGAACGCACTGCAAAGCAAGACCCTGGTTCTGCTGCAAATTCTGGCACGGGATACGGAAAGCTCTGTGCCTGTGGAAGGGACAAAGGATGTGCGCATTACCCGTCTTCCCCATGCCCATGGCAATCACATGCATGTGGGGGTGTTCGTCGTCTCTTCCAAAGATGCAAGCGGCCTCACCAACAAATCCGTCTGGACCGCTCTGGCGCGAAAGGGCCTGGTTCGAGACAGTTGGGAACAGGAAATCCTCATAACGCCGGAAGGCCTCGCCTTTTCCACTGGCCTTGAGAGCAAGTTTGTCGAGATGTCAGATCACTAGAGAACGGGACAATGGGCGCAAACACAAACTCCACAAGAGAAGATCGAAAGCTGACAACTATTCTCTGTGCTGACGTTGTCGGCTATAGCCGGTTGATGAGCCACAATGAAACAGAAACCTTGCGCCAGCTCAAAATGACTCGCGAGGTCTTCCGGGAATTCATTGAGCAATACGGTGGGCGTATTATCAATATGGCCGGTGATGGTCTGATTGCGGATTTTTCAAGTGTCGTCAACGCCGTTCATTGCGCCATTGAAACTCAAAACAGGATAAATGAGGACAGCAATGCCATCCAGGATGATACCAAAATGCTATATCGGATCGGCCTGAATCTGGGGGATGTTATCATTGAAGGAGATGATATCTTCGGCGAAGGCGTCAATGTCGCGGCACGGCTGGAGGCGATGGCTCCGACAGGGGGTATCTGTATTTCCGGAACAGTCTTTGATCAGGTCAAAAACAAACTTCCCCAGGCCATGGAATTTCTCGGAGAAAAAACCGTCAAGAACATTTCTGAACCGATTCCGGTTTATTCCATCGCCCTGACAAATGCACCTGAATCAGGCTCTGTTCGCCAGGAAGCGCCCGCAGTAGAGCCCGAGAACTTGAAAAATGCTGAGGACATCCGGATCAGAAGACAGGTCAAAAAAGAATCCGCTTTTTATCGGCTGGCGATGACATTCGGGGCCATTTCGATCTTCCTGTTTATCATCAATATGGCCACATCCAGCGGTTACTGGTGGTTCCTCTGGCCGACGGGATCCTTCGCTCTTCTTTTGGCCTTGAGAGCCATTCCCATTTTCTGGAAAGGTAGTGACCTGGCGGACTGGGAAGAGCGAAAAGTAAATGAACTTAAAGCCAAGAAAAACCGTCAGGCTTAAGATTCATCAACCACAATTTTAGCAGCAAGGTCATCCAGCGCCTGAATATCCGGGTTGACAATATTTTCGAAAGCAACGGTCAGGCCGCCGTTCGCTGAGACCGTCAGGACGGCCTGGCCATCTTCTTCCGATAGTGCCCAGGCATCTCCCGCGCCCCTTTCACTGGACAGCAAACCAAGCTGGTCAAATATCTCATCCAGATTGACAGTATCTGCATCAAGGTCAAAATCGGTGATGACAGAGCGGCCAAGGTCATCGACCGTGAAGGCAAAGACATCGCTACCCTCACCGCCAGTCAGGGTATCATTTCCACCATTGCCCTGAAGAATATCGTCACCGCCCAGGCCAAGGAGAACGTCGTTATCTGAAGTTCCTTCCAGCAATTCAGCGAACTCACTTCCGGTGATTTCAGGCACTGCGGGAGCAAAGGCTGCGGCGACGGCAAGTCCCTCTTCCACTGCTTCTATAAAATTGAAGGAGAGAAGAGCGGTACTGGTGTCACCATCCCCGTCCGTGATCGTATATTCGAAAGTTTCTGTATCGCCAGCCGCCGCAAATTTTGGCGCTTCATAGATATAGTTCCCATCCATATCAATGCTGATCTTCCCGCCGAGGTCTGTATCAATCTCCAGACTGTCGCCATTCTGAGGGATTTCAAACAGCACGGAATTGTAGCTCAGCGAGGTGAGTGTGCCACCATCAGCGCCCAACAAATCAGCGACGCCGGATGTCACCACATTGTCCACTTCAACTATCGGTACCGTTTCTTCAAGTGCGGCGGATAGACCACTGGGGTTTGACACGATCGTCGGCTCCTCACCAGCATTTTCAACCTTGGCAAGTTCCCCCGTGCTTGAATCATTGCCAAGTCCGACGGCGATGACTTCTACGCCATTAGAATCCACAAACTCTTGCCAGGAATTACCGCCATCCGTGGGAACTTCCTGGCCTGCGGTTGGCGCCCCATCCGATACGAAATAGACGAGAGAGGAAAAGCCATCCAGAGCAGGATCATTCAGGTTTCCTTCAAGAACGCCCTGGGCCCCGTTTTCATCATTTGCGAGGGCGGCTTCATAGTTCGTGCCTCCGGTCGCAATAAGATTGCCGGAACCATTTATAAAAGCCTGAGCGTCGGCAACGGAAGTTCCTTGAAACACCACGCTTGAGGCCGTCGCAAATGCAATGACGGTGATATTGAAAGACCGCGATTCCTGACCGAATTCAGTCAGTAGATTAGTCATTGCTTCTTTCAGGACCTCAATACGCGACTGAGTTCCTCCGGCCACCGTATTCCGCATCGATGCGGATGTATCCAGAACGAGGACAAGGTTGTAGGCCGGCAGATCCGGTGCCACCAAATCCGTGATATCCGGACTGGCTATAGGAACATCATCTACCAATGACAGGGTGAAAGATCCGCCATCTGCTGTGCCATCTCCATCAATCACGTTATAGTCGAAATTCAGATCGATTGAATCCTCACCTGAACTCAGGTGATCCACAACATCTGAAAGGGTAACAGAATATCCGTAATTATCGCCCACACCCGTTGGTGCGAAATCCAGGGTGAATACAGGTCTTGGGGCACCACCGTCCGGAGTTGCGGTTGCCGTTACACGCTGAGTGACACCATCTGCCAGGGTTGAAAGGTCATATTCAATCGGGTCACCCCGGGAAGTCAGCGCCGGAAGACCGCTGATGTCAAGAGTGACACTGCCGTTTCCATCCAAGCCCAAATCTACGCCAACCGTACCCGATGCTGTCAGAGAGTCCGGTGTCAGATCCGTTCCATCAACTAAATCGTCTTCATCGAGAACGGCATTCGTTGCCGCTCCGACCACTGGGGCGCTGTCATCAATGACGACGGGTACGACATTCCCCGCAGCCGATCCATTTTCATCAAGGGCTGTAAAAGCCAATCCAAAAGCCAGGCTATCGACAGCCGCCCCGGAAGAATCAAAATGGTCAAGCGGGCCCTGAAGGGCAAAATCGTAGGTGCCATCGGCATTCAAGGTAACGGTAAAAACGGGCTGACCGGCAGCTGATCCCACAACCGTGCCCGTCCCCAAGCCTGAAAGAACAACGGGCACGCCGCCGGACGTGAGGTTAAGGGCATCATAGTCCGGCTGGGCTGTATTGAAACTGATCGATTGATAGCTGCCGCTGCCACCTGTGAGGCCGAGGGACAAACCTTCCACAACCCCTGCGCCGCCTGCCTCCTCCAAACTTGCGGTTTCGACTTCCTCGAATTCCAGAGGAGGCTCATTATCCTCTATGATAACTGTGAAGCTGGTATTGCCTTCAATCACTGCATTACTGCTAGCCCCAACCAGGGTGAGGGTCAGGCTTTCCGTCTGTTCAAAAATACCATCATCCAGGATCGGAATGTCTATGGTGATTGCGGCCCCGGGTGCCAAGCCCGTCTCGCCGCCATCAAAGACGGCCGTTTGAACTGCATCCGTTGTATAATCGGACCCCGCCGTCGTCGTCCCACTCACCACATAATCGATGGACAGCGTGACCCCGGGTGCCAAGGCCTTATCGAGTGTCAGCTCATAGCTCAGCACGCCTGCACTCTCAGAGACGGTCGCGCCGTCCACAACGGGAACGCGGCCGACAGTGGCGTCCCCAAGAGTCACGACGCCGATATCATCATCAGTTATGACAACCACTGCCTGGCTGAAAGCGACATTGATATCGGCATTTTCCGCCCCGACCAGGGCAACAATGAAAAATTCAAGATCTTCAATAACGTCATCATCAACCACGCTGACAGAAAAACTCGCCGAGGTCTGTCCGGGTGCAATGACGACAGTTCCGGTTCCACCATCAATAAAGTCGACACCACCCGGTGCCCCATCGCCCCCTCCTGTCGCGGTGCCCGGACGGATTTCATAGGTGATCGTTACCGGAAGTTCCGTTGGCTGGTTCAGACTAATAACCACTTCGAAGGAGTCCAGATTGCCGGACTCTGGGTCAATGACGGCATTAACATTCAGCTCTGTTTGAACCCCGACGCCAACGAGTTCCTCCAGATTATCGCGATCATCTAAATCAAATTGTGTCGGGTCCAAAAGATCACCGGCCCCGAGCAGCTCGCCAAGCTCCAGCCCGCCAATAATGGCTCCTGCAGCAAAGTCCTGAAAATCCGCACCGCCACCGTCAGACCGCCGCTGTCCAGCCTCTGGCGAAATTTTGTCGGGATCAAAGTTGTCCTCATCATCAAACCATTCCGGATTGATGAGCCTGAGAGATTCCCCATAAATGTTGAACAGCTGCTCTCCGGTCAGAATAAAGGGCACACTGGGCGGGGAGCTGAAACTAGTCACAACAACAGACTGGTTCGCCACATTTATTTCCTGAGATCCCCCTTCATTGACCACGACGATGGCGCCTGTAAACAGGGTAAATATGGATTCTTCGCCTATGGCCTTGACCTGTCCGGACCAACTGGTTCCGCGAATTCCAATGGTGCCGACAGGTGTCTTGACGCTGACATTTTCCGGATCGTCCTTGGCGATCTGACCACTGACCAAAGAGAAAACACCCTGAAGCAGAGATATCCCGAATGCTCCGTCCCCACCGGAAGGATTGTATATCATCTCATCAAGAACCGCCCGGCCGTTTTCGCCCATGGAAAACTGGGTCTCGTCAACGAAAACAATGGCGAAGGAGGCCCCTGCTCCCGTCTCGAGCACATCCCCCTGAAAAACTGCCGCGCCTTCGACAAGTTCTTCCCGCGTGCCATCCGTGTGTTGAACCGTTACCGTTCCACTAAGATCTGTTATCTCGCCGATCGCCTGTCCGGCATCTGACTGGGTTGTCGTCGTTTGCGCCATCGGTCCTGGACCGGCCAGTTTACTGATAACATCATAGGAGAGTTTCGCGCCGCCTGCCGTCAGCAGGTCGGGACCCGGGACCATGCTGAAATAGCCCTCAACCGTTATGAAGTCGCCGTTCTCTGAAGTTAAGGTGAGATCCGTGCCGTCCCTCGCAAAATCCGCGACCAGCGGCTTGATCTCAGGTCCAAGTTGGAGAGGTCCGGATTCCGGGGCGGCATATTCTCCCACCTGTTTGCCATCAGACCCATTTACATCAAAATCAAGCATCACCGAAATCCTGTAGGCACTTTAAAAACAGGCCGTTGTCCCTGCCCCTCCAATAACCTAGGAGAACCAGGCTTTTTATCTCTTGGTGAAAGAAAAATTAAATTTCTTTATTGAACAAATTAAATAAACAAAAAAACAAGAGACCATTGCTAAAAGTATTATAACATTAATATTAGGACTATGCCACATTTCGGACAAATTTCATAAAATTTTATGATTTATAGTTAATGGGGTAAAAAACTGTAAACTGCGAACTGTTTGTATTTTGCGAGGTGGTTTAAGCTACAGTATGATTGGTACCACGCTAAAAAAGACTTTCGCCACCCTGACACGCCCCTTGCGATGGGTCTTTTTTGTTGGCAGCGGACGGTTTTCAGCCGTTCTTTTTCTTGGCGCAGCCCTGCTTTTGCAAATATATGACCCGCCTGTTCTTGCAAATTTTCGCGACCGGGTTTTTGATTTCTACCAACAGTCCCTACCCAGAGTGGCGAACGAGCCTCGCCCTGTCGCCGTCATTGATATCGATGAAAAGAGCCTCTTAAATCTCGGACAATGGCCATGGCCGAGAACCTACCTTGCCCAGATGGTCTCAAACGCCATGGAGAAAGGGGCGGTTGTCATCGGATTTGATATGTTGTTTGCAGAGGCCGATCGATTGTCGCCGGACAAAATGTCCGAAAGCGTCGATAGCCTGTCCGAAGAGGTCAAAAATACTCTCGCCCAACTGCCTTCCTTTGACAGTGTATTTGCCGGTGAAATTGAAAAAGGCAGGGTCGTTCTCGGGATTTCCGTTAGTGCGGAAAGTGAAGGCGCCAATAACTATGGACTTGACCGCATTCCCTCTTTTGCGGCCCTTGGCCAGGATCCTAAACCTCACTTAAGCAAGTTCCCGTCACTCATTGGAAATATCGACGAGTTGGATATGGCCGCGGCCGGTCGCGGCATGGTAAGCCTCGATCAGGATTTCGACGGGATTGTCCGGCGGGTTCCTCTCGCTAACCTGGTGGGCGACAGGATCATTCCAACCCTGGCTCTCGACATGTTACGGGTAGCGACAGGTCGGAACGTGGTTATTCAAACCGGCAAGAATGGTATCGATGGCTTCAAAATCGCGGGAACCCTGATCCCGACGGATACCAAAGGCCGGATCTGGATCAAATATTCCGAATTCGATCCGGATCACTATGTCTCCGCCCTCGATGTCATAAAGGGAACAGTGGCCCCGGAAAAGCTGGCCGGAAAACTCGTGCTCGTTGGCACCTCGGCGACCGGGTTGAAGGATCTTAGGGCATCTCCCCTGACCTCCAATCTGCCCGGCGTTGAAATGCATATGCAGCTGTTGGAGAATATTCTCACCCAATCCTATATGTTCCGGCCCGAGTTCATTGCCCTGTTCGAATGGCTCGGAACCCTGCTGACCGGTTTGACTCTGATTGTTCTCGTACCCCTTGTCGGTGCCCGGACGACCCTTGCGCTGCTGATTTTTGTCGGCACCGTTGCCGTCACCTCTTCCGCCTATTTCTTTGTGGCCCATTCTACCCTGATCGATGTCACCTATACGGTCGTTGTTTCCACTCTGATCTATATCATCCTGGTTTATTCAAGCTATCTGTCGACAGAACAAGAGAGAACCCGCATCCGAACGGCATTCGCCCATTATCTGTCCCCGGATCTGGTCAATCGTTTATCCGCATCTCCGGACAGTCTGGTGCTTGGTGGGGAAGAGAAGGAAATGACCTTCATGTTTTGTGATGTCCGGGAATTTACTGTGATTTCAGAAGGTTACAAGCAGGATCCGCAGGGCCTGACCCATCTGATCAACCGCTTTCTGACCCCCATGACCGGTGAGATTCTCAAGCATAACGGGACCATCGATAAATATATGGGGGATTCGATCATGGCCTTCTGGAATGCACCCATCGATAATCCCCACCATGCCAGAGACGCCGCCGATGCCGCACTGAAGATGATTCCGCAACTTGCAGCGCTAAATGCGGTTCTTGAGGAGGAGGCCCTTGCTGAAAAGCGCAGCTTCAAGCAGCTCAGGGTCGGGATTGGCTTGAATACGGGGACCTGCATTGTTGGAAATCTCGGATCAGAGCAGCGATTTGATTACTCGGTTCTGGGCGACCCGGTGAACCTCGCCTCCCGACTTGAGGGGCAGACGAAGGAATATGGCTTCAGTATCATCCTCGGCGAGAGCACCGCTGTGGAGGTCCCGGACTATGCAATGATCGAGCTTGATTTGATCGCGGTCAAGGGGAAGCAGGATGCCGTCAAGATCTTCGGTCTGATTGGGGATTCGGAACGGGCAAAACAGCCGGACTTCCTGGAAATGCGGGATCTGGTCCATGGCTTTCTGGATTTGTATCTCAGCAAGCAATGGGAGAAGGCTTTGGCCAAAATTGAGCTCATGAAGACCCATGACCGTCATCTGGTCAAACTTGCATCGCTTTATGAGTCTCGGATCAGGACCTTCCAGGAAACACCGCCGCCTGAGGATTGGGATGGTGTCTTCCGGGCGGAAAGCAAATAGGGCCTTTCTTAAAAGCTGTTCCCGGCTGACAGGGCACCGAGCCGCCCGGTAATTTCATGGAAACCATCCACGGTCTCATTGATAATATCTGCAACCGCCTTCTGTTCCTTGATAAGTCCGGCCGACTGACCGGAGAGGCCGACACTCGCTTCCATATCCCCGCCAAAATATAAATCCTGGATATGCTTAAAAGTGTCCGGCGGCATCAGGCCTTCCTCATGAATGGCGATAGTCCGATTGGTTTTGAGAGCTCGGATACAGGGGGTTGATTTCTTGTTCAGCACGTAAGTCCCGGTATCCTCCGCATCAATAATCGCCTGCTTGTAATTGGTATGAACCGGACTTTCCATGGAGGAAACAAACCGGGTTCCCATCTGCACGGCTTCAGCACCGACGGCAAAGGCGGCGGCCATGCCGCGGCCATCGACGATCCCGCCGGCGGCAACCATCGGGACATCCACCCTGTCGCGGATGGCCTGCAGGAGGACGAGGGTCGAGACTTCCTCGGGGTTCTTGAAACCGCCTCCTTCGGAGCCTTCAACAATAAGGCCGTCGACACCGGACTCAACGGCCTTCAAGGCCGCTTTGACAGTGGGCACCGCATGATAGACGATGATGTCATGGGCCTTCAGAACTTCGATCAGCTTGGCAGGGTTTCCGGCGGAAGTCGTGACGAATTTAACGCCGCATTCCGCAACGAATTTCACCATATTTTCATCTTTGAGGAACAACAGCGGCAGGTTTATGCCAAATGGGGCATCCGTCAAATCCTTCATTTTTTCGATCTCGCGAATGCAGTTTTCGGTTTCCCCGGAGGAAGTCTCAATAATGCCGAAGCCACCAGCCTTGCAAACAGCGGATGCCAGTTGCGAGCGGGCGATCCAGCCCATGGGGGCCTGAATGATGGGATATTTCGCGCCTGTATGTTCCAGTACCCGGTTCATGATTGTTCCTTGAATTTACCTATATCAGAAAGTGAGACCGACAGCTTTTTCGAGATCTGCAAGGGCCTGGTCTTCCGTGACCACCTTGATCGTCTGCATACCCATCTGCGCCGCCGGTTTCAGATTGATCCCGAGATCATCGAGATAGACTACCTGATCCGGGGTCACACCCATCTCGGAACAGGCAAACTCATAGATTTTCGGATCCGGTTTGCGCAGGCCGATTTTACTGGATTCAATGACCTGATTAAACAGGGCCATGACTTCCTGCACCTCCGCATGGGCGGCGGGGTCGCGGGTCATGCCGGGACCCTTTCCGGCGGCGACATTATTTGTGAGGCAGGTACAATTAAATTTTTCGGCGCAGCTTTTTAAGGCCTGAACCATCCTCGGCCGCACATCGCCGGCCAGCAGTTTGATGATTTCCGTGCCGCGAACCGGATGCCCGAGGGCGCGGCTTTCTGTCTCGAACAAAGTGTCAAACTCGTCGAGGGAAACCGCGCTGCGTTCAAACTGGGCCCAGGCATTGGTGTCGGGATTGGTTGAATTGATCCGGCGGATAAAGTCCGTCGGCAGGCCCCGTTCCTTTTCGAAGCGGGAAAAGGCTTCGAACGGGCTCGTGGTCAACACGCCCCCAAAATCCCAGAGGATGGCAGAAATCATGATACAGGCAGTCCTTTTCAATGAGACGAAAATCGCAGGTGACAGTGACCTGCCGTCCTTATTCTTACTTTTGCCGGGATACTGACAGTCCCAAAATAGCTTGTCAAATATCAACATGCTTTGAATTGAGATTATTATTAACTAAGTTAGGATACTGTCAAAGTAACCAGTATTTGAACTTGCGGGAGCAATCCGTATGAGACGATCAGTCATAACCCTTCTAACCCTCTTCCTGGCGACTCCTGTGGCCCTGGCTTATGATGCCGATGACCTGATGAAGCTCAAACAGACCGGAAGCTGTGCGGGCTGTGATCTGAGAGCGGCAAAGCTGCAGTCTGAGGATTTCACCGATGCCTATCTGAAAGGCGCCAACCTTCGGGACACGATCCTGAAAGAGGTCAAGCTGGAGAACGCCAATCTGGCCAATGCGGACTTGCGTCGGGCGGATCTTGAGAAATCAAATCTGAGCAATGCCGATCTGGAAAGCGCGATTTTACAGGATGCGGATATGGAAAAGGCGGTGATGGAAGGGGCGAACCTGCGCCAGACCGATCTGCGTGGAGCGGATTTCGAGAGTGCCAAGGTCCATGGCGGCAAGTTTCAGAAAGCCGATATTCGAAAGGCAAGTTTCAAGCGGGCCATTCTGTCGGAAGCCAATTTCAGCGATGCGAATATCACCGATACCAATTTCAAACGGGCGGTGATGATCGGAGTCATCATGACAACGGCTGAACTGAGGGACGCAAACTTTGCCCGCGCCAACCTCACCGACGCGCGGCTTGAGGAAACCGATCTGCGTCATAGTAATTTCCACCGGGCCATTCTGGTGAATGCGAGTCTGGCCAGCGCCGATGTCTCCGATGCCACGTTCTGGGGTGCCAACCTGTCCGGCGCCAATCTGGAGGATGTCGAAGGTCTGGAGCAGGAACAGCTGAACGATGCCTGCGGCGACAACAAGACCGTTCTGCCCCGCGGACTCACCATCCCCCGCTGCAATAAATAGACACCCGCAGGGCTTAAGGAAGATCCGCGATCAGCTTCGGTAAATCACCCAGATGCGGAATCTGCCGGAATAGGGGGTCCGCCACTGGCGGTTCCGCATGTTCCATGGCCCAGGTCAGATCATGGGGAACATGAACCCCCCAGCTTCCCGCCTTGATTGCCGGCAGAATATCTGACTTGAGGGAATTTCCGACCATCATGCTCTGGCTCGGGGCCTCCCCATGCTGGGTGAAAACCCGATGATAGGTCTGGCTGGTTTTCTCGCTGACGATCTCGACCGCATCGAACAGCTCGCCAAGACCCGACTGCGCCAGTTTGCGCTCCTGATCGAACAGATCCCCTTTGGTGACCAACACCAGCTGATAGCGGGACGCCAGCTCTTCCAAAGTCTCCCTCACATGCGGTAAGGTCTCAATGGGATGGCGCAGCATGCCCCGTCCAAGATGCAATATCTCATGCAATACGGCGGCCGGCACCTTCTCCTCAGTGACTTCGATGGCTGTTTCTATCATCGACAGGGTAAACCCCTTCACCCCATAGCCGTAGAATTCCAGATTACGCCGCTCCGCCGCCAATAAGCGTTCGGTTATATGATCCCGCTCCGCATGATCCCTCAGCAGATCCGTCAGCTTGTCTTCGGTGATGCGAAAAAATGTCTCGTTCTGCCACAGGGTATCATCGGCATCGAAGCCGATTGTGGTCAGCGCAGAGGCCGCAGACATGGTCTATTCCGCCGCCATATCCGGAATAATCTTCCCGGGGTTCATGATATTGTCGGGATCGAGCGCCGCCTTCAGCGCCGCCATCACCTCTACCGCATCGCCATGCTCCCGATACATATAGCGCTTCTTGCCGATGCCGACGCCATGCTCCCCTGTGCAAGTGCCGTCCATGGACAGCGCCCGCTCGATCAGCCGTCCGTTCAGGCGCTCGGCCTCCTGCAATTCTTCGGGATTATCCTTCTTGATGACAAAGGAGAGATGGAAATTGCCGTCCCCCACATGCCCGACAAGCGGCGCGATGAGGAAGCTCTCGGCCAGATCCTGCTTGGTTTCCATGATGCAGTCCGCCAGCCGTGAAATCGGCACACAGACATCGGTCGCCCAGATCTGGGCATCATTGCGGAGCGCAATTGCCGCATAGGCAGCATCATGGCGGGCCTGCCAGAGCTTGGTCCGGTCTTCCAGTTTGGTGGTCCATTGAAACCCCTCGGCGCCGAACTCGGCGCAGATATCCCCCACCTGCTCCGCCTGCTCCTTCACATAGGCCTCACTGCCATGAAACTCCAGAAACAGGGTCGGCTGCACAGCCAGATCCATGTTGGAATATTTATTGATGGCATCCACCTGAACATCATCTAGCAGCTCAATCCGGGCGATGGGAATGCCTGACTGGATGGTTAGAATTACAGATTGCACGGCAGAGTTCATATCCGGGAACGACACGGTCGCCGCCGATATGGCCTCTGGGATTCCATAGAGCTTGAGGGTAATCTCGGTGATAATGCCGAGAGTTCCCTCCGAGCCGATATAGAGCTTCGTCAGGTCATAGCCCGCCGCGCTCTTCTTGGATCGATGGCCGGTGGAGATAACCTTGCCGTTGGGCAGCACCACCTTCATGCTGAGGATATTCTCCCGCATGGTGCCATAGCGCACCGCATTGGTGCCCGACGCCCGGGTTGAGGCCATGCCGCCGATCGACGCGTCGGCCCCCGGATCGATGGGGAAGAACAGGCCCGTATCGCGCAAAAACTCGTTGAGCTGCTTGCGGCGGACACCCGGCTGTACCGTGCAATCCAGATCTTCCGGACTGACCCTAAGGATTTCATTCATCTCATTGAGGTCAATGGACACCCCGCCTTCGACGGCGTTGACATGACCTTCGAGGGAGGTCCCGGCCCCAAACGGGATGATCGGAATTTTATGGGCGGCGCAGATCTTGACGATCTCGGAGACTTCTTCCGTATTGCGGGCAAAACAGACCACGTCGGGAGCATCCGGAGCGTGCCAGCTCTCGCCCTTGCCGTGCTGTTCGCGGACCGCGGCAGCCGAGCTGCATCGTTCCCCCAGCAACTCGGTCAGTTTCTGAATGACCTGATCCAGATCAGGATATCGTGCCGTCATTGTTTTTCCTCACACTGAGTTCCGGTCTCTCTGGCATCCTCCCATGAAAGACAGTAGTATGGCCGCCAGAAAAAAATCATTACAACCAGTATAGCCCAAGTTCCCGCTAATAAGAAAAGGTAAACTAAATGACCGGACCCGCTGTTCCTGCCATCCATCATCAGGCCGTGCTTCCCGACTGGATCGACTATAACCGCCATATGAATGTCGCCTATTATGTGCTGGTGTTTGATAACGCGCTGGATGTCTTTCTCGACGACATTGGCCTGACCCGGGAATATCGCGATTCCTCCGGCCGCACAAACTATGTGCTGGAAACCCATGTGACCTATTTGCGCGAAGTGCATGAGGGCGATCCGCTGGCCATGACCGTGCGGGTCCTGGATTGCGATCAGAAGCGCATGCATCTGTTTTTGGAAATGTACCACAAGGACAAAGGCTATCTCGCCGCCACGTCCGAACAAATGCTGATCCATATCGATAAATCAGGCCCCAAGGCCTGCGCCATGCCGGATTTCATCCTGGAAAATATTGAGAAGAACAAGGCCCTCTATAAGGGCGTGCCGGTTCCGGAGCAGGCGGGAGCGGTCATCGGGATCCGCCGCAAGTCCTGATCAAAAACAAAAACGCCGCTTCGAGGAGCGGCGTTTTTACATGTCTATGTGGTTGAAGCTCAGGCAGCCTGGGTATCCCCATGGTCCGGATTTCCGAGCTTGCCGATCAGATAATCCACATTCTCACCGTCAAATTCGTCTTCGAAATGGGTCAGGACCCGCTCAATCACCTGGTTGCGATAGCGTTCGCGGTCACCCGGCGCGCCGTCAAAGTCAAGTTCATTGGCGACTTCCAGTCCAACCTTCATGATTTCCTGAAGTCCGCCCGGTATATTGGATTTCGTGCAAAGCTGTTTCAGGCCTTCACCACCGGCATCATTGACCAGGATATGGACATTGGCAACGGCGATATCGGAATATTTGGCCATGGCGGTTTCAAAGAAATCGACATCCCCAACGCACAGGGCGCGCAGGATAATGGTTGGTGTCAGGCGGCCATTGGCATGCAACTGATCAATCAGCTTGACCAGATCCGCATGGGCCGCGCCGTCCCGGATGAAGCCGATCATGGTTTTTTCACGGTTCTCAAGGATCAGATCTGTCGCCACGGAGGGCGGCAATTCATGATGGGTCACCAGATGGTCGCGCAATTTATCGGAAACCATGGTCACCAGACGTTCGGTGACCGTGATCGGTAGTTTACTGCGATGGGCCATCGGGGCGTTAACTTTTTCACTGTCGCCAAAATCATCGAGGACCTTCTCAAAGGTGCTTTCGGATATCTCCGCGCCGTCATTCCCCATCAGGGTGGCCACAACATCTTCATTGGCGGTTTCCGCCAGCTTTTCAGAGACAGCCTCGGAGACTGTGTTGCGGCTGGCAACGGCCATCTGATGCATCTCTGATTTAGAGCTGATGATCTCGAAAAGATCCTCATCGGAGAGGGCTTCGGAGAAGCTCAGCATCGGTGTCGCAACATCGGCGATATCACTGGCCAAGGTCTTGGCAATATCGTTTGGAAGATCCGGTATGGATTTCAGGGTTTCGGCCAAGGTCTGTCTGACAAGAACTTCGGCATCATTAACAAGCAGTCTGAAGATCTCTTCCGCTTCACGGCGTTCCGTGTCGCTGAAATCGTTGCCTTCCATGCCGCCTGCGATTTTTTCAACTGTTTCTGCCCGCACCTCTGCTGAACGGTCGTTAAGTAACCGCTCGACATCTGCTGGACTTAGTGACCCGTTATTTGACACCTTGGCTCCATCACTTGAGTTAATCCCGAGCCCCAGTGTCGCCAAATAATGTTAATATACCCTTAATCCAGACGGCCTTCGATGACTTCTTTTATGCTGCGGATCTGGTCCTCGACCTTGATATCGAGCTGGCTGGCGATTTCCATATCCCGGTCTTCGAAAATGTCTTCACCCGGTTTTTCTTCCCTCCAGGCAAGAATCTGGGCATCGCGGGCGATAATCAGGCGCTCGATCTGAGGTCGATAGAGGGTGACCATGGCCGTAATCCAGCGGTTTGTCGGCCAGGACGGGGTGCTGTGATCGATGATAAATCCGTCGAGCATATCGATGACGTCTTTTTTGTCATACCAGTTCTCCCCCGTGACCCATCTGTTGGTGGTGAAAAGCTGGGTGGGAAAGCCTGCATTGTCCATGGAGATGGCGACAAGATGGGAGAGAATTTCATCCTCCTCCGTCGGCCATTCGGCGTCTCCGTCATAGGGGATGGGTTCCACCCCCTTTTTGATGCCCTTTTTCCGCAAAAAGGTATGGAAATGGCCATGCTCTCCTTCGCGATGGGCATGGTAGTAATATTGGGCATGGGTCTCGTCATCATAGACGTCCCCTTCCGGGTAATGATCCCATTCATAGAAGGTGCCCTGCCCGCGCAGGATTTCGCCGACAATGTTAGCACCGCCCTTTTTCAGGACACGATAGCATTCCAGAATCTCGTCCGCCGCCGCGTCCATTTTCTGCAATCGCTCGGGCGGCAGGTTCCGCAAAATTTCGCGCAGTTCCGCTGCGTCCATCTCAACCGACACGTCTTGTTCCTTATCCAGGGTCGCTGTCTCACTCATGTCTATGTCTCTTCCTCTTGTACCACGCGAAATCCTACCAGAATATGTTTTAGATCAACCGGGCGGGTATGCCAGGCCGCGGCCCGGCAGACGCCACAGCCCTTGTCATCCCAGGAGCCGCCTTTAACCACAAAGCGATTGGGCCCGGCCGGGGTCGCCGTCCATTCAAATACCTGCCCCGCCGCATCGCGCAGGCCATAGGGGCTGATCCCGGCTGGAAACCGGCCGACAGGCAGGGTATCGAACGGGCCGTTATCATGACTGTTCAGTTTGCCCTGATCAAAGCTGTTGCCCCAGGGAAAGATCTGTCCGTCGGCGCCGCGGGCGGCCTTTTCCCATTCCGCTGCCGTGGGCAACCGCCAGCTTTTCCCGGTCTTGCGGGAGAGCCAGTCCGCATAGGCAACGGCGCTGCTGTGATCGACCAGCACGACCGGATGATCCCGGCGCTCCGGCGCTGGTTCCGATCCCGGCCACTGGAATTTCAGGGTTCTTTCATAGGGATGGATGAGGCCGTAGGACGTCCAGGTTGCTTCTGTCACCACCGGGGCGGCATGGCCCGTATCGGCGACGAAATCGGCATAATCGGCATTGGTGATCAAGTCTCTGGAGATCCGATAAGCCGGCAGATCGACCGTCTTTTTCTCGGCTTCATTCTCATACCATTTCTGCTGCCGGGTCACCGAATGGCCATAGGCCGCTTCATCCAGCCGATAGCCATAGTCCTTCTCTTCGCGGGTCGATCCCATCAGGAAGGGTCCGGCCTCGATCCGGACGGTCTTCGGGCCGCTCTCCTCGGCTGCGGCGGGGAATACCGCCAGGGAGGAGAGCGCCGCTATTGCCAGAATTCTGGATGGAAACAGATTCATAAGGCGACAATATAACCACTCTGTTCTCACAGGGCATGTCCGCTCACGAGAAGGTGATGGATTGTGTCCGAACGCAGGTCAAATCCGCGACATAATGCCACTGTCCTCAGGCAGTCCGCTGTGCTATTCAGGCGTTCTATTTATGTTTCGGGCTCCGGCCTTAACAGGAGATTTTGATGCGTATGATGAAATTTGCCACCCTCGGATTGTCCCTCGCCCTGGCGCTGTCCGCCACAACAGCTTTTGCTGAAGGCGATCCGGTGAAAGGGGAGAAAGTCTTCAAGAAATGCAAAGCCTGCCATACCGTTGATGCCGGCGGAAAAAACAAGGTCGGCCCGAACCTGTTCGGCGTCTATGACCGCAAATCCGCGCAGGTCGAGGGGTTTAAATATTCCAAAGCCATGATGGCCGCCGATCTGGTCTGGAATGATGAAAATCTGGATGGCTATCTGGCAAAACCGAAGAAGTTCATTCCGAAAAACAAGATGTCTTTTGCCGGCCTCAAAAAGGAAAGTCAGCGTCAGGACGTGATCGCCTATCTGAAAACCCTGCAGTAGGACTTACGGGTCTGAAGACCTGAAACCGGAATATTTTGTTGACTGAGTCAACTAGTTTGTGGACTCAGTCAACAAGTTTTGACAATTTCTCCCCCTCACCCCGCCATGAGTCCCGCTCCTACTCGCGGACAATCAGCACCGAACAGGTGGCATGTCGGGCCACACGGGCGGTGTTCGGACCGATGAGATAATCCTGCATATTCGGCCGATGAGTGCCCATGACAATGATGTCCGGCTCGATCTCCTTCTCCACCCGCAGGATCTCCTCATATACCGATCCATGACCAACAATATGCTGCACCTGAATGTCCGACGGAACATGCACTTTGGCAAAGTCATGCAGGTTTTCCGTCGCCTTCTTCAACACGTCTTTCTCATAGTCCGGAGGGAAAAAGGTACCGACGATGCTCATGCCAAAATTGGGCACCACGGTCATGATATGCAGGGTGGAGCCGAAGGCTTTGGCATATTCACAGGCCACATCCAACGGTTTCTGCCAGGTGTTGCCATCTTCCAGATCCACGGCAATCAAGATATGTTTATACATTCAAACTCTCCTTAACTAAGCCGCTGACGCCACGGCATCCGACGTATTCCGCCGCCGCCGCTGCAAAAGGAATATGCCGGCAAGCACGATCAGCGCCGGAATATAGAGCAGCTCTTTCGCCGGCTGGCTGACCGGAACCAGAACCGTGAGGATCTTCTGATCAAAATCGAGCCCGGCATTCTGGGCAGGACTGTCAAAGGCGGCATTGTCGATCAGCACATCGCCGTCCTCAATCAGCAGCTCCAGACCATAGGCTTCCAGCCGTTCCTCCCCGGTTGCCTCATCGCCGATGGGCATGATCGCGGTAAAGACAAGCTCATCCCCGACATCATCCTCCCCCTGAACAATCAGCCGCAATTCCGATCCGGCCGGCGCCTCCTGCACGGCCTGAACAATCTCCGTCGGACTGGTCTCCGCATAGGGCGGCGAGATGATATCCATCCAGAAGCCCGGTCGGAACAGGGTGAAGGCAATCAGGATCAGCAACAACGATTCCCAGATCCGCGATCTGGCCATGAAATAGCCCTGGGTTCCCGCCGTAAACAGCAGGATCGCCACCGTCGCGATAACGAAGACGATGACCCCCTGCACCGGCGTCACATCGATCAGAAGAAGATCCGTGTTGAAGATAAACAGGAAGGGCAGCACCGCCGTTCGCAGGGAATAGAAAAAGGCGACAAAGCCCGTTCGGATCGGATCCCCGCCCGACACCGCCGCCGCGGCAAAGGAGGCCAGCCCCACCGGAGGCGTCACATCGGCCATGATGCCGAAATAGAAGACGAACAGATGCACCGCGATCAGCGGCACGATCAGCCCGTTCTGCTGTCCGAGACTGACAATCACCGGCGCCAACAGGGACGACACCACAATATAGTTGGCCGTCGTCGGCAGACCCATGCCCAGAATAAGACTGAGAATGGCGGTGAAAATCAGGATCAGCATGATCTGGCCCTGGGACAGGAATTCAACCAGCTCGGCCAGCACCAGACCGACACCGGTCTGCGAGACGGTCCCGACGATGATACCAGCCGCGGCAGTCGCGATACCGATACCGATCATGTTGCGGGCCCCGGCAATCATGCCGTCGATCAGCTCCTCAAACCCCTGCTTGAACCGGCCGCCCAGAGACTGTTTGCGGAACATGGCAAACAGATAGCGTTGGGTCAGCAGAATGAAGATCATCAGGGCAACGGCCCAAAAAGCCGACAGCTCCGGCGACAGACGCTCAATCATCAGGCACCAGATCAGCACGCCGACCGGCAGCACGAAATGCAAGCCGGCCATGACCGTGGGGCCCGGCTCCGGCAGTGCCGTCACCGGCGCATTCGGATCATCGATCACCAGATCCGGATGGCGGGCACAAATGGAGATCAGATAGACATAGACCACCAGAATGGCCGCCCCGGCAATCCAGGGTGTCAGAGTCGGACCGGCAAGCTGCCGGATCAGGTCTATGGCAAAGAAGACAGCGAAGCTGACAATCACCATATTGCAAATGATCAGAGCCCCTTTGGAGAGGATCTTGGCCTTGGTTCCTTCTTCGGCCCGGGCAACCAGACCTTTAAAGACACCCACCTGCAACAGGATCAGGACGGCAATGGCAATCAGACGGTTGAGAGAGCTGTCCAACAGATTGAACAGCTCCGACAGATAATAGATCGCCCCGCCGAGAACCAGAATGGAGGCCAGGGTGATGCCGAAGGACAGCAGCGCTATTTTCCCCGGCTTCACTTCACCGGCGCGGGGCAGTCCCTGCATATTCAGCTTCATGGCTTCCAGATGGACGATATAGACCAGCGCGATATAGGAAATGATGGCCGGCACGAAGGCATGCTTCACCACTTCAAAATAGCTGATATCCACATACTCCACCATCAGGAAGGCCGCAGCCCCCATCACCGGCGGCATGATCTGACCGTTCACGGAGGAGGCCACCTCAACGGCGCCCGCCTTTTCCGAAGAGAACCCGACCCGTTTCATCATCGGGATGGTGAAGGTTCCGGTGGTCACCACATTGGCGATGGAGGATCCGGAAATCAGGCCGGTCATGCCCGAGGCCACAACCGCCGCTTTGGCGGGACCGCCGCGCATATGCCCCATCAGAGAGAAGGCGACCTTGATAAAATAGTTTCCGGCGCCGGCTTTATCCAAAAGCGCGCCGAACAGAACGAACAGGAAGACGAGGCCGGTCGAGACCCCGAGAGCGATACCAAAGACCCCTTCGGAAGACAGCCACTGGTGATCAGCCACCGCCCCGAAACTGGCCCCTTTCCAGGCAAGAATGCCGGGCGCGTACGGCCCCAGGAAGGTATAGCCGAGGAAAACCATGGCGACGACCATCAAAGGCGGACCAAGCGCGCGCCGGGTGGCTTCCAGCAGGACAACCACACCAATACAGGCGATGATGATATCCGGTGTTGTCGGATTACCCGGGCGGTCTGACAGGCGGGTGCCCATGATGGCATCAGCGATGGCTGTATCAAAAACCACCAGATACATGGTCGTAATAATGCCAAGAATGGCGAGAATCCAATCGAAGATCGGGACATGATCGCGCGGAGATTTCTTGAAGGCCGGATAGGCCAGAAAGGCCAGCAACAATGAAAAGGCCAGATGGATCGGACGGGCTTCTTTTCCAGAGAAAACCCCCCAGTTCAAAAGGAACGGCACCGGTGAGGCAATCCAGACCTGCCAGACCGACCAGACCAGCGCGACGGCTGCAATAAAAAGGGCAACATTTTTATTCGATGGTGCCCGGCCGCCCACATCCGTGGAGGCGACAAGATCTTCAAGTTCCTCGGCGCTGAGTTGCTTGTTCTCTTCTCCGCTGCTCATGAATTTCTCCCCCTGTTAAACCGCTGTCCGCTCTTATGTGAGCGGATCAACGCGCAATCTTAAACGAAAAGAAGGGCGGGTTCCCTGGGCCCGCCCTTCTCTTTATCTTACATCCAGCCCTGCTCTTTATAGTACCGGATTGCCCCCTCATGCAGAGGTGCGGACAGGTTGTTGACGATCATCAGTTTCGGATCAAGATTGGCAAATGCCGGATGCATTTTCTTGAACCGCTTGATGTCATCGAACACGGCCTTGGTGATCTGATAGACAACTTCAGGATCCGTTGCTGTGGAAGACACGAAAGTCGCGCCCACACCAAAAGTTTCAACGTCTTCGTCCGTGCCGTTATACATGCCGCCCGGAATGGTCGCCATGGCATAATAGTCATTGTCTGCCGCCAGTTTCTTGATCACGTCATTATTGACATTGACCAGAATCGCGTCGCAGGACGTTGTTGCTTCCTTGATGGATCCGTTCGGATGACCAACGGTAAACACCATGGCATCGATCTTGTTGTCGCAGAGAGCTGCGGACTGCTCGGAGGATTTCAGCTCGGACGCGAGCGCGAAATCATCCATTGTCCAGCCCATCTTTTCCATGACAACTTCCATGGTGCCACGCTGACCGGAACCGGGGTTCCCGACATTAACCCGCTTGCCTTTCAGGTCATCAAAGCTCTTGATGCCGGAATCGGCGCGGGCAACAACGGTGAACGGCTCCGGATGGACGGAAAAGACGGCCCGAAGCTCTTCAAACTTTCCGTCCGGGAACTGTTTCGGCGCTGTTCCGTTATAGGCATGATACTGCCAGTCGGATTGGGCCACACCCATGTCCAGATCGCCGGCGCGAATGCCGTTGATATTTTTCGTGGATCCGCCGGTTGTATGGGTGCATTTGATGTCATGGTCTTTGGTCCCACGATTAACAAGACGGCAAATGGCGCCGCCCACCTGGTAATACACACCCGTCTGTCCACCTGTGCCGATCGTGACAAAGGTTTCAGCACTTGCCGGAGCGACCAGCAAGCTGGCACCTCCCAATGCCGCGACAGCTGCAGTAACTTTAAAAAACTTCCTCATAATTCTCTCCTTAACCTGTCGACTAAACTGCTAGTACTTTAATTTCTCCCCTAGCAGCGGTTTGTGCCGGGTCTTCCCGTCTACTCCGAAACGGGTCGATCCGACTATTCCCTACCCTTCGCGAAATGCGAGCAGACAGGGAAAATTCCAACTTTAGACCGGTAGCGGATCTGCCGTCCGGCTAAATCTTCTCCTCATATCTTCCGCGGTGCCGACAGGTCGTCCTATCGCCTCCGCCACATTTCGCACCTGACGGATAAGATCCGCATTCCGTCCGGCGGCTGCGCCGTCTTTCAACAGCATGTTATTTTCAAACCCTACCCTCACATGGCCTCCCATTGCAAGCGCAGCGCTTGCGGACGCGTGCTCATAGGGACCAAAGGCGCAGACGGCCCAAGGGGTATCTGATTTCAGCTTTTCTAAAAAAGGAAGTATATCAGTGGGTTGTGACTGTTGTCCCTCACTATACCGGCCCAGGACGAATAACAGGAAGGGACGATCAAACGGGATTATGCCGCCCTCAACCAGAGAATTGTAACGGGCCAGATCCTCTGCAGAATAGAGAATAAACTGGGGCATCGTGTTGAAGTTTTGCAGATCCCTGAAGAATCCGGCGGCCATTTCCTCAAGCCCTTCAGGCACCAATTCCTTGATCGCGAGGGAGACGGCTTCCGGCTGCAGTTCCCGGACCATATCCATCTGCTGTTCCGCCGAATAGATGCCGACAGCCTCCGTTGTCACCTGTATGACGATGTCCTCGCCCAGCTCCTCGCGGACGGCCCGAATGGCGTCTTTGTACCGGGTGACATCAAGGCTGTGCCGGTCGTCCTCATCCCTCACATGCAGATGGATCATTGACGCGCCTTCCTCGTAGCAGGCCCGGGCCTCTGCCGCCAGTTCCGAGGGGGATATGGGCAGCATCGGGTGATCGGCTTTGGTTTTACGGGCGCCGTTGGGGGCTACTGCCAGAAAAACCGGTCCGGCAACGGCGGGTTTCTTGTCTTGCACTTCCTGCATGTCAGGCCGCCTTTACATTCTGGGTGACCCTTTCGACAGCGCCGCCAAAGATCTCAACGATTTCTTCCACATGACTCTCGTCAATGATAAAGGGCGGCACAATCAGGGCATGGTCCCCGGACTGGCCATCGATGGTTCCGCCCATGGGATAGCACATCAGTCCGTTGGCCATGGCCGTCTGCTTCAGTTTCACATGGGTTTTCAACGACGGGTCCAGTGGCTCCTTCGTCAGCCTGTCGGCCACCAGTTCCACCCCGATAAACAGGCCGCGCCCGCGGATATCGCCGACAAACGGATTATTGCCAAGCCGGGCCTCGAGCCCGTCGGTGATCTGCTGGCCGCGACGCCTGACATTTTCCAGCAGGTTATTCTCTTCAATATAATGATGCACGGCGAGAGCGGCGCTGCAGCTCACCGGATGGCCCATATAGGTGTGGCCATGTTGGAAGAAACCGGATCCGCCGACAATGGTGTCGAAAATCCGTTTCGAGGCCAGCATGGCGCCGATGGGCTGAAAACCGCCGCCGAGGCCCTTTGCCGTCACCAGGATATCCGGCACCACGTCTTCCTGATCAATGGCAAACAGGCTGCCGGTACGGCCCATACCACACATCACCTCATCGGCAATGAACAACACACCATAGCGATCGCAGATTTCCCGGATTCGCTTGAAATAGCCCGGCACCGGCGGCACCGCCCCCAGGGTCGCGCCGACGACCGGCTCGCAGATAAAGGCGCAGACATTCTCCGGTCCTTGGGCGAGCAGGGAGGCTTCCAGCTCATTGGCCACTCGCTGGCCGTAATCCCATTCAGATTCGCCCTCTTCCCGGCCACGATATGCATAGCAGGGGGAAATCAGATCGACGGGCATCAGCAGCGGCGTGAACGGCTGTCGTCGCCACTGGTTCCCGCCGGCGGCCAGGGCGCCGATGGTATTGCCGTGATAGCTCTGGCGGCGGGAAATAAACCGGGTTCTCGATGTCTCCCCTTTCTCCAGGAAATACTGCCGGGCGAGTTTGAGGGCGGATTCCACCGCCTCGGAGCCGCCGGAGACGAAATAGACATGATCCAGGTCCCCCGGCGTGCGCGCGACCAGAAAATCCGCCAGATCCTCCATCGGCTGATTGGTGAAAGTGCCGCTATGGGCGAAGGCGATCTTGTCGATCTGCTGCTTCATGGCATTGGCAACCGCCTCATTACTATGGCCGAGACAGGACACGGCGGCGTCACCGGCATTGAGGTAGCGCTTGCCGGCCGTATCAAAGATATAAGGCCCCTCCCCGTGATCGGCGGTCGGCATCGCCTGCTTCGGGTTTCGATGGAATACATGGGTCACTTTTCGTCTCCACTTTGCCAATAGGTGTCGTTTTCACGCAGCCTTGTTTCAGAAATTTCGAGGCTTTTTACAGCCTTGACGCCAAGCTCGTTGACGATCGCCGCCACCAGGGACTGGACCAGCGCCAGGGCTCCCACCAGAGACCGGTAAAAGGACGGGCTTCTGTTGGCCACGAGAAACACATGATCCGCGCCCTCAGCGAGCGGCGAGACCACGCTGTCCGTAATCGCCACCAGCTTGGCGCCCGCCTTTTTCGCCTTCCGGGCCGCCATCACCGTTTCTCGGGTATAGGGATCATAGGCTACCACGAAAACCGCGTCGCCACGTGTAACATCGGAGATTTCTTCCTTGAACATTCCCGCCTGCCCCTGCACCAGCTTTGCCGTCGGAAAAAAACTGCGGGTGGCATAGTGGAAGAAGTAGGAAATGGGAAAGCATTTTCGCAGTCCCACCATGTAGATTTGGTTGGCGTCCATGAAGGTCCGCGCCGCCGAGATGATGTCCTCATCCGAATAACTGTCGAAGGTCTGGGCAATGTTGGCCATCTCGGTGGTCGACATTTCCTCAATAAATCCACTGTTGGAATTGAGGGTATTGCGCAGTTGCAGCTGTCGCGCCCGGGCGGCGTAGGATCCTGGCGGCGGGGCAATACGTTCGCGAAACTTGTTTCTGAAGGCATGATAGGTTTCAAACCCCAGACGCTTGGCCAGCCGGGTCATGGTCGGCGGCAGCACATCCGCCTGCACGGCAATCTCCCGCATGGAATGAAGGGCGAGGCTGTCGGGACTGTCGAGGGCAAAGCGTGCGGCCAGTTTAAGTTGCGGGCTCAATTGATCATATTCGAGCCGGATGACCTCCAGAATGTCACTCGATTTTGCCACTGCTGGCCCTGCTCCCTATCTCTTGATGCGTCAGTTAAACACCGACAGCACTCTCCCAGTAAAACCCTATCCCGATCGATCTTGGAACGCAACATTTGAATCATTTTTCGGTTTTTTGTTACATAACGATCATTACCTTTCAGTACCATAATTCACTTGCTCGCATTTTAGAAAAATTAAGACCTTCTTTACGCTCTATAGCTATATCTATGTGACTAAATACATTTTTTAGGCGACTTGCGCGCCCGACACGATACTTGCAGAGAATTGGTTCATTGGTTTCAACACGTTTGGCATCTTTCAAATCGAGTGAAAAGGCTGGGTCTGAGAACACCGAAAATCAGGCTGCCGAACTCCATGAGCTGCGCCTGAACTACAGTAAATTGCGTCTGCTTGTGCTGGAGCCCGACGACCGTATCCAGTCATTTTGCAAGTCAGCCTCCATACCTGTTGCAGCCCATAACGACCGTTACCATGATCATGTTGTCGATGACATCAAAGGCGGTGCCTATAACTGCATCCTCATTGACGGCGCCAAAGGCATGCACGGATATGAGGAAGTGCTGACGGAAGTCGCAACCCACCCGCCCTACACCCCGGTGATCATGATCGACGGGTCCCTGGAGTTTTTGCGAAAAGGGGTATCGGAGGTTATCGCGGCAGAAGACCTCAGTTTATCGCGCATGGAACGCGCCCTGTTCAATGCGGACAGATTATGCAAACTCAATAACCGGGCAGCGCATTTACAGGTCGAACTGGCAACCTTTATTGAAGAAGATCCCCTGACGGCGCTTCCAGGACGCCGCAAATTCCGTCACAAGATGGCCAAGGTTATTGAAAAGGCCCATGCAAGCAAGATCCCGGTCTCACTGATCATTCTAGATCTCGACAGCTTCAAGACCCTGAATGAAAGCCGAGGGCATGATTTCGGTGACCAGATTCTGCAGACAGTTGCGAAAAGGCTGTTTCGCTTTGCGCCGGATAATGCCATTGTCGGCCGCCTGGGAGATGATGAATTTGCCCTGCTGTTGAGCGAGCAGGATTATACCGGACCGTCCTCAACGACCATTGCCGTGCGCCTCTCCCATGAGCTCAGAAAACCCTATGAGGTGGATGGCCAGAAAACAGATGTGAGCGCCACAATGGGGATCGCCAAGCTCGATGAGAATGATACCCCGGACGCCCTGCTGCATAAATCCATGGCGGCTTTGTATTCCGCGAAACGGGACAAGACCCGGTTTATGGTCTACACCCAGGAAGACGATATTGAGCGACGCCAGCAGTTGCAGCTGGCTGAAGACCTCCCTGATGCCATTGAGGATAACCAGCTACGTCTGCATTTCCAGCCTATGATCAGGATGTCTGACAAAGCGGTCATCGGTGTGGAAGCGCTGGTCCGCTGGCAGCATCCGGAAAAGGGCCTGCTGTTTCCCGACAGCTTTATTCCCCTCTCAGAAAGTTCTGGCTCCATCGAAGGATTGACCAGATGGGTTCTGGAAGCAGCCCTGATGCAGGCCAGTAAATGGTTGCGCGAAGGCACCCCTCTTTATGTTTCGGTCAATATTTCTGCGCTGATCCTGCATAATCCGGTTTTCCCGGACACGGTTGCCCGGCTGTTGGAGCAAACCAAATTCCCGGCCGGCCAGCTCAAACTGGAAATCACCGAAAGCGCTATTATTGCCGATGTTACCCGGGCAACCGAAGTGGTCAACAGCCTGCATGATATGGGGGTTCGGGTCTCGATTGATGACTTTGGAACCGGCTACACGTCCCTTGCCTATTTACGCAAGCTGCCAGTCGACGAAATAAAAATCGACAAGAGCTTTGTCCTTAACATGAATACGGTCGCCGATGACGCCGTCATTGTCCGAACCCTGCTTGATCTTGCCCGTAACCTGGATATGTCCGTGGTAGCAGAAGGTGTTGAGGATCTCGATACCTGGCATACCCTGTCAGAGCTTGGTTGCGATGTGGCGCAGGGCTATTTTATGAGCCGTCCCATTGATCTGCAAACCTTCGAAGAATGGATCGACACCCAACCCTGGCTCAACGAATTCTGAGCCTCTCCCGTTCAAACTCCGTTTGACCCCAAACCAGCCCACCTGCTATTATTAGCGGGTATTTTCAGTGTCCTTGTCGGGGCCACGGAAGGTTATCTGGCATACGGCAGATATTTCTAATAGCAAAAATAACGGGAGTGCCCGATGTCAAGATTTGGTCCTGATGTCACGATTGATGACGCCACCTATATTCATCCTACCGCCCTGGTTTATGGTAAGGCCCGTATTGAGAAAGGTGCTTCTCTCTGGCCTTATACGGTCATCCGTGCAGAATCCAAGGAAGTCGTCATCGGTGAATATACCAATATTCAGGATTTCTGTATGATCCATGTGGGGGAAGACACCGGGTCCATTATCGGCTCTCATTGTTCGATCACCCATCACTGTACGATCCATGGATGTACAATTGGCGATAACTGTCTGATCGGGATTAACACCACCATCATGGATGGCTGCGTGATTGGGGACAACTGCATTATTGCCGGACATAGTTTCCTGAAAGAGGGAACCGTCATTCCTGACAACTCAATTGTCATGGGAACGCCCGGCAAGGTGGTGCGCACCCAGAATAACTATATCCGTTGCCGCCTCAACGCCTTCATGTATTATCGCAATGCCCTGGCCTATGCCAAAGACGAGCACCGTGAATGGGCAAGCCAGGAATGTGCGGATGCCCTGAAAGCTGAAATCGAGAAACTGACAGCCGAGCAGGCTGCCCTTGAGGCGCAAAACTGAGCTATTAATCTTGATGCCTGAGAACAGGAGACCTAATGACGGAAATGCATTCCCCCTATTTGATGTTCCTGGGCGACGTCCAGGATCAACTCGGTGCCAAAACAGCGCAGGGTATTGTCGACTGGCGCCCTGAATGGTGCCTTGGGCAACTCAGGCTGGACGGATGCGTGGCCGATCTCGGCTTAAAGGACATCACCATAGATGAAGCTGTCGCGGCCGGTGCCAAGACCATGATTATTGGTATTGTCAATTCAGGCGGTTTTCTACCGGATCACTGGGTCTCTGTTATCGTAAAAGCGCTGGATGCCGGTATGGATATCGCCAGCGGCCTGCATATTCGTCTTGGCGATCTGCCTGAGATAAAGGAAGCGGCGACGCGCAACAATGCCTCCTTGTTCGATGTACGCCATCCCACCCACACCATTGCCACCGGCAAAGGCACCAAACGTTCAGGAAAGCGATTGCTCGCGGTTGGGACAGATTGTTCTGTCGGGAAAATGTATACAACCCTGGCAATTGAGAAGGAAATGCGGTCCCGCGGCATGAAGGCGGACTTCCGGGCGACCGGTCAGACCGGGATTTTCATCGCCAAATCCGGCATCTCCATCGATGCCGTCGTTGCAGATTTCATCTCTGGTGCCGTCGAGGAACTGTCCCCGGAAAATGACCCGGATCACTGGGACATAATTGAAGGGCAGGGCTCTCTTTTTCATCCGTCTTTTGCTGGAGTGAGCCTTGGTCTCCTGCATGGAGCCCAAGCCGATGCCCTGGTTCTATGTCATGAACCGACCCGGAGACATATGCGGGGTCTGCCGCATCAGCCTCTACCCGATTTACAGGAATGTATGGATCTCAACCTGGCAACTGCCAAGCTGACCAATCCGGCGGCGGAGTTTGTCGGTCTGGCTGTGAATACGTCGGGGCTGTCGGATGAGGAGGGAAATGCTTATCTTAGAAAGCTGGAGGACGACTTCAACCTGCCCTCTACCGACCCTTTCCGAAACGGCACCGCCAGTATCGTTGATAAACTCTCATGAGCAAACGCCAGCTAACGGCAGCAGCTGAGAGCTGGCCAATTCGGGGAAGTTTTCGCATCAGCCGAGGGGCCAAAACAGCGGCTGAAGTCGTGGTCGTTTCAATCACCGAAGATGGCATTACGGGACGCGGAGAATGCGTGCCCTATCCCCGCTACGGCGAAAGCACTCAGTCCGTACTCGGGGAAATCTCTGCCGCCCGCAAATTCATCACGACCGGCCTGACCCGGGAAGGGCTGCTCTCCATCATGCCGTCCGGAGCCGCCCGCAATGCCATTGATTGTGCGTTATGGGATCTGGAAGCCAAATTGACAGGCCGCTCCATTGCTGACATCGCCGGTATTGCAGGACCGGGTCCTGCAATTACCGCCTATACACTATCCTTAGATACGCCTGAAAAGATGGGTTTGGCTGCAAAAGCCAATTCGGACCGTCCCCTGATGAAACTAAAACTCGGCGGGGATCAGGATATCGAGCGGGTCACGGCAGTCCGCAGCAACGCCCCGAAATCCCGCTTGATTATTGACGCAAATGAGGGCTGGACACCGGACATGATGCGCAGCTTTTGCCCGAAGATGGCAGATCTTGGGGTGGAGCTCATCGAGCAGCCTCTCCCTGCTGGAGAGGATACGGTATTGGCGGAGATGGAGAGACCGGTGCCCATCTGTGCCGATGAAAGCGCCCATGACACGGCAACCCTCGATGACGTTGCACCTTATTATGATTTCATCAATATCAAGCTGGACAAAACGGGCGGTCTGACCGAGGCGCTGCTGTTGGCGGAGGCGGCCCGGGGGTTTGGTCTGGGCGTAATGGTTGGCTGCATGCTGGGAACCAGCCTGGCCATGGCCCCGGCCACTTTTCTAGGAAGTTTTGCCCGGTTTATCGACCTCGACGGCCCTCTCCTCCTCGAAAAAGACCGGAAGAATGGCTTGCGGTTCGAAGGCAGCGTGATGCATCCGCCATCACGGGAGCTTTGGGGTTAGCGGAAATTATGTCCGTGTATCCAGCCAACGATCGAATGGCGGACACCTCTTTTTATTTCTGAAATACGATGCAGCCAGTATCCTGGAAATACAACAATGGTGCCTTGCTGCCGGAGGGAATAGGGATCCGGGGTTACATTATGAAACACAATATCCCCCCCCTCATAGGTTTCAGGATCTGATAGCTGAAGGATAAAACAAAGCTTTCGCGAAGAGGTAAAGGAGGGGCCGAGTGCCACTTCCCAGCATTCCTCGTCCACTGGTCCGGCAGAATGCTTTACCAGCCAAGGCATATCATCAGCTGGGGTTCCGGTCAGCTCAAAGCGCCAATGATCTGCATTTACTTGTCCAATGCCAAAACTAATCTGATCCAAGGGATAGGCGTTTTGCCCCAGCGGCAAAGGTTGCCTTTCTATAACGGAGGTAGGTTTCACATCAAAAAAAAGCGGGACATTTCCTGCGCCCTTTGGCGGAGCTTTCGTCCAGGCGCCAGGTTTGGCCTGAGATACGATCTCCTTGCATTCCTGGGGTGAAAACACCGGCCAATGCATGACCAAGGACATGTTAGTATTGCGCATTGGGGACATGGTAATTGGGGTCATTTTATGTCGCCAGTCTAGCTATCGATAGCTTGGGCCATGCACCCAGCCGACAACAACTTTTCTCGCCCCTTTCGACATGGCAGCCACTTTATGCAGCCAATAAGCCGGAAAGACGATCAAGGTTCCCTTTTTCGTAAGATCTTCTCTTGGCAAATCGAAACGGTGAAACATAAGGTCACCGCCCTCATATTCGGCTCCATCGGTGAGTTGTAACGAAAATCCTAATTTCCTTGAGGCAGTCGCAGACTGGCCGACATCAACATGCCAGTCGTTATGATCTCCGACCCGGCAATAATGCATGACCCAAGGCATGTCATCTTCGGCAAAGCCGTCAAGGTCAAACCGCCAATGATTGGAATTTGCGTTACAGATTTCCTGGGCGATGCGGTTTAGCGGAAAGCCGTCCTCAGACACCGGCACCGGCTGTTGAAAATTACTGCGAAAGTCTTTCTGGACTGTGAACACTCCTTTTCCACCATGCCCCCCGACCATGGCTTCTTCCCATTTATCTTCATCTAAGGACTCGAGAATTCTGTCACATTCCTGGTCTGAAAAAACTTTGTTTACATATACGGACACGGATCCGGTATTGCGCAAAGGCGCAATAGGCATCACAATCATTTGGTACTTCCCTGTTTTTTTCTCCCCGCGATACTGCCACTGCTTTTTGGTTTTTCTGAAAGTGTGACAGTCATCACATTTTTAACAATATCACATTAACGTGATCTCTGCCAATACCTCTTTGAGTACGGCATGAAGAAGCTCTGTTCTTTAGGCGCATGCGGAAGAAAACCAGTGGCTGTTACGTCATTCAGCCACTGGTTAAAAAATAGTACCAACAATCAGGATCTTCGATTAGCGCCCGTTGAAGACCGGTGCTCGCTTTTCGACGAAGGCTTTTGCCGCACCTTGATGATCTTCCGTCTCAAATGCCCGGACCATGTGATTTGATTCCCAGTCGAGGACGTCACTGAGTGATCCTTCAAGGGCGACATTTAGATTCTTCTTCATATAACCGATGGCAACCGTCGGCAGGCTCGCCAGTTGTTTGGCCATAGCGGCAGCGGCGGCAGGCAGTTCTTCCGCGGGAACAGACTTATTGACCATGCCCATGGCCGCGGCATCTTTTCCTAAAATGACATCAGCGGAAAAATACAGCTCTCGCGCCTTGGAGGCTCCCAGGAGTTTGGTCAGAAAATAGGATCCGCCAAAATCCCCGGAGAGACCGACTTTGGAAAATGCGGTCGTCAGTTTGGCAGTGTCTGCAGCAATGCGCATATCACAGGCCATGGCCAGGGAGAAACCGGCGCCTGCTGCCGGCCCCGGAATAACGGCAAGAGTGGGCTTTGGCATCTCATGAAGGAGTCGGCTAACTTCCACCCGGCTACGCAGGTCTTGCATACGTTCATCGAGATTGACATTGGCGCCCGCATTGGCAGCAAAGCTCTTTACATCCCCGCCGGCGCAGAACGCCTCTCCCGCACCAGTCAGAACAACGACCCGCACCGAGCTATCCGACGCCAGACGGGTAAAACTTTCAGATAGCCCGGCCATCATTTCTGCGGTAAAGGCATTGCGGGCCTCCGGGCGGTTCATGGTCACGGTGGCAATACCGTCTTCAATCACTTCGATCAGGTCTTCAGACATCTTTTTTTCCTTCTTTGTTTTAGTGTTCTGAAATTTGCTTGGCTATTTTCGGGGCATCTGCTGTTCGACGAGTTTCGCCCATAGACTGGCGCCAATGGACAGCACCTCATCGTTAAAATCGAACTCAGGATGATGAACAGAATGAAAATGATTGTCATCCCGGGTCCCAAGGAAAAGATAAGCTCCCGGGCAGGCTTCCAGCATAAAGGAAAAATCCTCGCTCCCCATGCGGATTGACGTGTTCAAATCGACATTGTCAGGCCCGACAACTTCCGCAGCCGCCTTGGCGACGATATAGGTCTCTTTTTCATGATTGACCGTGCTGGGATATCCCCGGACATAGTCAACATCAATCGTGGTTCCATGAGTCGCAGCCATACCTGTACAGATCTCGCGGACTCGATGCTCGATAAAATCACGCGTCTTGGCGGTCATTGTCCTAATGGATGCCGTTAATTTGGCACTATGCCCAATAATATTGGATCCCGTCCCACCCTCAAACATAGTGACACTGACAACCGCATTATCCACAGGGCCGACATTTCGCGCCACAATGGTTTGCAACGCCGTATAGAGCTGGACCCCGACGGCAATGGGATCGATAGTGAGATGGGGATGCGCGGCATGTCCGCCTTTGCCGTGGATCGTCATCTCAACCGTATCTGCCGACGCCATCAAGGGGCCAGGACGAAGATTGATCGTTCCTTTCGGTTTATCCGGATTATTGTGAAGGCCATAAACGCCATCGCAGGGAAACCGCTCAAACAGGCCGTCCTTAACCATGGCATCGCCGCCTCCGCCGCCTTCTTCTGCCGGCTGGAAAATGAAATGTACGGTACCGTCAAAATTCCGGCTTTCTGCGAGATACTTTGCGGCACCCAATAAAATAGCCGTGTGGCCGTCATGCCCGCAGGCATGCATTTTCCCGTCGATCCGGGATTTATAGTCAAACTCATTCAGCTCCTGCATGGGAAGCGCATCCATATCGGCGCGGATACCAATGGTTTTTTTACTGTCTCCCTGGCCTTTGAGAACCCCAACGAGGCCGGTGACACCAATCCCCTCATGTACCTCAATGCCCCAGGACCGTAGTTTTTCCGCGACGACTTCCGCCGTGCGTTGTTCCTCGAAGCATAATTCGGGATGTTTGTGAATATCCCGACGCCAGGCCTGCATATCCTCATGTATTTCAGTAATCCGATTGTAAACAGGCACAGCGCGGCTCCTTCTTTTTCTTGATTATTGGATCTGTATGTTGCCATTGTTTGATTGACTTGGCAACGGCCGCCGCTCAGGGATTTAGGCTCATTAATTTCAGTCATAATCTTTTAATTCGAGTTCTCTAAACTATATATCAGGATCTTGTGTGCAGTTGCGAAAGGATTTCTTGCCAATCGGTGGATCAACGCTATACTGCGCGCGCTTTTGACAGTTTAAATAAGTAGTATACTCATGGAAATTCGGAACGTCGCGATCATCGCCCATGTTGATCATGGGAAGACAACACTCGTGGATGGCTTGCTCAAACAGAGCGGGACGTTCCGGGAGAACCAGCAGGTGGCTGAACGGGCCATGGACAGCAATGACCTGGAACGGGAGCGCGGGATCACCATCTTGGCGAAATGCACCTCCGTTGAATGGGAAGGCTATCGCCTGAATATCGTCGATACGCCTGGCCATGCTGATTTCGGTGGTGAAGTAGAACGTATCCTCAGCATGGTGGACGGCGTTGTTGTTTTAGTGGATGCCGCCGAAGGGCCGATGCCACAGACTAAGTTTGTGACCCAGAAGGCCCTTGGTCTGGGCCTCAAGCCTATTGTCGTGATCAATAAAGCAGACCGCCCCGATGGTCGGCCTGAGGAAGTCCTCGATGAATGCTTTGATCTTCTGGTTGCCCTGGATGCCGATGAAGACCAGCTCGATTTTCCGGTGCTTTATGCCTCGGCAAAGGAGGGCTGGGCCGTGACAGACCTGTCCGAGCCGAAGGAAAATCTCCATCCTCTCTTTGATCTGATTGTTCAGCATGTGTCCGCCCCGGATGTGGACGAGGACGCACCATTTCGCATGTTGGTGACCACCATTGAAAGCAATCCTTATCTCGGACGCCTTCTGACCGGACGTGTTGAAAGCGGTGTGTTGAAGACCAACGAACCCGTGAAAGGTCTCCGCCGTGAGGGGGGAAAGATCGAAGATGCCCGCGCCAACAAGATCATGGCATTTCGCGGCCTTGAGCGGGAAACCATTTCCGAAGCCCGGGCCGGTGACATTGTTTCCATTGCCGGGCTGGTGAAAACAACGGTGGCCGATACCATTGGTACCCCCGACGAGACCGAGGCACTGAATGCCCAGCCGATTGATCCGCCGACCATCTCCATGACCTTCGCCATCAATTCCTCGCCTCTCGCCGGTCGCGACGGTGACAAGGTGCAAAGTCGTGTGATCCGCAATCGATTGATGAAGGAAATTGAGGGCAATGTTTCCATTCGGGTTGAAGACAGCGAAGATGCCGATTCATATGTCGTCTCCGGTCGCGGGGAGCTGCAGCTCGGGGTCCTGATTGAAACCATGCGCCGTGAGGGATTTGAACTTTCTATTAGCCGCCCTCGCGTTCTGTTCCGTGAAGATGAAGCTACCGGCACAATTCTGGAACCTCAGGAAGAAGTCGTTGTCGATGTGGATGACGAGTTTTCCGGTGTGGTTGTTGAAAAAATTGCTCTGCGCAAGGGATCCATGACCGATATGCGCCCCTCCGGTGGTGGCAAAACCCGGATTACCTTCCTCTGCCCAACCCGTGGACTGATCGGGTATCACGGAGAATTCCTGACGGACACCCGTGGCACCGGTATCATGAACCGTCTGTTCGATTCCTATGTCCCGCACAAAGGCGAGATCCCGGGCCGACGCAATGGTGTATTGATTGCCAACTCAACGGGTAAATCTGTTGCATTTGCACTTTGGAATCTGGAGGCCCGTGGCTTCTTTTTCATCGGCAGCGGCGTCGATGTGTATGAGGGCATGATCCTCGGTGAGCATAATCGCCCCAATGATCTTGAAGTCAACGCCCTCAAAGCCAAGCAGCTGACCAATATTCGTGCTTCCGGAACCGATGAAGCCGTCCGCTTGACCACACCGCGTAAAATGTCTTTGGAGCAGGCCATTGCCTATATCGATGACGATGAGCTGGTGGAAGTGACCCCTAATTTTGTTAGACTGCGCAAACGCCATCTGGATCCCCACGAAAGAAAAAAAGCGTCCCGGACAAAGATCGCGAGCTAGAGTCCCTCTCCAAAATCTTCATTTGAAGACATTTTCTTTCAAGAGAAAATTAAGGCTAGCGCCCCGTAGCGTCTTATGAAAACATAGTCGCAACAGGGGCTCTCTGCCCTCAAACAATAAAAACAAATGAGGATCACATGGCGTTAGTAGATGTAATTTCAGAAATCACCGGCAAAGTCTGGAAAATCGAAGCGGAGATCGGTGAGGAGCTCGAAGAAGATGATCCTGTGATTATTCTGGAGAGCATGAAGATGGAAATCCCCGTCATGGCCCCGGAAGATGGTAAACTCGCCCAAATTCTGGTCGGTGAAGGCGACGCCGTCACTGAGGATCAGGTCATCGCCCGGATTGAAGTATAAGGTTCTTTACCACAGCCAGGTGGTGGGATTGGGAACCGGCTGCTCTCGGCTCAAGAACTTCAAACCTTTGGCGCACCGAATAATCAACCAGATGACGGCTCCCAGCAGGATAATAATCCCAATTCCGGCAACAGCGGAAAGTCCGCCGACAACGAGATATAGGGTAAACATCCAGAAAGTACGAATCTGGTATTGAAAATGCGTCTCAATCCATTCGGCGTTTTCGTAGCGGTTCATATAGGCCATCACGACCCCGACGAAATGGGCAATTTGAATAACCAAGGTTGCGAGATACAAGAAATAGATGATCTGCGCCATTTTTATGGCGCCTTTTTGCTTGGCCAAATCCTCCGCAGACGGATTGTCTGAAATTTCGTTCATTTACTTACCCCTGATCAGGATCAACATGCATACATAAGTATATGTATAGATTTCCGGCGAACGAAGCGAAAATTTTTATGAGGGCCCGTCTCGCCTTCATGGCGATAGTTGTCTAGTATCGGCGGGAATTTTCTGGGTGTTGATGTATGCTTGCCGTCTTTCTGTCGATCTTTCTGGATCTTGTCGGTTTTGGAATTGTCATTCCTTTGCTGCCCTTCTATGCCGAGCATTATGGCGCCTCCCCTTTCATGGTGACCTGGCTGGCGACCGCCTTTTCCATATTTCAGATGGTTTTTTCAACAATTTGGGGCCGCCTGTCGGACAAATGGGGACGCCGCCCTATTTTTCTCGCCTGCCTCGCGCTGAGTGCCGTCGCCTATCTCTGGACAGGCCTGGCCGAGACCTTCACTGCCCTGATCATCGCCAGATGCGTGAGCGGGATTGCCTCCGGTAAGATTTCCGTCGCCCAGGCCATAATCGCCGATATCACCACGCCGGAAACCCGGGCGAAAGGCATGGGAATGGTCGGTGCTGCCTTTGGCCTCGGCTTTGTGACCGGACCGGCACTTAGTGGTCTCCTAGTTGGCACCGATCCCCTCAACCCGGACTTTGCAACGCCGATGTATGTGGCCGCTGCCCTTTCCTTCCTGGGTCTTCTATTGGCCTTTTTTACAGTAAAAGAGTCTTTAAGTTCTGAGGAAAAAGCCGCCTCTCATGCCACAGCCAGACTGCCTGTAGAAGAGCAATTTCAGATCGTCGTTTCTTCGCAAGTGATCGCTTGGCTCATCGGGATTTTCTTCATTGTGAGTTTTGTCTTCAGCCAGGTTGAGATTCTCTTTCCTCTCTGGACAGCGCGCACCTTTGACTGGACACCAAGGGATCTTGGATATTGTTTCGCCTATATCGGTATTTTGATGGTATTGATACAGGGCGCGCTCATTGGACCACTTACAAAAAAAATAGGCTCGAAAAAACTGGTGGTGGTCGGTCTTGTCTTGCTGGGTTCAGGTTTATTGCTGACCATTTTCTCCGCCAATGTTGCCGTCTTTTTGGTTGCGACAACCCTCATCGTCTTTGGAATTGGTATCCTTACTCCTACCCAGTCCAGCCTGATAAGCCTCTGTTCAGCCAAGGGCCAACAGGGAGCGACTTTGGGAATTGCCAACACGGCCGCCGGGTTTGGCCGAATTGCAGGACCTCTCTGGGCGGGCATCCTCTTTGACTTTGTCCATTTTGATGCTCCGTTCCTTATTGGCGGCGCCATTTGCTTTGTTTTTCTAGCCCTTCTCCTTCGTGCGGTTTACAGTTCTATTGATCAAGAACCACAAGAAGCCGACGCATCGTAACGGCTCGAAAGCACCGCTTTCAAAGAAGGAGACAATCCATGTTTAAAGATGACCTGTTAAAAGGTAAGCGTATCCTCGTAACCGGTGGAGGGACCGGCCTCGGCAAAACCATGACCCGCGGATTTTTGCAGGTGGGAGCCGAGGTTATTATATGCGGCCGCCGGAAAACCGTCCTGGATGACACCGCCGAAGAATTGATGAAAGAAACCGGCGGCAAGGTATCAACGTTCCAGATCGATATTCGAAATGCAGAAGCGATCGACGAGATGATGGAGGAAGTCTGGCGGGATGGACCGCTGGACTCTCTGGTCAATAACGCCGCAGGCAATTTCCTGTCCAGAACAGAAGACCTTAGCAGCCGGGCTTTCGATGCCATCGCCAATATCGTCTTTCATGGCACCTTTTATATGACCAATGCCTGCGGCAAACGCTGGATCGCAGGCGGCAACAAGGGCAACGTCCTCTCCATCGTCACAACTTGGGTCTGGAACGGCTCGGCTTACGTGGTGCCAAGTGCTATGTCTAAGGCAGGTGTGACAGCCATGACTCAGGGCCTGGCTGTGGAATGGGGCCCTAAGGGCATCCGGCTGAATGCGATTGCTCCCGGACCGTTCCCGACCGAAGGCGCCTGGGCACGGCTCAGGCCGACGGGAAGCTACGGAGACAAGCTTCCCGGCAAGGGAACGGACCAGATCCCCCTGAGGCGCGACGGTAAACATTCGGAACTTGCCAATCTTGCAACCTTCATGATGGCGGACGAATGCTCCTACATCAATGGAGAAGTGATCGCCATTGACGGCGGTCAATGGCTCAATAGTGCCGGCAATTACGGACAGCTTGATCAGCTGACCGATGACGACTGGATTGGCATTCGTGACCAGATCAAATCGGCCAACGCCCAGGACAAATTGCAGCGTGGCTAAGCAGGTAAATCACTCAAGACCGTCGAGGGCTTCCTGCAGCAGCAGATAGACCTTACCAACATCTGCGGTAATAAACGCATCTGACAGAAGCTCGGAATGTTCGACTGATCCAGCTTCTGTCATGATTTCGCGAAATTCTGCAACATACTGATCCGTGTAGCGCCGGAACTCGCCGTTATCCCGATACTTGCTTCTGATCTGCTCCGCATCTCTTGCTTTTAAGAGTTTGCGGGTAAAGATTCCCTTTTCACCTTTCCGGTAGCGGCGCCATAGATCGTCTGACAGACTGCTATCGAGAATTCGGCCGAGATCAATGGTCAAAGAATTGAGGTTCTCCAAGACAAAGGCGGAAGACTTCATGAATTGCTCATTCTGTATCTTGCGCTTGTTCTCACCGATTTTCTCCGCAAGCTGGCGGGCTTTTTCACCGGCTTTTGTCAGGTTCTCGGTCTGCTTCTCAATCTTCATGCCAGAGAGAATGGTCTCTTCAGCCGCTTTTTCAGCTGCCGTCTTGAAGTTCCGGCTTTCTTCTTGAAGAATGCCTGCCGATTTACTCAAAGTAGATTCTATCTGCTGAACCGAGGCCGAAAGACGTTTCTGATGCTCATCGAACTGCGCGCTCAACTCCTTCGCATTGTTATTGGCCTGTGTTGTAAAATCGATCAGATCTTTGGCGTTTCCATAGAAATCCTGGGCAGCCCCGGATCCAACTTCCCGGACTTTCTCACTGGCCTCAGCAATCTTGGCAGAGACATCATTAAGGTCGTCATGGATATGCTTGCGTGTTTCATCAATACCCTTTTTATGGCGCTCCAATGCCTGGTCCGCATACTGAATACCTTTAATCATCAACTCACTGGCGCGCGCGAACTCGACGGTTTTCTTCTGAAAGCTGTCCCCGGCGACAGCGGCGCGATCGACGGAGTCGTCCAGCAAAGATGATCTTTCCGACAGGGATTGCTCCACGGTTTCAACCTGTCTGGCCAGCTGCTCGGCAATTTCAGAGAGGGCTTCGGTTTCCTGCTGGAGGATTTCCTCCATCGCCTCGGCATGCTCTTTTGCGCGCACGGAAATATCTGCAAGCTCTTCCATATGCACTTTGGCCGATCCACTTGCTTCATTTATATTGGCGAGAGACGACCGTGTCACATCCGCAAGATGGCTCCCCTGATTTTCGGCTTTTGATGCCGCCAGATTAAGCTGTTCAATATGATCCGTTGCCTGATCGCCCATGGCCCGAAGTTCGGCAGAGGCCCGCTCAGCTGTTTTGGCAAGTTCGGCAGTCTGTGAACGGGCCGCTTCCCCTGACTGCCTGGCCTGCAGCGATGCCCGTTCTGCTGTTGCCATCAAGTCCTGATGATAGCGGATGGCTTCTTCTATGGCGGCCGTCAGCTTAACCTGAGACTGCTCGGCAGAGGCGGCGATTTCTTTTTGCCGCTTGTCCAGCTGCTCGGATGCAGAGCCAATCGCGCGGGAGGCTTTATCAGCGCTCACCTCAACATCAGCAGTTTCACGGCGGAGTTCCTCACTCGCATCCCGAATGCTTCCGCTTGCCGTTTCGGACACCTGCTTAAGACTGTCCGCCTGGCGCCGCAATGCTTCCCCGGCACTATCAATTTCACTATTGGTCTTGGAGCTGACATCGGAAAGCGCCGCCACGTCCTTTTCAAGCCGCGAGCTGATTTCTTCAGACATCTCCAGTATCTGTTGTGAGGCCTGCTCAAGGGAAGTAATCTGGTTGCGAAGCTGCTCCTGAATTTCGGTGGTCTTTTCTCCAGCCGATTCGGAAGCTCCGGTCAGGGTGGCGGCGTGGGAGGCCAGCTTATCCCCCAGCTGATCCGCATTACGGAGTGATTTCTCCCCTGCCGCATCCAGGAGTTCCTGCCCTTTCTCAAGGGCCAGATTCACTTCTTTCAATCCGGCTTCCGTGGATTTGAGAATTTCCTCCAGTTGAACGGTTTCATCCCTTAGCTGGTTGCTGGATTGCAGCATCTGCTGAGTCATCTCATCGGCTTTGCCGGTCAGGGAAACAGTATCCTGCTGCAACCGGGTGGCTGATTCAAGAACACCGCTCTCGGCTTCCTTGGCGGATTTTAGGACGCTGCTTTCCTTGCTTGCCAGCTTCTCAATTGCTTTTTCGACATCTTCCGAGCTGCTGAGAAGGGTATTGCGAAGGGCCGTCAGACGCGTGACCCCTTCATCACTTGATATACTGAGGTCTGTCGTACTCTGCAGCAGCATGTCCGTCGTTTTGGCAATTTCCGCCGTGGTCTTGCGGGACATCTCAATGATCTCCTGACCCCGGTCAGTGAGATGGCTGGCCCCCTCATCAAGTCCGCTCCGCGCTTTTTTGGTTGCATCATTCAGGTCATCAATGCGGGTTCTGAGGGCATCAGTCGCTTTTTCTGTTTGCTCAAGAGTTTCCGTCGCGCCACTGAATATTTTTTGACTGGTCTCTTCGAGTATATGGGTCAGGTCCTGTGATTTTTCGTCCGCGGTCTTGATGGCGTCCTTCAAGGCTTCGATCTGCGCGGAAATGGCTTCACGCACTGCTTCGCTGCGCTTTTCAGTCTCTTCTGTCGCCTTGCTTAAGTCGTGGGTTTGCAAGGTTATTGCTTTTTCCAGCCGTTCTCCCTGCGCATCTACCTGATCAATCAGATCTGACAGAAGAGCATTACGATTTTCGAGTTCTTCTTTCAGGCTATCGGAAGTCTTGATCAGGCCGGACGTCACCTTTTTGGCTGACTTTCCCTGATCCGCCAGCTTGGAGCTGGCTTCCTGAATCCGGATCGCAGCGTTTTCCGTTTCCTCCTGAACAGAGCGGGTTTGGCGTCGCAGGGTGTGGGTCAGGCTGGCGACCCGGGCTTCCGCTTCCGGTCCCGGATATCCAAGCTCAGACATTAATTCATCAAGCGCCGCCCCTTTCAGCCTCGCCTCCGTTCCTTGCCGGAAATAGGCTAGCAGAAGCCAGATAAAAGCGAGAGGCGCGAAGGTCCCAAGCAGAAGGCCACCGATCTGTTGCGGCGGGATTTGCAGGACAGCCGGCCAACCGATTCTCGAATAAATGAAAAATCCTATGCCTGCCAGCCAAGTAATTGTCGCGAGTATTCCCAATCCCAATAATAATTGTGAGCCGAGAGATTGCCTCTTTTCCGCCGCTTTCTGCTCCTGTATTCCCAGTATCAAAGGGGCATCTTTCTTACTGTCCAATCTTTCCTTTTCGGGATGCTCATGCAACATCAACTGTCTCCTGCAAAATACGGCGAGAGAGTCCTGCAAAAACAGCTTTACGTCAAGTTTTCAAATATGCCGAAATTGTGGCAAGAAACGTTATTTTATGACCCCGGCAGACATCAACTTATCTATTTTTTGCTGATCAATGCCCCAATCCAACATTGCTTCTGTTGTATGTTCCCCAGGCAGGCAAGGAGGACCCTGAATTTCTGGAACAGTTCTGCTGAATCTCGGGGCTGGAGCAGGCTGTACAATGTCGTCATGGGTGACGAAAGTCTGCCGGTGCTTATTGTGGGGATGTTCCGTTGCTTCGACGATTGAAAGGACTGGTGCGTAGCACACATCCGTTCCGCCAAGAATCTCATCCCATTCGTCCCGTGTTTTGGTCTTGAAAACAGCAGCCAGTTTTTCCTTGAACATCGGCCAACTTTTCTTGTCCATCTGCGGAGGCAGATCTTCCTTGTCGAGTCCTGTTAATTCCAGAAGCAATTTATAGAATTTCGCTTCAATCGACCCGATTGAAATATGCTTGCCGTCTGATGTCTCATAGACGTTGTAGTAATGCGCGCCTGTATCCAGGATATTGACCCCCCGCTCGTCCTTCCACATACCGGCAGCCATCAGGCCAAAGAAGGTGGTCATCAGGGACGCCGCGCCATCGACCATTGCCGTATCAACCACTTGACCCTTGCCGGATTTCTGCGCTTCCAAAATTCCGCTGACCAGGCCTAGGGCCAGATAGAGGGCACCACCACCAAAGTCGCCAACCAGATTTAACGGTGGAACCGGTGCGCCACCTTTCGGTCCGATGGCATGCAACACACCGGACAACGCGATATAGTTGATGTCATGACCGGCATCTTTTGCCATGGGCCCTTCCTGACCCCACCCGGTCATCCGGCCGTAAACAAGCTTGGGGTTTCGGGCCAGGGCGACGTCCGGGCCAAGCCCTAACCGCTCCATCACACCGGGGCGAAAGCCCTCAATCAGGCCATCTGCCTGCTCGATGAGGCTAAGGACAAGTTCCCGGCCTTCCTCTGTTTTTGTATCGACAGAGATTGAACGGCGGCTCCGCATCAGTAAGCTAAATTTTGAATTTGCCAGAGTGCCGAGCCCGGCATCGACCAACCGATCAATGCGGACTATCTCCGCACCAAGATCGGCCAGAAGCATGGCACACATCGGTCCCGGTCCAATTCCACCCATTTCCACGAATTTATATCCAGCTAACGGTCCCATTCTTCGTTCCTTTTTATTTGTCCCGATTGTTTGGATGCAGTTTAAACCGAGGATGTTTGATCTGTCATCCCTCTATAGCAATACAATTTGCTTCAGTTTGCGTAAATAAACGGCAATTAGAAGAGCAAGCAGACAGGCCAGAGCCATGACCACATAGGCTTGGGAGGCAAACTCCTGATAAAGATAGCCCGATAAAAACAGACCGCCGCCCATGATGATTCCAATGGAAATTGCAGAGTAAAGTCCCTGGGCACGGGCCGAGACTTCTTGCGGAACTTTATCTGCTATGAAGCGCATGGCCCCAAGATGCGCCGCCGCAAAGGTCAAACCATGAAGCGCCTGCACAAAAATCAAGGCTTCCAAACCAGGTTCAAATGCCATGACGGACCAGCGCAACAATCCGGCAAGCGCCCCGAGAGAGAGCAGCGCCACGGGGCTAAAGCCGACAAAGAGCCTCTGAGCAAAGGCAAAGAGCAGGATTTCAACCAACACGCCTTCCGCCCATAAAAAGCCAATAGCGGCATCCGAAATTCCCTGAGACTGCCACTGCAAGGTGCCCGAGGAATATAAAACGGCATGGCTTGCCTGCACCAATCCCGCCATCGCTAAAAATCCCAGAAATCCTGGATTTTTGAGCAAGCGGCGCAGCCCACGTTTGGTTGGTTCGGTCAGCGGCCTTTCAATTTCAGGTAATAGCAGACTACAGAGAACAAGAAGCAGCAAAGATGAGACGATCATGACCGGGATAAATTCCGCAGAGCGTCCGGTCAGCAATTGGCCGCCAAAAATAGATGCAAGAATAAAAGTAATCGATCCCCAAAGTCTGATCCGGGCATAATCAAGCTGATGGGTTCGGGAAAGAGTCAGAACCAGATTATCAGCCAGCGGGGTAAAAGACGAAAAGAAAACACCAATCAGTAGGGACACAATCAGAATTTCCCAAAATCCATCGATCAGGAAATAGACGTTGAACAGGCCGAAGCAGAGAACCGCTAAAATCACCAACGGCGCCTTTCGCTTGCCAAAATGATCGGCGGTGCTGGCAATTATGGGTGTAAAGACGACCTTGATCCAGACCGGTGCTGCCAACACGACCCCAATCTCCTGCAGATTCAATCCTTTATATTCGAGCCACACGGGCCAAAATGGAAGTTGAAATCCGATGGTCAGGAACAACGCCCCATAGAGCGGTGCCAAGCGAAGGGACAGGATCTGGCGGGCGGAAAAAAACGCAGACAATCAGAGGTCTTTCAAGAATTTACAGGAAGCCAACAGTAAGCAGTTAGCCAAGCCGAGTAAAGTTAAGCGGAATGTTTCATAATTATTTGCGTATGTTGCCATAGTCTGGCTAAATTGATGGGTAACACTAGTAATTCTTTCAATCCATACGGGGCATGCAGATCATGGGAAAAATAATTGGCGGAATTCTTGCGGCCATCATCGTTATTATCGCGGTCGTCATTGCTGTATTTTACTTCAATATCGATAAGGTCATTATTGCGGCGGTCGAAGGATATGGCTCAGAAGTTACGAAAACAGATGTCGTTCTCGACGAAGTTGACCTCGATCTCACGAGTGGCAAGGGGGCCCTGAAGGGTTTCAGTATAGGAAATCCCTCTGGCTTTGACAGTGGAGATGCCGTTGCATTCGATGAGGTTTCCGTGGCAGTCAATATTGCGGATACCAATGACAAACTGATCCATATTACGGAAATTCGAGTTAATCAGCCGACCATTGTCTATGAAGTCAACGAAACCTCCAACAATCTCGATACCATTAAGAAAAACGTTGACGATTTTCTTAGGGAAAATGGCCTTGCCGGTGATGATAAAGCCAGCGAAAGCAGCTCTGAGGAAGGCCCAAAGGTCATCATTGACAACCTTTATATCAGCGGTGGAAAAGTCAGCGTCAGAGCCCCGGCTTTGCTGAACCAAAAGGTCGAGGGAACCATGCCCGACATCCACATGAAGGATATCGGGAAGGAAGACGGTGGGGCCAGCCCCGGTGAAATCGCCGCCAAGATCGTCAACGAAATTTCGGGAAAGGCCATGAACGTTGTGACCGATTTAGGGATCGGAAAAACCCTCGGAACCCTGCTCGATAATGCTGGGAATCTCGCCAATAAGGTGGGTGTTGATAAAGCTGCCGGGGCGGCTGGAAATGTTGCCAAAGATGCAGTAGAAGGCGCTGCCGGCGCGGTGGAAGGAGCCGCAGAAGGGGCTGGCAAGGGCCTCAAGAAGCTCTTTAACGACTGATCCGATTTGGCATCGCTTGAGAAATAAAGATGGAAACCGTCAGCGAAAATATTGAAACCGTTTCCGTCTGGGTGGACTGGCTCATAGAATTTGGAATCGAATATGGATTCCAAATTCTGGGAGCTTTGGTTTTCCTGTTGTTCGGTCTGGTCGTTGTCAATTGGATCGGCAACAAGCTCTCTAACCTGGCACAGTCTAAAAACCTGGATGTCACCCTGTCGCAATTTATCGGCAGTGCCGTCAAGTTTATCCTAATCATCCTTCTGATTATCATTACCCTTGGTAATTTTGGTATTAGCATCGCCCCTCTGATTGCCTTGGCAGGGGCCGTTACTTTTGGCGCCACTCTTGCCCTGCAGGGTCCCATTTCGAATTTTGGGGCTGGCGTTGCCATCATCATTACCCGTCCTTTTGTTGTCGGTAATGTTGTCACAGTTCAAGGGGTGAGTGGGGTCGTCGATCGCATTACCCTGGGACTGACCTTTCTCACCGGGGAGGACGGAGAACAGATTGCCGTTCCCAACAAGGAGATTGTCGGCCAGGTTATTGTCAACTCCCTGGAACTCAGGATCATCGAAGGAAAGTTCTGTATTGCCTCCGACCAAGATGCAAATGCAGTTATAGACCTGGTCCGAAAGACTTTACAAAAAGTTGAGGATATTGATCAGGATCAGACACCACAGGTCGGCATACAGGATTTCACCTATGGCGGCCTCATCATAGGATTTCGTGTCTGGGCTCCGGGCTTGACTTATTTCCTCGCGCGTTATGCAGTCAATGGCGCTGTTTTTGACGCCTTGACCAAAGAAGGTATACATCTCTTGACTGTTGGAATGACAGGCGTAATGATGCCGCCATTAGACGCGGAAGATGCCTCTCTCAGGCCCCCACCAACCCTCTGAAATCAGGCCCTTCCCAACTCGTCAAACCGTCAACAGGATGAGATGTTACCTATGGAAAATGCTCAGGCTGGGATTTTTATCGAAGGTACAGTGTACAATCGGTTTCTGGAGTTTTCCCTAAAGCCGGAAGTTTCGACCTTCTCCTTGAAAGCGGCCCTTAAAGATGTGGTTCAATTCGATTTGGACAACAGCCATAAGCCGCCGCATGTTGTCTGGGGATTTGGACCAGCTGTCGCCAATGAACTTTTCGAGGGGAATATTTCGGAAGATCTCATTGATTTTCCTGGCTACGCAAACGGATCGCTTGTCGCCGCCGCAACCCAAAGGGATGTCATTATGTGGATTCATGGCGGACTTGAGGATGACGTCTTCGATTGTACCCGGGAACGCTATAATGCCCTTCGCTCCCTGACAAATCTTGATCTGGAAATTACCGGTTTCAAATACCGAAAAGATCATGATCTGATTGGCTTTGAAGATGGGACTGCAAACCCGAAGACAGACGATGCCCGGGTTGCCGCCGCTCTGAATGAAAATAGCGGCTCAGTCCTGTTGACTCAAAAATGGGTACATGACCTGTCAAAATTTGAAACTCTCTCTTTATTAGAGCAGGAACAGGTTATAGGACGGACAAAATACGAGAATTTGGAATTGGAAGGCGACGATATGCCGCCGACTTCCCATGTCAGTCGAACGGATGTCGATGTGGACGGGGTTGCCCAGAAGGTATATCGCCGCAGTACACCCTTCGGAACAATGCATGAGCATGGCCTATATTTTGTCTCCTTTGCCACCGCGCTTTCCCGGCACGATATACAGTTGAAGCGTATGTACGGACTGACAGAAGATGGCCTCAAAGACAGGCTGACGGAGTTTTCACAGGCTCTCACAGGCTCCTACTGGTATGTGCCATCCGCACCTCAATTGCAGTCGTTAATCCGGTCCTGACCCTGAAGGGCAATAGGACAACCTGAAAATACGGTTACTTTGTTTTGGTTTTCGCGATACCATGCTTTCAAATATAGGAAATAAGCATATATAAAGAGCATGAGCAGAACATCAGGATCGGTCATATGAAATACTGTCTGGTTGTAGGTTTAATTGCCATTTTGACAGGATGTCAGAATTTTTCCGTCAATAACCCCAATCCATATAGCGAGTATAATTACAGATACTCGGAATGCTGCTACGAAGGCAATTTGCCAAGGCCCTAGCCTGGCGGAGGTGATTTAGCAGCTCAGAAATTCCCCGATGTTTGAAAAGACAACTGTTTAATGAAGTTATTTGGCACGTCAGAAAAATGGTTCGCGGGCAGAATTCTCCTGTGCCATATCCTCGCTTTCCTCGTTGGGATGACATTGCTGTGGCAGCCCCTTGGTAACATCTGGCATAGTTTCAGCGCAGAGGTCTTCTACATCGTCAATGGGTCACTTCTCTGGCAGCATTGGTGGGCCGTATTATGGGCGGCTCTAAACACCAAAATCTTCGATATCGTCGGAGCTGTCCTGATGTTCCTGCCGTCCGTCTGGTATGTATTTTACGGCAAAGAATATGTATTTGAGGAGCGGCTTGCCCGTGCCAGTGTCACCTGGGCCGGTGTTATCGTTATCGTTGCGATATCAAAACAAATGTTGCCGGAGATCGAGTTTTACAGTCCGTCCTTGACTCTTGAACCTGTGGCTCTTCTCAACGAAATAGTTCCGTCGATCGAGGCTAAATGGGAATCCAAGAACAGTTTCCCGGGGGATCATGCGGTCGCAGCTTTTGCTTTTGTCGGTCTGTGTTTCATGCTGCTTGATCGGCAAACAGCCTGGATTTCCGCTCTATTTGGCATCCTTTATTCTGTTCCCAGGCTTTTCTCCGGGGCGCATTGGTTGAGTGACGAACTTGTTGGTGGCGGCATCGCATTGTTCATCGCCCTCGGCTGGGTTACAAATATCCCCTCCCTCACCTGGTCCCGCGCCATTTGGGGACGGATTCTCGGCTTTCTAAAAAAAGCCAAGGGAACCTCCTAACCAGAAGCCGATCTCCTGGTTCAAAAACCTCTTGGCTGTGCTATAGTTTTTTAGATTTGATCAAACCGAGAAAAAGAGGCCAACAGTGACCCAGATTACCCTAAAGCCCGCCTTTGAAATTGCCCTGACGGTAAAAACACCGGTACTCGACCTCGGAAAAACACCCTATGGCAACCGGCTGATTGCAGAAGTCACGGGCGGAACAGTCTCTGGACCTCTGCTGCAGGGAAAGGTTCACCCCTGCGGGGGCGACTGGCTGCTTCTTCGCGATGACGGCGTGATGCAACTTGACGTTCGTCTGACCATAGAAGCGTCCGACGGCGCCCTCATCTACACGACCTATCGCGGCCTTCGGCACGGCCCCAAAGAGGTGATGGACAGAATGGCCGCCGGAGAAGAGGTTGATCCTGGCAGCTATTATTTCAGAATGGCCCCGGTCTTCGAAACCTCATCAGAAACCCATGACTGGCTCAACAAAACTCTGTTTGTGGCAACAGGATCCCGACAACCGGAAGGGCCGGTCTATCAGGTGTCTATGGTAGAATAAGGGATGGTTTCCAAACTATCAGCACTTTCCGTCCCAAGGGAGGGTGACAAAGGTGGTTTTGCCGTTGGCGCCTGGAAAATCCTCAAACATCGCATCAAGAACCTGGTCAAAGACCCCGGCCAAGGTCGGGCACCTACCCACTGACTGTACACGGCCTTCGTAAATTCTCACGGGATTTTCAGATCTCGCTGTCTTTGCTTCCACAATATCAATGGCAATGAAGCGACTATATTCCTCCCAGGTCTGAGTATTGAAGGTTTGGCCGACACCACCAAAAACCGGTCCACGGCCAACGCCAACACCGAGCGAGCCAAAATAAGGACCTGATGAGTAGGTAGAGGATTTCTGCTCCCGACCATCAATACCATAGGACACAAAGGCGATATAGTCCGGGATGGGAATATCTTCTTCAACTTCAAACCCTACGAGGAATAGTTTTGCCGCAATCTTCGGCCGGTAGGAAATAAATTCAAGGCTGGATTCTTTTTCTGGCGGATGAGCTTTTACAGCGATGGTCTTTCCGTTAATGGTATTCAACTCAGGTGTATAAAAGGCAGTAACATTTGCTTTAATGGTTGGTTTTGAACAGGCGGCAACAAAAATCAGTACCGCAAAAAGGGTCAAAATTCTCATGTTCAAACTCCTAAAAAGTATCATTTGATTGTGAATTATTTGCTGGAACCACTCAACCCCTATTGCTCTTTTCCCCATTAAGTCGCCAATTCGTGATGTCCAGACCGGTTTCCACGTTAACTATAACCGCAGTTTTTTTTTACAATTGTCGTGTTTCAAGATAGTATTAGCACATTACCCGGATAGGTGGGGCTTGCTGTCTGAATTGGTAAGTATTTGTTTTTAAAAAATAATTTGTCTTTGATCTTAATTTTTTCCAGGAGACAAATTATACGTAAAATTTAGGCAAAGTTGAATCTAAATGAATGTAGAACTCATCGGTAAACCCGCGTTTCTGGCCGACATCAGATATGGCGACTTCTTTTATTCCCAGCTCGGAGACAGAGTACGCCCCTGTTTGAAAGCTTTCATCGTCGAAAATGAAACGCAGATTACGGACTATGTCGTTTCCTTCACGCCAGGAGAGCGGGAAATGGCGACCTTGCCCCGGCTTTTCGACACAAACATGGTCAGCGGTAATACGGCTTATCGGATCTCCCAACCCGCTTTCCGACATATTATTTCTGACAGAAGCCTGCTGTTAAAGACAGAATATTGGCCCAAACCCGGTATTCTAATTGAAAGCACCAGCGCCTCATTTCTAACCATCAAGTCCGGGCGCATGGCCCATAAGATCATGTATCTTAACATCAGCTCCGGAGAGCTTGTCTCCTCGCCCCCGAAGGCGCCATTCGCATTTGTGACAGAATGGAAAATTGTCTTTAAGGGAGCTGAAGGCGAGCAACTATTAGTCAGATTTCCGCCCGCAAAGGAAGCTGCCGCGGTCCTCTGAATTCTCCTAAGATTACTTTTAAATCCCGCAATACGCCGATCCTCTGTTGACAGTCTTTTTTATATTAGAATACGATCATAAAAAAGGGTTGATGTTTTCAGGAATGGTCAGGGGTCTCACAACATTTCTTTCGATCCCGCCTGATAGAGGAAGGCAGGGAAGATGATTTTCCAGAGTACTCTCAAACAGATCCTAATTCCGATCTGTGCGCTTTTTATGATGACAGCCTGTGATACGGTTCCTCCGGAAGCCGTTGAGCTCTCCAATACGGTGGGAAATGATCTTGAAGAAGTGCACCGTGCACATCGGTCCCTGGCGGAGCTCCATTTCGATAACATAGAGGCGGAAATAAACGAATTTATTGATCAGACCTATCGACCCGCCTATATCCGGACGTTTGCCGCTGAATTCAAACTGAATGATCGGGTGGCACAGATTTTGGAACAGGATCCGGACAAACTTCTCCCGGTTCTGTCACGTTTCGTTGAAATCTCCGTTGAGCGTATTGAAAGTAAACGGGCAGAGCTTCTCAATCCGATTCTGGAACAAAGAAGGGAAGTTCTCTCGGATATCAACCTCGCTCACCGCCAGATACAATCAGCCCAGGCCATTGTGACCGGACATCTTGCGTCGGTCAGAAGGGTCCGAGAAGTCCAAAATGAGATCCTCGCCGATGTCGGACTCGGCGATGTCCGGGAGAGGATTACGGTGACCACAGCCAAGATCTCCAACAAGGTGGCGGAATTTGTGGAAACCGGAAATGAGATAGACGTCCGCATTGATGACGCCGCAGAGAAAATTCAGGCGCTCGATGAGAAAATTGACGATCTGAAATCCGCCATTGGCAGATAATCGTTCTTCAGAAAGGAATTTAGACATGTCCGGAGACCTTAATCTTGACGATATTTTTGCGGAGATGGATGCGGCAGCGGAACGGGCTGAAGCAGCGCTGAACGGACAGTTTGCAACGATTTACGAGGAACTGAGAAATCTGGCGCCAGAGGATATCGATGACATCACGCCGGGTATCTCGGACCAGAAGGAATATGAAAGGCTGATGGCCTTGGTCCAGATCGCCAGTCAGCAAAATATCGATCAGGCCGAGTTAATTAATCGCATCCGTGACCTCGGAGAGATCGCGAAAAAGATTGCCCGGAAAATTCCGAGCCTCGCAGCCCTGATATAGCTTATCAGGTCTAATTGCCTTTCGCGTTTGGCGTAAACAAGGTTTCGCCGTTTATCCTATAGGCACCGATCAGTTTCTGTCCTTTGTCCCCGGTCAGCCAGTCTTCCAGCTTGAGGGCCAGATCATGATTGACATGGGGGTGCCTGTCCGGGTTGACGGGCAGATATCCATATTGATTGAACAGAAGAGGATCACCTGAAAATAGCAATACCAAATCTCCCTTGTTCCTGAAATTGAGCCAGCTGGCCCTGTCTGCGAACACATATCCATCCAGAGCGCTCGCCGTATTCAAGGTTGATCCCATGCCAGATCCCGTCGCCCGGTACCAGACGGAATCAAATTCCTCCGGATTTTTACCCGCCAGTTTCCATAAAGACAGCTCCTTGCGATGGGTCCCACTGTCGTCGCCGCGGCTGACAAATATGGCGCGGGTCTGCTCAATTGAATTTAGAGCATCCTTGACAAGCTTTCGGCTTTGGATGTCTGCAATATCCGTTTTTGGACCGACGAGGACAAAGTCATTATACATAATATCCCGGCGATGAGTGCCATATTCCTCCGTCACAAACTCATCTTCGGCCGCCCTCGAATGAACAAGAATGGCATCGACATCTCCGGATCTCCCGAGCTTCAGCGCCTGACCCGTGCCAACAACCAGCAGATGGACGTCAAAGCCCAGATCCTTCTTAATTTCGGGCAATAGTTTGTCCGACAAACCGGAATTGTGAAATGACGTCGTCACCGCCAGTTTCATACTGTCGGCCCAGGTAGCCCCACAACTCAGCAGTATTCCAAAACAGACTGCCAGGGCCAACAGGAATTTCATATCAGGATGTCTCCGTCTATAAAGGTCCGGGCTTCATCCGTGGTGGGGTGATCGAAGAAATCATCGACCGCTCCCCGCTCACGGATTTGCCCCCGATACAGAAAGACTATCTCATCTCCAAGCCGGCGGGATTGACCGAAATCATGGGTGGCCATGATAATTCTCACCCCCTTCTCTTTTGCCCGCAGGATCAGCGCTTCAATCTCCTGGGTTGAGGCGCCGTCGAGGTTGGTTGTCGGCTCGTCCAGAAACAGTACATCCGGTGTGGTAATCATGGCTCTGGCCAAGGCCAGCTTCTGCCGCTCCCCACCCGACAGGATACGCGCATCTTTCTGGCTTGACGCAGTCAGCCCCACTTCCTCAATCCAACGATCCGCCTCATCCAATGCCTCTTTCCTGCGGCGACCGCGAATAAGGAGCGGATAGGCAATATTGTCTCGTACCGTCCGCCGCATCACCACAGGTGTCTGAAAAACAAAGGACTGGCGCAGACGAACTTCCTTTTGCCCCGCATTCCAGAAAACCGAACCGGACCGCGTCTTTTCAAGCCCATGCATAAGACGCAGAAAGGTGGTTTTACCGGCCCCATTGGGTCCGATCAAAACGCTACACCCCTTTCCTTCAAGACTGAAATCAAGGGGTCCGATGATCTGAACACCGCCTTTTCGAACCACAGCGGCCTTCAGGGTAAGAGGCAGGATAGAACTCACCAGGTGCCCTCCCTCTCGGTTCTCGACAGAATATGGATTGTCAGATTGATGACGATTGCCAAGGTAATCAAGATGATACCGAGACCAATGGCCAGCGGGAAATCCCCTTTTCCCACCTCCAGAGCAATGGCGGTCGTCAGTACCCTGGTAAGATGATCAATATTACCCCCGACAATCATAATGGCACCGATTTCCCCGATGGCCCGTCCAAATCCGGTAAGGGTCGCCGTCAGCAGGGACCGCCGCCCATCCCAGAGCAGCGCCGTCATGCGCTGCCATTTACTGGTATTCAGAGAAATCAGCAGATCATGATAGAGGAACCACAATTCCCGTATAGACTGATGGGAGAGAGAAGCGATAATTGGCGTGACGATAATAACCTGCGCAATGATCATGGCGGTCGGTGTAAATAACAGATTAAATACACCGAAGGGGCCGGACCGGGATAGAAGAATGTAAACCACAAGGCCGACCACCACCGGCGGTAAGCCCATCAAGGCATTAAGAACGGCGATTGCGATACGCCGAAACCGGAACCGGGTGACCGAGAGCCAGGCCCCGAAAGGTAATCCGATCACGGCGGCAATAACAACAGCTGTTACTGTGACCTGCAAGGACCGCAGGGAAATCTCGACCAGATCATGATCAAGGGTGACGATCAGCCGGAATGCGGCGACCAGCCCGGCAAGCAGGTCATTCATGCTGGCACTCCCCTTGTCTGTTGATCCTAACTACGCCTTCATTAACGAATAGGACAACTGGAAACCTGTCGTTATCTTGAATCCGACACCTCCCAACAGGAACCTATGCAGCTGCGGGCCCAAAGGAATAGGCGCCCCCTTTTTGCAAGGCGACAAGATAGGCCGGACGAGATTGTATTCTCTCGACAAATTTAACCAGTTCAGGATACGCCACCAGCGCACCCCGGGCCTTCGCGGCTTCAAGGGGAAAGGACATCATGATGTCCGCACCCGAGAGCTTGTCTCCGGCAAAAAACTCCCGACCTTTCATCTGTTCGTTCATGTAGGAAAAGTGATTATGGGTTTCGCTGTCAATCCGGGGGTTCAGAGGCTCGGCAGCCTCCCCTAGACGGCTTGTATAGAGGCGTAGCAATAGGGGCAACATGGCGGATCCTTCCGCATAATGCATCCATTCCACATAGTCGATATAGTCCTTAGTCCCTCGGGCGGGAGCCAAAGTTTCTTTTCCATAAGTCTGGATCAGATAGTCCACGATGGCACCGGATTCATGGATCAGAATATCCTGATCAATCAGGACCGGCGATTTTCCCAGAGGATGTATCTTTTCCAGTTCCGGTGGCGCCAACCGGGTTGTCGCATCTCTCTCATATTTGACAATCTCATACTCCAGATCCAGCTCTTCCAGCAGCCATAAAATCCGTTGTGAACGAGAGTCGTTAAGATGATGGATGGTAATCATTGGTGGGAGACCTTCTTATTATGAATGTTTGGATACTTGATCCTCCAATAGCATAAAAGGCTCCCTGCCACACCCCCTTCTTCAGACCAGGGCCGGGCTATATCAAAAACTTTTTCGGATCGAACTCCTTCAGGTAAGAACGAAAGGTCTTTGCTGACGCAGCCCAGCTTTGCCGTTGAGCGAATTCGACGCAGTTTTCGCGCTTCAAAGTAAGCGCTTTGGACACCGCCAGTCCAAGATCCGGATCCAGACAGCCAACCTTTTTGTCGGTGATCACATCCTTGGGACCGGTTACCGGAAACGCCGCGACCGGCGCACCGCAGGCGAGGGCCTCCAGCATGACCAAACCAAAGGTATCGGTCAGGCTCGGAAACACAAAAACATCTGCAGCATTGAAATAGGAAACCAACTCTTCTCCGTGCTTGGCGCCGGCAAAGATGACATCGGGATATTGGGATTTCAGGCTTTCAAGCATAGGCCCATCTCCGACAACCACTTTCGTTCCTTCGTGCTTCAAATCGAGAAAAGCGGAAATATTTTTCTCGACGGCGACCCGACCAACCGACAAAAGCAATGGTTTTCCGCTCTCTATAGGAGCCCTGGGTCCTGGCTTGAATAAGTCTGTATTGACTCCCCGACCCCAAAGCTGTGCCTTGTCAAATTTTCTCGACCGCAGGTTTTCCACAACTGCTGGAGTTGGGGCCATAACCACGGCGGAATGTTTATGAAACCAGCGCATCACGGGATAAGTCCAGGAAATGGGAATCCGAAACCGGGCCTCAATATATTCTGGGAACCGGGTGTGAAAGGCTGTCGTAAAGGGAATGCCCCGTTTGACACAAAACCGTCTTGCCGCCAGACCGAGCGGGCCCTCGGTGGCAATGTGAATGGCACAAGGCAGAAACTCAGCAACCACTTTGCCCACAGATCGGGGGCCGGCTAAGGCCAGGCGAATTTCCGGGTAGGTGGGGCATGGTACGGACGTAAAGCCTTCCGGGGTCAGCATATGGACTTCATCCCCCATGGCCTGCAATTCATCGCACATGGCTGTCAGGGTTCTCACTACGCCGTTAATCTGAGGGTACCATGCGTCCGTAACGATCAGGATGCGCATACAATATTTTCTTTAGCAGATTCTTCGGCAGGCTGAGAAACTGCCCATTTAACCAGTTCAATCTGGCCATCACGTTGCTCGACAAGGGCAGTACAACTTTCTACCCAATCACCATCATTGCAATAGAGAATACCATTGATATACCGCATTTCCGCATGATGGATGTGACCACAAACCACACCATCGACCCCTTCCTCCACAGCGGCTTTGGCAAGGGCATTTTCAAATTCAGCAATGAACTGAACCGCATTTTTGACTTTCAGCTTTAAATAGGCTGATAGAGACCAATAAGACCAGCCAAAATGCTCACGAAGTTTGTTGAACCAATTGTTTAAGGCGAGCAGCAGGGTATAAGCACCATCCCCCAACAGGGCCAACCAGCGGGCATATTTAACCACGACATCAAACTCGTCACCATGGATGACTAGTAATTTACGGCCATCGGCCGTCTCATGGATGGCTTTTTCCTTGACCTCGACACCGCCAAAATTCAAATCCACATAATTGCGCGCAAATTCGTCATGGTTTCCGGGGACAAAGATCACCTTGGTTCCCTTCCGCACTTTTCTAAGAATTTTCTGAATAACATCATTATGTTCCTGAGGCCAATACCAGGACCGTTTCAATCGCCATCCATCAACGATATCTCCTACAAGGTAGAGATATTCGCTTTCGTTATGTTTCAGGAAATCGAGAAGCTTGGCTGCCTGGCATCCTCGGGTGCCGGGATGAATATCGGAAATCCAAATCGCACGATGCACCTTTATCCTGGGATCGATCGACATGTTCCGCCCTTTCTATACTCATAAAATTACGCAACGGAAACGAGATAGCACAAAATATGGTGGGACATGTGTTAAACAAATACGACAGGGTGAATTGTCATCAGGACAAAATAAATCGGTAACTAAACGGAAACACTAAATCTTCCATAAGGGGTTCATGTTCAATCGCGTTCTTGTAATTCATAATCCGGTTGCCGGGCGTCGCAGGAAAAAACGCCTTATCCGGTTTTTGTCCCTTCTCCAGCGGAGCGAGTTTAAGGTCCAGGTCCAGGAAACAACCAAACGCGGAGACGCTTATGAAGAAGCGATTGCGTCAAACGATAGTGACATCATTATCGTCTCCGGGGGAGACGGCACCGTCAATGAAGTGCTCAATGGGCTGTACCAACGCTCTTCGGGTCAGCCGTTACCAGCACTCGGATTTCTGCCCCTTGGGACTGCAAATGTTTTGGCCTGGGAGTTGGGGCTTCCCCGGCGACCCGAACAGCTCCTAAGGCTCCTTCAATCCGGCCGAACCCGTGACATTCGACCCGGCATCGTCAATGGGCGGCGGTTTTTGCTAATGGCCAGTGCCGGGCTCGACGCCCGAGCTGTAGCCGCAGTTGACGCGCCGCTGAAACGAAAATTCGGAGCGCTTGCCTATTTTATCGGGGCAATACGGTCTATTGGGTCCTCAGTGCCCTCTTACCAAGTTACGATTGATGGCAAAAATTTCACAGCAAAAACCATCATTCTCACCCGCTCTCGTAAATATGGGGGGCCGTTCATTCTGTCTCAGCAGGCCGGACTAACGACACAAATTTTGCAAGCGGTTTTGTTTCCGTCATCTGGATTTGGCGCTGCGTTGAAATATGGCATCGGGCTCGCCCTAGGTCGCCTGCAGCATTACAAGGACGTCACCTTCCTTAACGCCGATGAGGTTGAGATTTCCTGTAATGTTGCCGATCCGGTTCAGATGGATGGCGATATTGTCTGTGATCTCCCTCTAAAAGCTTCTGTGGATGCTCGCCCGATCCGTTTTCTGGCCCCTTAGCTCTGAGGAGTTATTATTTCTGATAAAGCTGTCACATTTGGCGATTTAAAGCCCTTTCGCCAGATCAATAGAGTCCGTAACACGGCCTCCTTTTTTGGAAGGGCATGACATCTAAGGCGCTTCGCTTCCGGAAAGCTGTCAAGAACGCTTTTGGGAAGTAGCGCCGCCCCCATTCCCGCGATCACACAGCCCATCATCGCATGGTACGACCCCAGCTCAATTGTCCGCTCCGGAAGTTCATCGCGGTCCGCGTACCAGGCTTCCAACCGACGGCGATGGGGACATCCATGTTCAAAAACGATCATGGTTTTGGGAACCCCTTCCGGACCGGTAATTGCTGGGTGGCTGTTGCCAGTGACGATTACCGTTTCTTCCTCAAAGGCGACTTTTGCCTCGACCCGTGCATCTGAGATGGGTTCTGCGACCAAAGCCGCATCAATCTCTCCTGCGAGTAGAGCTGCCAGCAATTGAGTCGGATTACCCGTTTTGAGCTCCAGCTTAACTTCGGGATATTTCTGACTGAAGTCTGTCAGGGGTGCCGGCAATCGGACGGCTGCGGTACTCTCCATAGATCCCAACCGGAACATTCCACGAGGTTGGCTGTCCTGGATTGCCGTCAGCGCCTCCTCCGACAGGGCCAGCATTTGCTCCGCATAGGTCAGGAGCAGTTTGCCGGCGGGAGAAAGAATCAGGCGTTTTCCTTCCCGCACAAATAACTGGACGCCAAGGTCCTCCTCCAACTGGCGGATGCGGGTGGTGACGTTAGACTGAACCCGGTGCAGGCTCTCGGCTGCCCGGGTGATGCCGCCTTGGCGGACGACAGCTCTGAATATGCGTAAATCAGAAAGTTCCATATCATCTCTATTTGAGATTATAAATATCATAATTATTCATTTTTAATAATATAGTTCAAGTCTTATATAGTCGCTAGCCTGCGCGGACTGTGATCAGTAGATATCCAATCCGGGCCGGCAACGTTATCAAGATGGAGAATTGAGATGTCGAAAGGTTACTGGATCGTCCGTGTGTCGGTCAAAAATGAGGAAAACTATCCGGACTATCTGGCAGCAGCCAAGCCCGCCTTTGAGAAATACGGCGCCCGCTTTCTGGTTCGGGGAGGACAGTTTGAGGAGATGGAAGGCACTTCCCGCAGTCGCAATGTGGTCGTCGAGTATGCAGATGTCGAAACCGCCCGGGCCTGTTACGACAGCCCGGAATATACCAAGGCCAGGGCCATCCGGCAGGCCAATGCGGAAGCAGACATGATCATCATTGAAGGTGTTTAAGTAAGCGCCGGCTGCTGCCGGATACAGATCGGTTAAATTGGGCATGCTGTTCTCGCATGCCCTTTTTTCTGAATTACAGATCGGAATACGGAGGTATCCGCAATAACTCTCCCTCTATCCTCTACCCTCATTTCGAAAATGTTTTTCATGAAGGGAAATCACTAATGACCGATCTTATGGGCAAAGTTGCTCTTATTACTGGTGCCAGTTCCGGCATTGGCCGGGCGAGTGCCCTGCTGTTTGCTCAAGCCGGAGCTAGTCTGGTAGTGGGCGCGCGTCGGGCCGAGGAACTTAATGAATTGGTGTCGGAAATCCGGGCCTCGGGCAACACTGCAGTTGCCTTGCCGGGAGACGTACGGGAGGAGAGGTACGCAAAAGACTTGGTCGATCTCGCCGTCTCCGAGTTTGGCGGGCTTGATATTGCTTTCAACAACGCCGGAACTATGGGTGAGACTGCCTTGACCCAGGATCTGAGCAAAACTGCTTGGCGGGACATTTTGGACACCAATCTGACCGGCGCCTTTCTCGGCGCCAAGTATCAGCTTCCTGCCCTTTTGAATCGAGGTGGTGGTTCACTGATCTTCACGTCAAGCTTTGTCGGTTACACCGTTGGCATGCCCGGTATGGCCGCCTATGCCGCCAGCAAGGCCGGCCTTGTCGGTCTTACTCAAAGCCTGGCCGTCGAGGTCGGATCAGAAAATGTCCGGGTTAATGCCCTCCTCCCTGGCGGTAGCCGAACCCAAATGTATTCTGACAATTTCAAATCAGAGGAGGAAATTGCGTTTGTGAATAACCTTCATGGATTGAAACGCATCTCCGAACCTGAGGAGATTGGACGAGCGGCGGTATTTTTGGCGTCTGATGCCGCTTCGTTCGTAACGGGAACAGCGATGCTGGTGGACGGCGGAGTGTCGATTACCCGCACCTAGCCCGATTAAGCAAATCTTTTGGCCGCGAGTTGCTTGCGCTTTAACACTTCGGCTTCACGATTACGCGGCGGTGCAGAGGTCTCGAGATTTTCGAGAAGCTTCCGTGCCGCCGCTGCCACTTCCGTCACCGCCTGATCAAAGGCCGCCTCATTGGCTTTGGAAGGTTTCGTAAATCCGCTCAGCTTACGGACAAACTGCAGGGAAGAGGCCTGTATTTCCTCCTCTTTGGCGGGAGGGTCAAAGTTAAACAAGGTTTTGATATTTCGGCACATAACATCTCCTCTCAGCTACCGTCTCTGACGCATCAGCTTTTGTAATACATTCTCGAGCTCTCCCAGAAATTTGGAGCGGTCCTTCTTCGAAAAGGGTGCATTCCCGCCCGAAATCTCACCGGTCTCCCTTAAGTGACTGTTCAGGTCCCGCATCGCCATGGCCATACCGATGGATTGTCCGGTAAAGGCTTTGCCCGTGGGTCCCAACACGACAGCCGTATTTTTCAGGCAGCGATCAGCCAGCGGGATATCTGAGGTAATCACAACATCCCCCTCGGCAGCCCGATCCGCAATCCAGTTATCCGCCGCATCGAAGCCATCATCAACGACAACTTGCTCAATCAGTGGGCTTTGCGGGATCCGCATCCAGCTGTTGCTGACAACATATGTCATCAGCTTGTGCCGCCCGGCTACCCGATAAATCTCGTCTTTGACCGGGCAGGCATCCGCATCAATATAAATCACAGTCATGGCAGGCGACGACTCCTAACTCTCTGCGTCATGGCGGGCCCGACTATCCTCTGGTGCCTGATCCCGTTCGTTTAAGCCATAGTCTCTGATGACCCCGGCAATACGCAACCGGTAATCTGCGAACAAAGCGTTACGGCCCTTTTCCTGAGCTTTGCGATGGGCTTCAACCCGGCGCCATTCCTCAACGGCACTCTCATCCTCAAAAAACGACAGGGAGAGGATCTTATTCTCATTGGTCAGACTCTGAAAACGCTCAACGGAAATGAATCCCTCAATGCCCTCCAGCACCGGTTTGAGGCCAGCGGCAATATCCAGATACTCCTGGCGATGTTCTGCCTTCGGCTGAACTTCAAAAATAACGGCGATCATGATTTCTCCTTTTGACTTGCTGGCGATAGTGCCACGACGCACAGTATAAGTATTGAAATTCTTTCATAGTTCGTTTATAATCGAACTATGAAAGAAGGACCGGATATCGCTCTGTTGGGATCCTTGATTGGAGACCCGGCCCGGGCAAATATGCTGACGGCGCTGATGACCGGCATGGCCCTGACGGCCAGTGAATTGGCAGCGGAAGCGAATGTCACCCTGCAAACCGCAAGCTCCCATCTTGGGAAGCTGGAGAGCGGCGGCCTGATCCGACAGCGAAAACAGGGCCGCCACCGTTATTTCTCTATTGCTGATGATGATGTGGGTAATCTGCTGGAGACCATGATGGGCCTGGCCCAAAAGAAAGGCCATATGCGCACCCGCGCCGGCCCTAAGGATCCGGCCCTGCGTAAGGCCCGCGTTTGCTATAACCACCTGGCCGGGGAATTTGGTGTGCAGATGCTCGATAGTATGAAAGCCCGAAACTTCATCGTCGAAAACCGAGATGAGCTTGTATTGACGGATTCAGGACGTGACTTTGTCTCCGCCCTGGGCATTGACCTGGAGCCTCTGTCCAGCTCCCGCCGTCCCCTCTGCAAGCCGTGTCTCGACTGGAGTGCCCGGCGCAGCCATCTTGCCGGATCGATCGGCACGGCCTTTTTGGAACATTTTTATCATCAAGGCTGGGCAAGAAGAGTTTCGGGATCGCGCATTGTTTCTTTCACCCGGTCCGGAGAAACCGAGTTCAAGTCGCTGTTTAATGCTTAGCCTACTGGTATTGCTTTACTTTTCGGTTGCCTGATGTGACTATTTCTATAGTCTTATCATATGAAAAGAGAGTATCCGATGTTTGACGAGATGTTTGGCGACGACAATTTTGTTCGAGACCCTTATCGTCAATATCAGCATTGGATCAATGATGAAGACATCACAAGACTTCACAAAAAGTCCGCCGAAACCGAAGCGATATTCAGACGCACCGGGATTACTTTTAACGTCTACGGTCGGGAAGAGGCAGCAGAACGCCTGATCCCTTTCGACATCGTGCCCCGAGTAATTTCTGCCCGGGAATGGTCCCGACTGTCTCGGGGGATTGAGCAACGGGTGCAGGCGATCAACGCCTTTTTACATGATATTTATCACCGTCAGGAAATCATTCGGGCGGGGCGCATCCCGGCAGAATTGATCGCCAATAATGATGCATTTCTTCCTGAGATGATCGGCGTTTCCCCTCCTGGCAATGTCTATACCCATATCGTGGGGACCGACATTGTTCGAACGGGCGAAGACGAGTTCTTTGTGCTGGAAGATAATGCCCGGACCCCCTCCGGTGTATCCTATATGCTGGAAAATCGGGAAACCATGCTCCATATGTTCCCAGAGCTGTTTTCCAAGATAAAGATCCGGGAGGTCGGTGATTATCCCAAAAGTCTGCGCCGATCATTGAGTGCTTGTGCCCCTCGGGCCTGCACCGGCCGGCCGGTTCTGGCGGTTCTCACACCCGGTATTCACAATTCCGCTTATTTCGAACACTCCTTCCTGGCCGACCAGATGGGCGCGGAACTGGTTGAAGGGCATGATCTGAGGGTCGTCGACGGGCGCATTGCCATGCGCACAACCAAAGGCTACGCCCCTATAGATGTTCTATACAGACGGGTTGACGACGACTATCTCGACCCTCTGACCTTTAAGCCGGAATCCCAATTAGGTGTTCCCGGTATCATGGATGTCTATCGGTCCGGCGGGATTACCATCGCCAATGCGCCAGGTACCGGCATCGCAGATGACAAAGCGATTTATTCCTATATCCCGGAAATTGTAGAATTCTATACGGGGGAAAAGGCGATACTCAAAAATGTGCCGACCTGGCGCTGTGCCGAGAAGGACTCTCTGAGCTATGTTCTGGATAATCTACAGAGCCTGGTGGTCAAAGAAGTTCACGGCTCCGGCGGCTACGGTATGCTGGTGGGTCCGGCGGCCAGCAAGCGTGAGCTCGCAGCATTTAAGAAAAAGCTAAAAGCACAGCCCGGAAACTACATCGCCCAGCCGACCTTGTCGCTGTCGACGGTTCCGATCCTGACGAAAAAGGGGCTGGCGCCCCGCCATGTTGATTTACGGCCGTTCGTTTTGGTCTCCCCCAATCAGACCAAAATTACCCCTGGTGGCCTGACACGGGTTGCCTTGAAGGAAGGATCCCTTGTGGTCAATTCCAGTCAGGGCGGGGGGACAAAAGACACATGGGTACTGGAGGAATAACACTTATATGCTAGGAAAAACCGCAGGCGGTGTATTTTGGATGTTTCGTTTTCTGGAAAGAAGCGAAAACACGTCCCGTCTGCTGGACGCCGGTTTCCGCATTGCGCTGACCCGATCCAGTGCCGCGGAAAGCGAATGGGAATCTGTAGTCGCCACCGCGGGATCAAAAAATGTTTATGCAGATAAATATGACATCTATGACGCCTCCAATGTCATTGATTTCCTGCTTAGGGACAAGACAAATCCGTCAAGTGTCATGTCTGTCATAGAGGGAGCACGGAATAATGCCAGGCTGGTCCGAACGGCTTTGACCCGGGAAGTCTGGGAGGCTACCAATGAGTGCTGGATAACCCTGAAGGCGCTGCTATCCCGACCAACCCGGGAACGTGAGCTGCCGGAGGTTCTCGGGACCATTCGTCAACAAAGTGCGCTTGTGAGAGGGGCTCTCCATGGCACCATGATGCGCAACGACATATATGATTTTGCTCGCCTCGGGACTTTTTTGGAAAGAGCGGATAACACGGCGCGTATCCTTGATGTGAAATACTATGTGCTCCTTCCTTCCGCTTCCTTCGTCGGTTCCTCCATAGACAATGTTCAATGGGAAACGATCTTGCGGTCGGCCTCGGCTCAACGCGCCTATCGGTGGATGTACCAGGGGGAAGTAAATTCGATGAGTATCGCGGACTTCATGATTTTGAGCCGTAATCTTCCTCGGTCTCTCGCCTTTTGCTATTCCAAGATCACGGATAATCTGAAATATCTGGAAGATGATTACAACGCCCATCATGCCTGCCACGATCTGGCAGCTTCAATAAACGAGGGATTAAAAAGCCAGACAATTGATTCCATTTTCGAGACCGGCCTGCATGAGTTTATTACCGAGTTTATTCGCGACAATAACACCCTCGGCTTGCAGATCGAAAATGACTATCGGTTCAATGGATGAGATCATGCGCCTGAATATATCCCATGTAACGAACTACACTTACTCTGAGCCCGTACATTATGCGCTCCAACAGGTAAGACTGACTCCGAAAGCAACCGGTGGGCAGACGATTATCAATTGGGACATCGCCATGGATGGCGGTAACAAGGAGCTGGAATTCAGTGACCAGCATAACAATCAAGTGCTGTTGTTCAGTATTGAGCCAGGATCAACGGAAGTCACCCTAAAGATTGAAGGAGAGGTCGAGACCAGTAATTCCGATGGCATCATTGGTAAGCATGGCGGATTTGCGCCGCTCTGGTATTTCAACCGTACTACTCCTCTGACAAAGTCCGGAAAAAATCTGCGCAATCTGGTGAGTTCACTCGATAACAGCATTGAATCAGACGTGGCGCGGCTGCATAACCTGTCTGAACTGATTGCCAAACAGGTTGCCTATGAAACAGGCAAGACCCATTCGGAGACAACGGCAGAGCAGTCTCTTGAGGCCGGTCACGGGGTCTGTCAGGACCATGCCCATATCTTTATTTCGGCTTCACGCCTTATGGGATTTCCATCCCGTTATGTCAGTGGGTATCTGATGATGAATGACCGGATTGATCAGGATGCCACCCACGCCTGGGCAGAAACTCATATCATAGGCGTAGGTTGGGTCGGGTTTGATATTTCCAATGGCATTTCTCCGGATGAGAGGTATATTCGGGTCGCGACCGGCCTTGACTATCAGGATGCGGCCCCGATTTCGGGATTGCGGGTTGGCAGCAGTGATGAGACAATGAATGTCTCACTTCAGGTTCAACAGCAGTAACTTCAAACAAGAAAGCACGACAAACAAAAAATGACCTATTGCATCGGCTTGCGCCTGAACAAGGGCCTCGTCTTCATGTCCGATACCCGCACCAATGCCGGTGTCGACAATGTCTCACAATTCAAGAAGATGTATACCTGGTCGACCCCGGAAGATCGGGTGATAACCCTGCTCACTGCCGGTAATCTGGCGACAACCCAGGCTGTGGTCAGCATGCTTGATGAACGGGCCAAAGCGCCAAGTGATCGCAGTCCCTCCATTCTCGAAGCACCATCCATGTTTCAGGTCGCCCGACTGGTCGGGGAGACCTTAAAGGATGAAATTCTGGCTAGTGACCCATCGGGACAGACGGCAGATTCGGCGTTTAATTCTACGATTATAGTGGGCGGCCAAATCAAAGGCAGCCCGCCGCGCCTGTTTATGGTTTATCCGGAAGGTAATTTTATCGAAGCCTCGGATGAGACGCCGTTTTTCCAGATCGGCGAGACAAAATATGGACGCCCGATACTGGTAAGGGTTTATGATCCGGATATGAAATTTGAAGATGCGGTCAAGCTGATGATGGTCTCGTTTGACTCGACCATTAAAGCCAATCTGTCTGTCGGTCTGCCGCTGGATTTACAGGTCTATGAGAATGACAGCTTCAAGCTTACCCATGAGCGGCGGATCGAGATGGATGACCCCTATTTCAATACCATCTCGGCTGGCTGGGGGGATGCTTTGAGGCAGGCGTTCCTGTCTTTGCCGGACTTCTCCTTCTAAATATTGGTGCGGGCCAATCAGCGCGGCCAGACATGCGGAAATAAAGGATCTTCAAACCGATCGCCGTCTTTCATGGCAAAGCCGGGCAGCAGTTTCATCACCTTGGCATTTTCAACGAAAGTGCCGGGCCGGGCGTCAAATTCCGCATCATCACCAAGATATCTAAGTGCCAGACCCCGGCGGCGGCCCGTGGATGAAGCATTGCCCGAGGCATAATGCAGAGTCAGAGGGTGATGGATGATGACGTCACCGGGATCGAGTTCAAATTCCGTCAGATCATAACTATCCCGGTTGGCTTCCACATCCGGAAGCGGCTCCAGCCCTGCCTTAGCATAAATCTCTGCAAAGCCCGTATCCTTACCGAAAGCCGAGGGCGCGAACATTTTGCCCCATTTATGGCTGCCCTTGACATAGGTCACCACACCCGTTTCTTCAGTTGCCCGGTCAAATGGCACCCAGAGAGAGAGGACATCATTGCCACGCACAGGCCAGTAAGGCAGATCCTGATGCCAGGGGGTCGGCTCCTTGGTATTGGCTTCTTTGACCAGCAACTGATCATAAAAGAAATGAGCGGACTTTGCCTTCATTACCTGCGCCGCCAATTCGGGCATGGGAGACTCTTTCATAAAGGCTTTGAAATCCGGATCCCGCATCCAGACAAAGAAATCCCCGTAATAACGTCCTTTCTCGCCTTCCGGTGTATATTCCACCGACGCTGATCCCGGATTTTCAAGAATCCGGTCTATGGCGAGGCGCATTCGCTCAATCCATTCCATGGGTACGACATTTCGCAAGACGGTCGCGCCATCCCGCTCGTAAGCGGCAATTTCAGCCTCAGTGATTGATCGCGCGAGATTCCCAGGCAATGTCTGCAACTCCATATCGACCCTCCCATTTGTCCTGTATTTTGTGTTGACATGACAACAATGGCTTTTTCATGTTGTCATGTCAACACAAAAGCATCAGAATACCCGGAAATGAGTTGATCACCATTCAGACCCGGAAAGCCGTCATGACCCTCGATCCTACATTCTTCCTCAGTGACCCCACGGGCCATGGCGATCTCTCTCCAACCTTGGATTTCGATAAAAGCCCGACGGTTTTGCTGGTCTTTGCGGCCAATCGCTTCACCCGCAACTCGGCGCGCTACTACCATCAACGCTATGGGATCGGGGCCATGGACTGGCGCATGATGGTGATGTTGACGAAAGAGCCGGATATTCCGGTCTCTCGGGCCAGCAAGGTCATCGGCATCGACAAGGCCGCCGTCAGCCGCTCCTTGACCCGCCTGCATGAAAACGGGCTGGTTGAGCCAAAAATACCCGCAGGAGACAGCCGCCGAAAAACCTGGAGCCTGACAAAGAAGGGGCAGCGGTTACACGGTGAAATTCTGAAGATTGCGTTGGATCGTCAACAGAAAATTCTGGAGGGTTTTACCAAACAAGAAATATTGTCCCTTAACGCAATGCTGGGCCGGTTACTCGCAAATATTTCTCGCCTTGGCGATGGGGAAAGCGCAGAGACAAATCTACCCTGACCCCTTGAGTTTTACCTCTATGGTAGCGCCAGACTTCACCATCCGATCTATCTTTTCAGGAGAATAACCAATTTCCCTGAGAATTTCGATACTATGCTGCCCCAGCCTCGGAGCCGGCTTGGAGGGTCCAGGTTGAGTAACGGACCATTGGCTCGGATAGGTCATTTCCCTCAACTTTCCTTCGGTCGGGTGATCGATCTCCGAGAAAAAGCCGGTGGCCTCTAAGTGTGGATCCTCCAATAACGACTCCAGGCTATGCAAAGGAGTTGCGGGGATATCGGCCTTGTCAAAAAAGGCCAGCCATTCCGCTGTGGTCCGGTTTAATAGCTCGTCCGCGAGTTCCGAATAAATTGACGCAATATTCTCGGAGCGGGTTGTCATGCTCTTAAAACGCGGGTCTGCCTCAAACTGCTGTGCCCGCCCCAATGCCTCGAAATAACTCTGCCAGTGACGGTCTGTATAGACGACAACACAAACATAGCCGTCCTTGGTTTTGAAAGGGCGACGATCAGGAATAAGCAAGCGCTTGTATCCCATAGGACCGAGAGAGGGCGCGAAAGTCTCACCCCCCAGATGGTCTCCCAGAACGAAACTGGCCATCATCTCAAACATCGGCAGGTCCAGCCTCTGCCCCTCCCCCTTTCGCGCCTGATGAAACAGCGCTGCGTTGATTTGCCCAACTGCCCAAAGCCCGACCCCTCTGTCAACTATCGCGGTTGGAGTGTAGGCAGGATCATGGCCGCTGGACATATGAGCCAGCCAGGGAACGGCGACTGCCCCCTGGATCAGATCATCAAAAGCCGGCATATGGCTGTAGGGACCGTCCTGACCATAGCCAAACAGACCGGCATAAATAATCCGCGGATTTACCTCAGAGACAGTTTCATAGGAAAGCCCCAAACGATCCATGACTTGGGGACGCCGGTTGTAAACCAGGACATCCGCATCTTTTAGCAAGTCCAACAGAGCCGCAAGACCCTCTTTTTGCTTAAGATCCAGAAGAATACTGCGTTTGCTACGGTTACAATTCAGATAGATTGCCCCCATGCCAGGCGACCGCTGCGGTCCGATCCCACGGACGGGATCACCACCAGGTGCCTCAATCTTGATGACATCGGCGCCCATATCGCCCAGAATCTGGGTTGTATAGGGCGCCATCAGCATGTTGGAAAGATCGATGATACGAACGCCATCAAGGGGCTTGCTCAACTTCCGTCTCCTCCGTCGGTGCGCATTATCAATAAGATTTGGGCAGATCTAACGCTCTCTCTGCCAAATAGCTCAGGATGAGCTGAGGACTGATCGGTGCCAATCTATGGATCATGCATTCGCGCAAATATCGCTCAACATGATATTCCTTGGCATAACCCATACCCCCATGGGTCATGACAGCCGTTGTACAGGATTTATACGCCGCTTCAGCCGCCAGATATTTCGCGGCATTCGCCTGCAAGCCGCATTCCTGACCATTGTCATACATGCCTGCTGCCTGAAAGGCCATCAGATTGGCGGCTTCAAGTTCGGCCCAGGATTCCGCCAACGGATGCTGGATCGCCTGGTTCATCCCGATCGGCCGGTCAAAGACCACCCGCTCTCGCGCGTAATTCGCCGCCCTGTTGAGAGCGCAGCGGCCAAGCCCGACCATGGAGGCCGCGATCAATATCCGCTCCGCGTTTAATCCATGAAGAAGATATCGAAAACCCTTACCCTCTTCACCGATCAGATCCTCTTTCGGAATGCGCAGTCCATCAATGAACAGTTGGTTGGAGTCGACACATTTACGACCCATCTTGTCGATGGGTCTGATCTCGACATGCTCGCGATCCAGATCCGTATAGAACAGAGAAAGCCCATCTATCGGACGCTTCGTCTCCTCTTCGGGCCGGGTACGGGCAATGAGCAGCATCTTGTTGCACTGCAGGGCAGTTGATGTCCAGATCTTCTCCCCTTTGACCACATAATGATCCCCGTCCTTAACCGCGCGGGTTTTCAGGCGTGTGGTATCAAGGCCGGTATTCGGTTCGGTCACGGCAAAACAGGCGATATCCTCGCGCTTGATAACAGGAGGAAGCCACCGTTGTTTCTGCTCCTCCGTACCAAAAACCACCACCGGATTAAGGCCGAAAATCCCGATAATGACGGCCGCGAACCCGGCATTTGCCGCCCCGGATTCCGTAATACCCTGGGCCAGAATTGCCGCGTCGGTAATACCAAGACCGCTGCCGCCATATTTTTCCGGCATGGCAATTCCCATCCATCCCTCATCGGCAATGGCACGGCAGAAATCTTCGGGGAAAACGCCATCGGTGTCCCGGTCCAGCCAGTATTTATCATCAAATTTCTGGCATAGCTTACCGACGCTTTCCTTTATCTGCTGTTGCTCTGGGGTAAGTTCTATTTTCACGTTTCGATTCCTCCTCTTGCCCCTCCGAGAACGCGAGTCAATGCCGCCGCGACTTTTCGGAGATGTTTTTCATTATTTTTGGCATTCTTATTCATACGGTCTGATGGACCTGCGATCAGTAATCCCGCGACAACCTCCCCGTCTCCTGAAAATATCGGCGCCGCAAAGCCACTTGCCCCGCTTATGCGTTCGTCACGGGTGCGGGAAAAACCTGATTCTTTTATGGCCGCGAGTGCAACAGAGAGCTCAGATCCCTCAGTCAGGGTCGATCCGGTAAATTTGGTTCTCTTGGTTGTTTTGAGATAGGCTTTCAAGGCTCTCTTGTCAAAATACGCCAGCAAAAGCTTACCAAGAGCCGTGCAATACAGCTCCCTCTGCTCGCCGACCTCAACGGCATAGCGGATGGGGTTAGGACTTTCGACTTTGTCCAGATAAACCAGCCAGTTGGCATCCGTCGCCAGAGTTCCAATGACAGCTGTTTCTCCAGTAAGCTCCACCAGCTCGGAAAGAAAGGGCCGGGCCAGAGTCAGAAGCTCACGGCCGGCCACAGTTCGCATGGCGAGGGAAATAAATGCAGAACCTAGAAAGTACCGCCCGGCCCCATCCCGCTCGACGATATCATCGTCAGTCAACCCCGCCAGCAAGCCGACAAGGCTCGTCTTCGGGGCCCCAATTCCCATGGCCAGTTCCGACAAGGTCGCACCTGCCTGCCCCTCGGCCAGGATATTGAGGATGCTAAAAATCCGGCCCACAGATTGTGGGCCTGATCGGGCAGTAGATGAATTTCCTCTTGAGTTTTCAACAGACTTTCGCATATACGTATCCTATACGCATATAAATACATCTGGCAAGATCTTTGCGTGGCGGATATTTTGTCACTGGATAATAACAAGAAAGGAAAATCCGGATGTCAGGTCTTTATTACGAACAGTTTGAAGTGGGGATGGAATTCAATCACTCCCTGACCCGTACCATTACGGAAATGGACAACATCATGTTCTGTGCCATGACCCATAACCCCCAACCCCTGCATCTGGATGAAGAATTTTCGAAAGGCACAATGTATGGCCAGCGGATCGTCAACAGCCTCTTCACCTTGGGTCTGGTCATTGGTGTTACGGTCGCGGAAACGACTTTGGGAACCACTCTTGGCAATCTCGGGATGACCGATATACGTTTCAAAAATCCCGTATTTCATGGCGATACCATTCGGGTTGTTACCCGGATAAAGGAGATGCGGGAAAGCAAATCCCGACCGGATACCGGGCTGGTCGTGTTCGAACATTTTGGCTTCAACCAGCGGGATGAGGAAGTCGCCTATGTGGTGCGGACCGGCTTGATGAAGAAGGGACCTGCGTGATGATAAGATCCTGGCTATTTGTCCCCGGCGACAGTGAACGAAAGCAAGAGAAAGCAAAGGGCAACCCGGCCGATGCGCTGATCCTTGATCTGGAAGATTCCGTATCGGATGATCGGCAGGATATTGCCCGGACCATGGTCTGCGCATTTCTGAAAGCCAATCCGGATCGCTCCCGCCAACAGCTCTGGGTGCGAATCAATCCTCTGGATACTTCGCTGTCATTACCGGATCTTGCGGGGGTGATGGCCGGGGCGCCGTGCGGTATCGTCTTGCCGAAGGTATATTCCGCCAAGGAGGTCGATAGTCTTGATAAATATCTGTCAGCTCTTGAGGCCCGGGAGAACCTGCCTCTGGGATCGACGAAAATTCACTGTGTGGCAACGGAAACCGCGGCCTCCCTCCTCACCTTCCATACCTACCTCGAAAATGTCACGGACCGGCTCATTGCCATGACCTGGGGCGGGGAGGATCTCGCCGCGGCTCTTGGTGCGAGTGACAACCGTCATCCGAAAACCGGCGAATATGACGATCCGTTCCGCCTGGCCCGGTCTCTCTGCCTGTCAACAGCACGAGCGATTGATATTCAACCTGTTGGGGTTGTTTTTGTCGACTACCGGGATCTGGAAGGGTTGGAGGAGGAATGCCTTCGAGACCGAAAGAGCGGATTTATCGGCAAGATCGCCATTCATCCGGCACAGTGCGAAGTGATCAATCGGGCATTTACACCAACGGAAGAGGAAATCGCCCATGCCCGCAAGGTGATTGATCTGTTTGAGCAAAATCCAGGGCTCGGCACCATCGGCATGGACGGAAAGATGCTGGATATGCCGCATCTCAAACAGGCCCGCAATGTTGTGGAACTTGCCGAAAAAACGGGGGCGATTACGGCCGGCTAAAGATTTCTCTATCCCCTACTCTGTCTTTGGGTCGGCATGGAGCATGACGATATCTTCCGTGCCCCCCTCAATGGTCGGATAGATGGCGCTGACGATGGGGTCATGGCCGGGGATAATATGATTATCCGAGTCCGAAAGGGCGCGAAGTTTGTCATACCCGGCCAAGGTGTCCTCCACATCGACAACAATCGGGAACGGCTTTGCGAGCCGGTAGTTTTCATAATAGTGACTTGAATCCGATGCCAGCACGACCCAGCCGCGTCGGGTCCTGACCCGCACACATTGTTGCCCCCGGGTATGCCCCCCAATGAGATGAACCTCGACCCCCGGCGCGATCTCCTCAGCGCTTTTGCAAAAATGCACATTTCCCATGTAAAGAGAGCGGATCATTTCGCAAATATGCTCACCGGTATAGGGCATGCGCAAAACGTCATGACACATGCAGGGCCCGGTCGTATAGGCAACCTCTTCCGGCTGGACATAGAGCTGGGCATGACGGAATTCACCGAGGGATCCGGCATGATCATAATGCAGATGGGTGATGACAACCTTATCGATAGTCGACGCTGGCAGACCGAAATCACTGAGAATGGTTGTAGGATTGTGAAGGATCGGGCGGTTGCGGAGTTTAGCCTCCGCCATGTCATATCCCGTATCGATAAGGATGGCCTGGCTTTCATTGCGCACCACCCAGATAAAATAGTCCATGGGATGAGGAGAGGCATGATCATCATCCATAATAAAGGAATCGGCCCGTGTCCGGTTGTTCCTTTGTGCATATCTAAGGGCGAAGATTTCCCACGTATTGCTCACTTTTTTCTCCTTTATAGAACCTGCAAGCCATGCTTGGCGATGAGATCAACCAGGACATTCGCTGCTTTCTGACGGTGTTCCCGATGAATTTCCCGTGCCATTGGGCCATTGCGCTCTTCGATTGCCTGCAAGAGCCGGCGATGATCCCGATTGGAATCAACCGGCTTGTCCCGCATGCGCAAGGTGACCTTGCGGGCCCGATACACCTGATCCCAGAAGGTCGCCACCACCCAGACGAGACGTTTGTTGCCGGAATACCCCACCAATAACTGATGGAATTCATGGTCCGCGTCAGCCCAGGCGTCGAGATCGTCTTTCTCAAGTGCGGTTTCCATGTCATCGACACATTTCTTTATCTTCTTGTGTTGAGCCTTTGTCAGGCCTCTTTCCGCCGCCAATTCGGCCGCCAGCGGTTCCAACTCCGTCAATAAAGAATAGATTTCCGCCATGTCCTCGAGGGAGATAGGCAGCACGGTAATGCCATGGCGTGGCCGGATCTCGACGAACCCCTCGCTTTCGAGCTTGCGGGCCGCCTCACGGACCGGGGTCCGGCTCATATCCAGCATCTCCGCCAGCTCACGCTCCAGATAGAAGGCCGCAGGGACCAGTTCATTGTTCATAATCGACCGTTTCAGGGTGCGATACGCCCGCTCCGTCTGGGAGTTGGATTTGCGATCGGTATTTTGCTCTGTCGGTTTTATCAAAGTCTTACAGCCTGTTTACGGCCTGAAGCACTCGATTGATACACAAGCTCCTCAAGCACGAGGTTTTTTAAATAGTCGTCTACAGAATTTTCGAGAGAACCCCGATCCAGGCAGTAGTCGACGACATGTTTTTGATAATGATAAACACAATCCCCGCCGAATCCTAGGGGCTCGAATTCATAAGGAACATTTTCCGCGGTTAATTCCCCCTTTTTGCGAATCGAAATACGCCCCAAGCCATCCAGGGACAACACAGCGTCCGTCCCTTCAATCAGAAACTCCCCCATCGTAAGACGGTGGTTTTCTGCTGGATGATCAATCAGGCGGTTCCCGTCAAACAGGACCCTGAGACCGCCCTCGTAGCCAAAAATGAAATATCCGGCATCCTCTCCTTTGATCGCAGGATTGACCCGCCTCACATCTGCATATATCTCGCTCGGCAAACCGAATAGAAACTGAAACACATCAATCCAGTGAATACCCGTTTCATGGATCAGAAATCTCTCCATATCCCTGAAATAAGGCTGTCTTTCCAGATAGGCCGAAGGACCGGCCCCATCTCCGGGCCGAAGGCGGAAATCGGCTTGCAGGACCTCTCCGAGAATGCCGTCTTCAAGAAGGGTTTTGATTTGCCGATACCAGGGCTGAAAACGGAAATTCTCATGCACCGCCAGTTTCGCGCCCTGCTTGTTCGCCAGCTTGGCGATTTCCTGCGCCTGCTCGAGGGAAGAGCAGAAAGGCTTCTGACAGATCAGCATGGGCACCGTTCCCATAACCTGCTTTAGAATTGGGGCATGGGTCGGCGGCGGCGTCGCGATATCCAGAATGTCTATGCTGTAATTCGAGAGTAAGGTCTCAATATCGTCGCTGATGCTGACATCCGGAAACTCCTGCGACAGTTTCTGTCTTTTTTCAGGATCTGAATCGACGATCGAAACGAGGTTAACGTCATTGAGCCGTTGCCATGCATCAATGTGAAACCGGCTGAAAAACCCTCCTCCGACCAGACCCACCTGAAGCATTCAAGTCTCCCTCTACCCTTTAATCCAAGGCATCCAATACGGCCGATACACAGTCATCCGTCCCGGCATTTCCCCCTAAATCGCGGGTTAGAATCTTGCCTTCGTTCAACACCCGTGACACGGCAGCATCTACAATTTCTCCGCCTTCCACCATTTGGCTCATGTCATGTTTCTGCCCAAGCCAGGTCAGCATCATGCCTGCCGACAATATCATCGCCAGTGGATTGGCAATACCCTCTCCCGCAATATCGGGTGCGCTGCCGTGACAGGGCTGGAAGACAGCATGATCCGTGCCGATATCCGCAGAGGGCGCAAGACCCAGAGATCCCATCAGGCCGGCCCCCAAATCCGAAAGAATATCTCCGAACATATTCTCCGTCACCAGCACATCAAAATCCCAGGGTCGCTGTACCATCCACATGGCCATGGCATCCACATAGGCGGCGTCGGCTGCGATATCCGGAAACAGCTTTGCTCTCTCTTCAAAGATCGACCTGAAAAACCAGAAGGACCGGAAGATATTCGCTTTATCGACACAGGTGACACGTCCTGGCCTGTTCTTTTGGGCTGCTCTTTGCTCGGCCAGTTTAAAGGAGAAATCAAACAGCTTCTCGCTGGTGGCCCGGGTAATCTCGAGGGTTTCGGTGGCAGATTGATTATCAACCACCTTGCCATCGTGCATATGGGCAAACAGCCCTTCCGTTGATTCACGTACCAGCACAAAGTCCATTTGCTCGACCCGCGGATCTGCAAGGGGACAATTGGCACCGGGGAAAAACTTGACCGGGCGAACGCCGGCAAACAGTTCCAGATCAAATCTCAAATCCACTTGCGGCCGGATTTCGGTGCCATCTTCATATCTGACATCTGGCAAGCCTATGGCGGACAGAAGAATGGCATCGGCTGCACGCGCTTTTTCCATTGACTGCTCAGGTAAGGCCGACCCTGTATCCCGATAATGCCCGGCTCCAGCCGGCAGGATTTCGAAATCCAGATCAAATCCTTCAAACTTTCGCGAGACTGCCTCCAATACCTTCAGGGTAGGCCTTGTGATCTCGGGGCCAATGCCGTCCCCTTCGAAAACGGCCACACGGAAGCTGTTACTGATGTTGCTCATGATATCCCACCTGACCCTTGAGTTTCTTTTTTTGAGCCCCGCGGTTTCATATCATTAGAAACTGTGCATATAATCGGGGGCCGCAAATAATTGACAACGGTTTTTTTTACGTATACGTTGTTGCGCATCAATAAATCAAGTACGGAATTTAATTCGTATTTTTTTCTAGGGAGGAAACATGAAAAAATTATTGGTAGCTGCAGTTCTTGCTGCGTCACTGACAGGCGTCAGTGCCCCGGCTTCTGCTGAGGAAGTTAAACTCAACATGCCATCGACATTTCCCGGCAGTTTGATCCAGTTGGGTCAGGCGGGTGTTCGTTTCGCGGATACGGTGAACGAAATTTCCGGTGGGAATATTGAAGTCAAGTTTTTCGAGCCCAAGGCACTTGTCCCGCCGCTGGAAATTTTTGACGCTGTTGCCAACGGGTCGGTTGACGCGGGCTGGTCTGTCTCCGGATATTGGGGCAGCAAGAACTCCGCGTTGAACCTGTTTGCAGCCGTTCCGTTCGGTCCTGCCGCCGGTGAGTATCTCGCCTGGATGTGGTATGGCGGCGGAGAGAAGATGATGAACGACATCTATAATCCGTTTGGCATTCAATCGCTTGTTTGTGGCGTGATTGCGCCGGAAGCATCCGGATGGTTCCGCAAGGAGATCAATTCTCCGGAAGACCTGAAGGGCCTGAAAATGCGCTTCTTCGGTCTCGGGGCGAAAGCCATGCAGAAACTTGGTGTTGATACTCAGCTCCTCGCAGGTGGTGACATCTATCCTGCCCTGGAGCGTGGAACCATTGATGCGACCGAGTTTTCCATGCCGGCAATTGACCAGAACCTTGGTTTCTACAACATTGCCAAGCATTACTATTTCCCTGGCTGGCATCAGCAATCCACAATTCAGGAACTGCTGGTAAACAAGGCCAAGTGGGACGGCATGACCGATCAGCAAAGGGCGATCATCAGCACGGCCTGTAAGGCCAATGTTGCGAATCAGCTCGCCGAAGGGGAAGCTATCCAGGGTAAAGCGCTTGCGGAAATGGAAGCCGCTGGCGTGACAATTCATACCTGGTCACCAGAAATGCTTGCTGCCTTTTCAAGTGCCTGGGATGAAGTAGCCGCCGAAGAAGCTGCTGCCAATCCTGATTTCGCCAAAGTCTGGGGTAATCTGGCTGAGTTCCGTGAAGGTTACAGCAAGTGGAAAAACCTGGGATATCTCAAGTAAAGCCCTTTTTCCTTATGAACCTGCAGACCTTACCCGCCGCCTCACTATCCGCGGCGGGTAATTTCTGCAAAGGTAAAGGTAAACAAGAATGTTACCTGCTGAGTTAATTGCCCTTGCTTGCATGAGATTTTGCTGATGATATTCTTGAGGAGAACATTCTGGGAGGAGTGGCTTAATGAATAGCTTGCTGAGTGTAAGTAGCTTTATCGATCAGCTATTAGGACGTATTGCCAGATTCGGCGGATGGGCAGGCGTTATTCTGGTTGTTGTTGTTTGTTATGATGTCGGATCCAGATATTTCGGCATACCAAAACCTTTCGGTCTTAATTCAACGATGATCCAGGAATCTGAATATTGGTTCCACTCCTATCTGATCGTTCTGGTGATTGGGTATGGCTACATCAGGCAGGCTCATGTCCGTATCGACCTCCTAAGAGAAACCCTCTCAGAACGCAAGAAATACTGGATAGAAATAATTGGGACGTCTGTTTTCCTCGTCCCTTATGCAGTTTTAGGGATATGGCTTTCCCTTCCTTATGCCCACAATTCCTTTCTGCAGGGTGAAATTTCGAAGTCCCAAAATGGTCTCAGTAATATATGGATGCTGAAAGGTGGGCTTGTCATTTTGTTTGCCCTTCTGCTTCTAGCTGGAATCTCACAAATCATTAAGGCGACCGCTGGCGTTCGCGGGCAATTGCCTCAAGAACTGAAACAAGGTGTTATTGGAGGAGGCCACTGATGGAAGTCTCAGAACTCCTCCCTGTTTTAATGTTCGCCGCACTCGCGGTTTTACTTTTCTCCGGATACCCGGTTGCTTTTATCCTTGGAGGCGTTGGCCTGGCATTCGGGTTCATCGGTATTCTGGCCGATGAGTTTATTTTCATCCAATTCAGATCTCTCCCCTCCCGGATATTTGGCGGTATCATGGAAAGCCTGATTTTGACAGCGATCCCCATGTTTATATTTATGGGAACGATGCTTGAGAAATCGGGAATTGCGAGAGATCTTCTTAATTGTTTACAAGTCCTACTGCGCCGTGTTCCCGGCGGTCTGGCCCTTGCCGTAACCCTGATGGGCACCATCCTTGCCGCGACAACCGGGATCATTGGCGCTTCTGTTATTATGATGTCTCTCCTGGCGTTGCCGGTAATGTTAAAGCGCAACTATGATGCTGAGCTTGCCACGGGAACGATTGCTGCCTCGGGAACCCTGGGTATACTTATTCCGCCCTCCATCATGCTGGTGATTATGGCGGATCTTCTGAGCCGGTCAGTCGGTAATCTGTTTGTCGCAGCGGTGTTTCCGGGCCTTATTCTGTCCGGTCTTTACTTCACCTATATCGTCATTCGCTGCACGATTAATCCGTCTCTGGCCCCGCCGCTTCCGCGTAATATCGGACCGCAAACAACAGCCGGCATCCTGGGGATGGTGTTAAGAAGTTTTGTGCCTCCGGTAATCCTGATTGCCTGTGTTCTGGGATCCATCCTGGCCGGTTTGGCGACACCGACAGAGGCGGCAGGTGTCGGTGCCATGGGGGCAATTCTCCTTGGCCTTTTCAATCTGGTTATCCTGCCCTCCCTTGGGGTCAAGGAGCTGCATTTTGAAGGAGAAGTAGATTCCGACCTGGTGGAACATGCTGTGGAAGGTGGCTTTCGCAAAGAGCTCAGTCATTTTTGGGTCACCTTGAAAGATGTGGTGGAACGGACAGCCCTGACCAATGCCATGATCTTTGGCATCTTTATCGGGGCCACTCTTTTCTCATTTGTTTTCCGGTCCCTTGGCGGCGATGATCTGGTGATTGATGCCGTTGAGGCGTTGGGCCTTGGTTCCTGGGGATTGCTGTTCCTGATCATGGGAATTGTCTTCGTCCTCGGCTTCTTCTTTGACTGGATTGAGATTACCTTGATCGTACTGCCCGTCTTTGCCCCGGCAATTGCCTTGTTGGACTTTGGCGATCATGTGGCCAAGTTTGAGGTGACATACTGGTTCGCTATTCTGCTGGCGGTTAATCTGCAGACATCTTTCCTAACGCCGCCCTTTGGATTTGCGCTGTTTTACCTGAAAGCGGTGGCGCCGAAGACGGTCAAGATTCAACAGATTTACAAGGGTATCATTCCCTTTGTTATGCTGCAGCTTCTCGGCCTGACATTGGTTGCGATCTTCCCTGAAATAGCCTTGTGGCTACCGCGACAGTTGCTTAATTAGCGAAGTTCCGGACCTCCATAGGAGACCTTGATATGACAGTCCTGTTGGGTGCCATAGCAGATGACTTTACCGGTGCGACGGATCTCGCCAACACCCTGGTGCAACAGGGAATGCGGGTTGTGCAGGTCATCGGCGTCCCGCAAGCCGATCTTGATATCAGCGATGTCGACGCCGTTGTTGTTGCCCTCAAATCACGGATGGCACTTTCTGAAGACGCCGTGAGTTGGTCCCTCGACGCGCTCGAATGGCTCAAGGCGCGGAACGTTCAGCAGTTTTTCTTCAAGTATTGCTCCACCTTTGATTCGACCGCAAAGGGCAATATTGGCCCCGTTGGGGACGCGCTTGTTGCTGCGGTTGCAAACGGCGTCTCAGTAATATGCCCGGCCTTTCCCGATAACGGAAGAACGATTTACAAAGGGAATCTGTTTGTCGGTGAGCTGCCCTTGAGCGAGTCGTCCATGCGCGATCATCCGCTCACGCCGATGCGGGATTCCAACCTGATGCGGCTGATGTCCGCGCAATCCAGCCTGAAGGTGACTAACATCAATCTGGAAACAGTTCGTGCCGGATCCGACGCCATCAAACAAGCCATGTCCGAGCTAGCAGCGGAAGGCTACGCCTATTGCGTGACCGATGCTGTATTCAACGACGATCTGGATGCCATCGGCAAGGCCATTGAGGATCATAAGCTGGTCACCGGGGGCTCTGCCATTGCCCGCGGACTGCCGGCGAACTTCCGCAATCGAAATCTCTTGGGAGCTCCGGTTAATCCATCCTTGCCGCAACGCACTGGCCGCTCTCTGGTACTAGCCGGAAGCTGTTCCGTCGCCACCAGAAGCCAGATTGCCTATGTCAGCGAGACTTGGCCCAGTCTGAAGCTGGATGTCGATGCGCTTGTCGATGGCACCCAGAATGTTGCATCTGTTTTGGATTGGGCCGGTGCTCAGTCCGATGACAGCCCGCTGCTGATATATGCCTCGGCCGATCCTGTTGAAGTCGCAGAGATGCAAGATAAACATGGCGTGGAGCGGGCTGGGCAGCTTGTCGAAAAGACAATCGGAGAGATCGCTTCACAACTTGTAGCCGCTGGCGTCACCAAGATTGTGGTTGCTGGCGGAGAAACTTCAGGCGCCGTGGTGGAGGCTCTCGATATCAAGGCCCTGCGCATTGGACCGGAGATTGATCCTGGTGTTCCCTGGACGGAAAGTATTGGCCAGCCAGCTGTGGCCCTCACCCTCAAGTCCGGAAATTTCGGAACCGAGGATTTCTTCGTCAAAGCCCTGGACATGCTACCGTGACCATAACCAAACTTCGCGAACAGATGGCGGCATATGGAAAGTCACTTTTTGATCGCGGGCTCACCTTTGGCGCTAGCGGCAATATAAGTGTTCAACTTGAAGATGGCTGGCTGATGACACCAACCGGCTCCACCCTCGGCAATCTCGACCCTGGAAAAATCTCCAGGCTGGATCAGCAAGGTCGTCATATTGATGGCGATCCCCCGACGAAGGAAGCCTTTCTCCATAGCTGCATTTACGAGGAGCGCCGACAGACCGGTGCCGTGGTGCATTTGCATTCCACCCATAGTGTTGCGGTGAGCTGCCTCGCGGACATCAATGAAAAGAATGTCCTGCCACCGCTAACCGCCTACTATGTCATGCGGATCGGTACCCTGCCATTGATCCCGTATTTTCCACCCGGTGATGCGGATCTAGCCAAAGCGGTGAAGGAGATGGCATCCCGGCATCACGCTGTTCTGCTCGCCAATCACGGTCCCATCGTTGCTGGTCAGACCTTGGGCGACGCGGTAAATGCGATTGAAGAGCTTGAGGAAACAGCGAAGCTGTTCCTGCTTCTCAAAGAGTTTCAAACACGCCCCCTGACCGAGGCCCAGGTCGCGACCCTTCAAGATAAGTTTCCAGACCAAAATAAATAGGAGAATGCGGCATGTTTGTCGTCATTGTTGATTTTGAATTGCGTCCCGACAGATTTGAGGATTTCAGAAACAGAGTGCTTATTCAGGCCCAGGATTCCGTAGAGAAGGAAGACGAATGTCATATCTTCGACGTTTGTGTCGAACCGGATAGGCCCAATACAGTTTTCCTTTATGAAATCTACAGCAGTGCGGACGCCTTCCAATTGCATTTGCAGAGCGACCATTTCAAATCTTTCGACGCGGAAGTTACGCCCTGGATCTTGTCAAAGACGGTCCGTCAGCTTGAGAGGCTGGAAGGTTAACGCCCGGCGGCGCACGAGCTAGTCGGTTTGGGTTTCCTGAGGACCGGATTTGTCAAGATTTTTCGGCGCAAAAATATCGCCAAAGGCACCCTTCCCAGGATTTACCGGCTTCGTGTCCTGCTGGGACTCCGGCGCTGTTTTTTCGAGATTTTGAGGTGCGAAAATATCGCCGAAGGCGCCTTTACCAGGGCTCTGAGGTGTGGAGCCTGACGGTGTCTTTTTATCACCGCCGAAAATATCCGGGCCCTGCAGTTTCTTTTGTTGCTGCTGCTTTAGTCTTTGTTGCCGGATCTCATCGATCTTCTGTTGCTGAAGGATGCGTTTCTGCTCCCGCACGTCCAGAATACATTCCTGGGGACTATAGACCTGCGCGAACCAGATCGTTGAAAAACCACCCAAGGCCAACAGAACCAGAATGACAGCCGCCGGATTACCCTGGAAAATGCGCGGAAGTTTGAAACCGTTGGCGACCGCTTTTACAGGGGCGCCATTGGCAAGGGCCAGTTGCTGACGCCGTATATAAACTTCATGGGCCAGGGCCCCGATCACGGTCAGTACAATGATAATGAAGGCGAGCGACGAAATTGACGGGTTGATGCCGTAGCGAACCTTCTGGGCCAGTTCAATGGTCAGGGTCGGGAATTTTCCGAAAGTAAAAGTCGTCGTATTATAGTTTTCAAAGGAGGCGAGAAACGCCAGAACAGCGGCTGATCCGATAGCCGGCTTCATGAAGGGCAGAAGGATTTTCCGAAAGGCCTGAACATTGGTGGCCCCAAGATCAAGGGCGGCTTCCGTCAGGCCCGTATCAAACCGTTGCAGCCGGGCGATAAAAACCAGCATGCAATAGGAGGCAATAAAGGTCGACTGGCCCAGGATTGTCAGAAAAATACCGTTGTTGAGCAGGCTGTCGGTCTCAAAGCCCAGCATGACATTGATGCGATCCCAGAATACCAGCGTGGAAATACCAAGGACAACTCCCGGAATCAGGATCGGGGCGATGACGATGGTATAGTAGGTGGCACGCATCTTGGGCCAGATCTGGGTCAGCATCAGGGCGCCGGCCAGGCCAAGAATGACCGACAGAATGACCGTCCCGACCCCAATGATCAGACTGTTCTTGATGCCATTAAGGATACGCGTGTCATTGGCCAACACATCAAACCATTGGAAGGTCAGGCATTCCCAGGGAGTCATTTTCGGGAAGCTGGGAGAATTGAAGGCCGTAACACTCATGACAACGAGTGGGCCCAGAAGATAGCCGAAGAAGACGATCAGATAAACGACAAGGAAAATTTTAAGCAGATATCCTTCCGACTTCATTTTCCGATATCCCCGATTTTGACTTTAAAAAGCCGCATCATGGACAGCACAATAATGATACAGGTCAGAAGTAAAACGATGGCGAACGCGGCACCTCGCGGCCAGTTACCGCCCTGGTTAAACCACTGATAAATAATCTGGGTAAACCACAGGCTAGACGGACCGCCAAGGATCTGGGGCGCCGCCAGTGCACCGGCCGAGAGCATGAACACCATGGTACAGCCCGAGGATATTCCTGGTTTGGCATAGGGAATGACAACCCGCCAATGGATCCGCCACCAAGGCGCGCCCATATCCCGGGCCGCTTCGATCTGATTGCGGTCCAGGCTTTCGATGACATTATAAATGGGGAAAATCATCAGCAGGATATAGGCATAACCAAGTCCTGCATAGAGCGCCACATTGGCCCGGATGAAATCTATGGGATCATTGATCAGGCCAAAAGTGAGTAAGACCTCATTTATCAAGCCACTATCCCCGAAGATGATCCGGAAGGCAAAGGCCCTCAAGATCTCGTTGATCCAGTAGGGAATGATCAGAAGCAAAACCAGCACCCTGATAAATCCGCCGCCCTTGGATTGTCCGAGATAGTAGGCCAGCGGATAGCAAAGGATAAGATCAAGAATGGTCACAAACACGGCTGCAATAAGGGTGCGGCCAAACACACCCAGATCGACAACATTATAAGATGTATCCGCCCCCGGCGCCCCGAGTACAAGATATTTATAATGCTCGATCGTATAGGTGTCTTTCGGCCCCCCCATTTCCGGCGGCGGCAAGTGATGCCGGAAGGAAAAGTCCAGCATCGATAGCTGCGGCAATATGATTAGAACGACAACCCAGATAAAAACGGCGGCCAACAGGAACGAGCCGAGACCAACACCGTTCTTTTCGAAGAAATTTCTCAATATCTGCACGGCGCTCATGAGTTCATCCTATTCGCTGGCGAGTTCACCTGCGGGCAGGACGACCGCATGTTCAGGCGCATATTCCAGGGTAAGATCTTTGCCTTCCGCCGACTGGCGGTTCTGGCCGACATTAACCAGGGACATCTTGATCTCCTTGCCCTCCGACCCCTCCAGGAAGACGTTATAGATCTGTCCTTCAAATTCCTCATGTTTAACCATGGCGGTCAGGCGGTTTTTTCCGGGAGCACTATCCGGCGCGATATTGCAGGCCTCCGGACGGACAAACATCATCGCCTGATCCCCTACTTTCAGGGTTGATCGAGCGGCGGTCGCAATCCGCGCGGCCAACTCACCGGAGCGATTGGTGTCAACAATAGCGAATTCGCCATCAAGGGATTTAATGGTTCCTCGGAACACATTGTTCTCACCGACAAAAGAGGCAACGAATGGGGTCGCGGGATCGTCATAGACGGTCTGCCCGTCGGCGATCTGATCAATCACACCGGCCCGCATCACCGCGACATTGTCGGACATGGTCAGGGCTTCGCCCTGGTCATGGGTAATGTAGATAAAGGTGATGCCAACCCGCTGCTGGATTTCCCGCAGCTCCGTCCGCATATGCTGCCGGAGTTTTAAATCGAGGGCGGAAAGAGGCTCGTCCAGGAGCAAGACATCCGGCTCCGCGCATAACGCACGGGCAATGGCGACCCGCTGCTTTTGCCCGCCCGACAGCTCGGAGGGAAGCTTGTCCCCCTGATCCGGCAGAGCAATCATTTCAAGAAGTTCATCGGCCCGTTTGCGCCGGTCAGATTTGCCAACCCCTTGAACTTCAAGGGAAAAAGTGATGTTTTCCCATACCTTCATTAAGGGAAACAGAGCAAGGTTCTGGAAAATCAGGGCTGTTGGACGTTTATTGGGGCCAATACCGGCCATATCCCGGCCGCCAATTTTTACCGTCCCTTCGCTCGGTTCCAGAAACCCGGATACAGCTCTCAGGATTGTTGTTTTGCCGCAGCCAGACGGTCCGAGAAAAGAGAAGAATTCGCCGCCTTTGATGCTAACATTTGCCTCACGAACGGCAACAAAATCGCCAAACCGGATCCAGACGTTATCCAGATTGACATCCACCCCTCTGCTCATCAATTTCTCCCCGATACCCGCAATGTCCCCTTTGCGGTGCCCCTTGGGCTACTGTTGGTTCGCTCTATATGAAAGCGTCCCGGATCCGCAAAAGCGAGTCCGGGACTGAGGTCAATGAGCTAGGAGCTCTTGAACTTGTTTACATATTCGGTGCGAATCTCAGCATACCATGGCGCTTGTGGTGGCCAAGGGTTGAGGTTGCTGAGAGAATCTCCCGGATAAGCATCCGCAAAATTCTGCTTGTAGGCGGCGCCGGCAAACTGGTCAGCCCCGATAACCGGCGAGTTATAGCCATGATCGTCAATGGCTTTACCGGCATTGGCCGCTTCATATGAGAATTTGATAAACTCATACATCTGATCGATATTCTTTGCACCGATCGGCATGGCAATACCATCAACCCAGGCCATGGATCCTTCAATCGGCGCCTGATACATGATCGGATCTCCGGCGGTTTTCAGGGCCATGGGCGGTCCATCCCATGTCTGGCCGACGATAACACCTTCATTGAGAAGACCGTTTTTCTGGGTATCGGCATCGTTCCAGAGAAGCTTGATATTCTTCTTGCGGTCGATGCACCAGGATGTCACCTTTTCCCAGATCGGCCGCATGGTTTCTTCGGATTCATACGCTTTCCACATGTCGCCCTGATCCAGCTGACCGATGGCTTCCATGTAAAGTCCGGCGCAGAGCATCATTGAATGCGGGCGGCCCATGGTCTTACCGGCATTGGCATCAGCCCAGACATCACCATAGCTTGGCGCGTTGCCATTCGGTGCCCATTTGTCGGTCCGCCAGGCAATGCCTTCGGTTCCCCAGATATGCGGGAGCCAGTGAGAGCCGGTGCCGCCGAAATCCCAATCCTTGAAGCCGATATTGGTCATGGCCGGGTTAACTTTGTCAACCGGGACCCGGTTCATGTCAAAGGGCTGCAGAAGCTGCAACGGACCCCACTCCAGGCCCTGGTTGTTGGTCGGGGAGACAATGTCGAAACCCTGTCCCTTATTGGCTTTCATCTTGTTGATGATTTCTTCGTTGGAGCCGATGCCGGTGTAATTGATCTTGATACCGGTCGCACCTTCAAAGTCCGCAAGGAACGGTTTTGGCAGATAATCTGACCACATCAGGATATTCAGCTCACCTGACGAGGAGAACGCATCCTTTACAAATGCCGGGCCAGCCATGGTAACGGCACCCAAGGCTGCCGCACTCTTCAATAATGTCCTTCGGTTGAAGGACTTTACCGCCTGTTGGGTGGCGATAGATGAATTCTTGTCTTTACTTGTCATTTTGCTCTCCCTAATAAACGTCTCGTCAGAATACACATTAATTCACAAAAATTACCCACCTTTTGTTACATTTTTTTGTTATTCTGACCGATAACAACACTCCCGTGAAAAACGATAGCACTAGTTCCATTTTGTGAAAACAAAATTTCGAAGGACAAATTGTTCTTTCCTACTGTTTAACCCGCTCGCTTTTTGGATCATACATCGGTCGCAAGGAAGCCTTAGCCTTTACCTTCTCACCGGCGACGCCAATTTCGTAAGCACCGGAATTGACATAGTCGGCATTGACACCTTCCGGGTTTTCCACGTATCCGAGCCCGATGGCCCCGCCCAGGCTATGTCCATACATGCCGGAAGTGAGATATCCGACAATATCCCCATCGCGATAGATAGGCTCATTGTGGTAGAGCATTTTTTCCGGATCCTCGAGAAGGAACTGAACCAGCCGTTGCTTCACCCCTTCTTCCTTCTGTTGCAGCAGGGCATCCCGGCCGATAAAACCGCCATTTTTCTCCCAGGCCACCGCAAATCCCAGACCCGCCTCCAGCGGTGATTCCATATCGGTGATATCATCGCCCCAATGACGATAGGCTTTTTCCATGCGGAGGGAGTTCATGGCATGCATACCCGCATGTTTCAAGTCGAAGTCAACCCCGGCTGCCACTACGGTCTCATAGACAGCTTGAGCGAATTCCGTCGGGATATAAAGCTCCCACCCAAGCTCGCCCATATAAGTAATTCTGGAAGCCCGCACCAGGGCATATCCCAATTCAATTTCCTGAGAACTGCCAAAGGCAAAGGCTTCGTTCGACATATCAGTATGTGTCAGTTTCTGCATCAGAGCCCGGGAGCTCGGTCCCTGTATTCCGAGAACTGCCAGGGACGATGTCACATCTGTCAATATGCAGCGGGCGTCTTCCGGTATCCGGTCTTTCAGATAATGAAACTCCCGGATCTGCGAGGCACCGGCTGTCACTATCAAATAGGCATCCTCGTTCAGCCGGGTCACCGTCAGATCCGCCTCAATACCCCCTCTTTCATTGAGCCATTGGGTATAGACCAAACGACCGGGCTCTACTGCAACATCATTGGCGCAGACCCGGTTAAGAACTTTTTCAGCGTCAGGGCCTTCCAGGCGAAACTTGGCAAAGGATGTCTGATCGAAAAGGCCGACATTCTGACGAACTGCATGATGCTCCGCGGCTGAGAAATCGAACCAGTTCTGTTTGGTAAAAGAATAGACATATTCGGCTTTGACACCGTCCGGAGCATACCAGTTTGGCCGCTCCCATCCCGCGACTTCGCCAAAAACCGCTCCTTTTTCCTTCATCCGGTCATAGAAGGGAGAAGTGCGCACGTTTCTCGCGGTCTCAAACTGATAGAAGGGCCAATGGACCGCGTAGAGAAGACCAAGGGTCTCTGTTACCCGGTCATGAAGGTAGTTTTTGTTGCCCTGGAAGGGAAGATTCCGGCGGACGTCAACACTGGCCAGATCACTGGATGGGTGCCCATCCCGCATCCATTCGGAGATCACTTTGCCAATTCCCCCGGCGGACTGAATACCAATGGAATTGAGGCCGGCCGCAACAAACAGGCCTTTCATATTCGGGGCTTCACCGATCTGGTAGCGGTCATCAGGCGTAAAACTTTCCGGCCCGCAGAAGAATTTCTGAATCCCCGCCGTTTCCAGGCTTGGCACCCGATAGATGGCATCCTCCAAAATCGGGCTGAAATGATCGAAATCATCCGGCAGTTCGTCAAAACAGAAGTCTTCCGAAATGCCGTTCATACCCCAGGGCTTTGCCTTTTTCTCAAATGCCCCAAGCAATAGTTTCCCCGCATCCTCTTTATAATAAGCACAGGCATCATAATCCCGGAATACCGGGAGGTTCGGAGTTACGCCTTCAAACGGCTCGGTAACGATGTAGAAATGCTCGCAGGCATGGAGGGGAACGGTGACATTGATCTGCTTGGCAAAATCCCGGGTCCACATGCCGCAACAGAGAACCACATAATCAGCGCTGATGGATCCGCTTTCGGTCTCAACCCCGGTGGCCCTGTTGCCATCATGCAGCACTTTCGTCACCTTGGTATTTTCGAAAATCTGAGCCCCCCGCATGCGGGCGCCTTTCGCCAGCCCTTGCGTGATATCGATGGGGTTGGCCTGTCCGTCTGACGGAATGAAGATGCCGCCAATGACATCCTCAATATTCATCAAAGGGTAATAGTCCTTGCAGGTCTGTGGACCGATCACATCCACCTCCAGATTAAAGACCTTCGCCATTTCCGCACGCCGCTTCAAATCTTCAAACCGCCCCTCATGGGTGGCGATGGAGAGGGAACCGTTGACTTTATAGCCGGTGGCCTGGCCCGTTTCCTCTTCCAGACCGAGATACAGCTCCGCCGTATATTTGGCGAGCTCCGACATGTTTTTGCTGTCGCGAAGCTGTCCGATCAAGCCGGCCGCATGCCAGGTCGTGCCACTGGTCAATTGTTTGCGTTCAACCAGCACCACATCCTGCCAGCCGAGCTTGGTCAGATGATAGGCGATGGAGCAGCCGATCACGCCTCCACCGACAATAACAACCTGTGCTTTTTTTGGTAATTCCTTTGGCATAAATTTCACTTCCTCTTTTCAGCGGCGCGAAGCCGTCGGCATGGGATCAGTAAGATGGTGGCGCCACCACCCACAGAACAACAGTGACGTCAGGGCCCTCATTCCAGCTGCGGTGTGGGTCCGTACTTGCATGTGTAAAAGCGTCCCCGGGGTCCAGGGTAAAAACCGTGTCATTGATTTCAAGATTGAGATGCCCTGACACAACGTAACCGCCGACCACACCGGAGCGCGAATATTTAGTATCGCTGGTATGACCACCTGGTTCAAACGTGCCGAGGATAAATTCGAAAGGTCCGTTGAGGCTCGGGGACAAAAGCTCCTCCACCATCCCGGTTCCGGTAAAGTCAAGACGGCGGCGATTGTCCCGGCGGACAATATAGTCCCGCTCTTCCGGCGGGGCATTCACCGTTCCTTGAAAGAACCAATTGATGGTGACTCCCAGCGCATCGGCAATTTCCTTAAGGGCCGGGATAGTGACGGCGGACAGGCTTCTTTCCACCTGGGATACATAGCCGACGGAGCGACCGATTTGATCGGCAAGTTCCTGCAAGGTCAATCCCCGCGCCTTGCGCAGGTCCCGGATCTGAAAACCGACCGGCTTCATGATATCGTCGTCGGGAATTTGTACTGTCTGAGGCAATGGTCTGTTTCCCTGGAAAATTACAAGGTCAAACCATATTTTCATTAAATGAAAAATTCAAACATTTTTTCATTTTAATGAATTTTCAGTGAAATGGTGTCCAAATCGTTGGAACCCGTGCCATCTTAAACCCCATGAAGCTTCTCCGCAGCTCGGCGCCAGGCGCCAAACAGCAGTGACGAGGCAGTCAGAATGCCAAACACCGTCATACCCAGAGCGACAGAAATGGAGAGGACCATAAAACCCCCGTCCGACAGGCTCAGTGCATACAATCCACCGATAACGACGATGGCCAACCGGACGGCGCTGGAAAGGACAGGCCAGGTTACGGTTCCGGCACCCTGAGAGGCGAAATAGAGGGACAATCCAAGGCCGAAGAAGGCATAGAACGGTCCCACTATCATCAGAAAGATGGCTGCCGCTTCAATCACCTCAGGATCAGTTGTGAATAAACCCGCCCACTCATGAGCCCATATGGCCGTCGCGGAGCCAATGAGCCCGGCAAAGAGAGCCGCAAAAAGCCCACCGGTCCAGCCGACTTTATGGGCCCGGGCCACATTCCCCGACCCCATGCTCGCCCCAACGAGGGACAGCATCGCCGCGCCAATTCCGAAAACGATCGGGATTAAGAGAAATTCAATGCGGGCCGCCACGCCGAATCCGGCCAAGGGCGCAACGCCAAATTTACTAACGATTGCCGCCAGAAAGATGATAGAGGTCACCGTCAGAAACGGATTGATGCTGGCCATGGCGCCGATGCGTAAAATGTCCTTGAACAGTGCCCATTTGAAGGCCGGGAGGCGGGTTGACAGGGATATTCCGCTTTTCCCCGAAAGAAGCCGACTGCCAAGATATACGGCGGATATTGAAAATCCGATCAAAGCGCCCCAGGCGACACCGGCGATGCCAAGGCCGTCAAAGCTCCCCCATCCCAGGGCGAGAAACCCGCTCATGGGGATTTGGATAACCGCCGCCAACACCAGGGCAACGGCGGGGGATTTCATATCTCCCGCCCCGCGTAATAAGCTGCCAAATGTATTGAGGAACCAGATGGTCACACAGCCATAAAATACGATACTGGAATAGTCGAGCGCCGCCGCCAGAGTTTCGCCGCGGCCTCCTAGCAGCTTAAAAAATGCCGGCCCGAACAACAGGTAAATCACAGCAAAGAAAATGGAGGCCATCAAGGCAATCGCCACCCCGTGCCAGGCCAGCGCATCCGCTTTGGCCCGATCCCCGGCGCCCGACGCTCGGGCCACGGACGCGGCAATCGCACCGCCCATGGATCCGGCACTCAACATCATCATCAGCATAAACATGGGAAAACCGAGGGCCAGTCCCGCCAGGGAGGCGGTTCCTAACTGGCCGACATACCAGAGCTCCGCAACCGTAACGCCACTGCCGACAAGGAAGCCGATTGTGTTGGGAGCAGAGAGTCTCGCAAGGGTGATCCCGATCGACCCGCTGACCAGCCGCTCCACATTCTGATGAACCGGTTTGCTTTCCTCTTTAGAAACCTGCACTGGTGAGGCGAGTACTCCTGATGCTTGTTTCGACTCGGGCATTTGCTTTCCTTCTTGTTCTTTATAAGTCTTATTTTTAGATGAAACCAGCCAGCAAATGAGGCGCAATTACCGACGTCACGCCATTTCTTCATAACTCACCATTTTGATATCAGCCCCTTCCTCTCGAAGCGGAATAAGTGGCTGATACGCATCGGACTCAAACCAGGCATGAATTTTTTCCAGTGACGGGAACTGAACGATGACAGTCATACCGTGGTCTTGGTCATCTCCGGTCAGAGCTCTCTCATAAGATCCCAGAAATAGTAGCTTAGCGCCATAAGGAGCTGCCACTTCCTTTGTCTTCGCAAGATATTCCTGAAAGATTTTGGGGTTCTTGACGTTTATATTCGCGATCATGAGTGCAGACATTTAATTACTCCTGTTTGGTACAAGATGTTGGATTTTCGGTTCTTTTGTTTGGAAAAGTCAGTTTCCGGCAGCCCCAATCCTGGGCTCGACTGGCCAGTTCCCGCGATCCGGTATATATCCCGCCCGAGGATCATGGGACTTTAGCCATTCTTCACTCTCGAGGACAAATTTTGGAGATTGCAGTAAAACATGGTCTCTCTCTCGCTCTACCTGATCTGGGTCAATTTTTGCAGTGACCAGCATCTTCAAAAATCCCGCAAATGCAGAAATCTTTTGCCGGACAGCAGGTCTTGCAGTTTCGTTTTGCGCAATTATGCGCCGGGTAATTTCCTCGAATCCAAGGGGTTGTTTCCCGGTCAGGTCAGCGACCACGGTATTCGGGGCATGGACAGCAAATGCTCCCTTCCGATATTCCCTCAGATACAGGAGCAGCTGTGTGGGCATTGCTCCCGTAAACCCTTGCGCCTTGAGTGCTTTCAGCATCATTTTTTCCGAAATATTGTTATAGGCCACCTTCCTGCCCAGAACTTTGCCCATGATGCTTGCAATTTCGTTTGGAGATAGAAGTTCAAGGCCCGTTGGCCGGTAGGTTTTTCCGGCATGAATCCCGGGATCTTCAAGGGCCGCTACTGATACCGCCGCAATATCCTCGCTTGAGGGAGGCGCATCCTTTCTGACATCTCCCTCACCAAGCGGCATCGGAAACATGCCGAGCTGTGCAATGGCCTCCAGTACCATGAAATAGTTCGCAGCAAACCAACCGACATTATTTACCGTTACCGCTGTATCCGGGAGAAGTTTAAGAATTTCTTCGTTGAGCCAGGTTTCACGAGTGAGCATGGAAGGATGATCTGAATCACTCAACCATTGAGCCAACATGACTACATGCTCAAGCCTCGCCTCTTGTGCCACAACGACAAAAACACTCCCGAAATGAAGGCCGTTGGGCGCTGTTGGGGCACAGTGATAGGCTCTCTGGACACCTTTCATGGCTTGTCTCATATCTGAGATGGAAAATTGATCTGCAATCATCACTTCCGCCCCGGCATCGGCCAGTAGCTTTGACCGATCATCCTTCCGATGGAGTAGAGCGCGCACCGGAAACCCCTTTTCAAGAAGTTGTAATGTTGTCGGGATACCGGTATTCCCACCAGCACTGGTTACTAGTATTTTTGCCTTTCGCATATCGAACTCCAAATCTATTGTGTGTATATACACATTTTCAGGAAAATTTATCTTTCTTTTACGGCGCTTATAGTAGACGACAGGTTGTCGAGGAGTCCGCCCCAACGGTCCTGGCCCAGGTAATTCATAATTTGAGATTGCGCTTTTTGCCAATGAGGCAGAGCTTCTTCCAGTTTCTCCATACCCACCCCTGAAAGGATCAAAACAGTGTAGTTGGTCTGGTCATCGGTGGCTGTTTGCACAAATCCTTTCTTTTCCAACAGACGAACATTTCGGATCATTGTGGTTCGATCGATCTCCAGCAATTCGGCCAGTTCTGTGATGCGCATCTGACCATGGATTAACAGAGCCGCCAGAACAGTAAACTGGCCTGGTTTTATTCCAACTGGTTTTAGGGCCGCGTCATAGAATTGCGTCACCACACGGGTCGTTTTTCGTAGGTTACCACAAATACAGGTGGGAACCTGCAGCTCGTCCAGTTTTGAAGCCAAGGAGATATCATTTGCCATGAGTGTGTATATACACATATCTGATCAGAATGTCAATAGATAGAACCAATTCCGCGTCTTATTGGGCTGGAGTTTTTTGTTACTGCTCGCTCAGTTGTGGCTTCCCGAGCCAGTCTTCGGCTTTGAGGAGATTTGCATTTGTATCGATAGCGTTCTGAACCTCGGCCTTTCCGACGAAGACATATCCCTTGTTGCGGACGGTCTTGATATAGGAGGGGATTTCGCCATGGGGCTCGATGATTTTGCGCAGCTTGGCCACCAGGTTATCGACCCGGCGGTCATCATAGGTCCAGGGCACCGAGAAGATCTCGTTTGAAATCTCATCCCTGGAGAGCACATCAAAGCGCCGGTTGGCAAACATCACCATCAGCTGGAACTCATTGCCCGACAGCTTGAACAGCTTCTTGTCCGGGCCGTAGATCTCCTTCTTGTCGACCAGCACCACAAACGGGTTCTCTCCCCTATCCTCGGGTATCGCACTGGGCCTCATGCGCTGCTTGATCCGCAGCAACAGCTCCCGGCAGCTGACCGGCTTCGACAGACAGTCATCGGCCCCCGCCTCCAGGGCGCAGATCTTCTGGGTGGTCAGGGCGTCATTGTCGACAATCACGATCTTGACGATATGGGTGTCCGACTTGATCGCTTCGATCAGGTGAATGCCGCTGCCATCGGGCAGTTCGGCATTGACGATGACAATGTCATAGAAACTGTTCGCCCCCTTCTTGATGGCTGTCTGCATGTCCGGCGCCACATCCACCATAAACCCGCCAAGCTTCATATAGTCCGATATCTCTGCCAGAAATGACGCATCGCCGTCAATCAGAAGAACCCGTGAATTCGCAAAAGCAAACTTGTTGAATATGCTCGGTTGTTTTAGCTGCTCCATCTGATCTGTATCGGCTTCATAAACCGGCCTTCCATGCTGTCTTTATCAGGAAAATCGACGCCTCCAAATCCACGTCAGTATCGAAGTTTTCTTATGAAGGAAACAAAAATTGGCAGCCTTCATGCTCGGCTCTGATAAACATCAAGAGCACCTTCCGAAAACATCTAATAATAGTATATAAGGTTTATTTTTATCATTATCACACAAAAATTTTTAGATGTTAAAAATACCTATCCGCTTCCATTTTGACCTAAAAATCCCTACTTTTTCCACAAAAAATAGGTTTTAATGTAAAATTCTGTCCGATGCATACTTCACTGGTTGCACCCCATTAACTATAAATAGATACAATGACGAGAATTGTCGACATAAATTTTTTTTGTAAAAATTGTCGACAATTTTATATAAATTCGCACCTGGCGCTGTCCGGATACAGAATAAGCGGAAGATATCAGCCGCTGTTACGCAGTCCGGCCGCAATGCCGTTGATTGCGATATTTATCCCTCTTAATAATTTCGGGTGTTCGCCATTCATCCGGCTCTTTTTAAGAAGTTCGACCTGAATATGATTAAGTGGGTCAACATAGGCAAACCGGTTCCGAATGGACCGATCCAAAAGCGGGTTTTCTCCCAGCAGTTGGCTCTGGCTTGAAATGGACATGACCGCCTCAATGGTCTTCCGCCGCTCTTCACAGATCCGGCCAAAGATTTCGTCCCGGAGAGCCACATTCTCGACTAGCCCCGCATATCGCGACGCAATGGCCGTATTGGTCTTAGCGAGAACCATGTCCATGTTGGAAAGCTGCGTGCGAAAGAAAGGCCAGTTTTCAAACATCCTTTGCAGCAGAGGAAGTCCTTCCTCCGGATGATCGGATATCCATTTTTCCACAGCGGATCCAAACCCATACCAGCCGGGCAGCATGAGACGGCATTGAGCCCAACTGAAAACCCAGGGAATAGCCCGTAAATCCTGAACTCTTCGGGTCTTTTTGCGAGAGGCCGGACGGGAGCCGATATTTAGGGTGGCGATTTCATTGATCACCGTTGACGACCAGAAATAGTCCTCAAAGCCGTCAGTTTCATAGACCAGATTGCGGTAGGTTTTGAATGCCTCATCCGACAGCGCTTCCATGGTTGACATAAACTCCACGGGTGTCGGTTCCTGCATTCCCGTCAGCAGTGATGCTTCCATGGTTGCCGCGGCCAGGCTTTCAAGATTGCGGCGGCCCATTTCAGGCCTGGCATATTTAAACGAGATCGTCTCCCCCTGCTCCGTCACCCGGATCTGACCGCGAACGGCGCCTTCCGGCTGAGCCAGAATCGCATCATAGCTAGGCCCCCCACCCCGGCCAACGGTCCCGCCGCGCCCATGGAAAAGTCTTAGTTTAACACCATGCCGGCCAAACAGCTCGATGAGCCCGGTTTCCGCCTTGTAAAGCTCCCATCCCGACGTGACATAACCTCCATCTTTATTACTATCCGAATAGCCGAGCATGACCTCCTGAACACCGCCTTTGCTGTCCACCAACCGGCGATACGCAGGGATGGAGAGTAGTTCGTCCATGATCGGTACGCAGTTCCTTAAGTCTGCAATTGTTTCGAACAAAGGAACAATATTGAGGGCGCTTGTGCCTTCCGGCGTCACGAGGCCGACCTGTTTCAGCAGAATGGCAAGTTCCAGGAGGTCCGAGACTTTTTGCGTATTGGAAATGATGGCGGTCGCAATGGCGGTGGCCCCATAGATCCTGTGAACATTGGCGGCCTCCCGCAGAATATCCAGCTCCGAAGTGGCTTCCTCCGAGTAGGTCCAATAGGGCCGGAGCAAGGGACGTCCGGATACGAGTTCAGCTGTCAGAAGTTTCACCCTCTCCGTTTCCGAGAGCTGATCATATTGAGTTTGCGGATCTACCGCCTGAAAAAGCTCTGCTACAACACGCTCATGCACATCCGAATTCTGCCGCAGATCGACAGTGGCCAGATGAAACCCGAAACAGCTGACAGCGCGCCGCAGATGCTTCAGCCGCCCTTCCGCAATCAGCTGAGACCCGTTGTCCATCAAGGAATTATGCAGAATATCCAGCTCGGCCAGGAAGTCCGCCGATGTCGCATACGGCTCCCCCGCCCCAATCGGCGCTCTCGCCAGTTTGACCGAGCCGAAACCGGTCAGAGTCGCGGCCAAACGCGCATATATGCCGGATATTGCCCGCCGATATGGCTCCCCCTGACGATGGGGAGACCGGTCCGGTGAGGCTTCCGCCAGCGCCATCAAATCCTCAGAAACCGACACGATGTTCGTTGACAGTGATAGCTCGCTTCCAAGTTGATGAACTTCCTCCAGATAAAAAGTGAGCGCATGCTCATTTTGTCGTTTCAGGGTTTGCTTGAGAACGTCCGCCGTAACAAACGGATTCCCGTCCCGATCCCCACCGATCCAGCTTCCCATGCGTAAAAAGGGGCGCACAAAGGATCCGTCCTTTTTCAACTCCAGTTCCGACAACGTTTCTTCAAGGCTTTCATAAAAGCCGGGAAGCTCCGAGAAAAAGGTTTGATCATAATAGGACAATCCGTTCTGGATCTCGTCCGTGATCTGCAGCTTGGTACGGCGGAGAATATCCGTCTGCCAGACGGTCAGCACCTCTTCACGCAGCTGCGCATCCAGAATTTCTGTTTCCCGGGGTGTCCAGTCCCCCCTCTCCCGTTTATCCATTAGGGCGGAAATGACCATTTCACTGCGCATGGTGCTTTTCCGCCGGACTTCCGTTGGATGGGCGGTCAGGACCGGGCTTATGAGCGCTGTCTCAAAAAATCCGGCCATATCTTCCGCCGTCACCCCGGCATCTTTGAGTTTGGCCAGGGCCCGGGCGATGGTCCCGCGGCGCGGCTGAGAGCCCGCCATATCATGATATCGATTGCGGCGAACATGATGCAGATCCTCCGCAATATTCGCCAATTGCAGAAAGTAGCTGAACGCCCGCAATACGGAAACCGCCTGATCCCGGGAGAGCTTTCCGAGAATATCTTCCAGCGCCTGTCTTGACTCAACTGAATTATCCCGATGAAACTGGATGGAGGTCTGACGGATGGCTTCCACAAGCTCAAAAATCTCGGATCCTTCCTGATCCTCAATGGTCGTTCCAAGCAACCGGCCAAGCAGACGAATATCATGACGCAAGGGCGCGTCTTTACCGTTGGGCTCACTTTGGTCAGTCGGGTTCATAGTCACTCCTGATTTTCCTGCCGTAATTCCATTGGCATGGGTCAGTCTTCCGCTCGCGCGAGTGTATCAATGGCCAGACCGAAACCGGCCGAATCCGGAAATACCTGATAGCGGGACACAAGTCCGTCCTGCATTGAAAAGACATTGGCAACCGTCGCCTCAACCACCTTGCCGGTCCGACGACTGAGCCACCTTCCCTTTAACAGAACAATGACCGTGTCATCAGAGATAAAGGTGTCCAGGGGTTCGACCTTTTCGATCACCAGATTTTCCGCCACGGCAGCCAAAAACTGCTGAAAGCCGTCATATCCGACCCAGCGCCCGCCCCAGGGAAGAATTTTGCTGGTATCGTGATAAACAACTTCAATCCCGTCGGAGACGATCGCGCGTAAGCGGGCTTCATCTCCGGACTTCAGAGCTGCATAATATTCATCAAGAATTTTCTGTGTATCGGACACTGGCTTTTGACTTCATCTTCTTTAAAGACCCTAAAGTTAATACTGCTGAACACACATCCCGGCAGGCACAGCTGAGCCCCTTTGAGACATTAAATGTTAGCAAAGCGGTTCTGTTACGAGTAATTTGGGAATTCATAAATGTTCGGTTCTTTGGCGACCGTTGAGTAAGTCTAACCTAACCAGCCCCTGGAGGCCATCAATTATGGATCTGGACACCGTATTTTCTCCCAAAACTGTTGCAGTTATAACAGGCGCTGCTCAGGGAATTGGACGAGCGGCCTGTCTGCATGCGGCCGCCCAGGGTGCGTCCGTCTGTGCCATAGACCTGCCGGGGGATCGCTTCGATGAAACCATCAAGGCGTTAATTGCCATCTCTCCTGGTGGAGAAGACGCTGTGCTTTCCGTTCCTCTTGATATTTCTGATCCGGATCAGGTTTCCAACATGCGTCAGACACTCATTGACCGGTTTGGAAAAGTGACCTTCCTTTTGAACAATGCTGTGACCCGGATAGGTCACGGCCACGACGCCGATATTTCCGAGTGGCGACAGGCCATGGATACTAATTTCTGGGGTTGCGTTTATCTGGTGCAGGCTTTTCTGCCTGATATGAAAACCATGGAAGGCTCTGGGGTTATTGTCAATGTAGGCTCAAAACAGGGGATTACCAATCCACCCGGCCACCCTATCTATAACATCACCAAATCCGCCCTTAAGACTTACACCGAGGCCCTGCAGCATGAGCTTCGATCGCATCCGGAAAACCAGATCAGCGCCCATCTTCTGATTCCCGGATGGACATCAGAGATTGAGGAAAATGTCAAAAAAGGGGCCTGGAGGCCTGATCAGGTTATTGATCATATGTGTAAAGGCCTGGAGCAAGATTATTTCTATATCCTCTGCCCCGATAATGAGGTCACCGTTGAGATGGATCATAAGAGAATTGCCTGGGGTGCCGGAGATATCATCGAGGACCGACCGCCATTGTCACGCTGGCATCCTGATTGGCAGGAGAAAGCTTCCAAAGCCTGTTCCTGAAGCCGTTCGAGCCCCACAAGATCTAAAAGAAAGAAAACCCATGACCGACTCATCATCCCGTAAATCCCTGCGCAGTCAGCTCTGGTTTGACAATGCCAGCGATATCGGCATGACGGCCATGTATCTTGAACGGTATTTCAATTTCGGCCTGACACCGGAAGAGCTAAAATCCGGGCGGCCGATTATCGGCATCGCCCAGTCAGGGTCCGAGCTCTCCCCCTGTAACTTCATCCATACCCAAATCGTCGATCGGGTACGGGACGGTATTCGGGATGGCGGCGGCATTCCCCTTGTTTTTCCGGTACATCCGATCCAGGAAACCGGCAGGCGGCCAACGGCGGCCCTTGATCGCAACCTCGCCTATCTGGGCCTTGTGGAAATTCTCCATGGCTATCCCTTTGACGGGGTCGTACTGACCACCGGTTGCGACAAGACAACCCCCGCCGCCATCATGGCCGCCACGACCGTCGATATTCCGGCCATTGTCCTCTCAGGCGGGCCGATGCTGGATTCCTACTGGCGGGGCCAGTTATCCGGCTCCGGCACCACCCATTGGGCAGCCCGCAAACTCCATGCAAAAGGCGAGATGAGTGACGCAGACCATATCGACATGGCGATTGGCCAGGTCCCGAGTACCGGGCATTGCAACACCATGGGCACCGCCCTGACCATGAACAGTCTGGCGGAAGGGCTCGGGCTTTCCCTGAGAAGCTGCGCGTCAATCCCGGCGCCTTATCGGGACCGGGCGGCCATGGCCTATAAGACGGGCAAGCAGGCGGTTACCATGGTTCATGAGGATCTAAGGCCGACCCGCATTCTGACCAAAAACGCCTTTGAAAATGCCATCGCACTCAACACCGTACTCGGTGGATCCACCAACGCTCAAATTCATATCAATGCCATCGCCCGCCATGCCGGGATCGATATCGATATCAAGGAATGGGAGACCCATGGATATGACCTGCCCTTGCTGGTCAATCTACAGCCGGCGGGAGAGCATCTGGGAGAGGCTTATCACAGGGCGGGCGGTGTTCCCGCTGTGCTCTGGGAACTCGACCGGGCCGGCAAGCTTCATCGAGACTGTGTGACCTGCGATGGGGGGTCGGTTGGCGATAGAGTGATGGAAACCAGTGACCGGCGGGTCATTTTCCCATTTGATGCTCCGATGAAAAAGCGCGCCGGATTTCTGGTGATGACGGGAAATCTCTTTGAGTCTGCTATCCTGAAAACCTCTGTTATCGACGAGGAGTTCCAGAAGCGGTTTCTTGAGCATCCGGATCATCCGGGCATGTTTGAAGGTCGTGCCATCGTTTTTGAGGGGTCAGAGGATTACCATGCCCGGATCAATGACCCGGCCCTTGAAATAGATGAAACCTGTATACTGGTCATCCGACAGACCGGGCCAGTAGGCTGGCCCGGCTCGGCAGAAGTCGTCAATATGCAACCGCCGGATTACCTGTTGAAGAAGGGCATAAACTCCCTGCCGACCATGGGAGATGGCCGCCAGAGCGGGACTTCGGGAAGCCCGTCCATATTGCATGTGACACCTGAATCTGCCGTCGGCGGCCCCTTGGCGCTGCTGCAAACAAACGATATTGTCAGAATTGATATTCCAAACCGCCGGGTTGATCTTCTTGTCGAGGAGAAAGAGCTGGAGGAGCGGCGGAAGACCTGGACGCCGGATATGCCGGACCATCAGACGCCCTGGCAGCAGATTTATCGGGAGTATGTCGGTCCGCTGTCCACAGGCGGCTGTTTTGACTTCGCCACTGCCTATTCAAATGTCAGAGCGACGGTGCCAAGAAATAACCATTGAGGACCGTCCCTAACCCAATTTTTCCCGACAGCTCACGCTAATATCAGCCTCTCTGATGCGCGTGATTGCTGCCTTGTTTTGGGTTTTTACGACTTTGTTTGATTCTGAAATATATTATAAAACAAATATTTACGACGTTTTTACGCCCCCTTCCAAATAAAAATATCCCATTCAAAGAATTTAAGGATAAGATAATATTAGGAAGGAAACATACAGCCTTGATCGATGAAACAAGGTCTTGAACTCTGAGCGGCGTATGTGCGCGCCGCAAGTACCTTCCGTTGGGGTGACCAGGTTACATTGGTTTTTGGGGGAACTTATATGTCAGATATTTACGTGGTAGGGTTTCACAGCACGGAGCATTCCAGCCGTGCTGTCGACTATGCAGCTAAATTGGCTAAAAAATCGGGGGCAGCGCTGCATTTAGTACAGGTGATCGAATGGTCACCCTATAGTTTTCACACACCAGAAGAACTTGCAGAAAGGCATGGGAGACGGGAGCAGGAATTGTCGCGCGCGTTAGCGCAGGTTCAACCCGTCACCGACGAGCTCAACAAGTCCGGCGTTACGGCCACTTGCGAGGTTCGCCACGGCCATGCCGGTGAATTGCTCTGTTCAATCGCGTCCGAAAAAGATGCCGACCAGATCATCATTGGACGGACGGGGGACTCGGCGCTTGCACAACGGTTACTGGGAGGGCTGGCCATTACCCTGGCCCAGATCTCGCCGGTTCCGACAACGATTGTGCCTTAGGCCCAGAGCCTGAAATTCACCCATTTAAAATGCAGGAAGGAATTTTCTCATGTTGAAACGCTTACCTTGGGCATTGGCGGGCCTGCCGATTATGGCGCCGGCCATGGCCTCCGCGCAAAGCGGTATTGACCAGGCCATCAGCGATGCAGTGGCTCCGATCGTCAATCCGATCGTCAGTACCATCTTCTATTCCGTCCCGGTGTTCGGGACCGACTTTCCACTGATTGTCGGCTGGCTGGTGATTGCCGCCGTCGTCTTTACGGTATATTTCGGCTTTATCCAGTTTCGCGGTTTCGGCCATTCCATCAGTCTGGTCAAGGGGGACTATCTGGATCCGAAGGACGCCGGTGAAGTCACCCCGTTCCAGGCCCTGGCAACAGCCTTGTCCGGAACAGTTGGCCTCGGCAATATTGCCGGTGTCGGTGTTGCCGTCTATCTCGGCGGACCCGGCGCGACTTTCTGGATGATCCTGGCAGGTCTGCTCGGCATGGCGTCCAAATTCACCGAATGTACGCTCGGCGTGCATTACCGGAATGAATATGAAAACGGCACGGTGTCGGGCGGTCCGATGTATTATCTGTCAAAAGGCCTGTCCGAGCAAGGAAAGGCAAGCCTCGGCAAGTTCCTCGCTATCTTCTTCTCCATTTGCTGTATCGGCGGTGCCTTGGGAGGCGGGAACATGTTCCAGGCCAACCAGTCCTTTGCCCAGATCTCCAGCATCGTTCCCTTCTTTGAAGGTAAGGGCTGGTTGTTCGGTCTGATCATGGCAGTGCTGGTCGGTGTGGTTATTATCGGGGGCATTAAATCAATCGCGCGGGTGACTGAAAAAATCGTCCCCGGTATGGCAGTTCTCTATGTCGGCTCGGCCCTGATCATCATCTTTATGAATATCAGCGCCGTTCCGGAGGCCATCAGCGCCATCTTCACCGGCGCCTTCGCACCTACAGCCGTCGCCGGTGGTGCCATCGGCGCCCTTATCCAGGGCTTCAAGCGGGCGGCCTTCTCTAACGAAGCCGGTATCGGTTCTGCCTCCATCGCCCATTCGGCGGTGCAGACGAAGCATCCGGTGACGGAAGGGTATGTCGCCCTGCTGGAACCGTTCATCGATACGGTGGTGATCTGTACCATGACCTCGCTGGTGATCGTTATCACCGGTTCCTGGATACCGGACAGTGGCGTGACGGGCATTGCCCTGACCTCGAAGGCCTTTGAAGCCAACTTCTCCGGCTTCGGATATGTTCTGGCCATCGCCGCGGTGCTGTTTGCATTCTCAACTATGATCTCCTGGTCCTATTACGGTCTCAAGGCCTGGACCTATATGTTTGGGGAAGGCAAAACCAAAGAGGTGGTTTTCAAGCTCATTTTCTGTGTGTTTGTGGTCATCGGAGCCTCCATGAGCCTTGGCCCGGTCATTGACTTCTCTGACGCCATGATCTTTGCCATGGCGATTGCCAACATCATCGGTCTTTACATGCTGATGCCGAAGGTAAAAGCATTGCTGGCAGACTACAAAGAGAAACTTGCGAGCGGTGAAATCAAAAAAATCAAATAGAAGGTAAAGTCAGAAGGAAACGAATGACCAAAACCTGGATATGGGAAAAGCCGGCACATTATTTGCCGGCTTTTCTTTTGGCTAAGAAAATTTAAATCCCTTGGCGACCTATTTATTGCCAGGGGATTCTGACTGATCATAGGTAACGAGCATTACATTGCATTTATTTCAATTTACGCTGGACTGATATAGCCCCACTCTATTAGAGTGCGTTCCCATATATCTCTTTGCATGCTGACGAGCGAAAAACCCGCCTTGCTGCGCTTAGCTTTGCCAGCATTAGTAAGTGCATAATTTATTTTAAGCCTAAATGGCATCATCACTTGGAATGAACTCGTTTTTTTAGTTGGTAACCGATTTCAATCATGTCAAACAAAGAAACAAACCACATTTCCGCTGATCGCGTTTATGACGCCATCCTCAACCATATTGCAACGGGCAAACTAAGGGCGGGAATGCGCCTAATTGAACAGGACCTGGCCAAAGAGTTTGCGGTGAGCCGAAGCCCTGTACGTGAGGCATTGATCCGCCTATCCGAAAGGGGCATTGTCGAAATCATCGCCAATCGTGGCGCCTTTGTTGCCGATATCTCACAGGAAAAAATGGCAGACGCTTTGGTGATGCGTGCCGGGCTGGAAGGTCTGGCGGCCCGCTTTGCCGCGACCCATCGGGGCGGCTTCGTATTGAAAACCCTGTCAGGCATTGCCAAGCGCATGGAAGTCGCCGCCCGCAACGATAATTTGCCCTTGTTGTTCGAATATCACTGGCAATTCCATGAAACCATCTGTAATGCCTCGGAAAATGAAATGCTGTTGAGTTCGTGGGAACGATATTACACCATCATGCATATGATGCTTCAGAATCTCATCCTGTCAGAACGCTCCGGAAGTGACCCGAACAGCCACATCCCGGTCAGCAAAATCCTGTCCGGGACAAATGCCATATTGCAGGCGATCGCCGGAGGGGATCCGGACGAGGCAGAAAATGTACTGCGAAGGTCCCTGATCTACATCGGATTTGAAATGTTCGGATTGCCCGTCCCACAAGCCTTCACCAAGGCCAGAAAGTCAGCGAGTGACTAGGGCTGGGAAGCAATTGAGGGTCAAGGTGTAGCAGGCAAACACCCGTCTGGAAGCGCCCAAAAACGGGTGTTTGCAGATTGGAAATAATTGCGGTTTAGGCGGCGCGGGCAGTCGCCAAAATGGTCTTGATCTGACCCTGTTGTTATTTCTTGGGCAACCCACCCTTCGTCACAGCCATATCGGTAAATTTCTTGAGAGCGCCCGTCATCCTCATAAACACCTTTTCCCGATCCGTAATGCCATAGCGGGCCGCGAGCCAGGTCGGATCCGTGTAGGCAAGCTTTACTGTCCCGTCACTCTCTTGCCAGGCGACCGCTTTCAATGGAAGGTCCAGCCCGATCGCCGGATTGGAGGTCATCAGCGGGGTGCCGAGTTTGGGGTTTCCAAAAATAAGCACGGAATTCGGTAATAGCTCAAGATCGACCGATTTGGCGCCCTTGGCATGATCAACCCTGGCGAAAACCTTGATGCCATTGCGTTCGAGGGCGATTCCAAGCCGATCGAGGGTCTTTGCCACACCAAAGTCACTGGTTTTGATAATCAGCCCGTCATCTATGGCAAAGGCCGGCTGCAGAAACAGTAGGCTGCAGATAACGGCAAGAGGCAAGGTAAATTTGGCTTTGAGATTGAGTTGCATGCGATCTCTCCTGAGCAAGAGAAAATGGAAAAGGACTGGCTTTATTGCGTTACTCTCGGATCCTTAGCCTAACGGCTGAACCAGGGTCAGACAATCTTGACGGCTACGTTCTCACGCAACCGTGACCCGGCCACTTCCAATCCTTCCTCTTGTCCTGCATGTCTATGTCATTACTATGGCACCGACACCGCGCATCTCCTGAGACAAAGGTACCAGAATGAAACATCAGTCCCATAATCCCGCCCCGACAGATGCAAAAGCCCGCCGTGCCGTTGCCCCTGTCATCTGCTACCCGACGGACAGTTTCCCGCCCTTTGATCCGGGATATTTCGCGGAAGCGCGGGACAGTCTGAAAACTGTGGATACGGTCATTGTACCGCCACGGGAGGCCGAAACCTTCGCGGTTCCCGCCGGTCACTTTTTTCGGATCATAAGTGTTGAAGGAACCCAGGTGGGCGATCTCAATCTCTGGAACGCTGCAGATCATCGGGAGAAATTCTACAGCGGCAAGACCCGGGCGCTGCACGGGACCCATGTCAGCACCGGGGACCGGCTCTGGAGCAGTCTGCCTTATTTACGGCCCATGGCAACCATCACCCATGACACCCTCGATTGGTATGGATGGGATGACTTTGGCGGCGGCGTTCATGATGTGATCGGTACCCGCTGCGATCCCTATACCAATGCCCTGTTGAGCGAAGAAGACTATCATCATTGCTGTCATTCCAACCTGATCCGCGCCTATGCCGCCCATACGGGTCTCAGCGCGAGAGAAGCAGAGCCGTTTATCCATGATGTGCTAAATGTCTTCATGTGCACGGGGTTCACCAAGGACACTCATCAGTATTTCATGAAGGCAAGCCCGGCGCGACCGGGAGACTATATCGAATTTTTTGCGGAAATCGAACTGCTCGGAGCCCTGTCCGCCTGTCCCGGCGGCGATTGCAGCGGCAGTCATTCCAGTGATGAAGCCGCTTGTTTTCCGCTCAAAGTCGAGATTTTGCAGCCGGAGGCGGGTGCCCCGAAAGGATGGACATCCCCCTCTCCGGCTTCCTACTCCGGCAGTCATGGACTATAGGCAACTACTGTCGATTAAATAGACACAAAAGACCCTGATATCGCCATTTACTGTCTAAAAAATCGACAATGGATTGAGGAAGGAGGGTGATTACCTCCTAAGTAATTGAAACGAGGTCAGTCGTCATGCTGTGCTGCCCTTCCATACCAATAACAGCCGGAACCTAATCCGCGATGACAGATCTGCCGACAGACCCTCTGAAAAGTCCCGCCTCCGAATTGACAAAAACGGTTCTGTCACCAACCGAAAAAATGCTGCAGGGACCCATCCTGACAACCCTGTTGCGTCTCTCTGCCCCGAATGTGGGAGAAGCCGTTGCCCGGGTGGCTTTTATCGCGTTCGATGCCGTGTTTATCGGCTGGCTCGGAACCGAGGCTCTGGCCGGGGTCAGTATTGTCTTTCCTATTTTTCTGATCATGCAGATGATGTCGGCAAGCGGTCTTGGCACCGGAACCGCCGCTGCCGTCGCCCGGGCGCTTGGGGCCGGGGAACAAAAGGACGCGGGCATTGTCGCCGCGCAAGGGCTTCTCCTCGCACTGCTCTTCGCGGCTTTCTTCAGCTCCATTTTCTTAGCTTTCGGCAGCGCGATCTATCAGGGACTGGGGCTTGAGGGCGCCAGTCTCGAGGCCGCCAATATCTATTCCGCCATCGTCTTTGGGGGCATCTTCCTGGTCTGGCTGATGAATGTGCTGGCGAATATTCTGCGCGGCACCGGCAATATGCTGATCCCCGCCAGCGCCATTGTCGTCGGCGAAGCCTTCCACCTGGCGCTGGCACCGGCGCTGATCCTGGGATGGGGTCCCTTCCCGGCTCTTGGTATCAGCGGGGCGGCCATTGCTATACTTTCTTCCTATGGCGCCGGAGCCCTGCTTTTGCTGATCTATCTGCTGAGGGGAAAAAGCGTTGTGCGATTGAGCTGGCGGAATTTCAAACCCTCAGGACCGCATATGAAAGAAATCCTCGGGATCGGTGGATTTGCCTCCCTGAATGTTCTGCAGACCCAGATGATCCTCATCCTCTCGACCGGCTTGATGGCCACCTACGGCCAGGTGATGCTGGCAGGATATGGCGTGGCTAACCGGCTTGAACTCCTGCAGATCCCGGTCACTTTCGCTCTCGGGTCCGCCGTAATTACCATGGTGGCGACTAATCTCGGGGCCGGGCAGCAGGATCGGGTCCAGCAGATCGCCTGGTACGGCACCGGCATCTCCATTGCCATCGGCCTTCTGTTCGGAGCGGCCGCCTTGCTGGCCGCCGAACAGTGGATGGCGCTGTTTTCAGAAGACCCCGAAGTGATATCCTCCGGAGCTCTTTATCTCAACTGGGTGGGTCCGCTGCTGCCGTTGCTCGGAGCCGGGCTGGGTCTGACCTTTGCTCTGTTTGGCGCCAATAAGCCGCTAATCCCGTTCCTGGCCATCACCGCCCGGCTCATTTTGCTCGCCCTTGCCGGTTGGTTGGTTGTTCATGTCTGGGAAGGGTCCGTGCTCATGCTGATTAGCATCATCCTCGGTGCCATTTGCCTGTTCACTCTCATCCTGATCGTCGCTGGAATTCGCTTTTTCCGTCGGCCGAGCTAACCATATACGAAAACGGGGAAGAAGATAAACGCGCCTCCGACCAACACCAGCCCAAGCTTGAGCCCTGCGTTCCTTGTGGCAATCAGGGCAAAGGAGATCACCGTCAATCCGACCGCAACCTGAAGGAAGGTCAATAAAGCGGAGAGAGGCGCTTCTGCAAAATCCAGCAGGGACGGATTAGCAATCATGGCCAACGGAATGATATAAAGCCCCACCCCGAGGGCCATGGCCGTCAGGGCCACCCGCAGCCAGTTCTCCCCGATCATCCCGGAGGCAATGAAAACAGCTCCGCAGACCGGCGGTGTGATGGTCGACAACAGCGCAAACCAGAAAACGAACAGATGGGCCTGCAGCGGATGCAGACCAAGCTGAATCAGTGCCGGACCGGCGACGGAGACGCAAATCACATAGGCGGCGGTGGTCGGCACCTCCATCCCAAGGATCAAGCAGGCAAAGGCCGTCAGCAACAACGAGGGCCACAGCAGCCCCCCGGATCCCGATAGGATAAGGGAGGTGATCTTGACCCCAAGCCCGGTGATCGACAGCACCCCGATGATGATCGACGCACAGAGAATGATGGCGGCGATCATGGAAACCTGGCGACCTGCGGTCAGGCAGGCCCTCTCAATTCTCTCGCAGATCTCCCGCAGATTAAAACGCAGCCGACGATCGATGAACAGCAACAAGGCTCCCGCCAGTATCGACAGACAGGCAGCATATTGCGGCGTATATCCGGCCCCGAACATGCCCCACATCAGGACCGCAAAGGGGATCAGGAAAAAAGCGGAAGTGATGAGAATATCCCGGGATGCGGGCTGATCCTCTTTGGCAATGGACTTCAGATCGAATTTGCGCGAATAGGCATTGATCCCGACCCAGACCGCCAGGAAATACAGGATGGCCGGCAAAAAAGCGGCAGCCATGATGCCGGTATAGGGCACCCCGGTGAGCTCGACCATGACAAAGGCCCCCGCCCCCATCAAAGGCGGCATGATCTGTCCGCCGGAAGAGGCAACGGCCTCCACCGCGGCGGCCAGACGCTTCGGATAGCCGAGGGAAGTCATGGCCGGCAGGGTAATCGCACCGGTCGAGGCGACATTGGCGGAGGCGGAGCCGGAAATGGATCCAAACAGGGCCGAGGAAATAACCGAGACCTTGGCGGCCCCGCCCTTCAAACGCCCGGCCGCGGCGGCGGCCACATTCATAAAGCCCTGTCCTGCCTCCCCCGAATTGAGAACTGCACCGAATATGACGAAGATAGCGACAATACCAACTGAAACCCCGGTCAGGCTGCCCCAAATGCCACCTTCCGCTATGGTCAGGGTGCCGAGAAAGCTGTAGATCGGGGTGCCCGCATGACCAAATTCCCCGGGAATATGCTGGCCGAACAAGCCATAAAGCAGCGCAATCAAGGCGACCGTAGGCAAAGGCCAGCCAATGGCCCGACGGGAAGCTTCCAGCACCACAAACAACAGGATAGCCGCTATGGCAAGCTGGAAATTATTCTCCAGAAAACCATATTGGTCCGCCAGCATGTCATGGGAAAAGGCGATCCAGAGGCAACTTCCGATCCCTAAAGCCGCAAGTACGGTCCCGGACATCGTCTGCCAGCGGGAAGACGCCGCGAAGACCAATACCCAGGGCAGAATGAAGGCCATATGCAGGGGCCTGCTCACCAGATTCGGCACCAATCCGGAAAAAATCAGCCCGATATGAAAGGCGACCAGCAAGGCGGCCAAAATAAACCAGGCAAGCCGGGTCGCGGGGGAACGGAATGAGGGGTCAGGCTGCATAGAAAACGGATTGGAAAAAAATGTCAGGCGGAAAAACCGCCTGACATTTGATTTCAGACATAATCGACGAGATCTTTAACGCTGATCATCGGTCAGGGCGACGCCTGTTTCCTCGTAATAACGGACCGCACCAGGATGGATTTTGCCAGTGATATTGGACAGCAGTTCTTCATCAACACCATTCCACCAGGCAGCGCCTTCTCCCATCTTTGCTTTCTGCTCCCAATAGGTCTTGGTCAGCTGATAGGCCGTTTCGTCATCCATGGCCGTGGTTGTATAGGCGACAACCGGCAGAGAGGTAGTCGTAATATCCGCGTCCTGTCCGGAATAGGTTCCGGCAGGGATCACGAGCTTGGTACGCTTGGTTTTCGCGATCTGTTCGTCATCAAGGGACAACACAGTAACGCCGGTGGACGCGGCTGCTTCAATCACATTTGGAGCCGGCCAGGAACCGGCGGTAACAAAACCATCAATCTGACCGTTTTTAAGGGCCGGAACCGCATTGGATAGTTCCACATCGGCAAGATCAACCTTGCCTTCCAGACCAAACAGTTTCAGGTATTTGGCCCCTTCCCGCGCGCCGAAAGAACCTTTGCCGATCAACACCTTCTTGCCTTCAAGATCACTGAAGTCCTTGACACCGCTGCCTTCCGACATGACGAAATGCATGGTCAGGGATGGAATGGGGAATAAAGCCCGGATCTCATCAAATTTGGGATCGGATTTATCCTTGAACATGGCCTTACCGCCCTGGGCCAGCTTCACCAGAACCGGCGGGGTTGTAAAGACATAGTCTCCGCCGCGCGCCTTGGCTTCCATAACATTCTGAACCGAGCCCTGGCTTTCTTCCACTGTCACGATGATATCGCCGCCGGAGGCAGCCTTCATGGCCTCGGCGATCTGAACCGCCATCTGATAGTAGGAGGACGTGGTCTTGGCAGATTTATAGGTGACCCGGGTTTCTGCCAGTGCGGCGCCGGACAAAGCCAGGCTCAGGCCAAAACCAGCCAGGATGGATTTTGTTAGAAATTTCATTTTATTGCTCCCTTTACTTTGAACTTTGGTCTCGTTGATCTTTGTTATCGCTCTGACAGGGCCAGTCTAGCGCCCAATATGGCAAAGGCCCCCGCAAAGGACCGCCTCAGCCACGTCATCACAACGGGTTTTGATAAAATATAGTCTCGCGTTGCCGATGCCGCGGCACCATAGACAGCAAAAACGGCAAATGTGAGAAACATGAAAACTCCGGCCAGGGTCAACATGTCTACTGTCGGGCTTGCAGCACTACCGGATACGAATTGCGGCAGGAAGGCCAGAAAGAACAAGGACAGCTTCGGATTGAGTATGTTGAGCAAAAAGCCACTGACGACTATTTTCATAGGTTTAGTCCGGGTTCTGTCCCCGGAAACCTGCAAGATCCCTTTATCCTTCAGGACATTCCAGGCCATATAAAGAAGATAGGCAACCCCCAGGAACTTCACGATCTGAAAGGCCGTTGCACTTGTATGCAAAAGGGCCGAGAGACCGATAATACTGGCCAGCGCATGAGGCACGATCCCCAAGGTGCATCCAAAAGCCGCGAAAATGCTTTGCCGCAGACCCTGCCCCAGCCCTACTGCCAGCGTATAGAGCACGCCGGTGCCTGGTAGTAGAATGACAATGATAGACGTCAGCAGAAACTCATAGCCCATGAATTTGTCCTTGTTTATATCAGGATATGAAGATTACCCTGAACCGATATCAGTTGATACCAAGAAAATCCAGACTCAGCTAACCAGCGATGCAGAAAAATCAGGCATTCCCCGCCTTTCGTCGCTCCTGCAGGATTTCCCGCCAGCCCAGCAAAAGGGCACCTGAGAGAATGATCAGCCCGCCCATAATGCTGATCCCTCCGGGGGCGACATCGAAAATCCAAAAGTCATAGAAGGTCGCGAATATTAAAGTGGAATAGGAGAACGGCAGGGCAAAGCTCGCCTCCCCGCTGCGCATGGATTGGATATATAAAGCCTGGGCAGACACCATAACCAGGCCAATCGCTGCAAGCGCCCCCCACTGAGACAGGCTGGGGGGCATCCAGACGAAGCTGGCGGCGGTACAGGCGATAACCGCACCGATACTGTTATTGATGACGAGGATTTGAACCGGCGCCTCCCGGCCCGTCAGTTTCTTGATCAGGATGACTTCCATGCCCATGAACAGGGCGGCCAGCAGAGCGATAAGGGCGGCGGGTTCAAAGGCGGCGGTTCCGGGCCTGAGCAGAACCAGCGCCCCGATCAGGGCAATGGCGACGGCGAGCCAGCGGATGGGGCCCACCCGCTCTCCTAACAGCGGGATGGCAAGCAGCATACCGAAAATCGGATTGAGAAAGCTGATGGCCGTCGCATCGGATATCGGGATATGGGCGACGGCCGCGAACATCAGGGTCACACCGGCCCAGCCAAAAAAGGACCGGCCGATATGGAGCTTGATCGCGGGCTTATGAAACCGCGGTCTCAGGATCGGCAGAAAAATCATTAAGCCCATAAGAGCAAAAATGAAACGGCCCGCGCTGATCTGAAACGGATGCAGCGGTTCCTCGCCAAAACCTGTCCCCAGCGCCTTGGCAATCAGGGTTGTCGCCGCGATCAGGGCACAAGCCGCCAGCATCATCAAGGCGGAGCGCATGGGGTTTGGCGGAACGGCGGGTGACATTTTTTGAAGAATACTTTCTTATTATTTTCCCCGTTCTAGCCTGCAGCAGGGTCATATGGCAAGCATCTGAAACACTCGCTGACCCTCAATGAAGGAGCGATTTGGAAATTGGTTTCACAAAATTCTGCGGGCGGTTGTGATTTACCGCGGCATGGTTTCGGTAAAGATGATCGAGAAGCGCGCTGCGTACCGGCAGATACAGGTTCTTGTCGCCAAGATCCTCGGCCCAGTTGAGAAAAAGCGGCAGGCAGTGTCGGACGGTGGCCGGCTCCAAAAAGTGGGAGATCATTCCCGAAATCTGAAAGATGTTTCCCGTCTGCGCCAGCGCAATCGATTGTAGAATGCGCCATTCATCCGGTGAGATACCGCCACAGCAGGGGCAACGGATATCCACCGGACGGCTGCGCCCGGCAACCATCAAGGACAGGAAGCTGTCGAGCAACAGGAGAGACTCTGGGCATTTGGCGCGTCTGTAAGTCTCTTTCAGGGTCTCGAAGGGGGAATAGTTCTGCCGGTAGCCATCCGCCCAGTAACGGGCGGTCCACAGGATCAACTGTTCTGGAAAGGACAGCTCGTCCAGCGAATCCGGTATCATTTCTGCTTGTGCCATCAAGAATTCCTCAAGTCCGACTTATTTATTGATAATGATAATCATTCGCAGTTATGTCAACAGGTTTATCGACTGCCTTTTTGAAATAGGGAATTTCTGTGAGCTTCTGTCCGAAACCGATTTCTCTGTTTATCAATTCATTTTTTCGCGGTATCGTTTGTGTAAGTGCAATTGGATATCACGGTCTGCCCCACCGCTTTCGTGAGACCTCCTGAACGCGCCCGAACATGACAACGCCCTTCAGGAGCCGTATGCCCGCTTTCATCAGCAGATATGTTCATTTTGTCGATGGTATGAACCGCCGGATCGGCCGGGTCATGATGTATGGCATCTTCGTAATGATTGCCATCCTGCTCTGGTCGTCCTTTTCCAAGACTTTTATTCTGCCGTCGCTCTGGACCCTGGAAATCGCCCAGTTCGCCATGGTCACCTATTATATCATGGGGGGTCCCTACTCCATTCAGCTCGGCGCCAATGTCCGCATGGATCTGTTCTATGGCAACTGGTCTCCGCACCGAAAGGCGCAGGTGGATGTCATTACCATCTTCCTGCTGATCTTCTATCTCGGGGTTCTGCTCTATGGCGCCATCGACAGCACCAGCTATTCCCTTGAATATGGAGAGCGCAGTTCAACCGCCTGGCGCCCCTATATGTGGCCGATCAAGATCATCATGTGCGTTGGCTTCTTCCTGATGCTCTTGCAGGCAATATCAGAGTTTCTGAAAGACCTGGCAAAAATCCGGGGTGTCGAACTCTGATGTCCTATAACCTGATCGCCATAGCGATGTTCGCGTCCATGATGCTGATGCTGATGACCGGCCAACGGGTCTTTGGCGCCATCGGTGCCGTCGCTGCCATTGCTGCTTTGGCCCTCTGGGGCACCGGCGGTTCGGACATCCCCTTCTCCTCCGCCATGAAGCTGATGAAATGGTATCCGCTGCTGACCTTGCCGATGTTTATTTTCATGGGCTATGTCCTATCGGAATCAAAAATTGCCGATGATCTCTACAAGATGTTTCATGTCTGGATGGGGCCGGTGCATGGCGGCCTGGCCATTGGGACCATCGCCCTGATGGTCCTGGTTTCTGCCATGAACGGTCTGTCTGTGGCCGGCATGGCCATTGGCGCCACCATCGCCCTGCCCGAGCTTCTGCGCCGCGGATATGACAAGCGCATGGTCACCGGTGTCATCCAGGCCGGATCCTCCCTTGGCATTCTTGTGCCGCCGTCTGTTGTCCTGGTGCTCTATGCCATGATTGCCCGGCAGCCGGTAGGGCAGCTTTGGCTTGCCGGGGTTTTGCCCGGGCTGATGATGGCGGGGATGTTTATTCTCTATATCGCCATCCGCTGCCGCCTGCAGCCCAAGCTTGGCCCGGTCCTTGACGAGGAAGAGCGAAAAGTGCCATTGGCGGAGAAACTGCGACTTCTCAGGGCCGGTATCCTTCCCGTGGTGATCTTCGCGTCGATGATGGTGCCATTTGTCAATGGCTGGACCAGCCTGGTGGAAAGCTCCGCCATCGGCGCCATGGCCGCCTTTATCGCGGCCATTCTGAAAGGTCGGATGACAAAACAGGTGTTTGAAACCTCCGTTCGTCAGACCCTGGCCATTTCCTGTATGTTCATGTGGATCATTTTGGCCGCCCTCGGCTTCGGCGCCGTCTTTGACGGTCTCGGTGCAGTTCGCGCCATCGAGGACCTGTTCACCGAACAGCTCGGCCTCAATCCCTGGGTGATCCTGATCATCATGCAGCTCTCATTCCTGCTGATGGGCACATTCCTGGATGATACGGCCATGCTGGTGATTGTGGCCCCTCTCTATGTACCACTGGTGCATGCTCTCGGGTTCGATCTGATCTGGTACGGGATCCTCTATACGATCACCACCCAGATCGCCTACATGACCCCGCCCTTTGGCTATAATCTGTTTCTGATGCGGGCGATGGCACCGCCGGAGATAACCTTGCGGGATATATACGGATCCATTGCGCCTTTTGTCGCTGTGATGATCCTGGCGTTAATAATCGTAATGGCGTTTCCGGAAATTGCCTTGTGGTTGCCGGATTATGTGTATGGAAAATAAGATCAATGGAGAAGGAACATTTTTAGACTGACCAGATGACACCTTGAAATTCAACTGAAGGAGAATGTTATGACAACAACCAGACGTAAGTTTCTGACAGGTGCCGCCGTAGCGGCCCCCGCGGCGGCCTTTGCCACCCCGGCCATTGCCCAGTCAAAGATCCGCTGGCGGATGCAAACCTATGCCGGTCCGGCTCTGGCCGAACATGTGATCAAACCCGCCATCGATGCCTTCAATAAAGTCGCGGGCGATGACATGGAGATTGAACTGTTCTTTGCCGATCAGTTGGTCCCCACCGGAGAGCTATTCCGGGCGATGCAAAAAGGCACAATTGATGCCGTGCAGTCCGACGATGACTCCATGGCTTCTCCCACGGAAGTGACCGTGTTTGGCGGCTATTTTCCGTTTGCCAGCCGTTATTCCCTGGATGTTCCCGTTCTCTTCAACCAGTATGGCCTGAACGAGATTTGGGATGCGGAATATTCAAAACTCGGTGTCAAGCATCTGTCCGCCGGCGCCTGGGATCCGTGCCATTTCGCAACCAAAGACCCCATCAACAGCCTGGAAGACATGAAGGGCAAGCGGATCTTCACCTTCCCAACCGCTGGTCGCTTCCTCAGCCAGTTCGGTGTGGTGCCGGTTACCCTGCCCTGGGAGGATATCGAAGTTGCCGTACAGACCGGAGAGCTTGATGGTATTGCCTGGTCCGGCATTACCGAGGATTACACGGTCGGTTGGGCTGATGTGACTAACTATTTCCTGACCAACAATATCTCAGGTGCCTGGGCCGGGTCCTTCTTTGCCAATATGGATCGCTATAACGAGCTTCCGGATCGGTTGAAGGAACTACTGAAACTGACCATGGACAGCTCTCATTATTACCGGCAATGGTGGTATTGGGGCGGCGAAGCGGCGCTTCGGGTCAATGGCACGAAGATGAAATTGACGACCATCCCGGATGCGGAATGGGAAACCGTCGAGCAGGCAGCCTGGAAATTCTGGGATGAGATTGCGGCTGAATCTGAAACCAAAGCCAAGGTCGTCAATATCTTCAAGAAATATAACGAAGAAATGTTGAAAGCCGGGCGGCCATACCGCTACAGCTAATTCCGAAGATAAGGGCGCTTCCGGCGCCCTTATTTTTTGCTCATCAAAGTCTCACCGGTCGTCAGGGTTTCCCCGACCCTCATGGTGATAAATTCCTCTTCATTCAACTGGTAGAGCTCCCGCTGCTTCAAAAGCTCCACATAGGGATCGATGGGTCCCTCCGCCGTCATGGGAAACGTCCCCCAATGCATGCCTATGCTTTTCTTGGCTTTAATGTCCTGATGAACCTGAATGGCTTCCTCGGGATTGATATGATATTTTTTCATAAATGATCGCGGGGCATAACCTCCAATCGGAATAAGGCCGAGATCCACCCCTCCCGTTGCTGCGCCAATCTCCTTGAACTCGATCTCGTTATAGCCGGTATCCCCAGCAAACCAGATACTGTAATCCCCGTAATCAATGAGCCAACTGGCCCACAAGGTTTTATGACGATCAAATAGCCCCCGGGCAGACCAATGCTGAGAGGGCATCGCCTGGATTGTGACATCTGCGAACACCGACCGGTCCCACCAGTCTCTCTCGACAATGCGGTCGGGACTGACTCCCTGATAGATAAACCAGGGTTTCAGGCCGAGGGGAACAAGATAAATCGGCTGATCAACGAGATGGCGGACCGCCACATTATCCAGATGATCATAATGATTATGGCTGATGATGACATAATCGATCTTGGGAAGATCCTTATAATCCATGACATGCGGCACATATCGCTTTGGCCCCGCAAAAAGGACCGGGGACGCCCGATCTCCGAATACAGGATCCGTCAGGATATTCAGTCCGTCTTTCTGGATCAGGAAAGTGGAATGTCCGAGCCAACTGATCTGAAAATTTCCCGGTGGGTTCTGGACCCTTGACAGGTCGATCTGCTGAACCGGGACTTCATCCGCTCTGGATTCATGATCAGCCCAGACCGTATCGCTGAAATATCTCATGGCAATAAAGTCAAAGAAGCTCTTATTGGAATGCTCAACATGCAGATTGCGAAAGCCATCTGCCGTATGATGCGGCGGCGACGAGGCATCGATAACCCTGTCCGCATGCGAGCCGCAGGCCGCGGAAAAAACCCCTAGTCCTATGACACAGACCATTCTGACCCAACGGAGAGATACATTTACCGCCCAATCCATACAAAAAATCCTACCCTGTGTTCACTTTGTTTTACGGTAGTTAGGAATAGCGGGATCACTTTGTCCAAGAAATTCGGCCCGATGGTGATGGTCGTCGCGAAGAATTTACCTGATTAAAATCTTTTTTACTGCTTTCGGCTTCCCTTGAAGGGAAGCAGCACTTGGTCAGATGCTTTCTTTTTTTCCACTTCCTTCGATATTTTCAGAAGAGTCGCATGGCGTTCGTCATCTGTGGGATGGGTGTCAAACAGAGCGGATTTAGCGGGATCCTTGCTGCCGGTCCGGGGATTGAGCTTATACATTTTGGCAAAGAACCTGCTGCCTTTTTTGACATCATAACCGGCCTTGGCCACCAGGTAAGACCCGATGTAATCGGCTTCTTGTTCCTGTTCCTTGCTAAAGGACAAAGCCCCGGCCTGACCGCCTGCGGTGGCCCCGAGATTAGCCATTTCCCCGGCCAGATTTGCATCCCCGGAAAGCGCTCCCAAGGCCCCGAGCAGGATCGCCCCGACGACACTGCCAACAGCCGCATGTTTCTGGTCTTCGTTGATATGATCGGCGAGATGATGTCCCATCTCATGACCGATGACGAGGGCCAGTTCATCGTCACTGTTCGCATAAGCCATCAGGCCTGAATAGATGACGATATTGTTGCTGCCATGGGCATAGGCATTGACGGTATCATCATTTTTGAACTGCAATGTCATGAAAGAGCAGGAGTTATATTTCTGTTCCGAGGTGAAACGGCAGACCGGCGCTCCGGCGATTTTCAACTTCTCGAAAATCGCTCTCGCCCGCACCTTGTTTTCCGCGTAGCTGGCTTCTTGCTTTTGCGGATATTCTTCCAGGGCGATCATGGATTGTGAGATCGCCTTTTCCTGCGCCGTAATGCCCGGGCTGATATATTCAGGCGTCGAGCAGGCGGCGCAGAGCAACAGTCCAAGTAATGATACCAGCTTTTTCATCTGTTTATTGCCAGCTAACAGTTTAAATACCGCTCATAATACTATCTTTAATTACATGTGAGTCAAATTTGACCCATATGAAGCCTAGTCTTCTTCCTATTAATGTGACGTTAAATGCTTTTGGAAGACCGTTCGCTAAGGCGTTCGCGTCGAACTACAGGATTTGGGGTATCACTGGCCAATATGACTCTTTTTTCTTTCTATTTTCCCGCAGGTTCGTCACAGAAAAGCTCTCAGATCCTTCACAAATTCGTCGAATTGGTCATGGTGCAACCAATGGCCGGCATTTTCGTAGTTTTTTAACGTCGCATTTTTGAAATGCTTTAATCGCCCGTCTTCTGCGGGATTTGACGCCCAGCTATCCTTGCCATAGCACAGCAAGGTCGGGCAGGTAATCGCGTTCCACAGTTTTTGGGTTTCTTCCTGGCTAATGTCAAAGGGTGACCAGACCCTCATGTAGTTATCAAACTTCCAGCTGAAGGTTCCATCTTCATTCTGGTTCACGGCATGGGTTGTCAGATGCAGGGCCTGGGCATCCGACAGATGACCATTCTCATCCTTCATGCGCGAGAGGGCGTCGTCGAAGGTTTCATATCGGCGGTGGGTTCTGGCACTGGCCGAGCGCTTCTTCTCGATCCAGTCGCGCCATCGCTTGGCCATTGGAACGGCTTGCGCTTCCTTGATCATTTTGGGCGAGAAACCAAGCCCCTCGATGGCCACCAGTTTTTTGACATTCTCCGGATACAGCCCCGTATAACGCAATGCAATATTGCCGCCCATGGAATGCGACACGATGGTAACCGGATTGAGCTCCTTCTGGTGGATAAGCTGCGCAATATCATAGACATAGCTTTGGATGCTATAATTCCCGTCGGTGGACCATCCACTGTCCCCATGCCCCCGCAAGTCCGGCGCAATCACATGCCAGTCATGACGTAACTCCTCGGCAATCCAGTCCCAGTTCCGACAATGATCGCGGCCGCCATGTATCAGCAACAGCGGCGGCGCTTCCGGATTTCCCCAATCGACATAATGAAGTTTGATACGCTGTGAAATATAGCTGTTTGACGTCGGCCCCAAAGGTTGCTCCCAATGTGATTATCTTGTTTGAATGCCCTACTATATTACGGATGACCAACCATCGTCCATATGGGCAATGTCCGAATTCAAAGGAAGTTTGTTTTTGAAGAGGTGGCTGGGGTGGCAGGATTCGAACCTGCGCATGACGGGATCAAAACCCGTTGCCTTACCGCTTGGCTACACCCCATCGAGGAGCCTCTTTCTATCCAAAGCAAAACCCAATCTCAAGGCCTATTTTCAAATTTCCCGGAAATTGGAAAAGTTATTCGAAATGAGGTCTGCCTAAATGTGAGTGAACGCTCACTTTCCAGTCTGGGTGACGGGCCTTTACATTTTTTGCAGCCATATCGGCTTCCTCGGAAGACATGAAAATGCCGAAACAGGTCGCGCCGCTTCCGCTCATTCGTCCGAGCAAACATCCTGACTGGGATGAGAGGACTTCCAAAACCGATTTGATTGCCGGAACAATTTCTATTGCGGCGGCTTGCAGATCGTTTTTCTTACTCCCCAGCCAATCCACCAGCCCTGGAAGATCGTCCGGTACGCTTTGTAACGGATCTTCCGGCGTAAAGGGGGGTGACAGATGCTTAAAAACAGCAGGAGTTGAAACGGGATATCCGGGATTGACTAAAATCAGATGGAAATCAGGAGGGACGGTGACTGGGGTCAGTTTTTCTCCGACCCCTCGCATGATCGCCGGCTGACCATGCAAACAGACCGGGACGTCAGCGCCGAGCTCAAGGCCCGTCTCGGCCAGATCTTCAGGCGTTTTTTTCAGCTTCCAGAGCCGGTTCAGTAACATGAGAGCCGCGGCAGCATCTGCAGAGCCACCGCCGATCCCCGACGCGACAGGCAGATTCTTTATCAGGGAAATATGGGCTCCCGGTAAATCCAAAGAAAGTGAGCGAAGCAGCTTCGCGGCTTTCAGGACCAGATTGTCCTCCTCCGGCCCAAGTTTTTCTGAAAATGGGCCCGAGGCAGAAAAGGTGAGTGTGTCACTGTCTGCCACTGTCAGAACATCCCCGCCGTCCGGGAAAATAACGAGGCTTTCCAGCAGGTGATAACCGTCGTCCCGCCGGCCGGTGACATGCAAAAACAGATTTACTTTGGGTCTCGCGTGAGCGGTCAGCATGGGGTCAGTCTCAAAGAATGGAAGCCGGCGATTAGTTCTCCGCCTTTATCTCATCTTTCAGTCCGGATTTCAGCTTTTCTTCGATCAGGGGTATCTGATCTGCCGCCGGTTCGAGCCAGAGGGCACGGCGCCACTGATACTTTGCTTCTTCCCGACGCCCCGCCCGCCAGTAAGCATCCCCCAGATGATCATTTATCGTCGGATCGGCCGCCTCAAGGGAAACCGCTTTTTCAAGCTGGATGACCGCATCCTCGAACTCACCGAGGCGGTAATAAAGCCAGCCAAGACTATCGACGATGAAGCCGTCTCGAGGACGTAAGGAAACCGCCTTTATCAACATCTCCTTGGCCTGCTCGAGATTTTCGTCCCGGTCGACCCAGGAATAGGCAAGATAGTTGAGAACCGGCGGATAATCCGGCCGCAGTTCGAGAGATTTCAACAGATCCGCTTCGGCATTCTTCCATTGTTTGGATTGCTCATAAGCGATACCGCGGGCGTAAAACAGAGACCAATGCCGGTTTTCGTAGTTCTGCAGGCGGTCCACAGCCCGGCCATACTGACGCGCCGCCTCTGACCAGTCCTTCTGATCACGATACATATCCGCGAGAACGACCATAGCCTCGATATCATCTGGATACTGAGCGGCAATTTCTTCCAGCCAGGCGACCGCTTCCTCCTGCTGTCCCATTTTATATTTGGTCCAGGCAGAGCGGATCCGGGCGTTTTTGTAATAGGCGGAGTCACTTTCGATCTGGTTATACAGATTAAAGGCTTCCTGCCAGCGGTCACTTCCCTCGGCGGTTTCCGCCAGCAAAACCCGGGCGACCGGGAAGTCCGGTTTGAGCATCAAAGTGAAATAGATATAGGTCGCAGCCAGTCCAACGGCTCGCTCCTGGCCGATGACAGATGCGGAACTGTAAAGTGCTTCCGCGGCTCCATCGGCTGCAGAATTGAGGATCGGCTCAAATTTCTCGCCCGCATCCATATCTTCCAGTATCCGGTTAATGGTCGGGCTTAAGGGATAGGTCTTAATATATTCCTCAAACAGCTCTCTTGCCTGATCTTCTTTTCCCTGTTCAATCAGAAAGGTTCCATAGGATTGAACAAGTCGGACCGCGCGGGCGGCGGGCCCTTCCATTGCTTTTGCATATTGTTCTTCTGCCCGCTCCACCTGTCCGGAAACATCAACAAGCAACGCTGCATGATAGTCCTTGAGGGCATCAAACCCGTCATATTTATCAAGAACATTGAGCTCCGCCAAAGCAGCGTCTACATTGCCTTCTCCCATGACGATCCACGACATCAATAGGGGCTTCACCAGAACATTAAAACCACTGTCATTGGTCTGTGTCAGATGCTCTTTGGCTTTGGCGAAATCACCTTTGCGAATATTGTCGATGGCAAGAACCAGATGGGCCGCAGATTTGTCTCCGTCCCTTTCTACGAGAATGTTGGCAAGCTCAATGGCTTTCTCGACGTCCCCTTTGGCCAGCACGGCCTGAAAGGCCCCACGGACTAGATAGACGTCCTCCTCGCGGCCTGCCATTGCTTCATCAAAATACTGGGCAGCCGCGGCGGCATCTTTTTCGCGCAGGGCATGACGCCCGGCCAGATAGCTGCCCGTATAGGAGGATCCATAGGCAGATGATGTTCCGCCTTCATCCAGAAATGCTTTCGGAAGATTGCTGCGTTGTTCGCTTGATTGGCTGGGGCCTGCACAGGCACTTAATGCGGCGGTAACAATCAGGCCGCCCAATACTGTTCTAATAACTCTTGACCGTGTGCCTGCCATTTCCGTCTCAATCCCTCTTATACAATTCCAACGCAAAAGACCTAACAAGTCCCGGGCTAACGAATATGTAGGGCGTGATGGAAGAGAGTTAAACAATTTTCTGACCGACTTCACGCAATTGCTACATATTCGGATAATTCGGACCGCCTGCCCCTTCTGGCACAACCCAGTTAATATTTTGTGTAGGATCTTTGATATCGCAGGTCTTACAATGCACACAGTTTTGCGCATTTATCTGCAATCTCGGATTGGATCCATCATCGTCCGTCAGGAACTCATAGACACCGGCCGGGCAGAATCTCTGCTCCGGGCCGGCATATTCCGTGTAGTTGACGGCCACAGGTACGGTGTCATCCTTCAGAGTCAAATGGACAGGCTGATCTTCCTCATGGTTGGTGTTTGAAAGAAACACGGAAGATGGCTTGTCGAAGGTATAGACACCATCATATTTCGGATATTCGATCTTCTTGCAGTCTTTTGCTTTCTTAAGCGCCGAATGATCATCATGATGCTTGAAGGTCCAAGGCGCTTTGCCACGCAGCAGTTTCAAGTCCAACCCCGTATAAAGGGTTCCGGCAAGCAGGCCCCATTTGAAAGCCGGGCGGCTGTTGCGCACCCGATAAAGCTCATCATACACCCAGGAGGATTTATATAGCTCTGGATAGGCATCAAGAACCGGCGATGGCGCGTCGGCATTCTCGGTCATTTCCGCCGCAATGGCCTCGGCGGCCATCATCCCGGATTTCATCGCCGTATGGGTACCCTTGATCTTTGGAACATTGAGGAAGCCTGCCGAACAGCCGATAATCGCACCGCCGGGGAATACAAGCTCGGGTACGGACTGAAATCCACCCTCATTAATCGCACGCGCGCCATACGCCACCCGCTTGGCGCCTTTCAGCATCTCTTTCATCATTGGATGGGTTTTGAACTTCTGAAACTCATCATAGGGTGAGAGATAAGGATTTTCATAATCGAGAGCGACCACATAACCGACATAAGCCTGGTTATTCTCAAAATGGTAGACGAAAGATCCCCCATAGGTATTGTGATCAAGCGGCCAGCCAAAGCTATGGAAAATCTGTCCTTCTTTATGCTGGGACGGATCCAGTTCCCACAACTCTTTGATGCCAATCCCAAATGTCTGAGGATCGCAGTTTTCACGAAGGTTAAACTTGTCGAACAGCACCTTGGTCAGCGAACCGCGAACACCTTCAGCAAACAGGGTATATTTGGCATGGAGTTCCATTCCGGGCTCATAGGCGCCTTTCTTCTCGCCGTCACGGCCAATGCCCATATCCCCGGTGGCAACCCCTTTGACGCTGCCATCCTCGTTATAAAGGATTTCCGCAGCCGCGAAGCCGGGATAGACTTCAACCCCAAGCTCTTCCGCCTGTTCCGCCAGCCAGCGACATAAGTTACCAAGGCTGATGATATAATTGCCATGATTCCGGAGCTGTCCCGGTAACAGGAAATTCGGAAACCGCAATTCACTGGATTCGGTCATGAAAAAGAATTTTTCGGACTTTACCGGCGTATTCAGCGGTGCGCCTTTTTCTTTCCAATCAGGGATCAGCTCATCCAGAGCCCGTGTCTCGAACACATTGCCGGACAGAATATGTGCACCGATCTCGGAGCCTTTTTCCAGAACGCAGACATTGATTTCTGTGCCGGTTTCCATACCCAGTTGTCGTAATCGAATTGCTGCAGACAGCCCTGCAGGTCCCCCGCCGACAATGACAACATCAAACTCCATAGATTCGCGTTCCATACTAAGCCTCTTCTTTTCCCCAAATGGACCGCCGCTTTTTTTACTTTATTTGGGAGTCTAAAAACTCCTCGCGATGGCCAAATTTCGCCTACTTTATCGACGACACTATATTTTTTTTGCGGTGCGTCAATGCTGTTTGCGACCCACAATGGCGGATATCGGGCGTTCCCCGACGTCCGCGAACAGGTTTTTTCGGGTCTGGCACCAAGTGGTGCCGTATCAGCAAAAATAGAATTAGGGCGCAGATGAGAATCAACCAGTAAAAAACGGTTTTTGCCGGCTTCTAATTTACCGGCATCACCTGTTAAGATGGGGTCATGGTCACTAAGACAGAAACATACGGGTTGTTGAAATTCTATCTGGAAGCAGGTGTTGATGAAACCATCGGTCTCGCGCCGGTGAACCGTTTTGAACAAGCCTCAATATCGGCGCCGCCCCCAAAACCTGTGGTACTTCCCCGCAAGGCAGTAAAGACTGAGCAGTTTGCCTCCCTTGCCGACGGTGTCGCCGAAGCGGAAAAAGCAGCAGGGAATGCAGGAAGCTTGGAAGAGTTGAGAGCAGCGATAGAGAATTTCGATGGTTGTCCGTTAAAACAAATGGCGACAAACACGGTTTTTGCCAGCGGAAATGCGGGATCGAAATTGATGATTATGGATCGGCAGCCATCCGTGGACGAAGACAGGAACGGTCAACCCTTCTCCGGTGAAGTCGGGGAATTGCTGACAAAGATGCTGGCGGCAATTCGATTAAGCCGCGAAGATGTCTATTTGGCAAGCGTCCTTCCCTGGCGTCCCCCGGGAGGGCGCAAAGCCACCCAGGAGGAACTCGCTTTATGCCTGCCTTTTGTCAGGCGCCATATTGAATTGTTGGGCCCAAAGGTCATCCTCGCCTGCGGTGAAGCGGCCAGCATCCTGTTGGGTCAGACGACAAGCATAAACAGACTTCGGGGAAAATGGGTCGAGGTCGCGATTGGTGAGGCCAGCATAGCAACCCTTCCCATTTTTCATCCAGGGTTTTTGCTTGACCATCCTTCATCGAAAAAATACGCCTGGGCAGATTTACAGGCTGTAGACGCAAAGTTAAGGAATTCGGGTTGAAATGGGTAAAAAGAATCAATCCCCACAACTCCCTGAACAGAGTATGCCAGAGTATTGAACATGTCAGCGCCGCCAACCAGATTTTTCATATTCCATCTGCATATGCCAAGAAGCCTCAAAGGGATGTTTCTGGCAACCGCGTTGCTTTTTTCTCTGAGTGCAGCCCATGCAGAGCAAGTTCCGGCTCAACTGACCGAGAAGGATATCAGTCTTTATCAGCAAGTATTTATGCTACAGGACGCCGGAAAATGGAAGCAGGCTTCTGCCCTGATAAAACAGATTTCCAATCCTATTCTTATGGGTCATGTGAAGTTTCAGCGCTATATGCACCCGACCAAATACCGGGCCAAATATGAAGAACTACATCTTTGGATGAAGGCCTATTACGACCATCCAGGAGCCCACCGCCTTTATAAGTTGGCAAAAAGTCGTCGTCAGCCGGGATGGAAACCGATCCCGAAGCCGCTTCAAAGCCGTTATTTGGGGGGAACCGGCCCCGGTCAGCCGATTTTTTTGTCCCGGTCTTATAAGAGCAAGCGCAAGCGGTCAGCCCAAACACGAAATGATGTAGTGCATGCCCATCGGGTTGTGCGGCGCTATCTATATCGGGGTCAGCCCACTAACGCCGCCAAATATATTGGCCAGAAAAAAATTGTCAGACTTCTCGATCAGGTCGAATATGACCGATTACGGGAGAAGATAGCAAAGTCCTACTTCCTATATGCCAAAGATGAAAAGGCGCTTGAATTCAGTGAGGCCGCCTTAAAAAAATCGCGAAAGCATGTGCCGCTGGCCGACTGGACAGCCGGGCTTGCCGCCTGGCGTCTTGGAGATCTCGAGAGAGCCGCTCAGCATTTTGCAGCTCTTTCCGAGGTTAGCCGGATCTCCGACTGGAACTATACGGCAGCGAGCTGGTGGGCCTCGCGGGCCTATCTGAAACTTGGGGATCCCAAAACAGCGGTCTATTATTTAAAGAAGACAGCAGAGCAACCCCGTACCTTTTATGGATTGCTGGCATTGCGGCAATTGGGTGTCGAAAAACCATTCGGATGGAATCTGCCAAAGCTGGGTAAAGAAGATATCGACTGGCTTCTCAAGATCCCATCTGCCAAGCGGGCTATCGCCCTCAGTGAAGTCGGACAATATGATATGGCGGCCCAGGAACTGCGCGCCGCCTTTCCGAGCGCCAATCCACGGCTCGCGCCCCTGTTGCTGGCCCTTTCTGAACAGATCGGCGCCCCGTCCGTTGCCATGCGCATGGGGCTGTATCTTTGGGAATCCGAAGATGTTACCTGGGATGCAGCGATCTATCCGATGCCGCGCTGGCAGCCGAAATCCGGCTTCTCGGTCGACCGGGCGCTTATTTATGCCTTCATGCGCCAGGAATCCGGTTTTTACTCCCGGGCGAAAAGTGGTGTTGGGGCAAAGGGTCTGATGCAGATCATGCCAAGGACCGCGACCTATCTTTCCGGTGATCGTTCCCTTCGTAACCGCAACAACACAAAACTTTTTGATCCATCCTACAATCTGGAGCTGGGTCAGAAATACCTCAAATATCTGATGAATATTGACACGGTAAACACCAACCTGTTTCACCTGACCGCTGCCTATAACGGCGGTCCGGGCAATCTGAAAAAATGGAAATCCAAGACGAAGCACATGGATGATCCGTTATTTTTCATTGAAGCCATGCCCAGCAAAGAAACCCGGAATTTTATCAAAAGGGTACTGACAAACTTCTGGATCTATCGTCACCGTATGGGGCAGGATCTTCCCGGCCTTGATCAGATCGCCGAGGGCGAATGGCCCCATTACCAACATCTGGACCAGAAAACAGAAAAGGTCGCCGACAATGCCAGGAATTGACCCCTCTCGCGAATTTATCCCTGTCAGGGTTGCCGTTCTGACCGTATCTGACACCCGCGGGCTGGAAGAAGACCGCTCTGGCCAGACCCTTGTGGACCGACTGGAAGGGGCCGGGCATATTCTGGCCGACCGCAAAATCGTCACCGATGATATCCCGGATATCCAGGCGGCCCTAAAAGCCTGGATTGCAGATGAAGATATAGATGCGGTGATCTCCACCGGCGGCACTGGGGTGACCGGCCGCGATGTGACTCCTGAGGCTTTTAGCGGCTTGTATGAGAAAGAAATCGCTGGATTTGGCGAGCTGTTTCGCATGTTGAGTTTTCAGAAGATCGGCACCTCCACCATCCAGTCGAGGGCGACAGCCGGTGTTGCCGGCGGAACTTATCTGTTCGCCCTGCCCGGCTCCACAGGTGCCGTCAAGGACGCCTGGGATGATATTCTTGTTCATCAGCTGGACTATCGCTTCATGCCCTGTAACTTTGTTGAACTGTTTGACCGGCTGCAAGAACATCAAAAACGAACAAAAAGCTGAATTCGCCGACATACTCTCCCATGAAAACCGATTGTTAATGTATTTGTGGTTACACTCAAAAGTAATCATTCATTCTTGGTGAAACAATTGGGGACTATGACAAACTTTTTTACGACGGCCAAATATCGGCCGCATACCCGTAGCGACCACCGCTACGAACTTCCAAAGCTGAGAATAAGAATAGGAAGCCTTGATTTCGAAACATATGACTGGAGCCTTGGCGGCTTTCGCATAGATGATTTCAAGGGGCGTCCACCTGTCGGTGACCAGGTTTCAGTTAATCACCTTGCCTACTCCGAAGAGAACGCCTTCGATGTCAAGGCGACAGCGACGGTCACGCGGATCCTGATCGGGAAAAACCAGGTCGCCTTCGCCTTTAATAATCTTGATGAAAAGGCCTTTGAGTTGCTGGAGGTTGCCAGTATGCGGAGGCTGTCCCAGCTGTCTTCCAGATAATATCGACGGCGAACCAGCCCGGCTTAAACCGGACTGGTTCGTGTCTTAGGTAATATCGTCAAGGAGTGACCCAATAGCCATCAGGCGACAGACAGGAAACCACTATCTGTGAATTGACATGCCCCCGATAGCTGATTGTCTGCCGATATTTCTTGCAGATATTACCGCTGGAATCGATCCCCTCATCCAGGATAACCACCGTCCCATGACGGCCTTTGTCATACCAGGTCACTGTGTCACCGACTCTGGCATCCAGGGCGGTATAAACAGCGTTATGATGGCGCTCAATCTGCCGATCGGACAGATTGACCACAAAACTGACATTTACGAACGGCCAGTAGTGGCCTCTGAACGGGTAATAGCCATAAAATCGCGGACCGTAATAGGGCTTCACATAGACATATTTTGGTTTGTAATAGCGATGCTTATAGTAATGCTTGTGTTTGTGGTTGTAATAGCGATGTTTGCTTTTTCCATAATAGACCGGCTTAGCAGATTTGAATTTGCCATGGCCTCTATAGTATTTCTTTGATTTATAATGGGCTTTATTTTTTTTATATTTTGACCCTGAATACACATGTTTGTGCTTGGAATTATTGGCCTTGTGACCTTTGTTGCTATATTTCTTGTGATATTTTTCGGAATGGCCAGCAGAGGCATGGCTTTTGCCACCCCATTGACTGACCTGCTTCGAATGGCCTCTGTAATTACTGTCTTTACTCCATGCGACAACCGGCTGAACAGCGAGGCTGCTAATCAGAACAATCGCGGACAGGACATAGCTTATCTTTGGCATTGTTCGATCCTTTCCCATACATGATACACCCATATTTAACGTCCGGTCGTTCACAATTCCGTCGACGCGGGTCACGATTAATTTGTTCTTTTTTTGTTCTCATTTGACTGATAGAATACAAAGATGAGCGACAACCAGATCATTCCCTATATCAAAAGTCTTCGGAAAGGCCGGGGCGCGACCTTCAATCCCGTGGGACGGTTTGAGCCTGAACAAAGAGATCGGACCTTTGATGGCTGGACTGATCCTGAACCTCAGGAGAAAAGACTGCGAACGTCGGTGACGATGGAAAAGGCAAAATCCGTCATCAGCCGCAACATGTCCCCGGATCTGCCATTTGACAGATCCATCAATGCCTACCGGGGGTGTGAACATGGATGTATTTATTGTTTTGCCAGGCCGACCCATGCTTATGTCAATCTCTCCCCCGGTCTTGATTTCGAAAGCCGGCTTTTTGCCAAACCCGATGCTGCCGACCTTCTGATGAAAGAGCTTTCCAGGCCAGGTTATTCCTGTCGTCCAATTGCCCTTGGAACCAACACGGATCCATATCAGCCGATCGAGCGGGATCTTGGAATCACGCGGGATATCCTGACGGTATTGGCGGAGGCGAAACATCCTTTTTCCATCACCACGAAATCAAGTCTGGTTTTGAGGGATATCGACATTCTCGCGCCACTGGCGAAGGACAATCTGGTTTCTGTTGGCATGTCTGTGACCAGCCTCGATAACCGGCTGTCCCGAACCATGGAACCCAGGGCCTGTTCTCCACAAAAGCGGATAATGGCAATCCGTGAACTGAGCCGTGCTGGAATTCCCACAATCGTTCAGGTCGCTCCTGTTATCCCGGCCCTCAATGATCCGGAGATGGAAGAGATCATGGAAGCCGCGAAAGAGGCCGGTGCGGCGAGCGCTATCTATCTATTGCTAAGGTTACCGCGGGAAGTTGCAGAGCTTTTTGAAAATTGGCTACTTGAGAGTTTTCCGGATCGGGCCTCCCGGGTCATGAAGCTTGTGCGCTCGACCCGCGGCGGAAAAAATTACGAAGCTGCCTTTGGTACCCGTATGGTCGGCAGAGGTCCCTATGCTGCGCTGATTAATCAGAGGTTTAAACTGGCCTGCCGTCATCTTGGGTTCTCCCGCAGCAAATATGATCTGGCGACACATTTGTTCCAAAAACCAAATCCGGATAGACGGCAGATGAGTCTGTTTTAACTCAGCAGGTCAATTTCGGGATTGGCCTATTGCCGGGAGACGGGTAACGTTGTCGGGTGCTTGTATAATATAACTGTCATAGGGCTATGCCGCTACCTAACATGTTTCCCGACCTCTCTCTCGAAGAAGAAGCCGATGGTATTGTTGCCGGTATCGATGAAGTCGGCCGCGGCCCCTTTGCCGGGCCGGTTGTCGCTTCGGCAGTAGTGCTCGACCGGGACCACCTCCCTCCCGGTATCCAGGACAGCAAAAAACTCTCCAAGGCAATGCGTGAAACCCTGTTCGATCAGATCATTGCAACTGCAGCCGTCGGCATCGGCGAGGCCAGTGTGGAGGAGATCGACAATCTTAATATACTGCGGGCCTCTCTGTTGGCCATGCGACGGGCGGTTGAGGCACTTCCATACACCCCGGATTGGGCCCTTGTCGACGGCAACAAGGACCCGGAACTCGCAATAAACACCCGAACTATTATCAAGGGAGATGCCATTTCCTTGTCAATTGCCGCCGCCTCAATTGTGGCAAAAGTGACACGGGATCGGAAAATGTGCAGCTATGCAGAGACCTATCCGCATTATGGATGGGAGCGAAATTCCGGATATGGCACGGCGGAACATCGCAAGGGATTGCGTGAATTCGGTGTCACACCACTACATAGGCGAAGCTTTACCCCCATTCGCCAGATCCTCGAAGGCTGTTAATTTTAACTTTAGAACTGTTCGTTAAGATACTGATTCAACAAATATATTGACGCAACGAATCGACCGAATCAGTATTGTGTCAATTGAAACGATTTGAACGGTTCACATGACTGACACACAAAAACTGCCCTTGAACAAGATCCTCAAAGGGGATTGCATTGACCTGATGAACGGCCTGCCGGAGAAATCCGTGGATATGATATTTGCCGATCCTCCATACAACATGCAGCTTTCCGGGGAGCTGAGGCGGCCGGACGACAGCCATGTGGATGCGGTCAATGATGACTGGGACCAGTTTGACAGCTTCGCAGCCTATGACAAATTTACCCATGGCTGGCTCAGCGCCGCAAAGCGGGTTCTGAAAGACAACGGAACTCTTTGGGTCATTGGCTCCTATCACAATATTTTCCGGGTCGGGGCCTCTCTTCAGGATTTGGGATACTGGGTTCTCAATGACGTCATCTGGCGCAAGACCAACCCGATGCCGAACTTTCGCGGCACCCGCTTCACAAATGCCCATGAGACACTGATCTGGTGCTCTAAAAGCCAGGAGGCCCGCAATCTGACCTTCAACTATGATGCCCTTAAAGTCATGAATGATGATGTCCAAATGCGTTCTGACTGGCATCTGCCCATCTGCAGCGGCGGTGAGCGCCTGAAAGTAGACGGCGAGAAGGCCCATACCACCCAGAAACCGGAATCACTTCTCTATCGTGTCATGATGGCAGCCTCTAACCCTGAGGATGTGATCCTCGATCCGTTTTTTGGCACGGGTACGACCGGAGCCGTCGCCAAAAAGCTCGGCCGCAACTATATCGGTCTGGAGCGGGAGCAGAAATACATATCCGTTGCCCGGGACCGCATTCGCAAGGTCCAGCCTCTCGCCCCCGACGACCTGGAAGCTACGAAAGGCAAACGCCAGGAACCTAGAATCCCGTTTGGCTTCGTCGTCGAGCGCGGACTTTTATCCGCGGGTCAGGTTTTATTTGACGCCAGAAAACGATATAAAGCTAAGGTGCGTCCTGACGGTAGCCTTGTCGCCTCTGATGTGACCGGATCCATTCATAAGGTCGGCGCCCAACTACAGGGCGCCAGCACCTGCAACGGTTGGACCTTCTGGCATTTTGATGCGGAGGGAAAATCAGTGTCGATTGACGTGCTGCGTCAACAGGTACGCGCTGAAATGAATTAGGGGCCTCTGCCCCGTGATCATAGGGGTAGATGTAATGAAAAAAATATTGGCTATGTCTGCAGTATCCGCGATTGTCCTGACAGGATCCGTGGGGTTTGCTCTGGCCTATGAGGAATCCCGCTTTCTCGGTATCGACCGCAATGCCGATAACATGATCTCGATGGAGGAAGCCGCTGACTATCGAACCCGTCTATTCAAGGAATATGATCTGAATTCGGACGGCAAGGTGGAGTATGAAGAATATGTTCAGGCCGAGAGCCTGCGCCCGGCAACGGCTGCCGCCAACTCCGAAGTTCCAGTTCCCGATGAATATCGTCAGATGGACAGCGACGGCGATACCGTGGTGACTTTGGAAGAAGCCAAAGCCGCAGGTGTTTTGCGATTTAAGGCCCTCGATAAAAATGCCGACAAGATGGTGTCAAAAGACGAGTTTGTAAAACCGGGGCTTTGAAGACTTAAAGCAGACTGCCCTGCCCTTGCAGCATTGATTTGACCACTTTCCTCATCAAAGTCGGCAGAGCATAATCATCGAATTGTTCCGGCCGAACCCACAGGGTGTCGTCAATTCTTAGGTCAGATCGGTCAGAGACAGTCAGGCTGACCGGCAAAAGTTCCAGGTGGAAATGGGTAAAGGTATGTCGCACGGTTTCCCACGTCTCCCAGTTTCCGGAATGGGGAACATCGGAGCCGGAAAAAAAACCAGCTACAGCCTCTTCTGGTGAGACCGGGTTTTCCTGCCAGTCGGTCGAGGGGAATTCCATCATTCCTCCAAGAAGCCCCTTTTCCTCCCGCCGGCGCAGAAGCACGGCACCTTCCTTATCCTGCAACCAGAAAATGACCGCACGGCGCGTCGGTTTTTTCTTCTTTGGTGCCTTAACCGGATAAGCCTCCATATCTAAATGGTCATAGGCGGCACAGTGCCGGGATACCGGGCAACGGTTGCAATCAGGATTTCGGGGGGTGCAGATCGTTGCACCGATGTCCATGAGGGCCTGCGCATAATCTCCGGCCCGATCAGTCGGGGTCCGCAAGGCGGCTTCCACGGTGATCGGTTTTTTGGCGGCCGGTAGCGGCGTTTTGATCCGGCAAATTCGTGAGATGATCCGCTCGATATTACCATCGACAACCGTTTCCGGCTGGTTGAAAGCAATGGCAGCGATCGCAGCAGCCGTATATGGCCCGATCCCCGGCAACTCCAACAGATCCTTGACCGTATCCGGAAAGACCCCGTTATGCTGGCGTGTGACTGCCTGGGCACATTTATGCAGATTTCTGGCCCGCGCATAATATCCAAGACCAGCCCAGGCCGTGAGGATTTCATCAAGATCAGCCGCTGCCATATCATTCACCGACGGCCAGGATATTAGAAATTTTTTAAAATAGGGGCCGACGGTCACAACAGTGGTTTGCTGCAGCATGATTTCGCTGAGCCAGACATGATAGGGATCCGGAGTCTTGCCCGGCGGGCTGCGCCACGGCAGCGATCTGGCATGTATGTCATACCAGGCAAGCACGTCTGTCGAAAAGGTCTGTTGCTCAAAGCGTTGTTCGGTCATATTAAGGACAGGTTTATGAAGGAGTTTAGCGGAGCTGGCAACCGTCAGCGACACGCAATCAGGTGAGGAATATTTTTTCTGGTGAGAAAAGTTCAGAAAACACGCCATCCAAGAGCTATCGGGAGCTTTGTGGGAAAATCGGCCCGGGCTGCACTGGTGAGACGGGGCTTTGCCCAGGCGGACATCCTTTCCAATTGGCTGTCTATCGTCGGACCAAATCTCGCGGATAATTCAAGTCCGGAAAAGCTGAGTTATTCTAATAAGAGCAATAATGACGCCACCTTGCGTGTTCGGGTCGCTCCCGGTTGGGCACCGGAATTCCAACATTTCGAACCCCTCATTATTGACAGGATCAACAGCTTCTTCGGATACCGGGCTGTCGCAAAACTGCAGCTCATTCAAGCTCCCGTTTCCCGGCCAAAACCAAAAAAAATCAAAGATCCTGCTCCCCTGACAAAGGAACAGGGCCATTGGATTGAGGAAGTCACTGAGAGTATCACCGATGAACCCCTCAAGAAGCGGCTAACCGCAATCGCTGAATCCCTGGCCCGCTCACGCAACTGTGACTGAGCAATCAGAGGTTTGTTGTGGAAAGCCCCATCTCTGCCATGGAAAATAAAGAAATACAGATTATCTTGCCAATGTGTGAATGAATCGTTTGAGGAATTAGTAATGAAAAGTTATAATGACACCATATCTAGTAGGGAAGAGCATAAATTGGCCGTTTCTCGCCGACATTTTGTAGTTTCTGGGGCAACATTGCCATTGGCGGCCACAGCTTTGGCTGGCGGAATGATGCCGATTGCTGCCCAGGCTGCTGAGCCGAAAATGCAGGAAACGGATCGGGTTCTGGGCGATCGCGATGCACCTCTGACGATCATCGAATATGCGTCAATGACCTGCCCTCATTGCGCCAGCTTTCATACGGGGAGTTTCGTCGATATCAAGAAAAACTATATCGATACAGGCAAAGCAAAGTTGGTCTTCCGGCATTTCCCGTTTGATCGCTACGCATTTCAGGCGTCGGTTCTGGCGGAATGCTCAGGCCCGGACAAATTTTTTGCCGTTACCGATATTCTCTTTAAACGTCAGGCGGAATGGGCGCGTGCCAGCGATCCGACCCAGGCTTTGATCAAAATCGGTAAGCAGGCCGGGATCAGTCAATCAAAATTCGAAGCCTGCCTGGCCGACGAAAAACTCGGCGAAGCCATTCTGTCGCAAAGACTTGTGGCGTCAACAGAATATAATGTGAATTCAACACCGACCCTGTTCATTGAGGGTGAAAAATACGAGCAGAACAGGGATTTTCCGACCCTGGACTCTCATCTGAAATCTTTGTTGTAGTCCCAGTAGCTTATAAATGGAGAGGCCGTGAAGTTTACACAATTACGTCTGTCGGGATTTAAGTCCTTTGTAGAACCGACAGAGCTTCTGATTAAAGACGGCCTCACCGGAATTGTCGGTCCGAACGGCTGCGGCAAATCCAATCTCGTTGAAGCCCTGACCTGGGTGATGGGGGAGACGTCCGCCAAGAATATGCGGGGCGGTGCCATGGATGATGTCATTTTTGCAGGCACCGCATCCCGCCCGCCCCGGAACGCGGCAGAGGTTTCTCTGGGCCTTGATAACAAAGAGCGCAAGGCCCCGGCCAGCTATAATGACTCCTCCGAGCTTGATATCACCCGCCGCATCCGCCGTGATTCCGGCTCCGATTATCGGATCAACGGCAAGGTGACACGCGCCCGTGATGTCCAACTTCTGTTCGCCGATCTCGCGACGGGCGCCCATTCCACCGCCATTGTCAGCCAAGGGCGCGTGGGAGCCCTGATCAACGCAAAGCCCAAGGAAAGGCGGCACCTTCTGGAGGAAGCCGCCGGTATCTCCGGCCTGCATTCCCGCCGTCATGAAGCTGAACTGAGGCTTAACTCGGCGGAAACAAACCTTGAGCGTGTCGATGACGTAGTCGAGCAGTTGGAAACCCAGCTTGGCAATCTCAAGCGTCAGGCCAGACAGGCCAATCGCTATCGCAATATTTCCGGCCATATTCGTAAGGCGGAAGCGATGCTTCTATATAAGAAATATTCTCTCGCGACGGAAAAATCGCTGGAAGCCCGCTCAAAATATGAGGAAGCTGTTTCAGCGGTGAACGAGCTCACCCGCCAGGCAGCTCGGGCGGAAACAGCCAGCGTCAACGCAAATGAAGCGTTGAAGCCTCTCCGTGACAAGGAGGCGGAGGCTGCTGCTGCGGTTCACCGTCTCACTTTGGCTCGTGAAAATCTTGATGCAGAGGAAGAACGTGCCCGGCAGGCGAAGGAAAAGCTGGAGGGCCGGAAAAATCAGATTTCCAGCGACATGGCTCGGGAGAAAAACCTCGAAAAAGACTCGGCAGAGGCCATAACCCGGCTGGAAGCGGAAAAAGTCGAGCTTCTTGAAGCCGGCAAGCAGGATGCGCCAACCATCGAAAAACTGCTGGAGCAGGTAAATACTCTTCAGTCCGAAGTAGATGCCTTGCAGTCAGACTTTGATTCTGAGACAGAAAAAGTCGCCGCAGCGGTCGCTGAGAGCAACACCCTGACACATCAGATTGCCTCCGAGATGGCGCATCTCGAGCGTTTAAAATCGCGCCTGGCCGAATTCGAGAAGGAAAAGCAAATCCTTGAAGTTGCCTTGAGTGCCATTGGCGACAGTCCGCAATCTAACCAGTCCCTGGAAGACGGCATTGCCTCGCTGAATAAGCTTTCCAGCCAATATGATGCCCTCGAATCGGCTCGGTTTGAGGCAGACAGGCAGGAACGGGATGATCAACAAGCGCTTAAAGCAGCGGAAAGTGATGTCACCCATCTAAAGGCGGAAGAGACGGCACTATTGCGGCTTCTCGAAACGGCAAGCGAGGGGGAATGGCCTGCCATCATCGAGGGATTGAAGGTAAAAGCCGGGTATGAAGTCGCGTTAGGCGCGGCCCTTGGCGACGAACTGGAAGCGCCAACTGACCCAGACGCCCCGGTTTTTTGGTCGGACAATTCGGCTAAGAAGGTGAATCAGGGATTCCCCGACGAACTTGAAACTCTGGATAAATTTGTCTCCGGTCAGCCGAACCTTAAAGTACGACTTTCGCAAATCGCGATAGTATCCCAGGATATTGGCGACAAACTGCAGCCTGCATTGAATCCTGGTCAACGACTCGTTTCACGCGAAGGCGATCTTTGGCGCTGGGATGGGTATGTCAGAAAGTCAGGCGCGACTACTGCCGCTGCGATCCGGCTTGAACAACGTAATCGCTTGCAGGAAATTCAGTCTGATCTTGTCAGCAAGCAGCAGTCCCTGGAGAGCGCTCGGAGAAAATTGGAGCAGGCTTCCGTAAAGTCAAAAGCAGCACAGGAGGCTTTGACGAAATGCCGCGCTGAACAGCGGGAACTGGATCAATCGGTTTCCAAGCTGCGGGCCCTGCATGCGGAGGAAACCCGAGTCGCGGCTGCCAAGCAATCCCGACTTACGTCATTGAACGAAAGCGAGAATGAGCTTCGGTCTGAAATTTCAGACCTCGAGGCTAGCCTGGCTGAAAAACAAGGGACTTTGGATGCATTACCCGATACGTCTGTACGGCGTGCAAATTTGCAAAAACTGAAGACCAGTTTGCATGATTCTCGCGAAAGTCTGGCAATGGTCAGAAGCGAATCAGATCAGAAGCAGCGGGAAACCGCCAGCCGTAAGGACCGCTTGAACAGCATTGATCAAGAAACTGCCAACTGGATCGAGCGCAACAAGAATATGGCGGAACATTTCGTCCAGCTTGAAATGCGCTTTAACGATACCCGCCAGGAGCTTCAGGAACTGGAAGGCAAGCCTGAGGAAATCGCTGCCAAGCGAAACAACCTGATGGATGAAATCGCCCGGGCGGAAGGCGCCCGCAGCAATGTAAAGGACAAACTAGCAGAGGCCGAGGCAGTATTGGCGGAATGTGACGCGGCTTTGCGTAAATGCCAGGAGGCCTTGGCTACCTGCCGTGAAGAGCGGGTGCGATATCAATCGGATATGGAGCATTCAAGCCAGATCCTTGCCGGCCTGTCAGAACAGATATCCGAGAAGCTGGACTGCAAGCCGGATCAGATTCTGGAAGCCGGCGGTATCGCCGAAGGCGAGGATATTCCTCCCGTTGAAGCCAGTGAACGGCGGCTGGAGCGCTTGAAGAAAGAGCGTGACGGCATGGGTCCGGTTAATTTACGGGCCGAGATCGAAGCCAAGGAAGTTGAGGAGCAACTTTCGACTTTGCAAAAAGAGCGTGAAGATCTCGAATCAGCCATTGCCCGTCTACGCCAGGGCATAGCCAGCCTCAATAAGGAAGGGCGTCAACGGCTTTTGGCGGCGTTCACGGAAGTCGACAAGCATTTCCAGGACCTGTTCAAGCGGGTATTCGGGGGTGGAAATGCCCATCTGACCCTCACGGAATCAGACGATCCTCTATCCGCCGGTCTTGAAATCATGGCCAGTCCGCCCGGTAAAAAGCTGCAGCTGATGTCCCTGTTGTCAGGAGGAGAGCAGGCTTTGACGGCTGTGGCGCTTCTCTTTGCAGTGTTTTTGACGAATCCCGCACCGATTTGTGTACTGGACGAGGTCGATGCACCGCTCGATGACGTCAATGTCGAGCGTTTGTGCCATTTGCTGGAAGGAATTGCCGAAAATTCAGACACGCGATTCCTCGTCGTCACCCATCATCCCATCACTATGGCCCGAATGGATCGCCTGTTTGGGGTTACGATGGCGGAACGGGGAATTTCCCAGCTTGTTTCGGTCGATTTGGAGAAAGCCAAGCTGATCACTGAAACAGCTGCCTGACGCCATTTTCCCTTACTTTGAGGTATTATTTGCAGTCCCTGCAGGAATGTGGAAAAAGCGGGTTGTTGGGTCTTGACACTAGGGGGGGCAGACCGTATGTTTCCGGCGATTTCTATAGGGGAGAATGACGGTGTGACCCGTTCCACGAGGAGACGGAAATGACCGACAAAGATCCTCCTTCGAAAGACGAGTTTAAGGCTCGACTTGCAAAAGCGCGGCAGAAACAGGAAGAAGCTTCCTGGGAAAGCCGCGATTTGAAAGTAGAGCGGTCCGGCGCATATGGCCGAGCCTGGCGATTATCGGTAGAGATTGTTGCGGCGCTTGCTTTATGTGGCTGGTTCGGCTGGTTGCTTGACAAATGGTTGGACACGAAGCCTTGGTTGTTACTGGTGTTTTTGATAATCGGCGCGGGCGTTGGACTATATAACGTCTTTAAGGTTGCCAAGCAAATGAACAGCAGTGATTTGGACGAGTAGATATCGCCAGAACGGCTGATATTTAGGTATTGTTGAAACAAAGAAGGCGGGACCAGCAAAATGGCGGCAGATCAGAGCCCCCTCGCGCAGTTTGAAATCAAGAGACTCGTTCCGATGGATGTCGGCGGTCTTGACGTTTCCTTCACAAATGCCTCTCTTTTCATGGTGATCGCGATCGCGGCCATTACCCTGTTTCTGACGTTGAGCATGCGTAGCAAAGCCCTTGTTCCCGGTCGCATGCAGTCCATAGCTGAGCTCAGTTACGAGTTTATAGCGAACATGGTGAAAGATAATGTCGGATCTGAAGGCCGGAAATATTTCCCTTTCATCTTTACCCTGTTCATGTTTGTTCTGTTTTGCAACCTGTTGGGAATGATCCCTTATACCTTCACGGTAACAAGTCAGATTATCGTGACCTTTGCCCTGGCGGCCTTGGTCTTCATCGGTGTGACCTTGATCGGCATCATTAAGCACGGGTTTAAATTTCTGACATTTTTTGTGCCAAGCGGTGTTCCCTTTGCCTTGCTGATCATCCTTGTCCCGATTGAAATCATCTCTTATTTCGTACGGCCGATCAGCCTGTCTGTCCGGCTGTTTGCCAATATGCTCGCGGGCCATACCCTGCTGAAGGTGTTTGGCGGATTTGTTGTGGGTCTCGGCCTGTATCTTGGTTGGTTGCCCCTTGGGTTTATTGTTGTCCTGACAGGGTTGGAATTCCTCGTCGCCTTCTTGCAGGCTTACGTGTTTGCCATTTTGTCATGTCTCTATCTGAATGATGCGCTTCATCTGCATCACTGAGTTTACGTTTTCACCATTAGAGTTGTTCTTGTTTTAGAAGGAAGAAGATCATGGAATTAGAAGCCGCAAAGATGATTGGTGCTGGCCTTGCAACGATTGCACTTGCCGGTGTGGGTGTGGGTATTGGTAATATCTTTGGATCCTACGTCTCTGGCTCACTGCGCAACCCTGCGGCAGCACCGAAAGTTTTCGGTAACGTGCTGCTCGGCTTCGCATTGACAGAAGCTGTTGCTCTGTTTGCGCTTGTTATCGCGTTCTTGATCCTGTTCGGATAATCAGCAGCCAACGCTGCTAATCGTCGAACTTTAGGATTTAGGATCGGTCATGCCGCAACTCGATGTATCATATTTTCCGCCTCAGCTCGTTTGGCTGGCGATAACCTTTGTGGTTCTGTATTTTCTGATGGCCCGCCTTGCCATTCCGAAAATCTCAGAAGTCCTGGAAAGTCGCCAAAACCGTATTTCCTCTGATCTGGAGGAAGCAAAACGGCTGAGCGAGGATGCGGATAAAGCCAAGGCTGAATATGAAGCTTCACTGGCGGAAGCCCGCTCGAAAGCCCATGGTATCGTCTCTGAACTGAAGGCGGAAATGGCCAAGGAACAGGATGCCAGTAAAGCGGAACTGGATGGCAAGCTTGCCGCCCAGGCCAAGGCAGCTGAAGCCAGTATTCAGGAAGCTAAAGAAACAGCCCTGAGCCATGTTCGCGAAATCGCGGCTGACGCAGCGAAGATTACAGTTGACCGGCTGGTCAATTTGAATGTCAGCGATGCGGAAGTTTCTTCAGCCGTTGAAGCCAGCATGAAGGGAGGCGCCTGATGTTTGAAGATCCTACCTTTTGGGTTGCTGTCGCCTTTTTCGGTTTTCTGGCTCTGATCACCTATTTCAAAGCCCCTACTCTGGTTGCCAAGCAACTGGATGATCGGGCTCTTCGGATCAAGACGGAGCTGGACGAAGCCCAGAAGCTCCGTGAGGACGCCCAGGCTCTATTTGCGGACTATCAGCGTCAGCAGAGAGACGCCCTGAAGACAGCCGATGAGATTGTCGCAAGGGCAAAAGAAGATGCTGAAATCCTGAGAAAGGAAAGTATTGCCGAGCTTGAGAATTCTCTCGCCCGCCGTCAGGAGTTGGCGGAAGCCAAGATTCGCCAGGCGGAAGAAAAAGCGGTTGCTGAAGTCCAGAATATTGCGGTTGATGTGGCCATCGCGGCAGCTGGCAAGCTGATGAAGGACGGTCTGAAAGAGGATCAATCCGAAGCCCTGGTCGAAAAATCGATCAAGGATCTGGGTTCTCAATTGAACTAGCTCTTAATCGAACCAATAAAAAGCCCCGTAGATCCTACGGGGCTTTTTTTCTGCCAACACTTCTGGAGGCAGTAAAAAATCCTCAGGATGCCTGAGACAGTTTTTCCTCTTCCTTATCAGCATCCGGGACCCAGCGCAGAACGGGATGACGGGCAGCGCCCGTCTCATCAAGCCGGCGACGGGGTGCAAATCGAGGCGCCTGTTCAAACATTTCGGTTTCACCGGCTCGGGCTTTTTCCAGGAGATGCCGCATGGTTCCGATGAACTGATCAAGGGTTTGCCGCGATTCGCTCTCTGTCGGTTCAATCAGCATGGCTCCGTGGACAACCAGAGGAAAATACATGGTCATGGGATGGTATCCCTCATCTATCAGGGCTTTCGCCAGATCCAGGGTCGTCACCCCTGTTCCTTTCAGGCTGCTATCATCAAACAGGGCTTCATGCATGCAGATCCCTTCAAACGGGGAGCGCATCAGATCATCCAATCCGACCCGGACATAATTGGCATTGAGGACGGCATCTTCAGCTATCTGCTTCAGGCCGTCAGAGCCATGGCTTTGCATATAGGCAAGGGCGCGGATAAACATCCCCATCTGGCCATGAAAGCCCTTCATGCGGCCAAAGCTTTTTTCAGCCTCGCCTTCCCGATGCTCCACAAGATTGAAGCCGTTCGGACCGTGGGTGATGAAGGGAACAGGGGCGAAGGCTGATAAAGCATCCGACAAAACAACCGGCCCCGAACCAGGACCGCCCCCGCCATGGGGCGTTGAAAAGGTCTTATGGAGATTGATATGCATGGCATCAACGCCAAGATCGCCAGGTCGTGTCCGACCCAAAATGGCGTTGAGGTTGGCACCATCACAGTAAAAATAGGCGCCGATTTCATGGACCATTTCAGCGATTTTTTTCACATCTGATTCAAATAAACCGCAGGTATTCGGGTTTGTCAGCATGACACCGGCCACGTCCGGCCCGAGTTTTTCGGCAAAGGCATCAAGGTCCATACGGCCATCTTTGCGGGCCGGAACGGCATCGACCTTGTAACCGCACAGAGCAGCCGTCGCCGGATTTGTGCCATGAGCCGATTCCGGCACCAGAATACGGGTCCGGGCCTCCCCTTTGGCTTCATGGGCAGCCCGGATGGCCATCACGCCACAGAGTTCCCCATGGGCGCCAGCAGCCGGAGACATGGCCACCGCCGGCATACCGGTGATGGTCTTCAGCCAGTGGGCCAGGCTGTCAATCAGGTCCAGCGCGCCTTGTACGGTGCTGGTTGGCTGCATTGGATGCAGATCGCCGAGCCCTGCAAGACGGGCCACTTTTTCATTGATCCGCGGGTTATGCTTCATGGTGCAGGATCCAAGCGGATAGAAGCCGGAATCGATAGCGTAGTTCTGACGGCTGAGGCGCACAAAATGACGCAGGACCTGGGGTTCTGACAGATCCGGCAAGCCAATTGGTTCTTTGCGTGCAACGGAGCCCAGCCGGCTTTTGACCTGCTTCGGTTCGGCCATATCGACGCCAATCCGCCCCGCCAAACCCTGCTCGAAGATCAGCGGGCTTTCCAGATTCAATCCTTTGTTACCGGAGAATGTCTCACTGTCCTGACTCACCCCTGTTGGGCCCTCCGCCGGCTGGGTCGGTCTTCCCTGTTTATTCAACATCAGATGATCTCCTTTAGGGCAGCGACAAAGGCGGCGAGATCGCTCTCGGAGCAGGTTTCGGTAACGGCCACCAAAAGCAAGTTTTCAAAGTCCGGATTATTCGGAATCAGACGGGACACGGGAACACCCCCAAGAACGTTGCACGCCGCCAGTTCCTCAACCACATCCGAGGCCGGTCTTGGCAGCCTCAAAGTAAATTCATTAAAGAAAGTGTCGTTGATCAACTCGACCCTATCAATTGACGATAGAGCCTCCGCCGCGGTCACCGCCTCTCCGTGATTGAGCGCCGCCAGCTTGGTAAAGCCGGTCTCCCCCAACAGGCTCATATGCACCGTAAAAGCGAGAGAACAAAGACCGGCATTTGTGCAGATATTGCTGGTCGCCTTTTCACGACGGATATGCTGCTCCCGGGTTGAGAGGGTGAGAACAAAGCCCCGCTTTCCCTCTTGGTCGACAGTCTGACCACAAAGGCGTCCCGGCATCTGCCGGACATATTTCTGCCGGGTTGCCAACAACCCGACATAGGGCCCGCCAAAAGACAGGGGCACGCCGATGGACTGCCCCTCCCCTGCGACAATGTCCGCCCCCATTTCACCGGGGGACATCAGCGCGCCGAGAGAGACGATCTCATTGACGACCACAATCAGCAGGGCACCCGCCTCATGGCACTGCTCCGCCAGCGCGCTGAAGTCCTTCACCCGGCCAAAGAAATCCGGGTTTTGAACGACAACACAGGCGGTTTCCTTGGAGATATGAGCTGTAAAATCCTCTACGCCTTCCAAGGTCTGGTCCAGCTCATGCGCCTGGAATTCGGTGAATTGCAAGGTGGTTTGAGTCACATCCCGATAATGCGGGTGAAGATTGCCGGAGAGGACCGCTTTCTTCCGCCGGGTAACCCGGCAGGCCATCAGAACCGCCTCCGCACAGGAGGTTGCGCCGTCATACATGGACGCGTTGGCAACTTCCATACCCGTAATCAAGGCCACCTGTGTCTGAAACTCAAACAGGGCCTGAAGTGTTCCCTGGCTGATTTCCGGTTGATAAGGCGTATAGGCCGTCAGGAACTCGGACCTTTGAATGATATGGTCGGCAACTGAAGGCACATGATGCTGATAGGCTCCGGCGCCGAGAAAACAGGGTGTTGAGTAGGGCGAGACATTCTTCGCCGCAAGCGCACGGAAATTCTTTTCCACGTCCATTTCACTGGCATGACGGGGCAGATCCAGCAAGGCGTCCAACCGGGCTTCTTCGGGAATGTCCACGAAGAGATCGTCCACGGACCCAACGCCGATCTTTGCCAGCATTTCCGCCCGTTCATCGGCGGTATGGGGCATATATCTCATTCGTCCAGCCCTTCGATGAAGGTGTTATAGGCCGCTTCGTCCATCAACTCGTCCAGGTCAGAGCTATCGGTCACTTTGATTTTGGCAAACCAGCCACCTCCCGTCGGTTCTTCATTGACCAGGGTCGGTGTGTCTTCCAGCTCCGTATTGACCTCGATCACTTCGCCGCCAAGTGGGGCATAGACTTCTGAGGCGGCTTTTACACTTTCTACAACGGCGAGCTCATCACCTTTGGCAAGATCCGAACCAACCTCCGGAACCTCAACAAAGACAACATCCCCCAACTGCTCTTGCGCATAGTTGCTGACGCCAATGGTGGCAATATCCCCTTCAAGGAGAACCCATTCGTGATCTTCGGTAAATTTAAGTGCCATCTTTTTACTCCGGTTTTTGTTAGCCTCGATAATAACGCTGCTCGACAAACGGCATTTTCACGACCTTTGCTGGACGTGCCTTGCCTCTGACAAGCAAATTGATTTCCGTTCCCGCGGTCGCAAAGTCTCGGGGGACATATCCCATGGCAATTGGTGCCTGCAGGCTTGGGGAAAATCCACCCGAGGTGACTTCACCAATGACATTGCCATTCTCATCTGCAATTTCTGTATGTTCGCGGGCGGGAGCGCGGCCTTCGGGCAGAATACCGACCCGCCGCATTTTCGGTTTATTGGCAATCTCCGCCTGAATCACTTCTGCTCCGGGAAATCCGCCCTCTTCCCGCCGTCGCTTGCTGATGGACCAAAGCAGGCCGGCTGAGATCGGACTGGTCTCACGGGTCAGATCATGGCCATACAGGCACAGGCCTGCTTCCAGCCGCAGGGAATCCCGCGCGCCCAAACCAACCGGTGCCACTTCCTCTTCTGCCAGCAACTTGCGAGAAAGCTCCACCGCATGCGTGTTGGGAATAGAGATTTCATAGCCGTCCTCACCGGTGTATCCGGAGCGGGTCACGAAACAGGGTACCCCGGCAATATCGAGCTCGCGATAGGTCATGAAGGACATGGCCGCCACGTCCGCATTATATCGGGCCAGAACCTCCGCTGCCTTGGGTCCCTGCAACGCGATAAGTGCCCGATCCGTCAGCTCCGTAACCGTCGCCTTGCCGGCAAGCCCAGTAGTCAGAAGGTCGATATCCTGCGTCTTGCAGCCGGCATTGACGACGACGAACAAGTCTTCTTCTCGGCGGGTGACAATCAGGTCATCATAAATACCGCCACTTTCATCGGTGAGAAAGCTGTAGCGCATTTCTCCGGCGGCAAGAGCCTGGATGTCCCCCGGGATCAGGGTTTCAATCGCGGCCGCCACATCGCTTCCGGAGATGACCAACTGCCCCATATGGGACACATCAAAGAGACCGGCATTGGAGCGGCTCCAGAGATGCTCGGTCAGAATACCGTCCGGATACTGAACCGGCATATCATAGCCGGCGAAGGGCACCATTTTGGCCCCCAGCTCCACATGCAGGTCATACAGGACCGTTTTCAAAGTCGGATTAGTGTCATCCATAGATCGCTCTCAGTTCAAGTCAAAGGTCAGGTTGCCCCAGCATTTTCGTGCTGAACACAGCCCCCTCTGTCCTATAACCTGAGAGATTTGACGAAGACCAAAAGCTCCTCGTTGAGCCCGGCTTCGCTTACCCCTTCGGTGAAATCGCGGTTGCGATTTGCTTTCCAGAGTTTCATCCCCCTGCGGTCCGGTTGCCTGAGAGTTTCCGGGGTGGTTGCTCCTTCGGCGATGGTTCAGCGCCATCTCTCCCGCTGGGATCTACTGAATGTGATCAAAATAATAGTGATCGAAACTCATTAGTCAAACAAGTTATTCCGGGAGGACTGCCGATTACTTGCGCCGGTCAAGCTGCTCCTGCGTCAACTGGAAGCCATAAATGATGACATAGTCTCGCCCCGTCTTGCCGCCGCTAAGCGGAATGCGTTGCTCAATCTCCTCCTGCACGGCACCGCGTCGGCGGGCACCGGGAATTTCGATCGGACTGATGAAGACTTTCTTGGCGACGATTTCACCCGACCGCTCGGCTATAGCAACAAAGAACGGAAATTCCTCGATCTGACTGTCGGCGGCCGGCCCCTTGATGGCGCCGATCTGCAAGACAAGCTCAATCACAATTGCCGAATCATCATCCACATATTGGCAAATACCGCTCACGGCCTCCAGCGCGCCTTCAAAGCGCACATCCACCAGATCCCGTCCCGCCCCTTCGCGATAGATGGCGATGGTATCGGCCCCTGGCAACACTTCGACCCGCGGGCATGGCAGCGGCACCGATTCCTCGAATATATCGAATATACCTGTATCAACAGAGCCGCTACAGGCACTGAGAAACACCGTCCCGACCAGCAGAGCGACCATCCGGGTCTTTCGGCGCACCAGGCTTGAAAAGAAGAAATACATCTGCAACCAGTTTATCCGATTTTATTATGCGAACCGTCGCAGAGGGGGTTGGCCGCCGTCTTTTTACAGCCGCAGAAAAACACCGCTTTGGATTCCGGCGCATTGAACAGGACCGGCTTAAAGTCGGTTGTGCTATGGGAGCCATCACAAAAAGGCTGCTTGCTGCTGAGCCCGCAGGAACACCAGAAATATTTCTTACCTTCTTCTACTTCCACCTTGTAAGGCGCTTTTTGCGGCATATTCGGTTCTGACATTATAATTACCCTTAACCCAATCTGGTGTTTCCACTGAAACTGATGTAATAATCCGCCAAACTTAGGATGGACTGCCCTATATGGCAAGCTACGGGATGATGGCAGACCGTTAAATTCGAGTCTTTTCCGCTATTTTTGATTTTTCCATTGAGGACCGACATGGATAAAGCCAAGCGTACATTACTTCTTGCCGCGCCGAGGGGATTCTGTGCCGGTGTAGATCGGGCTATCCAGATTGTTGAGCGCGCCCTTGAAAAATACGGCGCCCCCGTCTATGTCCGCCATGAAATCGTCCATAACCGTTTCGTGGTCGAGAATCTCGAGCAAAAAGGTGCGGTTTTTGTCGATGAACTTTCCGATGTTCCGAAGGATGTTCCGGTGATTTTTTCGGCTCATGGGGTAGCCAAGTCCGTTCCGGAAGAAGCCCAAAGCCGCAATATGTTCTATATCGATGCGACCTGTCCGCTGGTCAGCAAAGTGCATCGTGAGGCCGAGCGGCATGAGAAGGATGACCTGGAGATCATCCTCATCGGTCACAAAGGGCATCCGGAAGTGATCGGGACTATGGGCCAATTGGAAGAGGGTAAAATTACCCTTGTGGAAACCGAGGCGGAAGCGGAGGCCTTCGAGCCGAAGCAGCCTGGAAAAGGCCTCGCCTATCTGACCCAGACAACCCTTTCCGTGGACGAAACCAAGGGCATTGTCGATACGTTACGCAAGCGGTTCCCCGATATCGCCAGCCCGAAGAAAGAAGATATCTGCTATGCCACCACCAACCGTCAGGCGGCGGTGAAAGTGCTGGCGGATCAGTGCGACGGACTGCTGGTCATCGGCGCGCCAAACTCCTCCAATTCCATGCGGCTGGTTGAGGTTGCCCAGAAGTCGGGCTGCGGCACAGTGGCCCTTGTTCAGCGGGCTACCGACATCCCCTGGGAGCGCCTGGAGGACACAACCACCATCGGCATCACCGCCGGGGCGTCAGCCCCTGAAACCCTGGTTGAGGAAGTTGTCGATGCCTTCTCCGCCCGCTATGAGATTGAGGTCAAGGAAATCGTCACCAATCAGGAACAAGTTGTCTTCAAAATGCCCAAAGTACTTGAAGAAGCCTAAGGTTTCAGGATAAATCTGAGAGCATCCCGTCGTCCAGAAAAGTTAAGAATACCCAATGGCCGTTTATACAGAAATTTCCGACGACGAGCTGGATGGCCTGCTGTCCCAATATGATATCGGCAAGGCGCTGTCCTATAAGGGAATTGCCGAGGGTGTCGAAAATTCAAACTATTTTTTGCATACAAGTAAAGGATTCTATTTTCTGACCCTGTATGAAAAGCGGGTGCGGACGGAAGATTTACCTTTTTTTCTCGGGCTCATGGAACATCTGGCCGCCAATGGCTTTGTCTCTCCTAGACCCATTCCGGCAAAGGATGGCGCTACGTTAAAAGAAGTGGCCGGCCGACCCTCCGCCATCATTGAGTTCCTCGATGGCCGCTCCGTCCGGCGGGGTGAGACGCTGCATTGTTCGTTGCTCGGGGATACCCTGGCACGGCTGCATACCATCGGCAGCAGTTTTGAGCTGTCCCGGGCTAACACTTTGTCGGTTGAAAACTGGCGTCCGCTGTTTGACAGCTGTCGGGCGGATAATCCGGAACGGCTTTTCCCGGAGCTGTTTTCCGCTGTCGAGACAGAGCTTGATTATCTGGAAGAAAACTGGCCGTCGGATCTGCCAAGCGGGGTCATCCATGCGGATTTGTTCCCCGACAACATCTTCTTCCTGAATGACCAGGTCAGCGGGGTCATCGACTACTATTTCGCCTGCAACGATTTCTTTGCCTATGATCTCGCCATTTGCCTGAACGCCTGGTGTTTCGAGACCGATGGCAGCTTCAATATTACCAAGGCGCGAAAGCTGTTGAACGGATATCGCACGGTCCGACCGTTTTCAGATGCGGAAATGAACGGCCTGCCGCTCCTCTGTCGGGGCGCCTCGGTCCGGTTCCTTCTGACCCGGTTATATGATTGGCTGAATCAGGTGGAAGGGGCCCTGGTCAAGCCGAAGGACCCCGTCGAATATTATAAGAAACTTCAGTTCCATCAGGCGGTGACCAGTGCCGCCGCCTATGGATTGGATTGATCGGCTCGATAAGTCTAGTCAAACAGAGAATCAATTTCCTCCTGAGAAATCTCATGACCATCAGGCTGCGGTCCGCTGAGCTCGACCTCATCGTCCATTTGCACGTCCTGCACGACGATTTCGACTTCTTCAAGCTCCTCGTCGCCACCAAGGATGTCGATCATCTTCTTCACCCGTTCTTCAACAAAGTTCAGGGTGCTAACCACCTTGGAGATACGCTGACCTGAAATATCCTGGAAGTTACAGGCCTCATATATCTGCATGACAGCCGCGCCGATGGATTCGGATATCTCATTTTCGGTCACGGTGCTGGCATTAAGCTCAAGGCTCTCGTTCTGGGTTTCAATGGTCTCGACAGCTTCAAGGATGGCATTCGTTGCCGCTTCCGTATCCAGTACAACCGCATCAAGCTGATCTGACATGGCATTGAGTTTCTTGCCCGATGCATTGGATTGCAACGAAGCGATCTCCCGGCGGGTTTCCATAATGACGTCAGAAAGCTCCTGCAGTTCCTCCCGCAACTTGACGAACTCCGCCACTTCCATTTCATGGACTGTTGCATCCTTTTCGACAGGCTTCTCGATAACGCCTTCCGCCGTCAAATCCTGGCGAAGGGAATTTATGGCACCCAGCAAATTCAGATACTGCTGCTCGGTCATGCCATCTCCCGCCGGCGCGGAGACTGTCTGACCCGGATGTGAAAACTGTTTGATTTCCGCGGAGAAAAGTTTTTTCTGCATTGCCCAACTTCAGCCTTTACTCATCGTTACAAAATACGCAATTTCATGTCGTTCAGGACGCTAGAATTCATGAAAGGAGCTAATTTTCGGTTAATTAATATGACTATTGAAAATTTGCTGGCCGAATCCAATCGTGCTAAGAGCCCTGTAATCAAAATGTGAGGGGTCACTCACTTTTTCTTCATCTGATATATTTGAGAGTTATATGGTGAAAAATAACGTCGTCGTCATTCACACGGACGGAGCCTGCTCCGGTAATCCCGGCCCGGGCGGCTGGGGCGCCTTATTGGAGTATAATGGCAGCTCAAAAGAGATATGCGGGGGTCATCCCGAAACCACCAACAACCGTATGGAGCTCACGGGCGCGGTTGAGGCGTTGGGGGCGCTGAAAAAGGGATCAAACGTCGAGCTGCATACGGACAGCACCTATGTCAAAGACGGCATTACCAAATGGATCGGCAACTGGAAGCGAAACGGCTGGAAAACGGCGGCGAAAAAGCCGGTCAAGAATAAGGACCTCTGGCTCCGCCTTGATGAGGCCATTCAGGAGCATCAGGTGACCTGGAAATGGGTGAAAGGCCATGCCGGACATGCCGGTAATGAAAAAGCCGACGAACTGGCCAATAAGGGCATGGCAAAATACCGGCGTTAGCCCTTTTGGCTTTGCGTCAGTTCTTTAATACGCATTTCGATCGTGTTCATATCTTCTGGTGACAGGTTGCGGACAAGGTCCTCTTTTCGGGCCTGCGCCCAGCCTCTGCCCTGATCCGCAGCGAGACTGTACCAGACCACCGCTTCTTTCGGATCCGCCGAGACGACATTTCCCTGCTCATAAAACTCGCCGAGATTTAACTGAGCTGTCGCATCACCGCTCATGGCTGCCTGATAATAGAGATCAAAGGCAGCCTGAAGATCCTGGCGGACACCCTCGCCTCTTTGCAGAAAACTGGCATAGGCGACCTGGCAGCGGACTTCACCTTTGTCGGAGCAGCGCTTGAAATGGAAAATAGCCCCGACGGAATCGCCCGAATCAAGAACCCGGACACCGTCCTGAAAATCGCCGGCTTTGGCAACGGAGGAAAGTCCCAATGTCAGAACAAGTGCCGTAAGTCCCACTGAAACTTTCATATCCATCTCCTTTGTCTATCGGGAAAGCGACTGCCGTCCCCGATATAGGGTGTAGCCTAGAGCTGTCCAAGCAATGTATCGGCGTCAGAAACCTCAAATCCACCGGTTTCTTCAAGGTTGAGCTGAGAAACAACACCATCATCAACGATCATAGAATAACGGCGGGACCGAATGCCAAGACCGGCGCCGGAAGCGTCAAATTCAACATTCATGGCCTTGGTGAAGGCGGCATCCGGATCTGCAACCATCCGTACAGGACCGGCATTATGGTCTTTCCCCCAGGCGCCCATGACGAACGGGTCATTGACGGACAGGCAGACAATCGCATCGACACCTTTTGAGGTCAGGTTATCCGCATTTTCGACAAAGCCCGGAAGATGCTTTGCGGAACAGGTTGGTGTATAGGCGCCCGGCACGGCGAAGAGGGCGACTTTTTTGCCGCCAAACAGATCCGAAACCGAAACTTTTGAAGGTCCGGATTCGGTCATTTCCATGAGGTCTACGTCCGGGAGTGAATCACCTACTTTTATCGTCATTGTCTTTTCCTATGATTATCTGTCTGATTAACGGAATTGAGTAACCCTAACATAATGGTGCAGGCAAAAATAAAAAGCTTTCCGTCGGCCCAAATGCATTTTTATTCCTTAATCCGAAGATGCCCTTCCGCCGCGAAGCCCTCATCATAGATGGTTACCAGGATTTGTTCTCCTGTAATCCTGTCCGTTTTCTTCGGCAATTCAGCGGAAATGGTAAATTCCGCTTCCCGGCCATCGGCAGAGACTTCGGCCGATGCCGGGGAAAAATACATCCCGTCTTCTCCCTCGACTATGACGCCGGGTTTTTGAAAGGGGACGGTCGAATTGGCCTGAATCGTGAATCTGTTATCGCTCAGGGCCGTTGCAGTGGCCCCGCTGATTTTTGACATATCACTGCCAATTGTTGGCGGGACGAGGGCGGTAAATTCCCGGATAAGACCGGCTTCGCTAGAGACCTCGCCTTGCCCGCCACCTAAGGACAGGGAGAGCTGTTCCCGATAGGGAATGCAGACCTGCTCGCATATGCCGAAAAACAGGTCGAGCTTCAGATCGAGAGGCGCACCCTCCTCTTTCAGGGTAACGGTCATCGGATAGACAACCTCGTCATGATAGCCCCAGGTGGTCAGGCCGAAAACGTCAAATTCCTCGGGGCGTGGCCAATATATGTCAACAGACTGCAGATTCGCGGAGCCGGTCCAGTCAAACTGCGGCGGAATCCCCGCATCGCCCGGATTGCGCCAGTAGATTTTCCAGCCCGGCGCCAATTGCACCTGCAGCCCGATTTTCAAGCTTTTATGGTCTTTCACCCCGTCATATTCGGAGATCAGGCGGATGCGCGTCTGGTCCGACACCACCCAGTCAGACGCCCCGCTGGCATAGGAAGAGCGGCTCTCCGGCAGACCATATCCTGCAAAAACAGCACAAATCAGTGCAAAATGGATAAATTTTGGCAAAGCAGCCCCTAAATTCTTACAAACAAATTTTCTCGTATTATATAAAGCAATATTAAGATATTGCGTGTCACAATTGCTTCAAGATTTGTTCAACCCCTGGCAATGGGCCCGAAGAAGAAACATATTGAGAGTATGACCGAAGGTACGATTGATACAGGATATCTGGATGGAAAACTGCTGGTCGCCATGCCCAGCATGTCCGATCCGCGCTTTGAAAAGGCCGTTATTCTGCTCTGCGCCCATTCCGAGGCCGGTGCCATGGGGATCCTGCTCAATAAAACCCTCGAAGCCCTGACGTTCGACGATCTCCTTGATCAGCTCGACATTCAGAAAGCCGGGGATGCCGGTCAAATAAAGGTGCATTTCGGCGGACCTGTGGATACGGAACGGGGATTTGTCGTCCATTCCACCGATCTCCTGCATGAAACCACCCTGGTAATCGGAGAGGATATGGCTCTGACGGCGACCATTGACATGCTCAAGACCATTGCCGCCGGTGCCGGACCGGATAACAGTTTTCTCGCCCTCGGCTATTCTGGATGGGGGCCCGGTCAGCTGGAACAGGAAATTCAGCAAAATGGATGGCTGGTCGTCAAACCGGACAGTGATATCGTCTTCGGCCCGGAGCTTGACGTGAAATGGCAAACAGCGGTCAATAAGCTTGGGGTGGATCCGGCTTTGCTCTCCAGCGATATCGGAAATGCCTGAGGAAATTCTACATAGTCATTTCCCTATATAGTTAATTGACTATATAGTTACGGCAGCGGATCACTCTTCAGCAGAGCGTATAAAAGATGGTCATGCCAGACCCCGTTGATACAAAGATATTCCCGGGCTACCCCCTCCCGTTTAAATCCTACTTTTTCCAAAAGATTTGAGCTCGGGACATTTTCCGGCAAACAGGCCGCCTCCACCCGCCGTAACCCGAATTGACTGAACAGAACCGGCAACAGACCGCGGAGGGCTTCATGCATATAGCCCTGACGGGCGAATTTCTCTCCCGTCCAATAGCCGAGAGTCCCGGTTTGAGCCACACCGCGGCGGATATTGCTGAGGGTAACGCCGCCCACCAGTTGTTGCGTATCCTTTTTGAACAGAAAGAACGCCTGGCCCGTATCGTCCTTGATTTCGCGGGTATAACGACGGATGCGGGTCCTGAAATTTGCCTTGGAAAGAGAATCATGCGTCCAGACCGGCTCCCATGGCACCAGAAACTGACGGCTTTCGGCCCGCAACTGGGCCCATTCCTCCCAATCGGAGAGCTTTGGGGAACGCAAATAGAGGCGCTCCGTCTCGATCCGCGGTCCGATCCCTATATTTGACAGTCGTTCCAGCAATTCTTCAAACCCATATACGAAAAACTCTGCATCCGATCTGATAGGGTAGCATCTCCCCAGCAAACTACAACGACTTGATTCACCTAAGTCCTTGGCAAACCCCGCTTTAATTGAATCGGGCTGCGATCTTGTCAAAGTCATCCAGCTTCCCGATCGGCCCCAAGGCGGCAATTGTCGGGGTGACACCGTTAAAAAGCCGCCCCGCCAAATGCCTTACCTGGTCAACGGAAACCGCTTCGATCCTTTCGACGATTTCCGCAGCAGACAGGATTCGCCCATAGATCTGCATCTGCCGGGCATGAACCTCTGAACGGGCTGCTGGACTCTCCTGCCCCATCAACAGAGCTGCCTTGTGCTGGGCCTTGGCCCTTTCAACTTCTGTATCAGAGGTGTCACTGACGGATCTCAAGAGTTCCTCAACAAGCACCGTGTTCAATTCCGATATCTGGTCTTCCCCGGTTCCGGCATAGACCGTAAATATCCCGCTGTCCTCAAAGGAAGAGGAGAAGGAGAAAACGGAATAACACAGGCCTCTCTGCTCCCTCAATTCCTGGAACAACCGAGACGACATGCCACCGCCGAGAAGACCCGATAAAATCTGCATTCCATAGAAATCATCGTCATGATAGGAAATGCCGGGCACAGACAGGGCAAAATGAACCTGCTCCAGATTCCGCTCTTCGCGATATTCACCGCCCTCATAATGGGCGGCTTCCATGGCGATATCGCCGGCCGCCGGAAATGTCTCGAACCTCTCCTCGGCAAGGCCAACCAGCTCGTCATGGTCAATACTGCCTGACGCACTTAACACCATCCCAGGCGCCTGATAATGGGACTTCATATAGCCATCAATCACTTCCCGATTAAATCCGCGAACTCCGGCGGCCGTTCCCAAAATGGATCGGCCGAGGGCCTGTCTGGGAAAAGCCGTTTCCTGAAGGTGATCGAAAATAATATCGTCGGGCGTATCGAAGGTCTGACCAATTTCCTGGACAATGACTTCTTTCTCCCGGGCCAGCTCCCCTTCATCGAAAACCGAGTTATGCAGAATGTCTCCCAGGATATCGACAGCCAGGGGTACATCGGCTTTCAACACACGGGCAAAATAGGCGGTCTGATCGCGGCTGGTATAGGCGTTCAGATGCCCGCCGACGGCCTCGATTGATTCTGCGATATCAAGGGCAGAGCGTGTGGTCGTTCCTTTGAAGGCCATATGTTCCAGAACATGGGAAATGCCGTTTTCAGATTCGGCCTCATGGCGCGCTCCGGTGGCCACCCAAACGCCGACGGCAGCCGTTTCCAGGCTGGGCATGGGATCCGAGACAATACGAAGACCATTTTTTAGGGTCGATGTTTTTACATTCATTCAGTTATTCCAATTCAGGCGGCACTCAAGATGCGCGCCCGCTCTTTAATAAAGGATTTAACCGCGGCCAGATCATTCGGAAGCTCCGTCAGCTTCTCTTCGCGATTAAACAGGTCCTGCATATGTTTTGGCAGGCTTGGGGTTTCGCCGGTTGCTTTCACCACCGCATCGGGAAATTTCGCCGGATGGGCTGTCGCCAAATTGACCAACGGAGTTGCAGAGCCATCGCGACAGTCCTCCCCGACCTTGATGCCAATGGCCGTATGGGGATCGACAGTGATGGCGCTGTCTTTAAGGGTGGTGCGGATGGTCTCAAGGGTATCCGCCTCATCACATCTTCCGGCGGAGAAAATGCCTTCGTTGAGCAGGGACATATTGACGGCAAACCCGCCCTCTTTGTCCAGCTTCTCCATCAGAGCGGCAACCTGGGATCCATCCCGGCCATGCAGATCGAACAGGAACCGCTCAAAATTGCTGGAGACCTGGATATCCATGCTGGGGCTGATGGTCGGATCGACAGAGGATTTGCGATATTCCCCTGAATTGAAGAAACGGGACAGGATGTCATTGCGATTGGTGGCAACAATCAGCTGATCAATGGGCAGGCCCATCTTGCTGGCCGCATAGCCCGCATATATATCGCCGAAATTGCCGCTGGGAACCGAGAAAGAGATGGACCGGTCGGGGGAGCCGAGACTGACGCCAACCGTGAAATAATAGACGATCTGGGCCATTACCCGCGCCCAGTTTATGGAATTGACGGCGGATACGGAGAGCTCATCGCGAAAGCCATGGTCATTGAACATGGCCTTGACCATGGCCTGACAATCATCGAAATCGCCTTGAACGGCAATGTTATGGACATTGTCATCGAGGACGGTCGTCATCTGGCGACGCTGAACTTCCGAAACCCGCCCCGCCGGATGGAGGATAAATATGTCAACGGCATCCCGGCCCCGGCAGGCCTCAATGGCCGCTGAGCCAGTGTCGCCGGAGGTGGCGCCGATAATGGTCGCCCGGCGCTGCCGTCGGCCGAGCAGATGATCATAGAGAAGCCCCAGAAGCTGCAGGGCCACATCTTTAAACGCCAGGGTCGGGCCGTGATACAGCTCCATCAAAAACTCGTTGCTGCCCAACTGGCTGACCGGCACCACAGCCTTATGGGAAAAAGAGGCGTAGGCCTTTTCCGTCATCGCGCGGAAATCAGCCTCGCTGATACAGTCGCCCAGAAAGGGCTGCAGCAGGAAGGCCGCTGCTTCGGCATAGCTCTTGGATGCCAGACCCCGGATATCGTCCTTGGAAAATTGCGGCCAGGTTTCAGGCACATATAGTCCGCCGTCCCGGGCCAGGCCCGTCAGGACAACGTCTTCAAAGTTTAGAACGGGCGCTTGCGCCCGTGTGCTGATATAGCGCAATCTTTTTCTCCTTGAATAGGATTAAAGGCGGGAGAGAGTAACCATAGGAACGTTCCTGACGCAAGCCGTGAGTTGCCAAATTCAGTCGATTTGCAAGATTTACGACTTGAACCCTCAGGCTGGAAGATACCTTGCTTTCAAATGTGATGCGAAAGCGGCTGTCCCCAGTGGCGCGCCAGTCGCGCTCATCAGAACTTCATCCGTGGTTTTCAGGCTGCCGAGCGCATGGACATTGTCTCGAAGCCAGGACATCAATTCCGCAAAGTTCCCGTCCCTGATCCTTACAGGAAAGTCGGAGATCTGAGACTTGGCTGCCTCAAACAATTGCGCGGCCGCAAGCGCCCCCAGGGTGTAGGTCGGGAAATATCCAATGGCCCCGCTCGGCCAATGAATATCCTGCAGGCACCCAAGGGCGTCATCAGGTGGCGTCAGCCCCAGCAAGTCTTGCATTCCCGCATTCCAGGCTTCCGGCAGATCCGTCACCGTCAAAGCACCCGAAAGAAGATCCTTCTCCAATCTATACCTTAGAATTATATGAAGCGGATAGGTCACCTCATCCGCGTCCACCCGGATATAGCCTTGTTCTACCCGCCTATAGAGTCGTTCAATATTGGCAAGGGATCCGGCTTCCCCCAAATCTCCAAAGCTGCTGCCAAATTTCGGGCTTATATAGGCCAGGAACTCGGAGCTGCGGGAGAGCTGCATCTCAACCAACAGGGACTGACTTTCATGTAGCGCCATACCGCGAGCCTGACCAACAGGCTGGGTTCTCCATGCCTCCGGCAGCCCTTGCTCATACAGGGCATGACCTGTCTCATGCAGGGTTCCCATCAGGCTTTTGGTAAAGTCATCCGTCTCATAGCGAGTTGTCAGTCGGACATCGTCGGGCACACCGCCGGTAAAGGGATGATGGCTGGTATCAAGTCGTCCATGGTTGAAGTCAAAGCCAAGCGCTGTCATCATTTCCAGGCCAAGCTGCTTCTGGGCTTCTTCTTGAAATGGCCCCGTTGGCTCGATTATGGTGGGCTGGCTTGCTTGATGTTCAAGAATGTCCTTGAGCAGACCGGGCAGGAAACTTCCAAGATCCGCAAACAACTCATCAATTTGCGCTGCAGAGCATCCCGGCTCATATTCATCCAAAAGCGCATCATAGGGCGAACAGTCGAAAGCCTCCGCCTTGATCGTTGCCACTTGCCGGGTCAGATTGACAACTTCTTCCAGTTTTGGGACCAGAGCCTGGAAGTCCTTGTTAGCCCGCGCTTCCCGCCAGGTCATCTCCGAATCTGACGTTGCCCGTGAAAAGGCCTCCACCAGGTCCGCATCCACCGCGGTTGCATGGCGCCAGGTCGTCCTCATTTCCCGCAAGTTGGCTTTTTGCCAGTCGCTCAGGTCAGTCGCGGCCGTTTCCGCCTCTGAAAGCCAGTCACCGACACTTTTATCCGTCAGCAACTCATGGGACATCACCCCCAATGTGGCCAGCTGTTCGGCGCGGGCCGCGTTGCCGCCACTCGGCATCATGGCGGCGCTATCCCAGTGCAGCACGGCTTCTGCCCCGGACAGGGCGGAGAGTCTCGCGAATCTCTTCTCAAGCAGCTCGTAGGCGGATAACGCCATGATCAGCTGACCTTTTTAAGGGCCCGGCTGCGGCCATACAGGATATAGATAACGACCATGGCGATGGCCAGGCCAAGCCAGGTAAAGGCATATTCGATATGATTGTTCGGCAGGCTTACCCGGGTTTGTCCTCCGATCGGAAATCCACCCGGCACGTCATTCGCTTCGATCTCGACAAATACCGGGGCCGTTTCCAGGCCAAGATGTGCCGCCATTTCCGGCAGTTCCCCGTAAAGCCAGACATTTGTCTCGGCATTGCTGGCTGGCATGAAGGAATAGCTTTTGCTCCAGGGTTTGCGGGCGATCCCGTTGATGGTGATCTCCCCTTCGATTTGACCCTCGGCGCGGTTTTCTGGCTCCTTGCGGGATTCCGGCACCCAGCCGCGATTGACCAGAACCACATCGCCCTCGTTGCTGCGCATAAAGGGGGTAATGATCTGAAACCCTTTGCGCCCCTTATCGGCGTGGGAAAACATATGCAGTTCCTTCGAATGATCGAAGGACCCTTGCAGTTGGACGCGGCGATAGTGCCAGTCCTCCGGGATAACGCCGGTTGCTGGCAGCGCCACCGGCGCTTCGGCAAGCTGAGTATTGATCTGGTTCATCAGATCAATCTTCCAGTTATAGCGATTGACCTGCCAGATACTGAGCGCCAGCAGGATAACAACGACCGGTACCGTAATCAGGGTCGGGATAAGTCCGGGTGAGAAGTTTTTCATGATCAATTACGCTTAATTTCCGAGCCTGCCTTATGTTTGAATTGCAGGGCGATCAATAGGGATTTGGCCGGTCGCAGAAGGCCTATGGATAAAATAAATATGGTGGGTAGCCAGATTGTCAATTGCAGCCAGTAGGGCGGACTAAAGGTAAATTCTGTCCAGAGCGCCAATCCTACCACCACAAATCCGACGATGAAGATGATGAAGACCGCCGGGCCGTCGCCGCTATTGACCTTTGAGAAGTCCTGGCCGCATTCCGGGCAATTTTCACGAACCTCCAGAAAGCCCTTAAAAAGTTTCCCCTTTCCGCAAACCGGACATTTGCAGGTGAGTCCGGCGCGAAAAGGGGAAACAGAATTGCCAATTGAACTGGCCATCAGGTCCCTGGATCAGGTCCAGGGAGGACCAGCACCCCACCAGTAAACGGCGAAGAACAGGAACAGCCAGACGACATCAACGAAATGCCAGTACCAGGCCGCTGCCTCAAATCCGAAATGATGGGTCGGCGTAAAGTGACCCTTCATGGCCCGGAACAGGCAGACCAGCAGGAAGACAGTTCCGATGAAGACGTGGGCGCCGTGGAACCCTGTTGCCATATAGAAGGTGGACGGATAGATACCATCGGTAAACCCAAACGCAGCATGGCTATATTCGTAAATCTGAACGGCGGTGAAAGACGCGCCGAGAAGCACCGTCAGGGTCAGGCCCTGAACCAGTCCTTTGCGATCTCCATGCTGAAGGGCGTGATGCGCCCAGGTGACGGTCGTGCCGGACAGCAGCAGGATAATCGTGTTGAGCAGCGGAATATGCCAGGGGTTAAAGGTCAGGATGCCTTCTGGTGGCCAGATACCGCCGCCGACTTCACTCGGGAACAGACCGGCATTGAAGTAGGCCCAGAACCAGGCCACAAAGAACATCACCTCAGAGGCAATGAACATGATCATGCCATAGCGCAAGCCGAGCTGGACGACAGGGGTATGATGTCCCTCATGCTCCCCTTCCTTGACCACATCCCGCCACCAGGTGAAAGCGGTGTAACAAAGGACAACAAAGCCGATGATGAAAAGCGCCATACCATAGGTCGCCTCATGCATCCACATGACGGCACCAATGGCGGCCACAAACGCGGCAACGGACGCGAGCGCCGGCCACGGACTGGGGTCCACCAGGTGATAATCATGTTGTTTGGCGTGTGAATCTGCCATTCTTAAACTCCTGCAATTCCTCCGGATCCCCTCCGGTATTCTAATATTTACTCACTACTCGATCAATTTACGTCGACCGGTTTCTCTTCTTCCTCAGTGGACGATACATCCAACTGTTCCTCATCCTCACTGACAAAAAAGGTATAGGACAACGTAATCACTGTCACCTCGCTGGCATTCGGATCGTCTGCAATTTCCGGATCGACAAAAAACGTCACGGGCATGTCCACCTTTTCGCCCGGCTTCAATACCTGCTCCGTGAAACAGAAACAGTCGATCTTGGTGAAATACTGTCCGACTTTCTGCGGCGTCACATTGAAAGTCGCCGTGCCCTTGATGGTCTTGTCGGTCGGATTATAGGCTTCATAAAAAGCAAGCCCCGTCTCCCCGACCTTCATGGTCACCCGATGGGCTGTCGGCTTGAAATCCCACGGCATGCCGCGGCTGGTATTGGCATCAAACTCGATGATCATTTCGCGGTCCAGAACAATATCCGGTGCGATGCTCGCTTGCTGGGTTGTCCCACCATAACCGGTCACCCGGCAGAACAGATCATATAGTGGCACGGAGGCATAGGAGAGCCCCACCATTCCCGCCGCAACAGAAACAAGGATCAGAGCCAATCGTTTGGATTTTTTCTGGTTTCCCATAATGTTTCCTATGCTCCCGCCATTTTGACAATGGTGATGAAGTAAAACAGAACGACCAGGGCCAGCAGAATACCGCCGACAGCAAAATTGCGAAGCCTTCGTTTCTTGTGTTCATCATTGATCGGCATATTAAGCAACAACCTTGACAAGGCTTTCTCCCAGAAGCATGGCGAACAGCAAAAACAGATAAAGGATGGAATAGGCGAATAGCTGCTTGGCGCTTGTTTCGTCCTTTTTGACCCAGATTTTCAAAGCTGAGAAAACAAACAAACCGCTCAGGACCGCGGCCCCCACCCCATAGAAAATACCGGCATATCCCAGAAAATACGGCATAACCGTTACCGGGAAGAGTAGGACGCTATACAGAAGGACCTGCTTGCGGGTCGCTTCCCGGCCAGCGACAACCGGCAGCATCGGCACACCAGCTTTGGCATAGTCAATGTCCCGCCACAGGGACAGCGCCCAGAAATGCGGCGGTGTCCACATGAATATAATGGCAAACAGGACAATCGATTCCAGGCTCACATCCCCTGTCACCGCCGCCCAGCCAATCATGGGAGGAAAGGCGCCTGCCGCCCCGCCAATCACGATGTTCTGCGGGGTCCGTCGTTTCAGCCACATGGTGTAGACGAATACATAAAAGGCAATCGTTACGGCGAGAAGCAAAGCTGCAACGAGATTGACCGCCAGGCCCATCAACACGACAGACGCAACGGATAGAGTCGCGCCGAAGGCAAGTGCCTCATTCGCGGTGATCCGACCGGCCGGGATCGGTCGATCCTTGGTGCGCTCCATGATCTCGTCAATATCTGCGTCAAACCACATATTGATGGCACCGGACGCACCGGCCCCTACGGCTATACACAGCAAGGCTGTAAAGGCCAGAACCGGATGTAACGTACCCGGCGCCACAACCAGACCTACCAGTCCCGTGAACACCACAAGGGACATCACCCGGGGCTTGAGAAGGGCAAAATAATCGCCGACCCGCGCCAATTCAGTTGGAGCGCGGGTCTCGATTGCTTCTTTTACAAGGCTTGTGTCGGACACAAGTAACTCCTATCGCACCTTACTTGATGACAGGCAGTTCATTGAACTGATGGAATGGGGGTGGAGAGGACAAAGTCCATTCCAGAGTTGTTGCACCCTCGCCCCAAGGATTATCCGCTGCCTGCTCTTTACGCATGAAGGCATGCAGCACTGTCCATAGGAAGATCAAAACACCTACCGCCGAGATATAGGAACCATATGACGCAATGGCATTAAACCCTGCGTAGGCATCCGGATAGTCCGGGATACGGCGCGGCATTCCGGCTAGCCCCAAGAAATGCATCGGGAAGAAAATCATGTTCACACCGATGAAGGTCACCCAGAAATGAAGATGCGCCAGGGTTTCCGAGTAGGTATATCCGGTCATTTTACCGAACCAGTAGTAGAAGCCGGCAAAAATCGCAAACACCGCGCCCAGGCTCAGGACGTAATGGAAATGGGCGACAACATAATAGGTGTCGTGCAGAACCACGTCGAGACCGGCATTCGCCAGCACAACCCCGGTCACCCCGCCAACTGTAAACAGGAAGATAAAGCCGAGAGCCCAGACCATGGGTGCCTTAAACTCAATGGATCCGCCCCACATGGTGGCAATCCAGGAGAAAATCTTCACCCCGGTCGGGACCGCAATCACAAGAGTGGCCGCGAGGAAGTAAGCACGCGTGTCCACATTCATGCCGACCGTATACATATGATGGGCCCAGACGACAAAACCGACACCGCCAATGGCAACCATGGCATAGGCCATGCCCAGATAGCCAAAAACGGGTTTTCGGCTGAAGGTCGAGACAATCTGACTGATGATACCGAATCCGGGCAGGATCAGAATATACACTTCCGGATGTCCAAAGAACCAGAATAGATGCTGGAACAGGATTGGATCCCCGCCTCCTTCAGGATTAAAGAAGGTGGAACCAAAGTTACGGTCTGTCAGCAACATGGTGATGGCGCCCGCCAAAACCGGAAGAGACAGCAGCAGCAGAAAGGCCGTTACCAGTACAGACCAGACGAAAAGCGGCATTTTATGCATGGTCATGCCAGGCGCCCGCATATTGAAAATGGTCGTGATAAAGTTAATCGCGCCAAGAATGGAGGAGGCACCCGCAAGATGGAGGCTCAAAATACCGAAGTCCACCGCCATTCCGGGATGACCGATTGAGGCCGATAGGGGCGGATAGATTGTCCATCCGCCTCCGACACCATCCGAACCAGCCGGGCCTTCCACAAAAATTGAGATCAAGAGAAGGCCAAGGGCCGGCGGCAGCAGCCAGAAAGAGATATTGTTCATGCGCGGGAAAGCCATATCCGGCGCTCCGATCATGAGGGGGACAATCCAGTTTCCGAACCCGCCAATCATTGCCGGCATCACCATGAAGAAAATCATGATCAAACCGTGACCTGTCACCAGAACGTTAAAGAAATGATAGTCCCCTTGCAGGATATCATCTCCCGGCATTTGCAATTCCGCCCGAATGATAACGGACATCGTCCCCCCGATAATCCCGGAGATCACCGCAAAGATCAGATACATGGTGCCGATGTCTTTATGGTTTGTCGAATAAACCCAGCGCTTCCAGCCGGAAGGGGTATGTTCGTCGTGGGCGGCTGCTGAACCGTAAGCCATAATCTATTGCCTCTCTTTAGCTTGTTACTGTTCGCTGGGGGATTCGACTTGCGCGAATTTAATCGTCGGCGTATCCCCGCTCGCAAATTGTTTTTTGGCTTCGACAAGCCAGTTTGCATACTCTTCCTTGCTCACCGCCTTCACCATGATCGGCATGAAGCCGTGCCGTGTACCACAAAGCTCTGAACATTGCCCGTAATAGATGCCTTCCTTTTCAATGCGCATCCATGTCTCATTGAGGCGACCGGGTACGGCATCCATTTTCACGCCAAGAGACGGCATCGCCCAGGAGTGAAGAACATCTTCGGCGGTTACCAAAACTCGGATGTTGGTTTCAACAGGTACAACAATCGCATTGTCTGTCGCCAGCAGGCGGGGCTGACCGGGCTTCAATTCATCTTCTTCGAGCATGACAGCTTCAAAGGCGAGATCTTCCTCATCCACATATTCATAACCCCAGTACCACTGGTAGCCAATCGCCTTGATGGTCATGTCCGGAGTTTCAATCCGATCCCCATAATATAGCAACTTCATGGACGGAATGGCGATGACCACAAGGATCATGATGGGAACCACAGTCCAGACGATTTCGATCAGCGTGTTATGAGAGGTTTTTGACGGATTGGGATTGGTTCTTCGATTGTATCTGATCATCACATAGATCAGAAGGAACAGCACAAACAGCGAAATAATGCTGATGATCCAGAGCAGCATGTTGTGGAAAACATGCATATCTGCTGCCACCGGCGAGAAAGCTGCCTGCAAATCAAGTTGCCAAGGTACCGGCTGTCCCTGCCCTTCTTCGGCAGTCGCGGTCCCCATCGTCAAGATCATCGCCACTCCTATAAACAGAAGTGCGCCAAGTTTCCTAACCATTCCCATCATTCAATCCCGTCTGTAATCACTTAAACAGTGCGTCCGGCCAAAATTCGGACAGTTTCTTGATTTATACTAATTCTAGAAACCCAAATCAAAAAGGATTCAAGGTCGCTGCGCCGGAAACTACACCACGGATAGACACTAGAACAAGCCTAAGACGACATAATTCAGGCCAAGCAATTGAACCGCCTTCGCGGCGCTGAGGCCAAAAAGACGAGAAAATCTATATATTATAGTAAGTTACAGCTATATACGTCGCTGAAAACCATCTGTTATTTTTGACGGAATTTTCAGACGGTTTTCAAGCCGTTGTGACACTTTGTCACACCCCAATTCTTTTCACCGCGAAGAATCTTTTTTTCCTGCTTCGCCAGACCTCGACAATTTGATGGTAAAGCGACATATATACAGGATCAGTCCTTCGCATTTTTACCCCGGAGCCGCCCGCATGACCGACCTAAAAACCGCAAATGAATTGTTCTTCGACCCGACCGGGATGGATCGGGCAAAAGTGGAGAAGCTTGTCTCAAACGCTCTCGGGCATGCGGATGATGGCGAGCTGTTTCTTGAGTACAGGCAGTCCGAGGGATTCTCATTTGATGACGGGCGCTTGAAAAGCGCCAGCTTCGATACAACGCAGGGATTTGGCTTGCGAGCGGTTGTCGGTGAAGCGACAGGTTTTGCTCATGCCTCCGACTTAAGTGAGCAGGCAATCAAGAACGCGACCGAGACAGTTCGCGCTGTCCAAACAGGACAGAGCGGTACTCAGGCAATCCCGCCGGCAGGAGCGAACAGGGCGCTTTATAAAGATGACAATCCTTTGTCCGAGATTCCGTTCGACGCCAAAGTAAAAGCTCTCTCGGAGATAGATGCCTATGCACGTCAGAAGGACAAACGGGTCGTCCAGGTTTCCGTCTCTCTCGCCGGTTCCTGGCAAGGTGTAGAGATTATCAGGGCTGGGGGTGTGCGCTCCGGAGATATCCGTCCTCTAGTTCGTCTGAACGTTTCCGTGGTGGTCGAAAAGGATGGTCGCCGGGAATCAGGAAACCATGGCATGGGTGGCCGCACCGGCTATGATTTTTATCTTGAGGAAGAAACTTGGAAATCTGCGGTGGACGAAGCGTTGCGGCAAGCCCTGGTCAATCTGGATTCCGTCGACGCCCCTGCCGGTGAAATGCAGGTTGTACTCGGTCCGGGATGGCCGGGCATTATCCTACATGAAGCCATCGGCCATGGCCTTGAAGGGGATTTCAATCGGAAGAAGACATCCGTCTTTTCTGATTTGATTGGAAAGCGTGTGGCCGCACCAGGTGTCACCGTTGTTGATGACGGCACCATACCTGACAGGCGCGGATCTCTGAGCATTGATGATGAAGGCACAGCCACCTCCTCCACAACCCTGATTGAAGACGGCATCCTGGTCGGGTATATGCAGGATCGCCAGAACGCCCGGCTGATGGGCGTGGAGCCCACAGGCAACGGCCGTCGCGAAAGTTTCGCCCATATGCCCATGCCGCGTATGACAAATACCTACATGCTGGCGGGCGAAGAAGATCCGGCCGAAATCGTGAAGTCCGTCAAGAAAGGTCTTTATACCTCTAATTTCGGGGGCGGGCAGGTGGATATCACCTCCGGGAAATTTGTCTTTTCCTGCACAGAGGCCTACCTCATTGAAGATGGCAAGCTGACGGCACCGGTAAAAGGGGCAACTCTAATCGGGACAGGCAGTGAAGCCCTTAAAAAAGTGAAAGCCATTGGCAATGACATGGAGCTGGATACGGGGATCGGAACCTGCGGTAAAGCCGGGCAGAGCGTCCCTGTCGGTGTTGGCCAGCCAACCATGCTGATAGAAGGACTAACCGTTGGCGGGACTGCTGGCTAAGAGATATTTGAAAAACACTCTCGCGTCTTTTCCTGCCGGGTTATTGAGTGCTGCGAGTTCACTCTTTCTGCTTGGCTCTGTGGCTTTCGCTGAGGACTGGTTGCCACCCGGAAGCACGACCGATCTGACGAAAGACCGGCCCAGTGAATGGCTTAAAGCCGGGACCATTCAGGACAATCAGTTTCTTTATGGCCGTCTCCTGTTTCGAAGCCCGGAGATTCTTGGTGAGAAAGCTGTACGTATAGGACTCTCATGCGATAGCTGCCATACCAATGGACATGTAAATACCAGCTTTTATATTGACGGATTATCCGACAAGCCCGGGCGGATCGATGTCAGTCACCGCTTTTGGCAGGCTGGTTTTGAAGACGGCAAGAACAATCCGATAGACATACCCTCCCTGCGCGGTGTTGCACAAACAGCCCCCTATGGCACAGTTATGGTCTTTCAGGATCTACCTGCCTTTACACGTCATGTCACGGTCACGGAATTTGGCGGGCCTGAGCCCAGACAGGACCAGTTGGAAGCACTTGTTGCCTATATGAATGCCCTGGATATGGAAGGATCTGAGGAAAATAAACCAGCTGTAAAGGCAAGCAAAGAAATCTCCTATTTTCCGCTACTTGAACGCCCGATCCGGGAAGGTGACAGAGACCGGGCGTTGGAGTTGGTCGACCTGATCCGGGCGGATCTGGGACGGCATCTTACGGCCGAAAATGAGGCGCAAAGCCAGAGTCAGGTCAGGTCCCTGAAATTAATCAAGGAGGCTTTGATCCGGAACCGGTTTGATCAGGCACTGACGCTTTTTCGCCAGCCCAAGGGATGAATCTCAATAGGCGTATTCGGTAAAGACCGGATCGATTTTTTCGTTCCAGTCCCCATGGAACTTCTCCAGCATTTCCTCTGCCGGTGTCTGGCCTGTCTCGACCGTTGTTTTCAAGGCATTTAGGAAGTGGGTTTCATCGTCCCCAAAGCTGTCCATGCGCTTGCGCGCCTTAAGACCGGATGAGGCGATATCAAGGACGTCCGAGGCAAACGCCTGCATGGACCGGCCATCGGGCATTTCCGTTTTCAATGCTTTGGTTATAACATCTTCGCGTAACCGCTGGCGGTCCTCCGCAGACCAAGTCTTGACCAGATCCCAAGCGGCATCCAAGGCCGCCCCATCATAGAGCAATCCAACCCAAAGCGCCGGCAGCGCACAAAGACGGCGCCAGGGGCCGCCATCGGCACCGCGCATTTCCAGGAAGCGTTTCATCCGCACTTCCGGAAACAGGGTCGTCAGATGATTATCCCAATCGACAAGGTTTGGGAGCTCACCGGGCAGAGCTGGCAGTTCACCCTTCAAAAAATCACGAAAGGACTGACCGGCGGCACTCACATAGGTGCCATCGCGATAGACAAAATACATCGGAACATCAAGGGCATAGTCAACATATTGTTCGAAGGAAAAACCTTCTTGAAAAACGAAGGGCAGCATACCGGTCCGGTCCGGATCCGTATCCGTCCAGATGAAACTGCGATGGCTAAGATGGCCGTTCGGCTGTCCTTCGGTAAAGGGTGAGTTCGCAAATAGCGCTGTCGCCAGCGGCTGCAAAGCCAGGCTGGTGCGGAATTTTTTGATCATGTCCGCTTCAGAGGCATAGTCCAGATTAACTTGAACCGTACAGGATCGGAACATCATATCGCGACCATGCTTTCCTCTCGTTGGCATATAGTCCCGCATGATCTTATAGCGGCCCTTCGGCATGATCGGCGTTTCCGCAAGTGTCCATTTCGGACTGAAACCGAGACCCAGAAATCCGACACCGATTTCATCGCCAACCTCTTTAACCTGGGCAAGATGAGTATGCACTTCACTACATGTCTGATGAAGATTTTCAACGGCGGCGCCCGAAAGCTCGAGCTGTCCGCCTGGCTCCAGGCTGATGGAACAGCCTTCCATGGACAGGGCAATGACATTGTCGCCTTCAAAATCCGGTTGCCAGCCAAATCGCTGCAGGCCCTTGAGCATGGCTTCGATGCCTCTTGGGCCGCCATATGGGAGCGGTTCTAGAGTATCCAAAGTGAAGCCGAATTTTTCGTGCTCGGTTCCAATCCGCCATTTCTCCGACGGCTTGTTACCACTCTCCGCAAATTCAACGAGTTGGGCTTTACTGGCGATTTCAATATGATCGCCTTTTGACGGTCCGGACATTTCTTCCCCTTTAATGTCGATGGCCGGGCAGCGCGCCCTTTGTCCGGCCTCTGACCTTTGAATTACTGAATTGCACAGCCCGCTTCAAGCTTAAAGTTCGAAAAAGGTCGAACAATCACAATAGGAATGATGTTTTTTCCGCCTTTACCAGTCGCCACAAACGGCTTGCAGCAGGGTTAAGCTTGCCACAACAGCTGTTTCCGCCCGCAGCAGTCGAGGTCCGAGTGAAATGGCATGGGTATTAGCGCGGTTTCTGATCAATTCCCCTTCCTCATCGGTAAAACCCCCTTCCGGACCGGTCAGCACCGCCCATTTTTTGCTCTCTCGCAAGCCGGAAAAGACATCAACGGTATTTTGTCCTCCCAGATTCTCATCGCAAAAAATCAATGTCCTGTCAGACTCTAACGCTTGTAACGCGTTCTGAAGCTTCTGAGTCTCTCGTATCTTTGGAACATTTAGCCTCTGGCACTGTTCAGCCGCTTCTAATGCCTGTAAGCCGAGCTTGTCCGCTCGAAGCCTTTCCGAGTTGGTGCGGATCGTTTGCACTGGCCAGATCTCCCGCGCGCCCAACTCGGTGGCTTTCTGGACAATGAAGTTCGTCTGGGGCTTCTTAACCGGCGCAAACAGCATATATATATCAGGTTCGGGCTGCTGAGGCCGGAGATGCTCGGTGATATGAATAAGACAATGGTTTTTATGTACTTCCTGAAGAGTACCAATCCATTCCCCGTCCCTACCGTTGAACAGAGCCACCTTTTCCCCCTCCCGTCGACGCATGACGGTTGCGACATAATGGGATTGGGCCTTATCGAGGACAACCCCGAGATCCTTGGCCAAATCACTCGCAACAAATAAACGGACGGTATATTGCTTTTGCGCCATTCAGAAATATCCAGACTGTTTTCAGGACAAAGATATTGCGATAGATAGATTTTAATGTCATCTCCTTCCATAGGATTTGTGACCAGAAAGATCGAACGATGCGACGTCCTGACAAGATCATTGCGGATGCCAGTAAGCAGAACTGGGTAGATCTTTATGCACCTGAGATGGTTCAGCCCTATCTGAAACTCTCACGACTTGACCGGCCCATCGGAACCTGGCTGTTACTCTTCCCCTGCCTTTGGTCCATTGCCCTGGCTGCTCCTGCTGACACACTTCCGGATCTTTGGGCTTTTATCCTTTTCGGCATCGGCGCATTGGTGATGCGGGGAGCCGGATGCACCTTAAATGACATTGCCGACAGGAACTTCGATGGCGCTGTGGAGCGTACAAAAAAGCGCCCGCTTCCAAGCGGCCAGGTCAGTGTCTTACAGGCCTTTGTTTGGCTGGGATTTCAATGCCTGATCGGATTGCTGGTTCTTCTTCAGTTCAATTTGTTCGCCATTCTTGTTGGTGCCGCGAGCTTGATTCTCGTGGCCATCTATCCCTTTGCCAAACGCTTTACTTATTGGCCTCAGTTTTTCTTAGGGTTAGCCTTCAACTACGGGGCCTTGCTCGGATGGGCGGCGATACGAGGGGACTTAACGGCCGCCCCTTTCATTCTCTATATCGCGGGTATCTTCTGGACCCTCGGTTATGACACCATCTATGCCCATCAGGACAAGGAAGATGACATTCTGATCGGCGTGAAATCCACAGCCCTCAAGTTCGGGGCCAGGACGGTTTACTGGCTTATCGCCTTTTATTCGATCACCATTATCGGCATAACTGTTGCGGGCTATCTTCTCTCTCTCACGGCACCGTTTTATACATTTATGGTCGGCGCCACGGTGCATTTAGCCTGGCAGATCAAAGCCCTTGATATCAATAATTCAGATCTCTGTCTGATGCTGTTTCATTCCAACAAGGTTTTTGGCGCGATCGTATTGCTGGGGATCATTTTCGGCAAATTTCCCCTACCCTTCTAGCCCGACCTTATTTTGTTTTGCGAAAATGCGGTGTCTGCGGCATAGTCGCAACCCATGGTGAATTAAAGGAAAATCTGAATGTCCTACGGATCGCTACGGGATTTTATGGCTCAACTTGAGAGCGCGGGCAAACTCGTCAAAGTCGCTGAGCCTGTCTCGACTGACCTCGAAATGACGGAAATACAGACCCGCCTTCTGGCAGAAGAAGGCCCTGCTGTTCTGTTTGAGAATCCGGTCAATGAAAAAGGTGAAAAATCGGACATGCCGGTCCTCGTCAATTTGTTTGGGACGGTTGATCGGGTTGCCATGGGCATGAACAGGGAGCCGGAGCATCTGCGGGAGGTAGGAGACACATTGGCATTTTTACGCCAACCGGAACCCCCGGACGGACTGCGTGAAGCTGTAGGCATGTTGCCGGTATTGAAAACCGTCATGAGCATGCGCCCGAAAACTGTCAAGAAAGCGCCTTGTCAGGACGTGGTCCTCACGGGCGACGATATCGATCTGGATAAACTTCCAATTCAAACCTGTTGGCCAGGGGAACCGGCGCCTCTTATTACCTGGCCGCTGGTGGTCACCAAAGGTCCGGGCGACGACAAGATTGACGACTACAATCTCGGCATCTACCGGATGCAGAAGCTTTCTAAAAACCAGACTCTGATGCGTTGGCTCAAACATCGGGGCGGCGCCCAGCATCATGCAAGATGGGGAAAAGAGAGAACAGAACCGTTACCCGCAGCCGTCGTCATCGGTGCGGACCCGGGTACGATCCTGGCGGCCGTCACCCCTATTCCCGATACCTTGTCCGAATATCAGTTCGCCGGTCTATTGCGCGGGGAGAAAGTGGAGTTGGTTGACTGCCGGACCGTTCCCTTAAAAGTACCGGCTAGCGCCGAAATCATTCTTGAGGGGTTTGTCTCCCTGGACAACTATGGCGATGAAGGACCCTATGGGGATCATACCGGATATTATAACTCAGTAGAGAGCTTTCCGGTCTTTACTGTAACCGCAATAACCATGCGCAAGCAGCCGATTTATCTCTCGACCTTTACCGGACGACCACCGGATGAGCCGAGTGTTTTGGGTGAAGCCCTCAATGAGCTGTTTATTCCCCTCATCCAGCAGCAGTTTCCGGAGATTGTGGATTTCTGGCTACCCCCGGAAGGATGCAGCTACAGGATCGCCGTGATCTCCATGAAAAAAGCGTATGCGGGTCATGCCAAGCGCGTGATGATGGGCGCATGGTCTTACCTGAGGCAGTTCATGTATACCAAATTCCTGATCATCGTCGACGAGGATATCAATGCCCGTGACTGGAAAGATGTCATGTGGGCTGTATCAACACGAATGGATCCGGTCCGCGATATCACAACCATGGAAAACACGCCCATCGATTATCTCGATTTCGCCTCTCCGGAGTCGGGTCTCGGTGGCAAAATCGGGCTCGATGCCACGAACAAAGTCATCCCAGAGACCAAACGGGAATGGGGACAGAAAATCCAGATGGAGGATTCTGTGATTCAAAGGATCGACGAGCTCTGGGATAAGCTTGAGCTTCCCGGAAGCGGTAAATCCATTTGGAAATAGATCAAGCGTGCCTTTAGCTACTGACCCTGCAATACATATCGCCGATGCAACTCTTGCAATGGGCGATGATTGTCTGGGTACAATCGTGCAAATGCCTCAAGCTGTTCTTTAGATGCCCCAAGGGGCTCCTTATAGACATGCCAAGTCACATTCTCCGTGCAGGGTGGCGAAGTCAGGGAGCCCTTGTAACGGAAAAACCGTGTGTCCACCGGGATCAGCAACATTGGATCAATCACCTGATTTGATGAGGCGCGGCCGACATTGTCCGGAGCCCTATCCAGAATGGTCTGCAAAACCCTATTTGATTCACTTTCAATGAATAATACCGCAAGGGCGAGCCAATCGCCCGCTTCCGAACGGTGGAGGAATTGCACCTCCATCGGATAGCTGATGTCATCTACCTGATGCTCGCTTGCCATGTGAAACTGAATTTCCATGAGTTTGTAGTCTACCCCATCGTAGGTACTGAGCCCGCCATTGCCCCTTGGCGTCACTTCGATCTTATGACCGTCGTTGATGATGTCCGGTTTAAACTGCTGTAAATCAAGAAACATAGGCGGCAGATCCGCAGCGATTGCCTCCCCGGATCTAATTTCGATCGGAGATTGTTGTTGCCCCCCACAGGAGGAGTCCCCTCCGCCCAGTTTTGACCAGAATTCAGGTCCCGTGTTTCCCGCATAGGACCATTTCGAGCCTTCTTCTGCCATTGTAACGACGGCAAGAATCGGACTGACAATCAGGATTAAGCCAATTTGCAAAAACTTGTACACGCCAGAAAACCTCAGGTAAGGTAAAAGCAATGAAAAATGTTCGGGTCGGTTATACCATCAAACCCGCCTGATGTGTCAAAGCACCTTGAGCGGGTGCCTCCTTCCTTCAGCTCAGTTTGAAAGTAATAGATGTCCCTGATTATTGATCCGTTTTTTTACATGATTGCCATACCTGCGGTACTCATCATCGGGATATCTAAAGGGGGCTTTGCCGGATCCCTTGGCATTCTGGGCGTGCCACTCATCACATTGGCGATCCCACCGGTACAGGCCGCAGCGATAATTCTGCCAATCCTTTGTGTCATGGATATATTTGGACTGCTGGCCTATCGTCGGCGGGCGGACTGGTTGAATCTCTCCTATCTGCTTCCGGGTGCTATTTTTGGCATTTTCGTGGGATATCTTCTGTTTAATTTTCTAAGTACGGATGTCATCAAGATTTTGTTGGGGGTTATCTGTATTGTTTTCACCCTGAACCATTATTTCCGCAAGCGTCCGTCGGACTATAAAACCAGCCCGAATTTTCCGAAAGGATCCTTCTGGGGTTCCATCGCCGGCTTCACAAGTTTTGTTGCCCATGCCGGCGGTCCGCCTTTGCAGTTTTACATGTTGCCGCAGAAAATTGATAAGACTCTGTTTGTAGGTACGTCTGTCTGGTTCTTCTTCGTTGTCAATTATGTCAAGCTTGTTCCCTATGGTCTTCTCGGTCAGTTTTCTCTGGAAAATCTTGGAACATCCCTCGTTTTGCTTCCCCTGGCGCCCCTGGGAATCTGGCTTGGGATCAAAGCCCATAACCTGGTCCCGGAGGTCATATTCTACCGCTTCGCTTATTTTTTGGTTCTTGTAACCGGAGCGAAACTTCTCTGGGATGGAATTCGTGGCCTAAATCTGTTTTTCTAATTCCCTTTTCCGGTTCAGCCCCTTATTTAATAGATAGTTTCGTCATTCTTCCTCAAGGTACCAATGCCAAATTTCAATGAAAACGAAGAAAATTCTCTCAACATATTGGATGACCTCCTGCGGATCGCCCGGGAAAAAGGGGCGGAGGCAGCGGATGCGGTGCGCATTCAGGGAATTTCAACGAATGTTACCGTCCGTCTTGGGGAAACAGAAGAAATTGAACGGTCCGAGGCCCATGATCTCGGCCTAAGGGTTCTGATCGGCAAACAGCAGGCCTTTGTTTCTTCAAATGATACAAAGCCGGAAGTTTTGGACGAATTGGTGGATCGCGCGGTCGCCATGGCCCGTAACATGCCGGAGGACGAATATTGTGGATTGGCCGACCCAACCCTTCTGGCAGCAGACTTTCCGGACCTTGATATTTGTGACGGCACAGAGCTGGGAAGTGAGAAGCTCACCTCCCTCGCTGAAGAAGCGGAAGACGCAGCTCTGGCTGTGCCAGGAGTTACAAACTCGGAAGGCGGCGGAGCGTCTTTTGGGCATTCTTCCATTGCCCTGGCGACTTCGGAAGGTTTTCGTGGCGCCTATTCTTCGTCAAGCTTTTCCATAAGCGCGTCAGTCATTGCCGGCGAGGGAAGCGGGATGGAGCGGGACTATGACTATGATAGCCGGCGCTTTTACTCAGATATGCGCTCTCCCGCAGATATCGGCAAAAGCGCCGGAAAACGCGCCGTTAAGCTGTTGAATTCCCGCAAGATGCAAAGCGTTCAAGTGCCGGTGGTATTCAGTGACCGGGTGTCCTCGAGTATTCTCGGTCATCTGGTCGGGGCGATTTCCGGCGCTTCCATTGCCAGAGGCACCAGCTTCCTCAAAGACGAAATGGGAAAGCAGATATTTGCAGACGGCATCACCATTGTAGACGATCCCCATCGCAAACGCGGGGCCGGCTCCAAGCCATTCGACGGCGAAGGTGTGGCCAATGGTCCGCTCAACCTGGTGGAAGCCGGGACACTGCAAAGCTGGATCCTTAACAGCTCTTCTGCAAAACAACTGGGGCTGACGTCGAATGGTCGGGCCTCCCGAGGGACGGCCTCCCCTCCCGGCACGTCCACTACCAATCTCTATCTTGAGGCAGGGCACCTTTCTTTGCCGGAACTAATCAAGGACATCAAGTCGGGATTATTTGTTACCAGCCTCATCGGCATGGGCGTAAACGGGATTACCGGGGATTACAGCCGGGGAGCATCGGGTTTCTGGATAGAGGATGGGGAAATCACTTTCCCGGTATCTGAACTTACCATTGCTGGAAATTTAAAGGACATGTTCCTCAACCTTACACCTGCGGACGATCTGGAGTTCCGGTTCAGCACAAATGCCCCCAGCCTGCGGATTGAAGGAATGATGGTAGCCGGCACGTGACAATATCATTTGAGAAGGAGCACACCCTCCTGAAACAAGCGGTGCACGAAGCGGGGGACATTGCCCGAACCTATTTCAAGGGTGACCTGAAAAGCTGGGACAAGAAGCCCGGGGATCCGGTTAGCGAAGCCGACATCGCCATCGACACCCATTTCCGGGAACTATTGATGAAGGCCCGCCCGGACTATGGCTGGCTGTCAGAAGAAACAGCTGACGATCCGACCCGGCTGGAAAAATCGCGGGTGTGGGTGGTGGACCCCATTGACGGGACCCGGTCCTTTATAGCGGGCAAGCCTGAATTTACCATCTGCGCCGCTTTGGTCGAAGACGGCGCCCCGGTTCTGGGAATTGTCTACAATCCAATTCTGGAGGAGTTCTATGAGGCGTCATTGGGTAGCGGTGCCTTTTTAAATGGAGAAAGAATATTCTGCAGTGAAAAACAGGACCTCGAAAACGGCCATTTCCTGACCAGCCGCAAGGCATTCGAATGGCATGGATGGCTAAATGATGCACCTGGAGCCTCATTCGGCCATGTCAACTCCATCGCATATCGCATGGTCAAGGTCGCCTCCCGGCAGGTGGACGCCTCCCTTTCCTTCACGGCAAAAAGTGACTGGGATATCGCGGCTGCCGACATCATATTGAAAGAGGCCCGCGGGATTTCGACGACAACTTCCGGGCAGTCCCTGAATTACAATAAGAAGTCTGTTGAGCACCGAAACGTCATCTCAAGTGGCACGGCTCTTCATCCGGCTCTCATGGACTTATTGGCCAGTTTTGGCCAAAAGAAGAGCTGACCCTCAAGAATAAACAGTCTGGAATTGCAGGGTCATAAAGCAAATAAGGCACATTCGAAAATATTGCAATGTTTGCACAAGCGTTATAATTTGCTCAAAGATCACTGATTATTGAGAGAATCCGACCATGAAAATACCTCAACACCTAATTGTTTCAGTTCTTTTGCTCTCTGTTGCTGCTTTCGCCACCGGATGTGGTGACACCTGGCGTGGGGTAAAGGAAGACACTGGACGCAATCTTGAAAAAGCGGGTAAAACCGTTCAAGAGGCCGGTGAAAAGGTCAAATCCGACTAGCCCGTTTCGTTGGGACTTATTCTCAATTCAAGAGTACGCGCTGATCCCTCGTAAACCGCCTTATGAGATATCTCCGGGCACGGCGCGTATTTTTTTGGCTGGACGTCTTTGGGCGGATCACTTCTCATAGCAAACGCTATTAATTGCTATCATATTTTTAATTTCTAGCAAATATTCTTATCATTCAGTCTTCCGCAGAATTCAGGGATGCTTCGAGAGATTCGGGCGTTTCATGCGCAAAGATTCATCACTGATTCGCTATATTTTTGGATATTAACCATACCCACTCGTATGTTAACCATATTAACAAAAAATTAACCATGTTTATTAACCATAATTAGGTAAAATTTGACGTAATTTATTACAAATTTGTTATAAAAATCGCCTAAATTTCATCTCCCCAAAACCAATTAAAGCGAGTGTATTAGAAAAAACTCCTGTATTTCTGCGGGTTTGGGACGGCTAGAGGCACAATTGAGGCCACATTTGACCACATTTACGCCACATTGACGGACATCGCGTGTATTTAGTATTGTTTGTCCGACGGTAAAAACAACATTTTGAGGCGCGTATTTTTACGTATCTTGCATCGATTTCAGCTTTTTATAAAAGGGGTAAAACATGAAATCATTATTAACAGCAATCGCTGCAGCGGGGATGTTTTTGGCATCTGCAATGTCTGCGCAGGCGATGACGACATATGACCTCAGAGGTCCCTATGCTGAGTCAAACAGCTTTTCCATTGGTGACCTGACGGTCACAGGAAGCCATCAGCATGGCAGCACTGTTCATGACACTGAGAAAGTTGTTAGAACATGGTCCGGTATGGGCGTTAAAAACTGGACGTATGACGATCCGCGGATCGATGGCGCTGGTACCAATGATGTGCTGGAACTGTATTTCTCATCTGCTGTAAAAATGATTAGCGCCCGCTTCTCATCCATCGGCGGCGAAGAGTTTGCGTTCTATTTCGACGATGACGGCAATGGATCTCTGAGCTATGATTTCGTCGGTGAGGTGAACCCGATTGGCAGTAGCTACACTTTCTTGGGTACCTACATTGGTCAGACCTTTGGCTTTGGTGCACGCGGAAGCCATGACGATTACTATCTGAAGTCTGTCACGGTTTCAGCTGTGCCGCTTCCTGCAGCTCTACCGCTTTATGGTGCAGGTCTTGCTGTAATCGGTTTTGTTGGATGGCGGAAACGTCGGAAAGCTGCAGCTCAGGCTTAATCCCCCTCGCGGGCTGATAGCTAACCTACGAAACGGCGGCCTCACGGTCGCCGTTTTTTTATGTGTGAATTCCTGCATCACCCATCGATCTTAACGAATTGTTACCAATATTGCCGTACTCCTCTTGGAAAGCTATTTCCTGAGGAAGAGAAGATGAAAACCATATCGGCTGTATTGGCGCTGTTTTTTCTAATGACCTCCCCTGCCCTGTCGGCAACCATTTTTGATCTGACAGGAAACGGCGGCTGGGCAAAAACATATGATTTTAACCAGGATGGTATCGGCCTGACGGTATCGACCGGACGCCAATCAGGCAGCTCCGCGACCCAGAGTTCCTATGACTGGCTCTATCAGTCAAACAGCAATGGCCTCGGGATGTATTCCAACGGCAATGGCAAAAACAAGGAGATCGACGGCAAGAACGCCGACGAATTGGTCCAGTTTGCCTTTAATACCGCCGTTCAGCTCGTCAGCATCACGTTCGGCCGCGTCGATAGCAATGATGATTTTGATTTCTTTTTCGATACAGGTACGGGCCTGACAGAGCAGGCGAACAACATTGATATCCCGAACAACGGTACATATCTGTTTAGCGGATTATGGAACGGTGACCTGTTCGGCATTGGCGCAAACGGCAAACATGATAATTTTACGATCAAGCGTATTGAAGTCGCGGTCACAGCGATCCCTCTTCCAGCAGCCCTGCCCCTCTATGGGTCCGGCCTGGCCTTGATCGGCTATCTTGGCTGGAGAAAGCGGCGCAGAGCTGCTGTCTGACACAGGGTAGCTCAGAAAAGATATCTAACCGGTGGTCTTTTTCGGGCCATCGGTTTTCTTTTCACCTTCGCGCTGCTCAAGCAGCAACTCCGGATCCAGTCGCTCTTTAAACCAGTTGAGACGCCAGTCGAGATGCGGGCCTGTAGACCGCCCTGTCGATCCGACCTCTCCGATTTTAGTGCCCTGTTTCACGAACCGGCCGACCCTGACATTGAGCTTGCTGAGATGGGAATAGACAGAAACCAGTCCATGCCCGTGATCAATCATGACCGTCCCGCCGGTATAGAACAGGTCAGGCTCAGCCATTCGGACCAGACCATCCGTTGACGCGACCACATCCGTTCCCGAGGGTGCGGCGACATCCAGACCGTAATGAGGGCGCTTTGGGATATCATTGAGAATCCTCTGGCTGCCGTACACCCCGCTCACACGTCCCTCAGCCGGCCAGATCCATCCGGACAGATACCATTCATCTTCGGTGTCGATGGCTCGGATCCGGGCAATTTCTCCATTTTCCCTGCGAATGCGATCAAGGAATTTCTGGCTCGGCGTTACCTTGGAAGGCGGCAATCCTGAGAGACGTTCGGTCTTGTACTCTCGTTTTGCAATAGATATCTCGCGGACATCTTCACGCCCATCCGGATAGGTCACCATCAGAACCGCCTTGTCCTTGAAGTCACGACCAAAGCCAAAGACAAAACGGCCGGCATCAGACACCCGAACTTTCCTATTTTCAAACACTACGGTTGAACCCGGAATCACATTGCCAAACACCAGCCCGCCCTGAATGAAATTTCCCTTCAGCACCAACTCGTTTGCGATGCTGGTATTGGGGATCAGCAACAGGAGTAAGAATGTAAGAACACGGATCACAAGAGCTGCCCTTGCTTGTCGGAAGGGGGTTTTGCAGACTTCGATTTCTTCGATGGTTTTTTTGGTACCTCGTCGGAACCGAATATGGCCGCAGCCTTGCCATCCCCGAATTCGACTTCCACCGCCCGCCCTGGAGTCGCCTCTTTGATCGAAGATATCGGTTTTCCGTCTTCGTCCCAGACAATGCTGTAGCCCCGCGTCAACACCCGCTTGAAGGACAGACTTTCGAGCAGACGGGAAGTTGCCGCCAGTTTATCGGCGGCGCGATCACGCTTGGTGCTGATTGCAACAGTCATACGCTGCTCCAGTCCTGTGAGGCGATCCTGATATTGCACAAGATTGCGCTCAAGCAACTGGGGTCGCAACCTTCCTTTGAGATTTTCGAAATGCTGGGTCTTTAGAGAAATGCCATTACCAATGGATTGTCTTAAGCGGCTGTCCAGATGATCAAGATGCTGGGTCTTTTCTGCAATCAACATGTTCGGATCACGAAGACCCCGGGCCAACCCGGCCAATCGATCCGCTTTGTCTGTCAGGGATCTTGTCAGGCTTCTCCTAATTCGCCGCTCCATATCATCGACATAGGCCAATAGCTCCGAGCGGACCGGCACCGCCATTTCCGCAGCAGCGGTGGGTGTGGGTGCCCGTCTATCCGATACATAATCAATCAAAGTCGTATCAGTTTCATGGCCCACGGCCGATATCAGAGGAATGGTGCTCGCCGCAGCAGCCCTCACGACCTCCTCCTCGTTAAAGGCCCAGAGATCTTCGAGGCTCCCCCCTCCCCTGGCGACGATCAGCAAATCAGGCCGTGGGATATCACCTTTTGGATCAAGGGCATTGAAACCTTGGATGGCTTTGGAAATCTGGCTCGCCGCTGTGTCCCCTTGAACCAGAACCGGCCAAAGCAGCACATGGGTCGGAAACCGGTCTCTCAAGCGATGGAGGATATCGCGGATTACGGCGCCGGTCGGTGAGGTGACCACACCTATGATCTTCGGGATGTAGGGCAGGTCTTTCTTTCGCTCAGGTGCAAATAACCCTTCCGCCGCCAGCTTCTTCTTGCGTTCTTCCAGCAGGGCCATCAGGGCGCCAATTCCCGCAGGCTCCATACGTTCGATAACGATCTGGTATTTTGACCGGCCGGGATAGGTTGTCAGCTTGCCGGTGCAGACAACTTCCAGACCATCTTCGGGTCGAAAGCTCAGTTTCTGGGCTGTTCCGCGCCACATCACACCGTCCAGCACAGCCTTGTCATCCTTCAGCGCGAGATAAACATGGCCGGAGGCAGCTCTTTTCAACCCAGAAATCTCAGCCCGCACGCGCACATGGCCGTATCTGTCTTCGACGGTCCGCTTTAAAGAGCTACTCAGCTCCGAAACGGTATATTCATGGATGTTGGAAGCATCGAAATCTGCTTTTTCAGACACAATTCGCCTTTTAGGTTATTTAGACTGTTGCCGCTCTGTGCTAGAAACTCTACACCGTCCCTTAGGTGCAACAAAATACAATTTTAGTGCAGAATAGAATGAATATACTCGTAATTGGATCCGGCGGCCGTGAACATGCTCTCTGCTGGTCTCTTAAGAAATCTCCTATGATAGACACTCTTTATTGCGCACCGGGCAATGGCGGGATTGCAGAAGTCGCGACCTGTATTAATATGGGGGTCGAGGATATTCCCGCCGTCATCGAATTTTGTAAGAGACATGATATTGGGTTTGTTGTCGTTGGACCGGAGGCTCCGCTGGTGCTGGGCCTCGTAGACGCTTTAGCGGATGCTGGCATCAAAAGCTTCGGACCCAGAGCAAACGCCGCGGTTCTTGAGGGCTCCAAGGGATATATGAAAGACCTGTGCCGGGAATACGGGATCCCGACAGCGGAATATCAGCGTTTCGATAATGCGGGTGATGCGAAGTCCTATCTTGAAACACAGAAACTGCCCATTGTCATCAAGGCCGATGGTTTGGCGGCGGGCAAAGGTGTTATCATAGCGACCTCCCGGGAAGAGGCCGTCGCGACAGTAGACGAAATCTTTGGCGGCATGTTCGGCAGCGCTGGCGCTGAGATTGTCATTGAAGAATTCCTGATCGGGGAGGAGGCGAGTTTCTTTGCCTTGACGGACGGCACCTCTGTCCTGCCAATGGCCACGGCGCAGGATCATAAAGCTGTGGGCGACGGGGATACCGGACCGAATACGGGCGGTATGGGCGCCTACTCTCCCGCACCGATTATGACGGATGAGATGATCGCCCGCACCCTGGACGAGATCATTGTTCCCACGGTAAATGCCATGAAGGACCGCGGCGCGCCCTTTACCGGTGTTCTTTATGCCGGACTTATGATTACACAGACAGGTCCGAAACTGATTGAATATAATGTTCGCTTCGGTGATCCGGAATGCCAGGTCCTCTGCGCAAGGTTGGAGGGAGATCTGCTCCCGGCCCTAATGGCAACGGCAGACGGCAGCCTTGAGGAAGTTGATCTCGCCTGGAAGCCGGAAGCGGCGTTGACGGTCGTGATGGCGGCAAGAGGATATCCCGGATCTTACGAGAAGAACACGATCATTGGCGGACTGGAAACCGCATCGTCAATTGACGATGTGTTTGTCTTTCATGCCGGAACCAGAAAAGATGGCGTGAATATCCTTGCGAATGGCGGAAGAGTGCTTGGCATCACCGGATTGGGAAAAAGCGTTAAACAAGCGCAGGAAAAAGCGTATAGTGGCGTCAAAGCGATAAAATGGCCTGAAGGATTTTGCCGATCGGATATCGGCTGGCGGGCTGTTGAGCGCCAAAAATGAAAAAAGATAACAGAAGAGGCATGAATGTCCGAAGATCAGGCTCAATTTTCAGGCACCATGGAGGTGCGGGAACGGCATAGGTTCGACGTTGGAAGGCTGGAAAGCTATCTGAAGGAAAATGTCGTCGGGTTCGCGGGCCCGCTGGAGGTCGCCCAGTTCAAGGGTGGGCAGTCCAACCCCAGCTATATGCTGACAACCCCAAACCGCAAATATGTCTTGCGCCGAAAGCCTCCAGGGAAACTGCTTCCGTCTGCCCATGCGGTGGATCGGGAATTTCGGGTGATTTCCGCGCTGGCCAATACCGCCGTCCCTGTGCCAAAGGCTTATTGCCTGTGCGAGGATGAAGATGTTATCGGCACCATGTTCTATGTGATGGAATGTGTCGATGGGGATATCGAATGGGATCCCGCCCTTCCGGGATATTCCAAGGCAAACCGGGTTGCTGTTTTTGACAGCATGAATGAAGCTATGGCGGCCCTGCATATGGTGGACTACAAAGCAGTTGGCCTGGAAACTTTTGGTAAGCCGACCGATTATCTCGCCCGCCAGATCAATCGATGGTCTAAGCAATATCGCGCGTCTGAAACGGAAACCATCGAGGCCATGGACAAACTTATGGAATGGCTTCCGGAGAATATTCCACCCGGCGATGAAACCTCCATCGTTCATGGGGATTACCGCCTGGATAATACAGTTCTCGATAAGGAAAGCCATCGTGTTACGGCGATCCTTGACTGGGAGCTGGCAACCCTGGGCCATCCGCTTGCGGATTTTTCCTATCACTGTATGACCTGGCGGTTGGAGCCTGAATTGTTCCGGGGCCTGAACGGCCTCGACCTTCCGGCCCTTGGCATCCCGACAGAGGAGCAGTATGTGGAGGCTTATTGCCAGCGGACAGGACGGGACGGCATTGAAAACTGGGACTTCTATGCCGCCTATAACATGTTCCGTCTCGCCGCTATTCTGCAGGGCATTGTCGGACGGGTGAAGGATGGCACGGCGTCTAACAAGAATGCGGCGGATGTTGCCGTTCGGGTCCGGCCGCTTGCCGAGCGCGGCTGGGAGCAGGTTCTAAAAATCATGAAAAATGGTTAGTTCCTAATAACAACAGAAACAAAAACAAGGCAGGACACACCATGAGCGACGGTGCGGAAATTATTGAAGTTCGGGAGGCGCATCAGTTTAACGAAGGCGCCCTCTTTGACTATTTGACGGAAAATGTCGACGGCTTCAACGGACCGCTGACCATTCAGCAGTTTCAGGGCGGTCAGTCCAACCCGACTTTTCTTCTGAAGACACCGGAGCGGGACTATGTCATGCGTAAAAAGCCGCCTGGAGTGCTGCTGCCGTCTGCCCATGCGGTGGACCGGGAATATAAAGTGATTTCCGCCCTGCAGAAGACAGATGTGCCGGTTCCGAAAACCTACTGCCTTTGTGAAGATGACGATATTATCGGAACGGCCTTTTACATTATGGAAAAAGTGGAAGGCCGGGTCATTCGGGTGCCGTCCGCACCGGATATGGATAAAGCGGAGCGAGCCGCAGTCTATGACGCCATGAATGATGCCCTGGCGAAAATGCACAAGGTGGATGTTGATGCCGTTGGCCTCGCTGATTTTGGAAAAAAGGGCAGCTATTTTGAGCGCCAGATCAGCCGCTGGACCAAGCAGTACCGTGCCGCACAAACCGACGATCTGAAAGCCATGGAGAATCTGATCAACTGGCTGCCGGATAATCTGCCGGCAAGTGACGAAACCTCAATCGTCCATGGTGATTACCGGCTGGAGAATATGATCCTGCATCCAAGCAAGCCGGAGGTCCTGGCTATTCTCGACTGGGAGCTCTCCACCCTCGGCCATCCCCTTGCGGACCTTGCCTACAACTGCATGCCTTATCACTTCGTCCACCCGAAAAGCGGGGGCCTGATCAATGTGGATTACGCGGCGACCGGCATTCCGACGGAACAGGAATATATCGACGCCTATTGCAAGCGCACGGGCCGCGACGGGATCGAGAATTGGGAGTTTTATATCGCCTTCTCCTTCTTCCGCCTCGTGGGCATTGTTCAGGGTGTCTATAAGCGCGGCCTGGACGGCAATTCCAGCTCAAAAGTCGGACAGGAATATGCGGTATTTGCCAATATGCTGGCAACATTAGGCTGGCAGGAGGTCGAAAAAGGGCAAAAGTAAGTCGCGTCCGAGACCAGTTCACCCAGGAATTTTCGCTTACCGTAGTTTAAGCAATTCTGTTCGGGAGGGGCTTGCCATGTCTCAGGAATATGTATCCGACAACCGAAAGATCGGCCCAAAGGCAGGGGACGGTTTGAAACCGGATGGCACCCCTGATGATAATGACCGGGTTGAAATTGGCCCGACCCGATTGGCCTTTGATGAATGGGCGGCGGCGGGTCTCGACATTCCAAATCTTCCCCTGATGAGGCAGCAGCGGCTGGAGCGTTTGGTCAAGGCCCTTCAGGATCGCGACTATGGGGGTATCCTCCTTTATGATCCCCTTAATATCCGCTTTGCCTCTGATACCACCAATATGCAGCTATGGGCCGCCCATAATCCGTTCCGGGCCTGCTTTGTCGCGGCGGATGGTTATATGGTGATTTGGGATTTCAAGGATGAGGACCTTCTCACCGCCTTTAATCCCCTTGTCCGCGAAACCCGGGCCGGCGCCTCCTATTTCTATTTCACGACAGGGGACAAGGCGGCTGAGAAAGCGGGTCTCTTCGCCGCGGAAATCGATGAGCTGATGCGCACCCATGCCGGGAGCAACCGGCGGCTGGCCGTCGATAAGATCCAGGTCTACGGCCTTCGCGCCCTCGAAAATCTGGGGCTTGAGATATTTGAAGGCGAGGAAGTCACGGAAAAAACCCGGGCGGTCAAGCAAAGTGAAGAACTTAAGGCCCTGCAATGCGCCGTCCATGCCTGTGAGATGTCCATGTATGAAATGCAGAAAATGGCTCGGCCGGGACTGACAGAAAATGATATTTGGGCAGTATTACAAGCCGAAAATATCAAACGAGGCGGCGAATGGATTGAAACCCGCATCCTGGCCTCCGGACCGCGGACAAACCCCTGGTTTCAGGAGTGCGGCCCGCGCATCATCGGCAATAACGAGCTTCTGGCCTTTGATACCGACATGATCGGATGTTTTGGCATGTGCTCGGACATCTCCCGCACTTGGTTTCTCGGAGATGGTCAGCCCACGGATGAACAGAAACACCTTTATTCCTACGCCCATACGCATATTCAGGAAAATATGAAGCTGCTGGGTCCGGGTGTGCCGTTCAAGGAAGTGACATTTGGAGGCCATCATCTGGCCGAAGAATTTGTTTCATCCCGATATTCCGTCAAGATGCACGGGGTTGGTCTCTGTGATGAATGGCCGCATGTGGCCTATCCCGAGGATTATCACGAGGGTGCGTTTGAATATGCCTTTGAACCGGGCATGGTCCTCTGTGTGGAAGCCTATATCGGCAAGGAAGGCGGGAAAGAAGGGGTCAAACTGGAGGAGCAGGTTCTGGTCACTGAAGATGGATTTGTGAATATGACAAACTATCCGTTTGAAGAAAGCTTGCTCGATTAATTATTTCTCGGCATTCTCAATCCGGAGATTCGCCCATTCCCGGATACATTCTGTCGGCTCCATGATGAGCCCTGCGGTTTGGCCAAGACCTGATACCGGATTGAGGCCCGCATAGGCCGTCAGGTCCTGGGTCAGCCACTCACAGGGATCAAGACTCTCATACCGATACAAAAACCCGGCGACAATCACGATTATCCCCAGCATTGTCCAACCCAAAAATTTAATCATTCAACCCTGCCCGATTCCCGGCAAAAATACGAAAAGACGCTTGTATAAAGGAATTTTATGTATAGGACCTAACAAAAAACGCGTAAATGTGATTCACATGGCATTTAAAACCAGAAAAGCTTCCGGCAAGACCGAAAGCTTCTCCTTTGTTCTGCTGGCGGGAAGACCCGACCAGATCAGTTATATTTTTTAAGCTCCAAACGCCCGATTTGGTTCCGGTGCACTTCATCGGGACCATCGGCCAGGCGCAAGGTCCGGGAATGGGCGTAGGCATTGGCAAGTCCGAAGTCATCACTGACCCCGCCCCCGCCATGGGCCTGAATGGACCAATCGATAATTTTACCGGTGATGTTTGGTGCCACCACCTTGATCATGGCAATCTCGGCCTTGGCTTCCTTATTACCGACCGTATCCATCATATAGGCCGCTTTCAGGGTCAGGAGCCTCGCCTGCTCGATCATCGCCCGGGACTCGGCAATACGCTCCAACGTCACGGTCTGCTCAGCCACCGGCTTGCCGAAGGCGACACGGGATTTCACCCGCTTGCACATACGCTCCAGCGCGCGCTCGGCAACCCCGATCTGGCGCATGCAATGATGAATGCGGCCCGGGCCAAGGCGGCCCTGTGCGATTTCAAACCCGCGGCCTTCGCCGAGCAGAATATGATCTGCCGGGACCCGGACATCGACAAAATCCACTTCCGCATGGCCGTGAGGCGCGTCATCATATCCGAAAACCGGAAGGAAGCGCTTCACGTTGATGCCCGGTGTGTCCATAGGCACAACGATCATGGATTGCTGGGTGTAACGGGAGGCGGTCTTGTCGGTCTTACCCATAAAGATAAGCACTTTACAGCGCGGATCACAGGCACCGGACGTCCACCATTTTGTTCCGTTGATCACATATTCATCACCATCCCGAACAATCTCTGATTCGATATTGGTTGCATCTGAGGAGGCGACCGCCGGCTCCGTCATGGCAAAGGCGGATCGGATTTCTCCATCCAGAAGCGGCTTCAGCCAGCGATCCTTCAACTCCTGAGAGGCATAGCGTTCAAACACTTCCATATTACCCGTATCCGGCGCCGAACAGTTGAACACTTCCGGCGCAAATGTCACCCGGCCCATGATTTCGCAAAGCGGCGCATATTCCAGATTTGTCAGACCGGCCCCAAGATCACTTTCCGGCAGAAACAGGTTCCACAGACCTGCTTCCTTGGCCTTGACCTTCAGATCCTCGATGATCTGCGTGGGTTCCCAGCGATCCCCTTCGTCGACCTGATCATAGAACACATGTTCATTCGGATAGACATGCTCGTCCATAAACGACTGAACCCGCTCCTGCAGCTCTTTCACCTTGTCTGAATATTCGAAGATCATTCTGATTTCCTTCTTGTTTTTGTTAGTTTCAGTTTTGTTTTTAATTTTTAACGGCGTGTTTCAAAGAAATTCTTCAATAACTTAGCCGATCTTTCCTCCTGCATGCCACCGTAAATCTCAGGTTTATGGTGGCAGCTGGGCTGATCAAAAATCCGGGCACCATATTCAACGCCGCCGCCCTTGGGATCATAGGCTCCGAAATACAGCCGCCTCACTCTTGCCAGCGAAATCGCCGCCGCACACATGGGACAGGGCTCCAAGGTAACATATAAATCGCAGTCCACAAGTCTCTCACTGCCGACCATATTGCCCGCCGCCCGGATGGCCAGCATTTCCGCATGGGCTGTCGGGTCATGGCGCGCAATCATCTGATTGCCGCTATTGGCAATTATGCGGCCGGTGGAAGACTGAACAATGACAGCGCCGACCGGCACCTCTCCGCGACTGGCGGACATCTCCGCCGCGCTTAAAGCAACGTCCATGTAATCGACAAACTCAAAATCCATGGCCGTAACCTGTCAATAAGCATCTCAGCCGTCAAGACGAAAGGAAAAAGAAAAATGCCGCGAAAGCATCAGAATTATTGAGTTGTTAAGGCGAGAGGACTAAAAAGAGGCATGACTTATCCTGTTATCGGCATAACACTCGATTCGGAAGATCCAGGCGGATATTCAAACATGCCCTGGTATGCCCTGCGCCAGAACTATGCGGATGTGGTGACAGCCAGCGGCGGCCTACCCCTTGGATTGCCTCATGAGCCGGACCATGTGGACAAATATCTTGAAAAACTGGACGGTCTGATTGTGACCGGCGGGGCGTTCGATGTGGATCCGGTCCTGTTTGGGGCGGATACCCGCCATGATACGGTTGTGACCAAGGACCGCCGGACGGAATTCGAGAAAAACATGAGTGAGGCCATGCTGGCAGCGAATAAACCGGTGCTGGGTATTTGTGGCGGACAGCAGTTGCTGCATGTCATTCTTGGCGGAACCTTGATCCAGCATATCCCAGATGAGGTTGATGATCATCTGCCCCACGAACAGCCGAACCCGCGGACCGAAGCCGGGCATATTGTCCATGTTGTCCCGGATACGTTGCTCCACCGCATCGTTGGAACTGACACTCTTGATGTCAACAGCGCCCATCACCAGGCGGCAAAAGACCTTAGTGACAATATAATTGTCAATGCCACGGCCCCGGACGGGGTTATTGAGGGGATCGAAGATTCCCGATATCGATTTTGCCTTGGGGTGCAATGGCACCCCGAATATATGATCTCCAATGGGGACAAGCTGATTATGGACGCCTTTATCGACGCCTGCCGGTCCTAGGTCATGGAAGAAAATACGAAAAAGAAAGAACGCATTGCCAAACGCCTGGCACGGGCGGGCTTGTGCTCTCGCCGCGATGCAGAGCGTTGGATTGAGGCCGGACGGGTGGCCGTCAACGGCAAGACTCTGGAAAGCCCCGCTTTTACGGTCTCGGATCAGGATCGGATTGTTGTCGACGGCAAGGCCCTGCCGAAAAAAGAGCGGCCGCGCCTCTGGCGCTATTACAAACCGGTCGGGCTGGTCACCAGCCATCGCGATGAAAAAGGCCGGGAGACCGTGTTCGAAAAACTGCCGGGCGATATGCCGCGGGTGATCTCCGTCGGACGGCTGGATTTGAATTCCGAAGGCCTGCTGCTGCTCACCAATGATGGGGAGCTGGCCCGCAAGCTGGAGCTTCCCGCCACTGGCTGGAAGCGAAAATATCGGGTCCGGGTCCATGGCCATCCCCGAGACAAGGATATGGAAAAGCTGGCCTCGGGCCTGACCATTGACGGGGTGAAATACGGGGCCATCGACGGAACCGTTGACAGCACGAAAGGCGCCAATTCCTGGCTGACCCTGTCGTTGCGCGAAGGCAAGAACCGGGAAATCCGCAAGGTCATGGAGCATCTGGGATATTCCGTCTCAAGGCTGATCCGGGTTTCCTATGGACCCTTGCTTCTGGGCGACTTGAAGGTCGGGGCCCTTGAGGAAGTGAAATCTAAGATTTTGCGGGATCAGATGGGGGTGGAGAAATTTGAAGAGCCCGAGGAGCCTGACCCCAAAGGCAAAAAATTTGTCCGAAGCCGCAAGAAAGCCCCCGCCAAATCCGGAGCAGGCCGCCAGTCTGCCGGCAACAGAAAGACCTTGCGGGCCAAACCCGCACCAAAACGGAGCCGGTAATGCGCATCGTCGGCGGCAGTTTTCGTGGTAAAAAGCTGGTCCTGCCAACGGATAAGCGCATTCGCCCCACATCCGACCGGAGCCGGGAGGCCCTGTTCAATATCCTCGGCCATGATTCCCGGTTTTTTCGCCCCGAGGGTGCCTTGCCACTGGGAGCGCGGGTGTTGGACGTGTTTGCCGGGACCGGTGCGCTCGGTTTCGAGGCCCTGTCCCGCGGTGCTTCCCATGTTACTTTTCTTGATAATCATCCCGACAGCCTGTCCCTCCTTCGCCAAAACAGTCAGGCCTTTGGGGCCATGAGACAGGTGGATATCCTGAGCCGGGATGGCACTCAGCCGGGTCCGGCAGCCGCACCCTATGATCTTGTCCTGATGGATCCACCCTATAATCTGGGGCTGGCGCCGTTATGTCTGAACGCGCTTCGGGACGGATCATGGCTCACAGAAACCACCACCCTTGTTATTGAACTGGCGGCGAAAGAAGCCTTCGATTGTCCGGATGGTTTTGAGATCATCAAAGAAAGAAAATATGGCGCCGCGCGCCTCATCTTCCTGGAGCGGGCCTAGGGCGACTGTTCCGGTTCCATATGACGGTATTTTGAAAACTGGCTTTCGATCAGCAATAATCTCTGATCAAAATCCGGAAGATCGGACAAGGAAATCAGCGGCTCGGCGAGGGGCTCAAAGGACGTGTTTTGAAATTCCAGTGACAAACTGATCCTCGGGCCTTTTGCCGTCTCCGTAAATTTCCCACCCCAATGGTAAACATCCTGAGCCCATCCGAGAACGGCGCCGGCATCAGCGGGTAATATATGTGATTTATCGGATAAAAAAGTGAGTGAGTAATCACTCACTTTTTGTATGGCCTTGGAATTGGCCCGCGGCACGACATGCATACAGCCATTCGTTTCATCCACATCACTGAGCGGGATCCATAAAGACAGACTCATGAGAAGCTGATCTTTCCCGACATTAAAAACCGTATCGGCATCGCAATCCCGATGCAGCGGCCATCCCGATTGGCCGGGCTGGTCGAGATGCCAGGCCCAGAGATTGGGGAGGACAGCGACATTGTCTCCCAAAAAATGCCGAAGCAGGCCGTTCAATTCCGCAAATAGCTGCCAGGGCTGGTCAAACAGATAGATATAGACCGGCGGGATGCCCTGCGCCCGGAGCTGGATCAGGGCCTCCGAAAGTTGTGTTATTCTTGCCTGGGTCAATATCGGTGGCAGGGACAGATATCCCTGATCCCAGAAATGATCAGCGATTTCAGACAGTTGGATGGAAGAAAACGCGATTTCCGGTACAAGCCCCCCGGCCCCGATTGTCAGATCCGGGATTAGGTCTTGCCAATAGGAGGGATCCCCATGGTTCACAGGAAGAGGCCCCATGATCTATCGGCGCCCGAAGAGCTTTTCGATATCCCCGAGCTGTAATTCCACATAGGTGGGACGGCCATGATTGCACTGACCGCTATGGGGGGTTACTTCCATTTCCCGCAACAGCGCATTCATTTCCTCAATCGACAGCCGCCGCCCCGCCCGGACCGAGCCGTGACAGGCCATGGTGGCGCAGACATGATCAATCCTGTCTTTAAGGGACAGCGCCGTATCCAGCTCTGCGAGATCATCGGCAAGATCCAGAATCAGACCCTTGATATTGCACTCCCCCAACATGGCCGGAGTTTCCCGGACGACGACCGCCCCGATGCCGAAACCTTCCAGAACCAGCCCCATTTCAGCCAATTCCTCCGCCCGCTCGACAATGCGATTGGCGGCCACTTCATCCAGCTCGACCACTTCCGGCAACAGCAGCACCTGACGGGTGACACCCGTTTCCGACAACTGCTTCTTCATCCGCTCCATCACCAGCCGCTCATGGGCGGCATGCTGATCGACGAGAATCAGACCATTGGCCGTCTGCGATACGATATAGGTTTCATGGAGCTGACTTCTGGCGGCCCCGAGGGGATATTGCTGGAACTCCCGCGATTGCGCCTGTTGTTCCGTCGTCTCCTGACCTCCCGGCGCCAATGGTTCCGCCGGACCGGAAAGCGGTGACTGATAGTCGTATGAGCTTTCCGCGAGATCTGCAGGCGGAGCCGAAGAGCCCCCCTGATCCCAACGGCCCCAACTGGCGCGCGGCGCTCCGGCAGATTGCAGGGGCAGTGAGGCTGTCTGCGGCTGAAACGCCCCCAAAGCCTGCCCGGCAATGGTCGATGACGCCCGATGACCATGAGCGGCCAGCCCCTGCCGCAGGGAACCAACGATCAGTCCCCGCACCCCACCGGCATCCCGAAACCGAACTTCTGTCTTGGCCGGATGAACATTGACATCGACCTGATCCGGCGGCACCTCCAGAAACAGTGCCAGAAGGGCATGTCTGTCCCGGGCCAGCAAATCCATATAGGCACCGCGAACCGCGCCGGTGAACAGCTTGTCCTTGACCGGTCGTCCATTGACGAACATGAACTGCATGGCGGCATTGCCCCGGTTAAAGGTTGGAACTCCGGCATACCCGGACAGATGTACGCCGTCGCGCTCGGCCTCAATCCGAATCGCATTATCAGCAAATTCCCGCCCCATGATAGAGCCAAGCCGGTCAAGCCAGGCTTCGAACAAATCCCCCTGCGCTGCGTTGACCCGAAGGGCAACCCTTTTGTCATCGGCCAGGGTAAAACCGATGCCGGGATAGGCCATGGCCAGGCGGCGCACCACATCGAGGGCCGCCCCGAACTCTGATCGGACAGTTTTGAGGAATTTAAGCCGGGCCGGGGTGGCGTAGAAGATGTCCCGCACCTCAACCCGCGTCCCGACAGGTGCACCTGCGGGCCCGGGTTTCCCTTTCCGGCCGCCGTCAACCGTCAGGCTCCAGGCACTCTCGGCAGCCGGTCGCCGGCTGGTGATCGTCATACGGCTGACCGAGGCGATGGACGGAATGGCTTCCCCCCGGAACCCCAGGCTGTCAATGCGCACGAGATCGTCATCGGGAAGCTTGGAAGTGGCATGCCGTTCAAAACAAAGCTCAAGTTCCTCCGGGCTCATTCCTCTGCCATTATCGGTAACAGTGATGAGGGAGCGCCCACCTTCGCGCATCACCACGTCAATTTTCGTCGCCCCGGCATCGATGGCATTTTCCACCAGTTCCTTAACGGCAGAAGCAGGCCGTTCAACGACCTCTCCGGCCGCGATCTGGTTCACGATATTCTCGGGAAGACGTCGCAGTTGCATGTTTCACCTGGCAGGAAGTTCCTACCTTGAACTTAGCAAAAAACGAGGGGCGGACCTACAGTTTTTCCGCGCCGGCGCCCTTTGCTTCCAGGTTTTCCGGTTTGCCGACGACGACGACAATCATTTTCTCAGGATCCAGCAGCCGTTGCGCCACCCGCTTGATATCATCCTGGGTGACAGCATTGATCAGGTTCGCCCGATCATCCAGATATTCGATAGGCAGATCATTCATCTGCATGGCCACCATAATCCCGGCAATACTGGCATTGGATGACAATCTCAACGGGAAGGAGCCATTGAGATAGGTTTTGGCTGCTGCAAGTTCCTCATCAGTAATTCCGGCATCCCTCACCCGGGCCACTTCTTCTGCTACAAGATCAAGGGCTTCACCGACCGAGGCATTGTTGGTTCCGAATCCGCCCATATGCAATCCAACCGCATCAAGAGGAAACAGATAGCTATAGACAGAATAAACCAGCCCCCGTTTCTCCCGGATTTCATCGGTCAGGCGGGATTCAAAGCTGCCGCCTCCGAGAACATAATTAAGGACATAGGCCGCATAATAATCAGGATCGTCCCGCTTGATGCCCTGCCCTCCGAAGATGACGGCACTTTGGGGAATATTCTGGTCAATGATTTTGACCGCGGCTTCCTGAAGAGGCTCTGTTTCCGGCACAGAAGAGGCTGTCGCCTTGTCTGGCAAGCCGCCAAAAGTCTTATCGAGAAGCTCTGCCAACTCGCCCTTGCCGATATCACCCACCACACCTATCACCATATTGTCCTTGGCAAGCCGACCTTTGGCGAACTCTGACAGGTCGGCGATGGTTACCGCCGACATGGTCTCGATTGTGCCCTCCGAGGGTTGACTGTAAGGGTGATCGCCAAACGCCAATCTGAACCAGGCCCGCCCGGCCAGACTATTTGGATTGGATAGCTTCTGGTTCAGGGACGTTAGAATCTGCGCCCGGATGCGCTCTACGGGTTCCTCATCAAACCTCGGATCGGTGATGGCCAGCCCAAACAGACGAAAGGCCTCGGCCGTATTTTCGCTCAAGGTCTTGAGATCGCCAGAAAAAGTATCTTTTCCCGCATTGAATTTGAGCTGGATGGCAAGATCCGAAAGTCGCTCCTGAAAGGCAATGCTGTCCAGATCTCTGGCGCCTTCATCCATTGTTGAAGCCGCCAGATGCGCCAGTCCTGCTTTTTCCTTGGGATCAAGACTGGCACCGCCCCGCCAGGCAACCTTCATGCTGACAATGGGGATCGAGCGCTCTTCCACCAGCCAGGCTTTGATCCCGCCGGGGCTGATAACTTCCGTAATATCCGCCGCCCTGGCGGGTGCAAGAACAATCAGGAGAAGGCTGAAAGCCCCAATCAGGGATCGAGAGAATACGTGTCTGGACATACCTTAACTTTCCTCCGTATCGGGCAGAAGCCTGCCGACAACGGATCGCCGTTCATCAAACAGGTCATTGGCTGCTTTCTGAATATCTTCTGCCGTCACTTCTGATATGTTCTGTGGCCAATTGACGATCTGTTCGATGGTTTCTCCGCTGGCCAGAGCCGACCCGAAAATATTAGCGGCGCCACGAATGCTGTCTCGGGCGTAAATGGCATCAGACATGAGTTGTTTCTTGGCCCGGGTCAGCTCTTTCTCTGTGACACCATTTGCAACCACATCGGCAATGATTGCCTGGATAGCCGCCTCGACCTCGTCAACCGTATGTCCGGAAGAGGGGCTGCCATAGAGCACGAATGTCGAATTATCAAAGGCACCGGAGCGATAGAACGCACCTGCCCCCGCGGCGATTTTCTTGTCAATTACCAGGTCCCTATAAATCCGGCTGGTTGTGCCGCCGCCAAGAATTTCACTTAAGACTTCCAGAGCCCTAATCTGTTTTTGGTCCGCGTCCCGGGAAGAAGGCGCCAGATAGCTTTGTCGCCAGGACGCCTGGCGCACTCTCTTATCTTTCATTTCAACAGTCCGCTTCGCCAGCTGCGGCGGTTCCTGCATGCGAACCCTTTCCGGAACATCAGATGGCGGAATTGGACCATAATATTCACGGGCCAGTTCAAATACTTCCTCAGCATCGACATCACCGGCGACAATCAAAATAGCATTGTTCGGGGCGTAGTAAGTGTCATACCAGTCCATCGCATCCTGGACGGTCAGGTTTTCAATCTCATGGCGCCATCCGATGATGGGAATTCCATAAGGATGGGCCAGAAACTGGGCCGCCTGGAACTGTTCTCCGAACAATCCGGCGGGATTGTTGTCTGTCCGCTGAGACCGTTCTTCCAGCACAACCTTCAATTCCGGGGCGACGATTTCTTCTGTCAGAACCAAATTCTGCATGCGATCCGCTTCCAGTTTCATGAAAAGCGGCAGTTTATCAGCGCTCATATTCTGGAAATAGGCGGTGTAGTCCTGGGAGGTAAAGGCGTTTTCCTGACCCCCATTCTTGGCGATAATCGAGGAGAACTCACCCGGTTCCATGGTCTTGGTTCCCTTGAACATCAAATGCTCCAGGAAATGGGCAATTCCGGATTTAAGCGGCGGCTCATCCGCCGCGCCAACTTTATACCAGACCATATGGGTGACAACGGGTGCCCGGTGATCTTCGATCACGACCACTTCCAGGCCATTGTCGAGGGTCGTTACTTTTGGATCAAATAGTTTTGGAGGGGCATCCGAGGCGGCATATGAATGCATGGGGCCGATAGAGGCAGTTAGGAAAACAATAAGAACTACAAACGGTCGCCAACGGGCCATCGCTAATCTCCGATCACGAAACAACATTCCCTATGATAAAGGGCGCGAATGTGCAAATTGCAAGGCAATATTGCACATAATTCTGTGAACGAAACCTCAACAGTCCAATTTTAACGACTGGTCATGCCTCTAAAGAATTCAACTGACTTCTATCGTATCAGTTAAAAAGACCTTCCAACAATGCCCGTTTCTTACGTTCGATTGTCGGGGTCTCTCCTCCCTCAGCGGGAGATTCACCAAGTGCCGCATTTTCCTGCAGACGCTTTTTCTCTTTCGCCGGATCTACGACTGTTCCAAAAGGAGGCTGCTCTTGCCAGAACATGATTTTTTCCACAAAGGTCTCATCATTCTCGGCCAGAATTGTCGTTTCCGTATCCACAACCCTGCGGATATCCGGATTGACATTCTCTGCACCAGCCTCACGCAGTAATGCCAGCTCTCCTGCTGACATTCCCAGGGCCTGGGCTTCAGACACCGTGACAGGCTCGCGATTAACCGGCTGGCGACCCAGCAACGCGGCCTTAGCCTGGTTATCGGCCAGGGTGTTATCAAGACCTGCTTGTCCTGGCGAGGGCGGTCTCAGAGAGAAATCAGGAGGAATAATCAAAGGCGCCTTGGTCAATACAGTGAACTCGTCCGGCGGCTTTTTTCCGCCGATACCAAGTGCCTGCCGCGTGCCATCGCATCCCGCAAGTGCAAACGCGCTGAGAAACAGGATTCCGGTAATCCGACCAATATGACGCATATTTGTACTCACCCTCCGTCAGGACGCAATTTTATCCGATTTCTTGCCCTGAAACAAGCTTTCCAGAAGCATGCAGGCCACGCCACAGACGATGGCCATGTCGGCGATATTAAACGCCGGCCAGCGCATGAAGATCAGATCAAAGTCGAAAAAATCGGCAACGGCGCCGCGAAACACCCGATCGACGATGTTACCGACGGCTCCGCCAAGCACCAGACCAAGGCCAACCGTCAGTATCATATTCGTCGATTTACGCAGCCAGAAAAATACGACCAGGGAAATCAGAACAGAGACACCAACCAAAATCCACCGGGTGGTTTCTCCGCCGGCAAACATGCCGAAGCTGACCCCTCTGTTCCAAACCATGACAAGATTGAAGAAAGAGGTGACGACAATGCCATTTGGATTTTGCGCCATCAGCTCGATCAGGAAATACTTGCTGACCTGATCGGCAGCGAGCACGATAACGGCGATAATCATTCCTGTCCGGAAGTAATTCATCAGGCTATCTGTTCCACAGGCAGGCTGTCTATGACATCCGCACAGCGATTACATAGATCGCTATGGGTGTCATGGTTTCCCACCTCATCGAGTATTTTCCAGCATCTTTGGCATTTATCGCCGTCGGCCAGGGCCGGAACAACGGCAACGCCGGGCACCTCTTCCAGGGTGAAGGCATCAGACGGCGCCTCCCCTTCCACCAGAGTAACACCTGAGGTAATACAGATATCCGCCAGATCCAGACCGTCGAGAACAGGGACATAGTCGCTGGAAACGTAAACCGTCGGCGCAGCCTGCAGACTGGAGCCGATGCGTTTTTCCCGCCGCTCGATTTCAAGCGCGCCGGTGACCACCTTGCGGAAATTACGGATCTTGGACCAGCGTTCCTGTAAACCGTCATTACGCCAATTTGCCGGTATTTCAGGGAACTGGCGCAAATGGACACTGCTATCCTCCCCCGGGAACCGGGTCAGCCAGGTTTCTTCCGCCGTAAAGACCAGCATCGGTGCCAACCAGGCTGTCAGGCAATGGAAGAGATGGTCGAGAACCGTCCGAGCTGCTCTCCTGCGCAGATCCTCCCGGCCATCGCAATAGAGCACATCCTTGCGGATATCAAAATAGAACGCCGAAAGCTCCAGAGTACAGAAATTATGAATGGCAGAGAAAAGCCGGCTAAACTCATAGCTGTTGCAATGTTCCCGGATCATCTGATCAAGCTCTGACAGGCGATGGAGGACCCATTGCTCCAGCTCCGGCATTTCCTTGACATCCACCTTCTCGGAATCGTCCCATTCATGAAGATTGCCGAGGATAAAGCGTAAGGTATTGCGAAGTCGCCGATAGCTATCGACCTGACCCTTTACGATCTCATTTCCGATCCGCATGTCTTCCGAATAATCCGACGCCACGACCCACAGGCGCAGAATGTCCGCACCGCTTTGATCAATGATCTTTTGCGGGGCAACGATATTGCCAAGGGACTTGGACATTTTCCGGCCCTGCCCATCCATCACAAACCCGTGCGTCAGCACGCCGTCATAAGGCGCCCGCCCCCGGGTCCCGCAGGATTCCAACAAGGACGAATGAAACCATCCGCGATGCTGATCCGTTCCTTCCAGATAGAGCGACGCCGGCCATTGCATCTCTGGGCGCGCTTCCAGGGTAAAGGCATGAGTGCAGCCTGAGTCAAACCAGACGTCGAGAATATCTCCCGCCATTTCATATTCGGAAGGATCATAGTCATTACCGAGAAAGCGAGAGGCCGGAGAATCAAACCAGGCATCGGAGCCTTCCTCTTCAATGATCTGCATAATCCGCGTATTAACCTTCTCATCCCGTAAGAGCTCGCCGGTTTCCTTATGGGTGAACACGGTTATCGGAACCCCCCAGGCGCGCTGCCGAGACAGCACCCAATCGGGACGACCTGAAATCATCGCATGAATGCGATTGCGACCGGAAGACGGATACCAGTCGGTCTCATCAATGGCCTTCAGCGCTTTTTCCCGCAATTCATTAGCGTCCATGGAGATAAACCATTGACTGGTATTACGGAAAATCAGGGGCGCCTTAGAGCGCCAGGAATGCGGATAGGAATGAACCAATTTACCCCGCTTCAATAGCGCTCCGACCTTTTCAAGCTCATCTGCAACCGTCTCATTGCACTTATAGACATGCTGGCCGGCAAATATCGGCACATGATCATAGAAAGTCCCATCTTCACCAACGGTATGCGGAACCTCGATCCCGTGAATCATTCCGACTTCATAGTCTTCCTGGCCGTGGCCCGGAGCTGTATGGACGAAACCCGTACCGGCTTCAACAGTCACATGATCTCCGTCAATAAGGGGAACATCGAAGTCATAGCCCATGCCATCAAAGGGATGCCGGCAGACGATGCCCTTCAGCGCCGCTCCTTTCCCTTCCCATATTGTCTTGGAAGACGTAATCCCGGCTTCCCGGCAAACGTCTCCGAGCAACTCAGCCGCAATGAATAACTTCTCACCTGGCGTGGCAAGAGAGCCTTCTTCGATCTCAGAGACCACTATGCCGACATAGTCCATATCGTTGCCATAGGAAATGGCCCGGTTGCCGGGCATGGTCCAGGGAGTCGTTGTCCAGATAACGATGGAACCGCCCTGAAAAATTTCAGGACCCGATTTAACCGGAAATCTGACATGAATAGTTGTCGACGTATGATCGTGATATTCCAGCTCGGCTTCAGCCAGGGCAGTTTTTTCAACCGGCGACCACATAACCGGTTTCGATCCCCGATACAGGCCCCCGTTCATAAGGAACTTGATAAGTTCCCGGACGATCTGCGCCTCAGCATCAAAGTTCATGGTCGTATAGGGCTTTTCCCAATCGCCTATCACTCCCAATCGTTTAAATTCGTCCTTCTGAACTTCGATCCAGTGTGCAGCAAAGTCACGGCATTCCTTTCGGAACTCGTTGATCGGCACCTCATCCTTGTCTTTGCCTTCCTTGCGGTATTTTTCTTCGATCTTCCATTCGATGGGAAGGCCATGACAATCCCAGCCTGGGACGTAATGAGCATTCTTGCCCATCATTTGCTGGGAACGGTTGATCACATCCTTCAGGATCTTGTTCATGGCATGGCCAATATGCAGATGGCCGTTGGCATAGGGTGGTCCGTCGTGAAGAATAAATTTTTCCTGGTCCTTTGACTGCTCCCTCTGGCGGCCAAACAGATCCATCTTTTCCCAGCGCTCCAACAGCCCCGGTTCCTTGGCCGGCAGGCCCGCTTTCATGGGGAAGTCTGTCCGGGGTAGAAAGAGTGTCGATTTATAGTCAGTGCTCATTTCGGCAACCTGATCCTAAATTTATTATGCAATTTTGTGAGTAGGGCGACGGCCGTCGCCGGTTCCTGGCTTCTGACCTGGTCATCAGGCGTGAATCCCTTTTACCCGGCCCTATTTGAAAAAGGCCGGGCCGATAATTCGGCTTGAGACGGATGGGATATCATTCCCGTCAATGCATGTCGTCAAAAATTCGATCATGGCAGGTGTTTTATCAACTCCCTTGATCTCTGTCGAGAATTCAAAGCTCCTATTCACCAAAAATCGCAAATTTCCGGCTATTTTGGTGATGATCACCCCATTTTTACGGCGAAAGATATGATTGCAGGAAATCAACCAGTGCCTTGCGAGCCTGTTTGCGGGCGGTGTCATCTGTTTTAACAATCGGGATGATACCGGCAGCGGTCTTATAACGGGGAAGTTTCGTCATCTTAAGGGCAGGGGCATCAAAGCCGTGATACGCGTCGGGATAGAGGATGATAGAGACCGGATTACCGCGTTTTCTGGCAGCCTCAATGAAGCTCACACAGGGTTCTGGACGGGTCCAGTTATCTGCATCTCCCTGAAGAACCAGTAACGGAATTTTTGTTGACCAACTATCGGGCGCGACCTTTGTAAAAGGACGGGACTGCAGCCTGTCATTGCACAGTGCTGGATAGAAGGCGGCAGCTACTGCAAAGTCATGACGCGGTTTTGGGGTCGGCCTGGCTATGCTCTGGTCCACAATTGTCAGCAAGGTCACGCCGCCGCCTTGCGACCATCCAACCAATCCGATCTCCTTTGGGATGATAAATGGTTGTTCTTGAAGAAAGGCCAGTGCGCCATAGGCATCGAAGGGACGCAGTCGGTACATTTTCCGTCGCTCCGGCTGGCGTCCACAAGTTGGCCCAAGCCCTCTTGATCCGGCACTGTCCACAACCAAGGCCGCCATGCCATTGTCTGCAAACAGGGTCGCCCAGCTTGAATAAATCGACTTCACGGTCCCGGAAAACCCCATCCCCCCACAGCCATGAAGCATGACGACCGCGGGAAAGGGTCCTTCCCCTTTCGGGCGCAGAAGGTAAGCTGTCACCGTGGTATCACTATCCAGGCTCTCAAATTGGACTTTCTCGAAAGCCGCGGATGTCGGCGATGCCATAAGGAAAATGGCAAGCCCTATTCCGGCAATGTAAACAGCATGGTCAGCTATGTACCTTCTTATCCGCATATTTCACCTGGCTGTTCTTCTCGTCTGCTAAAATAGCTCGAGCAGAAACGACGTCTTGTTTAATCTGTGCCTCAAGCTGTTCAATGCCCCCGAATTTCATCTCCGACCGGATAAAATCGACAAAGCAAACCCGTATGGTCTGTCCATACAAATCACCCGAATAGTCCAGTAAATGGACTTCGAGCAGAACATCCTTTTTGTCAAAGGTCGGTCGCTTTCCAAAATTAGCAACGCCATCAATCCATTCGAAATAGCTGCCCTTGTCCAGCCCGACACGGACCGCATAGACACCAAGTTTCGGATGATGGTAGCCAACCAACGGGATGTTAGCAGTCGGAAAGCCGATGGTCCGACCCCGTTTGTCGCCTTCGATTACCTCCCCTTCCACTTCCCACCAATGGCCGAGCAAAGAAGCGGCCTGGGATGGATCCCCTTTTTTAAGGCAATCGCGAATAGCTGTGGAAGAGTAAATTACTGTTTCCTCCCCGACCGGTTCGACCACCGTCAGCCCAAAACCGTATTTTTGCGCCAGATCGGCAAGAACGACCGTTGTGCCCTGTCTTTTATGGCCAAAGATAAAGTCGTATCCGACAACCACATGAACCGCCTTGAAACCGTCCACCAGCACATCCCGCACAAATTCTTCGGCTGATTTCTGGGAAAAGGCCAAGTTAAATTCTAAGGCGGCCATAACATCGACTCCCAACCATTCAAGGTAAGCGGCCTTTGTCTCCAGTGTTGACAGACGGAAGGGAGGAGCATCGGGAGCAAAGAACTCGCGGGAATGCGGCTCAAAAGTCAATACACCGGAAGGAACTCCGAGTTTGTCCGCCTCTTCCTGAGCGTGGGAAATCACCGCCTGATGTCCACGATGGACACCATCAAAATTCCCTATCGCCAGTACCAGCCCCTGACACTCACTTGGAACATTGTCGAATGACCGCAATACTCTCATGGATGCCGCCCTTTGTTTTTATTGTTATTTATTTCGCTTTGATACCATCAAAGTGGCTTCGCCATCCAGTACAACCGTATCCCCGGTGGTGCAGACGCAATCAAAACTCACCCTTTTGCCGTTAATTTCCTTTATGGTCGCTTTGGCGACGACAGTATCACCGATACATACGGGTGCTTTGAAATTAAGGGACTGGTTCATGTAAATGCTGCCCGGTCCCGGCAGTTTTGTTCCGAAGATAGTGGACAGCAAACTCGCGGACAGCATGCCATGGGCAATGCGTTCCTTGAACATCGTGTTCTCAGCAAATTCCGCATTGAGATGCACAGGATTGGTGTCTCCTGACACCCCCGCATACATAAGGATATCAGCTTCCGTCACTGTCTTTGCATACATGGCGCTCATACCAACTGACAGATCTTCTAGGAAATAACCATGTAGTTCTTCATAAACACTCATAAATGCTCCACTCGCTTGTCAGGATTAGATGGCGTGAAATATAGGGGGAAACTAAGTCAGGCTGCAAGAGATACAGAGAAAAGCCTCATTAAATGACAAAGTAGCCATAAGGCCTTTCGTAAAATTCGTCTCTAAATTAACCAATTTTTCAGGAACTGCCCATAATCTGGCCACAGTTCAAGGGGTGCTACCAAAGGATACGCATCTCAATATGACAGGATTAATTAGTAAGTGAGGAAACACCAATGGCCGTTGATATGTCCATGCCGATCCTAATCGTAGACGATTATAAGACAATGTTGCGGATCATCCGTAACCTTCTGAAACAACTCGGCTTCAATACCGTTGATGAAGCAGCTGATGGATCCGCAGCACTGGCAAAGATGCGCACGCGGGAATATGGGCTGGTTATCTCTGACTGGAACATGGAACCAATGACTGGTTTTCAGTTATTGAAAGAAGTCCGGGCTGACGACAGCCTGAAGGCCACACCGTTCATCATGATTACAGCTGAATCCAAGACCGACAATGTCGTTGCAGCCAAAAAAGAGGGCGTGAACAACTATATCGTCAAGCCTTTCAACGCTGCCACATTGAAAACTAAGATTTCTGCGGTTTTGGGTGATTTCTAATGTCTAAAAAGGACGAGGTAAAACATCTCAAAGAGGCCATCACGGCTTTGCATCAGGATTGCCAGGATCTTGCGCATTTTATCGTGACGGCCCGTACTGAGATTGCTGAAATCAGGCCAAATGACCTGAAGCAGCAAAAACTCCCTCGTGCCGGCAAAGAACTCGACGCCATTGTTGAGGCTACAGAAAATGCGACGAACCAGATCATGGCGGCAACTGAAACTATCATGTCGGCAAAGGTGACGGAGCCGGACGTGGTCAACGACGCCTGCATGGAAATCTTTGAAGCCTGCTCCTTTCAGGACATTACCGGCCAGCGAATCAGCAAGGTTGTCCATACTCTTGAATATATCGAGAACTATCTAACCAAGTTGACAACAGCCTGGGGACATGAGGGCGATAAGGAAGCAGATGAGGAAGCTGCTACTGTTGACCCCGATGATGAGGCCCATCTCCTGGACGGGCCGGCCCTAGATGGCGAAGGGGTCGATCAGGATTATATCGACGGCATGTTTGATGAAGCCCCATCCGAGGCCAATGGTGCGGAAGAGACATCTTCTTCAAAAAACGGAAAAGCTGCGGCGCCTAAGGGCGGCAGTGAACAGTCTGCACAGGATGAAATAGACGCCCTGTTTGACTAAGGTTCTGCCCTATTTCTACCAAACCATATGAGCGGCAACGAATGTCGGTGAAAATCCGTGTAGTTCGGATATCGCTTCTATCTGTTCCGGCGATGGCGCTTGCCCAAGAGCAAGGCCCCATTCTTCAGCATGAATACCGCCGCCAATCAATACGCTATCAATTCCGGCTGCCGACGCGCCCTTGATATCTGTTCTCATACTGTCGCCGACCGCCAGAATCCTGTCCGGGCCTGTCAGGCCGAGTTTTTGAATGGTACGTCTATAGGTTTCTGGGTAGGGCTTACCGTAAAGAATAACAGCCCCTCCCATCTCTTCGTAAAGAGCAGCAATGGAGCCTGCGCAATAGATCGACTTCTCACCCCTCATCACCGTCAGATCCGGGTTGGCGCAAATCATTGAGAGGTTATGAGCCCGCGCTTTCTCAAGAAGCGGACGGTAGGTTTCCGGGGTTTCGATCTCATCGTCGACGAGCCCGGTGCAGATGATGAACTCAGCCTCTTCCATATTTGCCACACGAATATAGTCGAGGCCATTTTCCAGGCCCTTATCACGTGCTGCGCCAATTTGATAAAAACGGGACTCTCCGTTTTTCAGAAACGACTCATCCCGAGTTTCAAGTATCTCGCGGGTCATGTCGCCAGAGGTCAGGATCATGTCATAGGCATCCCTTGGAACCCCTATGGTTTTCAGGAACTCCACCACATAGCCATTGGTCCGCGGAGCGTTCGATACCAGGATGAGCTTCCGACATCCACGCCTGAGTTTCGCCATGCAATCAAGGGCGCCGGGATACGGAGCATGACCATTATGGACAACACCCCAGAGATCGAGAATAAAGGCATCATAACGATCCGCGATTCCGGCAAGACCAGGAAGTATTTCAAAGGACATATCTGTTCCGGATTGAATAATGAGGACTATGTGAGGCGTATGTATAAGAGTTCGGACAGATTTCCAAGGCCTCACTGACTGATCACTGCAGGGCTTGAGGAGGGCGCGGCACACCAAACAGATATCCCTGGCCAAATCCAACCTCAACATCAAGCAGGCCAATAACCGTATCTTCATCCTCAATCATGCTGGCAATCAGCTCTATATTGGCCCGTCCGAGAGCTTCGCGAAGATCGTCGGGATGAATGTCTATGGGCAACCCGGCTCCCCCTGGCAGCAGGTCTGCGGCGGCGACTTTCAAGTATCTGAAGTTATTGCGTCCGAGTGCCTGAAAATCCATATCGAGCCGGTGTACTCTGTCCATGGAAAAGGCAAATCCCATCTCCGCCAGAGTTTCCAGCCCTTTGACAACTGTTTCTGTCGCGCTGTCCACATCCTCTTGGGCAAATTCAAGGATCAGACTGGATTTAAGATCCATATTCTGATCCAGGAACTCAATGAACTGGGTAAAGAATGCCGTATCGCGCAAGGTCCGGGCGGATACATTTACAAAGAAGCCAACTTCGCTGTTGCGTTGTCGCACCCGGCGGATCAGCTGTACACATCTGATGAGAAGAAGGTTGTCGATAGTTCCGATCAAGCCGGCATCTTCTGCCACCGTCAGATACTGCCCCGGCGTTATTACCTCGCCCCTTGGTCCTCGAATCCGGGAAAAGGCTTCATAGAAAAGAGTTCTCCGTTGTGGCAGGCGCACGACGGGCTGCAGGTAAAGATCCACCTTGTTTTCCTGCAGACCTGATCGAACGATATCCAGGATTTCATCATCGGTCGGCGATCTATTCGAGGAAGGTTCGTTCTCTCTGGTATCCGGTGCAAGATCTTCTTCGTCATCAAAGATCTCGGACTCAGCGGAAAGGATAACTTCGTCTTCCTCCTCCTCTGCCTCTTTGTGTTCCGGTGCCACATCAAGCTGTTTCAGCAGTTTACGCAGCATCTGCATTTCCGCTGCGAAACTGTCCATATTGCCGTCTTTACCCGCCAGATCCCCAAGAATATTTTCAAATCTATCGAGGCCGGACTCAGCGACCGCGAGGTCACTTCGCATTTTCATCAGGTCTTTTTGAAAGCGGGAACGCTCTACATGTCGCATAATGAAGTCATGGAGAAGCGCGCAAACAAGGAAGAATATACCTGCCGCCCAATATCCGATAACCGGATCGGTACCTGGCAAGTATTGAGGTGTTTGAACGGCGACCACCGCGGCCGTTAAGCCATAAGCCGCAATAATTACGCAATGATACAACACGAAACCTACGTCCCCCAACTCATGTATATTACCAGTTTAGCCAAAATTTCGATTTAGGGAAGCTAATCCAACCTTAAACATATTAGGGCTGTTTTCTGTAACAGCTCTTTGGATATAGTAGAGGGAGATACAACGGCTAAAGAAAGAAGAAGAAAAATGGGAAGACTGGACAGTAAGGTAGCTATCGTTACGGGCGGAACAAGCGGGATTGGTCTCAGGACTGTGGAGGTGTTTGCCGAAGAAGGCGCCACAGTGATTTTTTCAGGGCGCCGGGAGAAGGAAGGGCAGGAGATATCTGACAGATTGGGAGATTCAGTTCATTTTGTGAGGGCGGATGCGACCAGCGAGGACGATATGTCCAGCTTAATTAACGGCGCTGCAGAGAAATTTGGCAAGCTGGACTGCATTTTTAACAATGCCGGTGGTCCGGCACCTGTCGGCAGCATCGCCACTGTCGACTTCACAAAAGCTATGGAGGCCATGACTCTTCTATTCGGCGGGGTTTTGCTGGGAATCAAACTAGCGGCCCCGATTATGCAAAAACAAGGATATGGTAGCATTATCAATAATGGCAGCATTGCCGGGCATCTCGCGGGATATTCAACATCCATGGTTTACAGCGCGGCGAAAGCGTCTGTCCTTCAGCTCACCCGCAGCGCCGCCATGGAGCTTGGGGAGAGCAATGTCCGGGTTAATTCCATCTCACCCGGTGCGATTGCCACGGGGATTTTCGGCAAAGCCCTGGGGCTTAAAGGTCAGGCCGCGGAAGACACGGCAGAAATAGCAGGAAATGTGCTCTCGCAGGCACAGCCTATCCGCCGTGCCGGATTGCCGGATGATATTGCCAAGGCAGCCCTTTTCCTAGCCTCTGACGATTCAACCTTTGTCAATGCCGCGGATATACTTGTGGATGGCGGTATGATCGGCGGACGTCACTGGTCCGTTCATCAGGAAAGCGTTAAAAACTTAGGCAAAGCCTTCACCGACGGGTAAGGTTCGAGGTCGGTGTCAGCGCGGGTAGTCAGCCGGATTCCAATCTGCCGATTGCAAGGAATTTCCGGCGGCGTTCCTCACGAAGCTCTCCGGGTTCCTTGTCAGCAAGCTTAGCGAGTTCCTGCTCAACTGCATCCCCAAGGGAAGCGATGGCGGCAGGGACATCCCGCTGTGCCCCACCGATGGGTTCATCCACAATCCGGTCTATCACCTTCAGTTTCAGCAGATCCTGCGCTGTCAACTTCATAGCTGTCGCCGCGTCTTGCGCCTTGTCCCTCGTTTTCCACAGAATAGCCGCACAGCCTTCCGGTGAAATAACCGAGTAAATGGCATGGGCATACATAAGGACCGTATTCGCGCTTGCGAGGGCGACGGCCCCGCCGGACCCGCCTTCCCCGACAATAGAGGCGACAAAAGGAACGCGGACGTCCAGACAAACTTCAATACAGCGGGCAATGGCTTCCGCCTGTCCTCTCTCTTCAGCTCCGATACCGGGATAAGCGCCCGATGTATCAATAAAGGTGAGAATTGGAATAGAAAACTGATCCGCAAGCCGCATCAGGCGCTGCGCCTTTCTGTAGCCCTCCGGGCGTGCCATACCGAAGTTATGATAGAGGCGGCTTTCCGTATCCCGGCCTTTTTCTGTTCCGATCACCATAACCGTCTGACCACGGAAACGACCCATACCGCCAACAATGGCATGGTCCTCGGAAAACGCACGATCTCCAGCCAGGGGTGTGTAATCTTCGATAAGCTGTCCTGTGATGTCGGTAAGCTTCGGCCGATCCACATGACGGGCAACCTGTGTTTTTTGCCACGGTGTTAGCTTCGCATAGGTCTGCTCAAGCTGGGCCTGGGCCTTCTGACGCAGCTTGGCGATGTCTTCATTGATTTCGATATCGCTTCCATTTTCGAGGCCTTCAAGCTCCCGAATCTTGCCTTCCAAATCGGCGACTGACTTTTCAAAATCAAGAAAATTATTCATATGTCGTCTGCACTCCGGCTGTTTCACAGAAGCCAATTCATAAATTGACGGAACGGTTACGTCAATCAACCGTTCCGCCTAGACACCGATTAGTAACGGTTTATTTATCCGCGGGCTGCAATAATATCGGCCTGAACCACCAGCGCTTCGGCCTGTTTGATGGAGGCAATGTCTATCAGGCGCCCGTCAAGTGCGACCGCTCCGGCCCCGTCTGCTTGCGCCTTTTCCATGGCTTCCAGGATGCGGCGCGCCTTCTCCACTTCTTCTGCAGCCGGTGTAAAAATATCATTGGCGAGAGGAATCTGCTTGGGGTGAATGGCCCATTTTCCTTCACATCCCAGAATTGCCGCTCGATTCCCATGGGCGACATAGCCGTCCGGATCAGAAAAATCTCCGAAAGGTCCATCGATAGCCCGCAATCCATTGGCGCGCGCCGCGACTACCATGCGAGCGATGGCATAATGCCACATATCACCCCAATGAAAGTCTCGGGAATCGTCTTCAGCAGGGTCTGTCAGGACACCATAAAGCGGGTTCGGGCCGCCGATGGAGGTGGTACGGGCTTTTGTCGAGGCGGCATAATCGGCAACACCGAAATGCAGGCTCTCATTGCGTTTACTGCCGGCAGCGATTTCATGGATGTTTTGCATGCCAAGAGCCGTCTCAATGATCAGCTCAAAACCAATTTTCTTCTTCCGGCTGATCGCTGTCTCGATTTGTGTCGCCATCATGTCCAATGCATATACATCTGCGGCCGTTCCCACTTTTGGAATCATAATCAGGTCTAGGCGCTCACCCCCTTGCTCAAGAACATCGACGACATCCCGATACATGTAATGGGTATCAAGGCCATTAATACGGACCGACATCACTTTATCACCCCAATCAATATCGTTCAGGGCTTCAATAATATTTTTTCGAGCCTGGGCTTTATCACTTGGCGCAACGGCATCCTCCAGATCCAGGAAAATGGCATCCGCATCGGATTTTGCAGCCTTTTCAAACATATGCGGGCTCGAGCCCGGGACGGCAAGCTCACAACGGTTTAGTCGTGACGGACAGGGTTCTGGAACTGTAAAGCTCATGGGAGGACCTTTTTATTTCATGCATCGTTGATTTTAAGTTGGAAGGAAATTGCTGCAGCTGCGTCATAGAGTCAAGGTATGACCGGATTTATTTTGCGTCTGCGAGAGGATGATGGGTCGCGACTATGTCTATGAGCCGCTTCTCAAGAACATGGGTATAGATCTGCGTTGTGGAGATATCTGCATGGCCGAGCATTTTCTGTAAGCTGCGAAGATCAGCCCCATTAGCCAGAAGATGGCTGGCAAAGGCATGTCGCAAAACATGAGGTGAGATCTTATTCGCGTCGACATTTACTTTAAGGGCCAGGTCCTTCAACATTTGCCCAAACCGTTGACGGGTCAGGTGACCTTGTTTCCCGCGAGAAGGATATAACCAGGGTGAGTGCCCGTTCTCATTCAGGAATCTGTCCCGTACTGCTATGTAATCCCGAAGCTTATCCTTGGCGGATTGGGTAACGGGAACCAACCGTTCCTTGTCTCCTTTTCCTCTGACGATTAGGAAGCGGTCTTCTTCGCGCATTGCAGGAAAAGGCAATGACGTAAGTTCTGAAACCCGAAGCCCCGTTGCATAAAGGAGATGCATCAGAGATGCCATCCGGCGTTCTTCGGGTTTGTCCCCTTCAGTTGCGCCTAACAGCTTGTCTACCTCTTCCTCACTCAGATATTTTGGAAGCCGCCGGCCCGATTTTGGACTATCGATGTTCAGCGATGGATCATCGTTTCTGATTTCTTCACCGAGTAAGTAGGTAAATAGCTGCTTTACGGCACTCAACCGTCGGGCCTGAGTGGAGTTTTTTAGACCTGCATCGTCGAGAAACTTAAGGTAAGATTGGACATGATGGGAGGTCGCTGTTCTAAACTCAGATCCCCTCTTACTCAGAAATGTCTCAAACTCTCCCAAATCATGGCGATAGGCCGACACGGTATTGGCAGCGGCTCCCCGTTCGGTTTGCAGCATTTCAAGAAATCCCTCGATGAGATATTGAGACATTTTTTGCCTCGCAGGCTCAGATATCCCGCAAAATTGCGGCTTCTAACGCCAGTTTGCGCGCCTCGGTTTCCATGCCAATGCGTTTCAGGGAATTAATAACCGTGGATAGGGTCGTCGTCGATACCCCGGATGGACCGGCCTCGCCAAGGACAGTGAGGGCCAAGGCGATTGTCTCCCCAATAAATTCTCGTTCCGACGCTATCTCAAGATTCTTTTCAATGACAAGATTTGAACTGCTGGATCTTGGAACCTGACCAAGATCTAACGCCTTTGACCACAGAGTTGGCGAGATTTCCTGCCCAAAATCGCCCAGTATTGAAAGCAGCAGGCCAACGTTAGCGCTTTTTTTCGGATTACTCCCGGCCGCAAACGACCAAAGATCAAAGCTCTCGGCATTCCAGCGAGCAATTCCTGGTGCGCCGGAGATCAGCATATAAGCATCCACGCGGGTGATACGCTTTCGGGCTTCTTCACGTTCAGCTGGTGTGCCTCTTAGGGCTGCTCGCCTGACAATCCGCTCCCAGCCCTGGGCATTTGGTGTATCTCCTTCTAATAGGTACAGGCGTAAAGCATTGAACTCAAATGCCTCCGTCTGACGGCTAGCCGGAATTTGCTGAAGCAAAGGGAGGGTGAGAGATGCTGCGGCGAAGAGACTATTGTCATTGATCGCTTCATTCCAGATGTCCTCCAAAATTGCCGGCTTCGCCGCTCCGTCTTTTTCAGCTTGAAATTGACGATAAAGGGTGGCAATGCGTGCCAGAGAGGTTCCGTCTTCTGAACTTTCCTGTAAACCGCCCTCCGTGATCAAACGACGGGACAGTCCCGGTCTGACACTCCCGACAGACAGAGATTTGTAAGCTGCCCTTAAACGTTCGTCCAGATCAGCCGACTGCTGGGTTGCAAGAGCCCAGAGCAGGTCGTAACCGGCTTTTTCCATCCGCTCAAAAGAAATCGGTAACTTAGCTTCCCGCATCATCGCGTAGTGAAGTGCGGTCATAGGTTCGTCACTGTCAGGTACTTCAGATTTTCCACCGGCCAGGCGGTCAAACAGATCGAAGAATATACTATCAGAGGCCCCGTCCCGCTCTTCAAGCAATGTCGCGCCCAGCTCGGCTTTCTCCAGGTTGTCCTCAAAAATATCGCAAACGATCTCAAGCTTTTCCCAGAAGACATCCTTGCTATTGGTCTTTTGGGAGTTCCCCTGCTTGCAGGCTTCCGTATTTTGGCCCTGAAGCAATAACAACTCCACCTGCATCTTCACAAGATCAGGTGTCATTGTTGCCGGCGGAAGCCTCCCCAATAGAGCAACCGCGTCCAGCACAAGCCCGGCTTCCCGCAGTTTCTTAAGGCGAAGCTCGATCAACTCGGTCGGATTGGTCAGGCCTTGTGGAATTGCCGCCGGTGTCAGCAAAAGCCGTTTGAGCAGTTCTTGCATCTGCGGCGATCGCGCGGCGACCGGAAGATGTGTAAGCAGGGTGACCACCCGCTCCGGATCCGTCCCACTCCACATGGCGGAACCAAGGCTTCCTGTCGCCAGGTCAAGGGTCCCGACAGAAGAGGCGTCAAGCCCCCCCAGAGTCTGGACGACAACTGGGCCACTCAGACCAGATCCTTCTATTACCCGTTTCGGCCCGGCTTTTGGGGCAGAAGAATCTAAGGGAATGACTGTGTCTTTGGGGGCTTCAGTCGGTGCAGGATTGTTGAGCCCCGGAACCAGGATTCTGGGTTTTTCCTGTGCGCCAGCACCGCTCAGAGTCACGCCAAGGGCAAGACCAACGATTGCTGATAGAAATGAAAAATGTTTACTTCGGGAACTGGTCATTGGGAATTACCTTCTCGACCTTTACCGTCGGCGCCGGGATGTCCCATGCAGAAAGAAATACACCTCCGCCAATGACCACAGCTGCTATAATAAAAAGCAAAAACAAGGAGAACTTAGACATTTTAGATTACTGCTTCCAACGCTTGATGATCAAATCTTGAGGCACCCATTGCAAAATTGTTGCTATTTAATGTGCTATCCTGCGAATATGACGTAAATTTGGCAACATTAATTAGCACGGTTAGCTGAATCACTTCAACAACCTTGCGAAGAGAAGCCGACTGAATTCAGATCGGCTTACAGAAATGTGATGGTAAGAAGATGACGAAGGGGACGCGCGCCGCGGGAAAATCCGACGGCACTACAGCGGCTTTGGGAGATGACAATCGCAGTATTGTGCTGGTCGGACTAATGGGGGCTGGCAAAAGTTCAATCGGCCGCAGGCTTGCATCAGAGCTCAAACTCCCGTTTAAAGACGCAGACACGGAAATTGAGACGGCTTCAAATCTCTCTGTTTCGGAATTTTTCGAAAAGCATGGCGAGCGGGCCTTTCGCGACGGAGAGAGAAAAGTCATTGCCCGGTTACTCGATGGCCCGCGACAGGTTCTGGCGACTGGCGGCGGGGCCTTTATGGATAAAGACACGCAGTCCTTGATCGAAAAAAAGGGGTTGTCCGTGTGGTTGCGAGCGGACCTTGATGTCATATATAAAAGATGTATGAAACGTAACAGCCGCCCACTTCTCAGAAATGGAAATCCGAAAGCCACATTAAAGAAATTAATGGAAGATCGGTATCCCGTCTATGGTAAGGCCGACATCACAATTGACAGCGGTGAAGGTCCTCATGAAATCGTTGTAGAAAAGATTATCAATGCCCTTTCAACCGGCGCCAAACGCGGCTGACGCATTTCGATTAAGAATATAATGACCCTTTCAAATCCAGACTCAGATTCGTCCGTCTCGAAGGTTGCCGTGAACCTTGGCGCGCGCTCTTATGACATCCTGATTGGGGAGGGTCTGCTCGCCAACGCTGCAGATCATATTGCCCCTGTGCTTCGGACAAAGCGTGTGGCCGTTCTCGCAGATGAAAATGTCGCCGGCATTCACTTGGAACCCCTGGCGCAGTCACTGGAGAATGCCGGTATTGACTTTGTTCCGATCATCCTTCCTGCCGGTGAAGGGAGCAAGAGCTTTAATAGCTACCGAAGCGTCATGGACCAACTACTCACGGTCAAAATCCAGCGTGACGAGACCCTGATTGCCCTCGGGGGCGGCGTGATCGGCGATCTGACGGGCTTCGCGGCAGCCACTTTGAGACGCGGCGTGGATTTTATCCAGATACCGACAAGTCTCTTGGCCCAGGTTGACAGTTCCGTAGGCGGTAAAACGGGAATCAATGTGGCTCAAGGAAAGAACCTGGTTGGGGCATTTCACCAGCCCCGTCTTGTGCTTGCTGATATGGATGTCCTGAAAACCCTGCCAAAACGGCAACTCCTGGCAGGATATGCGGAAATCGTCAAATATGGTCTGCTGGGTGATTTCGAATTTTTCAATTGGCTGGAGGGCAATGGTGAGAAAGTCCTTTCCGGCGATGCGTCAGCGAGTGTTCACGCCGTCCAACAGAGTGTTCTAGCCAAAGCAGAAATTGTCGCCGAGGATGAGCGGGAGGCTGGAAAACGCGCTTTGCTGAACCTCGGCCATACCTTTGGTCACGCCCTCGAAGCAGAAACCGGATATGGCCCTGATTTGCTGCATGGGGAAGCAGTTGCCATCGGCATGATCATGGCGGCTGAGCTCTCCGCACGGCTAGGATTTCTGGACGGGCAGCAGACAACCCGGATTCGGGCGCATTTTGAGGCAGTCGGTCTACCGACCCAGGTTCCCCAAATACCATCCATAGAATGGGCAGCGGACCATCTCCTCGACCATATGAGACAAGACAAGAAGGTGATGGCCGGGAAATTGACTCTGATTTTGTTGAAATCCATTGGTTCTGCCTTTACCACACAAGATATTGATGAAGCACAGATTTTAGAGGTACTGTCGCAGGAGCTTAAGCCAGCCTCATCCAACCCCTCCCCTATGAACGGAGTGATAAAAAACTAAAGAAATGACCTTTGAACTCTCATTGTTGTTGCTGGCAATTCTATTACTTCTCCTGTTATCAGGATTTTTCTCAGGCTCTGAGACAGCCCTTACCGGTGCCTCGCGGGCGCGCCTCCATCAAATGGAGCAGACCGGGAATAAGCGGGCCGGCGTCGTCAATCGCTTGCGGGATCAGCATACCAAGCTGATCAGTGCCATATTGCTGGGCAACAACCTGGTAAATATCCTGGCGTCCGCCCTTGCCACCAGCTTCTTTATCTCGATCTTCGGCGATATCGGAGTTGCTTATGCGACCTTGATCATGACGGCACTGGTCCTGATATTTGCAGAGGTCCTACCGAAGACCTTTGCTCTGAGAAGATCCATTCCGGTGGCGTTATTCGTCGCTCCTGTGTTGAGACCAGCCGTCTTTATCCTGTCCCCTGTTGTCATGGGCATAAATGCCGTCGTTGATGTTACCTTGCGCATGTTTGGTATCTTCGGTGTAGATGACGATGCTGACGCCTTGACCGATGCAGCACAGGACGAGCTAAGAGGAGCTATTGATCTGCATTCCGAAGATGCCGGTATCATCATGCATGAAAAATACATGCTCGATACAATTCTCGATATGGATGAAGTCGACCTGTCGGAAATTATGATCCATCGTAAAAATGTTGAGGCTGTGGACAGCTCAAAGCCGATCCAGGAAATCATAGAGCAGGTTCTCAGCAGCCCGTTCACCCGCCTTCCTTTGTGGGAAAATGATCCGGAAAACATTGTTGGCATCATCCACGCCAAGGATCTCCTCCGGGCCATTATTCCTTTGAATGGTAATTATGAGAAACTTGTTATCAAGGATATTGCCATTGAGCCCTGGTTTGTGCCCGAAACACGAACCTTGCGTAGCCAGTTGAACGCTTTTCTTGAGCGGAAAAGCCATTTTGCCCTTGTCGTCGATGAATATGGCGCCCTGATGGGGCTTGTGACCCTTGAGGATATATTGGAAGAGATTGTTGGCGACATTGCCGACGAGCATGATATCGATGTGCCGGGGGTGGAAGTCTTGAAAGAAGGGATAATTATCACCAAGGGAGATGTGACGATCCGAGATCTCAATCGGAAACTTAACTGGTCACTCCCCGATGATGAAGCCGCAACAATAGCGGGTCTGGTCATCCATGAAGCGCAAATCATACCGGATGAAGGACAAGCCTTTATATTTCACGGGTACAAATTCGAAATCCTGGAAAAAGAGCATAACCAGATCAAAGAAATGCGCATAACGGCGCTCGCCCACTAACCCCGGCACATGTTTGAGATTCTGCTGAATATTATAGCCCCTGTCGTCATCACGGCGGGGCTTGGATTTTACTGGGCGAAATCCGGACGGACATTCAGCACCGAGACAGTGACAGGATTGGTGACTAATATCGGGGCGCCGATGCTCATATTCACTACTCTCGACAGCCTCGAAATGCAGCTGGCATCATTTTTCGAGTTTGCCCTGATCACCTTCATCGCTGCTGTTTCTTTTTGCCTCATCGGGTTTGGCATTTTGAAGCTGCTCCGCCTTGACGTTCGAAACTATCTTCCGGGCCTGATGTTTCCGAATGCCGGGAATATGGGCATTCCCCTGTGCTATTTTGCTTTCGGTGAAGAAGGCCTCGCCCTTGCAATTGCTGCCTTTACAGTATTCTCGACCCTGCAGTTCACTTTCGGCATCTGGCTTTCCTCAGGTGTAAGCTCCGTTCTCCATCTCGCCAAAACACCACTCATATATGCTGTTTTTTTAGGCTTAAGCGCAAAGTTCTTTGAACTGCAGTTTCCTGTTTGGGTGACCAATACCACCGGTCTGCTGGGAGACCTGACAATACCTTTGATGCTGCTGGCCCTTGGGGTCAGCCTCGGCAGCCTTTCCGTAAGCCACATAAAGCTTGCGACAGGTCTCTCAGTGCTAAGGCTGGCCATGGGATTTCTGGTTGGGTATCTGCTCGCATTGTTGTTTGGCCTCGAAGGGGTTGAACGGGGCGTCCTCATTCTCGAATGTGCCATGCCCGTTGCCGTCTTTAACTATCTTTTCTCTGTACGCTACAAGCGGGCCCATTCGCATGTTGCCGGCATGGTTCTGATCTCTACTGTCCTCTCATTCCTGACCCTGCCGGCATTATTGGTCTTTATCCTCTAGTTTCTGGGAACCTGTCGTAAATAATGGTCCAAAATCGCGGACCGGATTCGCGAAGTCCTGGAATGCTCCCGCCGCTGCCTGTCCCTATCCGCTGCGCTGCAAAACTCGTTAAGCGACAGGCCTTTTTGACGACAGATTTGCTTTAACGCAGACCATTCAATTTCTTCAAGCCGAATACTTGTACGATGTTTCTCGCCTGTATCAGGGTCGACTAAGGAAATATTTTTATTGATAAGTGTTTGGTTTTCGATGGAAAGCATGGCTGTCTCCCTTAGACAATCTTATAGGTTGTATGTATACAAATTACTAACGAATAAAGTGCATATAGGAGGCTGCCATTTCTGGTCAATATTGAATTATTATTATATTGTAATTCTACAATTTATAGTGGTAATTAATCGTCTGGAGATTTTACGTCAAGCGCGAGAGCATGGATGTCAGAAGCCATTTCCTGAGCCAAAACCTGATATACAGCTCGCTGCCGCATGACCCTCGACATACCTTCAAACTTATTAGAAACAAGCTCGACCCTGAAATGACTCTCACCTTCTGGCCGGGCACCTGCATGGCCAGCATGGAGATGTGATTCGTCAATTACGGTAAGTTTGACTGGCGAAAAAGCATCGTTAAGCTTTTCCTCAATTATCTTTGCTACTCTCATCTTAATCCTTTCCCGTTGCCGGACTGGAGGAATGGTATTCAGAGGGAAGAGATGAGCGGATCAGAGTCCGTCATAAACCTCTTACCCGTGCCTGTTGCCTATTTAACCATGTGAGTGACACAATCAATTTATTTCTTGGTGAATCCTTGCCACATAACCGCCCGCCAACCATAATATAAAGATGAGTAGACGAAACTTTTCAAATGATGAGACAGAAGGCCTCGATCCTTCTTTGCGGCAATGCGATCATCGAGATTGTCATGAGCCCGGCGAGTTTCGCGCGCCAAAAACGCGCCTGTTGGATCGCGGAGACCCTGAGGATTATCAATGGTTTTGTCTGAATCATGTGCGGGAGTTTAATAAGTCCTGGAATTTTTTTGACGGCATGTCCGATGATGAGGTTCTTCGCTACAAAGACGAGGACATTACCGGCCATAGACCGACCTGGAAGATGGGGTCGCGGACTGCAAAACCGCGTCAGCATTTCAACTATGATGATCCCTTTGATTTCCAACGTGATATGGGAGGTGATTCTCACACCGAACAAAATGGTCACGGCGCTAAGCCGGCTGTCGACCAGAAAGAGCTGGATGCCCTGGCCATCCTCAATCTGGAGCCGGGATGCAGCTTGCAGGAAATAAAACGCCGACATAATGAACTTGCCAAAAAATACCACCCGGATATACGTGGGGGTGACAAAAAGGCTGAAGAAATACTAAAAAATATTAATCAGGCCTATACACATCTGCGATCTTGCGCTAACTCGTAGGTCAAATCGCAGAAAAACAGCAATAATTCGTGACACGGAATAGTGAGTGATGACGTCCTTAGAACTCGCCGGAAAAGCTCCGGACCTAGAAATAAACCTTCCCGATACAAAAGTATCTGTTCGGGAAGTTTTTAAAATTGACAGCGATTTAGAGGTCCCGGCCTTCAGCCTGGCGACGGAGAGGGTTCCGGATATCGATACGTCCTATGTTTTTGACCATGACACGACCATGGCAATTCTGGCGGGCTTCGCTTTCAACCGCCGGGTCATGGTGCAGGGATATCACGGCACCGGTAAATCCACGCATATCGAGCAAGTGGCAGCACGGCTGAACTGGCCATGCGTTCGGGTTAATCTGGATAGCCATATTTCCCGGATTGATCTTGTCGGCAAGGATGCCATTGTCCTGCGAGACGGCAAGCAGATTACTGAGTTTCGCGAAGGTATTCTGCCTTGGGCGCTGCAGTCTCCCACAGCCATTGTTTTTGATGAATATGACGCGGGCCGTCCGGATGTGATGTTTGTTATTCAGCGGGTCCTGGAAGTTGAGGGCAAACTGACCCTTCTCGATCAGAACCGGGTTATCCGGCCGCACCCGGCTTTTCGTATGTTCGCAACGACCAATACCGTGGGCCTTGGAGATACAACTGGACTGTACCATGGAACCCAGCAGCTCAACCAGGGCCAGATGGACCGCTGGAACATTGTCACGACCTTGAACTATCTCCCCGAAGAGACAGAGAACGAAATCGTCCTCTCAAAGCTTCCAGGATATGATACTGAAGAAGGACGCAGTACGGTTCGGGCAATGATCGCTTGTGCTGAGTTGAGCCGTTCCGGATTCATTGCGGGTGATATTTCAACAGTGATGAGTCCTCGAACCGTCATCACCTGGGCAGAGAACGCTCAGATTTTTGGGGATATTGGTTTCGCTTTCCGGGTCACCTTCCTCAACAAATGTGATGAGATGGAGCGGCCTGTTGTTGCTGAATATTATCAGCGGAGCTTCGGTGAAGAACTGCCCGAATCAGCGGCCAGCATCGTTGGCGGCTAACCGCTGTGGCCTTGACAAAAAACAAGGAGGCCCCTGCCGAGCCGTTCAAGCGTGCCGTCACGGCGACGATGCGCGCCATGTCCCGCGAGAAGGAGTTGGAAGTCACCTACGGGAATGATACCGTCGGGATTACGTCAAACCGTGCACGCCTGCCCAATCCGGCAAAAGATCTGCCGCTGGAGGACGTGCAAAAAGTAAGAGGGCTGTCAGACAGCCTCGCCCTCAGAAAACGTTATCACGATATTGGGCTTCATGCCCGGATGTGCCCGCAAGGGGGCGACGCCAAGGCGGTGTTTGAAGCTATCGAACAGGCCAGGGTCGAGGCCATCGGTGCAAATCGCATGAAAGGTGTGGCGGACAATCTCTTTAACCGTCTCGACAGCCATTGCAAGGAAAATGGATTTGAGCGCATTTACGATAAATCAGAGGCCCCGATTGCCGATGTCCTGGGCCTGATCGCCCGCGAAAAACTGGCCAATATCCCTATTCCGGAAAGTGCAAAGGGAATGGTCGATCTGTGGCGGGCGGAAATTGACGAAAAAAGCGGTGATGACTTCGATCAGCTTCTCGACAAGCTCACAAGTCAGGAAGAGTTCGCGACAGCAGCCCGGAAACTCATGCAGGATCTGGATTTGCTGGACGATGCCGAAGGAACCATGTCCGATGACGAGGACAATGCTGATGGCGATGACGGCGAACAAGAGCCTGATGCGGAGAGCAGCGGCGCTGACGGAGATGACGAGGCCCAGGACGCCAGTGCCGCTGAGGACGCGGATAGTCAGGAAGGTGCCGGGGAAGAAGGTACTGAAACAGAAAGCGGCGAAAGCGCTGATATGGATGCTGAAAGTGCCGGAGAGGAAGCAGGTCGCGACAGACGCCCTGTCTATCCTGACGACTTCAGGAATTCGCCTGACGCCGCTCCCTATAAAGCCTTCACGACCGATTTTGATGAAGTGATTTCCGCCTCCGACCTGTGTGAGCCGGAAGAGCTTTCCCGATTGCGCCAACAGCTTGATCAGCAGATGACGAACCTACACAGCCTGATCAGCAAGCTTGCCAATCGTCTGCAGAGAAAGCTGCTCGCCCAGCAAAACCGGTCCTGGGAGTTTGATCTGGAAGAAGGTATTCTCGATGCCGCCAGACTGTCACGGGTTGTCGTAGATCCCTTGTTGCCGCTTTCCTTCAAGGTTGAGCAGGACACAGATTTCCGGGATACTGTCGTGACCTTGCTGATCGATAATTCCGGATCCATGCGTGGCCGGCCTATTTCAGTGGCCGCCATGTGCGCAGATGTGCTTGCACGTACCTTGGAGCGCTGTTCTGTCAAAGTCGAGATTCTGGGCTTCACAACCCGTGCCTGGAAGGGCGGCCAGTCTCGGGAAAAATGGTTAGAGCAAGGTAAGGAAGCCAATCCGGGGCGCCTCAATGATCTTCGCCATATCGTTTACAAATCCGCCGATTACCCCTACAGACGGGCCCGCCAGTCCCTTGGCCTAATGCTACGCGAAGGGCTTCTCAAAGAGAATATTGATGGTGAGGGGTTGCTATGGGCCCATAACCGCCTTCTCGGACGTCCGGAGCAGCGTCGCATCCTGATGGTGATCTCCGACGGTGCACCGGTAGACGACAGCACCCTGTCCGTCAATCCGGGCAATTACCTGGATCGGCATTTACGGGATGTAATTCGTTGGATCGAAACTCGCTCAGCTGTGGAACTGATCGCCATCGGTATCGGTCATGATGTGACTCGCTATTACCAGCAGGCTGTCACCATCATCGACGCCGAGCAACTGGGGGGTGTGATGATGGAACAGCTTGCTGATCTGTTTGACGAGAATAAGAGCCCTCGCCGCAGCAAAGCAGAACGTTGGTAGCGGCCACTTAGCTCTTCAGGTTTTTATCAAAGAATTCCATGCTGCGGGACCAGGCCAGCTGCGCATCCGCCTTATCATAGCGACCGCTTGACGGATTTGCGAAAGCATGATCCGCTTCATACCAGAAAACTTCCGGATCCGGCTCCTCCGCCAGTTTCATTTGCTCGACAAAGCCATCGACCATGGCCTTATTGATCCATTGGTCCTTGGTCGCGAAATGCCCCATCACCGGACCAACAAGGGAGCTGAGCTGATTGGCTTTCTTGGCCACATTGCCGTAATAGATGATGGTCGCATCAACAGGTGTCGCAATTGAAGCATTGAGAGACCAACCACCGCCAAAACACCAGCCTATTGTGCCAAGCTTGTCCGTTGTCTTGTCATGGTTTCGCGCCCAGTTGGCCCAGACTTCCAATGTCTCCGTCGCTTCGGCGGGGTCAACAGCCTGCATGAAGCTACGGGCTTCATCGGGAGTCGTCCCGACTTTGCCATCATATAGATCCACAGAGACAGTTACATAACCGGCCTTCGCCAGTTCCACACCGACAGCTTTGATCTGATCATTAAGGCCCCACCATTCATGTATCAGCATGATCGCAGGTGCCGGAGTGACCTCTGGCAGCACTACAGAGGCTGTAATTTCCTTGCCATTGGACAGTTTTGTCACAACCGTCTGCGCACTCGCAGCGGCTGCAGCTGCCAGAACCGGATCGGCCAGGACGGCGGCCAACGGCAGTGCTGCGGCCCCTTTAACAACGTCTCTTCTTGCAAACATCTTTAGACTCCCTTGTGTATCCCTATACCTGTAATGACAATAGAAATAGGAAGTGATGACAGATTGACAACAAGGGCACAAAAAAAGGATGAAGATTTCTCTTCATCCTTTGGTATTCAACAGCGACCGAAGTCTGCCTGGATATGTTCAGGAAGCCTGTACCGCTTTCTTGACATCCCGCTTGACGCGACGCGCCTGCAAGGAAAGATCGGCGTCACTGGATTTCATCAGAAACTTGTCGAGACCGCCGTTATGTTCAACGGACCGCAGTGCAGCAGCAGACACTTTCATGCTGAAAGACCGGCCGAGCGATTCCGACATCAAACGTACTTCATGAACATTCGGCAGAAAACGGCGACGGGTTCTGTTTTTGGCATGGCTGACATTATTGCCTGCCTGAACACCCTTACCTGTCAATTCGCAACGACGTGCCATCGTGAACCTCTTTCACCAATAAAAAACAATGCCGGCGCAAAACGCCGGACGTGAGGACGGTATTTAAGGAATAGGCTCCTGCTCGTCAAGCAGTTTAATCCAAAAAACTCAGATTATCCGGCTGATCCGGCTATTTTTCCAAAAACGCCTTTAACAACAGTTCAGCTGCTGCAGTTGGATCCATTTTCCGGTTTTTAACGGCCTTTTCCAGTTCCGGCAGAAGCCCGGCAACTCCCTCGTGGCGCCGAAAGCTGCTGAGAAGAGAATCATCAAGTTCCGACCACATCCAGGCAATGGCCTGATCGCGTCGTTGCATCTCCAGCTCCCCCTCCTTGGATCGGGCTTCCCTGTACCGTTCTATCGCATTCCAAAGGTCGTCGATTCCCTGTTTCTTAAGGGCGGAGATCATCAGAACCTCGGGCCGCCAATGGGTGCTTTTGGGCCGCATCAGCCCAACGGCACCTTTATATTCTGCCGCCGCACGGCTTGCGGTTGCTTTAAGCTCTCCGTCTGCCTTGTTTATGACGATGAGATCAGCCAGTTCCATGACACCGCGCTTGATACCCTGCAGCTCGTCTCCACCTGCGGGCGCCAGCAACAGCATGAAAACATCCACCATTTCGGCGACGGTCGTTTCCGACTGACCCACTCCAACGGTTTCAACCAGAATGACATCGAAGCCCGCCGCTTCGCATAGAAGCATGGCCTCCCGCGTGCGCCGAGCGACCCCTCCTAGAGATCCCCCCGACGGAGACGGCCTGATGAAGGCGTTTTTATCCCGTACAAGCTCCTCCATGCGGGTCTTGTCTCCGAGGATGGATCCTCCTGTCCTTTTTGAGGACGGGTCAATGGTCAAAACGGCCACCCGATGCCCCAGACCTGTCAGAAACTTCCCAAAAGCCTCAATAAAGGTCGATTTTCCGACACCAGGTGTCCCGGAAATTCCTATTCGAACGGAATTTCCCGTATCCGGCAGAATTTCTGTGATGAGTTGCCGGGCATTCTCACGATGGCTTGGGCGGACGGATTCAATGAGGGTAATGGCCCGGGCAAGCGCCCGACGATCTCCTCTTTTCAACTCCGCAGCTGCCGCCGCCACATCGAAGTCGGCAATTTCCTGTTTTTCACTCATAGCCACCGGTATCGGAAAATTACTGGTTGCCGTCAAGTCTGTTGACGCGTATCGGATAAGATAGAGAAAAGTATCAGGGTTTGATAATGAGCAAAGGGCAAAACTTAATCAGCGCTATCAAAACTGTAGAAATGCATACGGGTGGAGAGCCGCTGCGCATCGTCACTGACGGAATTCCCGTTCCAGAAGGTCATAGCCTACTTGAGAAGCGGGCATATTTGAAAGACCACGCGGATCATTTTCGCCAATTCCTGATGTTAGAACCGCGAGGCCATAAGGATATGTATGGCGCCTTATTGGTTCCACCCGACGATCCGGAAGCTGATCTGGCGGTTATCTTCATGCATAATGAGGGCTACAGCACCATGTGCGGCCATGCGATCATGGCACTGGGCCGCTATGCGCTTGATTATGGCCTGGTGGTAAAACAGGATCGGGAGACACCTGTCAATATTCAATGTCCCTGCGGATTGGTCCGGGCGTATGTGCAAACGGATAATGGCGTGACCGGATCTGTCAGGTTTGAAAGCGTTCCAGCCTTTGCCTATAGCCTCGGTCGGTATGTGGAAACCAGAGACTATGGTCCGGTAGAGATCGATGTCGGCTATGGTGGTGCGTTTTACGGCCTTGTTGATGCGGGTACCATAGGGTTGGATGTCAGAACCTCCCGATCCCGGGATCTGGTTCAGGCGGCCAGTCAGATTTCCAAGGCCATCGAAGAGCAAATTGAGATCATCCATCCGAAGGAGTCAGAGCTTGCCTTCCTCTACGGGACAATTCTGACCGATGGAACACTGGGAAATGGGGGCACGCCAAGCGCCAATATCTGCGTCTTCGCAGATGAGCAGGTGGATCGCAGTCCAACCGGTTCCGGCGTAACGGCCCGACTTGCGATTGCAACCGCTCGAAAACAGGCAGATCCAGAAGAAACATATCAGTTCGAAAGCGTGACGGGCGCTATCTTTTCTGGAAAAATATCTGCGGAAACAAGCTGCGGCCCCTTTAAAGCTGTAACGGTTGAGGTTGGCGGCCAGGCCTATTACTCTGGGAACGCGGAATTTACAATGGAATCAGAGGATCCGCTGGCTGGCGGTTTTCTGCTCCGATGACTTTTTTCAGGACACGGCGATCATGACGGACTTAAAAGCGGCGGCAACAGCAATTATGGCCAAGGCCTATTCCCCTTATTCCAATTTCAAAGTAGGCGCGGCTATCCTGACAGAGGCGGGAAATGTCTATACTGGTTGCAATGTCGAGAATATTTCCTACGGTCTCACCATCTGCGCCGAACGTAATGCCATCACGGCTGCAATCGCTGCAGAAGGTCCGGAAATGAGATTGAAAGAGGTCGTCGTCACAAATTATAATGAAGCAGGCGAGACCGGCGCTTGTTCTCCTTGCGGAGCTTGCCGGCAGTTTGTGGTTGAGTTTTCTAGCCCCGACACCATTGTCCGCTATCCTGGGGAAACTGGAGAGGTAAGAACCACGGCAATGGACCTGCTTCCGGACAGCTTTACCTTCTAACCACGCCCCCGATAAGACGGGACATCCTGATCGGGAATCCAAACATCCTTGGGCGGCGCCCCGGTCTGCCAGAAAACATCAATGGGAATTCCACCCCGTGGATACCAGTATCCGCCGATCCGCAACCATCGGGGGGTCAGCAGATCGACAATCCGTTTGCCGATCATAACTGTGCAATCCTCATGAAAGGCACCGTGATTGCGAAAGGACGTCAGGAACAGTTTTAGGGACTTCGATTCCACCAGCCATTGGTCCGGTACATAGTCAATCACCAAATGGGCAAAATCCGGCTGCCCAGTCATCGGACAGAGAGAGGTAAATTCCGGCGCAACAAATCGCACAGCATAATCCACATCGGATTGGCCGTTCGGGACTTTCTCCAACACAGCATCCTCGGGACTTTGGGGTTGCTTAACATCGGCCCCAAGCATGGTCAGGCCGCTGACATCCGTCTCTGACATTTATCGATGCCCTTCGAAACCGGCGATAAAACTGGTGATATTGGCGCCCAGATGATCCCGATTGTACCCACCTTCCTGCACAAGCACCGTTGGATATCCGAGATAGCCGATATTGGCACCGATGGACCCAAATCCTTCTGTCGTAACGCCAAGGCCTGCAAACGGATCGCCTTCAAACGCGTCGAGACCAAGGGCTACAAACAGAACATCCGGTGCGTAGGCTTTAAGCGCCGAAAGGGCTTCTTCAAGCCGGGCCAAAAAGGCGTTATCGCCGCTGCCCTTGGGTAAGGGCAGGTTCAGATTAAAACCCTCTCCGCTTCCCTCACCCCTTTCCTGTTCATAGCCAGCAAAGAACGGATAAAAATCGCTGGGATCGCAATGCAGGGAAATGGTGAACACATCGGAACGATCGTAGAAAATTCCCTGAGTGCCGTTGCCGTGATGCACATCAACATCAAGAATTGCAACCCGACTGACCCGGCGGCGTGCATATTCAGCCGCAATGGCAATATTGTTGAGGAAACAGAAACCGCCCGCCTGATCCTTATAGGCATGATGTCCTGGTGGCCGACAGAGAGCATAGGCAGCATTTGCCAGGGTCAGGTTATCGAGGACATATTCCGTCGCCGTCAGGGCCACATTATTGGACGCGACAGCAGCCTCCCAGGTCTCAGGGCCAATGGGGGCGGACATATCGGTCGTATAATATCCGACCTCTCCAACTATTCCCGTCGGCATCCCTGCCATATGACGTCCCGGATGGATGTTGGGCATGACTTCCTTGCTTTCCATGCCTTCCTCCCGCCAGCGCTTCGAGATGGTCTCAAGAAATTGCAGATAACCGGGCGAATGCACGGCGGCACGAGGGCCAGGCCCAAACTCATCTGGCGCAATAATGTCATGCCCGGCATCGCGAAGTCCGGTAACGAGAGCCTCCGCCCGTCCCGGCACTTCCTGTGGTTCGTGAAAGGCCCCTCCTTTGAAATAGGTTTGGGGATCATGCTTGGCGTGATCGGGGCTGTAGACGATTTTCATTTTTATTTTCCTATTTGTCGCACAAATGACTTTGTGGTCCATAATAATGACAATAACGACAATGAATATAGTCGAATTTAATTTACGCACAGGTGAAAGGGTTGCCACTCCCCCTATAAGGAGATTGACAGCTCCCTCCCAAGCTAGTCCCTGCAGGAACAAGCTTCAGAGTGAGTTAATGGACGAAAGGAGCTTTAATTAGTTCTTTTCTCGGCAATAAGTTTAAGAACTTCCGCCGCGGCCTCGGGGATATTGGTGCCGGGGCCATAGATGGCGGCGACGCCTGCTTTATAGAGCGCGTCATAGTCCTGTGCCGGGATGACACCGCCACAGACTACCAGAATATCATCAGCATCCTGTTTTTTCAGTTCCTCGATAATTTGCGGAACAAGGGTTTTGTGTCCGGCCGCCTGCGAAGAGATACCGATGACATGGACATCACTTTCAATGGCATCTGTCGCCGCTTCTGCCGGGGTCTGAAACAGAGGGCCCACGTCCACATCAAAACCGATATCGGCAAAGGCCGTGGCGATCACTTTAGCGCCGCGGTCATGACCGTCCTGGCCAAGCTTGACTACAAGCATGCGCGGGCGGCGGCCTTCTTCTTCCGTAAAGGTCTCGATATCATTCTGGATATTCATATATCCCTCATCCCCCTCGTATGCGGCACCATATACGCCCGTGATGGAGCGGATCTCTGCGCGATGGCGCGTGAACACAGCCTCCATGGCATCCGAAATTTCGCCGACTGTTGCCCTTTGCCTCGCCGCATTTACACAAAGGTCCAGCAGATTGGCATTGCCTTTCGCCCCTTCCGTCAGGGCTGAAAGCGCGGCCTGACATGCCTCTTCATTCCGGGTTTCCCGGATCTTCTTTAAGCGGGCCACCTGCTGACGCAGCACTTCCGTATTGTCCACATCAAGGATATCGATATCACTATCGTCTTCTTTGAGCTTATATTTATTCACCCCGACGATCGTTTCCTCACCGCGATCGACACGGGCCTGGCGGCGGGCCGCTGATTCTTCAATCCGGAGTTTTGGCATGCCGCTTTCAACGGCTTTGGTCATGCCACCAAGTTCTTCAACCTCTTCGATGAGTTTCCAGGCTTCTGTGGCTATGGAGTTGGTCAGGCTTTCCACATAGTAACTACCGCCCAGCGGATCTATGACATGGGGAACGCCTGTTTCTTCCGCCAGAATAAGCTGTGTGTTACGGGCAATGCGCGCAGAAAAATCAGTGGGCAGCGCAATGGCTTCATCCAAAGCATTGGTATGCAGGCTTTGGGTGCCGCCAAGCACCGCGGCCATGGCCTCATAGGCCGTCCGGATCACATTATTATAAGGGTCCTGCTCAGTCAGGCTGACACCGGATGTCTGGCAATGAGTTCGGAGCATCAACGAGCTTTTATTCTGCGGCTCAAACTCTGAGATCATTTTGGCCCAGAGCATCCTTGCAGCCCTGAGTTTGGCAATTTCCATGAAGAAATTCATGCCAATGGCAAAGAAGAAGCTCAAACGCGGCGCAAAGTCATCAATCTTAAGGCCGGTCGCCATGGCAGCACGGGCATATTCCAGGCCATCCGCCAAGGTAAAGGCCAGCTCCTGGACCTGGGTCGCCCCCGCTTCCTGCATGTGATAGCCGGAAATCGAGATTGAATTGAAACGCGGCATATTGGCTGACGTGTATCCGATAATATCGCCGATTATCCGCATGCTGGGCTCCGGCGGATAAATATAGGTGTTGCGAACCATGAACTCCTTGAGGATATCGTTTTGAATTGTGCCGGAGAGCTGTTCGGGCTTCACTCCCTGTTCCTCAGCCGCAACGATATAGTTGGCAAGAATCGGCAATACCGCGCCATTCATGGTCATAGAAACAGACATCTCGTCAAGGGGTATCCCCCCGAACAGGATTTTCATATCCTCAACACTATCAATTGCCACTCCGGCCTTACCGACATCTCCAACCACGCGCGGATGTTCGGAGTCATAGCCTCGGTGTGTAGCTAGATCGAAAGCCACCGACAGGCCCTTCTGACCGGCCGCTAGATTGCGGCGGTAAAAAGCGTTTGATTCTTCCGCCGTGGAAAATCCGGCATATTGGCGAATGGTCCAGGGGCGATTAGCGTACATGGTGGCACGCACGCCTCGCTGGAAAGGCGCAATTCCAGGAAATGCACTGTCAAGTTCCATCCCCTCCAAATCCGCAGCCGTATAGAGCGGCTTGACCGAGATACCTTCCGGTGTCTCCCAACGGAGTTCATCGGGTGCTCTGCCCTTCAGTTCTTTGGTCGCCAGCGCTTCCCAGTCTTCCAATTTTTGCTTTGGAAATTCGCCCATTCTCACAATCCCTCGTTTTTTGCCGTTATTGTGCATCGCAACACAATTCACTGTCAATTTCTTCCCGAAAATTTCGACTCGGCAATCTATCTACAACAGTTTGTCTATTCCGCCTGGCTGCTATAGCACATTTCTTTTAAAATAGCTAACGAACGTTAGGCTAATATGTAATCTTCCGCTCCCGGTATCATTAAAAACTCAACTCTTGAGAATGCCATTTTTACCACACATATATTCTAATTGACGGTGGCCTTCTCTTTAGGAAATATGAGATAATAACTCCCATGCCTCCCTTTCCCTCAAAATTTAGTTCGACTGGTTCCCCAATATGATCACGGCTGTTCTTGGACCCACCAATACCGGTAAAACCCATCTCGCAGTCGAGAGAATGATGGGCCATGTGGACGGCATCATTGGATTGCCCCTCAGGCTGCTCGCCCGCGAGGTCTATGATCGGGTCGTTACCGAAAAGGGCAAAGCCCGTGTCGCTCTGGTCACAGGGGAAGAAAAGATCATTCCGCCCCAGGCCGCCTATTTTGTCTGTACGGTCGAGGCAATGCCGCTGGATCGGGGTTTTGAGTTTCTGGCTATTGATGAAATCCAGTTGGCTGCAGACCCCGAGCGCGGCCATATGTTTACGGAGCGTCTCCTTCACGCCAGGGGGAAAGAGGAAACCATGTTCCTTGGGGCGGAAACGATCCGGCCCTGGATCAAACGACTCGTCCCGGACGCCTCCTTTGTATCCCGCCCCCGATTCTCGAAACTCAGCTATCGGGGCTCAAAAAAGGTATCACGGTTACCGCCCCGTACCGCCATTGTCGCTTTCTCTGCGAATGACGTCTATGCCATCGCCGAAATGGTGCGGCGGCAGCGTGGCGGAGCTGCTGTCGTTATGGGAAACCTGTCACCCAGAACCCGTAACGCCCAAGTCGAGCTATATCAGTCCGGGGATGTGGATTACCTGGTGGCGACAGATGCCATCGGCATGGGCCTGAACATGGATATTGATCATGTCGCCTTTGCCGGCACAGTTAAATATGACGGCTCTCAATCTCGCCGTCTGCATCCGGCTGAGCTTGCCCAGATCGCCGGACGGGCGGGCCGCCACATGAATAACGGCAGTTTTGGAACGACAGCGAATGTGGAACCGTTCGAGGATGACGTTGTTGAAAAGATTGAAAATCATGAGTTTGATGCTGTTCGCAATATCCGCTGGCGGAATCAGCTGCTGAATTTCACGACAACTCGAGATCTTGTGCGGTCTTTGGAAAAGCTCCCGCCTGTTGAGGGAATGACGTCACCGAGGGACGCGGATGATCATACAGCTCTTAAATCCCTGGTTCGGGACGATGATGTCAAAATTTACACACAAACCAGCGATAAGGTACGTCAGTTATGGCAGGTGTGCCAGGTTCCTGATTTCCGGCAAACCATGCATGATGTTCATGTCCGGCTTTTAAAGGATATTTATCTGCATTTGCAGGGAAAGGATGGCAAAATACCGAAAGATTGGATTGCCGCCCATCTTGACGGCCTTAAAAAAACCGATGGAGATATCGACACTCTTGCAACACGCATTGCCCATACACGGACTTGGACGTATATTTCCCATGTCTCGGACTGGATTGAAGATCATAAACATTGGCAGGAAACGGCCCGTAACATAGAAGATAAACTGTCAGACGCGCTGCATGAACGACTGACCCAAAGATTTGTAGACAAGCGCACTGCCATGCTGGTGCGAAAACTGAAAGACAGTAGTCAATTGGAAGCATCGATAAGCGACACCGGTGATGTCCATGTGGAAGGACATTTCATCGGAACCCTCAGTGGACTTAGGTTTAACGCGGACACAACCTTAAACAGTTCCGAGGCGCGAACCCTCAGAAATGTTGGCAACAAAGCAGTTGCTGCAGAAATCACAACCCGGGCCCAAAATATGGCTTCGGCACCAGACGAAGCTTTTATCCTGGATCAATCAGGAAAAATCCTTTGGCAGGAAGTGGCCGTCGCCTCTCTTGCTAAGGGTGATACGTTCCTGCGGCCAAAGATTGTCTTGCTGGCGAGTGAGCAGCTCAATGGTCCCGCGCAGGAAGCTGCGCAGAAGCGGCTTGCGGATTGGCTGACCGAGCAAATTAACACCCGGCTGAAACCTCTCGTCAAGCTTGCTGATCTGCCACTGACCGGCGCTGCCCGAGGCATTGCTTTTCAAGTCAGTGAAAATATGGGAGCCCTGCCCCGCTATAAACTGAATGACCAGATCCGAAATCTCGATAAGAAAGACTATGGCCGTTTGAAGTTCGGTGGCCTGCGGGTTGGATATGAGCATGTCTTTCTGCCCCTGCTCCTAAAGCCGGACCCAACTGCCTTGCGCTGCTTGCTCTGGGCGGTGTTTGAGGAAAAAACCGAGTTTCCACCGTTACCTCCGGCAGGGCGTGTGTCGTTTGAAGCAGACAAATCACTGCCCTGGACCTATTATCTCACTGCGGGGTACGCATTATTTGACGGACTTGCTATCCGCATTGATATGCTGGACAGACTGGCTGGCATGCTTCGTCGTGCCTCTCGCGGGCTACTTGAGACTGAGGACAAACCTGCCCCAAAGAAAGCCGAGGAGGCTGCTCCGGAAGTACCAGCCGACACCACCACGGCTGGGCCCGATACAGCCCATCAGGGAGAGGAAGCTAAGGCCGAAGTTGCAGATGTTACGACAGCTCAGACAGGTACCTCAGATCCGGCGCCGACTGAATCTGCCTCGGATAAGGACGAGAGCACGGCTGAAACTAAAAGTGACGACGCTCAGAGCACAGACAGCACAGCGGGAGACGTGAGTAAGGAAACCGTTGAGGCAGATGCGTTGAATGAAAAATCAGATAAATCTGAAGCCGAAACAGTCAAAGCTGAGTCAGAAAAAACAGATGGCAAGAGCACTAAGAAAGATCTTCCCAGAAATTTACCTTTCAAGCCAACCCATGAAATGCTGTCTCTGATTGGCACAACCCGGGAGCAGTTTACAATGATCCTGGAAAAGATCGGCTATGAAGCAAAGGGCGAAGGAGAAGACATCACCTATCAACGCGTCCCGTTCAAGAAGCGAAAACGAAAAGCCGATGCGCCCAAGCGATCGAGGTCGAATGCAGAAAAAAATCGGCCGGCTAAGGATGGAAAAGGGAAACCCCCACACCGCAAACCACCGGCACGGGAAAAAGAACCTGATCCGGATTCTCCCTTTGCAATATTGAAAAGTCTGGGAACAAAGTAGTTCATGGCAGACACATCTGCGGTGCCATCGGTTCGACTGGACAAATGGCTCTGGTATGCCCGGTTTTTTAAAAGCCGCTCTTTGGCCACCAAGCTTGTCCAGGCGAGAAAGGTCCGTATTAACAGTGTTCCGACAGACAAACCAAGCGCACTTGTAAAGGCGGAAGATGTGTTGACTTTCCCTCAGGGAAAAAACATTCGGGTCATTCGGATACGAGCCATCGGAAATCGTCGCGGGCCCGCAACCGAGGCCCGGGAGCTATACGAGGATCTGGCGCCTGCCGATACAATGAAAAAGTCTGAGCCGTCTGCACTCCCAGTTGCCCGTCGTGACGCCGGCAGCGGGCGCCCGACAAAGGCCGAAAGGCGGGCTCTTGACAGAATGCGAGACAGTTCCGATGATCCCGGAAACCATAATTAAGGACCAATGAACGTGGCAAAGTCCCTGAATTTCGAACCTTTTATCACCGTATGGGAAGATGGCGGAACCGGCTTTTTTAAAATCGCACGGATCTTCATTTCTGAAACCAAAAATGCTGAAGATCTGGAGATTGCAGCGAAACATATGGCGCGGGAAATCGAGGCGGAAGTGATGTATGCCTGGGACCTGGGAGACAAGCGCAGTGACGCCTGGTGGCTTGGCTGGGGTGGATATGACCTTGAGGAAGAAATTCCGTTTCATGCCGCCATGACCCTTCCGGAAGTCGCGAAAAAGATCTCGGAATTCGATCCCAAGGACAACGAATTCGAATGCTCGACGATTGACGAGTATCGGGAGCTTCTATTCAATGCCTATGACGAGGAACTTTCCGCTGAGAACTTAAAACAGGGTTTCCTAGCTTGGACGAAGGAACTGACAGAAGACGCCCGCAAGACCTTATACGAAGACCTTCAGAGCTGGACTGAAAACGCGAAAAAGGCAACTTAGGGCAGATTGCGAAAGGCCACCCAGGCTGCGTAGATTCGGGTCACCGTCGTTACCCAGCACATGGCCCCAAAAACGCAGGCGATGATGACGAAATAATCTGGAAACAGGCACATCAGGCACATGGCCAAAATAGTCTCCGATCCCTCTGTCAGTCCCCCGAGATAATAGAGCGACTTGCGCCCCCGCAATTCTGTGGAGATGTTATGCTTCTCCGCCATGATGGCGTAGGTCAGAAAAGTCGAGGCCGTGCCCATAAAGCTGAGAATCAGAAAAGCCGCCGCCAAAGTATTTTCAGGTCGCGCCAGGGCAAAAGCAAAAACAATGGCTGAATAGAAAATGAAGTCACACACGATATCCAGATAGCCACCAAAATCCGTGAGCAGGGAATGCCGGGCGACAGCCCCATCTAACCCATCAAACACACGATTGATCAGGATAAGAACCAGGGCAATTCCGTATATCTCAGAGGCGATAAAGGGAACGGCGGCAATGCCGATGACAAATCCTACAATGGTGACCTGGTTGGCGGATATCCCCACGGAGGCCACCTTGGTACCCACATAGTTTAGGGGCGGGTCGATCACGCGTCTGAGTGCCGCATCAAACATGATATCCGAATTGTTCCTCTCCGACCTACAACACCTAAAAAAGACTTCAAAGGGCCTCAAAGCGCTTATCTAGCCAGTGCAACGTGATATAAGTCAATTCTCGATATTGTTAAAGACACAGAGGAGTGAACATGGCGCATTCTCACGAGTTCGTTGCGCAAGTCGACTGGACAGGAGCCACAGAAGGCAGCACAGAGAATTATAAAACCTATTCCCGTGACCATGAGATTTCTATTGACGGGCGACAGGTGATCCTTGGATCCGCAGATCCTGAATTCCTGGGTTCGGCAGATCGTTATAACCCCGAAGACATGCTGGTTGCCTCCCTCTCTGCCTGCCATCTATTGAGTTATCTTGCGGTTTGCTCAAATAAGGGAGTGAAAGTTATCGGCTATCGTGACAATGCCTGGGGGAAGATGGAGTTGAAAGAGGGTGCCTATAGATTTACGGACGCATTGCTGAAGCCGGTTGTCACCATTAGTGCGGATAGTGACCCTGAATTAGCGGCAGAACTGCATCATGAAGCCCACAAAGTCTGTTTTATAGCCAATTCCGTCAATTTTCCGGTCAGAACCGAGGCGTCAATTGTCGTTGGCGGCTAACTTTCTGTTAACCAAATTATGGCATTTTGCGATCAAGTGGAACGATAGAGACTGTTGAACCAATGACGCAAAAATTTGAGGCGGCAATCTATAACGAAGACGTCGCAACCGCGCTTAAAAACGGTGAGCACCATCGCAACCTGTCCGACGATTGGGCCGAAACTCATTATTTTGAGATTAGCGCCCCTAGCCTGAATGCTGCCTGGGACAGAATGCGCAGTAGATATCGGCCGGAAAACGGCTTTATAATCAAAGCGATTGAGGTTGTGGATTAATACCCCACATAATACGGATTTGTTCCGCCCGCATGATCGGTGACATCAAGAACCCGGGCAATCTCCGGAACCGCTCTTTTGATCTCCACTTCCACACCCTGCTTCAATGTGGCATCCGCCATTCCGCACCCCTGACAGCCGCCGGCCATTTCCACGTAGGCTGTCTCGTCCTTGATATCAATCAGTGAAATATAGCCGCCGTGGGCAGCGATTGCCGGATTGATACGTGTTTCCAGAAGGACTCGGATCTGATTGGCGGTTTCTGTCTGCAGGCCGGGCCGATCCGTGCCTGAATTTTCGCTTTCATCAACCATTCGATCAAATTTGACCCGGCTGATTTCCGGCACAAAATGCTTCAGAGTATTCTCAATCTTGATTTGAGTCCCAAAGGCTGGCGTCGACAGCCCACTGCTATCCATTTCCAGCACCACCATTCCATTGGTCGGGTCATAGGATTTAAAGGCAACATCCCCCCCGTCATCCTGTAGCTGTGGGCGGACCCGCGCTTCGACCAGATCCATCACTACATCGACAATCTTCTGATCTTCCTCAGAATAGCTGGCGGAGGCCGCCGTATCTGCTCCAACCAGAACGGGCAATCCGCTCATATAATGATCCATGACAGCGGCCAGAACCATTGGCTTCAGCTGTATCCAGAGAACCTTGTTGTCGTCTTCATCCGCTTTTGTGATAGTGACGTGATCCTCGCCCAGTTCCACTGCCTTGACACCCGGAATATCAAACAACCGGGCGGCCAACGGGGATCGCTCACGCCCCTCCTTCGCGTCGTCAAAATACAGCGACCCTGAAGGCAGAACCTGGCGGCCTGGCAGGAACTGCATCCTATTATCATCTTCAAGGGGCAAGGTCTGAATGAACATTAAGGTGCTCCGATCCCGGATATCCGGGATAATCTAAAATGAGACAGTCTGCTAGCAAATAGGCTCCCATCACGCAAGCCTCTTCACTTACATATGTCATGTCCCGTAAACTGCAAGGGCTCCTACAATAGGTGATTTAGACGGTCGCAACCGGGTTTGCCGGTGAACCGACAGCACCTGGAAGACGGATCGGTGGTGCGGTCAGAAGGAAGCGTGATCGGTCGTTTTTCTTCAACCAGGTATTAAGGGGAGTCAGATGCCATAGTTCGCCGAGATGGATGCCGAGCTTGAAAAGGCAATGCTCATGGATGGGCAAAAAGGCACAGGCCCCTTCCCCGGCTCTGGAAGGATGCGCCTCAACCGCATAATTATCCGCAATCAGCACTGACAGTCCTGTATCCGTAATCCAGTTCAGCAGCTTTCCATCCCGGCCGTCGAGCGCAGCACACGACCCATGCAGTTTTTCTTTGGATGGATTTCCAGCCATTTCCATGATCATTTGGGCGAAGCCGGTATGAAGACAAACCATATCGCCTTCCTCGACGATGACTTTGTCTTTATCCATGACCCGCATCAAATCGTCATAGCCGACCATTGTCTGGGCCCGGCCGAACTCGCCTTCCAGGTCAATCATCACACCCCGACCCTGAACACCTGCCTCCGCCATATTCTGAATACCCAGAGCTTCCACCGCCATACCACCTTCATCATTGGGCCCGCGAATATGATCTCCGGCCCGGTAACCATTGTAATAAACTATTTCATTGATCCCATCGCCATCAGCATCAAATTCCTGACCGACATGGGCGAGGCTGTCCCATTGCGACGAATATTGGGTATGGAGGACAACAACATCATCACAAATCACATCAATAAAGTCTGCATTATCCTGGGACAGATTGTAATTCATGTTCGGACGGTTTCCAGATCGGAATGTAGGGGAAAGCTCCGGTGGATAGCGGCGGGGATTGAGGATATTCCCACCCGGTAAGTCCAGAGGCAGGCTGAGGCAGAAACGTTCCCCAGACCTAACTTCAGCCGCAGCAGCCCGGACCTTTTCAGCGGTAATCAGATTGAGGCGTCCAATCTGATCGTCTTCTCCGAAATCTCCCCAATTTGACCCTTCCGGCCGATTCACCCATCTGGACATAAATTTTCTCCTTTTTTATCATACCTTAACCTGAGCAAAGGATGCCGCCTAGCCCTCTTAATTATCGGGAATGGATATTTGACCTGATACAAACAACCTGATAGCTCTAAGGACAAATTTAAAAGCGGCAAAAAATAATGAAAAACGAAGCTGGCACCGCGTTCAAAATAATAGCCACCCTGTCGATCGTCTATGTGGCGAGCAATTTCTTCCGCTCGTCTATCTCCGTGATTGCTCCAGATATCATGAGGGATCTGAGCCTGACACATGAGCAGCTTGGAATCGTTGGCGGCATGTTTTTTATTGCCTTCGCTCTCTTCCAGATTCCTGTTGGCATACTTCTCGACAGATACGGGCCAAAAAAGACCATCTGCGGCCTGATGTTAATCGCCATGATCAGTTCCGCCGGTTTTGCCGTCGCGACTAACTTTATCGAACTTGCGCTAGCCCGGTTCTTTTTAGGCATTGGATGCTCTCCGGTGCTGATGGGATCCCTGGTTATCATCTCCCGCTGGTTATCTGCGGAGCGATTTGCCTTTTATGCATCCCTCGTCGTCGGGCTTGGCGGACTGGGAAATATTGTTTCGACAACGCCGACGGCTCTCCTCGCTGAAATGGCCGGCTGGCGGGACGTTTTCTGGGTGGCTGGAGGAATTACCGCCATATCCTTGATTTTTGGCTTTATGATTATCAAAGATGCGCCCCCGGGCCACGCCTTCCATAACCGCCAGCCAGAAAGCCTGAAAGACGCGTCCGCATCAGTCATCAAAATTATTCGCGATCGGGAATTTCAATATGTGTTCGCCATAAACCTGGTGATTTATGGAGCTGTAATGACCATCGTTGCTTTGTGGGGATCCCATTATCTTCACGATATTTACGGACTGGATCTGGCTGAGCGCGGTGTGATTTTATTCTGGATGACGGTTTCCATGATTGCCGGTAGCATTACTTATGGCTGGCTCGACGGTATTTTCAAAAATCGCAAACATCTTATCATGGGCGCGGCGGTTGCCAGTATCGTTCTGTTCATACTCCTCGCCCTTATTCCTGTTCTGGCCGTTTGGCAAATCTCTTTCCTTCTGATCCTGCTTTGCTTCGTCGGCTCCTATGGCGTCGTCATCATGTCCCACGGACGCGCCATCTTCCCGGAAAAATTGCTCGGCCGCGGCATTGCCACCTTGAATACAGCCGTCTTTCTGGGGGTCTTCCTCATGCAGGCAATGGGGGGATTTATTGTCGGATTCTTTGTTGAGGACGACGGTTCGGCCCCGATGATTGCCTACCGGGTACTGTTCGTCAGCATTGCCGCCGTCGTAGTTGTCGCCCTCGCTATCTATAGCCGCTCCCGCGATTCCAAAACTCAGCTGCGGAAGATTACTGAACCAGAAACGACCGCTTGACTGTTAGTCCCTGTAATTGCTGCCCTTGCGATCCAGGATTCTCAGCAAGCCGGGCCATTCAAGGGTTGTCTGCTCCCCAAAGGACTGGAACTGGGAAGCAGCATGTTCGCAAACTTCTTGAGACGGGATGATGATTTCAGAATCCCCCGCCAAGGCCTTGATCTGCGAATCACAGGATTTTTCGAGATAAAAAATACGTCGGAAGGCTTCTGAGACCGTCCCGCCGACCGTCAGCAATCCATGGTTCCGCAAAATCATTCCAATGCTGTCGCCCAAATCCCGAACCAGCCGCTCCCTCTCATCCAGATCGAGAGCAATTCCTTCATAGCCATGATAGGCGAGCTTGCCGTAAAACATCATGGAATGCTGGCTAATGGGAAGCAGTCCCTGCTTCTGCGCCGACACCGCCATTCCGGCAGCGGTATGAGTATGCAGGACACAGGCAACATCGTGGCGGGCACCGTGAACAGCACTATGAATGGTGTATCCGGCAGGATTGATCTTGAACGGTGTATCCTGAAGGACATTGCCATCAATATCGACTTTAACCAGGCTGGAGGCGGTAATCTCATCAAAGAACAATCCATAAGGATTGATCAGAAACTCGTTCTCCGTTCCGGGTACCCTGGCAGAGATATGGGTGAAAATAAGATCCGACATGCCGTAATGAGCAACGAGATGATAACAGGCGGCAAGATTAACGCGCTCTTCCCATTCCTCATCACTAACCTGCCCTTGCAGGCTGGGAACCAGTTTATTGATCTTGTCTACACCCATCTCTTTTCTCCTTATTATTAGTTTGCAACGCTTTTCAGCATATTTCGGGCAATAACCAGTTGCTGGATCTGGGTTGTTCCTTCGTAAAGCCGCAACAGGCGGACATCTCGATAGAACCGCTCAACCTTATATTCCGACATATATCCAGCGCCGCCATGGATCTGCACCGCCCGGTCTGCAATGCGTCCCGCCGCTTCCGTCGTGAACATTTTACAACAGGCGGCGAGCATTGGAATGTCTTCTTCTCTATCATATTTCGCCGCGGCATCCAATGTCATAGACTTTGCGGCATAGAGCTCTGCTTGACTGTCCGCCAACAAGGCCTGGACCAATTGAAACTCACCGATTGGGGTTCCAAACTGCTTTCTCTCCGACGCATAGACTAAAGCCTCTTCCAATATGCGTTCCGAAATTCCCGTTGAAACAGAGCTGAGATGAAGGCGGCCCCGATCCAGCACCTTCATTGCAGTGTAAAAACCTTGCCCTTCTTGACCACCGAGCAGCGCTGAAGCCGGAATCCGGGCATCTTCAAAAATAACATCGCTGGTCTTTGTTCCACGCTGACCCATTTTCTCGTCTGCCTTGGCAATGGTAATGCCTGGCGTCGAAGGATCGACCAGAAATGCTGAAATACCGGAAGCCCCTTTTTTAGAAGTGTCCGTCCGTGCCATCACCGTCAGCATTCCGGCACGAAGTGCATTTGTGATATAGCGTTTTGTTCCGTTGAGGACGTATGAATCTCCGTCCTTGATCGCCACAGTCCGAAGGGACGCGGCATCTGATCCGGCATCGGGCTCGGTAAGGCAGAAGGAGGAGATTATTTCACCCGTCGCCAGCCGCGGCAGATATTGTTGCTTTTGCTCTTCCGTGCCTGTCATCACCAGACCCTGGCTGCCGATACCGACCGTCGTCCCGATGACTGACCGAAATGCGAGTGAGGCCTTGCAAATCTCATGGATGATTTCACATTCCTGAGTCATGCTCAGTCCCAAGCCGCCATATTCCTCAGGAATAGACAGGCCAAAAAGACCGAGTTCTCGCATTTCCTGAATGATTTCTTCCGGCACTTCATCAGATTTTTCAACCTGATCTTCGGCTGGAACCAGCCTTTCCCGAACGAATCGTGTAACGGAGTCCTTCATAAGGACAAATGTTTCGTCATCGAGAGCCATCGATATTCCTTCTCTTCTTATTGTTTTTTGAGATGTCTTAACACCATCAGTCTCGGTTGAACAGATCTTCAGAGAGATTCCTTATGTCAGGCCGCACATGACTTCAACACTCCGTGCGAGGCCGACCAGACGCGGTCCTGCTTCTTCTCTGAGCTTTTCTTCCGTCACGGAATAGGAAGATCCGCCGCAGTTATAGGCTGCAATATCCCCTGACGAATTATCACGGACCGCTGTTCCGATGGCATGAAATGTCGATTGCCAGGCCCCCATGGAAAGACAATAGCCATATTGCTCAAAATCCCGTTGGGCCTCCTCAAAACCTTTCTTGATCTCAAGCCAGTCCGGCTCAAAACGCTTGCGGATGTGATCCAGGAGAAAGTCCCGGTCTCCTTCCGGAAGTTTGCATAGAAACGCCCGGCCAATCGCCGTTGTTGCGATGGTAAGGAATGATCCCGTTTCAAGACGGAGGGTACTTTCATCGGAACCCCGCACAGTCTCTACATATAACATGTTCAACCGATCACGGGTTCCCATGGCAACACCAAGGCCGACTTGCTTGGCAAGATCCCGCATCAACGGTCTGGATAAAAGTCTTAATTTGTTGTTGGCAAGAAAGGTATATCCCAGCGACAAAACCGCTGGCGATGGTTCATATTTGCCAAGGCCCGGCCGATAAATCAGATATCCGAGCTGCAACAAGGTACTTGTCAAACGGGATACGGTTGATTTCGGGAGATTTGTTCGTTTGGCAATTTCATTGTTGCCAATAGGACCTTCTCCGGGGCGAAAAGCGCGCAGAATCTCAAGACCGCGCGCCAGTGACGTCACGAAATGCCGATCATTCTCGTTGGCATCCGAGCCATCTATGAGAGCTTTTGGATCTATCATTCCAAACCTTGTATCAAATATCCGTTGAGGTGTATAAAAACACTTGCAGAATTCTGTTCCACTATGCAGAATACCTGCCTACGATAAAACAAAAAAATAACATACCAGTTTTCCAGGGAGGAAATAATGGGAATTAGTTTACGTTTATGTGCGGCTACAGCTGTTGCCGTATTTGGTTTATCAGGCCTTGCTACAGCTCAGGATGTAAAGCTTCCAAGCACAATTGCCTGGAGCGCCTACAACACGGGGACGACTGGATATAACCAGTCTGTTGCCATCGGAAAAACTCTCAAAGACAAATATGGTGTCAGTCTTCGGGTGGTTCCCGGCAAGAATGACATTTCACGCATGGGCCCTCTGCGGACCGATAAGGTTCAGTTTGTTGCCAATGGCGGCGGCACTTTCTTCGGTTCTGAAGGTGTTTTCAACTTTGCCAATCCTGAATGGGGACCGCAGAAGGTTCAGCTTCTGATGTCTGCGACTTCAGACGCCAATATCGCCTTGGCTGTAGCTGCTGATATCGGTGTGAAGGAATATAAAGACCTCAAAGGTAAGAGAGTTGGTATTGTTCGCGGGTCTCCGGCCCTGACCATTGGTGCCCAGGCCCATCTCGCGTTCGCTGATTTGACGTTCGAAGATGTTGAAGTTGTGGAATTCGGTGGATATGGCGCGATGTGGAAAGGCATGGTCGCCGGTCAGGTTGATGCGGCAATTGCCTCTACCGTCTCCGGACCAACCAAAAAACTGGAAGCCTCTCCGCGCGGCATCTACTGGCCTCCACTTCCTGTTAGCGACGAAGAAGGCTGGGCGCGCTTGAAGAAAGTCGCTCCGTATTTCGTACCTCACACCGCAACTCTCGGAACCGGTATCTCCAAGGAGAACCCGCATGAAGGGGGTGCATACCCGTATCCAATCCTGATCACTCGTGCGGACCAGGACCCGGATCTCGTCTATTCCATGACCAAAGCCGTTCATACAGAATATGACAATTATAAAGATGCCCTGCCGGCCATGCCAGGTTGGGCCACAGAGCGTCAGACATTCGAATGGGCTGTGCCATATCACACTGCTGCCGTGAAATACTGGAAGGAAGCGGGTGTCTGGACAGATCAGATGGACGAGCATAACAACGCGCTTCTGGCCCGCCAGGACGTCCTTGCCAAAGCCTGGGCAACCATGGCTGACAAAGGCCTTGAAGGAGATGCGTTCAAGGATGAATGGATGAAGGTCCGCGCAGCTGCCTTGGAGGCTGCGGGCATGGAACCGATCTGGAAGTAATCCTTTAATGGACGAAAACAAAAAAGAGAATGGAACGGTGGCGGTCCCTCAATTGGCCCGCCACCGCAACCTTTCCACCGGGTGGCGCTCAATTATTATTGCCGTCACCGTCCTTGTAACGGGACTGGCCGCCAACCAGCTTTTCAATGCCGGTTTCTTTATTGACCATACATGGCTTGATAATGAGTATCAGTATGCGCTGTTTGGTCTGCTGGTCCCGATTGTATTTATACTCTTTCCGGCAACGGCGAATGCCGCAAGGGAAAAAGTTCCCTTCTATGATGTCGTCCTTGCCGCCATCACCTTTGCCCTGTTGCTGTATTTCTTCCTGAACGCGGAAGTGATTCTCGACAGCGGATGGGAAATGGGCGCGCCGGACTTTATTGTCTGGATGGGAATGATCTTGTGGCTTTTGGTGCTGGAAGCAACCCGACGGGCAGGCGGAACGGCTCTGTTTGTCATCGTTTTTATCATTTCTCTTTATCCGTTATATGCCGATGTCATGCCCGGCCCGATTTCAGGCCTGAGTAGCAGCATCGCCGATACAACTGCCTATCATACCTTGAGTGCTGAAAGCATGTTGGGCATCCCCATGCAGGCTCTCGCTAATCTGGTGATCGGATTTTTGATTTTCGGGGTGGCCCTGACTCATACCGGCGGCGGCAAGTTCTTTATCGATCTGGCCTTCTCTCTCTTAGGGCATGTCCGAGGTGGCCCCGCCAAAGTAGCGATTTTCTCCTCGGGCCTGATGGGATCCATGAGCGGAAGCGTGATTACCAATGTAATCACAACGGGCGTGCTCACTATTCCGGCGATGAAAAAGACCGGGTTCCGGGCATCCTATGCCGGTGGTGTTGAGGCGTGCGCGTCAACCGGCGGTGTTCTGATGCCGCCCATCATGGGATCGACCGCCTTTATCATGGCCGTGTTTCTGGACGTACCCTATATCACCATTGCCGTCGCAGCGATTATTCCGTCCATCCTTTATTATCTGGCCCTGTTCATTCAGATTGACGCCTATGCCGCCCGTAATGACATGCCGGGACTGCCGCGGGAGCAACTTCCTAAAGTTGGGGAAACTATCAAGAAGGGCTGGCATTTTGTAGCCGTCTTTGTCCTCCTGATCGTCATGCTGGTCTATCTGAAACAGGAAGTTCTGGCGCCATTCTATGCAACGGCCCTGCTGATCGTCATCAACCAGATTTTCCCGCACACCCGCTGGGATATGAGCGCATTTGTCGAGTTCATTGTTTCCACTGGTAAGCTACTGGCTGAAATTGCCGCGATTCTGGTCGGCGTTGGTCTGATCGTGGGCGCCTTGTCGATTACGGGCATGGCCGGTACCCTGGTTAACGACCTCATCTTCATTGCCGGCGGCAACGTTCTGATTCTGTTGCTCATGGGCGCCATTACCAGCTTTGTCATGGGCATCGGAATGACCGTGACAGCGGCCTATATCTTCCTCGCTATTGTTTTGGCACCAGCGCTGATTCAGGGCGGGCTGGATCCGATGTCGGTACATTTGTTCATCCTTTACTGGGGAATGGTGTCCTTTATCACGCCTCCTGTCGCCCTTGGGGCGTTCGCAGCGGCGACGGTGGCCGGAGCGTCACCAATGCGCACAGGCTTTGAGGCCATGCGGTTGGGGTCGATCATCTATTTCGTCCCCTTCTTCTTTGTCCTTGATCCCGCCTTTATCCTCAATGGAGATATTGGACGGACAGCCTTGCTGTTTGTGAGCGCAGTTGCCGGTGTGATCCTCGTGGCCAGTTCCCTACAAGGTTATCTGATTTTTATTGGCAACCTCCACAGAAATTCTCTGCTGGGCTGGCCAATACGAGCGTTAATGCTGATCGGCGGGCTGGCACTTGCCACACCCGGCGGCAGTGAGTTAATTCCCTATAGCGACTTGCAACTCGCGTTCTTTGCGCTGGTGACGGCAGGGTCTGCAGCTTTACTGGCCTTTATCATAGAGCGCAAATCGCGCGCGGAAATGGCAGTTTCATAGTACCGATGAAACTGCCAAATGCAGCCATGGGGAATGACAGCAGCCTGAATCATCAGGCTGCTGTCTTACTTTGCGGGCCATAGTTTTCTCTGACTGGGCTCTTGCTGCTGACCGCATCAGCATCGTATTCTATTTTCAATAAATGAATTCTGTATTGAGTAGGTGCCAAATGAAACGTGGTTTCGCCTTTTTTATCGTCGGCATTGTCGTCATCATCTGTATTGCCATCGTGGTGGTCTATAGCTCCATCGGACCGATTATCATCGCCACCGTCGATGATTTTGGCTCCAGAATTACCGGCACAAAAGTCACCTTGTCTGACGCCGAATACAGTACAACAAACGGGGACGCGACTCTGATAAATCTGACCGTTGCCAATCCCGAAGGCTTCTCTGATGGCAATGCGTTCGCTTTTTCCAGTATTGAGTTACAGGTCGATCCGGAAACCTTGCAGAATGAAGTCGTTGTCGTTAAACGCATGAAGGTCGTATCTCCTGAAATTACCTATGAGATTTCAGACGTCAGCGACAATCTTCGGACATTGCGAAGAAATATTGAACAGGCAGTTAAGCGTGAGCAACAACCATCTTCGCAACAAACAGACCAAGCCCCTCTCAAAAAATTTGTCATTAACGACCTCTATTTCGATACAGGCGTTGTCGTCGTTCAGTCTGCTGATATGACAGGAAAGAGAGTAACCGCCGTTTTCGATCCCCTTCATATGAAAGATATCGGGCGCGCAGAAGATGGCTTGTATCCAGCCGCGCTCATCGCCGAAATCTACAGCCCCTTGCTGCGAGCCGCGACAGTTGCTGCTCTATCAACCGATCTCAGCCTCAAAGATCAGGCAAAGAATATTCTTGAAGGGGCGACGGATGAAGCAGAAGGGGCGCTCGACAAACTCAGGGATTTATTCAAGAATTAAAGTCTGGGGTTTTTGGCCTGCAGATCTGCCTAAACCCTCATTTTACCGGGCATGGCGGCAAAATTTGGTTGATGGGGGCTGTTTGAGCAGGCATAACCTAACAATCAGGCAACTGTTTGTTAGGGGGCAGTGTGAAAGAAAAACTTTCATCCAAGGAAGATGGACATCATCGAAGCGACAACCGCCGGCAGGAGCTTATGGTCGCCGCAGCCTACCTGTTTAATCAGCGTGGATATGATGCCACATCCATGCGCGATATTGCCCGTGAAGCTGGCATGCTCGCCGGGTCCATGTACTACCACTTTCCCTCAAAAGACGATCTCATCATTGCCACCTATGAAGAAGGGAAGCGCCTGATCAGTGGAGCCGTGATCGAAGCCACAGAAGGTGTATCGGATCCCTGGGAGCGGCTGCAACGTGCTGCCGTTGCCCATATGAATACCTTGTTCGGCGGTAATAACTTCTCCATTCTGCTCTGTGCGGATATTTCCAGAACCTCCCCGACCCTGCGCAACCGCCTCGTCGAAATTCGAGATAGCTACGACACATTGTTCATGGACCTGATTGAGGCCTTGCCTTTGGCGGAAGATGTGGATCGGGGATTGTTGCGACTGAGTCTGCTGGGATCCCTCAACTGGTCGAGCAGCTGGTACCGCCCCGGCGGCCAAACCCCCGCCCAAATCGGCGAATTCTTTGTCCGCATCCTGAAAGATGGGCTGGATTGACCCACCAGTTATAGTATAGCAAAAAATATTTCAAAAAAGTCAAATGCTAACAGTTCTGTTGTTTAGAGATAGAGGAGACCGGTGATTCAAGTAATAAGAATAACGTTAAGTGTATTACTTATAGTGCTGGTTGGTGTCGCTTGTTCTGCGTCGGACTATAAATTTCGGGGTGCGGCATTAGATGAGAAGACATCGGACGGTCAGCCAATAAATAGGCTTTCTATTAATAACCCATCTTTCTCCCCTAACGGTCGCTACATTGCTTTTGATTTCCACGAATTTGCTATTGTAAACAGGAGATTTGTTCGCTCCCGATTGTTTATTGGCCTGTATGATTTGCAGGATCAAGCGGTCCAAATTCTAAAGCCGCCCTTGGACCACGAAATCGGATTTAGCTGGCATTCACCGAGCTTTGATCCGACCGGATCCAAACTAACGATGGTTACCATTTGCATTACCAAAGGATGCTCTGAAGATGTATTTGGAACGCAAATTGGTGTATTGGATCTTGCAAAAGATCAATTCACCTGGGTTACCAATGCCCGTCAAAAAACTTATAACTGGAATTATTCAACTACTCGGGGGCGGACCCGAACAAGCTGGCCCAAATATGGCCGTTCCGTAGTCCGAGGGTATCCAGTATTCTCCGCTGATGGCGAAGGCATTTACCATGTCATGAGCGGGGGTGGAAAGGGCTCTATATTCTGGCAGCAATTTGATGCAGAATATTGGCTGAATTATATTAGTCTTGATGGCCCCAAGGATTTAAAAGTCAGTAAAGACCAGTCCGTTTTAGACTATTTTGATGATGCTGTGCTCTTCAAAGGGGATGGGCGGTTATCCCGTGCAGGGAATAATCGGCTGATATTCAGCGGTGTACGTGCGCTTGGACCAAGTACTGATGAATTGGATGCCCGAAGAACATCTGCCTTTTTCTATGACATAACCGGTGAAGAACTCTCTGTCGCCTTTGATAAAAACAACACTCCCATAGACCCTTCTCTTCCGTTGGATCGTCAACACAGACTTCGTTCCATTTCGGCGTCGGAGGACGGGAGCCGGATAGTTGCATTAGGTGGCAAAAAGAATGTTATTTTTCTTAGAGACGAAGGACGCTTTCAGCAGCTTTTAACAGCATCAGATCTGGGCATTTCCAGGATTGGTCAAATCTCGATCTCCAGTGACGGACGGTTAGTGGCGATTTTACCTCCGCAAACGCCTATCAGGTCTGATGATACCGCGGCAAGTTTAGAAAATTTCTGGTTGCTAGACTTAGATACCGGCGCCTTGAAATCTCTACCCTTAAAAAACCCCTTCCGTGAAGCCATCAGTTTAGCACAGATCAAGACAAGCTGGCCTTGAGCAATTGTCATCATATATTTTATTTTTACATTTTTTTTTGTATAATAAATTTATTTACAGATGAATAAGTTTAAATATACTTGCATTGACGTTCGAAAATTATATGTATGCTTATAAATTGACCTGAAACTCCCTGTGTGGAAAATTCTGGGAACAGCTGGGTTGAAGCCCTATATGAAAATAGAAATCACCTTGTGTTGATGGAATAACTTAGTTCGTTGATTACTGGTTAAAAAAAGCGGTAAACTGTGCGCAAGGCCGGAAACACGATCGTACCAATGAATATTGGAATAAACGCGAGTAAGAAAGTTGAACGAATTAAATATAAAAGCAGGCCAGAACCCTTCTCCGAGAAAAGAGGTTCCCTCCGTCGTCATTCGGTTTGCAGGTGATTCAGGTGACGGCATTCAAATCACCGGTAGTCGCTTTACGGATACCACGGCCCTCGCAGGTAATGATCTGGCAACCTTCCCCGATTTCCCCGCAGAAATCAGAGCGCCTGTCGGCACCACCTTCGGTGTGTCCGCATTCCAGATTAATTTTGGCTCCCGCCGGATAGAAACCCATGGCGATGACCCGGACGTGCTGGTGGCGCTCAATCCTGCCGCGCTGATGGTCAATATCGCCCGCCTCAAAACCGGCGGAACGGTCATTGTCGATAGTGGTACCTTTACGGACCGAAATCTTAAAAAGGCGGGCTACACCTCAAACCCCCTGGAAGATGGTTCCCTTGCTGCCTATTCCCTTCTGGAAATAGATATCACAAAGCTCGTTCTGGAATCCGTCAAGGAGTTCGGCCTGTCCCAAAAAGAAGGCCTGCGCTGCAAGAACTTCTGGATTCTTGGCCTGGTCTTCTGGATTTATGGCCGGAAGAGAGAAGACACGGTCGAATGGCTGAAAACCAAGTTTGCCAAACGCCCTGAAATCGCCAACGCTAATATTGCCGCCCTCAATGCCGGTCATGTTTATGGCGAGGTTTCGGAGCTTGGGGACGGATTTGATCTTTATTCCATTCCCGCGGCGGAAATGCCGGCAGGCCTCTATCGGACAGTTACCGGTGGAGAAGCCCTTGCCTGGGGCTTGGTTGCCGGAGCTGAGCTCGCTAATCTCAAGATTTTCTTTGGATCTTATCCCATCACACCAGCATCGCCCGTGTTGCATGCTCTTGCCAGACTGAAGCAGTTCGGCGTCAAGACCTTCCAGGCGGAAGACGAGATTGCCGCGATCTGCTCGGCGATTGGTGCCTCCTATGCCGGGGCCCTTGGGATCACATCCTCCTCGGGGCCGGGAATTGCCCTGAAGGGAGAGGCCATCGGCCTTGCTATCTCTACGGAACTTCCCCTGATTATTGTCAATTCACAGCGGGCGGGCCCATCGACCGGTTTGCCGACCAAAACCGAGCAGTCGGACTTGTATCAGGCGGTTTACGGCCGAAATGCCGATGCCCCGCTGGTCGTTCTGGCCTCGCGCAGCCCCTCCGATTGCTTTGAAGTTGCCATCGAAGCCTGCCGGCTTGCCGCCAAATACATGACTCCGGTGATGCTGCTGACCGACGGCTATATCGGAAATGCCGCGGAACCCTGGCTGATTCCAACTGTGTCGGACCGTGAACCATTCCCCGTCGATAGAAATATTGATCCGGAAAATTTTGCACCCTACAGCCGGGATCCCGAAACTCTCGCCCGCCCCTGGGCTGTTCCCGGCACGGCCGGCCTCGAGCATCGCATTGGCGGAATTGAGAAGGAAGACGGGTCCGGCAATATCTCCTACGAACCGGCCAATCATCAGCAGATGACAGACCTGCGGCGCAATAAAATCCTCGGTATTGCCAAGGATATTCCCGCACAGGCCGTTGAAGCCGGGTCAGAGACCGGCGATCTGGCGGTTGTCGGTTGGGGGTCAACCTATGGGCCGATCAGCCGGGCGGTCGATAACAAGATCACCGAAGGAAAAAGCGTCTCCCACATCCATCTCAGGCATATCTGGCCTTTCCCGGAAAATCTGGGAAGTCTGCTGAAGGGCTTTGACAAGGTCATCGTGCCGGAAATGAATGACGGACAGCTGAAAACCGTGCTCCGCGATCAGTTTCTGATCGACGCCGTTCCAGTGACAAAAGTAACAGGTCAGCCTTTCAAGATTTCTGAGATTGAAAATGCCATAGATCAGGCATTGGAGAGTTAACATGAATGTTGTTGTTCCCAACGAAAAACTGAAGCCTGCCGACTTCGCCTCTGATCAGGAGGTTCGCTGGTGCCCGGGATGTGGTGACTATGCCATTCTCAAGGCCGTTCAGCGGACCCTGCCGGATTTGGATACCCCGAAGGAGAAATATGTTTTTGTCTCCGGGATCGGCTGCTCTTCGCGCTTTCCCTATTATATGTCGACATACGGCTTTCATACCATTCATGGCCGGGCGCCGGCCTTTGCCACCGGGATAAAAATTACCAATCCGGAGCTGGATGTCTGGATGGTCACCGGTGATGGTGATGGTTTCAGCATCGGCGGCAATCACATGCTGCATGTGCTGAGGCGGAATGTGGATTTGCAGATTCTACTGTGTAATAACGAGATTTATGGCCTGACCAAAGGCCAGTATTCTCCGACCTCCGGGATAGGACTTAAAACCCCCTCCTCTCCGACCGGCTCTGTCGATAATCCTCTGAAACCCTTGGTTTTTACTCTTGGGGCCGGGGCACGATTTGCCGCCAGAGGATATGACACCCAGAAAACCCTGCCGGTGATCCTGAAACGGGCCCATGCCCATAAAGGGACATCGATGGTGGAAATCCTGCAGAACTGCATTGTTTATAATGATGCGGTGTTTGATAACGTTCTTGCCCGCGATGTTGCCCCTGAAAAACAGATCCATGTGGAGCATGGTGAGCCTCTTATCTATGGTGCCGAAAAAAATAAGGGCATTCGGCTCAATACCAGGACACTGACCCTCGAAGCCGTCACGATCGGTGAAAATGGCGTGACCGAAGACGATATTCTGGTCCATGACGAAAAGAACCGCTCCTTGGCCATGATGCTCGCGGCTATGGATGGAGAGGATCTTCCTGTCGCCTTGGGTGTTATTTATTGCGATCCGGCAGAAACCTATGAAGATGGCATTGAGGCCCAGATGGAAGCTGCAAAAAGTGAGCGTTCACTCACAATTGATGCGTTGCTCCGTGACGGACATACCTGGGAAGCCTGAGCGCTGATTTTTTCTAAAAAAGCCGGCTCCTTCAGGACGCCGGCTTTTTTTGCGCATTCCCCCTCATTGCTGTACCCTTGACGGATGGTTTTAAAAAACCCGGAAAAAATACTTAAAGGCCGTCGCGAAGAACTCCTGCAGGTCATGAAAGCCAGTACCGACGATAGCCGGCCCGTTGAGCTGGATCAGTCCCGGGTTGGCCGGCTTTCGCGCATGGATGCCCTGCAGGGCCAAGCCATGGCTCAGGAAACCGAGCGACGGCGCCGGAACGAGCTACAAAGGATCGAGGCCGCGCTTGAGCGGGTAAAAACCGGTGATTTCGGATATTGCGTCAATTGCGACGAACCGATTTCCGATAAACGCCTCAAACTCGATCCCAGCACTCCGCTCTGCATCGATTGTGCGACGGTATAACAGACTACTCGGGTTTCTTGGATTGGGACGTCCGGTTGCGGCTTTTTCTCTGCAGATAGTTCAACCCGGCAACAATGGCCCATATCGGCACCACAATAACCGCTCCCAAGAGAATATAATCCGCCCCCCAACGCACCGTATCCAGAGCCATGGAGTATATCTGCCCAATGGTCCCGGTGAGGTCTTTAAGTAAATCAAGCGGCGTGATGTCAAACAAGGTCAAGCCCCATCCCACCAGAAAGGAGGCGACAAGCAGCTTAATCAGGAGGGATCCCAGATTTTTTGGCATCAACTAACTCCGGCAAACATGACAAAAAGACATGTGTAATCATATAGAGCCCCCCTCCCTTCTGGCCAGAATTAATTTAAGAGCGCCGGCGAAGCGAAATATTGCAAACAATAAACGCGGAAATCGGTAATCCGGTTTTGCACTCTGTCTTTCAATTGTTATAGTGCCGTCATCTATTCCTTAAGTGGAGACTGACATATGTCCTTGAAGTTTCGCATTCCTGCTGGTGAAAAACTTGTTATTAACGGTGCAGTCATTACCAATACTGGCAGTAAAGCCATGCATTTTTCTCTGGAAAATGATGCCGCAGTCATGCGGGAAAGGGACATTCTTCTCCCCGATGATGTTAAGACCCCCCTTCAACAAATCTATCTGTTTGTTCAGCTCATGTATATTGAGCCGCAAAATCATGAAAGCCATTATAAAAGCTTTCAGGATGCTGCTCAGGTGGCTTTTTTATCGACCATGGATGAAGGAATACGGGGCTTTATCTTTGATATTGTCGGGCTTATCGGTGAGAAAAACTACTATACCGCCCTAAAGAAGCTGCAGAAGGAAATGAATAAGGACGCCTGAATCGGTGTTTTTCGTCCTTTGATTCAGCCCGTTTTTGCCGTGCTTTTCAGTGCTTGTCCGGTTGTGACGGGACCTTTCCAATTTGTTAAGTATAGATTTTTTCAATTCTACGTCATTTCGCGTAACGTAGCGTAATCCTTGGGTTTGAGACGCTTTTTCCGTTAAATTTCTCGCTTTTGCCAGCTCGAATTTCCAAAAAAACCAGCCATTAATCCTTTGTTAGGAAATGCCGGAGATAGTCATCACACGGTTTCGAAGTGAACCGGGGCTCAAAAGAGCTGATTTGTCGCATAGGCGACGTCTCTAGAATGAGGATTTATATTATGGCTTCAATTAATACTAATGCTAATGCAATGTCTGGTCTGCGTATGTTGAACATGACGCAGAGTGACCTTTCCAGAACACAGACCGCCCTTGAAACGGGTCTTCGTGTCAACAGCGCTAAAGACGCTCCGGCGACTTTTGTTATTGCTCAGGGCATGCGCTCCGACATTGGTGCTCTTGGTGCTATTTCTGAAAATATTGCCTTTGGTGAAGCAACAATCGGTGTTGCCATGGCGGGTGCTACGGAAATTCTGAAGCAGCTGACTGAACTGGAAACTCTTGCGACCCAGGCCCAGAATGGTGGTCTTGACGACGCAATTCTTTCTGCTCAGGCTGTTGAAGTTCTGGCACAGATCACGGCGATTACCGCTGGTTCAGAGTTTAACGGTGTGAATCTGATTAACAACGCCGGTACAGATGTACTGACCGTTACAACAGATTTGGCCGGCAGTACTATGGCTTATACTGCGACCAACCTGGATGCTGCTACTCTTGCATTGACAACCAACTTCTCCGACGCTGCCAACATCGCGACTGCAATGGCCAATATTACGGCTGCGCAGGCAACTGTTGGTACGGCACTGACGAACATTGGTACGTTCGCTTCTCGTCTGGAAAGCCAGGGTGAATTTACCCAGTTGCTGACAGACAGCATGAAAGAAGGTCTTGGTGTTCTTGTTGATGCGGATATGGCTTCAGTTGCGGCTGAACTGACTGCATTGCAGACGAAAGAACAGTTGAACATCCAGTCACTGAGTATCGCCAACCAGGCGCCTCAGACAATTCTGGCTCTGTTCCGTTAAGATACCCTACTTTAAAGAAGGCGGCCCTCACGGGTCGCCTTTTTTTGTTAACAGTATGTTTACGCCCGCCGTTCTAAACTAGGGGCGGAATTCCATGTGTTGGTAGATAAATGCAAGTCTCGTCAAACAATTCGCTGCTATGGTACAAGCTGGCTTATGAGCTGAAAGAGTCTCATACGAAACTCTTTGAGGCCCAGCCAACCATTGCCCGTGACCTCAGCGTATTTGAGGAACAGATAGCCAGCATCAAATCCGTCGACGATCTCATGGACAACCGGACCATCCTGACCATGGTCCTGTCCGCCTTTCAGCTGGAAAGTGAAATCGATAAGCCGGCAATGGTTGAGAAAATCCTGACAGAGGATCCTGCAGATGAAGAAAGCCTCGTAAATCGTCTGGTGGAGCCTCGCTGGACAAAACTGGCGCAAGCACTGTCAGGATTGAAAAACGACCCCTATTTCTTTCAGAACCAGGACAATGTCAATGCCATCCTGGAAGGATATAAAACCAACGAATACGAAAAATTCGAAGGCGAGAATGCAGACGGCGTGCGCGAGGCAATGTATTTCAAACGTCTTGCCGGCGACATTGAAACCATTGAGCAGATTATCGCTGATCCGGCAATGATGCAGGTTGTTCGTGTCAGCCTCGGGCTACCCGAAACCTTTCAGGCGCTGAGTTTCGATCAGCAAGTGGAGCGCCTTGAAGACAAATTTGACGTCGCGGACCTTCAGGATCCGGAAAAGATCGACGAAATCATCGAGCGGTTTCTGGTCTTCACACAGGTCAACAACACGGATCCGACCGCCAATCCCATGCTGTCCCTTTTCCAGCCTATTGGAACCGGAGAGTTCGTTGGGCCGCAACCTATTCAGATAGATTTTTCTGTCTAGATAATCGCCCCTCTCCTCCCACAAACCTCACATTCTTCATAACCCTAACTTCTGTCATCCCCGGCGGACAGGGGTCTGTTTGGAGCGCCTGTAAGGCTATTTCTGCAGTGAAGTTTTTTCCTACTCTCCTCCTTTTAGGACTATTTCTGCCGATCTAATCCCTTCCCAAATCGCTCCTTTTTCCCAGTTTTCTGCGGGTTTTAAAAACTGGCACACCCTTTGCTTCTGTAGTGGCGAGTGAATATTGCAATTCATCGATTGCGTGAGACAAGACTACAGGAGAATTAAAATGGGTCTTTCTATTAATACAAACACAACCGCCATGGCGGCGTTGCGTACTTTGTCGTTGACACAAACCTCTCTGAGTGAGACCCAACGGCAAATTGAAACCGGACTAAAAGTTGCCGAACCAAAGGACAATCCGGCCTCTTTTACCATTGCTCAGGCAATGCGCGGCGACATCGCCAGCCTTGAAGCCATTGAAGAAGGTCTAACCTTCGGTCAGGCGACGGTGAGTATGGCGAATGCCGGTGCCCTACAGATTTCAAATATTCTAATTGATATTAATCTGAAAGTGACCCAGGCCTTTAATGACGGCCTTGATGTGACCGTTCTACAGGAAGAAGTGGATGCTTTGATTGCCGGCATTACCTCAACCGTGAATACAACGATCTTCAACGGGGTGAATCTGATTGACGGTGTAAGTCCTAACCTGGACGTACTAACCGGGCTTGGTGGCGTCACACAAACAATCGCCACCCAGGATTTAAGGGTAGCAACTCTTGGCCTCGCGGCACTTGATTTGACCAACCCTGCAGCAGCTCTGGCCTCTGTACAAACTGCAGAAGGTCTGGTTGGTGATGCGATTACAGCGCTTGGTACGGCGGCCAACAGCCTTGACGGCCAGGCGGAATTTACGCAGTTGCTAACGGACAAGCTTAAAGAAGGCCTCGGTATTCTAGTGGATGCGGATCTGGCGGAGGCCAGTGCGGCCCTGCAGGCGCTTCAGACAAAAGAACAGCTGGGCATTCAGTCTCTGTCAATTGCCAATGCGCGGCCACAGTCTATTCTTCAGTTATTCCAGTAAAAGTAAGTTTTTCGTAAGAATATTCAGAAATAATACTTTTCTAGTATTGGAATGAATGAGAAAAATGAATGTCTGTAGCTGCCTATCAAAAAGCTAATCAGAATACAGAAAATCCGAGACAAAGAGAGTATCGGGCTTTCGCAATGCTCACTCGCGCTATGGAAGAAGCCGAGGCCGACGATCAAATGGCAAAAGTACGGGCCGTTGCCAAAAACCAGCAACTCTGGCTCACTTTGCAAAAAGATCTGATTTCCGAAGGCAACGGTTTGCCGAAGGAACTTAGAGGTCAGCTTCTTTCCATTGCTCTTTGGGTGGCACGATACAGCGGTCCGGCCATGCGGGGAGAAGCAGAACTTGCCCCCCTCATCACGGTCAACAAGCAGATTATGGAAGGCCTGAACGGCTCTGGAGATGCGAGCGCCGAGACTCAGGAAGCTGAGAGCGACAACTCCCAGCAACCCATTGACAGCACCCTCTAACTGCCGTGTTCCAATTCAGCCGGTAAAAGCCTAATTCTCCGGCGGCTGAAACAGAGACAGGAACGCCAGCATGTCGATAATACTGCCGTCGATTTCAACATCCCCTGAGGCAAAGGCGATTGCCGGATTTCTCCGGCGGGCCAGGATTTCTTTCCAGACGAATGTGTCAGTCCTGAGGGTCGCATCCGGATTTTCCGGAAACTCATTGATCACCTCGGCCACGCCTTTTCGAACGAGGATCCCGAATTGCTCACCCGTATCGGTGAAATCAAAACCGATCGTTGTCTCGACATCCGCCGACTCCTCGGCATCCAGGCTGACCCGCATCGCATGCATATATTGTGAAATCGGAAAGGATGCCAGCATGGCATCCGGGATCATTGCGGGATTCGGCTCCGCCATCTTCAGTCCATTTTGTTCAAGCGCCTGAGTCAGATAATAATTTCGGCTATTGGCACTGATCTGAACTTTCGCCAGACTGGTCAGCGCTTTTATGCGCGTCTCTGCCGCCACCTCATCTTCCGGGTCGAGGACAAGAAGATGGTCGGTCAACTGCAAGGCCCATTGCGAATTGCCGCTCTCAAAGGCCTGGACAGCATTGGCCCGCAAAGCTTCAACCCCGCCTGCCAGGTCGGCCATAAGAACCGCTTCTGTCCTCTTCGGCAAGGCCTCCAGATCCGTAGCATTTCCCCCGAACCAGCCGAGATATCCGGTAAAAACGGAGCGGACAGACCAGTCCACCCGGCCATAAAATTCCTGTAAATAGGGCTTTTGCGCCAGATGCGGGGGCAGTTTGACCTTTTCGACAATTTCCCTCAGGTCCAGCCCGTCATTCATCGCCTTGACGGTTTGGTCATGGATATACTGGATCGCATCGCGGTAATCCGTCAGGGTCTGGTAGATACGCTCCTCGCCCACAACCGGGCGGGTATGGCTCGGGACCAAAATGTCCGGCCTCAAGCTGCGCATTTTATCCAGACTCCTCACCCAATCCATAACGTCTCGATAAGATGTGCCGCGAATGGCATAGAGATTGGGGAAGCTATGATAGAAATTATCCCCGGGCAGGAGGATTTTCTGATCCGGTAGCCAGACAAATATCTGATCCGGCGTCTCTCCCGGCGCAAAATGCAGTTCCATCCTGACGCCGGCGACTTCTATCTCGGTCATTTCCCCGGAAAACGTCTTGGTTGGGCGTCTGAGATCCACCCGTGTGTCCGGCCCCTGATCAAGGAACAGGGAGATCCCGGCATTGACGAGGACGTCCTTTGGCAGAAAGGTCCCAAATTGGCGCATGGAGCGCTTGTAGATGATCGGACGGATCACCTGAAGAATTTTATCGATATGCTCTGGTGTAGTCTCATAACTGTAGATTTCGGGGTTATCGTCCCCGACAAACACACCGGATCCCAGCACATGATCTGCATGATTATGAGTATAGATGATGGCTTTGACTGGCTTATCAGTGATCTTGTCAAATTCCGCCTTCACCTTGCGCGCCACCCCAACGCTTTCAGTGGTATCGACAATGATCACGCCGTCCGTCCCCTCAATAAGGATGGAATTGGCGAGACCAAATCCAATTGCGACATAGACATTTTCTGTGACTTGTATGACTTCTTTTTTGAACTCCGCGGAATGAGCCCGCAAGCTGTCGTTGGCCGATTGCTCGCTTGTATCGAGCTGGGTTGGCGCCTCCTCGCATCCCACAACCATCAGGCTGCAGAACATAAAAACTGCCGGCATCAAACGCATATGGTCCCTCATTCTTATATTTATTCGATTATTAGATACTAGATACTTTATTCTATTTATGTCAATATGGCTTTCGAAATTTCTTTTTTGGCGATATGGGTAGCTATCGAAAGGATCTTATTTTGGGAAATCGCGAAAAAATCATTCTGGCCGCCAAGGATCTCTTTAATGAGCATGGCGCTGCGAATGTCGGAACCAACAGGATTGCCGCCCATCTCGGCATCAGTCCCGGCAATCTCTACTATCATTTCAAAAATAAGGAAGAAATTATCCGGGCCATATTCCCCGAGATCAACCTGGCAACGGAACAGGCTCTCACCATCCAACAGCAGGGGCTCCCGCCGGAAGCACAGCTCGTGAAGATCGTGAAAAGCTGGATGTCCGTTGTCTGGGAGTACCGGTTCTTCTACGGCAATATGGTTCAGCTCCTGCGCAATGATCCGGAGCTCCAGTCTCTCTATGTCGCACGCCGCAAGCTCACTCTCGCGTTCCTGAAGTCCGCTTTTCTGGAGGCCTCAAAGCAGCGTCACGACGGCGTGCCCAAGTTAAGTGACGAGGACGCAAAGATGCTGTCCATCAATGTGTGGATTATCGCGCTGAACTGGATCCGCTTTCTGCAGGTGGAGAAATCGGATGATGAAATCACCCAGGCTGAAATCACGTCCGGCGCCTTTCAGATCTTTGCCATTATCGCCCCTTATATGGAGGCAGAAACCCGACAAGCCATGGAAGATGAGCTTAAAAAGCTGATCTAAGAGGATCGCCTGCGAATTCCATCAAATTGCCACAGCGTCTCTTTCCTATCCCTTCGCAATCCCTTAACATCGCCAGAACGACCTCATTCAAGGGACATGCCATGAGCTGGGAAAAAGAAGCCCAAGAAATCGAAAAAATGCGCCAGTTAGCGCGGGAGCAAGGCGGCAAGGACGCTGTCGCAATTCAACATTCGAAAGGACGCCTGACTATTCGTGAGCGAATAGACGGCGTTCTCGACCGCGGCACCTTTCAGGAGCATGGCCGAATTGCCGGCTCTGCGGAACGGGATGAAGAGGGTAACCTCACGTCTTTTTCGCCCGCGAACTACATCACGGGCCTCGGCAAAATTGACGGTCGCACGGTTGCCGTCGGCGGAGAGGATTTCACGTTAAAAGGCGGCTCCCCCAATGCAGCCGGTTTACGCAAGAGCGTCTATGCCGAAGAGCTGGCGAGCCAGTTCCGGGTTCCGCTTGTCCGGATGCTGGAAGGCGGCGGCGGCAGTGTCGCCAAGGGCAAGGGAAATTCGGGCACGGTGGGCAGCCCTGTCTATGAAAAACCCAGATTTCACTCCATTGCCAAAATCATGGGTGAAGTACCGGTCGCCTCCGCTGCCCTCGGGCCGGTCGCCGGCTTTCCAGCTGCCCGATTTGCCGCCTCGCATTTTTCCGTCATGACCCGGGACACAGCCCAGATCCTGATTGCCGGGCCGGCACTTGTCGACCGGGCGCTTGATATCAAGATGACGAAGGAAGAGCTGGGCGGGGTGCAGGTCCACAGCAAAAATGCCGTGGCCGCCAATATCGCCAAGAATGAGGAAGATGCCTTCCGCCAGATCCAGACATTTCTGAGCTATCTGCCGTCCAATGTCTGGGAACTGGCGGCCAGGATCGAGACGGAGGATTCGCCGGACCGGCGGGAGGAAAAGCTGCTGTCAATCGTTCCCCGGAACCGTCGACAGCCGTTTGACATGCGCAAGCTTGTGAAAATGGTGATCGACACGGACAGTTTTTTCGAAATGGGCAAGGCCTTTGGTCCGAGCCTGATTACCGGTTTTGCCCGCCTCAACGGCCAGTCCGTTGGGATCATCGGCAATGACTGCCGCTTCTATGCCGGTGCCATGGGGGCGAATGCGGCACAGAAAGTACGCCGGTTTATCGAGCTCTGCGACACCTTTCACCTTCCCATCATTAACTTCACTGATGAGCCGGGTTTCATGATCGGCCCGGAGTCGGAAAAGGACGGAACCATCAAATATGGCACCTCCGCCGTGGCCGCTGCCGTTATGTCCGTTGTCCCCTGGGCGACGGTGATTATCAAGAAGACCTTCGGTGTAGCCGCGGCGGCGCATTTCAGTGACGAGGGTTATGTTCTGGCCTGGCCAAGCGCGGAAATGGGAGCCTTGCCGGTTGAGGGCGGTGTGGCCGTCGCCTTCCGGCGGCAGATTGAAGCCTCCGACGATCCGGAGACCTTGCGGGCCGAGTTGGAAGCTGAGCTAGCGGCGCAGCAATCCCCTTTTCCCAGGGCCGAAAGCTTCAATGTTCATGAAGTCATCGACCCCCGCGAAACCCGTCCGGCTCTCTGCCAGTGGATTGACTGGATCGGCCCCAAATTGGACAGCCTGAAAGGACCCGTAACCTTCTCCTACCGGCCCTAATGGATTTACGCCAATTCGTTGATTTGGTAATATCTGTGTTAGCAATATCTATATAGGGATTTAACTATATAGATAAATCCCTATATGCTTTTAAGGACAAGAAATATGACAGCCTCAATGAAGCTCACAATCGAAGGATGGAACAATGGCGACAAGATACCCGGAAAATTTGCTTTTGCCGTTCCCGATGCGAAAGAGCATGTCGCCCTGAGCAATAATCTCAGCCCGGCCATGAGCTGGTCCGATGTCCCGACAGGAACGAGATCCTTCGCCGTCATCTGTCACGACACGGATGTTCCCTCGTCTGGGGAAGACGTCAATCAGGAAGGCAAAACAGTTCCGGCATCTCTGCCCCGGGTTGATTTCTTTCATCTGGTCCTGGTTGACATCCCCGCAAACTATTCAAGCCTGGCCGAGGGCGAGCTGAGCGACGGCGTGACGGCGGGCGGCAAAACTCCGGGAAAGAAGCTCTATGGGGTTACGGGGGTGAATAACTATACGGACTGGTTTGCCGGCGATCCGGATATGGCAGGCGATTATGGGGGATATGATGGCCCTTGCCCGCCCTGGAATGACAGCATCGTCCATAATTATCATTTTACCATTTACGCACTTGATGTTGAAAGCCTTGGACTTTACGGGTCCTTCACCGGGCAAGACGCCTTGGCGGCGATGGAGGGACATATCCTCGCCAGCGGCTCATTTCTTGGGAAATACAGCCTGAACCCGGACGTCGCCATCTGACATTTGCCCGACTGTGACGGCGACATGCCGTCCATACGCACTTGTATTCTCACTGAATTTCCCTATCTGATAAGGGGCAAATTCATTGTGGGGAAGTAAGGATGACAGCGGTTACAGCGCTTGTTTCAGACGATAAATCCAATGCCGACAACAATTACAGTATTTCAGTAGAACCGGCTCCGGGCAGAATTCGGGGCTTCAAGGGTTCCGTCTGCCTGATCGATACGACGGCAGCCCTCATTGTCCATGAAACCCATCATGTGCCGATTTACTATATCCCGCGCGAAGACGTGGCCATGGACCATCTGACCCGCACCGACTTCAGAACCTTTTGCCCATTCAAGGGAAATGCCTCCCATTGGTCCCTGAAAGTCGATGACGAGACTATCCAGCAGGCGGCCTGGTCCTATGAAAAACCCTTATACGAGGGAGACCCGGTCCGGAATTACATCGCCTTTTATGGCGAGGCCATCGACAAATGGCTGGTAGGCGAGGAAGAAGAGAAATTCCTTGCCCCCAGATTTATGATGTCGGAGCCCAAAACTCTGGTCGACTGGCTCATTCGCGGGGCCTGGAGCGCGAAGAACCATGTGGAACTGACGGAACAGCTGGGACAACGGCTTGTTGATACCGGCATCCCGGTCATGCGCCTGAACGTCGCCTTGCGCCAGCTCCATCCGCTGGTTGCCGGCAGAAGCTATGTCTGGCACCGGGACCGGGATGAAGTCGACGAAAGGCATATCAAGCATAGCAGCCTCGAAGATGACATATATCTGACCAGCCCGATGAAACTGGTCTCTGAAGGGCTTGGCGGCATAAGGCAGAAACTCAATGTCGATGAGAAGTTCGAGTTCCCGATCATGGATGAGCTGAAGGAACAAGGCGCAACCGACTATGTGGCCCTGCCCCTTCCCTTTTCTGACGGGATCATTCACAATCTCACCCTGACTTCTGATCATCCGCAAGGCTTCTCCACCTCTGACCTCGGCCAGATTTTTGAAGCCCTTCCTCTCATCAGCAGGATGTATGAAGTGCATAAGGTCAAGCAGGATTCGCAAGCCCTACTGGAAACCTATCTCGGCAAATCCGCAGGGCATCAGGTGCTGAACGGATCGGTCAAGCGAGGCGACGGGGAGACCATCAAGGCCGTTATCTATTTCTGTGACCTCAGCGATTCCACTCAGCTTACCGAAGAGTTCGGCCAGCAGAAATATCTCGAGCTTCTGAACAGATTTTTTGATGCCTCCGCCGTCTCGGTCGTGGAAAATGGCGGGGATGTTCTGAAGTTTATCGGCGATGCGATTCTGGCGATTTTTCCGATCAAAAACACGTCTGAACAGGAAATTCACGACGCCTGTGAAAGCTCTCTGAAAGCGGCCAAAGCGACACTGGAAAAGCTGAAAGGCGGCCCGGAGGATCACCCCTTACGCTGTTCAATCGGCCTGCATTATGGCGATGTCATGTATGGGAATGTCGGCAGCGAGGACCGGCTTGATTTTACGGTGATCGGATCCGCTGCAAACGAAACGGCCCGTATTGGCGAGGTCAGCAAGGACGTTGGTCAGTCAATCCTGATGTCTGCTGACGTTGCCTCGCATATTCCACATGATGTAAAATCCATTGGCAACTTTGCCATGAAAGGCATCTCCAAACAAAGGGAGTTGTTCACACTTGAGCCCCGTTGAAGCTACCAAACTGCCTGAAAGCACCCCTGCCGCTGAAATGGAGCGATCTATTCGGGATATCGAAGCCTGGCTGACCCAGGCGATGCTCGGAGGCATAAAGTTCGGTGAGCTGTTTTCAGAATTCAGCCGGCGCATTGATGAGACCCTGTTTCCCTTGCTGCGCTCCCATGTCACCATGCGCCAGATCCATCCGTTCATCGATCATACGGATCTCACCTGGTATCGCGGCGGGATCGTCAATACAAACTCTCAACCGAGGCCGGAGGGGGATCGCCTGATCTGGACCAAAAGCCCCCTTTATCACATGGTCGAAAACTTTACTCCCGAAGCGAGATACGATCTGACAGACCCCGACACGATCGGATTGTTTCCCATATTTTCGGATTTTCAGGAGATGGGCGTTACGGATTATATCGCCTTTCTTGTCCCCTTTGGCGATATTGAGGTGGCCACCAGGCGATCCGATGGGGTCGTGACCTCCTGGGCCACGGATCGGACGGGCGGCTTTTCAGACGCGGAAATAACCGTGCTGCGGCGCCTTATGTCCCTGTTTTCCGTTGGCGCAAGAATTCATAAGCTGGATACGACCCTCGATGATGCCCTCGCGGCCTATCTCGGTCCCATAGCCGGACAGCAGGTTCTTGATGGCAAAAACCAGCGGGGAGATGGGGATGTTATTCAGGCGGTCATCTGGATATGCGATTTGAGGGGGTCCAGCGAACTGGCGGATACCTTGACCATGCCCGACTATCTCGCCCTGCTTAACCAGTTTTTTGAATGTATGGCGGATGCCGTCATGGCTGAAGGCGGCGAAATCCTCAAATTCATGGGAGATGGCTTCCTGGCAATTTTCCCAACCACGCATGGAGAAGGATTGCCGGTTGCTGCCAAAAGCGCTTTGCGTGCCGCTCAAGAAGCAGAACGGACCCTCTCGGCCCTCACCACCGATGCCAAAGATCTGAATTATGGCATCGGTATCCATCATGGAGATGTGATGTTTGGAAATATCGGGGCACAGGAGCGCCTTGATTTCTCGGTTATCGGACCGGCCGTAAACATGACCAGCCGTATCCAGGATTTGACGAAATCACTGGGGGTTCAACTTCTGGTCTCCGCCGATATTGCCGACAAGATAGACATTCCCTGGCGCCGATTTGACAATCAAACAGTTCCCGGCCTTCAAGCTTCGATAGATGTTCTCACACCGGAAAATGGTTAGGCCGTTTTCTGGTCCCCATAATAATTTCCGTTTTCGATGACCCATTCCTCTTTCTCGGCGGCCGCGCGCCAATCCTTGAAATCGGGCAAGGACCAGAGAGTCTCAAAATAGGATGCACATACATCGTCCAGCGGAACGGTGTGGCTGCGGAAACGCACCGTCACCGGGGCGAAGAAAACATCCGCCAGACTGAGCTCTCCAAACAAATACGGACCGCTGGCCTGGTACTTCGCCCGGCAGTCCCGCCAGATTTCGCAAATCCGTGCGATGTCCGTTTCAACATCCTCCGGTAAATCGCCATTGGGGACCCGCTTTGACAGATCCATGGGGATATGTTCCCTGAGAGCAAGAAAGCTGGAATGCATCTCAGAGACAACGGAGCGGGCATGGGCACGCATGATCTGATCTTTCGGCCACAGGTTGGCATCGGGCGCCAGCTCCGCCAGATACTCACAAATTGCCAATGTATCCCAGATGGCGGCTGTACCGATCTTCATGGACGGGACTTTCGGGGGCGCCGCTGGATTGGCGATCTTCAGATTGGCATGGGAATCCGCCTGGTAAAGCGGCACGACCACCTCTTCAAACTCGATACCGGAGAGCTTCATGGCGAGCCAGCCGCGCAAGCTCCAGGACGAATATCTCTTGTTTCCGATAATCAGCGTATGATGTTCCACAGTCTTATCCATTATTAAATAATCTATCAATAAACTGGCTTTTATAATAATATTATGGGGAAACCAATATGATATTTTCTGATATCATTATGATATTTATGGATGAACCAGCCGATGACTGACATACCCCCAATGAACTGGATCAGGAGTTTTGAGGTTGCTGGCAGGCATTTGAATCTCAGTCATGCGGCGTCGGAGCTGGGCGTAACCCATGGCGCCATCTCCCGACAGGTCTCTCAACTGGAGAAATGGCTCGGTCTGTCACTCTTCGCTCGATCTCCCACCGGTCTTTCTCTAACGAAGCAGGGGGAACAGTTATTCGGCCATATCCAGCAGGGATTTTCTCATATCAAGCTCGGGCTTGAGGAAATCACGTCTCGCCGGGAGCGCGACCATATTACCCTGACGGTCCTGCCGTCCTTTGCCATCCATTGGCTCGTGCAGCGGCTCAGCAATTTCCAGGCGCGCCATTCGGATTTCGATATCCGGCTGCTGACGACCCGGCGGCTTGTGGATCTTTTGAACGAAGACGTGGATCTCGGTCTTCGTTATGGCCTTGGTACCTGGCCCTCCCTTGAAAGCGAGCTGCTTCTGACCGATGAGCTGCAGCTGGTGGCGAGCCCGTCCCTGGCCGACAAGATCGATCCAACAGATCCCCGGCAACTCCATGCCAACCTGATCATGAGTGACAAGCTTGATGAAGGAAACTGGCAGCGCTGGTTTGACAAATCCGGATTGAAAATACCGGATATTACGGATCGGCCGCTCTATGATGATACGGGAATTGCCGTACAGGCCGCTTTAAAAGGCCAGGGTGTTATCCTGGGGAGAAGCTCCCTTGTGGAACTTGATCTCGCAGAAGGAAGATTGGTCGAGATTTCCCCAATTACGGTCCCCAGCCCCTATGCGATGTATATTATATATCCGCCGGGAAGCCGGACCAAACCCATGATCGCAGCAGTCTGCGACTGGCTTCAATCTGAGGCGACTTCGGCAGCTCCCTAATGCCGCTCAATCAGGACAAGCCGAACGGCGAGGCCGATAAAGATGGTCCCCGATACACGGGAGATCCATTTTGCGGCCCCCGGTTTCGACAGGAGCATGCGCCCTGCCCCGCCGGAAAAGAGGCCGACAGCGCCATTGCAAATTAAACCGGTTAAATTGAATATAAGCCCCAAAACCAATATCTGCAGGCCGATGGAGCCGTTTTGCACGGAGACAAACTGGGGCAGGAAGGCAATGAAGAAAATCGCAACTTTGGGGTTCAGGATGTTCGTCATCATGCCGCGATGAAAAACGGTTGTCAGGCGGACCGGGTTCAAATGCGGGCGGCTGAGATCCGCATTCTTTCGGCTGAAGCTCGTTATTCCGATCCAGAGCAGATAACCGGCGCCGGCAAATCTCAGAATATCAAAGGCGAGCTCTGAGCTCTTGAAGATGGCGGTGACACCGATGATGGCCAGCAGGACATGAACAAGGGAACCCCCTGAAATGCCGAGGGCCGCGACAAGGCCTGCCTTCGGACCCTGTTTGAGGCCGGTGGCCGTCGTGAATAACATGTCCGGGCCCGGCGTAAGGTTCAGGGCAAGCGCCGATACGATAAAGAGACCGAGTTGGGCAATATCAAACACGGCTCACTGATCCTGGCCATTGCCCGGAAGGATCACGGCCTGTGCAACCAGCATCCGGTTGGTATTGGGATCAAATGTCGCCGATGGGCTGCCATAGAGCACATAACCCTCCTCAAGAGCATCACTGACCCTGAGGCAAAAGGCATGGGTGTCCTCCCCGGTCAATAATCGATAGCGAGGTTTGTCAGTATCTGTCATCTAGTGATTTACCTGTCCAAAGGGTTACGTCGGGTGACGTCGTCGCCGGAGCAATAACATAACTCCAAGGACAACGCAAAAGCCGCCGCCAATGATATAGCTGGTCTGCAGGGGACGCACATTCTGGCGCAGAGACAAGGATTTCTGCGATATCTTTGCCTTATCGGGAACCACTTTCCAATTGATGGAATAGTCTCCTGCCTCGGTCACAGAAAAGGTCGCCAAGACTTGATCAATCGATTTTGTCTCGAAGGTCGGTGTTGTGTCTTCGGCCCCGTCACGCTGCTTTTCCTGAAGATCAAACAGAGTTTGGCCTGCGGGTCCTTTCAAAATCATGGCATAGTTGAAGGCCGTCGATTCTCCGCCGCTGATCTCGATCTCGTAATCTACCTGCAACAGGGCCCGCAGCGGGTTCATGGAAGGATCCAGGACGGGAAGACGCGCCATTCCTTCCTCCCCGTCCAAACTGGTCCGATAGAATTCAGTGCCGCTCCTGTTATAATCATAACCTGCCCAGCCCAGCATGGCCGCCCCGGCGATAAAAGGAAAAAGCACCAGAAAACGGTTCACTCCGGCTCTCCTCCCTGCTTGACGAAAAAAGCGCCGAGGGCAGCAGCAACCAGACCCTGAAGAGGCCCAAGCCAGAGATTGGACTGCTTCATCAGCTCAATCGGGCCGATCGCCGTGAGCGGCTGTACGAGAATGGTGGAAAAGACGATCAGCAAATAGAAAACCGACAGCCCCACTGCAATAAGATACATAAACCGGTCGGCCGCCCTGGTATCATCTGATCCGTTCAGAGCATCAAACACCATCACAGTCACAATCAGCGACAGGGTCGGCATGACACTCGGCAGGAACCAACCCCAGGCATCCTGAGTCGAATCGCCATATTTGCCGAAGAAAGACTGTCCGAGGAGAACCAGAAAAATTGCTCCTGCCAACAGCAGCCAGATTGCGGCCAGCCGCCGCTTGCATCGGGACATCAAGGGAGGTGATTTCACTGACTGAGCGCCGACCATAGCTTTGCCTTTTCAAGATGAGTTTTTCCCTGCAGCCAGTTCCCGGCAAATTTGGAGGGTTCAGTCTCCGGCTTCTCAAATACATATACCAGAGCGGTCGAGAGATGATCTTCCGTATATTCCGTCTTGGCAATGTCCTTTTGCAGGGCATTGGCACCGCTGGCAACCCAGGCCTCAGCCACCTCCCGATCCGCCTCGCCGGATTGGCTGAACGCCTCCGGCGACACGATGAAGACAATGATCCGATAATACCCTGTTTTGGCCAGAAACAGGCTGCTCAGATATTCCGTAAAGCTGATATCAAAACGGGGTTTGACGTCCGCCGACCATCTTTCCTCCCCCGCCATCGGCGTTCCATCTTCATGGATTTTTTCTAACTTGGTAGCAAGGGCAAAGCCATTTTCGCGAAACCGGTAGAAGCTGGTTTCATAGTATCCTCCGGCATCCAGCGCCTTAAGTATTTTGTCGGAAACCTGCTTCAAGGTCGGATTTGCCTCCCCGTCCTTGCGGAAGAAACTATCGGGGATGACCTCCCGGGCCGATGCCTTCGGAGGATTATCCGGAAATACCGGATACCCGTCATCCGGTTTGGCGGGTGCGGCTGCCGCAGGTTTTGACGGTTTCGGCGAAGAACCGGATTTGGATGCCACGGACTTCCCCCCGATTCCGGAGAGCTGTCCAGTCAGCTTTTTTGCGCCTTTTTTGACCGTGTTGACACCTTTATTTACGGCCGTTTTGGTTTTGCTTAAGAAGCCATTTTTTTTCTTTGCAGCCGGTTTGCTCGTCACTTTTCCCGCCACCGCCGTATTCGGCTTTTTAGCAATAGTCGGTGCTTTTTGCCCTGGGGTTTTGGTTACGGCTGGATCGGAAGTCTGGGCTGGCACTGCTGGCTGGGCGACGACGGCTGTTTGCGGAATTGCATCACCTGAGTCTGTATCGGCAAACCGATATGCCTCCCAGGCCAAAACGGCCGTCGCTATTAGAACAAGGAAGCCCGCGATGATCCTGCTCCTGGGCCAGACCATATAGCGTATGAGCCTTGAGACGATGGCGCCAAGTATAAGCGACAGGACAACCAGCAACGCGAGAACAAGAAGAGGTGCTCCTTCCGCCCCACCCAGAACCGTCACCCCGTATGAGAAATACAAATCTGAGAGCAAGAAGAAGGCGGCCGCCGACAGCAGCATGAAAATGAAAAACCGGGCGATCATATTTAGCATAACGCGTTCCCCAGAACCGGGTCATACAAAACCCAAGCTAACTGCCCACCTAAGCTGTCATGATTACGAGGTTTCGCAAGTATGACAACCTGCACTTAACGTTAGAATAATATAATACTACTTCTTAACCAGGTCTTTCTTTTTCGACATTTCGACAAAATTCCGGTCGATTCAATCCAAACGTGATGGCGGTCAAAGAAATCCGAATTCAGTCCACCATATAGGGAGGACGGCGTTTGAGATTGGTATTGATGAAAGGATCCGACCATGTACAAAATAGCTATCCTCCTCTTTCTGGCCCTGGCCGCCTGCACCACCACAACATCGAACTATACTCCTGAGAGCAGCCGGGAATTTATGAAATCCTTGCCCTAGGGAGCCGCTTGTGACTACCCTCAATTATCGTGACTGAACTTTAGGAGCTTTGACCATGGGGACTGCTGTTATCGTTGGCGCCGGAGAGGGCTTGTCCGCTTCTTTGGCCCGAAAACTCAAGGCCCGTGGTTACAATCTCCTGCTGGCCGCCCGAAATACTGATAAGCTTGAGGCCCTCCAGCAGGAGACCGGCGCCACATTATTTTCCTGCGATGCTGCCGATCCGGATGATATACAAAAACTGTTTGCCGAGGCGGACAAGCTGGCAGGACCATTGGAAATAGCAGTTTACAATCCGTCAGCAAGGGTCCGTGGTGGCATTGCGGAACTCGACCCCGCCGCAGTAAAGTCAGCCATTCTCACCACAGCATTTGGGGCCTTTCTGATGGCCCGGCAAGCGGCCCAGCGGATGATCCCGAAGGGACAAGGTGCTATTCTCTTTACCGGGGCCTCCGCCGGGGTTAAAGGATTTCCAAACTCCTCGACCTTCGCCATGGGTAAATTTGCCCTGCGCGGACTGGCACAAAGTCTTGCGCGAGAATTGCATCCGCAAGGTATTCATATCGGTCATTTTGTCATTGATGGCGGCATTCGAAACGCCAATCGGCCCGAACGCATAGATTCTGAAGGCAATCCAGACTCGATGCTGGATCCGGACGCCATCGCTGACAGCTATCTGCACTTCCTTGATCAACCCCGATCAAGTTGGGCCTGGGAAATTGAACTCAGGCCCTGGGTGGAGAAGTTTTAGAGGACGCAGTAATGGGGAGTCCCGATGGCGGCAAATAAAGAGGAGGACTATCGGACCTGGGATAGACTTGCCTATGTTGAGGTGCCTGGTGGACAGGTTGCCTGTTATATCTATAACGATGATCCGTCCCTGCCCTCCATCCTTGCCCTCAACGGAGGTCCCGGCCTGCCCTGTGACTATATCCGGGACTCCCATAACTTCCTTGCAGATCATTCCTTTCGTTTTATCGCCTTTGACCAGTTTGGAACGGGACGGAGTGATCACTCAGATGATCTGAGCCTCTATACAATGGCGCGGTATTGTGAAGAGGTAGATGCGGTCAGGAAATCCCTAGTCGGAGGGCCTGTTCATCTTCTTGGCCATAGCTGGGGAGGCTGGCTCGCCATCGAATATGCCTGTCACTATAGTGAAAACCTGCTTTCATTGATTTTAGAAGACACATGTGCGGATATGCCGTTCTTAGTGTCAGAGCTAAACCGTCTAAGGTCAGCCCTCGGCCCGGAAACCGTCCAAATGATGATTGACCATGAACGGGCGGGAACATTTGATCACCCAGAATATAAGGCGGCAGTTACTCTTTTGGAGTATCGGCATGTCTGTCGGCTAAAGGAGCGGCCTGCCGCAATGACCCGCTCCATCGACAATATGTCCGGGCATATTTATCAGCATATGCAGGGAGCGAACGAATTCGTATACACGGGTGAATTGGCTACCTGGAGCCGCGTTCAGGAAATACAATCAGTGACATGTCCCGTTCTGATCCTGGTTGGCGAGCATGACGAGATCACCCCTGCCTGTGCCCGGCAAATGCTGCAAAATTTTCCCAATGCCGAGCTCAAATTGTTTCCAGATTGTTCCCATACGCCGTTTTTTGAGGATCCGGAGAATTTCAGGAAAACACTCGTTGGCCACCTAAATAAGTTCGATTTCGACAATCTGTAAAACGACTAACGGTTTTACTCCATAGCCCAAGCACTGCCTAACAACGACCAAACCCGCACGAATCGACTAAAGCTGCTGATTTTACGGTCCGATTGTGACCGTCTACAGGGCGCCGCGCTTTTTGAAGAAAGTGATCTTTAGGAATCATTATAAAATGGCTTAGAAGATGGTGCCGCCGGGTGGATTTGAACCACCGGCCTCTCCCTTACCAAGGGAGTGCTCTACCCCTGAGCTACGGCGGCGACAAAAAGATTGCGACAGTTCGAGCAATCTGATTTGCTTGGCGCTGTATATAAGAGCGAGAAGGGTTCTGCAATGGCAAATTTGCGCTAAAGTGAAAACTTGTCTATTGAAGACTAATCCAGATTAAGGCGTTTCCGGCAAGGTGCAATGACAGATCCGAAAGATCAAAGGCAGAAGAAAACTGATCAGAAGCAATCAGAAAAAACCGCCCGGCTTTCTGAAGCACTTCGGCAGAATCTCCATAAGCGTAAGAACCTGCAACGCACGCGCGGCGAGGCAGCCCCGGACCCAATTAAAAACAAGCGGCGGCTAAGTGAATAACCCGATATGTATTTGACCTTGGCCCGCCCCGATTCCGGCGCTAATATGCCGCCCCTCAAACCTGAAATCACCGGAGAAGCACAGTATGTCCATCTTGTCTGATAAATGGATCAGATCAGCTGCCCAGGAAAACGCAATGATCGAGCCCTTTGTGGAAAGCCAGAAACGCGAAGGCACCATTTCATACGGGCTGTCTTCATATGGTTATGACGCCAGAGTTTCAGACGAATTTAAGATTTTTACCAATATCGATTCGGCAACAGTTGACCCAAAATCCTTCTCAAATGACAGTTTTGTTGATCGCAAGTCAGATGTTTGTGTAATTCCTCCAAATTCTTTTGTATTGGCCAGAACCGTCGAATATTTCCGTATTCCCCGTGACGTACTTGTAATTTGCTTAGGTAAATCTACTTATGCGAGATGTGGAATCATTGTGAATGTCACCCCGCTTGAGCCGGAATGGGAAGGCCATGTGACTCTCGAATTCTCCAACACAACCCCCCTCCCCGCCAAGATTTATGCCAATGAAGGGGCTTGCCAGTTTCTCTTTCTCAAGGGAAATGAGCCTTGTGAGACGTCATATCTCGACCGAGCGGGCAAATACATGGGGCAGCAGGGAGTAACTCTGCCGAAGCTTTAATCCTTTTTAAATCACCAAAAAAATATTACTAGCCCTTGGATCAGAAGATAAATAATTTTTTTAAATTCGATTTACAATAGTGCTGTTTTCTTTTCATTTTGTTGAAAAATAGTCTAAAAAATGAATTGTGAGCAATTTTTAACTGGATTGATATTCTTCTAAGAGTTGAAATCAAAACATTCGACAAGAGTGGGAAAATTTTCATGGATAGTATAGCAATACGAGGCGGAAAGCCGCTGCATGGGAAAATAGAAATAAGCGGTGCCAAAAACGCCGCATTACCGTTAATGGTCGCAAGTCTGTTAACTGAGGAAACCCTCACCCTCAACAATCTGCCTCATGTGGCGGACATTTCCACCTTAACCAATCTGTTGTGCCACCATGGCAGCTTAGCCGTGATGAACGGCCAGCAATCGGGCACTGGTAGCAGCAGCGGACGAACCCTTTCTCTTACCGCGCGTGAAATCACCAATACGGAGGCCCCGTATGATATCGTCCGAAAAATGCGGGCCGGAGCGCTGGTCATGGGGCCACTGTTGGCCCGGGTTGGGAAGGCGAGAGTGTCCTTGCCCGGCGGATGCGCCATTGGTACCCGCCCGATGAACCTGCATATTACCGGTCTGGAACAGATGGGGGCAGAGATCGATATCGTCGGCGGATATATGGAAGCCACTGCCCCGAATGGCCTCTACGGCGCAGAAATCAGATTTGAAACGGTTTCTGTTGGGGCCACGGAGAATCTTCTCATGGCAGCATGCCTGGCTGATGGGGAAACCGTGTTGGAAAACGCCGCGCGGGAGCCTGAGATCTCCGACCTGATAAAGCTGCTGCGTCAGATGGGGGCTGATATTCAAGGCGAAGGCACGGATCGATTGTTTATCCGGGGTGTTGATCGCCTATATGGCACCGAATATCGGGTCATGCCTGACCGCATTGAAACCGGCACTTACGCCATCGCCGCCGTCATCACCGGCGGAGAAATAGAGCTCCTCAATACGTCCGCGGATCTTGTCAGATCTGTGTTGGACGTTTTAATCGAGGCCGGCGCCGATGTAACGGAGTCAAAAAACAGCTTCACAATTTCGCGCAAATCGAAACGGCTGAACGGCGTTGATATCATGACCCTGCCCTATCCTGGCTACCCCACGGATATGCAGGCACAAATGATGGCCTTGATGACAATCGCAGATGGCGCCGCAATGATTACTGAAACAATTTTCGAAAATCGATTCATGCATGTACCGGAGTTAACACGTCTCGGCGCCAATATAAATGTACATGGTCATTCAGCGCTCGTTCGTGGCGTCGATCATCTTGTGGGAGCGCCTGTTATGGCAACAGATTTACGGGCATCCGTCTCTCTTGTGCTTGCGGGCTTGGCAGCAGAGGGAGAAACGGTTATCAATCGTGTATATCACCTGGATCGCGGATACGAGCGATTGGAAGAAAAGCTTGCAGCCTGCGGTGCGGATATCGAAAGGATCAGTAGCGGCGGCTGACAAAGCATGTAATAGGATAGCATGATGCCTGAGGGCCTGAAACTTGTCGCCGCCACCCCTGACGATCTTGAGATCCTGTCAGCTGCCCTTGAGGGCACCATAACCTCGCCTGGGGAGATGAGTTTTCTCCGGTCGAGGCGGGCCTTCACCCTAATGGGCAGCCGCTTCAAATGGGAGGATATCTCAGATGCCCCAGATCACCAGGGTGCCTGGTACCGGATCAGGTCGGGTGTGTATATTTCCGATGTTCTGGCTGTTCAGTCCTCAGGAATTTCGCAGTCAGCACCTACAGAAGTTCTTGAACTGCTGAACATCTCAGTTGAGATGAAAGATAATATCGCTGCCGATATTTGTCTTGAGTTTGCAGGGGGTGGCACGATAAAACTCGACGTCGAATGTATCAATGTCACTTTGACAGATGTCGATAAGGCCTGGCCAACCCAGCAAAAACCTGTGCATGAGGATGCATCTGAACCTAAGGATAAATAGTCCAAGGTCCGTAGGGCAATATCGTCAACAACAATGCGAGATGGAGTAGTTTGGTGTCTTCGAGTGAAGAATTGGTGATTGCCCTGCCAAAGGGACGTATTTTGAAGGAGGTTATGCCCCTCATCCGCCGTGTCGGAATTGAGCCCGAAGCTGCCTTTGACGACCCCGATAGCCGCCTCCTGCAGTTTCGCACCAATCATCCGAACATCTCGATTATCAGGGTCCGCTCGTTTGATGTCGCTACTTTTGTCGCCTTCGGCGCAGCCCAGCTCGGCGTCGCGGGTAACGACGTATTGCTGGAATTCAATTACCCGGAAATCTATGCACCCGTGGACCTCGATATCGGGCATTGCTATATTGCCGTCGCTCAACCGAAAGACATGGTAGATGACAGTGATCCGTCCCGCTGGAGCCATATCAGAGTCGCGACAAAATATCCGAATTTGACCCATAAGTTCTTCGCGTCTGCCGGTATACAGGCGGAATGCATCAAGCTATCCGGCGCCATGGAACTGGCCCCCGGATTGGGTCTGTGCCGACGGATTGTGGACCTGGTTTCCACGGGCTCAACTTTACGGGCGAATGGCTTGGTTGAAGTGGAAAAAATCCTTGATATCACGTCCCGCCTCGTCGTCAATCGCGCTTCGCTAAAAACAAGATCTGTTGAACTCAATGGATTGATCGAAAAGTTTCGGGAGGCCGTGAATGCCGCTTAAGTTAAATACACAAGAGCCAGACTTCGAAACCCGGTTTATGGGCCTACTCGATCAGAAACGTGAAACTGACGATGATGTCACGGCAGTGACGGCTGCGATTCTAGCGGAGGTAAAATCCCGGGGCGACCAGGCATTGTTGGATTACACCAATAAATTTGACCGCTTAAATCTTTCAGCAGCCAGCGAGCTTCGGATCTCGTCGGAGGATATCGCCAGAGCTGTCTCAGAATGCGATGAGGCGACCTATGACGCGCTCAAACTTGCGGCGGACCGAATCGCCGCTTATCACGAACGTCTCATGCCGGAGGATCTCAGCTATAGGGATTCGGATGGCGTTGGCCTAGGTTGCCGATGGACCGCTATTGAAAATATCGGATTATACGTACCGGGCGGGCTGGCGACCTATCCCTCATCGGTGCTTATGAATGCCATACCGGCGAAGGTGGCGGGAGCATCACGTCTGGTCATGGTTGTTCCCACACCGGATGGCGTTGTGAACCCCCTTGTCTTGGCCGCAGCAGATCTGTGCGGGATTGAGGAAATATACCGGATTGGCGGCGCTCAGGCGATTGGTGCACTGGCCTATGGGACCGAGATAATCACCCCCGTTGACAAAATCGTTGGCCCTGGAAATGCCTATGTCGCCAATGCAAAAAAACAGGTGTTCGGAACCGTTGGGATCGATATGATTGCCGGCCCGTCAGAAATCCTGGTTGTTGCAGACAGAAGTAATGATCCTGCCTGGATTGCCGCCGACCTTCTCAGCCAGGCTGAGCATGACCCTGTGGCCCAGAGTATCCTGATCACAGATGATACTAATTTCGCGGAGGCAGTGGCTGATTCAATCGATCATCATCTTAAAACTCTTGATCGGGCTGACATCGCGGCGGAGAGCTGGAAAGCTTACGGGGCGATTATTGTTGTACATGATGTATTGGAGGCTGCCCCTCTCATCGACCGGATTGCCCCAGAGCATCTGGAACTCTGTGTCGATGATCCGGACCGACTTGCGGCGACCGTCAAGCATGCCGGCGCAATATTCCTCGGTCGCTACAGCCCGGAGGCCATAGGGGATTATATTGCTGGCCCAAATCATGTGCTCCCCACGTCACGGACTGCCCGGTTTTCCTCCGGCCTTTCGACCCTGGACTTTGTCAAGCGAACATCTCTTATCCGCCTGGATGCTGAAAGTCTTGGCAAGATAGGTCCCGCTGCGGTTAAACTGGCCGAGGCCGAAGGACTGGATGCCCATGCGCTTTCAGTTTCCATTCGGCTGAATATGCCGCGGTAACAACGGAAAGCAGTACCTATTCGCCATGTCCAGTAGCCACCATATCGCCAAGATCGCCCTCGACGAGGCAACCGTCGTACGACGGAATGCGGATATCGAGCATGAACGAAAGGTTGCTATTTTCGATCTGTTGGACCAGAACAGCTTCGTATTAATCGGTCATGAGAACCAAGGCCCTTATTCTGTTCATCTTAGTATTGAAGACAATCGACTGATATTTGATGTCCGTACGGAAGATGACAAAACGGAGCTTGTTCGCATTCCCTTGCCTGTGATTACATTCAGGCGAATCATCAAGGATTATTTCCACGTTTGCGAAAGCTATTTTGACGCGATCAAGACAGCCTCTCCCTCCAAGATTGAGGCGATTGATATGGGCCGCAGGGGTCTGCACAACGAGGGATCCGAGTTACTGCAGGAACGCCTAAAGGAAAAGGCTGACACCGATTTTGACACGGCGCGACGCTTGTTCACTTTAATCTGTGTGCTACATATCCGGGGCTGAGTATGGGTATCGCTCTCCGGTTTTACCACCTGTCGCCAGATCCTGGTAGGTGGATATGAGTGCGGTCCCTTTCAATGATGAACTTCCAGGCAGTGTTCTTTTTGCCTGCACCCATAACAGCGTCAGATCTGTCATGGCCGAAGTCATCATGAAAAGTCTTTACGGTCATGCTGTCTATGTCGACAGTGCCGGTGTTCGAGCTCTCGATGTGGACGGTTTTGCCGTAGAAGTATTGGAAGAAATCGGGCTGGACGCCACGAACCATAACTCAAAAAGCTTTGATGATCTGGAAGACAGCTCTTTTGATCTGATCATCTCACTGTCGCCGGAAGCCCATTCTAAAGCTCAGGATATGACCCGAACGACAGCAAGCGAGACGGAATTCTGGAATACCATCGACCCGTCATTGACCGAAGGAAATCGTGAAATGCAATTGAATGCCTACCGTCATGTCCGGGATGATTTATACGAAAAAATCAAGGCTCGCTTCCGTACCGGGCCTGCACCAAGGGTCTGACATGCCTGCATATTAACTGTTGCGAATACACAATTTTCTCCGATTTTTGCAGTTTCTTTATAGATTTAACAAGGAAATGCTTGCATTTGAACAGGTTAGACCTTTATTTTGCACCCACTTGAAACAACTGGAATAGGAATTTATGGCTAAAGAAGAACTGTTAGAGTTTGAAGGTACAGTAACGGAGTTGTTGCCCAACGCAATGTTCCGCGTCGTTTTGGAAAATGACCATGAAGTACTCGCCCATACAGCCGGCAAAATGCGCAAGCATCGTATTCGTGTGCTCGCCGGTGACAAGGTGACCGTGGAAATGACGCCTTATGATTTGACGAAAGGCCGGATTACATTCCGCTACAAATAAGGTTTGTCGTTGATGGCTGCCCCCGATGATACCCGAAATCCGGCTCCATCAACCGCTGACACGCTCTCCGGGACGGATAGACCCGTTCCGAAACGCCCTCCTCTCATACTTGCCTCTGCCTCACCGAGGCGTCTTGATCTACTAAAGCAAATCGGGATTGTTCCCGACAAAGTCGATCCTGCACATATAAATGAGCATCTGCTTCCTAACGAGAAACCGCGAGATCTTGCGGGTCGCTTAGCCCTGGAAAAGGGGAGAGCTGTGGCAGATCGCCATCGCGGAAGCTTTCTGTTATCTGCTGATACTGTCGTCGCCGTTGGTCAGCGATCGCTTGCCAAGGCAGAAGATGTGGACGAGGCCCGCAGATTTCTAAACCTGTTGTCGGGCAGACGGCACAAGGTATTTACCGGGGTCACGTTATATACCCCAAGCGGTCAGACAATTTCTCGCCTGGTCACAACTTCTGTCATTTTTAAGCCTTTGAGCGGCCACGAAATCAGTGCGTATCTTCATACAGAAGAGTGGAAGGGAAAAGCCGGCGGATATGCCATACAAGGGCGCGCCGCAAGCTTTGTCAGAGCTGTTCAGGGATCTTACAGCAATGTGGTGGGGCTTCCACTGTTCGAAGTCAGCAACCTGCTGATCGGGAACGGATACGATATCTGGACGACACCGGGCTAATGGCTTTTTCCCTCCTGATTGATGACGGCCTTTTCGAAACACGCGCTGCCCTCCTGCAGGGTGGCCGACTTCAGGAACTCCAAATCGAGCGGCTTGAAGATGTGTCCAGAGTTGGCGACTTTTACTTGGGCAGAGTTGCAAAGGTCATGGATGATCTTGACGTGGCCTTTGTCGATCTTGGCAATAGCGAAACAGGATTTCTCCAGGCCCGGGATATTGTTCGCAAACATAAAGGCATCGGAAGCCTTGTTCACGAAGGGCAGAAGCTTCTGGTTCAGGTCATTAAAGATCCTTTGGACGATAAAGGTGTTCAGCTTGGATGCCATTTCCAGCTTGCGTCGCCAAATCTGCTGTTCCGGCCCAACGGCAAGGGTCTTGTCATGGCGAAGCAGATCACGGCGCAGGATGAGCGGGATCGTCTCGCGTCTATTTTGGAGCCGAGGTTGAAAACTGGGGGCCTGATTGTTCGTACGTCTGCTCGTTTAGCATCTGAGGCTGTCCTGGAGGCAGAGATTTCGCGGCTTTTAAGGGCCTGGCGGGAAATTGACAGCAGCCAGGGACAAATTCGAACACCCCGCCGACTAAGTCCTCCAAAAACTCCTCTTGACCGAATTCTCAATGATTTACTTCGACCCGGCATGAACGTCAGAGTGACAACGGCGGCAACCCTGAAGGCTGTCCGGTCATATGCCAAGGAAAACTCGCTGGACGATGTGACTGATTTAGGCCTCTGGACCGCGAAGACCTCACTGTTCGAAGAATACGAGGTTGAAGCTCAGATTGAAATTGCTCTCGACAAGCGCATTGATCTCAAGGAAGGCGTGTCCATCACCCTTGAGCCAACGGAAGCGATGGTAGTGATCGATGTCAATTCGAGTAGCCATACCCACCAGCAAGGGCAGGAGGATATTGCCCTTAAAAGCAACCTTATTGCCGCGTCTGAAATAGCCCGGCAAATCCGGCTCAGAAATTACTCCGGCATTATCATCATTGATTTCATACAAATGTCCGGCACAGGTGACATGAAGCAGCTTCAACGCCATATGGAAAAACTGCTTCAAGAAGACCCCGTTCAAACACGAATGATTGGACTGACCGAGCTTGGGCTCATGCAGATAACGCGGCAACGCTCTAAGCGGGCATTACACTCCGTCATGACTGTGCCTTGCACCATCTGCCAGGGATCCGGGCGTCACGCAAGCCCGGTAAACACGCCGTCCTCCCTATTAAGAGCGCTTGAAAGCCATGTGCGCCATACGGCCGGAAGCGAGATCGACGTCGTGGCCGCGCCAGACCTGTTCGACCAGATGGCCGCCAGGCAATCGCAAATAGAAAATCATCTGGGACGACGCCTCTGCATACGCAAAGATGCCGATTTACCTTCCCAGGCCTTTTTAATAAAGTAATCAGGTCATGACAAATTCGAGCCATAAAAAAAATATCTGCCCTCTGTGCAATAAGCCGACCGAAGCAAAATTCCGCCCCTTTTGCTCGGCCCGCTGCAAACAACTGGATCTTGGCAAATGGCTGAATGAAAGCTACGTCATTCCGGGAGAGGAAACGGTGCCGGCAAACGACGAAAATACAGAATAGAAGGCAACGGTTTTACCCTGTTTTTTAAGGGTTTCCGGCCCTTCATAAATAACCCCGACAAATTAGCGGATTTTGTCCCAACAGCTATGGACAGCTCCGAATATTTCTTTTATAACCCTGCTTCTTCGCCTGTGGAGCGTCCTGCTTCCAGCGATGTGCCCAGGTAGCTCAGTTGGTAGAGCAGCGGACTGAAAATCCGCGTGTCGGTGGTTCGAATCCGCCCCTGGGCACCATTTTTTCTTACAATATGATTGAGCGCCGACTTGGTTGCTGTCCCGCTCTCATCCGCCGCACATCGTGTTACACAATTGCTCCTTTGCCCTTAAATTCGATCACTCCTCGCGGTTCACATATGTACGAGGGCCTGTGTTACTCAAAGAGTGTGAGCCCTTGGTATTGGAGCTATTTTCGCTTTACTTGATTTCCCAGCCTTCCTGACCCTGACAGGCTCTGACTTCTTCTACCTTTGTCTCACCGTCAGGCAGACGGATGGTTTGTTGGAGGGTGCGGCATAGCCATTCTGTTTCAACTTCTTCTTCCCGTACGGTAGCCGAGCCGTTATCGAGTTTGGCGATTGCCTGATTTTTGCTGTCGCCTTCGGGAACCGGCTCCAGTAACTTGTCAAAGACGAAACCAGTGGCAACATCGCCATCGCCGACAAGATACCAGGATTTGTCTTGTACCTTGCCGATAACCACGACCACAGAATCGTAATTTGCCTTGTCAATGACGGTATAATCCGTCCCGGCCCCACGTCGCACATTGGCGTTCTTAACAGCCCGGTAGGGCGCACCGATCAGTTCCAGAGCCGGAATTTTATCCAATCGGCCCTGTGGGACTTCAACGGAAACACTGCCTTTTTCAGTTTCAGTTTTGATAACTTTGATACTGGCTGTGACCTGCCCATCCTCACTCTTCCAGACCTGATCCTTACCCGTTACCGCCGCCAACTTGGTGGCTTCGGTAAGACCTTCCTGTTCGTCGTTGTTTAAAAGGTCAGAATACTGCTTGCTTATCCAATCCCCTGCGTCCGAAAATTGCTTACCAACCCAATTTACGGCGTCAGTCGCCGTAGCATCGATTTTCTCATTTGTAGATGCTGAACAGGATGCGGTTGCGGAAAGAATGACAAGCGGGAATAGAAATTTACCAAAATATCTGCGATTCATAAAATTTACCCCTGATTAAATACCTGACATGCCTGCCTATATCGTGAAAGAAGGCGGTAATCTCCCGGCTTCCATGGAACAGGGCTCCGTAGGAGCTGATTCAGGCGAAATGGGCATGCCTTTATGGAGGCGAGTATTCTTTGCCTACATCTTCCGGGTTGAAACTAATTATGAAGTATTTCCAAATCGTTAATTTAGCGAAATCAAAAAGCGGGGATTTTGAGTAAAAATGTTTATAAACAATATCTTACACCATATGAATGCCCATCTTGAGAAACCGGGAGAGGGACAAAATCCGAATTTTAGACGCCAATCTCGTCGGTATTTTCCTCGAGGGATCGTCCATATATCCAGACTGAAGCCGGAGGCAGGTTTTTGAGGACTGTCGTCACACGACGTCCCTTTACATCCAGCTGCGAGGCCAACTCCCGCTGGATCGGCGCTTTGGCTGAGTATGTAAACTGTATAAGCTTGCCATCCTCATCAAGGACGGAAAATACCTGCTGCAAGACGGCAAGCCTATCTTCGCGTTTCATGTTCAGTAATGGCAAGCTCGACACGACGGTGTCGATGGGGCGGGATTCCTTGCTGCAAATGAGATTTTCAAGCTTGCTGGCGTCTCCCTCGATGACCCGAGTATCCGGAAACCTGTGGGACAGCAATCCTGCGAGGGCACCGTCCCGCTCCAACAGGATAAGCTGCTGCATCTTGATTCCGCGCGATAGCAGAGCTTGGGTGATGACGCCTGTTCCCGGTCCCAGCTCGAGAACCGTATGAGAAGCAAGGTCAACCTCCGACGCCATGGCACGCGCCAGGGACTGGCTGCTGGGAACAACAGCGCCGATCTGCTTAGGGTTTCTAAACAAGGCCAAAATAAAACGTTGGTACATACCAGGTGGACCTCCGTCTGACTTTATCCTCACATTGGGTGGCCCCGGGCAAACTACAAGGTTTAATGCACCCGCAGAGGCCATACCCCGTTATATGTGGTTACCAGGCATCATGTTTTTGAGCCTCCGCCCGGCCGACAACCATATGATGCACTTCGTCGGGACCATCCGCAAAACGAAGATGGCGCTGATGGGTATACATACCTGACAAGGGCGACCATTGGGAAATACCGGTGGCGCCATGCATCTGGATGGCCTGGTCGATAATCTGGCAGACCTTTTCCGGCACCATGGCCTTAACAGCGCTCACATACACTCTGGCTTCCCGGTTACCAAGTACGTCCATCGCTTTGGCCGCTTGCAGAACCATCAGGCGCATGGCGTCGATTTCAATGCGGGCCCGTGAAATAACTTCGACATTCTTACCGAGCTTGAGCAGGGTTTTACCAAATGCCTTGCGACTGCCGGCCCGCTGAACCATCAGTTCCAGCGCCTTTTCGGCCTGTCCAATGGACCGCATACAATGGTGAATGCGCCCGGGACCAAGCCGGACCTGGGAGATTTCAAAGCCCCGGCCTTCCCCCAGCAACATATTGGACTCCGGCACCCGGACATTGTTGAATTTAATATGCATATGGCCGCGGGGAGCATGGTCCTCTCCAAATACCTGCATTCCTTCCAGTATTTCAACGCCGGGTGTGTCTATCGGCACCAGAATTTGCGACTGCTGCTTGGAGGGCGGCGCATCCGGGCTTGTTTTGACCATTGTGATCATAATCTTACACCTCGGATCACCGGCGCCGGAAATATAATATTTCTCGCCATTGATGACCCATTCGCCATTTTCAAGAACCGCTGAGGTGCTGATATTCTTGGCATCGGAGGAGGCTTCTCCGGGCTCCGTCATGGCATAGGCAGAGCGAATTTCGCCGTTCAGCAAGGGTTTCAGCCATTTTTCCTTTTGCTCTGCTGTTCCGACCCGTTCCAGCACTTCCATATTGCCCGTGTCCGGCGCGCTGCAGTTCAGGGTTTCAGAAGCGAGGCTGTATTTGCCCAGCTCAGAGGCGATATAGGCATAATCCAGATTACTGAGACCTTCTCCCGTGTCCGCGTCGGGAAGGAAGAAATTCCACAAGCCAGACTCCTTGGCTTTGGTCTTGGCGCCGTCCAGTAGTTCCAATTGACGCGGATGCCAGGTCCACCGGTCTTCCTTGCCTTCATTGAGGGCATAAAACTCCTCCTCGATCGGGGCGACATTTTCATTAATATGCTTTTGCAGGGCATAAAGAAGGGGCTGCGCCTCCTCTGACATGGCGAGATTGAAGAGTTCTTGATTGGGTCCTGACATTTCCGATGTCCTCATTTTTATTGTTTATAGGTAAAAGATGCTGCAATCGTTGACCTGACATGTCAACCTTCATGACATTTCCGGTCAGTCAAGAGATCCCGTCAGAGTTGCTCGTTGAGAGAGTTCGATCCAATTCCCATCTGGATCGCGAATAAATCCAAAGCGGACAGTGGTGCCCAGGGTCATTGGTTCCCGCCCCGCTCCGCCGCCCCGGGCAAGGACGGTTTCATAGTCCTTGTCCGCCTCAAAGATCTGGATGGTCAGATACCTGTACCCCGGAGCCTTCAGAACCGCGTCCTCCGGTGCGTCGGGATTTTCCGACCCGATGATGACACTTTGGCCACAGGCATAGGCGTGCTTGCCTGCTTCCGGTACAGCAGGCAATTCAAGGATACGTCCATAAAAATCATTAAATTCTTTCAGACTGCGCACCTTCATCTTAATTCCGATATCAGATATGCCGAGATATCCAGGAGGCACAAGGCGCAGGCGATTGCCGTCCGGGTCCGTCAGTTTTTCGGGTGCAGGGCAATCTTCGCGGGCGAGCAGGATTTCGTGATAGCCACTCGCAGACGCATGCGGAAGGGGATCTCGCGCATGATTGATCTTGAGGATAGGTCCCGTGGGCCCATCTCCCAGAAAATGGCGCAATTGCTGCACACCGCCCCCCAGCTTTCCAAGGTGATCGAATTGCAAACCGACCTCTTCCTGCCAGAATTGCAGCATGGGTTCCCGGTTATTAGTGTAAAGTCCAATATCCAGATGCTGCTTAGCGAGTTCCATGGGGAAGTTCCTGTTCAGGCTGACTGACTGCCGAATTCGTTAGTTATTATTGGTTCTTTGAATTTCGTCAGCATAGTCTAAAGGCAGACGGCAACCGGATCAAATTATTGCTGAAATCTGTGCGGGCCAGAGGTCCATATCCATCCCCCCTTTATCTATGGATATGGACCTTGAGATCGCTCTTTAGAAGCGATATCCAACCCCGATGCCGAAGATCCAGGGATCAATATCAACATCGGCATTTACGGCGCCCCCGTTCACAGAGACATCCGTGTTCAGAAAAATCTTCTTCACATCAAAATTGACAGACCATGCATCGTCCACCATGACATCCACACCAGCCTGTAAGGCCAGACCAAAGCTGTTGTCATAGCTGATGTCATTTACCCCACCGGATTTTTCATTGTAAAAAATCGTGTAGTTCACGCCGGCTCCAAGATAGGGGCTGACCCGGCTTTTCGGCAGAAAATGATATTGCAAGGTCAATGTGGGCGGCAACAGCCAGACAGAGCCCAAATCCACGTTCGGGTTTTTTAGCGTCACATCATGCTTGGCTGTTGCCAGAATCAGCTCAGCGGCAATGTTCTCCGTAAAGAAATATGTGAAATCGAGTTCCGGAACATAAGCGTTGTCGATTTCAATACTTCCACCTAAGGCATCCGTCGTCCCGCTCTCATCCGGAACCACGCCAATACCTCTGACCCGTATAAGGATATCACCTGCGTCCTTGGCATAGGCCACTGTGGCAGGCAAAAACAGGGCGGCGGCTAAAAACGCCACACATATTCGTTTCATGATCATTTTGATTCTCCTGTCGGACGGAACCCCCATACGAAATGCGTCTGAAGACCGGATCCGGTTTCACGATTTATTAGACAAGACCTACTTGGCACTTAGGATCGGGTTGAGAGAGATCTCTCATCACTCTTGCCCTTATATCTATGCCAGGACACGAATAGGGGTTTGATTCAGATCAACAGATTTTCCAACTCTCGCCAGAAATATTGGACAGGCCTTCAGAAAAAGATTCTGTTTGGGAACCCGCGTGTTCCAATTTACACTTGAAAAAAACTGCGCAGAAAAACTGCCGAAAATAAGAAAAGGCCATGTCATGTCCCTTCCCGAGTCCCTGTCTCAACGCCTCACCATCCCGGCGATCGCCGCTCCTCTCTTTTTGATTTCCGGCCCGGAACTTGTGATTGCTGCCTGCCGGGCCGGTGTGATGGGAGCCTTTCCGGCCATGAACGCTCGAACAAGTGAAGAATTCTCGGACTGGATGGATCAGATCAACAGCTCACTCACAGCCGGGGACGCCCCCTATGCCGTGAATTTCAGCCTCGCCCGGATGCATGGGGAGCGGCTGGATACCGACATGGAAACCTGCCGCCGGCACAAGACGCCGGTGATCATTACCAGTGTCGGCAATCCCGCCCATGTAGTTGAGGGTATCCAAAGCTGGGGCGGCCTGGTGTTTCACGATGTCACCACCATGTATCATGCTCAAAAGGCGGTGGATGCAGGCGTTGATGGTCTGATATTGGTATGCAATGGCGCCGGTGGCCATGCTGGCCCTGTCAGTCCGTTCGCGATGGTCGAACAGGTAAGGGCGATTTTTGACGGCACAATAATTCTGGCGGGCGCCATATCTACCGGACGGGCGATCCGGGCGGCGGAAATCCTGGGCGCCGATCTCTCCTATCTCGGTACCCGTTTTATCGCCACCGAGGAAGCACGGGCCGACCCCGCCTATAAAGAGATGATTGTCGCGGAGGAAACAGCGGATATCGTCTATACCAATGCGATCAGCGGTGTGCCCGCCAATTTCATGCGCTCTTCCCTGACCGCTGTCGGGCTTGACCCGGATAATCTCCCGGCGCCGGATGGCCCCTTTCGCCCCAATCTCCCGGACGGCCTGACTGCCTGGAACAAGATATGGAGTGCGGGACAAGGTGCCGGTCTGATCAAGGATATTCCGACGACCGCAGATCTGGTTGATCGGCTTATTTCAGAATATAGAGCCGCTTGCTAATCCTCGGGCCCTTAACTCACCTTTGATGCGGCTTCTTCGGAGCGGCGGGCTTTGAGGAATCTGGCCAATTGGCGATCGTGGCGGCTGACAGCAGAGCGACCCGCACTATCTGTCCAGGCCGGCCATTTCGAGGCTCCCCCTTCCGGAAGATCGCCCATCACAGTCACCCGCTGTATAATGCGCTCACTCGAAAAATCATTGAGGACGAAATGCTGGGTGCATCGGTTATCCCAGAGACAGACCGTCCCTTCTGACCAGCTATAGCGCACGGTGAATTTCGGGTTCTGGACCCAGCGAGTGAGAAAAGTGAGTAAACACTCACTTTCTGCACCGCTCATTTCAACGATACGCCGAGTGAAATGTTCGTTGACATAAAGCGCCTTTCGCCCGGTCTCCGGATGATGCCGCACGACCGGATGAATAGCCATCTGCTCGGGACGGCCATGGGGTTGAGCATCATGCAGGGCCGTGAGGCCATCGCAGAGTTCCTGAAAGGGCGAAGAGAGAGCCTCATAGGCGGCCGAAAGATTTGTCCACATGGTATCCCCGCCAGCTGCCGGACATTTCACCATATGCAGAATGGACATGATGGAGGGCTCTTCCCGGAAAGTGAGATCCGTATGCCATTCATCGGCAATCCCGCCTTCACTTGCCGCCAGTTCGAACAGTTCTGGGTGCTTGGTGAAGGGGTTCTTCAAATGTGGATGGCCTTCCAGAGTGCCGAATTTACGGCCAAATTCGACATGTTCCTCGACGGACGGATGCTGATCGGGAAAGAACAACACCATATGGTCATTGAGAAGAGACTTTATAGTATCGATGTCCGCATCCGTCGCCGTTGCAAGCCGGACACCCGTCACCTCTGCGCCGAGAGCCCCCGCCAGTCTTTTAACGTTCCATTTTATCTCTGACATCATTTCTTCCTTTGTGCTTCAGACCTGTGCCGCCATGCCGTCACCGGAGGGATCGGCGCCCCCATCCATTTTCCCGTCTTGCATCCGGATGGCATGAACAATTGGTGTTGCATAGCTGACCGCGTAGCGCACCGTCGGATACCCCTGATCCTGCAAAGACTTTTCTGTTGATCTCAGGATACGATTGGTCAGCTCGATTATATCAGACGTCGCGCAAAATCTCGGCGCCGATACTGCTTCCTGCGCCGTCATACCGAAATCCACGACATTGAGGATTGTCTGCAGAACCCCCATGGTAATGGTCGTGCCCCCCGGGGCACCAAGGGCCAGGAAAGGGTTTCCTTCCTTGAACAGCATGGTCGGACACATTGCCGAGAAGCGAGCCTTACCCGGTGCCAGGGAACCGGGCCGCCCGGGCCGCGGATCAAACACCATCATGCAGTTGTTATACATGAAGCCGAGCCCCTCACTGACCACCCCGGAGCTGGCACCAAGGGAATGGGTCATATTGACGACATTCCCGTCTTCATCGGCGACGCAGATATGGGTCGTCTCCTTGCTCTCCGGGGCGCCGGAATTGACCCGGGGAACATGCCTTTTCTCACCCTTGCGAATGCGCTGTGCCTGCTCCGCTGCGTAGTCTTTTGACATGAGTCTATCCATAGGAACATCAATAAAGTTGGGGTCCCCCATCAACTGGTCTTTATCGACCGTGGCGATCTTCATGGCTTCTGAGACGGCCGCAATATAATCGGGTGAATTATGCCCCATGGCCGCCAGATCGAAATTCTCCAGGATATTGAGCATTTCCAGGATCATCAGACCACCGCCCGGCAGCTGATTTGTGGCAACCTCATATCCCCGATAGCTGCCAGTGAGCGGCACCGTTGGATTGGCCCTGCACTCGGCCAAGTCCTCAAGGGTAATCAAACCGCCGTTCTTCCGCATATCCACATCGATTTTTTGGGCAATTTCGCCTGTATAGAAATCATCGACACCCGCCTTAGCAAGGCGCCGGTAGGTCCGACCCATATCCGGATTCTTTAGGAGATCGCCAACCTGATAAAGACTGCCATCGGGCTTCAGATAAATGCGTGCGCTTTCCGGATTGTCCTTGATCACCCGGATCCGCTCAATTCGTCCGGCCTGCGCCGGCTGCAGCCAGAATCCGTGAACAGCCGGCCGAACGGCAAACCCTTCTTCGCAATAGGTAATGGCTGGCTGAAGAGCTTCTGACAGGCTCCTTGTGCCATATCGCTCGAGCCCTTCCGCCAGCGCCTTCAGGGTCAGGGGGGTTGTCATAGAGGTATAGCCGATCTCGTTGACCTGACCGTCCAGGATAAAACCGAAACCGTCATCGCATTCCCCCAAAATCAGAGATTCCCACATATTTTCGCGGGTCGCCTTGGGGGCGCGGCCATGAAAATCGATATATTGGTGTTCCCCGGTCGAGGCCTTGTAGATCTGCATAGACCCAAAACCAGCGATGCCGCACATCTGCGGGTCAACCACCGTCTGAACAAAGGCCGCAGTGATCGCCGCATCCATGACGTTGCCGCCGGATTTCAAAACGTCCAGTCCCGCCTCAACGGCCTCGGGCTGCGGTGCGGTCACCATACCATGGGTCATTTTCGTTCCTTCTTATTGTGTTCCTATCGTCGCAATAGTCCCGCCAATTCCGTGAAACTGTCCACATCATAGTCATAGGGAACCGTTTTTTCTTCCGGCGGTACACCCGGACCATATTCCAGCGGTCGATTGACATAGGCCGTCCTGAACCCGGCTCCCTTCGCCGCCTCCAGATCGTGGTTATGACAGGCCACCATCATGATTTCTTCCGGCCGTAACTGCAGCAAATTCGCAGCGTCCTGATAAATGGTCGGGTCGGGTTTTACTTTTTTGAAGAAATCGGCCGATATGATGCCGTCCCAGGGAAGTCTATTTCGCTTGGCTATGTCGAGCAGACAGCGGTAGTCCCCGTTTGAGAAAGGCATGATCATATAGTCCTGTTTGAGTAAGGTAAGACCTTCAACCACGTCCTTCCAGACGTCCAGGCGATTCCAGGCATTGTTCAGATGGTCGATATCGTCTTTCGCAATATCTCCAACACCATGTTCCTCCAATAGTGAGAGCAGTTTTTCGCGATGAATAGTCGCCGTCGGGATGATATCTCTCTCGCCGGAAGAAATCTCCTGTAAGGCTTTAAGATATCCGTCAATCCGCCATTTTTTGACGAACTCCCCCCAGGGCAGGTCATGACCCGTCTTTTTACTGAACGTCTCCCCTTCGGCGGTGACGGAGGAATACCAGTCGGTCACGGTCCCAAAGACATCGAAGCAGAGGGCCTTTACGTATGCGGAAGACATTCACGTCCCTTCTTTTTTCTTTTAACCACAGGTTAAGTGGGTCCTCGTCCTTTTGCAATGCCATTGATCGACGGAAAAAGGGATCTGGATATGACATCGCCCGGGTGACCTGCTAACTTAAGGAAAAATGAAAAGGCGACAGTACCGTCATCACGGAGAGAAAAATGACTGAAATCTGGCAATGGGGTGCGGTGAAAACCGCTAAGGCAATTCGCGACCGAAAAATCAGCGCCCGCGAGGCAGTTGATGCCGCGCTTTCCAGGATGGCAGCGGTCAACAATTCGGTTAATGCCGTCACTGTTGATCTCTCAGACAAGGCAAGAGCCGCCGCCGATCAGGCTGATGCGACCCAAGCCTCCGGCGTTGAAACAGGACCGCTTCACGGGGTGCCTGTGACCATCAAGGAAAATATCGATCAAGTGGGCGAAAGTACCCCAAATGGTATCCCGGCCCTTGATGAAACGATTGCACAAGAGGATTCGCCGGTTGTCTCAAATCTAAAGGCCGCAGGCGCCATCATCATCGGGCGAACCAATACACCGGAGTTCAGTTATCGCTGGTTCACTGACAATCCGTTGCGCGGCAAGACCCTCAATCCCTGGAATAAAGATATTACGCCTGGCGGTTCTTCCGGCGGCGCCTCCTCTTCTATCGCCCTTGGCATCGGCGCCATGGCCCATGGTAATGATCTGGGTGGCTCCCTGCGCTATCCCGCCTATGCCTGCGGTGTCGCAACGATCCGCCCCAGTCTGGGACGGGTTGCCGCCTATAACCCGACAGCCCCGGAGGAACGCCCTCCCCTGCTGCAGATGATGTCCGTTCAGGGACCCATTGCCCGGGAAGTAAAGGACGTCCGGCTCTCCCTTGAAGTCATGGCAAAATATGACCCTCGGGATCCCTGGCAAACTCCGGCCCCCATGGATGGACCGCGTCTGCAGCCCCCCATACGGGTTGCCTTGACCAAGGAACCTGCCGGAGTTCCCTGTCATCCGGATGTGGGCAAAGCGATTGATGAAGCCGGCCGGATTCTGGCCGATGCCGGCTATGTAGTTGACGCCATTGATCCACCGCTGGTCGCTGAAATCGCAGAAGCCTGGCGTAGCTTGCTAATGACAGACACTCGGGTGATGAGCGAAGCCAGCATGCGTGATTTGGGGTCTGAGGATTTCATTCGGGTTCTGGACGGCTATATGTCTGCCTCCAATACCAGAGACCTGGATGGCTATATTCGAGGTGTCGCCGATCGGACGCGATTGCTTAGGTCCTGGTCAGTCTTTATGAGCGATTATCCGCTGATCGTTGCCCCGGTCTCTCAGGTCCCCCCCTTCCCGCAGGAAGAGGACCAAAAAGGCAGTGAGCGAGTGTGCCAGATGCTAGACGAGCAGAGCATGCTCTATGCCGTCAATATGCTGGGATTACCTGCCGCGGCTGTGCCAACGGGTGTTAACGGGACCGTCCCGATGGGCGTCCAGATTATCGGTCAACGGTTCCGCGAAGACTTATGCCTGGATGCAGCCCAGGTCATTGAGACTTCAGTGGGTGTATTGGCTGAAAAACTTTGGGGGTGAATCACCTTATGAAGTTTGCGGTAGCTCACGCCTTGTCACTAGGCATTTTTTATAAAACAAAACTGTTTTACTATAAGTTTTTAGAAAAAAGTAACTTCCTTTTTTGCGTCATTTTCATCTTTACTCCACCGAAGGTTCGCCAATCGCTAAGTTCTTCTATCGCTTGTTGTGGCGATACGAAATAATTATTAGCCCGGCTTAGGTAGGTCGGATAAAGAATGAGTGCTCCTGCGACCAATTCGTCCAATTCCAGCTTTCTTTTCCTCCGGTTGATTGGCAATATATCGGTAGTTAATCCCCATCCGGCGTAAAAAGGCTGTCCATAGCATTTAACAGGCACATTTCTCAAAAGAGCCTCAAATCCAATTAACGAAGTTATTGTATGAACAGCATCAACCTGGCTCAATAGCTGGTTTGTTTCACAATCGGATACTATTTCATTACAAAGAGTCGCAAAGTCATTCTCAGCCTCATTTCCACGACGTAGTCCTGCGAGTACATCTGGATGCGGTTTATAAATGATATAGGCTTGTGGAGAGCTTTCTCGTACTTTACTCAGAAGTTGGAGGTTGGAGCTTACAGAACTTGCTCCGTATTTGATCGAAGAATCCCCTTCAACCTGTCCGGGGACCAGTATAATTTCTTGATCTGTATTGGGTCGATTCCAGGATTTGCCCTTTAGGTTATATTTAGTGATACCTTTCGTTATAATTTTTTTTCGAAGAGTATTTGCACTGCAAATTAGCTGCTCGTCAAAATTAGTGTTGGAGAGAAGTGTCTCTAGGCGGGACTGACGGGAACTATCATAATAAATCCCCTGATCATCAATAATCCAGGATAGTGGGAAAGTGTGATTTGCTCCTAAACCAACCGACCTTAAAAATCCATCTTCGACTCTAAGAACATGTATGTTTGCAGGAACTTCGCCGAACGACTTATTGCCCCAAATAGCGAGTGTTGCGCCTGAAGGCACTTGTGCAATCTTTTTTATAAAACGAGTTTTTGAACCTGATAAGTACTTTTTAAGAATAGGTTTTTTCCATTTCGCGAATCCATAACAATATAGCGATCTTGGAAATCGTTGCCGCATTTTGCGTTGCCTTCCGAAGTGCTCCAATATTGTCTCGACTTGACAAACCTCTCCAGTGACGGGATCACAGTAGCGAGAATATTTAACAAGTGCAGCAAATACGAGATTTTCCAAGGTAGCCTTACCACGATGCTTCGGTGCAGCTAAATCATCCTCGGTCAGGCCCCTACCAGCATAGAAAGGCATACCGAAACAACGGACTTGCTTGCCCCAAATGAGCGCTTCAAACCCAACTTGGGAAGTCACAGTGTATATTTTTTTTGCTTTTTCAATAAGACGGGCCGCATGACAATTCTCGGTTAGAGAAAAGATCCGCTTATTTCTCTCAAGTTCCTTTAAGGTGAAATAACCCTTACTCTTTCTGGTAATTACATCTGGATGAACTTTCACAAGAACAATTGAGCCAGGATTTTCAGAAAGTGCCGCCGCTAACATTCTTTTAAAGGAGAATTCATCCGCTCCACCATATTTGACCGAAGCATCACCAAAACTCTGATCTACAACCAATACAAAGTCATCGGGTAAAATACCCGTAAATTCCTGTGCGGCATTGTACTTGGATAGCCGATACTCCTTCCACTTCGAGGCAATTGAACCCGCTCGTGTGATCTCAGCATCTGAGAGCTCAACATCAATTTCTTTGTCCAAAAGGCAACATTTTGTAGCGTCATAGTAAATTCCCATCGTATCTACTACGACAGAACTTGCTGGCTCTTCCCTCTCAACTGACCTTAGAAAGCCATCCTCCAGCAACATAAATTTCTTTCCTTTTTTTGTTGCTAGTTGCACGGCTTGCTCACCTGATTTCCTTCTCCCCCACCCAACGAAAATGTCTACTTTTCTTTTCGAAAGGCAACTATATAACCGGGGTCTAGAGCCCAGAAAAATATCAATGTTTTCTATAGAAAATATGCCAAGGGACGTAGTTTCAAAACGATCAGACAAGGGAGAACCATTACATGCCCTCGGACCGGCTCTGACCACAACAATTCGTTCAACAATTTCAAACAGAATAGAAAGCAGCAAAAGTTTGAACGTGTCGATGAGATCAAATAACACCTTGGAACTCAAGAACCCGGATGCAATTCGTATGTCAAAAATATTTTTCATCTTATAGATGCTTGGGAGAAGATTTTGATTTATGAAAGACCGTCAACAGCTTTTTTCCAAGCTTAAAAATTTTCCTGGAAACGATGGCACTTTGATCAGGCTTGCTTCTTCGAACATTGTTTGTTGTAGGCTTTCTGGGGTGCCTAAAAATATCCGAACTCACTGGAACATTGGTTGGCACACGGAAAATCTCTCGAAGCTTCAATACTCCAGAAGGGTGTATTGAAACTAATTGATGTTGAAAGAATTTCACGATGAAACTTTCAAAATTTGAGAACTCGTCTAGCGTCAGTGTTCCATTTATATTGCCGTTGTTTAGTGCCTCCACAAATTCGGGAACATTTTTAAGATCAATATCGTGTGTAAAACCGCGGCGCCCAAAAAACGCTTCGCCAAATTGAATTGGCTTAAGGCCACATAGTACCGCCTCTATCATTCCCTGAGAATTTAGTCCCAAAACATAATCCGAGGTATTAAACAATGTCGTAATGGGATAGTGGTCTAATATGCGAATTTTCTGTTGTTCGTCTTTTGGTAAATTCCCGACAAATTGCTCCAAGACAGACCGGGTTAACGCATGTCTCACATTCGCTTTATTTTCCTCCCATGGGTGTGCCTTAAAAATAATGTTGAAATTTTTCTTAACTAACTCTTTGATCAGTACTTTGTAGAAATGTATAGATGACAGCCCCAAAGGTCCTGTCTCCAACAGAGAAAAATCATTCACAACCTGACCCAGAATTAAAACAGTCTTTCGCTTGTGCTTAAAATTTAGATCGTTCCCCTTCTGGGGCTGGGTAACATTTTTATTTTTGGCCATTGCGAGTTTGTTGATGGCCTTGTTCCGGTCTTTTTCGTATTCGTTTTTATCCAGAGGAAGATCAATACTATTATAAATTGTGTCATGTCTTATGTCACATTTGTTGGAGATTGGCTCATACTTTTCCTCACAGTAATAGTCATTTCCTGTAAAGCAGCTTTCCATGACTAACACACGTACTGGTGTCGCCTTTAGGACTTCGATCAAGGTCCTTTGATAAATCAATGAGCCAGAAAAGACGCAACAATGGGTGAACTTTTTATTTGTTTCCAGTAACTCAACCCAATAATCAATCCAGTACTGGGCAGTAGCCATGCAGGAAACTAAAATCTCTCTGTTGTTGTAGTAAACCTTCTCAAAAAATTCGATACGGGTTTGTGGTATTGGATTGTCGTACCACTCCGGATTTACAATTAGCCGCGTTAAAATTTCAGCTCTAGCAACATCGAACAGATTAATCCCGTGATTTGTCAGGCCAATTAGACTGGAAACTCGATATTCGTTAAACAATCCGTATTTTTTTATATGAGGAAGGCCTTCATAGTGCCCAAAGGCTGTAACGAGATCTCTTCCTTCAGGCACAAAGTGCAATTCAGCATCAGCGCTCTCCGCAAACTTAAAAAAACTAGGGAAATTTTTTTTGTTTATATGAAGATTATCAGGAATTAGAATCCGAATGGCAGACATGGAATCAAACCCTCTACGTTACTTAAAACTGCTGATAAAGATGTATGTGCTTCTTTACGACTTCTTCCCACGACAAAAGATGGGGGTTTGGCAGTCGGGATATTTTTTTTATTTTTGAAAGCCTATCGGGATGCTTTACGCAAATCTCATTTATGTTTCCTGCGTCCAGTTCCGGATCATTACTTAAAAAGATCCCATTTTTTTTATCATCAATCATGTCCTTCGCGATTCCGATTGGTGTAGAAAAAACAGGCGTACCCGTTGCAATTGCTTCAGGAATATTTGCTGGCCCCCCTTCGTAAAGACTACACATCAACAGAATATCAATAGAACTATAGAAATCTGACATCAGCCTATAAGGAAGGTAGTCAAAAGCCCGGCAAGAAAAATTCAGTTTACGAAGCTCCATAGCAGTGATCGTCCGATCTTCTCCCACTAGGGTAAATTCATATTTTTCCGGGCTAAGCCTTTTGGACAACTCAAACAAATAGGCTTCTCCTTTGACACGTCTCCCATACCGCCTCGAGGCTATGCCTATATTTATTTTGGCATTTTCAACTTGCGAACTTGTTGTTTCCTTTAGATACAAGGTCTCAGCATCGTACCCATGTGGAATTATTTCTATCTTTTCTCTGGGAATTCCAAGCTCTTGCAGCCTTCCCTTTTGAGAGCTGTTTAGGCATATTATTTTTTGTGCTTGACGGTATTGATGTATATATTTTTCAATCCTGAACGCTCTGTCAGTGTCATCAATGTCATGGTGGACAGTAGCAATTGCTGGTTGTAATAGATCTTTTTCAAGATTTGGGCGATGATAATGATAAACACTGGCGTTATCTAACGGTCGCTGTGTCTGGAATTGGCTAATTGTTGATCCGCCGTAATACTTGAAATAGCTCAATATGTCGTTAAAAATTCTACTTTCCACGTTATTCGACATAACATGATTGACAATACATATTTCCGGGGAAGCCCGCTTTTTTTGAACTAAATGTGGGTTGTATTTTTCTAGTCTTGTCATGTATGCTTCTAGCTTGCTTTCGTGCGAAGCATTTTCCCTGCCAAAAGACTTGGGAACCTTAAGCGATTCATGAATTTCTCCTGAACGTTTCATAGTAAATCTGCCTCAGCAATGACTAATTCCTGGCATTTGTGTGCAGGGCTGCTATTTGTATAAATTAACTCGACCGAACATAAGCGGACCCGTCACAACTGCGTTTACATCCGCAAGCAATCATGAATATGCAAAAGGCCTAATAGTTGACCTGCAGCATTTTCAACAACGCAGGCAGTAATTCCATTCAAGGTCATTAGGTCTATAGCCTCAGACCTTAAAGTGTCCGGAGTGATACGGACTGGGTCTGCTGTAGCTATTTCTGAGGCCGAGGATGTCCATAGACATTTAATATTGCGGCGCATATCTCCGTCAGTAATAATCCCTTGGATCTCTGCGCCTTCCACAACGACAGCGACCCCCAAGGACTTTTCCGACATAACAACAACGACTTCGGACATCGGTGTTTCCGGTTTTACGATTGGTAACTCATCGCCAGTATGCATTAACTCCTCAACACGGGTAAGCGCCGACCCTAACTTTCCTCCAGGATGGAAGCGGCGAAAATCGGCGGTTGTAATACCATCTAAATGTGCAAGCCCTACAGCTAAGGCATCGCCTATCGCAAGGCTCAACGTTGTTGAAGTCGTGGGAGCGAGCTTATTTGGGCAAATTTCCTCAACATCACCGTAAACAATCGGAACCTGTACGTTTCGCGCCAAAGTACTATTTTCATTGGCTGTTATCGCCACAGTAGAAATACCATATGTCTGACAATAACGAATTAAATTCGATAGTTCCGAAGTCTCTCCCGAATTTGACAGCAACAAGACTACACCGTCTTCTTGAATAACGCCTAGATCACCATGACTGGCCTCAGAGGGATGTAAAAAAACTGAGGGCTTACAAAGAGAAGTAAAAGTCGAAGAAATTTTTCTCGCGATATGACCAGATTTACCAATACCGGTGACTACAATTGGACCTTCGGCATCCTGAATGAGTGCAAGAGCCTTTAAAAAACCGAAATTTAAATTATTAGCAAATCCCTGGAGCGCATTAGACTCTGACAGTATTGCATCGCGACAAATATTTAAGATACGAGATTGAACATGATCAGCCTCCAAAGCCTGGCAGAAAATGGGACCAGAATTCTTTTTTTGTTCAACAAACTTTAGTGATTGCACAACTCAGGTCTCCCATTATTATACTTTGGTAATATTACTGACAGGCGCGCACCAAAAAGCATTGAGAATTTGCGCTATCTATATTGCGAAATGTGGTGCGACAGCCAAGCGAGACACCTTTGAGGCTGATTGTTATTTGCAGGTCCAAGAAAAATGGCCATATCAAGCAATGATCCTATTTCAAATATCCGTTTTGGTTAATTTACACAGATCTCTTATTTCATCCCTTCCTGGAGAACGACATCTTTCATTTAAAGAACCGAAACGAACTATTTCCTGACCTAGCATCGCCAAATCAACTTCGTTATCGAACCTAGTCATATAAATTAGCGCCTAAACGTTCCGCTTTTGCATAACATTTTTACTTACTGCGTGAATGCATATTTAAGCTTCAATATTTTCTTTTTAAAACCCAATACTCAACCAATACAAATACCTACCATGATTAGGACTCAGAAATATCTGCCGCATAATTATAAATCTTGATTTAAATTCATAATGCAAACATCGGGATTACAAAACTGAGAAATTGTAATATACATACCACGACGCTAGGGGAGTATTGAGCCTCAGTATGATAGATCCAAAAAATTTTGAATTCGAAATCAGATAATCAGCAAATTCTCATGCGCCAAACTGATAAAGAAGGCTCAAAGTTACTAATTCAAATTATGACATAATATTGACTGCAGTATTTGATATGTTTGTAGTCGGCTAAGCGTCCTTTGGCGGAAGCGAGCAAATTTCTTCATAAGCATATCGCCTTTGGAGGCTACCGTTATAATCAAAAATATCCTGTGTCGCGTCGAACGCCTCTTGGGTGATTTCCACGTGGGGGGGTCCAGCAGCCCAGGTTTTTATAGGTATCCAGGCAATCCGCGAGCGCAAGCTCATCAATCTCGGGAAAGAAGCCTTTCTGGGCGCGGGCGATTTCCGCAGCGGAGGCTTGATTTATGTATAGGCGAGCCTTCCGATATCCGCGCATAAATGACTGAGCCATATCGCTCTGCAGCCAGTCTTTTGTGGCTGCCAGACTGGAAAATCCGCAAAGGCCGATCTGCTTCCCAACCTGAGCCACAATATAACCAACACCATCCGTCTCCAACTGCTGCGGATAGGGTCCCTGCTGTTGGATATACTGGCCCTGACCGGCGCGAAAAGCCGCATCCATATCTGCGGCCCCGCCCACATGAACTGCTTTAATCTTGTCATAGTCGATCCCGGCTTTATGGCAGGCATATTTGAACATTGCCAGCGGCTGCCCGCCGCCGAACAGGACGACTTCGGATCCTTCCAGTTTTTGCCAGGTGAAATCCGGATCGGACTCTCTTGCCGTCAGAAAGAACCCGTCCATCTCATTGATCTGAGCAAAGTGGGAGATAGTGACTGTCTTGCCTTTGGCCAGGGCGCTAAATCCCTGGCTAAGCGCCGATTGCACCACATGGGCGGAACCATTTTCCAATGATTCAATTGCCGACACACCGGGTGGCGCGACGGACCAATCCGGCCGTAGACCTTCCGCCTCCAGAAATCCACCGGAAATAGCAGAAATCAGCGGTGTATAAAAAGCCGAGAATAGGGAAAATTGTATATTGATCTGTTCCATCTTTTACCCTTCAATTATATCTCGCCCATATAAAGACGGTTCGCTGTTGGACTGATGACCAGTTGATTGACGCAGACCCGTTCGTTCAACTGCGCCAGGAACAGGACCGCCTCTCCCAGATCCTCCGCCTGGAGCATGGCGGCCTTCTGAGCATCCGTTACGGCAACCGGCCGGTTATCAAGAATGGGTGTCGCCACCTCCCCCGGACAAAGCGCACAGGCACGAATACCATTGCCACATTCCTCCATATTGATGCTTTCGCTCATGGCGACCATGCCGTGCTTGGCAGCATTATAGGCAGGTCCTGTCAGTTTCGAGACATGGACGCCAGCCCAGGAGGCGACATTGATAATCAGCCCCGATTTTTGGGCACGCATTATTGGTAGAACGGCGTTACAGCAGTAGAAAGCACCATTCAGATCAATATCGACAACGGAATCCCAACCCTCAATATCAACATCGCTCCAGGTCCGGTTCTTGATATTAACCCCGGCGCTCAGGACCGCAGTATCGAGACGTCCAAATCGCTCCTTGATCCGGCCAACAACAGCAGCGGAGCTGTCCGCATCCGATACATCCAGCTCCTCAATAACCGGCTCAGCACCCTCAGCTCGGACCAGTTCCGCGGTATCTTCCAGCTTTTCCTTGCGCCGCCCAGACAGGACCACCTCCATACCGGCACTCGCAAGGGAAGCCGCCGCTGCCTGGCCGATTCCGGTCCCGGCTCCTGTGATCCAGGCGACTTTGCCGTCCAGGCTCCGCAGCGCACGGCGTCGTTCTGTTGGATTTTGAGTTTCATTTTCCGGCATGCTCTGCCTCCTTCTTCTTATTGCTTCGAACCGCCCCGGATGGTTTCCATCTTCGGTTTTTTACAGAGCAAACACAACAGTTCAAGTTGATACCGGGCCATATCACTGTATCATGGCCTTCAAAAAACAAGAGACATACCCGATATGACCAAACATCCTGCATCTGAAATATTCCCCGTAGCCACCGCAGAAAAATTTGCGCGAGAAGTCATCGCGCCTCGGTGCCAAGAACTGATTCAGGCCAAGACCTTCCCGGACGATTTATGGCAGGCTTTTGCGAAAAGCGGTCTCGCCGGTTTATCTGTCCCGGAAGAATTTGGCGGCTCCGGGGCCAGCCATGAGACCCTCTCCGAGATCGGACGGGTTATCAATGAAGCAGGGGGTGTGCCGGGTGTCGGTATGGTCTTTATGGCCCATTGGCAATTGACGAAACTGCATCTGGTCGAAGACGCTCCCATAGAAATAAAGAATGATTTGCTACCAAAGCTGGCCGCTGGAGAAACCACTCTTTCCGTGGCAATTTCCGAACCCGGCGCCGGCGCCCATCCCAAACATCTCAAAACCTCGGCCCGCCGGGATGGGGAAACCTTTGTCCTCAATGGCGAGAAGGCATTTCTCACCAATGGCCCGCTGGCAGATTATTTTATTGTCCTCGCCATCACCTCGGAGAACGCCGGCAAGAAGAAATTCAGTGCCTTTCTCGTATCCGCCGATCTGCCGGGATTTCAGAGAACGGACGGGGTGAAAATCGATTTTCTCCATCCCTGTCCCCATGGCGGCCTGAAATTAATCGATTGCCGGGTCCCCGCATCCAATCTGATCGGTGTTGAAGGTGAGGCCTTCACCCGCACCTCCCTCCGCATGAGAGCCCTTGAAGATGCCGTCGGGGCGTCCAGTCATGTAGGCTCCATGTCCTGCCTGCTGACGGAGATGGCCGGCCTCGCCCCCCCGGTTCTGGAAACAGACATCGGGGCAGCCGCAACTCTGTTGCAAGCCTTACAAGTCACATCGCGTCATCTTGCGACTCTGACCGATGACTTATCCCCCAATCTGGATAAGCTGATGGAACTACAGTTGGGCTATCGTCAGCAAAGCCAGACATGTGCAAAACTGTTGGATGACATTCTGCAGAAACTGCCCAAGCCGGTTTCCAAGCAGATCAATTTGCTCAACCGGGATATCCAGAAATATCACAGCATCGCCGAATCCGCCCATGCGGCTCGGCTCAAGAAAATTGGTCAATCCCTCATCCATAAAGTCAACCAGCCAGCCTAACCTGTCTCAGACTCGACGAATGCCTCCGAAGAAGATACCCTTCCCTTTAACCTGGGAGGGGTTATGGGGGAAACACTTGCGGTTCCGATCTGGCTGGCAATCCTTGTGCTGGTCATTGTTGCCTGGTCAGTTCTGGACAGGCTGCTCCTGCCGGGTGCCCGCTGGTTCCTCCGTCGTCGTGTCACCCATGCAGTCGAGGAAATAAACACACGCCTGCATCTCAAGATCCAATCCTTCAAACTGACCAAACGCGAAGTTCTGATTGACCGTCTGACATATGATCCCGAAGTGATCCGGGCGGTTGATGAGAAAAGCAGTGGAGAGAATATTCCCCGCGAAGTGCTGATGACGGACGTTGCCCGCTATGCCCGGGAAATCGTTCCTGCCTTCAACGCATATGTCTACTTTCGGGTCGGGGCCTGGGCCGCCCGCCATATTGCCCAATGGCTGTACCGGGTCCGGCTGGGATATACGGACGACACCGGATTAGCGGCGGTGAAGCCCGACGCCAGTGTTGTTTTCGTCATGAACCATCGATCCAATATGGACTATGTTCTGGTAGCCTATCTCGCTGCCTCCCGCACGGCGTTGAGCTATGCGGTTGGAGAATGGGCTCGTATCTGGCCATTGCAGGCCCTGATCAGATCCCTGGGAGCCTATTTTGTCAGACGGAATTCAGGTGACCCCCTTTACCGGCGGGTTCTGGAAAGATACGTCGCCATGGCCACTGCTGCCGGAGTCGTCCAAGCGGTCTATCCCGAAGGCGGGTTAAGCCGCGACGGTCGCCTCCGTCCGCCAAGACTGGGATTGCTAAGCTATATCCTGAAGTCCTATGAAACGGAGAATGCCAAAGATATTGTCTTCGTTCCCGTCGGTATCAATTATGACCGCGTTCTGGAGGATCGGACATTGGTTCGAGCCCTCGAAAAAGACCTTGAGCCCGCATCTACTCGGTTTGCCCTCAAAAAAACCTTTGGATTTATCGGGCATAACCTGGCCCTGATGCTACGGCGCAGATGGTTCCGGTTTGGATATGCCTGTGTCAATTTCGGCACACCTGTTTCTGTAAAAGACTGGATGGCATCCTATGATGTCGAAGATCAGAAAGAGGAAACTGCAAGAATTGAATCTCTCGGCCAACATCTGATGAATGAGGTGGGCAGGGTTATTCCTGTGCTTCCCGTCTCTATGATTGCGACCATATTCCTTAAGTCTGATGGCAAAAAGATAAGCGAACTTGATCTGAAGGTGGCGGTTCATGAACTGCAATCAACATTGGAAACGCGAAACGCTCAGATCTATGTTCCTCATGCAGATGCCGATTATGCTTTGTCTGTCGGCCTTCGCATGCTCACCTTGCGCCACCTTGTTATAGAGGAAGACGGTCTGTTTCATGCCAACCCGGATGAGCAGACGATCTTGCGATATTATGCAAACTCCATTAGTCATTTCCTGACGACAGAGGAAATTTCTGAATAATGGAACATGTGATATTGCTGCATGGATTGGGGCGGCGCAGTACCAGTCTTTCGGGCTTGCGAAAGGGGTTGGAAAAAGCCGGTTTCGCACCTGAATACTGGCCCTATCCCAGCCGCCGCCGTCGACTGGATGCCCATATTGACTCGTTCAGAAACTGGCTGCTAGGTAAAAATTTTGAACACCCGGTCCATTTCGCCGGGCATTCCCTGGGCGGTCTCATTATTCGAGGAGCGTTATCAAAAGAGGTTCCGTTCCAGTTGGGTCGGATCGTCTTGATCGCAACGCCAAATCAGGGGGCGGGAGTCGTTTCAAGATTTGAGCATAGCCGGTTGCCGCATCTGATATTCGGGGAACCCTTGCAGGACTTGTCGGAATCGGCGCTGCAAAAAAAAGGCCTTGGAATTCCGGAGACCGACATTGGAGTCATAGCCGGATTACAACGCTTTCATCCCCTTAATCCCATGTCCTATGTCAACAATCTTCATTACCGGGGTATGGAGCATGACGGCACGGTTGCTCTCGCCAATACAAAGCTCCGCGGGTCAACGGACAATATCTCCATCAACGCCCACCATACATTTATATCCAACCATCCAATGACAATTGAGCAAACCATATATTTTTTAAAAAATGGAAAATTTCGCCGGTAACCGGTAGATCTATCCTAGATCAAACCAATCAATCATGACAAAGACAATCCAGATATAGCTGATCCCGATGGAGACAATCGTCACCGGCAAGACATAGCGCGTGAATTCCCAGAAATCATAGGGTCTAGCGCCAAACTTCTCAGCCTGCTGAACAACAATGACATTGCTGGCGGCGCTAATTACAAAAAGATTGCCGGCCAGCGTACTCATGCTTGCAAGCAGCATGAGGGTTGCCGTGTCAGAATTCGTCAAAAGGTTCAGATAGATTTCGACAACAGGGACATTTGAGAAAAGCTGGCTGGCCCAAAACGCAATATTGGTAACGACCAATGGCTCATTTAATTGACTATGCCAAGGCCCGAGTATGGCTTGCAGGGATCCCGACTCCAGAACAGATCCTGTCACCACAAACATTGCTACAAAGAATATGAGGGTTGCCCAATCAACTTCACGGAAGATCGCCAGCCGCTGACTGGAAAACAGATAGGCCGGAAGGCAAGCTATCAAGCTTAAATATCCCAGCGGGACATCCAATTCAGGCAATCTGCTCTGCACCACACTGTCGCCGACCACAAGAATGGCAAGCAAGATGGTACTCACATAAGCGGGCCAGGAACTTTTCGATTTGGGATCCGGTAGTTGCACCGGCGCTCTGTCAGTTGGTTTTTCTCGGGTAAGACAAAAATGATACCAGAAATAGGCGAAGATCATGGACAGGACTGTCGGCACCGCTAACCAGAGTAAAAACGTCCCGATGGGATTCTTGAAATGCCCATCCGCAACGATGAGAATATTCTGAGGGTTCCCGACCGGTGACATCATGCTACCGACTGTCACCGCAACGCAGAGGATGATGAGCGGCATGGCGGGTCGAATACCAAGGCTGGCGGCAATCGTCAGGGCTATTGGTGTTCCGATAACGGCCGCGGCGTCATTGGTTAAAACTGCGGATCCGAGCGCCACTAACAACATAAACAAGGCAAGAGTCTTTCCCTTGCTTACTCCATTGGCGCACAAGAGATCACTCAGCCGGTGAGGCAATCCGCAATCATAAAGGGCGTGGGCAATTGAAAAGACGCCAAACAGGTAGGCGATGACATTCCAATCGATTGCTGCAAACGCATGGGAGGGAGAAATCTCACCTAATGCCAACAGGACAATGGCCCCAAGAAGCATGATTTGCCAAATTCTCACACGCTCCGGAAGCCATTGCCGAATTGAGATCAAAAAGAAAATCGCGATGGCTACCGCTAAACTCAAGGTCATCTACTTACTCTCACGAACAATCGACCATTCAGATGTCACTTACCTCATATCATTTCAATCCAACTTCGTACACTCCCCTACATTGTAAGTTGTATATGTGTTGGATTACTGCCTAGTATCCTCCTACAAACATTTGCGTGGAGTACGAGTATGGCATTGAATAAACCGATGTTGGGTGTCAACTTTTTTGCTGGCGACGTCATGGCGGGACTGGGTCCCTACCTCGCCATCTATCTATTATCGGTTTTGAAATGGCATCCTGGCTCAATCGGTATCGCCCTCGCCCTTTCCACAATTGCAACGGTTATTGTGCAGACACCAGCCGGTGGCATTGTTGACGCAATCCGCTGGAAAAAACTGCTGCTGTCCTTGTGCGCCGCCACAATTGCAGTCAGCGCAGTTGCAATTACAATTTTCAAATCTGATATAGCTATTTACGCGGCGCAGATTGCCATCGGTGCGGCCCTGGCCTTCGTCGGACCGAGCATTGCCGCCATCACCCTCGGTCTCAAAGGACCGGACGGTTTTACAATTCAAACCAGTGCCAATCAGGCCTGGAATCATGCAGGAAACATGATTGCCGCGGCGGTAGCGGCCGGGATAGCACTCTGGATTTCAGAACTGGGCGTCTTCTGGCTGATTGCCATGATGTCGGTGGGGATGATTGCCTGTATCTGGATGATCAACGGCGATGAGATCGATCATGAGGTTGCTCGAGGGGGACAGGACCTGCAAGGGACAATGGAGAAACAACCTTCTGGTTTCGCGACTTTACTGGCTGATAGACGCCTCATCATTTTTTCAGTCTGTGTTGTGTTGTTTCACTTTTCCAATGCCGCCATGCTGCCGCTTGTCAGCCAGAAGCTTTCCGTGCATAGCGATGCGCAACATGGAATTGCTTTCACATCTGCCTGCATCATCGCAGCCCAGGTGGTGATGATTGTCATGGCCGTTTTTTGCGGCTGGAAAGCGGATGTCTGGGGTCGCAAGCCTCTGTTCCTGATCGCCTTTGCCATTCTCCCGATCCGCGGTGTCTTGTTTACCCTTGGAGATGATGCAGCCTATCTCATTGCGGTACAGGCTTTGGACGGAGTCGCGAATGGTATCTTTGCTATGATTTTCCTGCTCATCCTCGCCGATGTAACTGCCGGGACGGGTCGATTTAATTTGGCGCAAGGCGCCCTTGCCACGCTCGTGGGTATCGGCGCTTCTCTAAGCAACCTGATTGCCGAAGAGGTTGTTGATCTTGCCAACTATACGACCGCCTTCCTAATGCTCGCCGGTATTGCCGTGGTTGGATCTCTCATCTTTGCGTTTAAGATGCCGGAAACAGCAGCTCATGTGTTGGAGCGCAAAAAGGCAGCCGCGGCGCCAACAGCAAGCGACGGATAGATAAGTTACATCTTTTACGTCTTCTGTCGAATCGCCGGTGTGTGGCGGGAAAATACTTATGTGACAATTAGTTAGCAGGCAAACAAGTTCCTGTGGCTTTTTCTTATAAAACCGCTATTATTGTTCGTGTACATATGAATAAGGTACGCAGTACCTGCGCTCCACAAGTGGATTACGGCAAGAATGATCGGAGCATGTTTACAAACGTCGGGAACGGCGTAACAGTACTAACAGGGGGCGACCGGTTGTCTTTATCTGACGGGAATCAGTTGGAAGGCGGGTCGCAAATCACAAGAGGAGGGCGAAAGCCGTGAAATTGAAAACCGTTATTGCAACTGTGCTCGCTGCAACCACCTTTGCCGCCAGCGCTACTTATTCCATTGCCGAGGATACGATCAAGATCGGCGATATGAACAGCTACAAGCGCCTGCCGGCCTTCACCATTCCCTATAAAAACGGGGTCGATCTGGCGGTCGAGGAGATCAACGCGTCCGGCGGCGTTCTCGGCAAGCAGATCGAGATTGTCTCCCGCGATGACCAGGGAAAGCCGGGTGAAGCCGTCAAAATTGCGGAAGAAATGTTCACGAGTGACGGCGTTGTCATGATTTCAGGGAGCCTGTTCAGCCATGTCGGGCTGGCCTTATCCTCCTATGCAGGACAGAAAAAACGCCTCTATCTGGCGGCGGAACCGCTTGCCGATGCTTTGGTCTGGCAGAAGGGAAACCGCTACACTTTCCGTCTGCGTCCCTCGACGAATATGCAGGCAGCAATGCTGGCCGAACAAGCCGTGAAGACCGGCGCCAAGAAATGGGCAACCATCGCCCCGAACTATGCCTATGGTAAAGACGCGGTGACCGCTTTCAAGAATGAACTGACAAAGCTCGACCCGGAAGTGGAATTCATCGCCGAACAATGGCCGGGACTATTTAAGATTGATGCCGCGGCTGAAGTTCAGGCCCTGAAGGCAGCGGAACCCGACGCGATTTTCAATGTCACCTTTGGCGGCGATCTGGCTAAGTTTGTCCGGGAGGGAACCCTCCGAGGCCTGTTTGAGGACCGGACTGTCCTCGGCCTGCTTACCGGCGAACCTGAATATCTCGATCCTTTGAAGGATGAGGCTCCGGTTGGCTGGATCGTCACGGGTTATCCCTGGTATGCCATCGAAGACCCGGCCCACAAGAAATTCGTTACTGCTTATGAAGCGAAATGGGACGACTATCCGCGAGTTGGCTCCTTGGTTGGATACACGACCATGCTGTCCATTGCCGAAGCGATCAAGAAAGCGGGCTCCACCGACACGGAAGAGCTTGTCGAAGCCTTCAAGGGTCTGGAGTTGGACACACCAGCAGGTCCCATCACCTATCGCTCCCAGGATCATCAGTCCACTCTCGGCGCCTATGTAGGCACCATTGCCCTTGAAGATGGCAAGGGTGTGATGGTTGATTGGAGCTATAAGGACGGCGCCAACTACCAGCCAACGGATGAAGAAGTTAAAAAGCTTCGTCCGGCAGAGTAACCCTTATCCGCACAGGATCAGCCGGTTTTCGGGTCGGCTGATCTCTCCCTAACCGGCATTTTGGAGCATAGTCTAAATGGGTGTACTGGTCGCTGAACTCCTGGCTGGCCTGGCTAATGCCGCGGCGCTGTTTCTTGTCGCTTCCGGTCTCTCCCTCATCTTTGGCGTGACCCGCATCGTCAATTTCGCCCATGGCTCTTTTTACATGCTGGGGGCCTTTATCGGTTATTCTGCCATGCAGGTCTTGCCCGGTGCCATCGGCTTCTGGGCCGCCACCCTTGTTGCCGCCGTGGCGGTTGGAATTATCGGGGTCATTGTTGAGTTTCTGGTCCTCCGTCAGGTCTATAAGGCTCCGGAGCTCTTCCAGCTGGTCGCCACTTTCGGGGTTATTCTTGTTATTCAAGATCTGGCGCTGAGTGTTTGGGGGCCAGAGGACTTACTCGGTCCCCGCGCTCCTGGCCTCAAAGGTGTTGTCCACATTCTTGGCGAACCCGTCCCGAGCTACGATCTCGCGCTGATAGGGATTACGCCTTTTGTGCTGCTGGTCTTATGGTATCTGATTTCCCGGACACGGGTCGGCATTCTGGTTCGGGCCGCAACGCAGGACCGGGAAATGGTTGGCGCACTCGGTGTCAATCAGGCCTGGCTGTTTACCGGCGTATTTTTCCTCGGATCCCTGCTCGCCGGACTTGGCGGCGCCTTACAGTTGCCGAAAGGCGGGGCCGACCTGCTGATGGATTTCAATATTCTTGCGTCGGTTTTTGTGGTTGTGGTCATTGGCGGCATGGGGTCCATACCTGGCGCCTTTATCGCGGCCGTTCTGATTTCTGTTCTCAACGTTTTTGGCGTAAAGTTCCTGCCCCAGAGCACTCTGGTCCTGATGTTTATTGTCATGGCAGTTGTCCTGCTCATCCGCCCTTATGGACTGCTGGGTCGGGAGGAAGCGCCGGGGGAACATGGCCAGGTTGGTGACCCTGAACAACCAATCTCCCCGCTGCAAACCACGGGAAAGCTGATTGTTGCCGGAATTCTCGTTATTCTAGCTCTTTTCCCACTCATTGACAGTCCCTTCCTCCTCGTCCTGATGACAGATGTCATTATTGTCAGCCTGTTCGCTGTCAGTCTTCATTTTATGTTGTCATTGGGCGGGCTCGTCTCCTTTGGCCATGCCGCCTTTTTCGGAGGTGGTGCCTATGCGGCAGCCCTGCTCGTCCATTACGCTGATTCACCGATGTCCCTTGCCTTGCTGATGGCACCGCTGCTTGCCGGGTTTCTCGCTCTCATCATTGGCTGGTTCTGCATTCGCCTCACCGGCGTCTATTTTGCCATGCTTACCCTCGCCTTTGCCCAGCTTGTCTGGTCCGTCGTCTTCCAATGGGGTGAGGTGACCGGTGGCGATGACGGGATCGTCAATATCTGGCCGGCGGTCTGGGCCTCCAGCACAACGGTCTATTATTACCTGACCCTGGTTATTGGTGTTGGTGGGATCATCCTGATGCGCCATGTCGCCCATTCCCCGTTCGGATACAGCGTCCGTGCCAGCCGGGATTCCGTATTGAGAGCCGAGGCTACCGGCATCAATACAAAACGGATCCAATGGGCAACAATAGCCTTTGCCGGTGCTATGGCAGGACTTTCGGGCGGCCTATTCGTCTTTTCAAAAGGCAGTGTCTTCCCGACCGAACTTGAAATCGCCAAATCCTTTGACGCCCTGATTATGGTCTTTCTCGGCGGAGTTAAAACCCTGTCCGGACCAATCGTTGGCGCGTCGGGCCTGACCATCGTTCAGGACATTCTCTCGCGCTTCGAATATTGGCGTCTCGCCCTTGGTCTTTTGATCATCCTGATTGTTATACTGGCGCCGGAAGGCCTGGTCGGATCGGCGCGAAAACTCGGCAGCAGGATAGGACTTGGGCAGTCAGAGGAGTCAGGGACATGACGGCAATCCTTGAAGTCAAGAATCTATCCAGAAGCTTTGGCGGTATTCAGGCCGTCCAGGATGTCAGCTTTGAGCTGAAGGAAGGTGAATTGCTGGCCCTCATCGGTCCGAACGGTGCCGGTAAATCCACCTGCTTCAACATGCTGATGGGTCAACTTCGCCCCAACAGCGGATCGATCCTGTTTGATGGGAAGGAATTGGTGGGGCTTCCCACAAGAAAAATCTGGCAACACGGTGTTGGTCGCACCTTTCAGATCACCGCGACATATCCGACAATGACGGTGATCGAAAATGTTCAGACCGCCCTGCTGTCCTTTCATCAGCGCAGCTTCAATTTCCTCTCAAAGGCCAAGACATCTTATGTGGATGAGGCGGCAGAGCTCCTGTCCCTCGTTGGCATGTCTGATCAGGCGGTTCGTCCTGCCGCAGTCCTGGCCTATGGGGATCTCAAGAGGCTGGAGCTGGCAATTGCTCTCTCCAATGCGCCACGGCTGTTATTGATGGACGAGCCGACAGCCGGAATGGCCCCGAGTGAGAGAATCGAACTGATGGCCCTGGCCGGACGCATTGTGGAGGAACGTGGTCTGAGTATCCTCTTTACCGAACATGATATGGACGTGGTCTTTGCCCATTCCCACCGGATCATGGTGCTGAACCGAGGTAAGTTAATTGCCAGCGGCTCGGTCGAGGAGATAAGGGCCGATCCGCGGGTTCAGGAAGTCTATCTTGGTGGCGGCAGCGTCTTCACGGATAAGGGAGCCTCCTAATGCTGACGGTAGAGGACATCAACAGCTATTATGGAAAAGCCCATATCCTGCATAACCTCAGCCTTTCTATCGCGAAAGGCGACGTGCTTGCTTTGTTGGGGCGCAATGGGGCCGGAAAGACGACAACCCTGAAATCCATCATGCAGTTGCTGCCCCCAAAAACCGGAACAGTGACCCTTCAGGATCAGAATATTACCGGCATGCCAACCCACAAAGTCTCAAAGCTCGGCTTAGGCTACGTGCCGGAGGAGCGTCGTATCTTCACGGACCTCACGATAGACGAAAATCTTGAAGTCGGACGGCAGGTGGAGCGTCAGGGGGTACCCCTCTGGACCCGCGAGATTTTGTTTGATCTGTTTCCAAATCTCGCGGAACGACGCGGTAATCTCGGCAAAGCCTTATCCGGTGGCGAACAACAAATGCTGACCATTGCCCGCACCCTTATGGGCAATCCGGAAGTCTTGCTTTTAGATGAACCGTCAGAGGGGATCGCCCCGGTGATTGTCGAGCAGATGGTTCTGACCATTCAGCGGATAAAGGATGAAGGGGTCACTATTTTACTCTCCGAACAAAACCTGCATTTCGCCAAGCTGGTTGCCAATCGGGCTGTCATTATCGAAAGCGGATTTAAGCGTTTTGATGGCACCATGGATGAGCTTGATGCGGATCCTGAAATCAGGGAAGCCTATCTATCAGTCTGACGCTAAAGTTCAGTTATTCCTCAAAATCCACAGGCCTCTTTGAGGAAGCGGTCAAATTCCGCGTTGAATTCCTTAGGCATATTGAAAAATGGCGTATGCAACCCGCCGGGAATATCGTTGGGTTTTCCAGTCCAGATATTTCCATAGGGCCAATCAGCAATATATTGATGGTTGAGGAACGGGTCTTCCGGCCCGTTCATAATAGCAAACGGAATTTTTCCCTCCCGCAGCATCCGCGCCTGCCGTGGCCAGTCGGTCACGTTGATTTTGGTGATCATATATAGCCGCGCCCGACCATCTGTCCTTGGCATCGCCGTATGCAGATAGGCGCTTTCTTCCGTCAGTGGGGCAACGGCCGAAGTAACAAAATTCTTGGTTTCCGTTGGTGACAGGAAATGCTTTCCGGCCAGGATCATATGGGAATCCGCATTATAGCCAGCGCCAAAATCATCCGGGACAATATTGAGGGGCGACGTTCCGGTAATGACCAGGCCCTTGACTTTAACATTGGCCCGCGCCGCCAGCTCCAACCCAACATATCCACCCAAAGACCAGCCGATAACGATGGGCTCACTCGCCCCAAGCTGCTCTAAAATTTGTTCGGCCACATCCGCATAGGCCGCCACGTTATAGGAGGTTTCAGGGTCTGCATTTGTCGAAACCCCATGACCCGGCAAATCATAAGCGATCACCCGGAATCTATCGCGATATGCCTCGAACTGATATTGGAAGACTTCCTTACTGGAGGAGTTTCCATGAAGGCAAAGGAGTACAGGCTTATCTCCACCACTATCAGCCACAGCTATGGTCCCGTGGTCAGTCTCGATATATTTTTCTTCAACTTCCAGAAGCTCCTGCCGCCGTTCTTTATAACGATGCCGGTTAAACCAGGCAGTTAGGGCACTGCGTCGTACATCAATAATTTCTCGAAGTTCCTGAACCGCCGCCCAAAGCCCGCCCGGATAAAACACCATGATAAGGATAATCAAAATGGCGATCAGAATTTCTCTCCAGGGTCCGAGATTGGCGAGGCTTTCCGCGAGAAGGGTAATCACGAAAGCGGCGATCACCGGGCCCCAGAGAGATCCAACACCTCCAACGAGGAGAATACTCAAGACAATGGTCAAAAAGCCGATCCCGAAGGCATCGGGAGAGGCGACCCGCACATAGGATCCGTAAAATCCGCCAGCAACGCCGGAGATGAAGGCACTTATCGCCATGGCGTAAATCCGGGTCCGGGCCTCGGAAACACCACGCGACTGGGCGTAATATTTATGATCCCGCAAGGCAACGATCGCCCGTCCGATCCGGGAGCGGATCACCCAATAGATCACAGTCACCGATGCCGCCAGCAGAAGCAGTCCGGTAAAGTAATAACCGATCTTGCCGTCCTTGATAAACTTGTATCCGAACAGCTTGAGAGACGGCAATGTCACCATCCCGACCGTGCCTCCGGTGAGGTCTGATTGGCTGATAACCACCTGATACAAAAGCTGGGAAAAGGCCAGGGTCACCAGGATGACATAGATACCATCCAGCCTGAGGATCGGCAGGGTAATGGCCACGGCCAGGATCATGGCGACTACGCCCGCCGCCGGGATCGCCAGCCAGGGGGAGACCCCAAGGGTCTTGGCCAATATGGCATAGGCATAAATACCGCAGGCAAACATCGCCACATGGGCAAAATTGACCAATCCGCCAAACCCCAGTGTCAGATCCCAACTGACGGCAACCATGGCATAGACAAAGACCAGAACCAGAAGATGACGAGAGAAGGTATCCGTGAAAATAAAGGGAAATAGAATCAGACCGATGGCGATAACAATAATCGGGATCAGGCCATTGGTTTTATGAAAGGGAGGATCATAACGCATCAGACCGACCTTTCATGCTTTCCGAACAGGCCTTCGGGTTTGATCACCAGCACAATGATCATAAGGGCGAACAGCACGGCAGGCGCCCAATACAGGCCGACATAATAAATAGCAAACGCCTCCACCATGCCGGCGATAAAGGCGGCGTAAATCGGGCTGGTAAAGCGGGCCACACCTCCAAAAATAACCACAATCAATGCCTTCAGAAGTGGGTCAGCCCCCATGGAAGGATTGATAAACCGAATAGAGCCAATGAAGACCCCCGCAAGACCTGCAAGGGCGGCGGACAATCCAAAGGCCATGCCAAACAGTTTTGGAACATCCAAACCCATAAGCTGAGCGGCTTCGCGGTTTTGGGCAACGGCGCGCATGGCGCGACCGGTTCTGCTCCGACGCAGGAAGAAACCAACAAGTGCCAAAATGACAAGAACCAGAATAATAATGATCGCTTCGTTCTGGGAAATCGAAATTTCCCCGATATGCAGATCGCCATCCAACATGGGGGCAATCTGCTTGGGCCGCGCGCCCCAGCCGACAATCAACAAATTCTCGAAAATCGTGGCGCCTGCAAGGGTTGTAACCACGGACAGCAGGACAAGGTTCGGTTTGCGCTCAAACGGTTGAACCAGAAGAAAGTGAGCGATCACTCCTATAACGAAAAGCACAACAACCGCCCCGACAAGGCCAATAACAAACCCGGCGCCGATGGCATCAGCACTGCTGATTTGCCAGGCGACATAGGCACCGACGGCGATAAAGGCGCCATGGGCAAAGTTGAAGATACCGAGAGTGGTCCAGACAACGGCAAGACCGGTCGCCATCAGGGCATAGAGGCTGCCGAGAACCAGTCCGCCCGTCAGGACCGAGAGCAAAGCTTCCATCGGCATCAGCTCGCCCCCTCAAATAGCAGGGTCATGATTTCCTCATAGGATGGAAGATCTTCCTTCTCTATCCGCCGGGAAATACGACCATGGTCAAACAGGTAAAGGGTGTCAATCAGAGATTCCAGAAACTCAACATCCTGATCGACAACCAGCAGCGGTACCCCCTCCGCCTTGATGGCGCGAATGGCCTCCGCCAGTTCCAATCGGAGTTTCGGTGACAAGCCAAGGGTTGGTTCATCCAGCAGGAGCAATTTGGGAGCTGCCATCAGGGCGGCCGAAACGGATAGCATTTGCCGCTCGCCACCGGACAGGAAACGGGTTTTCTGATCCTGCCGTTCATAGAGTTTTGGGAACAAGCGATAGACCCGATCCAGGCTCTCCGCTTCCTCCGCCCGGCCATTGGCGGCAATGGGCGCAATGGCAAGTGTTTCTGCGATGGTCATTTCCGGATAGAGGATATTGCCCTGGGAGACATGGATCAGACCGGCACGCGCAACCTTTTTCGGATCCATGCGGCGACGGCGAATGACATCATAGTTGATATTGCGCGAAAGCTGCGACTTGCGCGCCCCTTCCCGATTGAGCCGCCGACCTTCAAACAGGATGTCCCCGCGCCAGGGATCGATTATCCCGCTGATCGTCATCAGAAGAGTGGTTTTGCCATGCCCATTGGGTCCGAACAGACCAATGCTGGTACCGGCCGCCATCTTCAAATCAATATTCTGAAAAATCTGCACCGGCTCATAGCCGCCGGCAAGCCCTTTCAGTTCAAGAAGTATCTCAGAAATCAGGCCGCCCTCCCAAGATAAGCTTCAATAACCTTGGGATCCTTGATCACATCCGCTGGCAATCCATTGGCGATGACCTGTCCCTGATCAAGGACGAGCATGCGATCAGAAACCGTTGTCAGGAGGGGCAGCACATGCTCGATCAACAGAATTGTCATACCGTTCTCCCGGAGCCGAAGGATCAGAGCCCGGAGCCGGTCAATTTCCGATTGGGTCAAACTGGAGGCCGGCTCGTCCAGCAGCAGAATTCTCGGTGACATGGCAAGAGCCGAGGCAATCATCACCAGCTTGCGGTAATAAATCGGCAAGCCACCAGCAAGAATGTTGTGGTGGGTTGCAGGGAAACCCACAATGTCCAGCGCCTCTTCCGCCGCCGCAACATTTTTGGAATGTTTGCCTGCGGTATGGGAATATTCCACGGCTGTCAGTACATTATCTATGGCGGATAAGGTTGGAAACACACTTTCCCGCTGAAAGGTCCGGGCAATACCCAACCGTCCGATTTGAAACCCTCTCTTCCCCTGAACCTGGACCCCGTCAAAGGTGACAGTTCCGCTATTGGCGCGGATGGGGATGTTCGTCATGACATTGAAAAGGGTGCTCTTCCCACTGCCATTGGGTCCGGCGATGCCGAGAATTTCCTGGGTCCTCACATCGAAAGACACATCATTCACGGCGACCAGGCCACCAAAACTTTTTGTCAGACCCCTGACGTCAAGAAGCGGCATAGAGGGTGTTGAATTCTGCAAAGCTGTATCCCCTGCCTATCTTATCGATGGCTTTACTCGACCTGGCCTTCGCAACAAAATGTCGTTGCGAAGGCCTGAGGCATTTATCGTTACTTCGACATCCAGGGCGGACGGCGGAATTTGGCATTGGAATATTCATCCGGTCCCACCAACAGCCGTTCACCATCCCAGATCTGCCAAAAGGAAACCGGCACCCTGTCATTGCGCTGAAGGGCAACATGAGTGTTCGGGTCAAACTCGATTTTACCGGCAACGGAATCGGCACTGGTTTCCCCCAGAGCCTTACCAATGGCTTCATGATCCCGCGCATCTCCGACTTTCTCGAGAGCGGTGAAATACATCTGCAGCATTTCATAAAGGCCAACCCCGTAAGGACCGGAATCAACACCATATTTGTCCTTAAAGCGCTTCAACAGCTCCGGACCACGAGGCCATTTAGGCGTATCCAATGGGCCTCCGATCAGATTGTAAAGAACACCCGTGGATTTATCTCCGGTCAGTTTTACGAATTCCGGAACTGCCGGCGCATATTGCAAAAAGACAACGCTGTCCGTGGGCTTTTCTAAAAACTGCTTGATGAACAGAGCGGCATTTCCAGGAATATAGTCCGTATTGATCACAAGATCCGGCGGATCCTGGCGAACCTTTGCGAGGCTGGCACGCCAGTCGCTGACCGGCCCGAACGGAACAAGCTCATCGACGGTGATTTCCCATCCGGCTTCCTTGAAGACTTCCTTCATGCCTTCGGAAATTGTTTTGGAGTAAGCATTGTCAGAGGAAATGATTGCCACTTTTTTGTTCTTGATCTCAATGATCCCCTGTTCGGCGAACTCCTCAATCGCGGGAAGGACATCGGTCTCATAGCCCTTGAAGTCAGCTGTATAGGACCAGCAGCACCAATAGTCTTCCGGGCTCTTGCTGACAATCGCCGCAAATCCCGGAGACGGACCGGCGGCAAGATAAGGCATATCCGCCTCCGCCATCAGATCCACTTCAAACATAGTAAAGCTGGCATAGCCGGTGATAATGAGATGAACATTGTCTGTGCCGATCAAGCGCTCGGCCGCACTAGCGACATTGGCAGCGGAGTGATCTTTTACATCTGCAACCACAAGTTCAAAGGTATGCCCGGCAATTCCGCCTTTGGCATTTGCTTCTTCAATCGCCCATTCAGCGCCCCGCACAAACTCCTCGCCGTCAGAGGCGTTGGGACCGGTCAGCGGCGCCATGATTCCGATCTTTATCTCATCTGCAACGGATGGTGATACCCATCCAATGACTGCGAGAGCGAAGACCGCGATGACTGGCATAACAGCGCGGTAAACAGTTCGCATTTCGGGTTTCATTGCTCTTCCCCTTATTTTGAAGTATTTTGATTAGCTCATAAAGGATGTCAAGATGGGGGAAATTAGGCAACTGGCAAAACTTACAAAAAGAGACACAGAACCGAGCAATGTCTTGTAATTCAGCCAGTTTTTGCGACCAAGATGCCGGTGATCAATGAGGTGGCCGGACAACAGGAGTTATGTATGAAGCACGTCCAGACAACAATAATTTCGGAAATGAACCGGAAAAGTTATTCCGATAGCGATGCCAAACGATTGGCAATGCGTCTCGGGCTGACGGACTTTGCCTATCTTACAGCCCGCCTGCCAACGGGGTGTAATCTTCAACCGGAGGACACCTTTCGCACCTCCTATGATCCCTCCTGGGTGGACCGTTATAAGTCAAAGAAATACCGTCTGTACGACCCCGTCATCGATTATGGCCAGAAGTCACGGCATCCCTTTTTCTGGGGGCATGGCAAGTTCTTGAGAAGATTCAGAAAGTCCCAGAAGCTGGTTTTTCATGAGGCCAAGGAATTCGGAATCATGTCTGGCTATGCTGTCCCCATATATGGGCCGGACGGAGATGCCGGCTTATTTACTGTGGTATCCGACCAGACACGGGATGTTCAGGCAGCGGTCGCTGACTGTGTGGCGGAAATAGAGCTGTTTGCTCATCGCTATCACAATACCCGTATTGAGGAACTGGCGGGTGCCCGGGATTACGCGGATATAAGGCTGTCGGCGCGGGAACGTGAATGCCTGCTCTGGACAAGCGAAGGGTTAACAACCGAGGCAATAGCAGATCGATTGAACCTGACGGTTTCTGCGGTCAATTATCACTTCACCAACGCCAACAAAAAGCTGAGCGCCAGCAACAAGCATCATGCGGCAATCATCGCTCTGTCAACCGGTCTGCTGTAATTCGGTCTCTGTTCCGGAAAATAAAGTCTTCTGCAATCCTTAAGAAATCATTTACTGTATTAATCGCAATTGACACGATCCTACTCCAGCCAACCGATATCTCTTTTCATATGTTCCGGTAAGTAAATCAGATCTTCAGCCGGGTCGTAAATTTGCCGACTTTTCTGATTTTTGCGCTTTTTCTGCTGAAAATGGGCTAAAATCAGTGAAAAAAACCAAAAAAACCGTATTTTCTTTATCGTCGCTTCCATAGTATAAAAATATCCCGTTAAAGCATCTGCTGGATAAATGGCTCGAACATGGCTGATATTCAAATTGAAATCAAAGACCTACACATAAGGAAATTTTATATCTAATGCGTCCCCCTCTTCCTCCCCTGTCGGCGGTCCGTGTTTTCGAGGCCGCCGCACGTCACAAAAGTTTTACCCGCGCAGCAGATGAGCTAGGGATGACTCAGGCCGCCGTCAGCTATCAGGTTAAGGTGCTTGAGGATCGGGCGGGCGGTCCGCTTTTTCAGCGACTTCCCCGCGGCGTCGAATTGACGGACATGGGTGCCAGGTTTTCCGTGGTCGCCAGCGATGCCCTGGATAAATTAAGTGACGGATTTTCGGCGGCAGTTGAGCGGTCGGAAGAAACCCTGGTCCTCAGCGTGATTTCCACATTTGCGACGAATATCCTGGCGCAGCGGCTGGGTCGGTTTCAGATTGCCAACCCGAACATCGCTGTCAGGGTTGATGTCAATCAGGCATTGGCGAACTTTGAGTCCGGCGAAGTCGATATGGCAATCCGGCTGGGAACAGGTGACTGGCCAGGCCTGAAATGTCACAAACTGTTCCCGGCGGTCTTTACGCCAATGTTAAGCCCCAAACTGGCTGAATCCATCGGTGGTATTTATAAGCCCTCGGATATCCTGAAACTGACGATTATCGAGGCTGCGGATCCGTGGTGGAAAAGATGGTTTGAGGCAGCCGGAATAAAAGACGATCGCCTCCAGGATCGCCCGAAACTGAAATTCAGCTCCCAGATTCTGGAGGCCAATGCCGCCATCGCCGGCCAGGGCGTCGGGATATTGACGCCAATATTCTACCGCGATGCGGTGGCGCAGGGATTGCTCTATCAGCCTTTTGACCTGACCTGCGATACCGGCACAGCGGTCTGGCTGGTCTACCCTGAAAGCCGCCGCAATTCACAAAAGATACGTTTATTCCTGGACTGGATGAATTCAGAAATAGAGGAGCTGTTGTCAACGGCGGCGCCAGGGAAATAGCCCCCTATTGTCTGGCCCCGTAATGGCTTTATAGTGTGAGACAAATTTAGGACATCGTTAAAGAAGGAAAAATAATAATGCGGGCGATTGTCATACATGAATTTGGTCCCTTTCAGGAAAAAGCGAAACTGGAGGAGCTGCCTGTCCCCAAACCCGGCCCGGGCGAAGTTGTCATTCGCAACAAGGCGGCTGGCATCAGCTTTGCCACTTCCCTGAAAATTGCCGGGAAATACCAGCGACGGGATCCCCTGCCCTATGTTCCCGGAACCGAAGGTGCCGGTATCATTCATGAGATTGGCGAAGGGGTGACCCGGGTTGCCGTTGGGGATCATGTCATGTGTAATCTTGATGGTGGCGCCAATGGTGGCTTTGCTCTCGCACAGGATATCTGCTGTCATAAAATACCCAAGGAGCTGGATTTTGCGGAAGCGGCAATGATGGTTCTATCTTACACGACGTCCTACGGCGCACTGTTTCGACGAGCCAAAATTCAAGCCGGGGAGACACTTTTGGTGCATGGGGCCGCTGGTGCCGTCGGTATGGCTGCAGTGGAAATCGGCAAGGCCATTGGCGCGACGGTGATCGCTGTTGCAGGCGGAACCAGTCATTGCGAAGCGGCCACCCGCCATGGTGCGGACTTCGTCATTGATCACCGGCAAGAGAATTTTCGCGATCGGGTTCTCGACCTAACGAATGGTCGCGGTGTTGATATCGTTTATGACAGCATCGGCGGAGATACGACCATCCAATCCCTGCGCAGTCTCACCTGGGAGGGCCGATTGCTGACCATCGGTTATGCTTGCGGTGAAATTCCGAAGATTGCAGCCAATACTCTGCTTCTTAAAAATGCCTCCGTCCTCGGTTTCAATCTCGGTCATTTCTATGGCTGGTCGCCGGGAACCACCCGGGATCAGTATTCGGATATCGTCGATGAAATGGTGGCCGGTGTGCTTGATTTATATGCCCAAGGAAAAATCAAGCCGGAAGTCGGCGCGCGATTCCCGTTGGCGGATTTCACCGCCGCCATGGACGCTGTCATACAGCGCACGGTGGACGGTAAATGTGTCACCGAGATCAAGGAAGAGGATTACTGATCCGGTTGTCTAGCCCCTTCCTTCAAGCAGCAAATATGTCACGCAAATGTAATAGTACTATCATTTAACTGGCATCCCCGCCTCTTAGGTTTTGGCCTGTTCAAAACAGGGAGTAGGGAAAATGACGGCTGTATCGGTAAAGACGTTAAGCAAAACATTCGGGAAGACCAATACGGCGCTAAAAAGCGTCAGTCTTGAACTTCAAGAATCCGAAATGGTTGCCCTGATCGGGGCTTCGGGATCCGGAAAGTCCACTCTCATTCGCCATATTGCCGGTCTTATTCCCGGCGACAACAGCCAAAGCCAAATCAGTGTGTTCGGCTCGCCCATTCAGACGAATGGCAGGATTTCAAAAGGTGTACGCAATGATCGGCGGGAAATTGGTGTCGTATTTCAGCAGTTCAATCTTGTCGGTCGTCTGTCCGTACTGACCAACGTGTTGATGGGTGTTCTGGGGCGCGCCTCTTCCGTCCGCACCCTACTTGGAATTTTTACCCGCGCCGAGAAAAAGCTGGCCATGGACGCCCTGAACCGGGTCGGCATTGCAAGCCACGCCGCGCAGCGCTCCTCTAATCTGTCCGGTGGTCAGCAACAAAGAGCGGCCATTGCCCGAACAATTGTCCAGGGTGCAAAACTTATTCTGGCCGATGAGCCAATTGCCTCACTTGATCCGGCCTCCTCCCGCAAGGTGATGGATAATCTGGAGCGCATCAATCGTGAGGACGGCGTGACAGTCCTCGTGTCCTTGCACCAGGTTGATTACGCCATCAAATATTGTCCCCGAACCATCGCCATGCGACAGGGAGAGGTCGTTTATGATGGCCCGAGCGATCAGCTCACGCCCCAATTTCTTCAGCAGCTTTATGGTTCCGAAAGTGTCGAGCTGCTGTCCAAGGAAGATCAAAGAGAGCTCATACCGGAAGATCGCCACCAGGAGCCGGCGGAACAGTATGCCGAAGGCCGCCGGGCCTTTGCTTATGCGGCAGGCTGAGTGCCGCCAGACTCATACCAAAGACTGGAAAGCAGCCACCTATTTACCTTTATATGGAGACGAGACTGATGATACGTAAAATGTTATCCACCGCAATTCTTGCGGCAACTGCCCTGGCAAGCACCAGCGTTTTTGCAGATGTAAAGCCGCTGGAGGGAGACCCGACAGAGCTGAATTTCGGCATTATTTCAACGGAATCCACCGCCAACCTGAAAGAGCAATGGATCCCCTTCATGGAAGACATGGAAGAAGCCCTTGGCATGAAGGTCAATGCCTTCTTTGCTCCTGACTATGCCGGGATCATCGAAGCCATGCGCTTCGGCAAGGTGCATTTGGCCTGGTTCGGCAATAAATCCGGCATGGAAGCTGTGGATCGGGCCGGCGGTGAAGTCTTCGTTCAAACCTCTAAGGCTGACGGGTCCCAAGGTTACTATTCCCATATCATTACCCATGTGGACAACAAGGATATCAACAGCCTTGAGGATATCTTCTCATGTGATAAAACCCTGAACTTTGGCATTGGTGATCCGAACTCCACTTCCGGATTTCTGGTACCGTCTTACTATGTGTTTGCAAAGAACAATGTGGATCCGAAGAAATGCTTCAAAACCGTCCGCAATGCCAACCACGAAACCAACCTGATGGCCACAGCCAACAAACAGGTTCATGTTGCTGCCAATAACTCCGAGCAGATCGGGCGCTCTAAGCTAAAAGCTCCGCAGGCTGCAGAAAATGTAAAAGTGATCTGGACGTCTCCACTGATCCCGTCTGATCCGATCGTTTATCGTGAAGATCTGTCGAAAGAAATGAAGTCGAGAATCAAAGGCTTTTTTCTGACCTATGGCCGCTATGGAGATACGGAATCCGCGAAAGCCGTTCTTGCCGGTATCAGCGATGGTCTTGGCTTCTTCATGGAAAGTAATAACACTCAGCTTTATCCGATCCGTCAATTGGCCTTGTTCAAAGACAAGCTGAAGGTAGAGAGCGCGCAAGGGGCATCAGATGATGTTAAAAAAGAAAAAGTCGCTCTCATCGACAAGAAATTGTCGGAACTCGATATCCTGGTAGAGAACCAATAAAGTCGGACCAGGACCTGATAGGCGCCGGACACCCTCCGGCGCCTCTTTCTTTATCGACAAATAGCAAGGCAAACCCCATGACACTCGCATCCGGCCATCAAACAACCTCCGCTCCTGTCGCCCCACCCAAAAACCTGAAACGATCCGGGCTGAATATTCTCGGATGGGCAATCCTCGCCGGGTTACTGGCCTGGTCCTGGGAAGGGGCGGATATGCGGCCCATGGCCTTGATCGATGATGCGGCCAATATGGGACAATTCGCGGCCGGTTTCTTCCCGCCGGATTTCACCGAATGGAAGATGTATGTGGATGAGATTTTCGTCACAATACAGATCGCCATCTGGGGCACGGTGCTGTCCATCATCCTCTCTATCCCTTTCGGCATCATGTCCTCGGAAAATATCGTACCCTGGTGGATTTGCCAGCCGACACGCCGCCTGATGGACGCCGCCCGGGCCATTAACGAGATTGTCTTTGCCATGCTGTTTGTGGTCGCCGTCGGCCTTGGTCCTTTTGCCGGGGTGCTCGCTCTTTGGATTCACACGACCGGGGTTCTCGCCAAGTTATTTTCCGAAGCGGTGGAAGCCATTGATCCCCGCCCTGTGGAGGGGATACGGGCGACAGGGGCCAATGCTCTGCATGAAATCATATACGGGGTCATCCCGCAGGTCCTCCCCTTATGGATCTCCTATTCCCTCTATCGGTTTGAATCAAACGTGCGCTCGGCGACGGTTCTTGGTATTGTTGGCGCCGGCGGCATTGGCATGCTGCTGTGGGAATATATCCGTGGCTTCTATTATGCTGAAACCGCAGCCGTTATTATTCTGATTATCGTCTCTGTCAGTCTGCTCGATATGTTGTCACAAAGACTGCGTAAGATGGTGACCTGACCCATGTATCACTTGCCCGGGAGGATGTTGCGTATGGAACAGTATGACCGTTATGCGATCTATTATACGCCCGATGCCGGATCGGCGCTGGGCCGGTTCGGATATGGCTGGATGGGATTTGATCCGCAGTCCGGGCAGTCCCTGCGCCTGCCGGATATTGAGGGCTTGAGTCAGGAGGAAATTCTCCGGGCCCGGGGCAACCAGACCAAATACGGATTTCATGGGACCCTCAAAGCACCCTTCCGGCTAAATGTCGATTACACCATTGGTGATCTGCGGACTGCCTTGGAAACATTGTGTGATCAATTGCGGCCTTTCACCGTCCAAGGCCTGAAAGTCAGCTCGCTCGGATCGTTCCTGGCCCTGGTTCCCGTGACCAGGTCGGTGGAGCTTATCGACCTGGCGGAGAGCTGCGTCCAGCAGCTGGATAAGTTTCGGGCTCCCTTGACGGAGGCGGAAAAGGAGCGGCGCAGAGCTGTAAACCTCACCCCACGGCAGGATATGTATCTGGAAGCCTGGGGCTATCCTTATGTGCTGGATGAATTCCGCTTTCATATGACTCTGACCGGGAAGCTCTCCACTGCAGAGAGGGAGAAGTTCCTGGCTTTGTTAGAGGCGGCAAAGGGTCCGCTGTTTCAGCAGCCGCTTCCGGTCACCGAGATTTGCCTCTATGGCGATCCGGGGAAAGATCGGAAGTTCCGGCTGCTGCAGCGCTTTGCGCTGGGACAGTCCGGTGCCGGGGATCAGACGAAGCTTACGACTCCAATGCCTGTAAAAATGATCTGATCCCTTCCTGCAGGGTCCGGCTGTTGTCAATCACCTGGGCGTCCGCAAGGGCGCTTTTGAGGGCGTATTCCCGCACCAGTCTCTGTTCGATTTCCTCCGGTGCTTCCCGGCCACGGGCCGCCATCCGCTGCGCCCGGACCATGGCCGGAGCCGTGACACAGATGGTTTTGACCGGCGACAAGTCTTGCATGGCCGGTCCCACTACCTGACGGGAAACATTGGCGATGAGGATATGCCCGGCCCGGCGTAGGGGCTCATAAGAGGCGGGCAGGCCATAGCCCAGACCATGGGCCCGCCAATGCAGGAGAAACTCTCCGCGTTCCACTCTTTCGTCGAACTCGTCCCGGGAAACGGGATCATGGTCTTCACCGCCGGCGTCTTCCGGGCGGGTGATCATGCGGCGGACGAAGACAAATCTGTCATTATCCTGAAAATACTGCCGGGCGGCGTCAAGCAGGGTATCCTTGCCCGCCCCGCTGGGACCGACGACAAGAACCAGGGTTCCCGGTTCAGGCAATGCGCTTGCCCTCGGACCAGACCGCCCGGATCACCGGATGATGGCGAGAGTGATGGACATGAACCAGATCCGCCCGCTTGCCCGGTAAAATCTCCCCGCGATCGTCCAGGCCGATGCTTTGTGCCGGGTTCTTGCTGATCAGACGGATGGATTTTGGCAGAGAAATCTCCTCAAAATCATCAAACAGCAGCATGGCGCTATAGAGCAGGCTATGGGGCACATAATCGCTGGAAATCACATCCAGCAGATCAAGATCAGCCAGATCCCGGGCCGAAACATTCCCCGAATGGGAGCCGCCGCGGACAATATTGGGACCGCCCATCATGACCTGCAAACCCGCTTCATGGGAGGCCCGGGCCGCCTCGACGGTGGTGGGGAATTCAGCGACCGCAATGCCATCCTCAACCGCTTCGCGCACGTGACCGGCCGTTGCATCATCATGGCTGGCCAGCGCAATCCCCCGCGCCCTGGCGGTTGCCACCACATGCTGGCGATGGCGGGCGCTATGGCGTTCCTGATCCGCCCTGCGATCCTCAATGAAGGTCTCCATCTGGCTGTCGGTCAGGCCGTATTTCCCCTGATAATAGGTGTAATAGGCCTCCAGACTGACAAATTGCCGCTGGCCCGGCGTATGATCCATGACGGAAATCAAACGCACGCCCGGCCGGTCCACAACCCCGTCCAGAGCCTCGGCCATATCCGGATAGCTGACCTCACATCTGAGATGCAGATAGTGATCGGCGCGCAAGAGATTTTCCTTCGAGGCTTCCTGAATGCCGTCAATCATATCCTTGAGCCGTCCGATCCGGGCGCTGCCCTGATTGACATCGCCGAGAGCCAGGGCGTCCAGAACCGTGGTAATGCCGGAGATGGCGAGCTGGCTGTCATGGGCAATGGCTGCCGAGGTCGACGGCCATTCCGCCTTTGGCCGCGGAGTCATATGCTTTTCCAGATTATCCGTATGCAGCTCCACAAAACCGGGCATCAGATAATCGCCGTCCAGATCATGGGCGGCGGACAGACCGGAGCGGCTGTCACAGATATCGACAATCTTGCCGTCCCTCACCTGCACGGATCCGGTAATAACCTGATCTGCGAGAACTATCTTTGCATTGGTGAATATTTCTTCAGCCATCGCTTTTCACTCTGAATTTGGAAATATCAAACTCCGATGTACAGACCCGCTGCCGGGCCTCGAGATCATGGAAAATACCAAGAATAGCCGCCCCGCGCTGCTTTGCTTCATCAATCAGGTCCAGAACCACGGCCTTGTTGGCGGTGTCGAGGGAGGCCGTCGGCTCATCCAGCAGGAGCAGAGGATAATCGGTGACAAACCCCCGGGCAATATTGACCCGCTGCTGCTCCCCGCCCGAAAAAGTCAGCGGCGACAAAGGCCAGAGTGCCGCCGGAATGTTCAGCCGCAGCAACAGGGACTTTGCCTTTTCGATCGCCGTCTCAATATCCGCGCCCGCCATCTTGGCCGGTTCCGCCACCACATCGAGGGTGGAAACCCGGGGAATAACCCGCAGGAACTGGCTGACATAGCCCATGGTCACCCGGCGGATATCCAGGATTGTGTGCGGTGCGGCGCCGACTACATCGACCCAGTCGCCCTGATGACGGACATTGATCCGGCCCGACTGGCAGACATAATTGGCATAGACCATCCGCATGAAGGTGCTCTTGCCGGCGCCGGACGCCCCGGTCAGAGCCAGACAATCACCGGCAGACAAGGCCAGGTTGATATCCTCGAACACGGGGATCACCGCCTGCTGCTGCACATGCAGGGTGAAGCTCTTACTGATATTTTCAACTCGCAATATTTCAGTCATCAAACCGCCTAAACCTGTAGAATCGAGGAAACAAGCAACTGCGTATACGGATGCTGCGGATCATCCAGCACCTGATCCGTCAGCCCGCTTTCCACAACCTCACCGCCCTGCATCACCATCAGTCGATGGGACAGCAATCGGGCGACGGCCAGATCATGGGTAACGATGATAGCCGAGAGGCCGAGATCCGACACCAGTCCGCGCAACAGATCAAGGAGCCGGGCCTGCACGGAAACATCCAGGCCGCCCGTGGGTTCATCCATAAAGACCAGCCGCGGACCCGAGACCAGATTACGGGCAATCTGCAGACGCTGCTGCATGCCGCCGGAGAAGGTGGTCGGCGGGTCATCAACCCGGTCCTCGAGAATTTCCACCTTGCCAAGCCAGGAAAGCGCCGTGCTGCGGATTTCCCCATAATGCCGCCAACCAACTCCCATCAGCCGCTCGCCGATATTGGCCCCGGCGCTGACCCCCATGCGCAAGCCGTCCCGCGGGTTCTGATGGACGAAGGCCCAGTCGGTCCGCATCAGGAATCGCCGCTCTGGCTCGCTCATCCGGTAGATATCCGCGGTTTCATTGAGGCGGGTGCGATAGTGAACCTGCCCCGCCGCCGGAGCAAACTGGCCGGAGACCGCATTCAGAAGGGTCGACTTGCCGGAGCCGGATTCGCCGACAATGCCCAGAACTTCCCCGGGAAACAGATCGAAGGACACCTCGTTGCAGCCGATCCTGTCACCATACGTGACGGTCAGCTCCTCCACCGAGATCAAGGGCAGGCGCGCGGTCATGGGGCTACCTCCTCGGTCTCCGGGACGGGATCGGGAGAAAGCGCACCGCGATATCCCTCCGCCTGACGGCTGGCGCAATGGTGGCTGTCAGAACAGACGAACATGCGCCCGCCCTGATCGTCGAGAATGACCTCATCGAGAAAGCTGTCCCGGGTGCCGCAAAGGGCGCAGGGTTCGTCCCATTTCTGGATCGAGAACGGATGATCCTCAAAATCAAGACTGACCACTTCCGTATAGGGCGGAATGGCATAGATGCGTTTTTCCCGCCCGGCCCCGAACAGTTGCAGGGCCGCCATATTGTTCATTTTCGGATTGTCGAATTTCGGGGTCGGGGACGGATCCATGACATAGCGGCCGTCAACCTTCACCGGATAGGCATAGGTGGTGGCGATCTCCCCATGCTGAGAGATATCCTCATAGAGCTTCACATGCATCAGGCCATATTCCTCCAGCGCATGCATTTTCCGGGTTTCCGTCTCTTTCGGCTCCAGAAACCGAAGGGGTTCGGGGATGGGTACCTGATAGACCAGGATCTGATCTTCCCTGAGTTCGGTCTCTGGAATGCGGTGACGGGTCTGAATGACGGTGGCCCGTTCCGTCTCCTCGGTGGTTTTGATATCGCCGACCTTGGCAAAGAATTTACGGATACTGACGGCATTGGTCGTATCATCTGATCCCTGGTCGATGACTTTCAGGCAATCGTCCGGGCCGATCACGGCGGCGGTCACCTGAATTCCCCCGGTGCCCCAGCCATAGGGCATGGGCATCTCCCGACTGGCAAACGGCACCTGATAACCCGGGATGGCGACGGCTTTAAGCAGGGCCCGCCGGATCATGCGCTTGGTCTGCTCGTCGAGATAGGCAAAGTTATAACTGGGGGCTGCTGAATTACTCATGATTTACTCCGCCGCCTCCCTGATATTGTCCTCGGCATTGCGGCGCAAGCGTCGCACCAGTTCCAGCTCCGACTGGAAATCCACATAATGGGGAAGCTTGATATGTTCGACAAAGCCCGTCGCCTGGATATTGTCGCTGTGGGAAAGGACAAATTCGTCATCTTGTACGGGGGCGACCTGATCCTCACCGAGTTCATGACAGCGCAGGGCCCGGTCGACGAGGGCCATGGAAATCACCTTGCGTTCCGAATGGCCGAAAGCCAGCCCGTAGCCACGGGTGAACTGGGCAGGCGCGGTCTTTGATCCCTGAAACTGGTTGACCGTTTCACATTCGGTGATGGTGATATCCCCGATCTCAATGGCAAAACCGAGCTCTTCCGGCACGATCTCAACGGTGACATCGCCGAGCCGAACCTCGCCGACAAAGGCATGGTTTCGGGCATAACCGCGCTGGGTGGAGTAACCGAGAGCCAGAATGAAGCCTTCATCTCCGCGGGCCAGATTTTGCAGACGCAGGTCCCGGTCTGCCGGAAATTCCAACGGCTCCCGGGTCAGGTCTCCCACCGGGGCCGTATCATCATAATCCGCCGGGGCTGATTGCTCTATCAACCCTTCCGCATTGAGAAGCTCGAGAACCCGAGGCACCTCATCGTCCAAGGGTGCCTCTGCCGTCTCAGCCTTTTGTGGCTCAAGGCCCTCTGCCGCCAGAGCAAAATCAAGCAGGCGGTGAGTATAATCAAAGGTGGGGCCCAGCACCTGGCCTCCGGGCAAATCCTTAAAGGTCGCGGATATGCGCCGGTCCAGGTCCATTTCCGCCGTATCAACGGGGTTGGAATAGCCAAAGCGGGGCAAGGTGGTCCGATAGGCCCGGATCAGAAAGATGGCCTCGATCAGATCGCCGCGCGCCTGTTTGATGGCGAGGGCGGCAAGATCCTTATCATAGAGGGAGCCCTCGGCCATCACCCGGCTGACCGCGTGGCTGAGCTGTTCGGTTATCTGGGCCAGGGAGAGCTCCGCCACATCCGGGGCACCCCGTCGCTCTTCGGCCAGATATTTATGGGCGTTATCAATGGCTTTTTCGCCCCCCTTGACAGCTACATACATGTCTCGCTCCCTCTTTTCGATGTGCGCGGCAAGGCGACCATGTGCGATCCGCCCGTAAAGATCCAGTCAATACCGAGTGGAAACAGCGCCTGATTGCGATCAATTAGATCCCAGATGGCCGGCGGAAATCCGGGGATATCAAAGGTCGCCGTCTCCTTGATTCCGGGACCCGTGAAAAGCTGCCCTTCCGTCGAACCCAGATTCTCGCAATCAATGATGACGGTGGCTGAGCGGTCCGGATATTCTGCGGTGCCGACGGCGAGCCTGTCGATAATGGTGAGGTCGCTGTCCCGTCCCAGAAGGGCGAAGGCGGCTGTTTCGGGCGCCGCTGTCAGCGGGCAGCCCGTATGGAAATGCAGATAATTCCTGAGCTCGGCGGTATTAACGTCCGGGGCGATCCAGATCGGCGTCTCCATATCGGCCAGGGTCAGGAGAACGGCGGCCGAGGCGGGTCCGATGCCGGTCGGGGCGTCCGGGGTCACCGGCAGAAGCTGCACGGATGCGGGCCTCGACATGGCCTCCAGGACCGTCCGGTAAGTGGCCGTGGCATCAAAGACCGGGTTGTCAAAGCCAAGGGCAGATGGCGTGGTGGCATAGGTCATTAATCCTCTCCCCGCACCATGGTGTAAAAATCGACCTTGGTTGCCGCGGCTTTTTTGGATCGGCCCTCTCTCGCCTGTTCATACCGGGTTTTGAGCGGGGTGATCACCGTATCCGCAATCTCCTCCTGGCGGTCCGGGTTTTGCAGCAGGGCATCGAAGGCGGCGGCCAGTTCCGCATGGCGCTGGCTGCGCCCGGCGACATAGGCATGGCCGACAGTGCCGTCCCCCAGTCTCACGGCGCAGCGGGTCACGGTCATCTCTCCCAGATTGAAACGGCCGCCGGTCCCGCCGGCCCGGCCGCGAACCATCACCAGGCCGATTTCCGGGCGTCGCAGGAAGTCATAGTCCTCTTCCTGTCCGTGAAGCCGCCAAAAATTTTCCAGATCTGTTTCGCTGGCGCGCGCCAGCACCCCCATCCAGTCCTTACGGGACGGGGTCTCCGGGCTTGTCTCTGTAACCAATGCTATCCCCTACTCTTCTTTATACAGGTCAGTGTGGGGGGGATTTATGTCAGTAATGCAGACGGTTGCATGACAGTCTTGTGACAATTGGGCCCAGCGGGAGATATTTCAGGGGGAATCTCGGGAGAAACTCGGGGGGAGGCATTACAATGTAATGGCTGCACATATGTGTTTCTTTCTTTCCTATTATAGATAGATAGGCTATAATAATTTCTCTGGTGGGAAGTCGGACTTCAAAGAACGGTCTTAGGTTTTCATCGCAACGGGCATAACAACAGCAAACTGCTGTATTTACTTATATATTTCGGTTTTATATCGCCAATAGCCACGTTGTCAGACTCCAAGATGAAAAGGGAGCGTTCTCCCTGTGCTGGTTTTAACCACCGGATTTGATCGAAAGACTGGAAAGATAATTTCTCCCTATACGAGTGTAAGGGATATTCCGGATGAGATGATACCGGTGCCGTGAGCAGGCGCCAACGGGAGACCTGTTATGAAAGCAGTGTGTCGGGACCCGCGCGGTCACGTACTTTTCGGCTGTTCAAGCGCGATCCGATTTGAGCATCCGGCGAAACCGGATTTTTCCGCCATGAGTCCTCTCAGCTGTGGCGGTGGTGGTGGGGTTTGATCCCGGCTCGAAAAAAGGATGTGAATGTGCAAAAACGTTATCTCTATTGGGGACTGGCGACGGGCGCCCTGATTCTGCTGCTTCTGGTCAGCGGTGTGATCCAGGCGCCCATGGCGCAGAACGCGGCATCGCCCGACAAGGCGGGGTCCGCGACCGGATCTACAACCGATTCTACGGCCGGGGCGAAGGAAAGCCCCTGGTCGGTGCAATGTCTGGCCCTGTCGCGGGACGCCCTGCCCGACTGCACCATCGAACAACGGGCCATCGTTACCCAGACCGGGCGGCTGTTGATGCAGATCTCGATCCGGGTCCCCGCCGAAACCCGCAAACCGTTTCTGACGGTGCAGGGCCCTCTCGGGACCTATCTGCCCGCCGGGATCACTCTCGATGTGGATGGCACCAAGTTTCAGGAGCTGGCATTTCAGGCCTGTGAAGCCAATGGCTGTTTCGCCGGCACCCCGTTATCCGAGGAGCAGCTGGCAATGCTGTTCAAGGGCGGGAAGCTGAACGTCATAGTCCAGTCCGCCACCCGGCAGCCCGTCGCGGTGCCCATGTCCCTGATCGGTTTCACGGACGCCTTTCGCAAGATCGAGTGACGGTTTTGCGGTTCCGGCGTCCCGTCAGCCCTCCTCCCGCAGCTCCACCCGCCGGATCTTGCCCGAGATGGTTTTCGGCAGGCTGGTGACGAATTCCACCTCCCGCGGATATTTATAGGGCGCGGTCAGGTTCTTGCAGAAATCCTGAATTTCCGCGGCTTTCGCGTCATTCGCCGTGCCCGGATCCGTGAGGATGATATAGGCCTTGACCAGCTGTCCGCGGGTTTCATCGGGCACGCCGATGACGGCGCTTTCCACCACCTCCGGATGTTCAAGGAGAGCGCTCTCCACCTCGAACGGGCTGATCCGATAGCCACCGGAACTGATCAGGTCATCGGCCCGGCCAACGAACCAAAGATAGCCGTCCTTGTCCCGCTTCGCCGTATCGCCCGTATAATACCAGCCGTCATGGAAGGAGGCGGTATCCGGCTCGGCGCCGGTATAATAGCCGTGGAACAAGCCTTTGGGCCAGTCCCCGGTGGTGGCGACAGCAATATGGCCGACCTCGTCATCAGGCAGACGGTTGCCGCCCTCATCGACGATATCGACGTCAAAGCCCGGCACCGGCAGCCCCATGGAGCCATAGCGGACTTCCATTCCAGGGAAATTACCGACGATATTGATGGTCTCGGTCTGGCCATAACCATCGGCAATGATATTGCCCGTATGCGCTTCCCAATAGCGGATCACTTCGGGATTGAGCGGCTCCCCCGCCCCGAGGGAGCGGCGCAGGCTGGAAAAATCAAAGGGGGTCAGATCCTGCTGGGCGAACAGGCGATAGACGGTCGGCGGCGCACAGAAGGTGGAGACCTTCAGCTTCTCGATAAATTCCAGATGAAAAATCGGATCGAACGCCCCTTCCCCGTCATAGAGAACGATCTTTGATCCGGCCAGCAGGGGCGGAAACAACAGGCCCCAGGCCGCCTTGGCCCAGCCCGTATCGGTGAGGGTCCAATGCACATCCCCGTCCCGCAAATCCATCCAGAACAGAGCCGTCGCCGCATGGGCCAAGCCATAGCCGAAATCCCGCGGCACCATTTTGGGCAAGGAGGTGGTGCCGGAGGTGAAATAGGCCATCATCATGTCGCTGGCGACGGTCGGCTCAGCCTGGCTCCGGTCAAATTCCGCCGGAGCCCCGGCGATCAGGTCTTCCAGGGACAGCCAGCCCGGATACTCCCCACCGGTAACGATACAATGCTCAATGGTCGGACACTGATCCCGCACTTCCTCGAACTTCGGGCAATGTTCCGGCGCCACGATGATGAATGTCGCCTCGGATTTCTGAATCCGATAGGCCAGGTCTTTCGCCGTCAGCAGATTGGTCCCGGGCATGGAGACGGCGCCGATTTTCATGCAGCCGAACAAAACCGTATACCAGGCCGGCACCCGGCCAATGACAATACAGCCAAAATCTCCCTTGCCGATGCCGAGATCGGTCAGGGCATTGGCCAGTCGGCTGGACTGCTCTGAAAATTGTGAATAGGTCACATCCTCGATCGTTGAACCATCCCGCGACACCGCAATGACCGAGACAGCATCCCTCTCCCGGCCCCGCACATCAATCACATCGAAAGCGAAATTGAAATCGTCCGGAATCTCGAGATGATACTCGGATCTCGCCGTCTGATAGTCGCGGTTAAACTGGTCAAGATCCATATTTTCCTCCCCGGGATATCGACATGTTTCGGTTTATTTTATACCTCGCCCGCCAGATATTTCACCATTTCATCCCGCATGACAAATTTTTGGGGTTTACCGGTGACCGTCATCGGCAATTCCGGAACGACCCGGACATACCGGGGAACCTTATAATGGGCGATCTGATTTTTACAGAAATCCTTTATCCCCTGCTCGGTAATCTCGGCCCCATCCCGGGCCACGATCCAGGTGCAGACTTCTTCCCCAAACCTCTCATCGGGAATGCCGAAGACCTGGACTTCCTGAATATCCGGATGGGTAAAGAGAAATTCCTCGATCTCCCGTGGGTAGATATTCTCCCCGCCGCGAATGATCATGTCCTTGAGGCGGCCAACGATCTGGCAATAGCCTTCCTCGTCAAGAATGGCGAGATCCCCCGTCCGCATCCAGCCGCCCTCAACGATGGCGTCCCGGGTTTTCTCTTCCTCGTCCCAATAGCCCTGCATGACAGAATAACCGCGGGTCCAGAGCTCTCCCTGCTGACCGACGGGGGCGGCGGTGCCGTTTTCATCGACGACTTTGACCTCCACATGGGGCATGATCCGACCCACAGTCGAGACCCTTTTTTCAATGGGATCGTCCACATCGCTCTGGAACGACACCGGCGACGTTTCCGTCATGCCATAGCAGATGGTGACCTCCGACATGTTCATTTCCTGGATCACCCGTTTCATCACCTCAATCGGGCAGGGCGCGCCGGCCATCACCCCGGTCCGCAAGCTGGACAGGTCATACTCCTTCAGCTTCGGATGATCGAGCATGCCGACAAACATGGTCGGCACCCCATAAAGGGCGGTGCATTTGGTTTTGGCAACGGCGGCCAGGGTCTCTTCCGGATCAAAGGCCTCCCCCGGAAAGACCATAGAGGCACCATGGGTCACGCAGCCCAGAGATCCCATCACCATGCCAAAGCAGTGATAGAGGGGAACCGGAATACAAAGCCGGTCGGCTTCGGTGAAATTCATCCGGCCGACAACATGATCGGCATTATTGACGATATTGTAATGGGTCAGGGTCGCCCCTTTCGGTGCCCCCGTCGTCCCGGAGGTAAATTGAATATTGATGGGATCATCCGGCGACAGGGACTTGGTGATATCATCCAGCCGCAGTTGCTGGGCCGGACCGCCAAGGGTCTGAATTTCGCTGAACGGAAAAATCCCGGGCCCCGGGTCCTTGCTGATACCGATAACGATATCAAGGCCCGGCAGCTTGGCCGCCGACAAATGACCTGGCTCACAGGACTCAAGTTCCGGCGCCAGGGTGCGGATCATCGACAGATAGTCGGATGTCTTGAAAGACTCCGCCGTTATCAGGGCCTTCGCCCCGGATTTATTCAAGGCATATTCCAACTCCGACAGGCGATAGGCCGGATTGATATTGACCTGGATCAGGCCGATGCGGGCTGTCGCATATTGGGTCAGGACCCATTCGAAATTATTGGGTGACCAGATCCCGACCCGATCTCCCTTCTGTAAGCCCAGCGCCAGAAAGCCGGAGGCCAGCAGATCGATCTCCCGATCGAAATCATAATAAGACAGGGTGCGATCCTCGGCCGGGAAGATAACCGCATCCCGCGGGCCGAATTTGGCAACGGTCTGCCGGACCATCTCCGGAATGGTCATATATTTCAAGGGGTCCGATTTATCGCCGGCCACATAGGACTTGTTGTCCTTTGGCGCGATAACGGTGGTTTCATAGCTGCTTGCTGCTTTTTCTGCCCTGCCTGCAATCTGATCCGCAAGGCTTTCATCCAAAATAGACAAGGTGCATTCTCCCGTTTCAAAACGTGCGCCAGTCCCCGCTTTGCTCGAAGGCATGTGCCGCACGGTAGATCGTCGTTTCACAATAATCATCCCCGATAAGCATTAATCCTATCGGTAAACCTTCACTAAGACCACATGGAATTGACATTGCCGGAAAATGCCCGGCATTGAAGGCCGCCGTATTGCCGACCATCTCGAAGGCCCGGGTCACATATTCGGTCATGCTCGCCTCGGGCCCGGGAATTTTCTGCGGTTTCATGGGTACTGTCGGCACCAGAAGCAGGTCATAGGATTTAAGGGCTTCCTTGTATTTCGCCCGCACCAGCCGCATCAGATTCTGAGCCTTGCCATAGAACCGGCCGCGATACTGAGTCTGGAAAAACTCGCCGATGAACATACAGGTCTTGAGAGAGTCTGACAGCTCATCCGCCCGGCCGCGCCAGCTGCTGAAATGATCAATCATCGAGGGCAGGAACAAGCCCTTGTAATTGGTGCCGGCACAGTTGCCATGCATCATATGATCCTGCAGCCCTTCCAGGGTGATCGCCACCCAGGCATCTCCGGCGAGATCATGCTCCGGGATCGAAACGTCACTGACAATCGCCCCGAGTTCCGCAAGCCGGGCCGCTCCGGCCCGCACCTTGGCATCCACATCCGCTTCGCTTTCCGGCCGGTCAAAGCCCTGTTTGAGAACCCCGATCCGCAATCCCGCACAGCCCTTGCCCAGAGCTTCCGTATAGCGGTAGGTTTTCGGCGCATATTGCCGGGGATCGAGACCGTCTTCCCCCGCCAGAACCTCCAGGAACAGGGCGTTGTCAGCCACATTACTGGTCACCGGGCCGACATGGTCGATGGTCTGCTCGATCGGCATGACCCCGGTATAGGGCACCAGCCCATGGGTTGCCTTCATGCCATAACAACCGCAGTTTGAAGACGGGATACGGATGGACCCGCCCTGATCCCCGGCGATGGCCATATCCACCTCCCCGGCCGCAACCAGGGCCGCCGATCCGCTCGACGATCCGCCGGCCATATAGCCGTGCTTCCAGGGATTATGGACCGGGCCGGTGGCATTGGTGTGGCTGCCACCGGACAGGCACAGATTTTCCGAATGGGCCTTGCCGGCGATGGTACCGCCCGCATCCAGGATGCGGGTAATGATGGTGGCATCGATCTCCGGCGTATAACCTTCCATGATCGAGGATCCGTTCATCATCGGCACCCCGGCGACGCAGACCGTATCCTTGATGGCAATCTTCTTGCCGCGGAGCGGACCGTCCAGAGCGCCCTTGATATCCGTCTTGTAATACCAGGCATTGAGCGGGTTTTCGCTAGGCGATGGCCGGTAGCCGGGGGAGCGCGGGTACCGCACTTCCGGAAGGTTGTCGGGCATGGCATCGAGGCGGTCATAGGCCTGGATATAGGGCTCCATGATCTCGGAGAATTCTGTGAGCTGAGCGTCACTCAAAGACATGCCAAACTGGTCTGCCATGTCGCGCATCTGGGTCAGGCTGGGGCGTTTTACTGTCATATATGTCACCGAATTGTTGGTCTGGCCGGTTTCCGGCCCCGTTGAAACGGAAGGCTCCGTCCTGGCTGTCCTGCGGGTCGTATCAGGAGATGTCGGGGATTTGGACTGGAGAGATTTAGAGAGGGCCGTATCCGCACCGGCCCGGGTTGTGCGGGCGGCCCCGAAGCCGAGGAAACTGTTGACCTTATTCGTATCGGCAAGATCGGACCGGGACAGCTCCCCGGTCACCCGGCCCCGTTCCAGCACCAGGACCCGGTCGGACAGATCGGCGATGAAGTCAAAATTCTGCTCCACCAGCAGAATGCCGAAGTCACGGCTTTTCCGGATTTCAAGAAGGGTCTCCGCCATTTCCTCAATGATGGAGGGCTGGATGCCTTCCGTCGGCTCATCAAGAAGGAGGAATTCCGGGTCCGACATCAAAGACCGGGCCAGGGCGAGCAGTTGCTGCTCCCCGCCGGAAAGCGCACCGCCGTCCCGGTCCAGAAGCCGTTCTAGCCTCGGAAAATCCGCGAGGACATCCTCAAGGGTATCCGCCTCACTCCCTTGGCCGTTATCCATATAGGCGAAGCGCAGGTTGTCACGCACCGTGAGCTGCGGGAAGATGCCCCGCCCCTGCGGGACATAGGCAATGCCGAGCTGCGCCCGGTCATTGGGGGAGAAGCGGGTGATATCCGTGCCGCGATAGCGGATGCTGCCCGCCGTTGCCGGCAGGAACCCCATGGCCGTTTTCAGCAGGGTGGATTTGCCCATGCCGTTATGGCCGAGAATGCCAACGATCTCCCCTTCCTCCACATTCAGGTCAACCCCGTGCAGGACCGGGACCTTGCCGTACCCGCTGGCCAGGCCTTTAAGCTGGAATAACAGATCCTCTGAGGTCATCACTTACGCCTTCTTTCCAAGATACACATTGCGGACCGTCGGATCCGACATCACTGCGTCCACATGATCCTCCATCAGGATGCGGCCCTGGTGGAAGACGGTGACATCCGTGGCGACGGAGCGGATGAACTGCATATCATGCTCGACAATGATGACGGCGGCGGTTTTGGTCATGTCATGGATGATCTCGATCATCTGCGCCACATCATCGGAGGTCATCCCGGCGGCGGGCTCATCCAGCAGCACCAGCCAGGGATCGCCGGCGGCAACGATGCCAAGCTCGACCCGCTGCCTCTCCCCATGGGCCAGACGGCCCACTTCACTGCTGGCGATGGGGTTTAAAGAGAGGCGCTCGATCACTTCCTCGGACTTCCGGCTGGCCTCATTGCTCGAGCAGAAACGCCGGGCGGCAAGCCAGATATTCTCCTGCACAGACACCCCGTCCAGCACGTTCGGCACCTGGGTTTTGATGCCCACCCCCTCTGAGGCAATGACATGGGTATCCCAGTGAGTGGTGTCCTCGCCGCGCATGATGACCTGACCTTCCGTCGGGGTCAGCAGCCCGGTCAGGCATTTGAAAAAGGTGGTTTTTCCTGCACCATTGGGGCCGATCAGGCAGCGCAGCTCCCGCGCTTTGAGGCTGAAACCCACATTATCGCAGGCGGTGACCCCGCCAAAGCGCATGGTCAGGTTGACGGTTTCAAGAACGGTTTCAGCCATGGCTTGCCGCTCTCCCCCGGCGCGACCGGGCCGGACGCCGCCCCCGCTTCCGTCCCACACTCAATCGCCAGATTTTTTCGATCGCCGGGACCAGCCCCTTGGGCAGGAACAGCACGAACAGCACCAGAATGATTCCGGTGATCACTGCATTATCGATGAGCATTTGCTGACCCAGCTTGAACTTGAGATAGGCGAGTCCCGCGGCGCCGAGGATCGGCCCAAGCCGGGTTCCAAGGCCGCCGACAATGCACCAGATGATAATCTCCGCCGATTGCCCGAGGCTGAACAGGCCCGGCGTCACGATCTCGGCCCAGTTGGCATAAAAGGCGCCGGCCAGTCCGGCAATGGCCCCGCCAACCGCAAACAATACCGTCTTGCGCGCCCGGATATCATAGCCCATCAGGGAGACCCGCTGCTCATTCTCGCGGATGGCCACGGCGACCCGCCCGAACGGGCTTTGCAGCAGCCAGTTGACCAGCCAATAGACGATAAACAGGGCGATAAAGGTGACATAATAGAGGCTGTCGCCATAGATATATTGCCCGGGAAGTCCGGGGATATTGAGGGTCTGATATCCGGGAATTCCGTTAAAGCCGCCGAGGCGCGCCGTGCCGATCACATATTCCGGCCCCGCCGTCGAGTTCATGAATTTAAAGAAAATCAGGGTGACAACCAGGGTAATCACCCCAAGATACACATCCCCGAGCCGCCCATAGAACATCATCCCACCGAGAACCGCGGCGAAGAGGGCGGGAACCAGCACGGCAATGATCATCGGCGCCGTGCTTTCCCCAAAATTGATGGCGGAGATAGCATAGGCATAAGCGCCCAGCCCGAAAAATGCCGCCTGGCCAAAACAAAGAATCCCACCAAATCCCCAGATCAGCCCGAGACTCATGGCCAGCATGCCATAGACCAGCAAAAGAGTGAGGGTATAGGTGCCGACCATCAGCGGCAGCACCGTCATGACAATTCCGGCAATGACCAGGGCAATGGCGAAGCGCTGCAAGGTGATTTCCCGCATTACAGCTTTCCTTTAAAGAAGCGGCCCGTCACCCCTTGTGGCAGCAGCCGGAGCAGGATCACGGCGGAGATCAGCAACGCCACCTCCCCCACCACCGGAGAGATGGCAAAGGTAAAGACCTGATTGACCACACCGAAAAAGCCGCCACTGCTGATCAAGCCCGCGATGACAGATGGTCCACCGGAGATCACGGTGATAAAGGCCTTGGCAATATAAGCCCCGCCGGAGGACGGCACGAGACCGACAAGCGGCGCCAAAACTGCCCCCGCCAGACCCGACAGAGCCGAGCCGACAAAAAAGGTCGCCATATAAATACGGTCCGGACTGTAGCCGAGGGCGGCCGCCATGTCTGAGCGCTGCATCGTCCCCCGGGCAATCAGCCCGAGACGGGTGCCTTTGAGGACAAAATAAATCAACAGAACCAGCAGGATGGAGATAATGACGATGAAGAAATTATAGCCATTGATCTGATAATCACCGATCGAGATGCCGGGAATAGGGGTGGAAATTCCGGTGGTCGTATTACCAAAAATCATGGTGACAATACCAACAAAAAACAGGCTCAATCCCCAGGTCGCGAGCATGGTATCAACTAATCGGCCATAGAGATGTCGGATCACCAGTCGTTCCACCACCAGGCCGATGAGGCCGACCATGAGTGGTGCGATTACCAGCATGGCGATATAGATATTCACACCCAGATTTACGGCAGTGATGGTGGCATAGCCGCCCATCATCATAAACTCACCATGGGCCAGATTGATAACCTTCATCATGCCAAACACAATGGCCAGGCCGGCGCTAATCAGGATCAGGCTTGCAACGGCGTAAACGGTTTCAACGACAATGATGGCTGCCAGGTCCATGATTTCTCCGATTTCTAGCGATAAAAATCCCCTGTCCCACCCATCAAACGGATTGGCGGAACAGGGAAGACAGGATGCGGAACGAAGGGCATCCGGTTTCAGACAGGGAGGCGCCTAAAACTTGATCTCATATTGCTGGTTATCATTTGGATTGGCTTCCAGATCGCACACCGCCTGGGTGTCAATGGGCTGCCGTTGCTTGAGGGTTTCCAGCACCTTCATTTTCTGACCGTCAAACTCCATGATATGCACATCAAGAACCGCATGATGGGTCTTGGGATCGACGGTCACCGTCCCGGCCGGACCTTCGATGGAGAGCCCGGATTCAAGAGCTTCAATCACCTTGTCCCGATCTGTCGAGCCGGCTTTCTTGACCGCCTCTGCCCAGGTCAGCACGCCCTGATAGTTGGACACCGCAATCTCATGGATGCCGTTGGCATCCCCATAGGCATCGGCCCATTTCTTCTTGAAAGCGTTGTTTGCCGGGGTATCCAGCTCCTGGGAATAGTTATAGGCGACCATGATCCCATCACCTTCTTCGGCGGTAAGGACCTTATGCTCGTTGCCAACGCCCAATGTCGTGGAGGCCATCGGTATCTTCTTGTTCATACCCGCAGCAGCCCATTGCCGGAAGAAGGACAAATGCGCCCCGCCTACCAGAGAAGCAACGATCAAATCCGGATCCGCCGCCTGGATCTTGGCAATGGTAGAACCGAAATCGGACACATCGAGCGGGAAGAAATCAACTGCAACGGTCTCACCACCATTTTCCTCTACATATTTCTGGATCCATTTGGCGGTGATCTGACCGTAATTGTAATCTGCCGCCAGTACATAGACTTTCTTACCGGCCCGGTTCATGGCGAAGGGAATAAGGGCTTCCACCTGCTGTGCCGGTGTCACGCCGTTGATGAAGATATTGCGATCGCAAACACCGCCTTCATAGAGGACGTTATAGAAATAAAGGGTATTGGTTTTGCGCATGGTCGGACGAATTGCCTCGCGGGAGGCGGACAAGATACCGCCATGGACCACATCCACCTCGTCCTGCTGGGTAAGCTGACGGCCATATTGAGTGTAAAGCGCCATATCGGACTGGGTGTCATAGGCGGTAATATCGATCATCTTGCCGTTCAGGCCACCGGCGGCATTGATCTCTTCAACGGCAAGTCTCATGGCCATATCCATGGGCTTGCCATAGGCATCGAAAATGCCGGAAGTATCAAGGACGGATCCGAGCTTGACCGTATCTGCGGCGGAGACCGAGAGTGATAGCAAACTGGCCCCGGCAAGTGCTGCCGCTGCGGTTAAGAAATGTCGTCTGTTCATGGTCATGGAATTTCTCCCTGTTAGGATTCCTTGGTTTCTTTTCGTGATTTAATTCTGTTGGCGTAATCGGCGGTTCTACCGCCTAGGTTGGGATCAAAATCGACACCGATTTCCTCTCCCATCTGCTTCATGGCCGGCAGCCGCACAGCCATGCCGAGGATCTGGTCCATGGCCGCGCCAAAAGCCCCATCCACGCCGTTCTGTGCGCCCTCGCCAGAGCCGCCAACCCCGCCGATCTGATTGATGCGAATGCTGTCGATTTTCTCGACGGGCTTCATCATCTGGCCCAGGATATCTGGCAAGCGGTCAAGCCGGCGTTCCTCAAGCCGCATGGCCATAATGGACTCGCTGAGGCCGTTTTCTGCGGCAATTCGAGCCGAGAGGCCTTTTGCCTCGGCTTCCATGCGGGCTTTTTCTGCTGCCGCCCGCGCTTCCACCGCTTGGGCTTCGGAGGCCACCCGAACCGTATCGAGATCGGCATCGGATTTTGTTTTCTCCTGCTCCACCTGAAGGTCCTTGCGCAAGCGAAGGAGCGCGACTTCCTTCTCCCGCTCGGCCACCGCTTTTTCTTTCTGGGTCTGTACGTCTTCGGCGGCCAGCAGCACCTGCGCCCGGGCGGATTCCTCTGCTGCCTTGGCTACCGCTTCTTCCGCCCGTTTATTGGCTAGGAAGATGGCGTGATCGATTTTTACGGCTTCAAGTTCGCGGATGGCTTCCATTTCCTTGCGCCGCAAATCCTCATCATGGGCAATTTGCAGGGCTTTGACATCCTTGTCCTTGGCGAGGCTCGTTTCCTCTGAAATCAGGGAGGATTTGACCTGCTGGGAAACGGATTCCGCTTCCGTACTGGCTTGAAGGCGCGCAAGGTAAGCCTGCTGGGCAATTTCTGCTTCCTTTTCCGCTTGATCAATTTCGATGCGGCGCTGTGCCTGCGCCAACCGGCTTTCCCGAACCACCACATCGGATTCTGTTTCAATCTGGACTCTTTCACGATGATTGCGTGATACCAATTCCGTTGCCCGCCTCATACCAATCGCGTTGAAAACATTATTCTCATCGAAGGAGCTAAAGGTTGCCTGGTCGAGATGCAGGAGAGAAGCGGATTCGAGGCGAAGGCCAAGACCCTGTACAAAGGCGGCAACCGCCTCCGACACCTGATCGGTAAAGGCTTTGCGGTCACTGTGAATTTCTTCCAAGGCCATAGCCGCGCAGGTGGTTTGGATCGCATCAAGAATCTTGCTCCCCAATACCTCCTGCAGGGCTTCCCCTCCGCGGGCAATTCTTGTACCAAGTGCCTGAGCAGCCGTCGCGACGCCGTCTTCGTCCGGAGTGACACGAACTTCAAAATTCATCTCAATATCGACCCGCAGATGGTCCCGGCTGATAAAAGATTGGGTTCCCTGACGGGATACATTGATCGGAACCGCCGACATCATCACCTTTTGTGCCTGATGCAAAATGGGGAGCACCAGGCAACCGCCATCAATAACGATGCGCCGTCCGCCAAATCCGGTGCGAACAAGGGATATCTCTCGTGTTGACTTAACATAGAAAGCCCGCAGAAATGCGATTCCGATAAGCAGGATAATGAGAGCGCCGATGAGCGCTGCAAACCAAGTCATTCAAATCTCCCTGAGGCGGCAAAAATGGATAAGTGCCAGCCCATTTAGGGAGTCCTAACTTATTTTATTTTCCAATTCAAGTTTTTATTTTCCTTTTCAAATAAATCATATGGTTCCCAGGAAGAGCGGATGCTGAAAGTAAGAAATATGTTTAGAAACAATAGGTTATTGTAATATCTGACCACGGTTGGCAACTGACCGAGGTGCCGAGAGCACGGAATAACCCCGCGCTTCTTCTAGAATTTCAGGAACTATTCAGTGGCTAGAAACTAAAGGGTTTCGAGGATCGAGAATTTAAATCCATCGGCTCTAGCGAGATAAATCGGCAGCTTCTTGTTCATATTATTGAGATAGGATGCATCCCGCGCCGAGCGATATGTGATCCCGGGCAGTTGCCGGTTATGAAGATGACCGGCATCACGGCCATATTTCTTCATGAGTTCGGCCAGAAACTGAACGCCTTCATACAGAGATTGGCCGAGACAGTTCAGGGCCGGCGCCCGCTCCCCATGCAGACCGTAATATTTTTCCTTGAAGCAATTATTGGACGGCGTATCCAGGGCCGAGAAATAGGAGGCGGAGGAATAGAGTCGCTTGGAATTTTGCTCGCCAATTGCCAAGAGGCCGTTTTCCTCGATGGCGCAGGAGAGACGTATGATGCTCTGGTCTAACCCGAGGGCCCCGAAAACCCGGTTAAAATCGACGGCGTCCTGACCGATGAAAGATAACAGAACCGCCTCCACCCCCTTGGAGATGAAATCATCAATCAGCATTTGCGTCTCATCAACCCCGAAAGGAATGTAATGCTCACAAACCACATTGCCGCCGATCTGCTGAAGATACTGCTTGGCAAAGTGATTGGAGGCGCGCGGCCACACATAATCGTTGCCGGCAAGCGCCCAGTTCCGGACCTTATGCCGTTTTGTAATGCTGCGAATGGCTGGAACAAGCTGATGCCGTGGTGTTTCGCCAATGGTATAGACACCGGGGCTGTCCTCACCGCCCTCATAAAGAGGGGTATAGACATAAGGTACCCGCCCGCCAACCACCTTGGCTAACTGCTGGCGCACAGCACTGATATGCATGCCGACGATGGCGTCGATTTCATTGAATTCGATCATGTCATGAATGGTGTGATAAAGCTCAGACTCCGACTCGATCGCCGCATCGACAAGCACCAGCTCTACCTGCTTGCCCATGATGCCGTTTTCAGCATTGAGTTCGGCGATGGCGACTTGAGCACTGGCAATGCAGGAGGGACCCCAAAGGCCGGCGGAACCGCACATCGGAACCAGCAGACCGACACGGAAATAGTCGTCTTTCACCGGAATTTCCCATCCGTTCGCCGCCAGGATCTGAGATCCAACGGTTGGGTTTCCCGCAATAAATCGACGGCTTAGGTCCATAAACATCATACATCCGGGCAAAACCAGAAGAGATATGAGCCCGTATCCAAAAAATAATTTTCCTATTCAAGTATACACGCTATCATTAATAATGTAAATCTTGCCTCCCTTTGCAAATCAGCGATGGCATAAATGAATATCTCGAAGGAAAAAATAGCGGACAACCTCGCTTATGTCCTTGCCCAGGCACATCGGGGCGTCCATCTCAAATTGGAGAAACAGCTTCGCATTGAAGGAGTCCAGGTGGAGCATTGGCGCATTCTGGATGTGCTCAGTGACGAAAAGGGCCGATCCATGGGCGACCTCGCGGAAATTGTCCTGATGAATCACCCGGCGCTAACGAAAATGCTCGACAAGATGGTCGCCAATGGTCTGGTGCTCCGCTCCCTCGATCCGAATGATCAGAGACGGGTCCTGGTGTTCATTACCAATGCCGGCTATGAGCTACATCAAAAGCTCAGTGCCCATGCAACAAAATTTCAAAATCAGTTCGAAACCAATATCGGCTCTGAGAAGCTCGAACATCTCAAGGAACTATTGAACGAAATTATTGATGAAACGACACAATCGGGATAGTGCCCGGAAAGTGCATTTCATCTGATATTCCATTATCTGCATTACCCGTTGCCCATTGGGTCAAATCCGCTATAACCGGCGTCACCCTCTCTCAGTGCAGACGGAATTCCAAATTGACTGAACCCAGAAAAACTGTGGCAATTGTCGGGGCCGGTCCCGCAGGTCTGATGGCGGCCGAAATTTTGGCTGGCCATGCCTCCGTTGATATCCATATTTTCGAAAAAAAGCCGTCAGCCGCGCGGAAATTCCTGATTGCCGGGCGCGGCGGCCTCAACCTGACCCATTCCGAACCGACCGCGGATTTTGTCCAGAAATACAACAGCCGTAAGGATCGCTTCAGCTCTTATCTTGAGCGATTTTCCCCACAGGACATGATTGCCTGGGCCCATTCCTTAGGTATAGAAACCTTCGCTGGGTCGAGCGGTCGTATCTTTCCCAAGGGCCTGAAAGCCACGCCATTGCTGCGAGCCTGGCTTAATCGCCTGACCCGGGACAATATTCACTTTCACTTCAAGCATAGCTGGAGAGAGACCAAAGACGATGGCACCCTCATCTTCTCAAGCCGCGAGGAGGGCACGGTCGCGTTCCGGGCGGATGCCGCGCTGTTTGCCTTGGGTGGGGCAAGCTATCCGCATTTGGGCAGTGATGGTGCCTGGGTCGGCCCAATGAAGACGCAGGATATTTCCATCACTCCTTTCTCCCCCAGCAATTGCGGGTTCACGGTCCGTTGGAGCGAGCCTTTTCTTGGCAGATTTGAAGGGAATCCCGTCAAGAATATCCGTCTGTCCTTTCAGGACTCGGTCGCTGCCGGGGATCTGGTAGTGACAAAAACCGGCCTGGAGGGCGGGGCGCTTTATGCCCTCAGCCGCCCGTTAAGAGTGGCGCTTGAAGACAGCGCGGATGTTATCCTCAAAATGGACCTTAAACCTGAGATGACACAGGATATGGTCGTAAAACAGGTGTCCGCCCCCCGCGGCAAAAACTCCTTTTCGAATTTCCTGCGCAAGAAGCTGAAATTATCTCCATTGAAGATCGGACTGCTGCGTGAATTTACAACAGCCGACCAGTTCCGGGATCCCGCTCAACTCTCCCATGCCGTCAAATCCCTTCCGATCCGCCTCAGTGGAATAAACCCGATCAACCGGGCCATTTCTTCGGCAGGTGGAATGTCCTTTGATGCTGTTGATGAGAACCTGATGATCAAGAAGCTGCCCGGTCGGTTCGTGGCGGGAGAAATGCTGGATTGGGAGGCTCCGACAGGCGGATATCTGTTGCAGGGAAGCTTCTCGACCGGGGTCATCGCGGCGGAGGGCATTGCCCGATATCTCAACCTCAATGAAAATCCCGGGACGGAAACAGGGCCTTGATCATATCTCGCGGATGCCTTTGAGGGCTGAGCGCCTTTTCACGCCCGGCTTTCTTGGTATGCTCAGCTTGCGCCAGATCCTCCGGGGCCCCGTGGCCAAGGAATTCGGCATCCTCCATCTTTTCCAGATAATGAGAGAAGTCGGTTATGCGATCGGCAATCAGATGGGTCACAATATCCTTTCGCTCCAACACACCCGATATTCTCACCAGCCGCCCGGTCATCACCGTTTTGCGGTAACGCTCAAATATTTTGCGCCAGACAACCACATTGATACTGCCCTCTTCATCCTCCAATGTCATAAAGATCACTCCCTTGGACGTACCGGGACGCTGCCGGGCCAGCACAAGCCCCGCTACATCTAACCGCCGCTTATGAGGAGCACTCAGCAGTGATTTTGCTTTTGCCGTACCGGGAAATTGCGGACGCAGGAGCTTGAGAGGATGATCCCGCAGGCTCAGGCGTAAGGAACGATAATCCTGCAAAACATTCTCCCCCACATGCAAGGCGGGCAGGGTGACAGCCGGGTCCAGCGCCTGCTCGTCTTCACGGGCATAGGAAAACAGCGGCAGCGGACGCTCTCCTTTTATTCCGCTGGCCTGCCAGAGCGCCTCCCGCCGGTTGAGGCCGAGAGAGGTAAAGGCATCCGCATTGGCCAGCCGCTTGAGAACGGCGGGCTTTATCCCCGCCCGCAGCCATAAATCCCGGACCGTGATATATCCATTCTGTCGGGCCGCCGCGATCCAGTCGGCATCTTCCTCATTCATGCCCTTGATCTGCCGAAGGCCCAGGCGCAATACCAATCCGCCCTCTCCCGGTTCCAGGATGCAGTCCCATTCCGAATAATTGACATCGGGTGGCTTCACCACCACGCCATGTTCACGGGCATCCCGGATAATCTGCGCCGGGGCGTAAAAGCCCATGGGCTGGGAATTCAGCAGGGCACAGGCAAAAGCATCCGGATAATGACATTTCAGCCAGGCCGAGACATAGACCAGCAGGGCAAACGAAGCGGCATGGCTTTCGGGAAACCCATATTCCCCGAAGCCTTCGATCTGTTTGAAGCATCGCTCGGCAAACTCGCGCTCATAGCCATTGCCTTCCATCCCCAGAATAAATTTATCGCGAAAAGAGTTAATCGTTCCCATCTTGCGAAATGTCGCCATGGCCCGGCGGAGCTGATCCGCTTCATCGGGACTGAAGCCGGCCCCGACGATGGCAATCCGCATCGCCTGCTCCTGAAATAACGGAACACCGAGGGTTTTTTCCAAAACGCCTTGCAGCTCTTTCGATGGATAAGCTGGCTCTTCCTCACCGTTTCTTCGGCGGATATAGGGATGAACCATATCTCCCTGGATGGGTCCGGGCCGCACAATTGCCACCTCAATCACCAGATCATAAAAGTCTTTGGGCTTCATTCTGGGCAGGAAGGACATTTGCGCCCGGCTCTCAACCTGAAAAACGCCGACACTGTCGGCTTTCCCGAGCATTTCATACACCGCCGTGTCCCCTTCAGGCAGTGACGCCAGGGTATGGGAGATGCCGTAATGGTCTTTGAGGAGGCCAAAGGCCTTGCGGATGCAGGACAACATGCCAAGGCCGAGCACATCAATCTTCAGGATTCCCAGGGTATCAATATCGTCCTTGTCCCATTCAATGACGGTCCGGTCCTCCATGGCCGCATTCTCTATGGGCACGATGTCATCAAGCCGCGATCTGGTGATGATAAAGCCGCCCACATGCTGGGAAAGATGCCGGGGATAGCCCATGATCTCCTGGGTCAGTTCCGCGCACAGGGCCAATCGCGGGTCATCCGGATCAAGGCCCGCAGATCTTATATGGGACCGGTTCGTCGCCTGGTCCGAGCTCGACCAGCCCCAGATCAAACCGGTCATGGAGGACAAGGTATCCTGTGACAGGCCAAGGGCCTTGCCAACCTCGCGAATGGCCGAGCGGGCGCGATAGCAAATCACCGTTGCCGAAAGCCCGGCCCGATGGCGGCCGTATTTTTCATAGATATACTGGATCACCTCTTCGCGCCGTTCATGCTCAAAATCCACATCGATATCCGGTGGCTCGTTACGTTCGGTGGAAATGAACCGCTCAAAGACCATATCCAGCCGCTCCGGCGAGACAGACGTAATGCCAAGAATATAGCAAATGACGGAATTGGCGGCAGAGCCTCGCCCCTGGCACAGGATCTGCTGCTCCTTGGCGAATTTGACGATATCGTAGATTGTCAGGAAGTAAGGGGCGTAGTTCAGTTCCTTAATGATAGCCAATTCATGCCGGATAAGTTCCAGGGTTTTTTTCGGAATTCCGTAAGGAGATTGATGCGCCGCATATCGTTCCGGCAGGCACCGGGTGACCAGCTTTTCCAGTTCCTCTTGCGGATCCTGGCCGTTTGACACCTCGTCCGGATATTCATATTTCAACTCGCTCAGGCAGAAATTGATCCGACGGCTGATATCCCGGCTTCGCTCGACTGCATCTTCGTAGCCGGCAAAAAGCTCCCGCATGTCCCCGGCTCCTTTAAGATGCCGCTCCGCATTCTTTTGCAAACGGGTGCCGGCTTCCTCAACCGTGCAATGTTCCCGGATACAGGTCAGAATATCAGCGACTTTACGTTTCTCCGGCTCATGCATGAGGGCGTGATTGGTGGCGACCAGCTCCACCCCATGGGCCGATGCGATACCCTGCAGGCGGGCCAGGCGCAGATCATCATGGCCCTGCAGCAGATTTTCCGCAGCCAGGTAAAAATCAGGGCCCAGTTGGCTCGCCCAGAAGCGGACCTGCCCCTCAAAAACAGGATCGAGGGTTTGCGGGGCCAGCAGAATGAAAATCATCCCCTCCCGCCAATCGAGGACATCTTCCTGATGAATCAGGCATTGCCCTTTCTCGGCCCGTTGCCGACCGAGGCTGATCAGACGGCACAGGCGCCCGTAAGCCGCCCGGTCCGTTGGCAGAGCAATCAGGCCCTGCCCATCCGCCAGCAGCAACTCGGCACCGATGATGATCCGCTGGCCGATCTTCTGCGCTTCCGCATAGGCCCGGACAACCCCGGCAAGAGAGTTGCGATCGGTGATGGCGATGGCCTCCAGATCAAGCGCCTTGGCCCGGCGAACATAGTCTTCGGGATGGGAAGCCCCTTCCAGAAAGGTGAAATTCGTCGTCACATGCAATTCGGCAAACCGGGACATCCTAGCTTCCCATCCCATGGACAAACCATTGTGTCTTCTCCTCATCAGACACCCGATAGAGCCACAACAAGGCTCCGAAATGGGTTTTTACCCACCAGTAATCCCGCGACCCGCTCTGCCAATCGGGATCCTGACGCCACCAGTTTGGCTCTATCCGCTCAGGCCCCGTCAAAAGGGTCAGATGGCATTCCCGGCCATGCCAGAAGATCCTGTCCGGGGCCGCTTTATCTATGCCGCCACGCACCAGAACAGACACCGGCTTTTTAAGCAGGCGGACGGGGCGCTTGGCGGCAGGACGGTGCCAGCTTTGCGACCGGGAAGTCCGCTGAAGGGCCGGCCTTTGAGTAAAGGTCTGCTCGGGAATATGGCTGTCGGCGGGCGCAAATTGCCGGACCTGCCGGGATCCAAACATATTTGAAAGCTCGTTTACCAGCTTGTTTCGAGTGTCATCCTGATTTTGCCTTTTCGAGTCTTCCAGACCCAGCTGGCGCTGCGATAAGGGGGCAACCTGATCGGCCACCAGCCTCATGCGGTCAATACCGAAACCGACATCAAGCTGCTCAAAATGACGGGAGAACAACCGCTTCAGAACAATGATATCGATACTGGGCTGCATGAGAAGAACAGAGAAGGAGAGACTCTGATGGTCCACCCTGTCCATCCATAAGCTTGCCTTGCGAAATCCCCGCTGCATTTGCGACAGACGCGTGCAGAGTTTTCCAAGCAGCTCATCCAGCGCCGCCTCGACCCCGGCACTTGTTGCCAGGGGGTCAAAAAACTGCTTCTCCTCAATCAGCCGCTCTCTGTAGCGGGCAAATTGCTTGGCTTCGGCGGCACCCCCAAAGAACCGGTCCACCTGTTTCAGATCCTCGAGCCCGATCCTGCTGGCCAGCGCCGCCCGCGGCAAGTCAAGCAGGGCCTCTATCTTTTTCAAACCCAACCTCTGACACAGGATCGTCGAGGCATAGGACATCTGCAAGGCCTCAACGGAGAGACCCCCGGACGCCTCCCGCAGGATATCGGCCGTGATATTGCTTTTGTTTTTTCCGTAATGGGCATAGCCCCAGGCCACCGCCTGATTATCGGCTAGCGCAAGATGCGCCGTAAAGCCAAAGGCCTGAAGCTGCGTATGTATTGTCTCAAGAAGCGCCGTTTCGCCGCCAAATAAATGACTGGCACCGGCAATATCCAGATACAGATTGCTCCTCTCTCCCCGTGCGACACGGGGAGAAAATCGGCTGGCCCAGCGCATCAGGCCCCGCAGGCAGCGGATATCCTCCTCCGGATCCATCTCATGATACATCATGTCGGGGGCGGCCGCGCGGACATCAACCAGGCTCATATCCGGCGCGAACCCCATATCACCTGCCGCCTTGCTGAGGGCGGAGACAAAGACGCGGTTTGCCTCTCGCGTCACCAGCACAAAGGGTTTCTGCGACAATTCAGGGTTCTGCCGGGTCAGCCGCTCACTCTCCAGAAACGGAAACCAGATGCAAATGATACGTTGCATGATCAATCTCCACGGTCCAGCGGCACGGAGAGCCGCGCCGGTTTTTGATAAGATGAAGGTCGATTTGTGTCTTCTCTTCCGTCCAGTCTGAAATTCCCACATGCCAGCGGGTCACCGCCGAGCTGTTCAGGGTGTCATATCCGGACGGGATATTCCTGGCGTAATTCGGGTTGAGGACAAGGCCCAGGGTATCGGTGTTCTGCACGGCAATCTGGAGCTTACGCATGCCCGTCTGCGTGATCGGCTTCTGCACCTCAAGCAGCACACTGCCCGCTGTGTTCGAGGCAAGCACCTCATAGGCCACTTTCAGAACGTCCCGGACATCCTTTGGACGCACCATGATGAACCGCTCCGGCTGTCCATCATATTGAAGGAGGCCGGGAGGATAATATTCCTCATTCAGATCTTCCGTCGCCAACCAGAACACCGTTCCCCCTTTCAGGCGCATCATCACTTGTGCCCAAAAAACCGCCGCCGGCCCCACAAGCTCATGGATGGCGCCAAGATCCAGCCCTCCTTGCAGGGTATCGTCAATAGCAGGCAGGCCGAGAGGCAAAAACACCCTCTCCCCCCGGCCCAATTCCAGGGCCGTAATTTGCTCCCTCAAGGCTTCAATTAACATACTGACTCTCTTTTGTTCTTGTTTTGTTCTTATACAATTTCAAACAAAGAGTCAAAGCTGTAGAATAAAAGAGATGTCAGAACAGGCCGTTATTATTCATTGACTGATCCGTGACCACTTGCAGCACATCCCAATGCTCAACGATTTTTCCGTTCTCATCAAAGCGAAAAATATCGATGCCAGCATAATCGTCACTGCCAGGCCAGATCTGGTGGCAATGCAGAACGACAAAATGGCCTTCCGCAATGGTGCGCTTGAAATGAGTGACTTTGCCGGGGTATTCCGCCGCCATACGCTCAAAATACTCGATAAACGCCTCTTTCCCGTCCCCAACATGGGGGTTGTGCTGAATATAGTCCTCTCCCACATAGGTTTCGATGGCTTTACGCGGCTCACATTGATTGAACATCAGGTCGTAAAAGGCCTGCGCATTCGTTTTATTTTCGTCCAGATTCACTGTCATGGGGATTTCACCTTGTCCAAAACCCTGCTGGGGAGACTTTTCAGGAATTTCGACTGATTTGCCAGTAGAATCTTACGCCCGACAGCCTTCAGAAAGCACGTAAATGATTGTCCCAAGACAGCCTGTTGACGCTTACCACAGTTCCGTCCAGCCGCAGCAACTCCCCGCGACCATTGCTCGCCAAGAAATTTTTTCCAGCGCCTGCAATGCCGCAGACATCAGGACTTTCCAGCAGACCAGACAGGCGTTTTGATGTGCTGTCGACTGTTACCAGGAAATTCCCACGAGGGAAGGTGATCGCGATTTGCGATCGATCCTTGGTTGCCGCAATTGAGCCCGCATAATATCTGGACTGAGCCCGGAGCTCTGCCGATAAATCGATAAATCGAAGCGGCTGGCCCCTCTCATGATACCCGACAACAGGAACGGCATCTTCAGCCGATCCCTCATATTGTCCGCAAAACCAGACCGTCCTGTCAGACCCTTCAACAATATGCCGGAGAGAAAGTTTATGCAGATCAGAGGGCATAAAGACCTGTTCGATCAAATCTCCGGTGCGACGGTCGAGATAGACAAGCGACGGCGCCATGTCAGCGAGATTAAGCTTCTGACGGGGATAGTCCGGATGGGTCGCGATGCCGCCAATGGCGCAGGCGATGGTTTTTCCATCCGAGAGAAGCAGGGCTTCATGCGGCCCGATACCGTGGCAGTCATATTCGCCAACGCGCCGGAAGCTATCCTGAACATCATAGATGCCCAGGCAGCCGCGTTCTGTGTCGAAATCATTCTCCGTCGCAAAGAGCAGCTTTCCATCGGTTGAGAAAAATCCATGTCCATAGAAATGCCGGTCTTTACGGGATGTAAATTGAAAAGCGGGTCGGGAGGAGTGCAAATCCAGCACGACAGCAAAATTTCCGGGACGGCGGGAAAAAGCAACCGCCTGCCCGCGTGACGGAGAAAGGGCGATATCATGACCCCTGGCAGGCAATGGAAAGGATCGAACCACCTGACCCATTCCATCCAACTGAACCGCCGCAAAATCACTATCTATTTGTGCCGAGCTGATGAAACCGCCATGCCCCGAGGAAGCCTGGGCAATCCCCGCCCCTCCAAAGCCCGAAGCCAACGCCCCGGCCAGAAACTGCCGCCGGTTAATCGCCATCAAGTGAGTTAAACCCCAATTTCAGGCCCAGAACCTCCGGATAGTAAATGGACAGGATATCTTTCACTCCGTTCAGCGGGTTCAAGACATATTGCAAAAGTGTCCGGGTCTCTGGGTCGCTAATCAGTTCCTGCCAGGTTTTTCCTTCCCGGATCAGATCCTCAAGAGTCTTCGTTACCTGCCCCGCCTCAAAAACAAGGGTACGACCATATCCTCTTTCCGCTTCCGGCAGCAGGTCGGACAGCCGGGCCAATTCCTGTAAATTCACAACTGCCTGAACATTGGTCTGAATATTCTCGAGCGTGAAACCGGAGCGCCAAAAAGCGGCGCGTTTGGGCCTTGCGGTTTCTTGGGTTTTCCCAAGCGGGGACTGCAATTTTGCCGCAGTTACCAGTTCGACAAGCTCGGATCCTGATTTCAGGATCTCTTGGATGATTTCTCCATTAGAGCGAAAGAGCGGGTTGTCCACTCCCGGATTTCTAAGAAGTTTCTGATACCCGACAGGATCTTCCCATGCCGTGACAAGTTCCCGGGATATCTTCGACAGGTTGTGACTGACAACCTTTGCAAAGGCGCATCGAGAGGGATCCCCTTCCGCCGTCACCAACTCCTCATGACCGGCCCCAAATAGAAGTAATTCCAGTGCCGGAAGGCCCTGTATGGCCACACTCCGCCCTTCAAGATCCGTTCCCGCCTGTATTTCCCCTTCAGCCAATACAGCATTGATTTTTCTGAGGCCCCTTGAGCGCGTATCCGGCCAGAAGAAAATTCTTTCAAGACGGTTTTCCTGGCGGATCGGCCCGAAGCGGATTACTTCCGCCGCCGACCAGGCCAGAACCGCCTGCTGGAAAGCGGCTCTGGTAGAATCGTAATTCTCCTGCCCGGGGGCCGCACATAATTTCCCGACGGAAGTATCCAGATCAGAAAAGCTCTCGTACAGAGTCTGGTAGGAAGGAATGGCGACGCCGGAAACAAAACGATCAATCGCCGGCGCAAACACATCTTCCTGCTGTGCAATGGCGGCTTTAAGGGAGAGCGTCCCAAACAGAACCCCGATGATAATCAGAAAGCGGATTGGCCTGTCCCATCGCATCACAGCGACTCCAAAAACCGGATCAGATCTTCCCGATCATCGGCCGGGAGAGATATGAAAGCCTGCTGTGCCGCCTCCGCTTCCCCGCCATGCCAGACGATCGCTTCCTGTAGGTTGCGGGCACGGCCGTCATGCAGGAAATAGGTATGCCCGCTCACCTGTTCCGTCAGGCCGATACCCCAGAGCGGCGGCGTCCGCCATTCCCGGCCCGTTGCACTTCCCACAGGCCGGTTATCCGCCAGCCCCTCCCCCATGTCATGGAGGAGCATATCCGTATAGGGCCAGATCAGCTGGAAGCGAAGCTCCTCCTGCTCCGCCTCTCTGCTGGTCACGTATTTTGGTCGATGACAACCGGCGCAGCCAATGTCATAGAAGAGCCTTTTACCGTTTAGCACATTCGGATCATCTACATCCCGCCGCGCCGGAACGGCAAGATTGTTCGAATAAAAAGCAACCAGCTCAAGGACCGGGGACGGCGCCTCCGTCGTTCCAAGCCGTTCCTGAACCCCCGACGGCAAGGCCAGACAGGAAGCCTGATTTTCTGTGCAATCCCCCCAATGACGCGGGGCAAGATCACTGGATATACCGATATCTCCGGCGAAGGCGCCCGCGGACTGCAGCAATACGCTTGGCGTGGAGGCTTTCCATCCAAATCTGCCGATGGTTCGGGCAGCATCAGTCTTTGCCCCGACCCAGCTCACTTTTCCCGAAATGCCATCGTTGTTGTCATCTTCAGGATCGGCATTACCGAGGATGTCGGCCGGATGGATCGCTTCCAGCAGGCCAAGTCCGATCATTTGCGGTGCCACTCTCGGTGAGAGCATGACATCCTCCACCATCGGACCATAGCCAAGGTCTTCTATACGATAGGTGGGATGGCGCAGATAAACCTTTTCGCCGCCTTCGAGCCCCACCTCTTCTTCCTCATAAGTGATAACCATCCTCCCTTCCGCTTTGATCTCTGGCAACGAGAAATCCTGAAGCTGCTGACCGTAGGTCGGCTCCGGGATCAGGCTGAGAGAACCATCTGCCAAAGCGGCCTTCTCGGCCGCTGTCCGGGGTGGTACGGACAGTCTTAAAAACATGGAGGTCGCCGGATCTTTTGCATGCACCGGCGGATGGCCACGGCCATCTTTCAGATGGCATCTCTGGCAGGAGCGGGCATTGAACAAAGGACCGAGACCATCGGAGGCCTGTGTTGATGACGGAGAGGATACCCACAGTTTGCGGAACAGGCCGTTGCCAAGCTTGAACTGCTCCTGGCCGGAGAATTTCAGGTTGGCCGAATGCTGAGAGAAGGCATCTCTTGACGGCACCTTCAGGGACGTTGCCGCCCCCGCCGACATACGCTCATAGGGCTCCGCTTTATCAAATTCCGTGGCTGGACTGATAATCTCCGTGACCCGGTCTAGATCGCTGTTTTTCAAATCGTCGCGGTGGATTTCTGCACTGATGGCAAAACCAGCGAGGGACAGAAATCCACCGGCAACGAGAACCGATAACAGTCGGAATTGAGAGTTATTTGAAGACAGCATTCACGTTATCCAGACTGTCCGATCCTTCGATCTCAATCTTGTCGATACCAAGAGCAACCACCACCCGTTCAATGGCGCGGGTCTGGAGGATGAGCTTGTCGATGGCATTTTGGACAACCGCATTTCCTTCTTCATTCCCCTCACCAATCATCTGATCATAGGCCTCAACTGTCTCGGCCCGGGTCTTCAGCGCCGCCATGGCAACAACCGTGCTGTTAAGATCAGCCGTCAGGTCAGCATCCAGTTTCGGATCGGCTTTTTTGACGAGATCAGAAAGTGAGTGACCGCTCACTTTTTCGCCGTTGGGGCGCCGATAGTGGCCCGTATACACATTGCGGATGCCGATTTGATCGAAATAATGGGAATTATGGGTATTGTCTGAAAAGCAATCATGCTCTTCTTCCGGATCTTTCAACAATAGGCCAAGCTTCATACGTTCCCCCGCAAGCTCCCCATAGGAAAGTGATCCCATGCCCGTCAGGATGACACCAATTCCTTTTGACGGATCTTTCAGGAGTTCTTTGCGCGCCGCCCCGTCTTTACCCCACAATGCCAGCATCTCCTTTAAATCGCTGATAAGCAGTTCCGTTGCCGCTTCCAGATATTGGATCCGCCGTTCACAGTTACCGCCGGTGCAGTTCTCAACATCAAAATCCGTATAGGGACGATTTCCCGCCCCGGCATTTGTGCCATTGAGATCCTGCCCCCAGAGCAAAAACTCGATGGCGTGATAGCCGGTGGCCACATTGGCCTCCACTCCTTCCGCTTCATGAAGGATCGAAGACAGAAGTTTCGGCGTAATTACCGAGGCATCGACAGACGCCCCGTTCACCGTGAGGGATTTGTTGGCGACGACATTGACGGTATAGAGGGTATTCTCATCGGACTCTGTCCCATAGGAACTGCTGACATAATCGATCAGGCCTTCATCCAGCGGCCAGGCATTGACCCGCCCTTCCCAGTCATCCACCGTGGCATTTCCGAAGCGATAAACTTCACTCTGCTGATAGGGAACCCGGGCCGCGATCCAGGCCGAACGGGCCAGATCCAGATTTGCCTTGGAGGGAGAGGCGACCAGGGCTTTTACCGCCGCAGACAAAGCTTCCGCAGTGCTCAATGAGTCCTCAAAGATCGCCTCCGCAATATCCGCATATGTTGTCACAACAGACTGTTTCGAAACCTCAGAGGCGACAGACGCCGTTGCCGTAGACAGGAGCATGGCCGAGACCGCAATCATACAAACCGGCCGCTTAAAAAATCCCTCAAAAATCATTTGTGTTTCCTTTTAAAATCAAGCCCGGCGCACCTGATGACACGGGGGCTTCCCACTCGATTTCACCCGCACCCCGATGAAAAAAGATCCCATTCATCAAAAAGGAACTATCAACGGAGTGATCAGGCTATCATTCAAATTTTAGTTGCATGACCCCTGCCCAAACGGCACATGTCATTCGATGGAAATAACTAATAATGACAATCATTCTTAATTGCAATAAGAAATATGCCTCTATTTTCCCTTTGATCAGTGTTCGCACCGGTGCGGAAAATTAGCGCTAGATAGTTGGAGAGTCTGGTTGGGCAGAACGCAAGGCCCATAGATACGAGATAGGGACTGTAGAAATTTATGTCCCTTACCCTTCTCTATTGATACCCATAAAAAAAGGCGGTGGCCGAAGCCACCGCGAATGACCCCAGGGAGAACATAAGGGCCAACAGGAAACCTTAGTTATAGAGGCTGCCTAGATACCGATGCCCGCAACCCTTTGATCATCGATGACCTTTCCATCGTTGGGCAGGCTGCCCGCGGCGACGAGGACAACATTTCCGCGAACCCGGCATTCTGCCTTCACAATTTCACTGATTTTCGGGATCAGACTTTCGGACTGTTCTTCATGTTCGCAGAGAAAAGTCATTTCATCCCGGCCGCCCAGGGATTCAACCCGAAGGCGGGCCTTGAGTATCCCTGGCAGTCTTTTCACAACATTTTCCACCTGCTGCGGATGCACGAACATCCCTTTGACCTTGGCGGTCTGGTCGGCGCGGCCGAGCCAGCCTTTTAGCTGACGGTTTGTGCGGCCACAGGGAGATGCTGTATTCATGATCGCCGAGAGATCCCCAGTTCCAAATCGGATGAGCGGATAGAAGGGATCGAACGTCGTAACCACCACTTCGCCAACCTCTCCGTTCGCAACGGGCGTATTCGAGCCGGGCCGGACGATTTCAACAATGCAGTCTTCGGCGATGACCATACCTTCAGATGCCCCTGTTTCAAAGGCGATCAGCCCGAGCTCTGCCGTGCCGTAGCTCTGTCGAAGCTCTATACCGCGCCCTTCATAGAAGGCCTTTACGTCCGGAAAGAGAGGCCCGCCGCTGACCATTGCTTTTTTGATGCTGGTTACCGGTCTTCCAAGGTCATCGGCTTTTTCCAAAATGATTTTCAGGAAATCCGGCGTTCCGGCATAGGCTGACACTTCCAGACGATGAAAGGCCTCCACCAGCATGTCAACATTCTGCACACCGGCCGGGAAGACCGTGCAACCAATTTTCTGCGCGGCAGCATCAAACATAAAACCGGCAGGCGTGATATGATAGCTAAAACAGTTTGCCACAATATCATCCGGACCAAAGCCAGCACTGAATAGCGCCGGTGCCATGCGCCAGGGATCCTCTGCGGTCAAGGGCTCCGGCTCGACCAACGGTCCTGGAGAGAAGAAAACACGCCTAGGCGCGGCCCGTTCTGCCGTCGCCAGCCCGCCTAAATGACCCTGTGACTGGATTTCTATCAATTCGGATTTACGAAGAACAGGAAGGCGAGCAATATCCTCCAGGGACGTAAAATCGTCTGGTTCAAATTCAGCCAGAATCTTTGACCAATAAGGAGAGTTGCCTTTCGCGTTCGCCAGTTGCCGACGCAGGGCCTTCAGCAAGTAAAGGTTGCGGCTTTCTTCCGATTGGCTTTCACGCTTGTCAAAAACTGCGTTCATTACTGCTATCCTAAAGCCAGCGTTTGCGGCGTTTAAAACTTTTCAGGTTCTTGAATGATCGGCGCTCGCCTCCGCCGCCAAGATAGAATTCCTTGACGTCCTCATTTTCCATGAGTTCTTTGGCGGTGCCGTCCAGAACGATCTTGCCGTTTTCCATGATGTAGGCTTCATCCGCGATTTTGAGAGCCATTTTGGCGTTCTGTTCCACGAGCAGGATCGATATCCCGAGCTCCTTGTTCAATCGCTGAATAATGCTGAAGACTTCTTTTACCAGGAGCGGTGATAGACCCATCGAAGGTTCATCCATCAAAATCAGTTTTGGTTTCGCCATCATCGCCCGGCCGATGGCGAGCATTTGTTGTTCTCCGCCAGACAGATACCCGGCCAGACCGGTCCGCTCTTTAAGGCGCGGGAAATATGAATAGATCTGCTCAATTTCCGATTTGATATTTGCGTTGCTGCGCGAATAGGCGCCAAGCCGCAGATTCTCGGTGACAGTCATATCCTGCAGGATGCCCCGCCCCTCCATAACCAGGAAAATTCCTTTACGGACGAGAGTCTCAGGCCCCAGGTGGGTGGCGTCTTCGCCCTCATATTCGATGGATCCGCGCGTCACCTCGCCATCTTCCATGGCCAGAAGATTTGTAATGGCTTTTAACGACGTTGATTTTCCGGCACCGTTGGTTCCCAAAAGGGCCGTGATGTTTCCCCGCTTGGCCTTTAAATTCAGACCTCGCAAGACGAGGATAACTTCGTTGAAGACAACCTCGACATTATTGACGGACAGGATGATGTTATCGGTATTTTCCGAAACTTCCTTAGTTGCTGTATCCGTTTGAGCTAACATCATCCTGTCCTTAGTTACGACTTTACAAGCTTGTTTTGGTTGGTTCTGGCTCGCCTATTGGCCCAGCCAATCGTCACGACGCGGCAATTCTGACTCTGCGATCCGCTCAATCATGACCTTACCGTTATCAAAGCTGCCCTGATTGATGGCAACGGTCATCAGGCCGCGGTGATCCGTGTCGCTCCAGTTGGAGGGTAGGCAAACCCCTTCAAGTCCAACAGGCACCCAGTCTTTCTTGGCATACATGCCCTTCTTGATATTGGCGCCGGTGATGCCACCGTTTGCTTTCGCCCATTCCATGGCTTCTTTCATATAAAAGGCCGAGCAAATACCGCGGATGTAATGATGGGTTGGCTTGTCGCCGACTTCACCGCTGCCACCTTCGAGGATTGCTTCAACGGTTGCCATGCCGGGGACATCCTGGCCGTAAAAAGGTGTGGATGACGGGAAAATGATTTTCTCGGCTTCCGAGCTTTCAACGGTTTTATAGTCACCCGCCCAGACATTGCCCATATAATTGGCTTCAACACCCACCGTGCCACAGGACTTCAGAAGCGAAACCACGGATCCGCCAAGATTACCCATGAACACATATTGTGCCCCGGACTCTTTGATTGTCAGGCATTGCGCTTTGAAGTCACCGGGCTTCAAAGGAACCACTACCGGATTGGCCACCGTCATGCCAAGCTCGGCCGCATATTCGGCGCAGGCTTTCTTAGGCGCATTCGGGTAGGGATGGTTATCCCCCGTATGCAGGAAGATCGGGTTCTCGATCCCTTTTGTTTTTGCGTCATCCGCTGCCCATTTTGCCAAGGCACGACAGGAATCCGAATAGGACGCACCGTAGAAGAAGTTGTAGGGTGCGGGCTTCTTCGTATTTGGATTGGCCCCCGTCGGGTCAGTCAAATGAGCGGAATATGATGCGGAATATACCGGCACCTCATCCCGGGCTACAAAGGAGATAAGCGCCTCTGTATCTCCGGTTCCCCAGCCCTGCATGGCGACCATGCCTTTATCTTTCCAGCGCTTATAGTTGGCAATGGCTTCCGGAACTTTATAGGCATAATCAACGGTTTCAACCTCGATCGCCGTGCCATCAATCCCGCCATTGGCATTGATGAATTTAAGAGCATCACTGACGCCGGGACCATAGGACTTGCCGACAAAAGCCGTTGGACCGGTATAATCGACGAGATGACCGACAAATACTTTGTCTTCGGCCTGTGCCGTCCCAACCAGCATTGTTGCTGCCAGTAATGTTAGGGTTGTCGATTTTAGGCTCATGTTTATTCCTCCTCGTTTGTAAATTTAGACGTTGAGCTTTTTTTATTGGTCTTATCGGGCGAACGGGAACAGCTTCCAGCTAGCGCGGATGACGCGCCAGCGATGGATCAACCCTTCCGGTTCAAAAATCAGAAACAAAATGATGGCGGCCCCTACGGACATCTCTTTGATGTAGGCCTTGCCGGTTTCTAGGGCCGGGAACAGACCCGCAGCAGAGGTTGCTGCCCCCTCCATGACCTGGGGCAGTAACAGGACAAAAATCGCCCCGAGAATTGTCCCGTAAACGGACCCCAGCCCACCAATGATGATCATAGCCAAAAACTGGATTGAGAGCAGGATGGTAAAGCCTTCAACAGACACAAATTCCAGATAATGCGCGAACAAGGCTCCCGCCAATCCGGCGAAAAAAGATGAAATCCCAAAGGAGAGAATGCGGTATTTGGTGAGATTAACCCCCATAATTTCCGCCGAAAGATAGTGATCTCTGACGGCAACCAGCGCCCGTCCATCGCGACTGCGCAAGAGATTGGTGATGGCGACAATGCTCACAACGATCCAGAACAGGACAAGATAGAAATAACTCAAGTCGGTATTGAAGACGAACCCGAAGAAGGTTGGCCGTTCTGCCAGCGCTCCGTAAACACCCCCTGAAAACCATTCGGCACGGGCGAAAAAATCCTCAAGGATGAATTGCGACGCCAGGGTTGCGATGGCCAGATACAGCCCCTTAATCCGGGCTGCCGGAACACCAAAGATCATACCTACCGCTGTTGTCAGCAGGCCGGCAAGAGGGATGGCGATCAGCGCCGGTATACCAAAGCTGTTGACGATCCAAGCACTGGCAAAAGCGCCAAAACCAAAGAAAGCCCCGTGCCCAAGCGATATCTGCCCGGTCACGCCAACAAGAATATTCAAACCCAGTGCTGCAATACTGTAGATGCTGATAACGATCAATTGCGACAAGACATAGTTGCTCAGGAATGGTGCAGCGACAATAAGAGCGAGCACAATCCCGAGCGCTGCTTTTCCTTCAAACCGGGTCTTGAACAGAGCGTTGTCGCCAATATAGCTTGTGCGGAAATCACCGGCCGGGCGCGGATTAGGAACGTGACCCACGGTTAAATCCTTTCAATATCTTTGGTGCCGAACAAGCCGTAAGGCTTGATCATGAGAATGATGATCAGCACGTAAAAAGGTGCGATCGTGTAGAGATTGCCAATATGCAGATATTCACCATCGATAAACTCGGCCAGATTTTCGAGCACGCCGATAATCAGGCCGCCGACAACCGCCCCGACGATGGAATCGAGGCCCCCGACGATCACAGCCGGAAAGACCTTGATGCCAACGAAAGCAAGGGAATTGGAAACGGCACTGACAATCCCCATAACCACACCGGCGACACCGGAGACCAGAGCGGAGATGGCCCAAGCCATGGCAAAGGTCTGTTTGACGGAGATCCCAAGGGATTGCGCAATTTGCTGGTTAAAGGCAGTGGCGCGCATGGCCAGCCCATGCCGGGTAAAGCGGAAGAAGAAATAAAAGACGGCCATAATCACCAGGGACAGAACCAGGCTCATCACATAAGCCGTCTCTACATTGAGGCCGCCAACACTGATAACCGAAAGAGAGCCAAAGATGTCCGGGAAACGCTTGGCGTCGTTCCCGAACACCCAGTTCATCAGGGACTGCATGAATATCGACAGACCGATGGTGACCATGATGACAGAAATGATGGGCTCGCCGATAAGGGGCCGCAAAATGATCTGCTGAACCACGATCCCAAAAATTGCCATGAAGACGAGTGTAAAGAGAAAGGCAAGAAAGAACGGCAGTCCCATCTGGATCACCAGGCTGAGGCACACCCAGCCACCCAGCACGAGAAACTCCCCTTGGGCAAAATTCACGACTTGGGTCGATTTGTAAATGAGCACGAAACACATGGCGACAACGCCATAGAGCATGCCGACAATGATCCCGTTCAGGAGCAGCTGTAAGAGAAGTTCGCTGTTCATTGGGCAGTCTCCAATTTCTCAACTTTTAGCTTGGTTTTTATGCGTTGCTTCGTGCCATCCTGAAAGCTGATGACCGTGTCAATGTCCACGTGATCCGCATCGGAATAGAGATTGTCGATAATATCTGCATATTTCTCAGCGATGACTTTGCGACGGACTTTCTTGGTTCGGGTCAGCTCCCCGTCATCCGCGTCCAGCTCTTTATAAAGGAGCACGAATTTCTTGATATGCTGGGCTTCAGGCAGGGTCTTGTTCACAGCCTCAATTTCAGCCCGCATCATTTCGTAGATTTCGGGCCGGGCTGAGAGGTCCGTATAGGTGGTAAAGGCAATTCGGCGCTGCTCCGCCCATTTTGACAGGATCGGATAGCGAATGCAGATCATGGCTGTAAGATACGGCCGGTCCTTACCGAGAATTACCGCCTCTGCAATAAAGGTGGAGAACTTGATTTTATTCTCGATGAATTGGGGGGAAAATTTAATGCCCTTGGATGTCTCCGCCAAATCACTGATACGATCAATGACCACAAGATGATTGTTGCTATCGAAATATCCGGCATCCCCGGTCAGGAAGTACCCGTCCTCATTAAAGGCCTCCCGGCTGGCCACCTCATTCTGATAGTAGCCAGACATCATATTGGGATGCTTTACCAGGATTTCGCCAAGCCCTTCAGGATCGGGGTCCTTGATCTGGATTTGGCAATTTTCAAATGGAAATCCGACCGTATTGTGGTCAACATTTTCACTTTTATGAATGGTATAGGCACCCAGACCTTCTGTCTGGCCATACAGCTGTTTTAACGGCACGCCCATGGCTTGAAAAAATTTGAAAATCTCCGGGCCCATGGCAGCGCCACCGGTCGCGGCCGAGGTCAGATTGGAGAATCCGAGTCGATCCCGAAGGGCAGAGAACAGCATGATATCTGAAATCTTATCGGTGGTTCCGTTGTTGATCGCGGCCATGCCGCGCCCTTCCGCCCAACTGTATATGGCTTGCTTCCATTTAGTGGATTCCATCATTCGGGCCCGAACATCGGCAGCGACGACTTCCCAAACACGCGGAGAAAGCAGTACAAAGGTTGGGCCGACTTCGCGCAAATCAGCCATGGCGGTCCCCTCTTCCTCAGGAAAATTAACCGTCATCCGCGCGACTAGATTCCAGGCAACCGCGTACATCTGCTCCATCACCCAGGACAGGGGCAGAACAGACAGATATTCATCCTTCGGTCCTTTAGGGTCCGCCTTCAGATAATTGACGGCATGACCGACAAAAGCCCGGCTTTGCCACATGGAAAGCTTCGGGTTAGAGGTTGTTCCGGATGTGGTACAGAGAATTGCAACATCTTCGGCCTCGGTTTCATCAACCATCCTGTTGTACTGCTCAGGATCTGTTTTGAGGACTTCTGCCCCGATCCCTTCAAGTTCCTCAAGGGTCAATAACCGAGGATCGTCATATTTGCTCATCCCGCGCGGATCGTGATAGATGATCCTTTCAATCGATGGAATCCGATCACCGAGATTGAGCAGCTTGTCGACCTGCTCCTCGTCTTCGGCAATAATAATTTTGGGTTTCGTATAATCGATGAGATAAGCAATCTCATCTTCCAGAGCGTCCCGATAAATACCCATGCTCATGGCCCGGGCGGCATGCGCGGCAAGCTCTCCCCAGACCCATTCCGGACGGTTGTCACCAATAAGCGCGACAACGCTCCCCTCTTCAACGCCCAGTACCCGAAAGGCTACGGCCATTCTGCCGACATGACCATCAAAGTCAGCCCAGGTTACCGGATTCCAGATACCCAGATCTTTCTCACGCTGCGCCACTTCATTCGGAAAATCCTTGGCGTTTTTTCGGAGGATCTTCGGCAGGGTGTCATAGACCTGGATGTCCGGCAGATGAGACAGGTCAGCGGTCCAGTTGGCAATCTCACCGGTCACCATGGGCCGCGCAGTGCTCTTTGTTGCAAGCGACATATTCATTATGCAACATCCTCCAGGCTGTCATCATCATCGACACCGAGATATGCGGTCTTGACTCTCTCATCCTCCATCACCTCTTCCGGCAGGCCTTCCGCGATTTTCTTGCCGAAATCGAGAACAGCGACCCTGTCAGAAATATCAACGACGACCCCCATGTCGTGCTCAATCATGACAACGGTGATGCCATATTGCTCGTTGAGCTCAATCACGTAGCGAGCCATATCTTCTTTTTCTTCAAGGTTCATGCCCGCCATGGGTTCATCCAACAGCATAAGCTCCGGATCAATGGCGATGGCCCGGGCCAGCTCAACCCGTTTCCGAAGACCATATGACAGAGACCCCGCGGGCTCGTTTCGCACATGCTGGATTTCAAGAAAGTCGATGATGTCCTCGACTTTGAGACGGGCCTCGGCCTCTTCCTTCTGGGCGCCGCCTACCCAGTAGGCCATGCCGGTCAGAAAATTGTTCTTCAATTTATGATGCAGCCCAACCATGATGTTGTCGATGACGGTCATATGGCTGAAGACAGCGAGATTTTGAAATGTGCGGCCAATGCCGATATGGGCACGGTCATTGATACTGCGCGGCAGCAAAGGCTCTCCTTTAAAGAATACCTTTCCTTGCTGCGGTTTATACCGGCCTGAAATGCAATTGAGCAAAGATGTTTTGCCGGCACCGTTGGGACCGATCAGCGAGAAAATTTCGTTTCGCTTGACGGAAAAGGAAACATCCGTCAGCGCTGCAACACCGCCAAAGCGGATGGAAATATCCTGAACATCCAAGATTGGATCGCTGTTCGACACCTGCACCTCCCACATTGCGGCCTTGCCATTTATGCTGACTTGATTGTAAAGAGGCCGCGCTTTGCATCTTTAATTGCAGTGCTTATACTTCAGAATGTTTTCGGGAATTTGCCGGAAATGTACGCAAATGTGACAGAGGCAAAAAGGGCAGATTTTGGGCCGTAATTCGAAAAAAAATCAGACTGATCTGGCGATCAATAGGTTACATATGATCGAGGCCGGACTTGATAATATTGATCAGGCAATGACCATTTTCGATCAGGACCTCAAACTGATCTATGCAAATTCCAAATGCCATGATCTGCTGGGATTACCCAAAGAGTTGATGGCGCCCGGAACTTACCTTGGAGACATATTTCGCTATAATGCAATGTCGGGCGAATATGGTGTGGGAGATATTGAAGAACTCATTAAGGTTCGCATTGAAGCTGCCATGAGATTTGAAGTCCATACGGTTGAGCGCCAGCGGCCAAACGGCGTTTATCTCCGTGTCAGCGGTCAACCATTGCCCTTGTCCATCGGCGGTTTTGCGACCATTTACACGGATATTTCTGAACAGCGACATCGGGAGCTTAAACAGGAGACACTTATTGCGGAAAGAACCCGCGACTTACGATTAAGTGAGGAACGCCTCCGTCTTATCTCAAATGAAGTTCCCGCTGGAATCGCTTATCTTGATGAGAACATGGTGTTTCAATTCGCCAATATTCGCTTTGCCAGAAGCTATAATAGAACACCGGAAGACATGGTCGGAAAAACTGCTGAAGAGTTACTGGCTCCGTCAACTTATCGGATCGCCAGAAGTCATTTCGATAAAGCCATCGATGGCGAGAAATCTGACTTTGGCATGCAGATCTCGCTTATGGATGGTCGAGAGAGATATATTCAAACCTATCTTCATCCGGATTTCCGACGCGATGGCTCGACCCGAGGTTTCTATGTCCTCTCCATCAATATTACTCGGCAGAGACAGTCTGAAGCGGCCCTGGCACAGGCCCAGAAAATGGAAGCAGTTGGTCGGCTTTCCAGCGGGATCGCCCATGACTTTAACAACCTCCTGACGATTATCATGGGCAATCTTCGGCCTCTGTCAGAGCAAATCGACGATCCCATCCTCATAGCCGATATGATCGAGCCAGCCTTGCGAGCTGCGCGGCGTGGGGCCGGATTAACTGAGCAGTTACTCGCTTTTGCCCGCCGCCAGCCTCTAAGCCCAAAAATAACTGAGATGAATCAAGCGGTTCAAAGCGTTGCGAGATTAATGCGCTCCACCCTTCCGGAAAATATCGAGTTCTACTGCGCTGAACCGGAAGAAAAAATATATGCGTTCATTGACCGCAGTCAGTTTGAAAGCTCTTTGCTCAATCTGGTTCTGAACGCCCAACAGGCCATTGTCAAAACAGGACGGATCGAAATAGTTCTTAGCGTCGTTGACAACAAGGCCAGCATTCAGATCAGCGACAACGGAATTGGCATGGATCACGGGTTAGTCGAAAAAATATTTGATCCTTTTTTTACAACCAAGGAAGACCAGGGGGGTACCGGCCTTGGATTAAGCATGACCCAAAGCTTTATCGAGCAGTCAAAGGGCCAGCTCAAAGTTCACTCTGTTCCTGGCAAAGGCACTGACGTCACCATATTCCTGCCCGCCGTAGCAAATGAACTGGAAGACAGCGAGGTCCCGGAACAGGATCAGGAACTGAATCTACAAACGCCGCAAATTGCTCTTCTGGTGGATGATGAGGAAGAGGTTCGTCATGTCCTCAGACGTGATCTGGTTGCTCTAGGATATGGCGTGTTGGAATCCGATAACGCGGATAATGCACTCAGCCTGTTGGAAAATGTCGAGGGGATATCCCTTGTTTTGAGTGACATAGCCATGCCGGGCGGTTTGTCGGGCTATGATATTTCAAAGACGGTCCATGACAGATATCCGGAAATCTCCGTAATCTTGATGACGGGACATGCAGAAGTCAGTCCGCCGGAATCTTCAAATGGCAATAATATTCAGATTTTACGTAAGCCGTTCGGCCTTTCAAAACTCACAAATGCCATCGCCGCGGCAACATCGATGCGCGAGTAAGGTAAAGTTGCGGCCATGAACAACCGAATATATCTGCTTGAAGACGATCAGGATGTTTGCGCTTTATTCAAGCGCGAACTGACGTATCAGGGATTCGACGTAACGACGTCCGGTACCTTGCGTGAATTTACAGAGCTCGTGAAACATCAACTTCCGGATTTAAGTATAATTGATTTGTCCCTCCCCGATGGTGATGGCCTCGTACTTCTCAGTGAAACCTTACGGGAAGCCCAAGTTCCGACAATTATAGTCAGTGGCCGGGGTGCACTCGGTGATAAAATACGAGGGCTGGACCTTGGGGCAGACGACTATCTGGTAAAACCGGTTGATCCGCTTGAACTTGCGGCACGGGCCCGCAATATGCTGCGGCGGCACTTGAAAACGGCATCTGAAAGCACGTCAAGCCTTAGATACAGATTTTCGGAATGGACGGTTGATTTTGAGACATTCGAACTCACCTCCCCTGACGGCATTTCCGAAACCATAAGCACTGCGGACGCCAGCTTGTTAAAGGCCTTTGTCGAAGCGCCCGGCAAAGTCCTGTCCCGCGATACATTGCTAAATCACTGCGAACTCGATGGTGGAGATGTGTTTGATCGATCCATCGACACCCGGATCTCAAGACTGCGCAAAAAACTCCGGGATGATCCGCAAAACCCAAGCCATATTAAAACGATCTATGGCGCGGGCTACGTGTTTACACCAAAAGTCCAACACGTTTGATATCTAACCTGCGGCGTCGGCAATGAAGATGTATGGCCATACTCCTTCAGATATCCAGGTTCCGTTCAATTGCTGCACTAAAAACAGCTTTTTGGAAGCTTTCTGCAGCGGGCGACAAGGATTTGTGGGTACTGGACAGGATATCAATTCTGCGGCGGGCCAGGGAATCATTGATAGGAATAAACGCAAGGTCTTGGCGGTTGGCGACAGCCAAGCGAGGTAACACGGTAATTCCTATTCCGGACAGGACCATCGCAAGCAAAGATGTTGTGTTGCGCACCATTAAATTTGAACTGTAGAGAATCGTCTGAAATTTCTCATTTTCAATCTGGGCACATATTCCGTTCGCAATAAATGGCCAGTCAACCAGGTCATCCCAAACAACTGACTTTCGACTTTCTGTCAATGGATGATCGGCGGTGCAAACGACCCCGAAATCATCTGAAAAGAGCTCCCTTACGGTGATGCTTGAATTGGTCTCCCCGACCGTTGCCAAACCTATGTCAACACGCTCCCTTTCAAGTTCTCGAAACACCGCGACAGAATCCATATCGCGAATATCAACCCGAACATTCGGATGATCTCTTAGAAAGCGGCTCACCGCTGATGGGAGTATTTCTGTAGCGACTGACGGCACCGACGCCACACGAACCAGGCCGGATTGTGATCGCGCAAAGCTCTGGATTGAGGTGATGATATGGTCAAAATGATCAAGTTCGCGCAGCGCTTCCTCTAGTGTAAAAGCCCCTAAAGCCGTCAATTTGCTCTTGCGATCTGTTTCAAACAGGGGCGCCCCCAAATGCGCCTCGAACTGTTTGAGCATCATCGACACCGCCGATTGGGTCCGGCCAAGCTTATCCGCTGCATCGGCCAAATTACCAGCCCGCGCTGCAACCGCAAAACAGCGCAGCATTTCTATTTTGATCGCCAATTTCAGTTTTCCTGTAATAAATTACAATTATTTGAATTTGACTGAAATTATACGAAAAGTCCATAGTCTTTGCCACATAGTCCCGCGGCGAGCGATGAAAACAGGGTAAACATGGAAAACCGGAACTTAAATTATATCGGCGGCAAATGGGTTTCCGGGAATACTGAGATCGAAAACCGTAATCCTTCTGACATATCTGATCTGATTGGTCACTTCGCGCAGGCAAGCCCCGATCAATTGGAAGATGCCCTGGACTCCGCCCGGATCGCTCAGGCGCAATGGGCGCGGACCGGCTCTGAAAAACGGTATCAAGCACTCATGGCCATTGGCGAAGAACTAATGGCGCGGGCCCCGGAACTGGGAGAACTCTTGTCACGGGAAGAAGGCAAACCCCTTGCGGAAGGCAAGGGCGAAATTTACCGGGCGGGTCAGTTTTTCACTTATTATGCAGCTGAGACCCTCCGTCAGATCGGCGACAACGCGGAATCTGTTCGTGAGGGTATCGAAATTGATGTGCGGCGGGAGCCGGTAGGTGTCGTCGCCGTGATTTCGCCCTGGAACTTTCCCACCGCCACAGCAAGCTGGAAGATCGCCCCGGCCCTTGCCTTTGGGAATGCAGTGATCTGGAAGCCAGCCAACGCGACACCGGCTTCTGCTGTCGCTTTGGCCGAGATCATTTCCCGCCAGGATCTGCCGGCAGGCCTGTTCAATCTGGTCATGGGATCGGGTCAATTGGTGGGACAACGCCTTGTTGAAAGTCCGAAAATTGATGCTGTCTCCTTTACCGGTTCTGTCCCGGTGGGCAAAGGCATTGCGACAGCCGCAGTCCAGAACTTCACGAAAATACAATTGGAAATGGGGTCGAAAAACGCGCTGGTCGTGATGGAGGATGGTGATCTTGATATTGCGGTGTCTGTCGCTCTTGGCGGTGCATTTGGAGGCACGGGGCAAAAATGTACGGCTTCCTCCCGGCTTATTGTGCATGAAAACATCCATAACGCCTTCGTGGATCGCCTCGTTAGCGGTGCGGGCGCCTTGACGGTTGGTCATGCCCTTGATGAGAAAACGCAAATTGGCCCTGTTGTCAGTAATCAGCAACTCACGGAAAACCTTGAGTACATCTCTATCGGCAAAGATGAAGGTGCGGAATTGCTCTGTGGCGGAAAACAACTGGAAAGACCCACGGAAGGCTATTACATGGCGCCGGCAGTATTTGCCGGAACCCGGAACGAAATGCGTATCAACAGGGAGGAAATGTTCGCACCCATTGCTTGTGTCATCAAGGTGAACTCTTATGACGAGGCCCTGGCAACCGTGAATGATACAAATTTTGGGCTAACCTCCGGTATCGTAACGCGGTCTCTGGCGCGCGCAACTCATTTCCGCCGAAACGCCCGTACGGGCTGCGTCATGGTCAATCTGCCAACGGCAGGAACTGATTATCATGTTCCTTTTGGTGGACGCGGTGACAGTTCCTATGGGCCCCGGGAACAAGGGTCCTACGCTGCTGAGTTTTACACGACCGTTAAGACTGCCTATATCGCCTCAGGACAACCGGAGTAAGCCGCATGCACCAGTCTTACCGAATAGATGGACTTCAATATGCAAATTGGTCGGAAAGTATTTTCCGCCAGATGCGGGAAGGAAGGCTGGACGCCGTTCATGTCACAATCGCCTATCATGAAGACTTCCGAGAAACGGTTCAGAATATAGAACAATGGAATCGCTGGTTTGAAGAGTTTCCCGAGTTAATATTTCTAGGGCGCTGGGCGGAAGATGTCGAGATTGCCCGCAATACGGACCGGACCGCCATCTTCTTCGGCTTTCAAAACCCCTCACCAATGGAAGCCGACATTGGTCTCATAGAAATACTTCATACCTTGGGCGCCAGATTTATGCAGCTCAGCTACAATAATCAGTCCCTGCTGGCGACGGGTTGTTATGAAAAAGAAGACACAGGCATCACCCGCATGGGCCGCCAGGTCATCAAGGAAATGAACCGGGTTGGCCTTGTGGTTGATATGAGCCACTCGGCGGAACGATCGACATTGGAAGCAATAGAAATATCGTCGCGGCCCATCGCCATTACGCATGCCAATCCCGCCTTTTGGCATCCAGCCCTACGCAATAAATCAGACACCGTGTTAAAGGCCCTGGGACAGTCCGGCGGCATATTGGGTTTCTCCACCTATCCCCATCATTTGAAAGGGAAGTCAGGCTGCACTCTGGAAAGCTTCTGTGAAATGATTGCTCGAACAGTGGAAATTATGGGGCCAGAACGCGTCGGACTTGGGACAGACCTTTGCCAAAACCAGCCCGACAGTATCGTGGAATGGATGCGGGTCGGCCGATGGACCAAGGAAATCGATTTTGGGGAAGGCTCTGCATCCGATGCCGGCTTCCCGGATATGCCCACCTGGTTTCGAGACAATCGTGATTTTGGGCAGATAGAAGCCGGTTTGAAAGGCGTAGGCTTTAATGACGCTGAAGTCTCTGCCGTCATGGGGGGAAACTGGATCAAGTTCTTTGCCAAGAGCTTTGGTTCACCTTGCGACAACGATGACAAAAGGAACATCGTTGCCGCTCAGTAAACCTGCTTTGCCAGAAAAACAAAAGCGGAATCACAATACGGAAAAGTAATCAGTCATTAACAGGAGGAGGGAAATGTTATGGCGATAAAACCACCATTTACGGATTTGGAGATTAAGAGAGCTCCGTCCGGCTTCTATGAGGGCCATAGCCTGCCAATTGCTCTGATCAGCAAGATCAGCATGTCGTTATTGGTAGTTTGGGCGCTAATCTGGCCAAATGGTGCCAATGGGATGCTATCCAGCATCAATGGCTCCGTGCTTGAAGGCTTCAACATCTTTTATATCATTGCAGTTGGCGGGTTCGCCTTTTTCTGCTTTGTTCTTGCAATTATTCCAGCCTCAGGAAAACGTATCCTGGGAGCTGAAGGAGAAAAACCGGAATTTTCAACTTTCTCCTGGTTTTCAATGATGTTTGGCGCCGGTCTTGGTGTGGGACTGATGGTCTATGCCACAGCAGAACCCCTCGGTCTTTGGGGATCCAATCCGGAAGTTCTGGCCGGCAGTGTTGCAGGGACTACAGAAGAGGCCGTTGAATCCGCCTATCGCTATACCTTTCTGCATTACGGCTTTCACGCCTGGGCCATATATGTTGTAACCGGACTATCCCTGGCTTACTACGCCTATACACGTGGCATGCCCCTTACCATTCGGTCCGCCCTCACCCCGATCCTCGGTCGCTATGCGAACGGAATGCTTGGCCATCTTGTTGATATCCTGGGTGTTGTCGCGACAATTCTGGGTGTCTCGGTCACCATTGGCTTCGGTGTCAGCCAGTTTGTTGACGGGATCTATGCCATTTCCGGAATGGAATGGCTGATGAATATAGTCGAAAACAAGCCAAAACCCAGTACAGTTGGCCTTCTTGCCGCTCTGTTAGTGATCATGGGGATGTCCATTCTGTCCGCCGTATCCGGTGTTGGCAGAGGTATTAAATATCTGTCCAACCTCAATTTGGTTCTGTCGATCATTCTGTTGCTGATCTTCGTGATTTTTGGCTCTTTCTTCTTTGCCATGACCACGTACGGAACTGCATTAGTCGACTATATTCTCCACTTCGTGTCCTTGTCTTTCGGAGCCTATGGCCCGCATACTTTGGACGCCTTTCAGGCCGCTCTTCCGGAAGCCGCGAAAGGTCTTCCAGCCGAAGATATCGCAACATTATACGGTGCGGCGACGAACCCCTGGAGCTCATATGAAGCCTTTACCAAAGCCCTACCGGCCTCTGTCGCGGCGCTTCCCAACGCTGGTGAGGTTTCCACTGCCCTTTATGAGGCTGGGAATCAGGGACGGCAGTTTGGCTGGCAATCCGGCTGGACGACCTTCTACTGGGCCTGGTGGATTGCGTTCTCACCGTTTGTCGGCTTGTTTCTGGCCCGCATTTCCAAAGGCCGCAGCATCCGGGAATTTGTTCTGGGGTGCGTTATCGCACCCGCACTCGTGTGCTTTGCCTGGATGACCATCCTGGGGGCAACGGCCATTGATCTGGAGCTTACCGGAGGGGCTAATGGTGAGATTATCGGCGCCTCCAATACGGCGAAACTGTTCGTTACCCTTGGCCAGATGATTTCCGGTGGCTTTCTGACCGCCATTACGGTGATGTGCGTCATCCTGATCATGACTTTCCTGGTGACTTCCGCGGATTCCGGAATCCTCGTGATGAACACCATCATGTCGGGCGGTGAAGCAGAAACCGGAATCAAGCATCGTATCATCTGGGGTGTTATTCTGACCCTGGTGATTGGTGCTCTGATTATTGCCGGGAACACAGGCGCTGATGCAGACCCCTTTGAAGCGCTTAAAAATGCGATGATCATTGGGGCCCTGCCCTTCACGATCGTCATGGTGCTGATGTGTATCGCCCTTGCGAAAGCACTGTATCGTGATAGCCATCGTGAGAAACACGGAACCCTTCCGGCAGATGTTCAGCCTGCTGAGTAAGTCTGTGGAAACACCTGCAACCTCCGACGCTAACGGCGTCGGAGGTACCATTGACCGCTTTAACCCCTATGGACAAAATGTGCTACTCCAGCTCTAAAATCCAGCTACGGTCTCCGGACGATGTGATGAAGCTGGCACGCCTCGGATCATTTCATCAGTGCCGCCTCTCCTTCATGAGGACACTTTTGCGTCGCCTGAAGCGGGATAACTGGACGTTTAGCAGGCCCATATTCGACATTGATGTGAAAGGGGTTGGCATTGCAGTATATTGCGCTCATGGGCCTGACCACACGTATAGCCTGGTCTGCTTCGCCCATGACCTTCCCAAAGAAGACCGATCAGATCGGGTCATAGCTCATGCCTGGGATGCGACCTTTACTTTATTTGACGGTATTCCGACATCAGACGATATCGAGCGCCTGTCCCGAAATGTTCCCAAGCAGGAAGCGGGGCGGGTAAGCTGTCGTGAAATCAGCCTTTCCCGCGCCAATCGCTCGGTTAGAATGTTTGACTATGTGCGCTCCTGTCTGGTGGCAGGCCGTCAGCCGGATCCGGGGAAAATCAGATCGACCGGTTATCTGATGCGCACCACGGCTGTCTATGGCTCTGGGAAATTCGGCGCCATTGACCGTGAGGCGATCTGTTCCCGGACGGAATTTAAAGGTCCCTTTCAGGCAGAGATGCTCTCGGTCTACCTGACCCGCGCCTTTACCCTTGATCTGGTAGAGCATATGGCCCATGAGGCCGCCCCGGAGACGGCAACCATTTTAGATCCAAACCTTCGCCATATGTTTGGGGTCGGCAACTCCACAGGGCTTGGCATGGCGCCGTTTATTGTCAATCACCCCGTGCTATTTCATAATTGGATTGCAGCTCGAGAAGAAGCGCTGGCGAGAATACGATCACTCCCGGCGGCGACTTCAGAAGAGCAGCTTGCCTTCCGGACTGTATTGAAAAGAACCCGCCGGAATGTTGAAGAATGGCATTCAGAACATCCATTGCAGCAAAAAAAGCTTGAATCTCTCACCGCTGATTTAGAGCAGCTGGAAGACTATATTCAGACGGGCATCCTTACCGGAGAGACCCCCTGGGATCGGCTTTATATTTGGGCAGAGAGCAATATTTCAATCGAAGGACAGGAACAGCTGGTTTCCCTGTTGCTGGAACCATATGGCAGTTTGGTTGATGACCTGTCAGATGACATGAGCGCAGATGAAGGAGAGCTATTCTGTATTGACGGATCTGTAGCAATGTCAGAGATGAAAGTCCTTGTTGAAGACATTTACAGTTGGGCATTAAAGACCGATTGGACCTCACCCGAAAATATAGCACGCATATGGTATGTCTCCGAGGAGAAGCTGGAGCCAAGGCTGGGAGAACGCTTCGAAGAATCTCTCGAGCCATACGAGCAACCCCTGGCCACAGGACGCGATGCCGCCGCGATGTACCAGGACATGCTGGCATGCGACGGCAGCTTTCTCCTCGCCGACTTTCTCTTGGAACATCCGGAACATCGACATATGGCCCGCCGGGCGCAAATAGCCGCAAAATTGCCTTATGCTGAAATAAGAGACAACACGATTTCAAGTACGGTTTTACCTATTGATATGCTCCGCTGTAAGCTGTCCTTCTTTGGTGCCACACATTTCGATCCCCGATCAGACCGCTGGGTCCGCATAAATATGTTCCAAAACGCACCCTTTCCCGAGGAACTGGTCTGCCATGATGACGACAACTGGCCTTATCCCACAATTGATGAGGACAGATAGTGCCCTATTCCCTCAATGAAATTGAAGCAATGTGTAAAAAGGCCACCCGTGGCGCCGGTTTGCCCTGGGGCATTGCTGAGGAGGCGGGAAAAGCAGCGCGATGGCTTGCCTCGCATGACCTTCCAGGTCCGGAAATGTTATCGACCCTTCTCGCGTTGCACCAAGACATTTCGTATCACACCCTTGCACCGGTTTCGGGGGACGACATATTTCATTCCGGATCCAACACCCTCTGTCCGTTGCTGGCGGGGGCCGCGCTTACGGATAGGATCCACGCGGCTTCTCCTGACAAGAAACTGGAATTCAGATCGATCGCCTGCCCTCTTCTCCTGGCACCCTATATCAGTATTTTGGCAAAAAAAATCGGCTCGCCGTTGGAGTTACTTTGGGATGATGTCGAACTCGTTATCGCACCCGATGGCTCTCTTAAAACCAAAAACGGCACAGAATTCCTTACCTCCCATTCTATGTCAGCAGAATGCCGAGTGACCGCTTCAAAAACAGAATTGCAGCCCCGAAAAGTGATTGGCCGTGAGGTAGACGCGGAAAGTTGGAACTCCCTTACGGAGTTTTCCAGCCGCATCTATGCACCTGCGACCGAGGCATCGCGGAAACTCGGTGCGGGGTGACCGCTGTATTAAACAGGGAGAATTAGATGACCGACAGCCAAGTTCTCAGTTTCGATGAAATCGAGACACTAGCCCTAGATGCGCTTGTCTCAGCCGGCACGTCGATTGAAAACGCTCTTCCTCTTGCAAAGGCAACGGCACAAACCGAAGCGGATGGCATCGCAAGCCACGGACTTGCTTATATTCCAACCTATTGCGAGCATGTCCAATGCGGTAAAGTGGATGGTCTGGCAGAACCTGTTCTGGAACAACCGGCCCCGGCAATCATAACTGTTGATGCAAAATGCGGATTTGCTCACACCGCAATCAGGTTGGGCTTCGACACCCTCATTCCCGTCGCCCGCGACCAGGGAATTGCAGCACTTGCCATATCGAACTCATATAATTGCGGAGTTTTAGGATATCATACACGCGCTCTTGCAGAAGCCGGTCTCCTTGGGATTGGATTTACGAATGCCCCTGCGTCCATCGCACCGGTCGGCGCCCGAATTCCAGTCGTAGGCACAAATCCTTTTTCCATTGCTGTTCCCGATGGATCAGGGGGCGCTTCTTTATTGATAGACCAAAGCGCAAGTGTCATTGCAAAAAGTGAGATTTTGAAGCGTGGACGAGAAGGTCTCACCATTCCTGAAGGATGGGCGCTGGACTCCGACGGCAACCCGACAACAGACCCGGAAATAGCCCTGAAAGGATCCATGTCTCCAAGTGGCGGCTATAAGGGTGTCGGAGTGGCGCTGATGGTAGAGATCTTCGCGGCCGCCATGACAGGAGCCAGTCTTGGTATTCATGCAAGTCCGTTTTCGGGCACAAAGGGTGGGCCTCCCAAGACCGGACAGTTCTTTATGGCGATCAATCCTGACGTGACATCCAGTGGCCTGTTCAAGGATCGGATATCTGCCCTTGTTTCGGAAATTCGGGAACAGCCTGGCGCCCGGCTTCCAGGTGACGGTCGAAACGCCGCAAACAGACGTGCCCAGAAAAAAGGCATTAAAGTAAGTTCTGCGACACTCGAGAAAGTCAGGGCACTTCTCTAGCTAAGAATATTAAATACAAACCTGTTTGTCGTTTGGGATCGACGTCTGTCATCTATCGCACAGGATTTGAGTGGCATTTAGATCCAAACTTGGCCACAATCAGATGAGGTGAATTAATGTAAGAGCAGATCATGGCCCGCCGACACTATAACCTCCCACCGCTGACAACCCTCTCCGCTTTTGAGGTGGCCGCCCGTCATTTGAGTTTTAAGGCAGCGGCAAAGGAATTAAACGTGACACCCGGGGCTGTAAGTCACCAGATCAAAGCACTGGAAAATGATTTGGGGCTGCGGCTTTTTGAACGGATTCATAGAGGTGTCAATCTCACGGATCAGGGTGAGAAGCTCTATGGTACTTTGCAGCAGAGCTTTAATGATATTTCCGAAACCCTTTCTTATCTGCGCAGGACGGCATCTGGGACCTCTGTTACTATCGCGGCAACAACAGCCGTATCCGCCCTCTGGCTGACACCTCGTCTGGCAGGGTTTTGGAAAGCATATGGGGAGATCCCTATCAATCAGCTTCTATCGGATCACCCACCACCTCAAGGGCATCCTGTCGATCTGCGCATCAAATATGGGGCTAGCAGGAACCCGCGCAAGATCAGCCAAAAACTGTTCAGCGATCAACTTATTCCGGTTTGCAGCCCCGAATATGCCGTGGAAGGGTCAGATTTGAGCCTAGAGACGCTGGCCCACTTGCCTCTTATTCATGTAGACGCGGACGATAAGAGCTGGACCACTTGGGAATCCTGGTTTCGTGAGCTGGGATATCGGGGAAACATCACCACAGGTTTGCATGTGAATAACTATATGATTGCTCTGCAGGCGGCAGAAGACGGGGCTGGCATTGTCCTTGGCTGGCGACACCTTATCCGTCCGCTGTTGGACCAGGGAAAGCTCGTGACCTTAGGCCCTCATATCCTGGATGCGCCGCATTCCTTTTATCTGATAATGGATACTGACGATCGCCTACCCCGCTTCGCCCGGACTACCCGCGATTGGCTGTTGGCCAGTAAATAGGGCTTGGATTGAGTTAAACTAATTTGAAGGCGAATTTTTCCAGCATTGAAATCATCCTCTACTTCATGAACACTTGCTAATCTAAATTGCTTTTGTCAGGGAAACTCCATGGACCATTCAACCAGGCTTGAACAAGTTTTTTCTCCCCTTTCCACGGCGAAAGGCCTTCCCAATGAGCATTATACGTCCCACGAGGTTTTTGAAGTGGAAAAGCGATCCGTTCTCTTTAAAAACTGGGCGGCCATTGGCTTTGGCAAAGATATTCCAGCTCCCGGCGATGTCCATCCAGTTGAGCTAGTGGAAAGTCCGCTGCTGCTGGTTCGGGATAAAGACGGATCTATCGGAGTTTTTCAAAATACCTGCCGCCACCGTGGCATGGTGCTGGTCTCAGAACCGGCAAATGTCCGGACCACCATCAGATGCCCCTATCACAGCTGGTGCTATGGCTTAAATGGCGATTTACGCAGCACACCACATGTGGGCGGCCCGGGCAAAAACAGCCATGAAGATATCAATTGTGACGAACTGGGCCTCGTCCGGATCCGCTCATATGTCTGGCATGATGTGATTTTTGTAAATATGTCAGGCGATGCTCCGGCGTTTGAAGATGCCCATGCCGATCTGCTAGACCGCTGGCATGAATTTGAAAAGCCGATCTATCACGGCGGTAACAATTCTTCCTTCAATCTAACAGTGAAGGCCAATTGGAAACTCGCTGTAGAGAATTATTGCGAAAGCTATCATTTGCCATGGATACATCCCGGACTAAACAGCTATTCACGTTTGGAGGACCATTATCATATTGAGAAGAAAGGCGCCTATTCCGGGCAGGGCACATATGTCTATAAGCAACTAAAAAGTGAGCAAGGTCAGACATTCCCTGACTTTCCCGATCTTGAGAAAAAATGGGATGAGGGGGCCGAATATATTGCGCTTTATCCCAATGTATTACTTGGCATCCACCGTGATCACTTCTACGCCATCATTTTGGAACCTGTGAACACGAATACCACCATCGAGCATGTCGAAATATATTATGCGCAGAAGATTGATGCGTTGACAGAATATGAGTCTCTGATTTCGCGAAATGCACGCTTGTGGAGAGGCGTATTCGAGGAAGATATTTTCGTCGTTGAGGGTATGCAAAAAGGCCGCCATGGCGAACTTTTTGACGGCGGAAAATTTTCTTCTGCTATGGACGGCCCAACTCATAATTTTCACCATTGGGTTGCAACACAGGTTGTAACAGATCGGGCATTAGAAAATGGATTCTCAAGTAAAATCCATATTCAGGACCAAAATGATGGCAAGGAAACAAGACATAATTCCTAATTAGTCTTTGAAATACATATGGATAGAACTATAGAATTTTATCTACTAAAAAATTAGTTGACAAACTGCGCTATCTGCCAAACCCTTAGTAGGCCGACAAATTCGGTGCATTGAAACCTAGGGAGGAACAACGATGCGTAAATACCTTCTTTCTGCTGTGGCAGCCTGCGCTGTCTTGGCAGGAGCGACAGTGGCACACGCGGATGAAGCCGCTGCAAAAAAATGGATCGATAGCGAATTTCAGCCATCTACCCTCAGTAAAGACGAGCAAATGTCTGAGATGCAGTGGTTCATTGAAGCTTCAAAACCCTTTTCCGGCATGGAGATTAACGTTTTATCTGAAGGTATCCCGACACATGGATATGAATCAGAAGTCCTGACCAAAGCCTTCGAAGAAATCACCGGCATCAAGGTCAATCACCAAATTCTTGGTGAGGGTGAGGTTGTGCAGGCTGTGCAGACACAGATGCAGACAAAAAGAAATCTCTATGACGCATATGTAAATGACTCTGACCTGATCGGAACGCATTCGCGTCTGCAGCTCGCCTATAACCTCACGGACTTCATGGCTGGCGATGGCAAAGACGTAACCAATCCGATGCTGGACCTTGATGACTTCATGGGGACGCAATTTACGACAGGTCCGGATGGCGATTTGTACCAACTCCCTGACCAGCAATTTGCCAACCTCTACTGGTTCCGCAAAGACTGGTTTGATCGTGAAGATCTACAGAAAGCCTTCAAGGCAAAATATGGCTACGACCTCGGCGTACCCGTCAATTGGTCGGCCTATGAAGACATTGCCGAATTTTTCTCGAAGGATGTCAAAGAAATCGATGGGGTCACAATTTATGGCCACATGGATTACGGGAAACGCGCCCCTGACCTGGGATGGCGGATGACGGATGCGTGGCTTTCTATGGCCGGCGCCGGTTCCAAAGGTGAGCCAAATGGTGTTCCAATCGATGAATGGGGCATCCGTATGGAAGCCGGCACCTGCAACCCAACAGGTGCTTCTGTGTCACGTGGCGGAGCCGCGAATGGCCCGGCCGCTGTTTACGCAATTCGCAAATGGGATGAATGGCTGAGATCTTATGCACCTCCAGGGGCGGCGTCCTACGATTTCTACCAGTCCTTACCTGCTCTGGCTCAGGGAAATGTCGCCCAGCAGATCTTCTGGTACACAGCTTTCACGGCTGACATGGTCAAACCACAGTCCGAAGGGAATAATACGGTCGACTCTGACGGCAATCCTTTATGGCGCATGGCTCCGTCTCCCCACGGTCCATACTGGGAAAAAGGTCAAAAAGTCGGCTATCAGGACGTTGGTTCCTGGACAATCTTAAAGTCTACGCCCCTTGATCGTGCCAAGGCTGCGTGGCTCTATGCTCAGTTTGTCGTTTCCAAAACGGTTGATGTGAAGAAATCCCACGTTGGTTTGACCTTCATTCGCGATAGTTCCGTCAACCATGAATCGTTCACAGAACGCGCACCAAAACTCGGTGGTTTGGTCGAGTTCTACCGCTCTCCGGATCGGGTTGCCTGGTCACCTACGGGTATTAACGTCCCGGATTATCCGAAGCTCGCCCAAATCTGGTGGCAGCAGATCGGAGACGTAAACTCTGGTGCGTTTACACCTCAACAGGCAATGGATCGCCTCGCTGAAGAGATGGATATTACCATGGCTCGTATGCAGCGCGCAGACGAAAGTGCCAACATATACGGTGGTTGTGGTCCTCGCCTGAATGAGCCGAAAGATCCATCTGAATGGCTGGGTAAAGGCGGGGCAAAGGCCAAACTTGCCAACGAGAAGCCGGCAGGGGAAACTGTGAATTACGATGCTCTCGTTGCACGTTGGCAGAAGTAATTTCACCTTACATTAAGGCGTAATAAAATGACGCCGTTTAAGCTGAGATCCTTCGGGATCTCAGCATTTCCCTTTCGATCAATTTGCCGGTTGTTCACTACGTCTGGCATTCAGGGCTGATTGTCTCATGGCACTTGAGTTAATAGAAATTACCAAAAAAGTGGGCATCCATACCCACATCAAGCCGACAAGCCTCAGGCTTGAGCCCGGCCATTTCAATGTCCTTCTTGGTAAAACCGGTTCTGGCAAAACGTCCCTAATAAAATTGATGGCCGGACTTGATCCTTTAGCCTCCGGCCAGATTATCATGAATGGCAAGGATATTTCTTCGGTAAACACCCAGAAAAGAAATATCAGCCTGGTCCATCAGTTCTTTGTAAATTATCCGCATATGACAGTGTTTGAGAATATTGCCTCTCCCTTGCGTGTGGCGGGTATGGCAAAGTCTGAAATAGACGGCAGAGTAGAAGAAGCCGCGGATATCCTACAGCTGCGCCCCTTTCTCTCCCGTCGCCCTCACCAGCTTTCAGGGGGGCAACAGCAACGATGTGCCCTTGCCAGGGCGATAGCCAAGGAAAGCGATGCCGTTTTTCTCGATGAACCCCTGGCAAACCTGGATTACAAGTTGCGAGAAGAACTTCGTGAACAACTGCCGGAACTTTTTGCGGGCCGTGGAGCGATTGTTGTCTACGCGACATCCGAACCGGAAGAAGCCCTGTTGCTTGGCGGCATGACGGGATTAATTGACGATGGTCAAGTCACGCAATTTGGCCGAACGTCAGACATCTATCGAACACCGTCAAATCTGGCATCTGCCCGCGTCTTTTCAGACCCTCCCATTAACTGCGCCAGGATCGAGAAGAGGAACGGCCAGATAAATATGGGAAATGTTGTGAATTGGCCATTGGATGAGCAAACAGAAAAACTGGCTGACGGGCAATATCTGATCGCCATCAGACCCTATTACGTATTGCCTGAAAAAACTGATCAGGCAAATGTCAGCCTGACGGGACTGGTAAAGGTCACCGAGTTAAGCGGCTCTGAAAGTAGCGCCCATTTTGGTATGGAAGACGAGACCTGGGTATCCCTTGCCCATGGCGTCCATAATTTTGAAATCGGCACGGAGCATCAGTTTTATATGGACGTCTCAAAATGCTTCTATTTTAATCTGAACGGTCAGGTTGTGGGAAGATAAAATGGCAAAAATCACGCTCTCACACCTCAAGCATAGCTATGAACCCTACCCAAAAGGTCCGGAAGATTATGCGCTGAAGGAAATTAATCTGGACTGGCAGGATGGGGGCGCCTATGCATTATTGGGACCCTCCGGTTGCGGAAAATCCACGCTCCTAAACATAATTTCAGGGCTGTTGATCCCCTCAGAGGGGAACATCCTTTTTGACGATCAGAATGTGACGGCACTCTCCCCTGATCAACGCAATATAGCGCAGGTTTTTCAGTTTCCCGTCATATACGACACGATGACAGTTTATGACAATCTCGCGTTTCCTCTGAGAAACAGGGGTGTAGACGAAACGAAAGTAAAATCAAGGGTTTCAGAAATTGCCGCGATGCTGGAGGTTGAAGACATCCTGAAACGACGCGCATCAGGCCTTTCTCCCGACAACAAACAGAAAATTTCGATGGGACGCGGACTGGTAAGAGACGATGTAAATGTCGTGATGTTCGACGAACCTTTAACTGTCATTGATCCACATCTTAAATGGAAGCTAAGATCCAAGCTTAAAGAGCTGCATCACCGCGTCAATGCGACGATGATCTATGTTACCCATGATCAGACCGAAGCCCTGACCTTTGCGGATCGGGTTGTCGTCATGGATGAAGGCCAGATTGTTCAAATCGGCACACCTGTCGAGCTGTTTGAACGTCCGGAACATACGTTCGTCGGCCATTTTATCGGCTCACCAGGCATGAATATCATTCCCTGCGAAGTTGACGGGACTTCTGCGAAATTCATGGATCAGGTTATTGATCTGGAAGGACCAATAAAATCCGGTCAATCCGCACATTGCGAAATTGGTATTAGACCGGAATTTGTTTCCTTTGGAGATTCCAATCTACAGGGGACCGTCACCAAGGTGTCTGATATAGGCCGTCACAAAGTTGTCGAGGTCGTACTTGGTGATCACAAAGTCGCCGGCATCGTTGAAGACGTAGCTCCGGAAAAGGGAGAAGAAACAGGCGTCATTTTTCAAAAAAATCAAACGCGTGTCTACCGTGACGGCTGGCTAGCGACAGAAAGGATGGGCTGAACTCATGCAAACATATAATCAAAAAGCCTGGTTCTTTGTTTTGCCCGTCCTGTTTCTGGTCGCCTTCAATGCTTTGATTCCGATTATGACGGTGGTGAACTACTCCTTTCAGGAAACATTTGGAGACAATGTGTTTTTCTGGCAGGGGCTGGATTGGTTTGAGCAACTGTTGAGATCAGATAGATTTCATGCAGCCCTCGGGCGCCAATTCCTGTTTACCGGATTGATTCTGTTAATCGAAGTACCGCTGGGTGTGGCCGTAGCTCTTTCCATGCCGCGAAAAGGGATTTGGGTCCCCGTCTGCCTTGTGACCATGGCATTGCCAATGCTGATTCCCTGGAATGTCGTCGGCGCCATGTGGAACATTTTTACCCTGCCTGAAATTGGTCTTCTTGGATATTTCTTCAACAATGTATTGGGCATCTCCTACAACATGACACAGGATCCGCTGGCGGCCTGGATAACGATCATCGCCATGGACGTCTGGCATTGGACATCGCTTGTTGTATTGCTGAGCTATGCCGGACTGGTTTCAATTCCCGATGACTATTACCGGGCGGCCAGAATTGATGGCGCCTCAAATTTTGCCGTATTCCGGTATATTCAACTACCGAAAATGAAGAATGTTCTGACGATAGCCATCTTGCTACGCTTTATGGACAGCTTCAATATCTATACGGAACCTTTCGTTTTAACAGGTGGCGGACCAGGCAATTCAACGACCTTGCTCTCAATTGATCTTGTGAAAATAGCGCTTGGGCAATTCGATTTGGGCCCGGCGGCCGCGATGTCCCTCATCTATTTCGCGATCACCTTGCTCGTGAGTTGGATATTCTATTCAGTGATGAACAACCAATCGAATGAGGGGGGCCAGTAATATGCGGAAGCGAAATATTGTTTCAATTCTCTACATTCTGTTTCTCTTGCTTCCAATTTATTGGCTTGTCGCAATGAGCTTCAAAACAACCAATGAAATTCTTTCCGGCTTTTCTCTGTTCCCTCAAACCTGGACCATAGAGAACTATAAAACCATCTTCACGGATCCCACCTGGTATTGGGGATACATAAATTCAATCATCTATGTGTCAATGAATACTGTGATTTCCATTTGTGTGGCACTTCCCGCCGCTTACGCGTTTTCACGGTATAAATTCCTGGGCGATAGAACCCTTTTCTTTTGGCTGTTGACGAACAGAATGGCGCCTGCCGCTGTTTTTGCCCTCCCGTTTTTCCAGCTTTATTCCTCCATTAATTTGTTCGATACCCACCTTGCCGTCGCCTTGGCGCATTGTTTGTTTAACATTCCATTGGCAGTCTGGATATTGGAAGGTTTCATGCGAGGCGTCCCCAAAGAGTTGGACGAGACCGCATATGTGGATGGCTATACCTTCTTGAAATTTTTCACGACAATCTTCATTCCTACCATTAAATCCGGTGTCGGAGTTGCCGCGTTTTTCTGTTTCATGTTCTCCTGGGTGGAGTTGTTACTGGCAAAAACCTTAACCGCTGTTGCCGCCAAACCAATAGCCGCGACGATGACCAAAACCGCCTCTTCAGCAGGCTACGAACTTGGGCTGCTCGCCGCAGCCGGGACCCTTACGATTGTTCCCGGCGCAATCGTTATCTATTTCGTTCGCAATTATATTGCCAAGGGCTTTGCAATGGGACGGGTATGATGAGTACTACCGCTAATCACATATTAAAAGAAATGGAGGGTCGCGCATGTTAAGCTGGATGGCATGGACCTGGCCCACGGCTATTGGCTTTATCGCCTTGTTTTTGGCGATGGGAATATTGACAGTTCTGGAAATAAGAGCTCCGGGACAAAGTGAGCGGCGGGGTATTCTCGGGCTTAAAACCACGCGTGGGGATCGATTGTTTCTTACACTTTTGGGATCGGCCTATATATTTCTCGCCTGGCTTGGACTAATTGGTCAGCCGCTTTGGTGGCCTAGTGGTATCGCGATACTGTGGGGTATATTTTGCTTTCGCAAAGTCTGAGCATTATGCGGATTCATCGGAATTTGCCTATAAACTAAATTATTAGTATAAGTATAATATTAGCATTCTGAATGGTTTGGAGAGACCGCTCAAATCCCAAAGTTCTCTTTTAAGTAATGGATATATTTTAGATGCGGCAAAAAAAAGAAAACAGCCTCCTAACTGAAGTAGAGTTGGAATTTATGAACGCAGTCTGGGCATTAGGGAAAGGAACTGTCCGGGAGGTGATGAACAATCTATCTCCCCCCCGCAAGCTCGCCTATACGTCTGCATCGACAATCATGCGAATTCTTGAACAGAAAAAATTTTTGGTTAGCATTAAAACAGAAAAGTCATTTGTTTATTCACCAACCATTAGCAAGGCGGATTATCAGTCAAAAACCTTGCAGCATTTATCAGCAAAACTATTCAACAACACTCCCTCTTCGCTTGTGGCGCGATTGGTTGATGATGAAAATTTATCTGACGATGCCTTGCAGGAGATAAAGGAGTTACTGGACAAAAGGCTGGGGACAAATGACACCTGAAACCATTCTGAACGTATTCATTGATGCCAACATACTTCTTTTGGTGGCCTGTCTGGTATGGACGACCGCTTTGGCACTATTTCCATACATTGGATTGAAAACTACGTTCAGGACGCAACTGTTTCTTCTTAACGGCAGTATTGGCGTTATCATACTATGCCCGGTTTTCGTTTACTTATTTAGCGGATGGACAGCGCAAAATTCACTCAATATTTCTGACCTTGTTGTTGCGAGTTATCTAAATGGAAATTTCCAAATGGATGCCGAAAAGCTAGAAACGGCGCTTGGTTTTCGGGAAGAGTTTGTAAGGGAGATCGTCAATTTCAAATCTTTCGCGGCTCAATTACTTGTTGGAATTTTCGCAGCGATTTCTACCACACTGTTCCTGCGGCTGCTACATCAAGGCTACCGGCTTTGGGTTCAGCTCAAGGACAGTTATTTGTTAAAGCGTATTGGCAATGTTTATATTTTGGTGAGTGATGAGATATCTGTTCCTTACTCTACCCGTGGCGTGACCCGCCGCTATATTGTAGTTCCCGAGGAGATATTGACGCATCAGCTTGACTTGAGAATTGCTATTACGCATGAGCTCCAGCACTTTCGACAAAAAGACATTGAATGGGAGTTTTTCCTCGAAGCCTTGAAACCGTTGTTCTTCTGGAATCCAGTATACTATGTATGGTGTGCGCAGGTACGAAGATTGCGCGAATATGCTTGTGATCAGGTTATCATCAATCGGTCTCCCTTTGGCATCAAAGCCTATTGTGAATGCTTGTTGAGAGCAAGCCGTTCCCTATCCAAATCAAATCGGAGCCAAGGTGCTCGGTTACCATCTGTTGCGCTGGTTGACAGAAGTGATTCTGATAAGTCAAAAAGAAGCCTGCTCCGCAAACGTATTTTAATGATGACGAGCCAGCGCGGGAAAAAAGGCTCAAAAATTATATCTACCCTTGCCTCAATATCCGTTATTGGAATTGTATTCACAACGTCCGTTTTAATACAGAATCCAAAGGACTGGTCCCATGAGCGATTGATGCTGTCGACCATCATCAATTTGGAACGCATGAATACGATCAATAATATCGCAAGGTAATTCGGGGGTATTGTCGGAGGAAAAACCCTTGAGCTTGGCCTGTGCGGAATTTTCGCTCGGATCAACAGCGAATTGCGTTACCTTTGGCGAGCAGTTAATCACGAAGGGGAAGCTCTCGAATCTTTTGTCAGCAAGCGGCGTAATCATGGTGCTGCTTTGAAGTTTCTGAAGTAAGCCATGAAGAAAAAATGGCTGTCTTAAGATTATTGTGGCGGATAAACTTCGCTCCTATCGAGCGGCAGAAAAAGAAATAGGCAATGTTGATTGCCAGGAATCTGGCCGGTGGGCCAATTGAGCCGAAAATTCACATCAGCCGTTCCGACGACGAGAACACGCAATGATCAAATTCAGAAGCGCAAAGACATCGCAGAAATTTGCCTCAATCCATTCGTCAATTCACAACCACTTTAATCATGAAGGGCACCTTTCAAGCCGACAAACCTTCAAAACCAATCGAGACGCGGCCTTCATCGAATGGCGGCAGCTTGCTATTTGAATTTCTATCTTTTTGTCTTTTTCGTTGCCCAGCCTTTTTCTTCTAACAAAGCCTTTGGCGTTCTTATGAAAAGCGATATCCCGCTTCTTTGGGCAGACCAACGCCATAAGTTCGAGATCGAAACAACGGATAGAAGACACCATGGCCTGCAATTTGCCCCTGTAAAACCGTTTTCTTGCATCCCAGAGACTAGAGGATAATTGGGATTGGCCGCGAATAGTTACCCTGTTACGTGCAGTTGCACGAACCGGGCTGTGTCGGAGACAAATTGTCAGGAGTGCGTGGCGGAGGGAGTAGAAAGCAGGAAAATAAAAATTGAGAACAGGATAGTTATTCTTCCATTATTTTTGCTCTGAAAATACTCACCAATGGCGTCTTTTCCGCACCTTAATCAAGCAATTCCCACCCTAGGTATATCAGCAAGACTATTTGGATTATCTAAAGAAGAAATGTCACCGATCTCCTGACCAGAGGCGACTTGCTTTATGACCCGTCGCATAATCTTATTATTTCTCGTTCTCGGCAAATCACTTACAATGTGGATACCTGATGGACGAAACGCTTTTCCCAAATTTTCGATTATGCATCTTTCGATCTGCTGAGTGATTTTGCCATTATCTTTGTGCACTGTAACAGCAAAGATATGAAGAGTTTCTCCCTGGCGGTCATCCGGCAATCCGATCGCTGCAACAGCTTCTATGTCTGATACGTTCACCAATAGAGCCTCAATTTCAGAAGGCCCTATGCGACGCCCAGAGAGCTTAAGAACATCGTCGGCTCTACCCCGAATTTCCCAAAAATCTTCATGCTTCTGAACAAGGTCTCCGTGGGACCAGCAGCCAGGAAACCGGGCCCAGTAGGTGCTCAAATAAACGTCCGGAGCCTCCCAAAGGCCATGTGTCATACCTGGGAATATGCCGTCAATTGCCAGCTCGCCTACTTCTTCCCTTGTTTCTTCAACCTTTGATCCGTCTTCATGTCTAATTGACAGAGATATACCTGGGCCTGAAGCGTTAAAAAGGCTCGGCGCAATGGGTTTCACAGGTACATTGACAAGTAGTCCTCCAGATACTTCTGTCCCCCCTGAGTAATTGATAACAGGCTTCCCCCCACCGATATCATGGAAAAGATATATGAAGGTGCCTGGATCAATCACTTCACCGGCGGTCATCAATATTTTCAAGGAGGATCGAAACTCATCTTTCGGTAATATACCTGCGGCCTTCCAGCCCCTGCTTAACGTAGGTGCAGATCCAAAATGGGTGACTTTATGTCTACTCGCGACATCAAGAAGCCTGGTTGCATCCGGCGTGGTTGGGCTTCCTTCATAAACTATGCTGGTCGCCCCCAGGAGAAGTGGACCGAACACAACCATGGGGCCAATCATCCACCCCATATCACTGAACCAGAAAAACCGGTCCCCAGATTCAACGTTAAAGATAAATGCGAGATCATAGGCAATGCGCAAGGGAAAACCACCATGGGAATGGACCGTTCCCTTCGGTTTGCCCGTCGTCCCGGACGTATAAATAATCATGACAGGATCATTAGGATCTGTTGCTATCGGCGGAGATTGAATAGGTGACCCATCTTCATAGGTCCAGCTTGATATAATATCGTCGCAAGACTCTTTATCTCGCGCCCTAACAACAAATACCTTCTCTAATGATGAACATTTAGACAGAACTTTCTGAACGGTTGGCAAAAAGGAAACTGTCTTTTGATTTCGGGTCGTCTCCTTGGCTGTCACCAATAGTTTTGCACGGCAATGCTGGACCCTATCAATGATTGGCTTTGGGCCAAACCCCGAGTAAAGCGGGACCAAAATCGCCCCGAGATAGGCGCATGCTAGTGGTAAAAATACGGCCTCAGCACAATTAGGGAGCAGCATCGCAATACGATCCCCTTTGACAATTCCAGCACTCTGCAGCGACGCTGCCATCTTACGGACCTGTTGAACCAATTCAGCTCTGGTTATCTCGGTGATCTGCCCGGCTTCATTTTCGCACACCACCGCTATTTCCTGCGCAGTGTCTGTATTCTCAGACAGTGCAATAATCGGAGTGACGCAATTGAATTGTCCGTTTTGAAACCATTCTGGCCAGGGCTTGCCCTTACTCTCATCAGCCAGTTGATCGAAATCCCGATCGAACTCTATATCCATTTGATCAAGTGCAGCACGCCAATGTTTCTCTGGTTCTTGTAAGCAAAATTCAGCAAAGGCATCATAGTCGTCAAAACCACAGGCGCGCATCAGTGAATAAATGCGCGTGGTTTTTATATAGTCAACCGTTGGTGTCCAAATGGCTTTAGTCGCGCAGGGCATCATCCGATTTCCTAAACTGTGAATAGTCCGGCGCCCTCTTTTCGTTAAACGCAGCGTGCCCTTCTTCCGCCTCTGCACTGGTGTAGTACATTTTAAGGGCACCGAATGCCATTTGCGTTGTACCGCCAATTTGCTCACTGTCGGCATTAAAGGATGCCTTGATCATTTTTAGGGCCGTTGGGCTGAGAGCAAGCGTATCTATCGCCCAACGTTCCGCCTCTGTGAGAAGATCGTCCGGTGGGACGACGGTATTCACCAATCCCATCTCAAGGGCTTCTTGTGCCGTATAGGTTCGGCAACAGAACCATATTTCGCGCGCTTTTCGCTCCCCAACAAGCCTGGCGAGGTAGGCTGTCCCGAAGCCAGCATCAAAGCTTCCATATTTTGGTCCAACTTGACCGAAGACGGCCGTCTCGGAAGCTATCGACATGTCACATATGACCTGTAAGACGTTTCCTCCGCCAATAGCGTATCCATTGACTGCCGCAATAACAGGTTGGGGAATAGCTCGGATAAGACGATGCATCTGCTCCATAGGAAGGCCTATTCCCGTCCAGGAGGCCCCGGCATATCCCGAACCAACATTAAAATCCTTCACGTCCGCGCCCGTGCAAAAAGCCTTGTCTCCGGCAGCGGTAATGATAACGGCGCCAATCTCTGGGCATTCAAACAGCTCTTCAAGCGCTTGATTTATTCTGTCAACGGCGGCCCGGTTTAATGCGTTCATGCGTTCGGGTCGGTTGATCGTAATCGTACGAATACCACCTTTATCTGCTATAGTGATTTCATTAGACATTGCTTTTCCTTAGATTTGATTTGAAAGCCAGTTGAGTGAAACGTCGAGCGTATCGATGGCAGCATTTAGCTCATCGTCAGTCGCAACGAGAGGGGGAGCAAGCATCACAATCCCATAGCGGACGTAACTCCAGACACCATTTTCCAAGAGCTTTGCGCTGAAATTATTATTGAGCCGGACGTCCTGTGCGTACCAAGGAATGAGCGGTTCCTTTGTCGAGCGATCTTTGACCAATTCAAGACCAAAAAACGCGCCGACACCCCGAACGTCACCGATAATCGGATGCCGCTGTTGCAATCCCGCAAGGCGTTTTTTAAACAGGTTTTCCATTTCGAGGGCGCGATTAAAAAGCCCTTCTTGTTCGTACGCCTTTAGGGCTGCAATTCCAGAAGCCATGGCGACAGGATGTCCAGCATGCGTATGCCCTACATCGAAGACAACTGTGTCGAACTTTGATGCTATCTCTTCGCGGATCATGACACCGCCAAGAGGGACGGCGGCTCCATTTACACCCTTCGCGAACACAATCATGTCCGGTTGAATTTCAAAGCGTTCAGCGGCAAAGGCTGCGCCCATCCGACCGAAACCGCTCATGACTTCATCGAAGATTAGAAGAATGTCTCTTTCTTCTGTAAATCTTCTCAAGGCTTTTAAATATCCGTCCGGATAGGCAATTACACCACTTGACCCCACAAACGGTTCAATAAGAAGCGCTGCAATGTTATGGGCGCCTTCCTGAGTGACTATCCGATCAAGCTGCTCGATAGCTCGCTCCACTTCTTCCTCGGGATCATCTGTATGAAACGGGCTGCGATACGGATAGGGGGCAAAAAACCGGACTGCCGGCGAGGAGGCAGGCTCATTTGCCCATCGACGCATATCACCTGTGACGCCCGACGCCGTGCCTGTGGTCCCATGATAAGATCGATAGGCAGACATGATTTTTTGTCTGCCCGTGATTAAGCGGGCGGCTTTGATGGCATCATCGTTTGCCTCGCCTCCCCCTGTGGTAAAATGGGTCCGGCACCCCGCAGCCCAGGGAGATATATCCGAGAGCCGCTCTGCAAGCTCTGCTCGAACATCATTCACAAAGATCGGCGGCGCATAATACAGGCGCTTCGCCTGGCCGGAGATCGCTTTTACAAGCTCTGGATGGTTATGACCCAAATTTGCCGCTATCCAACCGCTCGAAAAATCAAAAACAGGTTTCTCGTTCTCATCATAGAGATAGCTTCCCTCCCCGCGAAGGAAGGCGGGTCCAGTATGAGCATTAGCCTGGGCAGACCAGGGCATGAGCACGGCACGGTGACGACTATGTAGCTCTGACATTTTGGCCTCTTTGATTGTAATCGGTTTGGTACTGATCGCATGCAATTGAGCGACCTCCGGATATAGCCCGGAGCAGCGGCGCATTCTGCTTGCAACTTTCGACAGCATTTGAACACCGCGGGTGAAAAACACATCCACTTGGCGGCGCCATAGGATTTGGCACTTCGCCAAAAATCGAGTGCTCATTGACGCTTTGTGAAGATCTGACTGACGGAACAGCGCTGATAAGCATTTTGGTGTATGGGTGCTTTGGTTCCAGCAACACATCTTCGGCTGGACCGGTTTCCACAATATCACCAAGGTACATCACGGCGATTGTATCTGCGATATTGTAAACCGCCCCCAAATTGTGTGAGATAAAAATGTAGGTCAGCCCTCTCTCTCGCTGAAGCCTTCGCATTAAGTTCAGAACCTGCGCCTGCACGGAGACATCCAGTGCAGATGTCGGCTCATCCCACACGATTAGTTTCGGTTCGCTTGCCAGCGCGCGGGCGATACAAACGCGTTGTCGTTGCCCTCCCGAAAACTGATGCGGATAGCGGTCATAGTCGGAAGACGTAAGCCCCACATCCTCGAGCAAACTGCAGACTTTCTTTTTTGCCGCAGCAGCATTATTAACCAGGCCAAGCTCAAACATAGCCTCACTGATTTGATCGCCTATCCGCCACCTGGGATTTAAACTGGAATAGGGATCTTGAAAAACTGTCTGGATTTGCGACCGCTGCTCCTGAGAGCGTGACTTCACATTTCGAGCAAGAACGGTCCCGTTATATTCCACCGAACCATGGCTAGGCGTGAGCAATCCCAGAATTAATCTTGCAAGTGTTGATTTACCGCAGCCAGATTCGCCGACAACCGCAAGTGTCCTACCGGCTTCCAATGTGATATTCGCCCCCTTCACTGCCTTCAACACGCCCTTGCCACGCCCAAATGATCGCCCAATTGAGAAATTTTTCTTAAGATCCTGAATACGCAGTAACGGTGCCTGCTGACATTTTTCAGTTGATTGAAAGGGAACTTTCATGACGGTTTTTCCTGGCTCAGGGTCAATGCTCTATGGCAGTTGGAAAAATGGTCCATTCCGACTTCAACTGGCATTTGAACTGCGTTGCAGGCTTCGCAGGCCAATTGACATCGGGGAGCAAATCGGCATCCAGTGGGCCATGATCCCGGGCGAGGCATATTGCCATTGATTTGCAAAATATCACCTCTTGGGCCGCCAATCTCTGGCACCGCTGCCATAAGCCCTTGAGTATATGGATGCGCCGGACTGGAAATGATTGCCTCTACCGGACCCATTTCAACTATTCCCCCTGCATAGAGGACCACGACACGGTCCGCTGTTTGAGCAATAACTCCCATGTCATGGGTTATGAGAATGACAGCTGTTTTGCGTTCTTTGCAGAGCTTTTTTAAGAGAGCAAGAATTTGGGCTTGAACAGATACATCCAAAGCCGTGGTCGGCTCGTCAGCAATTATGACTTCTGGTTCCCCAGCAAGCGCGAGCGCTATCACCACCCGTTGGCGCATACCTCCTGAGAATTCGTGCGGATAGGCATTTAACCTCTCTTCCGCTGCCGGCACGCCAACGGACTGAAGCAACTCAGCAGCCCGCTTTTGCGCTTTCATTCTGGAGATAGGAAAATGACAGATAATAGTTTCGATAATTTGTTCGCCAATTGTCATCAGGGGGTCAAGTGAGGTCATTGGATTTTGAAAAACCGCCCCTACTTTCTTCCCTCGAAACTTTCGAAGACCTCGCTCGGACATTACATCCAATCGCTCGGAACCAAATCGAATAGCGCCGCCGGATATCTTTGCATTTGTGGGAAGAAGGCCGAGAACCGCGGCTCCCGTAAGTGATTTTCCTGCGCCGGATTCACCTACCAGCCCCACGACTTCTCCAGGCGACAACGTCAAAGAAACATCTTCTAAGGTTTTTACCGCCCCTTGCCGGGCCAAAAATTCGATTGAGAGATTTTCTATTGTGAGCATGGTCATTTTAGCCTCGGGTTGAGCGTGTCCCGTAACCAATCTCCCAGAATATTGACGGCGAGGACGAGAAGCACGAGCGCCAGACCCGGGAAGATGGCAATCCACCATTCACCAGAGAATAGATAGTTGTAGCCTGTTCGAATGAGGGAGCCTAAGGAGGGCACAGTCGGGGGCATCCCAACGCCAAGAAAGGATAAGGTCGCCTCTGTTACAATCGCTGTTGCAAGATGCACCGTTGCAATCACGAACACCGGTCCTGTCACGTTCGGCAGTACATGTTTGAACCATATCTTGAATCTGGAGCTGCCAATCAATTGGACCGCAGCAACATAGTCCCGCTTCATCTCACTCATCGTTGCTGCTCTGACAGCACGCGCATACTGAACCCATCCTGACAGAGCGATCGAAAAAACCAGAACCGGAATTGCAAGCTCTTCTTGATTATTTACAGGGAGAATTGCCCGGGCGACGCCGTCAATAAGCAGTGCAACAAGTATTGCCGGAAACGCAAGTTGAACATCAGCAATGCGCATGAGAACACTGTCCAGCCATCCACCCACAGCGCCTGAGATCAACCCAACGCTGACGCCGAGAAGTATGGAAAGTAGGACAGCGATGCCACCAACGATTAAAGATATACGCATCCCATAAAGGATAGAAGAAAACAGATCACGGCCCTGATCGTCACTACCGAGCAGAAACGCTACTCTGCCTTCTTCTATCCAGGCGGGAGGCAACAAGGAATTCACAAGATTTATTGCTGTTAAATCATACGGGTTTGAAGGTGCTATCAACGGTGCCGCGAGCGAGCTGAAGACTAAAATGATGACCACAATGAAGGAGGATAAGGCTATCCTGTCCTGTTTAAGCTCGTAAACAAAGTCCGAGTGCCTGATCTGCCGGAGGAGTCTGCCCATTAGATCAGTCCGCTCTGTTCAGATCTGCAAGATCATCAACCGCGATTTGAGCTAACATCGCAGCGCCAATTGGAATCACGTCATCATTGAACTCGTAGGTCGGGCTGTGAAGGAACCCATCTTCAACGCTCCCTTGACCAAGGCGAAAGTAGGCCCCCGGTTTTTCCAGCAACATGAAGGCAAAGTCTTCAGAACCCATGCTTGGCGGTAGATCGCCTATGATATTATCTTTACCAACTAGTGTCTCAGCCGTTTGGATTACTCTTTGAGTCTGAGCTCGGGAGTTTATGGTCGGGGGATACAGCGGCTGATACTTTAGCACTGCCTGGGCGCCATAGGCTTCAGCCGTGCTTCTTGCGATCCCTTCGAGCCTGTCACGCAGGATCTGTTGAACGGCAGTATCATACCATTTCGTCATACCGTGAATAACCGCCTCGGCAGGAATGACGCTCAATCGTCCCGGCTCACCAGCCTGCACGGAATGAATACCTATAGTCCCGCTCTGCAGCGGGTTCAAGTTGCGGCCGATTATGGATTGAAGACTGGTGACGATTTGTGCAGCAACAAGCGATGCATCTATAGCGTTCTCTGGATGTCCCCCATGACCTCCTCGCCCGATTATGCGAAGTTCAAAGGTATCGATACCTGCCATCATCGGCCCTTCATTAATCCCAATTGAACCCGGTTGAAGGGAGGGCCAGTTGTGGAGTGCATACACACTGTCCACCGGAAATTCTCGGAACAATCCGTCCTCGATCATTGCTCTGGCCCCGGCATGCCCCTCTTCCCCAGGTTGGAAGATCAAAAGTATCGAGCCAGAAAACAAAGTTCTGTTTTCACTGAGATATTTGGCAGCACCAAGCAGCATTGTCGTGTGACCATCATGGCCACATCCATGCATTTTGCCCTCTATCTTAGATTGAAAGGGCAGACCGGTTTTTTCGTGAAGAGGCAGGGCGTCCATGTCGGCTCTCAAACCGACGATGCGATCGCTTTGACCTGCCGTTCCTTCAATAACCCCAACAACGCCGGTCTTTCCTATCCGCTTTTTCGGATTAATACCGAGCGAGGCAAGCTGTTTGGAAACAATTTCCGAGGTACGGACTTCCTCAAAACCAAGTTCCGGATGCATATGGAGATCTTGCCGCAGAGCTTTCAGAGTCGGCAGATTTTCTTTTATTTCATCAAGAATGTTCTTTTTCATTTGGTATCTCCTGAAGCGCTACGGCCAATTCTTGGATCGATGAACATGTAAAGAATGTCGACTGCGAGATTGATGACGACAAATATGATGGCGGTCAGGCACAGATAGGCAGCCATGACGGGTACATCTGCGAAGGCAATGGATTCAGCAAAGAGCAGCCCCATACCTGGCCACTGGAAAACCGTCTCGGTAATCAGGGCAAAGGCGATAACGGTCCCAAGCTGAAGCCCGACAATGGTCACGACCGGCAGAAGGGTATTTCTCAAGGCATGACGTACGAAGACAGAATAGGCCGACAGGCCGCGAGCCTTGGTAAATTGAATGAAATCCTGTTTCAGGATTTCGAGCATCTCTCCTCTTACCAATCGAACGACAAGGGTTAATTGAAACAGGCAAAGAGTGAGTGCCGGCAAAATCATATGCACCCAACCGTCATAGGTCAGCAGTCCGGTCCTCCACCAACCAATATTGACGGTCTCTCCTCTACCGAAAGACGGAAGCCATCCCAACGTAACTGAGAAAGTGAAAATGAAGATGATCCCAAGGAAAAATGTCGGCAGCGAAACCCCCAACAAGGACACCATCAAAATAGACCGGCTAAAAATAGTCTTCGGCTTCAACGCCGTAATAATCCCTAAGGGGACACCAAAAATGATAGCCAGCAGGAACGCAACACCACTTAATTCCAATGTTGCAGGAAGGCGTTCAATAATGAGTTCTGATACAGGTCGGCCTTGTTTTAGCGAAATGCCGAAATCACCGGTTAGGAGGTTTTTTAGAAAAACGTAGAACTGCACATAAAAGGGTTGGTCCAGACCGAGCGTTTCTCGCAATTGAGCACGCTGTGCAGCTGTGGCATCTTGGCCAAGCATTTGCGATACCGGGTCGCCGACATACTGAAAAAGGGCAAATGCCAGTATCGCAACCGAGGATATAACCCAACCAGCCTGTAGCAGCCGTTTTATGATGAAGTAAGTCATTTGTTCAGAGCTCGTGAAAGTCGGGCTCATGACGAGCCCGACTTATGTCTACTCGACGGAGAAGAAAGAAAGATTTACCCGATTATCAATCTGCAAAGGTGTCTCCACTCCTCGACGCATTCCCCAAGAGAGGCCTTGTTGATAGAGCGGTAAGTGGCCAACTTTAGACTGATGCTTCTGCATTGCCTGAGTGACAAGAGCTGTGCGTTTTACAGGATCCATTTCACTAAGCACCTGAGTTATTAGCGCGTCCACCTCCGGATCAGAAAAGTTTCCGACATTCCATTGACCGCGGCCGTCGGTTGGAGAGTGAACGATTACGCTAAGGGTGTTAAATGCATCTAAATTGACAGGTGTATAGCCAAAAAAATTGAAGCTGGAATCACGGCTACCTACTTTTGGAAAGAACTTGGCGGCCGGCAAGCCATTTACATCAACTTCTACGCCGATTTTTGCCAGCATCACAGCAACCGCCTGACACACCTCCTCATCATTCACATATCGATCATTTGGACAGTCGAGTGTCAGTTGAAACCCGTCGGCATATCCGGCATCAGCGAGGAGATCTTTCGCCGCCTCCACATCAAATGGATACACACGGTCCTGAAGCGAGAGATCAACGCTGTTGATGCCCGGGGCCATCAAGTTCCCCGTCGGTGTAGCACTCCCGCGCATGACACGTTCAGCGATCGCATCGATATCAATAGCTTGATAAAATGCCTGGCGCACTTTTTGGTCTTTGAATGGATTTTTGCCTTTCACGTTCGAGTATTTGAGTTCAGGGCTTTTCTGGTCCATAGACAAAAACATTGTCCGGATTTCTGGCCCTGCGAGAACCTTGTGTTCACTAGAGTGTTCTACCCTTGCAACATCCTGCAAAGGAATTGGATACGCGAAGTCAACTTCCCCCGTCAGCAAAGCGGCAACACGCGTAGGCCCGGAAGCAATTCGAACGAGTTCCGCTGTGCCAATGTTGTGGTCAGGCTCGCCCCACCAGTTCTTGTTGGCTTGAAGGACTGTCCTTACATCCGGCTCTCTGGAAATGAGTGTAAATGGGCCAGTTCCATTCGCATGCTGGGTGGCATAATTTTCAGCCTTTTTTCGTACATTCGAGGCATCCACAGCGCCGTTTTTCTTGGCCCAAGCCTTCGACATAATACGAACTTCAGGCAATGACTGCAGCAGCGCAGCATTTGGAAAATCTGTCTCAATTTCAACTGTCAAATCATCTATCGATTTGGCATTGTTGATTGATGCCGTAAATATTCGCATATCTGACGCTTCTGACATTGCCCTGTTAATCGAAAACACGACATCATCGGCGGTAAATTCAGTGCCGTCGTGAAAGGTCACGCCTGGTCTGAGTTTGAAGCGCCAGAGAGTTGGCGACGGTTGTTCCCATGATTCTGCAAGCGCCGGTTCAATCTGCATATTGCGATCCCGACGGACAAGACCCTCGTAGATATGGGCTAATACAGTCATGGTCATTCCATGATTAAATGCATGCGGGTCCATAGTAGCGGCATCATCTTGTGACGCCCACTTTATGTCCCTCGTTTCAGCAATTGCTGTGTTTCCCATTGCTAAACTCACACCTAATGCAAGCCCCGCAATGATCTTTGCTAGTTTTTTCATCATGTTCTCCCTGTTAGCGAAACAGCGCAGTGCTCAAAGAGCTTTATTATATATACGGTACGTACCGTTTCTTATATAATAGCGATACGCACCGTTTGTCAAATGCATAATCGCTCTGTAAAAAGAATTAGGAGATTCAAATGACATCGAAATCTACAAAGCAGCGCGGAAGACCCCGCGACACCGCCACTCATCAAGCCATTCTTGATGCCGCAAGCGATATACTTGAAACTCAGGGATATAGCGGGTTTTCCATAGAGAGGGTTGCGTCTCAGGCAGGTGTTTCAAAGACGTCCATCTATCGTCGATGGGCCTCTAAAGGGGAATTGTTACTTGATCTCTACATGATTGAGCTCGACATTAATGCACTTTCAGGAAATGGAGAGAACTTTCGCGATGCCTTAGAAGACTATCTTTCACTCTCTGTTAAGCGACTTGAAAGCGCCTGGTGGCGCAGCACAATTCAAAGCTTAGTTGCTGAAGCTCAGGGCGATGAGAAATTAGCTGAGGCAATGCGGGAAAAAGTAATCCGCCCTAGAAGAAATGCGGCGAGAGCCCTTATACAAAAGGGGATTGAGGATGGCAACCTTCGGGCCGACATCGACTTCGAAATTCTTTTCGATATGGTATTTGGAGCTATGTGGTATCGATTACTGATTGGCCATTCACCGTTTGATCGCGACTTCGCCCATTCTCTGGTTGATCAACTTTTTAACTGGATAGAGGCGAAGTGATGTATTAATGGCATTGTCAGAGGAAACGACTTGAGCTGTTATAGTGGTGGAATTATGGACCACTTATGAAAAATCCATTTCGTTATTTCAAGACGTCACCTGAAATCATCCGCTTGGCCGTCATGATGTATGTTCGATATCCGCTTTCGCTGCGTCAGGTCGAAGATATTCTTCATGAGCGTGTGATTGATGTCAGCTACGAAACAGTCCGGACTTGGTGGAATCGCTTTGGTCCCTTAATTGCCGCAGAAATCAGAAAGAAAAGAGCCGCAATTCCCCACTATTCGGCATAATGGCGATGGCACTTGGATGAAGTATTCGTCCGAATTGGTGGCAAGACTTATTACCTTTGGAGAGAAGTTGATCATGAAGGAGAAGTTCTTGAAGCTTTCGTCACCAAGCATCGCAATCGTAGAGCAACCCTGAAGTTTCTGAAGAAAGCCATGAAGCGATATAGCAGTCCGAAGATGATTGTGACGGATAAGCTTCGCTCCTATCGCGCAGCAATGAAAGAAATAGGCAATGCAGATCGTCAGGAAACCGGCCGGTGGTTGGATAATCGGGTTGAAAATTCGCATCAACCCTTCCGAAGAAGAGAGCGAGCAATGCTCAAATTCAGAGCAGCAAAATCATTGCAAAAATTCGTCTCAATTCATTCATCAGTTCATAATCATTTCAATTTGGAACGCCACCTCGCAAGCCGACTACAATTCAAACTTAATTGAGAAGCTGCTCTAATAGGCTGGCGTCAATTCGCTGCTTGAAAAATTACGCCGCGCTTCATCTTAGTGTTTGGTCATTTTCTCTGACAATGCCCTGAGCTCAAAATGGCGGAGGGAGGGGGATTCGAACCCCCGATACGGTTCCCCGTATACACACTTTCCAGGCGTGCGCCTTAAGCCACTCGGCCACCCCTCCGCAAGTTTCTTCCAGTTTTTGGGAAGATGAGCGGGGAATATACTTCAGAGGCCAGAGATTGCAAGGGGTCAAAGCACCTCAACCGCATTTATTCGAGCCCGTCCCTCATCAATTCTGTTTGACATAATCGTGCATGGTATTTGCAGGCCATTCGCGTTACCTTGGAATTAGAAAATAAGGAGTCTTTGAACGCGTGATCATTGGTCGGATAATTGGCTGGATATTTATTATCGCCGCCTTTCTCGTGCTCGGGCATGATATGTTGCGGTATCTGGATACGGGCGCCTGGCAATCAATCCTTCTCGGTGAGCTTTGGTTCATGCTTGATGTGGATGGATTGAACCTAACCCAGGCGATCATCCAGAGATATTTGCTTCCCTCGATTTGGGACCCCGGCATCACGACAGTATTGCTCTGGCCAGCCTGGCTGGATTTTCTGGTGCCTGGAATTGTGCTGGCGGTCCTGTTTAAACGGCGCCGGAAGGTCGCCAAAAGCGCCTTTGAGAGTTGAGCCTAGTCATCCCCCATCTTGAGGGCGGCAAGGAAGGCTTCCTGTGGGATATCGACATTGCCGACGGATCGCATCCGCTTCTTCCCTTTTTTCTGCTTTTCAAGCAGCTTCTTCTTACGGGTGATATCTCCACCATAGCATTTTGCCGTCACATCCTTGCGAAGGGCGCTGATGGTTTCGCGAGCTACCACCTTGCCACCGATGGCGGCCTGCAGGGCGATCTTGAACAGCTGGCGGGGGATCAGGTCCTTGAGGCGTTCGCACAGCTGGCGGCCCCGTCCTTCGGCCTGATCGCGATGGGCAATCATGGCCAGGGCATCGACAGGCTCAGAATTGACGAGGATAGAGAGTTTGACGAGATCGCTCTCGAGATATTCATCCAACTCATAATCGAAGCTGGCATAGCCCCGGCTGACCGATTTCAGGCGGTCATAAAAATCAAAGACGACTTCATTGAGGGGGAGTTTATAGACAACCATCGCCCGGTTGCCGGTATAAGTCAGGTCTGCCTGGACACCGCGTTTATCCTCGCAGAGTTTCAGTACCTGGCCAAGATACTCGTCCGGAACCATTATCGTGGCTCTGATCCAGGGCTCCTTGATATGATCGATCTGCATGACATCCGGCATATCCGCCGGATTATGCAATTCGACCATCTGCCCGTTTTTCATATAGAGGTGGTAGATCACAGATGGTGCGGTCGTGATCAGGTCCAGATTAAACTCTCGCTCCAATCGTTCCTGAATGATCTCAAGATGCAAAAGGCCTAAGAAACCACAGCGAAACCCAAAGCCAAGCGCGGCTGAAGTCTCGGCCTCAAAAGAAAAACTCGCATCATTCAAACGAAGCCTGCCAAGGCTGGATTTCAATTCTGAAAAATCAGCGCTGTCTACAGGAAACAGGCCACAGAATACAACCGGTTGATTAGGTTTAAATCCAGGAAGCGGTTCGAGAGCGGGTTTTCGGTCATCCGTTATGGTATCCCCAACTTTGGTATCTGCCACCTGCTTGATGGCCGCGGTCATGAAACCGATCTCTCCCGGCCCCAGTTCGTCGACCATCAGGCCCTTTGGCGTGAAGACACCGACACGATCCACTAGATAGCTGGCCCCTGTTTCCATCATTCGGACCTTCTGCCCTTTGCGGATACTTCCTGCCCGCACCCGGAACAGAACAACGACGCCAAGATAGGCATCATACCAACTGTCAATCAGCAGGGCCTGAAGCGGTTCCTCCCGATCTCCTTGAGGGGGCGGAATATGGGCAACTACGGCTTCCAGAACCTCATCGACACCCGCGCCGGTTTTTGCGGATACGGGGATGGCCCCACTGGCATCAATTCCGATCACCTCTTCGATCTGTTCAACCACCCGATCCACATCGGCGGCGGGCAGGTCAACCTTATTGAGAACCGGCAGGATCTCGTGATCCACCTCAATGGCTTGATAGACATTGGCGAGGGTCTGGGCCTCGACCCCCTGACTGGCGTCAACCACCAACAGGGACCCCTCACAGGCGGACAGAGATCGGTTAACCTCATAGGCGAAATCAACATGGCCAGGGGTGTCGATCAGATTGAGGGTATAGGTCTCCCCGTCCTGGGCCGTGTAAAGAAGCCGCACGGTCTGAGCCTTGATGGTAATGCCACGTTCCCGCTCGATATCCATGCTATCGAGAACCTGCTGCTGCATTTCCCGATCATCCAACCCGCCGCACATCTGAATCAGCCGGTCCGCCAAGGTGGATTTGCCGTGATCAATATGGGCAATGATCGAGAAATTTCGAATTTTATTCAGGTCTGTCATACGGGTACTTGTGATTAAGGGATCTGCTCATGCAAATAACAGGTTTACCACCAAATTCAATCTCAATGTTGCGTCAGGCCTCCGGGAAGGGCACATCCGAATAGGTTCCCTTGTCCGAAGGTATCTTCATGATGCCGGATCCGCTAAACACGGTTTTTTCATCCGCGGTCAAAATGCAGGTTGCAAACAACAATGTGCGCGTTTGCTTTGTAACCTCGGTCCGTCCTTGCAGCCAGGCACCATTTGGCGCGGGAGAAACAAAATCACAGGACATCTGGATGGTGGGAAGAAACTTGCGAATGCCGGCGATCGCCTGACCACCGACCCCCAGCTGCATATCAGCAAACGTCATTAGCATGCCGCCATGGCAAATCATCGCCGGATTGCAGTGTCTATCCTCAATCCGCAATCCTAGATATGCGTCATTTTCCAGTTTTCTGACCATCAGCGGACCTGTTAAATCCACAAAGCCTTTGCTGAAAGCAAATTTTTCAAACCCTTCTGGGACATTATTCGTCATTATTTTCACTCCAGAGACAACAGGAAGGGAGCGTGACCGCTCCCTCCTGCAGTTAAAGAATCCATATCAGTGGCGAAGGGTTCCGCCGCTGGCTTTTTCCACATTGGCAATGATCTTAGCGGCTACCGCATCAATTTCATCATCCGTCAGTGTTTTGTCTATTGGCTGCAGGCGTACCGAGAACGCGACGGACTTGCGCCCCTCAGCGATATGCTCCCCTTCATAAATATCGAATATCGAAACGTCCGAGATCAATTTCTTATCACTGCCACGGACAGCGCGAATGATCTTATCGGCGGACACATCTGTCTCCATTTCAAAGGCAAAGTCCCTTTCCACTGACTGGTAGTCAGAAACCACAAGGGGTGGGCGGGCCGTCGCGGATTTTCCTTTGGGCAGCGGAATATTATCAAGATACACCTCAAATCCGACGATTGGTCCTTTTACCTTCATGGCCTCCAGCACCGCCGGATGCAACTCGCCAAATGCGGCAAGCCGGTTTTTCGGTCCCAATTGCATAACGCCGGATCGACCTGGATGGTACCAGGCGGGAGCTTCAGCAGAAATCTGTACAGAGGCGGCAGGCCCTCCCACGGCTTCGAGAACCGCAAGGACATCGGCTTTGGCATCAAAACAGTCATAACCCCGGCCATTGCCGTCCCAGTGTCGGGCTGACGTCAATCCAACACGGATCCCAGCAGCGACCATTGATTGCCCATCTGGACGATCTGAATGATATTCCGAGCCCACCTCAAACAGTGAGAAATCAGAGAATCCGCGCGCCTGATTGCGACCGGCTGCGGAAACAAGGTTCGGCAACAACGAAGGCCGCATGGCATCCAGATCCGCACTGATCGGGTTAACCACAACAATCTCATCGGGAACACCACCAAAGAGGTCTGCATGGGCTCTCGGCAGAAACGACCAGGTGACCGCTTCCATCATCTGCCTTCCAGCAAGCGCCCGCTTGGCGGTTCTGACCCGCCGCTGCTTCACATTGACGGATGGCTTGGCAACAACATTTTGGGTCGGAAGCGGGACTTGCGGAATATTGTCATAGCCATGAACCCGCAAGACCTCCTCAACGAGATCGGCTTCCCCATCCACATCCATCCGCCAGGAGGGCACGGACGTATGAATTACCTCACCCTCCAGCTCCGGTGCAAAACCTAGCTTGGCGAGAATGCCAATCATTTCATCCAGGTCCACGTCAACGCCGCCAAGTTCCCTGACGCGATCAACCCGAAGATCCACTGATTTTTGCCAATCAGGGCCGCTTCCGTCCATGACCACATGGCTCGGCTCTCCACCGCAGAGGTCCATGACGAGCCGGGTGGCAATCTCCATTCCGGTCTCAACAAATGCAGGATCGACCCCCCGCTCAAAGCGATAGCGCGCATCGGATTCAATCCCGAGCTTGCGGCCGGACATGGCAACACGGATTGGATCGAACAGCGCAGCCTCTATGAACACATTGACCGTACCATCTGTGCAACCGGTTTCTTCTCCACCCATAATGCCGCCGAGAGCCACGCCCCGGCTGTTATCGGCAATCATGCAAACATCCGCATCGACCTTATATTCCTCCCCATCAAGGGCCAGAAGCTTTTCTCCCTGGACGGCAAGGCGGGCCTGGATATCGCCTTCAATTTTGTCGGCATCGAACACATGCAATGGGCGGGCAAGGTCGTAGGTGACATAGTTGGTGATATCCACCAAGGCCGAAATCGGCCGCAGACCAATGGCCAAAAGCTTGTCCTGCAACCATTTCGGACTGGGACCGTTTTTCACCCCCCGAACATAGCGCCCGACAAATTTGGAGCAGGGAAGCGGCTCCGTCCCATCGAAATTCAATTTGACGGAAATAGGGCTGTCGAATTGCCCTTGAATTGCGGATGTGTCGAGCGGCTTCAGGGTTCCGAAGCCCGCCGCTGCCAGATCCCGGGCAATACCATAGATGCCCAAGGCATCCGGATGATTGGGGGTGATGGCAATCTCGATAATCGGATCGTCAAGACCGGCAAGCTTGGCATAGGACGCGCCGATCTCCGTATCCTCGGGCATTTCGATAATTCCGTCATGCTCATCGGAGACACCCATCTCACGCTCTGAGACCAGCATACCGTTACTCTCTACGCCACGGATCTTGGTCGGCTTCAGCAGCAGGTCCGTTCCGGGCACATAGACACCGGAAGGGGCAAAGACACCTTTCATACCTGTTCGGGCATTGGGAGCGCCGCAAACTACTTGGACAACCTCTTCGCCGGTATCGACTTTGCAGACGCGCAGGCGATCGGCGTCGGGATGCTGTGTCGCCTCAATGACATGGGCCACCCGAAATGCGGCAAGCTCTTTCGCCCGGTCGGTGATTTCCTCCACCTCCAAGCCAAGAGAGGTGAGCTTAGCGGACAGATCTTCCAGGGACGCATCATAATCAAGATGATCTTTGAGCCAGGACACTGTGAATTTCATCGTGACAGCCCTCCACCCAGCGTCGGGACATCCAGAGGCACAAACCCATAATGCTTAAGCCAGCGTATGTCCGCATCGAAGAAGGCTCTCAGATCCGGTATCCCGTATTTCAGCATGGCGATCCTGTCGATCCCCATTCCCCAGGCAAATCCCTGATATTCTTTCGGGTCGAGGCCGCAATGTTCCAGAACCCGTGGATTGACCATGCCACATCCTAAAATCTCCAGCCAGTCGTCCCCTTCCCCGACCTTCACATGGTCACCGGCAAAGGTACATTTTATGTCCATCTCCGCCGACGGTTCCGTGAACGGGAAATAGCTCGGACGGAAGCGCATGGTAATCTCTTCCAACTCAAAAAAAGCCCGGCAGAACTCGGCCAGCACACCCTTCAGATGACCCATATGACTTGTTTTATCGATGACGAGCCCCTCGATCTGGTGAAACATCGGCGTGTGAGTCTGATCGGAATCACTGCGGAACGTGCGCCCGGGAACGACAATCCGATGCGGCGGATCCTCGGATTGCATGGTGCGGATCTGAACCGTGGAGGTATGAGTTCGAAGCAATTGACGCGATCCATCCTCTTTTTCCGGAAGATAAAAGGTATCATGCATTTGCCGCGCCGGATGCTCAGGCGGAATGTTAAGCGCCGTAAAATTATGAAAGTCATCCTCAATATCAGGGCCTTCGGCGATATCAAACCCCATATCCGCAAAGATCTCGGTAATCTCGTCCATCACCTGACTGATGGGATGAATTCGCCCTGTAGTTTCGGGGCGGATCGGCAGGGTGACGTCAACACGCTCTTTCGCCAACTTGGCATTCAGCGCCGCCGTATGCAGGGATGCCTTGGCTTCGTCTATGGCGTTACCGACCGTTGTCTTCAGCTTGTTGAGTTTCGGGGCAACCGTCTGCCGCTCGGACGGGTCCATCTGACCCAGCCCACGCATCAACAGGCTAACTTTACCCTTCTTGCCAAGCGCTGAAATTCTCAACGCTTCCAGGCTGTCCAAATCGGTAATCGTGCCGATCTCCGCCAGCAGGTCTGTTTCCAGTTTTTCTATATCTTGCATCACAACTCACGAACAAAAAAAGGGGCCACTGCATGGGCCCCCTTTATTAAAGCGGTCTACGAAAAAGTCTAGATTTTCGAGGGCCCGGATTATCAGGCTTTGTTGGAAGCTTCTGTTGCGGCATCCACCAAAGCCTTGAAGGCCTCAGGCTCGCGAACGGCAATATCAGCAAGAACCTTGCGGTCCACTTCAATGCCGGCCAGCTTGAGGCCGTGCATAAAGTTGCCATATGTCATGCCGAGTTCACGGGAGGCGGCGTTGATCCGTTGGATCCACAAACTCCGGAAATTGCGTTTCTTGACCCGACGGTCACGATATGCGTACTGGCCTGCTTTTTCAACGGCCTGGACAGCTGTACGGAAGGTGTTCTTACGACGACCGTAATATCCTTTAGCTGCCTTGATAACTTTTCTGTGGCGGGCGTGCGTGGTGACGCCGCGTTTAACACGTGCCATTGATCTCTCTCCTTAACCGTACGGTAAAAACTTTTTGACGATCCGCGCATCTTGGTCGGCCAGAATAGTGGTTCCCCGCTGATTCCGGATCTGTTTGTTGGTCCGCTTGATCATGCCATGCTGTTTGCCGGCCTGGTTTGCGCGCACCTTACCTGATGCAGTGAGAGAGAAGCGTTTTTTCACGCCACTCTTAGTCTTGAGCTTGGGCATTTTTGGCTTCCTTTAAAACACAAGTTGAAGCGAACGAGCAGACTCGGCAGCCCCAATTGGCCGGAATGCTCAACGAAGCGAGGGTTATAACCGGGCGCTTCCCGAAAAACAAGCCTAAATGCAGCCTTTTTTCTCAGACCTCCACAGATTCCTTTGGCCCGTCTTCCTTTGGACAGGCAGCGTCGGAACTAAAGGTTCTGAAGTCAGCCGAATTCCGCTTCAAAATTCGATGAGGCTTGATATCTATAACCTGACCGATCTCCTCCGGAAGCAGCCTTGAGGCAGGTTCTCTTGGCAGCCCAGGAATCAAATCATTTGTAATTTTTGTTGTATAGTTGTCACAAAAGCTTTCTGTTAATCGTCATATAGTATGAACTGGCAAAAACGAATGCCCTGTTTGAGAATGATAATGGAAATTCGATCCGAGAGCAGAAGAATCCGTCCCGCAAGGCCTTGGTCTTTTCACATATTTATGGCGGCGTTGATATTTGCTGCCTTTCACTTGCCCACAGCGCTCGCAGCAAAGGAATTCTCGTTCCTGGTCATTTCCGACATGCCTTACACGGAAGGCCAAAACGAAACATTGACTGAAACTGTTATCCCGACAATGCGTAGGAGCGGGCTACCCTTCGTTGTTCATCTCGGTGATATTAAAAGCGGCGGCACAGCTTGTACGAACAGGTTATTACTGGAACGGCGCGATCAGGTTTACTCCATGCATCCGGATCTCGTTTTTTACACCCCTGGAGACAATGAATGGACTGACTGCGATCGCGAGAAGCTTAGCGAGCGATACTCGGAGCTGGATCGCCTGGACCTGGTGCGACGTCTATTTTACAGCGACCCGTTGCCACTTTCTGCAGACTGGTCCTTTGCCAGACAGAAGCTCTATCCCGAAAATATGCGATGGACATATGAAAATGTAATGTTTTCAACCTTGCATATTGTCGGGACCGGTAACGGCAGGCATCAAATATTGCTGGATGATCTGGATCTGGCTCTCACCCGCGTGGATGCACGGGACCGAGCCAATATCCTGTGGATGGAAGAAGCGTTTGAAACAGCGCGCGAGGAGAATGCCGCTGCCGTTGTTCTTGCCATTCAGGCCGACGTTACCAATTTTCGAAATCCGGAAGTTTGTACATTTACCCGCCGGCAAGACTGTGATCCTTTTGCCGCTTTCAAGAACCGCCTCAGGGTTTTATCCGCAGATTTCAAACGTCCTGTCCTGCTGATGCATGGGGATACGCGTCCTTATTGTCTGGATAAAAGCTTTGGAGGGTCTGACGCGCCAAACCTCTGGCGTTTTGATTCATCCGGTGATTATTCTTATATTGATGCCGTAAAAGTTACCTTTGACCCTCAATCTGCCACTTCCCCGTTTGACTTTGTCTCTCTGGTTCAGGGTATTTCACCGGAGGATGACTGTAGTTAGATAAGAAAGTAGCCCTGAACAAGTTCAGGGCTACCCTTCAACCGCCTGCTCGGGGGCCAGCAGATTCTCATCTTCCGGCCGGGGGAAAAAGCCGGCAGTCTAGCATCAGGCCGCAAATTTCTTATTTGCCGCCAATCTTGATTTTTTTCGTGGGAGGCTCCACTTCCTTCATCTTTGGCAGACTGATATGAAGAACGCCATTTTCAAATTTCGCATTGACGTTATCCGCCTCGACATTGGCGGGGAGCCGGAATGTTCGTTGGAACGATCCATAGGATCGCTCTGAAAAATAGTAGGTCTTTCCCTTCTCTTCTTTTTCAGATTTTTTCTCGCCCTTGATGGTCAGCATATTGTCGTTAAGGGAGATATCGATATCTTCTTCTTTAACACCCGGAAGCTCCAGGGTGATGTCATATTCACCCTCATTTGCCCCTGCTTCAGCAGTGGGAGAGAAGAAATCCTGGACTTGCTGTCCAATATTGCGAAAAGGCTCGAAAAAGTCAGGCCACCAATCGGTGGGTCGATGTACAGGAACACGGTCAGACATGATACACCTTTCTTTCATATAGGGATGGAATTCATATCTGGATATATGTCATATCCTGAAAAATTACATTGATCAGAATCAATAAAGGCCTGCTTCATCCTTACAATGACGCAGGCCTTTTGTCGGTCAAAAAGGGGCTATTTCGTTGGCGCGATCACCATGGTCATCTGGCGCCCTTCCATCTTGGGATATTGCTCCACTTTGGCAATTTCCTCTGTCTCGTCACGAACCCGATGCAACAGCTTCATACCCAATTCCTGATGAGCCATCTCCCGCCCTCTGAAGCGCATGGTGACTTTCACCTTATCGCCAGTTTCAAGGAACTTGTTCACGGACCGCATCTTGACCTGGTAATCATGGTCATCAATATTCGGCCGCATCTTGATTTCCTTTATCTCAAAGGTCTTCTGTTTCTTGCGGGCTTTCGCGGCTTTTTTCTGGGCTTCGAATTTCGCGCGGCCATAATCCATCAATTTACATACCGGGGTCTCACCGGGAGAGACTTCCACGAGGTCCAGTCCTGCTTCATCGGCCAAACCCATGGCGGCCTGAATAATTACGAGACCGATGTTATCTCCCTCATCGTTGATCAGTCGAACGCTTGAGGCTTCAATATCTTCGTTGGTACGCGGTCCCTCTTTCGTCGGGACGGTATTTCTTTGTGGGCGGGCTATTTACTTTCTCCTTTGATCATTAGTCATGCGTTGCACTCCTCGTGAGAGAAGCAACATCAGCATATTCTACAGTTTTTAACGATTTATTGCCACTGCTTCTTTTTAAGTGTCCCAGGCCATTTACAGGCCCGGAACTCTGGCTTCTTCAACCAACTGGTCAATTGCTTCTGAAAGATCGAGAACTTTCTGATGCTTTTCGCCCAGCCTGCGCACAGAAATGGATTGCTCCTCCGCTTCGCGCTTTCCGGCAACCAAAAGGGCGGGTACTTTTGCAAGACTATGCTCCCGCACCTTGTAATTAATCTTCTCATTCCGAAGATCCAGGCTGGCCCGAAGACCCGCAGCTTTCAGTCGCTGTAGCACCTCTTTGGCATAATCGTCGGCCTCATCCGTAATCGTGGCAACGACGACTTGCTCAGGCGCCAGCCACAAAGGAAAACGACCCGAATATTCCTCAATCAATATTCCGATGAACCGCTCCATTGAGCCAAAAATAGCCCGGTGCAGCATCACGGGACGGTGCTTGGCTCCATCTTCACCAATATAATTGGCGTTAAGCCGCTCAGGCATCACGAAATCAACCTGATGAGTCCCGCACTGCCAGTCGCGCCCGATAGCATCGGTCAGCACAAATTCCAGTTTCGGGCCATAAAAAGCCCCTTCCCCGGGGTTCATGCTATAGGGCAGACCGGTTGCGTCGATGGCTTCCCGAAGGGATCCCTCGGATTTGTCCCAAATCGAATCATCGCCAGCGCGAACTTCCGGCCGATCAGAGAATTTCACCTTCACATCGGTAAATCCGAAATCCTTGTAGACATCCAGTAAAAGTTCGCAAAAGGCGACGGTTTCAGAAGTGATCTGATCTTCGGTACAAAAGATATGGCCATCATCCTGAGTAAACCCACGGACCCGCATGATCCCATGCAGGGCTCCTGACGGTTCATATCGATGGCAGGATCCAAACTCGGCCATGCGCAACGGCAAATCCCGATAGCTCGTGATTCCCTGGTTGAAGATCTGCACATGACAGGGGCAGTTCATGGGCTTCAGGGCGAAAGTCCGTTGCTCGGATTCCGTTTCCGTTGTGAACATCGCATCCTGGAATTTCTCCCAGTGCCCAGAGGCTTCCCATAGCTTACGGTCCACCAGTTGCGGGGTTTTCACTTCCTTATATCCGGCAGCATCCAGCTTGTTGCGCAGATATTTTTCCAGAGTGCGATACAGGGTCCAGCCTTTTTCATGCCAGAACACCATCCCCACAGCTTCTTCCTGGATATGGAATAGATCCATCTCCCGGCCCAGCTTGCGATGATCCCGCCGCTCGGCTTCCTCCAACCGATGCAGATAGGACTTCAACTCTTTTTCATTGCGCCAGGCGGTGCCATACACCCGCTGCAGCATTTCATTTCGCGAGTCGCCACGCCAATAGGCGCCGGCAAGCTTCATCAGCTTGAAAGCATGTCCAAGCTTTTTGGTCGACGGCAAATGCGGGCCGCGGCAGAGATCCTGAAAATCGCCCTGCCGGTAGATGCCGATAGGTTGATCATCGGGAATCCCGGCGATGATTTCCGCCTTGTAATGCTCGCCGATGCTGTTGAAAAACGCGACGGCCTTATCCCGCTCCCACTCTTCCCGGGTGATCTGTTCATCGCGGTCAACAATCTCATGCATCCGCTTTTCAATTTTTTCCAGATCTTCCGGTGTGAACGGCTCCTTGCGTGCAAAGTCATAATAGAAGCCGTCCTCGATGGCCGGTCCGATGGTGACCTGGATATCCGGATACAGCTCCTTCGCTGCTTCCGCCAGCACATGGGCGGCGTCATGGCGCAGAAGTTCGAGCACCTCTTCTCCGTCTTCGCGAACGGTGACGATTTCAACGGTTGTGTCTGTATTGAGGGTCGTTTTCAGGTCTTTCAGCTCCCCGTCAATACGCAAAGCCAATGCCGCTTTTGCCAGACCGGGCCCGATTTCAAGTGCCAAATCCTCCCCAGACAGAGGTTTGTCAAAGGGACGAACACTCCCGTCCGGGAGCGTAATCTCAAATTTTCCGTTTTCCACAATAAACCGCCAGTTCTTTGATGAATTCCGAGCAACACCCTGCCCTGAATCTTAAATCAACCGGGCGACTTTAGAAATCTGGGGTCGCATGTCAAGCAATACGCGGTCTCTTCGGGCAGATTAGGGAATTATGTGTGATTCAGGGGTCAGTGTTATCTACCACTACGGCCTCTGGAATCCGGAGCTCTTCCTTCCCCAACAGACCTGCATAAACGGCGATGGTCGACTCACACATTTTCTCGATAGCGTATTTCTCAACCACATGCTGCCGTGCCAAAGCGGCGACGGCCTCCCGCTGCTCCGAGGTCATATTGATCGCGGCCGACAGAGCGGCTGCGATGGCATCCTCATCCCCAACAGGCACCAGCCAGCCCGTTTCACCGTCAAGGACCGTCTCCATGGATCCCCCATGGGCCGTTGCCACGACGGGCCGACCCATGGCCTGCGCCTCCACTGCCACTCGGCCAAAGCCCTCCGGGACGGTGGTCGCGGACACGACCACATCAGAGAGCATCAGCGCAACCGCCATGTCATCACAATGACCTTTGATCTGCACTTTGCCTTCAAGATTCTTGGATTTGATAAGCTCGTTAAGCTCAGCGCAATAGGCGTCCCGTCCCTCAGTGCTGCCGACCATGAGGGCGAGGAAATGGCTGTCTTCCAGTTTCGCCAAGGCCTTGATGAAAGCAGTGTGACCTTTCAGACGAGTCAGCCGACCGGGGAGCATGATGACCGGGACACCGTCCGGCAGATGCCAGTCACTCGCCATCTTGATAATCCGCTCGGCACTAATGGCTGCCGGGTTGAACTTTCGACAATCGACACCCCGCGGAATGGCGATGACCTGCCCGGGCGCGACATCATAATTTTCCTGGATATGACCGGCGATAAAGTCGGAGATGGCAATGACCTTCTCACCCTTTGCCATGACGGAGTTATAGAGATTCTTGAAATATCCGCCGCGGGTATAAGCGGCATGAAAGGTCGTGACAAAATGACATCCGGTTTTTTTGGCGGCAGCCATTGCACTCCAGGCCGGGGCGCGGCTTCTGGCGTGGACGATATCGACGTCATGCTCCTCAATGACCTCCATCAAGCGCTGGATATTTTTATACATGACAACTGGGTTTTTCGAGGCCACCGGCAGGGTGATGTGACGCACCCCGATCCGTTTGAGTTCATATTCCATGATCCCGCCAGCCGAGACGACGATGGGGAGCCAGCCATATTCCTTGAGGGCAGCCGCCATTTCGATGGCGCCTCTTTCCACCCCGCCGCCGTTTAGACTGGGCAGGACCTGCAAAACGGTCGGGACATGACTTTCGCCTTCGGGCAAAGAGATGTTATGTTGAGGATCCAAGTTGTTCATGAATGATTTCTACAAAGCGCAAAATGACTGATTCAACCACACCAGATATGCTGTCGAGACCGGATGGTCAATCCCTAGCCTTTCATCATACAGCGGGGTTTTCTCCTGGGGTTATCTTCTGTTCCGGTTTTATGTCCGATATGGAAGGAACAAAGGCACTTGCCCTTGAAAAAGCCATGACCGGACTGCACCGAAGCTATACACGGTTTGACTATCTGGGGCACGGACAATCGACAGGATTATTTACCGACGGCACCATCAGCCGCTGGACAGATGATGCTCTGGCAATTCTGGATAATTGCACCGCCGGGCCGCAGATCATTGTCGGCTCTTCCATGGGCGGCTGGATCGGGCTCAGGATGGCGGAGCTGCGGCCGGAGCGGATCGCCGGATTTATCGGCATAGCGGCCGCGCCGGATTTCACTGCCCGCATGTGGGAGGACATGCCGGAGGAGGGCAGACAAGCGATTGAAGAGACCGGGCAATGGGATCAACCATCGGAATATTCGGACGAGCCCTATATCATCACCCGCAAGCTGATTGACGATGGACCCCGCAACTTTCTGCTGGACGGTCCGATCAACGTCACCTGTCCTGTCCATCTGCTGCAGGGAATGAAAGATGACAGCGTTCCCTGGCAGACGGCCCTGCAGATCCAGGAGGCCCTGGTGAGCGAGGACGTCACCGTCTCACTTGTCAAAAACGGGGATCATCGCCTGTCGGAACCGGACGATCTGACCCGATTGATTCTGGCCACCGAACGCATCGGCAACAAGGGTTAAAGGGGTGAGTCAACCTGCCCCGCCGATCCGTCCCGCCGTCGGTGTCGGCGTCGCCATATTCAAGGGAGACGATGTCCTGCTGATCAAACGGGGCAAGGAACCGCGCAAGGGTCAGTGGAGCCTGCCGGGCGGGGCACAGGAGCTGGGCGAAACCACCGTCGAGGCCGCCTATCGGGAAGTCCTGGAAGAAACCGGCCTGACGGTCGAAATCAGGGAAATCGTCGATGTGGTGAATGTCATCCAGAAAGATGAAAAGGGCAGTATTGCTTATCATTATGTGCTGGTGGACTATGTAGCCGAGTATGTTTCCGGAACTGCAATCGCTATGGATGATGCGGTTGATGTAAAATGGGTCAGCAGCGAGACAATTTCCACCACCGGTCTGTGGTCGGAAACCGTTCGTATCATTCTGAAATCAAAGGAAATTCTCTCCCGAAACGGGTAAATTCCGCCGGGTCACGCGATGGTGATGAAAAAGAGTGACTTCCATCACTAGACATTAACGAAATAGACACCACATTAAATCTATTATCAGTACAGACGCGTAACAGATTTGCTGATCCTTGGGAAAGTCCCCCTCTCCCAAAGAAAAGCAATTTAAAGCCGGATCGATCCCCCCTCTCGATCCGGCTTCTTTATGTCCGGACTAATCCTGTGTCTGCATCCATTTAACAATTTTCATAGCCGGAAAAATCCAGATGATCCCGACAACGGGATAGTATATCAGTTCGGCGATTTTACTCTCAGGCAGGAAATTAACGGCAATATACATGCAAAGAAGTGAGTATAATGCGAGCAGTATAAGCAAGGCCAACAGGCCGGTAATCTTTCGAACAGTCATATTTAGTGTCATAAAATAAAAAGAAAGCTGCACTCGCCATAATTTCAGCATAAGATCATGGCAGTAAAAAGCGTATGATGGCGCATATGCCACATTTTTGACAAACATTCATCGCAAGTCGGACAACATTATATGTCCATATCCGTGTTTATATCTATCTAGAACAGGACATCCGCATGTTCCAAAAAAAGAGCAAACTTACCGATTCACCTGAAGCCGATCTAGACGCAAAACAGTCTTCGGAACAACAAGCAGAAAGCAGGACAAAACCCATGAGCAATACTCCAGGCGCCCGGACCTATGGCGTAGATAACGCCCTACGACCCAAATCACCGGTATACGGACATGCGCCGGAAGAGAAAAAACAGGGCAGCCGCCTCCATGTCGGAGCGGACATTCACCTTAAAGGCGAGATTACATCCTGTGACCGTCTCATTGTTGAAGGCATCGTTGAAGCTTCCATGGACAGCAAGGAAATTGAAATCAGCAAAAGTGGTGTTTTCAACGGGACTGTCAACATCGATACGGCCGACATTTCCGGTGCATTTGACGGCACGATGAAAGCCCGCACCCGGCTTGTGGTTCGTAAAACCGGCCGTGTCACCGGTGATATCAGCTATGGCGAAATTGAAATTGAACCTGGCGGGGAAATTGGTGGCACCTTGAAGCGCATTGCTAAGGAGCAGCCGACCCTTTTGTCTGAAATGGAAAAAGACAAGGCAGAGGAAAAATCTGACAGCAAGGCCGAGAAAAAGCCGGAAGTGAACGGAAGCCAGGAAGCGAGCCAGCCCTCCGCTTAAATCCCGATCCCGTTCGGACTCCAAAAAAATCGCAATGCGGCGACGGAATATGTGATTCCCGTCCGTATAACAGTCAGTTGTGAAGGACGATCGAAGACTAGTCCGGCCAGCCTTTAGGTGATAATGCGGAATCTGAGCGATATTGAAAGAGATGCTGCTCTCATGCAAGCGGTCGCCAAAGGGGACCCTGCTGCGAGCCGAAAGGTAGCCGATCAACATCTTGATGGCTCCTACCGGTTGGCTATGCGAATCCTGGGGGATCCGTCAATGGCGGAAGACATCGCCCAGGAAGCCTTCCTGAAGCTCTGGAAGCAGGCGCCAGACTGGCAGGCCAAGGCGCAGATCCGGACCTGGCTGCATCGTGTCACTCACAACCTGTGTATCGATTATTTGCGAAAGCAAAACCGGTATAGCGATGAAGAAGTGCCGGAGCTAGAAGATCCCGCTCCCGGCCCTTTAGAGGCACAGGAACAGCGTCAGTTGGGGGACAAGGTCACCGAAGCCCTGCAACAGCTCCCGCCCCGGCAACGGATCGCTATTTCACTGGTACATTTTGAGGACTGTGGAAATATCGAGGCGGCTAGTGTAATGGACATATCAGTAGATGCATTGGAATCTCTGCTTGCCCGGGGCCGCCGGAGTTTGAAGAAGCTCCTGTTGCCTGCCCGCAGGCACAGGGATGGAGACATGTGATGAAGGAAAAACACTCGGCTGAACTCGAGCGGTTTAAATCCGTTCTGGATATATATGGCTCCCGCAGCCAAGCCTGGCCCGCGGCGGACAGGGATCTGATGACCCGTTTGCTGGAAAGCTCGGACGTGGCCAAAAGCATGCTGCGCCAGGAAGAAAAATTTGATTCCCTGCTGGCGGCAGAGGACATGTCTGTCGCAGCGCCCTCAGCCCTGTTGTCACGTGTCCTGATTGATGCGGAGGAAACCAATACCGGCTCATTGGCAAAAATCCTCTGGCCGTTCGGCTCCTTCTGGCAGCCGGCCTCCGGTCTGTTAATTGCCGGTTTTGTCGGCGCCTTTTTAGGATTGGCCAGTCCCAATCTGATTTCCGGTGACGATGAGCTTGCCCTGGATGAGCCGAGTTTCGGTGTCTCCCTGTTTGACCTGGAGAGTGATAATGCCAGCCTCTAGATCCCGTATCCTGTCCGTTGCCCTGATCGTCTCTGTTGCGGTCAATCTTATCATCGGCGGCTTCGTCGCTGCCCAGTGGTATGACTATGGCTTCGGCAAAAAGCGCTCCAAAGGCACGATTTTCGATCGCCACGCCGCCATGGACGTTCTTAAGGATGACCATAGGGATCAGGCCCGCAAAATCTGGAAAGAGCGGCGCAGACTTCTGAAACCTCATTTCAGGGCCTATCACCAGACACGGCAGCAACTGGCCCAGCTTCTGGGCGCAGAGGTGCTGGATGAAGTGGCCATTAATGCCGCCTATACGGACATGATCGCCAAGCGCATGGAGATTGAGGGGATGTTGAAACAATCCCTTCTCGAATTTGCCAGAAGTCTGCCACCGGACCAGAGAGCAGCGTTTTTTGCCGAAGGATTTCGATCCCCTAAGAAACATATGAAGCCGGCTAAAGATAAAAATTAACTGATGGACAGACGCCAATATTCCGCTTCTTCCCAGCGCAACCGGGAGCCCATTTCCGAAATGCTGATGTCCCGCCTGCCGCCGGTCGGAACAATATTGGAAGTCGCCAGCGGTTCCGGGGAACATGCCGTGCATTTCGCCCCGCTGCTTCCCAGATATCGCTGGCAGACGACAAATTATGAAGAAGATCAGATTGAGAGTGTCATTGACTGGATCACCCATAGCCCCTCTCCCAATCTTCGCATGCCCTTGAGGCTGGACGCGACAGACAGCTTTTGGCCGGTTGAGACTGGCGAATATTCGGACCTGCCGATCACGGGCATCTTTAATGCCAATATGATCCATATTTCTCCTTTTGAGGTCTGTGAAGGATTGCTTGCCGGCGCCGGCCGTATTCTGACGACGGGGGGGCGGCTTTTCCTCTACGGACCGTTCAAGGTGGGGGGCGTCCAGACAGCGCCGACCAACGAGACATTTGACCAATGGCTGAAATCCCGCAACCCTTCCTATGCCATCCGCGATCAGGAAGTGGTGATTGACCTGGCCGCGAGCAATGGCCTGACCCATCTCGAAGCCGTCCCGATGCCAGCCAATAATTTCCTGCAGGTGTTCGAGAAACAATAACCTCTGTTGTTCGAATTGGAGCCAGACACAAAAAAGGGCCGCCCCAAATGTGAGGCGGCCCAATTTTTTTTGGTAGATGGGTAGCGTGGCTTAGAAGCCCATGCCGCCGCCCATACCGCCCATGCCGCCCATGTCAGGCATAGCAGGAGCGCCGCCAGAGTCTTTAGAAGGCGCTTCCGCAACCATGGCTTCTGTCGTGATCAGCAGGCTGGCAACCGAAGCGGCATCTTCCAGAGCTGTCCGCACGACTTTCGCCGGATCAACAACACCGTCAGACGTCAGGTCGACATATTCGCCGGTCTGGGCGTTGAAGCCGAAAGACAGGCTGTCTTGCTCAAGCAACTTACCGACAACAACCGCGCCGTCGGAACCGGCATTTTCAGCGATCTGACGGCAAGGAGCCTGAAGGGCGCGCTTGACAATCTTGATGCCGACATTCTGGTCTTCGTTGTCGCCTGTGAGATCGTCAAGGGCCTTGGAGGCATAAAGAAGCGCTGTACCGCCACCGGCAACAATGCCTTCTTCAACGGCTGCACGGGTTGCGTGCAGGGCATCGTCGACGCGGTCTTTGCGTTCTTTCACTTCGACTTCAGTGGCACCACCGACTTTGATGACTGCAACACCGCCAGCCAGTTTGGCAAGACGCTCCTGAAGTTTTTCACGATCATAGTCAGATGTGGTTTCTTCTGCCTGTCCGCGGATCTGGTTGCAACGACCTTCGATATCGGCTTTCTCACCGGCCCCATCGACGATGGTTGTTTCTTCCTTGGTGATGGTCACGGATTTCGCCGTTCCCAGCATGTCCAGGCCAACATTTTCCAGCTTGATACCGATTTCTTCGGAAATCACCTGGCCTCCGGTCAGGATGGCGATGTCTTCCAGCATGGCTTTCCGACGGTCACCAAAACCAGGGGCTTTAACCGCCGCCACTTTCAGGCCACCGCGCAGCTTGTTGACAACCAGAGTTGCCAGGGCTTCGCCTTCAATGTCTTCCGCAATGATGAGAAGCGGCTTACCGGCCTGAACAACCGCTTCCAGAAGCGGGAGCATCGGCTGCAGGTTGGTGAGTTTTTTCTCGTGCAGCAGGATGTACGGGCTTTCCATGTCTGCCACCATCTTTTCAGCATTGGTAACGAAGTATGGGGAAAGATATCCGCGATCAAACTGCATGCCTTCCACGACGTCCAGCTCGGTGTCGAGGCCTTTGGCTTCTTCAACCGTGATGACGCCTTCGTTGCCGACCCGCTGCATGGCTTCGGAAATGATGTTTCCGATTTCAGCTTCGCCGTTGGCAGAAATTGTACCAACCTGAGCAATTTCTTCCTGACCGGCAACCGGCTTGGAGGCTTTGTGGATGCTGGCAATCGCTGCACCGACGGCGAGATCGATACCGCGCTTCAGATCCATCGGATTCATGCCTGCAGCCACTGCTTTCAGGCCTTCCTGAACGATCGACTGGGCCAGAACCGTGGCCGTCGTGGTGCCGTCACCGGCGACGTCGTTGGTCTTGGACGCAACTTCGCGAACCATCTGGGCGCCCATGTTTTCAAACTTGTCTTCAAGTTCGATTTCCTTGGCAACCGTGACACCGTCCTTGGTGATGCGCGGAGCGCCAAAAGATTTGTCGAGAACAACGTTACGGCCTTTTGGGCCCAATGTTACTTTTACAGCGTCCGCCAGTACGTTTACGCCCTTGAGCATACGATTACGGGCATCTGTATTGAATTTGACTTCTTTAGCCATGTCTATAATTCCTCACTAACAGCTAGTCGATTAGGCCATAACGCCCATGATGTCTGATTCTTTCATGATCAGGACGTCTTCACCGTCGATCTTGATTTCAGTGCCGGACCATTTTCCGAACACGACCGTGTCGCCGACCTTGACGTCGAGCGCGCGAATGCTCCCGTCTTCAGCAATGGAGCCTGTGCCTGTGGCAAGGACTTCTCCCTGCGAAGGCTTTTCCTGGGCACTATCGACCAGGATGATACCGCCGGCTGTCTTTTCTTCAGCTTCAATGCGTTTGATCAATACACGATCATGCAATGGACGAAATGTCATCAAGCTTCTCCCTCAATTTCCTAATAATTACATGGGTTTCAACGACTGTTAGCACTCATCCCTTATGAGTGCTAACACATTCCCGACTGATGTAAGCAATACGCTCAGAAGAGTCAAGGTTCGTGACAAAATTTTCAAAATTTCCGTCTGACGGGCACGTCGCAGGCTTATTCCCCGGTTTTTTGCCCATTTGACTTGGCCTGTCGGTGTTTTTCCATTAGATAATGCCGCTCAGGTGCCGTGTAGATATTGATCGCAGGGCGAACATACAAGAGACATTTCAAAAAAAGGCCGCGATCCCGTGACAACGTCCCTCCTGAACCAATTGAGTGCCCTGGCCGGGCAGGCTTTCGCAGCGCTGGATCTCGATCCGTCCTATGGCAAAGTGGTGGTTTCCCAGCGGCGGGAGCTGGGACAGTTTCAATGCAACGGCGCCCTCGCCGCCGCCAAGCAGGCAAAACAGGACCCGTGCAAAATTGCAAAAGAAGTGGTCGAAAAGCTCGAGGAGTTTTGCATTTTTGCAAAACTCGAACTGGCTGGACCCGGCTTTATCAATATGCGGCTCACTGATGAGTTCCTGGTCGGTCATATCAGTGATCTCACTGACGATGAAAGCTTCGGCTGTCGTACTGGCCATACGCCTGAAAAGGTCATCGTCGATTTCGGCGGCCCGAACGTGGCGAAGGCCATGCATGTGGGTCACTTGAGAGCGACGATTATCGGTGAATGCCTGCGCCGCCTGCGTATCTTTATGGGCGATGATGTGATCAGCGATGTGCATTTTGGCGACTGGGGCCTGCCCATGGGTCTGCTGATCAAGGAGATCGAGCGGGACCAGCCGGATCTCGACTATTTCAAGGAAGACTATAGCGGCCCTTATCCGGACGAGTCTCCTGTCTCTGTTGAAGAATTGCAGGTGCTCTATCCTGCCGCCTCGGCCCGCAGCAAAGAGGACCCCACCTTTCTGGAAGCGGCCCGCAGCGCCACTTTTGCTCTGCAGAACGGCCGCGCCGGATACCGGGCGCTCTGGCAGCATATGCGGGATATCTCCATTAATGAGACCAAAACCGACTTTGATCTCCTCGGCGCTCAATTCACCGAATGGAAGGGCGAAGCGGATACCAATGACCATATCCCGGTGATGCTCGCCCGCCTTGAGAAAGAAGGATATTCGGAAATCTCCGACGGCGCCGTCGTTGTTCAGGTTGCCGAAGAAACGGACAAGAAGGAGATGCCGCCGCTGATCCTGCAGAAGTCAGACGGCGCCGTCATGTATGGCACCACCGACCTCGCCACCATTGAATTGCGGGAGCAGGAACATTCCCCCGATCGCATTCTGTATGTGGTCGACGCCCGCCAGAGCCTGCATTTCGAACAGGTGTTCCGGGCCGCGCGCAAATGTCACAGCATCAATGCCGATTGCCATCTGGAGCATGTGGGCTTCGGCACGGTAAATGGCACCGACGGCAAGCCGCTGAAAACCCGTGATGGCGGCGTGGTCCGCCTGCGCGCGCTAATTACAGATGCCATCCAGGAGGCCCGCAAGGTCATTGAGGAAGCCGGCCTGGCGGATCGCTTCGACGCAGCGGAGCTGGACGACATCACGGAAAAAGTCGGCATTGCCGCCATCAAATATGCGGATCTGTCGAACCAGCGCATGTCAAACTATGCGTTCGATCTGGAGCGGTTCACCAAATTTGAAGGCCGCACCGGGCCCTATCAGATGTATGCGGCGGTCCGCATCAAGTCGATGTTGCGCAAAGCCGCAGAGCAGAACATCAGTGACGGGAAGCTTTTGGCGACAGAAGAGGCGGAGCGGAACTTGATGCTCGCCCTCGCCGCTCTTCCCGAAGCGGTTCAGGCGGCGCTTTCAAAAAACACACCGAACGTGCTCTGCGATCATGTCTATGCCCTGACCCAGGAATTTAACGGCTTTTATCATGACTGCCCTGTGCTGGGTGAGGACAACCCGGAAATCCGGGCCTCCCGGCTCCGGCTTTGTGCTATAACCTTGCGCCAGATTGAGCTTGTCCTAAATATTCTAGGTATCGAGGTTCCGGAGCGGATGTAAAGAATTCTAAATGAATAGGCAGTAGATTTACGCGTTTAAACAGGCAACAGAAGACAAGAGGAAAATCACGTGCAACAAGAAGCAAAAACATTGAAACCCGGTGTCGTTACGGGAGGCGACTATCTCACCCTGGTAAAGACATGCAAACAACAGGGATATGCTCTACCGGCCATCAATGTCACAAGTACCAACACGGTCAATGCGGCGCTGGAAGGCGCCATGAACAGCAAGTCGGACATTATCATTCAGCTGTCCAACGGCGGTGCCCAGTTTTTTGCCGGCAAGGGCATCAAGGATTCCCATGCCGCCAAGGTTCTCGGCGCGGTCTCTGCCGCCCGCCACGTGCATACGGTCGCCAAGGAATATGGTATCTGCGTTGTGCTGCATACAGACCATGCCAACAAGGGGCTCATCCCCTGGGTGGAAGGCATGATTGAAGCCAGCGAGGCAGAATATGAAGCCACCGGCAAACCGCTCTTCTCATCCCATATGCTCGACCTGTCCGAAGAACCCATTGAGGAAAATCTGGCCGATTGTGAGCGGATCCTCAAGCGCCTGGCCAAGATCGATATGAGCCTGGAAATTGAGCTTGGCGTCACCGGCGGTGAGGAAGACGGGGTCGGCAGTGATGTAGACCTGGTGGACAATAACCGCCTCTACACCCAGCCATCCGAGGTGCTGCAGGCCTTTGACCAGCTCTCACCCATCGGGCATTTCTCCGTGGCCGCCGCCTTCGGGAATGTTCACGGGGTTTACAAACCCGGCAATGTCCAGTTGCGCCCGGAAATTCTTCAGCAGTCCCAGGCTCATGTCCGAAATATCCATGACACCGACGAAAAACCGCTGGATTTTGTTTTCCATGGCGGCTCCGGCTCCAGCCCGGAAGAAATCAGCGAGGCTGTCAGCTATGGTGTCTTCAAGATGAATGTGGACACGGACACCCAGTTTGCCTTCTCAAAGGCCATGGCCCCTTACATGGAAGAGCATCCGAAAGCCTTCCGCTACCAGATCGACCCTGAAAACGGCACGCCGTTCAAGAAATTCTACGATCCACGCGCCTGGCTTCGGGCCTGCGAAACATCCATGGCCGAACGGGTGCAGCAGGCCTGCTCCGAACTTGGCTCAGCCGGCAAGTCAATCGCCGCGTCTGACTAATGGACCCTGACCGGAGAGAGGACGGCTAGTAGGCGAGAGCGCAGCCGTCCTTCCGGGATTCGGATCCTGCCGCCAATACCCCGGTGTCCGGATCAATCATAATGATCTGTCCACCGCCGAGTGGCATGCTGGTATCCGCCAGGACATAGCCCATATCTGTCAGTTCCTGCCGGACAGAGGCGGGAATGCCTTCTTCCACCTCCAGCACGCCGTCATTGTAGAAGGCCCGCGGACTGTCAATGGCCTCCTGCGGATCCATGCCGAAATTCCAGATATTGGTCAACACATGGCTATGGCCGACCGGCTGATAGCCGCCGCCCATGACGCCATAGCAGATGGTCGCCTGGTTGCCGCGGGTGACCATACCGGGAATGATGGTATGCATCGGACGTTTGCCAGGAGCGACGCAGTTCAGATGGCCGGGCTCCAGCACAAAACCATAGCCGCGGTTCTGGAACATCACCCCGGTTTCCGGGCAGGCGATGCCGGAGCCAAATCCCTGGAACAGGGAATTGATGAAAGAAACGGCATTGCCGTCCTTGTCGACCACGGACAGATACACCGTGTCCCGATGCCGCTCCAAAGCATAAGCTCCTGTTGGATCCCCGGCTTTGCCCACGTCGATATGCGATCTGAGCTGGTCGGCGAACTCATCGGACAACAGCATATCCAGGGGAACATCCACATGCTGCGGATCGGCGACGAACTTGTTGCGGGCCAGATAGGCCAGTCGCGCCGCCTCTGCCTCCAGATGCAGGCGCTTGGCGCCATTGGGATCCAAGCCGGACAAATCATAGGCCTTGAGAATATTAATCATGATCAGAGCGGTAATGCCCTGTCCGCTTGGCGGTATCTGATGGATGGTATTTCCTTCATATTCCGCCGTGATGGAGCCAACAAAGTCGGCCGAGGTTGCGGCAAAATCATCGGCCGTGTGCACACCACCCGCTGCTTGCAGACTATTGGCCATTTTCTCTGCAAGATCACCCTCATAAAACGCGGCCCGCCCGGACTTGGCAATCGCTTTCAAGGTTGCGGCAAGCTCGGGCAGCTTCCAGACGGTTCCTGCGGCCGGTGGTTTGCCATCCTTCAGGTATAACGCAGTTGATGCCGCATTCTTGAGAAGTCTGGGTGTGCCCATTTCCCAGTCGATGGAGGTTCGCTGGGTGACAACAAAACCATTTTCCGCAAAATCGATAGCGGGTTGCAGGATATCGGCAAATTCCATGCTGCCGAATTGCTCGTGCAACCGGGTCCATGCATCGATGGCGCCGGGAACCGTGATGGAATGAGCGCTCTCCGCATCCATTGCTGTCATGCCCTGCCCCAGCAGATAATCCGCACTTAGAGCCGCCGGAGATCTGCCGGATCCGTTCAGGCCTTCGATTTTGCTGCTCCCGCCCGTGGAAACAAGCGCAAAGCAATCACCGCCAATGCCGGTTTGCATGGGATCAACAACGCATTGAACGGCGCAGGCCGCAATGGCCGCATCCATGGCATTACCACCGGATTTGAGAACGGACAATCCAACTTGTGATGCGTGGGTGCTGGAGGTGGCGACAGCCCCTTTTGTTCCATAGGTAACAGAGCGACCCGCTTGATAAAAATTTCGCACGATAGACCTTCGAATTTAAATGATTGTGGTCAAACATATAGACCATGATCCATCATTGTGCAAAAAGCGGCTGCCGTAAGGCCTGAAAATTCCGGTGGGCGGAATTTTCGCGGATTTACCAGACCCGGACGATGACATATTTGGTGAAGGCGTCATCGACGTTTAGCTGGCTGGCCGCCCGCCAGGAGGCCAGGGCATCCTCATACAGATCATAGAAACCGCGTACGTCGAGTTTCTTGATGTCGGTAAAGTCTTTGCCGCGGGTGTCCGAGACTTTCCCCCCAAAGACGACGAACAGGCTTTTTTCAGATGTGCTCGATGATGTATCGGTCATGTCAGCTTGTTTATCCTTTAGCTAAAGGCTGCGCCGTTTCGGAATTAGTTTCCGAAGGTAAATTCATGAGGCGGTTATAGCAAAGTCGGGGAAAGTTGCAATTAATCCGGACAGATCAGACAAATGGTCGCAGCCAGGCTCTAATCCCAGTTATCCCGGGATGCCGCCAACCCAAACGAAACAACGGCAAAAGACAAGAGGATATTGAAGATATTGACGGCATCCATACCGGTATTGACAGCAATCCAGCTATCCGCGGTTTCCGTCAGGACCAGGCAGGCGACCCCGAGCAAGAGGTAAACAGCGAGCATGCCGCTTGATATCAGGCGAATAAGGCCGACCAGCAGGATCACGCCAACAACGATCTGCTGACCGGTCGAGGTTATGTTCCACATGCCGAGCAATAGAAGAATTGACAGGAAGGTAACGAGAAGCAGCAGAATCCACCACCAGAAACGGGTGATAAAGCCCGGCACCAGACCGCTCAGCGCACCCAGCATAAAGGAAACAAGCCCAACCGAGCCTGCGAACAAACGAGCTGTAGCGTAATAGGTTTCGGCCACCGTAAATCCGCCGGCCTTAAAGGTACCGAGCACGGCCATAATGAAAAAAGCGACAGCGCCGAACGCCCAGAACAGGCTTGCCGGGAAAAATGCTTCACGGGCCAAATATAAAGAAATCAAACAACTCACGACCAAAATGGCCTCAAACGCAACAAGTGTGCTCATGTCCCAAGTATACCGCCAGATACGGTTTTTTCCAAGCAAGCGATAATTCTTTGAAAAATGACCGCCACATGCTATCTGAAAGCCATAGTTACAATGGAGAAAACCCATCTCGCGTCCTCCCAAAAAACTGTTTAGTTCCATGCCGATAGCGACCGTCCTGAGCCTGAGTTTCGGGGCTCTGATGGTCATTGCCGTTCTTGCCGTTCTTGGTATCAGTCTGGTTTCCGGATTGAAGAACACACGGGACCTGCTGATTGACAAAGCAACCTCGGCCATGGATACCACTCACGGTGATCTGATGGACCTGCTCAATCCGGCCGAAGACGAGGTGCGCTTTATTGCTGAACTCATCCATGGGGAAGTCCTCAATATTGAGGATAGAAAGGAATTGGGGGACTTTCTGCTGGGCGGTGTCGCCGGAACACCACAGATAGATTCCCTGACCTTTATCAAACCGAATTTCGACATAATAGCGGCCAACCGCAAAGCCAAACGAATTATCAGCCTAAACGCCGCAAAAGACCCGGTCGCAGTCAAAACTTTCAAGGCATTGTCGGAATTGAGTGATGGCGCATGGGGCCCACTTCTTTACGTACCGCAACTGAATGACACAGTGCTGAACTTTGGGCAGCCCATATTCCGAAACGGCACGTTCATCGGCGCTCTTGTCGCGACCATTCCTGTCTCCGCCGTAAATAGGAAGCTTGAGGAAATTGAAGCGGACGATGACACCAAGCGGTTTGTCCTTTACGGCAATGACAGCGTTCTGCTGCAGCAGGTTACCAACGCGGAACCAACATCATTGGATGATATGGTGTCTAAACTGTCCGTGGAGAGTGTTGTCCCCAAACTGGAGCAAATCGATGATATAGTCCTGAAGAACATCTGGTCTGAAGATCGGGATCAAGTCGAACTCCTGGGAGAGCAGGAAAATCTCAGCGCCCATTATCTTGAAATCGGTGGTGAGGGATATCTGTATTTTTACAGCGTGTTAAAGGGATTTACCGACAGAGACCTGATTGTCGGCTATTGGGTTCCCGATAAGGAAGCCAGCGCCGAGCTCAGGCGTCTTGCTATTGCCGGCATGACGGGTCTCGGCATCCTGATCGTCAGTGCTCTTATCGCCTTTATCCTCGGGCGTAAAATCTCGCAGCCCATATTGGAACTGTCCCACGCCTCACAGCTGATTTCGGAACTGGAATTCGACAAGGTCACGACCTTACCCGGCAGCCGCTTCAAAGAGGTCAATGAGGCCAACGAGGCCTATAACACCATGATCCGTGGCCTGATGTGGTTTGAAACCTATGTGCCGAAATCCCTGGTCCGCAAGCTGATCAATTCAGGCGAAGCGCGATCCGAGGAACGTCAGGTTACCGTCATGTTCACGGATATCGTCAGCTTCACTCCCCAGGCGGAGGGCATGAATTCAGCTGAGGTTGCCGACTTCCTCAATCACCATTTCCAGCTGGTCACCGCCTGTATTGAAGCCGAGGGCGGCACCGTCGATAAGTTTATCGGGGACGCGGTCATGGCCTTTTGGGGGGCGCCGGAACTGCAGGAAGATCAGGCGGCGCGTGCCTGTCGCTCCGCTCTGGCCATCCGGGATGCGATCCGGTCAGATAACGACGAAAGAGAAAAAAATGGCCTGCTTCCGGTCCATATGCGGATTGGCATCCATTCCGGGCCGCTGGTTGTTGGCAATATCGGCTCAAAAGGGCGGATAAACTATACCGTCGTCGGCGATACCGTAAATATTGCCCAGCGCATGGAACAGCTCGGAAAGATCCTCGAACAAGGACAGCAGAGCGATATTCTGACTCTGATTACGGATGCGACCTACAAATCCGCCGGTGACGGGTTTACGGTCAAGGAAATTGGCAATCAGATGGTCAAGGGAAGGGTCGATTCAGTTCGGATCTACCGCCTCACCTGAAACCGCGGACCGGCCTTAGCTTGGCTGGTAATAGGGATTGGTGCCGTCCGCATGTTCTGTGACATCCAGAACATCGGTAATGCTTGGCACCAGCTGCTGGATTTCAACGGCAATTCCCTGCTTCAAAGTCACATCCGCCATGCCACATCCCTGACAGCCGCCATCAAGCCGGATATAGGCTCTGTTGTCTTTAAGATCCACCAAAGAGGCGCGGCCCCCATGGGCTGCAATTGACGGATTAATCCGTTCTTGCAGCAAATTGCGAATAGCGACCCCTTCCGGCGTGTCCAGACCCGGTTTCGGCAGGGATTCCCGGTGATCCAACACGGCCGTGATCTCAGGAATATAATGACGCAGCATATTCTGAATGCCTGTCAGCATGGAAAAGGCAGACCCCTGCAGTTTCAGATATAGGGTGCCGGATTTATAGCTGTGGAAACTGATGTCCCCGCCCGACTGGGTAACCGCCGGAACTATTCTGGTTGAGAGAAGGTCTTTGATCTGATCAATGATCTCGGCATCGAACTCCCCTTCACTCTCTGGCTGTGCATCCGGATTAACAACCGGATCACCGCTCTGAAAATGCTGCACGATGGCCCCGAAAATCAGGGTTCTGAGCGAGTCCCAGCTGGCATCATCCGATTTGGCGACGGTAATACTCTCGGCATTGAGGGTGACATCGACAACCCCATCTACAGCATATAACCGCCCTGCCATCGGAGACGTCGCCGACGCGTCGTCTTTTGGAACATTTAAAGGCCCGCCTGGGAATACGGCCTGCCCGGGAAAGAATTCCAGTTCCTTGGCTGTTTCGCCTGCTTTCGTCTGAATAAACATATTTATTTCTCTGTTTTCACCCAACGCGAATGGAAAATGCCGCCCCTAAACGCTATAAGCTCTGCATACACACCTGTAAAACTAATAATAAATGTGGAGAAAACAATGGCCAATTTCGTGGAAACGGGGATTGAGAACGGAGAACGTGGGAAAATCGCCCGGGTCACCATCAATAACCAGCGTAAACTCAACACCTTAAATTCTTTGGTCATCGGCGAACTTGACGCGGCATTCGATCAATTGGGGAAACAGCCCGATTTAGTTGCTGTCATCCTCACCGGTGCTGGAGACAAAGCTTTTGTTGGCGGCGCCGATATCGGGGAAATGGCCTCTCTCACTCCGGAAACTGCCCGTACCTTCATTACCAGCATGCACCATGTTTGTCAGAAGGTACGCTTTTTCCAGGTTCCCGTCATTGCCCGGGTCAACGGATATTCCCTCGGCGCGGGAATGGAGCTGGCCGCGTCCTGCGATATGATTGTCGCCTGCGAAAAAGCAGTGTTCGGCATGCCGGAAGTCAGGATTGGTGTTCCCTCAGTCATCGACGCCGCCCTGCTTCCCAGTATCATTGGGGCAAACCGCGCCCGTGATCTCGTCCTGACCGGTCGTACCTGGACGGCACGGGAGGCTTTTGAGGCCGGACTGGTTCAGCGGATTTGTCCAGATAACAAGCTCGACGAAGAAGTCGATATAGTCATTGAGGAAATACTGTTAAGTGGCCGCGAAGCGATCAAGATTCAAAAGCAGCTTTGTAATGACTGGGAAAATAACCCCCTTGCAACAGGTATCCAACGCGGAATTGATGCCTTCTCCAAAGCCTTTACCACAGACGAGCCGGAAACCATGATGCAGCAATTCCTCAACCGGGAACGATAGGTCCCCATGGCTGCAGATCCGGTAACCAGTACGCAATTTAGGTGCATATATCTCCGTAATTCAGTATGTTTGCCTTCAGCTACTGTTCTTTTGGGGGGAACTGTCACGTGATGCGTTATTTTTATAATGTCATCTCGGGAGGAAGTCGTCAGACTTTGAGCGGCGACGGGTTTGATCGTCTCGTCACTGAGACGACCCATTCCCCACTATTGCGTCGACGGCGGTCTAAAGTAATCCTATCCCGCATTCGACTTCTATCAATCCTATGCCTGCTGGCCTTTCCCCTTGGTATTTTTCCAGATCTGATTGCCTTCGACACACCTACGGTTGCCACTCTGGCAATCAGCCGGGGGCTGATCGCTTTCCTGTTTCTGTCCCTGTTTTTCGGCATCGGCAATGGAGAGACCATTCGCGACGCCTATCGCGCCCTGGCTATCTTCTTCGCCATATTGCTGACCTTTCAGGGCCTGTCCCAGCCTTTGCTCGGGCTGAACACACCCTCAGCCATTTCAGGCATCACCACGGCCGGATATGTCCTCTTTCCCTTTCTGATCGTCGTCTGCATTGGTATCTTTCCCCTGACAATCAAGGAGACCTTTTTAACCCTGGTGCTGTTTGCGGTCGCCCAGATCCTGATCCTGATCGTGCTACCAGATCAGGGGGATCCCTACCAGCGCCTGGGCGTTCTTATCTCTCTTCTGGCAGCAGGCATCCTCTGCGGTTTTTCCGCTATCAGCCAGCTTCTCTATATGGCGTCATTGGTGGATCAAGCGTCAGTTGATGCGCTGACGAGCTGTTTTAGCCGCAATAGCGGTGAGGAAATTGTCGATGTGCAATACAAGATCGCCAGAAGGGAAGGCACGCCTCTTGCCATGGTGTTTGTCGATCTTGACGATTTCAAATCCGTGAATGACAAGAACGGGCATGAAGCGGGTGACAAGGTCCTCGCAACCGCCGCCGCCCATATCCTGCGCAATGGACGGGAATCAGACATTGTCATCAGATGGGGCGGAGAGGAGTTCCTTCTCCTGCTGCCGAACACGGACTTAGAAGGCGCCGTGAAATCTGTCCGCCGCCTCAAGAACACCGGGCTGGGAACACGGCCGGACGGGAGTTTTCTGACGGCCAGTTTTGGCATTGTGGAAATGCAGGAAGCCGATGTCAGCAATTGGCCAGCCCTGGTCGACCTCGCCGATGATCAAATGTATGTTGCAAAATCACATGGCGGCAACGAGATTTCCGTGTATGAAGCTCCCGTACCTGAGAATGCTCCCCGACAGGCAGAAGGATAGCGCCCGAATGATCTTGAAAATATTGTCCGTGGCATTTATCTGCCTGTTCATTGCCCGCATTCTGTTTGCCAGGAAACTGAAAGAGATGGGCAAAGCCGCCGATAGAACCATCAACCTGTTCCTCATTGCCATCGCCATTTTTCTGGGGTTACAGGCAATTGTCGTTTACGGGCTGGGGTGAATTGTGTTTGTACTGGAGCGGGCGAAGGGAATCGAACCCTCGTCGTAAGCTTGGGAAGCTTCTGCTCTGCCATTGAGCTACGCCCGCCCGGAACCCTTTAACTACAGACATGACGATGAAAGCTCAACAAAAAACGTGAAAGCCTTGACAGCTGTACAAGGTTAACGATAATCCGCCTCCTGTGGTGATTTGTGCCGACCGGCTTGCGACCACGTTAAATAACACGCTAAAAGGTCGGGGCTCGTTGGAACCTCGACTGATGGTCGGGGTTTTTTTATGCCTCGAGGATATGATGACAAAAGATAGAGAAAACGATTCAAAACCAATCCCGAATTATGGGATAACAACCAATCTGGTGAGAGGCGGAACAGAGCGCTCCCGCTTCAATGAAACATCAGAGGCCATTTTCATGAATTCCGGCTTTGTCTATGACAGCGCGGAGCAGGCCGCTGGACGATTCAAAGGAGAGAACGAGGGTTATATCTATTCCAGATATGCCAATCCGACCCTGTCCATGTTTGAAAACCGGATGATCCTTCTGGAAGGCGCTGAAGCTGCGCGGGCAACTGCAAGCGGCATGGCAGCAGTCAATGCGGCGCTTTTGTCCCTGATCAAAGCGGGAGATCATGTCGTCGCTCCAAAAGCGCTGTTTGGGTCCTGCCTGTATATTATTGAAAATATCCTGCCCCGGTTTGGAGTTGATATAACGCTCATTAACGGTACGGATCTGGATCAATGGCGTACTGCCGTCACTGACCGGACGAGTTGCGTCTTCTTCGAGACCCCGTCCAATCCGACCCTTGATCTTGTAGACATTGCCGCCGTGTCAGAAATCGCCCATAAAGTGGGCGCCAAGGTCATCGTCGACAATGTGTTCGCCACGCCAATCTTGCAAAAACCGCTGGAACTTGGGGCCGATATTGTCGTTTACTCAGCGACCAAACATATTGACGGTCAGGGACGCTGTTTGGGTGGCATTGTGCTCGGCTCCGAAGAATTTGTCGAAGATACTCTGGCCCCGTTTTTAAAGCATACCGGCCCAGCCCTCAGCCCGTTCAATGCGTGGAATCTCCTGAAGGGACTGGAAACCCTGGAGTTGAGAGTGGCCCGGCAATGTGATACAGCCGAGAAAATCGCCGACTTTCTAGGGGATCATCCGGCGATCAAGCGGGTTATGTATCCAGGGCGGGACGATCATCCGCAAGCGCAGCTCGCCGGAAAACAGATGGCCCGGGGCAGTACCTTGATCAGCTTCGAACTGAACGCCGGTCAGGAAAAGACCTTCCAAACCCTCAATCGCCTGCAACTGATCGACATCAGCAACAATCTCGGGGACGCGAAATCCCTGATCACCCACCCGATGACAACAACCCATTCAAGTGTTGATGACGCAACCAAGGCTGAGCTCGGGATTACGGAAGGTCTTTTAAGATTGTCTGTTGGACTTGAGGATGTCGCTGATCTGAAGGACGATCTGGGCTACGCCTTAAGCAGCCAAGCCGCCTGAAGCGCTTTCGACTAAAAGGTCTCATCTTCGATTTTGAGACCTTTTGGTTCGATTTACTGGACAAATTGACGGCATGTAGCAATATTTATACTCAATTCACGGATCCGATGAATCAGAATGCTGATTTTCGGCAGGAGCAGGGTATGGACAGGGAATGTGCCTATTTTAAAACCACACGAGACATAGAGGTATCTGTGTCTCCGGTTTTTCTTATCGATCGATCCGTGCCGGAAGACAGCTTTTTCTTTTGGGCCTATAATGTCCGAATAGAAAACAAGGGCTCCCGCACGGTGACATTGCGAAACAGGCACTGGCGCATTACTGACGCCGACGGTAACACGGAAATCGTCGATGGTGAGGGGGTCGTCGGGGAGCAGCCGGTGCTCGCGCCTGGACAGTCCTACGAGTATTCAAGTGGAACACCGCTTTCAACACCCTCCGGTATCATGGTAGGTTCCTATGAAATGGAATCAGACGATGGATTGCTTTTTGCCGTGGATATACCAGCCTTTTCTCTGGACAGTCCGCATGAATCATCGTCGTTTCACTAATCAATACGGAGCCACTGGTTAAAGGACCTCCCTGGACAATGAACAAACACTGCAAACCGGAAAACCTGATTGAAGGACGGCCCAGCAAGGAAGAAGCCGAAGAGGCTGTCCGTACCCTTATTCGATGGGCCGGGGATGACCCCGAAAGAGAGGGTCTTTCCGGCACTCCAGACAGGGTAACCCGGTCCTATCGGGAGTTTTTCGCTGGCTATGCTGAGGATCCTCAAGGATATCTCGAAAAGACTTTTGAGGAAGTTAACGGCTATGACGAGATGGTCGTTCTCAAGGATATTCGTCTTGAAAGCTATTGTGAGCATCATATGGTCCCGATCATTGGCCATGCTCATATCGCCTATATGCCTGACAACCGGGTCGTTGGTATCTCGAAGCTTGCCCGTGTTGTGGATGCCTTTTCCAAACGGCTGCAAATTCAAGAGAAGCTGACACGGCAAATAGCAGAAGCGATCGATGAGGCCCTGCAGCCCAAAGGGGTTGCTGTGATTATTGAAAGCAGCCATCAATGTATGACAACCCGTGGTGTCCATAAAGACGGCGTGACCATGGTGACAAGCACCATGCTAGGGGTCTTCCGCAAATCCGATATTACACGTCGCGAACTCCTGGCCTTTATCGGTAAAGGCTAGTTTTATCCTGCCGTGATTAATTTTCGCCTTATCCTGTCGATCATCGGAATTCTTCTGGTGATATTGGGGCTGGCCATGCTCATCCCGGCCGCTGTCGATCTGTTCGTCAGCGACAGCGACTGGCAGGTTTTTTCCGTTGCTGCCGCCGTCGCGCTTTTTGTCGGCGGTGGACTTTTCCTGTCAAATCGGGGGGCACAGCTTGAACTTGGCGGCCGTCAGGCGTTTATTCTGACGACGGTCGCCTGGATCGCGATGCCGGCATTTGCCGCCTTGCCGCTGACCTTCAGCGAATTGAACATATCCTATACTGACGCATTTTTTGAGGCCATGTCCGGCCTGACAACGACCGGCTCAACCGTTCTGACCGGTCTCGATTCAGCGCCGCCCGGAATATTGCTGTGGCGGGCCCTTCTGCAATGGCTGGGCGGTATTGGTATCATTGTCATGGCGATTGCCATATTGCCTTTGCTGCGCATTGGCGGGATGCAGCTATTCCGCATGGAATCCTCCGATGCAACAGCGGAAAAGGCCATGCCACGCCTGACAGAAATCGTTAAAACCATTGCCTATATATATCTCTTCCTGAGTGTTATCTGCGCTGCCTCCCTCTGGGCGGCGGGCATGACCTTTTTTGAGGCTGTCGCCCATACCATGACGACAATCTCCACCGCGGGTTTTTCCACATCGGACGGTTCCGTCGGCTATTTCAACAGCCCTCTTATCGAAAGCATCATCGTTGTTTTCATGATTATGGGCGCCATGCCATTCCTGATGTATCTGCATCTGCTTCAGGGTAAACCGGGAAGCTTTCTGACGGATAGCCAGGTCAGATGGTTTCTGACGATCATTCTGATCGGAATCTTTATCATGGTGATCTGGCAGATGCTGGAGGAGAATCTGGGATTTTGGCTGGCGCTTCGATATGCGACCTTTAATGTCACGTCGATCATAACCGGAACCGGCTATGCGACCACCGATTACAACGCCTGGGGCGGCTTTGCCGTGACCGCTTTTTTCTTCTTCATGTTCATCGGCGGCTGTGCCGGCTCAACCTCCTGCGGCATAAAGGTGTTCCGCTTTCAGGTTCTGGCGCAAACCGTCCGCTGTCAGCTGATGCAACTGATCCGGCCAAGTGGCATATACAGACCGCAATATAACAAAAGGCCCCTCGGCGAGGACACGATCAGCGCGGTCATGAGTTACATATTCCTGTTTCTATTGACCTTTGCCGTTCTGACCATATGCCTCAGCCTGACCGGGTTGGACTTCCTCACCGCCATATCAAGTGCAGGCACAGCTATTGCCAATGTTGGCCCTGGCCTCGGCGACGTCGTCGGCCCGTCCGGATCTTTTCAATCCCTTCCCGATACAGCGAAATGGTTGATGGCACTCGGTATGTTGCTGGGTCGGTTGGAGTTGTTTACGGTTCTGGTCCTGTTTTCACGACGCTTCTGGCAGCGTTAGGTCTCGGAAACATAGAGACGTTTGATACCGGCAAACATCTTGCCGAAATCCTGCTGAATAATCAGCAGTGACGGAACAACGAATAGAACCAGGATCGTGGCTGACATTAGGCCAAAAACAAGAGTAATTGCCATGGGGATCAGGAACTGGGCCTGGAGACTGGTTTCGAAAAGCAAGGGTGTCAGCCCACCGATCGTGGTAAGAGATGTCAACAACACGGCCCGCAACCGATCACAGGTCCCATCAATAACCGCGTCCTGATATCCCTCTCCCTTTGAGAGCCGTTCTTCAATAATACTGACCAGAATAATCGAGTTATTCACCAGGATGCCGGACAGACCAAGCAGGGCGATCAGGGATAGAATGGTAAGATTAAATCCGAGTAGGTAGTGACCAAATATGGCGCCTACGACACCAAATGGAATAATCGCCATAACCACCACGGGTCGCCAGTAGGAGGAGAACACCCAGGCGAGTATGAGGTAAATGGCTGCAAATCCCAGGGTCGCTCCGAATTGCATATCGGCAAGGGTATCTGCCTGTTCCTCTGATTTACCGGCAAATCGGTATTGCAGTCCGAAGCTGTTGGCGATTTGGGTCAACCCGTCTTCTGGCAACACCGCAAGGACCTGATCAGAGGAGGTGACATTCTCGTCGACCTCCGCCGTAATCGCAACTTCCCTAACGCCGTCCTCTCGCTTGATCCGGGCAAATCCAATCTGATTTCGTTCTGTCACAACCTCGGACAAAGGCACCTCAATCCCCGTCGGACTTTTAAGGTAAAAATCCTGCAGGGCCGCGGTTTCGATCTGGTCCCGGGGAAGCTGTACCCGCACGGTCACTTCTTCATCCCCGCGGGCAAATTTCTTGGCGATAACCCCCTCAAAACCCGCCCTCACCTGGGAGGAAATATCTTCGGAGGTGAAACCAAGTGCCCGTCCACGCGGCGTCAGCTCAAGGATGATCTCCTGTTTACCGGTGGGAAGGTCATCTTCAATATCCGAAACACCTTTATATTGCTTCAGAAGCTCCTTGACCTCATCGGCGGCTCTTTTCAATTCTTCGACACTGTCGCCTTTGAGACGAATATCGATTTCCCGCCCGGGAGGGCCTCCTACTCTCTCTGTCAGAGCAATGCGATGAAGACCCGGCAGCTCCCTGATCTCTTCTCTCCAGGCATCTATGAATTCGCTTGTTCTCACATCCCGGTAGTCGGCTGAAACCAGTTCAACAACCACACCGCCACGATGATCTCCCGCGACAGAGCTGAACTGGCCGCCGATGCTGACCCCGATCTTCCCAAAGGCATTCAGAACCAAACCGCCCTGACCATCCGTCAATTCATCTTCAACAACATAGAGGGCTCTATCAAGCTCGGCGACCATCGCTTCCGTCTCAGAACGAGAGGTCCCGGGAGAGAATACGATATTTGCGTTGATGACATCGGCTTCAGGCGAGGGAAAAAAGTTGAAGGCAATGCGCCCGCCCATCATCATACCAATTGAAAGAGTCAGTATTGCCACGGCAATCGCCAGTGTCGCATACCGCCAACTTACGGCGAGACTGACGATCCGGCGAAAGAGATGGGTCTGAAAATAGTTAAATTTACCGTCAAACCAAAGGCGAAAGCGGCTGCTTTTTGTGCCTTGATGCCTCAACGCCTGGCGCATATGGCCGGGTAAGATCAAAAAACACTCAATCAAACTGGCGATCAGAACGGCAACAACAACGGCGGGTATGGCCCCGATGATCTGCCCGATAATATCGCCAATCATAAAGATGGGAAGAAAGGCGGCAATGGTTGTCAGGCTTGATGCAAACACCGGTGCCAGCATCCGCAAGGCGCCTTTCTCGGCAGCATCTGCTGCGCTCAATCCGCTGGAGCGCAGATACGAGGCATGCTCGCCAACCACAATGGCATCATCTACAATAATCCCCAACGACATAATGATGGCGAACAGGCTGATCATGTTTATGGACTGCCCGGTCAGCAACATGACCCCAGCCGTCGCAAATATGGCTACCGGAATACCGGCCGCCACCCAGAAGGCAACCCGGACGTTCAAGAACAGGAAAAGCACGAAAAGGACAAGGAATAGGCCACTTAGCCCATTTGTCAGGAGAAGCCGGATCCGATCTTCAATCAATCCTGCCTGCACATCATACTGCTTGATTTCGAGATCTGCAGGCCATCTGTCCCGCTCTCTTTCAAAATAATCGTCAACGATCTTGGCTGCTTTCAGGGCATCCGTAGATTGAGCGCGCTGGATCTGTATTTCAACAGCCTGGCTTCCCTTTTTAAGGCCCGTTTGACCTTTTTCGGCAAACATGTCTTCGACATTGGCGATATCTCTTAAGTATATTTTCTGTCCGTTCTCCAAGGACTTCACTTCAAGCTCACCGACAGCTTTCGCATCGTTTTTCTGTTCGAGCGACCGGAGCTGTCGTTCAAAGCTTCCGGACACGGTTCCAAGCGGAACATCCCTCGAATTGGCATTGATGACCTGTGCGATATCGTTGAGAGAAAGATTTAGGCGTCTCAGTTCACGCTTGTTAACCTCAACCCATATTTCCTCTTCACGGGCCCCAAACAGGGTAATCTTGTCTATACCCAGATCGAGCAGATCGTCTCGCATGGTCTTGGCGATTTGCTTCAGAGCCGCCTCGGAATAAGGACCGGAGATGGAGAGCTTTGAAATGGGATCGTAAATAACAACTCTTTTGATGATTGGCGTTTCCGTGGTTTCCGGAAAGGTCGTAATCTGGGAAACGCCTTGTTCCACTTCAGACAAAGCGGCTTGCATATCCGTTGTCGGCTCAAACTCAATAACAACTGTACTGCTGCCTTCAACCGAATAGGAGGTGACCCGCTTTACCCCATTTAGAAACCTGACTTCAGGAAGGATCGCCGTTGTAATATTGCGATCCACATCTTCCGCACTTGCCCCCGGCCAGGCAATTGTGGTGGTTATGACTTCTGTCCCGAAATCGGGAAAAAACTGGGTATTGAGTCTGAAAATAGAGGCGATCCCGGCGACAATCATCATGATCATCAAAAGATTGGCTGCATTCTTATGGCGAACGAAAATCTTGACCAGCCGGGCGAGATCCATCAGCGCACCTCGACCTTCAGGTTAGGACCGATTTCAGGAAATCGGGTTGTCACTATCATGTCATCCTGATTAAGATCGCCCCGAACAAAAAGTTCACTTCCATTCTGAGCCACAACATCTACTTGTCGGGACTGCAGTCTGCCCTCGCGCACCACATAGACAACTTCTCCATCAAAGACACTGTATTCCGGCAGTTTCACGACATTCTCATAACTGTTTCCTGAGAGAATGACTTCAACAAAGGCACCCGGGCGCAGAACATTGATGTTTTCGTTGGTCTCAAGAACGGCATATACTTCCACCCCGCCAGTATTGGAGTCAATTTCCGAACTCAAGCGAGAAACGTTCCCCTGAAACGATAAGTCCGTTGTCCCCGATTGCCATTTGACGGTCACCGGGCGACCGATAATCCCTGCGGAGTCGCCGACTAACCGTCCGTACTGGCTGTCAGACAGTAAAAACCGCGCTTCAAGTTGCGAGGCATCAATGATCCGGGCGATTTTGTCCCGCGCATCAATATTTTTGCCGAACTCAGCGCTGACCTCGGCAACATATCCCTTAAAAGGCGCAAGGAGTCGGGTATTTTTGAGATCTCTCTCCGCCCGCCGTATCCCGACCTCAAGCCTTTCAATCACTGCCTGCTGCTGGCCTATCTTAGCATTGAGGATGTCCAGCTGGGCTTCGCGTAATTCAACAGTCTGTTTTTGCCGTGACAAAGTCGATTTTGCGTCATCGAGAGCTTTTTCAGAGATATTGCCCCGCGTTGACAGGCTCTCAGATCTTGCCACGTTACGAACTTCCCGCTCCAACACTTCCCGATCACGGCTGAGGGCCGCCTGCTCTGATTTTTGGGTCGCATTCAGCTCACTTAACCGGGATTTGGCTTCCAGCAATTGCGCCTTGTTTTCATCCAGCCGCGCCTGGAACTCAAACGGATCAACACCGATGAGTAATTCACCTTTTTCAACAATAGACCCTTCCCGGAAATTCTCTCCGACTTCGATAACCTCGCCAGCAACCAAAGACCTCATTTCCACATCCCGTGCGGCCACCAAGGATCCGAATAGGGCAAGATCAAGGGATTGATCCTCGATTTTCGCCGGTATCGCCGCCACCGTCCAGACCCGCTCCTGAACGATTTCCGGTTCAATCACAGGTTTGGTTATGACCAAGAGGTAGAACCCGGCACCACCCGCAAGCAAAATTATGAGTGGCAGCAGAATTTTCAAGGAAGTTCCGAAAAATCCCTTCATTCCGATGTTCCCTGATCCAGCTGATCTTCGAACTGCCCAAGATTGAGAATTCTCAACACGGTTATTGTCAGGACAGATTTAATCTTGTCGATTTCCGCAGGGCCCACCTGATCCCAGCCGAGCCGTGCTTTTACCAGCGGTTCGCTCAAAGCATATTGCAGACAGACTATCAGGACCGAATGAGTCATGAGCCTGACCTTTTCTGACGCCTCCGCCTCCCCTGTCGCTTTCGCGACGAGAATTCCGATCAGGTCATGCATGATGTTGATATGCCCGTTCATAACCGTGTCAAAACAATCGGAGGGGTGCTGGATTTCCCGAATGATCAGCCGCATCCGCCATCTTGGGTTTTCAGGGGACATGATGCTATCCATAAGCCGGGAAACAAATTCGGCGACAATGGCAGCAAGTGCTGCCCTGTCATCGCCGGCAGCAGCCATTTCCGTTCTCAAGAACATCGCGAAGCCAACACGTATCGGCTCAAGGTCAGCAATGATTTTCTCAAAAACAGCCCGATACAGGCCTTCCTTATTCTCAAAATGATAAGAGATTGCCGACAGATTCACGTTCGCCGCTTTTGCAATCTCGCGGGTCGAAACAGCGTCAAAAGGACGGTCTGCAAATAACGGTCCCGCCACTTCCAGCATACGCTCGGTTGCTGGTTGCCGCGATGTCTCTTTCGAACTTAGGTCAGTCGTTTGAACCATAGCTTAATCCTAGATTTACGGGACCTATTGGGCAAGTGTCCGTCGTCACAAATCTGTGCAAATAGACGCTTACCCGGACCCTACGGAACGCTGCAATTAAGGAAACACGGTTATCTTAGATAGCCACCCAGGAAAGTCCGAATGTTCTTTTCCATCTCCTGATCAAAAGCCTGCATAAGGGCTTCGACCTGAACGAAATAAGTCTTTTCCCGCTGATTGAGGGTAATGCCCTCCGGCACAGACTTCGTGCGCGTGGCCTCCGCCGTTACAAATCCACTGGATCCGGAAATCTCCGTTATTTTCACTTCGACCAAAACATGGAATTCGTATAGTTCGGACTGGTTCTTTGTCACCAGACCTTTTAGGCCGCTGTCTTTCTTAAGAGGCTTCTCGACAGCACTTGCATCCTTGATCGTTACCGTTGCGACAGATCCACTGGTTCCCACAGCGACAAGGCGGTCTCTCACCCAGTTACGAACGGATTGATCGATTTTGACAGGAAGCTCATGCTCGACATGAGGAAGCTTGAGGGGCGGCGTAAATTCGTTCACGACCTTAATCTCTCCGACATTGAGCCGGAGAGGATTAAGATGCTGAAAGGTGATTTCGGGATATGTCGGGTTCGGTGGGGCTTTGGCGCAACCGGCAAGAACGACGACTGCCAAAAGGGTCAATACTGTTACAATCCGATGTGCTGCGACCATAATATTCTCACCTTATCTGCGGATCCGATGAGGGACACTGTATTACGGTCCGCTGCCCGAATACAAGTCTCTGTTTATGACTATTGGCTGTTCACGCCGTGTTTACAATCTCATCCAAATTGAACGTGTATTTGCTATTGCAGAACTGGCAGTCTGCCGTGATGTTCCCTTCCTCCGCCATATGGCTGAGATCGGACTGTCCAAAAGTCCGTAAAGTCGCCAGGAGACGTTCTTCACTGCAACTGCATTTATCCAACAGTTCCTGCGGATCATACAGCCACACGCCTTCTTCATGAAACAAGTTGTACAAAAGCTCGGGGCTTTTCAAAATGGGACTTGTTAACTCTTCTGCCTTGATAGTCGAAGCCAATACCTGAGCATTGCGCCAGTTTTCCTCAGCCTGATCAACACTGAATTCAGCGGCACTTTCGTCGGGCAATCGCTGGACCATCAAGCCGCCGGCCCGCCATTTACCCTTCACTTTTTCCACAGATATCCGAAGCAACGTATCCAGCTGTTCAGATTTATCAAAATAGTTTTCCATACATGTGCCGAGACTATCTCCCTCAAGATCGACAATTCCCTGATATCGATTTCGTTCCGCTCCGGCATCAATGGTGAAGGCAATATAGCCTTTTCCAAAAAATCTTTTGATGGTGTCCTTTTCAGGAGACTCGGCGGCCCTGGCAAGTTTTTCCGTATCGAAACCAGCATAGCCCCTTAGATTGCCCGGTGTGGTCATATCCGTAGCAATGACATTAATGGCACCGTCGCCTTTCGTTTGAACCGTAAATACCCCTTCGAACTTAAGGGCACCGCCCAGCATCGCGGCAAGCACCAGGCCTTCGCCAAGAAATTGTGCAACGACATCGGGATAATCATGGCGCTTGAGGATAGCATCGACAACGTCTCCCAAACGCACCAGACGCCCACGCACGCCAGCCTTGGCCATCTGGAAGGGCTGGATCAGGTTGTCAGTCAGAATTTTTTGATCCGGCATTTCAGCCATTTGACATTCCTAACTCGAAATTTATGGGCCTAGCTGACCCCAAGGCACCAGCGAAGAATGGCTTTCTGGGCATGGAGCCGGTTTTCCGCCTCATCAAAGATTACCGATTGCGGGCCGTCCATCACACCAGTGGTTGCTTCTTCTTCCCGATGCGCCGGCAGGCAATGCATGAAAATCGCATCCGCCTCAGCCTGCGACATAAGCGCCTCATCGACCTGGTAGGGGCTAAGCAGATTATGCCGGTTGGCAGCATCATCTCCCATCGAAACCCAGGTATCGGTGATCACGCAATGGGCGCCTAAAACGGCTTCCGTCGCGTCCCGGGTCACATGGATATTGGCACCGACGTTTTCGGCCCATTTCAAGGCGCGAGGATCCGGCGACAACTCTTCGGGGCAGGCGACGCGCAGTTCAAAACCAAACTGGCCCGCTGCATGTATATAGGACGTAACCATGTTATTTCCATCCCCGCTCCAAGTCAGGACTTTGTCCTTGATCGGCCCGAGATGCTCTTCAAAAGTCATCACATCCGCCATCAGCTGGCAGGGATGGCTGTCATTGGTCAGACCGTTGATCACCGGAACCGTCGCGAATTCCGCCAGCTCTTGAAGCTTATTATGGTCGTCTGTACGGATCATGATCGCGTCCACGTACCGAGACAGCACCCGGGCCGTATCGGCAATACTTTCACCACGTCCTAACTGCATATCATTGCTGTTGAGGACGATCGTATCGCCCCCCAATTGCCGCATGGCCATATCAAACGACACACGGGTACGGGTCGACGGAAATTCAAAAATTGCCGCCAAGGCATAGCCCTTGAGCGGCGCATCTGAATCAGTAATCCCCTTCGGCGCGCCCTGTCTGGCTTGCTTAACAGCAATACCATCGTCAATAATGGTGCGAAGATCGGTGGCATCGACAAGGTTGATATCAAGAAAATGCTTTGGATCAGCCATCTTCAAGTTCCTTACAAACCGCATCCAGCTTCTCGACAATTTCCGAGATCTGGGCATCCTCAATAATCAATGGCGGCAGCAGCCGGACTACATTGTCGCCGCCTTTGGCCGTCAGAACACCATGTTTGAGAAGGGTATTGAAAACTATCGTGTTCTCCACCTTGCACTTCAAACCGAGATGCAGGCCGATACCTCGCAGTTCCTCAAAGATGTCCGGATGGCGGTCTACGACCCCCGCCAGACCTTGTTTCAGATGATTACCCATCTCGACAACATGGTCGAGAAACCCCTCTTCGGTAATCGTATCCACAACGGCCCCGGCTACAGCCATAGCCAACGGATTTCCGCCATAAGTGGATCCGTGACTTCCAGCCGTCATCGCCTTGGCGACTTTTTCAACAGCCAAACAGGCTCCCACCGGAAACCCCCCGCCAAGCGCTTTGGCTGATGACATGATGTCAGGGGTAATACCTGCATGCTCATAGGCAAACAGCTTACCTGTCCGGCCCATGCCGGTCTGGATTTCATCAAAGACCAGGAGCAGATCATTCTCATCACAAAGCTCACGCAAGGCCCGCAGGAACGCCGGCTCTACAACGCGAATTCCGCCCTCACCCAACACAGGCTCAATCATAATGGCTGCGGTCTCGTCGGTAATGGCCGCTTTCACGACCTCAATATCACCGGCGGGGACGTGATCAAAACCCTCTACAACCGGACCAAAGCCTTCCAGCAGCTTGTCCTGGCCTGCGGCGGCAATTGTCGCCAGAGTGCGGCCGTGAAAAGATCCTTCAAACGCCAAAATGCGGTATTTCCCCGGTTGACCCTTTTCACTGAAATATTTACGCACCATCTTGATGGCGCATTCATTCGCCTCGGCACCGGAATTACAAAAATAAACAGCATCCGCAAAAGTGGCATCCACAAGCTTCTGGGCTAGCTTCTCTTGGCCAGGAATCCGAAACAGGTTTGATACATGCCAAACCTTGGAGGCCTGATCGGTCACAGCGGCAATCAGCCGGGGATGGGCATGCCCGAGGGCGCTGACAGCGATGCCGGCGGCAAAATCCAGGTATCGTCGTCCGTCATTTCCATACAGATACGGGCCTTCTCCCTTTTCAAAGGAAAGATCGGCAGGAGCATAATTCGATAGCAATGCGGGAATCATATGCTTTCTCCACAATCAGGAACGACAAAAAATGTTGTAAGGCCTTTGAATCCGGCCATTGCCGCGGATTCTGACCCCAGAAAGCGCGGAAGTATTGACAGGAGTTCAGTCGCTGTCAATGAAACTCTTAAAATAGCTGCAAAATTTAGGCTTTTAGCTTGTAGCCACGCTTGAACATGGTCCAAACCGTTATATAAAGCAGGCAGTCCAGGACGGCGATAACGACCACACCTATCCAGACAGAGCTATCTGACGTCCCGATAAAGCCATATCGAAAACCGTCAATCATATAGAAGAAGGGATTGATATGACTGATCTGGTACCAAACTCCCGTCAGGCGATCGATGGAATAGAAAGTTCCGGAAAGAAAGGATAGCGGCATGATGACGAAGTTGGTCATGGCCGCCATATGATCAAATTTGTCAGAGACGATACCACCGATCATACCTAATAGGGACAGCATCAGACCGGCGCCAACAACAAAGTATATCACAGCGGCCCAAGAATGAACCGTAAGGTCGATGAGAAGCCACATTGTAACTCCGACAACAACGGCAACAGTCAGTCCACGGGCCAGTCCGGAGAGGGCAAAAGCAAAGGTCAGTTCGGATGCGGATAACGGCGGCATCAGGATATCGACAATGTTTCCCTGTACCTTTGAAATCAAAAGCGAGGAAGATGTGTTGGCAAAGGAGTTCTGAATGACGGCCATCATGATCAGGCCTGGTCCCAAAAAGCTCGCATAGGGAAGATCCCCCATGTACCGTTCCCCGCTCCCGAAAGCGAGAGTGAAAATGGCCAGGAACAACATGGTCGTCATCATCGGCGCAAAAACAGTTTGAAGAGGTACCTTCAAAAATCGCCGGACTTCCTTTGAGAGCAATGTGTAAACTCCGAGCCAGTTCACGGCCCCGATCTGCGACACGGTCGCTGTTTTAAGCATCGGCTGTGCGGATTTTTCTTTTTCTATCTGAGAATTCATGCCGCATTGATAGGCAATCTTCTACCAGCGCGCAAGAAATCTGTTTCTCCAACCGGGAGATATAGCCATTGTCCTGCTTTTGATACTGGTATCTGTGAACGGACTGGGATAGAAATTGGGAACCCTTCTCAAGAACTTAGAATAAAGGAGTAACTGTTAAATGCCGGTGGAAATTTTTCACAATCCGAGATGCAGCAAATCCCGCCAGACCCTGGCAATACTTGAAGAGAATGGTGTAGAACCACAAATTATTGAATATCTTGCAACCCCGCCGAGCGAAGCCCGGATCAGGGAAATTTTGGCGATGCTCGATATGGCTCCTCGCGAGTTGATGCGCAAAGGCGAAGCGGAGTATAAAGAGAATAATCTCTCGAATTCGGATTTGACAGATGACCAGCTCATTCAGGCCATGGTCGACTTTCCAAAGCTCATCGAACGACCCATCGTGATTTCAGGCGGAAAAGCCCGTATTGGCCGCCCTCCGGAATCGGTACTGGAAATTATCTAGATTTGCTTCTACCTCCATAAAAGCTAATTCAAGGGACGAAGGACAATTATTGATTTTGTGCCTTTCAATTGAGCCAGCGGATATATAGAATTGCCGCCAACAACCGGTCGCACCGCTTCTGTGCTGCCAAAACAATAAAAATTAAACAGGAGAATTCCTATGGCTGACGCCGTTATTGTATCAACCGCTAGAACTCCCATTGGCAAAGCATATCGCGGTGCCTTTAACAATACCCATGGTGCGGACATGGGTGGCCATGTCATCAAGCATGCCGTTGAAAGGGCAGGTGTCGATCCGGCTGAAGTGGAAGACGTCATTTTCGGTGTTGCCAATCCGGAAGGAGCAACAGGCGGCAATATTGCCCGTCAGGCTGTGCTCCGTGCCGGCTTGCCGATTACCACCTCCGGCACAACGGTCAACCGTTTTTGCTCTTCCGGTCTGCAGACCATCTCCATGGCAGCCCAACGGGTGGTCGTTGACAAAGTTCCGGTCATGGCCGCCGGTGGTATGGACAGCATCAGCCTTGTCCAGAACGAACATATGAACACTTTCCGCGCTCGCAATGAATGGCTGGTTGAGAACAAGCCCGCTATCTATGATCCGATGCTGAAGACGGCGGAAACCGTCGCGACCCGCTACGGCATCTCCCGCGAGCAGATGGATGAATACAGCTATCAGAGTCAAATGCGCACTGCTGCCGGTCAGGAAGCAGGCCGGTTTGACGATGAGATCGTGCCGATGACGGTGACGAAAGTTCTTGTCAACAAAGAAACCGGCGAGACCTTGGAGGAAGAAGTCACCCTGACACAGGATGAGGGCAACCGTCCAAGTACGACCCTGGACGGTCTGGCCTCTCTCAAGCCGGTCCTTGGCGAAGATTGCTTCATCACGGCCGGGAATGCCAGCCAGCTTTCTGACGGGGCGTCCGCTTGTGTTGTTATGGACAGCAAGCTTGCGGAGCAGCGCAACATCGAGCCTCTTGGTACTTACCGGGGTCTTGTCGTCGCAGGCTGCGAGCCTGACGAAATGGGGATCGGGCCGGTTTTTGCTGTGCCGAAACTGCTGGAGCGCAATGGTCTGAAGATGGATGACATCGGATTGTGGGAATTGAACGAAGCCTTCGCAGTTCAAGTTCTGTATTGCCGCGACAAGCTGGGTATTCCCAACGACCTCCTCAATGTAGATGGTGGCGCCATTTCTATCGGGCATCCATATGGCATGTCAGGCGCTCGCCTTGCCGGTCACGCCTTGATCGAAGGCAAGCGGCGCGGCGCTCGTTATGTCGTTGTCACGATGTGCATCGGTGGCGGTATGGGCGCTGCCGGACTATTCGAAGTCAACTAACAGTTATCAATTTTGTCACAATCCCGGATATGAGGCGTCATGTCCGGGATTTTCTGTTATATTAGTGTTAACAGAAAAAAGAGTGGCATATGAAAGACACGATCCCCCGTACCATAAAGGATATCACGCCGCACTGGTTTGAATCCGTTGTATTTGCCGACCGTACCCTGCCCAGGATTGAACGGCTCAAGACAACCAATATTGGGGAAGACCGCGGTTTTCTGAGCCTCACTTACAAGGTCGAGTTTCATTACGAAGACAATGCCAGGGAAGGGATAATTCCCTCTGTAATTGTCAAGCTTCAACCTTCTACCCAGCTATTTAAAGACGCCGATATCGAAATCCATGCATTTCTGCGGGAGGTCAGCTTCTATCGCCAACTGGCGCCGGATTTACCGGTTAGACTACCGGAAATCTATTTTGCGGAAGCAATTCCAGGTGCGGGTGCTCTGGTCATGGAAGACCTGGACAAGCTGACAGGTGGCGACCAAATCGTTGGTCTCGCCCATTCCAACGCCCTGCTGACTGCCCGAGAAATTGCTAAAGTCCATGCCCGTTACTGGAACAACGACACAATTACGAATCTGGACTGGCTGCCACATCTGGATCACTTTTATGCCGATTCCTTTGTCGATCACTGGCCCATATTCAAGGAGTCACAGCGGGAACTCATTGGTCCTGAAGCATTGACGTTAGGCGATAAAGTCGCTGAGAATTTTGACTGGCTTGAAAAGCAAATCGCAAACCGACCCATGTCCGTTGTCCATGGGGATCTGCGCGCCGACAATCTGATGTTTGGATCTGAAGGCGATGAAGATCATGTGGTTATTCTTGATTGGCAGCTTGTAACCCGGAATTTAGGAGCACTTGATGTTGCTCGGATGCTGGGAGGGAGCGAACCGGTCAGCGAACGTCAAGGGCATCAGTTGGAGATTGCCCGCGCCTGGCATGACGAGCTCGTTCGTTCCGGCGTTAAAGATTACAGCCGCAAGGAAGCAGAAGAAGATTTCCGCCTTGCGCTCCTCCATTGTCTATCTATCCCGGTAAAGATCCATAAACGAACAGGAGCGACGGATGCGGGTCGGCGGAAATTGCTTGTGGAAACCATGACCAAGCGTCTTTTTTCGGCCGCTCAGGAACTCAGCGCCGCCGAGCTATTGCCTGCCTGACCCTCTGCCAGATCCTAAAGAGTTTTGATCGCGTAAACAGTTTGTGCCGTTTCAATCCCCTTTAGGGAAAACTCTCCTTTGGATTCAAATTCGGCTGAATGTCGAATCACAAACTCTTCTGAAAGAAGAATATCCTCTCCCAGCTCCCGGGTCAGACCCTCAATACGGCTGGCCAGATTCACCGACGGTCCGATCACCGTAAAATCAAGCCGTGTTTTCCCTCCGACGTTACCGTAAAACACGGTCCCGAAATGCAGAGCTATGCCGCAATCAATTACCGGTTTATCCTGTGCCCGCCGCGCCTCATTCACATCACGAATACTGGATCGCGCAGCTAGGGCAGCTTGAAGCGCATTTTCGATGGCGGTTGTTTCGCGGCCTTCTCCTGCCGGGAATATTGCCAGAACCGCATCACCGATAAATTTCAGTATTTCGCCCTCATAAGCCTCAATTGCATCCGTTACCGTGTCAAAATAGGCATTCAACAGGTCCATCAGGGCGTGGCTTTCCAGGGTTTCTGAAGCCGCGGTAAAACCCTTTAAATCACAGAACCAGATAGCCGCCCGGATTGCCTCTCCCGTGCCCCGCTTGATATCTCCGGTCAGGACACGGCGTCCTGCCACCGGACCGACATAGGTATCCATCAGAGTCCCTGCAAGATGATGGAGGCTTCCAACTTCCAACACAGCTGCGAGGGCGTGCCGGATCTTGATTAAGATGGCAATTTCTTCATCTGAGAATCCACCGGTCCGGTGAGTCGAATAGCTTACTGCTTTGCTGGATCCATCCGAGAAGGGCAATGGGATAACGACATAGTCCGTATATCCATCCGCTCGAAATTCAGCAAGAAGAGGATATTCGCCTTCCTGCGGAGGGCCTTCAAGTCGACAGCGGACAGTTTCTCCGTTGGCATAAACAGACAGCATTGCATTGTTTGAAGGGTCGGCTGTTCCTAGATTCTCTACCTTGAACTTTCTAAAAGTAAGTCCTTTACCCTCCTCCCAAAGGGTTGAAAAACTATCGACCTGAGGGTGCAGGCTCGGCAAACCGGTAGTAAACCGACTCATCGGAATTCCGGAGGCGAGCAATTGATCAACAATAGCCTGGTTCAGCGCTGAAGGATCATCAATCAATCGGGCCTCGGATATCAACCAGTCTATCAGGCGACCGGCGATCGCATCTGTATCAAGATTCTGCATAGCCCCTAAATAGGACAGTCCAGCCCATGCTGCAATCATCAACAAAAAAAGACCCGGAGAAATCCGGGTCTTCTACAACGGTTTGGAACAAGGCTTAACGGGTGGGAACCGGTTCGCCGCCCGTATAGTCATAAAAACCGCGTCCTGATTTCTGGCCCAGCCATCCTGCCTCGACATATTTGACGAGAAGCGGGCACGGCCGGTATTTGGTATCCGCAAGCCCCTCATACAGGACCTGCATGATGGCGAGACACACATCAAGACCGATAAAATCCGCCAATTGCAAAGGCCCCATGGGATGGTTGGCTCCCAGGCGCATGGCCGTATCAATGGCCCGAACGGATCCGACCCCCTCATACAGGGTATAGACCGCTTCATTGATCATAGGCAGCAGGATGCGATTCACGATGAAGGCTGGAAAGTCTTCAGCCGGCGTAGGCGTCTTGTTGAGACGAACGGTAAGTTCTTTTACAGCCTCAAAAGTTTCTTCACTGGTTGCAATGCCGCGGATAAGCTCAACCAGCTGCATGACGGGAACCGGGTTCATAAAATGCATACCCATGAACCGCTCTGGCCGATCCGTAACCGCGGCCAGCCGAGTCACGGAGATCGATGAGGTATTCGTCGCGACAATCGCATCATCTCTTAGCTTTGTACTAAGGTCAGTAAGGATTGCCTTCTTGATCTCCTCATTCTCGGTCGCTGCTTCAATAATCAGATCCATGTCAGGAAGATGTTCATCATCCATAACCGGTTTGATCCGCCCCAAAGCAGCGGACATATCTGCGTCAGTCAGTTTACCGCGGCCAACCTGCCGCTGCAGGTTGGTTTCGATAACATTCAGAGCTTTGTCGAGCTGAGCCTCCGAAACATCTTTCAAAAACACGTCAATCCCGGCGATAGCCATGACATGGGCAATACCATTGCCCATCTGGCCAGCTCCGATAACGGCTACCTTATTAATCATTGACTGTTCCTGCACGTTTTTTGAAGGCGTTCATAGTATCGAAATCTCTCAAAACCGAACTCTTACAGTTCGGCTTCCAATTCTGGAAGCGCTTTGAAAAGATCCGCAACAAGGCCGTAATCCGCAACCTGGAATATCGGTGCTTCCTCATCCTTGTTAATGGCGACGATCACTTTACTGTCTTTCATACCGGCCAAATGCTGAATCGCCCCGGAGATACCGACAGCAATATAAAGCTCCGGTGCCACCACTTTACCAGTCTGACCAACCTGGTAGTCATTGGGAACAAAACCAGCGTCAACAGCCGCACGACTTGCCCCGACGGCAGCCCCGAGTTTATCGGCAACAGCTTCAATCATTGGGAAATTGTCACCGGACTGCATGCCGCGGCCACCGGAAATAACGATTTTCGCAGAGGTCAGCTCAGGACGCTCAGATTTTGACAGCTCTTCACCAACAAAACTGGACAAACCTGCATCTGCGGCAGCCGCACCGGCTTCCACGGAGGCGGCCCCCCCAGTTGCATCAGCCGCCGCGAAATTCGTTGCACGAACCGTGATAACTTTCTTCGCATCGCCGGACTGCACGGTCGCCATGGCGTTACCGGCATAAATCGGACGGACGAATGTATCTGCAGACACAATTTCCGTAATCTCGGAAATCTGGGCAACATCAAGAAGAGCGGCAACCCGTGGTAGGATATTCTTACCCGAGGTCGTCGCAGCAGCCATAATCACATCATAGCTGTCGGCCATTGACACAACCAGATCGGCAACATTTTCTGCAAGGGAATTTGCGTAGGCAGCGTCTTCTACAAGTATCACCTTGGAGACGCCTGAAACCTTTGCGGCTTCATCAGCAACAGCGGCACAGCCGTTACCAGCGACAAGAACATCGACATCTCCGCCCATCTCACCTGCTGCGGTGACGGCGTTTAGGGTTGCGGCGCCGAGGCTGGCGTTATCATGATCAGCTAAAACAAGAACAGACATTTAGATAACTCCCGCTTCATTTTTCAACTTGTCAACAAGCTCGGAGACGGATTCGACCATCACTCCTGCTTCACGTTTTGGCGGCTCTTCCACTTTCAGTGTGGTCAGCCTTGGCGAAATATCCACTCCCAGATCTTCCGGCGATTTATCATCAATCGGCTTTTTCTTGGCTTTCATGATATTCGGCAGAGACGCATAGCGCGGCTCGTTCAGCCGAAGATCCGTTGTCACGACTACCGGCATTTTCAAATCCAGAGTCTGCAGACCGCCGTCAATTTCACGGGTGACTTTTGCGGTTCCGCCATCAAGATTTACCTCTGATGCGAATGTGCCCTGCGACCACCCCAGCAGAGCTGCCAGCATCTGACCGGTCTGGTTGGAATCATCGTCAATCGCCTGCTTACCGACAATTACGAGATCTGGTTTTTCCTCATCCACGACAGCTTTCATCAGTTTAGCGACGCCAAGCGGTTCAACTTCCTGATCGGTTTTGATCAGGATACCCCGATCTGCACCCATGGCGAGGGCTGTCCGGATTGTTTCCTGGGCAGCCTGCGGGCCGACGGACAGGGCGACAACTTCGGTCGCGGTGCCAGCTTCGCGAAGACGAAGGGCTTCTTCGACGGCGATTTCATCGAAGGGGTTCATGGACATTTTAACATTCGCGAGGTCTACACCAGTATTGTCCGCTTTAACGCGGATCTTAACGTTGTAGTCCACGACACGTTTGACAGCGACGAGAACTTTCATGGATCGGTTATCTCCAAACCAAATTGCCTTTCGAACCGACAGAAAACCAGCTTCCTGCGACCGCAAAAGGCGGGGATTTAAAACTTATTTCGGCAGCGCACAATAAATAGCATTCAACCATCTGTCAATTAACCCCGAACGGAGTTTTTTACGGCTTTCCAGCCTGACTTTTTTTTGACAGAAAATGACGTGTTTTGACTATCGATTTGCCCCGGGAACCCAGAGAACATCTTCTTTACCCTTATTATTGAGATATCTGCCCAGAACAAACAGAAAATCGGACAGACGATTTATATAGGTAATGGCAAGCGGATTGATTTTTTCCGAATCGCTCAAAGCAACGATCTTTCTCTCGGCCCGCCGGCAAACAGTCCGCCCGAGATGCAGATAGGAAGACGCTTCAGACCCTCCCGGCAGGATAAAGGAATTTAGTGTGGATAACTCCGCATTCAACCTGTCAATATCCCCTTCCAGACGATCAACCTGTTCTTGGGTCATACGAAGCGGCGGGTAATCCGGATTGTCTTTTTCAGGCGTACACAGATCGGCGCCAAGATCGAACAGGTCATTTTGGATGCGCGCAAGCATCTCGTCGGTCTCTCCGGTACTATGCAGGCGAACAATCCCGATAACCGAGTTTGCCTCATCCACATCGCCATATGCGTCCACCCGGGCACTCGTTTTGCTAACGCGAGTTCCGTCCCCGAGAGAGGTTTTTCCACCATCCCCGCCCCTGGTGTAAATTTTCGTTAGCTTAACCATCTGTCCTTGCCCGCTTCATTAACTGTTCGAACTGGCAATCCAGAGTCCAATCATAATCAGGACCACCGCAAGCGCCTGCATTAAGATGCGAAGCCGCATCAGTTTGTTCCCGTATTTGCGATTGAAGTTGCCACCCCGCGCCATGGTCAGGACACCAAACAGCAAAACCAGTGCTGTCCCGACGACAGCCGCGATAATTAAAAAATCGATCATATCTGGAAACTACACACTATTATCCGATTTCGATCTAAGCTACACCATCCCCCCATCTATGGACAGGAATTAAAATGCGCAAAGGCCCGGAAATTGTCATTATCGGCGGTAATGTCATCGGCTCCTCCATTGCTTTTTTTCTGGCCGCAAGTGACCTGTTCAACGGATCCATCACCGTTATTGAAAAAGATACCTTCGATAGATCTAAACTATCTGCCCGTGCCTGGGCCGACATTCGCCAGCAATTCGCATTGCCGGAAAATATTCGCATGTCTCAATATGCAGAGGAGTTTCTGGGGGATTTGACAAAGCATCTCACCATAGATGGTTCACCCGTCCATGTTGGATATGTGCCGTGCGCGTCTTTTTTTCTGTTTGAAGAGCGTCAGCTATCGTTGCTCTATGGCTACAACAGTATCCAAAAAGGTGAGGCTGTGAATGTTGCTATGTTGGATCCGGAGGACATTTCGCGGGGCTTCCCCTGGCTAAATATATCAGGTCTCGCCGGTGGTTCCCTGGGGCTGAGCGGAGAAGGTTGGATAGAGGGTCATAGGTTAAATCAGGCTTTTCGGAGGAAAGCCATTTCACTCGGCGTCACTTTTTTAAAGACCGAAGCAACTAGTCTTGAAGTACGCAAACACAAAGTTACAAATGTCAGACTCACAGAGGGACGGACAATTCCCTGCGATTATGTGATCAATGCTGCCGGACCGGAAGCGGCCACGGTGGCCAAATGGGCAGGAATTGAGTTAAACGTGCGGCGCCGAAAGCGGACAGCCTTCAGTTTCTCATGCCAGACCCAATTTGAAGAGTGCCCTCAGGTCTTTGACCCGTCAGGTGTCTGGTTTCGATCCGATGGTCAGCGCTTTATCACAAGCTGTCAAGCAGAGCCGGATGATGACCCGGAGCGCACGGATCCGGAAATTGACTATAGTTTGTTTGAAGAGCATATTTGGCCAGTTCTGGCGCATCGGGTTGCGGATTTCAAATTTGCCCAGCTGGAGCGCGCGGATGCCACAATGGATGCCTATACATTGCTTGACGGCAATCCGATTATCGGACCGCATCCGGATATCCGGAATTTTTTCTTCGCGACGGGATTTTCAGGGCGCGACGTGCAACATGCCCCTGCGACCGGGCGAGCCCTGAGCGAGATCATTTTGTCTGGTCGGTATGAAACCCTTGACCTCTCCCGTTTTTCCTATGAGCGCATGGTGACAGGAGAGGCTCTTTCGGAGCATACTGTCATTTAGAAATCTCACTAAAGGGGAAACAGATGCCGGTTATCAGGGTCGAAATGTTTGAAGGGCGGGATACGGAAACAAAGCAACAATTGGTGACTGCCTTTACCCGGGAGATGGTCCGTATTACCGGATGTGGTGAAGCCAGTGTCAATGTCATCATCACCGATGTAGCCAAAGAAAACTGGGGATTGGGAGGCGATCTCGCCAGCCGCAAGTTTCCGGACTAAAGGAAGATGGATTAGCGACGTGCAGCACCCGAAAGCCATTGAGCTGACCGTTAAAATCTGGAAGCATTTTGCGCGCCATAACTGTATGAAAATGGCAACGGCATTAAGCTACCAGACACTCCTCGCCATTGTCCCGCTGGCAGCCGTCGCCTTTGCTCTGTTCACGGCAATTCCGGCCTTTGATCATTTGCAGGATAAGATTACCCGATTTCTATTTGATAACCTGCTGCCATCCAAGATTGCAACGGTCGATGCCGCCCTTGATAGTTTCACCATTAATTCAGGGCAACTGACGATTTTCGGCCTTGCTGGTATTGCCATTACTGCGCTGCTTCTGATGTCCAGTATTGAAGAAATTTTCGGCCAGATCTGGCAGGTCGAAGCCACCCGAAACCCGATAAAGAGACTGATTACCTATATCGTAATTACATTGATCGGGCCCATCGCCATCGGAACCAGCCTGACATTGGTCAACTGGATACTTGACGTCAGTGAAGAAGCAACAGGATTTCAGACCTCCAAATTGATGGAATTTATTGGATCCCTTGCGCCGGTCATGCTGCCGCTTATTGTCCTTATCCTCCTATATTGCCTGGTTCCGGCCTGTAAGGTCAAATGGCGCCACGCTTTTGTCGGCGCCGCTGTAGCGACCGGTCTGTTCCTACTCGGCAAATACCTGTTTCGGCTCTATCTGGAGTTTTTCCCGTCTTATGAGGTTCTTTACGGCGCCATGGCGGCGTTTCCGCTCTTCTTGATCTGGCTCTATGTCAGCTGGTCAATTGTATTGATCGGCGCTTCTATCACCGCTGTTCTCGGACTGGAACATCCCAATAAATAAGAAGGGGTGAAAACACCCCTTCACCATTTAGTTTGCACCTTCGAGAAGCCGGCGGGCAATCACCTGCGCCTGAATTTCACCGGCACCTTCAAAGATATTGAGGATCCGGGCATCACATAGCACCCGGCTGATCGGATACTCCAGGGCAAACCCGTTCCCGCCATGGATTTGCAAAGCATTATCCGCCGCACTCCAGGCAACACGTGCCCCCAGCAGTTTGGCCATACCGGCTTCCAGATCACAGCGTCTGCCCTCATCCTTAGCGCGAGCAGAGGCGTAGGTGAGCTGTCGCGCCATCATGATTTCAACGGCCATCCAGGCAAGCTTGCCCGAGACACGAGGAAACTCAAAGATGGGTTTTGAAAACTGAACGCGATCAAGAGCGTAGCGCATGCCAAGCTCCAATGCGTTCTGAGCCACACCCAGAGCGCGGGCAGCGGTCTGAATGCGGGCGCTTTCAAAGGTCTGCATCAATTGCTTGAAGCCATTACCCTCTTCTTCACCCAAAAGATTTTCGGCTTTGATCTCGAAATTATCAAAACCGAGCTCATATTCCTTCATGCCGCGATATCCCAGCACTTCAATTTCACCGCCCGTCATGCCTGCAGCCGGAAAATCCTCTGTTTCCGTCATATGAGGCTTTTCGGCCAGAAACATGGAGAGACCTTTATATCCGGGCTCATCCGCGTTAGTGCGGACCAGCATGGTCATCACATCCGCCCGGGCCGCATGGGTTATCCAGGTCTTGTTGCCGGTAACCTTATAGACGTCCCCGTCCTTTACAGCTCGCGTTTTCAGAGAAGCCAGATCAGATCCTGTATTCGGTTCCGTAAAGACGGCTGTGGGCAGAATCTTGCCCGTGGCGATCGGACCAAGCCATTTCGCTTTCTGCTCTTCCGTGCCGCCCGTCAGGATCAGTTCGGCGGCAATTTCCGAGCGGGTACCGAGAGACCCGACACCGATATATCCTCGGGAAAGCTCCTCGGAGACAACACACATGGACATCTTGCCAAGACCGAGACCGTCATATTCTTCCGGCACTGTGAGGCCGAAAACTCCGAGTTCCGACATCTGATTGACGACGGACATGGGAATCAATTCGTCTCTGAGGTGCCACTCATGGGCATAAGGGAGCACCTCTTCATTGGCAAAACGGCGGAACTGATCGCGGATCATGGAATAGGTCTCATCGAGACCGGCCTCACCAAAGTTACCCGTGTCCAGACCGTCAGAAATCAACAGGGCAATGCGTTCCTTAACCGCGACGCTGTATCCCTCCTCAATCAAATGAGAGACTTCCTTGGTCCGAAAACGCTCAACAGCATTGTTATCCAGGCCAAGGTCAACGGGACGGATGATTTCGCCCAGGGTCATGGGAATGCCACCGGCAATCTGACCCAGATATTCACTGAAACCCGCCTGCAGCATCAACTGCTCCAACTCACCAAGCTTGCCGTCGGCTTTCAGCTGACGCGCCCAGTTAAGGGTCTCCCGCAGGGCTTCAACATACGTGGCAAGCCAGGCCAGGCCATGGGTTGCATATTGATGCTCTTCTACCAACCGGGCGCTGATATTGCCATTGGCACCACGGGTAAAAGCCGCAACGGCGACAATGGCCTGCTGCTTGAGGCTTTCTGCTGAATTGAGTGCTTCGGCACAGAGACCATCCAGTCCCTCCAATAAAGGAGAGACTGTCTCGTCCATACTATCCGTCATCGTCATTTTTGTTTTTCCTTATGCTCCGGATATGGATTTTAGCTGTTACCAGCTTCTATGGCATCTTCAACAGTCCGCAGTCCAGGATATTTCGCAGAAACCAGAACGGCCATATTGCCCGGCTTATGCTGATTATTGAGCATTTTGGTATGAGCCCTTGGAATATCATCCCAAGAAAACACTTCTGACATGCAAGGATCGATACGACGTTCAATGACCATGTTATTGGCCTGAGACGCCTGCTTCAGGTTAGCAAAATGGCTGCCCTGAACCCGCTTCTGACGCATCCAGACAAAGCGGGCATCCATCGTCAGGTTAAATCCAGTCGTTCCGGCGCAGAAGACAACCATACCCCCACGCTTCACAACATTACAGGAAACCGGGAATGTGGCTTCACCGGGATGCTCAAAGACGAAGTCGACGTCATTGCCTTTTCCGGTGATGTCCCAGATCGCCCGGCCAAATTCGCGGGTTTTCTTCATGTAATCGCCGAATCCCTCTCCATTCACAGTGGGAAGCTGACCCCAGCAATCAAAATCATTTCGGTTAATCACTCCCTTAGCGCCGAGAGACATGACGAACTCCCGCTTGCTCTCATCGGAAATAACACCAATCGCGTTCGCCCCTGCCGCTGCACAAATCTGGATCGCCATGGACCCAAGACCGCCTGAGGCTCCCCAAACCAAAACATTGTGGCCCGGACGCAGAATATGCGGACGATGACCGAACAGCATGCGATAGGCCGTTGCTAATGTCAGGGTATAGCAAGCGCTTTCTTCCCAGGTCAGATGACGAGGGCGTGGCATCAACTGGCGATCCTGAACCCGGGTAAACTGGGCAAAAGATCCATCCGGCGTTTCGTAGCCCCAGATTCTCTGACTGGTCGAAAACATCGGGTCACCGCCGTTACATTCCTCATCATCGCCATCATCCTGGTTACAATGAATAACAACTTCATCGCCGACCTTGAATCGCTTGACCTTGTTGCCAACGGCATAGACAACGCCAGACGCGTCGGAGCCGGCGATGTGATACGGTTGTTTATGAACATCAAACATGGAGACCGGCTCACCGAGAGAGGCCCAGATACCGTTATAATTGACACCGGCTGCCATCACCAGGACCAGGACATCGTGACTGTCGAGTTCCGGGGTGTCGACCACTTCAACCTGCATAGCCTCTTCCGGCTTACCCTGACGTTCTCTACGAATGGCCCAGGCATACATTTTTGATGGGACATGTCCGAGCGGTGGAATCTCTCCCACTTCATAGAGGTCCTTTATGTCACCTTGCGGAGTCGCTGCAGTTTCGTCCGGCTGTACGGCGGCTTGAGAATTTGACATCTGTTTTTCCCTCTTTTTTCATACAGTATTCCTTCAGGTGGGCTAACCCCGCCTGTCCGATTCCATACTGCATTGCATCAATTAACTAAATCCAAACCTTTACTTTAGATCGAATTATGAGAAGATTACTGACCTTTTGGCAGAGTACAAGTTTTTTTTGCACTGCAACACAAAGTTATGTTATTACGTGGCGAAATTACAATACGAAACAAGTGGTTTAAATTTTGCTTAAAGACGAAAGATAATTATGGCAGAGACTAATCCAGGCGTCACAAAATCAGCAATTCCGGCAAAAGATCGCCCTTGGCTGTTCCGGACCTATTCCGGCCATTCCTCCGCAAAAGCGTCAAACGAGCTTTACAAAACCAACCTGGGTCGAGGCCAGACCGGCCTCTCTGTTGCTTTCGATTTACCGACCCAGACTGGCTATGATTCGGATCATGTCCTGGCCCAGGGAGAAGTCGGCAAGGTTGGCGTTCCCATTTGTCATCTTGGGGACATGCGCACCCTGTTCGACGATATTCCACTCGAGAAAATGAATACATCGATGACGATCAACGCGACGTCGGCCTGGCTTCTGGCCCTCTATGTTGCCGTGGCTGAGGAGCAAGGCGCTTCTATTGCCGATCTTCAGGGGACCGTGCAGAATGACATTATTAAAGAATATCTGTCTCGCGGTACTTATATCTTCCCACCTGAGCCAAGCATGAAGCTAATCACGGATGTGGTCAGTTACACCTATAAAGAAATACCGAAATGGAACCCGACCAATGTCTGCTCCTATCATTTGCAGGAAGCGGGAGCGACACCGGTCCAGGAACTCTCCTTTGCCTTGGCAACAGCTATTTCAGTTCTAGATGCGGTCAAGGAAAGCGGACAGATAGCTCCAGAAGATTTCTCGGCTGCAACGGGCCGTATCAGTTTCTTCGTCAATGCGGGCATTCGGTTCATTACTGAAATGTGCAAGATGCGGGCCTTCGTCGATCTGTGGGACGAAATCCTGCTTGAACGATATGGAGTGACCAATGAGAAACATCGGCGATTCCGGTATGGCGTGCAGGTCAATTCCCTGGGTCTGACGGAGCCTCAACCGGAAAATAACGTTTACCGCATCTTACTGGAAATGCTCGCCGTTGTGCTGTCCAAAAAGGCGCGCGCCCGCGCGGTTCAGCTCCCGGCCTGGAACGAAGCCCTTGGTTTACCGCGCCCTTGGGATCAGCAATGGTCCCTGCGCCTGCAGCAGATTGTCGCCTTTGAGACGGATCTCCTGGAATATGGGGACATTTTTGAAGGCTCCGTTGAAATTGATCGCAAGGTGGAAGAGCTGAAGGATGCGGCCAGAGAGGAATTGCGGCTAATTGAGGAAATGGGTGGCGCCGTTGCCGCAGTTGACACCGGATATCTGAAGGAAAGCCTGGTGCAATCGAACACCGATCGGGTACAGGCCGTGATTTCTGGCGATATACCCGTCGTCGGGGTCAATAAATTCACCGAGAGTGCTCCCTCCCCTCTTACTCAGGAAGGGGATGGTGGAATCATGACCGTTGATCCGACGGCCGAGGCAGAGCAGATTGAGCGGCTGCGCGCCTGGCGGGAGCAAAGAGACCCGGCCGCCGTCCGCAACGCTCTTGATGATCTTTCCGCGGCGGCAAAGAGTGGAGACAATATCATGCCGGCATCCATCGCGGCTGCAAAAGCCGGGGTGACAACCGGGGAATGGTCGGACACTCTTCGCAAGACCTACGGAGAATATCGGGCTCCCACAGGTGTCAGCGGATCCGTGTCGAACGCGCCGAGTGAAATCCTTGATCCCGCCCGGGAAAGAGTGGCTGCGGCAGCGGCGGAGCTGGGTGAGCCGCTTAAGATACTGGTCGGCAAGCCCGGCCTCGATGGCCATTCAAACGGGGCGGAGCAAATTGCTGTCGCCGCCCGGGACAGCGGAATGAAGGTAACCTATGAGGGCATTCGCCTGACCCCGGATCAGATTGTTTCCGCTGCTCTCGACGGATCCGTGCATCTGGTTGGCCTGTCGATATTGTCCGGCTCACATGTCTCGTTGGCGACGGAAGTTTGCGAGCGGCTGAAAGCAGCAGGCAAGGCAGATATTCCGGTCGTTGTCGGCGGCATTATTCCGCCGGATGATGAGAGGCGGCTCAAAAAAGCGGGTGTTGCCGCTGTCTATACGCCGAAGGACTTCGATATGGCAGGGATCATTATCGACATGGTCGATATCATCATGAAGTACGAGGAAGTAGCCTGAATTGACAGACTTTCCGGTACCGGAAAGATTCGCGAAAAATTAACCATATTTCGCCATTTTCAGCACTTCTTCGGGCTGGTAACCATTTTCTCTTAAAGATTTGATTGTTGCATCCTGATCACGTTTCGACAGTCTCCGGCCCGTTTGATCTGCAATCAATCCGTGGTGAAAATAAGTCGGTGTCGGCAGATCTAGGAGGGCCTGAAGCAGTCTGTGAATATGGGTCGCGTTGAACAGATCCTGACCCCGGACAACATGGTTGATTCCCTGAATTGCATCATCAAAGGTTACCGCAAGATGGTAGCTTGTCGGGGTGTCTTTTCGGGCCAGAACGATGTCACCAAACGGGGCCGGATCACAGGCAATATAACCCTTCCCCACTTCCTCAAAAGTCAGCCGGGAAACGTCAACAGAAGCCAGGGCATTAACCATATCCAGCCGCAGTGCGTAGGGCTGACCCGCATCATATCGGCGCTGCCGCTCCGTCATTGAGAGAGATCGGCAAGTCCCCGGATAGACTTGGTTTGACGGCTCATGCGGGGCGGCATTGGCCATAGCAATTTCGGCGGCAATTTCCTTGCGGGTACAAAAACAAGAATATATCAGATCCCGATCGCTGAGTTTTGAAAGTAGGGCGGCATAATCCTCCATATGCTCGCTTTGCCGGCGGACAGATCCGGACCAGGAAAATCCCAGCCATTCAAGATCCTCATAGATGCTTTTTTCGAATTCCGGCCGGCATCTTCCCACATCAATATCCTCGATGCGAAGGAGAAAATTCCCGTCACTTTCCTGAGCGACTTTATAGGCCATTGAGGCCGAATACACATGGCCAAGATGAAGGTGCCCGGTCGGGCTCGGCGCGAAACGTGTGAACAATTTCATATGGTTAACGCCGATCTAGTCCGAAAAAAAAGACGATAATAAGAATAAAATTTTATTAGTTTCACTTGTCATCAAACAGGGCTATCGGTAGCCTTGTTAACACTTTATTAATGATAATTTATTTGAACAGGCGAGACAAATGTTAAGACGGATTTTGATCGCACTAAATGTTTTGCTGCTGGCGACAGCATGTGCGCTACCAATAAATAATAATGGCGACATTAGCGACGCGATGGAAAAATATGAAATCGCCTATCGTGAGATCGTAAAGAACGATCCGAAGATTGAGGTCAATATCGACACGATGGAGGACGTCCTTTACACCATCGATAAAAGATATGTCGACAGTGTCAATCCGCACGATCTGGTGGATCAGGCGATTATGGGCTTGAGAGAAGGTCCGGAAACAGGCAATGACGAGAAAGATCCGACGACCCGGGCGCTCAATGCCATGTTTGCTTCTCTTGATCGCTATACCGGCTATATGACGCCGTCCAATTTCTCCACCTATCGGCAGAGCCTTGAAGGGCGGTTTGTCGGATTTGGAATTCATATCCGAATGGTCGATGATGTCCTGACAGTTGTCAGTCTTCTAAAAGGATCCGGCGCCGAAGACGCGGACCTGAAAGCCGGTGACAAGATCACCCATGTTGACGACAAGTCGATCCAGGGTCTCAATCTCGCAAAATCACGGCTCGCCCTCAGAGGTCCCTCCGGCTCCTGGTCCATTCTGACGATTGTCCGCGAAGGCCATGATGCCCCGCTTAAAATTGAAGTCATGCGCCGGCCTGTAGAACTGGCCGCTGTAGAGCACAGGGTCGATGGAGATATCGGATATATCCGGATCTTTTCATTCACCAAGAAAACGGCTCCCGGGGTCAGCGAAGCCCTGAGAAGCTTTAAGGAAAAACTCGGGCCGAATCTCTGTGGTGTGGTTCTTGATATGCGCAACAACCCGGGAGGCCTGGTGTCGGCGGCAGAGGAAGTTGCCAGTGCTTTTCTGGATGGCGGAAATATCTATGCAGTTAAAAGCCGCGGCAGAAACCTGATGGCGCGGAACGCCAAGCTCGGTGATCGCATCGGCGGTGCCCCCATCGTGGTCATGCTGAACAAGGGCTCTGCCTCCTCTTCCGAAATTGTCGCCGGTGCCCTGCAGAACCAGCATCGCGCCAAGCTGTTTGGTGAAAAGAGTTTCGGCAAAGGCCTGATGCAAACCCTCTTACCGTTGGAGAATGGCGGTGGTTTGCGGTTGACGACCGGCCGGTTCACAGCAGGCGGCGGACCGACTTTCCATGGTGTTGGCCTGGTTCCGGACATTCCCGACACGGTCAATGAAGGCGAAAGCGACCGGATGCAGATTGTCCGTGCTGCCAAATCCCTGAATTGCAACCCCGAGATCACGACGGCCCTCGTCAATGCCCAATGAATGACGACGAGGACCTGTCGGTTGCCCTGAGCTATATCACTGAGAGCGACCCAGATTTCGAAACGGCCCTTTCCCTGATTAACCCCCTGCCGGACAGATCCCGTCCGGCAGGGTTTGAATATCTCACCAAGATCATCATCGAACAACAGGTGTCTCTCGCCAGCGCCGATGCGATCTGGACCCGGATGATCGGCGCCGTCCAGCCCTTCACCCCGGACGTGATGCTGGGCTTTAGCGAGCAGGAACTCCGGGATCTGGGTCTTAGCCGGCAAAAAGCCAAATATTGCCATGCCCTTGCCGAAGAAATAAGGACCCGCCGGCTGGTGCTGGAAGACCTTCATGACATGGAAGACGAGCAGGCCCTGAAGCAGTTGATCCGGGTAAAGGGCATTGGCCGCTGGACGGCGGAGATTTACCTGATGGCCTGTCTCGGCCGGACGGATATCTGGCCTGCGGGAGATGTCGCCCTGCAATCTGCCATGGGTCACCTTAAAAACCATCCGATACGGCCAACCGTCGATGTAATGGATGAACTGGCGGAGCCCCTGCGGCCCTACCGCACCGTTGCCGCCAGAATTCTTTGGCGCTACTATGCGGATGTCGTCCAAACCACATCCCGAAAAAAATCGCCCTGATCCAACAAAGGCTATCGCAAAATGACATCTGTTCCCGTGCTGGAAGGTCCCCGACTTGAGCCGCATTCAGGGCAGGCCAAACATCTGGTGTTGCTTGTTCATGGATATGGTGCCGACGGAAATGATCTGATCCCGCTTGGCAAATACTGGCAGGCAAGTCTTCCGGATACGGCCTTTGTTGCCCCGAATGCACCGGAGCCCTGCGAGCTTTCGCCCTTTGGTCGACAGTGGTTCTCCCTGTCCCAATATGACCCCGATCTGCAGCGGCGGGATCCGGTGGCAGGGGCGGAGGTCTTCAACCGAATGACGGAAGGGGCCCGCCGGGCCCAAACCGCCATCGATGCCTATTTATCGCGGGAACTCGAGACCTACGGATTACAGCATGGAGACATGGCCTTTGTCGGATTCAGCCAGGGAACCATGGTATCGCTCTATACGGGCTTGCGCGAAAAGGCGGCACCGGCAGGCATCCTCGGCTATTCCGGCACCCTTGTCGGCGCTGATGCGCTCCCGTCAGAACTCACCTGCCGTCCGCCCATTTGCCTTGTCCACGGAGAAGAGGACGATATCGTCAGATTCCCGGCCCTTTCATTCAGTTATGAGGCGTTGAAACAGGTCGGGCTTACCGTCGAAGCCCATGCCCGCCCGGGGCTTGGCCATGGAATTGACGAAGAAGGTCTAGAAATCGGGAAAACCTTCCTCACCTCCATATTAACCTGAAACGCCGATCTCGAATCGATATACAGTGGGTTCATAAATTATTCACACAAAATACTGTATTATCATTTGCAATTTAAAGGTGAAGACGCCAAACTTGTGACAGGATCGAAAAAACTGGAGAGTTAAGACAGTGCATATGTCAGGAGAAAAATTTCCTGCGCTCGTCCTGAACGCCGATTACCGGCCGCTCAGTTATTTCCCTCTGTCCCTCTGGTCCTGGCAAGATGCTTTGAAATCTGTGTTCCTGAAAAGGGTTCATATCGTTTCGGAGTATGACAGGGTTGTCCATTCGCCAAGCTTCGAAATGCGCCTTCCCAGTGTCATCAGCCTCAAGCGATATGTGAAACAGAACAAGCATCCGGCCTTTACCCGGTTCAATGTCTTTCTGCGTGATGGGTTTCGCTGTCAGTATTGCGGCTCTGGAGATGAACTTACCTTTGACCATGTTCTCCCGCGCCGTCTTGGCGGCCAGACCAGTTGGGAGAATATCACGACGGCCTGCGCACCGTGCAACATGAAGAAAGGAGGCAGGCTCGCTCGGGAATCGAATATGTTCCCGGAAATCCGCCCCTATATACCGACCCCTCAACTCCTCAACCGCCAAGGACGTGCCTTCCCCCCGAATTACCTCCATGAAAGCTGGCGAGACTATCTCTATTGGGACACGGAACTCGAAGAATAGGCGCCCTATTCGTCCCCCATCTTTCTCCTCTCTTGCCATTTGAATAAACAAGCGTCTATATAGAGACCGAATTTTATACTTCATTATTCCTTTAAGATGTGATGTGCAATGAGTTATGGATTAGGTCTTTCTGAGAAGAAACAAGCCCGGCAGAGGCGTAATCGTTTCTTCAAGTTTATTCTATACATAGCAATCCTTGGTGGTGTCGGTGTCTACGGATACTATGAAGGTCAAGCACAAGCAGATCGTCAGGTTGCTGACATCCAGGATCAGGTGATTGTCCTCACCGCCGAGAATGACCGGCTCAACGATCAGACACGGGCTGCTCTGGACAAACAAAGTGCGGCTCTGGCAGAAGCCCGGCAGTGGCGGGACAAATTTGAAAATGAAATCCCGTCTGGGCCGACACGAGAGATTCTCGATCTGGTTCAGGTGCGGCTGGGGGAAGGCCTGGAACCGGAGCGCCTTAAAAACCTCATCGGGCTGGCGCAAAACAGCCAGAATTGCGATCCGGCCCCGGAGACAAAACGTTTTATCGTCAACACCCCCATATTCAACAGCCCCGGCAATTCCGTCAGCCTTGGCAAGGGCACAATCACGGTGACCGGAAACGGCGTCTCTGTGGTCAATGCTCAAAATCAGGTGGAAGCCTGGTATGATCCCAACCAGCCGGTGGAGATCACCTTTACCCAGCTTGGCGGCAAGCAGGAGACAATGAAAGGGGTCCTGCCCTTACATAAGAGCGTCGTTTTTGGCGGGGATGAGTACAGGTTCAGCATCCTGTCCGGAAAGCAGAGTTTTGCGACGATCTCCGCTACCCGATGTGACTTCCCGTAAGGGCTCGTCTGCCGTTAAATTCTCGAGGAAAGCCAAATCGCCATTTTTGAGGCGGCTTTCACGCCGGAGGTAAGCAACTCATAGCCCGGAGCATCGGCGGCTCCCTCTTGGCGGGCAATATCACGATGTTCGACTTCTTCCTGACGAAATTTCTCAATCACTTCTTTAAGTTCGGATTCAGACTCGTCAAGCTGATTGAGCTGGCTCTGGTAATGCTCATCAATGACTTCTTCAACCGCCTCTGTGCACGCCATTGCCGCCTCCGGACCCAGCAAGGCCGTGCCGGCGCCTAAGGCATATCCGGCCACATGCCAGAACGGTGTGAGGACCGTAGGGCGGACCCGGCGCTCGACAATAAGCTCTTCAAATTTGGCGCGGTGAACTTCTTCCTGCTCTTTCATATGGCGGATCTTCTCCGCCTCAGGACTGTTCTTCAGCACCGCAAGCTGACCTTCATATATCCGCACTGCGCCGAATTCCCCGGCATGATCGACACGGACAATTCGCTCAAGCCGCTCTTCCGGGGTCAAGTCCCCGGGCTGCCGTCCGAGGGAGGACCCCTCTTTTGCCTGATCTTTGGTCACGATCATCGGTTCCTTATTGCTGCTTATGTCTATTTAGCGCGGCCATCAGGCTAAAGACAGCCAAAATCGCGGCCGCAATGAGATTATATCCTGCCATGGATATGCCGAAAAGGGACCAGGCTATATCGTCGCAGCGGACGACCGGCGCTGACATGATCTGAGCTTTGAGATCCTGGATCGAAAGTGCCTCTGACGTATCCCCGACACAGTCCTGGGTTCCTTCCCACCATCCCTGCTCCACACCGACATGAAAACCGCCAATGGCGGCCGTCGTGGCAAAACCGATGGCACAGAGCAGAAGGAAGGGGGCTGCGCCGAGCTTTTTGTACAGCATCAGTCCCAACAGGGAGACAATGATGACCGCCGCATAGGGCCAGCGCTGATACAAACACAGCACACAGGGCCAGAGATCAAATCCATATTGCGATATGAACGCGGTGCCCAAAGCCCCGACGCTCGCAATCAAGGTAACCCAAAGGGCGTTTCGATACAGAAATTCCACTTCGCACCTGCCTTAAATCAGATATTTGAGTGACAGAAAGCCGCCAATCAAGAGAATAAAGAAGAGAATTGTCAGGAGGCCGAGATATTTTTCAATAAATTCCCGGATGGGCAAGCCAAATTTCCAGAGCAACCCGGCAACCAGGAAAAACCGTAAAGACCGCGACAGAACCGATGCCAGGATAAATACTGCCAGGTTCAGATGCGTCACACCGCTGGCGATGGTGATGACCTTATAGGGAAACGGTGTCAGCCCGAAGAAGGCGACGATCCAGCCGCCCCATTCGTTATAGGCGCCCTTAAAGTCGTCAAACTTGTCTGTATATCCATAAAAATCGAGAATGGGCTGGCCGATCCATTCAAAGAATACGGCCCCGATCAGATATCCGAACAGGCCGCCGAGAACAGAGAAAACGCTGCAAATCAGCGCGATGCGCCAGGCCTGCGCCCGATTGGCCAGGACCATCGGAATAATCAGCACGTCCGGGGGAATGGGGAAAAACGAGCTTTCAATAAAAGCAATTCCGCCGAGGAAGGTTTTTGCCCGAGGCCGGGCTGCCAACCCCATGGTGAAATCATATAGACGTCGCAACATAATCTACTCAAGCCCCAAACTGAACACGACTGTTCCGATTGACTTCTAGCCTTTTTCCCTTTTTGGGACAATCTTATTTGTCATTCCCGGTGAAAGGGTCCGGCCCCGGAGATGGTCTATTGACCCCCTGTAAATCATCGCTATAGTGCGGCTGTTTCCACACAGCCCCTGTGGCGGAATTGGTAGACGCGACAGATTCAAAATCTGTTGTCCTTAGGGCGTGCCTGTTCGAGTCAGGCCAGGGGCACCATTTGACATGCGGTCTTTGCCGGATATCTATATAGTCTTTTAACTATATAGTCATTTCCCTATATGCTTTTGGCCCCAAAAAGAGGCACCCTGTTGACCTCTTCCACTAAGACAAATCCGTCCTGCGAATTCCATCTCTTGCGGCTTGCATTTTTGAAACGGTTGAGCTGCATTGCTAAGGGAGTTTATTGTTAATAGTAAAATTTTCCTGATCGCTATATAGATATGCACGTCGTCACCAGAGAAGCGGGCTTAAATGGCAGATGAAAAGGATTGGGAGGGACGGAAATATACTCCTGAGGAATACCGCGATTTGCTCAAATTGCTCCATGCTGTAGGTGTGGCAAGGCGCAACAACCCCTTGCTGGGCAGCACAAATCAATATCTCATCTCAAGCGCCTTAACCCATTACGAGTTGATGGGATACGAATGTGATAAAACCGTTCTGGAACATTACACCGGCCTTCAACGGTCCAGTCTTCATTACACTCTTGAACTGATGCGGGTGAAAGAACTCGTAATATTTGAGAGAAGCGAGAAAGACGCCCGCCGCACACTAATTAGGAGCACGGAACTGCTTCTAGATCAACATATTGAATGGCTGGATACGTGTATGAAGCTGTTGGAAATTGCCAAAAACAGACGCTGACGGCCAAAAATTGTGTCCAAAACTGGACATTTTTGAACTTGTGAAAAAACTAGAATCCATTGATCGTATACCAATGGAAAACAGCCTAAGAGAAACTAAGCTTTTGGTTCCCGGAGCAATTCACCTGCTCGACGACGAAGGCGACAGGCTCAACCATTTCATAGATGTTCAAAGAGGGCAGATTGACGAAGAAGCACTTTGGAAACTCAGGAACGAAATAGCTCCATCCTGGCTGTTCCACATTCTCGAAACAAAAGCAGATAACCCTCTGGCATATAAATTTTTGGAGTATGACAATCGCTGCCTTTTCAGAAACAGCATGGATCTGAAAGGGCTTTGTGTGGGTAACGCGGCGGGGCCCGACTATGCAGACGGAGCGGGCAAGGTCTACAACAATGTACGCTCTTCCGGGCTCCCGTCCGTTACTTATGAACTCATCTCAGACAACCTTCCGAGGTCTTACATTAGGCAGGCGATCCCGCTCATACGCAAGGGAAATGTTGAGCAGATCATCGTCGCGTCTCGATATCAGGAGGTTTTGGGCAATTCGGATGTTCTCAGAGAAGAATTTCCGGTTGCAGGTGAGGAGGTAGAAAATACCCTCCCTGCCAGCCATGGGACTATCCGCAGCCCCCGGATCTCCGAGAAGTTGCTGGGCATGAGCATTCTCGAAACCATAGACTCTGAAGGGGATACCCCTGGCCACAATCTCCGGGAAGGCGTTCGCAAAGATCCAGTTTGCACCGTCTTCACTGGAGATCATTTGTCCCATCATAGCAAGTCCCCAGGCAAGACCTGATTTGCGGTGATTGGGAAAAACATACATGCCGCCACGATAGTAACAAATGCCGCTGATGCGCGGAAGCGGATCAATAGATTTAACCGGTCCTATTTTAGGCCGGTCAAACCATATTCGACAGTCTCGAACAAGGGCATTGAGATTTGTCGTGTCAAATCGCCTTAGCGCAACAAAGGCAGCGGGGAAACCTTTTCGGTCTCTCGCAAGTAGCCATTTTGATTGGGATTGGTCTGATTTTTCCGGGTCAAAAGTCGGACCTAGAAAAACATGGTCGGGAGTTTCGCTACGCAATGCTGCGAAATTCTCGATATTGTCGTCAACTTCGACTGTATAACCGGTACGCTCGAAGCACGACAACAGATTAGCCGTGTTTTGCATAACGGCATGACAGTATAAACGAACAATATAAACAAATTCTGATATAGAGGCAGAAATCAAGCAGAGTGGAAGACTTCGACTCTGCGATAAAACGCCTTATGTCGCAGTGGATCACCGGACGGAAATGTTAACAGATTTATAAGAACTGCCGCCTATGATCAGAAGCGAGTATGGTCATATATATCAGTTAAAGGATTTCCGATGCCTGTCTTGATGATGTCGGCTGGCGGTTTGGTGGCTTTGGCGGCGGCTTGGGATGTTTTTTCCAGGCGCATCCCGAATTTACTGCCCTTGATCATAGCCGCCCTGTATTTCGCTCAGGCGATATATGTTCAGGCATGGACTGACATTCCCTGGCATTTACTGACCGGTTTTGGCGTGCTCGCGGTCGGGATCGTGATTTTCGCTCTGAAGCTGATCGGCGGGGGGGATGTCAAGCTTCTGGCGGCGCTCTCCCTGTGGGCCGGGCCGGACAATATCATCCTGCTGCTGCTTGTCACCTGCATTGCCGGAGGTGTCCTCGGAATTCTTTTCGTACTCCCCGGTCTGCTGGGAAGAAACCCGGCTGTTTCACGGGCGGTTGACTGGGTTTTTGAGAAAGTCCTCAGGAGGCAGGGCCCGATGCTGATGGCATCTTCCTCTAAACATATCCAATTGCCATATGGCGTCGCCATCGCCATCGCCGGCTTCGTTGTCTTCTACAAGATGAGTGGCGGCTCCTTCTAAGGCGGCCGCCTAGGCGGCGCGCGCCAACCAGATCCCGAAGACGATACAAGCGGCACCGGCCAGATACCGGAAACTCAACGGTTCTTTCAGGAAAATATATCCCATCAACGGAACCAGCACGAAACTCAGACCCATAAACAAATAGGCCTTGTTCAACGGAAAATGTTTCAGGACATAGACCCAGACAATCGTCGCCAACCCATAAATGATGACAGCCAGAATGAAATAGCCGTTCACGGACAATTTCATCAAGGTCTCCACATTGAATCCCGCGACATCCTTGCTCGCGATTTTAAACAGGATCTGGCCGGATGAGATCAATATGGGCATGATCAAGATTAGTAAGTAACTGTTTATGTCCATAAAGTACCTCGATTTAGCCAATCTTGCCGCAACCGGCATGCCGCCGGGCCGTATATACAAAGAATTCTGAAAGCGTCCCGATCTGCCTATTCCTTCTTGCCGGCGACAATCGAGGCCGGCCCGGCAATTGACAGATAAGAAATGCGTTTCCTTTCCCGTCGGCCCCGCGTGACGGAATCCAGAATAAACCCGCAGGCGAGAAACAGGAAGGCCAGAACCATGCTTGCGCTCGACAACACGGCCGTCGGTAATCTAGGAACCAACCCCGTTTCAAGAAAGGTTATCGTAATCGGGATAGCAAGGATGATCGAGAAGACGCTAAAGGCCACAAATAGCCAGCCAAAAAAGCTCATGGGGCGCTCATCCTTGATCAGCTTGACGATCAGCTTGCTGATCTTCAGCCCGTCGGAAATGGTGTTGAGCTTGCTGCTGGAGCCCGTCGGCCGCTCGACATAGTTACTGGCAATCTCGGCAACCGGCATATTGAGTTCCAGCGCGTGGATGGTCAGCTCCGTCTCAATTTCGAACCCTTCCGACAAAATGGGAAAAGACTTGACGAAACGACGTGAAAACACCCGATATCCTGTCAATATATCATCGAACCTTCGCCCAAAAACACTGGCGACCAAGGTCGTAAATACCTTATTTCCGACGACGTGACCTGTCCGGTACGCCGCCTTCCCGGAGGCCTGCCTTTTGCCGCAGACCATGTCGAGCCGGTTGTCTATGAGATGGCCAACCAGCTTGGGGGCAATCGCTGCCTCGTAAGTGGCATCGCCATCGACCATGACATAAATATCCGCTTCGATATCCGAGAACAGGCGCCGGATGGCATTTCCCTTGCCGGGCATCGATTCATAAATGACTTCAGCCCCGGCCTCCTCAGCAACAGACGACGTCTTGTCCGTTGACGCATTATCGCAAACAACTATCCGAGCGTGGGGAAGTGCTTTCCTGAAATCCGTGACAACCGTACCAACAGTCAATTCTTCGTTCAGACACGGGATCATCACGGCGATGCTTGGACCATCTTCCATGTCAGAAGAAGCCATTACCGGATCGGGCTTGTTTATGGGCTTGCTTTGGTTCACTTTGCTGCGACCTTATATTGAAACAACCGCCAGGGTGTTGGGGCAGCGATTGTCGTCATTTCCTCCGGAAGATCTCCCTTAATCAAGCGGTTGTAAAGGCGCTCATCTTCCGCTATCTCCTGATAATATGTCCTATCGGAACTTTCCGGGCATAACAGAATATAGTCAATCTGGTATTTGTCCAAAATTTCCTTTGATTTGCCGTAGTCTTCAGTCGTTAGAAAATCATAGGTATCATAAATGCTATCGCCATTTCGATGATAGGGCACGGCAAGAAAATGGTGGGGCGTTCGGTAAACAAACTGAGGTCCATAATCAAGACCATTGGCAAATCTCAATTCACGAGACCCGTCGTAGAATTCATCCGACGCCAGAAATCCAGCCATTTCCTTCACATCACAAATTTTGGCGGGCTCCTGCTCCGAGGCCAGGGCTTCGGTTGATCCGAATTCCTTGGAAATTTCACTCATACCTAGAGCCACACTAAAGGGGCCAACAATGAATAGGGCCCTGACGACGATACCTGTCGTGGTTTTTTTCCAGCCATCATACCTTTCGTTTATCCATCCCAGAGATTCTTCAATCATCGGACCCGCGACAATCACAGTCACAACAGCCAAATACAGAGCTGTGCGAATATGAGCGAGGGCAAATAGGATCGTCGCAACCAAAATCAGGCTCACCCAAAGCCACTGTTGCCGCCTGACCGCGCCTGTGCGCCTGGAGATAATCAATCCGCAATATATGAGACAGGCAAATGGCAACAAGCAATACCACACCCCTTGGCGCCAGCTTTTAATCAGCGGAGACATCTCCGTTACCTTGTCATGCCAAATGGGTCCAATGCGAGGGTCGGTTTCTGAAAGAGGCCCGACGAACAGGTTCGGAAACAGCACATATAGAAAAAAGAGACTGCTCAATCCAAATATTGACGTAACAATCGTACGCGTAGAGAGGGACTGGCAGGACTGCTCCAGCTTTCCGACCACCAACCAGAAAAGAGCCGGGAGAAAAACAAGAAGCAATTGGGGAACCGACAATCTATCGTAGCGATCGGCAAACCAGTCCTGAACAGGCGTATCAACGGCAAAACAAATGACCAGCAATACAAAGCTTGAAAGAGCGAAATCGCGATTGATCCGAAGCCATTTCCCGCCCCAAACCAGCCAGCTTATCCCCAGGCCGGCGACGATGGGCGCATAGACGACAAGGAACTCGAGACTCACCCATAAACCCAATGCGCTCAGGATTCCAGCCCAGATGGCGTGATTGGACTTTTGCTCGGTGAGGGTTGCTCTGACAAGAAAGCCCAGTACGGCCGCCATCAAGACAGCCAGAAACGCGTGATGGTCTACCCTGCCCATTCCGAAATAGTTTTGTATTAGCGGCTGGACCGCAAGAAGCAGAACAATCAGCACCATATTCTTGGGCTGCATATAAGGACGAACCGCCCAGATACAGAGAAAGACAAGGGCAAGGGAAAGGAGTGCTGGGAGGGCAACACCACCAAGCTCAATCGCCTCCTTCATATCCATAAAGGGCAACATCGGAAGCGCCGCTGCCAGGACCAGAATATCCATTGGGCGTGTCCAATGGATATCCGCGCCTTGCGGGCCCCCTGCCCTATGGATTTGATTTTCGTACCAGTCTCCGGTTGTTGCCAGCAGGTTAACCCGCTCCAGCCGCATATAGGCATCCGGGCCTTTGGGATCGAAATAGCGAGATTTATCCCCTGCCTGCATGGGCAAGGCAATGAAACAAATTACCCAAAGGACAATGGTAATTATTGTGCGTTCGATGGTCATCTGCGGCCCTTGATGTCCGTTCAACGGTGAATCTCGGATGTAGGGGCAAAACTAGCGCAAATTGGTTAACGAATTCGAAAGCTCGTCATTCTCCGGCATCGGTCAATGACAGCTGCCCGCACATAGAATACTGCCCTAACCCCATGGCAAACGCGGGGCGCAAAGGAAATTTCCGCCCGGTCAGGGGAAACCGTCAGTATTTCAGGATAATCTAGTTTCGCGGGGGGAGGCCATTATCGGTCGATGTTGCCCCGCCTTCTGATTTCTCCGCAATCAGGGCATCTTCCACCTTGGCGCAGATTTCATCCAGGGTGAAGGGCTTGGCGACTACGTCATGGATCAGCATTTCCAGGTTATAGGCGCGCTGCCGCTCAGCCGCATATCCTGTCATCATCAGGATCTTCATTTCCGGATTTTCCTTGGTGACTTTCAAAGCAAGCGCAATGCCATCCATGATCGGCATGACAATATCCGTCAGCAGCAAGTCAAAGGGACCGTCACTGGCAATTTTGTCAATCGCTTCCGATCCGTCCTCTACTACCGTCACCTCATGGCCATGATGGATCAGGGCACGGCTGATGAATTCCCTGAGGGCGGCTTCATCTTCTGCAACCAGAATGCGTGCCATGTCCCGTCTCTCAATCAGTTACCGACAATATAGCCGATATACGGCAGTTCTCGATAGTAGTGTGCATAGTCCAGCCCATAGCCAATGACAAAAAGATCCGGACAATCGAAACCGACGAAATCGGCTTCGAAATCATTGATCCGCTTGCCCTTCTTGTCCAGCATCAGGCAGGTTTTGACCGTTTCCGCGCCGCGGTCCAGCAGTTCCTTTGTAGCGAAATCCATGGTGCGGCCGGACTCCAGAATGTCATCAATCAGCAGGACCTTGCGTCCTTTCACCGTATCGACGATATCCCGGGTAATGACAACCGTCCCGCTGCTGACGGATTTATCCCCGTAGGACGACAGGGCCATAAAATCGATCTGCGGCTGAACACCTGCATGGTGAAGAGCCCGGATAAGATCAGCGGCAAATACAAAGCTTCCCTTCAGGACAGCAATCACGAGGATATCGGGGCCCAGGTCCGCCGCAATCTGCTCCGCCAGCTCCTCATTGCGCTTGGCAATATCGGCGCTTGCAAATAGAATTTCTATTTCTGGCGTCTTTTCGACCATTCCTGCTCCATCTTCCCTCTAAGCTACCGGGCATAGTCCATAATTACCGCCCTCATACAAATCTAATTTTCAATTTCAATCAGGTCGACTTTGACATTCTTCGCCTCTTCCGGCGGCTGATTCATGCTGGTGGAGAATTCGACCTGACCCCAGGGCTGCACTTCCCGTTCCTCAACAGTCGTGGTCCAGCTGTAGACGAGTTCATCCTTGTCATTAAGGAGGGAAACGCCGATACGCGGAAGCGGTTGAGGGCTTTCAGTGATATTTTTGATGGTCCCGGCGACTGTCAATGTCGTCACCCCGTTTTGCTGAACCGACTTTGTTGTCAAATTATCAATTTCCAATCCCAGCAAATTTGTCGTTTCCACATTGATTTGCAAAGACTGATAGAGTTTCGCCGAGGCCGGCCAGATCTGAACCACATAATTTCGCCCAAAAAACCCAACCAGAACTATGAGGGCAGCAACAAGAAGCAGGACCAGCCAGCCGACCCATCTGCCATTCTTGACAGGTTTTGCCGCGGGCTTCGGGCTCTGGGCCGCTGTCATTTGCTCAATGCTCATGCCCTCCTGTCCGGCAGCGGGGGAGACATCTTCAGGAGGCGGGATATCCGGAATGTCCTCTGAAACCGTTTTCGGCATGTCACCGGGCGGAAACTCCCGCCACTTGTTCCCACATTTTGCACATTTGACAGCGCGGCCCTCTGGCCCGATTGACAGCGGATCAATCGAATAACGCGTTGAGCAGGTTGAACAAGTTAATATCATCGACCAGAAAAAACTAAGCCTTACGTTTAAACTTTCTTTTTTATAGGCGTTTGCTTGGACATGCACAAGACTGGCTGATAAATCTATCTTAGTTTATCGTCATCTCAGTTGATTGCGGAGGCACGGTTGGTCAGATTTGAAAATGTAGGAATGCGTTATGGTATGGGACCAGAAGTGTTGCGTGACATTAGTTTTCACCTGCGCCCGGGATCCTTCCATTTCCTGACCGGCCCGACCGGCGCCGGCAAGAGTTCCCTGCTCAAGCTTTTGGCCTTGTCCCATCGCCCCAGCCGCGGTCTGGTCACCCTGTTCAAACGAGAAGTCTCTTCTTTGGGACGGGATGATCTGCCAGGTTTTCGGCGGAAAATCGGCGTCGTTTATCAGGATTTCCGGCTTCTGGACCACCTGTCCGCTCTCGATAATGTGGCCCTCCCCCTCAAAATCGCCGGCGCCAAGAACGAGCAGATTTATCAACATGTGGCCGAGCTCCTGGAATGGGTCGGCCTTGGAAATCAGGTGGATGCCAAGCCGCCGACCCTGTCCGGGGGAGAAAAACAGCGGGTCGCGATTGCCCGGGCGATTATTAACCGGCCGCAGTTACTGATTGCCGATGAGCCGACGGGAAGCATGGATGCGGAAATGGGCCTCCGGTTGATGCATCTTTTTCTGGAGCTCAATAAGATCGGCACTACCGTCGTTGTCGCCACCCATGACCTCGACATGATTCAAAGGTTCGGCAATCCGGTCATGTATCTGAAGGATGGGCTGCTCTCTTCGAAAGCCCCGAACGCGGGCGCCGACACATCTGGAGAGACAGACGCATGATCCAGTTGTTTGGTAAATCGGCTGAACTGCAGCTGGAAAAAGATGTTTCTAGCCGCTATCTGCCGATCGTCATTTCAGCCATGGTCTTCCTCGCGGCGCTCTCGATCAGCGGCATGTTTTCTCTCAGCGACGCCATTGACACCTGGTCGTCCACCCTTAGTGAAAACCTCACCGTTGAGATCGCCTATGACCCCACAGCAAATCTGGATGAGAAAGTGTCCGATGCCGTTGACCTATTGTCTGGAACACCGGGAATTTCCTCGGTACGGGCCATCGGGATGAAAGAAACCCTGAAGCTCCTGGAGCCTTTTCTCGGCAAGAGCTCAATTATTGCCGAACTCCCCATCCCGCGTCTGATTGAAGTGATTATTGAAGATGATAGCGCCATTGACCTTCTTGCCCTGAATGAAAAGCTGGCGGCCGCTGTTCCCGGAGCTAAACTCGACACCCACAGGCCGTGGCTGGACAAGATGGTCTTGCTCGGTCGAACCGTTCAGCTATTGGCTGCGGGTGTCATGGTACTGGTCGGGACGGTCACTGTCATAATTGTAATTTTTGCAGTTCGAACTGGCCTCATCATGCATTCAGAGGTAATAGAGGTTCTCCATCTCATCGGCGCCAAGGACGGATATATTGCCGAGCAGTTTCAGAACTACTATTCTCGTTTGACCTTTCTAGGAGCTCTGCCGGGTTTGGCTGTCGCCATCATCATCATGGTTATCTTCAACTTTCTTGTCGGCTCATTGGAAGCCTCAATGCTGCCCTCCCTGACCCTCGGCTGGAAAGGTTTGAGCGCTCTGATCCTTCTACCTGTATTGGTAACCCTGCTCACCAAATATACCGTCCGTCATGTCGTCCTCAAAAACCTCAGCCAGATGATGTAAGATGCTGGTACTGTTGGACAGAGACGGCGTCATCAACGAAGATCGTCCGGATTTCGTAAAATCCCCCGATGAACTCATATTTATTGAAGGCGCTCTTGAGGCGATTGCCAGATTGAATGCAGAGGGTCATAAAGTCATCGTCGTTACCAATCAATCCTGTATCGGCCGCGGGATTATAACTGTCGAGCAGCTGACAACCATTCATCAAAAACTGCACCATCATCTGAAGGCCGTCGCCGGCCATCTTGACGACATATTTATAGCGCCAGATGCGCCCTGGGAGGCAACAGAGATGCGAAAACCAGGGCCTGGAATGATACGGGCGGCAATGGAAAAATATCGATCAGCAGCAACAGATACGGTTCTCATCGGCGATGCCGAAAGAGATTTGAGAGCGGCGAAAACCGCAGGATGTCATCGTATTCTGGTTCAAACAGGAAAGGGTCGCGCCACCCAGGCAGCGGGGATTGACAAAGATCTATTACCTCTGAGAATTGCAGAAAACCTCTCGGTTGCTGTAGAATTTGTCCGGGAAGGTAGGTTTTAACCTCATGACCGTATTGTCCAAAGGGATCGTAACAGTTGGCTTTCTGCTTGTGTGCCTTTGGCTTGGAGGGTTTCTGACCTATTTCCATGACATTCGTCAGCCGGCCCCGATTTCACCCGGCCGGGCGGGGGGCATCGTCATCCTCACCGGATCCCCTGCCCGGTTAAGTACCGGCTTCGATTTACTGACCGAGGGAGCCGGCAACCGGCTTTTGGTATCCGGGGTCAATTCAAAAGTAACGCGAGAGACCCTCCGCCAGGCGTTAGGACAGAGCTCCAATCTCATGGACTGTTGTGTCGATCTCGGCCGAGTCGCGCAAAATACGGTGGGGAATGCGGAAGAAACCGCGAGATGGGCAGAAAGCAATAACTTTCAGAGCCTCATAATCGTTACAAGCGCCTATCATATGCCCCGAAGCCTTGTAGAGCTTAAACGCCAGCTACCCAATACAAAGCTGATCGCCTATCCGGTTAAGAGCATATTGTCCAAATCGAACGGAAACGGGTTGAGCCTTAACAATCTGGTCGTTCTGGTGGGAGAGTATAATAAGTACCTCTTCAGCCTGATCCGGTCCCGCCTTGAAACACCGGCTCCGGAGGAAAATAAAGCATGACAGCAATTAGATCATTTAGCTTCTTTCTTTGCTTTTTTATCTGGTCGGTGTTCATGAATTTGGCCTTTTTACCTATGCTGGCGTTTAATCGACGCTGGATCGTGCGAGGTCAGACCATCTGGACCAATGGCATAATTGTTCTGCTTCGAAACCTGTGCGCCCTCGAAGTTGAAATTCGCGGCAAAGAATATCTTCCAGAGGGGGCAGCGATCATTGCCTGCAAACATCAGTCGGCGTTTGAGACAATGATTTTCCACAGGATTACCGAAGATCCGGCCGTGATCCTTAAAAAGGAACTTCTCAATATTCCCGTTTATGGATGGTATTGCAGAAAAACTAAAATGATTGCCGTGGACCGCAAAGGCCATGCAGCCGCTTTGAAAAGCATGCTGAGTCAGTCAAAGGCAGCCCTGAAAGATAATCGGCCCATCATCATCTTTCCCGAAGGAACCCGGTCCGAACTTGACAAGGATCTTCCTTTTCAGCCGGGCATCGCTGCCCTCTATTCAAAATTGGATCAAGCCGTCACGCCGGTTGCTCTCAACACCGGATTGTTCTGGCCACGTAAAAGCTTCCTCTGTCGTCCTGGCAAAATGATCATTGAATTCCTTCCCCCGATTGAGCCCGGGCTCAATCGAAAACTGTTTATGACAGAGCTCAAATCCAGAATTGAGGAAAAAACCAGGGAGCTCGTCGCAGAAGGAAGAAACACGTATTTTCAGTGATCCTGTCATATTTTAACCAACAATAAATTTTGATAGGGTAAGATTTAGGACTATATTTACAGGATAGACCTTAACTCAGCATCATAGGTGCCAAATGTCCCCGGTTGCCCCTATTTCTCAGCAAATATGGGATATGAAATACCGGCATAAATCCGCCGATGACAGCGCCAAGGAGCGCTCGATCGAAGACACCTGGTCTCGCGTCGCCAAGGCGCTTGCCCAACCCGAGGCTGATCCTGAAAAATGGGAAAAGCGATTCTTCAGTCTGCTTGAAGACTATAAGTTCCTGCCCGCCGGACGTATTCTCTCAGGCGCCGGGACAAAACGAAAAGTCACCCTGTTCAATTGCTTTGTCATGGGCGATATCGACGATGACATGTCGTCCATTTTCGATAATCTGAAAGAAGCCGCTTTGACCATGCAGCAAGGGGGCGGCATCGGCTATAACTTCTCCACCTTACGGCCAAAAGGCGCTCCTGTCCTTGGCATGGGTTCCGATGCTTCCGGCCCTCTCAGCTTCATGGATGTCTGGGACGCCATGTGCCGCACCATCATGAGTGCGGGATCCCGTCGGGGTGCCATGATGGCGACGATGCGCTGTGATCATCCCGATATCTTTGATTTCATCCGGGCCAAACAGGATGCCGGCAGATTAAGGATGTTCAATCTGTCCGTACTCGTTACCGACGAGTTTATGGAAGCTCTCAAAAAAGATGAGGCCTGGGAGCTGCGGTTCGATGGGACTCTATACAAAACTGTGCAGGCAAGGGATTTGTGGGACGAGATCATGCGGGCGACCTATGCCTACGCAGAGCCCGGCGTTATCTTTATTGACCGGATCAATGCTCGTAACAATTTATATTACTGCGAAACAATTTCAGGCACGAACCCCTGCGGCGAACAACCCCTGCCTCCCTATGGGGCCTGTCTTCTCGGATCCGTCAATCTGACAAAGATAATTGTTAATCCCTTCGAAAAGGAGGCGGCTCTGGATTCCGAGCTTCTGGACCATGTCGTCCGGGATGCGGTCCGGCTGATGGACAATGTCGTCGATGTGTCAGGATATCCTCTTCCTGAACAAGCCCATGAAGCCAAAGCCAAAAGGCGGATTGGTCTCGGCATAACGGGGCTTGCGGACGCTTTGATCATGTGTGGCGAGCGCTATGGATCGGACGGAGCGGTTGCCAAAACAAAGGACTGGATGGCTCAGATTCAAAGATCTGCCTATCTGGCATCTGCTGATCTTGCGGCGGAAAAAGGTGCCTTCCCGCTATATGACAAGGACAAATTCCTGGCAGGTGAAACAGTCCGGGCTTTGGATGAGGACATTCGGGACGCGATTGCTGCCAAGGGCATTCGCAACGCGCTTATCACCTCCGTCGCGCCGACGGGAACGATTTCCCTGCTTGCTGATAATATCTCGAGTGGTCTGGAACCGGTCTTCAGTTTCTCCTATACCCGAAATGTCCTGATGCCAGATAACAGCCGGAAATCGGAAGAGGTTACGGATTACGCTCTCCGCTTGTTCCGGCGTCTCAAGGGGGAAGATGCGCCGTTGCCGGATGCTTTTGTCGACGCGCAAGTCCTGACACCTCCGGATCATGTGCGGATGCAGGCCGCGGTGCAGGAGTTTATCGACAGTTCGATCTCCAAAACCATCAACTGTCCCGAAGATATCGGCTTCGAAAATTTCAAGAATATTTATATTCAGGCTTATGAACTCGGCTGTAAGGGATGCACAACCTACCGCCCCAATGATGTGACCGGCGCCGTTCTGGAGGTCAAGAAGGAAACTGAAAAGCTCCAGGAAACCCTGCCCCTGCCGGAGCCCTACAGCAAGCCCGAAGACAGTATGGAAGCAGGAGGGATCGTCTATATGACGCAACCGCTGGATCGTCCTGGAACCCTGCCCGGCCAGACCTATAAGCTGAGATGGCCGGAAAGTAACCATGCAATCTACATCACCTTGAATGACATCATTCAGGATGGACGGCGGCGTCCTTTCGAGATTTTCGTCAATTCCAAGAATGTCGAGCATTTTGCCTGGACAGTTGCTCTGACTCGGATGATTTCCGCCGTTTTCCGGCGTGGCGGTGATGTCAGCTTTGTGGTTGAGGAGCTAAAAGCGGTCTTCGATCCCCGCGGGGGTGCCTGGGTTAAAGGAAAATATGTCCCCTCCCTGCTGGCTGCGATTGGCGGGGTCATCGAAACACATATGATTCAGATCGGGTTTTTGCCGGCTGATGACAAAGGTGAAGAAAAAGATGAAATAGCCGAAGCCTTGGTCGCCGGCCAAGACCGACCCCGCGAGGGTCTTTTGCGCCAGTGTCCGCAATGCGGCGAAGCAGCATTACTGCGCTCGGAAGGTTGCGATACCTGCACTTCCTGCGGCTATTCAAAATGCAGCTAGGCTAATCAGGACCCTTTTTCTATGAGATCCATGATCCGGTGGAGAGGCCCATCACTGATTCCGAACGCGTCGAGATGATCAATGGTGCTTTTCAGATAGTCCCGATTGGGGCCGCCGCGGCCATGGGCTGACGCAATGATTTTTGCTGCCTCTTCGATGCCCGGCTTGCCGCAATATTGTTCATGGGCGGGATCGGCGACAAATGTCAGCGCCGATGCCATCTCGGATTGTCCGGCGATTTTTATCCTGACAATTCTCGGGACATAGACGCTGGTTACCATCTCCCGCCGGTACAAGTAATCAATCACCGGCTCCCGTATGGCGGAAGGGCAAAGGATGGCTTTTCCGCGGCAGGAACCCCCTCGATCCAGACCCAGGACAAGACCCGGCCGTTCCCGCGTTCCCCGATGAACTACCGAAGACACGCAGAAAGCGCGGTGATATCCAAACAACTGGGCATCTTCAATCCCGAGATGGTCAAATCCCGGTCGCCACATCAAAGAGCCGTAACCAAAGATCCAGAGATTCTCATCCTTTTGGAGGTCCGGCAATGGATAATCTACAGGCGGAAGATCGGGTTCCAGAATCAGATCATATTTTGAGGTCATGACGATTTTACCTTGGCAGGGTTATAATTAACGATGGCGACCCCGATCACGGCGACAGCCATTCCGATCAAGGATATCAGGCCCAGTTTTTCATCGAACAGGAAATAAGCCACAATAGCGGTGCAGGGAGGGGTCAGATAAAACAGACTGGAGACATTCGCCGCCGCCCCATTTCGCAGCAGGATATAAAGGAGGGTCACCGCACCGAGAGAGAGGACAAACACCAACCAGGCCATGGCAAACACCAGTTCCCCGGACCAGATGATGGTGCCTTCTTCAAACAGCATTGACATCAGGTAAAAATAGACCCCCGCAACGAAAAACTGAATGAGATTACCTGTCTTGAGATTCATCTGGGCACAGTATTTCTTTTGATAAAGAGTGCCTATGGAGATGCTGAACAGCGCGACAAAAGAGAGGAACATGCCGAACGTTGTCCCCTCCCCGATCGAAAGTTTGTTTAGGACCACGAGAAAAACACCCACCAGGCCGAGTAATAATCCAATCCATTGCCGGAGAACTACTGTCTCCTTCAGAAGGGCTCCGGCAAGAGCCGCCACGATCAATGGCTGAATACCGACGATCAGCGATGAAATTCCTGCAGGGACACCATTGTCAATTGACATGAAAACAAACCCCAGATAACCGCCATGCATTAACAGGCCGCTGACTGAGATATGGGCAAAGTCCTGCCAGCGGGCTGGCCAGATCGATCGGGTAAAAAGAACAACCGGTATCATCAGCAGGACGCAGATGCCGAAGCGGGTCGCCAGAAACATCAAGGGTTCCACATAAGGCAATCCCAGCTTCGCCCCGATGAAACCCGTGCTCCACAGAAACACGAAGACGGCCGGCATAACCATCAGAAACGGTGTTTCAGGGGTTCGGGTCGTCGCGGTGCTCATGATGGCCTGCTAGGGAACAGAGGAAATTCAGTGACAGCTCTCGACCTTTCTATATACAGTGCAGGACGAATTAACAAGCAATCAACTACGGATGGATCATGCGTATCCTGTACTTGAGCATCGCCGCCCTGGTCCTGATTATTGGCGGATACGTATTCTGGTGGTTCCATGTTGCGGATACCATGCGGGACTTGGCGGAAAACTGGAAACAGCAGCGTTTGACGGAGGGCTATAAGATATCCCATGGTCCGTTGACCACAAGCGGCTTTCCCTATCGCGTCCGGATCACGGCGGAAGATGTAACCTTGTCCAATCCTGGGCATTTTCAACAGCCCGAAGTCTTTCTGTCCAGATTCTGGGCCGTCACCCAGCCCTGGCGTGTTAATCATGTCATCTTTGGCGTGGAGGGGGCTTCCAGGGCCGACTGGCTGGACAAGGGTCAACCCAGAAGCCTGGATCTGGCATCCGCAACGGCTCTTGGCAGTGCGACTTTCAACCAGAAGGGCCGCATCAGAACGGTTGCGGTTGATCTTACAGATATTCAGATGGCGCCGTCCTGGCGCGAACCTGTCACGGCAGCGCGTATCCAGATTCACGGACGCCCCGCACCAACACAGGGTGACCTTAGAAACACGGCAGAACAAGATCAACAGATTGCCGTCCGCATCAACAATTTGACCATTGACGGCATGGAGGACTTCCCGCTCGGCAAGACCATCGAGAATTTTGCCCTCTCCACAAATCTCGAAGGAACGATCCAAAAGCTGCCATCTGCGGAGACACTCAGTGCCTGGAGGGATCAAGGCGGTGCGCTCGACATAAAATCCCTGAAGATGGCCTGGGGTCACGGAAAAATTGACGGAGAAGGACGTCTCAAAATCGATCAGCAAAACTATCCGTCCGGCAGCTTGAAAACCAAAATATCAGGCTATGAAAAAATCCTGGAAGCCCTGACAACAACCGGACAGGTTGAACCTAATCTGGCCCGCACCGTCGGCTTCGCCCTTGATTTGCTGGCCAGAGACGGGGAAGACGGCACCAAATATCTGCAGTTGCCGGTCACGGCCCAGGAAGGTGGCATTTATCTGGGGCCTCTTTTCCTGATGCGACTTCAGCCCCTATTCAAGACAAATTGAGACCGCCCTGGTCGTTTACCCGTCGTCCTTAGGCCCATGCACACGGCCAAAATCCGGCTCCGCCGTTTCCTGGCCGGCATCAATGATCTGGCGCCGGATTGCCCGGGTTCGGGTAAAGATGTCAAACAGGGTTTCCCCGTCCTCCCGCCGGATCGCCCGCTGTAAAGCGGTGAGGTCTTCTGTAAATCGACCCAGCATCTCGAGAACGGCCTCCTTGTTATTCAGAAACACATCCCGCCACATGGTCGGATCCGAGGCCGCGATCCGGGTAAAGTCCCGAAACCCCCCGGCGGAGTATTTGATCACTTCGGATTTCGTGACCTCCTCCAGATCATCTGCAGTGCCGACAATGTTATAGGCAATCAGATGCGGTATATGGGAAGTAATGGCGAGAACAAGATCATGATGTTCCGGATCCATAGTATCAATATCACTGCCCATGGCTTCCCATAGCCCAGTCAGGCGTGCCAAGGCCCTCTCATCAGTATTTTTAGGGGGTGTCAGAACACACCATTTACCAATGAAAAGCTCGGCAAATCCCGCAGCAGGGCCGGATTTTTCGGTTCCGGCAATAGGATGGCCCGGTATGAAATGCACATGCTCCGGCAGGTGTGGCTGCATGGTTTTAAAGGCCGCAGCTTTGACAGATCCGACATCCGTCACGATTGCCCCTTCAGCCAGATGCCCGGCAACCGCCTTTGTGAGGGCTTCATAGGTTCCAATCGGCGTGCAGAATATAACCAAATCCGCGCCGTCAACCGCCTGAGCCGGATATTCATAGGCTTGATCAACGATCCCAAGCTCAAGAGCAACCCGGCGAGTATCTGCCGTACGGGCAGCACACACAATTTCCTCCGCCAGGCCATTGAGGCGGACAGATCGTGCTATTGAGGACCCGATAAGTCCAATCCCGATCAGAGCCAGCCGTTTGAATTTGATATCCGTCATCCTACGTTTCCAAAAATTGCTGCAGAGCATCCAGAACAGCGTGATTTTCCTCATCCGAGCCGATTGTCATTCGCAGACATGTCGGCAACCCGTACCCGGCGACCCCCCGCAGGAGAAGCCCGCGGCGGCTGAGAAATTCTTCAGCGTCACTGGCAGATTTTCCGCTTTCGGCGAAATCCATCAGCAGAAAATTTCCCACACTCGGGGTCACAGAGAGCCCCATGCCGCGAAGTCTTTGAGTCAGGATCGGCAGCCATTTGTCATTATGTGCCCGCGCGCGGTTGATATGGGCCTGATCTCTCACTGCAGCGGCTCCTGCTGCCTGGGCCAGCGCATTCACATTGAAGGGGCCACGAACGCGATGCAGAATATCCGCGATCTCAGGCGGGCAAAATGCCCAGCCCAGCCGCAAAGCTGACAAGCCATAGATTTTCGAAAACGTCCGGGTCATGACCACATTGTTATGGGCCAAGACGAGATCAACCCCCGGCTCATAATCCTCCTTGGAGACATATTCCGCATAGGCGGCATCCACCACCAACAGAATGTCGTCCCGCAAGCCATCCCTCAATCGGGATACTTCCATTTGCGGGATATAGGTCCCCGTCGGATTATTCGGATTGGCCAGGAAGACAATTCTGGTGTGATCGGTAACGGCAGCGAGAATATTATCGACATCAGCTGTCCGCTCTGTTTCCGCCGCCTTAACAGGGGTTGCCCCGACCGCCATGGCCGAAATACCATACATGAGAAAGCCATGTTCGGTGAACAGGACTTCATCGCCTTCCCCGGCATAGGCCAGGGTAAGCAAAGAGATAATTTCATCAGAGCCATTCCCGCACACGATCCTGGAAGGATCGAGTTTATAAATTTCCGCAATCGCCTCCACCAGCTTGCTGGAACCGCCATCAGGATAACGATGCAGCTCGGCCTTGATCGCATCAACAGCCGAAACCGCGTCCGGGCTCGGTCCAAGCGGAGATTCGTTTGCGGACAGTTTGATCGTCTTGGCAAGGTCAGCTGCTGTCGCCTTACCGCCGACATAGGGCGAGATATTCAAGATACCAGGTTGTGGAACTGGGGTAGACATTGGAAACCTTTAGATCAGGAGAGTTATTTGATGGGCACCGCATAGGCGCCGAGGATGACAATTTTGATGACGCTTTCACCAATCAGCTCATGCAAAGCACCAAGACGATGGTCATCTTCAGCCACGAATTCGGGAACTTCTACCAGATGGAGCCAGTCACCATCTTCAATCACGGGGGATCTTGTGTCCGAACAAAAACCGGGAATAGCCGCCTTTTCCAACTGCTCATTTAAGCGGGCACGACTCACTTCACCGCTTGTGACGACCACCATCAAGGTCACATCATCGCCGGAGGGTTCCGGTTCGGCCTGGCCAATGACAAGGGAGTTGAGATCTTCAAATTCACCGGACGGGTTATCCATAAAGGGCAAAGCCGCCAGTATCTTTGGAACATTTTCCCCGCCTTGTGCCAGATGCTCCCACCAGGTATCCCGCTCTCTGCTGAGCCAGGGAAGGACCCCAAGGGTGGACGGTTTTTCCGAAACCTCACGAAGGACGACAGACGGCAGCTGATGCAATGTCATGGGAGTTGCGGATCCAAAATGAAACCGCGCCAGGTCCCAGTATCCAACTGATTTCTCTGGCGCGGTGATCGACACAGTATAGGGCTTCTGCAGCCAGCCAGCGGCAGATATCAATTCGCGCCATATGGCAGCAACAACCGTATCCGGCAGTTTACTGGAGTGTTTTTTTAAAACAGCCCTGAGGACGGCTGCTTCGCGGCCCGGACGATAGGCCAGCGCCTTGCCATCAGGAACTTTCGCCGCGGCGATGTCATCGACGATAGCGATACGTTTCTCCAGTATCGACAGAAGCTCACTGTCAAGACGGTCAATTTCCGCTCTCAGTTCTGCAAGACTCATTTTTTTCGTCGTCACACCAGCTACCCGATTTCACTTCTCAAAATACCGAAATTGGACCACAAAGCCCGAGAATAGGCAAAGAATATATTGACAGACCTTACCGCACGGCACTAGCTATCAGCAAAGTCATGCAAAACAAAGATTTTTCTAAAGCAACGTTGATAAAAGAGCCAGTTTAGTGACCGAGAATTCGCCGATAACATACGATCAGTCTGTTGTGCTAGGGACAGAGACCCCTCTGGCCCTCGATTCCGGTGCGTCATTGAGCAAAATCAACATGGCCTACTGCACATACGGAACCCTGAATGAGGATAAATCAAACGCGATTCTCGTTTGCCATGCCTTGACCGGAGATCAGTATGCGGCAAGTCGTCAGCCTGTGACCGGAAAATCCGGATGGTGGGATCTGATGATCGGGCCGGGAAAAATTCTCGATACGTCGAAATACTATATTGTGTGCAGCAACGTCCTTGGCGGGTGCATGGGGACGACAGGGCCCAAAGACATTGACCCTGAAACCGGCGCCCCGTTCGGGCTTGATTTCCCGATCATCACCATCGCTGACATGGTGCGGGCGCAAGCGATGTTGCAAGACTATTTGGGAATTGAAAGCTGGTTCAGCGTCATCGGCGGCTCAATGGGGGGCATGCAGGTGTTGCAATGGGCAAGCGCCTATCCTGAGCGGGTTTTCAGCGCCATTCCTATTGCCTGCGCGGCCCGGCACTCCGCCCAGAATATTGCCTTCCATGAGGTAGGCCGTCAGGCGGTGATGGCAGATCCCAATTGGCAGGGCGGCAATTACTATTCTCAAGAGACCAAGCCAACGGCGGGACTGGCGGTGGCGCGTATGGCCGCCCATGTGACCTATCTGTCGGAGGCTGCCTTGCATCGGAAATTCGGACGCAATCTTCAGGATCGGGACAATCTCACCTATGGCTTCGATGCCGATTTTCAGGTCGAGAGTTATCTCAGATATCAGGGGATCAATTTCGTCGATCGCTTTGACGCCAATTCCTATCTCTATATTACGCGGGCTATGGATTATTTTGATCTCGCCCAGGATCATGGCGGATCTCTGGCCAAGGCTTTTGACGGTACGAAAACCAGATTCTGTGTCGTGTCTTTTTCAAGCGACTGGCTGTTCCCAACCGCAGAGAATCGGGATGTGGTGCATGCCCTTATTGCCGCAGCCGCCAATGTCAGCTTTGTTGAAGTGGAAACAGACAAAGGCCACGACGCCTTTCTTCTTGACACCCCCGAACTGTTCAAGACAGTCCAGGGTTTTCTGAAATCCAGCGCCAAAAGCCGGGGTCTGGACGCATGAACGCGCAAGGAAAGTATGTGCCGAAGCGGGATATCCGCGTTGACTGGCAGTTGATCGCCGAAATGATCGAACCGGGAAGCCGGGTCCTCGATGTGGGCTGTGATGATGGCCAGCTTCTGGCCCACCTGACGGAGACCAAGAACGTTGATGGCCGCGGTATTGAGCTTAGCCAGCACGGGGTCAATATTTGTGTGGCAAACGGCCTGTCTGTGGTCCAGGGTAATGCCGATACGGATCTCGTCTATTATCCCGATGACGGATTTGACTATGCCATCCTGAGCCAGACCCTGCAGGCGACCTATCAACCCCATGCGGTGATGGAACAGTTGCTGCGGGTCGGCCGTCGGGCCATTGTTTCCTTCCCGAATTTCGCCTATTGGCGCTGCCGGTATTATCTGGGGGTGAAGGGGCGGATGCCCATGACCAACTCCCTTGATGTTCCCTGGTACGAAACACCGAATATCCATTTTTGTACCTTGAAGGATTTCACGGCGCTTTGTGAAGAGATGGGAATCCGGATTGAGCAATCCGTTATCGTTGGGGCATCCGGAAAGGTCATGACACGATCGAACTATGGGTCGTTTGCGAACCTGTTCGGATCTGAATGCATCTTCATGCTCTCGAAAGAAACCTAGATCAGCTGTCTTCCATTGTCGTTCGGATATTTCGCCCGCTTGTGACCGGGCGGGCTGCCGGAACAATGACCGGGCGACGCCGTTTCCTTCGCTCCGGGGCTTCAGTGAGAGCAAAGACCTGCTTTTCGGCTTCCATGATGCGGACACCACTAAACCGCCCCCACCATTTCTCACCGATATTCTCCCAGGCTTGAGACGCTCGTAAATTCAACCGCAATTTGCTTGGCGGCATGTAAAGCGCGCCGTGTTGTTCACCGGGTGTAAACATGTTGTCCCGCAGCAGTCGGACAAGCTGTTTGTCACTGTATGGATGTCCCTGGCCGAACGGATAGCTTTCCCGACGGGCCCAAAGCCCCCGCCGGCTCGGCACCACCACCAATAGCTTGCCGGTTGATGTCAGAACCCGCCAGATTTCCGGCAAAACCTGATCAAGATCGGAGGTGTTTTCAAGACCATGCACCCATACCAGCCGGTCAATGGAAGCGTCCGGCAAGGGCAGTGTCCGCTCGTCCACCAGGCTGACAAGGCCGCCGCCTTCGCGGGGCCATTGAATAACACCCTGCTCAAACGGCATGAAGGAGATGACCCGTTCCGCCTCGGACCGAAACGGATTGAGATACGGTGTCGCATATCCCATACCCAGCACCCGGAAATTCGTGACATCCGGCCACATCAATCGGATTTTCCGACCAATGATCCGCCGAACCACCTGGCCCAGGGAACTTTGGTAGAAATTGCGCAAATCTATGACATCAGGTCTGATCATGATGCTATACTGCCATATAACCTCGTAAGCAAACCATATGAAATAATAGCTCCCTTCGAAAGGGTGAGACATGAGCAAATTGGAAATACATCAGATCCCGGTTCTCAATGACAACTATCTGTATCTCTTTAAAGAACCTGAAAGCGGGTATGTGGGGATTGTTGATCCGGCCGTAGCCGGACCGGTTCTTGACAAGCTCGACGAGCTTGGATGGACACTGACCCATATCATCAACACCCATCACCATATGGACCACACCGGCGCTAATCTCGAACTTAAGGAAAAAACCGGCTGCACAATCGTTGGCGCAAAAATTGACGCCGACCGAATTCCTGGAATCGATATTCAGGTCGCTGAAGGAGAGATTTTCGAATTTGGTGCTGAAAAAGCCAGGGTCTTTGAGGTTCCAGGCCATACCAGCGGCCATATCGCCTATTGGTTCGAGAATTCCGATGCGCTGTTCTGTGGGGATACTCTGTTCGCACTGGGTTGCGGCCGGTTGTTTGAAGGAACACCAGCCCAAATGTGGAAGAGTATCGGCAAGTTCAGGAACCTGCCTGACCAGACCAAAGTTTATTGCGCCCATGAATATACAGAAGCGAACGCCAGATTCGCCGTCACCGTAGATCCAAAAAACACCGCCCTTCAATCGCGCTTTGAGGAAATATTAGAGCTGCGCAAGAAACAGATCCCGACAGTGCCGTCAACACTGGGGGAAGAAAAGGCTACCAACCCGTTTATGCGGGCGGATGATCCGGACTTGCAGGCGGCTCTGGGCCTGAGCGGTGCTGATCCGGTGGACGTATTTGCGGAAACCCGGTCGCGAAAGGACTCCTTTTAGGTGATGACGGCAGACGAGATTATCATGGAACTCAACATGCAACCCCATCCGGAAGGAGGGCATTTTGTTGAGACCTTCCGGGATGAGACCTGTCTGCCAGGAACGGACCGCGCCGTCTCTACAGCCATATATTATCTGTTACAGGCCGGAGAATTCTCCCACTGGCACAGGATCGATGCGGTGGAGATCTGGCACTACCATGCGGGGGCGCCGCTGAAGCTGTCTCTCTCTGCGGATGGGTCCAAGTCAGAGGATCGCGTTCTAGGACCCGATCTCCTGAAAGAGCAGCGCCCGCAGATCCTCATCCCCAACCATCATTGGCAGCGGGCGGAGTCTCTTGGAGACTGGACATTGGTCGGATGCACCGTCGCGCCCGGCTTTGAGTTCTCCGGCTTCGAGATGGCGGAGAAAGGTTGGTCCCCGGGGAGTTAATCACGGTCTTGCCGGCTCAGCTTCCAGGGGGAGCATTAAACATACCCAGGATCGTATGATAGGATCCGACAATCGCACCAAGGGTGATCAGAACACATCCAATGACAAGAGAGGTTGATAGTGCCGCGACACCCAGGCCGACAAGTATGACCGTCGATAGCAAAGGAGAGAGATAGGAGAGCACGCCCAAAAGCTGGATATCCCCATGCTTCATGCCGCGATCCCAGAGGAAAAAGGCCGCGCCAACCGGTCCCAGTCCCAGGGCCAGAACGGCAAGCCACTGGATCAGGGATTGCGGCCAAACTGTCTCTTCAACCGCCAAATGCACCACCAGACCAAGCATGGCCGTCGCCCCACAAAACAGACCGATCACATCCGTCGGCACCTCGGCAAAACGGCGGCTTAAAACTGAATAGCCAGACCAGATAAAGGCGCAGAATATGGCGGCCCCGTATCCGACCGCATAATCTGCTTCAATATGAAATCCCTTGCCTCCGGAAATCAACAAGGCCGCACCGACCAGGCTGATCAGCCCGCCCGCGACATGATACCAATGGAGTTTCTCCGTCGGCAGAAGGGTAGAAAACAATATGATCAGCAGGGGCCATAAATAGGCGATGAGGCTAGCCTCTGCTGCCGGCGCATTCTTCAAAGCGATAAAATAGAACGCATGGTAGCCGAATAACCCACAGACACCGAGGGCCCAGACAGCGAGCGGAAGACGGGCAAGAGCAAGAATATTCCGCTTGCTCACAATCCATTTGATCAATGCCGCCAGAAAGGCAATGGCAAATGTCATCGCCGTAAGCTGAAATGGCGGAAAGGAGACTGTGTTGGCTGTGAAAAGGGCCAGCAATGCCCAAAGCAGGATCGCCCCCAACCCGCAGAGAGTCGCTAGCCTCCGTGACTTTAGGTTTGTTGCGGCCATGTGAGGATACCTGAAATAAAAAGGCATGGGTCTGAAGAACAGACACCATGCCTTTTTGAAACCAGTCCGGTCAAGCCCGGTGATTAGTACATATGCTGACCACCGTTGATGGACAAAGTAGATCCGGTGATAAAGCCGGCATCGTCTGCTGCCAGGAAGCAGACACCCCGGGCGATCTCAGAGGCCTGCCCGAGACGGCCAACCGGAATACCGGAGACAATCTTTGCCAGCACGTTTTCCGGAACCGCTGCGACCATATCGGTGTCAATATATCCGGGGGCGATGGCGTTCACGGTAATGCCTTGCGCCGCACCTTCCTGAGCCATTGCTTTAGTGAATCCGTGAATTCCGGATTTCGCCGCAGCATAATTGACCTGACCATATTGGCCCGCCTGCCCGTTGATGGAACCGATATTGATGACCCGGCCAAACTTGTTGGCCCGCATGTCTTCAATGGTCGCCCGGCACATGTTGAAGCAGGAACCAAGGTTCGTATCAATCACCTGCTGCCAGTTGGATTGATCCATGCGATGAAGGGTGCCATCCCTTGTGATCCCGGCATTGTTGACGACAACCTCAATCGGCCCAAGATCTGCCTTGACTTTGGCAACCCCTTCCACACAAGCATCAAAATCCGACACGTCCCACTTATAGGCCGCAATTCCCGTGCGATCCGTGAACTCCTTGGCTCGCTGGTCATTGCCACCGTAATTGGCCGCGACCTTGTACCCTTTTTCATGCAGCATTTCGGAAATTGCCGCGCCGATGCCTCGTGTTCCACCGGTAACGATTGCTACTCTTGCCATTCTCTACACCCCTTGACCCTTGTTTGATCCTATCTTTCTACACACATGGCGATACCCATACCGCCGCCAATGCACAAGGTCGCCAGACCCTTATGCGCATCTCTCTTCTGCATTTCATGCAGCAAAGTCACCAGAACCCGGGCACCGGAAGCACCAATCGGATGTCCAATGGCAATGGCACCGCCATTGACGTTCACCTTGTCCGTATCCCACCCGAGATCCTTGTTCACGGCACAAGCCTGGGCAGCGAATGCCTCATTGGCCTCAACCAGATCGAGATCGTCGACCGTCCATCCCGCTTTTTCAAGTGCGGCGCGGCTTGCCGGAATGGGGCCTGTTCCCATAATGGCGGGATCGACACCGCTTTGCGCCCAGGAGACAATTCTGGCCAGCGGCTTAATACCTTTCTTTTCGGCGGCATCTGCCGTCATTAGAACAACAGCAGCGGCGCCATCATTGATGCCGGAAGCATTACCCGCCGTGACCGTGCCGTCTTTCTGGAAGGCCGTGCGCAGGCCGCTTAGCTTTTCAGCCGTTGTGCCGCCGCGAATATATTCGTCGGCTTCAACAACCGTCTCGCCCTTGCGGGTCTTGATGGTGACCGGGACAATTTCATCCTTGAACCGGCCCGCTTCCTGAGCTTCTGACGCCTTGCGTTGAGAATTTGCGGCAAACTCGTCCTGGGCTTCGCGGGTGATCTGCCATTTAGCGGCGACATTTTCGGCGGTGTTACCCATGTGATACCCGTGGAAGGCATCGATCAATCCATCCGTCAGCATGGAATCGGTGAATTCGAGGCTGCCCATTTTCTGCCCGTTGCGTAAGTGAGCTGTATGCGGCGCCTGGCTCATGCTTTCCTGCCCGCCAGCTACTACGATTTCTGAATCTCCATTGAGGATGGCCTGATAGCCAAGAGCAACCGCTCTGAGGCCGGATCCGCAGAGCTGATTAACTCCCCAGGCAGGTACTTCAACCGGGACACCGGCATTGACGGAAGCCTGCCGCGCCGGGTTTTGTCCTTCCCCTGCAGCCAGGACCTGCCCAAGGATAACTTCGGATACTTCGGACGCTTCTGTCTTTGCCCGGCTCAGTGATTCTTTAATAACAATCTCTCCAAGCTCATGCGCCGTCAGCGGGGCGAGTGAGCCGTTGAAGGAACCAACAGGTGTGCGTACCGCACTTGTGATGACCACGTCCATTATACAATTCTCCTAGATTTCCCAGTTTACGAAATAATAATTCAAAAATCATCCCCTGTGAGAAATTAATACTTCAATAAATTTCTCTACACGAAATAACGTTAGTTGTTCGCAAGTGCAACATTTATTTTGCAATCGCGGTATAAAACATTAGCAAGACAAAATCCAGTCTGATAATTCCTGCCACAATCCACTCTTTGCCCGGCGGCTGGTAATCATACCAATATGTCCGGAGGGAGGCGTAATAATTTTTGCATTTGGCATCTTTTCCGCCATGGCGAGGGCGGAAGGCCGCGGCACAATCTTGTCCGCTTTTGGAACGGCGATCAAGGCCGGAACCGTTAGATTTCGACAGTCCACATTCTCTTCGCCAATCCGCCAGTTTCCAAGATAAGGATCGTTGTTGCCATACCAGTCTTGAAAACATTCTTCTGTCACTTTTTTGACCAAGGGAATTCCGTCATTCAACCAGTCTTCCAGAGCGACAAACTCGATTGCCCGATCCGTGTCCATTTTCATTTTTGAAAAGGCGCTGAATTTGCGAAGGCCGAGATTTGGATCAAGGCTCGTAAATAAGGTCTGTAGTAAGTCCACGGGCAACTCACCAAAGCCCTCCAGAACCGTCGCCCAGAGCGCCTGCTGTTCCAGCAGCATTTTGGCCGGGGCGCTCAGGCCGGCGTGAAAGTTCCACGGTGACGCCAGGGCAATGAAGCTGGAGATCAGATCCTGTTTCCGCAGGGCGGCGGGTACAGCAAGAGTTCCCCCCATGCAATATCCGGCAAGATGCACATCTCCTTTGGAAAAATGATCAGCTGTAAAATCAATCGCCGGGCAGATCCGATCCAGAACATAGTTTTCCAGGTTAAATTCCTTTTCAATCGGGCCCGGCGTATCCCAGTCGAGGAGCAAAGGCCGAATTCCCTGGCCCGCCAAAAAGTCGACCAGACTGCGCCCCGGCATCAGATCAAGGACATAGGAACGGTTTACGAGAGAAGGAACAATCAGCAGGGTCGGCGCCGTATCTGGCGCGTCCGGGTTGCAATCGAGAAGAGAAGTGCTTCCCTCAGACCAGAGAATCGGACGCTCCCGAACCGGACGGCGGTAGACATGCCGGTGGTAGAGATGTATGCCATCGATCATTTCCTGGACCAACTCGCCGCCTTTCAGGCTTAAAGCCTGCAGCATCTCTGCCGGTGCCAGGGAGCGTATTTTCTCGGCAACATCTCCGGCTTCCCCGTCCAGGGGAACCGTCCAGGGAAACACCGCATCCTTTTGCATCGGAACAGACGCGAGGGACCCGGCAACGGTTGTCGTCGCCAGGCCCAGATGAAGGGCAAGCGGTCTCGGCCCTATCCGCTCAGGCAATGACGTCTTTTCGGTCCCCTTATTCATTCCTGACTACCTAGATGCTCATGGTCTTCTGCATAATAGTGCACCAACCCGCTCCAGAGTACCATGTTTACTTGGAGGATATCTCGATGCCCAAATAACCTGATTTTTACCGGTTTTCGTGTGGCTAAAGGCGATTTTACAAATCGCAGCGCACAATAAACTTGCGCGGCGCAGCAATTACAGGTGAAAATAGGCGCAATAGTCCCTTTTACAATGAGATAGGAGACACCGTGGTCGAAGAAAGCAAAAACGACAATGATCCCATCGTCATTAAAAAATATGCGAACCGCCGACTATATAATACTGCGACATCCTCCTATGTGACACTGGACCATCTCAGCAAGATGGTGAAAGATGGTACGGAATTTGTGGTCTTTGACGCGAAGACAAATGAAGACATCACCCGCTCCGTCCTTACCCAGATTATTTTTGAGGAAGAGGCGAAGGGGCAAAATCTTCTGCCCATCAGTTTTCTGCGCCAGTTGATCGGCTTTTACGGCGACAGGCTGCAAACCGTCGTGCCGGATTATCTGGAAATGTCCATGCGGTCTTTTTCAGAAAATCAGGACAAGATGCGCGAAGTGCTTCCCGACAATCTGACGGACAACCCCATGTTCAAGCAGTTTGAGGAAATGGGGCGGCAGAATATGGCCATGTTCAGTCAGGCCATGAAGATGTTCACACCAACGATTTTCAAAACTCCGGTTCCGGGAAATGACGATCCCTCTCAGCCGCCTTCTGAGGAAGAAAGTTCCGATCAGACGGCTGAAATGATGCGGGAGCTCAAAGAGCAACTGGCGTCGATGCAAAAGCGTATAGACGAAATGAGCGACAAGAAATAAGGCCTGCGTTAACCATAATCCCTTGAAATTCTTGCGTTTTCATAAAATTTGATGTAAGTTTATATCATATTTTTGATGATCTATTAATATTTTGTTAGCCATCAAATGGCACAATTCGGGGTATAAATTTACTCCAACAGTCCGGAGAATCCTGACGTTTTGAGATAAGATGCAGCTCCCAGGTTACTGGGATCAAACCCTTTTTGGTAAACGTGAGACAAGGTTTAAGGCTTTATGGAAGTTACACGGCCAGTTTCAAATATCATGAGATTGCCGCCGCCCCTTGTTGAGGACGGTCGCCCATTCGGCCGCTCTGATGAGGAGAAACCAGCTCCCTCGCGGATTGAAGTCCTTGTCGAAGAAGGTGGGAATTTTTCAGCCTCCAAAGACCGGTTCCTGGCCGAGAAAGAAGCAACAAATTCCGAGAACGCTGACGTTCGTAAATTTCGTAATCGCTTAGGTACATTTACACACCCGCCAACAACCGGGGCTTCCTTCAATGCCGGATACCCGTCTGCGCCCTTCCTCGCGCAGCAGATAGCGCAAACTCAGGAAGAAACAGTTCAGGAAACAGCCGGATCCGAATATCAGGACGCGACGCGAGCATACAGTAATACCCTCAGCCTCACTGCGTTCGTTGTTCCGCATTCAGGTATCAATCAGAAACTCGCCTGATAACGTCCGAACCGTCACCCTGCTAAATATGGCAGGTCGCCAGGCCGCGCTTTTCCAAATATTGCTGATGATAATCCTCGGCTGGGAAGAAATCCATTGCCGGAGAGATTTCCGTGACTACGGGGCGACGAAAGAGACCGCGGGTACCCTGCGCCTCTTTCGATCTTTCAGCAATTTCCTTCTGCTCGTCCGTCCGGTAAAAAATGGCGGATCGATATTGGGTTCCGATATCCGGTCCCTGGCGATTTAGCTGGGTCGGATCGTGGCTTGTCCAGAAGACGTCCAGCAGATCTTCATAGCTGATCTCACCGGGCTCAAACTCAACTTGAACAACCTCCGCATGGTTCGTCTGGCCCGTACAGACGTCCTGATAGGTCGGATTGAGGGTCGTGCCTCCCTGATACCCCACTACTGTTGCCTTTACACCCCTGGTTTGCCGGAATGCCGCTTCCACTCCCCAAAAGCAGCCTGCGGCGAAATATGCGATATCCGTCATTTGATCATCCTTTTTTCCGTCTGAACCTTTATTCCTAAATAGCCCCGGATTTCCATTTCACAATATTACATTAAAACAAATCTCGGTGATCAAATTGTTTTAGAGGTCCGAATTTCGTTTAAATTGGTCTCATAGTTTTCTATAACTTCGAAGAATCCCAGACCAATTTCCGGATAGCTGTCCATGCCGCGCCGAATTCGAAATGCCCAACTGAGTACCTTGGCCCTTGATCCGGCGAGCCGCACACCGTTGCATCAGCAGCTGTTTCTCAGCTTACGGCAAGCCATTCTTGACGGCAGGCTCAAGCCAAATTCTCAACTGGCCTCCAGCCGCTCCCTGGCGGCTGAGCTCAACATTTCCCGCAATACGGTGCTGACAGCATACGACCAACTGACAGCGGAAGGTTATCTTGAGAGCCGCATCGGATCGGGCTCCTATGTCTCCTCCCACCTGCCCGACGATCTGCTGGAACGAAAAAGCAGCGGCCAGGCGGGTCAGGTGCCCACTCGCGAGGTTTATCTTTCCAAGATGGCGGCGCCTTATAAGGAAAGACCGCTGAAACAAACCTATCGTGGCCTGCCCTTTTCGCCGGGTCTTCCGGCCCTGGAGGAATTTCCGTTCGAAGATTGGGCCCGTTTGCTGGCCCGTAACTGGCGCAAACCGAAGCGGGAATTTCTGGTCGATAACCCCATCGGCGGATCGGCCGTGCTGCGCGACGCCATCGCCACCCATCTCGGACAGACCCGGGCCGTGCGCTGCGACGCCGACCAAGTCATTGTCCTCTCCGGATCGCAGCAGGCTATCCATCTGGTGGTTCGAGCCTTTGCCGAGCCGGGCGAGTCCATCTGGATGGAGGAGCCGGGATTTCCGGGCATTCGCGATGCAATCATTTCCGCGGGCGCCAACCCCGTGCCAGTTCCGGTAGATGCTGAGGGTTTCCGGCTCGATCTTGCGAAATCCCTGGCTCCGGAGGCCCGGCTCGTCTGTATCTCTCCCTCCCATCAATATCCGCTGGGCCAAACCATGTCCCTCGCCCGCCGCCTCGATCTGCTGGAATGGGCGAAGACCGAGGGAAAGTTCATCCTGGAAGATGATTATGACAGTGAATACCGCTATGCCGGGCGACCACTGTCCTCGTTGCAGGGGCTCGATGAAGACAACAGGGTGCTGTATGTGGGCACCATGAGCAAGGTGATGTTTTCCGGGCTGCGCGTCGGCTATATGGTCGTCCCGAAGGACCTGGTGGATGTGTTTCTGGCGCTTCGGCGGGATATTGACAGCCATTCGCCTGCCGCACCGGAAGCCGCACTCGCCGACTTCATCTCGGAAGGATATCTCGCGGCCCATATCCGCCGTATGCGACTTTTATACGAGCATCGCCAGAATTGCCTGGTCACCCTGCTCAGGCAAAAGCTGCCGGACCTGATTGAGGTGGAGCCGCAGGAATCCGGTATGCATCTGGTCGCATTCCTCAATCCCTCTGTCCCCGATAAGCAGGTTGAAAAGGCGGCAGCCGAGCAGGGAATGCTTGTCCGCGCCCTTTCCGGTTTCTATAATGGTGTCACCCATCAAAACGGCCTTATCCTTGGATTCGCCGGCACGTCGGAGACAGTAATGCCACAATTGGTAGATAGACTGGCCACCCTTATCCGAACCCTTTCAAAATAGTTGGATTAGCATGCGTTATTTCGGACTTTCAGCCTTCCTTACCTTTCTCTTCCTCTGTTCAATACCTGTCTCTGCGACAGCTGAAAAACTGCACGGCATTGCGATGCACGGAACCCCAAAATATCCCGCCGGCTTTACCCATTTTGATTACGCCAATCCCGATGCCCCTATCGGCGGTACCGTGCGCCTGGGGCATATTGGCAGTTTTGACAGCCTCAATCCGTTTCTGATCAAGGGTGTCTATCCAGACGGCCTGCGTTCTGTCTATCAGGCCTTGATGACCCGCTCAAAGGATGAACCGTTTACCCTCTATGGCAATATCGCTGAAACCATCGAAGTAGCTGAGGACCGAAGCTGGATCATCTTTAACGTTAATCCAAATGCGACCTTCTCAAACGGCACGCCGATTACCGCGGACGATGTTCTTTTCTCCTATGAAACGCTGCGAGACAAGGGACGGCCCAATGTCCGCACCTACTATCGCAAAGCAACAAATGTCGAGGTTCTGGACCGTTTAAGCATTAAATTCTCCTTCGAGGAGGACGGCCGGTGGGAAATGCCGCTGATCATGGGGCTGATGAGCATTCTGTCCCGCGATGCCTTCACGGATGTGGATTTCGAGAAAACCACCCTGACACCTTTCGTTGGTTCTGGTCCCTATCTGGTCGATCAGGTCGAGCCCGGTCGCCGTATTTCCTATAAACGGAATCCGGATTTTTGGGGCTGGAACCTGCCACAGAATAAGGGTCGGCATAATTTCGAAACGGTCATCTATGATTATTTCCGTGACGATGACGTCTCCCTTGAGGCATTCAAGGCCCATAACCTGGATGCCCGGTTTGAAAGCAACGCGGGCAAATGGCTGGAATCATATGTGGGACGAGCCGGTAATGCGCCCGTTTTCATAAAATCAGAGCAAAAGCTTCAAATTCCAGCGCCTATGCTGGCCCTGGTGTTCAACACCCGCAAGCCCCAGTTTCAGGATATCCGGGTGCGCGAAGCCCTTACCTTCTCCTTTGACTTTGAATGGATCAATGCCAACATTCTTCAAGGCATTTACAAACGCACCAGCAGTTTCTTTGAAAACTCACCGTTGGCGGCCAAAGGCCCAATTTCGGAGGGGGAGCGGGCGCTACTAACCCCCTTCGCCGAAGAGCTCCCTCCGCGAGTATTCACCGATAGCTTCGTCCTGCCGAAAACCGACGGGTCAGGGCGTAATCGGAAAAACCTCCGCAACGCCCGCCAGCTCCTGAAGCAGGCCGGTTGGGAAATTGATAGCGGTGTCCTGCAAAACAGCAAGACCAAGGAACCCTTCACCATCGAGTTCCTGGTTAATAACAATGACTACGTGAAGCTGGTTTCTCCCTTCCAGAAAAATCTCGAGATCCTGGGCATCAAGACGACCATTCGCCAGATGGATACGGCGAGTTATCAGAACCGGCTGACGGATTATGATTTTGATATGATCATCAATAGCTGGGGACAATCTCTCTCCCCTGGCAATGAACAGGCTTTCTACTGGAGCCGCAATGCGGCGGACACCCCGGGCACCCGCAATTACCCGGCGATCCGCCTTACAGCGGTCGATAATATGATCGAGCGAATTGCCTCCGCGAAATCCCGGGAAGATCTGGTTAATGCGACCCGCGCCCTCGATCGCATGCTGCTTTGGGGACATTACGTTATTCCCCTGTATTTCACGGATCAGCAATGGGTCGCCCATTGGCCCGAGGTGAAGCTGCCACCGAGCCCGACCTATTGGGGGACGAGCGTGGATTTATGGTGGCATGGGACTATTGACTAGGACGTGTCTTTCGCTACATAACTTTTCACACCCTTGGTTTCTGTCGTTTGAGGACTATTGATGCTTGCTGTAATTTCACCCGCCAAAAAACTTGATTTCGACCGGACGGATCTATCGGAGGAATACACCCAGCCTGAGTTCCTGTCCCAATCCCGGAAGCTGGTGACCCGCGGCCGAAAGCTATCAGCAGATGATCTCAAGAAGCTCATGAAGCTAAGCGACGATTTGAGCGAGTTGAACCGCAAGCGTTTCGGGGCGATGAAATTCCCGTTATCGCCCGAAAATGCGAAACAGGCAGCGTTTGCCTTCAACGGCGACACCTATGCAGGCCTTCAGGCAAAAAGCCTGTCGGACGCCGACATGTCCTATGCCCAGGACCATTTGCGGATTCTCTCCGGGCTTTACGGCCTTGTCCGGCCCCTGGATCTTATCCAGCCCTATCGTCTGGAAATGGGAACCCGACTTGATACGGACAGAGGCACAGATCTTTATCAATTCTGGGGGGACCGCCTCTCCCGGAAGCTGACAAAACTGCTGACGGAACATGATCAGCCTTATCTGATCAATCTGGCTTCCATCGAATATTTCAAGGCTGTTGATCGCAAGACCCTCAAGCCGAAAGTCATCAATGCTGTCTTCAAGGAAGTCAAAGACGGCACGGCCAAGGTCATTGGGTTTTCGGCGAAGAAGGCCCGGGGCATGATGGCCCGCTACATGATTCAAAATAGAATTGATCAGCCGGAAGGCCTTAAGGAATTCTCAGAAGAAGGCTATCAATATCAACCTTCCCTGTCCTCTGACAGTGATCTTGTCTTTACACGGGCGATCAACTAAACCGCTGTTTATCCCGGCTTTGCCAGATCGAACGGGCCCGCTCCTCCGCCTCTTTCAAGGATAAAGCGTCATCGGCCTGCTTCAGGGCAAAAGCCAGGGTGCCGATGATGGCCAGTTCCGGCACCGCCAGGTCGAGCTTACCCTGCCACATCCGGACGATCTTTTCGGGATCAAGGTCCTCTTCCCGCCAGCGGTAGACGGACTGCTCGGTCATGGCTGGCCATTCCAGGCTGGTGATCTCCCCGTTCCGGATTACGTCCATATGCACGGGCTTCATGGGGTTGCGCTGCACTTCACCTCCGCCACCCTTGAAGATGAAGCTATTGCGTTGCCCCAGAACCTTCAGGGTTTCCAGATGCAGGCTTTTATAGGGGGGATGGAAGACACCTTGTAGCTGATAGGGCGCGGCAAAAGGATTGAGGTCCCGGCCAAAGGTATTGACCGCTGTCCGCACACCCAGCATGGGTCGCAATTCAAACAGATCCTGAAGAGAGGGACAGAAAGTCTCCAGCCCGACATAGACCAAATTGCTTTCTTCCAGCTGCTTCGCCGCCGAGGAGAGAGACGACGCGATGGGGATATTCAACCGCTCCAAGACCGGACGGGTCGGCGCATAGCCCTCCGCATATCCAGCAATGCCATGCATCAGGATCTTGTAGCCCTGTTCAGCCAGCAGCAGGGCCGAGAGGATAAACCAGGGCTGCTGCCGGTGACGATCGGCATAGGAGGGCCAATCAAAGTCGACGGCGGCTGTCATCTTTGGATTTAGAAACTGGTCCCGGGCGGCAGTGACCATTCCCGCAAGCTCTTCTCCGGTTTCTCCTTTTCGTCTCAGAAGCAGCAGGAAGGCGCCGATCTGTAGAGGATCTGCCGATCCGGCCAACACCATTTTCATGGCCTCACGGGCCTCATCAAAGCTCAAGTCCCGCCACATTTTCGGGCCTTTGCCCAAAATACGAACATATTCAGCGAAGGGGTGATCGGCTGCCATGGAAGGGGGAACTTACTTAAAAACTCAGAAAAAATCGAGGAGACGCTTGAGATAATCGCGCTCCAGCAAACTCCGGTTCGGATCAGACAGGCGTCGCTGCACCTCATCGCGGAAGGACCGGGCCTTGCTGAAATCGGACCCGCCGCTTCTCAGGCCTCCGTCTCCGGTGTTGCGGCCCTGATTGTCCTGATCACGACCATCGCGCCGGCCCAACGGATCCCGGGATTGGCCCTGCTGTCCCCGCTGCCCGGCCGACTGGGTGCCCTGCCCCTGCATATTTTCCATCATCTGCTGGGCCATGGCTTCGCCGCTCTGGCGGAGATTTTCAAGGGCTTCTCCTTGGGCCCGCATGGCATTCTCGCCCTGCCCCTGTTCCAATGCTTCGCGCGCTTCGTTCATGGAGCGTTCCGCCCGGCCCAAACCATCCGGGATTTCGCCTTCCATGCCCAGGCGGGCCATCATCTCACCCAGCATCCTGCGCAGGGCTTCCTGGTCCTGGGCAAGCCCTTCCAGACTCCTCCCTTCCCCGGACTGGCCGCGTTGCCCCGGTTGCGGCTGGCCTTGCTGGCCTTCGCCGTTTTGCTGTTGCTGGCCATTCTGCTGCGGTTGACCATTCTGGCCCTGCTCCATGTTTCTCAAAGTCTCATCCATGAGACCCTGTTGCCGCTGCATCATGTCGCCAAGTTCCCCCAGCATTTCCTGCATGGCCTGTTGCTCAGCCGTCGGGCGCATGGCCTGAGCCGATTGCAGGTTCTCCATGATATCCTGCAATTCGCTCAGCAGCTCGCGCGCCGCATCGCGGGCACCGCCGCGGGCGAACTGATCGATCTTATCGAGCAATTCCTGCAGATCCTTGCTTTCGATCATCTGGTTCTGAGAGTCCGGATCAATTGTCTCCTGCTGGGCCATGTCCGACTGTTGCTGTTGCGCCAGAGCCTGCAGGAAATTGTCCATGGCTGCCCGCAGTTCTTCCACCAGCTTCTTGATTTCACTGTCGCTGGCATTGGAATTCAGCGCTTCCATCAATGCCTGCTCAGCCGCCCGCAAAGCTGCCTCTGCCATGGAGAGATCTCCATTTTCAAGGCGCAAAGCGGTGTCCCACAAAAGCTCGATGACTTCATCAATCGCTTCCTGACCCTCGGCATGCCGTAAGGTAGACCGAGCCGTCGACAGCAGCATGATGGCGGTAAAATCGTCGTTCAGACTTTCCGGAATCAACGCAATGGCTTCCAACGCAATCAGGGTTGTCGGCTTATTGGCCTCCGGATCAGCCACCAGATTCCGGCGTTGCTCCACCAGGGCCCGCGCCACCGGATGGGTAAAGAGGCGTTCCGGCAGAATCATGGTTGTCACATCGGACATCCCGACCTGGCCCAACTGATCCTCCGCAAACAACCGCAGTTTCACCTCCAAACCGGCCCAGGGATGGGAAGTCAGGTCGTGATAGCTTTTGCCGACAATCTGATTGGACCCGCGACCCGGCGTCGGCAGGGTCAGTTTGATTTTCTCTTTGGACCCCTCTCGGCTAATCTCCCCGCCAATACCGGCCACACCATAATCATCGAGCGCGCGATATTGAAGCCGGAAAGCAGCACGGGAGGTCACTTCGGGCGGGATCAGAAGCTCGATCTCCGGGGCTTCATCCTCGACGACGGTGAACTGCCATTTGCCGACAATCTCGTCATCCTTGGAAATTTCAAGAAGGCCCGATCCCGTCAGCTCCGTTTCGATTTCGTAGTTCTGCGCATCCAGTTTCTCAAAAGTGAGTGATTGCTCACTTTTCTGCAAAACCGGTATTTCCTCATTACCTCCGAACACCCGGGCGATAAATCTGCTGCCCGTCGGCACCACATAGGATTTATGATCCGCCTGCGGATTATCGGCAGAGGTCATTTTAAGAAGAACCGGGGCCTGCCCCGTATATTCCGGCGGTGTGATCCAGGCGGTCAGACTGACCGGCGTGGGCGGTGTCCAGACCTTCGGGGAGAGACCGGCGACAACCCGTTCCCCGCTCAGCGGGCCGGCGACAACAAACCCTATCGCCAGCACCAGGATGACAACGGCACGAAGGCCATAGCTGTCGCCAATACCCATATGCATGTTCGGAAAACCGGCCCTGACCCCCTGAATGCTTTTTCGCAGGGACGCCTGATACAGCCGCCACATGATGCTGGAGGGCGTATTATTTTTCTTCTCCGCTTCCGAACTTGCCCCAAGGGACTGCAAGGGGCGGAACACGAGAGAGTTGCGGTTTTCAAGATAGCGCAGCGCCCGCTGCCGGCTGGGATATCTGAAGCCTTTAATGATCTTATAGCCCCCGAACAGGAGGCCGATGCCCAGCATAGCGAGAATACCCGCATGGACCATAGGTCCGGTCAGGGACCAGAAATCCAGAAGAGATAGCCCAATAAACAACCCGATCAGTCCAAAAAACAGCAATCCGTCTTTCCAGAGGGATTCCAACAGCAGATTGAGACGTGCAAAAAGCACGCGAAACTCAAACGCTAATCCATACCCCCTGTCTTTGCTGTCATATCGGCGTCGCATACATCCTCGGGTTAGGCTTGCTGCCAGGATGGCAGTATATCAAGGTTTAGCAGTTCTTCCAAGCTCGGTCGGGCCCTGATCACCGCATATTGATCTCCGTTCACCAGGACTTCCGGAACCAGAGGCCGGGTATTATAGGTTGACGCCATCACCGCGCCATAGGCACCGGCGCTGCGAAAAGCCACCAAATCACCATCGGCAAGCTGAGGCATGTCTCGTTCCCGGGCAAAGGTATCCCCGGTTTCACAGACCGGTCCGACCACATCAGCCGGGCCATAGATGCCGAGTTTCTGGTCTTCCCGGATTGGATCGATCTGATGAAACCCGTCATACATGGCCGGGCGAATTAGATCGTTCATGGCCGCATCCAGAATGACGAATTTTCTTTTCGTTGCCTGCTTCACATAAATTACTTCCGAGACAAGCACCCCGGCATTGCCAACAATCAGGCGCCCCGGTTCAAATATCACCTGACAGCCAAGATTGCCGATGGCTTCCAGGGCTACAGTTGCATAGGCTGCCGGTTCCGGCGGAATATTGCCATCATAGGGAATGCCGAGCCCGCCGCCGAGATCCACCCGGGTGATATCATGGCCTTCCGTACGGAGCTGCAGGACCAGATCCCGGACCCGGTTGAAGGCATTTTTATAGGGTTCAAGATCCGTGAGCTGCGAGCCGATATGAACATCCACCCCCTTGATCTCAATTCCCGGCAATGCCGCCGCTTCGGCATAGATACGGGAGGCATCCTGCCAGGGCACGCCGAACTTGTTCTCGGCTTTTCCTGTCGAGATTTTGGCATGGGTCTTGGCGTCGACATCCGGATTGACCCGAAAGGTGATGGGAGCCGACACACCCATGGAAGTGGCCACGTCACTCAGAACCTTCACCTCAGGCTCGGATTCCACATTGAACTGATGAATACCCACTTCAAGCGCATAGCGCATTTCCCCGGGCGTTTTACCTACTCCGGAAAATACGATTTTTTCGGGCGGCACACCGGCCTTTAACGCCCGGCGCAATTCCCCTTCGGAGACGACATCCGCCCCCGATCCCTGATCAGCCAGGGTCCTGATGACCGCCAGATTGGAATTCGCTTTCAAGGCATAGCAGACAAGGGCGTTCACACCATCAAAGGCTCCTGAAAAAACCTTATAGTGACGGATCAATGTGGCAGTAGAATAACAATAAAAAGGCGTTCCCACGTCTGCCGCGATTTGACGAAGCGGAACTTCCTCGGCATGTAATTCGCCGTTTCTATAATTAAAATGATCCATGATAGTTACTGTCGCTACTCGGCTTTCTTGGCATCGGTATTCTGTGATTCCGGGACATATTTCGGCGGGTCCTTGATCCCGCAGGCGGCCAGCAGACCCCCCATCACCAGAAACATGACGGGTAATAAAACAAGCTTCTTCATCTCTTATCACCCTTCTGAGCCAGTTTGTCCCGCCAAAGCGCGATCTGTTCCCGCACCCGGACCGGGGAGGTTCCGCCATAGCTCATACGGCTTGCAACGGAATTTTCCACGCCTAACACGCTGTAGACTTCTTCCGTGATCCTCTCTTCAACTGAGTGCATTTGCGCCAGAGTCAAGTCCTCCAGCCCGCAATTTTCTGTTTCCGCCAGCTTCACCAGCGCCCCGGTGACATGATGGGCGTCGCGAAATGGCATATCCAGCTTGCGCACCAACCAGTCCGCCAAATCTGTCGCCGTTGTAAATCCGGCGCCGGACGCTGCGGTCATGACATCGCCATTGATCTTAATGTCCCGGATCATACCGCTCATGGCCGCCAGACAGAGCTGCAGGTTATCGGCCGCATCAAAGACCGGTTCCTTATCTTCCTGCATATCCTTGCCATAGGTCATCGGCAGCCCCTTCATCATCATCAGAAGGCTCATGAAGGCGCCGGCGCTGCGACCCGCTTTCCCGCGCACAAGCTCTGCCGCGTCGGGATTTTTCTTCTGCGGCATGATGGAGGAACCGGTCGAAAAACTGTCGGAACATTCCACAAACCGGAACTGGGCGCTCGACCAGATGACGATTTCCTCGGCAAGCCGCGACAGATGCATGGAGCAGATGGAGGCAAAACTCAAAAACTCCAGGGCAAAATCCCGATCTGCAACACCATCCAGTGAATTTGCCGTCGGCCGATCAAACCCAAGTTCTTTCGCTGTCATCTCCCGGTCAATGGGGAACGAAGTTCCAGCCAGGGCTGCGGAACCAAGCGGGCATTCGTTCATCCGCTTCCGCGCATCCTTGAGGCGATCCCGATCCCGGCCAAACATTTCCACATAGGCCAGCATATGATGGCCAAAAGTGACCGGCTGAGCGGCCTGAAGATGGGTAAAGCCCGGCATCACCGTCTCTGCCTCGGCCTCCGCCTGATCCAGAAGCGCTGATTGCAGATCAACTAGCTCACCTTCCAGATGATCCAGGGTATCCCGGACCCAAAGCCTGAAATCCGTAGCCACCTGGTCATTCCGCGAGCGGGCCGTATGCAAACGCCCTGCGGCGTCACCGATAATCTCTCTCAGGCGCGCTTCCACATGCATATGGATATCCTCGAGGGCCGGGTCGGTCTTGAAGTTACCGGCTTCTATCTCACGAAGAATTGTTTGCAATCCCTCCTGTATTTTCTCACCATCGGCCTTAGATATAATATCCTGTGCCATCAACATACTGGAATGAGCCATTGACCCCATTATATCCTGGGCATAGAGCCGGCGATCGAAATCAATGGAGGCATTGATCCGTTCCATAATTTCAGCGGGGCCGTTGGCAAATCTGCCACCCCAAAGCTCATTTGCGCTCATTTTCGGGCTCACTTTAGTAACTATTGGACACACGCATTTATTATGACCAGATATCTCAAATCATTCAGCGTTCTGATCTTGCTTACATTTACAGGGCTTGGGGCGGCAACATCAACAGCTTTCTCCGAAAATCTCGATGGCTTGCTGGTCGGCGAAGTTCAGAATTTTGCCCCGAATAAAACACCGAGGGAGCTTCGGGACTTCTCTTTCATGAATGCGGAAGGGAATGAGGAGAAATTATCCGATTATAAAGGTAAGGTCGTCCTGCTGAATTTCTGGGCCACCTGGTGTGCCCCGTGCCGCAAGGAAATGCCTGGTCTCGATCGACTGCAGGCGAAAATGGGCGGTGACGATTTTATCGTCCTGGCAATTGGTCAGGACCTTCAAGGCATGGAGAAAGTCCAGAAATTCTTTTCCCGGTATGAATTGGAGAATCTTGGGGCGTTTAATGACAAAACCGTCAAATCCGGCCGGGCCGCCGGTGTGTTCGGCTTACCGGCAACTTTGCTGGTCAATCAGGATGGGCTAGAGGTCGGACGTCTTGTGGGACCGGCGGAATGGGATTCGCCGGAGGCAAAAGCCCTGATTCAGCATGTAATTTCAGGATCCTGACGGTGGCGGCCCCTTCTTTTCCTGTCGTTTCAAAAGGTATAGCCTGAATAATCGCTCAACCCCCCAGCTTATCAGGAAAAAGAGCGCCGCGTTCGACAGGGTCACGACAATCAGATCGAAGCCGAGCGCGCTGTCACCGGTTTCAACACCGATGTAATACTGAAAGAGAACAATGGTCAGGATGCCGGCTCCGGCCACAAGACCGACGAACAGCCGGACGCGGCCATCAGTCCAGGGAATCGCCATCAGACACAGAAAAGAAATGGCCTGGAATGCTGCACCCCACAGATCAATCCCGAGATCTGTCATCCGGCATCAAGAACGGTCAGGGCCACATCAACCATCGGCCGCAGAACTTCCTCATCCGGATTAACCTTGCCAACAACCCGGATACCCTGCAAGACACCAACAAAGAAAGAGGCCAGACTTGCCGCCTCCCGTTTGGATTTGAAAATGCCTTCTTGCTGACCACGGGCGATCAGATCCCGAAAGCCTTCTTCCATATCCTCAAAGAAAATCCGGATACGTTCTGCACATTCATCATCCCGGGAGGAAAGCTCAACCGCGGAATTGGTCAGGAAGCAGCCGCGACGGGCGGGGTCCGATACCTGCTTTTGCATAAAGACATACATGAATTTGGTCAGGATTTCCCGGGGGTCGCCCGGTTGACGCAGAGTTTCTATTCTAATCTGGGAGCCCTGGCCGTAGCGGTCCAGAGCTTCGAGAAACAGCTTATGCTTATCGCCGAAAGTATCATACAGGCTGCCACGATTGATCCCCATGCATTCCACAAGGTCCTGCACAGAGGTCGCTTCATAGCCCTTCGCCCAGAAAGCGCCAATGGCTTTTTCCAGCGCTTCCTCTCGATTAAAGCATTTTGTTCTTGGCATTTCCTGTCCAATATACCCAAATACTACAGCCCAGCCCTTTGTATATACGTAAAAAACGTTAAAGCAAAGCTGCGAGACCTTCCTTATATGTGGGATATTTCAACGAAATCCCAAGCTCTGACTTGATTTTTTCGTTTTTCACCCGCTTGCTGTCGGCATAAAAACTGCGGGCCATGGGAGACAAATCAGCGGTTTCGAAGTTCTGAAGTGGTGGTGGCGTCATCTTCAGAAGCTCCGCCGCATAGGTAACGACATCTTGTGGCGGTGCCGGGAGATCATCGGCCACATTATAGATGTCGCCGGGATTCGGCTTTTCCATAGAGGCGACAAGTATGGCAGCCAGATCGGCCACATGGATGCGGGAAAACACCTGTCCCGGCTTATCGATGCGCCGAGCCTTGCCGGTTTTCAATGAGACAAGCTGGTTGCGGCCCGGCCCGTAAATCCCCGGCAGCCGGAAAATATGCACCGGCAGGCCTTGGTTCCGAAAGAGGGAAAGCCAGTCCGCCTCTGCCTTGGCCCGACGGGCGCCTCTTGGTCCGGAGGGGGTGACCGGCGTTTCCTCGTCTATCCAGCGCCCCTGATGGTCCCCATAAACACCGGTTGTTGAGAGATAGCCCACCCATCTCAGCTTCGGCAATGCGCAAATCTGCTCGGCCATCACATCGAAGACAGGATCTCCTGCCTCATCGGGGGGTATGGACAGAAGGATATGTGTGACAGCTTTGGCAGCTTCAGCAAAGTCTGGAACCGGACAGTCCCGCCTAAAGGGGAAAACAGGGAGGGGGTCAGATGAGGCGATCTTGTTAGGGTCACGGCCTGTGCCCATGACTTCCATTTGTGGGAAATCATGAGCTATCTGACGGGCCGTAAACCCTAATCCAAAACAGAATAAGAGGTTCGACATTCAGGTCCTATTGGGCCGGCAACGGCACAGCCCGGCCAAGCACAACCTGGGCCGACAGGGATTGATTCACAGAGACAACCAGCTGGGCGCCGCCGCCCCCACCGGCGTCATCCGCTTGGGATTTCACCATCATGGTTTGGGCCCGCATATTCTCCATGCGCGGTGCCGCATATTGCTGGACAAAGTCCACTTTCTGCACATGATAATCGGCGCCGGGCAGCACCGCGTTCAATCGATCCACTTCGGCAACGGCCTGCTTATAGATATCTGATCGCAGGTCCGCCCGGAGTTTCTCGAATTCGGCCAAGGATGGCGTGAAATCAACAAATGAGACACCGACCTTGTAGCCCGGGCTGCTGGCAGACTTAGCACGCTCCTGCAAGCCTGGAAGCAGCTTCTCATGAACCCGTGCTTCGGCGGTCACATACCATCTTTTCAGGCCTGTCTGATCCAGACGCTGGTTGGACGAGGTCACCCGCCATTTTGCTTCCTTGGCCAGGGACACCAGTGAGTCGTCGATGCGCTTTTTCAGCTCTTCCGGCGTTTCCTGCTGTTGGACAAGATCCACGAATACAGAGACCTTGGCCGTATCGGTCTCAACCCAGCCTTCGGTCGTCAGGTTCAGAACCACCTGGTCCTGCATCATCCGCTGGCCGTTCGGCATTTCAGCCGAGGCGATCGGAATCAGGCAAAGAAATGCAATAGTCGCGGTAACAAGTCTGTTCATTTCAGATCTCCATACAATTTTGATTGTTCTTTGCCATCTAGGTCGCAATCACGACCAATTTAAGGCAAGTTACCGGTTGATCAAGGCACAGTAATACTCTATCGCCCAACTATTGCCCTGATCAAATGAATAAAGTCATTTATCGAACAGCTCAAAAACACGCAAACGGAACTCACGAATGAACCTATCGGGGAAGACATTGATCAAACTGGCCGCCGCCGCTTCCATTGCGGCCCTTCCTGTTGTTTTGCCTGTCTTAGCTCAAGAACGGGACGAACAGGCGGAATATAACGCCTGTCTGACCCTGACCAAACGGGAACCGGAAATGGCGTTCGAATCTGCCCTTGCCTGGAAAGGGGAAGGCGGTGGGTTCCCAGCCCGTCACTGTGAAGCCCTGGCCCTTGTCGCCCTCAAGAAATACCATATCGCGGCCCCCCGCATGGAAGAACTGGCTGAGGATATGGCAGGAGCCGGTTCTCCCCTTGCCGCGAAGATCCTCTCCCAGGCCGCCAATATCTGGCTTTTGGCCGATGACGCCTCTCGTGGGTATGCGGTAGCTTCCGCCGGCCTTGAAATAGATCCCGAAAATATTGATCTGCTGGTCGACAGAAGTCGCATGTCCGCCCGGCTTGGAGACTATCGAGCAGCGCGCGAAGATCTGGATCGGGCATTGCAGGTTGATCCGACACGGACGGACGCGCTGACCTTCCGGGCCGCTGCCTGGCGCCAGCTTGGTAACAATCCTCGCGCCCTGGAGGATGTGGAACTGGCCTTGTCCCTGACCCCGGACCTTCCCGACGCTCTGATCGAACGGGGTATTCTATACCGGGACTCGGGCAGGAGGGATCTCGCCCGGAAAGACTGGATGAAGGTTCTGGATTTGTCTCCCTATAGCGTTGCCGGCGATACCGCTCGAATAAATCTGGAAAATCTTGATGTAAACAAAAACAAATAGATCTGGCATTTCAGGCTGAGGTCAAGCGGCGGCGATACTCCAGGGATTCGGCGACATGAACATGCTGCACATTTTCGCTTTCAGCCAGATCAGCCAAGGTCCGCGCGACTTTCAGGACGCGGTGATAACCCCGGGCAGACATGTTCAATTTGCCAATGGCATCCGTCAGAAGATTTTTCGCGCGATCATCCAGGATGACGGACCTCTCCAGCAACTCTCCTTCAATATCAGAATTTGTACGCAAGGTATGGGGATAATCCGCGGCGGCGTAGCGCTGCCGCTGAAGGGCCCTCGCCCGTGCAATTCGCAGGGCCACATGCTCTGTCGTTTCACGGGCCTTGGGCAAAGTCAGATCCCGCGCTGAGACAGCCGGAACATCAATATGAATATCAATGCGGTCCAACATCGGACCGGATATTTTCGAACGATAGTCCAGGGCGCATTTGGGCGCCCGGGCACAGGCCTGGGCCGGATCATCGAGATGCCCGCATCTGCACGGGTTCATGGCCGCGATCAACTGCATCCGAGCCGGGTAAGTGACATGCATATTGGCCCTTGCGACAACCGCTTTGCCAATTTCTACCGGCTGACGCAGGGATTCAAGCACTTGCCGATTAAACTCCGGCAGCTCATCCAGGAACAAAACACCAAGATGAGCAAGGGAGACCTCTCCTGGCTTTGCCGCCCGCCCACCGCCGACCATTGCGGCAACGGATGCGGAATGGTGGGGATCGCGAAAGGGACGCTGGCGGGAGAGTTTTCCGGCCTTCATATTCCCGGAAATGCTGGCAATCATGTTGACTTCCAGGGCTTCGGACGCATCAAGTGGCGGCAACAACCCTGGCAAACGGGCCGCCAGCATGGATTTTCCGGAACCTGGCGGTCCTGTCATCAATAAGTTATGCCCGCCGGCGGCGGCAACTTCCAAAGCCCGTTTCGCTGTTTCCTGCCCCTTGATGTCTTCAAGCCGTAATGCAGTTTTCACATCCTCAATGTCGCCCTGCGCCGGAGGTGTCAGCACCTGCGTTCCCTTGAAATGATTGATCAGCGCCAACAGACTTGCAGGGGCCAGAATCTCAATGTCTCCAGCCCAAGCGGCTTCTGGTCCCGATGCTTTGGGACAGATAAGACCCCGCTCCTTTGCCGCGGCATCAACGGCGGCAGGTAAAATTCCAGCAACAGCATTACAACTACCGTCCAGAGAAAGTTCTCCCAGCACTGTATAACCCTGAAGCTCCTCCACTGGCAGGATGTCCATGGCCGCAAGGATACCCAACGCAATCGGGAGATCATAGTGAGCTCCCTCTTTTGGCATATCCGCCGGTGCCAGGTTGACCGTTATACGTTTTGGCGGAAGGCCAACCCCGAGTGATGTCAAGGCAGCCCTTACCCGTTCCTTGCTTTCCGCAATGGATTTATCGGGGAGGCCGACAATTGTAAAGGCGGGCAGACCCGACGCCATCAAGACCTGGACATCCACGTCATGGACATCGAGCCCATGAAACGCAACCGTTTTCAAAACCGCCTGCATACCCGCCTTACGCATAATAATATTTATACTGATACTATTATAGCAAGCAGAGACTGAGCACCCAGTGATGATTCGTCAGAGACAATTCAGGACAAAACTAAATCGATCAGATAAAGCATTTGCTTTTATTTGCCAGAAGATAATATTAGCTTAAAGTTTCGATACGGCTTCAGGCTGCTATTTTCGTGATAAGCAAGATATAGAAGTCACATGTCGCAGGTCTTAATCATTGGGAGCACACAGGATGGCAGGAAAATTTGAACTATATGCAGACAAAGCAGGAGAGTTTCGCTTTAGGTTAAAAGCGGGAAATGGCGAAAACGTTGGTTCGTCGGAAGGGTATAAGGCAAAAGCAAGTGCGGAAAGCGGTATTGAATCAGTCAAGAAAAACGCAGCGCTCTCAGAACGATTTTCCGTTTTTGAAGGAAAGAATGACAAATGGTATTTCAACCTAAAAGCAGGAAACCATGAAGTTATTCTGACCAGCCAGGGCTATAGCAGCAAACAAAGTGCTGAAGCCGGAACCGAGGCGGTCGCGCGGGCCGCGGACGGAGCGGAGACGGACGACCAGACCTGAAGATCTAGAGTGATGTGAATGCCCGTCAAGAAAAGCCGGAGGGGCTTCCTTCGGCTCTTTTATTTTTAGGGGATGACTATCAGGCTCCGCTGAGTTTTCCCTCAATACAGTCCCAAATTCCGGATTCCAGTTTCGTTCCGTCAAATCTGTTAATTTCCTGCAGACCCGTTGGCGACGTGACATTTATTTCCGTCAGGAAATCACCAATCACGTCAATTCCAACAAAGATCAGGCCTTGTTCCTTGAGAGCCGGGCCAATTTCCTCACAGATTTCAATTTCCCGCTTGGTCAGCTGAGACTTAACGGCTTGCCCGCCTACATGCATGTTGGAGCGCACCTCCCCTTCCTGGGGAACACGGTTGATGGCGCCAACCGGATCGCCATCCACCAGAATGATCCTTTTATCGCCTTCGCGCACTTCCGGCAGATATTTCTGTACGATCATGGGTTCACGGTAAAATTCCGTAAACATTTCGCACAAAGCGGATAGATTTTCATCCTCGGGCTTAAGATGAAACACACCGGCGCCACCATTGCCATAAAGAGGTTTGATAATGATATCTTTATATTCAGCCCGAAATTCCTTGATCTCATTGAGATTGGTGGAAATCAGGGTTGGCGGTAAAATTCCGTCAAAATGGGTAACAAATAATTTTTCCGGCGCGTTTCGGACGCTTACCGGATTATTGACGACCAAGGTATCGGGATGAACATGCTCAAGAAGATGAGTAGCCGTAATGTAGGACATGTCAAAAGGCGGATCCTGACGCATCAGGACAACATCCATATGGGTCAGATTTATCCGTTCAATGTCCCCGGCGGAGAAATGATTACCTTTTTCCCGCCGCACAGATATCGGACGCGCGGAGGCAATGATCTTTCCGTCGGAAAATGACAGGTCTTTTGGCCCATAATGGAAAAGCGAATAGCCTCTGTTCTGCGCTTCAAGAGCAAGCACGAATGTGCTGTCCCCTTCAATATCCACATCCTCAATCGGATCCATCTGAATGGCTACGGCAAGACTCATGTTTACGCTCTTTCTATTAGGATCTGGCGCCCGGGCTTGTTTCTAAATGGCCGAAATTAAACCTATTCTGGTCAAGCCGTTTTCGGCAAATCTTTCTTGAGTCTCACGTAACTGACAATCCGCCGCACACCGGAAATTTCTTTGGCATGATTTTCAACCCGGTCCAGTTCCGCCTGATCTTGGGCAATCCCCATCAGGTAGACAACACCGTTCACAGTCTCAACGGAATAATTGATATTGTATATTTTTGCATCCCTCAGCAACTGCAGCTTAAGCTTGGTCGTAATGAGACTGTCATCAGCAAAACTACCGATCGTCTCGCTGTCAGCGACCGTCACTTCGTTATGAACCTCTTTGACACCACTGACACCCCAGATAAGCCGGGAAAGAGTCACTCGGTCCTCCGGTGTCGGGACCTGCCCGGTAACCAGCACAACTCCCTCAATTACTGTTGTCGACGTGTTGGTGAACAGAGCTTCATTATCCTGAAAGATGGCGTTCATTACTCTGACCTTGATCCCCGCGTCATCGACGACTGTTCCCACCGATCTCTCTTCGGCGACCGCCGCCCCGCCAACCGCAGCGCCTCCTAGAGCAACAGCGACCGGACTACATCCGCTCAAAATCATACTCGCGAAGATGGCAAACCCCATATAAGCTACAATTTTCATGTTCATTCACCTTTTCTCTACCGGGAAAGTCAGACAAAAAAAGTCCTGAATTTCATTGCACTGCGATTATTATAGGCCTAATCAGCCATTGTTAAAGTATTCTATCGATATTATTGCCAGGCATTCTCAATGTGATGTGGCAGTCTTAGAAAAGAAGTGACCAACAACGCATCGAAGCGAATATCAAAAGACTCATATTTTGACTTTTCGATGACAAAAGCCTGCATGGCTTTCTTGACTCGTCGCTTCTGGATCGACCCAATTGAATAAACAGCGTCCGTCATTGTCCGTCTTGTTTTCACTTCGATTGCAATAAGAGTTTTTTTCCTGCTGGCAATGATGTCGATTTCGCCGAATGGCTTGCGATAATGGCGAGCGACGATACGGTATCCTTTTAAGCGCAGATAGAAAGACGCATATGTCTCAGCTAAATGGCCGCGAATATAGGCGCGCTGCCTCTTCTTCTTTAGCTCTTGTCTGGATTTGCGTGCCAAATTATTGCCCCAGTTAAATGCTTCACTTGCGCCAGGTAAACTATTTGCTTGCCCGCCACATCGCGGTTACCTAATCTCTAGTTATAGAAACTTGTGTCGGTCTAAGGGAATAAAAACATTGTTTTCCATACGCGAAACAGTCTTGACTAAGGGCCGATCGGAACAGCGGATTTTTAGAAATAGCTGTTTGGTTATTTTGTTTTCTCTTTTAATATCTGCCTGCCAGCCGGCCCCGGTCCGGGAAAGTGCCGAGGAAAAAGAAGAGCTGGCCAAGATAGATCCAGACAATACGGGCGCCAAGGAACTCGAACAGCTTCTGCAGAAAACGCCCTCCACAGAAGACCTCTCAAACACACCGACTGTTGACCCGCTGATGCGGCTGGTGGAACCTTCAGCTCCGGTCATAGGGGTCAAGGCTCCTTATCCAGCTTATTCCGATCCCATAAAAATAGCGATTTTATTGCCGCTGTCCGGCCAGCACGAAGCCATCGGAAATGATCTGTTGAAGGCGGCGAATATGGCTTTGTTCGACCTGGGAAATACTCAGCTTGAGCTTATGCCTTATGATACCAAGGGAACAGAAAGAGGCGCTGAAAGTGCCGCAGCAGAAGCACTTGTCGATGGTGCTGAATTAATCCTCGGGCCGTTATTCTCTTCTTCAGTTCCTGCTGTACGGCGCCTTGCTGTGCCGCGGGATATCAATGTCGTTACTTTCTCCACCGATACATCCGTCGCCGGAGATGGTGTTTATATGATGGGCCTGACGGTAGGTCAGCAAATCAATCGGATCATGGAATTCTCTTATCGACAGGGATTGCTTAATTTCGCCGTCCTGGCCCCGGATACGCCTTATGGAGATGCGGTGATCGATAATGTATATATGGCCAGTGACGGTCTGGGGCTGACTGTTGATAAAGTCATGCGTTATCCCGTATCGATCGAGCCCGGGTCACAAGAACTCCATGAAATCGCAAAAATTCTTGGCGATTATTCCGAGCGACAGAAACTGCTTGAAGAGGAGATCAAGCTATACGAAAAGGAAACGGATGACGCATCGAAAGCCTATGTAAAGAGGCTCGAGAAAATGGATACCTTTGGCGAGGTGTCTTTTGACGCGTTGATCATACCAGAGGGTGGAGGTCGTTTGAAAGAACTGGCACCGCTACTTTCCTATTATGATATCGACCCGGAAGTTGTTCAGTTCATCGGTACTGGTCTCTGGGCGGATCGATCCTTATCAACGGAACCGGCCTTGGTCGGTGGCTGGTTTTCTGCGCCATCGCCTGAAAATTCCAGCGCTTTTCAGCAGCGCTTCTCTCAGACTTATGGCTACACCCCACCGCGCATCGCCAGTCTGGCTTATGATGCCATGGCACTTGCCGGTCTGCTGGCTCAGGACCCTCCGGAAACCCGCTTTGACAGGATTGCCCTGGAAAACGTTAACGGGTTCACTGGCTATGACGGGATTTTCCGGTTCCCGGAGAATGGCGTCGCCGAGCGCGGTCTGGCAATTTTGGAAGTAGGACAATCTGACCTGTTAATGCTGGAACCGGCACCGCAGAGCTTTGATCAGCTTCTGAACTAGTACTGCAGTATTTCCGGCAGAAGGCTGTTCAGGACAAGTCTTCCTTTCGCCGTCGCTTGCAATCGGGAGGTATCCAGTTCCAGCAATCCACCTTCGATCAGCTGCAAAAGTCGCGTGGCATCAGTAATGTCAGACAAAGGCTTCCCGACAGCATTCTCAAAATTTTTAAGCCAGACCCCCTCTTCTAATCTCAACCCCATCAGCAAAAGCTCTTCAGCCCTGCCGACAGCACTCTCAAGAATAAATTCCTGCTGCGTCCCATGATGACGGCTTTCCACAGCCTCCAACCAACTTTCAGGGCGCTTGATCTGCTGAAGGGCCGTCCGCCCCTGATCCAGGTTCAACCGGCCATGCGCCCCCGGCCCGATGCCAAGATACTGACCATAACGCCAATAGGTCAGATTATGGCGGCATTCATATCCTGGGCGGGCGTGATTTGAAATCTCGTAAGCAGGCCGGCCCGCTTCACGGCAGATTTCCTGTGTCAGGTTAAAAAATTCTTCTGCCACTTGCTCCTCTGGCATCTGAAAATCGCCACGGCGTACAGCACCAGCAAATCCTGTATTTGGCTCAATCGTCAATTGATATAGAGACAGATGGTCTCCTGCCAGTTGCAGGGCCCTCTCCAGATCGCCTTTCCAGGCATCTATCGTCTGATCCGGAAGCGCATAAATCAGGTCGAAGGATATATTTTCAAACTTCCGTCGTGCCAGTTCAATTGCCCCTAGTGCCTCATCAGCAGAATGTTCCCGGCCGAGGAACTGAAGTTGTGAATCATTAAAGGACTGCACACCAATGGATAGTCTGTTGACACCCGCAGATTCGTAGCCAGCGAAAGATTTCGCCTCAACGGACGTCGGATTAGCCTCTAACGTAATCTCAATCGTCTCGGTGAAAAGAAAATGCTGACTGGCCCCCTCAATAAGCGCCGCCACCGTGGTGGGTGCCATCAGAGAAGGGGTGCCGCCGCCAAAGAAGATGCTGGTAAGTGATGTTTTTGGAAGCTGATCGGCGAAGTATTTGAGTTCCGCCAGAAGCGCTTGCACCCATCTTTGCTGATCAACCGCCTCCCTCACATGGCTGTTGAAGTCACAATAGGGGCATTTTTTCCGGCAGAAGGGCCAGTGGACATAGAGCCCGAAACCGGGATCCGGAGCCTCAATCGGAGTTGAAACAGGCATCAATCAATTGCTTAAAGGCACGGGCCCGGTGGCTAATGGCATGCTTCTTTTCCGGATCCATTTCCGCAAAAGTCATCTCTGAGCCTTGCGGGACAAATATCGGATCATACCCAAAGCCCTTATCCCCTCTCGGAGGCCAGACCGAATGACCTTCGATACGACCCTCATAGCTTTCTGTATGTCCGTCCGGCCAGGCAAGGGTCAGAGCACAGACGAAAGAAGCTTTTCGCTCTTCAGGGGTTTTGGCCCCAGCTTGCTGCAACGCCTTTTCTACCTTCTCCATGGCGAGAGAGAAATCTTTGTCCGGCCCGGCCCAGCGAGCCGAGAAAATTCCGGGGTCACCATTTAATCGCTCAAGAGCATATCCTGAGTCATCACTAAGGCTGACAATTCCCGAAGATCGGGCCGCTGCCAGAGCTTTGATTTCCGCATTGGCGATGAAGCTGTCGCCATCTTCAACCGGCTCAGGCAGGTCCAGTTCCGCGGCTGAGATAGGCTCAACACCAAACTCTTCAAGCAATGCCCTAATTTCCCGGACCTTGCCCGGATTATGGCTGGCGACAACGAGTTTTCCGCCGTCGAATTTGCGATGCCAGCTCAAAGGCCCAGGGCTTGGCGTTGCAGTGCACAAAGCTCCTGCACACCCTTTTTGGCTAAGCCGAAAAGAGATCCGAACTGATCTTCAGAGAATGGGTCCTCCTCTGCCGTGCCTTGAATTTCAATAATTTTTCCGTCAGACGTCAGTACAAAATTAGCATCTGCCTGAGCATTACTGTCTTCCGGATAGTCTAGGTCCAGCACCGGTGTTCCGTTGTAGAGACCGCAGGAAACCGCTGCGACCTGCTCTTTCATCGGTACTTCCAGGATCTTTCCCTGTTCAACGAGTTTATCGAATGCCTGATAGAGCGCCACATAGGCGCCGGTGATGGACGCTGTTCTGGTGCCGCCATCGGCCTGGATAACATCACAATCAACAGTAATCTGACGCTCGCCAAACCCTTCGAAATCTATCAATCCCCGCAAGGATCTGCCAATCAGGCGCTGAATTTCTACCGTGCGGCCCTGTTGCTTTCCGCGCGCGGCTTCCCGGCCCATACGGGACCCAGTGGAACGTGGAAGCATGCCGTATTCTGCTGTTACCCAGCCTCTGCCGGTGTTCCGTAGAAATGGAGGCACCCGGTCTTCAACGCTCGCGGTACAGATAACATGGGTATCGCCACATTTGATCAAACAGGACCCTTCGGCGTTTTTTGCATAGCCAGGTTCGAGGATAACATCACGCAATTGATCAGGGGCACGGCCAGAGGGGCGCATAAAAATTCCTTTACATTAATCGGTAAATTTGGCCCCTTGTACCTGTTGGACCAGATTGACGCAAGCATCCAGCGTCACTACATTCCTGATAATTGTAAGCTATTACAAACTTGTGCTGAATAAAAATGTCCATACAAGAACTGAATGAACGAAGCCGTACCGTTTTCCGGGACATAGTGGAAACCTATGTCCAAACCGGGGAACCCGTCGGCTCGCGCACCCTATCCCGTATCAGTCAGTTGGACCTGTCTCCGGCATCCATCCGCAATGTCATGGCGGATCTGGTGGATGCGGGCCTGCTGTATTCACCGCATACTTCGGCCGGACGCCTGCCAACGCAAATGGGGCTTCGGTTGTTTGTTGATGGAATTCTGGAAATAGGAAACCTGACCGAAGAAGAGCGGTCCGATATCAAAGCCCGTTGCGCCGTCGATGGCCGCAATCTGGAAGAAGCGCTGACCGAAGCGTCCTCCATGCTCTCTGGGCTTTCCAACTGCGCCGGGTTGGTCATCGCTCCTAAAAGTGACAGCTCTATCAAGCAAATCGAATTTGTGCGTCTGGGTATCGACAAGGCCCTGGTCATTATCGTGACAGCCAATGGGATGGTGGAGAACAGAGCCATAGAATTGCCGCAAGGGCTGAGTGATGCCTCCCTGCAGGAGGCTACAAACTATCTTAATGCCCGGCTCGCCGGAAAAACCCTGCAGGAAATGAAAAGTGAAATTCAGAGTGAGCTGGATTCGCACCAGGCTCAGCTTGATCAGCTGACACAGGATCTTATTGCCAGTGATATTGCCAGTTGGGGTGGCGGGGAAACCCTTATTGTCCGCGGCCATGCAAACCTTCTTCAGGACGTCCAGGCCCTTGAAGATCTTGAAAAAATAAAGGAATTGTTCGACACCCTTGAAGCCAAAAAGGAGCGGGTAAAACTGCTGGAATTGGCGGAAGGTGGCCGTGGCGTCAAAATTTTTATTGGCTCGGAGAACAATCTTTTCTCGCTTTCCGGCACATCAATGATTATTTCTCCATACCAGAACAGCCAGGATCAGATTGTCGGAGCCGTCGGAGTGATCGGCCCCACCCGTCTAAACTACGCCCGTATCATCCCAATGGTGGATTATACGGCGAAGATCATTGGCAGAATGATAGATTGAAGAAAAGTAGGATAAGCCAGGATGAACGAAGCAAATCAGACGCCTCAGGACCCCAAGGAGCCCACCGAACAACCGGCAGCAACTCCTGCGTCGGAAGCTGGCGAAGAAACGCCAACTGTCGCCCAAAAGGGCGAAACGGATTTTGGCGCAGAAGTCGATCCGCGCCTTGAGGAGCAGGAGGCTGAAATAGCCGGACTGAAAGACAAACTTCTGCGGGCCATGGCAGAAGTCGAGAATATGCGGCGGCGGGCTGAAAAAGAAAAGGAAGATGCCCATAACTATGCCATCACAAAATTTGCCCGTGATGTCCTGGCCGTGTCGGACAATTTGCAGCGAGCCATCCAAAGCATCCCGGCGGAGGCACGAGAGAAAGAGGACGTCAAAGCGGTTGTGACCGGTGTTGAAATGACTGAGTCAGAACTACTGAACACTCTGGAAAAGCATAAAATCACGAAAATCAATCCTGAAGGCAAAAAGTTTGATCCGAACCTGCATCAGGCGATGTTCGAGGTTGAAAACCCAAATGTTGAGCCTGGTACGGTCTTGCAAGTCGTGCAGAATGGATATCTGATCGCAGACCGGCTGCTGCGCCCCGCCATGGTGGGCGTTGCCAAAGGCGGACAGAAAAAATCTGACGTTAGCGTCGATGAACAGGCCTGATCAGATCTATCTACAGAATTGAAGAACTGCGGTCATGATTTTTGGCCGCAGTTCTTGCTTTTGACGGTGATTGCACCGCGTAGCAATAGACGCATCCATGCGGACATGAGTCATAACTCCCGATGTCCCGAGACCGGACACAGAGACACCCTTCCCTGTTTTTCTGCAACGCCGCCGTAAGGCCATCAACTCCGACATTCGCCAGACGATCGCCATCGATACAGGCGGCGCCCTGAATTTCTTTGGTTTCAAGAAGCGGCTGCGTGCAAAGAGTCAGACGAAACCCCAGTTCCTCTGCGGTTTCCTGCATTGATGACAGCAGTTCAGACTTACACTCTTTTGGCGGATCCAGAAACCCGATGGAATGCCGGGCGTCCAGATGGGCAAGATTGCGCTTGGTCTTAGTATAGAGCTGCGTAAAGGACACCGTTACTTCGTTGACAGATCCCGACAGGCGTTCGGCAAGCTGTTGGAAATTCTGTTTATGAAAAGAGATTGGTGTCATGTCGGAGACAAAAATCGGGTCATAGCGCCAGACCACCGAATGCGGACCATATCTGATGCTCAGGCGGTTGATCTGCTCAACGGCAAGGGAAACATCAATGACCGATCGCTCGATGGGCTTAGGATAGCCGGTGACGGTGAACTGAAAATAAAAAGGATACTGTCCTTCTATTTTATCGGAAAGGACCGGCAGAAAAGGCTCTGCATTCCGAGTCCAAAAGACAAAGGCGTCAACATTTTCCGAAAGAAGCGAAATCCGGTTTATGGTGTTGTTGTAGGGGTTTCGAACGTCTACAAAGCCGTCATCCAACCGATTGCGGAACCAGTCTCCGTAAAAAGCAGGAATATCGGTTTTATAGCTGGCAGAAATTATTGTCATGTCTCATCCCTTGCCGGCTATTTCACTCTATTTTTTCCCCTCACGATACCCGTTTTCTGTTCCTGTATCCGTCAACGCTGTAAATGATCAGTCCTAACCAGATAAGGCCGAAGGCGATCAGGCGGGATTGATCGAAGGGCTCATTATAAAGATAGACCGCAATCACCATATGCATTGTCGGAGACAGATATTGCAAAACCCCGATCGTTGTCAGTTTCAGATATCGCGCGGCGGTGGCAAACAGCATCAGGGGCATGGCCGTGACAATCCCGGTTCCAAACAGGAGCAATATGCTTTTGGCTTCATAGGCAAATCCAGGCCCGAATGTGACCCCGGCAATCTCCGGATCCGCCGTGAAGCTGAGATAGAGCAGAAATCCGAGGGCCATTGGAAACATCAGAGTGGTTTCAACCGCCAAACCAACCGCAGAATCCGTAGGAGTCTTTTTGCGTAAAAGGGCATAAAAGCCGAAAGAAAAAGCCAAAACCAGAGAAACCCAGGGCAAAACGCCTGCCTGGATAGTCAGAATGGTCACCGCAGCGACGGCCAGCAGCACGGAAACCGTCTGCCATCTGTTGAGCCGCTCCCCGAGGAAAACCATACCCAGCATGATATTGACCAGGGGATTTATGTAATATCCAAGGCTTGCCTCCAAAATCCTGTCGTTATTAATCGCCCAGATAAAAGTCAGCCAGTTTCCGCCGATAAAAATTGTGGTCATCAGGAAGACACCCAGCCTTTTCCGGTCCCGGTAAACAGCAAAGAACTCCTTGAACTTCTTTGTAAAAGCGATGATGAGAAGAACGAACACGATTGTCCAGACGACCCGGTGGGAGATCACCTCCAGAGCCGAGACATGGGAGACCCATTTGAAATAGATGGGTGCAACACCCCATAGAATAAAAGCCGCGAGCGCACTGGTCAGCCCACGCACTTCATCTGCCGTAAAAAGGGACGGCGCAGGTTTACCGGATCCCGATGGGATTGAAGACGCCAATATCCCCCCTATTTTTGTTTGGCTTCAATCCATTACATCTAACAAACCGTCATACCAGGGTAAAGGAAACTTCCTGCATATCTGCCATGCAGTGTGGATTCCATGACATATGGACGTAAAAATCTTCCGAATAGATTGCTCATGCCTATTCCAGCCCTTGCACTCGGTCTGTTTCGCACATATATAAACGTCGAATAAATTTTCACTGTTTTTAAGCCCGGGGGTCACTGTGGTGCATGAAATGGCCGCTCTGATCTGCCAATGTAGAAGAGGATACGATGGCTAAAGTAATTGGAATTGACTTAGGAACGACCAACTCCTGCGTCGCCGTAATGGATGGCAAGGACGCGAAGGTGATCGAAAATTCTGAAGGCGCACGGACAACACCGTCCATGGTTGCCTTTACGGAAGACGGCGAGAAGCTCGTCGGGCAGGCCGCCAAACGGCAGGCCGTAACCAATCCGGAACATACCTTGTTCGCCGTAAAGCGGCTGATCGGTCGTCGGTTTGATGACAAGACAACGCAAAAAGACAAGGAAATGGTCCCGTATAGCATTATCAAGGCAGACAATGGTGACGCCTGGATTGAAGCTCGCGGCGAAAAATACTCCCCAAGCCAGATTTCAGCTTTCATTCTTCAGAAAATGAAGGAAACCGCGGAAAGTCATCTCGGTGAGAATGTCACCCAGGCGGTGATTACGGTCCCGGCCTATTTCAATGACGCCCAGCGTCAGGCAACCAAGGATGCTGGTAAGATTGCCGGTCTTGATGTCCTCCGTATCATTAACGAGCCGACTGCAGCGGCCCTCGCTTACGGAATGGACAAAGAAAATCAGACAGTAGCTGTTTTCGATTTGGGGGGGGGTACTTTCGACGTTTCCATCCTTGAAATCGGTGACGGCGTTTTTGAAGTCCGCTCGACCAACGGGGATACCTTCCTCGGCGGGGAAGACTTCGATCTGAAACTGGTCGACTATCTGGCCGACGAGTTCAAGAAGGAGCAGGGCATCGACCTGCGCTCTGACAAGATGGCACTGCAGCGCCTTAAGGAAGCTGCGGAAAAAGCCAAGATCGAACTGTCTTCTTCCCAGGCAACGGAAATCAACCTGCCTTTCATTACGGCAGATGCCTCCGGTCCGAAACATATGCAGCTGAAGCTGACCCGGGCACAGTTTGAGAATCTGGTAGAAGATCTCATCAAGCGGACGTTGCCTCCGTGCGAAAAGGCTCTGAAAGATGCCGGCCTGCAAAAAGGCGAGATTGACAATGTCATCCTCGTCGGCGGTATGAGCCGGATGCCGAAGGTCCATGAAACCGTAAAGACCTTCTTCGGATGCGATCCTCATAAGGGGGTGAACCCGGACGAAGTTGTGGCCATGGGCGCTGCCATTCAGGCAGGTGTGCTGCAGGGTGACGTGAAAGATGTGTTGCTTCTTGATGTGACCCCGCTGTCTCTTGGGATCGAAACTCTGGGCGGTGTCTTCACACGCCTGATCGACCGGAATACGACTATTCCGACCAAGAAAAGCCAGACATTTTCTACGGCAGAAGACAATCAGCAGGCTGTGACCATCCGGGTTTTCCAGGGTGAGCGTGAAATGGCTGCTGATAACAAGCTTCTCGGCAATTTCGATCTGACAGAAATACCGGGCGCCCCGCGCGGCGTTCCGCAAATTGAAGTCACCTTCGATATTGATGCCAACGGGATCGTCAATGTTTCGGCCAAGGACAAAGGCACTGGCCGTGAGCAGAAGATCCAGATCCAGGCGTCAAGTGGTTTGAGCGAGGCTGATATTGATCAGATGGTCAAGGACGCCGAAGAACATGCCGCCGAAGATAAGGCCCGTAAGGAAAAAGTTGAAGTGGTCAACCAGGCCGAAAGCCTGATTCACACCACTGAGAAGACACTTGCCGAAGCCGGTGACAAGGTTGAAGACGATGTGAAAGCTCCCATCGAGGAAGCTATGACCGCGTTGAAAGAAGCCAAAGACGGCGACGACATCGACGACATCAAAACCAAAATGGACGCCCTGCAGGCCGCCTCCATGAAACTGGGTGAAGCACTGTATGCCCAGTCTCAAGCAGAGGCTGAAGGTGGGGAGGCCGCTGAGGGTTCGAATGAAGAGTCCAATGATGCCTCCGATGATGACGTGGTTGACGCCGACTTTGAAGAGGTCGACGAAGACAAGAAAGACAAGTAAGGATATATTAGGGGTGACCCGGTATTGTCCTTGTCCTTGAATGTACCGCTCCGGTGAGGTGAAAAACCTTGCCGGAGCGGAATTTCGTTGAGTGATAGATGTTATGGCGAAGCGCGACTACTACGAAATCCTTGGTGTTGACAGCAATGTAGACGACACCACTCTCAAATCCGCCTACCGCAAACAGGCGATGAAATATCACCCCGACCGTAATCCGGGGGACACAGCTGCGGAAGCCTCATTCAAGGAAGTCAATGAAGCCTACGAGGTTCTGAAAGACCCGCAGAAAAGAAGCGCCTATGACCAATATGGCCATGCCGCTTTTGAACAGGGCGGACCTGGCGGCGGGGGCGGCTTTGGCGGCATGGGCGGCGGCTTTAGCGATATCTTCGAAGATCTGTTCGGCGATTTCATGGGGGGGCAGCAAGGCGGGGGCGGTCGTAGTCGACAGACTCGCGGCTCGGACCTTCGCTATAATCTCGAAATCTCCCTTGAAGATGCCTATTACGGCAAGCAGATGGAAATCAAGATCCCGACAACTGTCGAATGCGAGAGTTGCGACGGATCAGGGGCCGAAGCCGGCTCTGAGCCTGTAACCTGCCAAACCTGTCAGGGGCATGGAAAAGTCCGCGCGCAGCAGGGTTTCTTTACCATTGAGCGCACCTGCCCCTCCTGCCAGGGTCAGGGCCGCATTATTGAAAACCCGTGCAAGACCTGTCGGGGTGAGGGACGCACACAGAAAGAAAAAACCCTTTCCGTCAATATCCCGGCTGGTGTCGATGACGGCAACCGTATCCGTCTTTCCGGCGAAGGGGAAGCCGGCATGCGGGGCGGCCCGACGGGCGATCTGTATATTTTCCTCTCTGTCGAGGACCATCGGATTTTCCAACGGGACGGGCAGAATATCCATTGCCGCGTCCCCATTCCGTTCACCGTCGCTGCTCTTGGCGGAGATATTGAAGTTCCGACCCTGGACGGCGCCCGCGCCAAGGTCTCGATCACGTCAGGAACACAGTCGGGGCGCAAGTTCCGATTGCGCGGAAAAGGCATGCCGGTGATGAATTCCCACAGCCATGGCGATATGTATATTCACACCATTGTGGAAACGCCGGTTAATCTGACTAAACGTCAAAAAGAGTTGCTTAAGGAATTTGAGGCTGAGGGCAAAGGAACCCATAGCCCCGAATCGGAAGGCTTTTTCTCGAGGGTCAAAGATTTCCTGGCAGATTTGAAAGACTGACAACTCGCCAAATCCAACTCGCCTCAAACAGGCATCTATGATACATCTCCTTTCAAAATTCAGGGGAAGCTCCGCATGAGTGATTTGAGAATTGGGATTGTCGGCTGTGCCGGCCGTATGGGACGCATGCTGGTCAATCAGGTAGCCGTGACGAAAGGCTGCTCAGTTTATGGCGGCACTGAACCAGCCGATTCCTCCGCAATAGGAGAGGATATTAACGCTTTGGCCGGCCTTGCACCGAGTGGTGTCACCGTCTCGGATGATACGGCGGCGTTGTTTGCCAATTCCGACGTCGTTATCGATTTCACCGCTCCGGCTGCTTCTGTCGCCCACGCGAAACTTGCCGCGAAGAGCGGGACCACTCTGGTGATCGGAACCACGGGACTGAGTAACGAAGAGCAGGCCGAGATCACAGCTTGCGGCGAAAAAACAGTAATCATCCAGGGTGCCAATATGAGCCTGGGCGTGAATCTATTGGCTCAACTGACCAAGAAGGTAGCCGAGCTTCTGGATGATGAGTTTGATATTGAAGTGCTTGAAATGCACCATCATCACAAGGTAGACGCCCCGTCCGGCACAGCTCTTCTTCTCGGTAAAGCCGCTGCGGAAGGCCGCCAGGTGGATCATGATACTGTGGCTGATCGAGGACGGGATGGCATTACCGGTGCCCGAAAAAAAGGTGATATCGGATATGCGGTGCTTCGAGGTGGCAATGTAGTAGGAGAGCATACGGTGATTTTCGCCGCTGAAAATGAGAGGATTGAAATCACTCATAAAGCAGGGGACAGATCCATATTTACCCGCGGGGCTGTTCGGGCCGCCTTGTGGTCAAAAGGTAAACCGGCCGGTAATTATGACATGATGGATGTGCTGGGGCTTGGCGACTGAAGATGGCCGCCCTTGCGATATGTATCCAGGGCATCCGCTATAATCTCTCGCACCTGCTCTTTTTCCTCTTCCCCAAGGAAATAGCCGATCTCGTAGCTGCAGCCGCGGTTTGTTACCCAGAGCTTGCCTTTTTGGAGAATGATCCGTGACCAGTAAGCCTGAATTTCTTCCCGGACCGATTGACCGTTCGAGGCGATACGGGTGATCTGAACCATATCGTGATTGATCTCAACGATCTCCCGCCGGCGGGCTGCCCGGAAATTCAGTTGGAATGCGCCAAAGATCAGCAACACATCCAGACCAAAAAAACCGAAAACAGGCCAGGCCCCGATCGCCCAGAAAAAAGCCCCGGCAATAAAACTGACAAGGGTGACAGCGGACATCAGAATAATGAAGCCAACGCGAGACAAGCTCTGGCTTGGATGCAGGGACATATAAAAGGACCCTGTGCTGCCGCTGCCTAGGGGCTCGTTATGAGTGGGCTCCACGTCGACACCTTTCTCTTCCACCGAAGTCACAATTTGATTATTGCGAATAAAGGGGGCCTATGCCAATAACATAGGATGAAAAAAGCAGAAATCAGAGAGTTTTTTCGCAGGCTCGAGGAAAACAACCCGGAGCCACAAGGCGAACTCGACTATGTAAACCCGTTTACCCTGCTGGTTGCCGTTGTTCTTTCGGCTCAGGCGACCGATGTCGGAGTGAATAAGGCGACAGGACCTCTCTTTGCCATAGCGGACACTCCAGAGAAAATGCTGGCTCTTGGCGAAGATACGGTACGAGACTACGTAAAATCCATCGGCCTATACAAAACCAAGGCCAAAAATGTCATAAAGCTGTGTGAAGCGCTGATCCGGGATCACAATTCAGAGGTTCCGCAAACTCGAGAAGAGCTGGAAAAACTGGCCGGCGTTGGCCGGAAAACAGCAAATGTTGTGCTGAATATCGCCTTCGGCCAGCCAACCATTGCGGTCGACACTCACTTATTTCGTCTGGGTAATCGCACAGGTCTGGCACCAGGAAAAAATCCGCTTGAAGTCGAGAAGAAGCTGGAAAAGCGCATTCCCAAAGAATATCTGAGGCATGCCCATCACTGGCTGATCCTGCATGGCCGGTACGTGTGCAAAGCACGCAAGCCGGACTGTACCGTCTGCATTGTTTCCGACTTATGCCGTTTCAAAGGAAAAACCGTTGCCTGAATACTGCTGAGGACTGAACTTCAAGTCCTGGTTTTCTCATTTTCTTCAATGACTTGCTTTAATAACGCACTGTCTAAATAGGCCGTGATGGCTGTTATCTGTTTATCTTCAGAGAAATGAATAACCCAGCAATATTCGTTGTTGTACGGCATCCCGTTGAGGGCCGTGAGAAAAGATTTGAGTTCGACAATTGCCGTCTGACCATCAATATATACAGCCTCCAACTGCAGCTCGATACTGCCTTTCAAGACAGCCGTTAAGCGATTAAAGGCCCCGTCCAGATATTCCTGTTTACTTTTGAAGGTCCCCGCCAGAGGGTGAGTTCCCTTTACCGTCCATTCAATATCCTCGGCCAGGCGATCAATAAACTTGTCCGGCTGATCATTTGCCATATAACCGAACAGCTCTTCCACATCCTCACGTGTAATTTGTGGCATTTTCGCCCTCATTTGATTTGGTTGGCAATCCGTTCTATGAAGCAGGATGAGCTAGGAACTGATCCTCAGCACCGATATCACGCAGATGGTCGTTAAAGCACAGTTTGCTGTCGATGGTATTCTGTGACGTGACATCACGACCATTGATGGCCACATGATTGATGACCAGGTTTTGGTCGCTTCCATTTGGAAAGAAAAACAGATTGAGGGCGCAGCCATCTGCGAGATATTGCCAAACCTCAGCCGGAGAATCTTTCCGTAAGAGGTGGGGTTGGCCAAAGGCTGTTTCGATTTCCGTTGGCGTTTTTCCAATGAGCACCTCTGGCTCCAGAAGCACACGCGGTTTTACGGGAGCGACAGCTGGAGCCGGAGTGGATAGTTTGCCTGCAATAATTGAAGGCGGTTGTGTTGTTAGCTTTGGCTGGTTTGCTTCGGATGTCTGCGGACTCACTGTGGTAATATCCGGTCCGCTCGTACAGGCCGCCAGGACAAACACCAGTCCAATACTCAACAGGAACAACCGTATCATCAGACCATCACACTCCTGCCGGCTGGTTTGCTGCCCGCACGTTTCTTGTACAGATGAACCATGGCTGCCGTGGCGACAATCGGAGTGATCAGATTGACGATGGGGATAGTCAGACAAAAAGCTACAACGATACCCATTATATAAAGCTCCGTCGCATTGGTTTTTCTGAGACGAGTCACTTCGGCCTCTTCATGATGACGGATCGCCACCATCTGAAAATACTCGCGGGAAATCAGATAGCCATTGAGAATGTAATATACGAACAAATTGATGACCGGAATAAAGTAGAGCGGCAAGACAACAATATTGCAAATCAATACCAGCCCGAGGAATTTCACGGCGTCCCAGATACTGGACAGAATGGGGATATCATGGGCTTTCTCGTCTCCCGGATAGTGCTTTTCCTCAACCGCATCGGAGATATCGTCAAGAAACAAGCCTATCAGGGCGCTGATAACCAGGGGGAAAAGGAAAAATCCGCCCAGAACAAAGCCAAGACCGGTCAGAAACCCTACAACCGTATTGACCCACTCCCATTGGAAATTCGGTACGTAAGAAGAGAAAGCCGCAGTTGCGCCAAACCCCAGCAGAATGAACACCCCAACCGTCAAAGCCAATGCCTTTAACAGGACGGACCTGAAGGCCGGATCCCCCAGCTGACCAACAGCCATATTGATTGCAGAAAACAAGCTACGCCCTCTTTTCTATCTATTTGAAAATTCGCTCTTTCATGTATGTGTTCTGTATCGAAAGTGCAACCGCCCTGCCCTCAGCTTGGATTTTTCGGCATGATAGGGACTGCATCAGCATAGTCATGGTCTCTTTCAAACGCATAAGCTGCCTGCAGGACAATATCCTCCCGGCTGTTGGGCGCCATGATCTGCAGCCCCACCGGCAGGCCGGATTTTGTGAACCCACAGGGTATGGAAATCGACGGGCAACTCGTGATCGTCAGCAAATAGGTCATGGCTAGCCAGGCAACATAATTGTCAAACTTTTCCCCGTTCACTTCTTCCAGATACCGGATCTTATGATCAAAAGGCGGCACCATTACGGTCGGACACAGCAACAGGTCATACTCAGTGAAGAAACCGGCCACCCGCTGGTACAGAGCGCCCTGCTCCCGATGAGCCCAACCGATGTCCTCGCCTGTCAGGTTCATGCCTTTCTCGATATTCCAGATCACTTCCGGTTTCAGCTGATCGCGTTTCGTCTCTAGTTTCGGGGCATGGTTTGCGGCAAACTGGGCCGCCCGCAGTACCTGAAAAATGTCACGGCCACCGGACAGGTCAAAACAATCCTCTTCAACTCCGTCACATAAAGCGGCAAAGTCTCTAGCTGCCTTCGCACAGATTTCAGCCACTTCCGGATCAATCGGGCACTGACCAAGATTAGGGCTGTAGGCCACTTTGCCGAATTTCGGAATGTTTTTAAGGCTGTCGACATAAGAAATCTCCGGCGACGGCAGGCTCATGGGATCCAGGGTATGATGGCCGACCATTGCGTCAAGCATCAGCGCGACATCCGGTACAGTGCGGCCCATGGGCCCTTCAACAGAGCTGATGGCAAAAGGCAGACCTGACGGGCCATGCGGTACTCTCTTAGGTGAGGGCCTCAAGCCGACAACACCGGAAAAAGCGGCAGGAATGCGGAGACTGCCGCCCATATCGCTGCCTTGTGCCAGCCAGACCTGACCGGCCGCCAATGCCGCCGCAGATCCTCCGGAAGACCCTCCTGGAGTCATATCCGTATTCCACGGGTTCTTGGTAGTCCCAAAAACGTCGTTAAAAGTTTGAGCGCCGGCCCCAAATTCCGGTGTATTGGACTTGGCTACAACAATACCACCGCGCTCCTCCAGACGCTCCACCATGATATCCGAATATTCGGCAATATCATCAGCATGAATAAGGGATCCCATGGTGAACCGCACGTCTTTGACCGGTGTCAGATCCTTGATGGCGATAGGTAAGCCGTGCAAATGGCTGTCTTCGCGGGCCGCGGTTCCGGCTTTTTCAAGGTTCGCCGCATGTTTCCGCGCACGATCAAAGCATAAGGTGGGAAGAGCGTTGATTTGAGGATTAGTTTCCGCAATCCGCTTTTCTGAGACATCAATAAGCTCACCCGGGGATACCTCACCCGATTTAAGCAATGCGACGACTTCTGTGGCCGTCATTTCATATAATTCTGCCATATTTACTAGATCGCAAAAAACTGGCCATTTGTACAGCCTTCCCTTGCTCTTGGACCCGCAAAGACTATACTCCGCGCGTTATAAACGAGTACTGGGACTGATATGACCGACATTAAGTTTGACACGACCTGCATCGGAAATGCCATCGTTGATGTAATCGGAAAAGCGACCGACGCTTTTCTGGAGGAAGAGGGGCTGACAAAGAGCTCCATGATGCTCATCGACATGGAGCGGGCGGAAGATCTTTATTCCAAAATGGAACCAGCGTTGGAAATGTCCGGCGGAGCCGCTGGCAACACGGCCGCCGGGATTGCATCTCTTGGCGGTAAAAGCGCCTATGTCGGCAAGGTTCGGGATGATCAGCTGGGGGCCATCTTCAGCCATGATATCAAGGCCATTGGAGTGACCTTCGAGACCGAGAAAAGCACCTCCGGAGCAGCGACAGCCCGCAGCCTCATTCTGGTAACACCGGATGCTCATCGGACCATGAATACATATCTTGGCGCCTGTATCGAAATCGGACCAAATGATATCGATCCGGACATGATTGCCGGATCTAAAGTCACCTATATGGAAGGATATTTGTGGGATCCGGAAGGCGGCAAGCAGGCCTTTCGCAAAGCGGCCGAGATTTCCCATGCAGCCGGTCAGCAGGTCTCCCTGACCCTCTCGGATGCTTTTTGCGTCGATCGTTATCGCGCCGAGTTTCTTGAGTTTATGGAGCATGGGGTGGACATTCTGTTTGCCAATGAAGACGAAGTAAAATCCCTATACGAAACCGATGATTTCAATACCGCCTTGCAAGCCGTGCGTCAGGATGTGGATATCGCCTGCCTGACCCGCAGTGAAAAAGGATCGGTAATCGTTTCAAATTCAGATGTCATTGAAATTGCGGCAGAGAAAAATGTTGACGTCATTGACACGACAGGCGCCGGTGACTTATTTGCGGCCGGCTTTCTCTATGGCTACACAAACGGGTACGGGCTGGCAGAAAGCGGCCGCATCGGATCAATTGCGGCGGCGGAGGTAATAAGCCATTATGGAGCGCGTCCGGCGGAGAGCCTTAAAGAACTCGTTAAAAGGCACCTGTCCGCCGCATGAGACCCTGTCAAGTGGCGGCAAATTATGACTGATGCAGAACATCCCGTTAAGCGCGGTGCTTCTTTCCTGCAATATGTAGGAGCAGATAGACTTCGCTTGTACAGCGGCATCGTCCTGATGGTGTTTCTGGCAAGCCATCTGCTCAATCACGCCCTGGGCCTTGTTTCCCTGGATGCCATGGAGGCCGGGCGAGCAGTTTTTCTTGGATTTTGGAGAAGTGATCCGGGAACGGTCCTGATTCTAGTGGCCCTTATTCTTCATGTTGCCCTTGTGTTTATTAAGCTTGTGATGCGGCGGTCCTTTCGACGCATTCCCAAGAAAGAAGTTCTGCAAATTCTGATGGGGCTGGCCATTCCGCCGCTTGTCATTCTGCATGTCATTGGGACGCGGGTTGTCCATGAGGTATTTGGTGTCAATGACAGTTATGCCTTTGTGCTTTTCAGCCTGTGGATTGCTACTCCCATGCAAGCACTTGTTCAGAGCTTTGCCCTTGTCTTTGCCTGGATACATGGATGTCTGGGTCTGCATTTTTGGCTCCGGCTCAAACCCTGGTACGGCCAGGCTTTGCCTTATCTCTACACGGTCGCCCTGGCCCTGCCCATTCTGGCGTTGAGTGGATTTATCAATGGCGCCAACGAAGTTGAAGATTTATATGCGGATGCCGCCTGGCGAGGGGCCTTCTTTGCTAACCTGAATCTTCCTGAAAACCTCGTAAGCTGGGTCTACACCACCCGGGATATCGGGTTACGGGTCATGATTGTGGCCCTGTTGATTTTGGGAGTGAGCAGGATTTTTTGGGTGATCCATTTCAAGCGCAAGAAGCTGGTCACCATCAGCTATCCGGATGGAAGGACGGTTGCCGCACCTCCTGGCAGCACCCTGCTGGAGATCAGCAATCTCGGGAACATTCCTCACGCCTCTGTGTGCGGAGGCCGGGGGCGGTGTTCAACCTGCCGGGTAAAGGTCCTTGAGGGTGCTGACGGCCTGACACCTCCCAGCGATCGGGAAATCGCCGTGCTCAACCGGGTGGGAGCAGCAGAGGGAACGCGTCTTGCCTGCCAGCTAAAACCCACGGTCGATCTGGCGGTGATTCCCCTTTTGCCGTCAAAATCAACTCCTCAACAGGCGTTTGGCCAGCCGGGATATCTGCAAGGCCAGGAACGGGAAATTGCCATTCTGTTTGCCGACTTACGGTCTTTCACAAAATTTTCGGAACAGAAGCTGCCCTATGATGTGGTTTTTGTCATCAACCAGTATTTTCGGCATATGGGCGAAGCCATTGAGGCAAGCGGCGGGCATCTCGACAAATTCATCGGTGATGGCGTTATGGCGCTGTTTGGCCTTGAGGACACGCCGGAAGTCGCCAGTCGCAAGGCCCTTGACGCCGCCCGCGCCATGTCGGCTGAGCTCGATAAAATGAACCACAACCTGCAATCGGACCTTCCAAGCCCGCTGAAAATTGGCATTGGCGTTCATATCGGACAGGTCATTGTTGGAAGAATGGGATATGGAGCCGCCACTTCCGTGACAGCGATTGGCGATGCGGTCAATACCGCCAGCCGTCTTGAAGCCCTGAACAAGGAGTTTGGCAGTCAGCTTATTTTCTCCAAGCGCATTGCCGAAAGATCCGGACAGGATTTTTCAGAACTGGAGCACAAAGAAGTCATGATCCGGGGTCGCGACGAACCGCTGATGGTTTATGTAATGGAAAACGCGCAGCTTCTGGACAGCAAAGAACCCGTCTAAGGGGCTTCCATACCGCGGGCCATACTGCCTTCCTTGATTTTCTGGCCACCCATAATATGGACATGAAAATGCGGCACAAGCTGACCGGCATTGGAGCCATTGTTGGAGACGACCCGATATCCATCCTCATGCAGTCCTTGGTTTCTGGCTATTTCCCCAACCTTCTGAAAAAAATTCCCAACTTCTTCCGGACTGCCATTGGCGGTGAAATCATCCATATCGACGTAGGGGCGTTTCGGAATGACGAGGATATGCACGGGTGTTTTGGGCTGAATATCATTGAACGCAAGAATACCTTCATCTTCATAAACGGTCGCGTTCGGGATTTCACCCCGCAGAATCTTGGCAAAAATATTCTCGTCATCATAGGCCATTGCTGTTCCCCTACTCTTGTGTTCTGGACGCTTTTTCGGTGAGGCCTGAAATCCCTTCCCGCTCTGCCAGTTTGGCATATATCTCCTCAGGATCAATATCTGCATTAGCCCATAATACGGACAAATGATAAAGCAGATCGGCACTCTCCGAGACAATATCCTCATGTTTTTCCTGGACGGCCGCCAGGGCCAGCTCAACCGCTTCCTCCCCCAGTTTCTGGGCAATCTTTTCTGTCCCTTTGGCATAGAGCTTGGCCGTATAAGAACCGTCCGGATCCGCAGTTTTGCGCATTGACACCGTTTCATAGAGAGCATCGAGAACGGCCGGTCCGATTTTACTGGTCATGATCTTCTCCTACAGGCGCACGGGAATGCCGGCGGACTTCATCGCCTGCTTTGCTTCCCCGATTGTATGTTCGCCGAAATGAAAGATGGAGGCCGCGAGGACCGCCGAGGCATGCCCGTCCACAACCCCTTCCGACAGATGATCAAGGGTGCCGACACCGCCTGATGCGATTACCGGGATCTGCACGGCATCGGCAATGGCCCGGGTCAGAGGAAGGTTAAAGCCCGACCGGGTTCCGTCTCGGTCCATGGAGGTAAGAAGGATCTCTCCGGCCCCGTAAGCTTCCATTTTCTTGGCCCATTCGACTGCATCAATGCCCGTTTGCTCCCGTCCACCATGGGTAAAAATTTCAAATTTATCCGGGCCTGTTTGCTTGGCATCGATGGCGACAACGATACATTGACTGCCAAACTGTTCGGCTGCCTCGCGCACAAATTCGGGGCGCTTGACCGCGGCGCTGTTGATCGAGACCTTATCGGCACCGGCCAGCAGGAGCTTTCGCACATCCTCAACTTCGCGAACCCCGCCGCCGACGGTCAAGGGCATAAAACACTGCTCGGCTGTACGGCGCACGACATCATAAATGGTATCGCGGTTGTCAGAGGTGGCGGTGATATCCAGAAAACAAAGCTCATCAGCCCCTTGTTCGTCATAGATGCGGGCCTGCTCTACCGGGTCTCCGGCATCCACCAGATCGACAAAGTTGACACCTTTAACGACCCGCCCGTCCTTGACATCAAGACAGGGTATCACCCGGGATTTAAGCATATTGACCTCGTGCCAGTTTCAGAGCTTCTGCCGGATCGATCCGACCGTCATAGAGGGCACGGCCAATAATAACCCCTTCAATCCCACTCTCCTCAACCGCCCTGAGATTCCTGATATCCTCAAGTGAAGCAACACCGCCGGAGGCGATCACCGGAATGGAAATCGCGGCGGCGAGGTCCCGGGTCGCGTCCACATTAACACCTTGCAACGCCCCGTCCCGATCAATATCCGTATAGATAATCGCCTCAACCCCCGCATCTTCAAATTTCCGGGCGAGATCCAGCGCGGTTGTGCTGCTGGTCTCCGCCCAGCCTTCGACAGCGACCTGACCGTTCCGCGCGTCAATGCCGACGGCGATATGGCCCGGAAACAGTTTGCAGGCCTGCTTGACAATTCCCGGATCGCGCAAGGCAATGGTGCCGAGAATGACCCGGCTCAGGCCTTTTTCAAGCCATTGCTCAATGGTCTCAATATCGCGAATACCACCACCCAGCTGGGTTGGCAGCTCTGTAGCCGCCAGAATGCTCTCAACAGCGGAGGCATTGACCGGCTTACCTTCAAAGGCCCCGTTCAGGTCGACAAGATGCAGACGCTCAAAACCGACCGACTGAAAGGCCCGGGCCTGATCTGCCGGATCCGTATTGAAAACCGTGGCCGCGTCCATTTCTCCGCGCAACAGCCGCACGCAGTTCCCGTCTTTCAGGTCAATTGCTGGATACAGGTTCATGGGTCAGCCGAGATCCTTCAGGTCTTTTTTATAGTAATATCCATCAACGTAATCAGTGCCGTTCCAGGCATAATTCTTCTTAGTTGCCCAACGTTCATAGCCGCTGCTCTCAATCAAAGAAATCGCCGCTGCCTGGGTTTCCCTGACATCTACCTCAAGGATCTTGAACCCCTGCTCCTGCGCACTTTTTTCAATAACCGACAACAACCCGATGGCCAGGCCATGACCACGGGCATAGGGCGCGATAAAGAAGGTTGCCACCTGGGCAATATGGGCACCTGCCTCGTTATTGGAAAACGGCTTCAATAGCTGGCCAGAGCCTACGATCCGTCCTTCAAGCCGGGCACAATAGAGTTCCCGCACCGGGACCATCAGAACTCCCTTCCAGAAGGATTCCTGTACCGTGCGCCGGGGCGGCTTCAACCAGCCAAAGCCATTGCCATCAACAATGGCTTCTTCCGCCGCCTCACAAAGATCATCCAGATCGGATTGATCAAATTCCTCTATTGCCTCAATGACCGGCTGTTGGATATTTCTGCTGCTGTCTGACATCTAGGGCGCCCATTTCAAAAAATTGGTGAGAAGTTGCAAGCCGGTTTCCTGGCTTTTCTCCGGATGAAACTGTGTCCCGACCATATTGTCCCGTCCGATGATAGACGTGACAGGACCACCATAATCAACGCTCGCCAGGATATGGGACGGATCGGCGACTGTCATCTGGTAGCTATGTACAAAATAAGCATGCTGGCCATTTTTTAAACCCTTTAGAAGGGCATGGTCAGAACAAAGGTCAAGTTCATTCCATCCCATATGCGGGATCTTCAAATCACTGCTGTCCGGTTCCAGTTTAACGACCTCCCCGGTTATCCAGCCCAGGCCATCCGTGGTGCCATGTTCTATGCCCCGATCCGCCATCAGCTGCATCCCGACACAGATCCCCAGAAACGGCCGGCCCTTGTTAAGAACGGCCTCATTCAAAACGTCAACCATGCCGTCGACCCCATCCAGACCTGCCTTGCAGGCTTTAAAGGCGCCGACACCCGGCAAAACAATGCGGTCCGACTTCAGAACCCTTTCCGGGTCGCTGGTCACGACAATCCCGGTCGACAGGTCCGCCTCCCGGACAGCCCTTTCAAAGGCTTTCGCGGCGGATCGCAGATTGCCGGACCCGTAGTCAATAATGGTTAGTTCCATGCTCTATTACACTTGGCGTGTCCCGATCAAAAAACAGGGGCAGCCTCACTCACTTCAACGAAAACGCAAAAGATGCGATCCGGCGGGCGGACACGGCATCTTGATGAACCCAGTTAGAGGCTCCCTCCAAGGACGCCTTTGGTGGACGGAACCGTATTGGATTTTCGGCTGTCTATTTCGACAGCGTCCCGCAGGGACCGCGCCAGGGCTTTAAAACAGCTCTCCACGATATGATGATTATTTTCACCATAGAGATTTTCCACATGCAGGGTAATGCCGGCGGCTTGGGCGAAGGCCTGAAACCACTCCTTGAACAGCTCCGTATCCATCTCTCCGAGCTTGTCACGGCTGAAACCGACTTTCCAGATCAAATAAGGCCTGTTGGAAATATCCAAGGAGACCCGGGTCAGGGTTTCATCCATGGGGATATGGGCGGACGCATAACGGCGGATGCCCTTCATATCTCCGATTGCCTGCGAAAAAGCCTCGCCAATGGCGATCCCGGTGTCTTCCGTCGTATGGTGATAGTCGATATGCAAATCGCCCTTGGCCTTGACCTTGAGGTCCATCAGGCTATGACGTGACAGCTGCTCCAGCATATGATCAAGAAATCCGATTCCGGTACTGATTTCATAGACACCGGTCCCGTCAAGATCGAGCCATACATCGATTTCAGTTTCGTTTGTCGCGCGCTGAACGCTACCTTCACGCATACCTGTTCCTTCCGGGTGCAAGTTATGGTCCCAACTACTTGGCGAGGATATAACAGGAACCCGTTCAGAATCCAAGTTTTACGGAGCGACAATTGCGGAAAGGCGGTACCTCAGATGGCGGTCGGAGGTTGGGTATTCTGATCCTGGCTGTCAGGAAGGCTCGGTACCGTATCTCCCTTGTCAGTTGATGTGGACCTTGCTGGATTTTCCTTAATCAGCTTTTCGGCACAATCCAGGGCGAATCCAATCCTGTCAGAGAGCTCATCAAAGCTGCCTTCTTGAGCATCCACATGAATGTAGCTCAGGATTTCGAAAATGGCCCTGAGGTTGGAAGCGCTTTCGTCTTTGTCTGTCGTTGTTGTAGCCGTGTCATCCGTCATTATAAGTTCCCCTGGAATGGATATGGGTCAGGAAAAAGACGCGCCTCAATCGGTTTTGTGACATCTTTATATGGACGGATTATTCCCGCGTTCCACATATCCCTTCTCCATTGCACCTTGACCCCTGCTCCAAAATGTTTACATGGTCAGAGCAATCAAAATATTTACAAAAGAAGTAAGCATGTCTGAAAATCCTCCAAGTTGGCACGGTACCACGATCCTCTCCATCCGTAAGAACGATACGGTGGTTGTCGCCGGAGACGGTCAGGTTTCTCTTGGCCAAACCGTTATCAAAGGCAACGCGCGAAAGGTACGCCGTATTGGCCCGTCCCAGGATGTGATTGTCGGCTTCGCCGGCGCCACCGCCGATGCCTTTACCCTGTTTGAACGCCTGGAAGGAAAGCTTGAGCAGCATCCGGGAAATCTGACCCGGGCCTGCGTTGAGCTTGCCAAGGACTGGCGGACAGATAAATTCCTGCGGCGGCTGGAAGCCATGATGGCCGTCGCCGACAAGGATGTTTCCCTCATCCTGACCGGAAACGGAGACGTATTGGAGCCTGAGGATGGTATTATCGCCATCGGATCAGGGGGCAACTACGCCCTGGCTGCCGCCCGCGCCCTCATTGACCGCGAAGATATGGAAGCAGAAGATATCGCAAAGAAGGCCCTGAATATTGCTGCGGAAATCTGCGTCTACACGAATGAAAATATCATAATTGAAAGTATCAAGAAAAATGTCTGATTTATCGCCTCGTGAAATTGTCTATGAGCTGGATCGGCATATTATCGGCCAGGCGGATGCCAAAAGATCAGTGTCCATTGCCTTGCGCAATCGCTGGCGGCGTCAGCAGTTGGAAGAAGGATTGCGCGAAGAGGTCTTGCCGAAAAATATCCTGATGATCGGCCCAACCGGTGTCGGCAAGACGGAAATTTCAAGACGGCTTGCCAAACTTGCCCATGCGCCATTTCTCAAAGTCGAAGCTACAAAATTCACCGAAGTCGGCTATGTCGGCCGGGATGTCGAACAGATTATCCGCGATCTCATTGAAATCGCGATTAATATGGTGCGCGAAGACCAACGCAAACAGGTTGTCGCCAAGGCGGAGCTTGCGGCCGAAGAGCGGGTTCTGGATGCGCTCGTCGGTGAGAAATCCTCTTCCGATACTCGTCAGAAGTTTCGCAAGATGCTGCGGGAAGGCCAACTGGATGACAAGGAGATTGAGCTGGAACTGATCGATACCGGGAATGCCGGTTTTCCGTCCTTCGATATTCCTGGGATGCCGGGCGGACAGATCGGTATGCTCAACCTCAATGACATGCTGGGCAAGCTTGGCGGTCAGCGCACCAAACCGAAGAAGCTCACCGTCAAAGACAGCTATAAAGTTCTGATTGATGAGGAAAGCGACAAGCTTCTTGATGAAGATACGGTGGTGCGCGAAGCCATTGAGCTGGTGGAGAATAACGGCATTGTCTTCCTCGATGAAATTGACAAGATCTGTGCCCGCAGCGATCGTCATGGTGCGGATGTCAGCCGCGAAGGCGTACAGCGGGATCTTCTTCCGCTGATTGAAGGCACCATTGTCAGTACCAAATATGGAACGATCAAGACGGACCATATCCTGTTTGTGGCATCCGGCGCCTTTCATATCGCCAAGCCATCGGACCTTCTGCCTGAACTTCAGGGCCGGTTGCCGATCCGGGTGGAACTGAGAGCCCTGACCAGGGAAGACTTCAAACGGATCCTGACGGAGCCGGAAGCCAGCCTGATCAAGCAGTATATCGCCTTGCTGGCAACGGAAAATGTCACCCTGAACTTCACCGAAGATGCCATTGAGGAAATCGCCACCATCTCCGCAGAGGTCAATGCCGCCGTTGAAAATATCGGGGCCCGTCGTCTGCATACGGTCCTTGAGAGAGTGCTGGAAGACATCAGCTTTACAGCGACGGATCAGGATGGAGACACCATCGATATTGATGCGGCCTATGTCAAAGAGCATTTGGGCGAACTGGCCACCAACATGGATCTATCCAAATTTATTCTGTGATCCGGGCTTTTAAGAATTGCCCCGAATAAGTTCTGAAATTATTTGGGGCGGTCTTGTCCGAGCTGTTCAAAATGTTCTGGCGCCATTGACCGGGAGCATGACCGCATAAACAGATGACGTCGCAGTGATAAAGAGCCGGTTATTCTTCTGACCGCCAAAGCAGAGGTTGGATACCCGCTCCGGCACGAAAACCTTGCCGATCAATGTGCCATCGGGATGCAGGCAATGGATGCCGTCCGTGGCACTGGCCCAGATCCTCCCCTGATCATCCAGGCGCATCCCGTCAAAAAAACCGGAGGTGCAGGAGGCGAAGACTTCACCGCCCTCGAGCCGTCCTTCCTCCTTGACATCAAACACTCGAATATGCCGCTCGTCGGTTGAATAATGGGTGCCGCCGCTGTCAACGATATAGAGTTTTTTCTCATCCAGGGAAAAGGCAAGGCCGTTGGGCCGTTTAAAATCGTCTGCGACAATGCGGCATTCCCCGGATACAGGATCAAGGCGGAAAACATAATCTCCGCCAACCTCGGGCTCCGCCTGAAACCCTTCGTAATTTGAATCAATGCCATAGGCCGGATCGGTAAACCAGATGGAGCCATCGGATTTGACGACGACATCATTGGGGCTATTGAGCTTCTTGCCATTGTAGCGATCGACAAGCACGGTGATCGATCCATCATGCTCGATACGAATGACCCGTCGCCCGCCATGCTCGCAGGAGATCAGCCGCCCCTGGCGGTCCACCGTATTGCCATTGGCATAGGCGCCAAGACCACCTTTGAAAACCCCGACGGCCCCGGTTGTCTCATCCCATCGCATCATCCGGTCATTAGGAATATCACTCCAGATCAGGGATTTGCTGGCGGGGAAATAGGCGGGGCCTTCTGTCCAGCGCCCGCCAGTCCAGAGCTGCTCGACTTTTGCACTTGTCTTCACACAGAGACGGAACCGCTCATCCAGAATATCAAAATCCGACTCAGCCATTTCACTACCCTCCCTCTGAATTCAATTTTTACCTGCCACTGAAATTGGCGGCGCGTTTTTCAGCGAGGGCTTGCCGCCCTTCGACAAAATCCTCTGACTGCAGGCATGCCTGCTGCCGCTCACGGGCGGCTTCCAGATTGAGCTCCCCACGGCTGATGTCATTCAATGTCGCTTTCATCCCCTTCAGACTGAGAGGAGCGAGAGCGCTTAACTCCTCAGCCATCTGCCGGGTGCGGTCCTCAAGGGCGTCCGGGTCCACCAGATAATCCAGAAAGCCGATTGCTTTCAGGTCCTCAGCGGTCATTTTCTCCGCCGCCAGAAAAAACCTCTTGGCCGGACCGAGACCGATCCTCGCCACTGCCCGGGCCAGGCCTTTTGGCGGATAGTGAATGCCGATGCGGGCGGGGGGAATGAAGCAGCTCATTCCGACAATGCCAATCCTGAAATCACAGGCCAGCGCCACATCGGTGCCCCCTCCATAAACCCCGCCATTGAGCGCGCAAATGGTGGGAAAGGGCAGGTTTTCGACGACGTCCGTCAGCATTTCCAAGGGATTTTCATCAAAATTATATCGCCCGAGCTCCCCAAGATCCGCGCCCGCGCAAAAGCTTTTGCCCTTGCCCGTAAAAATTCCCACCCGGATATCCTCCTGAGTGGCATGTTCCATCAGTCCTTCCCGCAACTCCTGCATCATTTGAGGATTAAGCACATTATGTTGTTCCGGACGATCCAGGACGATCCTTAATGTGGCGTTTTCAACGGTGATATGAAAAGATGAAGTCATAAGGCGTGGTCCCTGAGTTTTCGGTTTTTGTCTGTGTAACACGGGCAAAAGAAGAAGACAAAGACTGCGCCCCGGTTTATGACGTGAGCGAATTTCAGGAAATCGATTGCAATGAGTATGCGGCATCTCAGAATGGGTCTGGACACGGTTTTAGGATACCGAAAACAAGGCTTCTTCATTCCCTATCGATATGCGGATCGTCTACCGCCCATGCCGGCACAAAAGACCTATGAGGTCCTCGAGCAAAAAGTGAGTGATTACTCACTCACTTTTTCAAAGATGCTCGACAGCCTGAAATCCTATGAAACGGAATTTTCCAGTTTCGGACAATTGCCGCCGCCGGAACCGAGATGGGAGCAGGACTGGTTCCCCCGCCTCGATGCCGCCGTCGCCTATGCCATGATACGTCAGATCGCCCCACAAAGAGTGATCGAGGTCGGATCCGGTCACTCCACCCGATTTATGGCACGGGCCATAAAGGATGGCGAGCTGGAGACCCGTTTCACCGCCATTGACCCGGCGCCGCGGGCGACCATAGAGTCCCTGCCCATAGAGATTATTCCGAAAACCCTGCATGACACCCCCCCGGAGGTTTTTCACTCCCTGGAAGCGGGGGATGTGCTATTTATTGATTCCAGCCATATCGTCCTGCCGGGGACCGATGTGGACAGACTGTTTCTGGAGATCCTTCCCGCCCTCCCGGCCGGGGTCTATGTTCATATTCACGATATCTTCCTCCCTGACGGCTATCCGAAAAGCTGGGAATGGCGCGGTTACAATGAGCAACAGGCCGTCGCGCCGATGCTTCTTTTCGGCGGCTTCGACATTCTGTTTGCCAGCCATTATGTGACGAGCCGGATGGCGGATCAGCTATCGCGGTCTGTTATCTCCTCTCTTCCGCTTGTGGACGGGGCGTTTGAGACAAGTCTATGGATTAGGAAATCGGAGATCACGCATATATGAACTCTTGTGTTTTTAAACTGCTGAATTAAGGCGCATATTCCTGGAATGTTTCAGCAGATCAAAAAAACCATTTTGGGCGACGAGATCGAAGGCCAGCTTCCGGGTCGGGTGAAGGATGCCATCGCCCGCCAGCAATCCCAGTCGGAAGTGCTGATCGCCTGGGTTCAGGTGTTTATCGTTATCACCTTTTCCACCCTCTATGGCCTGTCCCCAAAGACATTTGCCGCCGACACCATGTTCGCGCCCGTTCCCTATGCCCTTGTCGCCTATGGGATTTTTACGATATTAAGGCTCGTCCTCGCCTATACCATTAAAATCCCGGCCTGGTTTCTGTCTTTTTCCGTCGTTGCCGATATCGTCCTGTTGATGTTCCTGATCTGGAGCTTCCATGTCCAGTATGAGCAGCCGGCCTCCTTCTACTTGAAATCCCCCACATTGCTCTACGTGTTTATCTTCATCGCGCTCAGAGCTCTGCGCTTTGAAGCCTGGTACGTTCTGCTGGCCGGATTCACGGCAGCGGCGGGTTGGATGGTGCTGCTCGGCTATGCGGTGTTCTGGGATGACGGCATGTCTCAGGTGACCCGGGATTATGTGGAATTCACCATGTCCCACAAGATCCTGCTCGGGGCCGAATTTGACAAGGTCATCAGCATCATCGTCGTGACCCTGATCCTGGCCCTGGTCATTGTCCGGGCCCGGCGCCTGCTGGTCAATTCCGTGGCCCAGGCGACGGCGGCGGAAGATCTCTCCCGGTTCTTCTCCCCGGAGATCGCCGATCAGATCACCCATTCGGAAGGCTGGATCGAACCTGGCACCGGGGAAGCCCGAAATGCCGCCATTCTACATTGTGACTTGCAAGGCTTCACGAAACTGTCCATGGAACGACCGGCCAACGAGGTCATCTCGCTGCTTGCGGAATATCAATCACGCCTCGTCCCCATCATCCAGCGCCATGGCGGAACCATCGACAAATTCCTGGGCGATGGCATTCTGGCGACCTTTGGCGCCGCCGTGGCCACGGATCACTATGCCTCCGATTGCCTGAACGCAATGGAGGACCTTATTGATGAAGCCGCCCTGTGGTCCCGGGACCGGGAAGCGGCCGGGAAAAAAGGCATGACAATCCGTTTTACCTCCGCCGTCGGCCCCATCGTCTTTGGCGCCGTCGGAGATGACAGCCGGCTTGAATATACCGTGATTGGAGAGCCCGTGAACCTCGCTGCCAAGCTGGACAAACATGCCAAGGATGAGCAGGCCAATGCGGTCACCACAAGCGAGGCCGTGGAGACGGCTAAAATTCAGGGATATGAACCCCGAAAGTCCCTGGAGACCCGCGCTTCAAGAGAAGTTGATGGTGTCTCCGGCACTGTTGATCTGGTGATAATGAATAATTGAAAAGGCGCCAGCGGCTATTTATAGGGATCCGCCGCGTCCCGCAGTCCATCGCCAAGGAAGTTAAAGGCCAGCACCACAAGGATGACCGGCACCACTGGATAAATCAGCCAGGGCGTCGTCGCCACAGCATTGATGTTGGTCGTCTCATTGAGCAATACCCCCCAGGACGTGATGGGCGGCCGAAGTCCGAGACCGAGGAAGGACAGGGCTGTCTCTCCCAGGATCATACTGGGCACGGCAAGGCTGGCACTGGCAATCAGATGGCTGGCAAAGGAGGGCAACAGATGGCGCCCGATTATGCGCTTTGGTTTTGCACCCATTAGTTGAGCCGCTGTACAGAAATCCTCCTCCCTCAAAGACAGGAATTTCGATCTTACGGCACGCGCGAGCCCCGGCCAGTCCAGTAAACCCAATATTACCGTCAGCCCGAAAAACACCAGGATCGGTGACCAGGTCACTGGAAGGGCCGCTGATAAGGCCAGCCACAACGGCAGTTGGGGAAGCGATTTCAGCAGTTCAATAACTCTCTGGATCACGTTATCGATCCAGCCGCCATAATATCCGGATATGCCCCCCAGAATAATGCCCAGGGTAAAACTGATGATGATGCCGATCAGGCCGATGGTCAGGGAAATACGGGTCCCATAGATAATCCGGGAGAGAATATCCCGACCCAGTCTATCTGTCCCAAGCCAGAAAAAAGTCGCCCGCCGCTTGTCCGCTGCACAGACAAGATGGGTGGAGGCCTTAAACATCCCCCAGAATTCGTATTCATCCCCTTGGCAGAAGAAACGAAGCGGATAGACTTGCTTCGGATTGACTTCATACTCCCGTTTCAGGGTTTCCCGATTGAGCCTCTGTTTATAGCCATACACAAAGGGACCCACCAATTCACCTTCATGGAAAAGGTGAATGGATTGAGGCGGCGCAAAAATGAATTTGGTATGCCGCGTATGTAAATCATAAGGCGCCAGAAATTCGGAGATCAAAATCGACAGATAGAACAGCAGCAGCACGATACCGCTGATGACGGCGACCCGGTGCCGGCGAAACTTCCACCACATCATCTGCCACTGCGATGCCATGTAGAATCGTTCCTGCTCCGGAGACAGGGCTTCCACGGAATAGGGATCGAAAGGCTCCTTGGAATGCCAGTGCTCCAAGCGGGGATCTTTGTTCTGTCCTGTGGTATCTGTCATTTTGTCGCCCCCCCGGACAAGCGAATGCGCGGATCAAGCACAGCAAGGAGAATGTCAGATATGAACATGCCAATAACCGTCAGAAGGGCCAGGAACATCAGAAGCGATCCGGCCATATACTGATCCTGATTCTGCAGGGCTTCAAGCAATAACGGGCCCACGGTGGGCAGGCTTAGGACCATACTGACAATCACTGACCCTGAAATCACGTCCGGCAACAGGTTCCCGATATCCGCAATAAACGGATTGAGGGACATGCGGATGGGGTATTTGACCAATGCCTTTAACCTGGGAACGCCTTTTGCCCTGGCCGTCGTCACATATTGCTTCTGCAACTCATCCAGCAGGTTCGCCCTGAGCCGGCGGATCATGGAGGCCGTACCACTTGTCCCAATAACGATGACAGGAATGATCATATGATCGACAATAGAGAGAAACTTGCCGTAGCTCCAAGGTTGATCAATATACTCATCATCCATCAAGCCGCCGATGGAGATGCCGAAATAAACATTGGCATAATAGAGCATGACCATTGCAAGCAGGAAATTCGGCGTGGCCAGACCAAGATAGCCAATCAGGGTAAATCCATAGTCACCAATGGAATATTGACGGGTGGCCGAATAGACACCTATGGGGAAGGCGACAACATATATAAATAATATGGTCGAGAAATTGACGGCAAAGGACAGCAGTAATCTGTCACCCACCACCTCCCGAACCGGCAGGTCATAGGCGAAGGACTGGCCCCAGTCTCCTTGCAGCAAACCGGAAAAACCGTCAGGCCCCGGCCACAGACCCATCCAGATCGCATATTGTTCGATCAGCGGTTTATCAAGAGAATATTGTTCCCGGTAAAAGGCGATTTTCGCCATGGCGGAGGCGGACTCGCCCTGAGATTTAAGTTCTTCAAGCTGATTGGACAGATAGTCGCCAGGGGGCAGCTGGATGATGATGAATGTCAGAATACTGATCACCAACAATGTTGGGATCATCACCAGTACTCTGTGAACAAAATAGGTAAACATTCAGCCCTGTCCTGCGCGGAGCCTGTTACCGGCCCCCAACTCTTATCTTTTGCGCATTGTTCACTTAAAAATGCGCTGCCGTCAACATACCGCCAGCGATTTCAAAAAAATGCGAGAATTTCCGCACCGGCAAGGGCCAATGCAATTGATAATTTCTATCTATTTTTCAAACCAGAACAGGTCCGGATGATAAATGCCAAACTGTGCCCCGGGATTCCAGTTGAAAATTGCTTCCTCCGGCACATTCTTCAGATCGTCTTTCACGACAACCGGCTGCAGGATTCCCCCGACCACACCAATAGTGAACTGTTGATCCACATGTATTTGAAGCATTTCCTTCCAGATCTCGGCCTTCTCGGATTCATCCGTTGTCAGCATCCATTTTTCATACAGGTCCAGCAACCTTTGGGCTTCCGGCAAATCCGCCGCCTCCCCTGATTTTCCCTTGGTCTCGAAATACTGCCCCCATTTCGGCCATTGATAACTTATTTGCGATGTCGGCGCCCGGGTCGCCGGGCTGGTATTGGCATTGGGGATACCATCTTCAAACCCCGACCAGACCGACATCACTGTCTCGCCTGAGAAGATGCGGTTACGAAAGACGGCCCGCTGCGATGGTTTGGTAAATACCGATATGCCCAGTTCTTTCCAGGAATCATCGATAAGCTCCAGAATATCGGACTGTTCCGTATCCTCTCCTGCGGTCTCAATCACCACGACAAGCGGCTCACCATTGGGCAACAACCGATTGCCGTCATCATCCCACTCGGTCAGCCCCATCTCGTCCAGTAGTTCATTCGCTTTTTCCTGATCAAGGGTCGCCCATTTTGTCCTCAGCTCCTCCGTATAGAAGGGACTCTGACTTTGAACAGCGTTATTTCCTTCCACTGCTAGTCCGAAGAACAGGGTATCGTTGATTTCCTCCCGGTCAATGCCGAGAGACAGGGCACGACGAAAGCGGGCATCCCGCATCAGGCCCCGCCATACTTCATTTTGACTGTTAAGGTTGGGATAGAGGACAAAATGCGATCCTCTGACCGTAGGCCATAACAGCGTTTTATATTGAGAGCGCTTTTCCCCTTCTTTCAGGAAGGTCGCGTCCTGCAGCTGCAGACCCCGGGCCTGCAGATCGACATCCCCCGATGCCGCCTTTGCCGCAATCAGCTTGTTTTCAGACACGGACAATATCAGACGGTCAATATAGGGGAGCTGCCTGCCATCCGGATCGGTGCGATGAAAATACGGGTTTCTCTCGCCAACAAATCGGGTTGCCGGAGGGGCTGTTAAATTCCGCCAGGGCTGCAGGGTCGGCAAATTCGGATTGTCAAATTTATACAGATTGTCGAGACGGTTATGCTCCGACGCCCAGGCCTTGAACTTGATCTTCTGGATCTTGTTCAGCTTCGACTGGTCGACATATTTTTCATGGAACTGTTTCAGATAATGGGCCGGCCGGTATATCAGCAAGGGAGAGGCCGCCGCCAGCTGAGGCAGAAAGTTTGGATTTGGCACAGACCAGGAATAAACAACAGTTTCTGCATCCGGAAAGGTGACCACAGGTTCCTCCCCGTTCACCAGGATACTGGCGGGAGGCCCGGCCGGAGACAGTTTTTCATTATGGGCGACATCTTCCCACCAATAGCGAAAATCTTCGGAGGTAAAAAGATGGCCGTCTGACCATTTATGACCTTTGCGGAGTTTCAGGGTGAAGATGCGGCCTTCCTCGACATCAACGGATTCAAGAATGTCCGGAGCAATGTCCAGATCCCGGGTATACCCAACCAGCCGCGCATATCCATAAACGAACATCAGTTTCACATCCGATGGATTGCCGATCAGAGTGCGAAGCTCTCCACCATACTGGCCGATTGTCTGATCCTCAGCCGGGCTGACAACCAGGGGAGTTTCCGGCAGTCTTTCCGCCATGACGGGCAGCGAGCCACTTTCGACCCTCTCCTTGAAGAAAGGAACCTCCAGCGCCTGCACGTTCGATGACACCAGGACCGTAAGACTACAAAGTAATAATACAGGCCATTTTTTTAATAACCCGATAGTCAAGTCGCAAACTCCTTCACATTCGTAGTTTCTTCCACCCGGACATAATGCCCGCCTCCGATATCCATCATAACCGGACTGCTGTCGCTATCCACAGTAAACGGATGCGGCCACAGCTCCGGATTTGATGCTTTTTCCTCAACCAGATTATTGAAATCCAGCCGATGGTTGGGATCCGGCTCCGGTACTGCTGCCAGAAGCCGCTTCGTATAGGGGTGAACCGGATTGTTGAACAGGGCTTCCTTGGGCGCTGTTTCAACGAGTTTCCCTTTGCACATGACCGCAATGCGGTCCGCGATATAATCGACCACCGCCAGGTTATGAGAGATGAACAGATAGGTCAGCCCCAGTTCGGCTTGCAGATCTTTCAGCAAATTCAGGATCTGAGCCTGAATGGAGACATCCAGGGCCGAGACAGGCTCATCGCATATCAGAAGGTCAGGCTTTAATGCCAGAGCCCGGGCAATACCGATACGCTGGCGCTGCCCCCCGGAGAAGGAGTGAGGATACCGGCGCAGGAACCGGATGTCCAGCCCGACCAGTGTCATCAGCTCCTTGACGGTCTCTTCCCTCTCGGCAATCGAACCAACATTATGAATGACCAGCGGCTCGGAGATAATATCAAAGACGGTCATACGTGGATTGAGAGAAGAAAACGGGTCCTGGAAAATGAACTGTACCTTATTGCGAAAATCAAACAGGGCGTCCCCTTTCAGGGCCAGCACATCGACTTCATTCCCCCGATCGTTATAGGTGACTGATCCTTTCGTCGCAGAAATGGCGCGAAGGATCAGTTTGGACAACGTCGTTTTTCCACATCCGGATTCGCCGACCAGCCCGAGACATTCGCCGGGGCGAATAAAGAAATCCACATTATCCACGGCCAGCACCTCACCGCCCGGCTTGGACCCGAACAGGGACGACTTGCGGGTGACAAATTTCTTGCTCAGACCTTCAACCTTCAGGATCAGGGTATCGTCAGCCTTGGAAATATCCCGCGGATTAGCCTGCTCAAGAAACCGGCTGTCCTTGTCCCGTTTTATCTCGCGAATGGGTGTCAACCGCTCTCCGGGTTTCATGTTGAACCTGGGGATCGCCCGCATCAGCGCTTTCAGATACGGATGACTGGGCGCTTTGAAAATATCGTCGAGGGTCCCCTGCTCCATGATCTTACCGTGATACATGACGACAATTTCGTCCGCCATGCTGGCGACAACCCCGAGATCATGGGTAATCATCAGAATGGCCATACCAAGCTGTTTCTGCAAATCCTGCATCAGACTGAGAATTTGCGCCTGGATTGTTACGTCGAGGGCGGTTGTCGGCTCATCGGCGATCAGCAGGGCCGGCTTGCAGATCATGGCCATGGCAATCATTGCCCGCTGCCGCAACCCGCCAGAGAGCTCGAAAGGATAGGTATGAAAGGCCGCTTCCGGATCAGGGAAACCAACCAGCCGCAACATATCAATTGAAACCTTCTCGCCCTCTTCCTTGGTTTTTTTATGATGCAGATGCAGCGCTTCGGAGATTTGATTTCCGATGGTATGAAGGGGTGAGAGCGATGTCATCGGCTCCTGAAAAATGATCGACATCCGCCCACCACGGATACTCCTCATCTCTTTGCTATCGGGCTTGAGCTTGGCGATATCATAGAAGACACCGGACTTGTCAGGATCAAAGAACAGGATCTCTCCCGCCGTAATGCGCGCCGGTTTTGGCAGGATCGACATGATGGCCTGACTGATAACCGACTTGCCGGACCCGGACTCCCCGACCAGTGCGACGGTCTTTCCTTCGGGGATCCGAAAACTGACCCCGTCGACGGCCTTTATCGTGCCTTCGGCAACCCGAAACTCCACCTTCAAGTCTCTGACAAGGAGTACATTCGCCATCAGCCCGAAAATCCTCTTTCAACAGACGGGGATTCTTGAAAATGACCGATGCCCAGGGCCTGTAAGTTTCGCCGGGTAGACGGATCAATAGACAGCCCGTTTTTAAGGGCCGCCGCGTATAACTGACCTACAAGCCCTTCAAAATCACTTATTGTGGAATCAATGCTCAATCGAAATCCCTTACTCTTTATCTTGAGATGCATCCAGCCGGCCTCCCGATCACGACGTGTCGAGTAATAGCTGAGCTTGAAGCCTCCCAACTCCTCCCACCTTATCGTCTTTGCAGCAAACCATTTGAATGGTCGATCAACGTATATTCCGGTATCGCTTATTTTTATGTGCGATAAATGACGAAATATCGTTCTTATTCCATAGCAAAAAAACACGATAAATAAAAATATCAACAAATAGACAATGACAGATGTCGGGTTCAACAACAAGAGCGGAACCAGGGTAAGTATTATTCCCAAAGCCGCCCTTACATAGCTTCCAATCAGGCTTTGATAAGGATAAGAATAGGTCTTATCCATCTGTTTTCAGCCATAACATCACAGTTTTTCTACTTTATTACGATTAAATTAGTCATCTATATTATTATTAAGGGCAAATCCCGTACGCAACGGTATCCACCTTACGCTCTCATGTTCCGATAAAAATGACAATATGCGGAAAATCGAGGCCCAGATTTCTTCATCATGGGCCAAATGATGGGTCAATAGCCCCGTCGGTTCGTGCCTTAAAATACTATTTTTTCGCCGAGCCTGTAGATGATTCAAGGCTAAATCAATTAGAACATCATCCGCGACCGGCGTTTGGTTTGCCCGCCAGTTAATGACATCTATATGGGTGTTGATTTCCATCAGACCCGGTTCAGGATAGATTTGCGCCCGGGGCTGATACCGGGAAATTCCCAAATATCCCAGTTGGGCCAACACCGCGAGGGATGCCGATCCGATCCGGTTCCAGGGGGGAACGAATACCGGATAAAACTGGTCCTTGAAAATATCCGTCAGAATGCCTTTTCCTATCTCGATGGACCGGGTCATTTCCTCCAGGTCCCGGGAGTCCGGGAACTCAGATTTCTTGTCACCTTCCGGGGCAAAATTGAGATGCTGGAAGCCGTGCTGCAAAATAGTACAGTCCTGCAAATCGTCCAACAATGCCGGGTTGGCCTGTTCGGGAATAACCGCGAGGGCAAGGGGAATATCAAACCGGTTCCGCAGGCTGAGAAGTCGGTCCAAAGCGGATGTCGGTTCCGTCAGGTCATCGTCCCGCCACCAGAAGGTTGCGATTTCGCCTTGCTCTTTCCAGATATCGAGCTCCCGCGTCAAATCCTCAAACCGCGCCATCAGGACTTACCAATCCACGACTTAAGCAAATCAACGGTTCGGACGGCACCGTCAACATCAATCTCAGCCGTCGCAGGCGGGCCTGACAGGGCTTCCGTCACCTGTGATGCCAGTAATTCCGGCGTCAAGCCGTCTTCATCGGCAATTTTCAATACACCTTTTTCCGCAAGCAGCCGGGCGCGCAGAGTCTGCTCCGTTTCAAGTCCCCCGGCATAGGGAACAATGACGGCGCGGCAATTGGCATAGAGCACTTCCATGACCGTATTATAGCCGCCCTGACTTATGGAAAGATCGCAATTCATCAGCAGGGTTGTGAAATCTTTGCGCGCGCGCTCGACAATGACCCCTTGCGGCGCCAGAGCACTAAGCTCCTGAAAGACCTCATCTTCGACCGTCGTCCCGACCATAACCCGCCAGGTCCGGTCATTTGCCGACGAGAGATCTCTCGCCTTCATGGCTGTTTTCAGTAGGTTTGTGCCTACAGCACCGCCGCCGCTGGAGACAATAACTTCTCCGGCTCCTGGCGCATTTTTTCCTCCTTTGACCCCGGTCCGATCGACGACATAGCCGGTATAATTAATCTTGTCCTTTATCCTGCTGGTATGCGGAAAGGTTTTATCCAGGGAGATGAGCTCGGGATCGCCATGGACCAGGACATGGTCAAAATATTTTTCCACCAGGCCAAGCATTTCGTCATTTCGTCCCGACTTTGTCTGAGCCACAAGTATATCGCGTACGGAGGATACGATCAGGGGCGGCTCGTCAGCGCCTTTCGCCGCCTCCAAGAGCGGGACCAATTCAAACCGCATCTGTCGGCGACCAAATGGAAACAGCTCAAATATCAGGATATCCGGCCTGACGTCTTCCCAAAGTTGCAGAAGAACCGCAGCTCTTTTTTCCCGCCAGCTATCGTCAATCTGATGGCCCTCTTCGTCGACAAGCACTTTGAAATAAAGATCCGTCGCCCGTGTCGCCGGTAGTTGAACAAGTCTAGCGCCCCCCAGATCAATATCAATTTCATGGCCTCCGGACACGACTGTTACATCAAAACCAGCCCGCATCAGGTTGCGGGTCAGCGTTGCTGTCCGCCGCAAATGGCCTATCCCCAGCAAATGCTGAACATAAAAAAGAATCTTCGGAGATCGTTCCGTGTCGTTCATGGAATTTCCAAACTGATATTAAGGTGCTCTGCCGTGATTTGTTTTGTGTCACTGACAGAAAATAGATGGGCCGCTGACCAGTCAATCTTTTCCGGAAACGGGTCTTTCATGTCCCAGTCAAAACTAAGTGCCAGAAGAGCCCGAATGATCCCTTTATGGGTGACGGCGATGGTATTCTCCTCCAGTCCTGCGATCCAGAGCTTCAATCGCGCTATGACCTGGGCCGGGCTTTCGCCGTTGGTCGGAGTCATATGGAGACCCCGCGCTTCATTTAGTGCCATGTCCGGACCCAGTTGCACCCGCAGCTCAGAAAGACGTTTTCCTTCCCAATCGCCCCAGTCCATCTCTATCAGGGCAGGTTCCTGGTATAAATTCGTGGCGTTCAGAAGAGACGCGGTTTCCCGGGCCCGTCCAAGTGGGCTCGTAACCCAGTTAAAGTTTCTGAATTCTGACGGAATTTCCCGAGCTCTTATCTCCTCAATCCCCTCGGAAGAAAGCGGTATATCCCGCTGCCCCTGAATTCTCTTTTCCAGGTTCCAGGAGGTTTTTCCATGACGCAGGACAAGCAGTTTGACCATCAGTTGTTCGCCGCGATCTGGGTTCTGAGGATATCCACCGCATGGGACAGGGATCTTTCTTCAGCGACAAACCGACGGGCGGCGTCGGACATTTCGGCGCGGCGCGTTGAGCTATATAGTAATTTATCTATATAGGTTGCAAAGGTCGCCCCATCCCCTTCGGGTGCCAGCAGGCCAGTCACCCCGTCTTTGACGACATCCGGAACTCCCCGGACATGCCCGGCGACAACCGGCAGCCCACAACTTTGAGCTTCGAGGAAGGCCATGCCGTAGGCTTCACCGGCCGCCGGCCAGACATAAAGATCCGACGCACTGTAAACCGCCGCCAATTGCCCCAAATCCAGTTTCCCCAAATAGACCGCTTTTCCGCCGAGGCCCGAAAGAGCGGTCTCAACTTCCTGTTTTTTCTCGCCCTCGCCGACCACGAGCAGCTGCCAGTTATCGGATTTGAGCCGGACCAGGTTCCGACCAAGTTCCTGATAGGACTGCATCTTATCTCCGGACCGCATCATGGCGACGGAGAGAAGATTTGCGACACCTGATTGGCCACCCGCCTGAATAATCGACTGTTCCACGTCAAATTCCATATCCCGTGACGCAAGAAAGGAGCGCTCGTCCAGGAAGGGCGGGAGAAAAACCAGGCGCTTATCCGGGGCTATCAACGGCGCCAGGCAGGCGCCGTCCAGAGAGGTCATGTGAAAAACGCAGTCCGCCGCCCGGATGGCCTGTTCTGCCGCCTCATATCCCATATGCCAGGGACCGTTCAGCTGTTTGGGGGCGTGGCTGGCCTCCGCGATGAAATAGGGTATATCGAAATGCCGACACAGAGCTGGCCCGATCCAGTCTGGCGCTTTGTGATAGACGTGATAAGTGAACCAGGCGTCCGGAACCCCCTCAGGATAAGAAGACCATTGCCCGATCAGCCTTTGCACCTCAGCCTCTCCTTGTTGCCGCATTTCAAGCTGAAAGGCTGGGTCTCCGGCCTTATCAAAGCTTCTGAGACGTGATGCCAGCTCCACGTCAAATCCCGCCTGCGTCAGCGCCGCCATGAGCAATCTCGCCATCCGCCGATCACCGGAGGGAACGGAATGATCCGGAGGTTTCATCGGTGCATAAAAAGCAACCCTCATGACTTAAGCGACAGACGATGCGGCCGGGGAATCCGCCGCCAGCTTGGCCAGCAAAGACCGATTGACGATATTTGAGTCAAACTTGCCCCGAAGCAAGTCATCACCCGTCTCGGCAAAGGATGTCCTCATCTTGGGTGACCGGCAGAGACTCTCCAACGCCGTTGCCAGAGCCGCAGGGTTCCGCTCCTCAACGAGCAGCCCGGTTTTACCGTTTATAATCAACTCCGGAATGGCCGATACATTTGTTGACAAGACAGCGACTTTCTGGCTCTGCGCCTCCATCAGAACGTTTGGTAAGCCGTCCCGGTCGCCGTCCTCGGCTATTCTGCTGGCAAGCACAAAGATATCTGAACACTGCAAGGTCTCAATCACCCGTTGCTGTGGCTGCGCCCCAAGCCACTCTATTCGATCAGAAATTCCGAGTGTTTCTGCCAAAGCCTGCAGGTTCTCAAGCAAAGGACCGCCGCCGATATGGGTGAATTGCCAGCTCAGGTCAGAGGGCAAGGCGGCGAGAGCTTTCAGAAGATCATCATATCCCTTTTTCTTAACGGCCCGACCCACTGAGACAATCTTCACCGGATCTGCCGGATCGGTTCCGTCGCGACGATGATCCCGAGAGGGGATTTTCGGAAATCTCGACAGATCCAGTCCGTGATACATGAACTCTACCTTGGACGGATCCGCGGCGAGCTTTTTTAAATAGGTCGCGTTAAACGAAGTGCAGGTCACCAGCCAGTCAATATCCGCAAGCTTTTCTTTCAATTCCCATTCCGGAGTCGTCCAGATGTCCTTGGCATGGGCTGAACAGCTCCAGGGCAGGTCTTTAATGATAGCGGCATACCGGGTCACGGACGCCGGTGTATGTAGAAAATGAGCATAAAGACTGCTGACGTCATCGGGAAGCTCCTCAGCGAGGACGAGCGCCTGCCCAAATCGTCGGATCCGGTTCGGTGTCAGGTCCCGCCGGAGATCTTTAAACCAGACCTTCCGTGCAGCGCGATACCCCTCTGTTTTCCTTAACCCCCACCAGGCTTGCAGGGTGCGGATAGGCTCCTGATACAAATATTCAGGCAAATAGGAAACCGGCGCGGTAATCTCCTTGTGAATGGGATGTGTGGCTTTGTCAGTCGGATGACGCAGAGACACAAACCGCATTTTCACCCCATTTTTCTGCAGGAATAAAAGCTCCTGCGCGATAAAGGTCTCAGAGAGGCGCGGGTACCCCTTTAAAACAACTGCAACCGTATCATTTCTTAACGGAGGGCTAAGCATGGTTCCCCTGAATTTTTCGTGTGAATTGCACGCCCTTTGTTACGGCGTGAGTTCCCAAATATCAACACACAAAAGCGAAAGCCTTGTCTTGGCATTCCGAGAGAATTCGTGTTCATGGTTACGTTATCCGTCAAATTTCCTCCTTGCGGCGAGAGGATAAAATATGAAAAAGTACTTTCTTTGTTATGTTTTAAACTGGAAATAGTCCCGATCGAAGGCTGAGCAGGCGACAATTAATGGAACATAGTATTTACAAGTATATTCTGCGCTACAGCAAGAAGCAGCAGATCATACTAACTCTGATGGCCATAACGTCGTTCCCATTCCTGTATGTTTATCTGCAAATTCCGGCCCTCATTATCGACCAGGCAATCCAGGGCAATAACATCTCCTTTCCTGTGGAATATATGGGCATTGAGTTTGATCAGTTGGAATTTCTCTATCTGACAGTTGGTTTGTTCCTGTTTCTTGTTGTTGCCAACCAATCGTTCAAATACATGATCAATGTGTATCAGGGTGTTTCGGGCGAACGGATGCTACGTCGGCTCCGCTACGAGCTTTATAGCCGGATTCTGCGTTTCCCGATGCCAACCTTTAAGAAGAAGAGTTCGGGTGAAATCATTCCAATGGTCACCGCCGAAGTCGAGCCCCTGGGTGGATTTATTGGCGAGGCCTTTGCCCTGCCGATTTTTCAAGGCGGGTATTTGCTGGTTATTATTACATTTCTTCTGGTGCAAAACTGGATCATGGCTTTAGCGGCCATCGCGTTGTATCCGCTACAGGCCTATTTCATTCCCATATTACAGAAGAAAGTGAACCTGCTTGGCAAGGAGAGGGTCCGGCTGGTCCGCATTCTGTCAGACCAGATCGGGGAGACGGTCAACGGCGCCGAAGAAATTCATGCCCATGACGGTTCAAACTTTATGCGAGCCAAGTTTTCTGACCAGCTCAACAAGATCTACACCGTCCGCTATCGGATTTATATCCTTAAATTCATTATTAAGTTCCTCAACAACTTTATCCAGCAACTGGGCCCCTTTTTCTTCTATGGCATTGGCGGCACGATGGTCATCAACGGCACCCTGGAAATCGGGGTCCTGGTAGCGGCGATTGCAGCTCATAAGGAAATGGCCGCGCCCTGGAAAGAACTTCTTGCTTATTACCAGCGGCGTGAAGATGCGCGCATCAAATATGAACAGGTCGTCGAGCAGTTTGAGCCGGCCGGAATGCGCGATGAAAGCAACCAGCTGGAAGAGCCGGAAACTCTCCCCAATCTCACGGGTGAGATGGTCGGAAACAATATCATCCTGGTGGACGACACGGGCACGACCCTGCTGGAAAGCCTGAATGTGAGATTTCGGTTGGATGAGCGGGTTGCCGTCGTCGGGCCTGCAGGCTCAGGACGCGAGGCGCTGACACATGTTCTTGCCAGAATAATTGATCCGGACAGAGGCCAGGTCTCCGCCGGGGGGATAGATCTTGTGAAGGCGCCTGAAGCCATTGTGGGAAGACGGATAGCCTATGTCGGTCAACATGGATATGTGTTTAATGCAAGCCTCGGCGACAATCTGTTCTTTGGCCTGAAGCACCGCCCTTTGCATGAGATCGACTATGAAGGCGAAGAAAAAAGCGCCCGTGAAACCTATATTCGCGAGGCAGAACTGACTGGCAACTCTGTTGATGATGCCGCGGCCAACTGGCTCGATTACGGTCTCGCAAGTGTGTCTGATAATACACAGCTGGATTCCCGGGCTTTAGAGGTTCTGGAAATGGTGGATTTAAGTGAAGATGTCTACCAATTGGGGTTAAGGAGCACCCTGGATCCTGAGGAAGCGCCGGAAGCGGCCGATTTGATCCTGTCTGCCAGAAAGCGGTTTTTTGAAAAACTTGAAGCCGATCCTAGCCTGAAGAACATGATCGAGGCGTTCGAGGAAGACAAATATAACACCAATGCCACACTTGCCGAAAATCTGCTTTTTGGTACCCCCGTTGGCACCGCTTTTGATCTCGACAGGATGGCCGAAAATGACTATGTGCAAAAGGTCATAGAGGACGCGGATTTGACCGAAACGTTCCTGCGAATGGGATATCAGGTTGCAACTCTGATGGTCGAGTTATTTGCCGGGCTGCCACCGGATCATGAGTTTTTTCAGCTCTACGGCTTTATCTCTTCCGAAGAGCTTCCGGAATATCAGGCGATGATCAGCCGTATCGACTGGGATCACCTGGATCAGCTTCGCGATGAAGATCGTTTAAGATTTATGTCCCTACCCTTCAAGGTGATTCCCTCCCGTCATCGTCTTGGTGTTCTCACCGAAGAGATTCAGGAGAAGATTGTCCAGGCCCGCCATAAATTTGCCGAAGGCCTGCCGGAGGAGTTGAAGGGAAGTGTCGCCTTTTTTGAAGAAGATGCCTACAGCGCCGCCACAAATCTTCAGGATAACATTCTGTTCGGCAAAATCGCTTTCGGATATGCACAGGCAGCCGAGAAAATTGGCGCTCTGCTCTCAACCGTTGTGGACGAAATGGATTTGAAGCGTACCATCATCGCTGTTGGCCTTAATTTCCGGGTGGGAACAGCCGGGGCCCGGCTCAGCGGGACACAACGGCAGAAACTTTGCCTGGCCCGTGCCATCATCAAGCATCCGGACGTCCTCATCCTTAACCAGGCCACATCTTCGTTTGATGCGGCGACGGAACAGAAACTCATGAAAAATATCCTTGAAGAGTTCAAGGGCCGTTGTCTGGTATGGTCTCTGGATCACGCTGACAAGACAAAAGATTTCGATAACGTTCTGGTATTAAAAAGTGGAAGAGTAGTGGAATCAGGTCCTCCTAAGAAACTGACGACTGATAGCCTCCAGTATAAAGAAATGCTGGCGGGTTCCTAGGAAAAGGGAGACATTCGGTGAGCTTAAAAGAAGAAGTTGAAATTCTGAGGCAAATTCCGTTATTTGCCAAAATTGAACCCTCCAAGATCAAATTGCTGGCCTTTACATCTGAGCGCCTGACATTTCAGCCCGGAGACCTTCTGTGCAAACAAGGCGATATCGGGGACGCGGCCTATTTTATCATGGACGGTGAGGCGGACGTCATTGTCGACACACCTTCCGGTCCCTTGACCGTTGCCACCCTCGGAAAAAACGATGTGGTTGGGGAGATTGCTATCCTCATCGACATTCCTCGGACAGCAACCATTCAGGCTGCGACGGAACTGACAACCCTTCGAATTACCAAGGATGTTTTTTTTCGGATGGTGACCGAATTTCCTGAAATGGCAGTTGAATTGATGCGGGTATTGGCCGAGCGGCTTGTTCGGACGACAGAGGAATTACAAAAAGCCAAGGAAGAAAATCACTCTTAAGCATGGCGCCCAGCCGGTTTTCCTGTTAATTGAGCGGAAATCTCCGCTTTTAACCCAACCGGACCATGCAGATGAAAATAGGTATTCCCAAAGAGATTAAACCCCAGGAAGGACGCGTTGCGCTTCTGCCCCGGCAAGTCAAAGACCTTGTTACGGAGGGCAATGAGGTCTTCGTTCAGTCAACTGCCGGTATTTTATCCGGGGCCTCGGACCTTGAATATACCGATGCCGGAGCCGTCATTTGTCCGGATGCGAGAGAGGTCTTTGCCAAGGCAGCCCTGATCGTCAAAGTTAAAGAAATTCTACCCGAGGAATTCGGGCTTCTGCGAAAAGACCATATCCTGCTGACAAATATCCATTCCGCCAATGACAAACCACAGCTGGATCACCTTCTGGATGTGGGGCTGACGGCAATTGCTGCGGAAGATACCCATCAATTTGGATCCCCGAACTGCCCGCTTGCCGGGGAAGTCGGGGCGTTTGCCGGTATCCAGCTCTCCCTGGCCCAAAATGGCGGCACCGGTCGTCATTTCATGGCCCATTTTGGGGCGCCTGCGGCCAAGGCGATCGTTATTGGCCTCGGTCATGTGGGCAGAGGAGCCCTCCGGACCCTGCTATCTCTCGGGGTGGATGTTGTGGGTCTTGATATCAATCCCGGCGCCCGAAAACAGGCTGCCCTGGACTGGCATCTAGCCAATCTGACTGTTGGCGATATTCCGGATCTCAAGCGACACCTGGCCGACTCGGACATGATTTTCAATTGTGTCATGTGGCCGAAACATCGAGATGACCACCTCATTAGCCGTGAAGATCTTGGGAGGTTGAAACCTACAGCGGTCATCGTCGACATTTCCTGTGATGAAGGCGGCGCCATTGAAACCAGCCGTCCGACGAGCTGGGAAGATCCGGTGTTCGTTGAAGGAGGTATCCGGCATTTCTGTGTCGCCAATATTCCAGGAGCCGTTCCCGTCACAGCGTCAGCGGGATATGCGTCCGCCCTTTTACCTCATATCAAAGCCATTGCAGCGCATGGCGTTCTTGAAGCCTGCAGGCGCGATCCCTGGCTGGCTCGGGGATTGAACTGCGTCGATGGGATTCTGACATTGGAAGAAGCGGCCCGTGTTCAGGGGCGGGACTTTACCCCGGCCGAAACGATCCTGAAGCAATAGGAGCGAGGGGAGCGTCATGAGCAACTGGCTAAGCGCCCTCTCTGTTTATCGAGATCGGCGCATAATTGCCATTACCCTGCTTGGCTTTTCGTCCGGTGTTCCCTTGCTGCTTACAGGTAGTATTCTGCAGGCCTGGCTTACCCAGGAAGATATCGATCTGACATCCATCGGCTTGTTTGCCCTTGTCGGAATTCCCTATGCCATAAAGTTTCTCTGGGCGCCCCTAATTGACAATATCAAGCTACCTGTATTGTTAAATCTGTTGGGCCGGCGGCGCAGCTGGCTGATTCTGCTGCAATCCTTTTTGATCCTGGCAACCCTGGCCCTTGCCTTCAGCGACCCGAAACAAAGCCTCCATTATGTCGCGTTGGCGGCGATCGTTGTGTCCTTCGCATCTGCCTCCTACGATATTGTCGTGGATGCGTTCCGGATTGAAATTTGCGATGAGAAAAACATGGCTGCCGGCGCCGCAACCTATGTCTACGGTTACCGCGTTGCTATGTGGCTGACCGGCTTCAGTAGCTTCCTGATCGCTGATTTTTTCAACTGGACAATTGCTTATATTGTCATGGCCGCCTTTATTCTCATTGGCACAATCACGGTGCTAGTCACCCGCGAACCGGCGAATGAAGGGCTGGAGACAGGCACGGCTCCGGTAGAAATGACGCAGGATTATGTGACCTGGATCCGGCATTCCGTCATTGACCCCTTTCTTGATTTTATGGGCAAACCGCAATGGCTGGTCATTCTGCTCTTTACGGTTCTCTACAAATTCGGGGACAGCTTGGCCGGCGCCATGACCAACCCATTCTATCTGCAAACCGGGTTTACCCTGACAGAAATCGCGGAAATCGTGAAAACCTTCGGCACTGTGGCAACCTTTACAGGCTTATTTATCGGGGGTTGGCTGCTTGCTGTCTCGACCATGTATCGGGCGCTATTAATCTGTGGCCTGTTGCAGATGCTGTCCAATCTGATGTTTTCCGCCCTTGCCTATATCGGCAATGATCTGAGCTTCCTGGCCCTTACCATTGCCGTAGAGAACGTGGCAGGCGGTATGGGAACGGCCGTTTTTGTGGCCTATCTTTCCAGTTTATGCAATATCTCCTACACGGCCACTCAATATGCCCTGCTGACCTCCCTCACCGCCGTAGCCAGAACGACTCTGGTATCCCCCGCCGGATGGCTGGTGGAGCGAGTAGGTTGGTTTGAGTTTTTCCTCATCACAACTGTGGCCGCCGTCCCCGGATTATTGCTACTATGGTGGCTGTCGCGGGCACAACCATTGCCGGAGACCACAAAGGAAAGAGCCGTCTAAGAGCTCCGAGGAGGAAAAATGAATATCGCCAAACTGCTGGAGAGGACTTCCAAAACCTATCCGAACCATCCCGCGCTTGCCCACGGCACGGATATTGTCGCGACCTACCGTCAGTTTGCAGCTGAAACCGTTTCTTTGGCCCATGCTTTACGTCACGAACTCGGACTTGAGAAAGGGGACCGGGTTGCTCTGATCATGAAGAACCATCCGGAATACTGGATTTCCCTGTTTGCCATTTGGCATGCCGGACTGGTGGCAGTCCCTGTGAATGCCAAACTGCATATTAGTGAGTTTCGGTATATTCTTGAAAATTCCGACAGCCGTGTCGTATTCGCAACCGCGGAGCTTGCCGATCAAATCGTCCCCCTTCAACAGGATCTCCCGGCACTTGAGACAATCCTATCTGTTCATGAGGAACCCTATCAGTCCTTTAAAACGGGGCCAGCACTTGATCTTCAGGATGCAGATCCCGATGACCTGGCCTGGCTGTTCTACACGTCTGGAACGACGGGCAAGCCAAAGGGCGCCATGATCAGCCACCGCAATATCCTGATTGCCACCCTCAGTCATTTAGCCGACCTTGCTGCACTGGAGCCGGGAGACGCCGCAATCCATACGGCACCGCAGACCCACGGCTCCGGCTTTACCGGCATTCCGACCATTGCCAAGGCGGGTATTCAGGTCACCCCTTTAAGCGGCGGTTTTGATCCAGCGGAAACCCTGGAACTCATCGGTCATTTTCCCAATTCCTGTTTCTTCTTTGCTCCGACCATGATCCATCGTCTTGTCTCCAGCCCGGCCTTCGAGGGCGCGGATACCGGTAATCTCAAAGTCATAGTCTATGGGGGTGGCCCTATGTATGAAGCAGATATCCGCCGCGCCATCAACGCCTTGGGCCCGAAATTCGCCCAGCTTTACGGCCAGGGGGAAGCCCCCATGACCATCACCGGACTTTCCACTTCTCTCATCAAGGACGAGACCCATCCAAGGCGCAGCGAGATACTCGCCTCCGTCGGAACAGTCAGGACGGATGTGGAGGTGCGGATTTTTGATGAGGACGATAATCCGCTGCCGGTGGGCGAGATCGGAGAAGTAGTTGTCCGCGGCGATGTGGTCATGTTGGGCTATTGGAAAAACCCGGAGGCAACAAAAGAGACCTTACGCGGTGGCTGGCTGCATACGGGAGATATGGGATGCTTCGATGAAGAAGGCTTCCTGACCCTGAAAGACAGATCGAAAGACATGATCATTTCCGGCGGCACAAATATCTATCCCCGGGAAATCGAGGAAGCGCTGTTGACTCATCCATCGGTCGAAGAAATTTCTGTGGTCGGCCGAGCCCATCCCGATTGGGGTGAAGAGGTTGTCGCCTTCGTGGTTTCCAAGCCGGGCACTCCAGCAGAGCCGGAGGAGTTGGACCGGCACTGCCTGAGCCAAATCGCCCGCTTCAAACGGCCCAAAGAGTATTTCTTTGTTACGGAGCTTCCGAAAAATAACTATGGCAAAGTTTTGAAGACAGAGCTTCGCGAACGGCTGGAATCCTAAGACCCCTCCTCGATCATATAGGTGAGGTTGGATTTCACGGCAGGCCACTCTCCGGCAATGATGCTGTAGACGCAGGTATCTCTCAAAGTACCATCTTTGGCGATCATGTGGTTACGGAGAATGCCGTCAAGCTTGGCGCCAATCCTTTTTATGGCCCGGCGGCTATTGCGATTGTGAAAATGAGTACGAAACTCCACAGCATTACAGTCCAGCACTTCAAAAGCATGGGTGAGGAGAAGTTTCTTACATCTCGTATTGAGCCCCGTCCGCTGCACGGCACGGGCATACCAGGTAGAGCCGATCTCGACCCGGCGACCCGGATAATCGATATTCATATAGGTCGTCATGCCGACAGCCCGCCCCGATTTCTTATCAATCACCGTGAACGGCAGCATCGAGCCGGCCACCCTCTGAGCCTCCCGTCTTTTGATCTCCTCTTCCATATCCTCCGGCGATGGCACAGTGGTATACCAAAGCTTCCAAAGCTCTCCGTCTTCAGTGGCTTTTTTCAGGTCCGGTCCATGGGACGGGTCAAGAGGAACCAGCTGTACCATCTCGTCTTCAAGGGTTATCGGCGTAATCCAAGTCATCACTATTCCGTTCCGGTAATAAGTTGGCTGGAGCTTAATGGAACTTTCGTTCCCTCCGAAAGAACCAATTGCATAAAAACATCAGAACCTGAAAGAGTAATCGCGCTACGTCTAAAGGGGATTGCACCGAAATCCCTGATCTATAGTATGTGAACCTGCACGATCCCTCCCGCCCGTCTTTCTTTGTCCGGACAACAACAATGAACGCGCCAGCTATTATTGCCGCAGTGGGCCTGAAAAAGAAATATGGTGACCTTGAAGTCGTCAAGGGCATCGATTTTTCTGTCGAGCCAGCACAATGCTTTGGATTGCTCGGACCAAACGGGGCCGGCAAATCGACAACAATGCGCATGATTATGGGGCTATCCGATGTGACGGAAGGTAGCCTGGAAGTCTTTGGTGTCCCGGTCCATAAGATGACCCGGAAAATCAAGGCGAGGATTGGTATGGTTCCCCAGGAGACCAACCTTGATCCGGACATCAGTGTTGTTGAGAATCTCGAATCGTTCGGGCGTTATTTTGCGCTTCCCTCATCGTTGATATCGGAACGGGTTCCGAAGCTGCTTGAATTTATGCAATTGACGGAGAAGGCCCGGGCACCGGTTATGGCCTTGTCAGGAGGCATGAAACGACGGCTCATCATCGCCAGAGCGCTTATCGGCGAGCCGGAGTTGGTGGTCCTCGACGAACCGACAACCGGCCTGGATCCTCAGGCGCGGGTGCTGATCTGGAAGCAATTATCCGCTCTTAAAAAACAGGGTAGAACCCTCTTACTCACAACCCATTACATGGACGAAGCACAGCGGCTCTGTGATCAGATCATTGTCATCGACGAAGGGAAGATCCTCGATCAGGGCACACCGGAAGAATTGATCGATCGCCATGTCAAAGGCCATGTGTTTGAAGTACAGAAGCCGGATCTGGCGCAATCTGCGGACGGCAAATGGGATCAGGAGGATATCGGCGATTCCGTATTGTATTTTGTCCGGTCAACCCGGGAATTCATTGCCGATCTGCCGGAAAACGCCGTGTATCTACATCGTCCCGCCAATCTTGAAGACGTCTTTCTACGTCTGACCGGGCGGACCTTAAGGGAGAACTAGCGCCATGCAGATGCCAGGTGCCAAGTATGTTTTAGCAGTTTCCGGGCGCCAATATAGTGTCTGGAAGAAGTTCATAGGATCCTCCATGGCGTCCAACGTGGCGAACCCGATCCTGTTCCTGTTTGCCTTTGGATTCGGCCTCGGCCAGTTCATAGATGCCATGGACGGCATGAGCTACCTGACCTTTGTTGTCGCTGGAATGATCGCTTATTCAGCGGCTTTCTCCGCCAGTTTTGAAACAACAATCGGCTCTTTCACCCGCTATTTCACCATGGGAAACTGGGATGCCATTCTATCCACACCCGTGACTCTGACGGAATTATTGATGGGAGAGGTTCTCTGGGCCGCGGCCAAGGCCCTTATTTCCTCGGTCACCGTATTGATTGTTGGCTGGGTTTGGGGTGGTGTCCCTTCTCTATCTGGCGCGTTACTGGCCTTACCGATTGTTTTTTTGGCGTCAATCTGTTTTGCCTGCGTTGGACTGGCAGCGACGGCATATGCCAAAGGTTATGAATTTTTCAGCTATTTCTTCACCTTCTGGGTAACCCCCATGTTCGTCTTCTGCGGCGTATTTTTTGAAATCAACCGCTTTCCGGAAGTGATTCAATATATTGCCTGGGCATTTCCGATGACCCATCTGGTCGCCGCCATTCGCCCAATGTCAGCTGGTCTACCCATTGACCTGCCGATGCTGGCACTACACTCAGCTTATATCCTGATCATCAGTGTTATCGCCTTCATCGCCGCCAATCGCAAAATGCGATTGCGGCTTTATGATTAGGCGATCACTGCGCAGCTTCATGGGCCGCCAGGGCGGCCATGTTCACAAGATCCGAGACCGTGGCACCGATGGGAACAATCTGTACCGGCTTTGAGAGACCGACCAGCAACGGGCCAATGACCTTGCTTTCCCCAAGAATAGGCATCAGTTTTGAGGCAATATTGGCAGAGTGCAATCCCGGCATGACCAGGACATTTGCAGGCCCGGACAAACGACAGAAGGGATACATGGCCATCAGTTCTTCATTCAGGGCCACATCTGCCGACATGTCTCCGTCATACTCGAAGTCCAGCTCTTCCTCATCCAGCAGGCAGACAGCTTCCCGAATTCGATCCGAGGTCACATGCTTCGGATTTCCGAAATTCGAATAGGACAACATTGCAACCCGTGGCTCATGACCAAGCCGGCGCGCAACCTCTGCGGCCTCCTTGGCAATGGAGACAAGTTCATCAGCGGTTGGCAGGTTGGTAACAGTCGTATCTGCCATAAAGACAGTTCGATCCCGACCGACAATCACGGACACACCGATAACACGTTTGCCCTCCATTGGCTCTATGACCTTCTGTATCTCTTTGAAGGCAACAGAGAAGCGACGGGTTACGCCGGTCAGAACCGCGTCCGCATCGCCCATGGCGACCATGCATGCAGCAAAAATATTCCGGTCCCGATTGACCAGCCGCACACAATCACGGAACAGATACCCCTGACGCTGAAGTCGTTCAAACAGGAAATTATGGTATTTCTCGCGATCTTCCATTTCACTGGCATTATAGATTTCAAGGTTGTCCACTCCTTCAATCCCGATCTCTTCCATGGTCTTGCTGATTTCCGCATGACGACCTATCAGCACGGGAATACCGTAACCAGCCTTTTGAAACTCTACAGCAGCGCGGATGACCTTTTCTTCTTCCCCTTCAGCAAAGACGACACGCCTTGGCATGGCCCGCACCTCATCCATGATCAGTTGCAGGGAACCTGCTGTTGGATCGAGGCGGGCCCGAAGTTCGTTACGATAGGCATGCTCGTCAATAATCGGGCGGCGCGCAACGCCGGAATCCATGGCTGCCTTGGCGACCGCAGTTGGGACATGGCTGATAAGACGAGGATCGAAGGGCACGGGGATAATATAGTCCGGGCCATAAACCGGACGCTTGCCCTTATAGGCGGCAGCAACCTCATCGGGCACATCCTCGCGGGCCAGTTCGGCTAAAGCTTCTGCTGCGGCAATTTTCATCTCTTCATTGATTGTCGTCGCCCGAACATCAAGGGCGCCTCGGAAGATATAAGGAAATCCCAGGACATTATTCACTTGATTCGGAAAATCAGAGCGACCGGTGGCGACTATGGCATCATTTCTAACCTCGGCAATTTCCTCTGGGCGGATTTCCGGGTCCGGATTGGCCATGGCGAAGATAATCGGTTTCTCTGCCATTGATTTTACCATGTCCTGTGTGACGGCATCTTTTACGGACAGCCCGAGAAAAATATCCGAGCCAACCATCGCCTCCTCAAGGGTCCGCGCTTCCGTCTCCACGGCATGTGCGGACTTCCACTGATTCATTCCCTCTTCACGGCCCTGATAGATAACCCCCTTGGTATCGCACAGGATGGCGTTGTCATGGGGAAGACCCATGGCCTTGATCAGTTCAAGGCAGGCGATTGCCGCCGCTCCGGCCCCGTTTACGACAACTTTCACCTCTTTGAGATTGCGATCTGTCAGGTCAAGGGCGTTGATAATACCGGCCGCACAGATAATGGCCGTCCCATGCTGGTCATCATGAAAAACCGGGATATCCATATCTTCGCGCAGCCGCTGCTCAATGATAAAGCATTCCGGCGCTTTGATATCTTCAAGATTGATGCCGCCGAAGCTGGGGCCCATCAAGCGGACACTATTTACAAACTCATCGACATCTTCCGTATCCAGCTCAAGATCAAAACAATCGAGATCGGCAAAGCGCTTGAACAGGACAGCTTTTCCTTCCATGACCGGTTTCGAGCCGAGCGCCCCGAGATTACCAAGGCCCAATACCGCCGTTCCGTTCGAAATCACGGCGACCCGATTGCCCTTGGTCGTATAATCATAGACAGATTCGGGATCCTCCGCGATAGCAAGGCAGGGGGCCGCCACGCCGGGCGAATAGGCCAGTGACAGATCATGCTGCGTGGCCACAGCTTTGGTGGCAATTATTTCCAGTTTTCCCGGTTTGCCTTGCGCATGATAGCGCAACGCCTCGTCATATTGGCTGGAATCCCGTTTTTCACTCATTGAATTGCGTTCCTGTTTTTCGTCTCGAAAGTTTTGCCATAAAAATTACGACAAAGCTGTTGGCAAAGCCCCGTGCTATGGTAGTTTTCCCTCATGCCTACCCTAGTCAAAACCAAGTCGCAACCGAATAAAACCGTTACTCCCATGATGGCGCAATATCTGACCATCAAGGAAGATCATCCGGACAGCCTTTTATTTTACCGGATGGGCGATTTTTATGAGCTGTTTTTTGCCGATGCGGAAATTGCCTCTTCCGCCCTTGATATTGCCCTGACCAAACGGGGAAAACATGACGGAGAAGACATTCCCATGTGCGGTGTTCCGGTTCATGCGGCCGATGGCTATCTGCAAAAGCTGATCCGTAAGGGACATCGCGTCGCCGTAGCCGAACAAACGGAAAGCCCGGCAGAGGCGAAGAAGCGCGGCTATAAATCGGTTGTCGCACGGGAAGTGGTACGGCTTGTAACACCGGGAACCCTGACCGAGGAATCGCTGCTTGATGCGCGGGCCCATAATTTCCTGGTGGCGATCGCAAGGTCCGGAAAAGACTATGCTCTGGCCTGGCTTGATATCTCCACCGGTGAATTTTTTGCCTCGACAACCGAGAGAGACGATATCAGCGCTCAGATTTCAAGACTGAACCCGGGAGAAATCCTGATGTCAGACAGATGGCTGGATGACGAGGATTTTTCCGAGCTCACAGAAGACTGGGGTAAAGCCCTCACTCCGCTTCCCTCTGTACGATTTTACAGCCAGAATGGGGAGCGACGGCTGAAAACTCTTTTCGATGTCGCAACCCTTGATGTTTACGGTGCATTTGAGCGGTCCGAACTCGCCGCTTGTGGGGCGCTCGTTGATTATGTCGAGCTGACCCAAAAGGGAAAATTTCCGCTTATCAAGCCCCCGCAGAAGCTCTCGGCGGCCGATGTCATGTCGATTGACGGGGCGACCCGTCGTAACCTGGAACTTGTCAGGACCATGTCCGGTGAGAAAAAAGGAAGTCTGCTATCCGTAATTGATCGGACAATCACAGGCGCAGGCGGACGCAGACTCATGGCCGATTTATCAAGCCCCCTGACCCAGCCCGCTGCTATTCACCGGCGATTGGAAATGGTCACCTATTTCGAGCAGAGCTCCGCCAAACGGGAGGCGCTGCGAGACATTCTCCGGCGCTGCCCCGATATGGAACGTTCCCTGTCCCGGCTCTCCCTGGGCCGTGGTGGTCCCCGCGACCTTGCCGCCATTCGCGACGGTCTTTCTGAAACCGCCAATCTTCGATCTGCCCTCACAGCAGAGAATCTTGAGACCCTGCCCTCCGGCCTTCAGGACACAGCAAGTCAGCTAGGTGCCCACGGTGAAATCGTCGAGTTGCTGTCCAGATCCTTGGCGGGTGATTTGCCGTTGCTTGCACGGGACGGCGGGTTTATTGCCAAGGGGTATCGCGCCGATCTTGACGACCTGCGCGCCCTTCGGGATGAGAGTCGGCGCCTGATCGCAAATCTGCAAGCGCAATATGCAGAGCAGGCAAATGTGCCGTCCTTGAAGGTCAAGCACAATAATGTCCTTGGTTATTTTATCGAGATCACACCGCGATTCGTTGACAATATGGGCGAAGATTTCATTCACCGCCAGACGATGGCCAACGCAGTCCGCTATTCTACCGTTGAGTTGGGGGAGCTGGAAGATAAGATTTCCCGAGCTGCGGATCGGGCCCTCGCGCTTGAGCTGACACTGTTCGACGAACTCGTGTCCCGGGTCACCGACTGGGGGACAGAAATCCTGAAAGCAGCCAGCGCCATGGCCGTGTTGGATGTCGCCGCAAGCCATGCCCAACTGGCCACGGAAAGTAATTACTGCCTTCCCCTTGTGGATGACAGTCTCGCCTTCGAAATAACAGATGGCCGCCATCCCGTTGTAGAGAAAGCCCTCGCCACCGCTGCCGACAGCCCGTTTGTGGCAAATGATTGTGTGCTGAATACGGAGCAAAGGCTTTGGCTTCTCACCGGTCCTAACATGGCGGGTAAAAGTACATTTCTCCGGCAGAATGCACTGATAACAATCCTTGCACAGATCGGATGCTATGTCCCTGCCGGGCAAGCTCATATTGGCGTCGTTGATAAGTTGTTCAGCCGTGTAGGGGCAGCGGATGACCTGGCCAGGGGCCGGTCCACTTTCATGGTTGAAATGGTGGAAACCGCTACCATCCTCAACCAGGCCAGCCCAAGATCTCTGGTCATTCTTGACGAGATCGGCCGAGGGACGGCAACTTTTGACGGTCTGTCCATCGCCTGGGCCACCGTTGAAAATCTGCATGATGTCAACAAATGCCGAGCTTTGTTTGCTACCCACTATCATGAACTAACAGCTCTCGGATCCAAACTTGAGGCGCTGTCAAACCACAGCATGCGAGTACGCGAATGGAAAGGCGATGTAGTCTTCCTGCATGAGGTTGGGGAAGGGTCGGCCGATAGATCCTATGGTATCCAGGTGGCCAAACTGGCCGGATTACCGAAAGCCGTCGTGATGCGGGCTGAATCAGTCCTGGAAGCACTTGAGAAAAAGGACCAGACCTCAGCCTCAACCCGTCTTGCCAATGATTTACCGCTCTTTGCCACCGTTCTCGAAGAAACCGCCACAGCGCAACCGTCAGATGTTCCTTCAAAAGCGCTGCAACGACTTGGCAACATCAGTGCAGATGATCTCTCGCCGAGAGACGCATTGGAGCTGATTTACGAGCTGAAGGAATTAATGTCACAGGACTGATCTAGGAGGTGACAAGCTACCCGCATGTCACTAGTCTGACGAAGAATTTGGAAAAAAGAACAACAAAAATGGAGTGTTTCTATGTTTGATCTATCGGGAAAGACGGCAGTTATTACAGGGTCCAGTAAAGGGATCGGAAAGGCAATCGCGGAGCAAATGGCAAAGGCTGGGGCCAAAGTCACGATCTCCAGCCGCAAGGCAGATGTCTGCGAAGAAGTGGCCGCTGAGATTAATGCAGGCCTTCCGGAGGGGAGCAGCGGTGAGGCTGTTTCCATTCCCTGCAATATCAACTCAAAAGAATCCCTGCAAAATCTCGTCGATGAAACCCGCAAAAAATTCGGGGACATTCACATCCTTGTTTGCAATGCCGCCCTCAACCCGTATTTCGGCCCCTCAAGCGGCATTCCCGATGAAGCCTTTGACAAGATCATGGCCAGTAATATCAAATCCAATCATTGGCTCTGCAACATGGTGCTACCCGAGATGAAATCCCGAAAAGACGGCGCCATTATTATCGTATCCTCCATTGGCGGCCTCAGGGGTTCAGCTGTTTTAGGGGCATATTCAATTTCCAAGGCCGCAGACATGCAGCTAGTGCGCAATCTGGCGGTGGAACATGGAGCCGATAACATTCGGGTAAATGCCATCGCTCCCGGTCTGATAAAAACAGATTTCGCCCGTGCGCTTTGGGAAAATCCTGAAATCCTGAAACGGGCAGAAGCTCAGGCTCCGCTTGGCCGCATCGGCATGCCCGATGAAATTGCCGGTGCTGCGGTGTTTATGGCCTCTGACGCCGGCACATTCCTGACAGGTCAAACATTGACCATCGATGGCGGCCAGACAATCTCCTGACCCTAGTCAAACACCGAAAGCGATTTCATCATAGACCAGGTTTGCCGCCACCAGAAACATGATGGCGGCGACCAGGCTATCAAGTACGCGAGCACCGGTGACAGTTCTCATCAAAGGCCGAAGCGCTCTCGCCCCATAGCCGAGGCTAAAGAACCAGACGAAGGAGGCAGTAATCGCCCCGGCAACGAAATAGATACGCTGATCAATCTCATATCCTGCGGCGATACTGCCCAATAGGATGACTGTATCTAGATAGACATGGGGATTGAGAAATCCGAAAGCCAACGTCAGCATGGCTGCTTTCTTGGCACTTGAAATCACTGGATCCCCAGTCGACGGAGCAGTCCTTGCAGGCCAAATAACCCGCCTTAGGGAAAAGAGACCGAAAATCACCAGGAAGACCGCACCGCCCCAAGTCGCCCAGGGAACAAGCCAGGGAACCGCTGCAATCAAACCGCCCAAACCGATAGCGCCGACAAGAATGAGAGAGGCGTCAATAAAGGCTGATAACAGACAGACGATAAAGATCTGATCCTGAGCAACCCCTTGTCGCAGCACGAATAGGTTTTGGGCGCCAATGGCGATGATCAGACCCGCACCGATCAAAGCGCCGTTTCCAAAAGCAAATAGATACATGAAAGCTAGCCGGCGGGTACCTTTCGACGGTGATAGGTAAGGGCAGCGGCAATAAACTCCCTGAGCTCTTTTTCAGGTACGGGCTCATTGAGCTTGAACAACAGAGCCCGGGTGCCGCTATAGGTCAAACTGTCGGGGTGGGTTTGCTTGAACTCCTCAATCAGTCGGGTCTGACAATGGACATAAAGTCCGTAGCAATTCTGTTCTTTCGCAGGTGCAAGCCGGATCGTCGTGCCACTTTTACTAATCGGTGTCAGGTAGCTAGGAACGCCCCATTTTAGGGTCTCCTCTATAGGCCCAACCTCTTTTAGTCCTGAAGCCGTCTCAAAAATCATTTGGCGCAAAGCCAGGAGCCTGGATCGCATTTCATCTGGAAATGCCTTATAGGCGGCGGCCACATTGAGGTCCTGAATGTCGTATTTTCTTGCCATGCAATAACGCCTCCCCCATCACTCATAGGACTTTAAGGCCAAAATATCCTAATTTTAAAGCCTTTAACGCAGAATTTTGATAAACAGAGGCTAAATAGAGTAAGGGGAGGCCGTAAAAGGCGGGCTGGATCAAACCAAGACTCGCGTAAACTGGATTTTAAATGGAAAAAATTCCAAACCGTAGAGAGATTTTAGACCGCAAAGAAGTCATTTCCGCCATTGCGGAGCTGGCTGAGCAACATGCACCGCAAAGTCTGGACTTCAGAAATGCTCTGCTCAGCCTTCTGAAATTGAAGCTTGCCGAAGGTGATGACGTGATCAAGGCGCGTTTTCTGGCGACAAATAAAGGTCGGCCTGCCATGTATGCCCGCTGTTTCCTTGTCGATCAGCTGGTGCGGACCATCTATGACACCGCCACCCAGTATATCTATCGCCTGAGCAATCCCACACCTGAGGAGAAACTTTCCATCGTGGCGGTTGGAGGATACGGCCGGGGTGAACTCGCGCCTTATTCCGATATCGATCTGTTATTCTTGTTTCCCTACAAGCAGACGTCCTGGTGCGAGCAGATCATCGAGTTTGTCCTTTATCTGTTGTGGGACATGGGCCTTAAAGTCGGGCATTCCACTCGCAATGTCGATGAATGCATCCGCCTAGCCGCAAAAGACATCACCATCCAGACCGCTTTGCTGGAAGCACGACATTTGTGGGGGGATCAGGACCTGTTTGCAGAAATGCGGCATAAATACATGAAGGATATCGTGGCCGGCAACAGCAAGGCTTTTATCGAATCCAAATTGCAGGAGCGGGATGAGCGTCATCAGAAGTTCGGGAATTCCCGCTACGTCGTCGAACCGAATATGAAAGAAGGCAAAGGTGGTCTCAGGGATCTTCAGACCTTGTTCTGGATCGCGAAATTTGTCCATGGCACAACGGAGATTTCAAAGCTGGTAGAGCTGGGCGTTTTTACAGAGAAAGAACGTAAGCGCTTCACCCAGGCCTCCAATTTCCTCAGGACCGTGCGCTGTCATCTCCATTACCTGGCCAATCGGCCCGAAGAACGCATTACCTTTGATATGCAGCCGGAGTTGGCGCAGCGGTTGAGCTATAAGGACCATGCCGGTACCCTTGGGGTTGAGCGGTTCATGAAGCATTATTTCCTCGTCGCCAAGGATGTTGGCGACCTGACCCGGATCTTCTGCGCCAATCTGGAAGCGGAACAGCAAAAGAAGAACAGGCTGCCCATCCCGCGATTTGGCCTCGGCCGGCGCAAACTGAAGGGCTATCTGGTGGAAAGCGGGCGGCTGAATGTTCAACATGACGATGACCTGAAGAAAGCCCCCATCCGGATGCTGGAGCTGTTTCATCTGGCACAGGAAAAAGGCCTCGACGTTCATCCCAATGCCCTGCGCCTGATCCGTCAGGATCTGAAACTCATTAATCGAAAGCTGAGAGCGGACCCGGCGGCCAACAAGCTGTTCCTGGAAATGATGACCAGCACCAAGGATCCGGAAACCACCCTGCGCCGCCTCAATGAAGCGGGGGTATTCGGGCGTTTCATTCCTGATTTTGGCCGGGTTGTCGCCCAGATGCAGCATGATATGTATCACGTCTATACGGTGGATGAGCATACTATCCGGGCCATCGGCATTCTGTCGCAGATCGAGGCCGGTCAGCTTGAAAGCGAGCATCCCCTCTCCCACAAGATCATTCCGAAAATCCTGTCCCGCAACGTCTTGTACTGTGCTGTCCTCATTCATGATATTGCCAAGGGGCGCGGTGGAGATCACTCCGTACTTGGTGCGGAGGTGGCCGAAAAGCTCTGCCCCCGCCTGGGCCTGTCCGCCTCTGAAACAGAGACGGTCGCCTGGCTCGTCCGTTACCATCTGACCTTCAGCAATTTCGCCTTCAAGCGGGATATCGCCGATCCCAAGACGGTTGAGGATTTCGTCAAGATCATCCAGAGCCCGGAAAGACTGCGGCTCCTGCTGATCCTGACCGTGGCTGATATCCGGGCTGTGGGCCCCAATGTCTGGAATGGCTGGAAGGGGCAGTTGCTGCGCGAGCTCTATTATGCCAGTGAGACGGCACTCACGGGCGGCCATATTTCCGAAGGCCGGGAGGAGCGGGCCAGACAGCAGCAGATCCTTCTCGGGGAGCAGCTCGACGGCTGGAAAAAAGCGGAAATCAATCGCCATGTAAACCGCTTCTACGAATCCTACTGGATCGCCACCAACAGCGACGATCAAAAATTCCATGCCGACCTGATGCGAAAAGCCGACAAGAAAAAGGCCCTGTTCACCATTGAGGCCAAAAGCGATCCGTTTCAATCGATTACGGAAGTCACGGTCTATACGGCCGACCATCCGGGCCTGTTCGCCCGCATTACCGGGGCCATGGCCATCACTGGCGCTAATATCGTTGACGCCAAGATCCATACAACGACCGACGGCATGGCGCTCGATACCTTCTACATCCAGGATTCCGAGGGCAAGGTCTATGACAAGGGTGGCCGCATGAAAAAGCTGCGGGCCACCATTGAGGATACCCTGCAGGGTGCCCGGCGACCCCATGTGGAAATCGTCGACCGTGAGAAATCGAGCCTGCCGAGCCGCACCCGGATATTCAAAGTGCAGCCGTCTGTCCTGCTGGATAACAAAGCCTCCAACACCCATACGGTGATCGAGCTGCGCGGACGGGATCGTCCGGGGCTGCTGGCTGATCTGTCCCGCACCCTGTTCACCCTGTCATTAAGCATTTCCTCGGCTCATATCGCCACCTATGGAGAGCGGGCGGTGGATGTGTTTTATGTCAAGGACAGCTTCGGCCTGAAAATCACCAACAAGGTGAAACTGGCCAATATCGAGAAGAAACTGCTGCAGGCGATTTCAGAAACCAAGACCCAGCCAAAGAAGGAGACCAAATCAAAAAAGGCGGTCGCGGTGAGTTAAGGCGCCGCCCGATCCGGTTCGATTTGTCGAGGGGTATGTATGAGTTTGATTAAATCTGTCGCGACCGTTGGCGGCTACACCATGGTGAGCCGGGTGCTGGGTTTCCTGCGCGATATCCTGATGGCGACGGTTCTGGGGGCCGGTCCCGTAGCAGACGCCTTTTTTGTCGCCTTTCGTATCCCGAATATGTTCCGGCGGCTGGTGGCGGAGGGAGCCTTCTCGGCGGCATTCGTGCCGATGTTCGCACGCCGCCTGGAAGCGGAGGGCAAGGAAATTGCCCTGGAATTTGCCGGTCACAGCCTCAGTATTCTGGTCGGGTTCTTGCTGATCTTTTCGGCCCTGTTCATGATCTTCATGCCCTTCATGATGCAGTATCTGGCGCCGGGCTTCGCCATGGACGGTGACCGCTTCGCCCTGGCCGTCGACTTTACCCGCATCACCTTCCCTTATCTGACAGCCATGGCCATTGTTGCACTGCTCGGCGGCATGCTGACGGCCTTTTATAAATTTGCCGCCATGGCGGCGGCACCGATCCTCCTCAATATTATCCTGATTGGCTGCCTGCTGGCGGCCATGGGAAAGACGGAACCGACAGTGGGACTGATGCTGTCCTGGGGTGTCGCCGCCGCCGGACTGGCCCAGGTGATCTTTCTGATCATTGCCTGCCGCCGTTCGGATATCCAGATCCCCATCCGCGCGCCGCGTCTGAATGCCGATGTAAAACGATTGTTAAAGCTGATGCTGCCCGGCGCCCTCGGGGCCGGAGTCATGCAGATCAATATCCTCGTCGGCACCATCATCGCTTCCTTCCTGGCGACAGGCTCGATTTCCTATCTCTATTATGCGGACCGGGTCTATCAGTTACCGCTAGGGGTCATTGGCATCGCGGTGGGAACAGCTTTGCTGCCGCTCCTGTCACGACAGATCCGGGCGGGAGAAGAAAGCCTCTCCATCACCAGTCTCAACCGGGCCATCGAGCTGTCCATGCTGCTAACCCTGCCGGCGGCCGTCGCCCTGATGGTGATCCCGGAGCAGATCACTTCCGTGCTGTTTCAACATGGAGAGTTCAGCGCCGAGGACAGCCTGAAAACGGGGGCCGCCCTGCTCGCTTTCTCCTCCGGCCTGCCTGCCTATGTGCTCGTGAAGATTCTCGCGCCCGGATTTTTCGCCCGGGAGGATACCACGTCCCCCGTCGTCGTCGGTGTCCTCGCCATGATCGCCAATGTCGTCTTGAGTCTTTCGCTGATCGGCAGCTTTTCCCATGTCGGCATAGCCATTGCGACATCCCTGTCCTCCTGGATCAATGCCCTGATCCTGTTTGCCCTGCTGATCAAGCGGGGGCATTACCAAACAGATAGACGCTTGCTGCGCCGCCTGCTCGGCATGGTGCTTGCCAGCGCCCTGATGGGAGCGGCTTTATGGGTCGCCCGGGACCTGCTGGCGGCGGAGTTCGGCGGGGATCTCATGACCCGGATTGTCGCCCTGATCCTGCTCATCGCCCTGGGCGGCGGGCTCTATGCCATGGCAGCCCTGATCACCGGTGCCGCCGCCCTTGCAGATGTGAAATTGATGCTGCGTAAGCGTCCTGAAGGATAACCGGTTGACGGAAAGCGGATCCCCTGCAATAACCGCGGTTCATTTTTACCTTTTACTCCTGCTCCGGCGGCATCTCCCTGGTGATCGCAATTTCGGAGCTCGTGTCCAAAGCGAGGAGCTGTTATGTCACGAATTTTTTCCGGCGTTCAACCCACCGGCAATCTGCATCTGGGAAATTATCTCGGGGCCATTCGCAATTTTGTCGGCCTGCAAAAAGACTATGAGTGCATCTATTGTGCCGTCGATATGCATGCCATCACCGTCTGGCAGGACCCGGCGGATCTGCGCAGCAATACCCGGGAGGTGGCGGCGGCTTATCTCGCCGCCGGAGTCGACCCGAAAACATCCATCATCTTCGCCCAGAGCACCGTTCCGGCCCATGCCGAGCTCGCCTGGATCTTTAACTGCGTTGCCCGTCTTGGCTGGCTTAACCGGATGACCCAGTTCAAGGAGAAGGCGGGCAAGAACCGCGAAAATGCCTCTCTCGGCCTCTATGCCTATCCTTCCCTGATGGCGGCGGATATTCTGGCCTATAAAGCCACCCATGTGCCGGTTGGTGAGGATCAGAAGCAGCATCTGGAACTGACCCGCGACATCGCTCAGAAATTCAATAACGACTACGGAACCGAAACATTTCCGATTGTTGAACCTCTGATTTTTGGCGAAGCCACCCGGGTCATGTCTCTCAGGGATGGCTCCAAGAAGATGTCAAAGTCCGATCCGAGTGATTATTCCCGCATCACCTTTACCGATGACCGGGATGCCATCGCCCTGAAACTGCGTAAAGCCAGGACCGATGCCGATCCGCTTCCCGATAATGAGAAAGATCTGGAAAACCGGCCGGAAGCCGCCAATCTGGTCGGTATCTATGCGGCGCTTTCAGACCAGAGCCGGCAAGCGGTCTTGACGGAATATGCCGGCGCCCAGTTCTCTGCTTTCAAACCGGCTTTGACCGAGCTGGCAGTTGAGAAATTTGGCCCCGTGGGAGAGGAAATGAAACGGCTGATGGATGATCCGAACCATGTGGATGCTATCCTCAAAGACGGCGCGGAACGGGCGAGCGCCCTGGCGGAACCGGTGATGAAGGAAGTGAGGGAAACGGTCGGTTTCCTGACACCTTGACGGAGCGCAAAACAGGACCTGGCTTGTAACTGACCGCGAAACAACATACATCTAGAAGCGTCGATGTGAAGAGATGCATTGGGTAAACGGGGCGAGATGAATGAGTGAGATTGGTGGCACTGGTCCGGAGAAAAAGCGGATCGGGACAAGCAGCAGGGCAAAAGAAACCGTAAAACGCGGCTGGAAACCGGTCGCCCTGATCTTGTTGATTTTGATTGTTGCCTATTATCCCATCGGCATGATCATGGTCCATAATATCGAGGATGATATCGATTTTGTTCCGACGGGCGAGAATGTGGTGCCCGGCGGGAGTAAGGCGGTCGATATGATGGCCGCCTTGATCGACCGGGAGATCAATATCAATCGCTGGACGGCCAATGATCCGTTTTTCATGCCCTCATCCATGCTTGATAATATGCCCAACTACCAGCAAGGTGTGATCTCCGCCCTGGCCCGATTCAGCTTTGAGCTGACCGATCAGATCGGACGAACCCGGGGATCAAGCCAAACCGATCCGGACCTTCAGGAAGCGGCTGGCCTGTTACAATATTCCGGCACGAAATGGAGCTGGGATCCATCGGTGTCCCTGATGCCCACCGCCGCCTCGGAAGAACAATATGCCAAAGCCCGCAAATCCCTGATCAGTTACAACAAACGGCTTGCGGAAGGGCAAGCTGTCTTTGAAAAGCGTGCCGATAATCTGCTGGCGACACTGGATCGCATCTCCCTGGATATCGGATCGTCTACGGCTGCCATCGACAAGCATATTGATGAAAACGCCGGCAGCTTCATTGATTTCAAGGCGGACGATCTGTTCTATGACATCAAGGGTCAGAGCTATGGCTATTACATGATCCTGAAATCCCTGGGCCAGGACTATGAAACCCTGATCAAGGAACGAGAGCTTAATAATGCTTGGGCGCAGATGCTCGATAGTTTTAAATCTGTCATTGAGCTGGATCCGATCATCATCGTCAACGCCGCACCGGACTCCCAGTTTCTGCCCAATCATCTGACCGCTCAGGGTTTTTACGTTCTGCGCGCCCGCAACCAGCTCCAGGAAATAAGCAACATTCTCTTGAAATAACTGTCGCGTTAGTGGCAGGATATTTCTCCAGGTAGTTCAGATGCGGAGCCTTTATGACAGAAGACGCCCAAAGCGATAGAATGCGCAACAAGTTCCTTGTGGTTGTCGATGACACGCCGGAATGCACGTCCGCCATTCGGTTTGCCTGTCGCCGGGCCTGGCATGTCGGCGGCGGGGTCATATTGCTTTATGTGATCGAGCCGCCGGAGTTCCAGCATTGGATGGGGGTGGAGCAGGCCATGCGGGAAGAAGCACGTGAGGCGGCGGAGGCGCGGTTGCAGTCTCTGGCGGAAGATATCCAGAACGAGACCACGATCATTCCGGAATTCGCCATTCGCGATGGCTACAAAAAAGAAGAGGTTCTGGCCCTGATTGAGGAAGATCCGGACATTCGTATTCTGGTTCTCGCCGCGTCGCCGGATACCGGTGGGCCCGGGCCCCTGATCAAAAGCCTGGTCGGGGAAATGTCGGGGACCTTTGCCATTCCGATCACCGTTGTTCCGGGCAACCTGACCACCCGGCAACTGGATGCGGTGACCTGAAGACTGCAGGGCTTTCGTCCGCAATCTATGGTTAAAAAAGAATGTTGATTCGGGTTTTTACGGTTTTAAATTTTACTAAAAATTTGAGCTAATTCCCGAAAGCCCGGTATGTGCTTGAAAAAACTGGGTAAATTTTATCGAAAAAAACCTGCCTTGAAATTGCCATAGGCATGACCCATATTCCTGAAGCTGGTGAGCGCTCGAAATTCCGTTTCGGGCGCTATATATTGTAGGCAACGTAGGTTAGACCCACTAGGGAAAGTATAAAAGCGCAAAAATGGCGGTTTTACCCTGCTGGTCTGATGGCAGGAATGCGATTACTTAAAGCGGGTTTCAAGTCAAATAAGGTGGTGACGTTGCTGGGTCTCGGCCTGGCATTGATCTATATCGTACCGGAAATGACCGAATCCACACATGGTCTCAGAACCGCGTCATATGGAGATGCCAAATCGCGGTCATCGATTTCGATTCCATTGCCTTCTCGCAAGCCCGCCGATTTGCCGGAGCTGGAACAACCCCATCAGTTTGATGTTGTCTCTTTGAAAGGCGCCCTGTCCGAATTTGACTTCGACCTGGACACCATTCGCTATGGCCAGCCCGTGCCGAGATATTATGTTGACCAGATTCCTGTCGATATCCTGGATATGGCCGATATTGAGGACCGCAAGGACATCTTTATCTCTGTTGTCCTGCCCCTGATCCTGAGCACCAATGAGAAAATACTGTCCCAGCGCGAGCGTCTTTTGACTGTGATGGCCGCTCAGCAGGCCGGAGAAAAACTGAGCAAGACGGATAAAGTCTGGCTCAATAATCTTGCCGATCATTATCGGGAAGAGCCGGGTAATCTGGACGCCCTGCTGGTCAAGGTGGATGCGGTTCCCGTCTCCCTCGCCCTCGCTCAAGCCGTGGAGGAATCCGGTTGGGGAACCTCCCGCTTCGCCCGGGAAGGAAATGCCCTGTTCGGCCAGCGGGTCTGGTCCGCCGGCAAGGGGATTGTTCCGAAAGAACGGGAGGAGGGAGAGACCTATGAGGTCAAGGCCTTCAGCTCCCTCGCGGACTCGGTGGATGCCTATATCCATAATCTCAACGCCCATCCGGCCTATGAGCTGTTCCGGTCGGAACGGGAGCGGCGCAAAGCAGATGCCGGAAACGAGCTGACCGGCTACAAGCTCACCGAAACCCTCCTCACCTATTCCGAGCGGGGGGAGGAATATGTGGAAGCCCTCAAGGCCCTGATCCAGACAAACCGCTTTGATCAGTTTGAAAATGCCCGGCTGGTGCCGGAGCAGTTGGCGGGCAACCGGATCTAAGCCACCGACAATCCTTCCTTTTTGACCGGCCGTCCTGAGGCGGATTTTTCCCCTCGCATATTCTTGCGGGCTATGGAAAGATATGTTTCGGGAGCACCTGCCTGCGCACCCGCGACATCGATCGCCATAAAAATAAAAAGGAAATATCATGGGTCGGCTGGACACGAAAATAGCACTTATCACGGGCGCCGCGACCGGGATCGGGCTGGCAACCGCGCGCCGTTTTGTTGACGAGGGGGCGACGGTCATTCTCAGCGACCGCTCTGTTGCGGATGGAGAGGCCGCGGCGGCCGAGCTCGGACCCGCCACGTCTTTTCTGGAACAGGACGTGACCCGGGAGGATCATTGGGAGCGGGTCATGGCCGGGATTTCAGAGCAGCATGGCCGCCTCGATATTCTCGTCAATAATGCCGGTATTCTCGGCACCGGCGCCAATCAGACCATTGAGGATATGGAGATTGCCGAATGGCGGACCATCGCCTCGGTCAATGTGGAGGGGGTGTTTTTCGGCTGTCAGCAGGCCGTCCGGGCGATGAAGGAAACGGGCGGCAGCATTGTCAATATCTCCTCTGTCGCGGCCATCATCGGCACCCCGCATCTTGTCGCCTATGGCGCCTCGAAGGCGGCGGTGCGGCAATTGACAAAATCCGTCGCCATGCATGCCACCAATAACGGCTATAACATCCGCTGCAATTCCGTCCATCCCGACCCTGTCCGCACCAATATGGGGGACGCATTGATGTCCATGTATGGCGGCGATATCCAGGAAGGCTGGGACAGAATTCCGGGCCGCATTCCCATCGGCACGGCCGCCGAACCCGTCGATATCGCCAACAGCATCCTGTTTTTGGCCTCCGATGAATCGCGGCATATGACCGGCTCGGAACTGGTCATCGACGGCGGACTGACGGCCATTTAAGGGACAGGAGAGAGACAAGATGCGCATCCAAGCGGACGAATTACGACACAAGGTTCAAACCATTCTGATGGCCGGCGGCAGCGCCAAGGAAGAGGCGGAGATCGTCACGGATCATCTGGTGCTGGCCAATCTTTCCGGTCATGACAGTCATGGGGTTGGCATGATTCCCGCCTATGTGGAAAATCTGCAATCGGGATATCTGCATCCGAACCAGCATGTCAAGGAGGTCAGCGAAACCGGCTCGATGATCGTGTTTGACGGCCTGGCGGGCTATGGTCAGGTGGTCGCAAAGGAGGCCATGGAGAAAGCCATTGCGGTGGCCCGGGACACCGGCATGGCCCTCACCGCGCTTCGCAACGCCCATCATATCGGCAGGGTCGGAACCTATGGAGAGCAATGCGCCGATGCCGGTCTGGTTTCCCTGCATTTTGTCAATGTTACGGGGCATCGTCCTTTGGTTGCCCCCCATCGCGGGGCCGACGCCCGCTACGGCACCAATCCCGTCTGCATCGCCCTGCCCGGCACCCCGGACGAGCCCCAGATCATTCTCGATTTCGCCACCAGCAAGGTCGCCCTCGGCAAGGTCCGGGTCGCCAATAACAGCGGCCATACCATGGCCGAAGGCTTATTGCTGGACAGCGACGGTCGGCCAACGACCGATCCGGGGGTCATGTGGCAGGAAGAGACCATCGGCGCCCTTCTCCCCATCGGGGAACATAAGGGATATGGCCTCGCCCTGATCTGTGAGCTTCTGGCCGGCGCCATCGGCGGCGGTGGCACTATTCAGCCGGAGAATGTCCGTGATACCCGCATCATCAACAATATGCTGTCCATCGTCATCGATCCGGACCGTCTGACCGACCAGAGCTATATTGCCAGTGAGATGAAAGCCATGTGCGACTATGCCCGCCAGTCCCCGCCCCGCCCCGGAGAAGATCCGGTGATCGTCCCGGGCGATCCCGAACGGGAACAGCGGCGGCACCGGGGGGCAAACGGCATCGATGTGGATGATGAAACCTGGCGTCAGATCACCGCCGCCGCCGCATCCCTCGGCGTGACCGTCTGACGACACTCGCCGCAAATTGTTTCACGTGAAACACTCGGGTGAAAACAAACGACTTAATACTTGCCAGGGTTGCTTTCCCGATTCCCCTCCAGCCCGCTCAGAAGAGAATGTGCGGCCGAGGACACCAAAGATGTATCCCCGCAGCAGAGCAGAAAATCGAAGCCATCGGAGAACAGCTTGTTGGTCTGCTCTATTCCGCTTGAAATGGTCCCAAGAGAGCACGGGCTGGCCTTGATCTTGTCCCGGGCCTCATCCAGCAGCGCCTTGACTTCCGGGTCCTCATATTCACGCAGCTTGTTGATACTGCCGGAGAGATCATTAGGCCCGATGAAGAGCATATCCACCCCGTCCACGGCGGCAATCTCTTCGATATTATCGACGGCCTGCTTGGTTTCGATCTGACAGATGATCATCAGATCTTCGGTGAGATTGCGCCGATATTCCTCTGCAACCCGGCCATAGCCGCCGGCCCGCGCCGCGCCGAATCCAGCGCTGCGAATACCATTCGGGGGATAGTAACAGGCGGCCACCGCCGCCCTGGCCTCTTCTGCCGTATTAACAGAAGGGATCATGATCCCCTCAACCCCGGTATCCAGGGCCCGCTTGATGAGGACCGTGTCGTTCCACGGAACCCGCATCAGAACCGTCACATCACTGACCGCATTGGCGGCGCGCATCTGGTCCACAGCCGTCGTCAAACTGCCCGAGCCATGCTCATGATCAATCATCAGGGCATCAAAGCCGGCGCCGGCAACAATTTCGGCCATATCCGAGGAATTGGAAAACAGCCAGCAGGCGGCTGCCTTTTCTCCCGCCCCCAGTTTCTTCTTCAGTTTATTTGAACGGTACATTTTATCCCTCAAAGCTAGCTGCCGATGTCAGCCGGTATATAGAACATGGACCCGAACCAGCGCCACCTCCGCTCCGGGCCGGGAAGTGTGCAGTTGATCCGCCCCCGCCCCGCCTTGAACGGCGTCGAGAGGCGCACCTCGATCCGCGATGACCCGATCCGCTCAATGGGAACCGCCCCGCCGGTCTGGCTGGAGGAGAAACAGGACAGGTTTTTCAGGCTGCCATAATTTTCAGTGATGGTAAATCCGAAGTTTGGCGGATTCTTGCGGAGTACATTGTCGGACGGTGTCACGTCTTTGACCCGCAATGGCAAGGCATTTGCCGCCAGGCGAAACCGGCCGATCCCGCCGTAATTCTCGGTCATGGCAAATCGGGGCAGTTCAAAGCGGTCATAGCCCGAATAGGCCACCCCTGACTGCTGCCCGAACGCCGCCTTGAAGCCGGTCTTTTTGATCACGGTTTTAATCTCATCCCCATATTCGCCGTATGGATAGGCGAAAATTGCCGGCACGAATCCAAGCTCGGCCTCAAACCGGGCGCTGGCTTTATCGATATCCTTCTGGACATCAGCGATCTTCAGAGTCGGAAGATGAGAATGCTTATCTGAATGATGGCCAATATGAACACCGGCATCGCTCATTTCCCGGAGCTGGTCCCAGGTCATGAAATCGGGAAATTTCTTATCTATACCTTCGGTCGCGACAAAGATGGTGAAGGGCAGATTGGCTTCCCTCAAGAGCGGCCAGGCGACTTCATAAACAGAGCGAAAGGCGTCATCAATGGTGAGGGCAACGGTCCTGTCCGGCAAGTCTTGATTATTTTCGAGCCGATCTACGATCTCATTGAGCGGCAGAACCGTATAGTTGCCGGTCTTAAGCTCAGCGATATGCTCCTTGAACTGATCGATCCGGATATTGGTCCGCGGATGCTGATCCTCGCCAAACCGATGATACATAATGACACTTGCCCAGTCCGCTGCCAGGGCCGGCAGGGCAAGCCCGGCCTGGCCTCCGATTAAAATCAAACCCAACAAAGCCCGGCGTAGTTTTTTCGTCAGTTTCAGCATGTCACTCTTGTCCGTCTGTCATTGCCTCAGCCGTTTCACATCATCCCTGTTTCCGCGGCTGTATCGGAGAGTGTAGGATAGCGACGAGGTCTAAACAATTGGTAATGCCACCATTCGTTTCTGTAGAAATCCCAACCCGCTGATGTCATCACTCCCAACAACAGGGCTCTGTTTTTTTGCGCCTCCGGGGAGATATCAAGCGCGCCGTGATGTGAACGCGGCGTCATCGCGTCAAATCCGGTTCCCATTTCCAGCTCCCGTCCGTCGCCATCGATCAGTGTGAGGTCAATGGCCGCTCCCCTGGAATGGGGCGATCCGCTGCTGGGTGGAGAGAGATAAAGGGGATCCGGCGTATGATCCCACAGAGCCTGCACCGCCTCGGTCGGTCGAAACCCGTCAAACAATTTAAACCGCAATCCAAAGGTCGCGGCGAGGGTAATGGCGGTGGTGAGATTATCCGCCGCTTCTTCGTTCAGAAAACAGGCGGCCCGCTTATAGATGGGATTTCCGGTAAAATTATTGTTTGACGCATATCTGATATCAATCTCGACATCATATTGGTCAGAGGAAATTTCAACTAGATTCATCCTGAAGAACTTCTGTTATAAGGTTGCTTGATATCGCTTGATTTTAGGATTAACACTCCGGGCTTGACCCGAATCCTATAGGGCCGACCCGGGGAACGCAACATTATGAAAATACTGGCCATGGATACCGCCCTGAATGCCTGTTCCGTCGCGATTACGGACGACGGTAAGGTCCGGGCGCATCTCAACGAGAAACGCGCGCGCGGCCACGCGGAAACCCTTCTGCCCATGATCCAGTCCCTGATGGCATCGGCCCGATGTGAATTTTCCGATCTCGATCTGATTGCCGTAACCGTTGGCCCAGGCACTTTTACGGGCCTGCGGATCGGTCTGGCGGTGGCCCGCGGAATTGCCCTGGCATCGCAAAAACCGATTATCGGTATCACCACCCTGGAAGCACTTGCGGCAAGTGTTTCTCCTGAATTGGCAAGGGGACGGCCGATTATTGCCACGGCCGATGCCCGCCGGGGGGAGATTTATTTTCAGGCCTTCCGGCAAAATGGCAATGCGGAAGACCTGACCGCACTGGACCCGCCGCTGGCGCTCCCGGTCGCTCAATGCCGGTCACATTTCCCGGCGGCGCCAGCGCTCCTCATCGGATCGGGGGCCGGATTGCTGCCTGAGGCTGAACAACTTGGTGAGGAGGGATATGACATCCTTGATATTGATCCGGATCCCGACGCCCTTATCGTCGCCGGGCTGGCCGCGATGCGGGACCTTCCGGACGAAAATGCGCCGCCGCCAGACCCCTTGTATTTACGGGCGCCGGATGCCAAGCTACCGGGAGGGAAAGACCCGGAATCCTAACATACCGGACCGTTCAATATGGATCCAAAGAATGTGCATATTGAGTTCACCGCCGGGGCAGAGCATGCCAGGCTGGCGGCCGAGCTGCACAGGCATTGCTTCGATCCGGCCTGGGGAGAGGCTTCCTTTCAAAGTGCCCTTACCATTCCCGGCACCCTGGCCCAGTTCCTCAGCCAGGAGGGGAGTCCGGTCGCCTTCGCCCTTTATCGGCACATGCAGGAAGAAGCTGAGATTCTGACCTTTTGCGTGCTGCCGGAATTTCGCCAAAGCGGTTACGGCCACCGATTGCTGAGGAGCGGAATAGATTATTTCCGCCAGACAAAGGTGCGGTCCATATTTCTTGAGGTCAGCGCGGCGAATGCCTCGGCCATACACCTTTATAAAAATGCCGGGTTCGTCCAGATCGGCCGACGAAAGAACTATTATACAGGCGGAGGTGATCTTCAGGACGCCCTGATCTTAAAACTTTCCTGCACAGAGGCAATTTCACCTAAAAGCAGCGGTAAAAAGGGTTAAATCGTAAGCTTTATTTAAATATGATTAAACTTGTTGGAATGTTAGACGAACGAAATAAATGTCCTAATAACCCATTAGTTACGAAATTGGGGCCGCTGAAATAGTTTTTTTTTTCGATTGTGCCTTTTTCTTGGCTTAATATTGTACATATATTGTCTATACACTATAAGGCTTCGGACTTTTTATACGGAGGACAATCAGCCGTGTCTGAAAAAATCGATAAATTGGAGTTACTTGCACTGACAACGGATATCGTGACATCACATTTGTCTCGAAATCCCGTCGACTCGGCGGATATCTCAGGGCTGATCAAGGACGTCTATGCCACATTGTCAACGGTTGGTGCCGCTGAGCCGGACGCAGACCGGCCGCAGCCCGCTGTCTCAATCCGCAAATCCATCCATCCCGACTATATTGTCTGCCTGGAAGACGGCAAGAAACTCAAGATGCTGAAGCGGCATCTGAAAACCTCTTATGATATGACGCCGGACGACTATCGTCAGCGCTGGGGCCTGCCGTCTGACTATCCGATGGTCGCGCCGAATTACGCCAATCAGCGCCGGGATCTGGCCAAAAAAATCGGTCTGGGGACCCGTCGGAAAAAGGCCAGTGCAAAGTAGTTCCTACTTTCGCTGGCCCAATTAGAAATTTTGTATAAAATCGGTAGCTGCTGATGTCGCTTCAGCAGCTATTTTTTTATTAGAGGTATCTATGCCGTCTCGCCTGGAAAGAATTTGCGTTGAGAAAGGACTGCGGATGACAGAGCAACGCCGCGTTATCGCGCGGGTTCTCTCGGAGTCCCAGGACCACCCGGATGTCGAACTGGTCTATAAGCGGGCCGTTGAAGTGGATGATACGATCAGTATTTCCACAGTCTATCGCACGGTTCGCATGTTTGAGGAAAACGGCATTCTGGAACGCCATGATTTCGGCGATGGCCGCGCCCGCTATGAGGAAGTCTCGGATGAGCATCATGATCATCTGATCAATGTGGAGACCGGACAGGTGATCGAATTCACCAGCGAGAAAATTGAAGAGCTGCAGAAACAGATTGCCGGAGAGCTTGGCTTCGAACTGGTGGATCATCGCCTGGAACTCTATGGAAAGCCTCTGTCAAAATCCGCATCCGGTGAGGTTTCGCCAGAAGAATCCGTGGTGAATATCGGCCAGACATCTCTTAGTAAAAAGAACGGTTAGTCTGCGGGCTCCCGCAGTTTTCTTGTATGAACAGTCTCAGATCTATACTTACCATCATCGCCGTTCTCTTATGGGTCGGGCTGCTTGTTCCTGTGCAGATTGTTATTCTGCTCGGGTTCAAACAGCATAAATATGTGATTCCGAAACTCTTCCATGCCGGACTATGCTGGCTATTGCGGGTGGAAGTTGTCATTTCCGGCACCATCAGTACAGACCACCCGACCCTGTTCGTGTTTAATCACATTTCCTGGATGGATATTCCGGTCATCGGCAAGGTCCTGCCCGGAAGCTTTGTGTCGAAGGATGATGTTCAGAGCTATCCCCTGGTCGGCGCCATATCCAAGCTTCAGCAGACGATCTTCATTGCCCGCACCCGCCCCGCCATCGTCGGCCATAAGGGGGAGATGCAGACGCATCTGGAAAATGGCGATAATCTGTTTCTGTTTCCGGAGGGCACCTCGTCAAACGGCATTGTCGTCCAGCATTTCAATAGCCCGTATTTCGCTCTGGCGGAGCGGGAAATCGAAGGGAAACATCTGACCGTTCAACCGGTCACGGTCGCCTATAGCCGCCTCAACAACATTGGTCTGACCCGGGGCACCATGAGCGTTGTCGCCTGGGTTGGCGACGAGGAATTGCTGGGCCATGTCTGGAATTTTCTCAAAAAAGGGAAAATCACGGCGGAGCTGCGGTTTCACGAGCCCGTGCGGATCGATGATTATGATTCTCGAAAAACCATGGCCAGTGACTGCCAATTGACCATCGCCAAGAGTTTGAGCCGCGCCCTCACCGGGCGTCCGGAACCCTGAAAACTGTGATTTCCGAGACGTTTGCGGCAGAAAATAGGGATAACAGGTCATTCTGGCTGGTTTCCCCTATAATTATCATATAACTGAAAAAACTTTCATGATAAGGAAGTGTTTTGTAGCAATCTGATTGATCCTTCACGTATTTTCGGATCAGCGAGGAATAGTGACCAAGAAACTCTATATTTCGACATATGGCTGCCAGATGAATGTCTATGATTCCGGACGCATGGCAGATCTTATGGCCCCATTGGGCTACTCAATCTCGAACACACCCGATAGCGCGGACATGGCCATCATCAACACCTGCCATATCCGTGAAAAAGCCTCGGAGAAAACCTTCTCCGAGCTTGGACGCCTGCGTAATTTGCGGAACGCGAAGCAGGACCGGGGGGAGGGCGATATGGTGATCGCCGTCGCCGGATGTGTGGCTCAGGCCGAAGGGGCGGAGATTATGAAGCGGGCCCCCTATGTGGACATGGTATTCGGACCGCAATCCTATCATCTTCTGCCGCAAATGGTGGCGGAAGCCACCCGCGGCGCCGGCCATCAGTTGGAAACCGACTTTCCGGTGGAGCCGAAATTTGACCAATTGCCCGATGAGGCGATTGACACAAATCTCAGTGCTTTTCTCACCGTTCAGGAAGGCTGCGACAAATTCTGCGCCTTTTGTGTCGTTCCCTATACCCGCGGCGCCGAGTTTTCCCGCCCCGTAGCCAAGATCGTTGATGAGGCCAGGCGCATGATTGCCGGTGGCACGCGCGAGATCACCCTGCTCGGCCAGAACGTGAATGCCTATCACGGCGACAATGCTGATGGAACAGCGGCCAGCCTCGCCGATCTGATCCGGGAACTGGCGGAGTTGGAGGGCCTGCAGCGGCTTCGTTATACAACGTCCCATCCCCTGGAAATGACCGGGGAACTCTGTCGCGCCCATCGGGATGTCGATATCCTCATGCCCTACTTGCATCTTCCCGTCCAGGCGGGATCCGATCGCATCCTCGCGGCCATGAACCGGAGGCATACAGGCGCTGAATATCGACGGATCATTGACACGTTACGGGGATACAGGCCCGATTTAGCCCTGTCCGGTGATTTTATCGTCGGCTTCCCTGGCGAGACCGATCAGGATTTTGAAGAGACCCTGCAATTGGTGAGAGACGTCAATTATGCCCAGGCCTACAGTTTCAAATACAGCCCGAGGCCAGGGACACCGGCGGCGGCCCTCGACGGTGAGATGATCGCCGAAGAGGTGAAATCAGAGAGACTTGCCCGGCTTCAGGAGCTCCTCAACGAGCAGCAGCTTGCCTATAACCAGACCTTTGTCGGTAAGGAAATCGACGTACTTCTGGAACGGGAAGGAAAGAGGGACGGACAGCTCGTCGGCCGCAGCCCGTATATGCAGTCAGTGTTTGTTCCGTCACCCGCTCATCGTATTGGGCGTATAGCTACAGTCATTGTTAGGGAGGGGAATGCCAATTCCCTTCGCGGCGAATTGAAACCCGGTAATGTCGCAGATGCGGCTTAGGATCACACGTGCCTAAAACTCAACCGAACAAGAACTCCTCGAAAGCCAAATCTAAAGACTCAGATACTACGGTTCTCGAATTCGAAGATAATCATCTTTTGGCCCAACTGGTTGGAGAGCATGATCGTTATCTTGCCCGCATCGAGCAAGGGCTGGACGTCGCCGTGACGTCGCGCGGTAACAAGATGGCAGTATCCGGGAGCAAACATGCCCGGTCCGCAGCCAGGAATGTCTTGCAGGATCTTTATAAACGGCTGGAGAAAGGGCTGGACGTCACCGAGGGGGAGGTGGATGGCGCTATCCGCATGGCGGGTGACGGACCCGCTTCAGACGGAAGCCGCGCCTCTGTTGCAGAGAGTGCTAGCATGATCGTCACCAAACGGCGGCGGATCACACCCCGGTCGACCAATCAGGCCTATTATGTCAATTCCCTGCGCAAACATGAATTGGTCTTCGGCCTAGGACCGGCCGGGACAGGAAAGACCTATCTTGCCGTTGCCAATGCGGTATCAATGCTGATCGAAAATAAAGTGGATCGCCTGATCCTCGCCCGCCCTGCCGTTGAAGCTGGGGAGAAGCTGGGTTTTCTACCCGGTGACATGCGCGATAAAATCGATCCTTACCTGCGCCCCCTTTACGATGCGTTGTATGACATGCTGCCGGCAGAAGAAGTCGTGAAGCGGCTTGAAAATGGAGAGATCGAAGTTGCGGCTCTCGCCTTCATGCGCGGTCGCACGTTGTCCAATGCGGCAATTATTCTTGATGAAGCCCAGAATACGACACCCGTTCAGATGAAAATGCTGTTGACCCGCATGGGCGAGAATTCATCCATGGCGGTGACAGGAGATCTCAGCCAGATTGACCTCCCCCTCGGGGTTCGCTCAGGACTGCATGAAGCGGTCAAGATCCTTCAAGGCGTCAAAGGTGTGGACTTTATCAATTTCGGGGAATCAGATGTTGTGCGGCATCCCCTGGTCACCCGTATCGTCAAAGCCTATGGAGAGCATGACCGTGAAAAACAGCTCGCCCTGAAATCCAAAAGCTCATAATCAGGCTGAAAGGCGCTGACTTCATTGCCATGCTAACAGTGGGTAGACATCGCGAAAGATGACAAGGCTTCCCTTCGATATTGAAATTGCTCTCACGATTGAGGACATCACATGGCGTGACCTCCTGCCCAATCTGCAGGCTTGTACAAAAGAAGTGATTGATGCAACCCTTGCGGCCCTGCAGATGGAATTTGATACCTCAAATACGTCCCGGCCCGTGGTGGAGGTTAGCCTGCTTTTGACGGGGGATAAGGAAATCCAGGAGCTCAACCGGGACTATCGACAAAAAGATAGCCCTACCAATGTCCTTTCTTTCCCAGATACCCTGATCTGTGACAGCGCACTGCAGGAGGCAGTCCAGACCGACGAGCCTCTTATACTCGGGGATGTCATCATGGCATCCGGCACCATCAAGCGGGAGGCGGAAACCCAGCACAAGAACATATCTGATCATTACCGCCATCTCCTTGTTCATGGGGTTTTACATCTTGCCGGGCATGATCATATAGACGAGAATGAAGCCCGGATCATGGAGCAGCTTGAAATCAGAATCCTTGGCGGCATGGGTATTTCCAATCCCTATGAGATTCCGGATAACCAACTTAAGGAGTCCCCTTAAACAAGATGAGTGACAACCTACCTTCCAGTGACCTCAGGGAAAAATTAGACGCAGCGAAAAATGAGCGGCCCGAGAACGGGGTCTTATATGTTCTGAAACGCGTTTTGGGAATTGGCCAGCAATCCGATGGAAGTGTCCGCTCAACCCTTGAAGAGCTTATCGAAGAGCATGACGACCCGGAACAATCGATAAATGCTTCGGAGAAGCTGATGCTCACCAATATCCTGAGCTTTAGCGAGCTTAGCATCAGCGATGTGATGGTGCCGAGAGCGGATATCGAGGCAGTGGAAGCCGGCCTCTCCCTGGACAAAGTTGTCGAGCGGTTCAAAGAAACCAGCCATTCCCGCCTCCCGGTATTTCGTGACAATCTGGACGATGTGATTGGCATGTTCCATATCAAGGACCTCATCAATTTCTGGAACGATCCGGAGGCAGAAAACTGGCAGAATTTTCGCCGCGAGATCCTTTTTGTTCCTCCCTCCATGTCGGTTCCGGATCTACTTCTGAAAATGCGCGGCACCCATATCCATATGGCAGCCGTCGTTGATGAGTATGGCGGTATTGACGGTCTGGTAACCATCGAGGACCTTGTCGAGGAAATCGTCGGCGATATTGAAGACGAGCATGATGCCCAGGAAGGTCCCCTCATCACCATTGACGACAATGGAATGCTGGAAGCCGATGCCCGGGCGTCGATTGAAGAACTTGAAGCCCTGCTGGAAGTTGACCTGTTGCCTGAAGAAGAGGATGAAGAAGTGGACAGCGTTGGCGGCCTGGTCTTCCAGCTCGCGGGTCAGATCCCGACACGAGGGGAGATCATATCCCACTCTGCCGGTCTGGATTTCGAGATCCTGGACGCCGATCCGAGGAAGGTCAAGCGCGTGCGCATCCGCAGACGCACGCCGACACCGAGCGAAGCAGGATGATATCTTTAAATAGCTGGGTGGCCGGCCTTGGATTCTGGAGAAAGGCCCTCCTTGCCTTCGTTCTTGGTGTTCTTGTGGCAGGTTCCCTGGCGCCCCTTCATCTGATCTTTCTTCTTCCGGTTAGTTTTACAGGCCTCATCTGGCTGCTTAGTAGTGCAACCACCCGATGGCAGGCCTTCTTCATGGGCTGGTGGTTTGCCTGGGGACAGTTCATCGCCGGTCTCTACTGGATCGGTGTTGCTTTTACCGTCGATGCGGCAACTCATGCCATCCTCATTCCTTTGCCCGTTTTGGGTCTTCCCGCATTTCTCGCTATCTTGTCCGGACTGGCCACTCTCGCAACCCATCTTCTGAAAGTTAAAGGCCTCTCCAGACTTCTCGTCTTTTCAGCCCTGTGGATCGCCTTCGAATATGTCCGGGGTGTTATTTTTACGGGCTTTCCCTGGAATGTTGTGGGCTATGCCTGGTCAGCCTTTCTGCCGATGCTACAGACTACCGCCTATATTGGAATTTTCGGCCTCACCCTGCTAACGGTTTTTGTCAGTACTTTGCCCTCTCTGCTTGGGGAAGGCGGTCAATCCAGGAAATCATCTATTATATGGCTCTCCAGCGCCGCCTGTTTTCTAATTCTTCTATATGGGCTGGGTGCCTGGCGCCTCTCGGATGCTCCTAGCGAGATGGTCAGAAATGCCAGCTTAAGGATTGTCCAGCCGAATATTCCACAAGTCGATAAATGGAAAGCGCATTTGCGTCTTGGCCATTTACGAAAGCTAGTGGCTTTGAGTGAAACAGAGACCGGCAGTGACCCAACCCATCTGATTTGGCCGGAAACAGCTGTTCCCTATTACCTCACGACCTCGCGGCAGTTGAAAGAGCAGTTGGCGGAATTTGTTCCCCCCGGTGGCGCCATTGCAACGGGCGCCCCTCGGCAGGACCCTGTCGCCAGACAATATTGGAACAGTTTGCAAGTCCTTAACGAGGCGGGTGAAATCACCGATATCTATGACAAGCAACATCTTGTCCCCTACGGCGAGTACATGCCTTTGCGGGATTTGACAATGGCTCTGGGACTGACAGATCTGATCCCGGCCCTGGATCAGATGTCGGATTTCGCATCACCGGATCCATCCGCAAATCGAACGGTCAGGCTTCCGGGATTGCCACCGGCCCGCGCCATGATCTGCTATGAAATTGTCTTTCCATGGGAAGTGCGCAATGACGAAGAGTTTTCCTGGATACTGAATATCACCAATGACGGTTGGTTCGGAACTACCTCGGGCCCTTACCAGCATTTTGCTGCGACACGGACGCGGGCGATTGAACAGGGTGTGCCGGTGATCCGGGCGGCCAATACGGGGATATCGGCTATTATCGATCCCTATGGCCGGGTCCTTGATCGGCTGGACCTGAACGACACCGGCATCATCGATGGCGCCCTTCCCAAACCGATTGAAGCCCCGACATTCTATAGCAGATATGGCGAATATTCCGCACTTTTCCTCACTTTTTTGACCCTGATAACGGGTCTTTATTTGGGCCGCCGACCCTGACAATTACTTTGTAGCAGTCATCTTGACTAGTCCCTTTTTCCTCATAATACTAAACATACGATGTGGGAGTCTTAGGAGACAGAACAGGCCTTTATCCCGTTCTGAGAACCTATTAAATTCGGGGAAGACTGTTATGCCAAACCATCCAATTGATGCACATGTGGGTAGTCGTGTCCGGCTTCGGCGCACCCTTCTGGGACTTAGTCAGCAAAAGCTTGGAAATAGCCTTGGGCTGACTTTTCAGCAAATTCAGAAATATGAACGGGGCACGAACCGAATTGGCGCAAGCAGACTGTTTGAGCTGAGCAAAATCCTGAATGTGCCCATGACTTTCTTCTTTGAAGATATCAGGTCACGTGACAGCACCGGTCAACATCAGCTTGCTGATCCTGAAGCTAAATTTGAACATCAGTTCCTGTCGCGACGGGAGACACTTGAACTGGTGCGCGCCTATTATCGGATTACGGATTCAGAAGTTCGTAAAAGAGTATTCGAAGTCGTGAAATCCATCGCCAATCGCGAGGGCAAAAGTGACCTTACTTCTTATAGTTAGGCTTTTACCTCATACATAGCCTTGACCCGCTTCACTTTTTGAGTAGAGTGCGCCTATTAATTTGGAATAGGCAGATCTGTAGTGCCTGTAACCTCATGGAACACGGTGTACAGACTAAAATGTAAGGGCGAGTGCGTGCCAAATCAAAACTATCTATTTACCAGTGAGTCTGTTTCCGAGGGACATCCAGACAAGGTTTGTGATCGGATTTCTGACAGCATCGTCGATCTGTATTTGTCTCATGACCCGTTTGCCCGGGTCGCCTGTGAGACCCTGACAACAACGAACAGAATTGTTCTTGCAGGGGAAGTCCGTGGGCCGGATAGCATTACCAAGGCGATGATCGAAGAAACCGCGCGGGACGCTGTCAAGGCAATCGGGTATGAGCAGGACGGCTTTCACTGGCAAAACGCGGCTGTCGACGTGTATCTGCATGAGCAATCATCTGACATCGCGCAAGGGGTGGATGCGTCCGGCAACAAAGATGAGGGCGCAGGTGACCAGGGCATCATGTTCGGTTACGCTGTCAATGAGACGGATGTGCTGATGCCGGCTCCGATTTATTATTCCCACAGAATTCTAAAACGGCTCGCGGACGTTCGCCACAGCGGGGCCGAGAAGGTCCTTGGCCCGGATTCAAAAAGTCAGGTGACCCTGGCCTATGAAAATGGCAAACCGGTCCGGGCGACCTCTGTCGTCGTTTCAACCCAGCATACCGAAGAAGTCGGAACAGACGAAGTGCGTGAAATCGTCCGCAAATATGTTGTGGAAAGCCTGCCCGACGGTTGGATGTGCCCGGAAGATGAATTCTATGTCAATCCGACGGGGAACTTCGTTATCGGCGGACCAGACGGCGATGCCGGATTGACCGGCCGTAAAATCATCGTCGATACCTATGGCGGTGCCGCACCACATGGCGGCGGCGCCTTCTCCGGAAAAGACCCGACCAAAGTTGACCGCTCAGCGGCCTATGCATCCCGCTATCTCGCGAAAAATGTCGTTGCCGCCGGCCTGGCGGACCGCTGCTGTCTCCAGGTTTCCTATGCCATCGGTGTTTCCAAGCCCCTGTCCCTGTATGTCGACCTTTACGGAACCGGCAGTGTAGATGAAGACAAACTGGCCAAAGTCCTCATGGAGGTCATGGATTTAAGCCCTCGCGGTATCCGGGAGCATCTGGGCCTGAACAAACCGATTTACGCCAGAACAGCCGCTTACGGCCATTTTGGCCCGGAACCTGAATCTGACGGCGGCTTCTCCTGGGAAAAAACAGATCTGGCAGATAGCTTGCGCTCCGCCCTCACCTGAGTTCGAGGAAATGACAACAGACGTCCCGGCCCGAAAACGCATCCTGTTCGGTCGCCGTCGTGGCAAGCCCCTTCGCAAAGGGCAGCAGATCCTGATTGACGAGGCCCTGCCCGCGCTCACCGTGCCAATGGCAGAGGGCGAAATTGATCTTGGCTCGCTTTTTGCCGGTGAAGTGGCCGATTATTGGCTTGAAATTGGTTTTGGAAGCGGAGAACATCTGGCATGGCAGGCTGAACAGAATCCTGAGACCGGGTTCATCGGCTGCGAGCCCTTTCTCAACGGTGTTGCTACCCTGCTCGGAAAACTCTCCAAGACCGGCTCCCGCAATATTCGAATTCATAATGAGGCAGCAGAAATTTTATTGGATAAGCTTCCGGCCGCCTCTATCAGCCGGGCCTTCTTGCTTTTTCCGGATCCATGGCCAAAAACCGGTCACCACAAGCGCCGATTCGTTTCTCCGCCGAATATTGAGAGACTGGCCCATGTCCTGAAAGACGATGCCGAACTCAGGATCGGGACAGATCATACGGGCTACGGTGAATGGATTCTCTGGCATTTCCTGAAGAGCAAACAGTTCGACTGGCAAGCGGAAACGGCAGAGGACTGGCGGCTAAGGCCCGCAGACTGGCCACCCACACGGTATGAACAAAAAGCCCTCGCCAAAGGTTTGCGTCCTGTCTATTACCGGTTCAGGCGCCGCCCCCGCTAACACGGAGCGTTATGGTAAAGAAAATACTTGGCTTAAGCGCTATCTGAGCTTATAATATGTAGTGTAAATACTGTTCGCTCACCGTCAGGATGAGCTCCGGGACAGTGGACCTCCGGTCCGCTGTTTTTTTATGTTTAGTCAAGAATGAGAATTGAGCCCTGAATCCGGTAGACCAAATAACCGCTCTGATTACTCCGCCTTTGACAGATATGGGCTATGAGTTGGTGCGTGTAACCCTGAAGGGCAACGATAAAAAGCTGTTGCAGATCATGGCGGAAAAACCGGATGGCACCATGACCATAGAAGGCTGCACCGAAGTCAGCCGTATGGTCTCTGCCCTTCTTGATGTTGAGGATCCGATTACCGGCGCGTATGAGCTGGAAGTTTCCTCACCCGGCATCGACAGGCCCTTAACCCGACTCAAGGATTTTGATCGCTGGGCCGGGTTTGAGGCCAAGGTCGAGCTGGATCAGGCTGTGGATGGACAGCGCCGGTACAGAGGAACACTGCTGGGCTTGAGGGATGAAAATATACTGGTTCAGGCTGATGATGGAACCAGAGTTGAACTGCCTTTTTCAGATTTGAGAAAAGCAAAACTTATTTTGACCGACGAATTGATTGCCGCGAGTACACCGGCATCTTAAGTCTTGAGAAAGTTTTTTGGACGGAAATTTAGTCATGGAAAACGCTGCTAGTTTGAACCGCCTGGAATTGCTGCAAGTTGCCGACGCAGTTGCCCGGGAAAAAGTGATTGATCGGGACATTGTCCTGGAGGCAATGGAAGAGGCTATTCAAAAGGCCGCCCGTGCCAAATATGGTCATGAGAATGACATCCGGGCCAATATTGATCGCGGCACCGGTGAAATCCGACTTGCCCGTGTTGTTGAGGTGGTCGAAGAAGTTGAGAATGATGCCACTCAGATAACCCCTGCCGATGCACAGTTTCAAAAGGAAGGTGCCGTCGCGGGCGATCTGATCGTTGAGCCCCTGCCTCCGATTGATTTTGGCCGAATCGCGGCTCAAACCGCCAAGCAGGTCATTGTGCAGAAGGTTCGGGAAGCCGAACGTGAGCGTCAGTATGAAGAATATAAAGATCGGGTTGGCGAAGTTGTCAATGGCATCGTCAAGCGGGTCGAATATGGCAATGTTACCGTTGATCTTGGTAAGGCCGACGCCGTTGTCCGCCGCGATGAAATGCTGCCGCGGGAGAGTTTCCGTCAGGGGGATCGCATCCGCGCCTATATTTACGACGTCCGCCAGGAACAGCGCGGTCCGCAGATCTTTTTGTCCCGCAGTCATCCGCAGTTCATGTCGAAGCTATTCGGCCAGGAAGTACCGGAAATTTATGATGGCATTATCGAAGTCAAAGCTGTCGCCCGTGATCCGGGCAGCCGGGCGAAGATTGCGGTGATCTCCAGCGATTCCAGCATCGACCCGGTTGGGGCCTGTGTGGGTATGCGCGGCTCTCGGGTTCAGGCGGTTGTCAATGAGCTTCAGGGCGAGAAGATTGACATTATCCAATGGTCCCCGGATCAGGCGAGCTTCATTGTCAATGCCCTGGCCCCGGCAGAAGTGGCCAAGGTTGTTCTTGATGAGGATGCCAACCGTATCGAAGTCGTGGTTCCTGATGACCAGTTATCTCTGGCCATTGGCCGTCGCGGTCAGAATGTGCGGCTGGCGTCGCAGTTGTCCGGATGGGATATCGATATCCTGACCGAAGAGGAAGAGAGCAACCGCCGCCAGGCCGAATTCTCCGAACGCACCCAGGAGTTTATGAATGCCCTGGATGTGGACGAAACAATCGCCCAGTTGCTGGCTGCGGAAGGCTTTACTTCGATCGAAGACATAATGTATGTGGACGTCGCCGAAATTGCCGAGATCGAAGGCTTTGATGAGGAAATCGCGACGGAACTTAGTCGCCGTGCCCAGGAATATGTGGAAGCCTATAATTCTGAACTGGAAGCCAAACGCCAGGAGCTCGGAGTCAGTGACGACATCATTAACCTGCAGGCCTTTACACCGGCAATGATCGTTGCCCTTGGTGAGGCGGGTGTGAAAGAATTGGATGATCTGGCTGATCTGTCCGGCGATGAGCTGGTCAATCCTGAAGACGGCATCCTGCGGGACTATGAAATCCGTCTTGAAGACGCCAATGAAATTGTTATGGCCGCCCGCTCCCATTGGTTTGAAGATGAGGAAACTGAAGAGTCAGAAGGGGCGGAGACATCTGAAAATGCGGAGGCAAGCGAGGAAGAAATTCCAGCAAACTGACCCGTAATTGGAGAAGTAGACTTGAGTGATCCGCAGCGTCGGTGTATAGCCACTGGACAAATTCGGGAAAAAGAGGATCTTCTCAGATTTGCGCTTTCGCCGGATGGACAGCTGGTTCATGACATCCAGCAGGATTTACCGGGGCGCGGTATTTGGATTAGTTGCGATCAGGAAGCGATCCGGCTGGCCCAGAAAAAGGGATTGTTCGGGAAGTCAGCCAAGCAGGCGGTGACCATCCCGGAGGATTTATTGAAGGACGTTGAAAAAGGTCTTAAGCAGAGAAGTCTGTCATTATTGGGCCTTGGAAGAAAAAGCGGCCTGGTGACAGTTGGCTTTGCGAAAGTAGAGAAAGCCCTGAAATCAGGCAAAGTTGCCGTTCTTTTAGCGGCATCAGACGGTGCTGAAGATGGACGAAAGAAGTTGAAACGAATAGCAGGCGACCTTCCTGTGGTTGATGTATTCAGCAATGCTGAATTAAGTCAGGCATTGGGACGGGAAAATGTTGTTCACGCGAGTATTGGTCCAGGTGGACTGACAAAAAAGCTGATGGTTGCGGTTTCCCGACTCACAAAGTTTAGGACTGTAAACCATGTAAGCTAAAGAACCGAAATGTCGGAGTAAGAATGACTGAGACAAACGACAAGGATGGGCGCAAGTCGCTTAGCCTCAACAAACCGTTAGAAGCGAAAAGGCCCGCTGGCGGAAGTGGTCAGGTCCGTCAGAGCTTTACCCACGGTCGTTCCAAGACTGTGCAGGTGGAAGTGCGCAAAAAGCGGGGCGCCGCACTTGGCGCTCAGAAGCCTGTCTCGCAAAGTCCGGCACCTGCCAGCTCGGCGGCGAAAAAGCCTTTGAGTATCTCAAAGAAGTCAACGGGATCCCAGGAACCGCAGACCGAGAAAAAATCTGGCGACGGCAAGAAAGCTCAAATTCTGACAACGGATGAGAAAGCAGCAAGGGCTGCTGCACTCGCCGGTGCCCGCGAGCAGCTTATCAAGGATAACGAGCGCAAGGTTGAAGAAGAAAAGCGGCGCGCCGAAGAAGAAAAACGGCTTGCAGCCGAAGCGGCAGAGCGTGAAAAAGAGGAAAAAGCGAAAGCCGCTGAGGAAGCGAAAGTCGCAAAGAGGCGGTCCCCGGAAGAGCGGCGCAAGGCTGAAGAAGAAGAAGCCCGGCGCCTGCAGGAAGAGGCGGACGCCGCCAAAAATGCTCAGGTCGCGGTCCATCGTGAAAAGGTGAAATCCGCTCCGAAGCCTGAAGAAACAAGCCGTGACGGGCGGGCGGGCGGACTTCCCGCCGACGGGATCCCGGGAGAGCCGCCACAAGGCGCAACCGGGCGAAAGAAGCAACAGAAGTCCGGCCGGTCCGGCGGAGAGGAGCGACCCTCACCTTCTCGGAAAGCTGATGAACCTAGACGTCGTTCAGGCCGTCTGACCATTGGGGAAGCCCTGGATGACAGAGGTCCGAAACAACGATCCCTCGCGTCGATCCGGCGGGCCCGCAAGAAGCAGCAGATGCAACCGGCGGAACCGCCGCAGAAGATTTTCCGGGAAGTGACCATTCCGGAAGTCATCTCCGTGCAGGAACTTGCAAACCGCATGACGGAACGGTCTGTCGATGTCATCAAATCCCTGATGAAATTAGGAATTATGGCGACGGCCAACCAGACAATAGACGCCGACACCGCGGAGCTTGTAGTCGAGGAGTTCGGCCATACGGCAAAACGGATTGCAGAATCTGATGTGGAAATCGGCCTCGGCGGTGAGGTTGACGATGACCCGGGCCAGATGGTCCCGCGGGCACCGGTTGTCGCTGTCATGGGTCATGTCGATCATGGCAAGACTTCCCTGCTTGATGCCTTGCGCAAATCTGATGTTGCCGCCGGTGAAGCCGGAGGTATCACTCAGCATATCGGGGCCTATCAGGTGACCCTGGAATCGGGGAATGTGATTACCTTCCTGGATACCCCGGGCCATGAAGCCTTTACCGCCATGCGGATGCGCGGGGCGCAAGTGACGGATATCGTGATTCTGGTGGTTGCGGCCGATGACAGTGTCATGCCGCAAACCATTGAGGCGATCAAGCATGCGAAAGCCGCTGAAGTCCCCATCATTGTTGCCATCAATAAATGCGACAAACCGGCAGCCGATCCTAACAAGGTTCGCCAGGAGCTTCTGCAGCACGAGATATTTGTGGAAGAAATGGGCGGTGATGTCCTGGATGTGGAAGTTTCCGCAATCAAAGGAACCGGCCTCGATAAATTGCAGGAAGCCATTCTGCTGCAGGCAGAGGTGCTGGAACTGAAGGCCAATCCGAACCGATCGGCTCAAGGCACCGTCGTTGAAGCCAAAATCGAGACCGGCCGGGGAATGGTCGGTACGGTTCTTGTCAATCGCGGGACCCTGCGGGTCGGTGATTTCTTTGTCATGGGCTCTGCTCAAGGTAAAGTTCGGGCCCTGCTCGATTATCGTGGCCAGCAGGTCAATGAAGCGGGCCCATCCGTCCCGGTCGAAGTTCTCGGTATTCAGGGAACGCCGGTTGCCGGCGACGATTTCGCCGTGACCGAGAACGAGAACCAGGCCAAGGAAATTGCCGAATACCGACAGCGTCTTGAAAAGACCAAGAAAGTCACGGCCACGGCTCGCGGTTCCATCGAGCAGATGTTCAGCGCCATCAAGGAAGGAACGGTCGACGAACTTCCTGTGGTTATCAAGGCAGACGTTCAAGGATCTGCAGAAGCAATTAGTAATTCTCTGGAAAAACTCGCAACCGACGAAGTTGCCGTGAAGATCCTGTATTCCGGAGTTGGAGGAATTACCGAATCGGATATTTCTCTGGCAGCAGCCTCCCGTGCGATCATCATCGCCTTTAATACACGTGCCAACAAACAAGCGCGGGAAGAGGCAGAGCAGGAAGGGATCGACATCCAGTACTACTCGGTGATCTATAATGTTATCGACGATATGAAAGCATTGCTTTCCGGAATGCTGGCGCCAACCCTCAACGAAAACTTCCTGGGCTACGCGGAAATTCGCGAAGTGTTCAATATTTCCAAGGTCGGCAAGATTGGCGGCTGTATGGTGACCGAAGGAACCGTGAAGCGCGGCGCGAAAGTCCGCTTGCTGCGGGATAACGTCGTCATTCATGAAGGAACATTATCGACACTTAAGCGTTTCAAGGATGAGGTCAAAGAGGTTAAATCCGGCATGGAATGCGGTATGGCCTTCGAGAATTACCACGACCTACAGGTTGGTGACTTCATCGAATGTTTTGAAATTGAAGAGGTGGCGCGCGAACTGTAACCGCGTCCCTCCATTTGCGTCCTGGAACGCGAGGATACCATGACAAACGCCAAACGGGGCCGTAAGACGGCCAGCAAACGCCAACTTCGCGTTGGCGAAGAGCTTCGGCATATTATTTCCGGCATATTGACCCGGGATCTTATCCATGATCCCGACGTTGCCGGTTCGTCCATTACCGTTACACAAGTGCAGACCAGTCCGGACATGAGAAATGCCACGGTATTCGTCACCCCGCTTGGTGGAGAAAACGAAGCAAATGTCATCGCTGGTCTAAATCGCACCTCCGGCGTGATCCAGTCCGAAATGGGCCGGCAACTGACAATGAAATTTACGCCGAAGCTGGTCTTCAAGAAGGACGATTCCTTTGAATATGCCAGCCATATTGATGAACTGCTGCGCAAAAACAAGCAGTCCGATATCCTGGACTAGTCTCTAATGGCACGGCGTCGTCGCGGGGTTCCAATTCATGGATGGCTCAATATAGACAAGCCGGCCGGCCTGTCCTCCTCCGCGGTGGTCGGCGCGGTTAAACGCATAACAAATGCCCAGAAGGTCGGTCATGCGGGAACATTGGATCCCTTTGCCACCGGCATTCTGCCCATCGCTCTCGGTGAAGCGACGAAAACTGTCCAATATATGATGAGCGATGACAAGGATTATCGGTTCACGGTTCGCTGGGGAGAAGCCCGCACTACCGATGACATCGAGGGGGAGGTCACCGATAGCTCCGGTAATCGCCCGGGTAAGGACGAAATTCTGGCCTGCATTCCCTCTTTTATCGGAACGATCCGGCAAACCCCTCCGGCCTTTTCCGCCTTGAAGGTTGACGGTAAACGCGCCTACAAGCTGGCACGGGAAGGCGTGGCCCTTGACATGCAGGCGCGGGATGTCCAGATACACGATATGTCACTGGTTGAGTGCCGCGATGAAGATCATGCGGTATTCGATATATGTTGCGGCAAGGGGACTTATATAAGAGCTCTCGCCCGCGATATGGCAGTCGCAATGGGAACCTTTGGACATCTTGTCGAACTTAGACGGACCCGGGTCGGTTCTTTTTGCGAAAAGAATGCGATTTCACTGGATATGTTGGAGAAGCTGTGGCAGTGTCCCGCAGAATTTGAAGGCTTGCTTCCTGTAACGACCCCGCTGGACGACATCCCGGCGGTGGCCCTGACGGAGGCGCAGGCATTACGCGTGCGGCACGGCAATGACGTGGCAGTCCCAAATCAAGCAGACGGTATCGTCTGTGCTATGGACGGAAACATCCCTATCGGCATCGCGAAAGTGGAAGACGAGAGGCTGTATCCCGTTCGTGTTTTTAATATTTGACTAAAGGAGTTACCGATGTCGATCACTGCAGATAGAAAAGCAGAACTGATCAAGGAATATGCGACTAAAGAGGGGGACACTGGCTCCCCGGAAGTTCAAATCGCAATTTTAACGGAACGGATTACTAACCTGACCGATCATTTCAAGGACCACAAAGGCGATGTTCATTCACGCCGCGGTCTGCTGAAAATGGTCAGCCGCCGTCGCCGCTTGCTCGACTACCTTAAAAAAATTGAGGAGTCCCGCTACCAAACGACGATTGAACGTCTTGGTATTCGTAAGTAAAGCACTGATCACGAATCCCGCCTGGGGATTTCGTCCCATCGAAACGCCGGTGATTGCTTTGGGCTGTCCGTCCAATGGCAGGCCGGCGTTTGCTGCATCTGGAAACATGGGGTTTCCAGATGCGAAAATGAAGAAATAGAAATAATGAGCAGGGCATAGGGTCCTGCAAACTGGCAGTGCGGCATGGGGTCGTATCTGCGTTGGAAGGAAAAAAAATGTTTGAAGTACATCGCAAGGAAGTGATGTGGGGCGGTCGTCCGCTCGTATTGGAAACGGGTAAAGTTGCCCGTCAGGCAGATGGTGCCGTCATGATTACCTATGGTGGAACCCAGGTACTCTGTACAGCCGTTGCCCAGAAAACCCTTAAGCCGGGATTGGATTTTTTCCCGCTTACCGTCAATTATCAGGAGAAAGCTTACGCTGCCGGAAAGATCCCGGGCGGCTTTTTCAAACGTGAAGCGCGTCCGTCAGAAAAGGAAACCCTGACATCCCGGCTTATCGACCGGCCGTTGCGCCCTTCATTCGTCAATGGTTTCAAAAATGAAACCCAGGTCGTCTGTACGGTTCTCGCCCATGACCTTGAAAATGATCCGGATGTGGTCGCTCTTGTGGGTGCCTCTGCAGCCCTGACAATTTCCGGCATCCCGTTTCTCGGACCGGTAGGAGCTGCCCGTGTTGCCTTTATCGACGGTGACTATGTTCTCAACCCGACGGCAAGCCAGATGGAAGACACGGAACTGGATCTGGTCATTGCAGGGACATCAGAAGCCGTTCTGATGATCGAATCCGAAGCCGGAGAACTCAGCGAGGAGCAGATGCTCGGCGCCGTAATGTTCGGGCATAAGGAAATGCAGACGGTTATCGATGCCATCATTGATCTGGCCGAGGACTGCGCGAAAGATCCGTGGGACTTTACACCGCCGGAAGTCGATGCCGACCTGGAAGCAAAGGTAAAGGCTGCAGCGGAGAACGCTCTTGCCGATGCCTATAAAGAGCAGGTCAAGCAGGACCGGGCTGAAAAGATCTCTGCCGCGAAAGCTGCAGCCCTTGAAACCCTGGAAGAAGATGAACAGGAAGCTGCCGGTGCAATTCTCAAGAAAATTGAGAAATCCATCGTCCGTGGAAATATCATTTCATCCGGAACCCGGATTGACGGTCGCGATACAAAAACAGTCCGGCAGATCATTTCTGAAGTGGGAGCACTGCCCCGCAGTCACGGATCCGCCCTGTTTACCAGGGGTGAAACCCAGGCACTTGTTGTCGCAACTCTCGGAACGGGTCAGGATGAGCAAATCGTCGACGCCCTCGAAGGAGAGTATCGCGAGAACTTTATGCTGCATTACAACTTCCCTCCCTACTCCGTAGGTGAAGTTGGACGGATGGGATTCACCGGTCGGCGCGAAGTCGGTCACGGAAAGCTCGCCTGGCGGGCCGTCCATCCGCTCCTGCCGTCCAAGGATGAGTTCCCGTATACTCTACGTGTCGTTTCTGAAGTGACAGAATCTAACGGGTCTTCATCAATGGCGACGGTTTGCGGAACCTCCCTCGCCCTGATGGATGCCGGCGTGCCTCTGAAGCGGCCGGTTGCCGGTATTGCCATGGGATTGATCCTGGAAGAAAACGGCGAGTTTGCGGTTCTTTCTGATATCCTCGGCGATGAAGATCACCTTGGGGATATGGACTTTAAGGTTGCTGGAACCAGCGAGGGGATTACCTCCCTGCAGATGGATATCAAGATCTCCGGCATTACCGAAGAGATCATGCGGATTGCCCTGGCGCAAGCCACGGAAGGCCGTCTGCATATTCTGTCTGAGATGGGCAAGGCAATTGACTCCGCCCGGGATGGCGTCCGGGACGGCGCCCCGCGTATCACCCAGCTTCAGGTCAAGAAAGACAAGATCCGGGATATTATCGGTACCGGCGGTAAAGTCATTCGCGAAATCTGCGAGGTGACGGGTGCCAAAATCGATATCGATGATGACGGGTCTGTCAAGGTTGCCGCGACGACAACGGAAAGCGCTGATGCCGCGATCAACTGGATCAAGTCAATTGTTGACGATCCGGAAGTCGGTGTCATCTATACCGGTAAAGTGGTGAAAGTCGTTGATTTTGGCGCTTTCGTCAATTTCTTCGGTAATCGTGATGGTCTTGTTCATATTTCAGAGCTTGCCCCGCAACGGGTCGCTAAAGTGACAGATATTGTCAATGAAGGTGATGAAGTCCGGGTCAAGGTTCTGGAAATTGACGGACGGGGCAAGGTTCGCCTCTCCATCAAGGCAGTCGAAGCGGAAGACGCGAAAGCTGCTGAAGAATAAGAACAAATATAGCTGTTCAGGCGCCGGAAGGTGAATGATCACTTTCCGGCGGCAAAATGAGTTGTAACTTGATGCATTCGATTGAGTGCTCTAAGTGTTAACTGGGTAGGTATGTAGTTAGGAACTGATTCGTGAAACCGCTGAACTCAATTGTGCTATCCGGCAAGGAAGTTTACCCCCTGATCGAGGGAGGAAAAGGAATTGCCGTTTCATCTGGACAGAGTTCCGGCGCCTGGGCTGCTGCTGGCGGTGTTGCGACTTTTTCCGGCGTCAATGCAGACAGCTTTGATGATGAAGGAAACGTAATCCCGCAAATCTATCATGGCCGGACCCGGCGGGATCGCCATGAAGAACTCGTTGCCTACGGCATCCAGGGGGGCATTGATCAGGCGAAAATCGCCCATGATCTTTCCGGTGGTGAAGGCCGCATTCATATGAATGTATTATGGGAGATGGGCGGGGCCGAGCGTATTCTCCATGGCGTTCTGGAAGGAACCAAAGGTCTCATCCATGGGATCACCTGCGGTGCTGGAATGCCCTATCGTATTGCTCAGATCGCATCTGACTATAACATTCATTATTATCCGATCATTTCCTCGGCTCGCGCTTTTCGGGCTTTATGGAAGCGGGCCTATCATAAATTTTCCGATTGGCTGGGCGGGGTCGTCTACGAAGATCCCTGGCTTGCCGGTGGCCATAATGGCCTCAGCAATTCTGAAGATCCGTTGACGCCGGAAGATCCCTACCCTCGCGTTGCCAGTCTGCGCAAGCTGATGAATGAAATCGGCCTCAATAAGGTTCCGATTATCATGGCCGGTGGCGTTTGGCATGTAGAGGATTGGGAACACTGGCTGGACAATCCGGAAATCGGTCCGGTGGCCTTTCAATTTGGTACCCGGCCATTGCTGACCAAAGAAAGTCCGATTTCGGATGCCTGGAAAAAGAAGCTGGGCTCCCTCAAAAAGGGCGATGTATTCCTCAATAAATTCAGCCCGACCGGGTTCTGGTCCTCCGCTGTTCGCAATGACTTCCTGGATGAGTTAAAAGAAAGATCAGAACGCCAGGTCGCCTTTTCGAACGAGCCCATCGGCGCTCATGACACTGCCTTCGCCATCGGTGCCAGAAAACGTGAAGTCTATCTGACGGCTGACGACAAAAAACGAGCGACAGCCTGGATTGAGCAAGGATTTACCGAAAGCCTCAAAACACCGGATTCAACCCTGATTTTTGTCGAGCCCGACAAGATGAAAGAAATCCGTAAAGACCAGATCGATTGCATGGGATGCCTATCCCAATGCAAATTTTCCAATTGGGCGGAAGGTGAAAAAGGCAATACAGGGCGCAAGGCTGATCCCCGCAGTTTCTGTATCCAGAAAACCCTGCAGGACGTGATCCATTCCACCTCAAACATTGAAAATAACCTGATGTTTGCCGGACATGGCGCCTATCGCTTTGCTAGCGATCCTTTTTATGCCAATGGTTTCGTGCCCACCGTCAAGGAACTGGTCGATCGGATTCTGACGGGTAAATAGTTGCGGATTTGAATTATTATAAAAAATACTATATAAGACTGGTACGACCCTCATAACGAGAGGTCCTTGAACAGAGCTATTAGTATGATGCAACAGGATCCTCTAGGACTAGAGAAAAAGATACGGGACGCGAACCTGCGTCCGACAAAGCAACGCATCGCGTTGGCTCAACTGTTATTTGCCGATGGGAATCGCCACATAACGGCAGAGCGACTGCATGGGGAAGCCATGGACGCAGGCGTTACGGTATCCCTGGCCACCATATATAACAACCTGCACCAATTCACGTCGGCCGGTCTTTTACGCGAAGTCGTTGTTGACTCGAGCCGGTCCTATTTTGATACCAACGTGTCTGCGCATCATCATTTCTTCCACGAAGAAACTGGGACCTTAGAGGATATTCCTGACAGCTCCCTGAATGTCGACAGCATTCCTTCCCTTCCGGAAGGAACCGAGATCAGCAGCGTCGATGTCATTGTCCGGGTCAGCAATATCCGGTCCTGATTTCAGGCGATGCCCATTTTTCTTCTTTAGAAACATTCTAATCTGTTGACAGTCCGGGCATACAGACATATATTCTGGATGTAATTCTGCTCGAGAGTGAGCAGACAATATTTACCCCTAATTCCAGGAGGACTTTATGTCTCTAGCGGGAAGCAAAACTGAACAAAATTTGAAAGATGCCTTCGCAGGTGAATCTCAAGCAAATCGCCGGTATCTCTATTTCGCGCAGAAAGCAGATGTTGAAGGATACAACGATGTGGCGGCAGTTTTCCGTTCCACTGCCGAAGGCGAGACAGGTCATGCCCATGGCCATCTGGAATATTTAGAAGAAGTCGGTGATCCGGCAACAGGTCTGCCAATCGGCGGAACAGAGGATAATCTGAAAGCCTCTGTCGCAGGTGAAACTCACGAATATACGGATATGTATCCGGGTATGGCCAAAACGGCACGTGAAGAAGGCCATGACGAAATCGCTGACTGGTTTGAAACTCTCGCAAAAGCTGAGAAAAGCCACGCAGGCCGCTTCCAGAAAGCGCTGGATAATCTTGACGATTAAGTTGGCGCTGGCTTAGGCACCACAAATTAGGGTAGCGATAAATAATCGCTACCCTCTCTGAAATTCCCACTACATTCAGGAGACCGGCATGCGCGAAGGCAGCCTAGACGCCCCGACCCGCCATAAAATTGACTGGAAAAATCCGGACTTTTACGACGAGGAAAAACTGGACGAGGAACTGCGCCGTGTATTTGATGTCTGCCACGGATGTCGCCGCTGTTTCAACCTGTGCGATTCCTTTCCCAAGCTGTTCGACCTGATTGACGCCTCCGAAACTGAAGAGCTCGACTCGGTGTCATCTGAGGATTTCAAACCGGTTGTTGATGCCTGCACCCTGTGTGACATGTGCTTCATGACCAAATGCCCCTATGTGCCACCCCATGAATTTAACCTGGACTTCCCGCACCTGATGCTGCGCTATCGCGCCGTAGAGAAGAAACAGGGCAAAGACAAATTTGTCCCACGGGAGCTGTCCAAGACGGACCGCAACGGCAAGCTGGCCGCTCCTGTCGCTCCGTTGGCCAACTGGGCGACCAAGACTTCTAATGGTCTGACAAGGGGCATTATGGAATCTGCCCTGGGCATTGACCGCCATGCCGCTCTGCCGGAATACCAATCTAAAAGCCTGGAAAAGAGGGCGACGGAAAATCCTCTGCAGGTAAACTCCGAAGCCCCCGCCTATGGCCGAAAAGCTGTAATCTACGCGACCTGTTTCGGAAATTACAATAAGCCCCATATCGGTGAAGCCACCCGTCAGGTGCTCGCCAAAAATGGCGTGGAGACGGAAGTTGTTTATCCGGGCTGCTGCGGGATGCCCCTGATGGAGCAAGGCAACCTCGAAGGAGTGGCAGAGAACGCCGAAACTGTCTCCAAAGAACTGTGCGGCTGGATCGACAAAGGATATGACGTCATCGCCCTGGTTTCTTCCTGTGCCCTGATGCTGAAGTTTGAGTGGCCCCTGCTCGCCCCCGACAGCGACACTGTACAAAAGCTGTCCCAGGCCACCTATGACGTCTCGGAATATGTCGTCGACATCGCCAAAAACGAAGGTATGGTTGAGGAAATGCAGCCCCTCGGTGACAATGTTTCCATGCATCTTGCCTGCCATGCCCGTGCCCAGAATATGGGGGCGAAGGGGGCAGAAATGCTGCGTCTGATCCCAAAGACTCGTGTGGCGATTGTTGAACGCTGCTCCGGCCATGGCGGTTCCTGGGGCATTATGAAAGGCAACTATGAAACGGCATTAAAGGTCGGCAAGCCAGCCGCCAAATCCGCCTTGTCCTCAAAAGCCGGATTCATCGCGTCTGAATGCCCTCTGGCCGCTGAGCATCTGATGCAGGGAATTGAAAAACTGGACGCCGAGGCAGCAAAAACAAGGACCGCCTCTCACCCCATCGAACTTATCGCCAAGGCCTATGGCTTCGACTAGGAACTGACATCATGAACGCTACAGCCCCTCGCCAGATCACTCTCGACGACCTTCTCCCTCTGGAGGAATATGAAAAGATCCGAAAAGATCACAAGCAATCCCTTATTCCGGTAAAACGCAACCGGAGAATTCAGATCGGCCCCTTCGCCACCCTATATTTTGAAAACTACGATACGATGTGGGCTCAGATTCATGAGATGCTCTATATCGAAAAAGGCGGAGAAGAACAGGCCAAGGACGAGTTGGAGGCTTATAACCCCCTTATTCCAAACGGTTCTGAGCTGGTCGCCACTTTCATGATTGAAATCGATGACCCCATTCGCCGGGATTTCATGCTTCGCAAGCTTGGTTATATAGAAGATAAAATCTATCTCTCTGTGGGCGGAGAGAAAATATACGCGGTTCCGGAACAGGAAGTGGAACGGACAACGGAAGACGGGAAAACCTCCGCCATCCATTTTCTGCATTTTCCTATGACGGATCCGCAAAAGGCAAAATTCAAAGATACCGATGTCGAGGTCATGATCGGAATTGACCATAGCGAATATGGCCATATGGCCTTCATAACTGGCGATACGCGCGCCGCCCTGGTTAAGGACCTGACATAATGGACTGAGGGCTAACGAACTTTTTCGTTGGCATAAACCCCATAGAACTCGTCGGCCCGCAGCCATCCTATCAGGCCGGCAATTTCCAGTTCACACCAGCGCCCGTCGCATTCTTGTAATTTGCCCACAACCCCTGGCTCAGCCAGCATGACAATGACACTCTTTTCATCCGGCTCTTCATAAATGGCGCGAGCCTCTTTGGTGATGATCAAGGTGCGTCTGCTGCTGACCAGGCTCTTGTGAACCCAACCGGTTGCACCGTCGATATCCCGGATCTGCCGCCAAAGCTCATATTCCTCGATGATCTCCACTGGCCATCCGCGCCGCTTGAAAACCCAGTTGATAGGGTAACGTTTTCCGGGACCGGTGCGAACGTTGACCTTATCGGAGGAAAGCGAGACAAATCTCGGTAAAGGCAGATTGGTTTCCGACCCGGTCTTGCCGGCCTGAGCCGTAAAGATAAAGAACTGAAGACAGAAGAGACATAAAAACGCTGTGCGGAATTTCACAATTATGAAACCTTTAAGTGAAATCAATTTATGCGGCCTTTATGCCGTGTCTGATGCCGTTTGGTCAAGACCGCAAAAAACACGCGAAGCAAGGTGAGGTCTCAATTGTATCCGGCTACGTGATCTGCTAGATACAGTCATATACCTTCGCTAGGTGTGGATTAGGAATAAGAGAGTCACTTGATGTCACAGAAAAAACCGCTTGTCGTCGTTACCCGAAAACTTCCGGATGTGATCGAAACCCGGATGATGGAGCTTTTCGATACCCGGCTCAATCACGACGATACGCCCATGACACAAGGCCAGCTCATTGATGCCGTTAAAGAGGCGGATGTTCTGGTTCCCACCGTGACAGACAAAATCGATCTGGGTGTCCTGAGCCAGACCAATCCTGAATTGAAGCTGATTGCGAGCTTCGGCACCGGTGTTGACCATATTGATCTTGCTACAGCCCGGCAGCGTGGCATCACTGTCACTAATACACCTGGCGTCCTGACTGAGGACACGGCTGACATGACCATGGCCCTGATTATGGCCGTCCCCCGCCGCCTGACAGAAGGCGAGCGGCGTATGCGGGCCGGGGAATGGAAAGGCTGGTCTCCGACCAGTATGCTGGGCCATCGCATCTGGGGGAAACGCCTTGGCATCATCGGCATGGGGCGCATTGGCCAAGCTGTCGCCCGCCGGGCGCGAGCTTTTGGATTATCTATCCATTACCATAACCGCAATCGAGTGCCGGAAGACATTGAGAATGAACTGGAAGCAACCTATTGGGAAAGCCTTGATCAGATGCTGGCGCGCATGGATATTGTATCCGTCAATTGCCCGCATACTCCTGCAACGTTTCATCTTCTGAATTCCCGCCGTCTCGCGTTGCTGCAGCCAAGTTGTTATATCGTCAATACCTCCCGCGGGGAGGTCGTAGACGAAAATGCGCTGACCCGTATGCTGAGGAGCGGAAAAATTGCCGGCGCCGGCCTGGATGTGTTTGAACACGAGCCTGCCGTCAATCCCAAGTTGCTGGAATTGGACAATGTTATCCTGCTTCCCCATATGGGATCGGCAACGATCGAAGGTCGGATTGACATGGGCGAGAAGGTCCTGATCAACATTAAGACCTTTATTGATGGACATTCTCCACCTGATCGGGTTTTACAGGCAATGCTTTAGGCTAAAGAGGATAGAGGAGAGCTTAGCCACTGCCCTCACCCTGCCATTTTTCCTTATAAACAAGATCTGCAAGGTCCAGGCGTTTTCGCCAGCCTTTGACCTGAAGCTCGGGCTCTTGATACAGCTCGTCGACATAACCAAGGCAAAGATAGGCAATGATGTCGACATGATCCGGAATGGCAAGTATTTTCCTAAGATCCTGATCATGATAGATGCTCACCCAGCCGATGCCAATGCCTTCCGCCCGACCCGCAAGCAGCAGATTCTGAACGGCACAGACAGAGCTGTATAAATCCATCTGCAAATTATGTGTTCGTCCAAGCACAACCTTGCCGGAGCGGGTCCGATTGCAGGTGATACAGATATTTAAAGGGGCCTTGCGAATACCTTCAAGTTTCAGGGTCTGATATAGGTCTTTGCGGTCTCCTTCAAACATATCCGCCGCTTCATCATTGGCCCGGGTAAAGGCCTCCCAGATCTTCTGGCGGGTCGCCTGTTCCCGCACAAGAATGAAATTCCAGGGCTGCATGAACCCTACCGACGGAGCATGATGGGCGGCATCCAGGATTTTTATCAGGCTGTGCTCTGATATCTCGTCTGGTAGAAACTGATCGCGAACATCCCGGCGGGTATAAAGCACCTTGTAAAAAGCCGCCTTTTCCTCTTCGGTCAATGCCTCAATCTTTGTCAGATCACTCGAGCTTTTTTCCTGCATCCTACCCTCACCTGAAGCTGGCGGATCAAAGACGCATTCCATCTTTCCCGACTGCCACAACCAATTCAAAAATTTTATGGGATTACCTTGTCCGCCAACACCATTCCAGATCAAGGTATTTTTCGCCGCGCAAAGGCTCTTTTTAACTATACTCCGATGGCGACCTGCATTTTGATTGGATGGGCTTATGATTTCTGACCTTCTGGTGTTTTTGGATCTGATTGGTGTTGCTGTTTTTGCGGCAACCGGGGGGCTTGTTGCAAGCCGCAAACAGATGGACCTGATCGGGTTCGGCATGATGGCGACCCTAACCGGCATTGGTGGGGGGACATTGCGCGATGCCCTGCTGGGGAGAACCATCTTCTGGATCACCGATCAAAGATATCTGCTCGTCTGTCTCGGTATCGCTCTAATCATTTACTTCTTCGCTCCACTCGTGCAACGGCGCTATACCTTACTGCTCTGGGGTGACGCCGTTGGATTGGTGGCTTTTTCCGTCCTCGGGGCGTTTATTGCCCTGGAAGCCGGCGCGACACCCTTGCCAGCCATTGTATTGGGAATGATGACGGCTACTTTCGGGGGACTTATCCGGGATATCGTAGCCGGAGAAAAATCGCTGCTGCTCAAACCGGAAGTATATGCGACTGCCGCCCTGCTCAGCGCCGGGGTCTTTACTTTCATGGCCAGTATTGGAATGCCCCTCATCCTGTCAACACTCGCCGGTATCGCGGCAGGATTTGCTTTGCGGGCAGGCGGTATACATTTCGGCTGGTCCCTGCCCCGCTATCGCCAGCGCGCCGGGCGTACCTACAAATAAAAAGAGCGGCCCCTAAGGACCGCTCCATGTCACTTTGTCTGTCCCGGCGGCTTTAAGCGGCGGCAGCTGCAGCTTTTTTGCGCTTACGCCAACCAACAAATCCCATCACAGCCAATCCAGCACCGTACAGAGGCAATGCTGCGGGCAGAGGAACAGCTGAAATAGATACATTTGCTATTTCAAAGGAGTTGCTTCCGGAAAGAAGTTTAAACCGATTGAAGATGCTGTCCGTTGTGATGACCGCATTTATGAAGCCAATTCCATAAGGAGCTCCGGCAAACATCGGATCATCTCCGTCGAGCATGTCAACAAGAGTTTCTGTCACACCGTCGAAATAATAAAACTCAATGTAGTTATAGGTATCCAGTGATCCCCACATCAGGCTGAGCGTTTTATATTCGCCACCATCAAAATTCCACTGTGCCGTAGAATCACCCTTGATGTTGGTATACGTCCCATCTGGCAACGACGTATTTTGCCAAGGAGACCGGCGCTGACCGGAAACAGAACCTGTTTCACCCTGCGTAACGTTACCGGTGATACCACCATTAATGACAGGGACACCACTGTCAACCAGAGGCTCGTCGGTATTCCAAGATACAGAGATTGCATTCGCCGGAGCTACGAAAAGAATTGCGGCGCCAGCAGCGCCTACAACGACGCTCAAAAGTTTATTCATAATCATACCCTCGACTATTACTAAAATCCCGAAGCCAAAATCGGCGGAAATGCCCCAAAGCCTCAAGTTAAAAATTTGTTTTCATCACTTAAGTACAGGCCATAAATGTAAATCAAAATGGGAGTTACCTCATGACTTGTATGGAAAATGCCTACTCGAGACCTTAATGTCAACAAAATTTCATACATATTTGCGTAAAATTTTATTGAAATTGGGCCTAAATACAGGGACACCTTGGGTTTCAGCCGATATTTTTGACTCTTCTTCTTATGTCGTTGATATGGTTAATTTATTTTTGATTTTGGTTAATATCCAAATTTCCGAATCATATGGGACCTCTAATGGGCTTCGCCCCAATTATCGCCAATTCCCGTATCTACAGTGAGCGGAACTGAAATTTCCCTTGCCGGTAGCGCCGCCCCTTCCATGATCTCTTTAATTACAGAGGCCGTTTCAGTCACTTCCTCCTCCGGCACCTCAAATATCAGCTCATCATGCACCTGCAACAGCATACGAGCCTTTAATTTTGCCTCCGTCAAAGCATCCGGTAGCCGGATCATGGCACGCTTGATGATATCTGCGGCAGATCCCTGAATGGGAGCATTAATGGCGGCCCTTTCCGAAAATCCACGATGGGCTCCATTCTTGTCGTTAATCCCTGGAAGATGTACCCGCCGCCCGAACACCGTTTCCACATATCCATGTTCACGGCAAAATTCCTTGGTCGAGTCCATGTAATGACGGATCCCTGGATACTGGACAAAATAGGAATTGATATAGCCTTGTGCTTGCGAGCGGGAGACATCCAGCTGCCGCGCCAGGCCAAAGGCACTTATCCCGTATATGATGCCAAAATTAATGGCCTTGGCTGACCGACGCATCATCGGATCCATACCTTCCAGCGGTGTGTTAAAGACCTGAGAGGCCGTCTTGGCATGGATATCAAGGCCCTGTTCAAACGCCTCTTTCAGGGATCCAATATCAGCAATATGAGCCAGAAGCCGCAATTCGATCTGGGAATAGTCAGCACTGATCAGTTTATGTCCCGGTTCAGCAATAAAGGCCTGACGAAGTTTGCGGCCCTCTTCAGTGCGAATGGGGATATTCTGAATATTCGGATCTGTCGATGCCAGCCGTCCGGTTGACGCCGCCGCCAGAGAAAAAGAAGTATGGATACGGCCTGTCTTCTGGTTGATCTGCGCCTGCAGGGCATCCGTATAGGTGCTTTTCAGTTTCGACAGTTGCCGCCAGTCAAGAACCTTACGGGCCAACTCAACACCGTCAGCGGCCAGACCCTCGAGAACATTGACATCCGTCGTATAAGCGCCGGCCTTCCCTTTCTTGCCGCCGCTCAAGCCCATTTTATCAAACAGGATTTCTCCAAGCTGCTTCGGGGAGCCGACATTAAACTCCTCACCTGCCAGGGTATGGATCTCAACGACAAGCTCTGCCATTCGCGCCCCAAAATCCTCGGAGAGTTTACTGAGGAAACTGGCATCCACCTTCACCCCTTCCTGCTCCATTCGCGCAATAACCGGTACAAGCGGTCGCTCAATGGTCTCATAGAGACTGACTGATTTCGCCTTTACCAATCCGGGCCGGAGAATCTGATGCAGCCTGAGAGTAATGTCAGCGTCTTCGGCGGCATATTCTGTTGCTTTGTCAATCGGGACTTCGGCAAAGGTAATTTGGGATTTCCCCGTCCCGACCACTTGCTTGAACGGAATGGGGGTGATGCCGAAATGCAATCTCGACAACTCATCCATGCCGTGGCCGTGAAGTCCGGCTTCCTGACAGTAAGATAACAGCATAGTGTCATCAATCGGTCCGATATCGATGCCGGCCTGGTTCAGGATCACCTGGTCATATTTAATATTCTGACCAATTTTTAAAATTCCGGGATCTTCCAGCATAGGCTTAAGGGCCGCCAAGGCCTCATCCATGGGAAGTTGGGCCGGACCCTCCACCTTCGCCTCAGCCCCGTCTCCGTCGAAATCGAACCCTTCCTGAGCTTTCGGTGTGACATGGCCAAGCGGAATATAACAGGCCCTTCCTGGATGAACACAGAGGGACACGCCAACCAGCGATGCCTGCATGGCATTCAATCCGGTGGTTTCCGTATCGACGGCCACGTAACCATATTGTCCGGCCTCTTCAATCCAGCCATTCAGGGACTCCATGTCCAGCACAGTCTGATAGTCAATCTCGATTGCCGGCGTTTCGGTTTCCGCCTCTACCGGCTCATCTTCCGGCAAATTCGCGACCTCCTCTCTGAATCCTTCGCCAAAAAACTCCATGACCCGACCGGTCAGTTGCTTGAACTCGTTCTCTTTCAAGAACTTTGTCAAGGGTGCCGCTTCAGGCAATTCGACCCGCAGATCCATTACATCGATATCAAGGTCAACATCATTTTTTAAGGTAACAAGATCGCGGCTGACCCGGGCCATATCTGCATGTTCGATCAGTTTTTCCCGCCGTCCCTTCTGCGGAATTTCCTCTGCCCGGTTCAACAGAGTATCAAGGTCACCATATTCATTGATGAGCAGGGCCGCTGTTTTGATTCCGATCCCTGGGACTCCGGGCACATTATCGACGCTATCTCCGGCAAGAGACTGGATATCGATCACCGCCTCCGGTCCTGCACCAAATTTCTCATGGACCTCCTCAACGCCGATGATCTTGTTTTTCATGGGATCGAGCATGGTGACATCACCGCCTACCAGTTGCATCAGGTCTTTGTCAGAAGAGACAATGACGCATTCCATATCTTTCGCCCTGGCCTGGGCGGCGTAGGTCGCAATAATGTCGTCGGCTTCGAACCCCTCTTTCTCGATTGCCGGAACATTGAAGGCACGTGTCGCCTCCCGAACCAGTGGGAATTGTGGAATCAGATCGTCAGGGGGTGCGTCCCGATTGGCTTTATATTCAGGATAAATATCTGAGCGGAAGGTTTTGCGGCTGGTGTCAAAAATCACGGCAAGATGACTGACCCGCCCGTCCCTCTGGGTGTCCTGTATCAGCTTGAACAGCATGTTTGAGAAACCAAGCACCGCACCGGTCGGCGTGCCATCGGAACGGGTGATCGGGCCCCGCCCGCGGATCATGGCAAAATAAGCACGGAAGATATAGCCGGAGCCATCGACCAGATAGATTCGATGTTTCTGGTTAGGATCGCCGGTGACGTCCGCTTCGGTCATAATATTTGTTCCGTTCTCAGGCTCTAGTGGTCCCCGCCCGGGTTTGCGCCAGGCTTCAGGACATAAACACGGCCACAATAGGGGCATTCCACCTGGCCCTTATCCCCCATATTGAGAAAGACCCTGGGATGCCCTAAAGCACCCTTGCCTCCGTCACAAGCTATTTTTGATTTTTCGACTTCAATTGTCTCAATGGCTTGCATCAATCCGCCTCGTCTCACTGCAAAAATGTTGACCATGCCCCATGACCAGGATGAATTCGATCCGATCGGGTGAACCCAAGGATGATATCGATTGCCGGTCAGGAAGCAACCGAGAAATGCTCGCTTTTAGATTTCGCGGCAATGATATTTCCAATCCCTTAATTTGCGGGTGCCAAAGCGCGTAACAGATCTTATAATTTAGCGGCCTGGATAATGGAAATTCTCGGGAACCAAGCTGTCAAAACGGTCAGGGCATGATTTATGGAAGCGCTTTTCTATCACGTAAGCAATGTCCTTGTACCGGTTCTTATCTGCGTTCTGGCGGGATACGGATTGGCACGGTTCAACGTTTACTTCGACACAAAAATGGTTGGCAGTCTGGTCTCGAATATCGGATATCCAACCCTCATCCTCTCTCACCTTTCAGGGAAACATATTGAGTTCGAAGCTTTCATAAATGTCATGGCAGCCTCGGTTGCCATGATTGCCTGTTTTGGACTGATCGCCTTTGTGTTTTTAAAAGCCCTGCGGCTTCCTGTGCGCGCTTTTCTTTCTCCTATGATGTTGAACAATGTCGGCAATATCGGCCTGCCGGTCAGCTTTCTGGCTTTTGGAAATAGCGGTATGGCAATCTCTCTGGCTGTTGTAATAGTCGTTGTGATCGGAATTTTCAGTGTCGGCATGTGGGTGCCTATCGGCAAGATCAGTTTCAGAGACCTGGTTCGTCAACCGGTCATCTATGCGGTTCTCATTGTCCTGGTTCTGTTGGCAACCAATACAGCCCTTCCTGTTCCGCTGGCCAAATCCTTCACCATAATGGGCGGCCTTGCCATCCCCTTGATGTTGCTGACGTTAGGGTACACCTTGGCGACATTAAACTCGGGAAAACTGCTGAAGGGGTTTTTCCTGGCCCTATTCCATCTCGTAATGGCCGTCGCTGTTGCATTCCTGTTGTCACATCTATTCCAAATGCAGGGTGTGACCCGAGGTGTTTTTATCCTGATGTGCCTGATGCCGTCCTCAGTCGCGACATATCTCTGGGTTGAGAAACATCAGCCAGACCATGCCCCCTCCGTTGCCGCCATGATTCTCTGTTCATCCCTATTGACCATTGCTGTTGTGCCGCTGGCCCTTACCTATTGGATTTGAGTCACTTTGTCCTTTGCAAAGCTTGCATAGACCAAGTCTTCGATCTATGTGTTAGGGGCGCATTCATCAAAAAGCCAGAAAATCAAAATGAATATTCCTGCTTCCGTAGCGGTCGATCTGCAGGTTCGGAACCTGCGAAAAACATATAAGATAAAAGGATCTGCGCCAGACAAAGAAGCGCTGAAGGGAATCGATCTTGATGTCCCAAGGGGATCTTTTTTCGCGCTTCTGGGTCCAAATGGAGCCGGAAAATCAACTCTGATCAATATAATTGCCGGACTGGTCAACAAAACCAGCGGCCAGGTCTCCATTTGTGGCCATGATACGGAGACCGAGATGCGGGCGGCTCGAAGCGCGATTGGTGTGGTCCCTCAGGAACTCAATCTGGATGCCTTCTTCACACCCCGCGAGGTCATGGAATTTCAGGCAGGCCTGTATGGTGTCCCCAAATCCAAACGGCGCACAGACGAGATTCTAAAGGCGATGGGCCTGGATGATAAGGCCGATGTTTATGCCCGCACCCTCTCAGGCGGCATGCGCCGACGGCTGCTGGTTGCCAAGGCCCTGGTCCATAACCCCCAGGTTCTCATACTGGATGAACCGACCGCCGGTGTGGATATCGAGCTCAGACAGCAGCTTTGGCAATATGTGAAAGATCTGAACGAAAGTGGAACCACGGTTATCCTGACCACTCATTATCTGGAAGAAGCAGAAGAGCTTTGTGACACCATCGCCATCATCAACCATGGGGAAGTTGTCGCCTGTGAACCCACGTCAACCCTTCTTGGCAAGCTTGACATGAAAAATGTCTGTCTGATTCTGGCACAGGATATTGCCAAGGTGCCGGATGGCCTGCAAAAATTCCAAGCTTCCCTGAGCCACGGTCGTCGCCTCAGCATCACCTATAAGCCCAGCGAAACGGCCGTTGCTGAAATCCTTAAAGTTGTGACCGATACGGGCCTGGATATTGTTGACCTGACCACAGAGGAGCCGGATCTGGAAGACGCCTTTCTGCAGATGACGTCCTCTCGGCAAGAGACGGATTCAGTTATGTCCTCGTGAGTCCGATAGGCCTCAGATTGATGCGCTAAGAATTTGTTGGTATTGCCACCTCAGCTCATGCCATATTGATTGCTTCCAAACAATCTATGCACATGTATCAACAAACAAAAAGGCATGAAAAATGGCAGGTACATTATATACGGGCGGTGATGTTTTTGACGGCACAGGCACTCTTCTAAAGAACCATGCGGTTCTGGTTGAGGGCGACAGTATAAGTGATGTCGGACCCGCCGAGAAATTTGCGGATCATCCGGGTGAAACCATCAATACCAAAGGCGGCACCGTCATGCCCGGCATTGCCGATTGTCATGTTCATCTTGTCTATAAGGGCGAAGCTGATCCCCGCCGCAGCATTCAGGGTGTCAATCCCGGTGAAATTACCTTGAGGGTCCTGGAAAATGCTCAGACCTCGCTGAAGGCGGGGATTACGGCTGTCAGAGACTGTGGTGGTCGGGAATATCTGGAATTCCCTGTGCGCGACGCCTGTAATAGCGGGCGATTTTTCGGACCTAACATTATGGCGTCCGGAAAAATGATCTGCATGACAGGCGGCCATGGTAATATGAATGGCCGGGTCGCCGATGGATGTGATGAAGTGGTCAAAGCCGTCCGGGAGCAGATTCATGCGGGCAGCGATCTGATTAAGATTATGGCAACCGGAGGTGTCATGACCCCCGGTGTCAATCCCGAGGATGCCCATTACAGTGCCGATGAAATGCGTGTCGGGGTCCGCGAAGCGACCCGGTTCCATAAAACCTCCGCAAGCCATGCCCAAGGGGCGGAAGGGATCATGAACGCCGTCAATGCCGGTATTACCTCCATTGAGCATGGAATATTCATGGATCAGGAATGCCTTGATGCCATGCTGGAACAGGGCACTTATTTGGTTCCAACCCTGGCCGCCGTTCAGAATATCATCGGTAACGCCGACAAGGGCATTGCTGATTATGTGGTCGATAAGGCCCGCCGGGTATTCGAACGGCATCAGGAAAGCTTCACCATGTTCTACAAGGCCGGCGGGAAAATCGCCATGGGGACCGATGCCGGTACTCCCTTTAATCTGCATGGGGAAAATGCCATGGAAATGGCCTTTATGGTCGATTGCGGGATGACAGCTACCGATGCCTTGTCAAGCGCCACATCTGTTGCTCATTCTCTCATGACATTGGATGACCGGGGCCAGATCAAGCCTGGCTTTAAGGCCGACATGCTTGTTGTCAATGGCAACCCGACAGAGGATATTCTAATGGCCGCGGCCAGCAAAAATCACCGTATGGTCATCAAAAACGGTCGCAAAGTAGATCTGCCCTGACCCGGGTCCAATAGGTAAAATCAATTTGTCCTAAGGATGGATTGCGTTAAATTAGGGACATGGTACCGCAATGAAAGAAGGAGCGGAACATGTCCCTAAGCACCGATATTGAACGGGCTCAGTCGAAATCCCTGAGGAAACGACAACGCATTAAGCGTGAAGCAGCACTTCTTCAAGGCCTGCCGGATCCTCATCAGGGTGATCTCGCCCGAACCGTTGATGCCAACCAGAAAAAATCCGAGCAAAAAGCCAAACTGGACCATCTTCGCCGCACCTGACGGCTCTGGACGGCTCCAAAAGGCGAATTCGGACCTAAAACCGTTGCACTCCCTTAACGGTTGGGCTATAGCAATGTCCTCTTCTCAGCACCCGTAGCTCAGCTGGATAGAGCGCTGCCCTCCGAAGGCAGAGGTCACACGTTCGAATCGTGTCGGGTGCGCCAATTTTTATAAATATTTCAACAACTTATTCAGTTAAGAATTTTAAATGTTTCTCTTCAAATTGCGTACGGAAGCAATACGGAAGCAGAAAAAATCCAATAGCATGCAGGACGATCCACCTGCTACCAATCTCCAAATACTTTTTTTTGTGTTGATTACTTCCCATCGCAAGGGACTATTGCCTGATGCTGTGGCGATCTGCATTTACGATTTAGCAATAGCTGCATTCGACCTTCTGCCCATCATGTTGGTAGTACACGGATACTAACTAGCCTCGCCGCGCGACAAAAAACGTATTAAAATCCTATAGTCGAGTTAGCGGTGGAACTCTTCTCATATATACTCTCACTCGTACATAAATTACACATCGTACCAGACAGTGTTTGCTCTATCGTTCCGAGGTTTTTCCAGTCAAACGTGCTTGATCGTTCACTTGCAAATAGTGTTGAAAGTGCCTTGTTCATATCCTTCAACGAGAGGCACATCATGGCTCCCCGCGCGCCTTCAAATGCACAATTTACTGCCGCAAGCCCCTGACCAAATCTCAATCCGGCTTCCAACTCTTCTTGGCGCAACTGCGATAGTCCAGCAGCGCCATTTCGCCCAATTCTATGAATTAGACCAGCAGTGCACCAATCCCCCGACCCTGCAGCATCCTCAAACACAGGAGATTCGACTGATGGCAATATTCGCCATTCAGATTTCCATCTCATACGAAGCCCTTCTTCACCCAGGGTCTCGATAACAATCTCTGGTGACTTGGAAGCCGGGAGGTCCGGCACATGACCTAGCCTGTCATTTGAAAATTTCAAAATATGACAAAGTTCAACAGCTTTCTGAAAAGCTCTTTCATCGCCAATCGATTGCGGCTCGAAGACAACAAGTGCGCCGTTTTGACGCGCCCAAGAAGCAAGCTTAAGAGTGGACGGCGCAACACGATCAAAGAAATAGGTCTTTGGGATGAATGCCGACTCCAAAACGCTATCAGATTGTTTCAATGTCATCGCTCTAAACCTTGGGAGCCAGGAACCACAATCTGGACATGATAACAAAAAGCGGTGAGACCGCACACCATCTGATCGCTCTACAAATTTTTGTACCACAATTGGCGTATCAATTTTGTCATCCTGAAGCAGAAAGTCACACCTTACTCCGACTTCTTCAAATTCCCGCAGCAAAAATTCACTAGCTGCATCTCGCCCAAGTCGCGCTGCCGGCGCCGCATTCCACCCAAACCATCCGAGAATAGCCATAACGTTGCCGCACGATCCCCCCGACGACAAAAAGTCTCCAAGTCTGCCGTGAACAACATCCAGCGCAACAAATCCGCCACCAACACAGTCTAGAGGCTCGGACAATTTTGTGACTTGCAAATCAATTCCCTTCATCGTTCCCAATCTCCCCTCACCCAAATTGAGTACAATTCTCGCTGATCGTCGCTGCTTTGGTTTGGCGATCCATATGAAACCGATTCAACATATGGAATGCCTATCCATAATGGCTCGCCGTTCTCCCGAGCCTGCGTCGCATGATCATAGCACGCAAGCAACGCGCCAACTGACAACAATTTCGACGACAATGGCGAAACATAAGCCTTACATCCTCCCAACCCATGCATGGTATCACGATAACGATCAATTGCACCAAAAAGCTGCTTATATGCCTCGAATGGATTGAACTCGCAGGCATGAAGGATATTCAAGGGCTCAACTTGAAAGTCATCAAATAACAATTGTCGATAGCTATCCACAATTTGGTCACCCCGCCTTGGTTCTCTTGAAGGAAACGGAATGACGGGACATATTTCATCGGGTCGGATTTCACGTCCTATTAATGAAAGTCTGGCATCTTGATTTTCACCCAGCACCGGGAACCATACTCTCGGAACATGATCATCGATTTCCGCTCCTAAGCCACCGTAGAATCCAATGACCTTTGAGACGGAATCGTTGAGGCTACCGCCTTCCATGCCCCGATCACTTGCAACACTTTCTGCTGTGAGCACATGCAAATTGACGTCTTTGTTTTCATTCTTCAACAAATCATCCAAAAGCCTAGTAATTTTTGCTATAGCAGTCATCGCAATCATGCGGGGCATTGCACTGATATCAACGATCACATCATCATATGCCTTTAATTGCTCACCACGATTTAGCGCCTTAGCGGTATTCCGAGACGTTAGTGAAGCGTGCCGCGAATTGCTCAAGTTGATTGGTATTTTTTCAATTGAACCTGCCGAAAACGCGACTTGAAAGCGTTCAACATTGGCAGAGGTCATAGAGGCCTGCTCTTCGGATTCCGGCAGACCGTTATCAAAGCACAACATCCACAAGTCCCGACGCCCTTCGCCATCATGCGCTAATATTCGATCGCAGGCGTCCAAAGCTCTGACATCAAACCCACGCCCCACAATGAACAACACATCACGCGGGCGAACTGCAAGATGGTCCCTCCAAAAGTCATCGACCGATAGTTCATCGAACAACATGTACGGGTCCCAACGCATCGTTCTTTGATCAGTCGACAAGACGTGTCCCCTTAACGGCCTTGCTGCCGTGCTCTACCCAATCGTTTAATTCTCGAAGGCTCTTCTCTCTCCATCCGCCGTAACCCAGCGGCAGATCAAAATTCACGCACAGCATTCGGTTCAAATAAAAGATGACGAAGTCACGCCCCTTGTTCCTCTGCTCAAAACGCGGAGAAATCAGGTTATGTGCTACAAGCGACGTCAGAACGTCGCGCAGTTTATGATAAGGTGTTTCTTTACCACTTTTTTCACCCAACAATAAATTCCGGTCATCCATCGCAATCGCGAATCCGGTAACGCCGGGCGGGTATGGTGCTGTCGGTCTATAAGTTTGCTGATTACAGAACGCGCCAGCACCTTCTAAAAACTGACGCGCATCGAAACCGTTTGGTATCCGTCGAACTAAACCATTCCAGCGGTTTTCTGCCGCTTTCTTAATGATGGCGTGCTGTCGATCTGAAGAGAGTTTTGCTGGATTGTCGCGCGGGCCGGTGATTTTCGCCGACATTTCTTCGAATATATCACCCGCGACTTCAACATATTGATCGACGTTGGTGGATGAAACTGCTGCAAGCACGTCTCGGCCAAAATACACGGGCGCTCCGATTTCGTTGCGCAAAAAGAGCTCGGCCGCGCGATGCACCCCTGAACTATCTCTTGCTTCGTATTCATCCTCGCTCAATGAATCGAATTCAAATGATGGCTGCGCTCTTGCCAAGTCCCTTTCAATCAGTATCTGTGTTGTCCTCCACTCTAAAGCACGATCAAAAACCGTTCCCTCGTAGTTTTCAGTCCGCTCCAACCAAGTATCATATCGATTAGTATTGAGATTACGCTCCTTCAGTTTTGATTCCATTTCTAAGATTGCTTGTTCGAATCTTCCACTCCAATTTGCGGTATCAAAATCATCGGCTAACAAAGTGAAAAAATCCCGATCTTCGAAACCATCTGCTCTGCGCGCGCGCAGTTCAGCAATTTTCCCAACAAGTTTTGAATAGGTCGTAAATTTTTTTGCCCAATATTTTTCCAGATGGATGACTGCCTCGTAGTCTCGTGACTCAAGTGCGCCCTCGTTAAGCAACTCATTATAGTCAAGTGCTTCCATCCTTTCTGCTACCCAAATCCCGCATGACTCCCGAGCGGTTGTCAGAACATTGGTAAGTGAAGACCTTTGTGTTCTCGACAAATATTGAAGATCGTCAAACATCAAAACGCGTTTTGCATCAATGGGACCGGTTGCGTCTGATATTTCTGCACGTGCAAACCAGGAAATTGCATCTAATCTGGTATGACCCATGGCAGGTCGGTCGTTATCACCGAGCTCGTCAAGGCGCTCATAGAAGCCTCGCTCTATTTGCGATGCCCATTCATAGAGTTCCTTTCCCGACGCTTCCGCGGGAATTGTTGCATCGGTGTTCGGCTGCCACTTGGTTTTAATTGTATCAAGATCATCAGGATAGATTCTGTCGCTGCGCTCCAAAGCTGCACGAACTGTCGCGATAACAATCCGGGCGTTAAGCAATGCTCTAAAGAGTCCGCCGCCCTTATCTATCTCTTCAAGCTCTTCATATTCGGTGGAAAATGCCGCCATGACACCCAAGAGCTGAGGCCCAGATGCATTGATCGCTTCACGCTTGCGCAGCGCTTCATAAGTTGATTTCGAATATGTATCGTTTTGTAAACTCGATGCGATTTTCAGTGGACGAGGTGTCAAAAGACGCAAAAATGACGTTTTTCCGCCACCGGGAGCGCTGCGCAAGAAAACTAAACCACCCCAAGGGTTTTCTATGTCATCTAGCAAATCAAGCGCGCCTGCACCGAACAGTTTTACAAACTGTTCGTCACTGACGGCACGCTGAGCGGCTCTTAGTCGAAACGGATTACGCACTATTCAAACATCCTGTGGCGAGGGACGCGCGGAAACAACCCATGAACAGAGTGCACATCCCCTGCCCACAAAAGAAAGATGGAATTATTTGGTGTGTTATGGCTAAGAACGACCGGAAGACGACAATCGGCATATCCATATCGCATGGTGTGGCCACCTACAGCGGCGTTTCCGTCATCGGCCTTCTCATCAAAATGGTCCACGTCAGCAGCAATGTTCCACATATCTGCGTCCGTGGTGCTATCCAATTTTATGTCAAGGCTGAGGCGGTGCACTACACGAAACTCAACACTACCCTTTTCGAACGAGAGTTTAGCGATCCGTTCATCCAGATGTTTGATAGCCTGAGGAGCGGCGACATAAATGACGATTATAACTTTTGCGCCTTGATTTACTATGAGGCTGCCAAGCCCTTCATTTGAATCGAGCGATTTGATAATCTTGGCGATTTTTCCTTCCCATTCCCCTTCAACGTCCTCCCGCAAATAAGTGGTGCCGCTTGCTGTAAAATCGTCAAGCAAAACAACCGTCTCAAATCGATCTTCATCTCCTGTCACTTCTCTGCCAAAAAGAAGCTTTAAATCCTTCTTCAACTTCATACCTAGTTCAGCGGCTTTTGCTTTGGAAACATCATACGCTAACCAGATTTGCTCATTGGTAAAGTCACTCGCGTTCGCCCTGCGAAACTGATCAGTCATGGCGCCATCACTCAACCCCAAGATCAACGTTTTTCTCAGCAAGGCATGGTAGTGAGTGGTTTGCACAATCTGCTTAACTCGTACGGGGTTTAATCCGGCCAGTCCAGCAGCCTGCGCCATCAGATGAGGACGGATAAACGTCGGAAAAGCTAGTTCAACGAGATGGCTCATTTCTGCCCGAGAAATGAAAACCAGGCGCGACCGGACAAATTGATAGGCGGATCTTCGTGCAGAAACAGTTTTGAACTGGCGTAGCCAAAGCGCCAGACTTTCGAGAAACCTCAAACCGGGAGCGAATTGCTGGTACTCGTCATATTTATATGCGGCGACCGCTTCTAACGCCTGCCTTTCTTCTGCTTTTTCTTCATCACTCCACTCCATGATTTGCGCCAACAGGCGCTCTGCGAGCTCACGTCTCATACTTTACCCCTCGATCACCTTGCTTGAACTGGAATCTAACACCGAGCTTGGTTCGTTTCAGTGCGTTGAGATAATAGAGTGTAGCTTGCGGGCCTAGCAAACCAGCTGGTGCGATTTTCCAGCATGTGTTGGGACTGCTGTTTGCCTCGTCCACACTCAGACCGAAGGGGTCATTTAGCAATGCTGCATCATTACCAGGCCAAGAGCCCTTATCACCAATGCGGACTATTGCTCCGTTACTTTCACTGACCAGATCCCGTACTTTCTCCACCACGTTCAATTTGGAGGCTTTGTTGAATACAAGATCAATGGAATGGCCGGACGCTAATACATCGGCCTCCATCTGCAGCTCATTTAAGAGTATTCGTGCTATTTCCACGGCTTCGACCGGTGATTGGCCGGTCCTCAGTTTCAGGCTTAACTGATGCTCATTGTGCCTTACATCCAGATCTTTAAGGTCCACAGAGTTTGAAATCGCGGCGACCAATTTTTCTGATGCCAACCCTTCAGCGATTGGATCGCGATCATCGTCCAACGTCGTAACGACGCCGCCATTGTAGTAGCCAATGATAGTGGTTTTCCACATTTTGGGAGGCAGAACTTTGCGAAGCTCGTTCCCCGCTGATGGACCCCTGCCAGTTGCAATCCCCAATTTCAGGCCAATAGTATGAACATGCGAAAGTGCATCAGCCATATCCGCTGGGAGCGGATCATATCGATTCCGCTGATCGCAGATGGTTCCGTCATAATCAAGTACCACCGCAGCAATATTCCGTGATTGAAGCTGCTTAAATACGTGTACGTATCTCTCGACCCACTTCGATCGTTTTGCTCGATCATTGAGAGTTTTTTTCGAGACAGCAGCGTCTCGGTTAAACCCAGACTGAGCTAATCGCATTGATCCTGGGCCCAGATTATAGAGCCTTCTGCCAAAAAGCGGCACACCGGGTTTGGCAGGATCGATACCTGCTACCTTGCCGCCATATGAGGCGAAGGTTAACCCTGCAACCATAGCCGCCAACGATTGCAGGATTTTATCGCCGTGAAATTCAAGTCGCGCAATGGGGATTTCTGTCGGCAATAGATTGACAGTGCGGTCAGCGAGCAACCTTTCGTCTTGCGACACCAGAGCAAACACGCCCGTTTCGTGAGGTCGCTTTGCCATCCAATGATGACGACCGTGTCCAAAATTTCTAAAGTCAGAAATATGCAACGGCCCGAGAGCTGCTTCAACGAAACGCGATTCTAGGTCGACCGCCACAGGGAATAAGTTGGCGGAATGAAGCACGCTGATGGTCTGACAGTGAGCAACATTTTTGAACATTTCGTCAGCTGTGTCGGATGACAGTCCCGGTACGATACAATTCTGTAGTTCCTCAAAAGAGCCCGGAAGGATTGTCGAACCTCCGGCAAACCCCTCATATGCACGGACAATGAGGATTGTTGAAGCGAGTAATGACGCAACTGCCAGGAATCCGTCTTTAAAACTTGAGTGAGAAAATCCCGCGACGTCAGTATATCTATATCTGGCGGATAAGGCATGCAGCGGTGAATCGTTGGCTAGCACCAAACTCCAACAGGGCTGAGATTCGCGCAAAGCCGCTGTCTTGAACGCCATTCCGATATCTCTGTTGCGGCCGCTCGCTGAAAAACACGCAACACCGGTATCGACTGGAGTCTGTTCGATGAATTCGAGCGGTGTGATAGCACGCGCCAGTTGCCCCGTATGGTGCTCATGAATCAAAGCTGCAAATCGAGCAGCCGAAAAGGATCCACCAGATCCAACGGTGTAAAGTGGTTTTCGGGACCCACCCTCAACAATCCGCGCGAAATTAGTGATATCTGCCGCCAAAGCAGCTGAATATACAGCAGGTAGTGCCTCTAATTCGCTTTCATATTTAGATTTCAATTGCCCGATTTCCCAACCTTGGTTCCCTTATCGCTCTTCAATACTTAAATGAAAACGTATTTGCTCGCACTTAAACAATTCACGCAACCACGATTACTTCAGTGGATGTCGGCAGAATAGTTAATTTGGCACTCTGTTTTACTCCGATCTGGCAAATCCCTCAAACCTGCAAATCAAACATCATCATAAACTCTGGCATGGTCACATAAGTATAGATCGATAAGAGGCTATCTTGAAATCCCCCTCACACTATCAATTCCGAATCCTTTGCCTTTGTGCATTTGCATCGCTTGTCGCCAAGGTACAAGCGAGAATTCTTTCCCCTTATGCATCACCGCACATCGCCCCGATATCATGTTCATAGTCTTGCTGATCCTCCAGTCAAACCGCTCTCTGCCTTCTGGTCGCCGAAAGCTTAAACCAAGCTCTTTCTCAAGCTGCTTAGCCATCCGGCCAATCTCACGGTGTTGCAACTTTTCAAGAAGCTTTCGGCACGCTATTAGTTGCCCGTTTTGCTCGGTCATCAAATTTTCTTGGACCAGCCATTGCTGCCTCAATCTCAACGCTTGGTTCGCTTCTGCCCCAAAACCTTCGTTACTGAACTCCGGCGGCTCTTTTGATAGTAACTTTCCGTCCAACCATGTCGCACCATCGGCATTGGCAAGTTCGACAAAGGGTGCGTGGGATTCGATTAACACGCATGCAGAAATTTGCTTGCTGGTGAATTGCTTCTCACCGGGATTTTGACTGCGCAAGGTGACCACCATGTCCTTACTAGGAGGATCATATTTGTTCGGTTTTCCAATCTCGGCATAGTGCAGTTTCCCATCCGTTCCATCGACTACCACATAGTGATGATCTTGCAACTCGTTTGAGAGGCCGATGGCAACGACCTTGCCAGTGATTTTCAAGCCTGATTTGGTGGCGTCAAAAACAGAATAATCCGAAGCAACACGATCAATGCCGGCATCTTTTAAAACCCGCTGCATGTTCTTCATGATGTCATTGCGCTGGCCGAGGTCGCGCAACACGATCTCCATTCGATCTGCTAGTTTCCAGACACCGGGCTTAAGCTCTTCTGCTAGGCCCATGTTTTCCAGCTTGCGCAGTCGTCCCATACGATGACTATGCCAAAGAGGGTCCAGCTTTGGCGAAGAGGAGACAGACAAAATGCCTAATTCCGCATCTTTCATCAACGATCTGTCGATCCGCGTGAAACGTTCTGATTGAACTTCTCGGGCAATCTTCTGGTCAACTTCGTGCTGTGTCTCTGGCCCAAGTTCGAGAGTGACGAGATCACATGCCTGCTCCCGCAGCCCATGAGAAAGATAATCGCGGGCAATAACTAGATCTTCACCAAGATCATCTTTGCCTCGAACGATGATATGAGAATGCGGATGGCCAGTATTGAAATGATCTACTGCCACCCAGTCGAGTTTTGTGCCCAAATCCTTTTCAGCCTGACTCATCAAGTCACGGATAAAGGGTTTGAGATCCTCCATCTGGGCACTGTCTTCCGGCGCGACGATAAAGCGGAACTGATGCCGGTCCCCTTCTGCTTCTGACAGAAAGGCTTTACCATCAGCATGATCTGTATCCGGCCCATAAAGCTCTCCTGGCTCACCCTCCCGCGTCACCCCATCCCGTTGGATATAACGAAGATGCGCACGAGCAGCCCCAATATTGCCATTCCTGAACCGAGTGAACCTTGCCTTGATGATGACACGCCGGCGTCCTGGCTGAAACGAATGAGCATATTGAGCAGCCGCTGAAGAATATCCTCGGCCGGAGCGGCCCCCAGAGAAAGAAGAACGGCCGCCGCCAGGCCTAGAATGGCCCGCCCGCTTTAGGCTCCGAACAACACGGTTGAGGTAACGTTGGTTCTTAGCTCCGGACCCAGATCGAATACGCCCGAGTATCGGTTGGAAGTCGTCTGCAGCCATCTAGCTTCTCCTACTGTTCGTCATATGAAGCTAAGATTGGGGTGGAGATAATCGTTGCCAAGATGACGTTAAAACTACTACGTAGTATCAAAGGCTTAGATAGAGAGTAGTGCTGCTGCGATGCATGTGGCACCAAATGAAGCAAACAAAATCAAGCGTTTACGTCTCCCCCAGCACCACTCCTTTTATCTTGCCCTCCCGCATTTCTGACCTCCCCCATCCTCATCCATCTTAATTCCACTATTATCTCAATTTCGGCTGATCCAGATGGGCTTCGCGACACCCAGAATACTTGCCTTTTCAGTTACGCCGAAATACCGACCATCAAACGAATTTGGATGATCGGAAAGCAGAAAAACCTGGCTTTTGCTAAGCATTCTGCACCCATACCAAGCTGGCATATTTCGAGCAAAATTATCCGATAGCCTAGCCTTAGCTTTTACCATTCCATTGACAAAAACAGTTCCGCCAAACCGACAAATAGTGTCTCCCGAAAGCGCTGAAATACGCTTCAAGGCAGGCACATTTGACGGTAAATATCCCCGTTGATCCGCAATTATTTGCGCCCATTTTGGAAGGTTTACAAGCACAATATCGTCCCGAGCTGACATCCGTTTCTCAACAACATACAACCCGGTTGGAACACTAGAAGAGGCATTCCAGATCAGTTTTTTTGGTAAGGCTTCTGTTCCTGAAACAACAATCAGAAAGATGCCCAGCACCATCAGACAGATCAACATATGTGGTTTTTGGGCGTGTAGATAGATAGTCATTCATCAGGTATTTCCGACGTCGACGACCGGCTTGAAGCTTCTGACCACGCGCTCAATTCGTCTAGTGAATAGAGAACACGAAAGCCATGTTTTCGATACTTTGGACCGTTGCCATAAACGCGCATTTTTGCGAGTGTGTTTGGCTTCAATCCAAGATAGTCGGAGGCTTGCCTGGTATTCAAGAATTGAGGCCGTGGCGGGTTTTGATCTTCGAATTGCATGTCCGTTTCCTTATCCGAGTATTCATGGTTTCGAGTTGCGGAAAGAAGATTGACGATGATTTTCGTGTTTGAGGAGTGACGTAGAGTGAATCTGAAAATGCGTCCCAGATACGATCAAAGAAACTTTTTGTATCCACCCTGCATAAGTTTCAGGCCCATGTTACGGCACCGCCAGACTTGCTTTTTAAGGGCTTCATCACCGCTTGATGACCAGGACAGCCGGGTCAACCCGTAGGCGCGAAAGACCTTGCCAATGTCTCGAAGCGACGCGCCTTTCAGGTCACATTCCAGGGCGATAAGACACTTCTTGCGGTGCATTTTAGCTGCCCTCGTCATTGCCTTTTTATCACCAGTAAGTTGCGATTTCAGAGCATTTCGGGTCCAGATTAGGGCCTTGGTCCCGCTACTAATATTGGCAAACCCATCTAGATGGAACTCCAATATGACCGGCGAGAACAACACATTTGTGCCCACAAGTTTCATATCGAGGGCCGCATTAGGCGATCTTAAAATGATCTTTTGGTAGTGGTCGTCGCAGAGGATCGCACAACAGTTCTTATCTCGGAATAAATCAAAATCAGATTCTTTTCGCGGTGCTGGCACGCGCGACGACGCGGCTAAGACGGAATGGCTTAGAATATCCTGCGACCAAAAAACGTGTGCTTTTTGCGCATTGAGATCTGGTTCCGTGAAGGCAGAAAGTCCCCATGTTCTTGCCTTATCGTGGCGCCCTCTAGCTCGGTAAATCTTGATGCCAGACGGATGGATAATTCCTCTTGTAAGCTTTGCGTAGCTCTCGACACAGTCATTCCTATAAGCAGGGTTAAGCCGCAGAAACTCCCAGGCCCAATCAGTATCAGTTAGGCAGTCGGTATAAGTATAATCGCTTGCAGTTTTACCAAAAGCAGCGACGAATTCCACTCCTTTTGTTCCCATCACGGCCGTCCAAGAAGAAATTTATTCTTATCAGTACTAGAGAAATAGGTGAGCTATAAAATGCAGTATATAGGATATTTATATTCAACAAATAATAGAATTTCAATTGAAATAACCCTCGCATCATTCGATACGTGGGTTTGCTGTTCAGCACTTTTCGTGGGCAATCACATGGGTTCCAGATAATGGTAAAAATGTTCTCTTCATCCTGTCTGGAGGCATTTCCATGATTTACTGAGAATTTTTGGGATCAAATTCTATTGCTGCAATTGCGACAGAAACATATTCTTTGCCAGAGGTTTCGGATTTTTTAACCCAAACAAACCCCAACGTCAGTATCTGCTGAATTTGAGGCCTAATTCTATCTCAACTAGGAGTTCTTGAGGAAATTTTATATTCACAGATAGCTGTCAGAAAAATTGCATTAAAGGCGAGATACATGCGAATGATTGGCCCCAATTTTATTTAATCAAGTCCGTTCAGCCGGTCACAAATGGGTGTTCTATCAATGCGCTTTTGTTCCTTCCAGAATGTTTCCAAGTCTTTCCGGCAACCGTCATCTTCCGTTTTGACCATCCACTCATAGAGAAGGTTCTGCAACGCAATTGGTACGATGCCAAACTGGCTGAAGCGATCAAAGGACGACTGACGTGTCTGAGGATTAAACGACAAACTCAAATCGACGATCACATGTGTATTGAAACCGAGGGACTGCGCCTCCAAAGCAGCGGCAGCGACGACATCATCCAACCAGAAACCACAGATGAAGAGCTGCTCACGATCTTCCTGTAGCATCGCCCGTACCAGATCAGTATTCGACCAGACAGGCCTGTCATGGCCAAAATGAAACACTCGTGGTTTATTCTTTTCGCAGGGCATCGACAACCATGCTTCCCGTTTATCAATATCCTGCGAAACTGCAAAATATCTCGGCACACAGGCCTGATCCGCGGCGGCTGAAAGTCGTTCAAATTGCCCCAACATCTGCCCAGCGAGCTCATCATCAAGCTGATTAAGATATCCCAGAGTCGGGTTTACAAGCAGCAATTGTGAGTTTTCAGGAATAGCCAATACAGACATTATTTCCTCAATCAAAGCTGCCATAGTATGATAAACATTCGGCGTGAAATCTTGCGGATCCTATATTTACCGCACAGTATTACTCCCTAAAGTTGTTTCGTCAAGCTGCAATATTACGCAATAAGCAATCGATTTTGTCCATTGTCTAGGAGATAAGTCGCCATATTTCGAATGGTTAATCACATTTATTACTATATTCATAACCTGCTTGATATGCCTCTTACGACTCTGACGCACAGAAAAAACTTGTACGTCTTTCAGTCGACACTTCAGGCCAATCGCTTTTCAAGACGAATCTTGGTCCACAACAGGCACTCCAAACGAAGTGAAATCAGGAGCTGAATACAATTAGTTTCTTGTCGGCTCTCGCCAATCCACACTCGTCCACCCTCTCAACAAATTGTGATCGAATGGCCCAGAGTGGCGGCGCTTTTCGGGCGATTGATATATACTTCAACACATTGATACTATTGTTCTAACGCCCTTTTATAATCATAAAAACACCTTGCATACTGACCAAGCTAAATGCCTCATCGAGCTGTCTTTCACCATGATCAAACGGCTCGCACTCCATGAACCCAACCACCCTTCTTGTCGGCCAAGCCACCATCGTCATCGGCACGATCTCCGGCACCTTATGGGCTTCAACCCAATGGGCGGCCTATAAGCTCGGCTATCAATTGGGCCTGGGCGAGCCCTGGTTCTCCATCGCAGACACATCCATCTACTACCCCTGGCGTCTGTTCGAATGGTGGTACGCCTATGAAGCCTACGCGCCAGAGGTCTTTCGCCGCGCCGGCACCCTGGCAGCTGGCGGCGGCCTACTCGGAACGGCAACCGCCGTCGCCGGATCCCTCTGGCGCGCCCGGCAAGCCAAACATGTAACGACCTATGGCTCCGCCGAATGGGCGACAAACAAAGATATTAAATCTTCGGGATTGTTAGGTGATAGCGGCGTCTTCCTCGGTAAATCCAACAAGTCTTATCTCCGCCATGACGGCCCGGAGCATGTCCTGGCCTTTGCCCCGACCCGATCCGGCAAAGGTGTGGGTCTTGTAATACCGACCTTGCTGACCTGGACCGGCTCTGCCGTGATCCATGATATCAAGGGCGAGAACTGGCAACTCACCGCCAGCTGGCGATCGCAGTTTTCTCATTGCCTGCTGTTCAATCCGACCGATCCACGCTCGGCCAATTACAATCCTTTGCTGGAGGTGCGCAAAGGCCCGCATGAAGTGCGGGATGTGCAGAATATTGCCGACATTCTCGTCGATCCCGAAGGTTCCATCGAGAAGCGCAATCACTGGGAGAAGACCGGTCATTCGCTGCTGACCGGCGCCATCCTGCATGTCCTCTACGCCGAACCCACAAAGACATTGGCCCAAGTGGCAACCTTCCTCGCCAACCCTAAACGCACCCTTGGCGCAACCCTTCGCATCATGATGACCACCAATCATCTGGGTACCAAGCAGTCCCCCAAGGTTCACCCCGAAGTGGCGTCCATCGCTCGTGAGATGCTGAATAAATCAGAGAACGAGCTCTCCGGTGTCGTCTCCACCGCCATGTCGTTTCTGGAGATCTATCGTGATCCCATCATCGCCAAGACCACCTCACGCTGTGACTGGCGGATAGAGGATCTCAAATCCGCTGCCCGTCCCGTCTCGCTCTATCTGGTCATCCCACCTTCCGACATCTCCAGAACCAAACCCCTGATCCGGCTTATTCTCAATCAGATCGGCCGACGTCTTACGGAGACGCTTCCGAACAACGATCCGTCACAGGAACCTGCCGATGAGCCCAACCATCCCCTCCTGATGATGCTCGATGAGTTTCCGGCTCTGGGACGGCTGGATTTCTTTGAAACGGCCATGGCCTTTATGGCGGGTTACGGCATTCGCGCCTATCTGATCGCCCAATCTCTAAATCAGATCGAGAAGGCCTACGGCCCGAACAATTCGATTTTGGACAATGCCCATGTCCGGGTCGCCTTCGCCACCAACGATGACCGCACGGCAAAACGCATCTCGGATAGTCTCGGTACGGCAACAGAACTCCGCGCACAGAAGAACTATGCTGGTCATCGGCTTGCTCCGTGGCTTGCCCATGTCATGGTTTCCCGCCAGGAAACCGCCCGGCCCTTGCTGACGCCCGGCGAGGTGATGCAATTACCGCCTGATGAGGCGCTGGTGCTTCTCTCTGGGACGCCGCCAATCCGAGCCCGCAAACTCCGTTATTTTGAGGATGATAATTTTACGGCACGCTGCTTGCCGGCGCCCGATCTCTCAGAGGATGGCCCCTATACAGACGCCCCTGAACCTCATGCCGATGATTGGATTGGTGGTAGACGTCCTGTTAGCCGCAAGCTCCACCGACAGATCTTCTCCTCACCGGCCACGAGCGCCAGCGATGACGAGGGCGGTATAAAGCATCAGCCAACCCTCTTTGACGGACTCGGGACAAAACCAGAGACAATGCCTGCAGCTGATCTCGCCCTGCTGGATGATGATTTTGATGCTTCGTCGGTGCAAGCAGATGCCCGCAATCAATCTCAATCCCAATCCATTCGGCGCGCCCATGCGCTCAATAATGGCGACAAGCAACTTGACCTGTTGCAGGAGTTTTAAGCCATGAAGCCCCGTCTTAACATCTATCTCGACGATCATATTGCGGCGCAATTGACCTTGATTTCAAAGCGGCCCGGGACCAACAAATCGCGCATCGTCAATGATGCGTTGGACAAGTTTTTCAATCCCGAACGAGATCAGGAGATGAGCAACGCCTTTATTCGGCGTCTGGATCATATGTCAAAGTCCCTCGACCGGCTGGATCGCAATCAATCCATCGACCTTGAGAGTCTTGCGCTCTTTATCCGTTATTTCCTGACCATCACCCCGCCGCTGCCCGCAAGCGATCAAGCCTCGGCCCATGCCATTGGCCGGGAACGCTTTGAGGTCTTTATTGCGCAAGTCGGCAGAAGACTGACCGGCGACAAATCCCTCGCGAAAGACGTGGCCGTGACGCTTGGCGCAGATGAGCCAGATCTCTTTGCTGTTCATCCAGACGTTAGGAAACACCCGACGCCAACAGCAGAGGGAGATGAAGATTTTCCGGAGACGGCAGACGACCCGCTTCCGCCCCTGCGCCCTGTTGTCTTTGAGGACGACGAGGACCCAACCGACGACGTCGCCGATTTTGACCTTGAAGATCTGGATCTCGCAGATCTCGAGCTGGAAGAGCTTGAGCCAGAAGGCTTCGATCGGGAGGAGCTTGGCTCCGATGACTTGGTATTTGGCGAAGACTTATTTGAGGAAGATGTCGGTGGATAAGTCTGATCCTCATTTCGATCTTGATACCCAGGGCACGCTGGCATTGGAAGCAACCGGGCGTCGCCGGCAAATGCTGCTCACCGCCTTTGGCCCTCAAATCACAGAGGCCCTGAAGGACGACGATGTCGTCGAAGTCATGGTCAATCCGGACGGTCGGCTCTGGACCGATCGCGTTGGCGCGGGGCGTATTGATATGAAGTCAGTCATGAAGCCCGCCGAGACCGAACGCATCATCCGTCTGGTCGCAGCGCATATGCAGGGTGAGGTCCATGATACGGCGCCGATTATTTCAGCGGAGCTCCCCCATACTGGCGAACGGTTTGAAGGGATCCTGCCGCCAGTATCGGCCGCGCCCTGCTTTGCCATTCGCAAGCCAGCCAAAAAGATCTTTGAGCTCATAGATTATGTCGATGCCGGCATCATGACGCCAATACAGGCAAAGGCCTTGTCGAACGCTGTTAGGGAGCGGCAAAATATCATCATAGTCGGCGGCACCTCGTCCGGCAAGACTACTCTCGTCAATGCGCTGCTGTCGGAAGTCGTCTATACGGGCGATCGGGTGGTCATCCTGGAAGATACGCGCGAGCTGCAATGCGCCGCGGAAGACATAGTGGCGCTCCGCACCAAGCCCAATGTTGCCAGCCTCAAGGATCTGGTCCGCTCGACCCTTCGCCTCCGTCCCGACAGGATTATCGTCGGTGAAGTCCGCGGGCCAGAAGCACTTGAGATGCTGAAAGCCTGGAATACGGGTCATCCCGGCGGCATTACCACCCTTCATGCCAATTCCGATCGGTCCGGGCTGTATCGGCTTGAGCAGCTTATCCAGGAAGCGGTCGTCACCGTCCCGCGGCATTTTATCGCCGATGCGGTCGATGTGATCGTCTTTATCGAGGGGCGCGGGGCGGCCCGTAAAGTCCGAACCCTTTCCAAACTCATCGGGATCACTCAAGAGGGTGAGTACCACCTCATGCCTCTCGTACCCGCCCCCCTCACCGTCATTTAATCCTCCAAACCAAAAGGAAAGCCCATGCGACCCTCAATCCATCGATCCCTCAAAACCTTTCACCAAAAAGCGACAGGTATCATTACAACAGTTGCCCTGTCGGCATTGTATGCCCTTCCGGCCCAGGCAGCGGGATCCGGCATGCCGTGGGAAGCGCCGCTTGAACAGATCCTGCAATCGATTGAAGGGCCGGTTGCCAAGATCATCGCCGTCATTGTCATCATCATCACCGGCCTTAGTCTGGCCTTTGGCGATACCTCGGGCGGGTTTCGGCGGTTGATCCAGATCGTCTTCGGGCTCTCTATTGCCTTTGCCGCCACAAGCTTCTTTCTCTCCTTTTTCTCTTTTGGCGGCGGCGCTCTGATGGCGGCCGCGTAAATTATCCAAGGAACACCAATAATGCTCATCCCGTCCTCGTCAAAAATACCTGGCTTTGAAGTCCCGCTGCACCGCTCGCTCACAGAACCTATTCTGCTGGCGGGTGCACCACGCGCCGTCACCATTCTCAACGGAACCCTGACCGCTGCGGTGGGATTGGGTCTGCGGCTGTGGCTGGTCGGGATTTTGCTCTGGCTCATCGCCCATATGGTGGCTGTCTGGGCCACCCGCAAAGATCCGGCGTTCGCCCAGGTCCTCGCCCGTCATATCCGCCATAAAATCGATTTATCTGTGTGAGGGGAATGCCGTGCTGAACCTCACCGAATATCGCAAAAAACCGGATCGGCTTGCCGACTATCTGCCCTGGGCCGCACTGTTAGCACCGGGTGTCGTGCTTAACAAGGATGGCTCCTTCCAGCGGAGTGTCCGTTATCGCGGCCCGGATCTGGAAAGCGCTACGGAGGCCGAGCTTGTCGCCGTCTCCGCCCGGATTAACAATATCCTCCGCCGCTTTGGCTCCGGCTGGTCCTTGTTCTTTGACGCGACCCGTGTCTCTTCTGAGCCTTACCCTGCCCACAATTTCGTGGATGCGGCGTCTTGGCTGGTTGATCAGGAACGTGAATTTGATCTCAATCAGGACGATACCCATTATGAGAGCCGTTACCATCTGACCTTGCTGTTCCTGCCCCCTGAAGACCATGTAAATCGCAGCGAAAGCCTGCTCTTTGAAGCGAGCGACAAATCCAAGAAGCGCATCGATTACCGTGATCATCTCGCGAGCTTTATCAGCGAGACGAACCGCGCCGTTGATCTTCTGGCCCAGATCCTGCCCGAGGTACAAATCCTGGACGATGCCGAGACCTTGCGTTTCTTGCATCAAAGCATTTCGACCAAGTCTCATCCCGTCGCCGTTCCGGATTGCCCGGCCTATCTCGACGCTATCCTTCCCGATACACCGTTCCAGGGCGGGCTGGAGCCGATGCTGGGCGATACTCATCTTCGCACTCTGACGGTGCTTGGATTTCCCAATGTGACGACGCCGGGTATTCTTGATGAGCTCAATGATCTCGGTTTCGCCTATCGCTGGAGCACGCGCTGGATCAGTCTCGATAAGCCCCTCGCGGCCAAACAACTCACCACCCTGCGCCGGCAATGGTTTTCAAAACGCAAATCGATTACCGCGATCCTGCGTGAGGTGATGTTCAATCAGGAGGCAGCCCTCGTCGATTCCGATGCCGACAATAAAACGAATGATGCGGACATGGCTTTGCAAGAGCTCGGTTCCGACGATGTTGCCTTCGGCTATGTCACCACGACTTTGGTGGTTTCACATAAAAGTGCCGCGACAGCCGACGCGCATCTTCGTAGCGTTGAGCGGGTGATCAACGGGCGTGGCTTTGTCACTATCCGAGAAACCATCAATGCCGTCGAAGCGTGGCTTGGCACTTTGCCCGGTAATGTCTATGCAAATGTCCGTCAGCCGATCATTCATACTCTCAATCTTATCCATATGATGCCGGTCTCCGCTGTCTGGGCAGGACCGGAGAAAAACGCGCATTTAGACGGTGCGGCCCTGATCACCGCCAAGACCCGCGGCGCCACGCCGTTCCGACTGGATCTGCATATGGGAGATGTTGGCCATACATTGATTGTCGGACCCACAGGCTCCGGCAAGTCGGTGCTGCTTTCCTTGATGGCATTGCAGTTTCGCCGCTATGCAGGATCTCAGGTCTTTGTCTTCGATAAGGGCAATTCGGCCCGGGCTGCCGTTCTGGCCATGGACGGTAGTTCTTTTGATTTGGCTCTGGATGGCGCCCTCGCCTTCCAACCCCTTGGTAATATCGAGAGAGGCGCCGAGCAGGCCTTCGCGCTCGACTGGCTCTGCGGTCTGCTGGTCAATGAGGGAGTTACTCTCAATCCCTCTATCAAGGACGCGCTCTGGACGGCAATCCAGAGCCTGGCGTCTGCCCCAAAGTGGGAACGGACTCTCACCGGCCTGTCAATGCTGCTGCAGTCTACTCAATTACGGCAGGCGCTACAGCCCTACACCTTGGAGGGCGCCTTCGGTCGCATGCTCGATGCCACAGAGGACGATCTTGGTGAAGACGATGTGCAGCATTTCGAGATGGAGGAACTGATGCAGCACAAGCGGCTGATGTTGCCGGTTTTGACTTATCTGTTTCACAAGCTTGAGGCGCGGTTTAAAGGACGGCCAACCCTGCTTATCCTTGATGAGGCCTGGGTGTTTTTAGATGATCCGCTTTTTGCCGACCGGATCCGTGACTGGCTCAAGACGTTGCGCAAGAAAAACGTCTCCGTCGTCTTCGCAACGCAATCCTTGGCGGATATCGAGCAATCTTCCATCGCGCCCGCCCTGATTGAAAGCTGCCCCAGCCGCCTCTTCCTGCCCAATGACCGCGCCGTCGAGCCGCAATCGCGGGCCATCTATGAGCGCTTCGGCCTGAATGACCGGCAAATCCAACTGATCGCGCAATCAGTCCCGAAGCGTGATTATTATTACCAGTCAAGTCGCGGTAACCGGCTGTTCGAGCTGGGCCTCGGTCCTGTCGCCCTGGCGCTCTGCGCCGCCGGATCACCTGAGGATCAAAAACTGATCGACTGGGTAATTGCAGAACAAACTCCCGACGCCAAAGAGCAGACGAGTTTTGCTGCCCAGTGGTTGGACACGAAGGATATTTCCTGGGCCGCTGATCTTTTGCCGGGCTTCGGGCCTAACGACCCGGCTGTATCCCCATCCATCTCCAATTCTACCCTCAACATTGAAGGAGGCACCCATGAGACATAATTTATCATCGCTAAAACGCACAAGCTGCATCGCCGCCCTTGGCCTCAGCCTGATTATGACAGCGCCAGCCACCAGCGAAGCTGGCGGTTGGCCGGTATTCGATGCCTTGAACTATGTACAAAACATTCTCACCGCCTCACAAACCCTGATCGAGATCAATCAGCAGATTGACCAGCTCAGGAACGAAGCAGAGATGCTGATCAATATGGACCTCAATCTGAGACAATTAACAGATACCCTCTCTCCGGAGCTTGCAACAGCGCTCAACGAGATCAACACGCTGCTGGATCAGGCCGACGCGATCCGGCTGGACGTCCAGGAGACGGATCAGGCGATGCGAGAACTATTCCCCGAAGAATTCGCGGCAACACTCTCGGGCGATGAGGCCCTGCAAAGCGCGCAAGTTCGCTGGCATGAGGCACTCAACGCCTATAAACGCTCGGCGTCCCTGCAGGCGCAAGTCTCCAAGTCTGCCGTAGCCGATGGCGACCATATGGCGACGTTGCTGTCCCGATCCAGAATTGCTGTCGGCAATCTGCAAGCAAGCCAGGCCGGCAATGAGCTCTCCGGACTCGCCATCAAACAGTCCCTGCAAGTGCAGCAACTCATGGCCGCGCAATATCGCGCCGAGACCATGGATCGGGCGCGGCGGCTGGCCAGTGAAGAGGAAGCGCGGGTGCGCTTTAAGAGCTTTGTCGGAAGTCCTTCTGCCTATTCGCCGGACGATTAAGCCATTTGCCGCCAGTGATGCGCCCGCCCACGCAGATTGGTGGCAGATGACCGGGCCGGAGTTGCCCTCCCCGGCTTCGGCCCGGTTTTTTCAGATGAGACAGCAAACAGTGCGATGGAAATAGATTTCGCAACCGCATTGTCCCTCCCACTAAAGCCCGCAGCAGAAAAACATTGCCATGAATAATCTCAATATCATTGATCGTTTTACCCAGACCTTCGTCCTGTATATCGAAAGCGGCTTTGGCTTGCTCTCCGGCGATGTGGCGTTTCTGGTTTCTATCCTGGTCGCCATTGATATTGTCCTGGCCGGTCTCTTCTGGGCCTTGCTGGGTGAGGATAATTTGGCGGCGCAGCTGATCAAGAAAATCCTCTATGTGGGTTTCTTCGCGCTTATTCTTAATAATTTCCAATGGCTGGCCGACATCGTGTTTGCAAGCTTTGCCGATCTCGGCCTTAAAGCCAGTGACGCCCCCTTCGGCCCGGATCAGTTGATGCGACCGGGATTTGTTGCCGCGACCGGCTTCACCGCGGCCTGGCCGCTGCTGGAGGCGGCGGGTGAGCTGATCGGCTTTACGACTTTTTTCAATAATGTCACCACGATCCTGGTCCTGCTGCTCGCCTGGGCCATTGTTCTGCTCGCCTTCTTCATCCTGGCGGTGCAGCTCTTTATCACCATTATTGAGTTCAAGCTGACCACCCTGGCCGGCTTTGTCCTCGTGCCGTTTGCTCTGTTTGGCAAGACCGCCTTCCTCGCTGAAAGGGTGCTGGGCAATGTCATCACCGCTGGTATTAAACTGATGGTGTTCGCCATCGTTGTCGGCATTGGCTCCTCGATCTTTGCCGAGATCATCACGCCGCCCGCGGGCGATATCACCTTGCAATATGCCGCCTCGCTCATCCTGGCAGCCATCGCCGTCTTTGGCCTCGCCATCTTTGCTCCGAGCATCGCCGCCGGGCTGGTTTCTGGGGCACCGCAACTGGGCGCGGGAGCCGCTGCTGGCACCGCTGCTGGTCTTGCCGGTGCCGGTGTCGCGGCAGGCGCCATGGCGCTCGGGGCCATGCGCGGTGGCTCCAGCCTTGCCAAAGGCAGTGTCTCGGCGGCGGCTTCTGTTGCGGGCCGCGCCAGTGCGGGGCTTCAGAGCGGCGGCGTCTCAGGGGCTGCGAAAGCCACCGTCGGTGGACCCATAAAAAATGCCACGTCACGTATGACGGCGCCCGTCAGCGATGCGTTTAAATCCGGGCAGGCAGAAGGTTTCCGGGCGGCGGGCTCGTCAAATCCCTCGAAAGCCGGGGGGCAGCCAGCGGGTCGCGGCGCGGGCGTTGTCGCTTCTTCTAGCGGCACAGACCAACCGGCCTGGGCAAGGCAGATGCATCGCCGCCAACGGCTGCGCGAAGCCAGCATGGTCGCGGCCCAGACATTGCGCGAGGGCGATCAAGGCGGCTCAAGCGAAGGCCCCAGGCTCGACCCCGACAAATGAGAAGAGCAAACAATGAATGACTAATTTACGAGGACAGCAGCATGATCTTTAAACGACCCAGAAACCGATACGGGCAAACATCATCACCTGTCACCCCTTATCAAAAAGCCGCGCAGGTTTGGGATGCCCGTATGGGATCTGCCCTCGTACAGGCCAGAAACTGGCGGAGGATGGCCTTTGGTGCCTTGAGCCTCTCGCTTATTTTGTCCGGCGGAGTCATCTGGCAAGCCGGTCGCTCGCATATCGTCCCCTATGTGGTCGAACTGGAGGCACGCGGGGCGGCACGCGCCGTCCGCTCGGCCGTAGAGACTTATCAGCCAACGGATGCGCAGATCGCTTTTCATCTCGCTAGCTTCATTGAGAAAGTACGGTCCTTGCCCATCGATCCCATTATCGTCAGGCAAAACTGGCTGCAGGCCTATGACTATGTCACCAAACACGCCGCCAATAGCCTCAATGAATATGCGATAAAAGCGGATCCCTTCTCGTTAGTCGGTGAACAGACAGTCGCCATTGATATTACCAGCATCGTCCGGGCGTCAGATACAAGCTTTCAGATACGGTGGGTGGAGCGGCGCTATATCAATGGTTCCCTCGCCATCACGGAACGCTGGACCGCACTGGCAACCGTCCAGATTGATCCGCCGCGCGACGCTGACACCCTCCGCAAAAACCCGCTCGGCATCTATGTGACCAGCCTTAACTGGTCGCGCGAACTCGAGGTGGTGCAACCACCCGTAGCGCCAGGGCGCCAGATGTCGTCACCCTCCAAATCCATACCGGGAGATCCAAAATGACCTTCAAGCCAACCTTTCAATCTGCCGGCGTCAGCATTGCGGCTCTCGCTCTTTTCCTATCCGCCTGCGCGACCCCAGACGTTCCGAAGATAAAATATGATAATCTCGACTTCGAAGCGGCCCACTATAGAACAGAGCCGGAACCTCCTGTAAAAGTCGTGACTTTGTCAAAACCTCTGCCGCTACCAGGCCAGTTAAAGAAGATGCCAACGGCAGCTAGCAAACCTTCAATAGCTGAGCAATGGCCAGAAACGACAGTCTTCGAGGCGAATGAAGCGGCCAAGATCGAACCTTCGCTGGAAGGCTATTTCAACGCCATGCAAACCTATCCCTTTGTGAAGGGTGCCCTCTATCAGCTCTATGCAGCTGTCAATCAGGTTTCTGATATTGGGTTGGAGCCCGGAGAGGAACTGGTATCTGTCTCCGCTGGCGATACAGTTCGTTGGGTTGTTGGTGATACCCAAAGTGGTTCCGGCGATACGGCGCAGGTTCATATTCTGGTAAAGCCTATTGCAACGGAGTTGCAGACCAACCTGATGATTGCCACCGATCGGCGGACCTATCATCTGGAGCTGCAGTCAATTGAGGAGACTTATATGGCGTCCGTCTCCTGGAGCTATCCGCAATCCGATCTTATGGCGATCAATAAACGGAATGCGGCTCTGCAAAAGCAAGCGAACCTGACCATTGATAAGGGCCTCAATCTCGAGCAGTTAAAGTTTCGGTACAAAATCGACGGCGACGCGCCCTGGGCGCCGATGCGAGCCTTCGATGATGGTAGGAAGGTCTATCTGCAATTCCCGTCGGGCTTAAACCAGGGCGATGCACCACCGCTGTTTATTGCGGGCGCCGATGGCAAGCCCACTTTGATCAATTATCGCGTTCGCGGCAGCTACTATATTGTCGATCGATTGTTTGCAGCGGCAGAGCTCAGATTGGGCACAGATCCGCAACAGATTGTTCGCATTACCCGGACAGATACAATCGAGCCGGCGGGCCCAAAGGCCGCAACCGATTGGGAGCGGGATTATGACAGATAATCCGCACAATAAAATCGATACCGAGACCTTGGAACTTCGCGCCAGGCCACGACCGATCACTCGGATTAGCCGGAAAGTCTTGTTATTGGGTAGCGCCCTTATCCTTGTGCTGTTGTTCGGGGCCGTATTGTTTGCCCTTGATCCACCAAACTGGAAAAGCGGAAGCCGGACCGAGTTAATCGATACCCGCCGCAATCAGGGTCCGGCCGGTATCGACAGCTTGCCCTCAACCTATGACGGGATCCGCAAACTGGGACCACCCAATCCCGGTGATCTCGGCGCGTCAATTACGCAAATGGAGCGGGATCTCAAGATTGTCCCCGCCGCGCGGCGCCCTCTTCCAACTTTTAAGCCCGATCCTGAGGAAGATTTTAGGCGGGCGGAGCGCATTCGTCTGGCCCGCCTCGCGGCCAAGGCCAAAGAAGCTAGCGTCTTATTCGTTCTTCAGAATAAGCAATTGTTGCTTGGCAAAACGAGTGATGATGGCGGCGAAAAATCAGCTTCAGCACGCGGCGGAACTTCCTTTGATCCTTTTGCGGCGTTGGCCGCACTTCAAGGAGGATCGGCACAGCCGGGTGGGTCCGGCTCCGCTGATCTGCTGAGCAAGACCACTTTTCTGGAGAAACTGCCTGACGGCAGCGTCTATAATCAGCATGTCCTGCAGACGCCCGCCTCGCCTTATCAGCTGATGGCAGGGACCGTTATCGCGGCGAGTCTTATCACTGGCCTCAATTCTGATTTGCCGGGTACGGTCATTGCGCAGGTCACGGAGCAGGTTTTTGACACTGTCACGGGTCAGCATCTTCTTATTCCGCAAGGCACGCGGCTGATTGGCAAGTATGACAGCAGCATCGCCTTCGGACAGGATCGGGCGCTCATTGTCTGGCAGCGGATTATCAGACCGAATGGCAGCTCCGTTGTGATTGATAACTTGCCGGGCACGGATACATCCGGCTATGCCGGTGTTGCCGATGAGGTCGACTTTCATACCTGGGAGCTCCTCCAGGGCATCGGGCTGTCCACTTTGCTGGGTGTCGGCACGGAATTGAGTTTCGGAACTGGCGAAAGTGACCTCGTTAGAGCCCTTCGGGAAAGCACGCAGCAGAATGTTAGTAATGCCGGTCAGAATATTGTCGAGCGCATGCTCAATATTGAGCCGACCATCACCGTCCGTCCGGGCTGGCCGTTACGGATCCTTGTCCATAAGGATATAATTCTGCCGCCCATGGACACGAAAGGAGAGTAACTATGGCACCGCTTAAGCTTGGCAAATTGCCCGACCGCGAAGTCACCAAGATCACTTTCACGGCCAGTGCTGAGTTGAGGGCATTGCTTGCCGACTATGCTGCCGCATATGAGAAAGAATATGGGCGACGAGAAGCTCTCACCGATCTTATCCCGCATATGCTGGAGGCCTTTATCAAAGGGGACAGAGGGTTCAAGAAAAAACAAGATCCAGCATAAACCCAATGTGCTGCCCAACGGTTGAAGCCGACATTCAGGTAAATAAATAATTAGGTCCGTTTTCGACGCAAAGCAATTGTGTAAAGATGCTCTCGCGTAAAAATATACTAAAGGCGAAGATGTCCAATGAGTGACTTACGCGATGCAATACCAGATGACTTGAAATCTCTAGCTCAACTTTGGCACGAAGGTTGGCATGACGCTCACGCTGCTATAATTTCCGGGGCTCTCACCAGATTACGCACACCTGAGAGCTTCGAAGAACGTTTACAGTCCATGCTTTCTAGCACCCGTGTAATTGGACTAATTGGCGAGCCAATAGGCTTTTGCTCAACGAAAACAAACGAAATCGATCAGTTATTTGTTGCAGAGAGCGCTCGCGGTACTGGAGCAGCTAGGTGGTTGTTGTCCGATTCAGAGAATAGATTACGCGATCAGGGAACAATAATGGCGCAGCTCGCATGCGCTATTGGGAATGATCGCGCCGCGCGCTTTTATGAAAAGAACGGATGGCATATCGCTGGAACCGTCGTTGATCAAGTAGAAACAGTTTTAACGGGATTCACAACGGAAGTTTGGTGTTTTGAAAAGCATCTTTTAGGCGCTTCTACCAAGGATCTTTGAAAGCTGGGACACGAGGACGACTTATATCCAAGACTGGACCCTCCCTCTGCCTTTCTTTTTTGTGCGTCCGTCTGCGGATAAAAGCCAAGGGTTTATTAACGTTAAAAGAAGGCCTGTTTCAGAGCAGTTGTCGATATCCATGTTCCGTCATCCACTTTGCGCGTTGTAAGTGCGCAAAATACTGGCAGCGAGCGATTTCTGGAATTTTTCCTATGTCTCGGCCAAAAGCCCACTCGTATACCTCATCCCACGCCGCTCCAAAGGCATCCGCTTCCAGCAACATGATATAAAGCTTAAAACATTGCCTGTCGTAGGGTGTCACAGTTTCAGAGTCTGGTGGGTTTACCCTGAATTCCTGCATCACCGCCTCTTTGAAGGTTGCTCAATAATTTCAATCTTTTCCGATATGTAGAGAATACTCCGTGGTCGAATACTCTGCAAATGCGTTTTCTGTCCTCTATGCAGATACGAGAAACTTTCGCGGCAAACCTAAAGAAATATCGGAAAGCCAAAGGCCTTTCGCAGGAAGAGCTTGCGCATCAGGCCGAATTGGACCGAACCTACATCAGTTCGCTTGAACGATGCGTCTATGCGGCAAGCATCGATGTCGTCGGGCGGATCGCAGACGTGTTGGAAATTAAGCCATCAGATCTGCTGAGAGAACGTGAAGAATGACGTACCGTTTTGTGTGGAACTCCAGCTTGGCGGCTCCAACGCCTTGTTTGATTACGGCGGAAAATTCGACTTGGAATTAGGTGAACGATAGTTCAGGCCTTAGCAAGCCTGAACAACATATGTCCTGCCATCAATCTCAAGTTCGGTAATATCGCCGCTTAGAACAAGATCCCGGGCGAACGCTTTAGTATCGAAATAATATCGGAGATTTTCCGGGATTTGATCGAGTAAGCCGGTATCTTCCAGATAGGCCTCCGCAAATTCTTCTGCAGTGCCTTCGAATAGGATGACATCCTCTAGCCTGTCCAGAATATCGTCCATATCGCAGCTTAAATCTTCGGCAAGGTAAATCGCCTTGATCTGATCATCACTCTCAAGGTGTTCAAAATCATCAAACCATTGTTTCAGGTTTGCCTGATGAACGCTCAGGGCTTCGAAGAGCCTGTAATTATCACCCTCGATGAACTGGATTTCATATTCCTCAACAGGTTCACCATAGCGGTTGCGGTGCAACGCTGCTCTTTCTACGTATCCCTCATAGGTTTCGAAATAAAAACCAGTGGCGGAAATATCGTAAGGGGTTGCATGATATGTATTCGTCATTTTCTGTCTCCTTGTTTTGATGCAAGGAGGGACTTGGCTGACAGCGCGCAGGAGCAATTGCCTTCACGGATATGGAGCGGAAGGTCAGTTGCGACGGCGGGTGCAGCCGATAAAACGGCGGGCCTTCAAAACTAGAGGACAGGAAAATTATACGAATATGTTGCTACCTATACATTTGCACAGGTGGCTACATGAGCCTAGAATCTCGCGAAACGGTGCTGTCACCTAGACTCAGCAATAACTACACCCCTTGAAAAATGTGTAGCACAGGGACAAAGTAGAGAATTGAGCCAAAGCTTCGGTGAGTATCTGCAGACAATGCCAATATCGCCATTGCAAGATACTATTTCGCTCATCACGGTAGAAATATCTCAGTCACTGACGGATTCGATGCCTTCACACCTGGCACAGTTGATTTTCGATGCTACCCGTCTGCTATCCGATTTTCCAATTATGGCCCCAGATAGCACCAAAATCATGAGAGTTTGGAAGCTGCTAGACAAATAGGGGCGAGCCGTTCCCAGATTTCATTAACCACACCTTCTAGTGAAACGCCCTCAAGTTCGGTGGATTCAGCATAGGCAGTCCATTGAGTAACTTTCGTAGGTTCGGTGGCGAATTCTTCCGATAAACCAGGCGGTCTGTCGATTGGAATTTCTGTTTGTCTCCTATCAAATGTGGATCGGAGCGTGCACGCGAGCTCATCGTCCGGGATTTCTTTGGCTTTCGGCACAGCCCAGAGGTCGTAAAAATCCTTCATTCGTCCGTTCACCAAGCCAAGGTCGACAACGGCTTGGAATTTCTCAGCAATCACAGTGGCCGGCGAATATGCCCGGATTTTTGCCGACTCGAAGTCGAGCAGTGAAGCATATTCAATCTCGAATTTTGGATCGCCTAGTGCATCACCGAAACCAAGATCTATCGTGATCGGAATGCGTGTTTTTCCCAGATAGGCAGTCGTTTTCAGACGCTTGCCGCCATAGACTTGATCTTCTCTAATCTCAGATGCCGAGATATCAGCGACATCGAATGTGAGTCCATCATTGACGTCCATAGCGAGGATTTCCGCGAACGCTGCTTTTAGTTGCCCCTCGTCATCATCACCAAAACCGAGGAAATCTACGTCGCGTGTGAATCGTCCTGGATCCGTGGTCCAAAGCGTAACGAGCATTCCTCCTTTTAGAACAAACCGGTCCCGGTAGTCAGAAATGGAGAGGCGATAGATCAACCTCTCCAAACCGAAAGCGACAAGAACGACCTCAAAAACGCGCTGCTCCTCGCGCGCCAGGTTCAGCAAGCGCTGCCGAACGGACGCGGCTATATCTTTCGGTTGCCTAGCCATTGGATGTCAGCGCCTCCAGATAGGGGCGCATCAGTTTGCCGGTCCCATAATTTTCTGCGGCATTTGCTAGACTAGCTGGCGACGCTTTGCGCGTTTCTAGAGCGGTCTTAAGGCACTCAATCGCTACCGAGCGATCGACCAGTTTTGGGTTTCGAAAGGCGTCCGCAATCGATTTGGCGACGGAGTATATTTTTACGTCAACATTGCCGATTTCGAACCTCTCTACACCTTTCGAGAAATAAGGCTCTCGAAATCGTACCGTTCGCGTTCGCGGATAGGAGATTTTCGGTTCCCAATCTTTGGCGCCAATGGCGATCCACACCTTGCGCGGCAGTTGATCCGTGAGCCCGTGAAATGCTAGCGCCGACATGAGACAGATAATGGCCTTCGGCGCCTGCTTGCTGACTTCCGCGAGACTGGCGTTAAACTCGATATCGGTCTCTGAGAGCTGGTAGAGTCCTCGACCGATCCTGATGATATCGCCGTCGTCCATAACGCGTTTTATTACAGTGCCGGTGACTCCAACCTTGCGCAGGTCACGGGGTCGCGCGAGCGGGTGGCGGGCCATATAGGCTAGCAGCTTCTCTCGTTGCGTCTGTGTTGGCGCCTTGGGCATTGTTACAAAACCTCGGACAAAATTTATTTCTGTCCGAGGTTTTGTAACATAATGAGAACCAATTTCCAATGAAAAAGCTTCAGATACACTCGCTGAATTAGGTGTCAGACATTGAGAATCCGGTTCCACATCGTCACCCCTGTTCTTTCGTTTCCATTTTCGAAGAAGGCCGTTCGGATCAACGGCGAGCTCCGCCCCGCCTGCGTAGACACGGTACCCGTCTTCCCGATCTGGCGCGCGAAGCTCTCGGTCTTTTGGTTGAGCAACTCACTACAGTCCGGGCCCAGGTCAAGGCATTGGAAGCAAGGCTTCTCGCCTGGCACCGATCGAACGGGGCGAGCCGCCGACTGGAGACTATCCCCGGGGTTGGAGTGATCACGGCAAGGGCCCTGGTGGCGACGATCGGTGACGGCAGCCAGTTCCACTCAGGACGGCAACTCTCGGCCTGGCTCGGTCTTGTTCCCCGACAACAGTCGAGCGGGGGCAAGACCAAGCTGGGACGAATATCGAAGCGGGGAGATGGGTATATCCGGCGTCTGCTTGTGCACGGCGCCCGAACTGTGCTGCGTTGGCACCGCGCGAGACCAGAAACAGATACCGGTTGGGCCGATCAACTTCTCGCCCGTCGGCCAACCAATGTCGTCCTCGTCGCTATGGCCAACAAGACAGCGCGGGTCGCCTGGGCGCTGCTCAGGCATCAGCGCGATTATCAGACGGTGTCGACATAACGGGCAGAACCAGATTGCGAGGGTAATCACGATGTGATGGCGAAACAGGGTCAACCGGGAGCGATCAAACCCGAGGTGCTGTCCGGGCCCAAAGCCCGATAATGTGACAGGGCGTCGATCCATCGGACTCCATCAGATGGGGTGGTTGCCGCCCTCCCTCGACGGCATCACAATGTGCTAGAATTGTGGCATTACAGCCACTGGGATGAAAGGACGGCACCCATGAAAAAAGATACGATGATTGGTGTGGATTTGGCAAAGAGTGTTTTCCAGGTTCACGGAGCGTCGATGAGCGGCGCAGTGAAGTTCCGGAAAAAGCTGTCACGGCCGTAGTTTCTCAAGTTCATAGCCGGACAGGCCCCGGCGGTCATCGCCATGGAAGCTTGCGGTAGCGCCAACTTCTGGGCGCGGGAGATGATCCGGCTGGGGCACGAGGTGAAACTGATTCCGCCACGCTATGTCAAACCGTTCGTGAAGCGGCAGAAGAACGATGCGGCCGACGCCGAGGCAATCGTGATTGCGGCGCAGAGACCCGAGATGCGCTTCACCGAGCCTAAATCGGAGGAGCAACAGGCGCGAGCCGTACTGTTCCGGAGTCGGGAGAGGTTGGTTCACCAGCGAACTGAACTGGTGAATGCGTTGCGATCGCATCTCTACGAGTTTGGATACACGATCCCGCAGGGAATTGGACACCTCAACCGTGTGAATGCGATCCTTGATGATCCGGGTTGCGACTTGCTGGATCTGGTTCGTGAGGAATGCCACGACCTTCTCGACCAGATCTCCGAGATGACGGTACGGATCGGCGCAAAGACGAAACGGGTCAAGCTATTGGCGGCAGAGACGGATGTGGCGCGGCGGTTGCAGACGATGCCTGGGGTCGGCCCGATCATCGCGCTGGCAGTCGAAGCTTTCGCGCCTGACATGGCGTGCTTCAAACGTGGCAGGGACTTCTCGGCCTGGCTGGGCCTTGTTCCCCGACAACATTCCTCAGGGGGCAAGGAGCGGTTGGGCCGGGTCTCCAAGGCCGGGCAAGCCGATATCCGCAGATTGTTGATTATAGGGGCGATGTCCCGGTTGAACTGGCTGGGTCGCAAATCGATCCCGGAAGGCTCGTGGCTGGCGCTGCTTCGGATACGAAAACCGAAGATGCTCGTCGCAATCGCCTTGGCCAACAAGATGGCGCGGACGATCTGGGCCATGCTGACAAAGGATGAGGACTACCGAGATCCGGCACCGGCTGTCGTTGCCTGACAATTGATGCAACGCACGATAGGCCAAAGTCGGTGAAAGGGAGGGTGAGAAGTCGACGACCCGCATGGGCGAAATGATTGAATAGATCTGGAGCAGGAAAACCAGTGCTGGCCCACGAGCCAATCCGAGCTCGTTCATCAGATTTGGACCTGATCCGCGGATCACCATACCGGCCCGCGGCTTCTGAAATGGCCGCAATTCAAGGCCTCACAGAAGACTGCACTCAATCACTCTTCATATGCCTCAAAAAACTTCTTGCATAATCTGCGGCAACCACAGAAGGGCCAGCGGTCATCGTACCGTAACAAAAGGCCGGATACATGACTGCAAACCCGTCCCGCCACCAAATCAGAAATCTCTTGCATTTCAGGAGGCGTCCATACATGACAGTGCCGCCCAGAGTATTATCGACTGCAGTTGAAGGCTTGCCGCCATACTTGCCAGGGCGGCGTTTGTAGCCGATCTGAGCCTTGATCCCTGCCATTCTGGCCAGCCGTGCCACACGGTTTGGACAGCATGTCTCGCCTTGATCTCTGAGGTCATCGTGCAGTTTGCGGTATCCATAGACCTTGCCGCTGTCCTGCCACGCATCCTTAAGCAGGTCTGTCTGACGTTTGTCTGAAAAGCCTGCTTGCTGAATGGTCGCTTCAGCCAGGCATAGAAGCCACTCGGATGAACACGAAGCATCCGGCACATCGCACGGACAGTGAATACCGGACGATGCATTTTGATGAACGCGTATCTCATTTTGCATCCCTGGCGAAATACGCGGTGGCTTTTTTTAGGATATCACGCTCCTCGGCGACACGCGCCAGTTCCTGCTTCATTCGCCGTATCTCGGTGGAATGATCGCCCTTCGCAGTACCGCCAGGAGGTGCGGAATAATGCTTCATCCAGCCGTAAAGTGAATGTGTGCTGACACCCAACGTCTCCTATTCAATCGACCTTACCTCAAACAATGTCGCGTCAAAGCTTTTGGTATTTGGGAACACGTTTGTGCAGTAGCCTAATCAAAGGTAACCGGCGAAATTTTAAGATACTGGAAGTTAATGTGACGATGCCCAGACTACGTTCTGCTTGCAAAATTTCAGTGCTTAATATAGTAAGTATAGCTTATTATAAGTAATAAGTACATTGAGGCGAATATGCAGGACGTTGAACAAACCATTGGATTTTTGATCAGTGATGTCACCAGGCTATTGCGTAGAAATTTCAATCGCCGCGCTCGAGAACTTGGCCTTTCTCTGGCGCAGTGCCGGGCCCTCGCCTATCTCTCCCGTCAGGAAGGCGTCAATCAGGTTACTTTGGCGGATAGCCTTGAGATTCAGCCGATCACCTTGGTCCGCCTTATTGACAAGCTTCAGGAGATGGGGCTTGTCACACGCGAGCCTGATCCCGCCGACCGACGGGCTATCCGATTATTTCTGACAACCGAAGCACAGCCTTTACTTAATCGTATGTGGGAACTGTCCGCCGAAACGCGGGAAGAAGCAGCAACGAATATTTCTTCTGAACGACGGAATGCTCTTATCGCAACTCTCAATAATATGAAACAGAATCTGCTTGCGGTCGAAGAGTGCTCAAGCGGCACTGGTAGTTTCGGGAAATATAAGGTGGCGGGAGATCTAGAAAATGTCTGACCCCTCCCCTGTCGAAGCCAGTCAGAAGGAAAATATGGTTGTCATCCCGTCGGACGAGGACACCGACACAGCCGGCAGCAGCATCGTTTCTTCTCGTTCGAAGCGCCGTTTGCGATACCCGTTACTTCTGTTGGGTCCGCTTCTTGTTGCCGCCGCTGCCAGCTACTTCTATTTCACCGGCGGTCGCTATGTCACAACGGAAAATGCCTATGTCAAGGCAGACAAGGTGATGATTGCTGCGGAAGTATCCGGTCTCATAGCGGAAGTCGCCGTACACGAGAACCAGCCCGTCGAGAAAGGAGACATTCTGTTTCGGATTGATGACGGCCTCTATCGAATTGCCATTTCAGAAGTCGAAGCTGGTCTTGCAAACGTCCGAGATGAAATTGCAGGCCTGAAGGCCGAGTATCAACAGAAACTGGAAGAGCGAGCCTTGGCCAAAACCAACATCGCTTTCGCAAAGAAAGAATTCGACCGTCAAACCAGGCTAATTGCCACCAATGCTGTCTCTCGTAGCAAGCTGGATTCAACACGCCATGACTTGGATATTTCATTACAACAGATCCGCGTCATTGATCAGGAAGCAGCCCAGATTCGGGCGCAGCTGGGAGGCGATCACAAATTGCCGATCGAACAACATTCGCACTACCAGACTGCCATGGCCGCCAAAAGCCGGGCCGAATTGGATCTAAAACACACTGTTATTCGTGCTCCTTTTGACGGAATTGCCGGCAATACCCCCCAGGTAGGTCAACAAGTAATCGGCAAAGGAGCCTTCAGCAGCCCAGTTATGAGCTTGGTGGCGACGAACGATATCTGGATTGAAGCTAACTTCAAGGAAACAGATCTGACATATGTAATGCCAGGGCAATCTGTTGCCGTTCGTGTCGATACTTATCCCGGTAAAGAGTGGAAAGGAACAATTCAAAGCCTCAGTCAAGCGACCGGAGCGGAATTCTCGGTTATCCCGCCACAGAATGCGACAGGGAACTGGGTCAAGGTCGTGCAGCGAATTCCAGTCCGAATTGCAGTCGAAGCTAATGAAGATGACCCGCCTTTAAGAGCCGGCATGAGTACTTTCGTTGAAATCGACACTGAGCGTAAACGCCCCTTGCCGGAATTTGCCCAGACCGCACTTATCTGGTTCAATATCATGAGCTCTGCAACAGCGGATGAGGCTGAGAGCCGCCGGTGACAAGCGCCGTAATTGAGAGTACGCCTCTCGAACGCAGCTGTATTGTAGTCTCGGTGATGCTGGCGACAATAATGCAGGCGCTTGATACTACGATTGCCAATGTCGCTCTCCCTCAAATGCAAGGAGCAATGTCGGCAACACAGGACCAGATTTCCTGGGTTTTGACTTCCTACATAGTCGCCGCCGCCATTATGACACCGACAACGGGTGTATTGGCAGATCGTCTTGGACGAAAACGTCTCTTCGCCATGATGGTAATCGGCTTCACGATAGCATCCATGTTGTGCGGAGCCGCCACTTCTCTTAATCAAATTGTCTTCTTTCGCCTGTTGCAAGGCATCTTCGGCGCCGGCCTCGTCCCGCTTTCACAAGCGGTTCTGCTGGATATTTATCCGCCAGAAAAGCATGGCTCCGCCATGGCAATGTGGGGCATGGGGGTGATGTTAGGGCCAATACTGGGTCCAACCCTTGGAGGCTATCTGACGGAAGTCTATAACTGGAGATGGGTATTCTATATTAATCTTCCGATCGGTATTCTTGCCTTGGTAGGCATTATAGCTTTTGTTCCGGAGACAGTCCAAAACGACAAGCGGCGTTTTGACTATTATGGATTTGCATTGATAAGCCTTGCCATTGGTTCCTTGCAAATGATGCTGGACCGAGGAGAGACTCAGGACTGGTTTTCATCATACGAAATCATTATTGAAGCTGTGCTGGGCGGTTTGTGCTTCTACATGTTCCTCGTTCACATGTTCACGGCAGAAAAGCCGTTTATCGAGCCAGGACTGTTCAAGGACCGGAATTTCGCTGTCGGCCTCCTCCTGATGTTTATGGTTGGCATTATCCTGTTGGCAACACTTGCCCTGCTTCCCCCATTTCTACAAAATCTTCTGGACTTTCCCGTACTGATTACCGGGTATGTTCTCGCACCACGCGGCTTTGGGACCATGTTCGCCATGATCCTCGTCGGCCGCCTGATTGGTAGGATAGATACTCGCCTCCTTATTCTGCTGGGTATTGGCCTCACCGCTCTTTCTTTATGGGAGATGTCCAATTTCAACATCAACGTATCTGTTTGGGACATCGTCAGGACTGGTCTTGTTCAGGGACTAGGTCTCGGCTTTATTTTTGTGCCGCTATCAACGCTCGCCTTTTCCACACTTGCACCCCATTACAGGAATGATGGCACCGCCATGTACAGCCTGATCCGGAACATTGGCAGCAGTATCGGTATCTCTATTGTCTTTACCCTGCTGGCCCATAATACCCAGCTCAGTCACGCTGACATGGCTGATATTCTAACGCCATTCCGCGATACAATGCAGCATCCCTGGCTGCCACAAGCATGGAACTGGCATACGACTGCAGGAACAGTTGCTCTCAATCATGAAGTTACTCAGCAGGCCGCAACCATTGCTTTCCTGAACAATTTCAGATTCTTAATGTGGATAATGCTGCTATCGTCTCCGCTTCTATTATTACTTCGAAAGTCGCGCTAGGTTCAATGAGTGTTGTCTGTAATAGATATTGATTATCTCCACTAAACCACAAGGTATTAAAACTAGCTTGGCATCGGATCAATACAGTTATTGGCCTAATACCAAGAAATCCACAGGAATACGAACTATCATCCACCCCTCTTTCTAATTGCTAATTTGACGAGACATTGATTGTATCTTACCCTCAAAAAAATGACGTTTGCCGTCAGGGAGGAGTATAGCAGGTGCTGTCTTGTCTGGATGGCGCTCCTATGGCAAGGTAAAATGTGATGTTATCCGGCGGCTGGATGCGGTCATGTCTCCGGCCTTTAAATGCGGCTTTTATCCGACAACCGCAGGCCCTGATGTTTTTCGCTAGAACTGATCCCTCTCAGACTATCGCGCTTGAGTGGCGCAAGACAGCACCTCGGGTTTTTCAGTCCTGACGATTTCCATTTCGCCTTTGTTTCACATCATCACGTACTCACTCCGCCAATTGTCAATGCCCACAGGGCAATTTCTATGCATTACTTTCAATTATGCCATTTTCGAGGCAACCCACTTGGGCGTTGGCTGGTATATTGTGTTTTGCATCATAACCGCCCATGCGATAAGTGCCATTTTGTTAGCCAGAGCAACGGCAACGAGCTTGAAAGGCTTTTTAGCCAAAAGCGATAAAGCCCATACGGCAAGTGGAGTATCAGTTTTGCCCGACTTGAGGCTGTAGAGTGCTGAATGGGCGCCGATAACAAGCAACTTTCGCAAACGCCGGTTACCCATCTTTGTGATGCGGCCCAGACGAGGCTTGCCGCCAGTTGAGTGCTGCCGGGGAACCAGGCCCAAATAAGCGGCAAATTCTCGGCCACCTTTAAACAGGCTGGCATCTGGAATACTGGCTGAAAGACTGGACGCCACGATCGGGCCAATACCCGGGATGGTCGCTAGGCGCACACTCACATCACTGCTACGATGAGCGATGAGAATGGCTTTACCAAGCTTGCTAATTTGTGCATCTATATTGAGCAATGCCGTCGCCAAAGGCAGAAGTGCCGAGCGGGCACTGTCGCTAAAGTCATCATTGTTCTCCTCAAGAATAATAGTAATGAGGAGGTGAACATTGCGAGCCCCTTGAGAAACAACCATACCAAATTCAGCAAAATGTCCGCGCACGGCATTGATCAAAGCGGTCCGCTGCGAGACCAGCAGTTCCCGGGCACTATGCAACATCAGTGTTGCTTGTTGTTCTTCGTTCTTTACTGGGACGAACCTCAAGGAGGGTCGTGTAACGGCTTCACATATTGCCGCAGCATCAGCTGCATCATTCTTTTGCCGACACAGGTACGGCTCTTTACATAGGCAGGCGGAATGAGCCGAACTTCATGGCCCGATGCCATAAGCGTTCGGGCCAAGTGGTGAGCTGTCGCGCAGGCCTCCATACCAATCAAACAAGGGGATAGATTACTGAAGAATGTTATCACTTGTCTCCGTCGGAGGGATTTGCGTAAAACCACCTCGCCGTTCTCGTCGATGCCGTGAAGCTGAAAAACATTCTTTGCTATATCAAGTCCAATTGTTGTGATCTTCTCCATGATCGTGGCTCCGGTTAAAGGTTATATGTACCCGTACAGGATACATCAAATGACGCGGCGAAGCGCCATCCACAACATCAGACTGACCTCGTCTCCGTATGGCCCAGAATGGCATTAAAGTGCCTCCATTATGCCGCACTAAGTTGCTGCCACTCGGCCAGTGCGGCATTTCTTCGAAGCTTGAATGTTTCTCGGTTGCTTAGGTGGCGTTCATGGTTGAAGTGGTTATAGATTGATGAGTGGATTGAGACAAATTTCTGCAAGCTTCGCGGGCGCCTGAATTGCAGCATCGCCTGCTCTCTTCGCCGGAACGGCAGGTGTGAGTTTTCACAGCGATTGTTCTTCCAGCGTCCGACATCTTGTACTGCTTCATTACCAATTATCTTCAGCGCAGCACGGTATGTACGTAATCTGTCCGTTACTATTTCCTGTGGTTTTCCGTACCGTTTCATAATTTTCTTAAGGAACACCATGGCTGCCTTGCGGTCGAGTCGCCCGGAAACAAAGCATTCCAACACTTCGCCCTCGTGATCGACGGCCCGCCACAGGTAATGTGTTTCGCCATTGATCTTCACAAAGACTTCATCAAGATGCCATCGCCAGTTGGAATGATTCTGGGGAGGATGAAGTCGTTTCTTACGTATTTCACTTGCGAACAACGGACCGAACCGGTTCCACCAATAACGCACAGTCTCATGGCAAATGTCGATGCCGCGTTCATGAAGAAGGTCTTCAACATTGCGAAGTGAAAGCGGAAACCTGACGTACATCATCACAGCCAAGCGGATAACCTCAGGTGATGTTTTGAAATAGCGAAACGGGTTCTTTTTTGTCATGCTCTGAGGCTAGTCGACGAGCAAATGCCCTGCGGTCTGGTTAAGCAACTTGCTGAAGCGATACGTACTGCATCACGGCGAAACTCTTCTCAGTATCCCGTTGCCATTGCTTGTCTCCTTCATTGCAAACTCGCTCGAACGAGATCGGAACTAATGTGGGACAGGTACATGAACTGGAGGTGAAAAATACTGGAGACAAGTCATAATTATTTACATCAAAAACACCATCCCCAAAGTCCCAAAACTAAAATCCCCGTCGTGGGACTGACTTTCACAATTAGCTTCAACTCGCTGCATTAGATTCAATATCTCATCCCTTTCCGAGGCCCAATCATTTTCTTTTATCGATGCCCGTCATTGCGCCGCCAACGCGGTACGCTGAGAAATCCGGCGCGCGTTTTTCGTTGAAGGCGGCATTGCCTTCGCGGGCCTCTTCGGATTTCACGAACATGGCAAGGCCATCGCCCGCCATTTTCGCCTGGCCGAAGATGGCTGCGGAATCCGCGTTAAAGGAGTGCTTCAGGAACCTGAGCGCACCGGGGCTCAAAGCCACCGCATGCTGGGCCATGGCACGTGCTTCTTCCTGCAACTTTTCCGCAGGAACCACCTTGTTGACCAAACCCCAATTCAGCGCCTGTTCTGCCGTATATTGCTGGCAGAAAAACCAGATTTCCCGAGCCCGCTTTTCGCCGACGGTTCGGGCGAGGTAAGCTGTTCCCCACCCCGCGTCGAATGAGCCGACCTTCGGCCCGGCCTGACCGAATTTGGCATGCTCAGCGGCGATGGTGATATCGCAGAGAACATGAAGCACGTGTCCGCCGCCAATGCAGTACCCGTTCACTGCTGCGATAACCGGTTTCGGGATATCACGGATGACATTGTGCAGATCGTCAATTTCCCAGAGGCCGTTTTCACTGGCACCATAGGTGCCTTTCTCTTTCATTTCCTTCTGGTCGCCTCCGACGCAGAACGATTTCTGTCCCGCAGCCGTCAAGATGACAACCGCTGCGCCCTTGTCCGCCCAGGCCCGCTTGAAGGCATGCAGCAATTCTTCGATGGTGCGGCCCCGGAAACAGTTGAAGCGGTCCTCGCGGTCGATGGTTATGGTAGCGATGCCTTCGCTTACTTCATATTTGACGTCTGTATAGTCCATTGTTTTTCTTTCTTTGAATTAGGCTTTTCAGGAAAAGGATTTCACGATCTCTCGGCTGAGAATATGCCGTTGGATCTGATTTGAACCGTCCAGTATCTGGAAGGCCTTGGCGTCGCGCATCAACCGCTCAACATGATACTCGCGCATATAGCCATAGCCTCCGAGGATCTGCACAGCGTCTGTTGTGACTTTCATCGCCGTATCGGTTGCCTGGATCTTGGCCATGCCAACCTGCGACAGCGTCTGATAGCTGACAGTCGGCAGTTCCCGATCAACTCGCCAGTTTGTATCCCGGACCAAGAGCTGAGACGCCCGAAGCGATGTCGCCATATCGGCGAGCATAAAGCCGATCCCCTGGAAACGGGCGATAGATTGCCCGAAGGCCTGACGTTCATTCGCATAAGCGGCAGCTATATCATAAGCAGCCCGGCCGATCCCAAGCGTGATGGCGGCCGCGCCCCAACAGCGCATGGCGTTGGCGACGCCATCAAGAATTTTCCAGCCGTCACCAACCTCGCCGATCAAGCATTCGTCGGGAACCAGTACATCTTCAAAAATAACATCGCAGATTGGGCCGCCTTTAAGGCCCATCTTCTTTTCCTGCTTGCCGAAACTGAGGCCTTTTGTGTCTTTATGGACGACGAAAACAGCGAAATCATTCTTGCCTTTGCCTGTGCGTGAAAACAGCAGATACCAGTCGGCAACACCGCCGTTCGTGATCCATCGCTTGGTGCCGTTGATCTGCCACTGATCGCCCTTTTTCACGGCCATGGTTTTTATGGCGCGGGCGTCAGACCCGCAATGAGGCTCCGACAGGCAGAAGGCGGCAATTGAGGGTTTTGAGGTCATCGATTTAAAGAAAGCCTCTTTCTGATGCGGCTTTCCAGCTTCAGCGACAATTTTCAGCGGTGAATAGGTGGAGAGCAGCACCGGCCCCATGGTCGCGTAGGCATAGCCCATTTCTTCCAGCACAACAGACAGCACTTGCGCGCTGGCATTGATCCCGCCATATTCTTCGGGCATCGGCAGGGTCAGCAACCCAGCTTCGCCCAGAATGGGCAGCAATTCCGAAGGGAATCGGTCTTCCGCGTCGCACTCTTCCGCTAACGGCGTTATATGATCGGCAGCCAGGCGCCGCACCATCTCGCGAATTTCGCCGGTGTTTTCGTCAAAATAGATTTCATCCAGCATAGCTTAATCCACCATCGTCAGGCCGCCGCTGACGCTCAAAACCTGGCCAGTGCAGAAGGAGGAACGAGGAGAGGCAAAAAACAAGACACCATCGGCGACTTCACTCGGCTTACCAACGCGTTTCAACGGAATGGCGTTGGTCAGAGCCGTTTTCAGCTTGTCCGGCTGCGAGGCAAACAGCGGCGTATCAGTGGGGCCGGGGCAAATGCAGTTAACATTGATATTGCTCCGGGTCATTTCGCGGGCCAGAGACTTCGTAAAGGCGATAATGCCCCCCTTGGCGCCCGCATAAACCGTCTCCCCGTAGCTTCCGACGCGACCGGCGTCGCTGCTGACCATGACGATTTTGCCGCCGCCCCCCTCGACGAGCAACGGGATAACCGCGCGGGTCAGCCGGACCGGGCCCATGAAATTGAGAGACATAATCTTTTCCCAGTAGTCCGGAGTGTTCTTCATGAAAGGCTCGATGATGTCCCAACCGGCGGCGCTGACAAAGATATCGAGCTTGCCATGCTCTTTTTCGATATTGGCTGCCGCCTTTTTAATGGAGTCTTCATTCGTCACATCGAGTTTGAAAAATTGCGCCTTACCACCACTTTCCGCAATTGATTTCGCAACTTTCTCACCGCCCTCAACGTTGATATCCGCGATGATGACATGCCCTCCGGCCTTGGCAAAGGCCTCGCAGGTTGCAGCCCCGATACCGGAAGCCCCCCCGGTGACCAGAGCGATTTTGCCTGTAATATCCATTTTTTTCTCTTTTGCTATTTATGTGTGAAAATTTCTATCTACTGAAGAACGCAGAAATCCGGTCTTTTGCCTCCTGAGAGCGCATAGTCGTTCTTGGTTTCTCTAGCTCAAGCTCATAGCCATTGATCGTATGATCGGAATAAGCCGCAATACATTCCTTGGAAGCCAGAAGCGCCGGCTTCGCCAGATTGGCAATCCTGGATGCCCATTCGCGGCTGGTTGCTTCCATTTCCAAAAGCGGGCAATGCTTCTCAACAAGACCGATGCGCGCCGCCTCCAAGCCGTCGACGGTTTCGCAGCCGAGAATGATCCGGCTGGCGATCCCTGGCCCGCATAGGCGCGTCAACCGTTGCGTCCCACCAGCGCCGGGGATCATCCCAACCTGTGCCTCCGGCAGGCCGAGCCTGGCCTCATGGGCCGCGACCCGTAAATCGCAACTGAGGGCCAGCTCAAGCCCCCCGCCGAGTGCCGCGCCGTTGATCGCAGCAATGGTCACTGCCGGAAATTGTTCAAGGCGGTCAAACAGCTTATGCATCAATCGGACATAGGTGATCATATCGTCAATGCCGGTACTCGATTGGAAATGTTGCTGGATGCCTTTTAGATCCGCACCCGCACAAAATACCTTCTGTGTGCTCCGGATCAGGATCACCGTCGGGGATATTTCCTGAACAGTATCGAGGGCCGAGTGAAAATCAGTCATGAATGCGTCATTTATGGCATTGACGGGCGGATTGTTCATGACAATCTCACACATGTCTCCGTTCTCAAAAACCTCTATCACTAGACCTGTCCCCCGTCTTGCTTCCCTTCGGTCAGCATTTTTTGTATTTTGAATTTCTGGATTTTACCGCTTGGCGTCTTCGGTAATTCGGCCCAACATTCGACACGTTCCGGAATTTTGAACTTCGCGACGCCCTGGCTGACAAGAAGGTCATAGACTTTCTGAACGCTAACCGAATAACCTGGTTCCATCACCAGAACGGCACCGCCAGTTTCGCCGAGACGATCGTGCGGAATACCAACCAGCGCACATTCAATGCAACCCGGGATCTTGATCAGCAGTTCTTCGACTTCCCGCGCGGCAATGTTCTGGCCGCCCCGGACAATCATGTCCTTTATCCGACCCGAGATCCGGATCGAGCCATCGGGGCGCTGGTAAGCAAGGTCGCCTGAGTGATACCAGCCATCGGCATCCAGCGACTTTGCCGTAACCTCCGGCGCGTTCAAATATCCAAGAAAGGTGTTCGGACCGCGCGACCACTCCTCGCCGACCTCACCAACGACGCAAGCTTTCCCATTTTCATCGGCGATCTTGATCTCGACGCCCTCGCCCGCCGCGCGGCCATCTGTCTTCCAGGCATTTTCCGGCGGATCTGAGGGCCAGACTACCGTATGTGGTGGGCTTTCCGTAGAGCCATAGACGCTTAAAACCCGCATACCTGTATCCATGGCCTGCCGAACAACCGCTTCGGGGAGCGGCGCGCCGCCGCAAAGGTAATAGCGCAAATACGCTAGCTTTGCCTGCCGGACCTTGAGCATATTGGCGGTTTCGACCAGAAAAGGCGTCGCGCCCATGGTCCAGGTCGCCTTGTCCCTTGTCATCTGGTCCACCGCTGCGGCCGCCGTGAAAACATCGAGGATGGAGAGCTGCCCCCCTGTGGTGAGGGTCAGGATTACCCCATGCAGGAATCCACTGGCATGGGAGATCGGCGACGCCATGAAGCAGATATCTGTCTGGTCCAAGCCCAAAGTCTCAACAAAGCACCGCTCCCCAAACAAAATCGTATTGTGGGTGTGAACGACGCCTTTTGGTTTGGATTCCGTGCCGGACGTAAAGAGGATGGCGGCAACGTTATCGGGCTTGGTGGGAAGCGGAACCGGACAGTCTCTCGCGTTCAGCAGGTCGTTAAAGTTCTTTCCCGCCTGCCGTTCACCCTCCCCGATCTGAATGACAATTTTATCGCCATAGTCCGGCCCTAGAATATCCTCCAGATGCACCGTATGATCGGTACTCCTGAATTTTCCGGCGAGAATAAGGGCTTTGCTCTGGCAAGTGTCGACGACGTACTTGATGTCTTTCCAGCCGTAGGTCATAGGAACCGGGTTTATCACTGCGCCAACCCGGAGGGCAGCCAGAATAGAGACAACCGTTTGCCACCAGTTCGGTGCGCAAATCGTGACAATATCGTTCTCGCCAATGCCCGATTTTGCAAAAAAGCCTGCCACGCTTTCGACATAGGCACACAATTCTGCGTAGGAAAATCTCTTTCCTTCCGCATCCGACAGTGCAGTACGTTCCGGATATTGAATTGCCATTCTGGCGAACGACTGGGAGGTCGTGTCCAAACGCCAATATCCTTTGGAGTAGTAACGTTCTGCAACTGCCGGATTTGGGGGAGGAAACTGCACGTCCATCAGCCTTTTGTCGCTGGCCGACCGACGATTTTCGCCTGGATCGAATCGATTAGCCCGCCATCAACCACAATATTCTGACCACAAAGATAGGTCGATTGCGACTGAATGAGAAACTCAATGATCCCCACAAGATCATCCACGGGATTGCCGATGCGACCGGCGGGCACCATGGCTTCGCGCTGCTTTTTCGTGGCCTCATCCGCGTAAGTTTTTTCTGTCATAGCCGTCCGGAATAGCCCAGGGGATACGGAATTGACGCGGATACCGTCCGCGATCCATTCCTGCGCCAGTTGTCGCGCGAACATGATCAACGCTGCTTTCGACGCGCTGTAAGGACCCATTCCCGGATAGGGCTGCACTCCGGACATCGAGGCAATCACAACGAAGGCACCCTGAGATTCCTTCAACTGATCATAAACAGACTGCGCCAACAGCATGGGAGCACGCACATTCACGGCGAATACCCGATCCCAGTTCTCTACTCGGATTTCATTTGCCGAAGACGGAATGGAAATTCCGGCATTGCTGACAACATTGTCTAACCCTCCAAACATCGAGATGGTTTTAGCAGAGATTTTCTTTGGCGCCTCTGGATCGGACAAATCACCAGTCACAGGCAGGGCTTCCGCTCCTTTGGATTTAACTTCCTCGACTATGCCCATGAGCTCATCACTACGTGTCGAAGCCGCGAGAGCCAACTTGGCACCCGGGACAGCCAACCGAAGCGCGACGGCCCGTCCAATTCCCTTACTTGCGCCTGTTATCAGAGTTCGCATCATTATTCTCCAGCTTGTCGAGCCAACAAATAGTCAGGCAATTGACCAAGCGACATTTGGCTATACCCTACGCTGCGGAGCGCCTCTACCAGCATATTTTTTTCCTTTAATCATCGTTACTCAAGCTCAAATCCGACGATCGGGGAGCGATCGGAAAATGACCCGAAACCAATCTTACCTACTCAATTATAGCTGGCTGAATCTTGTTGATTCCTATTAATGAATGATTAGTCATTCAATGAATTTTGTCAATCCATTTTTTTGAAATTCGGCGCCTGAATACTGCAACGAGCGTATTTATAAATATTATAAACTGATGGCTATATTTTTTCTATATATTACCAGCTAGTTATGTTATTTTTCAACTCATCATCCTGCTATCATGGTCCCCTTCGGACAGCATGCCTTTGATCGGCTGAGTGTTTTCTGAATAGCTCGAAAATGCGGTATTATTTTCGAATGAATAGTCGCTTTTTTTCAGAAGCAGATTTAGGGACGTTTCTGAATAGTTGGATTCTATTCAGAAAACATGCGGTCGCCTGCTATATTAGTATCAGTGGTACCGCGAACGACAATGGAGATAAATGGGATGGCGGAATCAAAACTTTCGGACGGATTGCAGGCAAAAATTACGAATACCGAACTTGTAGAAGAACGCCGGGGGCAAATTGTCAAGACAGCCATAAAGCTTTTTTCCCGCCAGGGGTTCTATAAAACAACCATTCAGGATATCGCTCGCGATGCCGGTTTCTCTCAAGGGTTTATCTATCAGTATTTCAACAGCAAGGAAGAGTTGCTGCTCTACTCCTTGAGAGTGGTTCTTGACTCCTACGAAAATGACATACCTCCACGTCTTCGCGGCATTCATCATCCTGTCGATCGCCTATGCGCGACCATCGCCGCTTTTTGCTCCACTGTCGATACCCACAGGGCCGCTACGGTTCTCGCATATCGCAGCTCAAAATCTCTCAAGCCCGAAATGCAAAAGCTGGTGATGGCGGACGAGACCCGGACCAACCGGCATCTTCGCGAAGCTCTCGATGTCTGTTTCGATGAAGGCTATATGATTGAGGTCGACCGCGATATCATGGTCTATCAATGTCTAATGTTTGCCCATAGCTGGGCCCTTAAGAGCTGGGTCTACAAAGATAAATTTACGATCGATACGTATATTCAGGAAGGCCTTAAAATTCTGGTTCGCCCACTTTTGACCCCAAAAGGGGCAGAGTTCTGGTCCAAATATTATTAGACAACATCGTCCTGAAAACTGATTCAGGAAGCAGCTTGCTTGATCATTTCGCTGGCAATAATCAGTTGCTGGATCTGGCTGGTTCCCTCATAGATCCGGAGAAGGCGCACATCACGATAAAGCCTTTCAATTGGGTATTCTTTGATATAGCCGTACCCGCCATGGATCTGCATGACACGGTCGGCAATGCGCCCGAGAGCTTCTGTCGTGAAATATTTGCAGCAGGCGGTTTCCTTGATAACAGGCAACCCATCGTCCTTCATGCGCGAAACTTTCTCGACCATCGCCCGTGATGCCAGAGCCTCGGCTTCGCAATCAGCGAGCATGGCCTGGATCAACTGGAAATTGGCAATCGGCTTACCAAACTGTTGGCGTTCACTTGCGTAAGCGACGCCCTCGTCAATAAGCCGAAGGCTTAACCCGGTTGCAAGAGCCGACATATGCAGCCTGGCATGGTCAAGCGAGCGCATCGCTGTCTTAAATCCCAAACCTTCACTTCCTCCAAGGAGAGCGGCGGCGGGAACCCGACACTCCTCAAAAATTACGTCTGCGGTGTGAGATCCACGAAATCCCATCTTACGGTTCCTTGGACCAATTGTTATACCCGAAGTGTCGCGCTCGACCAGAAATGCCGAAATGCCCGCGGACCGGCTTTCCTTCGGACCAGTGCGGGCGAATACGGTAAATAGCCCGGCATGCGGAGAATTGGTAATAAACCGCTTCGTACCATTGAGGATGTAATGATCACCGTCGCGGATTGCCCGCATAGTAAGCGATGCCGCGTCCGAACCGGCACCGGGCTCTGTCAGACAAAAGGAGGCAATCAGATCCCCTTTCGCGATATGCGGCAGGTAATGCTCGCGCTGCTCTTCGGTGCCGTCGATGATGATACCGAGGGTCCCGACCCCGTTGCTTGTGCCGAAATAGGAGCGAAACGCAGGTGCGGCGTAACCAATTTCCATCACCACGCTCGCTTCTTCATACATGGACAGGCCGAGACCGCCATATTGCTCCGGGATAGTCATGCCAAAGAACCCAAGCTCTTTAATTCGCGCGATTATTTTGGGAGGGATTTCATCGGTTTCCTCGACATGCTCCTCGGCCGGAACAAGGTGTTCGCGGGCAAAGCGCCGGGTTTCATCAACCATCGCTCTGAGAACATCGCTATCCGTCATATCTCACTCCCTGTTGTCCTTCCACAACTTGTTTGCCGTGTAGTGTGTTTCGTACGGTTTTGAGGGTTCCAACCAGCAAAAGCCCTTTTACCGACACCCTTCATTTGTAAAACTGTAACAAACGAGGGGTGCCGGAGACAGGGAGGACCTAATTCATCATATTATTAGGAAGGAAAAGGACAACTTCCGGGAAAGCCACCAATATGCCGATGATAATTGCTTCACCGATCAAGAATGGTGTGACGCCCTTGAAAACCTCCTCCAGGGGAATGTCAGGGCGGACCCCATGAACAACATAACAGTTAAGCCCGACCGGCGGCGTGATCATCCCAACCTCGATTAGCTTGACGAGCAATACCCCAAACCAGATCGGGTCATACCCAAGTCCTATGATAGCGGGATATATAACGGGAAGTGTGAGCATCATCATGCCCAATCCATCCAGGATCATCCCCATCAGAATGTACATGACAATGACACCGAACAATATGACAAGAGGGGGCACATCCAGACCTGTAACAAGTGCCGTTACTTCGGCCGGCAAGCCGGTAAAGGCAAGGAAGCGCACAAAGACCATCACACCCCAGATAACCATAAATATCATGGCCGTGGTCTTGATCGTATCGAGCAGGCCTTCTTTGAGGTTGCCAAGGCTCATTTTCTTGAACATGGCCATGCCCAGAATAATTGCCGCACCAACTGCTGCTGATTCTGTAGGTGTCATCCAACCCAGATAAATCCCGCCTAGGATCACACCGACAACCGCAATAATCCCCCAAACCTGGGTTAGAGACTTGAGTTTTTCCATCATTGATGTGCGTTCCAGTCGGGGCGCAAGCGATGGATTGACCTTCACCACAACCGTGATCACAGCAATATAAACGACGACAGAAATCAAACCCGGAACCAGCCCTGCCAGCAGCAGCCGTCCGATTGATTCCTCAACAATGATCCCATAAATCACCAGAATGGCACTCGGAGGTATCAAGGCTGCCAGCGTTCCGCCAACAGCAACCACACCTGCCGCGAGGGTTCGGCTATACCCCCGGTCTTCCATTTCCGGGATAGCGAGGCGGGTAAAAACAGACGTGCTGGCTGTACTGGCGCCGGACACTGCGGCAAAACTCGCGCTGGCAAAAATCGTTGCCGTCGCGAGACCGCCAGGCGCCCGTCCGACCCATATGCGGGCCGCTTCATAAGCTCCACTTGTTATTCCAGCATAGAGCGCAAGAAATCCGATCGCTATAAAAAGCGGTAGCACACTAAAGGAGTAAGATGCCGAGTTGGCATAGGGAATAATTCCGGCGAGACCAAAAGCCGTCAATGATCCACGCATCAAAAACAGCCCGCTGATACCAATGAACGCCGACGCATAAGCGACCGGAACGCCCATGAAAATAAATGTAACCAGAAAGATAATTCCGACAATACCAAGTGTTAAGGGATCCATTATTTTTTTCCTAGCTTTAGAAAGTCGGTTGCTATTCTTGCGCCAGCTCGATTTGCTGGGTTGTGAATGACGGCGCGTCAGGGTTTGTTACAAGTCGAAGAGCCTCAACAAACTGCAACAACAGACGAAGAAGGAGGAGGCAAAGCGCGACGCAAACGGCCAACATACCGATCCATAGCGGGATATAGATATTTGGCGTATTCCCGCCGATTTCCCATCCCCGCATAAAGTTCCCCCAGCTTCCCTTGACAAGTACGGCAACAACAAAGTTGGCAATCAGAAGCGAGAAAGCCTCAAATGCCCAGCGGGCCCTCCCCTTCAGACGTGAGACGACCAGCGTCATACGGACGTTGCCCCAGTTCGCCTGGCAATAGGCAATGCCGAAGGCGGCAACGACGACCATGAGCTGCTCGACCATATCTAGGCTGCCATGGATCGGGGACCTGAAAGCAGTACGGCCTACAATTTCCGCACATCCGAGGGCCATAATCCCCAGAACCGTCGCTCCGCCGACCAAAGCAAACAGAATTTCGACCCGTCTCAAAAAGCCGTGCGCGAGTTCAATTAAATGCCCCATTGTATATCTCTCCCTAGTGCCTTTCGACTGAAAAAAATGTGACCGACATTTAAAGTCTTTGCCGATCACATTAATTTCAGGATTCGCGTCTCTTGTATATTACTTTGACGCTATTTGCTTTTTTTCGCTTCTTCAGCAAGGGCAAGCACGCTATCAAGCAATGCCTGTCCATCCAGGCCCTCTGCGTTACGGGCCGCTACCCAGGCATCCCAGCTCGGCTGCACTGCCATTTCCTTGATTTTCGCGATATCTGCGTCCGAGAAATGCACCTTTTTAAGACCACGCTCTTCGAAGAGTTTTTCATTCTTCTTGTCAATCTCCACATAGGTGTCGATCTGGTGCTGGTAGGCGATGGGCTTTACACGATCGATCAGGTCCCTATATTGCTGCGGAAGGGCTTCGTAGGCCTGCTTGCTCGCGACAATAACGCATGTCAGTGATCCCAATGAGGAATTTTCGGTTCTCCAGTCTGACAGTTCTTGTAATTTGTATGCCGCGAAAGCATAAGTATAGGGGAATGCGACGCCATCCATAACGCCCCGCTCCAATGACTGGTACATTTCCGGTGCCGGAACCGTCGTTGTTACGACGCCAATGGTTTTCATCAAATCGCCGATACCACCCGACGCATTCACGCGAAGACCCTTCCAGTCCGCCAGGCTCTCCGGCGCCTTTCCTTTGCCCATAACCTCATAATTGGGCATCAGACCCGTCATGAGAGGATAGGCATTCCAGCGGGCAAGCTCATCAAGTACGACAGGATTGTGAAGATAGGCTTCATGAACCTTCACGCGCGATTCCAGATCGGTTACAGGGAGGAAGGCGAGGTCAAGCGCAGTAATCGCCGGGGTCTTTGAAGGATGATAAATCGGGCAGAACATTGCTGCTTCGAAAGCACGGATCTTGAGCCCATCCAGATTTTCCTTGGGATCGGAGAGGACGCCCCCATATTGCAGCGAGATTTCAAAATTTCCATCCGTTGCCTTGGAGATCTGCTCTGAGAAAGATTCCATTCCTTCCATGATCCCGCGGCGCTTGCCCCAGGTCGAAAGCAGCCATTTAACTTTCGGGCCATCAACTTCCGCGGCCTGGGCTTTCGTCGCAACCGTTCCACCTGAACCCCAATTCAGCGTCATGGCGGTGACCATGCTGCAGGCCGTCAAAAGCGCAATTTTCCTAAGTTTCATCTCGATATCTCCCTTGAAGAGTAGTTTATTATCGTATAATTATTAAAACTGACTGATTATTCATTCACTTTACTATATTATCAAACCTACTACAAACATTTTTTTATTGTTTTTCCTCCGGCTCTTCATTTCGCCAAAGTCGAAATTTGCGGTCAACCGATACCGTGGAAGCTAAAATTCGGTTTTTCTTTTTTGGAACTCAGGCGGCGGAAATTCCGCCATTTACACTGATGCCCTGCCCCGTAATTTTGGCGGCGCCCGGCCCGGCCAGAAATACGGCCAGTGGCGCAATATCAGCAGGCGTGACAACCCCAAGCTTGGCCTTCTCTTCTGCCTTCTTGAAAAGCCGCTGGGTGAATTCATTGCCCATCAATCGGTCATAGGCATCCGTGCCTGCAACAATTGACGGCGTAATGGCATTGACGCGAATTCCGTGCCGGGACTGCTCCAGCGCCATGGTGCGCGTAAACATTAATGTTCCGGCCTTGCTTCCGCCGATGACGGCTTCGCCTGGCGTCGCTATTTTCGCGGCATCGGAAGAAAGATTAATGATGACCCCGCCTTCCCGCTCGACTAAATGCGGTAACGCAGCATGACAGGTATAAATAACGCTCATGAAATGAGCGCTGACAAGCGCGTCAAGTGCTTCGGGACTGTTCTTATGAAATGGCATTGGCATGTGATTGCTGGGCCCGGGTATGCTCGTGACAACAATATCCAGTTCCCCAAAGGCAGCGATTGTCGCATCGACAGTCTGCTTGGCACCTTCGTATTTCGTCGAATCCGCCGCGACGAACCGGACGTCAGCCTTAGGCGCACGTTTTTGCAATCGCGCCACCGCGTCAGCGCCGCGTTTCGCATCCCGCCCGTTCAGCATGATGCGCGGTACACCGGCCTCCGCAAGCTGCGCACCGATTTCGAAGCCGATACTTGACGTTGAGCCTGTCAGCATCGCTGTGCATTCACTTAGTTGTCTGACCTTCATCCTGTTTCCTTCCTCAATCTGAATTTTTTTCTGGCGGTTTCCGGCACTTATTTCCTATCCGAAAATAAGATCATCCTGATCTTTCAATGCCGAAATTTTTCTGGCATCAAACCCCGCAACGGTCCGTAGCACCTCCTCCGTGTGCTGCCCGAGGCGCGGCACAAATTCGCGGACGTGGGAAGCGGTCCCGCTCATCTTGTACGGCGGATTGACGACACGGAATTTTCCAGCCGTATCCTCGACATCGACAAAACTTCCGCGGTGGATGGCTTGCGGATCCTGCATTGCCTCACCGACACCGAGATAGCGTGATACCGGAACACCGCCGTCAAGCAGTACCGTCTCACATTCAAGTGCAGTCCTCTCCGCCGTCCAGAGCCCGACACGCGCCATCAGTTCATCCCAGTTCCGCACCCTGTCGCCCGGTGTCAAAAACAGCGGATCCTCCATCCATTCCGGATGCCCGACCACATGGCAGAGATTTTTAAAGTTATTGGCGTTTATGGGCACGACAATGATAAAACCGTCGAGGGCCGGCAGCGGACCGTAGCGGGGCCTGCGTGCAGGAGAGGGTTGCTGCTCGAACTGGATCTCATAGATCAGGAGATTGAGCATGCATTCCATAAGGGTTGTATCGATTTGTTGTCCAATACCGCTTCGCTCGCGCTGAAATAATGCCGTCTGGATTGCCGAGGTGCTGTAAAGCCCGCCCAGGATGTCGGCAACGAAAACACCGGTAACAGCCGGTTTTTCCTGTTTCTCCTGATACTGCAGAAGCGTCATGTCATAGCCACTTGCGGCATGTACCATCGGCGCATAGGCGGGCTTTTTCGATTTTGGTCCGTCTTGTCCGTATCCGGAAATCGCGCAATAGATAATCCGCGGGTTGATCGCATCAAGGCTGTCGTAGTCGAGCCCCAATCGCGCCATCACGCCGGGGCGGAAATTCTCGACAACGACATCAGCCGACGCGACCAGAGCGCGGACGACGTCCAGCCCGACTTCGGATTTGAGATCAAGCGCGATGCTCTTCTTGCCCGCGTTAAGATGGCCAAAATACCGGCTGCTTCCACCGTTGAGCGGCGGCTGGTAGCGCATGTAGTCTCCTTTCAGAGGTTCGATCTTGATCACTTCCGCCCCGAGATCGGCAAGCAGTCTTGTGCAATAAGGGCCTGCCATCATCGAGGTGAAATCAAGGACGCGCACGCCATGAAGCGCATCTGTTTGCCCGGTTTTCTGATCTTTTTTATTCATTAATATGTTCCTCTGAATTCAATTCCCTCATCCGCTCGGCAGGGTTTCAATAGCCATCCGCAAAATCGAAGCGTCCGCTGGCTATAACCACTACACCGCGTTCAAGGGCGCGACAGCGAAAAAACGCCCCTTCCTCGCCATTTCGCCAGATCTCGACGCGAATGGTATCGCCGGGGAAAGTCGGTTTGGTGAAACGAACGCTCAATCGCCCAAACCGGGCAACGTCGTACTCGCAGACCGATTTCAATAGCGCGTGCCCCGCGATACCGTAGGTGCAAAGGCCATGCAGGATCGGCTGCGAGAATCCAGCCTGTTTTGCAACATCGGGATCGGCATGCAAGGGATTGAAATCCCCATTAAGGCGATAGAGCAATGCCTGCTGCCCGGTTGTCGGCAGATCGACAAACTGGTCCGGCGCGCGGTCCGGGATCACTGCGGGTGCCGGGACAGATCTGTTCCGTCCTCCAAATCCACCTTCTCCTGCGAGAAATGCCGACCGGTTCACAGTCCATACCGGCTCCCCTGCCGAATCTTTGACAAGACATTCGACCTCAATTATGGCGCCGGCGCCAGGCCCCTTGTCAATCATATCGGAAACCCGCGTGTGACCGACAAGCTCCTCGCCCACCGGTATCGGTTTGTGCATTGTTATATTTTGTTCGCCGTGAAAAATACGGGTCAGGTCGATCCCCATACGTTTATCCTCAACCCAAAAGCCAGGCGTGCAGACTACCGCCGCCATCGTCGGTAGAACCCTGATTTCCGGCCCATAGACAAAGGGAAGTTCGCCGCGGTCCAGCGGATCCCGCCCCATGCCAACGGAAAGCGCATAGAAGAGGCAATCCTCGGCCCGTATCGTCTGAGCAGCCAGTGCGAATTCCCAGTTTTCTACCAGGTCATGATGGAAAGCCATTTCGATTCCTGTTTGGCATCTGTTTAATTTTATATAATGACTGATTATTCATTCATTAAAATATCCACGTTGTCAAGCACACTGTCCGCCAAAGGTGAAACAGAAGCGGAACGCGCTTTTAGCAGGGTTGACAGTGCTCAGTTCCCCTTAAATTTCGGTGGCCGTTTTTCAAAAAAAGCGGAGATTCCCTCGTCCACATCATTACTGTCGAAGAGGACCTGGATCGCGCGGGTTTCAAGCGCGAGCCCGCTAGCAAGCGGCGCGTCCGCCCCAAGCAACGCAGCTTCCTTCGCAAGTTGAACGGCAAGCGGAGCTTTGGATGCGATTGCTGCCGCAAGGTCGACGGCCGCCTCTTCAACTTCTTCATCTTCAACGCAGCGGCTGACAATGCCGAAATTGAGCGCTTCGGAAGCGCTCAGGACACGGCCCGACATCAGAATATCCATGGCGACATGCTTGCCGGCAAGCCGGATCAGCCGTTGCGTTCCCCCGCCTCCGGGTATCAAGCCAAGGGATACTTCAGGAAGCGCAAAACGGCTCTTGCTGCCCGCGACGATTATGTCGGTACTCATCGCGAGTTCAAAACCGCCGCCGAAGGCAGCGCCGCGCACCGCCGCGATCAGGGGTTTTCGGAATCCGGCGATGGCCACCCACATCAGGTTGGTCGCCCGCTGCAGCATGCCTATGGGCGTCATTCCCTTAAGCTCGGATATATCGGCACCGGCCGCGAAAACTTTCTCCCCTCCCGCCAGAATGACCGCGCGTACTGCCTTATCCGCGTCAAGACGGGCGAGCTCGGTGACGATCTGTTTGCGAAGGTCCACAGACAAGGAATTACGCGCCTCAGGCCGGTTTATACGGAGCCGGACAATGCCTTCGGCGGGTTGGTCAATCGATAGATCCTGCATCCTGAAACTCCTTTTTTATGGTATTGGCAATGCCGTCAGTTCGCCAACGATAAGTATGATGATGGTGCAGATGGTCAGCGTAATGATGCCGAAAAGGCGGTTCCAGACCAGGGTAAGAGTGGTCGATTTAACGCCGAACATACCCGCTGTGACCAGCGAAACTCCTGTAAAGGGGGAGAGTTCCGAGGCGACGGCCCATGCCGTCAGGATTGACATGGCGAGATAAACCGGATGAATGCCGAGGGCGATCGGATCGGCGATCACGCCCAACACAATCGTAACAGAAATCAGCGGATTAACTGCCACCACCCCCCCGGTGACAATGACGAAGAAACTCACCAGCACGATCAGTCCGGGCCAGACATGATGACTATGCAGAAACGCGACAATCTCCGCCGACGGCATAAGCGCGACGAGAACCGGTCCCATGAAACCGGCAACCATCAAAATCCCGACCTCGGAGGATTGCAGCGGCAGGGTGCGAAAAATCATGTTCGTGACCGGACCACGGAGGCAAGCGCTCAGGTTTCCGCCGGTCTGAACCAGTAGCCAGATAACGGCGATAAACGGGATCGCGAGCGTAACCGCTACAGCGATCCCGACGGAGGCCAGCATCGACAACAAAGTAATAGCGGAAAATATTATCACGACAAGCAGGAGAACGCGCACCAGAATTTTGAGGAAGGAGTTTGCTTCAGGCTGGCTCACTTTCGGTGCCACGGCAATTTCCTGCCGCCGCCGTAGCCAGACCTCGAGCTGGCTGACGGCGAAACTAAGAACAAACAACAACAAAGCTCCGATTAATCCCAGCGAGATAATTGTTGACGATGTGAGTCCCGGCATCAGCGAGACGACGACGATTGGCGCGAGCGACAAGGGCGACCACATCAAGGTTGAGACAAAGCCCTGAATGATTGCCAGCGCAGACTGGCGCTGGGAAAAATCCGGCTCGCCCGTCCTCCCCTCATTGTTATGGGTGGAGGCGATGGAGCCGAGCAGGACGACCGATCCCATATTCATCATCAGGCCGAACAAATGGCTTCCTAGCAGCAGCAGTAGAACCCGGCGCATTTGTGCCTGTCGTACAATGATCTTTCCGGCTTCCTGCAAGAGCGGCGAGCGAAAGGCCGGCTCGCGCAGCACCATGATTGCTGTAAAAAAAGACAGAAACAGTTGAGCACGAACCGTTCCTTCGTTTATGATCTTCCAAGCATCGTCAACATAGGTAAAGGTGAGCGGAATACAGATCAGCCCAAGAAGTAAAAAGATCCGAACAATCCGGGTGCCGGAAAACACAATCAAAATACTGTAGAGGATCATGCCGGCAAGTATGGGCATCTTCAGCCATGTCATTCCGAAAACACCCTGACATCCCGACGCTATTGCCATCGCAATGAGCAGTCCCCCTTTCACGGAGGCGATATGGCTATCCCAGTGTTTCGGTAAAAGCCGCATTGGGCCATCAGCGTTTTCAGAAGGGATGGCCATGGTAAGACTGCTCCCCGCGCCGTTACGCGATCGAGCCGGATTTATGGAGGGCGGCCAGTTGTTCGTCTGAGAAGCCGCAATCCGTCAGAGCGGCATCGGTGTCCGCCCCGTCCGCATGGGGAGGGCCCTGAATTCGCGACGGCGTGCGACTGAAACGGGGCGCCGGCGCGGGATGAGTGGCACCATTCATCGTCGTGAAGCCGCTGCGTTTCACATATTGCGGATGCTGGCTTGCTTCCTTCAGGCTCAGGACCGGTGCGAAACAGGCGTCATAACCCGCCATCGCCGCTTCCCATTCATCCCGGGTTTTCGTGGTGAAGACATCAGCAAAAATCTTCTTTACCTCGGGCCAGCTTTCACGGTCGAACTGGGCCGGCAATTCAGCTTTTTCCAATCCCATGGCTTTCAGAAGTTCGCGGTAGAATTTCGCTTCCACCGCGCCGACAGAAACAAATTTCCCATCGCTCGTTTCATAAACGTTGTACCAGGGCGCCCCACCGTCGATCAGGTTGTGTTCCCGCTCTTCATTCCACAGCCCGCCACTTGTATAGCCGTAGAAAGTGGTCAGTAGCGAGGCCACGCCGTCGAGAATGGCCGTATCGACAACCTGCCCCTTGCCGCTGCTTTTCGCCTCGAACAACGCGGCGACAACGCCAAGCGCCAAATACATCCCGCCGCCGCCAAGATCAGCAACTAAGTTTAAGGGAATGGATGGCGGTTGCCCTTGCCGCCCGATCATGCTCAAAGCACCGCTAATCGCCAGATAATTGATATCATGACCGACATGATTAGCGAGCGGGCCATCCTGGCCCCAGCCCGTCATCCGGCCGTAAACAAGCTTTGGATTGTAAGCAAGGCACTCGTCCGGACCGAAGCCCAGCCGTTCCATAACACCGGGACGGAACCCTTCGATCAGGCCGTCGGCCTGATCGATAAGGTTGCGGACAACTTCCCGGCCGCCTTCGCTTTTCATATCTACCGCAACGGACCGGCGCCCGCGGCGCGTGGTATCAAACCGGATTTCCTTCTCAACCCCAAGCCCGCTCGGCGACGTGCGATCAACACGAAGTACCTCCGCGCCCATATCAGATAAAAGCATGGCGCAAAAGGGTCCGGGACCAACGCCCCCGAATTCAACGATTTTCACCCCTGTGAGCGGTCCCATGATTTATTCCTTTTGTTTTCTTATTATACCTTCACTGACATTCCAGGAGCAGTATGGCAGGGTCTACAACTCCATCAGTTTGGCAATGATATTGCGCTGAATTTCGCTGGTGCCCGCGCCGATGGGGCCGATGCGCGCATCCCTGAGCATCATTTCGATATCATAAGCAGTGGTATATCCGGCGCCGCCGAAAATCTGCATTCCCATATTGGCAACCTCGAAATTATTCTCGGTCGCAACGACCTTCGCCATCGAGGTTTCCATCACCGCATTCTGGCCATTGTCCAGCAGATCGGCGACCCGATAGAGAAACAGCCGGTTCGTCTCCGCCTTGATCCGCATATCCGCGAGCTTGTGCTGGATAACCTGGAACTTGCCAATCGCACGGCCAAACTGTTCGCGCCCCTTCGCATAATCGAGCGTGTAATCAAGGATCTTGAAAGTATTCCCCGCACCGACGGCGGCGATACACATCCGCTCCACATTCAGGCAATCCATCAGGTTCTTCCAGCCTTCGTTTTCCTCGCCGATCATCCAGTTCGCGGGCGTACGGACATTATCAAGGAAGACTTCGTTTGCATGGGTTGTATGGCGACCCAGCATATCGAGCGGACGAATGGTGACGCCAGGCTGCTTTGCGTCGACGAGGAAAATTGTCATGCCCTTATGGCCGGAGCCCGGCCGTGTCTTGGTCACAAGGATCAGATAGTCCGCGACATGGGCACAGGTCGTATAGAGCTTCTGCCCGTTGATGACATATTCATCACCGTCTCGCACCGCTTTGGTCTGGATCGAGGCAGCATCGGAACCGGCGCCGGGTTCGGTCAAGCCAAGGGCAAGCTTTGCCGTGCCATTGATAATCTTAGGCATGAGTTCTTCACGAACTTCCTTGGAGGCATGCCGGCAGATGTGCATGCCCGCATAGACGATGGTCGTGTTATACGCCGTCGCGATCCCGCCGTAATGATAGGCCATGGCCTCGATCAGAACGGCAAGATCCTTGTTGCTGCCACCCGCGCCGCCAAACTCTTCCGGATAGGCAAGGCCCATCCAGCCTGCATCGGCCAGCGCCTGATAGGCTTCGAAAGGGAATTCACCGGCTTTGTCCAGTTGTTTGATTTTTTCCCGCGGCATTACCCGTTCAAGAAGGTCAAGAACGTTCTCGCGGATCATTCTTTGTTCTTCGGACAAGCCAAAAAGATTTGTTGTTTCCATTTTTATTTCCCTGCTTGGCTGGCGGCTTTCGCTGCCGCTGTCATGACCATCGTACTGTGGATGCCGCTCTGGACGACGACGCCGTCCTGGTTGAGTATTTCCATTTTGCGCCGCAGGACACCGCGGTCGGATTTGGACGTCGACCGCGCTTCTATAACCGTGCTGCGAAGATAGATGGTATCGCCGAAAAGCACGGGTCCGTGAAACCGCCATTCGTCAATGCCGAGGGCTGCGATTGCCGTTCCGTCGAGATCACCGATCCGGGCGCTAAGACCCGTTGCCATTGACAGGACAAGTGCGCCATGCGCAATGCGCTGGCCAAAAGGGCTTTTCGCCGAATGCACCGCATCGGTATGGGCCGGGTTCGTATCGCCGGACAAGCCCGAGAACATGACAACGTCGGCTTCGGTGACGGTGCGACCCGGGCTCATCGCCACGTCGCCAATTTTAAATTCCTCAATAGCTTTTCCCATGGGTCTCCTCCTACCTTTTTGGATTGACGGCGATAAGTGCATCGACGCAAACCGCTCTGTCTGCGGTCGCAATGACCGGATTAACATCTACTTCCGTTATATAATCCGGCAAGTCTGACACAAACTCCGAGAAACGGACAATCAGGTCCGTCACTGCGTCCAAATTCACCGGTTTGCTGCCGCGGAAGCCTGTCAATAACGGATAACACTTCAAGCCTTCCAGCATTTCGCCAACGTCCGAAGCAGTAAGTGGCGCGAGGCGGACTGCCGTATCATGCAGAAGTTCGACCATCGTGCCGCCAAGCCCGACGGCAATCAAGGGGCCAAATTGCTCATCAATCGTCGCCCCGACAACCAGTTCAACGCCGTTTGGCGCCATTTCCTGGACAACAACCCCTTCGATCCGCGCTTTCGGCAACGAAGTGGAAATCGAGTGCGTCATGTCTTCAACCGCGGCACGTAACGCATCTTCATCGGTCAAGCCGAGCCGAACGCCGCCAACTTCTGTTTTGTGGAGAATATCCGGCGAGACAATTTTAACTGCAATCGGAAAGCCTATTTTCCTCGCCTCACGGACCGCGTCTTTGGCGGTCGCGGCGAAGGCTTCTTTCAGCGGAGCAATTCCGTATTCAGCGAGCAGTAGCTTTGCCTTCGTTTCATCGAGGCTTTTTTCACCAGGCTTCATCGCATCAATGCATTTCTTTGCACTTTCGGCCGCCGTTTTCGAACTAAGCCGGCGCGCACTCTTCTTCTTCGCCGGTGCCTTACGGCGGCGATGCCATTCCTGCCAAAGCGCAATCGTTTCGAAACAGCGGTCAGAGGAGCGGAAAATGCAGGCCCTTTTATCCGCATCCAACACTTCGCTGCCCGGTCCTTCCAGCCAGTCATTCATCCAGATACCGACAATAGGCAGGCCTGTCCGCTTGGCCATTTCACTCATGATCGGTGTCCGGGCGCCAGAGCTCTCGGGACTCGCAAAGACCAGAGGCACGATAATAGCATCGAAGGACGGATCCTCCGCGAAAGCGTCGAAGCAGCCGACGAAACTTTCCTTCGTTTTAAGGACTTCGGCCGTGAGATCGGACGGATTGGCGACAGAGCCGAACCCGGGCACGATTTTACTCAATTTATCAGCCGTTACGGTTGCCAGCGGCGGCAACACAACACCATGTTCTTCGGCCTTGTCCGCCGTCACCACAGCGGCGCCACCGGAGGTCGCCATAACACCGACACCTTTTCCGGACCGTGGCACACCAGCGCGGGCAAAGAAATTTGCTGCCTCCAAAAGTCCATCAAGACGGTTGATGGCAACTGCCCCCGTCTTCTTGATAGCGGCATCGAAAGCCTCACGGGAGCCGACCATCGTTCCAGTATGCGACATCGCGGTTTTCCGGCTGAGCTCTCCAATTCCCATTTTATATACCAGCAGCGGCTTGCCATGGTCATAGGCTTTCTGGGCAGCCTCAACAAATCTGTTTCCGTCTTTCACGCCCTCAAGAAGACAGACAATAACCTTGGTCCCGGGATCCTCCGCCAGGAAAGAAATATAGTCGCAGACGTCAACATCACAGGAATTACCGGAGGCGAGGTATTTGCCAATGCCGACACCACGCTCCATTCCCTGAAACAGCGTGTAGCCAAGCCCTCCGCTTTGAGAAATAACGGAAACCGGTCCATCGACAAGCTTAGTTTTATAAAAGCCGGGCATGAAATTGAGACCAGCCCCAAGTGTGGTATTTACCAGGCCAACGCAATTTGGGCCGACAATTCGTACCCCTGTTTCTCGTCCGAGGTCTATGATGCGCTGCTGAGCGGCCTTATTCTCCTCCGTCCCTGTTTCCGCAAAACCGGATGCAAAGACAATTACTCCGCCGACGTTGCAAGTGGCGCATTCGCGAATTACGTCTTCGACGAAAGGTGCCGCGAGGGCAACGATAACGCAATCCGGAGAAACTGGAAGCTCGGCGATCGACGGGTAGCAGCTAAATCCCGCGGCTTCCTTATACTTCGGATTGACGCCGAAAACCTGACCGGAAAATCCGCGCATGTTGGACAGGGTCCGCTCCCCAAAGGATCCCGGCGTGGACGAGGCGCCAACAACTGCGACAACGTCCGGGGCAATCAATCGGCGTAAATCTTCATATCCGTAAACCGACCGCTCAACAGTCTTATGCATTGACGCATTATCCCTTGTTATTATTTTTTCATGCTCGAGCATCGCAAGCAAACGCGATTCTCCAAAAACTAAATGAACAATCATTCATTTTAAAAATTATGTCAAGCCGCTATTCTTGCCGAAACCGATAAAAGATCCATAAAGATCGAACGTTTTTTTCGCGAAATTGACATATGCGACAAACACTCAATTAAGCGATAACGGCTCCGTCCCTCCGCCTGTCGAGCCCGAGCTTTCTATTCCTTGCTTTTCACGAAGCCGGGATCGCGATAATGCCGACATCCTTTGTCCGTAAATAAGGCGGTCAGGAACAAATCGAGATTCCCCTCAATATATTCCTCGACGCCATGTAGTTTGCCAAGGCGCCAGCTTTTAAGCGCCCAACCATGTGCAAGAAGCACCGCCCGGTAGGAAATAAACTCGACATTTATTTCTCGGAAATAGCCGGCAGCGATGCAGTCGCTTATGCATTCAGAAATGATCTTGTTCGTCTCGATCTCCAATTGCTTGATCTGGTCACGCATTGGCGGGGGAAGTATTGCAGTATAACGATAAGCCAATAGTGTCGCCTTGGGCTTGTTTGCAACTACCTCTATATAGGCGGTGAGCGCCGCAGAAAACCGTGCAATCGGGTCACTATGGGCATTTACAGCCTTTGGGACCTCCATTTTATAGCTCTCGAGAACCCCCATGATCGCCAGCAGCAAGAGCTCTTCCTTATCCCGCACATAATTATAAATCAGACCAGGGCTGGCTCCCGCCTTTTCGGCGATTTCCTTGACGGTTGTTTCGTGAAATCCCTTGTTGGAAAAAAGGTCCGTGGCTGCATTGACAAATCGCCGCCGCCGTACTGCCGCCGAATTGTTGCCCGCCGAAATAACACTCGCCTTAATCGGTTGGGGATTTTTCATTCAATCGCACCTGATCCAAATTTGCTCATGTCATCTATCCATTCCACCGTCTTCGATATTACCCCGGACAGCAGTGTCAGGACTCTCAATTCAAATTCCATAGAATCAAGCCAGCCTCGAAAGGCTAGGCAGTTTTTCTGCAATGCCGCACAGTTAAGCTTACCACCGAACATCTATTGACTCCAGCATTAAACTGAACCATCATTCATATTGAATGAAGGGGACGGTTTTTAATATGAACCTGACCGGGGAAAAGGCGAAGGAAAAATGAAACAAAATGTAGCAATTCTTGGCATGTCCGCGACGCCCGTCAGAAAATTCCAAAGCGACGCCACAGCGGACATCCATACATTGGAGCACGAAGTCCTGGCACAGGTGGTCATAGATGCGATGAAGGACGGCGGGCTTCCGAAAGAAGAGATTGGCAGCCTCGTCCTAGCCCAATGCCGCCCCTATACACAGCAGAAATATTTTGCGACCTTCATGGCCAATTACCTGCGCATACCCTGCGCGACTTCTGTGATGGAGGTTCTCGGTAATGGCATGACCGGCGGCATCGCCCTTGAGCAGGCGATCCGCGATATCGAAAGCGGCCGGGCACGCGCTGCTCTCGCCTTGGGCGCCAACTTCGAAAGCGCGACACCATCCGCAGAACATATGAATAACAGCATGCGGGCAACCGGCGATGTTGATTTTCATACCCCCTTTGGCCTTACACCGATCGCCTGGTATGCCATGGACGCCAACCGTTACATACACGAGCATGGCTCCTCGCGACGGGAACTCGCAAGCGTCGCCGTCAAAAACCGTTATCACGCATCGCTTAACCCTATCGCGCAATATCAAAAGCTGATCACGCTGGACGAGGTAATGGCGCAACGCGAAATCGTCGAACCACTCGGCCTTTACGAAGTGCCGCCGCGAGGTGACGGCGCGGTTTGTATCCTGCTTTGCTCAGAGGATATCGCCAAGACATCCGGTCGGCCCTATGTTCTGGTGCGCGGGCGGGGATTTTATCATGAAGGCGTTCATCAGATCAGTGAAATTCCGAACGATATGATTGCCTTCAATTCCCTGCAGCGGGCGAGCAAGACCGCCTACGACGATGCCGGCATCACGGCCGATGACCTTGATTTTGCCGAGATCTATGCCCCCTGCACTATTGTTGAAGTATTGGCAAGTGAAGCAATGGATCTTGCGCCGCGCGGCAAAGGCGCCCGCATGGCGGCTGAAGGAGAGACAACTCTCGGCGGCCGCATTCCAGTTTCGACTTCAGGCGGATTGTTGTCGCGCGGCCATCCTGCCTATGTAACGCCGCTTTACAATATGTATGAAGCAGTGGAACAGCTTCGCGGTCAGGCCGGAAAGAGGCAGGTTTCAAATGCGAGATTGGGAGCTACGAGTTGCGAACTCGGTAACTATAACGCCGCGATGGTGCAAATTCTGGAGGCTGTAAGATGAGCATTGAATTTGTCGATATTGATTGCCCGCGCGCCTATCCGCCAAGACCAACTGAATGCACAAAAATATTCTGGGATGCGCTGGCAGAAGGCTTATTTCAAACGACTATATGCGATGACTGCAACCGATTTACCTTTCCGCCAAAGCCGATCTGCCCGCACTGCTGGTCAAAATCGGTGGGCTGGAAGAAACTCTCCGGAGAAGGGACACTCTATTCTCGGACGGTAATCCATGCGGCACCAGCGGTATTCAAAAATGAAACGCCGATCCATGCCGGAATTATCGATCTAAAGGAAGGCATCCGCATCGCAACGCAGCTTCTGGAGGATGACCCCATTCCTATCGACAGTACCGTTGAAATCGTCGTCGTCCGTTATACGGATGGTCCGCTCTACGGCGCCCGAAGGTCGGAGTAATTAAGCTCAGGGCCTAAAAACAGGGTTCACTAAACAGATAATTTATGATTCTCTTGTGATGATAAGGAGATTTCATTGTGAGCGATTTATTCTGGTTATCAAAATCACAGGTAAACACTATAAAACCTTACTTTCCGCCTTCGCGCGGTGTTCCGCGTGTGGACGATCAGCGGGATTCTTCATGCTCTCAAGCGCGGTGTACAATGGCGGAATGCACCCAGGGAATACGGGCCGCATAAGATACTATATAATCGTTTTATGCGCTGGAGCCGCATGGGCGTGTTCAATCAAATATTTGCCGAACTGTCGGCCAAAGCCAGTAAGCTTGATGGTCTGATGATCGATGCCACGCGTCTTAAAGCGCACCGCACCGCGCGCTTCCTTTCAAAAAAGGGAATGTTCCCCGCCGTATCGGTTGGACGAAAGGCGGCTTGAACTCAAAATTGTATGCTGTGTGTGATAAGAACGGCGGACCTTCAATCCTGCTGTTATCCGAAGGGCAGATGAACGATTACATAGGCGCTGACGGGGAACAGTCGGAAGTATGCTTTCGGCTTGCCTCACGGTCGAAGAGCTATGTCGAGTATGTTATAATACGGCCTATTTGCTGGTTGTTCAATGGGTGCCCTTTGGTGCGATTCTAGCGGGTGGAAGTGATGGTCTGAAAGCACGCTATCTTCCTGGTTTAGCGTCAGGCGATTTGCGTGCTGCCTTTTCGACAACAGAACCTCAGAGTGGCTCTGACGTTGCGCGGATTCAAGCACGCGCAGAACGGTGCACAGGAGGCTATCGACTAACCGGATCAAAGATATGGCGCACTAATTCTTCTATTTCTGATTTTGTCCTGGTTACCGCAAAAATTTCAGGCGGTGAGAACAAGGATGGCCTCAATATGTTCATTGTCGAACGCGATACGCCTGGCTTTGAGATCGGCCCGAAGGAAGATAAAATGGGAGCACGCGGTATACCTTCATGTCCCCTCTATTTTGACGACGCCTTTATACTAGAAGAAAACCGCCTCGGACCGGAAGGCCTTGGTTTCAAGATTGTCACGGAGGTATTTAATAAATCTCGCCCTATTATTGGTGCGCGAGGGGTTGGCTTGGCGCAAGGTGCAATGGATCATACAATTTCGTTTGTCCAGGAGCGAATGGAATTCGGCGAGTCTGTGGCTGATTTTCAAGGAGTTCGGTGGATCATTGCAGATATGGCCGCACAGATTGAAGCTTCTCGGCAATTAGTTTACAACGCTGCTGCAGCGGTATATGAAGGATTGAGTGGCAATAGTCTCGCCACGCTCGCCTCCATCGCAAAATGTTATTCAAGCAGTACTGCTATGAGGGTAGCAACTGACGCAGTCCAATTATTTGGCGCTGCGGGTATCTCAAATGATTGACCAATAAATCGTTACTTTCGGGACGCGAAAGTTCTTCAAATCGTTAAGGGCACCAACCAAATTCAACGGAACATAATTTCTAATAACGTGATGGGTTATTCCAAGCGCAGTGTTCCCCGTCAGCACTTATGTCGCAGAAATAGTGTTGTGAATAAGTGAGTGTTTTGGTTTCATCGTCATCTGAGAAGGAACGAAGATGAAACTAAAACAAACAAAATCCAAAGCCCCTGCGGAGCGGGTGGTGAAGGACATCCGCCATGAAGGCATCGCCCAGGGCGTCTATTACAAATGGTCGAAGGACTTCATGGAAGCGGGCAAGCGCCGATTTGCTGGAGATACGGCACGTGCTGCCAATACCGATGAGGTGCGTGAGCTACGTAAAGAAGCACGTGATCTCAATAAGGTTGTCGCTAAACAGGAAACCGTAAGATGAGCGATATCAACCAACCCGTCATCAAAATCGAACATGGTTCAAAGATCTATCAGAGCGTCTATGCCATCTAGGATATCATTTTCGATTTATATCCTGGCGAGGTGCACGCTATCCTTGGTGAGAACGGCGCCGGAAAATCGACATTGGCCAAAGCACTGGCCGGAGTTATCGATTTAACCGAGGGGTGCCTGATTATGGACGGGGAGGTGTGAAATTTCACCAACCCCCGCGAGACCTTGGAAACCTGGATTGCCGTGGTTTTTCAGGAAACCAGCTTGGTTCCGACCATCACCGTCGCCCAGAACCTGTATCTGGGAGAAGAGAAGTTTTTTAACCGCCTGAGTGAGATCTATATCTCTGCCCAACAATTTTTGCAGGTACTGAACTTTGGCGTTGATCCGACGGTGAACGTTGTCATGCTGGGGGCCGAGCAAAAGTAGATGGACGAGATTGCCCGGGCTGTCTTGCATGACGCCAAGGTCATTATCTTTGACGAGCCGACGGCGACATTGACGCCGGAGGAAAAACAGCATTTCTTCAAGCTGATCAAGGATCTTAAATCAAAAGGGGTCGGAGTCGTCTTTATTCCCACGCGCTGGAAGAAGCCCTTGAGCATGCCGATCGCATCACAATTTTACGCAATGACCAGCATTTCGCGACGGATGCGGCCGGAAATTTCAGTGCAAGCCATTGTCGGGCGGGAGCTGTCCGGGAAGCTTTATTCAAGGCATTCCGGCACGACGCGCCTTAGCCGCGGCAAGAAAATACTGAGCATTGAAAATCTGTCGATGCAGAATATCGTCAAGAATAATTCATTTTCGATTTATACCGGGCAGATTACGGGGATTTTCGGTCTCATCGGTTCGGGCCGGACAGAAACGGCAGAAATTATTTCCGGCGTTGTCAAGCGCGACTTCTTCCATGGCGGCGAGGTTTATCTGGAAGGCAAACCCATCCGTTATAACGCGCCCCAGCAAACCATGCGGGACGGCATTGCCTATGTCACGGAAGACCGGAAATTTGAGGGATTTTTCGAGACCATGTCGATCGCCAACAATATTTACATGGGTCATCTTGCCGCCTCCGGTCCGGGAGAGGCTTTTCTGTCAGCCAAGCGCCATGGCAGCATTACCAGAAAATGGATCAAGATGCTCAAATTCAAAGCGTTGAATGCCGACGCGCGCGTGGTTGAGCTGTCCGGCGGCAATCAGCAGAAAGTGGTTATCGGCAAATCCCTGTGCCAAAACCCGAAACTTATTTTCTTTGATGAACCTACCCGCGGTGTTGACGTCGGGGCTATTCAGGAAATTCACGTTCAACTGAACGCGCTCGCCGATCAGGGGCTGGCCGTTGTGGTGATTTCCTCGTATCTGCCGGAAATCCTAAACCTGTCAGACAACATCCTTGTCGCCCGTCAAGGAAAAATCATCGAGGAGTTCAGAATCGACGAAGTGACCGATGGAAAAACTATGTATGCAGCGGTTCACTAGTCGCGAAATATTTCATTTCGCTATGCATGGGCAGTGGGTAGTATCAGAGGATAGTGGGCCGGTCAAAATCAAAGATCAGATAGGGTGGCGCGTGGCATTTGTAGGAAAGTGCGAACTTGCTGCCTGATGCGCACTGAGTGACGGACTTCGTCGGCTTTCTCAATTTCCTCTGGCAATGCCGCCCAGTGAATTACTCAAAGCTCAAAGCTCCAATAGGATTTCGCCGGGAAGCTTCGTGAGCAGGATAGAGACAAAAGGAAACGCAGACCATTGCAGCAGACAGGATCGACAACCCAATGGCCTCAGGCCAAAAAAATACAGGCCAGTTTGCGAACTTTGCAACAGCTATTGAAACTCCAAACCCTATCAGCACATCGATATTCTCGGCTTCCAGTTCTTTCATGCAGGTCATCAGGGGAGCGTTCATACGCCCGTACTTTCCCCGCCATTTGTAAAAACTGGCATCCGACATTCCTCGTTCCCGGCAAAGGTCCGAAACTTTGGCTCCGGCCTCAGCCTGCTTCAAAATACTCATGATTTGACTGTCTGTGTAGCGTGACTTTTCCATCCTGAATCTCCTCCGTTTACGTTACAAGAAAATTCTACTCGTGAAGGCTGCTAATTTGTCAGTGTATTACCCAAGTACCAAAGTCCTTGTCTTGGTCACTAGTTAGGCCGCCAACCAAATTGATTACCACTTTTGGTCGGGTGTCTGATTGTCGTTCGTTATGGATAGAGAGCAGTATCAACTAAACGGGAGTCTTCATATTCCGAAAGAAACCCTAAATTTTTCTTGAAGAGAAATCTAACAGGTGTTAGGTTTTAGTTAAAGACGGGATAACATCGTCTGAAAGGGAAGTAATGGGAGAGACAGCAGTTCGTAGATTCGGGTTTTCCGAATCTCGGCTTCGGGAGAATCCGACCGTATTCAAATCCGACCTGTTTGACGGACAGGTTGTCGTCGTGTCTGGCGCCGGTAGTGGCCTCGGACGCGCGATTGCGGCTTTGTTCGCACGGCTTGGCGCCAATCTGGCAATTTGTGGCCGCAACGTGGAAAAGATGGAGACGGCAGCGGAGTTTCTCCGGAGTTTCGGCGGCGAGGTGATGACGGGTCAGCTCAGTATCCGCGACAATGAACAGGTCGACAAATTTATTAACGATGTCCATGACCGTTTCGGGCGGTTTGACGTTCTCGTCAACAATGCGGGCGGCCAGTTTCCGCAGGCAGCCCTTGACTATTCGGCCAAAGGCTGGAACGCGGTCATCGATACGAATCTCAACGGTACCTGGTGGATGATGCAGTCGGCGGCGCGGAGATGGGTGGCCGAGAAGCAACCCGGCGCCATCGTCAATATTACGGCCGATATCTGGCGCGGCATGCCGGGAATTGCCCATACCGGGGCCGCACGCGCCGGGGTCACCTACCTTTCAAAATCAGTTGCTGTTGAATGGGCGCCGCATCATATCCGCGTGAACTGTGTTGCGCCTGGCTGCTGTGAAAGCAGTGGGTTCGCGAACTATCCACCCGAAGGAGCCGCGACATTCGAGGAATCAAATCCGATGCGCCACGCGGGTGACGAATGGGACATTGCCGAAGCGGTGGTTTATATGTCTGCGTCGTCGGCGAAATTCATTACCGGTGAAGTGTTGACCGTCGATGGCGGGCAGCAGATGTGGGGAGACCCATGGCCAACCGGCCGCCCTGAATATTTTCAGACGGTCAATTCTCCTGGCGATCTTCTTGCGCCGGAGGATGTCAAGTAGGACAGCGGGGGATGCGGATATGACTTTATACAGGGAAAATCAGTAGTATGAGTTCTAACAGGGACAGTGAACCATTACTTGAATGCAATTCGGTCGAGCGCCGCTTCGGCGGTCTGGTTGCTGTGTCCGGGGTCGATCTGGAAATCTGGCGTGGCGAAATTTTTGGTCTGGTGGGTCCCAACGGAAGCGGCAAGACCACACTCACAAATGCAATAACCGGATTTTATCCGCCCAATATCGGCACCATAAAGCTGAACGGCAAGGATATCACCGGAACGTCGCCGCATAAGGTAGCTCGCCTCGGTGTCGCGCGCACCTTCCAGAATCTCGCTCTCTTTAACGGCTTGAGCGTTCTCGACAATATTCTTCTCGGTCGTCACATCCACATGCATTCCGGAGTGTTGCGGACGGCTTTATACTGGTGGCTGGCGCGTCCCGAAGAAATGGCTAACCGCAGGATTGTCGAGGAAGTGATCGAATTTCTGCAACTTGAGAGTATCCGGCATGAACTGGTGGACGGGATTCCAATTGGCCTCAAAAAGCGGGTTGAGCTCGCCCGCGCGCTGGTAGCGGAGCCCAGTCTCCTGATTCTCGACGAACCGATGGCCGGCATGAATCAGGAGGAAAAGGAATATATGGCGCGGTTTATTCTTGATGCGCGCGCCGAGCGGGGTGTGAGTGTCTTGCTGATCGAGCATCATATGGATGTGATTATCGGGATTTGTGACCGGATACTGGCCTTGAACTACGGCGAGATGATCGCAAGTGGCATTCCTAAGGATGTGATCAAGGATCCGAAAGTGATTACGGCTTATATAGGAGACGGTCATGGCGAATGATACGATGACCTCATCCTCCGCGTCCCTGTCCGGATCACCGTTCGCCGGCATGACATTGCCCCGGCTGTTGATGCGGAACGCGACAGAATATTCCAGTGAGATTGCCATGCGCGAGAAGGATCGCGGTATCTGGCAGGAACTGACCTGGGCCGATTACGGCGAGGAAGTAATCAAATGCGCCGCTGGTCTTGATGCACTTGGTGTCGGCAATGAAAACGCAATGCTGATCCTTGGGGATAACCGCATCCGTTTGTATGCTGGCATGGTCGCTATGACGATGTTGCGGGGTTATGCCATGCCGACCTACTCCGGCGCGACACTTGCGGAACTCCAGCATTTCGCCAATGAAGTACCGATGGCAGCTGCGCTCGCCGAAGATCAGGAACATGTGGACAAGGTGCTGGATCTGCGCGCTGCGGGCTGTTATATCCCCTACATCATCTATGATGAAGAGCGCGGCCTGAATGCTTATGAAGCCCCGGGGCTACTTTCCTGGACCGAGTTACTTGAAAAAGGGGCCGCGAACATTGCAGCCAACAAGGACCTCAGGAACAGATTGATCACTCAGTCGACTCCGGCCGATCCTGCCGTCTTCATGCATTCTTCCGGCACGACAGGTAAGCCCAAGGGAATTGTCCTGAGCCAACGAAATGTCATTTCCGCTGCCTGGAGTGCCTATATGGGCGGCGGCTTCGGCGAAAAGGAAGACGTGCTTGCCTATCTGCCCTTGGCCTGGGTCGGCGATTATGCGCTCACGGTTGCGGCGGCAATTACCTATCGCTTTAGCGTGAATGTGCCGGAACGGCAGGAGACGGTGCTAAGGGACCTCCGCGAAATCGCGCCAACGCTCTATCTGGCCGCCCCAAGAAGCTGGGATAATATCCTGACGACAATCCAGGTCGGAATCGAGAATTCAACAGCATTGAAAAAAGGGCTCTACCACTTCTTCATGGACCGGGCCGTTGCGGCGCAGCGGCGCAAGCTCGATGGCAAAGGTGAAAGCGGCCTTGACTGGCTGTGGCGGCGGCTGGGCGAATGGATTATCTTCGGCCCAATCAAGGATCAGTTCGGTCTCGACCGGGTTGTTCATGCCTTTACCGGCGGTGAAGCCATGGGCGAAGACACCTTTGTTTTTTATCGCGCCCTTGGCATCAAGCTCCGTCAGCTGTATGGCCAGACGGAGAACAGCGCCTTTAACGCTATCCAGTCAGCGGAGGAGGTGCAGATTCACACCGTGGGCCGTCCGCTGCCCGGTGTCGAGATTAAGATCGCGGACGACGGGGAAATCCTGGTCAAGGCGGAAAGCGTCTTTGACGGTTATTTCAATAATCCTGAGGCGACGGCGGAAACCATCAAGGATGGATGGCTGCATTCCGGGGATGCCGGGTATCTTGAAGAGGACGGTCATCTCGTTGTGCTTGGCCGGGTGTCGGAAGTGGTTCGCACAGCGGCCGGAGAGCGTTTCGTTCCCAACTATATCGAAAACCGACTCAAATTCAGCCCCTATATCCGCGATGCCGCGGTTGTCGGGTCCGGTCGGGACGAGTTGGTGGCCATGGTCTGCATCGATTTTGAGGCTGTCGGGCATTGGGCCGAGGTGAATGGCGTGCCCTATGTGTCCTATGCGGATCTGTCGCAGCGAAAGGAAGTAGCTGCCTTGCTCAAACAGGCGTTCCTGCGCGTGAACACGGCGCTGCCGGAGACATTGACGCTGCACCGTTTCGTTAGCCTGCACAAAGAGTTCGACCCCGATGACGGCGAGATTACCCGAACGCGCAAGCTGCGCCGCAAGGTTGTCGAGGAACGCTACGCACCGGTGATTACAGCGCTCTATGACGGATCACCCACGGTGCATATGACAGCAATTGTTACTTACGAAACAGGCGAGACCAGCAAGGTAGAACGTACCTTGCATGTATGGGAGGTTTGAATGGATTGGATTTTTCTGGCTGAGCTGTCCGTAAATGGCGCATTGACGGGCCTACTCTATTCGCTTTTCGCGATAGGCCTTGTCCTTGTCTACAAGTCGTCCTCGGTGCCAAATTTGGCGCAAGGGGCGTTGACGATGATGGGCGCCTACGTGGTGTTGGCATTTTCCATACAGCTCGGTCTATCGCTCTGGGTGGCGATACCGATTGCAATCGTGATTATGTTCTTCGTTGGCCTTGGAATTGAGAAAGTGGCGCTGCGCCGTCTCGCGGGCCGCCCCATTGTGATGATCCTGATGATGACGCTTGGGCTCGATATTTTTATTCGCGGCAGTACGCTCGCCGTCTGGGGCGGTGCATCACGACCGATGGAGCTGGGGGTCAGCTATGATCCTTTCTTCGCCGGCCCGTTGCTGCTGAGCCGGATCAATATGGTTGGCGCGGCCGTTTCTGTCGCGCTCTTTGTTGCCTTCGTTTTCTTCTTTCGGAGCCGTCTCGGCATTCGTCTGCGGGCGATTTCAGACGATTACATGGCGTCCTGGTCTGTTGGGATTTCGGTTGAACGCGGCGTTGGCCTGTCCTGGGCACTTGCGTCCGTCGTGGCGGTTATCACCGGCGTTATCTGGGGCGAGATCCAGAGCGTCGACCAGTCGCTTTCTCTCTTGCTTCTGAAGGGTCTGACGGTTGCGGTTCTCGGCGGGCTGGACAGTATCTTCGGTGCTGTCCTTGCCGGCATACTTCTCGGTATTGTCGAAAATGTCGGTTCGGCCTATCTCGACCCCATCGTTGGCGGCGGTAGCCGCGATCTCCTGGTTGCGATCGTTCTTATTCTTACCGTTATGGTGCGGCCACACGGTCTGTTCGGCCGTCACGATATCGAGAGGGTTTAAGGCCATGTTTTATCGCCAGTCCGGTATCCGGCATCGCAGCTACGTCTCTGACAGTAAGCTGTTTCCAATCCCGATGGATCGGAACCTGGTGCTATTCCTTTTCCTCATCGGCCTTGCCGCACCGCTACTCATCGATAGCCTGTATCTGAACAGCTATATGCTGCCCTGGTTGATCTGGACTGCCGCCGCGCTTGGGCTGAACCTTGTGACGGGTTGGGCGGGTCAACTGCATCTTGGCTATGCTGCTATCATGGCGGTCGGGGCCTATTCAGCGGTGCATGCGGCGCGCTTCGGCATTCCCTGGGAATTCGCCCTGCTGATTGCCGGCGTATCTTCTGCGGCGATTGGCAGCGTCTTCGCCTTTGCAGCGATGCGTGTGAAGGGGCTGTATCTTGCGCTGACGACCCTTGCCATGCAGTTTGTCATGGACTGGGTTCTATCACATGTGCCAGCGATTACCGGCGGATCCCACGCTTCCTTGCAATCGCCGACTTTCAAGCTGTTGGGCCAGCCGATCACGTCCGACGCCGGGCTCTATTATGTCGCCTTTGGCTGGTGCGTGATCGTGACCATCTTCGTTCTGAATATGCGCCGGACCGGGCTCGGGCGGGCGCTGGTTGCCGTGCGCGAAAAGGATTACGCCGCCGCCATCCTTGGCGTGAACAGCCTGTACTACAAGATCGTCGCCTTCGCGACCTCGTCCTTCATCGCCGGGATCAGCGGTGCCCTTCTGGTCGTCACCTTCTTTTTCCTGGCCTCTCCGGAGCAATTCTCGGTTACCGTCTCCGTTCAGGTTCTGGCCATGGTCATCGTCGGCGGGCTTGCCAGCATTATCGGCAGTTATCTGGGCGCCGCCCTGATCCTGCTGATGCCGGGTTTTGCCAACACCCTGTTCTCGGCTGCAGCCGATTTTCTGGGGTGGCAAATGGACCCTGAAACGCTTGCCCATATTCCGAATGCGGCCTATGGCGCGCTGATTATCATATTCCTGATGGTCGAACCGTTGGGGCTCGGAAAAATCTATAACAATATCCGCGATTATTTACTGGTCTGGCCATTTGACCAGATGAAAAAATAGGATCCGTCATGAACAGCACAACAAAGACAGAGAGCGTTTCAGATCCGATTCTGAGCCTTAACAGCATCGAGGTTCTCTACGATTCCGTTCTGCTCGCTATCAAGGGCGTCTCGCTGGAGGTTCCGCGCGGTGGCATGGTCGCTCTTCTGGGCGCCAACGGGGCAGGGAAGAGCACGACGCTGAAGGCCATCAGTGGATTGCTCAAGGCTGAACGGGGCAAGGTCAGTCGCGGCGAGATCACTTTCGACGGCCAGGTGATCGGCGACAACCTGCCGCAGGACCGGGTCGCAATGGGTATTTGCCACGTGATCGAGGGACGCCGGGTTTTCGAGCATCTGACACCGGATGAAAATCTCGAGGCGGCGGCACCGATCTCTATGCCCCGGCAGCAAATCAAGTCGGAGAAGGAGCGGATGTATGACTATTTCCCGCGCCTTGCCGAACGAAAATCGGCGGAAGCGGGCTATCTTTCAGGCGGTGAGCAGCAGATGCTGGCCATTGGCCGGGCGTTGATGACGCAGCCGCGTCTTCTGATGCTCGACGAACCCAGCCTCGGTCTCGCACCTTTTCTGGTGACGGAAATCTTCGGTATCATCCAGAAGATTAACCGGGAGCAGGGATTGTCCGTGTTGCTGGTTGAGCAAAACGCGGTCGCGGCTCTGAAAATCGTCAGTCAGGGCTATCTGATCGAGAACGGCCGGGTCGTGATGCATGACACCGCCGAGGCCTTGAAGGCGAATTCGGATATTCAGGAATTTTATCTAGGAGGAGGTGAAGCGAAGAATTTTCATGACATCAAGCATTACAGAAGACGCAAGCGCTGGCTGAGCTGATCAATCGCGCCTGCCCAGAAAAATCAATGGAGGATATAATGTTATCACTAAGAAAATATGCAACGGGATTGGTGGCAGGTGCTGTCCTGGGGATTGCCGCGCTTTCCTCATCCACGGCGCAGGCCGCCGACCCAATCAAGTTCGGCATGTGCTATGACCTCAGCAAGTCATATACCTTTATTACCCCGCAGATCGTACAGGCCGCCCGCGACCTGGCGGAACTGACCAACATGAAGGGCGGCATTGACAGCCATCCGATTGAACTGGTCGTTCAGGATCACGGTAATGAGCCGCAACGTGGTATTGAATGCTACGAAAAGCTCAAGCGTGAAGGTGTGTTCATCTTCGATATGCTCTCGACACCGGTGTCGATTGCGGTTCTTCCGCGCATCATGAGCGACAAGAACATTCTCCTACAGTCTCTCGTTGGACGTGGTGACGCCATCGATGGCAGTGTGTTTAGCCAGGTTTACCCTGTTGGACCGACATACTGGGGCCAAGTTGCCAATGATATCGAGTATATCCGCCGGACGCATAATGGCTCGCTGAAAGGTGTCAAAATTGCCTTTATTTATATAGATTACCCCTTTGGCCAGGAGCCCATCGAAATCCTGAAGACCCTTGCGGCGAGAGAAGGATTTGAGCTTGGTCTCTTCCCTTATCCGCTGCCGGGCAGCGACCAGTCCTCTGCCTGGACGCAGATCCGTCGCTTTCAGCCGGATGCCATCATCAGCTGGTCACTTGCCAAGATGCATGTGGTCGCTTCGCGTGAAATGAAGCGCAATGGTATCCCGATGGATAAATACATTTCGGTGAACTGGCTGAACGAAATCGATATCGCGAATATCGGTCCGGCAGAAGCCAAGGGTCTGAAGCGCGGTACCAACGTTGCCGGTGGTCAGGACGTTCCGATCGTCAAGGAAATCATTGCTGAACTCTATGACAAGGGTAAGGGTAACGGCGATCGTGCGAAGTTGAACGACGTGTATTACAATACCGGTCTGGCGATTTACTCTGTCGCCTTCGAAGCTGCCCGTCTGGCAGTCGAGAAAGGGGGCTGGCCGCTGACACCTGAGAAGATGAAAGCCGGTCTGGAAAGCCTCGAGAATTATGACGCCAACGGTCTGTTCGCGCCGGTGACGGTCACCGCCGAAGATCATGGCGGCGGCGGCAAGACCCGTATCGAAATGTGGGATGGCGAAAAATGGGTCCCGCAGACCGATTGGATCGGCGCCTATAACGATGTCGTTTGGGACGTTGTCAAGGAAAGCTCGAAGTCTTTCAAAGCTGAGTAATCTTTATCACTATGCCGGAAAGGAGTTTTCTTTTCCGGCAATCCGGGCGCATTCCAGAAATGCGGGGGAGTGGACCACCTGTATCTCGTAGATAACGTAAAAAAGGAAACCATAATGGGCGACAATCCAATAGAATTGACCGTTAACAACGGTATCGGGACTGTCAAAATTAACAGACCTGAACGGAAAAACGCCTTGTCGGTTGAGGCTGCGAACGGACTAACTGACGCGTGGGATCGTATCGAAGCTGATGAAAATATACTTGTTGCCATACTAACGTCAGCTGACTGTGGCGTATTTTGTGCTGGCCTTGACTTGAAAGAAGCAAGCAAAATAGCGCGGGACGAAGGCGTCGATATTTTGTCAAAGATGCATGACCCGTTCCATGACCGGATGCGCGCTTGTACCAAGCCGATTATTTCAGCTATGACCGGCTCTTTGATGGCGGGAGGCATGATGCTAACATTAAACAGCGACCTGAGAGTGGGTCTGCGGGGCACTAAAGTTGGGATCACAGAAGTGAAAATTGGTAGGGGATCGCCTTGGGCCGCTCCCGCGCTTTCAATATTGCCTCAATCGATATTGATGGAAATCGTCCTGACAGGTGATCTAATGCCGATCGAAAAATTGCATAGTTACGGTTTTACCAATTATCTTGAAGACACGCCCGTCGCTGTACGTGCTCGCGCCCAGGAACTGGCCATCCTTATTCGCAGCGGAGCACCACTCTCGGTCAAAGCGGCCAAAGCCAGCATACGCGCTACCATGGATCTTGGGTGCGCCCGCGGGCTAGTAGAAGGAAAACGCTTGCATGAAGTCGTTTATGCGAGCGAGGACGCCATTGAGGGCCCCCGCGCATTTGCTGAAAAGCGTTCGCCGAAATGGCAAGGAAGGTAGTAATAAATGTCCGTCTTCAGAACATTTGTCATTAAGAGTTTTTTAAATGAAGTTAGTGTTTGGCTTCATCTGTTGATTGATATTAAGCGGCGAACTTGCGGTGATGCAAGCGCCGTTGTTCGATAGTATTGCGTTTGATCCTTTCGCGTTGTTTGATGATGGTTTCTGCCCTGCCGAAGTAGACATCGACAGGCGTTACGTTGTTCAGGCTGTCATGATAGCGCTGGTGATTATAATGCTCGACAAACGTCTCAACCTGCATCTCCGGATCACCGGGTAGATAGTAGTTTTCCAGCAGGATGCGGTTCTTGAGCGTTTGATGCCAGCGCTCGATCTTGCCCTGCGTCTGGGGATGGAAGGGCGCGCCGCGAACATGGCTCATCTTTCTGTCTCTGAGCCAGTCGGCTAGCTCGCCTGCAACATAGCTGGGACCTATTGTCGGACAGCAGGCGAGGCTTATGCATCACACGCGTCTGATCACAACCGGATGCCTGCAGGGCAAGCTCCAACGTATCGGTGACATCTTCTGCTTTCATCGTGGTGCATAGTTTCCAGGCTATGATATAGCGGGAGTAATCATCGAGGATGGTGGAGAGATAAGACCAGCCCCAGCCAATGATCTTGAGATAGGTAAAATCCGTCTGCCACAGCTGGTTCGGTGCGGTTGTCTTGTCCTTAAACTCGCTGGCGGCTTTCATGACTATGAAGGCGGGGCTGGCAATCAGGTCATGGGCCTTCAATAACCTGTAAACGCTGGCCTCGGATACGAAGTAGCTTTTGGTATCCGTGAACGTCACTGCCAGTTCATGTGGACTGAGCTCATTGCGTTCAAGGGCCATATCCAGTATTTGGTTCTGCACCTCATCAGGGATGCGGTTCAAGACGTTGTTGGGCTTTGGAGATCGATCCTTCAGTCCAGCCTAGCCACGCTGTAGGTATCGATCATACCAGCGGTAGAATGTGGTGCGTGGAATGCCTAGCTTGGCCAATGTCAGGCGTGCAGATAGATGCGACCCCTAGACCAACCGGATGATCTCTAACTTCTCAGATGCAGCGTACCTCATTCTTGGTCGCCCTCATCGCCTATCATGTTTTTTTAGCAAACTGAGTTCGAGCGTTTGTTCCGTCACAACCTCTTTCAAGTCACGGGCTTCACGGCGCAGATCCTTGATCTCGTCGGTCGTCGCTGAACGCGTCGTATCACCAGCCAAGCGCCGCTTCCCAGCCTCCATGAAGTCCTTAGACCAGCGATAATATGGGTTTTGGTTTATCCCTTCCTTGCGGCAAAGCTCAGTAATACTGCTCTCGCATCACAAGCCCTCAAGGATGATGCGGATCTTTTTTTCAGCACCATAATGTTTACGGGCGGCACGGCGGATGTCTGTCACCGTCTTCTCTCTCTACTTACTGAACTTGTTCCTGCTAACTGTTTCCTAGTCATCATCGTTCCTTCAAAACTTCGATGAACCTGAAAACGCACTCTTATAAAATTACCCTTACCTGTCTAACTTGATCTGACGGGGGACAAAATAACGGAATGGATTATGTCTGTCATTCAGAGAGAGTAAGAAACGAAAGATTGGGCGACAAGCTATTTCCTTCTGACAGTACCAAGATATGGTCAAATACCAATTTTCCTCAGACAGCGCCAATTAACTCATAAAAAAAGTTCAGAAATTAAGAACAATGTTGGTTCTCAACTCCTGAACTAGTGTGCGGCAATAAACTATCCAAATGATTCTATTTATTGACTCGTGAAGGGAAGGTGATGGGAGGCTCAACTTCCCCTAATGGAAACATACTTGTGGCAAAACATAAAATTATCTATCTTATTTTGAAACCACGATGTTTAAATTTTCCCGTGAAAAACATGGAAGAGATATGCAATCAATTTACATGCTCGGAAGAAGACCTTTCACAGGATGTTCGTCGCTAAGTTTGATAAATTCTTCGCGGGTCATATTGCCATATTTATCCGACAAACTTTGCATTTCGGCAATAAATTCCTTCGCTGGATAGCCTGCATCAGTCTGTTTTTTAATGAAGTTATTATAAACAGGCTGCATTTCATTCCGAAGCTTTTTGCGATCTGCATCCGATAATTTGACAAAGTCAGCACCATTTTCACGCATCGAGTCCATTGCGGCTTTTGTTCCCTCCTCCACAAAATCAGCATAAAGAAGACTACCATAATTCAAACCTTTCACCATGACCTTTTTAAGGTCACCCGGTAACTCAGTATAAAATTTGCGGCTGAAAGCAAAAGGAAGGCCTGCGCGCCCCAAATCAAGCGGAACATAGTATTTGGCGATTTCCTGAACACGAAAAGTAAGAATGCTCTCTGCCGGCACCATTACGCCATCAATGACACCCTGCTGGAAAGCTGTATACATTTCGGGTGCCTGTATTGTCACTGGGGTTGCACCAAATCCTTCAACCATACGATTAACGAGCGAGCCAGCCCCACGGATTTTCATACCCCGTAGGTCAGCAAGACTTTCCACTTTTTTGGTAGTCAATAGATCGTAGGGCGCGCTGCCACCAATAAACGCCAGCTCCACACCCATGGCCTGATATTCATCCTTTAGGTATTTTGGATAAAGCTCCTGGGCAACTCGAATTGCGGTATAAATACTTGAGAAAGCTCCCGGCAGATAAAGGCCATGTGTCAAATGAAAACTGTTCGGAACATAGACCGGATAGGCGGGAGCGATGTCGGTGATATCCGTCAAGATGGCTTTAAAGCCGTCCCGCGGACCATGCAAGACCCCATCTGGAAAGGTTTCCACCTTGATACGCCCACCGCTTTGCTTCTCGATAAATTCGGCATACGGCTTCGTGACCGTGTTGAACAAGGCTGAGCTGGAAGAATGATGCTGCGATACACGCAGGGTGAATTCTTCGGCCGATGCGCTTGCGACACCGAGCAATGCTATCAGCGTGACGACTGACACTGCAATCATTTTTTTCATTAGATTTCCTCTCTGTTAGTGACTTCCGCTAGGCTGCGAAAGCGTCTTTATTCTTCGCCTTTGAGTAAAGGTTTTCCTTTTCTTCCCTATCGCGGCTAACAATCTACATTAAATCGTCAGCTTTAACAAGATACATACCATACAGATAGTATCTATATTTTAAGACGGTTGTAATTCTTATGTTTATTGGCATCCGCAACGATATGATGAAATGCGTTCTAGCCGGTCAACCAACTTCGGATCGTCTCGTCGTCTTTTTCAGGAGTCTGCTTGACCGGCGGACGTATCGGGTCAGGGTTTGAACGACTGAAGCGCGGAGCTGGCGCCGGCTGCGTTACCCCGGCAACATCAATAAATGTGCTGCGAGACCGGTTATGCGGATGCTGAGCCGCATCTTCCAGTGACAGTACCGGTGCGTAACAACAATCTGTGCCTTCCAGGATCTCGTTCCACTCCGCCTGTGTTTTCTCGGCGATGCGGGCGGCGACCTGAGCCTTCAAACCCTCCCAGTTTTTCCGGTCATAGGTCGCCTCCAGGTCATCATATTTAATTTTTAATGTCTCCAGCATGAGTTTCTGGAATTTAGGTTCGATCGGCCCAAGCGAAATCCATTCACCGTCCTTACATTGATACACGTCGTAAAAATGGGCACCGGAATCAATAACGTTTCTACCGCGCTCATAGGTCATTAAGCCTTGCTTATACATACCTGCAAACACCGTCATTAAAGATGCTGCGCCATCAACAATGGCGGCATCAACAACTTGACCCTTACCTGAAGTGCTGCGTTCATAAAGAGCGCTTAGTATGCCGAAAACCAGATACATTGAACCGCCGCCATAGTCGCCGACAAGATTGAGCGGAGGTGTCGGAGGCTGATCCGCCCGACCAATTCCATATAATGCTCCTGCAAGGGCAATGTAATTCATATCATGGCCGGCAGCTTTTGCGAGAGGCCCGTCCTGCCCCCATCCCGTCATTCGACCATAAACAAGTTCTGGATTGCGCGCGAGGCATTCATCCGGCCCCAAACCAAGTCGCTCCATCACACCGGGCCGCCCTCCTTCCAGCAAAACATCGGCACTTTTCACCAGCGGCCATATTTTCTCGAATTCGCTCGCATCTTTAAGGTTTAGCGTGACGATTTTCCGGTTGCGCAGTGTCAGATCAAGATCGCGCTCCCGGGGCAGTCCGACGTCTGTACCTCCAGGCCGCTCGACACGTAATACACTTGCACCGAGATCGGCCAGCAGCATTGCCGCGAAAGGCACGGGCCCGATAGCCTCCATTTCCAGTATTTTTAACCCGTTAAGTGGGCCCATTATATTCTCCTTCTTTATTCTCGTGCATAACAGTCTTACCAGCCGCCGAATGACAACCCGCCATTTACACTGACGGTTTGTCCGGTGATTTGACCGGCCTCATCAGAAGCAAGAAAAGTGGCGACACCCGCAACTTCGTCCGCAGTTGGCGCTCGCTTTTGCGGAAATCTCTCCAGCGCCTTGGAAAAAACCTTCCGCTCGAACTCGTCATTATTAAATATCCGATCCCATGAAGGTGTGTCTGAGGTCAAGGTCATGGCTACGGAATTTATCCGTATGTTGGCTCTCGAAAATTCTCTCCCCAATGTCTTCGTCATCAAGATTACGGACGCCCCAACGGCGCCAATAACGGATTCTCCCGAGGTGGGAAATCGCGCCGCATCCGTGGTGATAAGAACCACGCACCCTTTCCTTTCTTCCAGCGCGTCGGCAGCGGCATGCACGGGAAAGATACGCGGGAAAAAGCGCGACGCAAAGCTCTCTTTAAGTTCATCGGGAGACATCTGCCGGAACGGTTTCGGCCCGAAGGGGCCTTCCGCACCAGCGCTAACCAATATGTCGATACCGCCATATTCTTCCCTAGCCCTCGCGACAATCCGCTTACAATTTTCATAATCGCCTGAATCGCCTTTGATAAAGACGACCTTTACGCCAAGCATTTTGAGCTCCTCCACTGCCTGAGCGCCGCGTTCTGCCGTTCTGCCGGAAACCACTAGATTACAACCACTAGCTGCCAGGCGCTTGGCGATGGCGAGGCCCAAGCCGCCGGACCCCCCGGTAACTATCGCGGACTTGTCCTGCATATGCGTATATTTCACTATTTTTTTCTCCCAAACCCACTATTAGCCTTTAACCTAATGAGGTGACAGATATCCACCGGCCTCGCCAAGCACTGGCCGCGTGTTCTCTATTGACACAAGGGCTCGCAAATAGCATACCATCTGGATAGTATGCGTCAACCGAAACAAATAACATAAGCTTGGCGCATACATATTGGCGGTTCCTCCGGCCCGGGAAATCCTGGCATCTGGAGCGTCGCTTGGGTAACAAAGAAACCATAAGCAAAAGGATAAGAAAATGGATTTTCAGGATATAACATTCGAAAAACGCGACGGGGTTGCACGCATCTACATCAACCGTCCTGATAAGTTGAACGCCTTTCGCAATCAGACTATTACTGATCTGATAAACGCCTTAAATGATGCTGGCTGGGATAATGAAATAGGTGTCATTGTACTTGGAGCTCACGGTGACAAGGCATTTTGTGTTGGCGGCGACCAATCCGCGCATGACGGTTTCTATGACGGAAAAGGTACCATTGGCCTACCAATTGAAGAATTGCATTCGGTTTTACGCGATATTCCAAAGCCGGTCATTGCCCGCGTTCAGGGTTATTCCATTGGGGGAGGAAATGTCCTAGTTACTCTTTGCGATCTCGCCATAGCCTCTGACAAGGCAAAATTCGGTCAGGCCGGACCGAAAGTCGGTTCCGTTGATCCGGGCTGGGGAACGGCTTATCTCGCGCATGCGATTGGTGAAAAGAAGGCGCGGGAAATTTGGTATTTATGTCGACAATATTCTGCACAACAAGCGCTCGAAATGGGGTTATGCAACACAGTGGTACCACATGAGAAGTTGGATGAAGAAATTGATCAGTGGTGCGCGGAAATCTTGCAAAAAAGCCCTACCGCCATCGCCATTGCCAAAAGCTCCTTCAATGCAGCAACTGAAAATATCCGAGGTGTTGGAAGTCTCGGTATGCAGGCATTGGCGTTATTCTATCAATCAGCCGAGTCGAAAGAAGGCGTGAACGCATTTAATGAAAAGCGGAAACCGAATTTCCGGCAGAAATTCTAGACGATTAGTTTGCCCAATCAGTTGTTTTCGGGTATGCCTTACGTTGAATACCTTCCAAGAGAAGGGTTGCGAGTAGCCCGTTGACGGAAATATTATTAATGAAAATTACTTATGCCAACAAGGCGAAAACAATAGCCCGAAACGAGAACGTCGCGGCTGGGAAAGAAATATCCCGGCCGGACAAACCTGCCGCGATAAAAAAGCGTAAAACAAAAAAACAGCAAAGTCAGGAAAGCCTTGAAAAACTGATGATCTGCGCTTGCAAACTTTTTATTGAAAATGGATACAACGCGACAACGCTAGAAAAAATCGCAACCAATGCAAAATTAACTAAGGGAGCCGTTTACTTTCATTTTGGCACTAAGGAGGCTCTCCTTCATTCTCTTCTCGATCGTACCAAGGAACGAATTGTTGACCCCATAATCGAGGCCCTTGATACAGATTGCGATTCCATAAAAGCAGCGCTTGTCCATTTCATGCATGTCCATGCCGGCCTCGGTTTGACAAACCGCGATGAGATGTTGTTATTGATTACAATGTCGATGGAGTTCTCTGGCCAGAAAAACAAAATATCTAAACATATTAGAGAGATTTACCAGCTACTTTATTCTCATCTTGAAACAATAATTGCAGATGGGCAAAAAAGTGGCGAAATCAAGCTAATTGTTCCAACACGTGAACTCGCATCGATTGTTATTGCGTTACATGACGGCATTTTCCTGGAATGGTCACGCCAGGAAATGAAGCTGTCAGGCGATGACTTGATCCGAGCGGCACGAACCCTTATTGTCAACGGGCTTTTCTCCACACAACAATAATTTTGTATCATTGACTATCCGTCCTGTTTTCTTCTGACCATCTCTTCAAGCCGGGCGAGGAAGTGGGGTTGCATGACAACGTTTAAAAGAGCTTCCCGCTCTCGCTCAAGACAAGCAGCTACATGACTGCTGTCCAGTTCCAGCAACTTCCGAGCACTACGGATTGAACTGACAGGCATCGCTGCAATGCGATCAGCCATCGCACGTGCCTCCTTGAGCACATCGTCAGATGGACAAATCTGAGTCACGATCCGATCCTGATACGCAGTTTGGACATCCAGAATCCCATTGAGTTGGATAATCTCCCGTGCCCGCCGTCTTCCGACAATCTGCGGCACCATCACTGTTATCCCCGTATCAGGGCTAGCTCCAACCCCACAGAAGGCAGCGAGAAAGCGGGCGGCCTCTGCCGAAAGCACAAAGTCGCAAGCGCATATGAGGCTGAGGCCGACGCCCGCAGCTCCTCCTCACACCGCACAGATGATTGGCGCTGAGATGGCCCGCATTGCTAAAATGGTATCATTCATAAATCCCACAATTTCATGGAAATAGGCTTTTGTCTCCTGCGGCCCGCGACGTAGCACGTCCATTACCGGGAAAAGATCAGCGCCAGCACAAAAATACTCACCGGTGGAAGTCAAAATAACTGCCCTGCCACTATCCATTCCTTTCAATTCGTCAAAAACGCCCGTGAGCACTCGAGCCAATTCCATATCGAAGCCGTTTATCACGGCCGGTCGGTTGAACTTGATCGTAACGATATCTTCAGCAGAATGAACCAGCACGGGGCCAGAGACACGTTCCATCACTTTCTCTCCCAGTTGGAGTCCTCTATGGCAGTTTGGTCAAATCAGGTATTTCGGCGAGCATAGACTGTGATGCATGAAGCGCGGCGTGATATTCGCGAATCAACCGGGTGCAGAACTCGCTGGCCGGCACCACATCATCGACGCTGCCGACACCGTGCCCTGCCGACCACATGTCCTTCCAAAGTTTCGCTTCATCAGGACTTAGATCGATCTTGCCTGCAAATTTCAAATTCTCAGGATCAAGGCCTGCCGCAACAAGGCTCGGACGCAGGAAGTTGGCGTTTACACCACTGACTTCTGATGTAAATAAAATGTCGGCAACATTGCATTCTATCAGCATGTCCTTATAGCGTTTGACTGCCATACTCTCTGTCGTATTGATGAAGCGTGTACCGATATAAGCCATATCGGCGCCCATCATTCTCGCCGCCGCAATCTGCTGACCATTCGTCATCGCGCCGGACAATACCAACACACCATCAAAAAAATCACGAATTTCCGCAGTTAGGGCGAAAGGGCTTATGCTCCCAGCATGGCCTCCCGCCCCAGCTGTTACAGCAATTATGCCATCAACCCCCTCGGCCGCGGCCTTTCTTGCATGGCGTACATTAATAACGTCATGAAACACCTTACCGCCATAGGACTGTATCCGTTCAACCATCGCCCGGTTGATGCCCAGGGACGTAATGACCAACGGCACTTTATGTTCAATAACGGCGTCAAGGTCATCAGCAAGCCGATAGTTGGATTCATGAACAATCAGATTAACGCCGAAAGGCGTCGCAGCTCCGTCTGCTTCATCCAATCGTGTCTCAATCTCAACCAGCCAGTCGCGAAATCCTTTATTAGTGCGCTGTTTTAGTGACGGGAAAGTTCCAACAGCGCCACTTTTGCATACTTCGACAAAGAGATCAGGGCCGGAAATCAAAAACATTGACGACACAAAAAGGGGGAGCGCAAGGTTTGGAAAAGTCGTGATCCATATCCGGCTAGCACAAATTATAATAGAGGTGGAGCAGCTAATTCGGTCTATTTTTCCTGTCTTGCAGCGTCCACCAGCAAGCGCCCAATAATGTTGCGCTGAATTTGGTTCGTGCCTTCCACGATCTGCAGCATCTTCGCATCTCTCATATAGCGCCCGATCGGAGAATCATCCGAAATGCCGGATGATCCGTAGACCTGTACTGCATCTGTGGCGACTTTCATTGCGACGTCAGTTGCGTACAATTTTGACATGGCTGCAAGCGACGCCAGTTCGTTACCCGTCGTCCCGGCGTCAACCTCGCTCGCCGCCCGATAAACAAGATTGCGGGCTGCCTCGGTCGAAGTTGCCATATCGGCGAGCATCCAGCGCATTCCCTGAAAGTCGATAATTGGCTGACCAAATCCTTCGCGCGTCTTGATGAAATTAATGGCCTTGTCCAGCGCGCCCTGCGCAAGCCCCACGCCACGCGCACCGACAATTGGCCGGGAGGCGTTAAAAGTCTGCATGACGATCTTGAAACCCCGGCCTTCCTCACCCAGCCGGTCTTCTTCCGGCACAAACACATCGTTGAGATAAAGTGGATGGGACGGCACACCACGCCCACCGGACTTTTTCTCTTTGGGACCGATTTCCAGACCTTCAGCGTCAGTCGGGATAATGAAAAGATTCAGACCGCCGGGTTCTTTGTCGCCGCGAGAAATGCGGGCAGCAACCAAAATAAAATCTGCTTTACTGGCATTTGTACACCAGGCCTTGCTACCCGTCAGTCGATAACCTCCCGGTACATTCTTCGCCCGGCAGACAACGCCAGCGACGTCCGAACCGCTTTGTGGTTCGGTTACCGAAATGGCCGCGCGCGCCTTGCCGGTGGCAAGTGACGGCAAATATTTATCGCGTTGTGCCTGAGTGCCCCCATCAATGATTGCGCCAATCGGCACCCATTGAACAACAAGGATATAGGCTGTGTTAAAGCAGATGCGGGAAAATTCTTCAACAGCGATGCAAGCCGACAGCATGCTGTTGGTACCGCCATACTCTTCCGGGAAGGGAAGCAGAAAGAGCTCCAACGACTTCAACAGCTCAAACATATCCTCAGGATATTCGCCAGTTGCGTCAATTTGATCAGCACGCGGCGCCAAACGCTCGAGCGCAACACGGCGAAAATGCGCCTGCAGTTGCTTTTGCTCGCCTGTAAGTGCAAACATTTTTTCCTCCCCTTCTTGCCATCTGTCGCGGCATTTGAGCTAGATCTTCCTCACACTGACATGGTCGGCGGCGAAATGCAGACGCTATCTATTTTAAATAGAAACCCTGTTTCAGACCGCACAAATTTACATCCGTATGGACTAGCTTGAAATCTATTTACATTCTATCCGGATAGTTTGTCAATTCAAGGATTACTTCCGACGACGCGCTTGAAATGCGGCTACTCGCTCCTTGAATGCCGAGCTATCTTCGAGAATGGCCATATGGGACGAAATCATGTCCAGATGTGAATCCAGCGTTGTTGAAAAACTTTGAATTGTTGCGCGCTTCATCATCTGAACTGCTTCCGTCGGCTGTTTCGCAATTCGCTCAGCAAGTTTCACCGCTTCGGCGAGCGCCTGTCCGTCATCGACTACCCTTGAAACCATGCCAATTTGCGCAGCCTCTTCACCGCTAACCGCATCGCCAGTCCAGAGCAATTCCAGTGCCTTGGAAAGACCAACAAGTCGTGGTAGAAAATATGAACCGCCGTCACCGGCCACAAGTCCCATGGAAATATAGGATTCCGCGAAAACGGCTGAGCGATCCGCGATACGAATGTCACACATCAGCGCCATATCCAGTCCGGCCCCCCGCGCAGTGCCATTTAGCGCTGCAATTATCGGAATATCCATGCTATGGACCTGACGCATTACCCGATAGACATTGTCATAAAGAAACGACTTGCGCTCGGACATCTTCATAGTGAGAAAGCCATCCAGCTCATCCATATCTCCACCAGCGCAAAAGGCTTTTCCTGCACCAGTCAAGACCATAGCACGTACATTTTTGTCTGCCGCTATGTCAATCAGCGTATCGGCCCATAGATTGACCATTTCCCGGTTAAACGCATTAAACTGATCGGGTCTGTTTAATGTCAGTACTGCAACTCCTGTATTATCGTTTTTCTCAAGCAATATGCTCTTGTCTGTCATAGCTCGTCCTCAATCTGGATTTTGCGATTATTTTCACTCATTTCTCTAGCGTATCGATAGCGCAGTAATTGCTTGCCACAAGGAACCTTCCCGTATTGTTTTAGCAGACATGCATTGCCCTAGCTGCCTCGCCCAGTATTGTTCGCCCCTAAATTCCTCGCGCCATACCCAAAGACGTCTCGTAGAATGATTAAGGACATGCTCCATTGTGATACCCATTGCCCCAAGTATTTGATGGCTCATTCGTGCGATTGCAGTCGCAGCCTCCCCGGCTCGCGTTTTTGCTGCAGCTATCAATAACTTTTGCACATTCTCATTATGATCACAGGCAGCAGCGGCCTCAACAATTGCCGATGAAGCGGCAACTTCTTCTGTTATCCGCGAAATAAGGAAGGCTACCGCCTGGAAAGTTGCAATTGGTCTTCCAAATTGAACACGCTCTGAAGAATATTGAAGGGAAACGTCCAACGCCTTTTGTCCCGCGCCAGTAATTAATGCAGAACGAGTTAACGCTCCCAAGGCATTACATCGTTCAATTACGAATTCACCGTTTTCTTCTACTACAAAAAAATCTGAAGCAACAGCGGCCACAAAAGTCATGTTGTCAAGCCATTCCCCCGAAATAGACTTTCCAGTTTCTTTTTGAGCCGATTGAGTTGGCAGAAGTGCGACGACCACAGCCCCATTTCCCTGTGAACCAACAACAACAGTATGATCCGTCACAGATCCAAATGGCACTTTTTTGAATTTACCATCAAATACGCATCCATCTTTCGAGTTGGACAGTTTCAAGTCATCAGCAACCACAAAAGAAAGTGGGCCGTCGGGAACGCTAATTCCAAATGCGTTCAAGAAATAGCGCCCCAGCATTGTGTCGGCCAGCGGCAGTGGTGCACCAGCATAGCCAGCCGCTCGCAATACCGCACATGCGTCCAGCCAATCGCCCATCACCGGAGCATCACAGAGACCCGCGTCCTCAACAGTCTTCCAGAGGTCTGCCGGCCAGACCCCCGCCTCTGCATTGTTTACGGTCTCCGGCGCACAAAGAGCTCCAAAAATGCGCGAGGCAGTGTCGTAAAGTTCATTTGCAATATCGCTCATCTTTTCATAACTTCCTTGGAAATCATCATACGAAGTATCTCCGTAGTACCGCCTCGAATGGTGAAAGCTGGTGAAGAGCAAATTGCCCCTTGCAAAAGAGAAGAGAGCTCGGCACCGCGCCCCTCCTCACTCGCTACACGCACAATCTCGATTGCATCCTGTTCAAAAATGGTACCGAGATCCTTAGATAAAGCGGCCTCAAAAACAGGTGCGCGCCCAGCAACAAGTTCATTAGTGATACCAAGGCTCATAGCGCGCTGTGTAAGCAAACGAGCAGTTAAACTGCCAAGAGCACATATTTTTTCATTGCTGCCTTTTGTGTCTTTAGCAAAGGCTTCAATTAGTGGCATGACAGACAGGTAACGTTCAGGCCCGCTACGCTCATAACCAAGCTCACTCATCACCTGACGCCACCCCCCACCCTTTTCTCCGACAAGAGCATCCGGCTCAAGGATAACGTTATCAAAAACAACCTCATTGAAATGCTCTTTTCCATCTATTGACCGGATGGGATGAATTGAAATGCCCTCTAAACTCAAACTGACGACAAACTGGCTAATACCTGCGTGCCGACGCTTGATATCAAGAGGGGATGTGCGACAGAGCACGATCATATAATCACACTTGTGAGCACCAGTACTCCAAATCTTGCGTCCATTCAGAATATATCGACCGTCCCCACTTTCTGTTGCACGTGTTCGCACAGCAGCAAGATCTGAACCGGAATCTGGCTCGCTCATGCCTATAGCAAAATAACTTTTGCCCTTCGCAATTTCAGGAAGGAATTTCTGACACTGCTCTTCCGTGCCAAAGTTAATTAATAGTGGTCCACTTTGGCGCGCCGCGATCCAATGAGCGCCTATTGGCGCACCGGCAGCCAGCATCTCCTCGTTTATAGTATAGGTTGCAAGATAACTTCCACCTTGCCCGCCATATTCTTGCGGCCAATGATATCCAATCCAGCCGCGCTGACCTAGTTGTCTGCTGAACTCGGGTGAAAACGTTTCCGCCCATGAATTGTTACAAAAATCGAACTGTCCGTTCTTTCGCATGTCATCAAGAAAATTGCGGACGTCTCTCCGAAGATTTTCCAATTCCTCAGAAAATACAGGCGGTTGAAAAGTTTCTGCAAAGTTCATATCAGCTTAATCTCCTCAATTTTTCTGTCCGCCATGTTCGCACTATCTAAGACTGGAATTGTTCATAAAGCGCGCAATACGCTTCTCCGCTTCACCGCCTGCAACCAGTTTTTCAATGCCGCCGATTTCCAGTGCAAAGCCGTCAGTATCATCCCTTCCATGCCCTGCAATGCAGCCTTTGACAATACTGAGGGCCTCCCATGGCATAGCGGCAATACGTCCGGCAATTACTTCCAACTCTTTTTTAGCCTGATCCCTTTCCCACAGAATCTCCACCAAATTAACGCGGAGCGCCTCCGATGCGGAAAGGACATCTCCGGCTAGCATTACTCTCGTTGCCATCCCGCGGCCGCATTGCCGGGTCAGACGCTGTGTACCGCCTGCGGCCGGCAATAGTCCGACCGTCAGTTCCGGCAGGCCAAACGTCGCCTTTGCTGTGGCAATCCGCATGTCGCAGGACAGCGCAAGTTCCAGTCCGCCGCCCAGTGCGGCCCCCTCAACAAAAGCAATGGTAACGCCGGGAAGGTTTTCAAACCGCGCCATAAGTCGCTGGACGCGATATGCATAAGCCGCCACCCGTTTGGCAGCGTCAGCCGCTTTCATCCAGGTCAACATTCCCGCCAAATCCCCGCCCGCCGAAAATACCTTGAGATTGCTGCGAATAATTACCACGCTCCAGTCGTCACGAGCTTCCAGGTCGTCCACCACTAATTCCAACTGCTCGACGAAAGTAAGTGTCAACGCATTAACTGGATTATTGCGCATTGTGACTGTCGCGACCCGGTCTTTCACAGAAAAATCAAACATAAAATACCCTTCGATGTGTGAAGATTGTAGCGGGCGACCTAGAGCACCCGCAACGCTATAGTTACGCTTACATCATCGTATAGCCGCCGCTAACGCTCAACGTCTGACCGGTAACAAAACTGGAGGCATCGGAAGCCATAAACAACACCGCGGAGGCAATATCGTCCGGCCTGCCTATACGCCCCAAGGGATAGGCTTTCGAAATACGTTCTCGCATTTCTGGCGTATTCCATTCCTTCATCTCATTAATCCAGATACTGTTTTCGCTCACCTCTTCCGCTGAATCCGGCATTGTCGTTCCCGGACACACGACATTAAAGCGGACGCCAAAACGACCATTCTCACGAGCCAGCGATTTCATCAGCGCGATAACGCCAGCCTTGCATGCGCCATAGACAGCCTCGCGAAATTCACCCATTCGGCCAGCATCCGAGCCAATACTAACGACAGAACCGCCACCGCCCTTGATCATGCCATCAAGCACAGCACGGGTGCAGTTAATCGTGCCCCACAAATTAAGATCGATTTCACGCTGCCATTCCTCTCGCGTCTTCTCCGTAAAGACGGCATCCCGCGTCCATCCCACATTATTTACCAGAACATCCACCTTGCCGTGGCGCTCTTCCACTTCGGCTACCATCGCCTGCACACTATCCCAGTTGGCGACATCGGCTTTTATGGGGTGAGCTGAAGCAGCCCCAAGCTTGAGCGCTTTCTCGGCAACTTTGCTCGCCTGCTCTTCGTCCAGATCGGCAATAGTCAGATGTGCACCCTCAGCCGCAAAGGCCAGGCTGATACTGCGTCCGATATTCGAGGCACCCCCCGTGACGATGACACTTTTCTTGATCAGCTGAATATCCATTTATTTATTTCCTATATTGTTTTTGCTGAGGCAAATGGGACCTAAAAGAGGCAACTCTCTTATTATTGCCGGCTTTTACGCCAAGCATTCGGCAGCACGTTTCCGTTTTCATCGATAACATCGTCAGTATGCTCGCCGAGCATTGGTGGAGGGACTTCATAACGGGTGTTACATCCTGAAATATTAATGGGATTTGCTAGCACTTTGATTGTCCCGATCTGTGAATGGTTAACATTCACAACCATATCATTACGAACCTCCGGATCGCTGAACACTTCATCCAATGTTCGTACAGGCGCAAACAGCACGCCGGATTTTTCAAAACGATCAAGCCATTCACTTAATGGCTTCGTGGCGATAATACGTGCGAGCCATTCGTCAACAGCATCCCGATTATCGTTCCGCAAAGCATTCGTTAAAAACCTTGGGTCATCAGCCAGTTCCGGGTCTGCCAATGCATCGGTAAGCGTATGCCAAAATTTTTCCTGATGTGCGATGATCTGAATTTGTCGGTTATCGGACGTAGTATAGCTGTCACAAGGAACAATCTGATAATGCTTGTTACCTATTCGGGCGGGTGTTTTACCTGTCTTGAAATAATAACCTTCACGCGGGATCATACCAAATATGGCAGCGTCCATCATGGACATATCCACGCGACCGCCTTCACCGGTCAGCTCACGACGATGCAACGCTGCCAAAATGCCGATGGTAGCAAGCGTGGGTGAGAAAATATCGACAAACGGGAAACCGGTACGTAGTGGTCCAGATTCCTCCGACCCATTTAGTTGCATCAAGCCTGAAAGAGCCTGAATAACCTGATCAAGTGCCGGACGTTTGGCGTATTTGCTATTCGGACGAAATCCTGCGACTGCGCAAAAAATAAGGCCCGGATTGCGTCGAGACAATTCATCATATCCCAGCCCGAGCTTATCCATCGTACCGGGGCGAAAATTCTCAACAACAATATCTGCCTGAGCTGCCAGATCCAGTGCGGCCCGCTTACCAGCAGCACTCTTCAAATCTAGGATAACACTTCGCTTGTTACGACTTAAACTGAGAGAGGCTTCGCTTTCCACCAACCCCTCAACGGAGGTATTTCCCGTGCGCCGCATGGCATCACCTTCAGGGGGTTCGATTTTAATGACGTCTGCCCCCAGATCGCCTAGCAACATGGTTGAAAACGCGCCAGCGATCAACTGAGTAAAATCGAGTACTCGTATTCCTTCAAGCGGTAACATTGGACCTCCCAATTTTTGGCCATAAATGGCGGCATTTCCGGGTCGTAAGCAGCGGATGACAGTTACTCATAATTTTATAGCATTGGCGTCATGTTTCCGCATTGCCATATTAGGATACTATCTGTATAGTATGTATAATGTCAACGATATAAACATAGAGTGTAAACTAAAATTTAGTTATTACACCCATCGCAAAAAAGAGTACCAATACGTAAGTTTAAGATATTTGAATTCCCAACGCTGAAAACTGCTAAAAAACTAATAAGCGAGAGGAATTTGCCTTTATGGCATGAATATAGGGAGATACCATGATGAACATAAACTCGGCAACTTTTAACTCGATAGGGCTTTGTTAGTGACATGGTTGTAATAAAATTCGCCAATGCATTGAGATGGATAATAAATTTGATCCATCTCTTCGCGTCTTTTGTTGCGTTACCAGCTCTCACCTTGGTAATCGCGGCTGACGTCATGATGCGTTACTTTGTCAATCGGCCTATTCTCGGTGCCGTAGAAGCGAGCCAATTTCTTCTTCTTCTTGTCTTCACATTGGGCCTTAATTTCACGACATTAACTGAAAAGCATATCCGTATGGATCTGCTTTTCGACTTGATGCCGAGACGAATGCAACTCGGCATAGAGATCTTATCCATGTTCTGTGGAATAATCCTGTTCGGCGCGCTCGCGCGTCAGTCCTTCGATGACTACCGCTTTTCTATCATGATCTCGGATGCAACCGAAGAACTCAACATACCTGTATGGCCGTTCCAGTTCATCATGCTGATTGTTTTTTCTCTGCTATGCGTCCAATTGATCGTTACAACCCTACTAAAACTGATGCCTACTCCAGAAAATTCGAAACCCGCAAATCAGCAACGACAAAAATCCCTTGAAGAAACAGGAGTAGAATGAAATGGAGCCCATTGTCATTGGCTATATTGGTTTAGCCATCATGATTGGTTTGATTTTTTTGGGCGTCCCCATTGCGTTTGCGCTGGGAACGGTCGGCATTGGCGGGATCGTCATGGTCATGGGCGTTCAGCAGGCACTGAGTCAAACTACCTTAGTATATTTTCATGAAGCAACAAATTTTGTTCTTATCGCTGTTCCAATGTTCATGTTAATGGGTAATATCGCTAATCATACCGGAATTGCCGCCGGACTGTTCAGAGCTACCGCCAACACGCTGGGTCGGTTCCCAGGCGGACTGGCAATTGCCTCTGTTTTCGGCTGCGCCGGTTTTGGCGCCATTTCCGGATCAAGTACCGCAACCGTCCTGACGATGGGCCGTATCGTTATGCCGGAACTAAAACGATATGGCTACGACCAGGAACTGGGAGCCGGCGCATTGTCGGCCGCCGGCACGTTAGGTATTCTCATACCACCGAGCCTCATTCTCATTTTTTATGGTGTTCTGACCGAAAACTCAATCGGCGATCTGTTTATTGCCGGCATCGTTCCTGGTTTATTAACCGTAGCCCTTTTCAGCGCGCTAATAATTGCCATTGCAGTAATCAACCCCAAAAAGGCACCCCCGATACCAAAACCTGACGCAAAAGAAACCGTCTTTTCTCTCATCGAGGCATTACCAATTCTTGCCCTATTTGCCCTTATTATCGGCGGTATTTATTTAGGTGCCTTCACGCCAACGGAAGCCTCCGGTATCGCAGTCGTTGGCGTAATTTTCTATGGTCTAATTTCGCGAAAACTGACGTGGGCGGCAATGCGAGAAGCGCTGACGGAAACCATCACCACAAGTGCAATGCTATTCACAATCATCCTGTCTGGCTATATCGTCACCCGCTTTATTGCGGTAACCGGTATTACCGAAAATATGATCAATTTTGTACAGGCGATGAATCTGGGGCCGTATGAGTTTATTATTGTCATCACGGTGATATATTTGATTTTGGGATGCGCACTTGACGTTTTTGCCATGTTGATCCTGACCGTTCCCTTTATCTATCCAATCATTCTGCATTACGGAATAGACCCAATTTGGTTCGGCATTTATATCGTCGTAATGGCCGAAATTGCTCTGATTACACCGCCATTGGGGCTTAATATTTTCGTCATGAACTCCATCGCACCGGATATAACGCTGATAAGGATTTTCAAGGGAGTTATGCCGTTTGTGCTTATTGAGCTGATGGTCGTTGCTTTGCTAACCGCGTTCCCTATCATCGCGCTTTATCTGGTCAAATAAGCAGCATTCATTTGGTATTGACGGAGTTGCTTCGCTGACGCCATCTACAACGTCTGAAGTGGTCCCATAAATTCGGACAGTTTATTAAGGTGTATCCTAACGGGACGAAGGGATGCAAAAATGACGAAACGACGGAAGTTTTCGGATCAGTTTAAGACCAAGGTTGCGCTTGAGGCGTTACGTGGAGATCGGACAATTCAAGAAATTGCGGCGAAGCACAGGGTGCATCCAAACCAGGTGAGCATGTGGAAAAAACAGGCTGTGGAAGGATTATCCGGGGTGTTTTCCATCGGCGGCAAGGCGGAAGGTCTGTCTGAGACTGAGATCAAACAGTTGCACGAGAAGATCGGGAGGCTGGCTGCGGAGAATGATTTTTTGGCGCAAGGGCTCAAACGATGAGCCCCAAAGAGCGCCGGAAAATGGTCAACAAGAACGCAAGTATCAGCCTGAAACGCCAGTGTAAAATCCTGAAGCTCAGTCGCTCGGCGTTGTATTACAAGCCCGTCGGTTTCAGCCCTGAAACACTGGACCTGATGCGCCAGATTGACAAGGTCTTCACCCAATACCCGTTCTTTGGCAGCCGCCAGATTGCGGCGTATTTGCCGAGAAAGGGCTATCATGCGGGCCGTCACCGTATTCGCCGCCTAATGAAGGTCATGGGATTGGAGGCCATATACAAGCGCCCTAACACCAGCAAAAAGCACCCCGAGAACCGGATTTACCCGTATCTGCTGCGTGGCATGCAAATCACCGGCACCAATCAGGTTTGGTGCGCTGATATCAGCTATATCCCGGTGAAACGTGGTTTTCTGTATCTGGTTGCCATTATGGACTGGGCGACGCGCAAGGTACTGTCGTGGCGCTTATCAAATACGATGGCCGCCCGCTTTTGCGTCGAGGCATTGCAAGAGGCTATTGCCCGATATGGTCCGCCAACTTCTCATTGGTACCAAGTTGCGGATAGAGCCGAACGTTCAATGCGTTGTCGTCCGCATGTGCGGGTTCTGGTGAACCAGCAAAAGATCGACATCGATACCATAAACTTTTAACTAAAAACTCAATAAGTTAATGGCGGGCGATACCGTCAAGCAATAATGTCTGTTGCATTGCGATCATCTCCTGAAGCGTGTAGAATCCGTCCTGTCCGCCTTTTTCAGGATCGAACCATTCGACAGTCCAATTCAAGGCTCCGAGCAGGAACTGTCGCAATGGAACAACCTTGATATCACTGCGAATTTCACCTTCTCTTTGCGCTCTTTTCAAGCATGCATCCCATGCCGCAGCATATTCTTGCCGAACAGGCCTATGACGCACGCGCACTTCATTTGGTAGTTGCCCATACGTTCGTATGTTTGCTGAACTAAATTCGCTACGAGCGAAGAGAATTCTCATATGAACATTTATCGCTTCAGCTAATTGACTACAATGATTGAGGTGCCCGTCATCATCAATCAAAATTTCGGACACGCCTTCAATCATTTCGCGCAGACCACGATCGAGAACTTTATCCAAAATGTCCTCCTTAGATTTGAAGTGATAGTAAATACTTCCCGCTTCCATCTCCGCCGCATCAGCGATCTGGCGCAATGTAGACGCACTGTATCCGACTGTGCACATAACTCTCGCGGCTGAAGATAAGATGTGTAACCGGGTTCTTGCCGCTTTAGTATTACTCTGTGATATCAATTCCGACCCAGAGAATCTCGACATTCCATCCGAAATGAATTTCGCACCGGACTCGACTGACATACCATCTAGAATCAACTTCACTGCCCTTTCAGACAACATGCTAATTGGATTTCGTGTGGCATCAAACCATTCAACCGTCCAATTTAACGCACCAAGCAGGAACTGTCGGAGCGGAACGACCTTGATGTCTGATCTTATCTCTTCGTCTAACAAGGCCTTTTCCAAGAAACCATCCCACAGGTCTGCATAGGCCCGGCGCAATGGGCGATGCCGGTCACGCATGGACTCAGGAAGCACGGAAAAATTACGAATGTTGGAAGACGTAAAATCACTTTCCTTGAGTAAAAATATTAGATGGGTATCTACCATTGCAGCGAGTGTTTCGCGAAATCCGCTCCCGCGCTTTTTACAATCCTCACGCACATCTTTCATTGCGTCATAAACGTGGCGGAGTCCCAAATCGAGAACCGCGTCAAAAATTTCGTCCTTTGATGCAAAATGATAGTAAATACTGCCAGCCTCTACACCGGTGGCGTCAGCAATTTTTCGAAGCGTAGAGGCGCCGTAACCGGTATCACGAAAAAGCCGCGCGGCTGCAGACAATATAGCAAGTCGGGTCCTCTCAGACTTACTCACTGCAGGCTTTACGGATTTTAACGTCTCTGAATTCAAACTCATATTCCTTAATTCCCTCTAGACAAGGCGATGTCAAGTGAGATAAATCTAACAATCATTCGATTTTATATTGAAACAGTGTCAAAATTCAACAGTTACCGATTTAGGAGAGAATCAAATGCGCGGGCTAAACGGAAGACATGTCATTGTAACCGGGAGCGGGAGCGGAATTGGGCGTGAGGTTGCACGCCGCTTTGCTGAGGAAGGCGCCGAAGTTGCGCTGTTTGATATAAACGGTGAAGGTGCTTCCGAAACAGTAAGAATGATAAAGGAGGCAGGTGGAAGTGGCACGTCCTATGTCGTCGATATTACAGATCGTGAGGCTGTCAATACAGCCACACGAGAAGTCGAGAAAAGTGGCCCAATAGATATTTTAGTCAATAATGCAGGCTGGGACAAAATCGTAACGTTCCTCGATTCAGAAGTTGATCTCTGGAAAAAAGTCATTGATATAAATCTTTACGGTCCCTTACACATGCACCACGCTGTACTTCCTGGCATGGTAAAGAACGGTGGCGGACGGGTCATCAATATCAGTTCGGACGCCGGACGTGTTGGGTCATCGGGTGAGGCCGTCTATTCAGCGTGCAAAGGTGGTATTATTTCCTTTACAAAGACAGTTGCTCGTGAACTTGCCCGGGCGGGAGTTCAGTTAAATGTTGTGTGCCCTGGCCCTACAGATACGCCGCTATTTGCCGAAGTTGCGTCTGGTGAAGGAGGTGACAAGATTGCAGAGGGTCTAAAACGTGCGATCCCGATGAGGCGACTTGCACAGGCAGCCGATTTCCCTGGCATCGTATGCTTTCTGGCTTCGGATGACGCCGGATTTATCACTGGTCAAACCATTTCGGTTTCAGGTGGCCTGACTATGCACGGCTAGGTCGCGCCGACAAATACCTGGAGTCACCCCTCGTGCCCTAGATGACGTTACATATTGCTGGCCGTATCCTATGAGGGGACTTCGGCCAGCAAAAACCTGAGCAAGTTATCTGTAACTGCTTATAAGGACTGCGCCAACCGGACCCCTTCTTCAATTGCCCGCAGTGCGTCCAATTCCGACGCTTTTTCAGCGCCGCCAATCATCGTTGCCGGGATGCCCCGACTGCGCAGGGCTTCAAAAAGGTCACGTACCGGTTCCTGCCCGGTACAAATGACAACCGTGTCGGCAGAAATCAGCCGAGAATTACCGCCAACCACAATATGAAGTCCAGCATCATCTATTTTCTCATAGCTAACACCGGCCAGCATCTTCACCCCATGTTTACGTAAAATATTACGCAAGATCCAGCCCGTGGATACTCCCAATCCTTTACCTGGTTTCGACTCTTTCCGTTGTAGCATCGTTACCTGGCGCCCACCGGGGGCCGGTGCAATAGGATCTTCTGCTAAGGCCCCTGGCAACGAAAAACTACCGTCAACTGCCCAACTGTTAAAAAATGCTTCATTATTTGTTGTTGATTGGGCGGGTGCCACCAGAAAATCCGCCACGTCAAACCCAATGCCCCCGCAACCCATCACTGCAACTCTAGATCCTGCTTCGTGCTTGCCCGACAAAATTTGGTCATAGGTGGCTACTTTTGGATGGTCTATCCCGGGAATATCTGGAATGCGTGGCATTACACCGCTGGCAATCACCACGTGATCGAAGCCCTCGACAAGATCTTCTTCGCATGCCGTAACGCCGAGCCGAACGTCCACCTTATGCGCTGCCAATTGCGTCCGATAGTAACGTAGTGTTTCTTCAAACTCTCCTTTGCCCGGTGCTGCGCGGGCCAGATTTAGTTGACCGCCAAGCGCCTCACCTGCTTCAAAGAGTGTGACGGCATGACCTAGACATGCGGCCTCCGATGCCGCGGCAATACCGGCGGCCCCGCCGCCGACAACAGCAATACGCTTGGGATTTTCTGTAATTGTGTCCCGAAATTCGGTTTCCCGACAAGCACGAGGGTTGACTAGGCAAGTTGCCGTACGCTCCGAGAAAATATAGTCGAGACAGGCCTGATTACAGGCAATACAGGTGTTTATCTCATCTGCACGGCCTTCCCCCGCTTTCTTCGCAAAATGCGGATCAGCAAGCATTGGACGTGCCAGCGAAATCAAGTCCGCGTCTCCGCTTAACAGGATGTCTTCTGCTAATTCCGGAGTGTTGATTCTATTTGACGCGACAACGGGGACCGAAACCGCCTGCTTCACATTGGCAGCTGCTTGACGCCATGCGCCGCGGGGTACTGAATAGGCGATAGTGGGTACGCGGGCTTCATGCCAGCCGATACCAGTGTTCAAAATATCTGCCCCGGCGGCCTCAATCTTACTTGCGAGCGCGGCAATTTCCTCCTTCGGCGCCCCCCCCTCTATCAGGTCAGCGGCAGAGATACGATAGATTATCAGAAATCCCGGACCACAATGCTCGCGCACCCGCTTCACTATTTCAACAGGAAGACGATGGCGGTTAGTAACATTACCGCCCCATTCGTCTTCGCGCTTGTTCGTATGGGTTACTGTAAACTGATTGAGCAGGTAACCCTCGGATCCCATAATCTCCACGCCATCGAACCCAGCAGCCTTCGCATTGGCTGAGGCCTGAACAAAATCTTCAATCGTGTGCCAGATCTCGTCACCCGTCAATTCGCGGGGCAAACGCGAATTGATAGGAGCCTGAATGGGCGACGGGGCGACACAATTGTCCTGCCGCGCATAACGGCCTGTGTGCAGGATCTGAGCACAAATCAAACTGCCCTCGGCATGCACGGCCTCACAAATCGGCGTCAGTTCCAAGGCTTCGGCCAAATCGTCTAAACGCGGTCCACCCGGCTCCAACAGGCCCGCATCATTGGGCGCAAACCCTCCTGTAATGATCAGTGCCGCCTCCCCTCGCGCACGCTCTGTATAAAATGCGGCTTGCTTACGAATTGGATCTTTTTCTGTTTCCAACCGCGTATGCATCGAACCCATAATTATTCTATTTCGAAGTTGAAAAGCACCTGCTGGCATCGGTGACATCAATTTCTCGAAGGCTGTTCTTCTAGCAATTTCTGTATTCATGGCATTCTCCCTTTTTTGCCTTGCTTGATTTTCTAACATTTGTTAGGATTTATGGAAAGAATAATTCTTTCACCCGTGGACGGGAGGCCATCCATGAACTTTCTACCAACCGAAGACCAACTGGCGTTCCGGGATACAGCGGCGCGCTTTGCCCGTGAAAAGCTGGCCGGAACCTACCTTGAACGCGCCAAGGGCCATAACATCGACAAGAAGCTGATGCGCGAAATGGGCGCCCTTGGCCTGATCGGGCCGGACCTGCCCGAGGAATTTGGCGGCATGGGATTAAGCTATGCGACCGCAGGCCTGATGACGGAAGCGATCGCCTATGCCGATTTTAATGTCAGCTACATCCAGCTTCTCGCATCCCTGATGGGCGGCATGGTGGCGAAGCACGCGACCAAAGATATTTCCAAGGAATGGATCCCGCAGATTATCGCCGGGGAAAAAGTAATCGGCCTGGGTCTGACCGAGCCGCGCGGCGGGTCGGACGCGGCGGGCCTGCAACTGAAAGCCGAGAAAACCGGCAATGGCTGGCGCCTGAACGGAGAAAAAACATCGATGAGTTGCGCCGATCAGGCAGATGCCGCAGTGATCTTCGCCCGTACCAGCGAAGGGACCACAGGCTCGAACGGTGTCAGCGCCTTCTTCGTCGATTTAAGAGAGAAGGGTATCACCCGTACTCATTTCGACGATATCGGCACCAAACCGGTTGGGCGGGGCTCTGTCTTCTTCGATGATGTCTTTATTCCCGCGGACTGCCTGATGGCGACAGAAGGCCGCGCCTTCGGCACGATCATGGCGGGGTTTGATTTCAGCCGGGCACTGATCGGGCTGGAATGCATCGGCCCGGCCCAGGCTTCTGTCGATGAAACATGGGCCTATGTGCAGGAACGTGAAGCTTTTGGCGCACCGATTGCGCAATATCAGGGGGTCAGCTTTCCGCTCGCCGAAGCCGAAACCCATCTCACCATGATGCGCCAGCTCTGCTATTATACTCTCAGCCTGCGTGACAATGGCAATCCCCATACCGCCGAGGCCGCCATGTGCAAATGGTTCGTGCCCAAGACGGCCTGCGAGATCATTCATCAATGCCTGATCCTGCATGGTCATTACGGTTATACAACGGACCTTCCGTTTAATCAGCGTTACAACGATGTGCTCGGCCTGCAGATCGGGGACGGTACCGCTCAGATCCAGAAGCTTGTCATAGCCCGCGAGAAAGTCGGCCGCATCGCCCTGCAATATGACAAAAGAGCTAAAGGCGGCGCGTCATGAGCTTGCCCGTCACGACCTATATCGAGGAGGCCGTTGGCATCATTGAGCTGAGCCGCCCGGAAAAGCTCAACTGCCTGTCGCTGGAAGTGCATGAGCTTATCGACACCGCCCGCGCGGAATTCGAGGCCGACCCAATCATTCGCGTCCTCCTGATCCGCTCGACCGGAAAGCATTTCTGCACCGGGGCCGATCTCGCCGAAGTGAAGAGTATCTTGGACGATGCTGAAAAGCTCGATCATTTCATCGGCTACGGCATGGAGGTCCTGATGCGACTGGAGGCAAGCCCCCTCCCAGTCATCGTCGCGGTTCAGGGTCTCTGTCTCGCGGGTGGGCTCGAACTGATGCTGTCAGCGGATGTCTGCTTCGCCGCAAAATCGGCGAAATTCGGCGACCAGCATGGCCAGTTTGGTCTCATTCCCGGCTGGGGCGGCAGCCAGCGCCTGCCGCGCATTCTGGGCTTGCGCCGGGCGCTTGAACTGATGTTCGCCGCCCGCTGGCTGGAGGCCAAGGAAGCGTCGGGCATGGGCCTTGTGAATTATGTGACGGAGGATAACGATCTTCACGACAAGGCGCTCGATTATGCCGGCACCCTCGCGACCCGGTCGCGCATCGGTCTTGCCGAGATGAAGCGTCTCGCGCGCACCGGCATCGACTTGCCGCTCAATGACGCCATGATGCTGGAACGCAAGGCAGCGGTCCGCCACCTGCAAAGCGCGGATACGGCGGAAGGGCTCGACGCCTTCGAGAACCGCCGCAAACCCGACTTCAAACAATAACCGCAAAATCGGAACCAAGAGGGCAAAAATGGATTTTACATTGAATGACGAGCAGCGGCAGATCTATGAATATGGTGGCCAGCTTGCCCAGAGCTACGGCAATGACTACTGGCGGGATCACGCCCGCCGCCATGCCTTCCCAAGGGAGATGTTCGACAAGATAGCCGAAGACGGGTTTCTCGGACTTATGGTGCCTGAGAAATTTGGCGGTGCGGGGCTTGGCATGACCGAAATGGCGCTTTTCATGGAAGGCACCTCAAATCACGGCATTCCTCTCCTGAGCATTGTCATTGGCCCCTGCATGTCGCTGTCACATCTCGCCAAGCATGGCACCGAGTTTCAGCGAAAAGAACTGCTCCCGGCCGCCTGTAGCGGGGATATCAAATTCTGCTTCGCCATCACCGAGCCCGGCGCCGGATCCAACTCGATGAAAATGACGACAATTGCCAAACAGAAGGGCAACCGGTTTTCGCTCTCCGGCGAAAAGACGTTCATTACCAGTGCGGATGTCTCGGACTACTGCCTTGTAGTCGCGCGCACCACGCCGCATGACCAGGTGGCGAAGAAGACCGATGGCTTCACGCTTTTCGCCGTCGATCTCAAGAAAAAAGGCGTCGATATGCAGCGGGTGAAGATTTCGATCCCGCTGCCCGAGGAACAATGGACCTTGTTTTTCGACGACGTGGACCTGGGTCCGGAAGATGTCGTCGGCGAAATCGATAACGGATTTTCCATCCTGTTCGATACCCTCAACCCCGAGCGGATCGTGGTCGCGGCGATCTGTTGCGGTGTTGGCCGGTTCGCGCTCAACAAGGCCGTCGACTATGCCTCGGAGCGCAATGTCTTCGGCCAGCCGATCGGCGCGCATCAAGGCGTGCAGCATCCGCTCGCCAAGGCCTATACGAATATCGAAACGGCGAGCCTGATGGCCCGCCGCGCGGCCTGGGAATTCGATAACGGTATGCCGGCGGGCGGCTCGTCCAACATGGCGAAATATGCAGCGGCAGAGGCCGGGGTTGAAGCGGTTGACGCCGCGCTGCAGACCCATGGCGGCTCCGGCTTTACTGAGGATACGGGCATTTACGAGATGTATCCGATGATGCGGCTGTTGCGAACGGCGCCGGTCAACCGAGAGCTCTGCCTCAGTTTCATTGGCGAGAAAATCATGGGCCTGCCAAGGTCCTATTGAGGAGGAAGCGGTGACATCGACCACGGAATTTGGAATGCGCTTCCGACGCGCCGACGCCCTTGAGAAGAAGAGCGCGGCCTGCTGGCATCCAGTTGAGACGATGCCGCTTGGCAATATTAAACAGCTGCAGGAGGAGAAGCTGGTTGCCCAGATGGCCTACCTGAAACAGAAGTCACCATTTTACCAAAAGAAATTCGCGGATGCGGGCATCTCTTTCGAAGAGATCCTTACAATCGAGTATTTGCGGAAGCTTCCCTTCACAATGAAGACGGAAATCCGCGACAGCCTCGCCGCCGAGCCGCCCTTCGGCCTGCACCGGGCAGCGGATATGGAGGACATCATCCAGATGCAGGCCTCTTCCGGTACAACGGGCAGCCCCTCCTATGTGGCGTTGACGGAAACCGACGCAGAGATGTGGCATGAAATGTCGGCCCGCTGCTTCTTCGCCGCCGGTATCCGTCCGGGTGACTTGACGTTGCACGCTTTTTCCCTCGCGAAAGGCTTCGTTGGCGGCTTGCCGATCGCGCAAGCGTTGCAATATATGGGCGCCATCGATGTTCCCATCGGGGCCGACGGCGGGGCCGACCGTCTGCTCCGGGCGGCGGCGGACGTGCGGCCGCGCTGCCTCGTCGGCGCACCGAATTTCACCCTGTTCCTTGCGGAAAAAGCGCCGGAAATTCTGGGGATGAGCGCGCGCGAGCTCGGCATCGACCGCATCGTCGTCGGCGGGGAACCCGGCGGCGGCATCCCCGCCATCCGTGCAAAAATTGAAGAGCTCTGGGACGCGACTTGCGTCGAAATCCTCGGCGGCACCGATCTCGGCGTGACCTATTGGGCGGAATGTGACGATCAGTCGGGCATGCATATGCTCTGCATGGACTATATCATTACCGAGCTTCTTGACCCGGCAACCGGTGAGGTCATTCCGTTCACGGACGGCGCGGAGGGCGAGTTGATTTATACCGCCATCGGACGGCAGGCGAGCCCGCTTGTCCGCTTTCGCTCCGGTGATCATGTCGAGGTTCTCGGAACGAGCTGTTCCTGCGGCCGGACAGGACCGAAAATCCGCTGTGTCGGCCGCACGGATAACATGCTGATCATTCGCGGCGCAAATGTTTTTCCCTCGGCGATCCAAAGCATCATCGGTGAAATGGCACCGGACACCAATGGTGTGATGCGCGTGATTGCCGATTTTGAGGGCCATACCTCCCAAAGGGCCCTCAAGATCATTGTCGAGCGTGGGCGGAACCGGTCCCCGGACCAGGACGCCCCGCTCAAACAGACCATCGAGGCGCGCCTGCGCGATGCTCTGGTCTTCAAGGCGGATGTGAGAATCGTTGCCACCGATACCTTTGAGAAACCCGGTGCCGCCAAGGTTGCCCTCACTTTACGAGAATATCCCGACCTGCCATGACAACCTTGAAAACAACACTCAACAAGGCGGCGGCGGATTTCGTCGCCAATGACGCCCGGTACCGCGAAAGAATCGCGGAGCTACATGAGTTGCGGCGGCAACAGCGCGTCGGCGGGCCCGAGAATGTTCGCACCCGGCATACCGCCAAGGGTAAGATGCTGCCGCGCGCGCGGGTCGAACGGTTGGTTGATCCGGGCACGCCATTTCTGGAACTCGGCGAACTTGCCGGACTTGGAAAATACAAGGATGTGCCGCCCGGCGCCGGGATCATTACTGGGATCGGGATGGTTTCCGGCCGCCATTGCATGATCATCGCCAACGACGCGACCATCAAGGGCGGCACCTATTTCGGCATGACCACGAAAAAGCATGTGCGCGCCCAGCGCATCGCCTGGAATAACCGTCTGCCGATCATCACACTGGTCGACAGCGGCGGCGCCTTCCTGCCGGATCAGGCCAATATCTTCCCCGACGAGGGCCAGTTCGGCTCCATTTTTCACAATCAGGTCGGCATGTCCGGGGACGGCATTCCGCAAATCGCCGTTGTCATGGGCCCCTGCACGGCGGGCGGTGCCTATATCCCGTCTCTCTGCGACGAAGTGGTGATTGTCCGCGGTCAGGGGTTCATGTATCTCGGCGGACCGGAACTCACCTTCGCCGCGACAGGGGAAAAGATCGATGCCGAGACGCTGGGCGGCGGAAAAATGCATTCTTCCATCTCCGGCGTCACCGACCATCTCGCCGAGGACGACGCCCATGCGCTCGCCATCACGCGGGAAGTCATTGAGCATCTTGGTGAAGCGGCCACCCCGAGCAAAACCCCTGCCCTGCCAATCCCTCCGGCCTATCCGGTCGAGGAAATTTACGGAATTATGAGCCGCGATGCGAAAGTGCCGAGCGACAACCGGGAAGTCCTCGCAAGGCTGCTTGACGGCAGCAGGTTTCATGAGTTCAAGCCGCTCTATGGCGACACCCTGATGACGGGCTGGGGCCGCATTCACGGCCATGAGATCGGCGTGCTTGCCAACAACGGTGTCCTCTTCGTTGAATCGGCGCTAAAAGCCGCGCATTTCATCAATCTCTGCGTCCAGCGCGATATCCCGCTCCTCTTCCTTGTCGACGTCAATGGCTTCATGGTCGGGCGGGAAGCGGAACAGGCGGGCATCGCCAAGGCGGGCGCGAAAATGATCACCGCCATGTCCTCCGCCCGCGTGCCAAAATTCACGGTCACCACCGGCGGTTCCTACGGTGCAGGCTATCTCGCCATGCTCGGCCGCCCCTTCCAGCCCGATGCCAGTTTTATGTGGCCAAGCGGCAGGGCGGCAATCATGGGTCCGGAACAGGCCGCCAGCGTCCTTGCGCAAGTGCGCACCCAGATCAATGAGCGCGAGGGAAACAACTGGTCGCCGGAGGAGGAGGAAGCCTTCAAGGCACCTATCCGCAAAGAGTACGAAACCTTCCAGGATCCCTATAACTTTGCTGCCAACCTCTGGGTCGATTCGGTGATAGAGCCATCTGAGACCCGCGACGTGCTGGCGCTGATGCTCGACGTCGCGGTGCGGCGTCCCAAGGTTGATACCAATTTCGGCGTCTTCCGCTTCTGATGGGGAACAAGATGAAGATCAGGACCCTGCTCATTGCCAACCGCGGCGAGATCGCCTGCCGGATTGCCAGGTCCGCGCGCGAAATGGGCATTATTCCCATCGCTGTCCATTCCGAGGCGGACGCAACCGCGCGCCATGTCCGCGAGATCGGCCGTTCCCTCCTAATCGGTAAGGGACCTGCAAGCGAGAGCTATCTCAATATCCCCGCCGTTCTGGAGGCCGCGAAACAGGCAGGCGCCGATGCCATCCATCCGGGATACGGCTTTCTTTCTGAAAATCCGGACTTTGCCCGTGCCGTGGAAGCCGCGGGAATGATTTTCGTCGGTCCGACGCCAGAGACGCTGATCCGTTTTGGCCACAAGGCGAGTGCCAAGGAGGCCGCCATCGCTACCGCTATTCCCGTCATTTCGGGAAGCCACGGCGTCCAGTCGGATCCCGAAGCCATTCACGCGGAAGTTCTCGAGATGGGGCTTCCCGTGTTGCTGAAAGCGGTCGGCGGCGGCGGTGGGCGTGGCCAACGCCTCGTCCAGAACAAAGACACCCTCATGGCGGATATCGAGGGCGCGCTTCGCGAGGCGCGCTCGACCTTCGGCTCCGAGGGATTGATCCTCGAACGCTTCCTCGAAAATGCCCGCCACATCGAAGTCCAGATCATCGGCGACGGAACCGGCATAGTCCTGCATCTTTTTGAGCGCGACTGCACGTTGCAGCGCCGCCACCAGAAAGTCATTGAAGAGGCCCCCGCCTTCGGTCTGCCGCGCGGACTGGTCGATAAAATGGCCGCCGATGCAGTTCGGCTCGCGGAAAGCCTGGCCTATCGCGGTCTCGGCACCGTCGAATTTTTGGTCGCCGGAGACGACTATTTCTTCCTTGAGGTCAATCCTCGCCTTCAAGTCGAGCATCCGGTGACCGAGGCGATCACCGGCCTCGATCTGATCGCCCTGCATTTGCGCATTGCCGAAGGAACCGGGCTCGATCTCAGCCAGAAGGATATCACCCAGAGCGGCCATGCCATCGAGGCGCGGCTTTACGCCGAGGATCCCGGCGCCGCTTTCGCGCCGTCCACGGGGGAGATTACCCTGCTTTCCCTGCCCAGCGATATCCGTGTCGACAGCGGGGTTGGCGAAGGGGACAGCATCAGCCCCTATTATGATCCGATGATCGCCAAGCTCGTCGTGCATGCACCGGACCGGGACGCGGCACTGACGGAACTTGCCCGTGCCCTCAACCGGTCGGCTATCGCCGGTGTTGAAACCAATCGCGCCTTTCTGTCCGCGCTGGTTTCCAACGATGAATTCGGTCGCATGAAGGTGCATACGCGCTGGATTGACGCCCATCTTGACGAACTGGTCACTGTCCCCGCCGACCCGCGCGCCCGTCTGTGGGAAGCGATCGCGGCGGTGCTTTATCTGATGCAGGACCGGTTGGAGAACGGGAGCGATCCCTGGCGAAACCGCGATGTCTTTACCGGATGGCGGTTGGGTCTCGGAGAGACACTCGCGGAAGCAGGCCAGCGCATCACGCTCGCCCGGCCCGGCAAGGCTGGTATCGAGCTCAGGATCACCCCAATCCGGCAGGGGGACCGGATTATTGTCGTCGATCCCGACGATGCTTCCTTTCCCCTGTCCCTGATCGAAATCGGACCGCAGAGATGGCGAATAACGCATGCGGGCGAAAGCCTGACCGTCGATGCCCATATCCAGGGCGATATCATCGAAATCCGGACAGCGGAGGAGTGTCATATTTTTGAGGCGGCACCGCCGCTGGCCTTTGCGACCGGCGACGCCAGCGCCGACCGTATCCTGACATCTCCGCTCACGGGCATGATTATCAAGGTTCTGGTGTCCGACGGAGATGAGGTGCAGGCCGGGGATACGGTCGCCATTCTCGAATCCATGAAACTCGAAATTTCCATCAAGGCCGCCACGACCGGACTGGCGCGGAATATTTCAATGACCGAAGGGGCGATGGTCGATCGCGGTCAGGCAATCGTCGAGATCACGGAAAAAGAAGGGGCCAAGGCATGAGTGATTTTCCCAAATTTGTCGAATTCCATGAAGAAGGCCCGCGCGAGGGCTTCCAGATCGAAAAAACGATCTATCCGATTGAAGGCCGGATCGACCTGATTAACCTGCTCAGCGAAACGGGCCTCAAACATATCCAGGTCGGCTCCTTCGTCAGCCCGAAATATGTGCCGCAAATGGTGGATACCGGCGACTTATTCAAGCGAATCCGGCGCGCCGAAGGCGTCAAATACACGGCACTCTGGCTGAACGAGCAAGGATTTCGAAAGGCCCAGAGCGCCCATAACGTTGATCTGAAAGCCCCGCTCCTGTTCTACGCTTCCGACAGATTCAGCCGCGAAAACAACAATATCCCGGCGTTGGAAATGCGGGAGAAACAGCGCGACTGGGTTCAGCTTTATAAGCAGGAAGGGTTGGCTGTTGAGGCGGCCTATGTGATGGCCGCCTTTGGCTGCAATTTCGAAGGGGCCATTACTCAAGCGCGCGTCCTCGATGATTTCCGCTTTATCCTCGACCTCTCCGAAGAAGAAAACATACCGGTTCCGGCCCTGATGCTCGCCGATACCATGGGCTGGGCAAATCCTGAAAGCGTCAAGCGGATGATCGGGGCCTTGCGCGAGATCGCGCCAGAGGCCCGCATCGGCATGCATATTCACGATACCCGGGGTCTCGGAATCGCCAATCTTCATGCCGCCCTGTCGATGGGAGTGGATCTGTTTGACAGCTCCATCGCCGGGCTGGGTGGTTGCCCCTTTGCCGAGCATGGAAACTCTCGTGCCGCCGGTAATGTCTGCACCGAGGATGCTGTCTTCCTCTGTCATGAACTTGGAATTGAAACCGGGATCGACCTTGACAAGCTAATCGTTGCCGCGCGCCGGGCTGAAGAGATCATCGGAGCGCCACTGATGGGCCGGGTGATGCATTCCGGCGGGCTCGATAAATACCGTAAAGGTTAAGCTTCGTCAAAAACAAACGGCCCGGAAACCGGCATCGCCAGCTTCCGGGCCGAATAATCGGCATTTATTCTTGATCTGCGCCTAAATCGGGCAGTCTTTGCGGAAATTCGGTGCCCGCTTCTCGCGATGCGAGGCAACGCCCTCCTTCACGTCTTCTCCCATAAAGCCAAGCATTTCAAACGCGGTGGAGGCATCGAAAATCGGTCCGGCCTGACGCAACCAGTTATTGAGGGAATATTTGGTCCAGCGGATTGCGCTTTGAGCGCCATTGGCGAGGTCGGTGGCGATGCCAAGGGCGATGTCCTGCAGCTCGTCATCCTCAACGCACATGGAGACAAGACCAATCCGTTCGGCTTCCTCGCCAGAGACCGGCTTGCAGGTCAGCAGATAATATTTCGCCTTCGCCATGCCGCAGAGCAGTGGCCAGATAATCGCGGCAACGTCACCGGCGGCGACACCAAGGCGCGGATGACCGTCGACAATTTTCGCCCGCTTACCGGCAATCGAGATATCGGCGAGGATGCCTACTACCAAGCCTGCGCCCGCTGCCGGGCCGTTGATGGCGGAGATAATCGGCTTGTTACAGTTGATGATGTTGTAAACGAGGTCTTTCGCTTCCTTCCAGGTTTTCATGATCTCGTCCATATTGCCGGTCATCTTCTCAATCAGCCCGAAATCACCGCCGGCGGAGAAAGCCTTGCCTGCGCCGGTGACAATAACCGCATTGATATCGGGATCACGGTCAATATCGCGCCAGATGTCGGTGATCTGGGTATGGGTCTCGGCGTCGACGGAATTGAACGTCTCGGGCCGGTTAAAGGTAATGCGCAATACGCGCTCGGCTGGATAATCGAATTTCAGTTTAGTATAGGCGGCATAGCGGTCAGTCATTCTGGGGACTCCCTGTTGATTTTATTAATTATCTTCCTGGATAGTAAATTCATCGTCGATTTGGTGCGGTTTCTGTTGATTGAAGGCGATTAGTCCCGGATAGGTTGCCTTGAACTCACTCAGAAAGACGTCAATCGGCATGTCCCTGAACAGGCCGCGATCATTGACATATTCCATATGGCGTTGATCCTGCTGGTTGAATTCATGAAAAAGCGCGTCCGAAGTGCCATCGAACACAAGCGGTTTGACACCGAAGCGCTCGCACATCTCCGTATTGAAGGCGGGCGTCACTTTATAGCTTTTTCCGTCCAGCCAGAGCTGGACATAGCCATGATAAATAAACAAATCCGTTCCCATCAGTTCCGACAGCTTGGGCGTGTTGAGGTGATTGCGCACATCCGCAAAGCCAAGTGCCGCCGGAATACCCGCCGCCCTGAGGCAGGCCGTCAGTAAAACAGCCTTCGGTACACAATAAGCAGACTCACACTTGACGATAACACTGGCATAGTAGGCCTCCGGTGATAGAGTAAATGTATACGGATCATAGCGAATTCCGTCACGCACCGCCTCGAACAAACAGACGGCCTTTTCCGTATCTGATACACCCGACGCGAGGTCACACAATGCACTTGCAGCATAGTCCTGAATCTCCGATGATGCGCTATCTACGAAACGTGCAGGTAATAGGAAATCCGTCGATTTGTACGAATGGTCGTCCGTGTTCTCCAACATTAGGGTTCCTCTATCGCGCCGGAAGTTTATTTCTAACGTTTGTTAGATTACTGTGCCGATAGGCGACTGTCAATCCGGAATGTGTCGCTAGGTGACCAGAATGTCGGCTACGCGTTAACTTATTTAAATGTGAATGAATTCTTCTCCCGTCTTCATACCTAACTCTTACTTCCAAATGTCCGTTAAGTCGCCAAAGATGCTAAAGGTTAGTGCTTGGGGACTAGCCCTGAAAAACACGATGACTCGTCCTTCAATAGACCCCAGGCCAAAACCTTTAATTCGATTTGAGCAATTTATAACCGCCTTCATACAGCGCAAGTGATCAGAGGCCGTAACCTAGGGGGAAATTTACGGGTTTTATCTTGCAACTGATGCATGTAGTCGCATAAGCAATCACTTTTACTTTCGGCCCGATTAAACTAAGGTTTGAAAAACCGCACGGTTGCATTCCCTGGAGTGACAATCTCGAACTTTTCGTTGCGGATAAATATTTCTAGATTTACGATGCCCGATTCTAGATCTATAGCGGTTACCTTGCCGCCAGCGGTAAGGGTTTCGCCAAGATAAGACGCCCGGCGATTGGAATACTCGAAGGTTGCCAGCTCTCCGTCCTCAAGTAGCCAGTCCGTTAATACCTGAACTAACCAATCTCCTTGCAATGGTCCGTCAATAACAACGCCGGGATGTTTTTCCACACTGGTCGTATAGGCTTCGTCATAATGAATCCGATGCGCGTTCCAGATAGCAGCGTTATAGAGAAACAGGGAAACATTGGTTGGTGTATGTTGACGTTCCTGCAAGGTATTGCCGACCGCAAGGCTCTTTAATCGCGTGTTCATCGAAGGATCCTCGACTGCTGTTCTTCCATAACAAGTTCGCCAGCTTCGGTCTTGACCGTCAGGTCATAGGTGAGGAATAACAACGGACCACTCGATCCCTGCTTCTCCGTAATTCCGCTTAAAGTACGGGTGGCTATCAAAACATCGTTTGGCACAACAGGGCGATGATATTTCATTTTCGTACCGCCGGCCATCAAGCGTTTCAATGGCAAATCAGGGAGGAAAGGGTCTTTGGCAATACCGTCAGATCCGAGCCGATCAATTGACACCAACGGGCGCAGGGCAGCAAATAGAAACATTGGCGGCGCCACATCGCCTTGCATAAATTTTTCAGCGCGTTGCTCCGTTGCGATAGCATATTTAATAATGTCACTACGGTTGACTTCAATGCGTTGAGGTGACGCCGAACGACCGATCCAAGATTTTGCTTCCGAGCTGACAAGTTCGTTCAACAGACTATCCTCAGTATTTTAACGTAATAAAAGATCAGGCGGTGACCCAGCCTTGTATCCTGGCAGCATCCCGACGGCAATGCTCAGGGGTCCCTAACAGTTGGCGGTTCTGTGCAATTCGCTTAAACCAGATATGAAGACCCAGTAGATCGGTAAACCCCATGCCGCCATGGATTTCAGTCGCCATACGGGAAATCTCGCGCCCAATTTCGCTAAGATGTGCCTTTGCGTGATGAGCCAATAACGGAGTTTCTTCCTGTTGCTGATCAAAGGCATGCCCCGCATACCAAACTAGCGCGCGACAAGGCTCTAACATCGACACCATCTCCGCACAAACATGTTTCAACCCCTGGAAACTACCGATCACCCGGTCAAACTGTGTACGCTCTTGCGCATAAGCGATCGCAGCATCAAACATATACTGCGCGGCGCCCAGTATATCGGCGGCCACCATCAATCGACCAATTTGCAAAATCTCTGCGGCAGCGCCTTCCAGCCCGGAACTCAGTGATATAAATGACACGTTTTTAAGAACGACATTTGCCAAGGGACGACTACGATCCAGGCTCTGATAAAGATCGATCTCAACCCCTGCTTGCTGTAAGTCCACCAAAGCAGCACGACCATCGGATCGTTGTATCAGTAAATGGCTCGCGCCAGCGCCATCAAGAACCCCTTCAAGGCGCCCGCTTAGTGTATCATCCGCTTTTTGAAGCGTACTGTTGACGTTCGTTCCCGGAGCGGTTTCAAACGCGAAGGCTGCCCGCAAATCGCCGTTGACAAATTGTGGTAAAATTTCTTCCTGCTGCATCGGATTACCCAGGCGCTTTACCGCGAGCGGTGCCATGACCATTGTCGATAGAAACGGCGTTGGCAAGGCAGCATTTCCCATTGCCTCTGCTACAACGACGCAATCCAGAATACCAAGCCCCGAACCTCCATAAGATTCTGGAATGATCAGGCCTGACATCCCGATATCGCACAAGGCCTCCCATAGTTCAGGGTCAAATCCATCACCCTTTTCACAAGCAAGCCTCAGGCGTTCCAACGGCAATCGATCCCGCAGCATGACCCGCAAAGACGAATCAATCAATCGTTGTTGGTCGTCAAGATCAAAATCCATCGGCTCGACTCCCCCCCTTATTCATTGGCTTGGGCTCCTTCGGCAGTCCCAGACCTCGCTCGCCAATGATGTTTTTTTGTATTTGGGACGTACCGCCACCAATAATCAAACCGATGTCATACATATAATCAATCTGCCAGGTGGTCGCGTCGTCATCTTCCGTCATTTCGCCTTGCGGACTATACCGCAGGCCTGCCATACCTAACACATCCACGGCCAGAGCCGACAACCGATGCCCCAACATCGTGCCTTGATATTTGACAATCATCTGCCGTACTCCGGAATTGACCTCCTTGATCCGGTCCGAAAGCAGTCGTAGACCATGATATTTCGAAGCAAGTACTTCGCCTTGCAATTTTAACAGACGCTCGCGGAATTCTGGCATATCAATAACCCGTTCATTGTTGATACGGGTTTCCTCCATCATAGTTTTTATACGGTTCAGCCGAAGCACCAGCTTGTTTGGGTCACCCAGTAGTAAGCGTTCATATTTCAACGTGACGTTAGCAACGCGCCACCCCTCACCTCGCCCCATAACAATCTGATCCATGGGCACGCGCACGTCGGTAAAAAAAGTTTCATTGAATTCAGCGCGTCCGGTCATGGTCTTCAAAGGCCGGACTTCGATACCAGGACTCGCCATTGATAAAAGTAGATAGGAAAGACCTGCATGTTTTCCGGCACCAGCCTCCGTACGACAGAGGAGGAACATCATGTCGGCAAAGTGGGCCGAGGATGTCCAGATTTTCTGGCCGTTTATGACAAAGTCATTCCCCTCCACTATTCCAGTGGTTCTGGCAGCGGCGAGGTCACTACCTGATCCCGGTTCAGAATAACCCTGACACCAGATAACTTCTCCTCGAAGGGTTTTCTCAATCCAGATTTCGCATTGCTCTTTCGTACCGACCTCCAGCAGTGTAGGAACCAGCATACTGATACCCTGATTCATGATGCCCGAAGAGAGACCCGCCTTAGAGAACTCCTCAGAAATGATAGCCGTTTCTAGGATATCCGGTGCCGCCCCGAAACCACCGTAAATTTTTGGAATAGTACGGGCAAAATATCCTCTTTCCAGCAACAGGGCTTGCCAATCGAGGGTCGCTTGATCCGGTCGCTTTCGACCGCCGCCTGGCTTTGGCGACTGTTTACCGTGTTTAAAAATAAAATCACGCACATCTTCGCGCAAAACCAAATGATGACTAGAATAAGACAAATCCATAAGCTCTATCCTTTGGTCACATCGGAGAAACGAACAATTGGGGTGGCCAGATCTTCTTCAAGGAACTCCACACCGATTGAAACTTCCCGACCAATAGCGAGATCTTTCGGATCGCCATCGCGTAACGGCGCGCAAATCCGGACACCCTCAGGTAGATCCACTGTTATATAAGCCGTCGGAAGGTCCTTTTTGAACGCGAAATGATATGCGTGACAAGAAACCGTCCAGCTATGGACCGTGCCGTTGCCCGAAATTTCTCGCCAATCAAATGCCATCGAATGACATTCAGGACATACCGGGCGAGGGTAGTGGCGAAAAGTAGAGCAATCGGCACATTGCTGAATCAAAACGTGACCTTCCAACAAACCATCCCAATAGGGCTTGGTATCTTGCGTCGGAGAAGGCCTCAACCGGTCAATTTTTTGTTCTTGCATTGTTATCTCCGCAAAATCGCAACGGCACCATCACCCATATCGCCGTAACCGGTGACGAGACCGATTTCAGCATCCTGCACTTGCGCCCGCCCGGCCTGCCCGCGCAGCTGCTTCACCAACTCGACGACATGATTAAGGCCTATCATATGGGCCTGTGATAACAGACCGCCGTGAGTATTGACTGGCAGCTCGCCGCCCAATCGAATGCGGCCATCCTGGACGAAAGCCCCACCTTCGCCCTTCTTGCAAAAGCCAAGGTCTTCCAATTGGCAAAGCACAATATAGCTAAAGCAGTCGTAAATTTCCGCAACGTCGATTTCGCTATGTTTGACTCCGGCCATCTCAAAGGCTACTGGCGCGGCCTTGGCAGTCCCAAGCGTTGTCATATCAGGTCGCTGCGTGATGGTAGACGGGCTGTCGGGGTGGCCCTCGGCGATACCCATTACATAGATCGGTGTCTGCGCCATGTCCTTTGACCGCTCGGCGCTGGAGACGATTATGGCAGCTCCTCCATCACTCTCCAGACAACAGTCATTTAGTCGCAGCGGATCCGAGATTATACGGGAATTCTGATGATCCTCCAGAGTCATTGGCTTCGTCATGATCGCATTGTCATTGAGCAATGCGTGTTGACGTATCGTGACGGCAATTTCGCCTAGTTGCTCACTGGTTGTACCGTAAATTTCCATATGCCGTCTCGCCATATGAGCATAAAGCTGTGCCGGGGCGATTTGACCTAGCGGCATTTCAAATTCACCGACAACCCGGAACTGCGGTAAATGCTGCACCCGATTGCCAATACGGCCACCAACGCCAGAAGCGCCGTTGCGACCGATCGGGATTAACACATGATTGGCGACGCCACAATCAACGGCGCAGATCGCCGCCTGCACTGACGCCAGTACACTGGCCCCACCCAGCGGTGTAGTGGCAGAAAACCTTAGATCCGGCAGGCCAAAATTAGTGATAAAGTCTTCCGCCACGGTATCGCCAGTGGCATACGGTATTACCCCATCAATATCTTTTGGCGACAATCCGGCATCAGATATGGCTTTTAGAGAGGCCTCCATTTGTAAAGCCGTGCTACTACGGCCTGAATTACGGCTATATTCTGTTTCCCCAATTCCCGTAATCGCGCCATTTCCCGACAAAGTCCCCATAGAACCTCCTTTACAAATATGCGGCGGATCAAACCGATTTGCGATCATCTTGTCGCACTTACGGTCACAGAAATTCAACTCGCCTAAATTCATACCTTCGTCTGTTACGGCCAACGTGATTGGAAGTCCAATACTCGGCGCCTCTCCGGTCACCGTTATCGGCTTACCATTTAGGCCACGATTTATTAGCGGCTCCCATCGTATTTTTAACTAACGCCATAAGTTTTCGGAGCCAAAGGATTGCTCGCCTCCATTTTCTAACGAATGATAGTTTGATTGCAAGTCTTTTCTGTTATTATTATCCGGGGTGTTTTCCATCGGCGGCAAGGCGGAAGGTCTGTCTGAGACTGAGATCAAACAGTTGCACGAGAAGATCGGGAGGCTGGCTGCGGAGAATGATTTTTTGGCGCAAGGGCTCAAACGATGAGCCCCAAAGAGCGCCGGAAAATGGTCAACAAGAACGCAAGTATCAGCCTGAAACGCCAGTGTAAAATCCTGAAGCTCAGTCGCTCGGCGTTGTATTACAAGCCCGTCGGTTTCAGCCCTGAAACACTGGACCTGATGCGCCAGATTGACAAGGTCTTCACCCAATACCCGTTCTTTGGCAGCCGCCAGATTGCGGCGTATTTGCCGAGAAAGGGCTATCATGCGGGCCGTCACCGTATTCGCCGCCTAATGAAGGTCATGGGATTGGAGGCCATATACAAGCGCCCTAACACCAGCAAAAAGCACCCCGAGAACCGGATTTACCCGTATCTGCTGCGTGGCATGCAAATCACCGGCACCAATCAGGTTTGGTGCGCTGATATCAGCTATATCCCGGTGAAACGTGGTTTTCTGTATCTGGTTGCCATTATGGACTGGGCGACGCGCAAGGTACTGTCGTGGCGCTTATCAAATACGATGGCCGCCCGCTTTTGCGTCGAGGCATTGCAAGAGGCTATTGCCCGATATGGTCCGCCAGAGATTATGAACACCGACCAAGGCAGCCAGTTCACTGGGTCGGCGTGGATAACAACGCTGACGGAAGCCGAGGTAAACATATCAATGGACGGACGCGGGCGGTATCTCGATAACATCTTCATCGAACGCCTCTGGCGATCCTTAAAACAGGAAGCTGTTTACTTACACGAACTGACCGACGGCTTTATGGCTGAACAGGTTATTCGGCAGTGGATTATATTCTACAACACTGACCGCCTTCACACGGCTCTTGATAAACGAACGCCGGACGAGGCATACTATGACGGCAATGAAATGATAAAAGCGGCATGATAACCAAACTCGATACACCTTAACTTAGCCGACAACCTGTTCGGAAAAGCAGGACCACTTCAGAGTGCCATCCAGACATGACAGCACCATTCATCAAGATAGTCAGTTACCAAAGGTTCCGGCCAATATCCCTTTTTTGCCATCTCCATGAGGCGTTCTGCCGGTAGGATTTTCTGCAATTCAATTGGCATTTATTTCTCTTGCATATCTCATTCGAACATCTTCAAAACCTCATTGTCGACATGCGTATAAAAATAGGCGGCAATAAATTGACTAGCTTTCTTTTTACATTTACGAGATTTCAAATCCGGCATAATCGTCTGCAGCAATCTCATCACATCTCTCCCGGTATGATGGTGCTCCGCCTGCATAAATCAAAAAAGTGCGTTTTTGCTTACCAGGAACATTTTGGTTCACGCCCATAAACCAGGAATCAACTTTAGTGAAAAGCATCCGTTGGCCAGACTCGTAGACATGCTCTGTCCAGGCATTTTCCGCCGCCGTCGTTGGCACAATACGTTCATGGTTTCCGTCCCGCATATACTTCATCAAATCGGCCACCCACTCGACATTCTGTTCAATACATCTTGGAATATTGCAAAATGTTGCAGCATTATGCGGTCCGACCAACGTCAAAAGGTTAGGGAAACCTTCGATTTGAAGACCCAAATAGGTTTTGGGACCACCTACCCATTTGTCTTTCAGGGTTTGCCCACCTGTACCCCGAATATCTATCCGGTCAAACGCACCGGTGACAGCGTCAAATCCGGTGGCATAAATGATCATGTCGAATTCGAAATTATTGTCACAGGTCTCAATCCCGCTAGCCGTTATCCTTTCAATCGGCGTTTCTCGGATGTCAACAAGCTCCACGTTTTTCTGATTATAGACTTCATAATAATTAGTTTCCATTGGCACCCGTCGGGTACCGAAGCCATGGTTGGTTGGAATTAATTTTTCCGCAATTTCGGGGGCTTTGACTCTTTCGCGAATTTTCTTCGCCACAAATTCACTGATCGTATCGTTAGCGTCTTGGTCAATCAGGACATCGCGAAAATTCCCAACCCATATGCCAAAGCCGGGCCCGGCGTAGAGCTTTTCGTAAAAAGCTTCACGTTCTTCCAGGGAAACTTCAAGTGCGTGGCGGCGGTCCGAATCATGTAGAAAACCTGTGTAGGTATCCTTACATCGAGCGAATATTTCCGGATAACTGGCCTTGATTTTCGTCTGCGTCTGATCATCGATCGGGCTATTATTCAAAGGCGCGCACCAATTGGGCGTGCGTTGAAAAACTGTCAGATGTCCGGCCTTTTTGGCAACTTCCTGTATGGTTTGCACACCGGTCGCACCAGTCCCAATAACAGCTACACGCTTATCCTCGAAGCTCACCGGTACATGAGGCCACAACCCTGTATGATATGCTTCCCCTTGATAATCATCGACACCGTCAATAGCTGGCATCGTTGGCGCTGAAAGAGGACCAATAGCCGTGATCAGATAACGCCCGCGCGCTCGACCGCCATTTTCAAATTCAACTTCCCAAAAGTTCCCGTCCTCAACATAATGTGCTCCCTGGACGCGATTGTTAAACTGAATATCCTTACGCCAGCCGAACTTATCAGCGACGTAGTTGAGGTAAGTCAATGTTTCAGGCTGGGCGGAAAAATGTTCACTCCAATCCCACTCCTGCAAAAGTTCTTCGGAAAAAGAATAGCCATAGCTGTAGCTCTCGGAATCAAAACGAGCTCCGGGATAACGATTCCAATACCAGGTACCGCCGACGTCACCACCAGCTTCAAAGACACGTACAGAAAGTCCTAGCTTTCTAAGCAGATGGAGTTGATACATGCCCGCCATGCCTGCGCCTATTATGATAGCGTCGTATTGATCCGCTGATGGTGATCGTGTTGTTTGCGTTCTCTGCGAAAGCTTCGACATATCGTTATCTTTCTTGATAGACATAAATCAGGACCACCCTCCGCAATGCTAGTTCAAGCCCCCTGCCAGAACTTTGATAGTAAATTAGCAATCCGAGCTTTTGGCAGGTCGTTATCGTGCAGCTCATCGAATTTAGCGCCGGCTGCTCGTTAGGCCTTCGAATCCCGACTGGCAGCGAAGAGACGCCCATTGGAATAAGCGGGTCCGATCCTTCGACTACAAAGATCTCGTCATGTTTTTCGCGGCGTGTAACATGAGGCTCGATCTCATAAAAATGCAGACACTCTTTGGTCAAAATAGCGGTTGCGCAGCACACAGCATAGCGATATGAGAATCTGCGAAGATTTTCCGCTTCGTCATTATTCACCCCTACAGGTTAGAATCAACCAAATATGAGATTTTTCAGAGAAAAATTAGCTTCATGAGAGGAACTTGTCAAACTATCGTTTGTTAAAAAATAGATCTGGACAACAGAGAATAATTTCTTAAGACTGTGTTTTAAGCCTCGTTATAAAGACAATGGGATAGCAAATAAAATAGCGGAAAATTGCAAAAAATTAAGTATCTTGTGTCGGCAACGTAAGCTTGATAACTCTAATATGATTTTGGATGCTATTTTTTGAAAGAGTCAGTTTCATGGAATTTGTTGGCTTAGGCTTATACTGGAATAACTTAGAAATCGGGCAAGAATTTCGCACAATTGGACGCACTATCACGGAAGCGGATTTGGTGAATTTCATATCCTGCACCGGTATGCTCGAAGTGATCTTTACGGACGTTGAATATCTTGCAAGTCATGGTGGCATTTCAGGTCGTGTGGTGCCGGGCGCGTTAGCCTATACTTACGCCGAAGGCTTGCTTGTTCAGTCAACCATGCAACATACTGGGCTTGCCTTCCTGAATATGGAGCTGGATATCAAAGGCCCAACGTTCGTCGGAGATACTATCCATGTGGAATGTGAGGTAATTGAGTTGAGTGCAACTTCCAAGGGCCGAGGTAAAGTCCGAACATTCAACAAAATTGTCAATCAGAAAAATGAAACGGTGCTTACCTATAACCCATTACGGATCATGGCTGGACGCCCCGAATAGCAACCGAGAATATTTTCGCTTCGGTAGTTTTTCAGCGGAAACAACGAAAAACACACCCATGGGAAAAACGCCCTCGTCGAAGTTGAGGCCGCGCTAGCAGAGGTAATTTTCAACATCAGGCGGAAAATTTATCAGGACATGTTACCATTAGAGAATATTGTGGTCATCGAGCTTGGGTCGAGCATAGCCGGACCATACGCTTCGAAAGTCCTAGCGGATCTCGGCGCCGAAGTCATCAAGGTTGAAAACCCAGATGGTGGAGACGCAACGCGAAGCTGGGGCCCTCTGCTGAAAGATGGTGGCTCGACTTCGTATTATGCAGCGAATATCGGCAAGCAATCGATAACCATCGACATGATGAACCCCGAAGATATTTCTCGATTAAAATGTCTCATCTTCGATCGCGCGGATATCGTTATTCAAAATCTTAGACCAGCACTCGCCGATAGATTTTCTCTTGGTGCGGAAGAATTGACGCGTGAAAAGCCTGAATTGATTTACTGTAATATCTGGGCCTATGGGAATAAAGGTCCCTTTAAGGATCTTCCGGGTTATGACCCGCTCATGTAGGCGTTTTCTGGCATCACCAATTTGACTGGCGAGCCGGATCGTCGACTTTCTCGCGTTGGGGTGTCATTACTCGATCTTGGTACTGGGATGTGGACAGCAATTGGTGCTCTCGCTGCCTTGCAGCAGTGCACTATAACCGGTCGCGGTGCGATAATTGATACCTCATTGTTGGAAACTGGCATTGGACTTATGACCTTGCCAATTGCACAATACTTGGCGTCAGGCAAGGCACCTGCACGGAGCGGACTCCGCGGGCCATTCATCGTACCTAATGATGGTTTTCAAACATCAGACGGAATACTCGTTATAGCCGTCGGCACCGACCTTCAATTTAGGCGGTTTTGTGTGGCCCTCGGGCGCGAAGAGTTGAGCCAAGATGAACGTTTCAAAACAAACGCAAAGCGCTATGAAAATGAGCGGCAACTGCGCCAGTTTATTGCTGACGCCATGAGCACCAATACACGGAACGTTTGGTCCGCGAAATTGACCGAAGCCGGCATTCCCAATGCCCCGGTCCAAACGATTGAAGAACTGCTGACGCATCTGCAAGTGGTGGCCTGCTGCATTCTTCAGGCATATGAAGCCGTGGATGCGCGCTTCGTCGGTTTACCATTAAGCATCGACGGCGTGAGGCCGGAATCGACACCCCATGCTCCGGTCTTGGGCGAAGACGATCAAGCGGTATTCAAATTCATGAAAGATCAAGGATGAGAACCCTAGATTTTCATTTCTAACCTCGGTCAATGTGGCGAAACCGCGAGACATTGTCCTCAACTATATCGATGTCGATCCGCAGATCGTTAGTGACAGTACGTATCATAGCTCATGGAGAAAAATTTTCATGAATCAGCTTCAAGATATTCTCCTAACCTCGCCAACATGATTGAAATCTGAAGGTAAGGGGTCCGAGATTTTTCGGATAGCGGCTAGCCAAATTGATAGGCCGATTGGACAGCTCCCAATACCGTATCCTTCAACATTCTTTGTCCCGTGTCTATCCCTGCCGCACCAACAACGACAAACAAAGGCATCAAATGTTCTTCTGTTGGATGGGCATCACGGGCGAATGGAGCCTTCTCCCAGTCAGCCAGCATTTCTTTCCGCTCCAGATAGTTCGGGTTTTTGACAGCCTCTGTCAGCCATTGATCGAACGACTCAGCTTCGACGTCATCAACACTAGCAACCGATCGCAAATTTCGCATCAACTTCTGCATGTTGTGATAGCTCATCCCACTACCTATAATGAGTACGCCCTCATCGCGTAGCGGCTGTAATGCTTCGCCAACTGCTATATGGCCCGCTGGGTCAAGATCGCTCCGCAAGGACAACTGAACGATCGGTATATTTGCATCGGGAAAGGCGAGCTTCAAAGGAATGAAAACGCCATGATCGAAACCACGTCGGTAATCGGTTTTGACTTGGATGTTTTTTGCCAGCAAGAGATTTTTAATGCGCGAAGCTAACTCCGGCGATCCCGGCGCTGCATATTCAAGCTTATATGTATGCTCAGGAAAGCCGTAGTAGTCGAACAGCAGCGGCGGTGTCGGGTTACTTTGAACCGTAATAACGGGTTCTTCCCAATGGCCAGAAACAACGACTATAGCCTTTGGCCGTTGGCCGATATCAACGTGGACCCGGTGCAGATATGCCGCCATTTTATCCCATGCATCTGCTGGGTCCCAATCCATAAAAAAGCAGGGGCCGCCACCATGTGGAACGAATACTGTGGGCATTTTACTCATTTCGTAGTCCTGGGTTATCGGCATAAACGATTTTTGTCCGGATTGAAGAACAATTTGGGAAACTTTCTACCTTGCATTCAACCCTGATCAATTTTGAGGGTACTTTTTGATTGGAAGGCACCGGCATAGTCCTGCGCGAATTGCTGGAATGTGCGCGGTGGTTGACCGGTACATTTTTCCACTGCGTCTGCAACATAAGATAAATGTCCTGCTGGTCCGAGCGCATAGAGCTCATTCATAAGATCGGCAAGCTTTTCAGGCATGCCGGCGGCGACCATACCTTCTTTTGCAGCATCAAGCGGGACATCAATATAATTGATTTTCTTACCAATAACATCGGAGAGAACTTCCGCAAGCTCATACATGCTTAAGGCTTCTCCACCTGTAACCGGATATTCCTGATTTTCATGTCCTGCTTCTGTGAGGGCGGCAACAGCGACGGCGGCAATATCACGTGCGTCGATGAAACTCACTTTACTATCGCCCAGCGGCAAGTAGAACTGGCCATTCCCACGAATTGAATCGGCAAACATTAAGATATTCTGCATAAAGAAACCTGGTTGCAGAAAAGTAAATGCGATGCCGGTTTCCTTTACTTCCTCTTGACTGGCGCCGTGCCAACGCCCTACTTCCATGCCAGCATCAGGGCTTGCGCCAATGCCTGTGGACATTACAATATGCTTGACGCCCGCTTTCTTTGCCGCTTGAATAGCTGTTGACTTCATCGAAATTTGATCAAGATGAAGCGGTGTGACAAGGAACAGTTTTTTCACACCTTTCATGGCCGCAGAAACGGTTTCCGGCTGGCTGAGGTCCCCATGGACAATTTCGACATTTGCACCCAGTAAAGCGCTGGCCTTAGACTTGTCACGGGCAAGAACTTTAAAAGCGACGCCTTTCTCCCCGAGCAATCGGGCAACTTCACTACCAATATTTCCGGTTCCGCCAATTAGTAAAATCATAGTGCAATCCTTTTCATGAAACGTTCCAAGCAATTATCAGAACCGTTTGTTGGTTAAACTGAATAGTTGCCGATCTGGCAACATCGCTATATAAGATCTAAAGCGCATGGGCGCATTATGGAAGTAGGTACCCTTAAGTAACCACCAATTAGGTGATCATCAATGATAAAATTTCCCCATAAACCGGTTTGCCCTGTCGAAGAGATTTTCCGCGTTTTAATGGGTCCTTGGACCATGTTCATATTGTGGAATTTACGGCAGGACGGCCCCACCCGTTACGGTGCCCTACGTCGGCAACTGGGTGGTATTTCTTCCAAAGTTCTAACCCAACGATTACGAATGCTTGAACATGAGGGTTTAATTTACCGCGTTCAAAAGCCAACAATTCCACCTGAAGTCACTTATGGGCTAACTGATCATGGTGAGGAGCTAGGTAACGCGCTTGGCTCACTAGAAGTATTCGCCAGAAAATGGCAAGCTCATTCGAAGCTCGACGCCTGATATTACGATAAATGGATTGTTTCCCGTCAGATCAAATAGGCATAATAGCCTCGTATCACATTCGAACCTCAAACCACGAGGAAGTGAAAAAGGCCCTTGGCTACTAATTTTTGCTCGTCATCTTGCCAGGCAACTGCCTCAACGCTCGCCATCCTGCGTCCTTTTCGTAAAATCACCGCACGCGCACTTAGCTGCTCGGATTTGGATGGCCGCAAGTAATCAACAGTTAGGTTAATGGGCTTTGGTGGATTACCCTCCCAGTTCTCCATTACGCTGAGCATCGCAGTTGCTTCCAAGAAACTGGCCACTATGCCGCCGTGAACGTAATTGAGCACGGGATTACCAATGTGACGTTCGGAAAAAGGCATTATGGTTTCTATGCCTTCATCAATCAGGTCGGATACAATAAAATCGAGAAAGCGAAAAAAGGGAACGCGGTCACATCGCATCTGAATGTCTTCCCTGTTCATTATTGAGCTCCCATTTTTTCCATCATCTCAAGCAAGCCGCTTTTACCACGCGTTAACGCAAAGGTGGCCGAGCCCCGAGCGATCTCGTCAGCCGCAGCACCATCATGCCAGACCTTACCGCTACAGAAGGCAATATGCCGGGTTTGTCTGTAACATTCGGCACTGACCAGAACGTCGGCACGGGTTTGGGCAGGGCGAAGGTATTCCACCCGAAGGTCTAATGTAGCCATAGTCTGAACATCACCAATCGCCATCAAATTGGCCAAACCGAAAGCACTGTCCAGCAACGCTGTCAAGGCGCCGCCATGCAACAATGTTTCTTCCTCATCTACGCAGAAATTCGGATTAAAGGTCATTCGGATCGTGACTCCGCTGTAGGTTGCTTCTTCGATCTGAAGATTCATTTCAGCGATCAGGCCCTTTGCGCGCCTACTCCATAGTTGGGCAAGCCGATCCATACTCACGGAGTCTTCTTTCTTATTCATCTTTTCTTGGTCCTTACTTGCTCAAATTGGCGAGCGGTTATTCTTCAAAAAAAATGCTGCATGTGCCTCAAGGTGGTTGCCAGTTTGACGCCACAGGCGGCTGGTCGAAGTTGTACAACGCCCACACAATACGCCGATCGATATTGAGATAATGTGTTGCTACTTTGGTTGGCGGTAAGATGGACGCGGCTATTCGTCCCCGTCCCCACGTTTTCGATTGACGAACATCTCCGGGTTAATCATGTCGCGCATGTCGTGTGCCAAATGCAGCGTTTCACCGCCATCGACGTAAAGTTCTTCTCCTGTTATGAAACCGCCAATTTTTGACGCCAAGAAGATTATCGCACCGGCAATATCATCTGTTGTGCCCATGCGGTTCATCACTGAACGGTTCAATTTCGTCCACATGTCTTGGGGGATTGGATAATGGCCAAGCGCCTCGGTCTTGATAGTTCCTGGCCCGACACAATTCAACCGGATGCCGTATTCAGCCCACTCCGCGGCAAGTGTCTTCATCATCCCGGCCACCCCTGCCCGTGCCGCAGCTGTGTGGACAAAACCGGTAAGAGCAGTGCGCGTAACGGCCGTCACGAAAACAACAGACCCACCATTGTCGAACATGAAATGGTTAACCGCTGCGCGTGTCATTTGCCAAGAGCCAATGAGATTGGTGCGTATCACCGCCTCGAAGCCTTTGTTAGTAATATCGCGAGCCGCAGCCACAAATTGTCCGCCAGCATTGTTGACGAGAACATCGAGACGGCCATAGCGGTTGTCGATTGCGCGCATTGCAGCTTCGATACTCTCTTCGTCGCGCATATCGCCAGGCACAACGAATGCCGTACCTCCTGAAGCATGAATCATATCGGCGGTTTCCTGTAGCGGCTCTTCGCGCCGGGCAAACAACGCCAGCCTAGCCCCACAAGTCGCCATTTCAAGTGCCGTTGCCCGGCCCATACCCGACCCACTACCGGTAACTAACGCCACCTGACCGGACATAAGGTCCGGAGCAAAACGCGCAATCTTGGCCCTTTCGTTATATGTCATGTTTCTTCCGTCCTTTATTTAGAAAGAATTTGGCCAGAGATGATGAGTTTGCGTTTCTTCTGGGCGTCAACAACGACTTCAAGCTATCGGCAGAAGCGACACGGCGGCATCAGCTACTCGATGTCTGATGAAACAGATTCTTTGGTCGCCATTCTTCTTTATCCATTTTTTCTTCTAAAACTACAAATTCTTATCTGACATCTGATCCACATGTTCTGTGATCAGACGTTGTTCTTTTGCTTGGGTGAATTTCGCCTAAATTCCGATAATATCCGTAACGTCGCGACTAAATTGAAAATTCACTTATTTCCCCCTCGAACAGTTTCCAAGGAAACCAAGTTGACTAATTTCAAACATGTGTTAGAAAATAAATCAAGCAATAGTTTGCAAGAGTGATCATTTGTAGATGGCCACGCCAAATCCGCTAATTAGGCAGAGTAGTGATGACAAGCGACAATTCCTTGCCGAAAGTCAATAGGCCCGGCACAATGTTACGCAGTAAAAAAGTGTTCTTACATTGTAAGCTAAAAAATGAGAATGGCAGCGAGGCAATTGATATTCAAGACCGGAACTTCCAAAAACGAAACCGAATTCGAATGACGAGGATAAAATGAAAAACAAACTCTGCGAGATGTTCGGCATCGATGTTCCTATTTTTGCGTTTTCCCATTGTCGTGATGTGGTGGTCGAAGTCTCCAAAGCCGGAGGCTTGGGCGTCTTGGGCATGGCGCGAATGAACCCGGAACGCGTTGAGGAGGAACTTTGCTGGATTGATGATCGTATCGACGGTAAGCCTTATGGCATTGACGTTTTAATGTCGGGCAATGTGGAAGATGTAGGCCACCTGAAATATGAACCGGAAAAACTTTTGCCCGCAGAACAGGTTCGGTTTGTCAGAAATATGTTAGATAAGGCGGGAATCCCGGCCCTGCCCGAAGCCGAAGCTGAAGACATCAAGCGCGATATCGTCAAGGGCATGAATTTTACCCCGCGCGAAAGCCTGGAAATGATAAAAATGGCCATGAATCACCCGATCAAACTTATTGTCAATGCGCTGGGAACACCGCCGGCGCATTTGATTGAAGATGCCCATAATAAAGGGATCAAAATCGCAGCACTGGCCGGCAAGCCTCGACATGCCGTCAAACACAAAGAAGCGGGCTGTGATTTGGTTGTCGCCGTTGGCACTGAAGCTGGCGGCCATACGGGGGATATATCATCCATGGTTTTATGGCCAAGTATTGTCGATGCGGTTGATCCCATGCCAGTGTTGGGAGGTGGCGGTGTTGGTCGCGGTCGGCAACTGGCGGCGGCTCTCGCCCTTGGCTGTGAAGGTGTATGGTGTGGCTCTATCTGGCTAAAAACGGTTCAAAGCGAGGTCCCCCCGGAAATAAAACAAAAAATGTTCGAAGCTGAAGCAAATGACGCCATTATGACGAAAAGCGTTACCGGCAAACCTTGCCGGACACTGAACAATCAGTTTTCTCGAGCTTGGAACGCACGTAACGCACCTGATATGCTCCCCGCCCCGCTACAGAACTATCTCTGGTGGCAAGAAGGCCGTACCCGAGTTGAGCGAGTTCGAGCCAAGGATTTCCTAACCTATCCTGTCGGCCAAATTGTAGGTGATATGACAGAAGAAACCAGCGTCAAGGAAGTTGTCTATGACTTCATTAATGAATTGCTGGAATCCAAGGACCGTCTGGACAATATGTTAAGCGAATAGCATTATTTCTGCATTGCCGAAGGAAAATTCCTTGAACTTTGTTGATGCCAATTTTGCGATGGACGCATAAATGTCAACGTCGGAGTAAAAGGGCCACTGTGGCGGAGTAAAGCTGGTCCACTTGATTTGATGTTGTACAATTGCTATAGCTGGCAGGCACTAGGAAACAATAGTGCTGATCGGCGACCAAATATTCAGCGAAGCCGCCATCAACCACATGAAGATCTGCGGGACAGACGGCGAAGGCATGTATCCAGACCAAGATTTGCTTTGCACCAGGAGTGGGTGTCTCTCTCAACGTTTCGATCAACGAGGTGTTAAATGCCTGACGCATCATGGCGGGCATTATCACTTGCATCCAACAGCTCAACCCCGTCAACAAGTAACAAATAATTTCACTATTTTTACATACCCGTCGGGTAGGTCTCGTCCATCTCACCTTCATGCCACCGAGCCGTAAAATGCTGATATCACATTATAATGGAGCAAGAAATCGAATTGCTCTGGCAGACAACACTAAATAATGGCTCTGCCGTTCTGTTTCCGGGCGATAAATAACTCCAATCGCCCGTTGTAGGCGCGGTTCACTCAATAAGTCTGACATTTGGTTTTTCGCGCTCAAGTCGAGCTGAAACTGTTTGTGGCTTACCTGATGAAATAGCCTTTCATAGCTGCCTTCAAAGGGCGGCCGTACGCGTTTGCGATCGGCAGGCGTATCCCTGCCGAAGGCCGCCGTAACTTGGCCACGGCAGGTAGAAAAGCCAATTAATAACGCATCATAGCCATGACTTTCGCGCACCAGTTGGCCAATATTAAATTCCCCGCGTTTGCCTCTCTCTGTCGCGGTGGCATTGCCGATGTGCGAATTATGTGCCCAGACAATAATTTTGGCCGCACGATCAGATTGGGTGCTCAGATGTGATGTAAGCTCGCCAAGTGTCTCGAACATATGCCGATCGCGCAAGTGTAGGATCATCGAAGCTTTAAGGAGCGACGCATAGAAAACTTTCGGCATTTATACCGCGCGCATACCATGCTGGATCATAATTTCATTCGTGCATTGATCTCTTCACTCACGCGATCCGCTGCAGCTCTTAACACGTCGTCAACGAAGTGTGTATAACGACTGGTGATCGTCCCGAGACTATGTCCCAGCATTGCAGCAATCGTGGCATCTGAGTAATTGAGCTCTGCCGCAACAGATGCATAGCTATGTCGAAGCGTATGCATGGTTGCATCTTTGATCTCTGCACGCGCGCAAACAGACACCCAAACTTTTCGTAAGCCCTGATAACTGCCCTCGCCCCGAACTGCGCGGAACAGATATTCTGTTTTCGAGCCTGTGGTCAGGGAGCTCACGAGTTGAAAGGCAACGCTGCCAATCGGTCGGATCTGTGCCCCTGACTTCGAGTCATCCAGCCTAAAACATCCGCAATCCTCATCAACTTCACTTCTGGTAAGGGACGTGACTTCACCAACTCTGCATCCAGTTAGCGCGATTAACCGAATGGCATTGAGTGCTGTTGCATTTACGCCGTCAAGTTCTGCTTGAATTAGCGCCGTACCTAACGCTGCATACTCCTCTTTTCGGAAGAACCGTGTTTTCTTCTGATCAACACCACAGCGTACGCCATGACATGGATTATTCTCGACTAAGCCCAAGTCTTGCGCATATGTCATCATACCGCTCAACAGACCCATAGTACGACGTGCCGTGCCTCCTCCACCACTGACGATCGAGCGCCCCCGTTTCTTCTTGGATTTCACATTCCTGATAGTCTTCCCCTCACGGACATCAATGAGAAACTTCTCAACGGTGCGTTTGTCTATGGAGACAACAGGTCTTGTTCCAAGGAGAGGTTTGATATGTGTTTCAATACGCCCGATATCCGTCATGATCGTCGAGCGTTTTTTAGGTTTATTGAAACGGGTCAGATACCGACCAGACATAACATCCTCGATATACTGGTCACACAAATCTCGAACCGACATGTCAGTTCGTTTGCAACGCTTCTCCTCTGAGGGGTTCCCTCCCATGCGGACCAAACCGAGTTGTTTCATTGCCTCCGTACGCGCCTGGTCCGGCGTAAGATGTCTGTATCGTCCCAATGTATATCGACGTGTCCTATTGTGATCATCTCGATACTGGATAAGAAATGACTTCTGTCCGGTGGCAAATACGCGAGCTCCAAATCCTTTCAGCTCATCACACCAGACAAAATAGTCCTTTGCTTGAGGAGTGCTTTGATCCAGTAATTTCTTGGTCAGTTTTGGCAAGGCAGCAGTCCTACGCGGAAGCAATACGGAAGCAAATAAAACGAAAAATTAGAAATCTACATCCAACACCGTCAATCGCTTCCTGTTCATAACATGATGATTATAAACGTATTTTCCAATCAATGCAATATTTAGGAGAGGCTAGGAACACGGTCATTTGCGCCCTCCGAAGGCAGAGGTCACACGTTCGAATCGTGTCGGGTGCGCCAATCTTTTCAATGACTTAGACGTTTTTCGATTTCGCCTATTTTATGCCGGGGAAGCATGGGGGAAGCAGGAACCGTTAGCTTAAGAAGATATCAAAAGGCTTCATTGGTAGCTTCTAAATTTGAAAGCTAAAAATGCAAAGCCTCCTGAATCCAACCCTTTTATACTTAGTCGTGATTACAGTTCGCCTTAACTAGGCCTGATCCAATCGCATCTCCGTGACATAGCAATCCTCTCCATCACGCTCAAATCTTGAAAGCTGAGCGATAAGTGGCCGAGGGGCTTTCAAACGAAGTCATAGAAACGAGTGATTATGGTAATACTTCTTAATTTTCAAAGTAAGATTTCCTAAAACCGCTGAAGCATTGTTACAATAACCATCAACAATTATTGCAAGCTATTATGAAGACGACTGCCAGTTCGAGGCCAAGACACTATCCAGCGGGTCATATGCCGGATCCGAAAGGTCCGTCGCCCCGCCACCTGGTGGCGAGAAGCTCGCCATGGCCGTCACCAGGGCTTCCACCCCACTGATATCCGCCACCTGCCCGTCACTGGTCTCAATATTCTCGATCTTGTTTTCCGCCGATGCATACCAGTTCTCGACAGTGATCTGATCACTGCTGCCGATCACCGAGATCAGAAGATCATCCCCGAATTGTTCAAACCACAGCTGGTCATGATCAATTCCTGATGTGAGTTTGAGGGTATCTGATGCCCCGTCCGTCGCAAAATCATCAATCACATCCTGACCATCACCGCTTGCAAACTGATAGGTATCCGCACCACGACCACCGACTAGAGTGTCATCTCCTCCTTCACCGGCCAAAATATCGGCGCCGTAGCTTCCCTCAAGATATTCATTCCCGTCATGGCCAATCAGAATATCGTTGCCCAAAGTACCATCCAGGACTCGGTCTGCAGTTCCGTAAGTTCGGCTGAAGATACCATCTCCGGACCCATCGCCAGCTGAGCTCCATGTCACTACAAAACCACCATTTGCGAGTGCCGTTACGGAAGGGTCTTTCTGGTCCCCAGCTGTATACTCGTTGATTTGGAACTCAGATCCTACAGAAACTCCGCTTGCATCATACTCCTGCCCGTAAATACCATAGCCGCTGCCATCCTGTGCAGAAGAAGCCCAAACAGCGACAAAGCCACCATTTGTTAAGCCAGTAACATCTACATTATCCTGAGCACTCGTTGTGTAGGTATTTATGCCAAATTCTGACCCCACTGCGGTTCCTGTCGCATCATATCGCTGTCCATAGATTCCAAAACTGGAGCCATCCTGGAGGTTAGATTGCCAAGTAACCACGAAACCGCCGTTATCAAGGGCGGCAATGGCCGCATATCTCTGGGTATCTGCAGTATGTGAATTTACTTGAAATTCACTTCCTACCTTTACCCCAGCAAAGGTGAAGATCTGTCCATATATGCCGTAAATAGAGCCATCTTGGTTGTCTCCAGATGTCCAGCTAACGACAAAGTTTCCATTCGTTAGAGTGGTTATTGTCGGATCGCTTTGCTCACTTGCTGTATAACTATTGAGCAGTATTTCAGAGCCAACTTTAGCTCCCTGCGCATCAAATATCTGGCCATAAACACCGTAATGACTGCCGTCTTGTCCATAGGATTGCCAAGTGACAACAAAACCACCTCCTGCAAGGTCTGTTAGTTCTGACGATAACTGCTCACTGCTTGTGTAGGTATTCACCAAAAACTCTGCAGCCACAGGTTGACCTGAAGCGTCATATTGCCTCCCAAAAATTCCATACGCGCTTCCGTCCTGAAGATACGAATCCCACGTGATCACATACCCGCCATCACTCAGCCCCGCAACAGAAGGATTATTCTGGTTACTTGTGACATAGCTATTGATTAAAGTTTCACTCCCAATCGCGCGTCCGCGCTCATCATACATTTGCACATAGATGTCATAGTAATCTGTTGCTACGGGACTATGTAGAGATGCCCATACAACAACATAATTTCCATTATCTAGTGTTGCTGTCGACGAAAGCATTTGCGTCGAATAGGTCGACGTATTGACTTGTGATATCGTGGCTAATTGCGCTGGGTCAAACACATCAACTGTCATTCTGCCGACAGCAATATTCCCACCCGCATCAACAAACCGGTAGGTAAAACTGTCTGACCCACTAAACCCGGCGTTCGGTGTATAGCTGTAAGTTCCGTCAGAATTTACCGTAACTGTGCCATTTGCAGGGCCAACTTTAAGCGCAAATTCCAGCGACCCGGCGTTTGCGCCGTTGCCCTCAAACAAAGTGCCATTTGCGGCGACGCCTTTTGGCAGCTTAATCACACCTCCTGCAATTGCAGCTGTGAAGTTACCTTCATCGTCCATGACGCCGTCTGCGAATTCAAATTGTTCGATACCAGTCAGGCCGTCCGTGCCGTCGCTTCCGGCATTCAAATGCGTTATGGTCCATTCGCCCGTCAACGTATCTTCAGATGTGGAATAATTGGCAAATTCGTCAGTATAGACAGCCGCGTCATTGCCACCATCATTTTGGCCATTATCTCCGCCGGCACCACCTGTAATAATATCATCCCCATCTCCGCCGAAAATGACATCTATTCCAGCACCGCCGTTCAAGGTGTCATCGCCGGCACCGCCGAGAAGTACGTCACTTCCGCTGCCCGTGGTGATGACATCATCTCCGTCAAATCCGGTTACGAGATGGTTGCTGCTCGATGCTGAATAGTCCAAGCTGTCGGCCCCAATGGTTCCTTGGGCAAATGTTGCGATGTCTTCAAACCTGAAGGAACTGCCATCCTCAAAGGTGATCGTTTCAATTGCATTCTTGCTATCGGTCCAGTCCAGGATCTTCACATGGTCCGCCAGCTGCGAAGCTGTCGTGCCGGTGTCACTCTCATTACGTACGCCGATATAAAGATCACTGCCAACCAGCTCAAACGCCAGATCATCCGCCGTGATCCCCGCGCCTAGTTGAAGAATATCCAGACCCCCATCGACCTCCTGGGTCACATAATGGCCGCTTGATACCCAGACCCAATCGCCCGCGCTATCCTGCTGCATACCACTGGTATCAACCCAGACCTGGCCTTCATAGAAGTCATTGATCTCGTCCTGGCCGTCTCCGGTGTTGAAGTAATAGGTGTCATTACCACCGCTGGCATTGAGAATATCATTCCCCGCACCGCCCGTCAGGACATTGGCGCCTGTATCTCCATCCAATGTATCGGCATGATCAGAGCCGGTGACATTCTCAATACCTGTGAGAACATCCCCAGCGGCATCCCCGCCAGAGGCAGTATTTGCCTGAAGATCGATCGCAACCGCGGCCGCTGAACTGCTATAGGAGGCCGTATCTGACCCTCCGTCTCCCTGCAGGCTATCCGCCCCGGCACCGCCCATCAAGGTGTCATCCTCAAGGCCGCCTTTTAAGACATTGGCAGACGCATCGCCGGTCAGGATATCAGCAAAGTCAGAGCCGGTGACGTTTTCAATATTACTCAGGCTGTCCCCTGCCGCATCGCCTGCAGAGCCTGTACCAGCCCCCAGATCAACAGAAACGCCTTCTTCTGATGCCGCGTAGCTTGCTGTATCTGTTCCAGCTCCACCATCCAGGGTATCCGCCCCACCACCGCCGGTCAGGACATTATTACCCTCATTCCCGGTCAGGGAGTTGGCGTAGTCATCGCCTGTGCCATCAATATTGCCAGCACCGGACGCCAGAACCAGGTTCTCGACAAAGGCACCGTCATCCAGGGCATAGCTGACCGTCGTCTCAACCGTATCAATGCCTTCATAGTCTGCTTCGATCACATAATCTTCAGCCGCATCAACATGGTAATAATCATCGCCATCCCCACCGATCAGGACATCTTCACCTGTCCCACCATCCAGGGTGTCATCGCCATCACCGCCGAGGAGAACATCTTCACCGCTGCCTGTGGTGATATCATCATCCCCGTCAAAACCCGTTACCTGGTGATTGGTGGTCGCAGAACCGTAATCAAGGGTGTCATCGCCCGTCGTGCCTTGAACTGTCGTCGCGATATCTCTAAGTTCGTAAAAGCTTCCATCATCAAATGTAATAGTCTCAATTGCATTCTTGCTATCGGTCCAGTCCAGGATCTTCACATGGTCCGCCAGCTGCGAAGCTGTCGTGCCGGTGTCACTCTCATTACGTACGCCGATATAAAGATCACTGCCAACCAGCTCAAACGCCAGATCATCCGCCGTGATCCCCGCGCCTAGTTGAAGAATATCCAGACCCCCATCGACCTCCTGGGTCACATAATGGCCGCTTGATACCCAGACCCAATCGCCCGCGCTATCCTGCTGCATACCACTGGTATCAACCCAGACCTGGCCTTCATAGAAGTCATTGATCTCGTCCTGGCCGTCTCCGGTGTTGAAGTAATAGGTGTCATTACCACCGCTGGCATTGAGAATATCATTCCCCGCACCGCCCGTCAGGACATTGGCGCCTGTATCTCCATCCAATGTATCGGCATGATCAGAGCCGGTGACATTCTCAATACCTGTGAGAACATCCCCAGCGGCATCCCCGCCAGAGACAGTCCCTGTTTGAAGGTCAATGTCCACCGCCGCTGCTGAACTGCTATAAGAGGCCGTATCCGATCCACCATCACCCTGCAGGCTATCGGCCCCGGCACCGCCCATCAGGGTGTCATCCTCAAGGCCGCCTTTTAAGACATTGGCAGACGCATCGCCGGTCAGGATATCAGCAAAGTCAGAGCCGGTGACGTTTTCAATATTACTCAGGCTGTCCCCTGCCGCATCGCCTGCAGAGCCTGTACCAGCCCCCAGATCAACAGAAACGCCTTCTTCTGATGCCGCGTAGCTTGCTGTATCTGTTCCAGCTCCACCATCCAGGGTATCCGCCCCACCACCGCCGGTCAGGACATTATTACCCTCATTCCCGGTCAGGGAGTTGGCGTAGTCATCGCCTGTGCCATCAATATTGCCAGCACCGGACGCCAGAACCAGGTTCTCGACAAAGGCACCGTCATCCAGGGCATAGCTGACCGTCGTCTCAACCGTATCAATGCCTTCATAGTCTGCTTCGATCACATAATCTTCAGCCGCATCAACATGGTAATAATCATCGCCATCCCCACCGATCAGGACATCTTCACCTGTCCCACCATCCAGGGTGTCATCGCCATCACCGCCGAGGAGAACATCTTCACCGCTGCCTGTGGTGATATCATCATCCCCGTCAAAACCCGTTACCTGGTGATTGGTGGTCGCAGAACCGTAATCAAGGGTGTCATCGCCCGTCGTGCCGCCCGCAAAAGTTACGATGTCTTCAATCTTGAAATAGCTACCATCCTCAAAGAGAATATACTCAATAGAGTTTTTGGCATCCGTCCAGTCCAGGATCTTCACATGATCAGCCAGCTGTGACGCTGTTGTACCTGAATCACTCTCACTGCGGAATCCGATATAAAGATCATCCCCAACCAGCTCAAACGCCAGATCATCCGCTATAATGCCTGCGCCCAATTGGAGAACATCCAAACCGCCATATACAGCTCCAGAAAAATCATGTATCTGGTCCTGGCCATCACCACGATCAAAGATATAGGTATCGTTCCCCGTGCCAGCATTTAGGATGTCATTGCCTTCGCCGCCAATTATATAGTTGTCTTCCGTATTTCCATCGAGGGTATCCGCATAATCTGATCCAATGACATTTTCGAAGTTCGAAATGGTATCGCCTTCGGCGTGACCGCCAGATGCGGATCCATCTGACAAGTTTATCGCAACTGCAGCATCAGATTTTGAATAAATAACGCTGTCGTTCCCGGCTCCTCCATCCATGGTGTCAGCCCCTGCGCCACCTTCGAACGAATTTGCCTCATCGCTTCCAATCAAGCTGTCACCATAGTCACCCCCTACGATGGCTTCAATGTTCGAAAGCTGATCTCCTTCAGCGTCTCCGCCAGAAGAAGTTCCTGATGCCAAGTCAATGACGACTCCGCTGCTTGATCCCTCATAGGATGCCCAATCAAAACCCTCGCCTCCATCTATGGAATCCGCTCCGTCACGACCTTCAATAACGTCACCACCGCTATCACCTTGTATTTGGTTTGCAAAATCATCGCCACGAAGTATATCTCCGTACAGACTACCCGTAATATTCTCAATATTAATAATTACGTCGCCAAAGGAATCATTTGCGCCAGACAAGCCAAGATCATCCCGAATAGAGGCGGAGCGAGAGTAAGTGTGAACCACTGACTGACCTTCCATACCCGCATGGCCCGTAATGACATCAAGACCCAAATCCCATTGCAATGAGAGGGCAAATGCATCATCAATATAAAGCCGTACTTCGCCTGTCTGCTTGTTATATGCAAAGCTATAATCGACAACACCATAGAGATCACCAGTGAGATTATGTGTGGCCGTGACTGCTCCAACAGCGTCTTTGACCTCAACTGTAAAGTCTGTCGCGCTGGTCGGTTTAATAAAAATGGATTTTGCATAGCCATCAGGAGAGATTTCTGACGCGTCCAGCGTATGAATTTCTGTCAGGAAAGCATACGATGTCACACCCACAGTTACATTACCTGGTGTCACGCGGAGGCTGGAAACATTCCAATCCTCCTCATCCTCTTCTTTTAGGCTATAAATAACGGACAGAAAATTGACAGCTTCGTGAGTTGCAATACGGTTGGAAGCTTCCAATGCTACTGTTCCATAAGAGGCAGTATCTTCAAATCCCTGGCTAATATATGTCAAGCCATCCTGTGCTAGTTTCTGAATTTCAAGATCAACATAAACGCCACCGCTACTACCGAGATAAGAAACCTCATCGACACCATAGCCACCATCGAGAATATCAGAGCCAAAACCGCCATCCAGTGTGTCATTACCCGATCCACCTGTTAGACTATCCTTACCTGATCCGCCCATCAGCACTACTGGAGAAGCACCCGTTGTAAATAGCACATCATTCCCAGATCCCCCTAGCACCACTTCCACTTCAGCCAAGGACAAATCAAGGTTAACCGACTGGTCATCAACAAAATGAACGATGTCAATTCCCTCACCACCATTGATAGAAGAGTCACTTGAATCAGCGTATAGGTAGTCATCGCCAGCTCCACCATCCAATACATCGGACCCGACGCCACCATCTAGTAGATCATTACCAGAACTTCCGGTCAGCACATCGTCTCCTTCTTCCCCGAAAAATGATACTGAAGATGATGAAACACCGGATAGCGTATCGTTTCCGATATTGGCATATATAATTTCTATGTTATGAGCGCTTGCTTCAATATTTATAGCCTGCTCACTAACCAATAAAGCGTAATCAATTCCAGCTCCACCATCAACAATTCCACCAGAAGCTGAATTTAAATCATCGGAGTCAAAGTAAATAAAATCAGTATTATCGCCACCGTAAAGCTGGTCAATTCCAGAATCACCCGAAATCCAGTCCATTCCAGTTCCACCGATTAACGTATCCGCACCCTCTCCTCCTCTTAAAAGTACCCCAACATTTCTCTCTGACTGAAGAACATCATTATTGGAGCTTCCAATAGCGCCTAGCAGGTCTTCATCTCTGAGACTAATACTATTTGTACCGGATTCAGAAAGTTGCTCGAACAATATATTATCTTCATAGCCATAAAACGCTTCACCATTTGGCCCAAGTTTTTGGCCATAAACGCTATAGTCAAATGATACATCTGCAAGGTCACTTGTTCCATTTAGGTCGGTATAAGTACCAATTCCATATACATGGTTACCTTCAATTTGTTGCTCCTGCCCGTCGCTGGTCAAGCTAATTGAAAAAATACCTAAGCTATTAAGGCTTTTCAATTCTCCAGTATCTGTTACACCGTCCTGATCCAGATCTTGCCATATCGAAAATGAATTCCATTCGTCGTCGAGGCTAGTTAGTTCTCCATCGTTGTTCGTGTCAAAATAGGCCAACCCTTCCAGATCTGTCTCAGCGCCTTCGACGTAATCAACAAATGCAATTTCAGATTTTAATTCAATAAGGCCGTTGTTATCCCCATCATACGCCAAGATCCCGTCATCGGCGGCGGCCCACCCGACATGGTTACGCCAACCGTCACCATTTATATCAAAGAAAGCTGTTGAATCTTCCAGACTAACTAGTTCTACACCGTCTCCATCAAGGTCAACAACTATGGGTTTGATATTTTGGCCCAAACCAATAAATCCTTGTTCGAGATCAACCAATCCCTCTATGGCAGCGTCGAAAAGATCAAAATTGAACTGCATTGCGCCTTCAACAGCGTCCTCCGCTAACTGTCCAGCAGGTTCAGCTACTGCTGCACCTCGACCTTTTCCTGCAATTGCAAGCCCAATATTAACCGCGGCTTTGGCCATCGCCCCCATAACTTCTTTCGAGGTTTCCTGAAGCCCTTCCGCTTCCTCTATTTCTTCAAGCTCTTCGGTAGCAATTTTCGAAAAATCAATAATTCCCTTCGTACTTTTCTTTTGCCCCAGCTTTGATCTTGAAAGCGCTTCCTCTGCCAATTCAATCTGTGCTTCTTGTAATGCCTCTAACGCGGCTTGCCCGTTTTCTCCTTCTGAAAAAGTCCCATAATCAAACTCACTCTCGTATCCATCATAATCATCCGGGTCGAGTGAATAGGTAGGGGGGGCAGCGGGTGCAATAGGACTAATGGTTTCATCTTGCTCCAAAGAAGCAGACATTATGGCGCTACTTTCACCGCTTGACCCGTCTGCGTCGCCACCAGAACAAATGCTTTTAGAGGTATATTCGAAGCAATTCAGGTTACAATCCGCATCAATCTTTTTTCTTACAAACATCCTTCACTCCCCGATTTTCGAACTAAATATTATTCTCTAGCACTAGTTCTGCTCGCCCAAGCCGACGCATCATTTTTTCGCCTGTTTTCAAGTTCCGCCTCATAAATTTGACTTCTTGCTGATCTGGGAAATGGCTTTTCAGGTCTTTGATGATGAGGTCGACACCACCAAACGGCGCAACCATATCAATGATCCAAAAGTCATTTCCTGACTTCCAGTCCTTTGGCTGCAGTTTTCTTTTTCCAGAAACAAGCCCAGCGGCGGCTTCCTCATTTAGCCAGGCCCAACTTACATATCCGATAACTCTACCACTATGCTTGAACAACTTGCATTGGTTGAGAAGTATTGGAGGATATACAAGGCGATTTAGGTCTTTTATGTACCAATACTGATAGCCGCCTGATTGCGCAAATAGTGAAACGACAGACCCCATAACCTCTGCAACTTTGCCGCTATCCCTCTTGTGAGATGTTAACTTTCTCATTTCTATTTCTTTTTTATTACAATTTAGACTAGTCTGCTTCCGCAAAAATTAGATGATCGAAATGTAGCAGAGGCTTTTAGTTTTTGGTAGATCTGATTTTCAATTATTCAATATATAGGAGAAATGAAAAATTACGATTAATCAATTTGAAATTAAATATACTACTAAATGCATTTTCTAAATGCACTACGGGCAAAGTTTGGTTTCTCCCAAATTCTTTAAATTTTTTCCTGACTCCAATTATTATTTCTATTTATTATCAACGTGTTATTTGCTCTATTATCAAACTTTCCGATATTTTTTTGGAGTGAATTTACCAAAAAAATCCAGATCGCACACTATATACATGTATAGCTATAATATGATATAGATAGATATACCAGATTCGGATTTTGTCATTGGCAAAAAAGGAAGTTTTAGTATGATTGTAATTTATAACTGTTTCATTGTTTTACTTACAGTCGTCGACTTTAGTTGTTTCACCCTTAGTAAAATTGTAAACAAATTATTGATGTATGCTAAAAATTGAATCCTACACTCATAACGCCACAAAAATATTCATTTACGGACTGACGCTTCTTCTCTTGAGCGCATTCGTAAAAGGCGAAAATACCCATGTTCAATCGCCTGATCCCGAGGAGCATTTGTCAGAGGCCGCCCGTATCTATCTTAAAGCATGCAATGATGGCCTTCTGATTAGTTGCAATAATCTTGGCGCCTTATACGAACAGGGAAATGGTGTTAGAAAGAACTTCGAATTAGCAGCAGAACTGTATCAAATGGCTTGTGAAGGTGAGGTCGCTAACAGTTGTAATAACCTAGGGGTGCTTTATGAAGATGGTAATGGTGTCAAAAAAAATACTACGCTAGCATTTGAACTATATGAACGGTCCTGTAGCAATAATATTGCTTTGGGCTGCTATAACTTAGCTAGATCATATTCTAGTGGCATCGGTATAACGAAAAATCCTACAAAAGCGATAGAATATTACGAAATTGCTTGCAGGCAAGATGTTGCTGCCAGTTGTAGCAATCTTGGTGTTATTTATGACAGCGGCGTGGGAGTAAAAGCCGATATTTCCAAAGCTGTTGCGTTATTTAGAGAAGCTTGTAACGCGAACGAATTAGTCGGTTGTAGGAACCTAGGCTTAATGTATTCGGAAGGACGTGGCGTCCAAGAAGATGCACGTAAGGCCAAAGGTTTATTTAGAAAAGCTTGCAATGGTGGCCTTCTATCGGGATGCAATAGTTTAGGGATACAAGTTGAAAAGGGTAAAGAAGCAAACCGCAACGTTGACGAGTCTATTGGTTTATTTCGAAATGCCTGCCTTAATGGAAATATGACGTCTTGTCACAATTTGGCTTATAAATATGCAAATGGGGATGGCATATCCAAAAATTCCGCCTTTGCTTCTCAGTTATATCAGCAAGCCTGTGATGGTGGATTTGCAACGAGTTGTAATAGTCTCGGTGTAAATTATCTCAAAGGCAATGGTGTTGAGAAAAATAGCGGCACTGCGGTAAAGTTTTTTAGAACAGCTTGCGAATCCGGTGATCGAAATGGATGCATAAACTTGGGAATTTCTTTGTTAAAGGGTAGAGGAGTAGAAAAGAACACAAAGGAGGCAAAAAATATCTTTCGTCAAGCCTGTTCTGACGGGTTTGTGAATGGCTGCTCGAAACTTGCAGCTATGTATTTGCAGGGCATAGGCGTCAAAAAGGACATGAGCAAAGCGGTCAAGTTTTTTACTATTGCATGCGAAGGTGGCCGCGAAAGAAGTTGCGCAATTGTTGGCGAAATCTACTTTCAAGGTCGAGAAACTAAAAAAAGTGAGTCTAAGGCAAAAAAGTTCTTTGATAAAGCTTGTGAGTTAAATCCAAATTCAAAAGCTTGCGAATACGAATATTGAATTTCATAAGGCCTAATTGCTGAAAAAGCCAATTAATTGCGTGCCGCTTGACTTTTTAATTGAGGCTTAATCTGACATTATGAATAGATTTTCTAATTTGTTAACTGAAATTTTTTTTCATAACTATCTTTGGTAAAGACAGTTCTCTCTTACTGGCTGCATCACCTCACAAGACTGGCATTTTCCGCATTCCTCAAATTCTTCATTTTCAACTTTCACAGGTCGTCGGCAGGTCCAGGACATCTCGACAAGTTCACGTGGTAAGAATCGGGCTTCCTCGAGTTTCGTCACGCGGTCGAAGAAAAAAAACTTGGGCGGTTCGCATGGAAAACAGTTTGCGGCGACGACAGCTTTTACATGTGGTGCGCGTCCAGGATAGGGCTCTTCCTCTGCGCACCAGCCGGTAAGCAGCTTACTCACCGGGTATCTATTAGCCTCGTGAAATGATCGGCAAACCATACCTGCTTCAAAAGCAACAGACATGATGTCGAACCCGAAGTTCTTGAATCCATTATGGTTTATGGTTGATTCTGAATATCTGAAGGCACGATAATTGTCTTTGCACCAGTTGATGATCTTCCGTGTTCGTAGAGCTTCAATCTCATGGCGGCCTTCGTTATTGATAATATGGACATGATGAACTAGCACATGATCGTCGGTTTCAGTTAACAGCTTTACAAGTGCGTAAATGCTGTCGATGCCGCTCGACAGCATCACCAGAGACACAGGTTTCTTTGGCTTCACAAAAATTTTGCTGCCCTGACGTTGAAGAATGGTCGCGCCTTTTTTTTCTTGCTTATCCACCGTATCAATTTTCGCCATAGTTTTAAAACCAACTTTTGTTGTCCTTGGCCAATTCCTCAAAATTATGCAAAGCGTCCTGAAGCTCTGGCATGCATCCAATTTAGATGAATAACTCTCTAATATATCTTTTAATTGAATAGAAAGAAAATACCAAACAGAAATGTTACATTTTTAGATAGAAAAGCATGAGAATTAAAAGTTATGTCTTCTCATCCATTAGCGTAGCTGCGTGACCGCTTCCCAAGAAAATTCGCTGAGCAAAAGATCTATGATTTTCAGGAACTAACTCACATAAACACGCCAGTTCATTTCCCCGCTTATAGTCTGGGTTTTTCTGGAGGAAGTATTTTACATTAGGACGATGAATGTCTTTTTCAGGGATGATTGCCCACGATTTTTTTAGCCTGGATTTGGCTTTCGGAAAAATGATTAATCCGCTTTCGTCACAATAGTTTTCGGCAAATTTTTCTCGAGCTAAATAATCAAGTAGCTCTTTCGCTGGGAATTGACTTTCCAAAGTAATCGATGGGTAAAAGCTGCGATAAAACGCTTGTAAGTATCTATATGTCCTATGCCCTTTTACAATCAGAAACCAATAGAGTTTTTCAGTTGTCATCTCACGGTATACCTTACCCGTAAATTTTAGCCACTCGTAATTAAGCGCCTGTTGTCCCCAATAGTGATGATCGACAATAGTGTCTCCGGAAAAAATGATGGTGTAGCGCTTTTGAAGAAAGCTAACCTCTCTGATTTCCTGGGTCGAAAAACCCTTTACCTGCTGCTTCATGTCCCTAAGAATTATTGCTCCAGTTTTTGTATTGAGGTCACAAATAAATTCATCATAGGAAGTACCATCATAATATTGAGAAAAAAGCGAATACATGCCATGGATTTCACGATCACTAAGACATTCCTTTGATGAATAGTCGGCCGATAGAGATCGAGGAATTGCGTCATGATTTGTTGTATGGCGGCCTAACATATCTTTCACCGCTCTCTAAGAGATTCATGTTTGTACCGAAGCAGCGGGGTGAGGATAAATTCGAGGACTCGTCTGTCGCCCGTTTTCACCTCCACAGTTGTCGACATCCCTGCGGTTAAATTGACCATTTTATCCTCCACTTGGATGTCCGAGGCCGAAAGTTCGATGCGGGCATCATAAACCAATCCTAATTTTTCATCGGCGATGGCATCCCGGGAAATATGTAATACCTTACCTTCAATAACGCCGTATTTTGTGTAGGGAAATGCCTCCAGCTTTACCTCCGCTACTTGGCCGACCTGTACGAAACCAACATCACGGTTGAGGATCTTGGCTTCTACTTCAAGGCCGCTGTCTTTCGGCACGATCACCATCAACGGCTTGGCTGCTTCGACGACACCCCCAACCGTATGCACGGTAAGTTGCTGGACAATGCCATCGACCGGTGCTGTCAGCTTTCGAAGGCTGTTTCGCCGTTCCGCCTTCAGGAGTTCCTGGGTGACGGCCTTTAATTGCCGCTCTGCTTCTGCCAGTTCATCCAGACGGTTTGAGCGGATTTCCGCCTCCTCCCGCGCCAATTCCTGTTTGCTCGCCTTGATAGAAGACGTTATTTCATGAATACCGGCCAGTTCTGTTTCGATGTCTTTTTCTGACTCGACCTGAAGTTGCTGCAGTTCCAACAGCCGAAGCCGGGAGGCATAGCCTTTCTCCGTCAGTTTCCGGATTGCCTCCACCTGTTGTTCCACATAGGGCAAAGTTGTTCGGAGCTTTTCTATCCGCGCTTTGGCAACGCCATGTTGGGCCTTCAGTCGGAACCCTTCCTCCGAATAGTAGCGGATGCGGGCCTCATCTTCGTGCTGCTCATTTTCAATCCGTCTGAGTTGAGCGGCCACCTCCTTCTTGGAGGCCCCGTCCGGCGGGATGAACATTTTCGCAGCATCACCAGTCGGTTGCAGCAATGCTGTTAGACGCGCGATCTCCAGGGCCGAGGTCATCTTTTCCTGCCGCAGGCGATCCAGGTCAGCCGAACTATCCGTTGGATCGAGTTCGATCAGGACATCCCCTGCCGTCACCTCCTGACCATTTCTCACATGGATATTCCGAACCACGGCAATCTCGGAGGATTGGATATATTTGACATAGTCCGTCGGGATCACTTTGCCAGTCGCGGAGGCAACCACATCTATCCTGCCGAACCAGGCCCAGGCGGCGGCAATCACCAGAAAGGCGCCAATGCTCAGCATAACGGCCCGGCCGGCTGGAGAAGCCGGAGTTTCCATCACCTCAATCACCGCTGGGAGGAATTCATAGTCCTGACGCTTGCGCTTGATCTTGGGGCGTTCATCTTCATGTTTTTTTGCTTGCCGCCAGACAGAGGCCGCCCGCTTAAGCCCCTCAAACATCTTCCAACCCTCCCAATTGTTTGTCGTAAAGATGGCGGAACAGGCCCTTTTGCTTGAGAAGGTCTTTCGGAGGTCCATCTTCAACAATGCGGCCGTTTTCCATGGAGATAATCCGGTCCGCGACCCGAAGGGCGGACATCCGGTGGGCGATGATAAAGGTGGTGCGTCCCTTGACGATATGGGCCATATTCTGCTGGATCAGTTCTTCACTCTCGGCATCAAGGGCGCTCGTTGCTTCGTCGAAGATCAATATTCGCGGTGACATAACGAGCGCCCTTGCGATGGCGATGCGCTGTCTCTGACCACCGGAAAGATTGAGGCCTCGCTCCTCTATTTCGCTGTCATATCCTTCGTTGAGCTCCAGGATAAAATCATGGGCGCCGGCAAGTTGGGCGGCCGCGATAATCCGCTCCATCGGGATGGTCGGATCACTCAAGGCAATGTTATCCCTGACGGACCGGCTGAACAGCACACTCTCTTGCGGGACGACACCGACCTGACGGCGCAGCCAACTGGGATCGACCATGGCGACATCTGTTCCGTCTACCAATACCCGCCCCCGCTCCGGCACATAGAGGCGCTGCAACAGTTTGGCGAGGGTGCTTTTTCCAGAGCCGGAGCGGCCGACGATCCCGATAACCTGCCCAGGGGCCACATCCAGGGAAAGATCGGCCAGGATCTCCGGTCCATCATGACGGTAGCGAAACCCCACATGATCAAACTCCACCCGCCCGGCAATGGCGGGTAGCTGTACTCGCCCGGGCCGGTAGGCCGGCTCTGCCGGGGTATTGATGATATCACCGAGACGTTCCACCGATACACGGACCTGCTGAAAATCCTGCCACATCTGGCTGAGGCGCAAAATCGGTTGGGTCAGGCGATTGGCCAACATATTGAAGGCAATAAACTGACCAACGGTAAGATCCCCGTTGATCACCGCCTGGGCACCAAACCAGAGGGTCAGGGCGGTTGTCACCTTGTTGATCAGATGTATCCCCTGGCTGCCGATATTCGCCAGGAAGTTTACCCGGAACCCGGCCCCGACATATCCGGCCAGCTGTTCTTCCCAGCGGCGCTGCATCTGTGGCTCAACCGCCATGGATTTGACCGTCTCAACACCGGTAATGCTTTCCACCAGAAAGGCCTGGTTTTCAGCCCCGCGGCTGAATTTCTCCAGTAATCGTTTTCTGAGGACCGGTGTCACCGCCAAAGTGACTGCGAGGTAAAACGGAAAGGAGGCTAAAACCACATAGGTCAGGATTGGAGAGTAATAATACATGACCGCCAGGAAAACGAAGGCAAACAACAGATCCATCACCAGGGTCAAAGCCTGCCCGGTCAGAAACTCGCGGATGCTTTCCAGTTCCCGCACCCGGGCAACCGTCAGACCGACCCGGCGGGACTGAAAATAGGCGATGGGCAAGGCCAGGACATGCCGAAACAGCTTGGCCCCCAATTCCACATCAATGCGGTTGGTGGTATGAGCCAGCACATAGGTCCTCAGGGCCGTCATCAGCACTTCAAATACTGTCACCGCGATCAGACCAAAGACCAGAACGTCCAAAGTCGTCAGGGCCTTATGGACAAGAACCTTGTCGATGATGACCTGAAAAAACAGCGGCGTAATCAGGGCAAAAATCTGAATAAAAAAGGAGGCGATAAGTACCTCCATCAGCAACCGCCGGAAACGGACGACAGAGGGGATGAACCAGGTAAAGTCAAATCGCCGATGCTCTCCAACTTCTCTGGCCCGGGTCGTCAGCATGATCAGTTTACCGGACCAGGCGGTCTCAAACTCCTCTCGGCTTAAAGTAGAAGGGCGCGCTTCAGCCGGATCCTGAATAAGGACTTCGTTTTCGCCCACTTTGGCGAGAATCACATATTCCCCGCCTTTACTCTCTGCAATAGCCGGTAAATGCAGCTTGGGAAGGCGTTTCCATTTCGCGGAAATACGGCGCGCTTTTACTTCCATATGCTTGGCGCAGCGTAAAATATCGTTTGATGTGAGAGGGTTACCAGATCTTGAATATTGATGACGGATTTGCTCCGCGTCGACGGCAAGACCCAAAAACTTAAACATCAGCACCAGGCTCGCAAGCCCCGTGTCAAGAGAGGCACCCGCCTCCGGCGCATCTCCCACCCCCAGAACCTCCGTCATTCTTCCTCACATAACCAGTATTATTGCTATTATTAGTAGTTCGAAGATAAGGCGAACGTCAAGCGTTGAAATGAAAAACAGTTTGTTCTTACCGGCTCTGACAGGATAGTCTTTAAAACATCATGTGAGGAATTTGTCCTTTCTTACCGGTTCGCTCAGCTAAAAGAAGTTTAAATGAAGTCTTTATCAAAATTGGTTGCTGTAATCACTGTTTCCAGTGTCCTAGCCTGCACCCCTGCTCTTAAAAAAGGGCCAGAATTTTCCTACTATCAAGAAAACCCAACGTCGTTCAGACTCGTTGAAATTATGTCGGGTAAGGACAACGATGAACGTTTGAAGCTGCTGACAGACGCTCTCGAAAATTCAGATATACCTTATCATCTCGACCCTTTTAAGATTGACGGGAACGGCGGCACAAATGTCTTTGCGGATCTTGGAAATGGTCCTCACACATTGGTTGTTGCCGCCCACTATGATCGTCGGGCTGCAACACCCGGGGCAAATGACAATGCCTCCTGCGTCGCCGCAGCGCTCTCTGCTTACAAAAAGCTTCAAGCATCGTCGCCTCTTGAAAATATAAGGGTTCGATTTTTATTCCCTGACAAAGAAGAAATTGGGCTGATTGGGACCAAAGGTTACATTAAGAACTACGGAGTCGAGAATGTGGTCGGCATGGTTAGCTTTGATATGTGTGGTATAGGAGATGCGTTTGGAATTTGGGATGTGACAGATGATTTGGAAAACTCCCTAATCGTACGTTCCCTTCAAAATGCCGGTGAAATTGAAGGGATCTATAACGGCACACACGGTCCAGTTCCTAGAAATTCCAGTGATCACGCACAGTTCTATCTAAATGGTGTTCCTGCCGTCGGTGTAACTGTTCTTCCAAAGTCTGACGAGGCTGTATTGCGGGATTATATCCGTAATCCAAATGCTTTCAAATGGCTACGTGTTTCCAATCGACCCGTGATTTTTCAAACATATCATACAGCTAGGGACCTCCCTGAGACAATTGATCCAGCTGCATTGGAGATGACCAGCAGACTGATGGTTAGCACTGTAAAAGAATTTGATCGTCTGGTTGGAGAGTAACCCGTTTTAACAGCGCAGCGCGCCAAAGCACAGAATAATGGTCCTGAGATTTGCGTCGATGGCCTTACAACTCATCCCATCATATCTCGCCTTATTCCTCTAAATCCCGGATAACTACGTGCATCCGTGGAAGAATACATATTGCTAGGACACCATCAGAGGGTGGAGAAAGAGGCAATTGATATGACCAAGGCTCCAACACCCGCAATGCCCGTCGCCTTACCATCGTCAGTTTCAATACTATCGATTTTACAACTGTCAGAGCGGGACCAGTTCCTCAAGATGATCTGATCACTCGTCTCGATCATGGAAGTCAGCAGGTTATTTCCTGATTACTCAACCCAGAACTGATCATGAACAATACCCTCATTCTGTACAAGCGTATCGGATCTATCGTTCCAGTAGTCATAAACGTTATTCGTATCCTGTCCGTCTCAGTGACTGAAATAATCTTGATGATGACAGTCGAATATAGCGATTTTCCAACCAATGATTACCCTGGCTATATCACAAACTAGTTTCTGTCCAATTATCTCGCACCATCCATATTCCATTCCTATAGCCGACGGCAACAGATGAAACAAAAACAAGAAAATAAACCTAAACGGCAGTAAAAAATCAAAATCCGCGGACCAACCGCGGTTGCGCGTTCCCCGTGACATCGAGCGTGGCTGGAAGGACCCGCAAGTTGTCAGCAAATGACGGCAAATTGTGACAGGTGCTGAATAACGTAAGCTGCTGATTAGTATTCGAAAAACGATGTAAGTGACATCTGTGACAGCTAAAAATTTAATAGTGAAAATATTAGTGTAAACTACAATTTCATCTCAGTCGGTTAGCCGAAATGACCTGTCACCTCTGTCACCTCTGTCACCTCTAACTCATCCTCTCCTATTAGCCCTCTTTAACATAGTACGGTGATTTGATACTCCACTTACGGCCTTTGCCGCTTCGCTTCAATTGCACTATTTTCCAGCCCTGTGCAGAAAGATTTTGTGAAAGCATTGATAGACTGGAGCCTACTTCACTTGCTGGCATAGCTTGAAGCTTATCAAGTGCGTATTTCTCACCACCATAGGCGAGAATTTTCTCCTTGAAGTCAGTGGCTGAGCCTATCCATTCGTCCGTACGATCAAGGAATGCCGTGTTTAGCAGCCCCATGATAGGAGAATTTTCAATCGCAATCTCATCAGCCTGAGCACGGTTATCTCCATAGACCCGATCAAATGTGCCTTGCTCCCACCCCATAACCACTTCAAGGGCATTGCCAAGGACTGCAAAATCTACCATTCGGGGGTTCCCTTGCGGTAGGCATTGTCCTTTTGAATGAATCTTCATTGTCTTGCAAACGATGTCATAAAGACTACCTAAAATCGAAGGTTTCCTGGCTTCGAAAGCATCCCACAGCCCAACTCCTTCCCGAGTCTGAAGTTTTTCAGGGCGTCTCACTTTTGGAATTTCGAGCTTTACAATGACACTTCGATCAATGATATCGGCGCGGTTGGCGAAATCACCAATTCCATTTACGACGATGGCGCGACCACCTGATATGATCTTCTCTTCGCTATTGGTATGTAAGCGCCTTTCACGAATTCCCGATCCAGACGCCACCATACATAGTTCGTCCGAAAGCCATCGAGGCATATGGCTTATGTTATCGAAGGACAGCAAATAAGAGTTAGCCACAGCAGATGTTAAATCGCTCGGATTTTTTGGGCAGCGAGTGGTCATAACTTCTGAAGGGTCGACCAAAGAGCGGATCAGTTTTAAGTCGTTGATTTTGCTGATCCCGGCCCGCCCGTTAGTACAAGAATTGGAAAGGGGCAGATGCGGCAAATCGTACTCACGATCCAAGTGAGAAGGAGAACCCAATCCTCCTCAGTTTCGCAGTTTAAATGGTGTCGCAGATCATCTATTGATCCTGTCGCAGCAGGAATTGCCAAGGCGCGCATACTCGAAGTTCGACGAAATTTGTAATCACTTTGCTGACTAACTCTCCACCCATCTCCTGTAAGTTTTAGGCAACTCCAGTCTTCGGACCCAAGATCAATATAGATTTCGTTCTGAATGCTACCGGCAGATCTAAATGGTGGTGACAGTCCGCAATACCGGCGGCAAACCATGGATGTGGATGACGGCAGAAGGGATGGGGGAGAGCTTCCTGTCGGGCGACGTCAGCGCATAGCCTGCAACTTCGCAAGATGCGCCGTCAGGTTTTCGTGGAAATGGACAATGGCTTTTTCATAATGGCCGAATGTGAAATGGCTGTTGGCGTTGGTGGCCAGGCCGGCCTGGATGGAGCAGGCGGCCTCCCGGTCTTCTTCAATGCCGGAGGATTTCACGAACACGGCGTCCCGCTCGGCCACGTCCAGATCAACAACGGATCCGTCGGCCTTCAGGTTGCGAACCCGGTAAACATGGGTCCGGGTTTGCGTCGGCGAGACAGGTTCCAGAACAATCAGCTGGGTATGGCTGGAGAGCATGGACATATGGGCATTGGGGAACAGCTGGTAGACATAGGTCGCCATGCCGTTGATCCGGCGCTCGTCCCGCGGAATGTCCCGCAGCTTGTTAATGCGGCGGAAGGGAAAGATAATCCTGGAATTGGGGCCGAAATTTTCAACAACATTGATGTTATCCAGGCCGTAGGGATAAAAGGTGCGATTATGCAGGCTCTTGATATGATACCCCTCCATGGAAGTTTCCGCGATCAGCTTCCAGTTGGCCTCATCCACATGCTCCGTCTGGCTGAACATATCCTGTTCGGGCCGGAACACCTCCGGAAAGGCATCCAGCGCCCCGCTTGACACAGGCGCCTCCTGGGTCACGAAAACAAGTCCGCCCCGCTCTTCCGCCGTGACCGGTACCAGCCCGTGGGTCGCCTGATCCACACCCGGAAAACCCTCAACCCCCGGGATATATTTCAGGTTCCCCTCCAAACCATAGGTCCAGGAATGATAGGGACAGACAAAAGCCCGGACGCAACCGCTGTCCTTGGCAACCGCCATGCCGCGATGCCGGCAACTGTTGCGAAAAGCCCGAACGATGCCATCATCGCCGCGCACCACCACCAGCGGCGTTCCCGCCGCGGTTCGGGCGATGAAAGAGCCGTTTTCGGGCAGGGCGGCTGACGGGCAGAAGGGCACCGGCAACCGCCGCAGCAAGGCAATCTCGGCGTCAAAGCGCTCTTGCGATTGATAATTCCCGACCGGTTCCCGCCAGACACTTTCTCCCACATCCGTGGTTTTGTTATCGATATGCGAAAAAATACGATCTATGACATCGTGATCGTTCATTACCAAGGTCATGGACGGGCTCTTTTTATTGGTTATTTTCGGCAATTCTACAATGGCCCTGAAATTTTGTCCATGCTTCGGGAGAAGCGGTCGGCAGCTCGGCCCGGTCAAACCCGGGGCCTGTCTGAACAATCCAACCCTTGACAGGACCGGATGGGATAATCACCTTTAGGTCTTATCAGATGATCCAGTTCCCGTACCTGTACCCGAAGCTCACACCTATCAGAGCAAATGTAACCCCTGTACAACAACAGCCCAGATTTTAAGGAGACGACATATGTCACTCAGAATTAACGATCAAGCCCCGAATTTTGACGCCGAAACCACCGAGGGTCGCATCAATTTCCATGACTGGCTGGGAGACAGCTGGGGCATCCTGTTTTCTCATCCGAAGGACTATACGCCCGTCTGCACAACGGAGCTTGGCTATGTGGCCAAACTGAAACCGGAATTTGAGAAGCGCAACTGCAAGGTTATTGGCCTCAGCATCGATCCGGTCGACAACCATCAGGGCTGGGCCGATGATATCGAGGAAACCCAGGGCACGAAGGTCAATTTCCCGATGATCGCCGATACGGACCTGAAAGTCGCCTTGGCCTATGACATGTTCCCGGCGGATGAGGACACCGAGATGGAAAACCGCACACCCATGACCAACGCCACGGTCCGGACAGTGTTCATTATCGGCCCCGACAAGAATATCAAGCTGATGATGGTCTATCCCATGACCACGGGACGTAATTTCGATGAAATCCTGCGGGTACTGGACTCCATGCAGCTGACGGCGCAGCATCAGGTGGCGACTCCGGTGAACTGGAAGGACGGTGAGGATGTCATCATTGTCCCGGCCGTGACCGATGACATGGCCAAGGAGAAATATCCGGACGGCTGGAAAACCCTGAAACCTTATCTGAGATATGTGAAACAGCCGAACTGATCCGGCACCCCTGTTTTTAACTCCATGCGACAGGCGCCCTGTTTGGTCATGAACAGGGCGCCTTATTTGTCTGTCGAAGGTGAAAACCGGCCTACAGGTCTTCCATATATTTGGTATAGAGGCGGCGGAAGACATTGACCGTTGGCTGCCAGTCGCCATCCATGGCTTTTGCCGCAGCCTTGCCATAGGAATCGCCGGGTCGGGGGCGGACAACGATAAAGGGCGGCATGCCGTAGCGCATGGCCAGTGAGTTGGCCCAGATGCGCGCCGTACGGCCATTGCCATTGACAAAGGGGTGCAACCGCACCCACTCCGCATGGACCCAGGCGCACAGATCAATGATCTCGACCACGTCCTGGACCGTCAGCGCCTGCCCCGGAGCAATCCGCATATCCAGCGCCGCTACCATTTTCTTCAACTTTCCCTCGAAATCGGCAAGTTCCGTCGCCAGGCCGGCGGACATCACCCCAAGCTTGCCCCCCACCTGAACCTCCAGCCCGTCAAGCCCCGGTTCTCCGCGGAACAGGCCGATATAATGCGGGTTTGGCACCCTCAAATCGCGCATCAACAGGCGATGCCAGTTACGGGCATCGGTCAGGGAGGGAGGTTTCCGCGATGCGGCATGCCAGGCTGCTTCTTCCAGTACTTCCTCGATATTCTTTTGCAGCTGCGGACTGTTTTTATCCCAGTCACTCATGCAGGATCGAGCGGACGATGGTGCTGGAGGGATCGGAATTGTCTATAAGCTGGCCTTCCGCCGGATCATAGTCCATCTCGGCCTCCGCGGCGGCGGCTTTCTTGATCGCCTTGGCAAAGCCCGGATCCTCCTCCTGCAGCTTGTTAAGCTCCGTGACCGTCGCGGCCAGATCAGCCATCAGATCGGCGCTTCGCTCTGCCACGAATTCACGCAAGGCATCATTGACCAGTTGGTTCTGCGGTGTGTTTAAAATCTTGGCTAATTTGACCAACCCGCCCTTGATCGCCGGATCAATGCGATATGTGGTCGCTTTCGCTGCTTGTTGTTTCATAATATGCCACCAAATTACCTATTTGATATCATATATAAGATTTTGGTGGCATTTGTCAAGTTTGATACCGAATTTGATGCCATTTAGGCTTTGTGATATCGAAAATCCGGTTTTTCAGACCCGTTTAGGCGCAAAATTGGGGTAATTTCAGCTGAAAACGGCATCGGCGCCAGCCGCAAGCCCGAACTTCTTCTCTTTCCGGTTAAAACACAGTCTGCACGGAATTTTGGTATCATTTATCTAATATGGTATCAATTTCGATATCATTATCTCAAAATGACACCATTATTTCAATCCCATTTTAACGGAGCATTGGGCTGCAGAAATGCCTCAAAAGGCATATTCCTAAGAAAATACAATTCGCTTTTTGACTTACCCGCCGGTTATGGCGGAGAGTATCACCATACTTTTGGAAGCAGCAGTTAATATGAACAAGAAATCCGACCCACAGACAACAGAAGACGATAATCCTGAGTGGGTCGAGGCAGATTTTAAGCGTGCCAGACCCGGCCATGACATATTCAGGAAATTGGGAATGGAGGCACCGCGTCCTCGTGGGCGCCCAAAGAGCAAAAATCCCAAGGTCCAGATCACACTGCAGCTTGACCAGGATATTGTGGAGAAATTCCGCCAAACCGGCTCAGGTTGGCAAAGCCGGATGAATGACGCTTTAAGGAAGGAAGTCACCTAAACTCAAGAAGCAACATTTGTGGCATGGCTTTCCCAATTAGCTCCTCGGCGTCAGATGTATCCCGGCGAGGAGGCAGCGGACGGAGCCGCCGGCGAGTTCGATGGTCAGGATATCCAGCGGCACCAGGGTGAGGCTTTCCTCAATGACCTGAATCTGCACCTGATCAAGGGCTTGATAAGCGCAGGCAGAGAGGGCAAGTATCCGTTTGTCCTTGCCTTGCAGCTCAATGGCATTACCGGCAAAGCTGGCGATCTGCTGGTTACTGAGGCGAATGACCTTGCGCCCCGAGCTTTCAAATCGGTCAATAACTTCCTGCCGCCGTGCCGGATCGGTCATCATATCGAGGCCAATCAGGACAAAATCGGTGGCGACGCACATCAGCACGTTGGTGTGATAGACGGGGGTGCCGGTCTCATCCGCGGCCTCAAATACCATGGGCTCATAGGCGAACTGGGTGCAGAAACGCTCCATGGCCACGGGATCCGTGCGGTTGGAACGGACGGCATAGGCCACCCGATCGAGATGATCGAGAACCATGGCCCCCGTCCCTTCCAGAAACAGCCCGTCCGGCTCAAGGCCGGAGTAATCAATCACTTCCTGGACCCGGTAGTCCCGTTTCAGCATTTCGATCACATCATGTCTGCGCTCCCGCCGCCGGTTGGGTGCAAACATCGGATAGAGGGCAACATGACCACCGGGATGGGTGGAAAACCAGTTATTGGGAAACACCGAATCCGGTGTCTCTGTCCCCTCATCCTCGAACATATGGACCGTCACACCGTGATCTCTCAGAATTTCAACGGCAGTGGTGATTTCCTCGAAAGAGGCGCGGGCGAGTTCGGCCGGGTCGGTTTGCGCCGCCGGTTTCTGAAAGGAGTTATCGGCGGCGGTCTCTGTATTGGGGGTGAAATGATGGGGCCGGATCATAACGACGGCGGCCGGGGCCTGGGCACTGCGTCTTTGCATTAAACACTCCTGTAAGGGCCAAGGGCCTGTTTCCTGAGCCCTCTGAATTCCAGTGATCCTCAGGATAGAAAGAGGGAACGTTAAAAGAAATGTCAGAAATTTATAAATTTTCCTGCTATATTATAAAAATCGTCAGTAAAAATTATCGATATTATCAATGTGAGCCATCATGACCCTCGCCCGTCCGCCTGCCAAACATCCTTATGATTCCCTGGATCGGGAACTGATTGCCCTGCTTCGGACCGATGGGCGGGCGCCCCTCTCCAAGCTTGCCGATATTCTCAGCGTCTCTCGGGGAACCGTACAGAACCGCCTGGACCGGCTGCTGGAAAGCGGCGCGCTGTTGGGTTTTACGATCCGGGCCCGGGAGGATGTGGAGGACGATGCCATTCAGGCAGTGATGATGATTGAGGTGGAAGGCCGATCGACCTCCGAGGTGATCAAGAAACTCAGGGGCATGCCGGAGCTGCAGACCCTGCATACGACCAACGGCACCTGGGATCTTGTCGCCAATGTCCGCACCCCCAGTCTAAGTGATTTTGACCGGGTCCTGCGGGAGGTTCGGATGGTGGAGGGGGTCCTGAACAGCGAGACCTGTCTGCTTTTAAGCTCCGTCTAGAAAGATTTCAGGTAAAACAGGCTAGGACGAGGTTTTCAGCACCCGGGCGGCCGTGGCCTCAAACGCGGTGCGGGACTGGAGGGTGGTCGAGATGATCATCGCTCCTTCGAGAGCGGAGACGATCTCCAGCGGGCTCATGCGGTTGGGATTTGCCGGCGCGTCCTTGAAACGCTGTTTCAGCCAGTCCGTGTTCATGTCGAAGAAGGCCTGGACCCTGTCGCGGATACGGGGCGCCAGGCCGTTGGCCTCGGCCCCGAGGATGGCGCAGAGGCACACGGAATCGCCCAGTACCAGCGCCTGGGCATAGAGGCCGACGAAGGCTTTCAGCGCATCCTGCAGGCCCAGCGGGCTGGCATCGAGCATATCGAGGGAGGTCTTGAACTGCTTTGTATAGCGGATCACCAGGGCCTCACCGAGATCCTCTTTTTGCGGAAAATGATAGTGGACGCTGGAGCTTTTAATGCCCACATCCGCCGCCAGATCGCGGAAGCTGACTGCATTATAGCCCACATGCCGGACCCGCTTCTCCGCCGCCGCCAGTATCTGTTCCCGGATGGGAATTTCCTGCGTCATCTCACTCACTCCTGCCCTTGACCAACATCCATCGCCCCCTCATCGCCCAAATCCGCCGTCCTTCCCAAAACCATAGCTCCTCTTCCCAACTTCCTCCAACGCTCCAACCTCTCCGACGCTCCAACCTCTCCGGCGCTTCAACCTCTCTTCAAAACCATTTTCTCTATCTATCGATAGATATTTCTTGACATCATCATCGTCAAGGGATAAATGGGGTTTTGTTGTTATCTATCTACTGATAGGTAGAAATCGAGAAATGATTTTGAATGTGATGAGATTTGGAGGAGATGAGAGATGAAGGTGTTTGATATGGAGGGATTTCCTAATCCGGCGCGGGTGCGGATCGCATTGGCAGAGAAGGGGGTGATGGATCAGGTGGAGTTTGTGCCCGTCGATGTGATGGGCGGGGAGCATCGCACGGCGGCGTTCAAGGCCCGCAATCCCGATGCCACGGTCCCCTATGCGGAGCTGCCGGACGGGTCCTGCATTTCCCACTGCACGGCGATCACCGAATATATCGACGGCGCCTTTGAGGGCCCGAACCTGATCGGCACCACCCCCACCCAGCGCGCCCGGGTGCAGATGATGAACCTGCGGGCCGAGGCCGGACTGGTCGATGCAGTCGGGGCCTATTTCCACCATGCCACACCGGGCCTGGGACCGGATCTGGAGACCGATCAGGTCGCCGAATGGGGCCGCAAACGAAAGAAAGTCGCCGTCAATACCATGCGTTATCTGGACGCGGTTCTGGCCGAGCAGCCCTTTCTCGCCGGAGAGAGCTTCTCCATGGCCGATATCACGGCATTCGCCGGAATGGCCTTTGCCGACTTTGCAAAGATCGAAATCCCGGCCGAGCTGACCCATCTGGCGGCCTGGCGCCAAAGGGTGGCGGCGCGGCCAAGCTGTGCTAATTAAGACAGAGAGCCCAAAAAGGAGAAGACAGCCATGGACCTGAATGCTGATTTTACCAAACGTGTCGTGATGCATGCGGACGAGATTGACTGGCTGTCTTCTCCCATACCGGGAGTGGACCGTCGCATGCTCGACCGGATCGGCGATGAAGTGGCGCGGGCGACAACCATCGTCCGCTACGCCCCCAACAGCAAATTCTCGCCCCATGTCCATACGGGCGGCGAGGAATTCATCGTTCTGGAAGGCGTGTTCCAGGATGAGCATGGGGATTTCACCGCCGGCTCCTATATCCGCAACCCACCGGCCTCGAGCCACACGCCAGGATCCGATGAAGGCTGCGTGATCTTCGTCAAGCTCTGGCAGTTTGACCTTGAGGACAGGACACCGGTGAAGATCGACATGAACAAGATGGGCAGCATCCGCGATGCCGATCGACCGGGCGTCTCTGTCATGCCGCTCTTTCAGGATGAGCGGGAAACCGTTCAGTTGGAAACATGGGAGGCAGATGCGGATATCTTCCTCGACCTGCCCGACGGCGGCGAATATCTGGTACTGGAGGGGGATTTCACCGACGCAGGCGATCAGCTCCGCACCCAATCCTGGCTCCGCATTCCAAGAGGCGGCCGCCTTGAGGCAAAAGCCGGCCAAAACGGGGCCAAAGTCTGGAGCAAAACCCGGCATTTACGCTTCGTTGATCCTCCCGCCGCCGGATGAGCGACATCGCCATCATCGGAGCAGGGCTTTCCGGCCTTGCGACAGCCCTGCTGTTGCAGGAGGCCGGAAAATCCGTTTCTATGCTGGAGGCCCGATCCAGCCCGGGCGGTCGTATCCATAGCCTCTATGATACAGCCGACGGGTCCTATACAGCCGATCCCGGCCCGGGAACCTTACGACAGGCCCATTGTGACGGGCGCCTGTCTTTTACCGGCGCACATCTGACGCGGTGTTAAAAAGCAATATCCGCCATAGCATACATTTTCCAGCCGACATCGGTTTTTGTAAAAGCGTAAAATCCGTGGACATGCTCGATGACGGACCCGTCTTTTCGGCATCGCGTTGCCGAGGCGACCATATGGGCCGTCGTCTCATTGATCCCTGACACCTCATATGACCAGTCGATGGAATGGTCCCATCCCAACTCCTCTTTCAGTTTTGCCGGATCGACAGGATAGCTATCACGCATTTCTACCCGCCCGCTTTTGATATAGGCAATCGGATAGCGGACAATTTTATCGATCAGGCTGACATCATTGGTCCGGAAGCCTTCGACATAGTAATCCTGATAGATTTTGATGAGTTCTTCGCGCATGGACGGTGCTTTCTTAATTCTCGTTGTCTCCCTATTAGCAGAACTGTCCCGTCCTGCCTATATGAGCCGAATATGTCAGCGAGATAGAATTACGGCTAGCCGTTATAGAAAGCACGCCCCTCCTCGCGGAGCCAAAGGCGGATCAATTGACGTTTTCGTTCCGGTTCGGGCCAGTCGGTGAATTTTGTCCGCTTATGGGCGAGGCAGCGGTTATCGACAATCTGGATCTGACCCGGTTCAAAAAAGAACTCCCGGTATAAAGCCGGATCATCGAGAATTTCGTAGAAAGCGGCCAGGGCCTCCTCCCCTTCCGCATCCAGCGTTTTTCCGGCCAGAGCATATCCCTGGCGGATAAGCTGGGCGGACAGGCGGGTTTTCAGTCGCCCGTTCTCAACGCATAGCACAGAACGCTCTATAACCTGGACCTCGTCCGGCGCATGTTCCCGCTGCCGGTCATAGAAAAACGGCTGATAGAGACGGCGCAGCAGCTCCGGATGGGATTCCCGCATCCGGTTATGGGCCGTATTGACGCTGGTCACCCGGCTGATGCCACCTTCACGGGCCGGATGCAGGCAGAGCAGCACCACATGATCCGGCGGACAGAGATTGTAGGAGTTGTCGGTGTGGAAATTCTGCTCCGCATTGGTGACATCGGCCCGAATGCCATCTCCCGGCGGTTTGCCTGTTGTGTCGGCGACCCCATAGATCATCTTGCCATCCCACTTCTGGGCCACGCAGCGCCCGACCATGGACATCAGAATCCAATAGACCCCGATGGCAACTTCCCGGTCCATCTGATCCAGTGGCAAACGGTCAATCAGGACAAATCCGCGGCCTTTATCCAGTTCCCGCCGAACAGCCACCATCGCAGCGCGGCAATGGGGCAGCTGAAAATCCGTTGGATCAAGACAGGTTGTCGGCAGCGGGTTGCCGGCAAGAAGGTTGGCGAGCTGGCGGATCTCCCTGAGCGCGTCTTCAGGCAGGGCAAACTGTCCTCCTGTTTCTCCAAGGCTTTCATTATCCCAGGCAGAAGGACCGGTCAGGGGTTGATCAAGTATCGGAAAAGTTTCCATCCTTCAGAGTCTAGCGAAGGCCGATAAGACGGTCAAATTAGCTACCTGTTAGGTCTCACGCAGGGTGAGAACGGACGACCGGGAATAAGGAACAATCCAAAGGTCCACCAACCTCGATCTCCGGATCATGCAGCATGGGCTGCAGGTTCGGCCGTGGATTATAGGTCACATCCTCGCCGGCCCAACGGGTGATATAGGCCCGGCGTTTGAGCTGTTTCGTGGAATTTCCCGGGGCACCATGAACGGTCAGGCCGTGATGCAGAGTGCAGTCTCCCGGCTCCAACTCGAACTGGACGATTTTATACTGATCACGCAGGGCGTCGATGTCGGGAACCGGCGGCAGATCCTCCTTGTAGCGATCCTCATCTTCAAAGGACACGGCCTTGAATCGCTGACCCCAGCGATGCGATCCGCAGACATATTCTACAGCGCCGCTGGCATTTGTGACGGGATCCAGCGCCAGCCAGAGGGTGCAGACCTGATGCCCGGCCACCGGCCAATAGGTCTGGTCATGGTGCCAGAGGGTCGGGGTGCTGGTACCCGGCTCTTTGACCAGAAACTGATCAAAGATCAGGTTAATTTTCGGGGAGCGAAACAGGGCCGAGGCCATATCGGCGGCGGGTGAATTGAAAACAAAGTCATTGAGTTCGTCAAAATGCTTCCAGACGAAGGTATCGCCGAAAAACCGGCCAGCGCCATCGCGGGTGGCATCCACGACCATGGGGCTCGGATCCACCATGTCCCGTTCGACCACATCGCGCAGCATTTCGACGGTGTCGCCATCAAAAAACTGCCGCAGGCAGACAATGCCGTCTTCCTCATAGGTCCGGATTTCATCTTCGGTAATCTGTCGTATGGGACTATATTCCATGGAATTTTTCTCTCTGTCTCTGCCAGACAACCGGCCATAAGTCGCTATCGAGGGGGCCACCGGCGGCAATGTCCGGGTCCCACATCATTTTCTGTTTTTCCGGATGCGGTGAATAGACGGCGTCATCGCCGGCCCAGCGGGTGACATAGGCCCGACGCCGGACATCGGACCTGGCATTGCCGGGCGCGCCATGGACAAGCTTGCCGTGATGGACAGTGCAGTCTCCGGGCTCAAATTCAAACTGGGCGAATTCCAGTTCCTCCCGCCGGGCGTCGATATCCGGGACAGGCGGCAGGGCGAGCTTGTATTTATCATCCCCGGCAAACGCCGGCGGCTTGTATCCCTCGCCCCACAGATGCGATCCTTTGACATATTCCACGGCGCCGGTTTCGGCATCCACATGGTCGAGGGCCAGCCAGATGGTACAGACCTGATCCCCATCCACAGGCCAATAGGGCAGATCCTGATGCCAGGGGGTTTTTTCCGACGTCCCCGGCTCCTTGACCAATAATTGATCGAAAAAAACATTGATGCGGTTGGCCTTCATTATCGATCCGGCGATTTCCGCCGCCGGGGAATTCATGACAAACTCCTTGAAGCCGTCGTTATAGGTCCACAGAAACGTATCGAAGAAAAACCGGCCCTCGCCGCCCTCCTTTGTCAGTTCCTGATGCAGCGGTCCCGGGTCCGCCATGTCGATCTCGGCCTGCTCCCGCAGTTTTTCGACCCAGTCCATGTTGAAAAAGCCTTTCAGAAAGACGATGCCGTCTTTGTGGAAGGTGGCAATTTCCTCGTCGGTTATGGCTCTGAACGGCCGTTCCATGGGCATCCTCCCTTTCTTCGCTCGCGATCTGATTTATCTGGTGATCTTAGGATAAACCGCTGTATCATTGAAAATGATTAATTTTGATGGATATGATCGGATTTTCTGATGAACCTGCAGCAACTGGAGACCTTCAGATGGGTGGCCGCCCTTGGCTCCTTTACCCAGGCCGCCAAAAAACTGAACACGACCCAGTCCACCATCTCCATGCGCATATCAGAGCTGGAACAGGAACTGGGGGTGCGGCTGCTGGATCGCACAGGCCGGATGGCAACCCTGACCCGGAGCGGCAAGGACCTGTTGCAGCATGCCACACAGATCCACAAGGAGGTCACCGAAATCAAGGCGGTTGTTGCCAATCCAGAGACCATCACCGGGACAATCAGGATGAGCGTGGCCGAGCTGATCGCCCTGTCCTGGCTGCCCGACCTGGTGGCCGGACTGGCCCGTCATTATCCAAATATCGATATTGAACTGGAGGTCGGTCTGGCCGGCACCATTCTCGATCGGGTGGTCACCGGGGAGGCGGATATCGGCCTCGTCCCCCGCATCGACCCGTTTTCTCCGGACCTGGAGTCTCACTTGCTCGGGACCGTGGAGTTTGCCTTTATGGCCGCACCTTCCCTGGATCTCCCGACGGGCACTCTCACCGCCCGGGACCTGGCCGGCTGGCCTTTGATTTCCCTCGGGCCAAACGCGGTGCTGTCCCAGGTCGAGGAACATTGGTTTCAGGCAGGCGGGGCCAAGGCGAGAAAGCAGGACCGCTCCAACTCCATGGAAATCAGCGCCGGGCTGGTGCGCTCAGGGCTTGGCGTCTCATTCCTGCCGGTTTTTTATTACACTGAAGATGTCAAAGCGGGGCGGATGCGGGTCATCGATGTCGATCCCCCGGCCCCGCAGATCTCCTTCTTCTGCGTTCACACAACCGCCAATGTCACGCCGATCATCCGCAAGGTGATTGACATCGCTACCGGGCTCGACGGCTTCAGCGGCGCAGCTCCATCATCAGTTCGGGATATTTAGCGACCAGTCGCAGCAGATTGTTCATGGGCTGGGAAATAGTGACCTTGCCGGCCTCATATTTTTGAAAAGCGTTAGGCCCACCGCCAAAGATCAAGCCGGCTTTTCTTTGCGAGAGATTGAGATTGACCCGGATTTCCCGGATATGATCTGGCGCCATGACCCCCAGATATTCGGCTTTCAATTCTGCCTTTATCCGGGATACCCGGTCCCAGGCACTTTCCTCGACCATGCCCTCACCGCAATCCGGATTGATGCAATAGAAACCTGGAAGTTCGACTATTTTCTCCAAATGTTCATAAGTGATCGCGTAATCACGCATCTGCTGTTCGACTTCACCGCCGCAAAGTGGGCACGCCATACAAATTCCCCATTACCATAATGATTTCAAGCAGGTAGCCATCTGAAAAAACGAGCTCGCCGTCCCCCTAATGACCAGTGAGATCACTATGGTTAACAACTATGGCACCATTGTGGCGTCATGGCGTGCGAATGAAGATTTCCCTGTGGCTTGCGTGCTTCACATAAGAAAATTATAATATGCACGCAGTATTAAGTATTTAGGGTGTAGTAACCCTTTGCTGATAGCATGAGTAAAAGTAACCGTGTTGGTAAAGTAACCATGATTGAGCATCTGATATCGAAATGGGCGGAGTCGGTCCCAAAAGCTCCCGTTTTTTTCGGCCAAGGTCAACGCGCCCTTTCCTATCAGGAATTGGCCCAGCTCATTGCTCAATTCCGAACCCGGCTTCCCCGCTTCGGCATTGGCCCTCAAGATCGGATTGCAATTGTCCATTCCGGCGGCGCCGAGATGGCCGCTGCTGTGGTCGGGATCGCCGCATGCAGCATTGCTGTTCCCCTCAACCCCGAGCTATCAGCCGGTGAGTTTGCCCTGCATTTGAAAGACAAGAAAGTAACGGCTATCGCCGTTGAAGCCGGCCTGAAAAACCCGGTCCGCCAGGTCGCCGGCCAGCTGTCACTGCCGCTTCTTGAAATTGTTCAGGATGACAGACTTGTCGCCGGGAAAATTGCCTTAAGCGGTCCGGAAAACCTGATCAACATAGCATCTTCTTCGCCAACGGAAGAGGATCTGATGCTTGTCCTTACTACTTCCGGTACAACCTCCTATGGCAAAATCGTCCCGATCACCCATGGCCAGGCGATTGAGCGCGCCCGGCAAATCACTCAAATGCTTCATCTCACACAGCAAGATCGCGGTATGAATTTGATGCCGCTCTTTCATATTGGCGGCCTGTCCGCGGGTGTCATGGCCACGCTTTACTCGGGCAGCAGCCTGATGCCGATCAAAAATGGTCATGTCAACACACTGTTTCACTGCCTCGACGAAATCCAGCCGACCTATATCGCTGGCGGCTATACGGTTTTTCATGCCATTGAACGAAAGGCCCCTGCGTTTCGGGACGTGATTGATCGGGTCAAGCCCCAAATCCGCATGTTACGCACAGGAACGGGCCGTCTGGATCAGCATATCGCCGATCACCTCGAACAGATCTTTGATGCACCGGTTGTTGAGGCCTATGGATCTTCGGAAACCGGGTTTATGTCCTGCACCGCCTTGTCCCCGCAACGGCAAAAGCCCGGGAGTGTCGGGCAGCCCGTCCATACGAACCTCACCATTGTCGATCCGGAGGGACAGGAAGTACCTATTGGTCAAGAGGGTGAGATTGTCGTCAAGGGCCCGAACGTTTTCTCCGGTTACGAAAATGATCCCAACAAAAACATTGAGGCCTTTAAAGACGGTCACTATCACACAGGTGACCAGGGCTACCTGGATGAGGACGGTTACCTGTTCATCACCGGCCGGATCAAGGAAATGATCAATCGTGGTGGCATGAAGATAGCCCCCATCGAAATCGATCAGGCTATGATTAAACATGACGCCGTTGCCGATGCTGCCGCCATTCCGGTTAGCCACCCCTCCCTCGGTGAGGACGTGGCGGCTGTCGTCGTTTTACACGAACGGGAAACCCTCAAAGCTCAGGAGCTTATTAAATTCTTGGGGCATCATTTGGCCCCCTACAAAATCCCGAGCCGCATCTACTTCAGAGACAGCCTCCCCCGGACGGCGACCGGTAAGCTTAAAAGGCGGGATCTGGCATCACAAATCCAGACCCAAGCCAATGCCTTCCGATCAGGAAAAACAGGCCAGCACACAGAATCAGCTCTTGAAGAAACCCTTCTCGGCATTTGGCAGGAAGCCATGGGGATATCCGGCATAGGACGCCACGACAATTTCTTTGACCTCGGCGGTGACTCCCTGCAGGCCGTGGATCTTTTTCTACTGATTGAAAATAGATTGGAGCAACAGCTATCCCGTGACATTTTGTTTGAAGCTGGCACGATTGCGGAAATGGCAGAACTGATTGAGCGGAAAAGCAAGACCAGTTGTGTGGTCCCCATTCAGCCAAAAGGTGCGCGCCCACCGTTTTTTTGCATCCATCCTATCGAAGGAGAAGTTATCGGATACCGTCATCTGGCCGGATATCTGGATGAGGATCAACCGTTCTACGGCATTCAATGCCTGAGACAAGGCATCAATACGCCATTGTTCAGTTCCATCGAGGAAATGGCAGAATACTACCTGACAGAAATTCGGAAAATTCAGCCGGTCGGTCCATATTTTCTGGGCGGGCACTCCTTTGGGGGGCTGGTCGCCTATACCATTGCCCAGAAGCTGACAGATTCAGGGGGAAAGGTAGGGCTGCTGGCAATGTTCGATAGCTTCAATACGACGGTATCCCGTTATGTCTCACCTATTGAATGGGCAAAACGCCATTGGAGAGTTATGGCTTCTTTGCCACTTTCAGAGCGTCCTGGATACGCAAAGCAGAGGTTGAGGAACCTGTTTGGGTTAATTCCGACCAAACTGTCTCTATTAAAAATTAAGATGAAAAACAAACGCTCATCAGAGCAGCGCGCTTCTCATGATCCTGAAGGCACCCAAAGGATCCGTGAAAACAATATGCTCATCTCAAGAAAGTTCGAGCCAAAACCCTTTCGCGGAGACGCCGTTCTTTTTGCAACCGAACTTCCGACTTCCTGGCACGGCGATGTTCATGAGTCCTGGAAGGATCTGGTTCAGGGGACCTTGACAGTCCGGCATCTATCGGGAGGCCATCTGGAAATCATGCGTGAGCCATATGTAAGGGAACTGGCTGAAGAGCTTTCCATCTGCCTGCATGATAAACAGAATAATGAGCCCTCTGTAAACCGACTGGTTATTGGCGGGAACAGGTAACCCTTGGCATATATTTTTCCTGGATATGGTAAGGCTGATGCGTCTGCCATGGGAGAGCTCCGCAAGCTGGCGCGTCGAGCGGGCAATAACCCGCGGTCGAAACGAAGGGCTTCGGCTTACCTGTTGTTGCGTCGGCTGGCAGCACTGATACTGCCTGGAAAGAAGAAAGTCGAGATTGCCCGAGAGCTCTCGGGGAAATCTCCTTTAAAACAGCTTTTGGACAGGCTAGTTCTGTTTTTCGGCTATCGCCTGGACGCGCGGACATATTACGATTTTTCGCTTTTTATGCCGGATATGTTCAGTCGCGCCGGCGAGTTCCAGGACCCTTCGGATATCGCCTTATTTAACAGCCGCCTCAACCAAAATGATACAACCCGATATACGGAAGATAAGCAGCTGTTCCAAAGATTTTGTGATGCTCATGGTATACCAACTCCGGCCACAATTGCCCTATTGGACCCTGGTGCTTCGGACAAAGATAGCCTGGCAAGTCAATTATCTTTACGGGCCACAGAATCCGGTTTGTTCTTCAAACCTCAGTTCGGGTTTAAAGGGGCCGGAGTCGGGCGCCTGAGCTGTGACGGGAAGGGTCAGTGGATTGTGGATTTCGGAAAAGGGGAGAGGATCATCGGGACCTGGGACGAAATCTACGACCGTTTGCTGACTGCGGATGAGCCGCTGGTCTTTCAGGAAATACTCGAAAACCATCCGCTTCTTTCGCAGTTCAACCCAAACACCCTTCATACCTTGAGGATCACGACCTACGCTGAGGGGTCAGATATCCATATTCTGTCGGTTATTCTGCGTCTTGGGCTTGGCAATAGCGTGACCGACAATGTATCGGTTGGCGGATTGGCGGCCGCCGTTGATCCTGAAACCGGCCAGCTTTCAAATGGCTCTCAGGACCAAGTAGAAATTCTTCCCCTTAGCCTCAGATATATCGGTGATGATGAGATTGATCTGCAGTCTATTCAGCTACCCTTTTTTCGGGAGGCTCTGGAAATGGCCAAATCCATCCATGCGAACCTCCCCAAGATGTTTTCTCTCGGTCATGACATTGCAATTCTGGCCGATGGTCCCATTGCCGTTGAAACCAATCATATCTGGGGAGAGTTCCAGAAATTTCATAACGTCGGATACGGCGCTCATAGGTACTATATCTCGAACCTGATCAACCGCTGCCAAAATCATCCTGATTTCAGCTGACAGCCTCGGTCGAAGACATGATGTCAGATGGTTTCAGCCCGCCCTCTGCAATAATGAAGTCGGCAACTTCCTTGACCCCATTTCCTGCCTTGATATTAGTGAAGACGAACGGGCGATCCCCACGCATCTTCTTTGAATCCCGATCCATCACCGAAAGATCCGCCCCGACATAAGGCGCCAGGTCAATTTTGTTGATGACCAGCAGATCAGAGCGCGTAATACCGGGACCGCCTTTACGCGGAATCTTATCCCCGGCAGAAACATCAATGACATAAATAGTCAGATCGGCAAGCTCCGGGCTGAATGTGGCTGCAAGATTATCACCGCCCGATTCAATGAGAATAAGCTCAAGCCCCTCAAATTTTTCATCAATGTCGGCCACGGCTGCCAGATTGATTGAGGCATCCTCGCGAATGGCCGTATGCGGGCATCCGCCGGTTTCTACGCCAACAATACGCTCCGGTGGCAACGCCCCGGAACGGGTGAGAAATTCCGCATCCTCACGGGTATAGATGTCATTGGTGATAACAGCGAGATTGTAGTTATCGCGCATATGCTTGCAAAGGGCATCGGTCAGCGCCGTCTTGCCCGATCCTACCGGACCGCCAATACCCACCCGCAAGGGTCCATTGAAGCTTTGTGTCATGATCTGAATAACCTCGTATATTGTGTTTCATGTTGGGCCGAGCACCAGTCGACCATTATAGTTGCTGAGCCAAGATCTTCTAATTCCGAGGCGAGTGCCTTTGTCACCGTATCGGTAACCTCCGGTGCCAAGGCGGCAATCGCCCTTTGCCCGTCCGTCTGGCCTAAGGGAATGATGCGGACAGACGCCGACACCAAATTTGAGACAAAGCCATGGAGATACGCTGTTAGGCTTGCATCCAGAGGAATCCTCTTATCCTGCGCAGCCAGGGCGACGGCAACCGGGTAGATGACGGGGCCCTGCCAGTTTTCTTTAAGAAGATCCCGACCTGCTATTGGCGCTACATTTGTGATGACTTGAAGAAAGGCACGGCCTTGTTGAGTCGTTTCAGTCTCCAGCTCCTCTGTCGGACAGAAAGCAAGTCCAAGCTCGGCAATTTCCTTGAGGAGCGGTCCATCCTTGGCCGACGCGGCTTCATACCCCGCCTTCAACAAAATGCAATCGGAAAGACCGCTGCCAAAGGCAAGAATGTCGCGGATCCAGGGTACGAGGTCATCCAAACCGGTAATCAGGCCGGCCTCCACGGCATATTCGATGCCGTGACTATAGGTATAGGCCCCGACCGGATAGGAAGGAGACATCCAGGACATTAAATCGAAGAGGCCCTGGTTATCCATGGGACTGTCCATGATCGGGATCCGTACCATGGGAATGGCCGTAGGTTTCCCCATGGCCATAAGCGCCACCTTCGGGATTGAATGGTGCATTGATCCGCTCTGTCTTGGCGCCCAGTTTGACGACCATTTCCTCAATCACATGATCCTGGCGGATGCGGAGGCGATCTTCCAGCAACTGGGTTGGCAAATGACGATTACCCAGATGCCAGGCAATGCGCACAAGATGCGCCGTATTTCGGCAGGTGATATCCACGACCGGTTCGTCCTTGGCCTCGACGAGAACGCCACCTCCGTCTTCCAGAACCAGAATATCCTGGTCCCGCAGGGTGGTGACTTTCGGAAGGTCCAGGAGGAACTCCGTTCCGCCCTTTCCCGCCAACCGGATACGGCGGCGGCGGCGGCTTTCAAAGTCCAAGACGACCGTATCGACCAGACGCCCGTCAAAAGCCGTTTCCTTGTCATATATTTTCGTTGCATGTTGCATGGCTTAATACATGAAATAGCGTTGTGCCATGGGAAGTTCTACGGCGGGCTCACAGGTCAGCAACTCTCCATCCGCATGAACAACGTAGGTTTCCGGATCCACATCGATTTTCGGTGTTTCACTATTATGGATCATCGCTGATTTGCCGATACCGCCGCGGGTATTTTTTACGGCAAGTAGCTCCCGATCCAACCCCAGCTCCGCCTTCAGGTCCTTCTCCAAAGAGGCTTCGCTGACAAAGCTAACGGCACTTTTTGTCAGGCTCTTACCAAAAGCGCCGAACATAGGACGATAATGCACCGGCTGAGGCGTTGGAATGGAGGCATTCGGATCACCCATGGGCGCGGCGGCAATGGTGCCGGACTTCAGGATCAACTCCGGCTTGACCCCAAAAAAAGCCGGCGACCAGAGGACCAAATCGGCAAGCTTGCCAACTTCCACAGATCCGACATAACTATCGATACCATGGGCAATGGCCGGGTTGATGGTATATTTGGAGATATATCTCTTGACCCGGAAATTATCGTTCTCCCCCGTTTCCCGGGCAAGACGACCCCGTTGTTTCTTCATTTTATCCGCAGTTTGCCAGGTTCGGATCAGAACCTCACCTACCCGGCCCATGGCCTGACTGTCGGACGCGATAATCGAAAACGCGCCCATATCATGGAGGATATCTTCTGCCGCAATGGTCTCCTTGCGTATGCGGCTTTCGGCAAAGGCAACATCCTCAGGTATGTTCGGATCAAGGTGGTGACAGACCATCAGCATATCCAGATGCTCATCGATGGTATTGACCGTATAAGGCCTTGTCGGATTGGTCGAGGATGGCAGGACATTTTCCTCGCTGATGACCTTAATGATGTCAGGAGCATGCCCGCCACCGGCGCCTTCCGTATGAAAGGCATGAATGGTACGACCCTTGAAGGCGGCAACTGTGTTTTCGACAAATCCGGATTCATTGAGGGTGTCCGTATGGATCAGAACCTGTACATCCGTCTTGTCCGCCACATCGAGGCAGCAATCAATGGAGGCCGGTGTCGTTCCCCAATCTTCATGCAGTTTGAGGCCGCACGCCCCGGCCCTTACCTGTTCATACAGCGCATCCGGCAGGCTGGCATTGCCTTTTCCGAAAAAACCGAGATTCATGGGAAAAGCCTCGGCGGCCTGCAACATGCGGGAGATGTGAAAGGCGCCTGGCGTGCAGGTGGTGGCATTGGTGCCGGTAGCCGGACCTGTGCCGCCGCCCATCATTGTGGTCACGCCGCTATAAAGCGCTTCCTCGATCTGTTGCGGGCAGATGAAATGGATATGCACATCAAGGGCCCCCGCTGTCAGGATTTTTCCCTCCCCGGCGATGATTTCCGTCGACGGGCCGATAATGATCGTGACGTTAGGCTGGATATCCGGATTGCCGGCCTTGCCGATGGCAGCAATACGCCCGTCCCGGAGCCCTACATCCGCTTTGATAATCCCCCAATGATCGATGATCAAGGCATTGGTGATGACCGTATCCACCGCACCGCCTTCCCGGGTAACCTGGGATTGACCCATGCCATCGCGGATCACCTTGCCACCCCCAAACTTCACTTCTTCACCATAGGTTGTCAGGTCGTCTTCGACCTCAATGAACAGCTCCGTATCTGCAAGGCGTAGTCTGTCTCCAGTTGTCGGCCCAAACATGTCGGCATAGGCGCGGCGTGAAAATGTAACAGCCATGATTATCCTTCCTCATCCAGAGGGCCCATGACCGCCTGGTTAAACCCGTAAATTTCTCGTCTGCCAGTGAGTGCCACCAACGAGACATCCCGCACCTGCCCCGGCTCGAATCGCACAGCCGTCCCGGCGGCGATGTCAAGGCGAAAGCCCTTGGCGGCCTCCCGATCAAATTCCAATCCGCTATTGGCCTCGGCAAAGTGGTAGTGGCTGCCGACCTGGACCGGCCGGTCCCCCGTATTGGCAACTTTCAACGTCATCACCTGTCGGCCCGCGTTGAGTTCCAGATTTCCCTCTTTCGGAATGATTTCACCCGGCTTCATGTTTCTTTCCCCTCACGAATTGGCTGATGAACGGTCACCAGTTTGGTGCCATCCGGGAAGGTGGCTTCCACCTGTACATCATGGATCATGTCTGCAACCCCTTCCATCACCTGATCCCGGCGCACGACCGTGCCTCCCTCACTCATCAAGGTCGCGACGGACTTACCCTCCCGGGCCCCCTCCACCACGAAATCAGTAATAAGAGCGATGGATTCCGGGTAGTTGAGTTTGACCCCTCTTTCCAGCCGTCCCCGCGCCACCATAGCGGCCAGCGACACCAGCATTTTATCTTTTTCCCTCGGTGTAAAGTTCATCCCAATCCTCGTTTTTAATTTTCCCAGACACGTGGCAGCGGAACCGCTGCTCCTGCTATTTTTGTCCTTATCTTCATTAGAATATCCACCAGTGCCCGGCGAAGGGCATATCCATCTTCCCCCAGCACCCGAAAAATCAGAAGGTCCCCTCGGCAACTCACGCCGGCTCGGGCTCCACAACTGGCCGTCACTTCACGCGCAAATTCTAGATGGTGGCGGACATCCTCTTCCGCCAGAAGCACCGTCGCCACTGCTCTGGCTCCGGACATTAGCGCCGTTTTGTGAGACAAGCTGGCAATATCCCCCTCAAGCCGCAGGTTGTCGGCCCATATCAGGCGTCCATCCTTCCATAGTCTCCAACCGTCTTTTACATGAGCCTGATGCAAGGTTTCACCATGGGCTTTGCGGCCAAACACCGTCGCCTCCACCGCCAGAAAGCGGCTGCCGGAGGCGAGATGCACGTCGTTGCGCCGGTTTAGGCGACTGCCCTCAAACAAGATTGTCTCCTGGGGCAGCCATTCCAGATAGGCGCCTTTATCAACACTTATCTCACTCCTGATCACGGCCTCTGTTGTCCCAACTGCCCGGTAGATTTTTTCAGCCGCCTGACCGCTCACCGTTAATCTGGCGCCTTCTTCCAGTTTAACGTCATAGCTGATCCGATCCCCACCGGTCAGACCGCCCGCCGTGTTGATAAGCACGGCTTCCGGAATGTCGACCTGTTCAACCGTTGGGAAACGGGCCCGGGCGCATCCGCTCTGATACAGATGCTGAAGAGAGGATCTCGGACCCTGAGAGGAAAAGCCGATTTCAAGGCGTCCTTCCGTTCGCTCAAGCGACAGGGCAGCTGCTTCCGTAACCGGTTCAGCACTCCCGGTTTCCAGATCAGACAGTGAGAAATTTTCGAACGTCACTTTCCAGCATATCCTTTTTAGCGCCTGTCAAAACCACTTCCCCCCGATCCATGATAGCAAATCGATCGGCCAGATCGCGGGCAAATTCGAAATATTGCTCAACCAGCAAAATGGCCATGTCCCCCCTATCTCGAAGGAGTGATATCACATTGCCGATGTCCTTGATGATCGACGGCTGAATGCCCTCCGTCGGTTCATCGAGAACCAGGAGCTTTGGCCGTGTCACAAGCGCTCGCCCAATGGCCAGTTGCTGTTGTTGTCCACCAGAAAGATCTCCTCCCCGCCGTCCCAACATGTCTTTGAGGATCGGGAAAAGATCAAAGATCTCGGAAGGGATAAATCTTTCTTTTCGCGGGATTGCCGCAAAGCCGGTTTTGAGATTTTCCTGAACAGTCAGCAAAGGAAAAATTTCCCGGCCCTGGGGGATCACAGCGATACCCAGGCGCGCCCGGTCGTAGGAGTTGAGAGAAGTAATGTCCTGACCCTCCCAGATGACCTTGCCCTGGGAGACCGGTTGCTGCCCGACAATGGCCCGCAAGGTACTAGTCTTGCCGACGCCGTTTCGGCCCAGCAAGGATGTGACTTCACCTTTTTTGACTTCAAGGGAAACGTTGCGCAAGGCCTGGCTAGCGCCATAAAAGAGATCAATATTTTCAACGGTCAACATGATCAGCGCCCCAAATAAACATCAATGACCCGTTGATTATTCTGCACGGTGTCAAGGCTGCCCTCCGCCAACACGGAGCCTTCATGCAGAACCGTCACTTTGGTATTGAGAGCCCGCACGAACTCCATGTCATGCTCAACAACTACCACCGAATGGGTCGCGGAAATCTCTCTCAGCAGGTCCGCTGTCTGCTCCGTTTCCGCGTCGGTCATACCGGCAACCGGCTCATCAACCAGCAACAGATCCGGATCCTGCATCAACAGCATGCCGATCTCGAGCCATTGCTTTTGCCCGTGAGACAGCTCTCCGGCGAGCCAGGTCGCTTTTTCCTCCAACCGGATAATTCTGAGCACTTCCATAATCCGCGCCAATTGCGCATCATTTAGAGCCGCAAACAGGGTTTTCATGACCGATTTATCGTCCTTCAAGGAGAGTTCCAGATTGTGAAAGACGGACTGGCTTTCGAACACCGTCGGTTTCTGGAATTTGCGCCCGATCCCGAGATTGGCGATAAAAGCTTCATCATGCTTGGTCAGGTCGATTTCATTTTTGAAAAAGACAAATCCCTCATCCGGTCTGGTTTTTCCAGTTATGACATCCATCATGGTCGTCTTACCGGCCCCATTGGGTCCAATGATGGCTCTCATTTCACCGGGTTCGATGAAAAAACTCAGGTTATTGAGGGCTTTGAACCCGTCAAAGCTGACGCTCACGCCATCCAGATAGAGGATGGAGGGGAAGTCAGCGGGGGCGGATGCAGGGTTCGATGTCATTTAATCCTCCTTTACAACGGGAGATGGCGGGGCAAGCGGAGGGTCGGTTTGACGCAGGTTTTTAAGCTTCTCGATCCAGATCCCGGACGTGCCGACGATCCCTTTGGGCAGGAACAAGGTAGTGAACACGAACAACCCGCCCAGCAGATACAGCCAGGCGTCAGGAAAAGCGCCGGTGAAATAGCTTTTCCCCCAATTAACCAAAACAGCCCCGAGAACCGCCCCCCATAAAGTGCCACGGCCGCCGACTGCCACCCAGATCACCACTTCAATGGAATTGGCCGGGGAAAATTCCGAGGGATTGATGATCCCGACCTGCGGAACATAGAGAGCTCCCGCAATCCCGGCCAGAACCGCCGAAACCACAAACACAAAGAGCTTGTAATATTCCACACGGTAGCCGGAGAAGCGGGTCCGGCTTTCCGCATCGCGAATGGCGACAAGAACCCGACCCAATTTGGATTGCGTGATAAAGCTGCTGATCAGATAGCCAAGGGCGAGAGCCAGGATTGAGGCCACGAACAGCCCCAGCCGTGTCCCGTCTGCTTGCAGGTCAAATCCCAGAATATCCTTGAAATCGGTCAGACCATTATTACCGCCAAAGCCCATATCGTTCCGGAAAAAAGCCAGCAGCAGGGCATAGGTCATGGCCTGGGTCATGATGGAGAGATAAACCCCAGTGACCCGGGCCCGAAAGGCGAACCAACCAAACACAAAAGCGAGGATCCCCGGCACCAGAATGACCATCAACAAAGCGAAGGGGAACATGTCGAAGCCGTACCAGTACCAGGGCAGCTCCGTCCAGTTCAGGAACACCATGAAGTCGGGAAGCTCTGGATTACCATAGACACCGCGATCGCCGATCTGGCGCATCAGATACATGCCCATGGCGTAGCCGCCGAGGGCGAAGAACGCGCCATGTCCCAGACTGAGAATTCCGCAATAGCCCCAGATCAGATCGACGCTGAGAGCCAGCAGGGCAAAGCAGAGATATTTCCCGAACAGGCTGACCAGATAGGTCGGCACATGAAGGCTGGAACTTTCCGGCACAAAGATGTTAAGAACAGGAACAAGGAGGGCGGCGGCAAGAAGAATCCCCAAAAACGTCTTACCGCCACCCGGAAGGCCCGTCATGAGGGAAAGAAACGGGCCTTGTTTCGTATTTTTCATCAGATCCATGGCTCAGGTCTCCACGGCCCGGCCTTTGAGGGCGAAGAGCCCTCTCGGCCGTTTCTGAATGAACAGGATGATGACCACCAGCACCAGGATCTTGGCGAGAACCGCCCCTGTATAGGGCTCCAGGAACTTGTTGGTGATGCCGAGGCTGAGCGCCCCGACAAGGGTCCCCCATAAATTGCCGACACCACCAAAGACCACGACCATAAAACTGTCGATGATATAGGCCTGTCCGAGGTTGGGGCTGACATTGTCAATCTGGCTGAGGGCCACACCGGCCATTCCGGCGACACCGGAGCCGAGGCCGAAAGTCATGGCGTCCACCCATCCGGTGCGAATGCCCATGGACGCCGCCATCTGCCGGTTCTGGGTAACGGCGCGCATCTGCAGACCGAAAGCCGTTTTGCGCAGGACAATCATTAAAAGGATCAGAACCGCCGCCGCAAACAAAATGATGCCGATGCGGTTATAGGTCAGGGCCAGGCCGCCTGTTACCTCCCAGGTTCCACTGAGCCATTCCGGGGAAGATACTTCTTTATTCGTCGGGCCGAATACGGTGCGGACGAATTGCTGCAGGATCAGGCTTATTCCCCAGGTTGCCAGCAGGGTTTCCAGGGGCCGGCCATAGAGAAACCGGATAACGCTGCGCTCAATCCCGACACCGCAGGCACCGGACACCAGAAACGCCGCCGGAATGGCAACCAGCAGGGAATAGTCGAGCATGTCCGGGGCGAAGCTTAAGAAAAGCTGCTGCACCATGTAAGTCGTGTAGGCCCCGATCATGACCATTTCGCCATGGGCCATATTGATCACACCCATAACCCCGAAGGTAATGGCAAGCCCGATGGCCGCCAGCAGCAGAACGGACCCCAAAGAGACACCTTGAAAGATATTCTCAATGATATTGAGGAAGGCGAGCTTCTCGTCAATTTTTGCAAGGGCGGCTTCGACGGCGACAGTCAGTTGTAGCTCCGCATCCGTAGGATTTTTTAAAGCCTGAAGTTTGCGGATTTCCCCGCTGAGCAAGGATTTGACTTGTGGATCAGCCATGTCTTCCAGAATTCCCACGGCCGCCAACTGCTCTTCGGAGCTTTCAGCATGGCTTAGTTTGAGAGCCGCCAACGTACGCTCCAGGGCCCTGGCAACAGTGGGATCCGTCTCCTTGGCCAGCGCCTGCTCAATCGGCGCTCGCATTTCTGCAGGTCGGCTCTTGAAGACAGCATCGGCCGCTTTCAGTCTCTGGGCCGGATCGTCATTGAGCAGGGTCAAGCCACCGAGCAGCCCTTTGAGGAGGCCGCGCATCCTGTTATTGATACGGATTTTACGGATATCCCGCTTCGCGACAGACCCCAGAGCTTCACCGGTCATGGCGCCGACAATGTTGTATCTGCCGGAGGCTTTGCTGGCGATGACCAGTAACTGATCAGATTTCCGGGAATAAAGATCTCCGGCAAGCAGGGCTTCCAGCAGCGGCGCCGAGCGGGGATCTGCCGTGGCGGCGAGGGCCTCAACTGCCTGAATTTTATCTTTGTAGCTTTTTGCCAGCAATCCCTCGGCCGCGGCATCAAAGCTCTGCGCCTGGGCTGAAAACTGGACGGCAAAAACCAGAAGCAGGCCTGCCAGAAGGGTTTTAAACTCGATCCGCATGGGGGTCCGGATCCTTTTTATATTAAGTTTTAAAAGGGGAATTTGGGGACCGGACCGAAATCCGATCCCCAAGCCGGGTAATCTCTTAGTACATGGCCTTTTCGCAACCGCCGCAGACGAAAGGATATGTCCAGTCGGCGGTCAGCTTGGCGCTTTCCGGGATGTAATCACTCCAGGCATCGCCCTTGACCACACCGTCTGTGCTCCAGACTGTTTCGATCTGGCCATCGTCCTGAATTTCACCGATCAGAACCGGCTTGGACAGGTGATGGTTGGAATTCATCACGGCCGTGCCGCCGGTCAGGTTCTTGACTTCCTGGCCGTACATGGCCTGGCGCACCGCATCGATGTCGGTGGTGCCAGCCTGCTTGACAGCCTGCTCCCACATTTTGAAACCGATATAAGTGGCTTCCATAGGATCGTTTGTGACCCGATCTTCATCGCCGATGAAGGCGTGCCATTTCTTGATGAAGGCGTCATTATTCTCGTCTTCAACACTCATGAAATAGTTCCAGGCGGCGAGATGGCCGACCAGCGGTCCCGTGTCGAGACCGGCCAGTTCCTCTTCGCCGACAGAGAAGGCGACGACCGGAATGTCAGAAGCTTCGATGCCCTGGTTACCGAGTTCCTTGTAGAAAGGAACATTGGCGTCCCCATTGATGGTAGAAACCACGGCGGTTTTCTTGCCTTCGGATCCGAACTTTTTAATGTCCGAAACAATCGTTTGCCAATCAGAATGGCCGAACGGTGTATAGCTGATCATGATGTCTTCATCGGCAACACCTTTGGATTTGAGAAAGGCCTCGAGGATCTTATTGGTGGTGCGGGGATAGACATAGTCGGTGCCGGCCAGAACCCAGCGCTTGACGTTCCCGCCTTCCTCGCTCATCAGATATTCAACAGCCGGAATGGCCTGCTGGTTCGGGGCAGCGCCTGTATAGAACACATTGCGGGAGCTTTCCTCACCCTCATACTGAACCGGGTAGAACAGCATGCTGTTCAGTTCCTCAAACACCGGCAGCACGGATTTGCGGGACACGGAAGTCCAGCACCCGAACACCACATCCACCTTTTCAACTTCAATCAGTTCCCGGGCTTTCTCCGCGAACAACGGCCAGTCGGATGCCGGATCGACAACCACCGCCTCAACTTTTTTGCCCAGCAGCCCGCCATTCTTATTGAGATCATCGACCATCATCAGAACCGCATCCTTCAAGGTGGTTTCCGAAATGGCCATGGTGCCGGAGAGGGAATGCAGCACCCCGACCTTGATCACGTCATCCGCTGCCTGGGCCGCTCCCAGACCAAGGGCGCTTGTTGCCATCATGGCCGCCCCCGCTACTAATCCTGCTACTTTGCGTAGTCCTAACATTGCTTTCGCCTCCACTAGGTAATTGTTTTGCAATGCAGCATTAAGGGCAAAGACCGTGCCAGAATTGACTTGATGTCAGAAATTTTCTGACAAGCGGTTGGAATCAAAGGCTGAATCTAGATGACATTTTTGAAGTAAAGAAAGATGCATCGAAAAAAGGACGCGATTATTTAACTATTTGTCTATTATTTAAGCAATTAAGGGGTTTTTAGGATTTAGCCCGGACATTTTGTCTAATATTTGTGCAATTCCGGTTAATTCGATTATTCCTCTCCCGATTTATTTGTTGGTCTTCACGAAACTGACATGCAATGATCCTATCGGTCGAAACAGGCGCAAAAATTCATCGGGAGAAAACAAAATGAAGCTAATAATGGGCATCCTTATGACAGGATTGGTAATGAGCGGTACGGCAATTGCGGACACAAACAGAGTTGACGGTCTGAGGCCGGATGCGCCGGAACTGGCCGCGCCGGGACCGAATGCGGTTGGCGTTCGCACCCTCAATCTGGTCAATAAGGGCCAGATCGATATCGTCAATGTCAAGGATGGCAAGAAGCCGGTCTATGATCGCCCGCTGACCGTTGAAGTCTGGTATCCCTCCGATGGCGCCACCCGCGGTGGGGAATATAAAAACGTCTTCTTGCGGGACGGCAAGACACAGGTCACCCTGCATGGACAGGCGGCCCGCGATGCGGCACCGGCCAAAACGGGCAAGCCCTATCCGCTGATCATCATCTCCCATGGCTATCCGGGCAACCGCTTCCTCATGAGCCATTTCGGCGAGAACCTGGCCTCAAAAGGCTATGTGGTCGCCTCCATTGATCACACCGACAGCACCTATGACAACAAGGTCGCGTTCGGCAGCACCCTGGTTAACCGGCCCCTGGACCAGCGCTTTGTCCTCAATGAAATGGAGCGTCTCGGTAAGGACAAGGACAGTTTCTTAAACGGCATGGTCGATAGTTCCGAGACCGGGCTGATCGGATATTCCATGGGCGGCTATGGGGCGGTGATCACGGCGGGCGGTGGTGTCACCAAGGCCAGCACGGAATACACCTGGGGCGCCGCGGACGGCACCCTGGAAGTGAATATGGCCGGCACCGAGGAACATGAAGCCCTCATGGACGATCGCTTTAAGGCCATTGTTTCCATTGCCCCCTGGGGTATGAATACGGGGTTCTGGGATGCCGAGGGTCTCGCCGGGGTCCGCAAGCCGATCATGTTCATTGCCGGCAGTGACGACAGCACCTCCCTTTATGAAAAAGGCATCCGGGCCATCTATGAAAACGCCGTCAATACGGACCGTTATCTGCTGACCTATAAATATGCCAACCATAACGCCGCCGCCCCGATTCCGGCGCCGGCAGAATCCTGGAAACCGGTCGACAATCTGGATTTCGTACCGTTTGAGCATTATGCCGATGCGGTCTGGGATACCCTGCGCATGAATAATATCGCCCAGCATTTTGTCACCGCCTATTTCGATATGATCCTCAAAGACAACAAGGACATGGCGGCCTATCTGGATCTGACACCGGATTCCGCAGACGCGGTCTTTGCCCTTGAGAAAGACGGTACGCCGAAACCGGAGCATACCTACTGGAAAGGCTTCGCCAATAACAAGGCCAAGGGTCTGATGTTTGAACATCTGCCGGCCAAGTAAGGCGATAGCATGGGACGACTGGTAGAGGGCGACTGGATAGCAGGCGGAGCGGACCCCCGCAAGAAGGGAGGCCGCTTCCAGCGCTCCGATACCCAGTTCCGGAACTGGATCACGGCAGATGGATCATCGGGCTTCCCGGCCGAGGCCGGGCGCTATCACCTGTTTGTCTCCCATGCCTGTCCCTGGGCCCACCGGACAATGATTTTCCGCAAACTCAAGGGCCTGACCGACATGATCTCGGTCACCTATGTGGACCCGATGATGTTGGAAAACGGCTGGGAGATTAAGGGGAAAAGCCCGGTGCCCGATGCCCGCTATATGTATCATGTCTATCAGGCCGCCGATGCCGGTTATACGGGTCAGTGCAGTGTGCCGGTCCTTTGGGACAAGACAAAAAACACCATCGTCTCCAACGAGTCCTCCGAGATCATCCGCATGTTCAACGATGCCTTCGGGGATCTCGGCGCCGATCCCTATGATTTCTATCCGGAGGCCCTGCGGCCCGAGATTGATAAGGTCAATGAGCGCATCTATCACAGCCTCAATAACGGCGTCTATAAAAGCGGCTTTGCCCGCACCCAGGAGGCCTATGAGGAAAATGTCGACGCCCTGTTCGACACCGTCGACTGGCTGGAGACGCGCCTCTCCGATCAGAAATATCTGGTTGGCGATGAGATTACCGAAGCCGACTGGCGGCTGTTCACCACCCTGATCCGCTTTGATGCGGTCTATTTCGGCCATTTCAAATGCAACAAGAAGCGCATTATCGACTATCCCAATCTCGATAACTATTTGCGAGAGCTCTATCAGCGACCCGGCATCGCCGAAACCGTGATCCTGGACGAAATCAAGACCCACTATTACGGCAGCCACGAGACGGTCAACCCCACCCGCATCGTCCCCAAAGGCCCGCTCCTAGACTTCACAACGCCCCATGACCGGGACCGGTTTGAGAGTTAAACGAGCCTCCTCCCTCACCTAACCGTGACATCCCGTGTCCGGCTTGTGCATTGACCTATTTGTTGCCCGATGGAACACTTTTGCCGTTTTTTGACGGCTGAGGAGGCAGGAAAATGCGGGAGACGACGGTGATGGCGGAGGACTACAGCCGGCGGGATGCACTGGCGATGCTGATCTTGCGGCTTGGGCTCTCCTGGTTCCTGTTTGTCTGGGCGGTCAACAAGATCCTGGTACCGGATCAATATGCGCGGATCTGGGGTTATTTTCATGGCATCGATATTGGCGCCACGATGCCCTATTTCATGGGCAGCGCCCAGATTCTGATCTGCGTGATGGCGGCCCTCGGACTATGGCGGGTTGTGACCTACGCGCTTTTATTCCTCATGCATCTGGTCACCGTCATTGTTATCTTCCCGAGCCTGATTGCGCCGTTCGTGGTCGAGGACGGCTTTCCCACCAACCGCAACAGCTCCATCGCCCTCGCCGCCCTCGCCGGTTTCGCCGCCCTCTGGCTCCTGCGCACCCATGACCACTGGTCCCTGGATGCATGGTTGAAACGGCGGAAGGCGGCTAGCTAGAAGAATCCCTTCAGAGCAGCAAGCTTGGCCGAGTCATAATTTGTTCGCCAGACCATCAGGGTGGTGATTCTGGACAGTTTTTCGGGCAGCTCATATTGCCGGAATTCTCCCTTTGTTGAAATCATATCAAGAACCGACTGCGGAACAACGGCGTAGCCCGTCCCTGCCGATATACAGGCAAGAATGGCCAGATAGGATCCCACGGACATCACATTCCCCGGCACAATGCCCGACTCTAAAATCCATTGCTCCAGATATCGCCGATAGGCACATCCCGTCTCAAAGGCGACAATCGTCTTGCCGCTGATCTCCCGGATGTTCTCCAGCTCAGGAAAGGAGCGGGGCGCCACCAGGATCAGCCGTTCCTCAAAAACAGGCTGGGTCTTCACCCAATCGAAGGAAACCGGCTCTGCGCAGAAGGCGATATCAATGTCGTAATTCTGCAATCGGGTCATCAGACCGCCCGCCGTGTCTGTTTGCACTTCCACCTCAACCTCCGGATATTGCGCATGATAACGTGAGAGAATTTCCGGCAGTCTTGCCGCCGCCGTACTTTCCATGGCACCGATGCGAAACGGGCCACTTGGGGTGCCGACATTGAGGGCTTCCGACGTTTCAAGGGAAAGCTGGAAGAAGCGCTCCGCATAGGTCAACAGCAATTGACCGTCCTGGGTTAAGGTGAGGCCTCTGTTCTGGCGCAGAAACAGAGGTTTCTCTATTTGCTCCTCAAGTTGCTTGATGCGGGTACTGATATTGGACTGGACCCGGTTGAGCTTTTTCGCCGCCGCCGAGACGCTGCCTTCTGCCGCAACAGTCCGGAATATCTCCAATGTCTGTAAATTCAGGCCCTGCATCTGGTATCTCCATATGAGATAGATAGCTTCCAATTAATTCATTATTATTAATATATTACCATTGCTATGCTTCCTGCAACTGAAACCTCAAACACCGTCCGGAGGGGCAGGATGCCGACATCCCGTATCGTTATTGTAGGGCTTTGCTCCCTGGCCATTGCTATGGGGATTGGCCGTTTCGTTTACACCCCGTTGCTCCCCTTGATGCAGGACGACGGACTCCTGACTATTTCAGAGGGGGGCCTTCTGGCCTCTATTCATTTTCTCGGGTATTTGCTCGGAGCTCTGTTTGCCGCCAGACTTCCCCTTTCACCAAAATCCGCTATGCGGGGATCCCTGCTGACTATTGCCGTCTGTACTCTTGGCATGGGCTTGACCGATAATTTCATGATTTGGTCAATCTTGCGGTTTTTTGCTGGTCTCTGCAGTGCCTTCATTCTGGTTCTGGTGAGCAACTTTTATATCAGGCATCTGACTGAGAGGGGCCAGGGCGAGAAACACGGATGGGTCTTTTCCGGGGTCGGCGCCGGGATTGTTTTTGCAGGCCTCGGCACATTGGTGCTGATGATCTACCAGGTCGAGAGCAAGACCGGTTGGCTGATTTTCGGAATGCTGACCCTGCTGGCCGCTGGTGCCGCTTTCCTGAATATCGGGTCGGAAATTCCGGATAGCCGTATTCACACCCCCAAAAACAGGTCTCATCGAACACCCATGATTTGGAGTCTTCTTATCCCCTATGGAGCGCTTGGCATCACCTATGTTATTCCCGCCACCTATCTGCCGGTCATGGCGCAGGAAATCGTGCCCTCTCCCCTGATCTTCGGCTGGGCCTGGCCGGTTTTTGGGGCGACGGCTTTCCTCTCAACCATTCTCGCGTCCCGATGGCAGAGGAGATATTCCGTCCGCCAGATCTGGATCGCCAGTCAGCTGGTCATGGCGCTTGGGCTATTGCTGCCGGCCCTGTATCCGCATATCTCAACGATTATCATCGCGGGTATCACTGTCGGCGGAACCTTTATGATCATTACCATGATGGGCATGAAGGAAACCCATCGCATTGCACCTGAAAATGATGTCTTGCGTCATCTGGCGGCCATGACGGCGGCCTTTGCCAGCGGCCAGGTTATCGGCCCGGTTTTAGCCGGCTGGATCTATAACCAGACCCAAAGCTTTTCCGCCGCCCTTCTATTCGCCAGCGCCCTCCTCACTGCATCGCTATTCATGCTGATCGTGAAAGCCCCGAATAGAGAACAGACCGACCCTTGATGCCGATCTCCTCAAGCTTGAGGCGGGGTGAAACGCAAGGACATGCAGGAGAGGCCGCCGTCGACCCGGGCTGCCTGGCTGGTGGCCAGTTCCGTCACCTGATAGCCGCGGGAGCGCAGAAGGGTTGCGGTTTTCGGATGGCCTTTGCTTAAAAACACTTGATCATTGACCCGGATCAGATTGGCCGCCGCCTCTTCCCCTTGCGGGCAAACAATGGTCTCATAGCCGTCAAAACAGCCGGAGCGGAGAATGGCCTCGGTCGCAAAAACCGTCTTCTCATCGAGCAGGCCGCATTCGGTTTTGAAATGCAGGATGCCGGGCGGGGTGTTGACCAGGCGGAGGGACCGCCCGTCCGCTTCCACCAGCGGCCTCAAGCTATCCGCCCCGGCTTTATCGGTGCGGGCCGACAGGCCGATCAGCACTTCACGCTCGGTCACCAGAATATCACCGCCATCCACATAGCCATCCCCGGGAAGGTCAAGGACCGTCGGGTAGAAGCGGCTCAGGCTGTCCCGCAAGGTCTCCCGCTCACCCAGCCGCGACGGGGCGCCAGGACGCAACAGGATCACCGCTCCCGTCAGACAGAGCGCCGGATCCTCGATAAAAACCGAGTCCGGGAATCCCTCATCGGGCGGGAGTTCCGTGACGGAAACACCCGCTGATTTGAGGGCCGCCACATAGGCCGCATGTTCCGTTTCGAACATTTCCGGATCCGGATCCGCCGCGCCGCCATCGCGCAGTCCCCGGGCGACACTGCGGCCTGGTTTTCGGGTCAGGGCATGGGTGAAATGATAGGAGGAAAATGTCATGTCGGGCGATCCTCAGGCCGGTGAAAAAGGGGAGGCACGACGCCTCTCTCCCACCAACCTACCCGTCTCTAAACCAGAGGGAAATCGAAAATATCGGACTCCATGACACAAATTTTGTTGACTGAGTCCACAAACTAGTGGACGGAGTCAACAAAATTACCCTCATCTCGAGAGTTAACGGCCAGATCCTCTCGTCTGGACAGGACCCGCTGTCGATTGTAGTATAGAAGAAATTCGCTTGCGGTATGAGAAAGAGTTCATCGCCCGGTTATTAACTGCGTCCAAGATCTCCCAGTTTCGTTACCAGTACGAATTTAGATTCACTTTTACCGGAAATTCACATTTATCTGTTTTAAATAGGGTCGATATCCCTAAATATTGGAACCAGAGCCGATATGAATGTTTTAAAACCAAAAGGTGCCGTTGTGAAAACCGGAAGCACCGTCTCGATGATCGATTTGCCGGTGATCTCCGACCCACGGGGTGACCTCACTTTCATCGAAGGCGGCGAGCAGGTCCCGTTCGAGATCAAGCGCGTCTATTTCCTGTATAATGTACCGGCAGAATCTGAACGGGGCGGCCATGCCCATCGCGAGCTGCAGCAGGTGCTGTTCGCCCTCTCCGGCAGTTTCCGCATCAAGATCGATAACGGCTTTGAAAAATCCGAATACTGGCTCAACAATCCCCGCCGGGGCCTGCTGATCAACCGGCTCAACTGGCGGGAAATTGACAGTTTCAGTCAAGGCGCCGTCTGCATGGTCATCGCCTCCCAGCATTATGACGAAAGCGACTATTTCCGGGAATATGACGATTTCATCAACGCGGTGAGGAACGGCGGCTCATGACGGTTCCGTTTCTTGATCTCGGCGCCGCCTATCGGGAGCTGGACGGCGAGATTTCTGCTGCCGTCTCCCGGGTGCTTGAAAGCGGATGGTATGTTCTCGGGCCCGAGGTCGAGGCCTTTGAGGCCGAATGGGCCGACTATTGCGGGGCCGATCATGCGGTCGGCCTGGCCAACGGCCTTGATGCCCTGATCCTGGCATTGCGGGCGCTCGACGTGAAACCGGGGGATGAGGTGATCGTCCCGTCCAACACCTATGTGGCGACCTGGATCGCCGTGTCAGCCGTCGGCGCCGTGCCGGTCCCGGTCGAACCGGATCCGGCTACCCACAATATGGATCCGGAACGCATCGCTGCCGCCCTTACAGACAAAACCAAAGTTCTCCTGCCGGTTCATCTTTATGGACAGCCGGCCGATCTCGATCCGATGCTCACCCTGGCCCGCGACAACGGTCTCAAAGTCGTTGAAGATGCCGCTCAGGCCCATGGCGCCCGCTATAAGGGCCAGCGGCTCGGCGGTCATGGCGATATTGTCTGCTGGAGTTTCTATCCCGGGAAAAATCTCGGCGCCCTCGGCGATGCCGGAGCCGTCACCACCAACAATGCCGATCTGGCCGATAAGGTCCGCGTCCTGCGCAATTACGGAAGCCGGGAGAAATATGTCAACGAAGTCCAGGGTGTAAATTCACGCCTTGATCCCATCCAGGCCGCCGCCCTTCGGGTCAAGCTCAAGCATTTGGATGACTGGACCGACCGCCGCCGTGAGATTGCCTCAAAATACGGCGAGCGCCTGGCCGATAACGGCCTTGTTCTGCCCTTTGTTCCCAACTGGGCCGACCCCGTCTGGCATCTCTATGTGGTTCGAAGCAAAGCCCGGAACGCGCTTCAGGCGAAACTGGCTGAGGACGGGATCGGTACCCTGATCCATTATCCGATCCCGCCCCATATGCAGGAAGCCTACAAAAGTGCTGGCTTCGCCCCGGACGATCTGCCCATCGCCCGTCAATATGCCGATGAAGTCCTCAGCCTCCCCATCGGACCGCAGCTCGCCCTCACCGATGTCGACAAGGTCTGCACCGCCCTGCAAAAGCACCGCTGATCCAGGCACAGCAGACGGACTTTTACGGTCCTACTACACATGAGATATGTCAGTCCGCTCGCAGTTTGCGCGCGAAAATCTGTGTCAGGGCCAATGCCGCAAGGGAGCCCAGGATTGCCAGTGCGGAATCCTTCTGGGCATCAAAAGGATCCCCTTGCGTTCCAAGATAGGCCATTGCCGCCTCCGAGCTGACAATAATGGCAACGATCCATTCAATGATTTCATAAATGCCGCTCATTGTCGCGATAAGCGCAAAGGCAATCAGCATACTGATGTGATACCTAACCTTTGCATAGCGGAGAAAGACCTCCAATATCGGATAGGTGATGAAAAGCCCGAAACAGAAATGGATAATGCGGTCATAATGGTTGCGGTCCTGGGCCAGCAGCTCCTGCAGCCAGAATCCGAACGGCGTGTTGGAATAGGTGTAATGAGAGCCAATGATATGCAGAACCAGAAACAGAAAAATCAGGAGATAGGAAAGATCCGACACAGGCCATTTCCGATAGAAAAAAACCAGCAACCCAACAGTTAGGAAAACCAGCAGATTTTCCAGAAACCAATCGAAGCGGTCCTCCGGGTCGATTGCCGCCAGTAGCCAGAAAACCGCAAATAGAACCATAAGGGCCTGTAATAGCCTGTTACGCCGTAAAGGTGTCAGGTCACGATCTGATACAGTGGTCAGCATTCAAAAAATCCATAAATTGACGAAACCGTCCCAAAAAAAAGCCCTGTGACATCTGACCCAACCTGTTCCGCCGGACATCAATATAGCTATCCAGCAAGCCGATATTAAAACCCGATTATCCTATCAGGGCATTGAACTGAATCAATGAATGTCGCGAAAATGCGTTTATTGTGCCCCTGTTATCATGCTGACTTTAACAGTTGGGAGAGGCAGAAGTTTGCAAAGCGTTACATCAATGCTGTTTGAAGCCCGTCAAATCCTGCCGCCAAAATCTGTTGGGGCCTTGCTCATCGCATTCCTTTTGGCGGCCTGCGGGACGCTCCCGCATAAGGCCGTGCCGGAAGAACTCGCGGATGTGGCGAAGCTTCCGGGACTCAACAACATTCGATATTGGGGAGATGAAGCACCTGCGGATCTCAAGGATTTTTCGACGGTGGTGACGGCACAACTACGGACGCGCTTTGCAGATGATCTGCAATCTGGCAAGACGATTCAGCTTGAAAGCCTGGCTCTGTCCGGCGGCGGTGAAGATGGCGCGTTTGGGGTCGGCCTATTGCTTGGCTGGACCGAACGAGGTGACAGGCCCGAGTTTCAATTTGTCACCGGGATCAGTGTCGGCGCGCTAATCGCCCCCTTTGCCTTTTTGGGTCCTCACTATGACGGGAAGTTAAAGGAATTGCTGCTTGCCATTCCCCAGGATGCTGAAATGGATCCAGAAGCCCTGTCTGTGCTTTTCGGCATCTCGCTCTTGGATGGCAACCCATTGGCACAGCCGATCCAGCGGTTTATCACCCGGCAAATGCTGGAGGAAATAGCGATTGAACATCGCAAAGGGCGGCGGTTGATGATCAGCACGACAAATCTCGATGCCGGTCGGCCCGTTGTCTGGGATATCGGCGCTCTTGCCAATAGTGGCCATCCAAAATCCCTTGAGATCCTGCAAAAGATCATTCTCGCCTCCGCCTCAATACCCGGCATCTTCAGGCCGGTTCTCTTCGATGTTGAGGCAGGCGGGCGTCGTTATGACGAGCTCCATGTGGATGGGGGCGTCACGGCGCAAGTATTCCTGTATCCGGCACAAGTCCAGATTGGCGAGGTGTTTGCCGAACTGCCGATTGAAGGTCGGCTCTACGTCATTCGCAACCGCAAACAAAAGTCAAACTACCAGGATAAAATCGCCGGCCTGTTCTCCATCACCGCCCGATCCCTGGACACCTTGATCCGCAGCCAGGGAAATGGAGACCTCTACCAGATCTATCTGATCACCCAGCGCGACAAAATAGACTTCAATCTCGCCTTTATTCCGGAGAGTTTCGACAAGCAATCGAGTAACCTCTTTGACGGGGCCTATATGGAGGCGTTGTTCGAGGTTGGGTATAAACTTGGCAAAGCCGGATACCCCTGGTCAAAAACCCCGCCGGGCATCGAAACGCCGGATCGGTAACGTGATGGAGGGAAAATCGGGACTGGCAATATAATATTTTGCAGAACCTGTTTTCAAAGCACCATCTAAATAACACTGATCTGAATGTTATTGGCGAGTTGGTTGTCCGCTTTTTGGGGGCACATAGTTATGAAAGGATTGATTTGATGGCCCTTCTGCATGAGAAGTCATTACGCGGCCGTACTCAGACAGGCTGGCTTGACAGCTTCCATACTTTCTCCTTCGGAAGCTTCAACGATCCAAGGCGTCCTGGACACAGAGCCTTGCGGGTTATCAACGAAGATCGCGTTATCGGTGGCGCCGGATTTAGCACTCATGGGCACACTAACATGGATATATTGACCCTCGTTATTTCAGGGGCGCTGCGCCATGAGGATTCGCTCGGCAATGGGTCTGTTATCAAACCAGGTGAAATACAACGCATGTCGGCCGGCACGGGAATACGTCATTCAGAAATGAATGCGTCTTCTGATGAACCCGTTCATTTTCTGCAAATCTGGATTGTACCGGAAACCGTCGCAGGTGACCCTACCTATGAGCAGGTTTCAATTGATCAGACAGTGATCGAAGATCGATTTGGCCTGGTGGCCGGACCTTCGACGGAAGATGCCCTTGTGTCTCTAAACTCCGACAACCGAGTTTATCTCGCCAGTCTCAGTGACGAGACAGTTGTTGAACACAGACTTTCGACAGGCCGTGGAGGTTTCATCCAGATCGTCGATGGTATGGTCGAAATTGAAGGAGAGCGTTTAACAGCAGGCGATGGGTTACAGTTTATGGATCATGAGATTTGTACTGTCATCGCCTTGTCAGAAGCCAAAGTTATTCTATTTGATCTAGCATAGCTTTAAGGAGAACGATCATCGCAAAATACGATTTTCCCGCATTGCCCTATGCAGATTGGGTAGAAACAAAAGAAACCTTGCACCTTTTTTTGCAAATTATTGGCAAGATCCGTCTGAAGTGCCACCCAAAGCAAAATCATTGGTGGCATGTGACCCTCTACCCCTCGGCCAGAGGGCTTTCGACCGGGCGTATTCCGCTTGGGTCAGACGGGTTTCAGATCGATTACGATATGATCGATCATGAGGTTCTGGTTACAAAGAACGACGGTCGGATCGAACGGTTTTTGGTTACGGACAAGTCCGTCGCAGATTTCCATGCAGCGCTTTTTTTAGCGCTTTCATCTTTGGGAATAGATGTTGAAATCAAGGGCGAACCGTATGAAAATGTCAGCACTATCCCCTTTGCCATAGATCACACCCACAAGACATATGATCGAGGCGCCGTTAGTGCCTATTGGCAAGCTCTGTGTTCAATTGCATCTATCTTTGAAATTTATAGAGGCGGATTTTGTGGCAAGCAAACGCCTGTTCATCTGTACTGGCATTCCTTTGATCTTGTTTCCACCCGGTTCTCCGGCCGCGCGGCGCCCCTTGAAAATCCACGCACACAGTCAGACCGGGAAGCCTATTCGCATGAGGTCATTTCTGTTGGTTTTTGGCCAGGCGATGACACGTTTCAGGAAGCCGCCTTCTACGGTTACGCATACCCGGAGCCGGACAGCATGAACACAATACCCCTGGCGCCAACGGAGGCATTTTGGACTGACAAAAACGGCGGGGCGCTTGCTGTCTTAAGATATGAAGATATGCGAACCGCGAAGGATCCTGAACAGGCGTTGCTTTTGTTTTTGAACAGCGTCTATGAAGGGGCAGCGGAAAAATCGGGATGGGACACTCGTGAGCTCGCCCATATGTTCAAAGACCAGACGGGCGCTTAAAACCGGATCTGCACTTATTCTTTTGGCACATGGCTGACATCGTCTACAGGCTCTGTTCTGATCCTAAGATGCCTTAGATAGTTTGATCAGAGTGATTTCAGAGGGCGCGCCAAATCGCTTGGGTGGGCCCCAGTATCCGGTTCCGCGGCTGGTATAGACCCAGAGATGTCCAAGGCGCCGGAGGCCGGCCGTAAACGGTTGTTGTAAGCGAACGAAATGATTCCACGGCCAGAACTGGCCCCCATGGGTATGGCCCGAAAGCTGCAGATCAAATCCGGCTTTCGCTGCGGCATCGGCTGAGCGGGGTTGATGGGCGAGCAATATCTTGGGTGCGTCCGCAGGGCTTCCGGAAATAGCGGCATCCGGATCACTTTTATGAGCGGGTATCACCTTGCCAGCGTTGTAGTCATTCACGCCTGCCACAACAATATCGGTGTCATTATGGCGAACGATCTCATGCTCATTCATTAATACATTCAAACCAATTCGACGAAACTCTTGAACCCACTCTTCTGCCCCTGAATAATATTCGTGATTACCGGTCACGAGATACACGCCATAACGGGCGTTAAGTTTGCCAAGGGGCGCCGTATCCTTGGTAAGTTGATGGACCCGGCCATCCACAATGTCGCCGGTGATGGCAATGATATCGGGGTTCAGGGCATTGACCTTATTGACGACACCCTGAACATATTTGCCCTTGATGGTGGGTCCCACATGAATATCCGTAATCTGGGCAATAGAGAAACCTTCAAGCGCGTGAGGAAGATTATCGAGGGCAATATCTATGTTCACGACTTTCGCAATCCGCCGGGCATTAAAAAAACCGATCGAGGTCACCAGGACAGACAGGACTAACGCCAGTACGGCGCTTTCGACCACCCAGCCCTGCCCGTCAGTAAACAAAAAGGTTATGTCCCTTAGCAAGGTGAATATTAAGAGGGAGGAGAACCAGCCCAAGGTCAGGGATCCGGCCCAGACGAGACGGTCCGCTACGACCTGACTTTTCACAAAAATTGACGCGAGCGTTCCAAAAGGAATAAGTACAGCGGAAATCGCGATGATCACTCCCCCGAGCACCTGAAAGGCTATAGGAACCGGCAAGTCAGGTATCAGGCGCCATCCAATATAAATCTGTATCGGCGCAAAGATCACCATCACCGTCAGAGCAAATCGCCGATACGCCGCTTTCTTCTCAGGCGGCATTGGCTGCGCGGTCTGACTGTCTTCCGTCTCGACCTCTTCTATATCTGAAGGCGTATTGTCCTCAAAAGCAGGCATCTGGTTTTTCTTTCTTCCCTGTCCGCTGACAGCACCAATAGGGTGGCCGTTGGTGGCAACTATATGTATGTCGCTTTTAAAATGGGCTGATTGTGCTGCCAATCAAATAGAAATAACATTTTTATATTGGTATTGAATGTATGACGTCTTCCGGCATTCAGCGAAACTTCAAGCATTCAAACAAATGTCTTCTTTGGGTCAAGAAGCGAAGCCCTTCTGGCGCGCTAGCTAACTCACTGCTGTCAAGTTGGAAAATTGGAGCGGGCGATGAGATTCGAACTCACGACCCTAACCTTGGCAAGTATGCAATATGAGCTAAACCAAGCCGTTTTCAGCTAATGATTCATCGATTTCATTTACCTTTTCCATTGCTGAGTTATACTACTTTAAATTGATAAAGTTATTTAAGAAGTTACTCATAATGGCAAGAAGCAGTATTACTCTATCCGAAGCTTGGATGGACCGGTCCCAAAAAGCGGGCCTCCACTGGTGTAAGCAGAACCCCGGCTTGGGATGCCGTGTCGGAAAGACCGGTTCTAAGAGCTGGATATTCCAGCGCAGCGGTGGCAGTCGTCTGACCCTGGGCAAGTGGCCCGATCTGGGCCTGCGTGCCGCCCGAGACCGGGCCGCTGATCTGGCTCTACGGGGGCGCAGTCAACGCGCCATCACATTGCGAGAGGCACTGGACCTATGGGGGGAGCGCTGCCTCCTCAACGGAGGTGCTGAGGGAACAGTCAAGAATCGTCGGATGCAATTTGAGAAGCATGTAAGCGATTGGATGGACCGCCCGCTCACAACAATCACTCATGCTAGGTTGGTCAGACTGCAGATGCGCGTCGGTGAACAGTCCAAATATGCTGCGAACGATATGCTCCGTCACCTGGGCACCGTATACCGTACAGCCACGTCTGACCCATGGCCCGGCGACGGTATTCGACCCTTACGGATAACCGAACCTCCAAAGCGCCGCCCCATGGGCGACCCTGCTAAGTGGTGGCAGGCTGTGCAGCGTGCAGAATCACCCATCATCCGTGCCTACTGGCAATTTGTGGCGCTGACAGGCCTGCGAGAGAACGATGCCAAGACTGCCCGGCACTCTCTATTGCAAAACAGCTGGCTACACCTTCCTAAGCCCAAAGGGGGAGCTTCCCGCGCATTCGACCTTCCACTGTCCTCGTGGGCACTGGACACAATCCGAGATCTCCCTCAAGAAAGCGACTGGATATTTCCCGGCGGAATAGCGGGCCATCACATAGTCAACCCGAAGCCACCATCATTGCGTCATCTCTGTTCTGAACACGCCTTGCGCCACCACTGGAAATATGTCGCCGAAATAGAGGTAGGTTGTCCGTTTCCCATCATCCAGCGGCTGCTTAACCATCGTGATAAACGCGGCGTAACCGACATATACGGCGAACGCAATATCCCTGAAGAGGTGGTTGCGGACTGGGCGCAGCGTGTGGCGGACAAAATCGTAAAAAAAATCAGTCTTTAGTTCAATTTTAAATTGCGCTATAGTTACTATTCAATAGCGGTAGGGCCGTCAAGTATGCTAACCAAAAATCAGTGCCCTTAAGTTACTCAGGGAGTCAATCTGAACAGATTGGCCCGAGATATTGTAAGCTCGCTTGCCCGGACAGCATGAAGTAACGCCGCCTCTAAAAAGCCAATACTGTTTGGCTAGGAGGCGGAAGTGAATCTTGATGAAATTATAAGAACTATTATCCACGAGGAGCTTGCAAAGCTCCTTCCATCTGTAACTCAGACATCTGATCCAGATCAACTTCTGACAACCGAAGAGGTTGCTCAGCTTACAACGCTTTCTATCGGTTTCTTTGAGATCGGCCGCAGCGAGGGACGGCTAGACATGCCCCCTTATCACAAGGTGGGTAGACGCGTACTGTACCGACGCGGTGACATAATGGAGTGGCTTGAGAAGCGTCGGCGGGGGGCACACCATGATTAAGAAATCTCTCGCCCAATCCCAAAGGACCGAAAGCACTATTTCGACTGTACAAGGACCTGCGAACCAAGGCAGTATAATCCTTCCCACCTCGGAAATACATCAAACGCAGAGGTTTCTTGCTAGTTTTGGCCGTAGTCAGCCCACCCTCTGCTTCCTTGATCATAAAACCCGCAGCTTCTACACCAAGCGATATCGTTCGCCTCGTTCTGCCGCATGGGGCGCCAAGTGGTGGTGCGATACATTAGGGCGTTCAGTATATTTCGTCGGCAACTCTCATCGCATGGACGATGTACGAAAGCCCTGCAAAGAGGATATTGAACTCTGTGTCGGCGTCTGGTTGGATGTCGACGGCTGCGGCTGGGACGAAGATGTTGTGTGGACCTTGCGCACCAAGCTTGATTGGGAGCCGGCATATATCGCGTTCACAGGTGGCGGGTATCAGGCACATTGGCGTTTCGATAAACACACAGAGGACCGGACGGATTGCGAGGCCGTAAACCTCTGGCTTCGTGATCAGTTTCCCGAACTGCCTGTTGATCGTAACTGCTGGACATGTGATCACATCTGGAGATTGCCTGGAACAAGGAATAGAAAGCCAGACAGACAGAGCGCCCTTTGCAGACTTGTCCACACGAATTGGGAGTCCAAGGTACCCCTGGGCGAAATAGGCCGGATTGATCCTCCAGCGTCCTTTGCAGCTGATCCTGTGTCCTTTTCGGTAGATGGTTATACCCTTGATGATGTTGAGGAGTGTATTTCACCGTGGGCATGGCGTTTACTAACTTTTCGGCCTGCGAAATTCCCGTCACGATCCGAGCACGAGTTTGCCTTCATTGGGGCTGTGCTCGGGGAGCGCGATCCCATCGATCAAACGGACATTGATCTTATGGCTGCCTGCCTATTAGCGACTCCGGCGAATGATCAGTCTGTATCCCATCGGGCCTATTATCACCCGGACGGCAGAGCACGCAAAGATCCTGAGGCACATGTTCGCAGGCAGATCAGAGACTGGCTCTCAAAGAATGGGAGGGCAGTATCATGAATTTGGCAGATGCACTTCCCGAGGAGGAAAAGCCTGGCAAGCGGACCCGTCTCATCCCACGCAGGGCGAGGAAACCTCGCCCCTGGGTGGTCGATGGGGTAGCTATGAGGGGTCAACTGGGCATTCTGTTCGGAGAGCCTTCCGCCGGCAAATCGCTGCTTTCCCTGCACATTGCGATTATGGTCGCTTCCAGAGAAGAATGGGGCCCGTTTAAGCTGATCGAGTCCGGGCCGGTTTTGCTGGTCAATCGAGAAGATGATATCGAAGAGATTGACCGTCGCACATGGGCCATTGAACATACCCAACCAATACCTGAAGAGATACCGCTCGAATACCTGGATAGACCGTCAACGCATATTGTAATGCGGGATAAAGAAGGAAAGCTCGATAAGACGGCGTTCTACAACGAACTAATCAATCACATCCGGGAAATTGGCGCCAAGCTGGTTATTCTGGATCCGTTAATCGAACTGGCGGGGAATCTCGACGAAAACAACAATATCGAGATGAACTTCCTCGTCGAGGCGTTGCGCCAAATTGCCATCATAACGGATTGCGCAATCCTTGCGGTCCACCACACCCGCAAGGGAGCAACAGCGGGCAGTATGGATGGGATGCGTGGGGCTTCAGCGATTGCCGGTCGTGTCCGATGTGCGAACCAAGTCGTTACTTTACCGGAAGGGCACGGATTCGATGTTCCGGAAGAGAAGCGTAAAAGATACAAAGGCGTCCTATCCGCAAAGCAAAATTACGCTGATGCTACGCGGGAGGATTGGCTAGAAATCGTTGCATTTCGTGATGAAGCCATCAATCAATGGTCTCCTGCCATGCAGCATGTTGTGCTGAGTGATTCGCTCGATACGCCTGCCGTGGCAGAGTTCTTGGATGGAAAGCGCGCCACGTTCCATGGCAATAGCAAGGTGGCCGCCCACAGGCTTGTTGCGGAGCGCTTTGACGTTAAGCCAGCAATTGCCAAAGCCAAGATTGAGACGATGGAGCGGGAAGGCAAACTAACCCTGGAAGACAAATACGACGACACGGCCAAAAAGAGGGTGCCGCACTTCGTCAACCCGAACCCCGCCCCGTTCTGAGATCGCGGGTAAATCACGGGAGGATCGCGTGTTTTGCGGGTGCTTCACCCGCGATTTCCCTTAAAGGGTTTCGCGGCTTCGCGGGGTATAGCATTTCGCGGATTTATCGCGGGCCTACAGCCCAGTGGCACGCCCAAGGGGGAGGCCCTGAAGGGTCTCTCTCCTTATGGGCTCGTGCTTCTAATTATTCGGTCATGAGCACACCATAGGGGAATTAACTCTTAGTAATGGGCCGCCTTAAAAAAAAGGATGCTGGGAACTTCCGCTGAAACCAATTTCTCCAACATATATTAGATTTGGATGCGTACTCTGGAATCCAATAATTTAGTGAGCTACTCAGCACCTCCAGAGCTCATTTTAAGAAATTCTTTTGTTTCCTCGTTATGATACACTGGGCGATTATTAAGCGTCACCTCTTTAAGCCAATGCCTTATCTCTGATACTAAGTCGGTATAGTCAGTTAGATCAATAAGGTGGCCTCTCCTTTGAGAGACTATTTCTCGCAGTGCATCCTCAGAAAATTCAGAGTAAGGTTTCGGCTTATTAAGATGCCAATACTCTTTGATTGGCGCTGCTTGATCCCAAATCTCGATCACTTCTGGAAAGTCGCTAATCATCTCTGGATTTGCTAACTTGCGGCTGTCTATGACTTTATTGACAAGAGTCGCAACACCAAAAATCTTTCCCTTTAAACACTCCGATGATTGATCCCTCACCAGAGGTTCTCTTGTGACCGCAAGCAAAACCGGGCCATCCTTTGCATATCCACGGAGCGCATTAGACGCGGAAAGGCTATTCGGAAAGCCAATAATGCCCCATTTATCTGGGTTTCCGCCATACAAATGCTTAAAGAAAATTTTTCCGTCTAAGTTTAGTGCCATGGCCTATTAGACATTAACAGATGCGATGAGTATATGAGTTACTTGCAAGCATGAATCTTAATTGTCATCATCCAATGCTGTGTATACACTAGTTAGGAGTATTAATGGCACAAAATTCGCCTAGATTGGCGAAGACCTTCTACTATTTTAGGGTGACGGATGAAACTGGATGAAGAAAAAGAGTTCGACCTAATAGTGAACTCTATTGCAGAAGCCTCCAAACATTCCAGAAATTTACTATTTTTACTCATTGCAAGTTCTCTCTATGTACTAATCACAGCTTTCTCAAACACGGCTTCAAATGAATTATTGCTTCCCGTATTTGGGGTTACTGTAGCAACTAAAGATTTTTTTGCGGTCAGTCCGATTGTTATAGTCGCAGTTTTTTTATACCTGCATATTTATGTAGGTCAGCTTGCTCGTAGGCTTCAAAAATATGATGAACTCACTATAGATCTGGATACCAATACGTTTTCCCCTGATCCAAGAATTTATCTTTTCCCCTGGATATTGACCTTTTCGGAGTTTGCGAGAGAACCTAGGTACTTCGATAAGACAAACCAACTTCAAGGTTATAGTAAAACAATTAAAATTAGAGTGAGCGAGAACCTAAATAGAGTAGGGCCTCTAAACAAATTCGCACCTATCATTTCAAACCTTTTGATATGGTATTTAGGCCCCCTAGTGCTAGTAGTTATTTGGATTCAGTTCTTAGCACAGCATCAGTTAATTTCAGTGATACCCGCCTTATGCTTGGTAATAGCTCTGGGAATTCTCTTTTCTGAGAAGTACGAGAAATTGCAGTTTTATATTCTTTGGATCTTTTCTTCTACTATAATAATGCTCTCCAATTTTGCTGTAGTTCCAAGCTACCGTAGTGCCATTGGCCTAGACGCTGTCTGGGCTCCTTTGAAATTATTTTTAACGATACTTAAACTAAATGAGATGAGCCAGATTTTCGGTACGTTGATTAATTTTGGTCTCTGGGGATGGCTTACTCTGTATATAGCACTCGCAGCGTTCCCTAGTATAAAGCCGCAAATTGAGCTGCCAGAGGATTCTGAAATAGATAGAATAAGCGAAAATAATTTCGCAACAAATTTCAGAAAAGTTCTACTACCGTTGGCTTTGTACCTTTTCAAAAGAATTATCCCGCCAATCATTCTGGTCCTTATTTTCCTAGATTTATTTATGTTGATTGTATTAGGAAGCAGCTGATTTTTCTGGAAATGCTGGGAAGTTTATCCTGGGATAGAGTTTCGGTGATTGAAGTTGGCAAAGCCCCAAACTTAGTAGGGTTCGAATATAGTCGTGAAATAAGCTGATTTCCGACGACCTACAAACAACGAGTAACTTTATGCATAACTTTGGTCTTGGTAATTATACCTGCGCGCGCGTATGTAGCTGAAATTGCTGATTGAGTAGGACCGGCTCAAAAACACGGGCATTAGCCAACTTTTTTGATCAACCAATCAACCAAGCCCAACCGAACGGCCAACACCGAGAGTTTTACAGGGCCCAATATCTGTATTTGCGATCCGTTTGTCTTAATGGGTTTTGTCGAAGTATGGTAAACATAAAATGAGGATTCGGCATTGTAAGATGGAAGTAAATGGCTATAGCGATCAAACTCCTTCTGATCGGTCCTGGACTTGATCTGGACGACGCATCTATCATCTGAAAGAGGCTGCACCAATTCAAGATCAATGGTCTTCTGGGCCCCACCTAATTCCGAAACGCGCTGCCATCCGCTTCCGCTGAATATAAGCTCTGTGAACAACTCAAAGTCCTGCCAGGTCAGCTTCCGAATTAAGTCTAAACAAGTAGTTTCCATGGAAGAACGTGAAGCTATTGCCGCTTCTATTTCGGGGATCTTTTCGCCGTTGATTTTTCTTACTAGGTATTCAAATGCACTGCCTTTAATGTCGCAGATAGCTTGTTGATATGATTGGACACGCGTCAGTTGCCCGCTTAATTCACTGATTAACAAGGAGCAGCCAGCTATCGAAGTGTTTTTCCAACCCGAAACTGACTTTCTTAATCTGCTTCCATTCGGATAGGCTTCTGCATTGGCGCCAAAATATTCTACCTCGGAATCTGTCATGCACCACCAGAGATAACCATCACAAAAGGTTATCCATATGGTTTCTGCCGTTGCTCGGTAAAAATCTAATACTTGTCGGGCGTGACCGGTTGCAACGGAACTTGCATATCCGTTAGCCAGATAGAACTTCTTTATGGCATCCCTATTATTTTCCAATCCGAATTGATGCGGCACCTCATAGTATCCGAGGCGTAAAGTTCCATCTTTTAGGCAAAGCTCCTCCCAGCTACCCGCTTTACCAAGTTTTATGTACTTTGCGGCTTTTACAGAAATTTTCTGATCTGCAGACATAATTAAATCCCGCCCAATGAATGTTACAGATCGTATACAATGCGAAAAGCTCTCTTCCAACCATTTTGTTACAGATAGTCTGTAGACTATTCGTCTACATCATCGCTTGCTCTTGGCGATGGGCGTATATGAACAATTAGCAACTAGAATTCGAAAGATTCGGCATGACAAAGGCTGGTCGCAGGAAGAACTTGCAGACCATTCGGGCCTTCACCGGACATACATCAGTCATATTGAAAACGCCAAACGCGAAATCTCTGTTGAGACATTGTGTAAATTGGCCGACGGACTAAATCTATCGCCATCCGAACTACTGGAAGGCATTAAACGCAGGAACTTTTGAGATTAAAAGTTGAGACAACGGGACAGCCTATCTGCCGAATTGCTTGACAAAATCAGCGCAAAACGCTTTGCCTAAATCCACATCAATCAAACAACCATACTTCCTAATTGTTTCTATCAATACTGGAATGGAGATACTTACAAAGTATATTATAAATAGCTTTCTTCTCAGAGCATAAATTCTCACCGATCCGCCCCTTTTTACCTTGGGCTGAAGGCCAGTCGACCGCTATAAGAGTCGCTGACGTGTCTGTAAGCGCAGAGGGTAGTACATTGCAAAAAGAGATTTAGTTGACCAAACGGAGTAAGAAATTAAGCAATCCTTTCTCCACCGGTGGTGGAGGCGGCCATTTTGAAGCGCATATTCAATCGAGTTTTATTGCGCTAATGCTCACTGGCGGATACGCACCATGCTTACCCAGTTGGCCAATAAAAGAAGTGAAGCTTCAAGGAAAGGTTGACGGCTATGATACCGATGATTTGATCGTATATATTGAAAGCAGTCAGACTAAAAAAGTTAGAAAACTTCTTGGCCAAATAAAGCACTCTATATCGATAACCAAAGGGAGCTCGCTTTTTGGAGAAGTTATCCAGGCCGCATGGAATGATTTCAATAATCCCTCATTATTTTCGAAGGACAAGGATGTTATCGCTTTGATCACGGGCCCTCTGAGTGCTGTTGATCAAAGGAATGTGCAATGGCTTCTTCATCACGCAAAGCATACCAAGGATTCAGTAGAGTATTATAGCCATGTAAAGCGAGCAAATTTCAGTCCAGGACAAGCCAAACAGAAGCTCGATGTTTTTAGACATCATTTAAAGGTGGCAAATAACGGTCAGGATGTTTCACACGAAGAGATTTATCAATTCTTCAAAAGCTTTCATATTCTTGGCTATGATGTAGGCGGGGAAACAGGGGTAGTGTTGCCTTTACTGCACTCCCACATCTCGCAATTTCAACAGCAACATCCAAAACTGGTATGGGGACGGATAGTTGATGCCGTCCAAACCTGGAATCAGCACGCGGGAACTGTGACAAGAGATAATTTGCCCGAAGATTTATTAAAGATGTTTGCCGAAAGAACAACAGTTGTTGCAATACCTGATGATCTTAAATTCACCTTACAATCTGATGATCCTAAAGTTGCCTTGCAAATAGACTGGGCACAGCATCCGAACAGTGCAGAACTGGCTCTCGTAGCTTTACTAGGGGGCTGGGACGAAAAAAATCAAGATGATCGGGCCGTCTTATGCAAATTGCTGGGAAAGAGCTATGAAGAATGGCAACCCAAGGCACGTGATATCCTTCTTCAGCAAGACTCACCTTTGACCCTAAAAAACGGTATCTGGACTGTCCGGCAAAAAAAGAAGTTACTAAATACTCTGGGCCCGCATGTTTTAGATTCTAACCTTGATAACTTTAAATCAATTCTCGAGTTTATCTTGAGTGAAGAAGACCCAGCATTAGAGCTACCAAAAGAAGAACGGTATGCTGCGAACGTATTTGGGAAAGTTCACAAGCATTCTGGTCAATTACGTCAAGGCATTTCGGAAGGTTTGGCTTTACTTGGCAGCTTTCCAGAATATTTTACAAATTGTTCCATTGGTAAGGTAGAAAATACTGCGGTGACGTCGGTTCGGGATCTTCTGGAAAACGCCACCTGGCAGCAATGGGCAACCTTAAACGACCTTTTGCCGACAATTTCTGAAGCGGCTCCCAAAGAGTTTCTTGGTCAGGTAAATGCTGCTTTACGCGCAAATCCAAGTCCATTTGACGAGATTTTTGCGCAAGAAGGTTCGGGTATTACCGAAAGAAACTATCATACTGGCCTGCTTTGGGCTTTGGAAGGCTTGGCATGGGAGCAAGAGTATCTCATTTCGGCTTGTAGCACGCTTTCGGAACTGGCAACACATGATCCGGGTGGCAGATTGTCAAACAGACCCGACAATTCAATTGTAACAATCTTGCTTCCTTGGCTCCCACAGACTTTAGGGACAGCAAAAAAACAGAATGTTGCGATCCAAACTATTTTGACTGACACGCCGAAAATCGGTTGGAAAATATTGCTCCGGCTCTTGCCCGGACAACGCGAAATTTCTTCTGGAACCCACAAGCCGAAATGGCGGAAAACAATTCCTGAAGACTGGAAGAATGAAGTAACCCAAGATGAATATTTGAAGCATGTTGTTTTCCTTGCTGAGCTTGCTGTTGAAACGGCTGGGACCGACTTTGATCGTGTATTAGAGCTGATAGATTATTTTGATCACCTTCCTAAATCGGCTTATGATAATTTTGTCAGCAATCTTTCATCTGAACAAATTTTGATGCTTTCGGAGGAGAAGAAGCAGGCTATCTGGGATAGATTGGTCAAGTTTACAACAAAACACCGCAGGTTTTCTGACTCTACCTGGGCTCTGCCTGAAGAATTATTGACTCCCATTGAAGACATCGCAAAGGCCCTTGCTCCAGAAACCCCGTCTCTTCGTTTTCGGCATTTGTTTTCCGGCAGGGATATGGATCATTACGAGGAAAAGGGAAACTGGGAAGAACAGCGCCAAAAACTACAAGAGCGAAGGCAAAAGGCAATTCAAGAATTGTTGGCAAAAGACGGCCTGGATGCCGTCATTGAGTTTGCGAGGTCTGTTTCACAACCAAGAGAAGTTGGTCAGGCCTTGGGAACCCTCTCCGATAGTGAAATAGATGACTTCCTGCTCCCTGATTTCCTGATTACCGATCAACAGGAATGCGAGGCTCTTATCGGAGGTTACTTGTGGCGCCGCCACTTTTTATGTGACTGGGAATGGGCCGATGGCTTAGCCAAAACCGGTTGGAGCAATCAGCAGATAGGGCAGTTTCTTGCCTATTTGCCATTTGGTAAAATTGCTTGGGCCAGAGCAGAATCATGGCTCGGCGACGCTGAGATTGAGTATTGGAGTAGAACACCTGCTAACGGATACCAAACAAATGATGACCTAAAACAGGCAATTGACAAATTGATTCAGTATGAACGACCGAGAGCGGCCATAAATTGCCTTGTTTATATGCTTGAGGATAAGAAACCCATAGATAGCAAGCAAAGTATTCGAGCGTTAATTGACGGAGTAAAATCCAGTGAACCAGTCCATACGACCGATGCTTACACAATTGTTCAACTCATCAAACACCTTCAGTCGGATAATGCCGTCGACGAAACAGAATTATTCAATGTTGAATGGGCTTACTTACCCTTGCTTGATGGTGACATAAGCGCGACACCTAAATTGCTTGAAGATAAATTGGCAACTGATCCGGACTTTTTTTGTGAATTAATCCGATTGATTTATCGTTCGAAAGATGAAGATGAAACAAAAACGGATCCAAGCCTTGAACAGGAAGCAATCTTCACTAACATTTGGAAATTACTTCGTAATTGGCGCACATCTCCGGGAACATCACCCAATGGAGAATTTAACGCCGAATTGTTTAGAGACTGGCTTACACAGGTAAGAGAAACATGCGAGAAATCTGGTCATCTTGAAGTCGCGATGAGTCACATTGGTAATGTCCTAGTTCATGCGCCGAAAGATGAAAATGGATTATGGATCCATCGAGCGATAGCAGAGGCACTTAATGGCGAAGACGCCGGTGATATGCGTCATGGCTATAATATCAGCACTCACAATGCCAGGGGCGCTCACTGGGTGGACCCTACTGCTAAGCCAGAAAAAGAGTTGGCAGAACAGTACAAGGAAAAAGCAGATGTGGTGGAAGATGCGGGCTATCATCGGTTTGCTCAAAGTCTGAGAAAGATCGCTCAGGACTATATCCGCGATGCGGAGAGAATTATCTCAGAGCATAAAACTAAAGATGATTAGTAAAGGACTTCAACATTGGCACATGTCAACGCTATTACTTTTGATTGGTACAAATATAGTATTATTCTAATTATTGGACCTCAATTGCCTTCGGACCCTTTAGGTTATCTCTGTCAGCAAAGCAAACGCAACATCCTAACCAGGCTCTGATGGGCTGGAATTCGGGCCAGGAGATTCAGGAATATGCTATTTAAGAAGATTCCTGATGAGGCCAATCTGTAAGCCCCAGCCTATTCAAGAAATCTCTTTTTTGAAAGACGGCTGCTCCATCATCGCTTTTATGCGGGCACCAATCCGCAAAACTGTTGTTTTCGTATAGCTCGGCTTCTAATTCTTTAACCTTTTGAGTGTTTCCATTGTTTTGTTCAACCCTAATTGTCAGTTGTAGCAATTCAACTTCACCTCTATCAAAATCCAGGTCTGGGTGAAGATCAGTGTCTGCAGATCCATATGTCAAATTGGTAATTGGTCGATTTCCTAAAAATCTGACCTCTGAAATATCCGCGCCAAGGAAGGAGACACCATAAATCTTACCCGGATCAATTATACCACTGAATGTCCCATGGTCGAAACGGGTCCCTCTCAATTCAGCCCCAAACATATCTACGAAATTCACAAGAGAATGATCGAAAATTGTTCCAACCAATTTGCTATTTCGAAATATCGACATTTCCAGACGACATTTGGAAAGTAGCGCTGCTGAAAAATCAGCACCTGTAAAATCGACACCGGACAGATCCGTACTTTTCAAGTTAAGGCGAAACCTGCTTTCCCACTCTAGATCAATTTGCCGTTGGCTCCTGCGTCCAATAACGGTAATGGCGGCCTGTATATCGGTTCGAGGCACGGCTCTGTCAAATGGAGGCTCCGTTGGTTCAAGTGAGGTCGCGGGCGCATTCTCGCGAATATATGCACAGAGGATTTCCATGATTTGCAAGTGATCTCGCAGACTGTCTTTGGCAATTCGTTCCAGGGCGTAAATGGCTCCAACACGCACCTCAAGATTGGGGAGTGTTTCCTCGATTGCTTCCCTTTTGATGATTTCTGTTCCATCGGCACGGGTTGCGGTAACAGGAACGCCGTCTTGAATGGGTCCATATTCATCTTCATGAGTTTCAAATTGGGGCAATTCGATAATTCTTTTGACTGTCTTCTCCGCCCCCAGCCCTTCTACAGCCTTGTTGATGGTGTCGGTGATATGGCCTTGCTCAGCAATATTAGCCTGTTTCTGCGCCACAATAGAGCGCCAAATCAGGAAAGGGATGCTGACAGTTGCGGCAACCATCAGACCAATATTCCGAATTGCCGCCCCGGTCCCATCTTCCCCGTATGGTATCGATCCGGTAACAGCCAACCCTAGTTGATAAAACCCAAAAAGAAGAAAGATAGTATATATGCTAGCGACGACAACCAGGATAATCAGTACAGTTGCCCCAAACCAATGAGCTTTGGACAGGACTTTCTGGATATCAATATTCAACCATTCTGCGACGGTCATTTTCTCTCTGTACAAAATCTACTCTCGTCATATTGTTTTCACTCGCAACGGTATCATATAATGGAATTTCATACCACCGTATTTGAATTCTTGCCTGTGGCGCAGTTTCTTTTTTGCTATCCCCTCACACCACATATTACTTCAAACCCCAGTACCTATTCCTCGCCACTATTTGATCTCACCAAATAAGGCGTTGCTGTGTGACCAGCTCTTTCCGTTTAAAAATGCCGACACCGTCTGTGATACTATTGAAGCCGTCGGTAACGTTGGGCATTTTATCAATCAGGTGTGGGGACGAAGTGAGGCCAGAGCCGAATGTCATGAAAAATTAGGCATCCTACCTGGATGCTTCTGAGGTGGAAGGAAGCGGATCGTTCATTCGTAAGGGAATAAGATCTGGAGTGCACAAGGAGGAGGTTTAGATATTGCTTCAAAAATGGTCGGTATTCTAAAAATTCAAAGGAGGGTAAATTGATCTATCATAGTTCTTATTCAAATTCCTAGTTTGATACCGGAATCTGGCATATAAATATAAGATGAGTACTGAGAATACTCCCCTTCGGTTTCCGCCAGCCAAGCAATGTATTTATTGTGGAAAAACTGATGGAAATTTGACGGACGAACACATTATTCCACTTAGTCTGGGCGGGCGATACATTCTGCCAAAGGCTACCTGTCAGACCTGTCAGAATTATACTAGCAAGATGGAACTAGCAGTAGCACGGCATTACCTAGGGGTGCCGAGGGTAGTTGCCGGCATTCGATCGCGGCGCCCAAATAAGCGCCCATCGAAGGTTAAAATAGGTCTGACTCGTTTTGATGGTACAAAATTCAACTTGATGGTTCCGTTGGAAAAAGCACCGTTGCTTCATTATGTTCCTTTCTTCAAACCGACCTTAATAGCTGAATTCCAGGAACCAGATATTCTATCCAATCCTAATTGGTTCCCATTTGTACATAAGGAAAATGATGCAAGAATGAACGCGCTCAGAGTAGAGCATTCCGTAAATCATGTTCAGTATAGCTCAAACAAATTCCCATTTGATCCTCTCCCAAGGATGCTCTGGAAGATTGCTACGGGCTTCTTTTGGGTGTGGGCCAGATCAGCTTTGCTTCAATCGAATTGCCAGTCTATGGCACTAGGCAAATCACCTGTAAATCGGCGAAATGATCCTTCAGATGAAAGTGCCCCGCTTTATTGTATGAATTTGTTTTCTAGGCCTCGAGTGTATCTGGTGTTAGGCCTTGTCGGCGCCTCTGTGTATACACTTGCAGAAGAAAACCATGAGCATGTTTACTGCGAAATAGGGATTGCAGAAACTCTGTCGTTCCCCATCTACGTTTGCCGAATTCCAAATCCCTCAAAGCAAGCTATCGGACCTGTAGCTATCGATCCGGGTGTTAAGGAGGCACTGGAAATAGATCATAAAGAATTGCATGAAAGATTTATTTTTATTCCTTCGAAAGAATGTCTGGATAGCTTCAAAGAGCTGACAGGGTCCTATTGGATACGCTGAATTATTGTCAAAAATACGATGATACGCTACCTTTGCTTGCTTAGAAAAGGGCCTTGTAAAATTCGGATTGCCAATGACGGAAAAAATATTGAGCGGGAATGAGGCGCTGAATCTAGTACTAAAAGGCCGAAGTGCTTGGATCAACTGGAGTCGTGTCCATCCTGACTGGAATGTAGATCTATCTGGGCAGGTTTTCCCTGACGGGTTCTCGTTTAACGGATTTGACTTTTTTCAAAAGGTCTCCTTCAAAAACTCCAAATTTTGTGGAGCACGGTTTTTACAGGCAACTTTTCGTGAAGAAGCGGATTTTTCAGAAGCGGAAATTGATGGATGCGAATTCAACGGTGTAAAGTTCAATGATCAAGCACGGTTTTCTCGAGCGGAGATTTCAGACACGAAATTTAGTCAGGTAGAATTTGTTATTGACGTAGATTTTCGAAAATCAGAAATTCACAACTGCAAATTTATAGGGTCCAATTTTAATGGCAACGTGAACTTTTCTGGATCGGTGTTCTCTTCTTGCAAATTTGATACAGTCCATTTCAAAAATAAAGCAAATTTGACATCAGTAGAAGTGGGCGAAGTATTCTTTACGAACGCAATATTTGATCAAGACCTGTTGTTGGTTAGGGCGAAAATTATCAGTAAAGCGAAAATCGCCAATTCAAAAATAAGCGGCGCGGCAACTTTTTCCAAAGGGAACTTTACGGGCTTAGAGTTTCAGGATGTTGACTTCGCGAGTGCTACGGATTTTTCGGGTGCGAGGACATATCACAGCTCTTTTGAAAATGTATCGTTTCGGGAAGTAAATTTCTCTCACTCAATATTAGAAAATGTTTCTTTTTCTAGTCTGGAAATACAAGAAAGAATAGTTTTTTTAGAAGCGCAACTTCATAAGGTCTTATTAGACAGGATAGTCATTAACAGCCCAGTAGATTTTTCTAAAGCGGAAATTATAGCAACCACATTTGAAGAATCAAAATTTCAAAAAGCCGCATGTTTTGCAAATACCACAATTGAAAAATGCAACTTTCAAAGAGCTTTTTTTAAAGAAATGGCAGATTTTAACGACGCCAGAATTTCAAAAAGCCCAATGGAGGGAACAACCTTTGAAGGTGAAGCGAATTTTCAAAAGGCTGAAATTCGTGACACGCAATTCAGTAAAGCTAATTTCAAAAAGCTTGCCGTATTCTCTGAGACGCAGGTGACCGCCGTAGATTTCTTTGGCACTATTTTTGAAGCAGGCGCAAATTTCCTTAAAGCAAAAATTGTCAGAGCAGAATTTATAGAGGTGAAGTTCAATCAATTTGCAGATTTTGACAATTCGAAAATAGAAGCTTCTCGGTTTAGAGATGCGACATTTGCAAGTATCCTCAAGTTTGCATCCGCAGAACTTCAGGACGTTTACTTCACCGCGAATTTTGAAGATATCGCAAATTTTGAGAATGCAAAACTGTCTTCAGTTAGCTTTGACCAATCCGTATTTTCAAGAGTTGTTTTTTTTCCAGAGGCGGAGTTTACAGGCTTTTCTTTTAAGGAATCAACCTTCAAGGATTCAGCCAGATTTTCTGAAGCACGGTTTCTGAAACCGGTCAGTGATGACTCTCCCAATCTTTCAATGTTCCAGTTTTTCAGCGGCGCAATCTTCGAAGGCCACGAAGTTGACTTTCAACTCGCCAAATTCAAGGCTGATATTGATTTTACGGATGTGACGTTCGAGGGAAATGCTTTGAAATTTGACGGTGCCGAGTTTTCCCAAAAAGCGACCTTTAGCGGGATAACATGTAACTGCCGCACGGTGAGTTTTAAGAATTGTAAAATGTTCGATAAATTTGATTTCGACAATTCTAAAATGGAGGCAGTGGTGAATTTTGAACAGGCCGAGTTTTACCAGGATTGTAACTTCGCCTCCACCACCTTTCATCGAACCCTGAATTTTCAGCACTCCAAGTTCAAATCTTCAAGCGACTTCTCCAACGTTGAATTTAAGGCAAGTGTAAATCTGGAAGGGGCACATTTTTCAGCTGTTCCTGATTTTCGTCAGACTGTTACGGCCTCCCATATCGTCCTTCATGCTGTCACGGTCGATTATGCTTTCCATAAAGAACCAGTTTGGGGACCGTTTCAAAAGGCCGCAAACTATAGTGATGCCAGCAAATATCGCCGCCTAAAGGAACTGGCTCAAGCTGCCAAGGACAATGGCAGCGCCCTGAATTTCTTTGCGGACGAATTAAGATCTAAGGCTTTTTACGAGGCTAAAGGACCAGAGACAGCTTTAATCTTAGCCTACGGATTTTTTAGTGACTTTGGCCGTAGTATTTGGCGTCCTTTCGCTGCACTGGTCGTCGTCTGGTTTGGATTTGGATTGTGGTTTGGAAGATACATTAAATGCGATCGCTGTTTTCCTTCAGACTTATCAGACGGCTTCACCTACTCTCTTAAGTCACTTCTACCGCTTTTGACAGGTTCAACCAGAGCCATGGTTTCACTGAAAGATACTTTATTTGGGGGTGATCCAGGCTTTTGGATTGTCTTTCTTTCTTCCGTTGAAACAGTCCTCGGCCTGGCCTTCTTCTTCCTGCTAGTCCTTGCCCTGCGCAATCACCTTCGGATTTAGGTTTATTAGACCAGTATCAAATCATAATCGATACAAAAGAGGCTGTAAGAAAGATATTATAGCTTATGCTATAGTATGGGAAACTTAGTATGGGAAACTACCCACCGTAATGGCTTCAGCATCTATCCACGACCAAATCTCATGGGCATAACGAGGAAAGCTGCATGGATTTCCATTCAAGCCACCATTGGTTTTTGCGAGGTTGAAGTTATTTAGAAGTTACCTCATGCCTTACCGGGCATCAGCCGCGTCAACTAACACGCTATTTTCATATGAGAAAATTGGAGCGGGCGATGAGATTCGAACTCACGACCCTAACCTTGGCAAGGTTATGCTCTACCCCTGAGCTACGCCCGCTCGAGCGTCGATAGTTGTCGCGAGGCGGGATAATACGTAAAACACCCCTGAATGCAAGCGCGATTTGAAAAAAAAGCGGCGAATTTGAATTCTTTATTTCCACGGCTTTGTTGTATGGCTATTTTCTGTGCCGAAATGATTTACAGCGAGACTGCCAATGCCAGCGACACCTGAGGACCTGTTCCAAAAATTCGATGATTTGGGAATCACCCATTCCACCGCGCAACATGACCCGGTCTATACGGTCGAGCAGGCTCAGGCGCTCTGTGCCGATCTGCCGGGCGGTCATTGCAAGAACCTGTTTTTAAAGGACCGCAACGGCGATCTCTATCTGCTGGTCTGCCTGCAGGAAACCAAGGTTGACCTGAAGGCCTTCCGTCGGCTGATCGGGGCCAAGAACTTAAGCTTCGGCAAGCCGGAGCTGTTGATGGAAGTGCTGGGGGTGGAACCGGGATCGGTCACCCCGTTTTCCCTGATCAATGACAGGGACCGGCGGGTCACCGTCATCCTTGAAAAGCGAATGGCCGGGATGGATCTGCTCAACTATCATCCCCTGGTCAACAGCATGACCACCCAGGTCACCCGGGACGGCCTTGCCGCCTTCCTGGATGATTGCGGGCATGAGGTACGCGTCCTCGACCTGGAGCCGGAGGGTGCAGAGGCCGGCGACGGGTCTTGATTGAGCCACCTGAAACCCTAAATCCCCTAAAGGATGCCTTAACAAACAGGCAATTAGATGCTATGCCCTTGGCAGGGATTAAACGACAGCCGTGCCGTGCGGCGCAGCTGGCAACGAACAAGAGTTTTGGTATATTAGGCACATGGAAACACTAATCGAAGAGGGGGCGTCCGCGGGCGGCTCCTGGGTTAAGGACGGATCAACAGAAACGTTCATGCAGGACGTTGTCGAAACCAGCAAGGAAAAGCTTGTCCTTGTGGATTTATGGGCCCCCTGGTGCGGCCCCTGCAAGCAGTTGGGGCCGATGATCGAGAAAGTGGTCAATGAGGCCAAGGGCGCGGTTGAGCTGGTCAAGATCGATATTGATCAGAACCCGCAAATCGCCCAGAGCCTGCAGGTGCAGTCCATTCCCGCGGTATTTGCCTTCAAGAACGGCCAGCCCGTCGATGGCTTCATGGGGGCCGTTCCGGAAAGCCAGATCAAAGCCTTTGTGGAGAAACATGCGGGACCGATCGGACCGTCTCCGGTTGAGGAAGCCTTTGAAGCCGGCAGCGCCGCGCTGGAAGATGGCGATACGGAAGTTGCCCTGACCGCCTTCGCCAAGATCCTGGAACTGGAGCCGGAGCATATGGACGCCAAGGCGCAGCTCGCCCGGGTCTATGTGATGCTCGGTGAGGTCGATGCCGCCAAAGAGCTTCTCGACACAATCCCCGAAAAAGACAGAAGCTCTAGCGCCGTTTCTGCTGCACAAGCCGCGATTTCTCTCGCCGAAAATGCCGCCAATGCAGGAGAGCTGGAGCCCTTGCAGAAAAAGGTTGAAACCGATCCGGACAATCTCGACACCCGCCTCGAATATGCCCAGGCACTTGTCGGTCGCGGGGATCACGAGCAGGGCGGAGAGGAACTTCTGGAAATTATCCGCCGGGATCGGGACTGGAATGAAGCCGCAGGCCGCATGGAGCTACTGAAGCTTCTGGAAGTGCTGGGGCCGACCAATCCTCTAACCAAGAATTTCCGGCGGCAATTGTCGTCGATCCTGTTTTCATGACCAATACCGGGGCGATAACGGGACTGGAGGAACTTCCCTCCGTTCTGCCGATCTTCCCGCTTACGGGCGCGCTGTTACTCAGTTCCGGTCAATTGCCCCTTAATATATTTGAACCGCGCTATCTGGCTATGGTCAAGGATGCCATGGATTCCCACCGTCTGATCGGCATGGTACAGCCGCGGGATCCGGAAACCAATGATCCGTCGCCGGAAGTCTATTCCGTCGGCTGTGCCGGCAAAATCTGTGAATATGGGGAACTGCCCAACGGCATGTTCCGGATCACCCTTGAGGGTATCTGCCGCTTCCGGATCGTTCAGGAACTGGAAGTGGCGACCCAGTATCGGCAGATTGAAGCTGACTTTGCCTCTTTCCATAATGATCTGGTGCCTTCCCAATGCAGTAAGATTGACCGCAATGCCTTGCATGAGGCCCTGCACCATTTCCTGGAATTTGAAGACGAGACCAATGACTGGAAAGCCCTGGATCATCTGGAAGATGAAAGCCTGATCAACTCCCTGTCAATGATCTGTCCTTTTTCACCCGTGGAAAAGCAGGCCTTGCTGGAGGCCGAAAATGTTCATGACCGCTCGGAATTGCTGATCAGTCTTCTGCAAATGATGCTGCAACAGGGTCAGATGCACCGGACCGTCCAGTAAGATCCGTTTTTGAAAGAATCCGCTGCCATGTCAGAGAAAAAACAGCCTGCTGTTGATCCCAAACTCCTTGAAATTCTCGTCTGCCCGCTAACCAAGGGACCGCTTAGTTTCGATGCCGCGAATAATGAGCTGGTCAGCAAGCAAGCCGGGCTCGCCTATCCCATCCGCAACGGCATTCCGATTATGCTGACGGAAGAAGCCCGCCAGATTGAAGATGATGCCAGCGCATGAGCGGAGACATCTATGACAAGGCCGGGCGACCGAAGCCCCTGGAAGTGCGCCTTAAAAAGGCGGAGAAAAAACTGATCGTCTCCTATGAGGACGGGCACGAGTTCCAGTTTCCCGCCGAGCTGTTGCGGGTGGAAAGCCCCTCTGCCGAGGTTCAGGGCCATGGGGCCAGCCAGAAGCAGATTGTCGCCGGTCGTCGTCATGTGGGGATCATGGAACTGGAGCCGGTCGGTCATTATGCCGTCCGCATCAGCTTTGACGATCTCCATGACACGGGCCTGTTTTCCTGGGCCTATCTCTATGAGCTCGGCCTGCAGCAGGACATGATCTGGGAGAGCTATCTGCAAAATCTCGAAGATCGGGGCCTGAGCCGAGATCCTTGAGTAAAGCCTAAAGCGCCTTACCTTGCAAAAGGCGAGGCAGATTGCCGACCGTGCCGCGTGCATGTTCCATAAAGAAGCCCTTCAGCTTGGGCATTTTATTGACAGCCGCCAATCCGAGATCGCGGGCCAGGCGCACCGGTGCGAGATCAATGGTGAACAGACGGTTGAGGCCGTCAGTAATGGCCAGCAGGGCGATACTGTCGAAGCGACGCCAGCGCTCGTAATCCTCCAGCACTGTGGCGCCGCCGATGTCCTGACCAAGCCGGGCCGCATCGATGACAACCTCGGCCAGAGCCGCGACATCGCGCAGGCCCAGATTAAGCCCCTGACCGGCGATGGGGTGCATGCCATGGGCCGCATCGCCGATCAAGGCGAGCCGCTCGGCCACATAACTTTCCGACTGATGCAGAGCAAGCGGATAGCTCCAGCGCGGGCCGACAACCTCCAGTTTGCCGAGATAATCACCAAACCTCTTCGCGATCTCCGCCTCGAACTCATCGGGTGGCAAAGCCATGATTGCGGCGGCCATTTCCGTCTTTTCGGTCCAGACAAGAGAGGACCGATTGCCGGTCATGGGCAAAATCGCAAATGGACCTGGATTGAGAAACCTCTCCTGGGCAACACCCTGATGCGGCAGCTCATGGGCGACGGTACAAACAATTCCGCTTTGATCATAGGACCAGCCGACGGTCTTGATCCCGGCGGCTTCGCGCAACGGTGATCCCCGACCATCGGCGGCGACCAGCAGACGCGCCGAGATGTTTTCACCCGTCTTAAGGCGGACCTTAACCCCGTCGGCCTCTCGTTCCACTGCTTCATATTCTGCCGGCGCGACCACTGTCAGGCTGTCGATTTCCTTGGCACGCTCATATAATGCCAGTCTCAGATGGCGGTTTTCCACCATATGTCCGAATGGCTCATCCCCCAGCTGCCGGTGATCATAATGCAAGAAGAATTTGGACGGCCCGTCGGTGATGCGGATATCGAGCATCGGCTCCTTGGCCTCAACATGATCCCAGATACCGGTCATCCGAAACAGGTTGCGCGACGCATGGGCGATAGCGGAGACCCGGCCATCGAAGCCGGCATCCACCAGATCAACCGGCGCTTCTTTTTCCAGAACGACCACAATGAGTCCGGCGGCAGCAACGGCAATGGCCAGGGGCAGGCCGTTGAGGCCGCCACCAATGACGATGAGATCCGCCTTTGGCGGGATATTTATATTAGCCCGATTGTCCGACATTAATTTCCACCACCCATATTGTCTCTCTTTTCATATAGGTCTAGTCTGCTGCCATGACAAAATCCTGGCACGAGATGACCGCCCTGGAACTAGGGCATCTTATAGAGAAACGCGAGCTCGATCCAATTGATCTTGCGCAATATTTTTTCGATCGCATCGAAGAAGCGGATCCGGAACGGCGCATATATGTGCGTCTGACCAAAGACCGGGCCATGGCCGAGGCGAAAGCCGCCTCGGAGCGGGCGAAGCTTGGCACCCGGCGCAGTCCGGTCGATGGGGTGTCGATTTCCTGGAAGGATCTTTTCGATACGGCAGGCGTCCCCACGGAAGCCGGCGCCAAGTTGATGGAAGGACGGACCCCAACGACGGATGCGGAATGTCTGCAGCGGGCAACCCGGGCGGGTCTTGTCTGTCTTGGCAAGACCAATATGCCCGATATCGCCTTCTCCGGGATCGGCGTCAATGCCTGGACCGGAACCGGTCCCAATCCCTATGATACGGAGGTTGACCGGGTCCCCGGCGGATCCTCTGCCGGGGCTGCGTTATCTGTCGCCCGGGGTTTGGCGGCGGCGGGTATTGGCTCGGACACGGCGGGCTCGGTTCGCATTCCGGCGGCCTGGTGTGGTATTACCGGTCTTAAAACCACTCATGGCCTGATTTCGCTGGAGGGGGTTGTCCCCCTCTCCTACTCTCAGGATACCATTGGGCCGCTCTGCAAGGATGTGGCGGACGCCAATATCCTCAACGCCATCCTTTCCGGACAATCTCCGGCGGATCTTGAAGGAGCCTCACTGAAAGGCGTCCGTATTCTTCGGGTAACCTCACAATTTGATACGCTGACCGACCCGGTTATCATGGACAAGCTGAAGGAAGGCTTGGCCCTTCTCGCAGCGGCCGGGGCGGAGATTGTAGAAGGACCAGTCCAAGCCTTTGACGATGTGATCGAGCTGTCGACAAAAAACGGCAGTCCGGCGGCTATTGAAGCCTGCATGATGTATGGGGATCGGATCAAAGCCAATCCAGGCGGTATGTACGCCCCGATCGAGCAGCGCATTCTTGCCGCTGAAAACTATAGTGCTGTCGGGGTGACCGCTCTGTTTGACGGCATGAAACGGCTGGAGAAAGAGTATCTGCAGCAAGTCAGCGGTTTCGATCTGGTGGTTGGTCCGACCCAACCGCAGCATCCGCCGGCCATCGCCCCTCTGCTGGAAAATGTCGAGGCCTATCTGGACGCAACCTTGATGTCCATCAGCCTGACCCGGCTCGGCAACCTGCTAAAACTTTGCGCAACCACTTTGCCTTGCGGGCTGGCAGACGGCTTCCCGGTCGGCATGATGTTGATGTCTCCGGCGTCTACAGAAGGAAAGCTCCTGCGACTGAGCTTGGCCGCGGAAAGTGCCCTCTCGCCCTTAAATGCCTAATTAATAATCATATCGGCCTATATGCTTATTAATTAGGCAAAAACAGCGCTGATAATTGCCTCAAAATAAGGCAGGAATTTGTTAACCTATTGTTAATAAAAAGATAATTTCGCCTCTCGTCTGGCTGGCATGGGTCTTGAAGAGACTCTCCTGAAATCAGGATCAATGGTCCTTGATAGGAAACAAGCCGAAGAGGTACGTATCATGAAGCTGGTAATGGCTGTAATAAAGCCTTTTAAACTGGATGAAGTGCGGGACGCGCTCACATCCATCGGTGTCGACGGATTGACCGCCACCGAAGTAAAGGGCTATGGCCGTCAAAAAGGACATACGGAGATCTACCGCGGAGCGGAATATGCGATCTCATTTCTCCCGAAAATTAAAATAGAAGTCGCCGTCAAGGCGGACATGGCGGAGCAGGTGGTGGAAACCATCGCCGGAGCTGCCAAGACCGGCCAGATCGGGGACGGCAAAATCTTTGTATATGACTTGAACAATGTTGTCCGTATTCGCACAGGCGAATCTGACGCCGACGCGCTCTAGGAGATAATCTATGCGTAAACAGACTTACATAAAAACAGCCGCCGCTTCTCTGGCGGCCTTTGGGTTACTGGGAGCCGCACCGGCTTTTGCGGCCGTGGACAGCGAAACGGCATTTGTGCTCAACACCTTTTCGTTTCTGGTGAACGGGGCGCTCGTTATGTGGATGGCGGCCGGTTTTGCCATGCTGGAAAGCGGCCTCGTTCGCTCCAAAAATACGGCGACAATCTGCCTCAAAAACATCGCCCTCTATTCCATAGCCGGTATTACCTTCTATCTTGTCGGCTATAACCTGATGTATCTCGATGTGACTGGTTTTATCGGCAGCTTCAGCCCGTTCTGGGCCCCCGATGATGCAGAGGCCTTGGCGGGAACTTTCTCAGATGGCGGCTATTCCGCTTCCTCTGACTGGTTCTTCCAGATGGTCTTTGTAGCAACGGCCGCATCGATTGTATCCGGGGCCTTGGCCGAGCGCATCAAGCTCTGGTCCTTCCTCGGTTTCGTTGTTCTGCTGACTGCGATCATCTATCCGATCCAGGGTTCCTGGGTCTGGGGCGGTGGCTGGCTCGCAGAGATGGGCTTCTCTGACTACGCCGGATCAACTTTAGTACATTCCGTTGGCGGTTGGGCTGCTCTTTCCGGCGCCATCATTCTGGGAGCCCGCAAAGGCAAATATGGAAGCGATGGCAAAGTGCATCCCATCCCGGGTGCGAACCTGCCGCTGGCAACCCTCGGGACTTTCGTTCTGTGGCTTGGCTGGTTTGGCTTTAACGGCGGATCAGTTCTGGCTCTAGGCTCTGCTGCCAGTGCGATTGAAATGGCCAATGTCTTTGCCAACACCAATTTGGCGGCAGCCGGCGGTGTTATCGCTGCCATGATCCTGACTCAGATTATGTATAAGAAGGTCGACCTGACCATGGCGCTGAACGGTGCCATCGCCGGTCTGGTATCGATTACAGCCGAACCTGCAGATCCAAGCATGGGAATGGCAATCCTGATCGGTGCCGTTGGTGGTATCATCGTCGTCCTCGCCGTCCCACTTCTTGACAAGCTCAAGATCGACGACGTGGTCGGTGCGATCCCGGCCCATCTGTTCGCAGGTATCTGGGGCACCATCGCTGTGGCCATTTCAGATGCTGAAGCAAGTTTTGTCACTCAGTTCATCGGCATCGTTGCCATCGGCGCCTTTGTTCTCGTCCTCAGCACGATCTTCTGGTTCCTCCTCAAAGTGACCATTGGCATCCGAGTCGACGAAGAAGAAGAGGTTACCGGACTCGATAAATCTGAGCTGGGTCTGGAAGCCTATCCGGAGTTCGGACGCGGCTCACAGACCCTGTAAGTATATTTTAAACCTGGGTTGCGCGGGAAAGGCCTGCGCAACTCTCAGGCATCTGCCCAAATTCTGATCAGTAGAATGATCAAAATTTGGGCAATTTTTGTTTTATAATAGTCCTCTCTCTCAAAATTCGCTGATTTATTAGGCGTTTTCCCGGTTGGCACGCTCCTTGATACAGGAAGATCAAACCGCGCCCCAACGCGGTTCAAAAAATGAGGGAGTTTAGTTAAATGTCTGAGGGAATTACGGGCACAGACGTCCTGTTTGTGCTGCTTGGTGCGATCATGGTCTTTGCCATGCATGCGGGTTTCGCCTTTCTGGAGGTCGGAACCGTTCAAAAGAAAAACCAGGTTAATGCACTGGTGAAGATCCTTGTTGATTTTGGTGTTTCGACGGTCAGCTATTTCCTGATCGGATATGCCGTAGCCTATGGTGTCGACTTCCTTGTCAATGCATCGGTCCTCGCCGGAGAGAGCGAGGCAGACGGATATAGCTTTGCCAGCAACGGCTATGACCTGGTCAAGTTCTTCTTCCTGCTGACCTTCGCCGCCGCTATCCCGGCAATTATATCCGGCGGGATCGCAGAGCGGGCAAAATTCTGGCCCCAACTCTTTGCCACCGCTATTATTGTCGCCCTGGTCTATCCCTTCTTTGAAGGCATGGTCTGGAATGGCAACTTCGGCTTCCAGGACCAGATTGAGGCATTGTTCGGTGTCGGCTTTCATGATTTTGCCGGATCCATCGTGGTTCATGCCGTCGGCGGCTGGCTGGCCTTGGGTGCGGTTATCCTGCTCGGCGCTCGGCGCGGGCGCTACACAAAGGATGGCCGGGTCATTGGCATTCCCCCTTCTAATATTCCCTTTCTGGCCCTTGGCTCCTGGATCCTGTGTATCGGTTGGTTCGGCTTCAACGTGATGAGCGCCCAGACAATCGGTGGTATCTCCGGCCTGGTTGCCATGAATTCCCTGCTGGCCATGGTCGGCGGGATCATTGCCGCCCTGCTGGTTGGCAAAAATGATCCAGGATTTGTCCATAACGGCGCCCTAGCCGGACTTGTCGCTATCTGTGCCGGATCGGACATCATGCATCCATTGGGGGCCCTGGCCACTGGAGGCGTTGCCGGCGGATTGTTTGTCTTCGCCTTCACCTATTGCCAGAATAAGCTCAAGGTGGACGATGTTCTCGGTGTCTGGCCTTTGCATGGTCTCTGCGGTTTGTGGGGTGGGATCGCCGCCGGGATCTTTGGGCAGGAAGCGCTTGGCGGCCTAGGCGGTGTCAGTTTCATGGCCCAGCTCACCGGCAGTGTGATCGGTTCTGTTTATGCGCTGATCGCCGGACTGGTTGTTTATGGTATTCTGAAAGCGGCCATGGGTATTCGCCTGTCCGAAGAGGAGGAATTTATCGGCGCGGACCTCAGCATCCATAAAATCGGCGCCTATCCGGAAGATGACCTGCGCTGAGGGCGCTTTGGCTCCTTCACAATAGTGGTATAAAAACCAGACTGAATCATTTATGTTTCCCGGCCAGGCCATGAGGCTTGTGCCGGGGCACCAATTTATCTAAATTCGGGGCCGTTTTCTATTTGTTCTTTTTCGGCCAGTACGATTTGATGATAAATTCTGAATTAAAGCGGTTACGGGGATCTCCCTTTAATGCCTTGCGCGCCCTTCTCGATCCGTTGGAGCCCGCGGAAGGGTTGGAACCCCTTACTCTGACGATCGGAGAGCCACAGCATAAGCCGCCGCAAATCATGATCGACGCTTTACATGCAAATGAGCATTTATACGGCAAATATCCGCCGGCCGATGGCTCTTCGGACCAGCGCGAAGCCATCGCCGGCTGGCTGACCCGCCGCTATGGATTGTCAGATGGGATTGTCGATGCCAACAGCAATATCGCCCCGGTCAACGGAACCCGAGAGGCCCTGTTCATGATCGCCCAGGTCATCACCGAACGGGCCACCCATAACGAAGCGAAACCGGCGATCCTGTTGCCGACACCCTATTATCACACCTATCATGCGGCCGCTTTTATGGCAGGCGCGGATCCGGTGTTTATGCCGGCGACTGCGGAGCATGATTTCTTTCCGGATCTTGCTAACTTAGAACCGGAGCTGCTGGATAGAACATCCGCCTTTTATCTATGCAGCCCTGCCAATCCACAAGGGACAGCAGCCTCCGCAGAATATCTCGAAAAAGTGTTACGGCTTGCCATCAAGCATGACTTTATCCTTATCATGGATGAATGTTATGCCGAGATATATGACCGTACGCCACCGGTTGGCATCCTCGAGGTCTGTGACAGCCTGGGCGAAGGCCTCGATCATGTTCTGACCTTTCATTCTTTGTCAAAAAGATCCAGTGCGGCTGGCCTGCGGTCCGGTTTCTGTACCGGGAACCCGGAAATTATCCGGACATTTATCGATTTACGCAATTATGCGGGGGCAGTCTCCCCGTTACCCGTCTGCGCCGCGGCGGCAGCCCTTTGGAACGACGATGCCCATGTGGAGGAAAATCGCGCCTTGTACCGCCAGAAATTTGATGCTGCCGAACGGATCCTGGGTAACCGCTTCGAGTTTTACCGGCCACAGGGTGGGTTTTTCCTCTGGCTTGATGTCGGTGACGGAGTAGAAGCAACCAAGACACTCTGGACAAAAGGGGCCCTTCGGGTCCTGCCCGGGAAGTTTTTAAGTGCCGAGGGCCCGGATGGCGTTAATCCGGGTGACAAATATATCCGTGTTGCCCTGGTTGGGGAGCTGGACAAAACGGAAGAAGCTTTAACTAGATTGGCCAATAGCTTATAGAATAGGCGGATGATGTCTAAGAGTAGAAGCTCAAAATCCATATCCCTTTTGCCTTCCGGCAGCGTTGATTTTCTGCACCGCCGGCTGGTTGAACTTGGCGGCCTGGCCCTCCTCGCTCTGGCGCTGATCTGTATTCTGGCCCTTGTCACCTATTCGCCGGAAGATCCGAATTTCAATCATGCGACCGTTGGCACACCCTCCAATCTGCTTGGTTCTGGCGGCGCCCATCTCGCCGATCTGTTTTTGCAGACAATCGGTCTAGGGTCCGCCGCACTCATTCTGGGACTGATTGCCTGGTCCTGGCGGGTGATGTCCCATCGCGGCCTGCCCTGGGGCTGGATCCATCTGGCGGTACTGCCTTTCGGTGTCTGTTTCACTTCCGCGACCCTGGCAGCTTTGCCGGTGACAGACGGATGGCCCCTAAATTCGGGCTATGGCGGTATCGTCGGGGACGTGATTTTCAATTCCATCGTTGTCGCCGGTCAGCAGATCGGATTTACGATCCATGCGGCCATTCTCGGCCCGCTTCTTCTCATCATTGCTGGCGCCTTGCTTCTGGTCTCCTTCGGTATGTCGAGACAGGAATGGGCTGTTATCGGTAAGGGTTTCAAGACGGTGCTTCAAGTGCTGATGCTGGCCCCGGGCTATTTCCGTGGCTTCAGGCGCAAATCCCGGGAGTATGAGGACGACGGGGATTATGATGATATAGACGAAGCCATCCCTGAACCCAAAAAGAAGCCCGCGAAGGCAAAGGCCAAAAAGCCCCTGTTTAGAAGCTCGGCCGAGCCGCAGATCGAGCAACGCAGGGCTAAAACAGCCGTCGGTAAGCGGGTTGCCGCTGAAAAGCAACCAGCCCTTGATTTGGGACCGGCTGGAGAATATCAGCTTCCGCCCCTTGACCTTCTGGAGGAGCAAGATACGAAACTGGTCTCCAAGCCCGTTAGCGAGGAAGCCCTGTCGAAAAACGCGCGTCTTCTAGAATCCGTGCTTGACGATTACGGTATCAAAGGAGAGATCAGCCGGGTTCGGCCCGGTCCCGTCGTCACTCTCTATGAGCTTGAGCCGGCTCCGGGTTTGAAAAGCTCCCGCGTCATCGGTCTTGCCGACGATATCGCCAGGTCCATGAGCGCAGTTTCTACCCGTATCGCCGTGATTCCGGGCCGCAATGCCATTGGCATTGAGCTGCCAAACCAACGGCGGGAAACCGTGTATTTGCGCGAACTGCTCTCGGCCGCTGCCTATGAAAGCACAAGCTCCAAGCTGACCCTGGCACTGGGTAAAGATATCGGGGGCGATCTGGTTGTAGCGGATCTCTCCCGCATGCCGCATTTGCTGATCGCCGGTACCACCGGCTCCGGTAAATCCGTTGCTGTCAATACCATGATCCTGTCTTTGCTCTATCGCCTGTCTCCGGACGAGTGCCGCTTCATCATGATCGATCCAAAGATGCTGGAACTCTCGGTCTATGACGGCATTCCGCATTTGCTGGCCCCGGTCGTGACCGAGCCTGGCAAGGCGATTGTCGCTCTGAAATGGGCAGTCAAGGAAATGGAAGACCGCTATCGCAAGATGGCCGAGCTCGGCGTTCGTAATGTTGACGGTTATAACCAACGCATCCGCGAAGCCACGAAGAAAGGTGAAGTCCTTAAGCGGACGGTGCAAACCGGATTTGATGCCGCGACGGGGGAACCTGTCTTTGAAGAGCGCGGCCTTGATACGGAACCGTTGCCGATGATCGTCATCATCGTTGATGAGATGGCGGATCTGATGATGGTCGCCGGCAAGGAGATTGAAGTTGCGGTTCAGCGTCTGGCCCAGATGGCCCGAGCTGCGGGCCTGCATGTCATCATGGCCACCCAGCGGCCTTCCGTGGATGTGATTACCGGAACCATCAAAGCCAACTTCCCGACCCGGATCAGTTTTCAGGTGACCTCCAAAATAGACAGCCGCACGGTCCTGGGAGAACAGGGAGCGGAGCAGCTGCTCGGACAGGGTGATATGTTGTACATGCCGGGCGCCGGGCGGGTTCAGCGCGTTCATGGTCCGTTTGTATCCGACGAAGAAGTGGAACAGGTTGTCAACTTCCTGAAAGCCCAGGGCTCACCTGACTATAAGCAGGAAGTGACCGAGGAGGCCCAGGGTGAGTTTGACGGCATGATGGGCGGCGGCGGCAACGGCGGCTCCAGTGGGGATGAGCTATATGACCGCGCGGTTGAGCTGGTCTGCCGGGAACGCAAGGCCTCCACCAGTTTTGTTCAACGGCATTTGCAGATCGGGTATAACCGCGCAGCCCGGATCATTGATCAGATGGAAAAAGAGGGTGTCATCGGGGCCGCCAATCATGTGGGTAAGCGCGAAGTGCTGGCCCGCGACATTGATGATCGCGAGAATTAGGGCCCTGCCGACATCATTTTGACGAATTAATTTGGCACTGAGGAGCTCTGTCCATATATCAAGGGAACGACTCCCGCTGCCTTAATAATAGAAACGAGTTTTTCATGCGGAAAACCTTTAGATCCATAACATCAGCAATATTGTTTCTGGTCATCTGCAGTATCAGCCCCGCTGCCTTGGCGGAGCTGAGTGCGCAGGACAAGGCGCAGGTCGCCCGGGTTGAAGCCTATCTTAATTCTCTGAACTCCATGCAGGCCCGTTTTCTGCAGTTGGATGCCGGCGGCGGTGTTGCCATTGGGGATGTCTATATGCGCCGGCCAGGCCGCATGCGTTTTGAGTACGAGCCCCCCGCCCAGATTCTAGTGGTAGCGGACGGTACCTGGCTGGTATTCCGTGATAATGAGATCAAAGAAACCACCCGCCTTCCCCTGTTCTCCACCCCCGTCAGCGTCTTGCTGCAGGAAGTGATCAGTCTCAGCGGCGATGTTACGGTCACAAAAGTTGAAAATGACAGCAAAGCCCTCAGGGTGACCGTCGTGGACACGGAAAATCCAGATGAGGGGAGCATTACCCTTGTCTTCAGCGATGACCCGCTGCAATTACGGCAATGGCTGGTAACCGACGCGCAGGGCGCCGTGACGAGCATCAGCATCAGTAACCTGCAAAAAAATGTCGCCCTTCGAAATGATCTGTTTACATTCTTTGATAGTGACTATGAATAGGTGTAAGATCCCATCTTCTTAGCATGTGATTCCCCCCAACCTCTCGCAGCATCCAAGTCAGCGCATGAATGATGATCTAGAGTTCGATGACGAATTGCCGGATATAGACGATTATCCGACCCTGCGATCCGTCGTGCGATTCAACAAGCTTCTTTCCTCTGTCCCGTGGTTCGCGTCCGTCGGTGAGCCGCTGGATACAGAGACCCTGACATCCGCAAGAGCTTATATGGACCTGCTTGGCTTCCCGGATGCGTTTGTTGCCGAGGTAGAAGACTGGGAAGATGCCGCTTATGCCGCGGCTAATCCAGAATGGAACAGCAATTGGTGGGAAGCGGAAGAGCAGTTACGCATGGGTCTGACGGCTTCAGCCTTGGAACTCATGGGGGAGGAAGATCTTAATCTGGCGCTGACCCATGTGTCGGCGACGGCATCCCCGGTCATTTCCAATGCTGTGGAGGCCATTTCGGAGGAAATGGGAGTGGAGGATATGGAACTTGTCCGGGCAGCTGTCGGGTCAGCCCTGCAGGCCTGCCACCAGGCCGCCCTGGTCCTCGCCGCCGGTGAGGAAGACGATCATCCGTTCGCCCTTAAATACAAACTATTTGAACATGGGCACTGGCCTATTGCCATTACAGGCAACAGCTTTAATATCTTCTGATCCCTTATCCCGGAGCTTGTGAATGACAAATATGCGCCTTGTAACCTGGAATGTAAACTCCGTCCGCGCGCGCCTGGCCCATGTGGAAAAATTTGTCGCTCAAAGTTCGCCGGATATCCTGTGTCTCCAGGAAACCAAAGTGACGGACAATGACTTCCCGCTCAAAGCCTTTGCTAAAATGGGTTTTGACTATCATGTCATTGCCGGTCAGAAGAGCTATAACGGTGTCGCTATTTTCTCCAAACTGCCCTTTGCTCCCGCAGAGCCGAAGCACTGGTGCGGTAAGGACGACAAGCGGCATCTCGCCGTTACTCTAGAAAACGGGGTGGAAATCAATAATTTTTATGTCCCGGCCGGCGGCGATATTCCAGATGCCGAGGAAAACGAAAAATTTGCTCATAAACTTGCCTTTATGAATGAAATGACGGATTGGTTCAGGAAGCGTCAATCGAAGGATAACAAGCTGATCCTTGTGGGAGACCTGAATGTCGCTCCTCTGGAAACGGATGTCTGGAGCCATAAACAACTGCTCAAAATCGTCAGCCACACACCGATTGAGGTGGAACACATGTCGCAGACCCTGTCGTCCCATGACTGGGTTGATGCCATGCGCCATTTCGTCCCAGAACCGGAGCCCCTCTTTTCCTGGTGGAGCTACCGGGCACGGGACTGGCGGGCATCCAACAAGGGCAGACGGCTCGATCATGTCTGGGTGACACCCAACCTCAAACCCCATCTCAAATCCATGCAAGTGGATCTGGAACCGAGAGGATGGGCGAAACCCTCGGATCACGCCCCAGTCATCGTCGATTTCGATCTCACGGGTCTGGGCTGACAAAACCCGCTTTCAGATCCTGCATACTGCTTGATGGGAGTTGAAACAACACCTGTAATAGCGGAAGGCTATTTCCATGAACCCTGTAGAACCAGCTTCTGCATCTATCCCGCCGTCAGAAAATATGCGGGACCCTGATCTGCAGCAGCGGCTGCTGGTAATGTCGACCCTGATGATGGCGGTTGCCTCGATTTTCTGGGGCGGCATCTATTTCTTCTTCAATGAACCTTTGGCAGCGTTTATTCCCTGGAGCTACACTGTCATTTCCTTCCTATCACTTTTGCTTCTCAGGAAGCCCAAGCTGAATTGGATAATACGGGAAAGCCAGCTTTTTCTATCTCTAGTCTTGCCCTTTCTGGTGATGTGGGAGCTGGGTGGCTTTGTGAATTCATCGGCAGTTGTTATCTGGTCCCTGACCTGTCCCATGGGCGCGATTGTCTTTGTCGGAAGAAAAGCGGCGATTGCCTGGTTTGCCGCATTTGTTGCTCTTATTATGGTTGGCGCCGCCATCGGGTATCCGTCCACCTCCTCGACAAGCGCTCTGCCGCCGGCGCTTATCGTCACCCTGTTCGTGATGAACTTGAGCGGTGTGTCGACTGTTGCCTTTGTTCTTCTCAGTCATTTTGTTCAGCAAAAGGACGGTGCTCTCGGCCTGCTTGCTGTAGAACGAGAACGCTCAGAGAGCCTCATCAGGAATATGCTGCCAACCAGCATCAGTGAACGCCTGAAACAGGAACAAAAACCTATCGCCGACCGCCTTGAAAACGTGACGATCCTGTTTGCCGATATCGTCGGGTTCACGAGCTATGCCATGGAAAGATCACCCGAGGAGATCGTCACCCTTCTCGATAACATCTTTTCCAAGATGGATGAGATTTCGGAGGCATACGGGCTGGAAAAGATCAAGACCATTGGAGATGCCTATATGGTCTGCGGCGGCCTTGACGAAAATCCCGGCCGCGGTGCCCTGGCAGCCGCCGGATTTGCCGAAGAGGCCATGCAGTATTTGAAAAAGCTCTCAAAGACCTCAGGCTTGCCCCTGGATCTTCGCATTGGTCTGAATACCGGCCCGGTCGTTGCCGGGGTCATCGGGCAGAGCAAGTTTTCCTACGATATTTGGGGGGATGCAGTCAATGTGGCTGCCCGTCTGCAACAGAATGCCGATCCAGGGAGTATTTTGATTTCAGGTGAGACCTGCAATTTTGTCTCATCGCAGTATATTGTACGACCACTCGGAGATATGAAGCTTAAAGGCCATCGTCCGGTGGCAACATTCGCGTTGGGGAGCCGTCGAAAAACATAAATTTCCGATGAACGGTTGCCTCTCTCGGCAAGCAAGGGCAAACTCCAAAAAAACAAGAATAAGAAGGGGAGGTTTTTCAATGAGCGGAAGAATAGAAGGTAAAGTTGCCCTCATAAGCGGTGGCGCATCCGGTATCGGGCTGGCCACGGCTCAGCGATTTGCCGAGGAAGGGGCCAAGGTAGCGGTCACAGATATTAATGTTGCTAAAGGCCAGGACCTGGTCACAGAGTTACGGGATAAAGGCCATGATGCCTTGTTCCTCGAACTGGATGTTGTCGACCCCGATTCCTGGAAAGGCGTTGTGGACAATATCCAGGATCAATGGGGTGAGCTTAATATTCTTCTTAATTCTGCTGGCATCGGCCGGGCCCACCCCCTTCTCGATATGACCCTGGATGAATGGCGCTTAACCACCTCCATCAATCTGGATGGGACCTTTCTCGGGACACAGGCTGCGGTGCGAGCCATGAAAGATACGGGCGGCGGTTCTATTATCAATATCTCTTCGGTCCTGGGCTTGATTGGATTGCCCAATGTTTCCGCCTATGCCGCGAGCAAGGGTGGTGTTCGGTTGTTTACGAAAGCGGTTGCGCTGGAATGCGCTGAACTTGAGTTGAATATTCGGGTAAATTCCGTCCACCCCGGATATATCGAAACACCGATGGTGATGCGGCGGTTCAACAAATCCGAAGAACAGAATGCAATCGATATCAAGGAACTCGGCCAGCAGCATCCTTTGGGTCGACTGGGGCAGCGAGAAGAGGTAGCGGGCCTGGTCCTGTATCTGGCCTCCGATGAGGCAAGCTTTATTACCGGATCGGAATTTGTCATTGATGGCGGCTATACCGCCAAATAGTAGCCCAACGGGACGGCCCGGCTTAGGACTGCCGGTACATGTGATACCGCCCCTCGGCTACGCCTTCGGGCAGTGCAATCGAATGCCAGCGATCCACGTGAAACGGCTGATCACTCACAATAATGGCGCCTGACGCCAGAAGATGCGGGAGACTTTGGCCAACCTCAGCCGCCAACTGGGCAGTAAGTTCCTTGTCCCCGGAACCGATGTCACAATGGGCGAAAGCCGCAAGTGAGGGTAACTGCTCCTTGAAAGTAATCAGGGTTTCTCGGATATCACCGATGATCATATGATCGTCATCAGGGATGCAATCCGGATGAGCTTTAACATGACGGTCAAATACATAGATGTCCCGATCCGGTAGCAGGCTACGCAAGTGGTCATAGGTCCGCCCATTGCCAAGCCCCACTTCCAGGATACAGCCGGAGCTGTCACCCACCAAATCCACGGCCATATTCAGGCAATCCCGTTGGGCTGACACGCGGCGGATAAAACTATCTAGTCTACTCATGCTTTTGGGCCCAACTTTCGTTCCATTCTTCTATGACGTCCGGGTCTGTTTCATACCGCGACAACGCCAGTCGATGCGAGTCAAATATTGTCGTTGTTGAAATCTGCGCCAATGCCCAAATGGCTGCCACCCGAACGATTGGGGAAGCATCCTTCAACAGCTTTTGGACGGGGTCCAGATACAGGGCATCGCCACTATTGCCGATGGCGATCAGAACATTACGCACAAACCTGTTCCGTCCCAGTCTTTTTACTGGCGAACCGGCAAACAAGGATCTGAAATTCGTATCATCCAGTGAAACAAGTTCCTGGAGCCGTGGCGCCTCTAGCTCGGGGCGCGGCGCCAGAGCTAACTCACGGGCTACTTGCGCATATTTATTCCAGGGACAAACCGCCAGGCAATCGTCACATCCATATATCCGATTTCCAATCAACGCCCGAAGCTTCCGGTCAATATGGGAGCGCGTTTCGATAGTTAAGTAAGATATGCATCGACGGGCATCCAACTGATAAGGAGCAGGAAACGCCTCTGTCGGGCATATATCCAAACAGGCGCGACAACTCCCGCAACTTCCTTCGATTTGTGTATCCTCGGGAATGGATAATGTTGTGAAAATACTGCCGAGAAATATCCAGGACCCGAACTTCCGGCTGAGCAGATTGGTATGTTTGCCCTGCCAGCCGAGTCCAGCCCGCTCCGCAAGCGGTTTTTCCATAACCGGTGCGGTATCGACGAAAACCTTCACATCACCCCCATGCTCGGCAATAAGCCATCGCGCCAGACGTTTCAGCTTTTTCTTGACGACGTCGTGATAGTCTTTTCTCTGCGCATAGGTAGAAATAACTCCCCGGTCATTTTGCGATAATCCATCCATGGGATCTGTATCCGGGCCGTAATTCAGTCCCAACATGATGATGGATCGCGCCTCCGGCCATAGAGATTGAGGATGTTGGCGCCATGATGCCTTTTCAGCCATCCAGGCCATATCTCCCTGCCGATCCAACGCCAGAAACTCGTGAAGCCGATTCCCCGGAACGGCATCTATATCTGCTCCTACCACCCCGAAATCGTCAAAGCCTTCCGCCAATGCCTGCTCTCGAAGCCTTGTTTTTTGGAGGTCAGTGAGGGTTTGCTCAGAAATCGAGGTCGGCATAATGTTTAGGGGCCGGCATGCCTGGGAGATTATCCCCGAGAATGCCCCGAAAACTTGGTCGCGATTTCACTCGGGAATACCACACTTTGGCGGTCGGGTGCTGCTCCCACGGTACATCCGAAAGATAATCGATGCTGGAAAGCTGTGCCGCGGCAGTGATATCTGCAAGGCTAAACTCCTCACCCGCCAGCCAGGAACGACGTTCAATCAGATAGGTAATATAGTCTAGATGATAATGAATATTATGATGTCCGGCCCGAATGGCGGCGGTGTTTGGCGTCCCCGACTTGTTCAGCCGCTTCATAATCTTTTCTTCGACCAGATTGTCTGTCACTTCCGAGTAGAACTTCCGGTCAAACCAGGCCATCAACCGTCTAACTTCCGCCCGATCGACAGGATCCGCCGCCATTAAGGGAAATTCGGAATAGACTTCCTCAAGATATTCACAAATGGCTTGGTTTCCGGCAATGATTGCGTCATTTTCGTCAACCAGAACCGGGACGTCACCTGCCGGGTTCATGCCAAGAAAACGGTCACGGCGTTCCCAGGTTTTCTCGATCCGCAAATCAAAATCAAGACCCTTTTCCTCAAGGGCCAGGCGGACCTGACGACAGGCAGGAGATATCCAGAAATGATAGAGTGTTCGCATGGGCCAGACCATACCCCATGCGGTGAAAATGTAGAATAGGCTGAATGGTCAAATCCGCAAAAAAATAGGGTCAGTTGATCGTGAAATCCCGCAATTTTTCGCTTTGCTTTAAAAGCCGCGCGCATTCATGGCGAACTTGAGCAAACATCTCGGCCGTCTGCAATTTCCCCATGGTGTCTAACCGATTTTCTTGCTTGAGAGCTGCGTCTGGAGCATCATCTCCATAAATAAGAATGAAGCGCCGTGCCGCCCATTGCACATGTTCCCGGCTGATAATGGGCTCCCCAAAGCCGCCGATACTTCGCTGTGACCTCGAAGTCTGAAAGTCCCGAATTTCCTGCATGCTTAAATCTCCTTTTTGCCTTAAGCCAATTCCGGCATTTTCCTTACCATTTGTGACATCTAAGGCCATGCAATCTGCGGGCCAAACCGGAAATCCGCGTATTATGGGGAGTTGAGCACTAAACCGATCCTGATCGGGCGGTGTCAGGCAGAATTTTCCCATAAAAAAGACCGGCAGATTATTCCTGCCGGTCTTTTCTGGAGTATGTGTTAAGTCAGGCCGTTTCCAGTGCCTCCTCATCAGTTAGAGGATGCGCCAGCTTGTTCAGCATTTCTTTCGGACAAACCTGATAGAATTTACCCAACTCCCAATCCCAATCCGCTACAAGGGACTGGGCCAGGGGTGACTGAGTCTGCGCCGCATGCTGGGCAACGGTATCCTTGAGGACACCTGCCCAGTATTCTGAAGTTACCCTCTGATAGACAACGGAATCATCGTTGATATTTGTCGGCAGACTATCCTCGGCATCATAGACAAAGGCCATTCCCCCGGTCATCCCTGCCGCGAAGTTATCTCCGACAGGGCCCAAAACTGTCACCAGTCCGCCTGTCATATATTCACAGCCGTTGGTTCCACAACCTTCAACAACAGATGTTGCGCCTGAATTACGGACGGCAAATCTCTCCCCCGCCTGCCCGGCAGCATAAAGAAAGCCCGAAGTGGCACCATAAAGGACCGTATTACCAACAATCGCGTTATCATTCCATTTCAGCGGGCTGGAGGTCAGCGGGCGCACCACAATGGTTCCACCTGATAAACCTTTTCCGCAATAGTCATTGGCATCCCCCAGAACCTCAAGTTTGAGGCCCTGAACGGAAAACGCCCCCAGCGACTGACCTGCTGACCCTCGCAAACGAACGGTGATATGGCCCGGCTCAAGGCCGGTCATGCCAAATTCGCGAACAATATGAGACGAGAGTTTCGTACCGATGGCGCGATGGGTATTGCGGATACTATAGGCAAGCTGTTTCTTCTCACCCCCTTTAGTGAAAACACTGGCCGCATCCATGATCATCCGGGCATCCAGGGTTTCCGGAACCGGAACCGGTCCGTCATTGATGCAATATCTCGGATTATCCCCTGCATCCGCCTCCGCCAGAAGCGGGTTGAGGTCCAGGTCGTCCAGATGTGCAGATCCTCGGCTGACCTGAGTCAGCAGGCTGCTTCTGCCAATAATTTCCTGAAGTGATCGGTATCCCAATTCGGCCAGGATTTCACGAACCTCCTCGGCCAGGAAGCTGAACAGGTTCACCACTTTATCAGCATTCCCTTCATATTTCTTGCGAAGCTCCTCATCCTGAGTACAAATCCCCACCGGGCAGGTGTTGGAATGGCACTGACGGACCAGGATACATCCCAGCGCCACCAAGGCGCCGGTCCCAAGACCATATTCTTCACCGCCCATCAGGGCACTGATGACGATATCCCGGCCGGTTTTCATGCCGCCATCCACCCGTAGCAGAATACCGGGCCGCAACTTGTTCAGGGTCAAAACCTGGTTGACTTCCGGTAATCCCATTTCCCAGGGCACACCGGCATATTTAAGCGATGTCTGCGGGCTGGCACCGGTACCCCCGGAATTTCCGGAAATCATGATGACGTCGGCCTTGGCTTTGGCAACACCTGCAGCCACCGTGCCGATGCCGGCTTCTGCAACCAGTTTGACACAGACCCGTGCTTCGGGATTGATTTGCTTCAGATCGTAGATCAGCTGCGCCAGATCCTCGATGGAATAGATATCATGATGCGGTGGCGGGGATATCAAGGTCACACCCGGTGTCGAATTTCTGAGCTTGGCGATCATTTCAGAGACCTTAAAGCCCGGGAGCTGACCACCTTCTCCAGGTTTTGCTCCTTGTGCGATCTTAATCTCGATCTCTTCGCAGTTGTTCAGATATTCGGCTGTCACCCCGAACCTGCCGGAGGCAATCTGCTTAATGGCGGAGTTGGCATTGTCTCCATTGGGACGCGGCTTGAAGCGGCTGACATCTTCCCCGCCTTCTCCACTGTCAGACTTGCCGCCTATCCTGTTCATGGCGATGGCCAGGGTTTCATGGGCTTCTTTACTGAGAGCTCCGAGACTCATAGCGCCGGTGACGAAGCGTTTACGGATCTCCGTGATGCTTTCAACTTCATCGATCGAGATTGGTTCCCGATCTGATTTCAAGTCCAGCAGATCCCGCAGATTTACCGGCGCCATCCGGCTCATGCCTTCACTGTACTTCTTATAGAGCGAATAACTGTCTTTCTCGACAGCCGACTGCAGCATATGCACCAGTTCACCATCGAAGGAGTGAACTTCACCGGAGGCCCGGTATCTGTAGAGACCGCCAACGGGGAGGCTGATCACATCTTCCTGATAGGCTTTCTCATGCTGTTCCAAAACCTTGTGTTGGATACCTGGAAGCCCAATGCCGGATATGCGCGACGGCATGCCGGGGAAAAATTCAGCAACCAGCGCCCTGGACAGTCCAACGGCTTCAAAATTATATCCGCCACGGTAGGAACTAATGACCGAAATGCCCATTTTCGACATGACTTTCAGCAAGCCCTGATCCACAGCCTCTTTGGCTCTCGCTAAACAGGCATCAATGTCGAGCCCCGGGAACAGACCCCGCTCATGTCGATCGGCAATGGTTTCCTGAAGCAGATAGGCGTTAATTGTTGTTGCCCCCACACCAATCAGAACGGCAAAATACTGAACATCCAGACATTCGCCTGTCCGGATATTGATCGATGTAAAAGTCCTCAAGCCCTCGTTGACAAGATGCGTATGAACACCTGCCGCCGCCAATATGGAGGGAATAGGCGCCCGTTCGGCATTTGTGTCCATGTCACTGAGGATCAGATGGGCACAGCCGCCCCGAACCGCATTTTCAGCTTCCTCACGAATACGCTGCAACGCGCTCGCCAAGGCATCCGGTCCGTCTGACACATCGAAGGTGCAATCAATTACCTGAGCGCCGTCGCCCATATAGGATTGCATGCCGTCAAACTCACCATTCGTCAGGATCGGTGATTCCAGAGACAGAATCTCCGCCTGGCTCTTATCCTCATCCAAAATATTGTTAAGGTTGCCAAGCCGCGTTTTCAAGGTCATGACCCGCCGTTCACGCAAACTGTCAATGGGAGGATTGGTGACCTGACTGAAGCGTTGCCGGAAATAGTGATGCAAACCTCGGTAATGCTTTGAAAGCACGGCAAGGGGTGTGTCATCCCCCATGGATCCGACCGCTTCTTTCCCTTCCTCAACCATGGGCTGCAGGATCAGCTCCAGATCTTCCATACTCCAGCCGGCGCAAAGCTGGCGTTGACGAAGATCTTTCCTGTCAAAACGGCGTTTTTCTTCCGCCCCGCTTAGCCTCTCTCCCAAATTGACGATATTCTCTATCCATTTGTCGAACGGCTGTGCTGCCGCCATTTTGTCTTTGAGTTCATTGTCAAAATAGAAGACGCCCTTCTTAAGATCGACACCGATCATCTGGCCAGGACCGACCCGGCCTTTACGGACAATCTGGGCTTCGTTGACCGGCACCATGCCGGTCTCGGAGCCAACGATCAGCATGCCATCGCCAGTAATGGTATAACGAAGCGGGCGCAGTCCATTGCGATCCATGCCGGCGATAACCCAGCGGCCATCCGTTGCACAAATCGCCGCAGGACCATCCCAGGGTTCCATCACCGAGTTACAATAGGCATACAGCGCCTGGTGTTTTGGCGGCATGGAGGGGCGGTTGGCCCAGCTTTCCGGAATCAGAAGGGTCTTGGACATCGGCGCACTTCGGCCCGCACGAACCAGAACCTCAAACACCGCATCAAGGGCGGCACTATCTGAACTGCCCGCCTGAATGATCGGCTTTACATCATCTGAACGATCCCCGAACGTGGAAGAGACCATCCGGATCTCATGGCTTTTCATCCAGTTCACATTGCCGCGAATGGTATTGATTTCCCCGTTATGAGCAAGCACCCGAAACGGCTGGGCCAGGTTCCAGGTTGGAAAGGTATTGGTCGAATAGCGCTGATGATAGATAGCAAAGTTGGAGACAAACCGGTCATCCAGCAAATCGGGATAGAAACTGGACAACTGCTCCGCCAGAAACATTCCCTTATAAATTATGGACCGGCATGACAGGGTACAGATATAAAATCCGCTGATATGCGCCTCGAGGACTTTTTTCTCAATCCGGCGGCGAATGATATACAGATCCCGTTCAAACTCGTTGTCATCTCCGCCCCGGGTATTGGCGATCATGATCTGCTCAATTTCCGGACGGGTGGCATTGGCTTTTTCACCAATAATGCTGGCATCAACAGGGACCTGGCGCCATCCGTAGATATAGTAGCCGAAGGCCAGGACTTCGCTTTCAACGATCGTCCGGCAGGTTTCCTGCCCTTCGAAATCGGTCTTGGGCAGGAAAACCATTCCAACGGCCAAACTACCTTCCATGGGTTCATGGCCGGTCCGGGCGATATGTTCCTTGAAAAAATCCTGCGGAATCTGGACATGAATGCCACAGCCATCACCGGTCTTGCCGTCCGCATCAACAGCACCCCGATGCCAGACGGCCCGAAGGGCATCGATGCCGGCAGCCACAACTTTACGGGAAGGCTTGCCATCAATTGAGGCGACGAGTCCGACACCGCAGTTATCTTTTTCCTCAGCAGGGTCATAGAGACCCTCGCGCTCTAGAAAGGCGGCGCAATCTGTCCAGGATTTGACGAAGTCTTCTCCGTGAGTTGCCGGCGGCGATACCTCTTGAGTATGTTTTTTCATTGTCTTCCTCATAAACCTTCAGGACGCCAAGGCGGTTTTGGCCACACCGCGTCTGTCTGACAGATATTTGTGAATGGCCGCCGCTGTGTCGCGGCCATCGCGGATCGCCCAGACCACAAGTGACGCGCCTCTCACGATATCTCCGATGGCATAGACACCTTCCAGGTTTGTCTGTCCGGTTCCGTAACTGGCCATGATCGTGCCCCAGCGGGATACCTCCAAACCGGGTTCATCAAACAGGGCCGGTATGTCCTCCGCATCGAATCCAAGTGCCTTGATGGCCAGATCACAGGGAATATCATGCTCGGATCCGGAAATCTCGACCGGCACCTGCCGCCCGGAAGAGTCAGCAATGCCAAGATGCATATTGATTGCCTTCACGCCGTTAACCGTATCGTCTCCAAGAAAAGCCTTCGGTGCCGACAGCCAGACAAATTCAACGCCTTCCTCTTCCGCATTGACAACCTCTCTCAAAGAACCCGGCATATTTTTTCGATCCCGCCGATACAGGCACTTCACCGATTTAGCGCCTTGTCGGACAGCCGTGCGCACACAGTCCATGGCTGTATCCCCGCCGCCGACAACAACTACGTTTTTTCCTGCTGCATTCAAAGTGCCGTCATCAAAAGCCGGAACATCATCGCCAAGCCCTTTGCGGTTGGAGGCTGTCAGGAAATCCAGCGCCGGAACAATCCCGCCGAGACCGCTGCCCGGAACAGTGATATCCCGCGCCTTATAAACGCCTGTCGCGACGATTACGGCGTCATGGGTGTCCCGAAGCTCTGTAAAACTCATATCCCGGCCGACTTCAAAGTTCAGGTGAAAGGTGACGCCGCTATCGGCAAGCAGTTTTGCCCGCTTTTCAACCACATCTTTTTCGAGCTTAAATCCGGGAATGCCATATACCAGAAGGCCGCCGATTCGGTCATAGCGGTCATAGACATGAACCTGATATCCCTTTTTGCGCAACTCATCCGCGGCGGCAAGACCACCCGGACCGGCACCAATGATGCCAACGGATTGATCGAGCTCTCGGGTTACCTTTGTCGGCTTAATCCACCCTTTTTCCCAGGCTGTATCCGTTATGTATTTTTCCACTGCCCCGATCGTTACAGATTCAAAGCCTTTTTCAATCACACAGGAGCCTTCACAGAGACGGTCCTGGGGACAGATGCGACCGCAGATTTCCGGAAAGTTGTTGGTCGCCTGGCTGATTTCATAGGCTTCTTCCAAACGCCCGTTGGCCGTAAGGTTCAGCCAGTCCGGTATATTGTTCTGAACCGGGCAATGAACCTGGCAGTAAGGAATACCGCATTGAGAGCAGCGGCTCGCCTGATCAACCGCTTTCTGCGTTGCAAACTCATCATATATTTCCTGAAAATCTTCCCGTCGCTCTTCCGCCGCCCGCTTTGCTGGCATCTTTTTTTCGAGCGTCACAAACTTCAGCATGTTCTTTGTCATCAGGCGTCCTTACTTCGATCTCGGAAAACCGAGCTCCGTCTATCCTTAAACACATGTTACCGATTCCCCTGCCAGAAACCCTGCTGCGGTGCCGCCGGATTATAATTTCCGACTTTTTATTGGCCTTTTTCTCAACGCGTCATGGTTTTGTCGCACTTGCGGGTTATCTTTATTATCCTAGAACAAGGCATAAATCCAGCAAAAAAGTACTTTTATGTCAATAATGCTGACTTAAATACGGCCAAAGATGGGCCGCCAATACTAAAATAGGTGTAGATTTCGGGAAATCAGAAGTAATTTAGTTCCGATTCGGAACTAAATTACTTGCGCTCGTCAGATGACGGCGAGGGGCTGGCTGCCGCCCTTTCTAAAGCGGCGAAGATAATCCGGTACAATGGCATCAACGCTGCCTGCGGATATGCCAAGATCGGAGAGACCGGGGAGAGTGCCGCTGGCCACATTATCGGTTTTCAGGAGTTTTACCTGATCCGGTGTAAGTTGTGGCCGTCCCGGCACCAGGTTCATAAAAACAGCCATCATCGACATTACCGAAGAGGGAACAGGGACAAGCAGGCATTTCCGGTTCGTAAATTCCAGGGTTTTCTCCATCAGCTCCCTGAAAGTGAAGATATCCGGCCCGGTAAGCTCCCATGTTTTTCCCTGCTGGGTCGGATCTTCAATAATACGTAAAATGGCTTCGGTCAGATCCTCAACCCAAATGGGCTGCATTTTTGAGAGTCCGCCATCTGCCAGTGGAAAGATCGGTGCCAGAGTTAGAATTTGTGCAAATCGGTTAAAGAAATCGTCATTGACTCCGAATACAACAGACGGACGCAGAATAGTGGCGCCCGGATATTCCTTAGCGGCATGTTCTTCGCCGGCGGCCTTACTCCGGGCATAGGCAGCAGCATGTTGCTTATCTGCGCCAAGGGCTGACATATGGATCAATTGGGAAACACCTGCGGCCTTTGAAGCTGCCGCAATCCGCTCCGCCGCATCGACATGCACCGCTCCGAAATTCTGAGCCCCTCTCTCATATAATATACCTACCAGATTTATGACGATGTCGGTCCCGGTCACGGCGCGTTCCACAGATTGTTGATCGCGAACATTGGTTTTCAGCCCGACGATCTGGCCTACGTTGCCCTGGGTCATAAGCTGGGTAGCCGTTTCTGGGTCCCGTGTTGCCAGCCTGATCCGATAGCCGTTTGCTGCCAGACGGCTCACCAGATGACGGCCAATGAAACCCGTGCCCCCGAAAATGGTAATTAATTGGTCTGACATTGTGTTTCCTCTACTGGATGGCACCGCCCAAATCCGGCGAATGTCTCTTTAGTATACCGGATTATCTACCGTCTAAAAGCCCCGAGGCCAAGCCCAAACCATAAAAAATTGTACCCTGGTGACGAAGTTAGTTGACATATAGCAAGCCGCTTTATATCAGAGGCGTCATTACGATGCCCAGGTGGCGGAATTGGTAGACGCGCTAGCTTCAGGTGCTAGTGGCCGTATGGTCGTGGAAGTTCGAGTCTTCTCCTGGGCACCATTCCTCTTCTCACTTTTATTCAGGAGTGAGACTGATATCCCAAGATAGCAGCCTTGCGTCTCCCGTCATGTATCTCCCCTAAATTCCTCTCAAAAGATTGTGCTTTTACGGAACAACCGCTTGAGTCTATCCTCTTTCGCAGGCGAAGCCTTGGGGAGGAAAGAATGAATTTACCACAAAGAATGTTCGGTGTCGTTCTGAAAGGCCACGGCGGACCGGAGCAACTTGAATTCCGAACTGACCTTCCCTTGCCAAAGATTGGACCTCATGATGTGCTTGTCCATGTCGAAGCGGCAGCCGTTAATAACACCGATATCAACACGCGCATTGGCTGGTATTCAAAGGGCGATCAGGATACCGAAGATGCCGGCTGGACTGGCGATGCTCTCACCTTTCCCAGAATACAAGGTGCAGATGTGTGTGGTACGATTGTTCAGATTGGGGACAATGTAGACAAGAATCGCATAGGCGATAGAGTCCTGATTGAACCCTGTTTACAGGAAGCGAACGGTCATTCATTGGAGATGCCATGGTATTTCGGTTCGGAATGCGATGGTGGGTTTTCTGAATATGCCAAGGTCAGTGATCGCCATGCTTACAGGATTGACAGTGCCTTATCGAGCCTTGAGCTGGCGTCCTTTCCCTGCTCCTATTCGACAGCTGAAAATATGCTGACCCGCGCCAAAGTCGTTGAAGGAGATCAGGTATTGATCACGGGTGCCTCGGGCGGGGTCGGTTCCGCGGCCCTGCAACTCGCCAAGGCTCGCGGGGCCCAGGTTATCGCCGTGACAAGTCCGTTGAAAGCACAGGAATTGGAAGCACTCGGCGCCGATCAAGTCTTGGACAGAAACATCTCCTATATCGATGTTCTTGGCCGGAATAGTGTTGATGTGGTGATTGATCTGGTCGCCGGAGAGAAATGGCCCTCTCTCCTTGATCTGTTATGTCCCGGTGGACGATACGCTGTGGCGGGAGCCATTGGCGGGCCGATCGTCGAACTTGATGTCAGAACTCTCTACCTGAAAGACCTGAGCTTCTTCGGATGTACCGTATTAGAATCTGAGGTTTTCGGCAATCTTGTGCGGCTTATTGAGGACACTAAAATCCGCCCTCTCATTGCTGAGACCTACGACCTTAAAGACATCGCAGAAGCCCAAAAATCCTTTGAAGAAAAATCTCATATCGGCAAGATTGTTTTGAAAGTCAGCCCGTAGTCTTCGGTATTTTTGTGAGGAGCTTTTCCTCCAAAATATTTAATCCTCAACGCCCTGATTCCAGCTTTTCCAGACAGCTGACCGTGTCACGACCACGCAAGCCTGTACGATCACGATCGCATGCCATGTAATCTCAGAATTCCATTAACCTGCTGTAAATATTGATTTTTATCTCATTTCCCTGCACTTTTTTGGAATTTTTGCGGTACGCACCTCAAAAAATGGTAGACATGAGGTACGCACCTCATTTACTGTATTCGGGACGGCTAATGTGAATCAGGAAATAATTCTGCTACCTCGTATTTGGCCAAACATGGGAGAAAATTATGAGAATTTTGAAACTTGCGACTGCAGGGGCCTTGGCGCTCTCCGCCGCTTCCTTTGCGAATTCGGCCCAGGCAGAAGATCTGACTTTATGCTGGGCAGCCTGGGACCCAGCGAATGCTCTGGTAGAGTTGAGTAAAGAATTTGAGGCTGAAAGCGGCCACAAAATGAGCTTTGAATTCGTTCCCTGGCCAAATTTTGCGGATCGCATTCTGAATGAGCTTAACTCTGGCGGAAAGCTGTGTGATTTGCTGATTGGAGATAGTCAGTGGATCGGTGGCGGTGCAGAAAACGGCCATTATGTGAAGCTGAACGACTTCTTCGATAAAGAAAAGATCAGCATGGACGATTTTGCCGATGCAACTGTCTATGCCTACTCCACCTGGCCAAAGGGTACACCTAACTATTACGCCTTGCCGGCAATGGGAGATGCTAACGGCTGGTTCTATCGCAAAGACTGGTTTGCCAGGGACGACATTCGCAAAGCTTTTAAGGAAAAGACAGGCCGCGAGCTTGGTGAGCCTAAAACCCAAAAAGAACTCCTGGAAATTGCCCAATTCTTCCAGGGACGTGAAATTGATGGCCAGAAAGTCTATGGCGCCGCGATTTTCACGGAACGCGGGTCCGAGGGAATCACCATGGGTGTCACAGGTGCCCTTTATCCCTGGGGTTTCAAATATGAAAACACCCCCGGTAAATATGACATGGAAGGTGCGGTAAACTCACCAGAAGCTGTCGAAGCACTCGAGTTCTACAAGGAGCTCTACAAAACTGCGACACCTCCGGGATATACAAACTCCTATATGGGAGAAAGCCTGGATGCGTTTAAGTCCGGTCAGGTTGCCATGGCCATGAACTGGTTCGCCTTCTTCCCAGGCCTGTATGCTGATCCAAATACCGGTGGCGATAAAATCGACTTCTTCGTCAATCCGCCACAAAACACAGAGGGCTCAACCCTTGGTGGACAGGGAATTTCCGTTGTTGCCTATTCTGATAAGCAAGATGCGGCTCTGGAATATATCAAATGGTTCGCTCAGCCTGATGTACAGGCAAAGTGGTGGGGCCTTGGAGGATATTCCGCCCATAACTCTGTCCTGAACGATCCCGGCTTCAAGGACAGCGCCCCGTTCGCCGGTGACTTCCTTCTGGCTATGCAGAACGTGAAAGATTTCTGGCAGGAGCCGGCCTATGCCGAACTTCTACTGGCAATGCAGAAACGCCTGCATGACTATATTGTTGCCGATCAAGGCACAGCGCAGGAAGCTCTCGATCTTCTTGTTGAAGACTGGACAGAAATTTTCCAGGATGAAGGCAAGCTATAGGTGATTGCGGGCCAGAGCATGCTCTGGCCCAATCATGCCGTTACGGGATCCGGTCAAGGCTGATCTTGTAGGAATCACTCTTTCGTCAGGAATTTCGGAAAATGTCTGAAAAGACCGCAGAACGTGTTGCGAATGCTACACCGGTGCATATTGCACGGAAAATTAAAGGTCTTTCCGACCGAACTATTGCCTGGATATTTGTGGGTCCAACCATATTCCTGCTCCTGGCAATCAATATTTTCCCGCTGATCTGGACCGTAAATCTGAGCTTTACGAACTTCAAGGCGAACCGCATAAACCGGGCCATTGATTATGTGGGCTTGCGCAATTACGAACGTATCCTGACGGACACGGATGTCTGGCTGTCCATGCAGGCGACCGCCCATTTTCTGTTCTGGACCATCTTTTTCCAGGTGCTCATCGGATTTACTCTGGCCTGGCTGATAAACAAGAAATTCAAGGGAAATGATCTCTGGACGACCATCATCGTCCTGCCGATGATGCTGTCCCCTGCCGTTGTCGGTAATTTCTGGACCTTTCTCTACCAGCCTCAGATTGGTCTCTTCAATTATGTGGTTGCCTTTCTAACCGGTCGGGATGCGTCAAGTTTTGAAATGCTGGGATCCGTTGACCTGGCCCCCTGGTCAATCGTCATTGTCGATACCTGGATGTGGACCCCCTTTGTCATGCTGATCTGCCTGGCCGGGCTCCGATCCATTCCAGATTATATCTATGAAGCGGCCGAGGTGGATCGGGCATCAAAACTCCGGCAGTTCTTCACCATTACCATCCCCATGGTGTTGCCCTTCCTGATGCTGGCGGTGTTGTTTCGGGGGATTGAAAATTTCAAGATGTTCGATCTGGTCGTCCAATTAACGGGCGGCGGACCGGGCTCAACCACAGAGCTCGCCTCCATTCATTTGAAACGTGAAGCCTTTGAGAAATGGCGAACAGGATATTCCAGCGCCCTGGCGATTATTCTTTTTGTGACCGTTTTTGGTCTTGCCTCCATCTATGTGAAGGCCCTGAACAAGGTGAAAGGGAAATGAGCTTTTCTGTAACAGAGGCAACGACGCGACAAAAATGGATGGCGGGAACCCTGGTCATTCTCTATGCCGTCATTAGCCTGGTCCCGCTCGTTTGGATCCTCATGACAGGATTGAAAACACCCCCGGACAGCATCAGCTATCCACCAAAAGTGATGTTCGAGCCGTCCTTGGAAGGGTATGTCAATCTGTTCACAACACGGACACGGGTGAGCAAGGAGACCCTGGAAAGCCTACCGCCTCCCGCCAATTTCGCCGAGGAAATTGTCCGGAACCGGGATATGGTCATCGCCGGTCCGTCGAAGTTCGGTCAGCGATTTATGAATTCGGTCATTATCGGATTTGGTTCAACCTTCCTGAGTGTGTTTTTGGGCACCCTCGCGGCCTATGCCTTTTCCAGATTCCGAATACCCTTGGCCGATGACCTGCTGTTTTTCATCCTTTCAACCCGAATGATGCCGCCCATTGCGGTGGCGATCCCCATATTCCTGATGTACCGCAATATCGGTCTCTCCGACACTCATCTTGGGATGATCCTGTTATACACCGCCGTCAATATCTCGCTGGCCGTCTGGTTGCTGAAAGGATTTATCGACGAGATCCCGCGCGAATATGAAGAGGCGGCCCTGATCGATGGCTATACCCGGTTCCAGGCCTTCTACAAGGTCGTCCTGCCGCAGGCAGCAACCGGAATTGCCTCAACTGCCATCTTCTGTCTGATCTTCGCCTGGAACGAATATGCCTTCGCCGTTCTGCTGACGTCAGGTACAGCACAGACCGCGCCTCCCTTTATCCCGACAATCATCGGGGTAGGCGGTCTGGACTGGCCGGCGGTGGCAGCTGGAGCTACTCTCTTCCTGATCCCGGTCATGATCTTCACCATCATGCTCCGCAAACATCTATTGCGCGGCATTACATTCGGGGCGGTCAGAAAATGAGCAATTTTTTCAAAGGATTGATGCAATTTCGACGCGGCCCCTGGGAGATGGTCGCCACCGTCCTGATTGCCCTGGGCGTCTTCATGCTGATGCAGCCCTTTGTCCTATGGGCCTTCACCTACTCCTTCATCACAACGTTGATCGGCACGGTGATGTTCATCATCGTCAGCCATTTTCCGGAATAGCCCATGGCCCAGATCATTATCAAAAACCTGCGCAAGGATTTCGGCAACTTTACCGCCGTCAAGGAATCATCCTTCACCATTGAGGATGGCGAGTTCTTTATGCTGCTTGGCCCGTCGGGCTGCGGCAAGACAACGACCTTGCGGATGATTGCGGGACTGGAGCTTCCCACCTCCGGAGAGATTTATCTCGACGGGGAAGAGATCAGCCAGCGTCCGCCGTCGCAACGGGACATCGCGTTTGTCTTTCAGATGTTTGCCCTGTACCCGCATATGAATGTTCGAAAAAATATCCAGTATCCTCTTGTCTCCCAAGGCATGAAACGATCCGAAATCAAGGCAAAGGTTGCGGAAGTCTCTCGTATTCTCGGCATTGAGGGCATCCTCAACCGGCCGGTCGGTGGCTTGTCCGGGGGCGATCGCCAGCGCGTCGCTCTCGGACGGGCCATCGTTCGAGACCCTAAGGCTTTTATGATGGATGAACCGCTCGGCGCACTGGATGCCGAATTTCGCGAGCGAATGTCTGAAGAACTGCGCGCCCTTCATGACCGTATGAAGGCGACAACGGTTTATGTCACCCATGACCAATTGGAAGCAATGCAGATGGGCGATAAAATTGTGGTCATGAATAATGCGGTGGTTGAGCAATTCGGAACCCCTCAGGATATCTATGACATGCCTGCGACCATGTTCGTTGCCGACTTTATCGGCTCCCCTTCCATGAACTTCCTGGAATTCAATGGGGCCGTTGCAGAGGGCGCCACTTCCGTCTCAATGAACGGACAGGACGTTTCTGTGCCGGTGCAACGGCAAGGAGTAACTGGAAACCTGGTCTTCGGTGTCCGGCCGGAACATATTAGTTTTACGGACGACGGCGCCTATCGCGGGGAGATTCTGGCGACCGAGTATCTCGGCACCACCCAGATCGTTACCATCAATACTCCGAATGGTGATCTCAAAGCGCGTATCAATGCCGATCTGCCGGCAAATGTCGGAGACAAGGTGGGCCTGAGTTTCAATCCGAAGACAGTCACCCTGTTCGACGCGGACAGCGGGCGGGCAGTCCTGTCGGATCTGAATAAGGAGGTCCTCGCCCATGGCTGAAGTCGTCCTTTCCAAAGTATCGAAATCCTTTGGCTCAACCACAGCCCTGGAAAATGTTTCACTGACTGTTCCGGATGGCGCTTTCGTTGTCCTGCTCGGCCCAACCGGAGCCGGAAAAACCACTATGCTTCGGCTGATTTCCGGCCTTGAACGGTTGGACGCAGGAGACATCCATATCGGTGGGCGAAAGGTCAATACTGAAACCCCGGCGCAACGGGATGTCGCCATGGTATTTCAGCAATATTCCCTTTATCCCCATCTCACCGTTCGCCAGAATCTGGAGTTTCCGCTCCGCTCTCCCATTCTAAAAACAGCAGAAGCAGAGATAGAACGTAAGGTGAAGGAAGTTGCCGAGATTCTGCAAATCCCCCAGAAGCTTGAAAACAAGGCGACGGAACTGTCAGGTGGGGAGATGCAGCGCGTTTCCATCGGCCGGGCTCTGGTACGGGACCCTTCCATCTATCTTATGGACGAGCCGCTAAGTTCCTTGGACGCTAAATTGCGAACGGATCTGCGGGTCGAACTGAAGCGCATTCAGGCCAATCTCGGGGCAACCTTTCTGTATGTGACCCATGATCAGATTGAAGCCATGACAATGGCCACTCATGTCGGGGTTTTGAATGAGGGCAAACTTGTACAATTCGGCACCCCGCGTGAAATCTATGAAAACCCCAACAGTATTTACGTGGCCAGCCGTCTCGGCCTACCCAGGATAAACATCCTCCCCTCTGAAATTTTCGCCGCCGCGGCTCCTGGCGCTGTGACGACAGGCATGCGGCCAGAGCATATTCGTCAGGGATCCGGTGCTTCCGCGGAAGTGGTCCGGGTTGAACATCTGGGGGACCAGACCCGCCTGCATCTGACCTTGCAAGGTCATGAAATTACAACATTGGCGGAACCGGGCCGCAGCTATGAAAGAGGATCAGAGATTAAAATAGAGCCAAAAGATCCGCTCTATTTTGATGAAAATGGCAACAGGATTTTGGGAAGATCGACATGAACCAATTCATCAATGAAAAAGAGCATCTCGTCCCCAACGCCTTGGACGGATTGCTCAACTCCTCAGGAGGCGCCCTCGCCCGACTTGACGGCTATCCCCATATCAAAGTGGTCCTGCGTGCTGATTGGGATAAATCGAAAGTTGCCCTGATTTCCGGCGGCGGGTCCGGTCATGAACCGGCCCATGCCGGCTTCGTCGGGCGGGGCATGCTGACGGCGGCGGTATGCGGCGAGGTTTTTGCGTCTCCCTCGGCGGATGCGGTTTTAGCGGCCATCCTCGCGGTAACCGGTGAGGCCGGTTGCTTGCTGATCGTCAAAAACTATACCGGGGACCGGCTGAATTTCGGCCTTGCGGCTGAGCGAGCAAGGGCCTTTGGTTTGAAGGTCGAAATGGTGGTGGTAAATGATGATATTGCGCTGCCTGACTTACCTCAGCCGCGTGGTGTTGCCGGTACCTTATTCCTGCACAAGATTGCCGGTGCTGCGGCAGAAGAAAATGCCTCTCTTGCTGAAATAACCGAAATCGCGCATGAGGTGATCGGTGAAATCTCATCCATTGGTATGTCGCTTGACACCTGCACTGTGCCAGGCGCCCAGAAAGAGGATCGAATTGCTCCGGGCAAGGCAGAGCTGGGGCTAGGCATCCATGGTGAGGCCGGGGTTGAACAGGTGGTCTTTGACTCAGCGCGGCTGGCCATGTCCCAGGTCCTGGAAAAGCTCGGTGACAGTCTGGGAACTGAAGAGCATGTTGCGCTGTTGAACAACCTGGGGTCGACGACACCGCTGGAAATGGCTGTGCTGGCCAATGAACTGGTAACCTCGGATTTCGCCAGCAATATTACCCATATTATTGGCCCGGCCCCGATGATGACTTCTTTGGACATGCACGGATTTTCGGTATCTGTTATGCCGCTTAAGGATAAATGGAAGGATGCTCTCGACGCACCGGTTGAGCTTACTGCCTGGCCATCCATGATCTCCCTTCAGCCCGTAATCGTAAAACCGCTGCCAGACGGATTGAGCCCCATCAAGCCCATCGCGTCGGAAAATGCCAAGACACGCGCTGTCATCGAATCCTGTTGCGATTTACTAGAGGCAGCGGAATCGGATCTCAATCAACTCGACCTTAAATCCGGAGATGGCGATACAGGCAGCACCCTCGCAACAGCAGCGAGGGCCCTGAAGGGCAGCCTGGACCGAATGCCCTTGGCGGATCTTACTCAGCTGTTCCGGGCCATCGGCAATGAGCTGAGCCAAACCATGGGAGGTTCTTCCGGAGTCATTCTGGCGATTTTCTTCGGGGCGTCTGGCGACGCCTTTGCCAATGGCAAGCCGACGGCAGCTTCCCTTGCGGCCGGACTAAAAAGAATAAGTGAAGTTGGCGGGGCTCGAAAGGGCGACCGGACGATGATTGATGCCCTGGAACCGGCGCTTGAGGCCTTGCCATCAGGGCTCAAAAATGCAGCCGTCGCCGCTCGGAAAGGGGCAGATGCCACGGCAAATATCGGTCGTGCAAAAGCCGGACGCGCCACTTACGTGCCGGAAAGCAACCTGATTGGCAATAATGACCCGGGCGCCGAGGCCGTGGCTCTGCTATTTGAGGGGCTGGCACAGGCACTTGAGGCGAAGTAGGGCGACAAACATGGTAAAAACCGGACGGGATACAGGATTGAAACCGACAGTAAACGACATTGCGCGCGTTGCTGGCGTCAGTCTTGCGACCGTGGACAGGGTCCTTAATGACCGCCCCGGTGTGAGATCAATCACCATCGAAAGAGTGCATCGGGCTATTCAGGATCTCGGCTATGTCCGGGACACCGCTGCAGCTAATCTGGCCCGCGGGCGTGTTTACAGGTTCCATTTCCTGTTACCCCAAAGCGAGAATGAATTCGTGGCGTCTTTGGAAAATCAGATTACAGAGTTATCGACAGTTCTGTCTTTTGAGCGCACACAGCTCAGATTCGAAAAAGTCCCCGCCTTTGACCCCCAGGCCATGGCCCAAATCCTGACCCGAATGGATCCCGAAGAAGTAGATGGGGTCGCCATATTCGGCCCGGAAACACCATCGGTTCGGGATGCCATAGACCAGATCAAGAAACGGGGGGTTTCCGTTGTCGCTCTGGTATCGGATTTGCCCAGTTCCGAGCGTGACTATTTTGTCGGCATCGATAACATTGCCGCTGGCCGAACAGCGGGGCAATTGATGGGGCATTTTCTGCCAAGCGGTCCGAACAAGGTCCTGGTGATCACCGGCTCCATGCTCGCCCGGGACCATTTGGAACGGCGGCTCGGGTTTGATCAGGTCATAACCGAAAGCTTCGATCAGATAGAGGTCCTGCCCTCCATTGAAGGGCGGGATGATCCGGACTTGCTGGAATCTCTGCTGCCCGGCGCCTTTGAAATGACTCCGGACATTACCGGGATCTATTCCTCCGCTGCGGGAAATGCCGGGCTGATCAATTTCCTCAGGCAGAACAGTCTGGATCACAAGATCATTGTTGTTGGTCATGAGCTGACTCCGTTATCCCGGGACGCACTTGAAAAAGACACGTTCAATGCAATTATTTCGCAGGATACGGGTCATCTCATTCGCAGCACCGTGCGTGTGTTGAGGGCCAAAAGCGATTCCCTGCCCATTAATCTGCCGCAGGAACGTATCCGCATAGATGTCTATTTGAAGGAAAACATGCCGCCGCTGGATGGCCGGTAAAAATAAGAGGGAGAAACCAATGAAAACGATCAAGGGACCGTCACTGTTTCTGGCCCAGTTTGCCGGCGACGACGCGCCGTTCGATAGCTGGGAAAATATCACAAAATGGGCGGCGGATTGCGGCTATATCGGCGTTCAGGTGCCAAGCTGGGACGGCCGCCTGTTTGATCTTGATAAAGCGGCGAGCTCAAAAGACTATTGTGACGAATTTAAAGGCAGTGCGGCTGAAAATGGCGTTCAAGTAACGGAGCTCTCCACTCACCTGCAGGGACAGCTCGTCGCTGTACATCCGGCTTATGATGCCGCCTTTGACGGATTTGCCGCCCCGGAAGTACATGGCAACCCCAAAGCCCGTCAGGAATGGGCTGTGGATCAGGTTCACAAGGCGCTGACCGCTTCCAGGAATCTCGGAATCACCGATCATGTGACCTTCTCGGGATCCCTCGCCTGGCCCTATATCTATCCCTGGCCGCAGCGACCCGCCGGATTGATTGACGCCGCTTTTGACGAATTGGCAAAGCGCTGGCGCCCGCTTCTCGACCATGCGAAAGAGTGCGGAGTTAATGTCTGCTATGAGGTTCATCCCGGAGAAGATCTGCATGACGGGGTTACCTTTGAGATGTTTTTGGAAAAAGTGAGTAATCACTCACATTGTCACATGCTCTACGATCCGTCCCATTATGTGTTGCAATGCCTCGACTATCTCGACCATATCGATATCTATAAAGACCGCATCAAAATGTTCCATGTGAAGGATGCGGAATTTAATCCCACCGGTCGGCAGGGTGTCTATGGCGGATATCAGTCCTGGGTTGACCGGGCGGGCCGGTTCAGAAGCCTGGGCGATGGCCAGGTGGATTTCGGGGCCATCTTCTCGAAAATGGCCGCCAATGATTTTGACGGCTGGGCCGTTGTCGAATGGGAATGCTGCCTCAAGCATCCTGAAGACGGCGCCCGGGAAGGGGCCCGCTTCGTTAAGGATCATATCATCCGGGTTACGGAGAAAGCCTTCGATGATTTCGCTGATGGTGGCACGGATGATGACGCTAATAGAAAAATGCTGGGAATTTCGTAATGGCCATAGAAGGACGCAAAGAGCGCCATGGCGAACGCATTCGTCTTGGCATGGTGGGTGGCGGCAATGATGCCTTTATCGGCGGTGTCCATCGGATAGCTTCCCGGCTGGACGACAAATATGTGCTGATTGCCGGTGCCCTCTCCTCGACACCGGAAAAGGCTCAAGAATCCGGCGAAGCGCTCGGGCTGGCCCCGGACCGGACCTATGACGATTTTAAACAGATGGCCATTCGCGAAGCCCGGCTTAAGGATGGAATTGAGGCTGTCTCCATCGTTACCCCCAATCATGTCCATTACGCCGCGGCGCGGGAGTTCCTCAAGCGCGGCATCCATGTAATCTGCGATAAACCGCTGACATCCACATTGGCCGACGCCAAAAAACTTGTAAAACTCGCCGACAAGTCAGAGGCCCTCTTTATTCTGACCCATAACTATACGGGCTATCCCATGGTCCGACAGGCCCGTGACATGGTGCAGGCAGGCGACATTGGCAAAATACGGGTCGTTCAGGTGGAGTATCCGCAGGACTGGCTGACCGTTCATCAGGATTTCAAACAGGCCGAATGGCGGACCGACCCGGCCCGATCCGGTGCCGGTGGTTCGACAGGCGATATCGGCACTCACGCGTTTAATCTTGCCAGTTTCGTAACCGGACTTGAGCTGGAAAGCCTGTCAGCAGACCTGCAAAGCTTTGTTGAAGGTCGCCCGGTTGATGACAATGCCCATGTGATGCTGCGCTTCAAAGGTGGAGCCCGCGGCATGCTCTGGAGCAGTCAGGTGGCACCTGGAAATGAAAATGCTCTGCGCCTGAGGGTTTATGGAGAAAAAGGCGGGCTTGAATGGTCGCAGGAGGATCCAAATTATCTTTGGCATACTCCGTTTGAAGAGCCTAAGAGGCTGATTACCCGGCAAGGAGCTGGCGCGGGTGCCTCTGCCGAAAGAATGAGCCGCATACCTCCCGGACATCCGGAAGGATATCTGGAAGGCTTTGCCAACATCTATGGCGAGGCGGCAGCGGCGATACTTGCCGCCAGAAACGGGGACCCTTGTCCAGAAGAAGTTCTCTATCCTACGGTTGAAGACGGATTGAAAGGCGTCCAGTTCATTGATGCCTGCGTACGATCCTCGGCCCGCGATGCCGCCTGGGTTAAATTTGCCTGAGGATGCAAGATGTTTTTAGGACTTGATCTTGGCACGTCCGGTCTCCGGGGCATCCTTGTCACTGAGGCCGGAGACGTCACGGGGGATGCCATGGCAGCCTACGGAGTTCAACATCCTCAGGAGGGATGGTCCGAACAGGACCCTGCTGACTGGATTGGAGCGTTTCAAAAGGTCATGTCCGAACTGAAAACCAAATTTGCAAAGCCGTATCAGGCGATCCGCGGCATCGGAATCTCCGGGCATATGCATGGGGCAACCTGTCTGGACGCAAACGGGAATATCATCCGGCCCTGCATTTTATGGAATGATACGCGCTCGGCGGCGGAAGCAGCAGAACTGGACGCTCTTCCTGCGTTCCGGGAGAAAACAGGAAACATTGTATTTCCGGGATTTACCGCCCCAAAGCTGGTCTGGATGGCCCGCCATGAGCCTGAGAAATTTTCCAAAACCGCAACGGTCCTTCTGCCGAAAGACTATCTGGTTTACTGGCTGACCGGACGCCTGATGTCCGAGATGTCCGATGCGTCGGGTACGAGCTGGCTTGATGTTGGACAAAGAGACTGGTCTGAATCGTTGCTGGAAGATACGGGCATGCAGCGGGGCCAATTGCCGGATCTGCTGGAAGGGTGTGAGGCGGTCGGGACATTAAAAGGCAGTGTAGCCGCCAACCTTTGCCTTGAAAAAACCGTCATCGTCGTCGCCGGTGCTGCCGATAATGCTGCCTCCGCCTGCGGTATTGGTGCGTTTGAGGAAGGTCAGGGATTTGTGTCCCTCGGGACATCCGGCGTGTTGCTCGCTGCAAAAGATAGCTACGCCCCACAACCTGCAAGCGCCGTTCACACCTTCTGCCATGCCGTCCCCGATAAGTGGTATCAAATGGGTGTCATCCTTTCTGCAACAGACAGTCTGGACTGGCTGGCGACCGTATTGGGCAGACCCACAACCGAGCTCGCAGCCCTCCTGCCCGAAAAAGCAACGGGGCCAGGTCGCACTCGATTTATGCCGTACCTTTCGGGCGAAAGGACGCCCCATAATGATGCGGCCGCGCGCGGTGCATTTGTCAACCTTTCCAAATCGTCAGACACGGCAGGTCTCTGTCAGGCTGTTATGGAGGGCGTATCCTATGCACTCCGAGACTGTCTGGAAGCGTTGAAAACCACCGGGACTGATCTTTCCAGGGTGCTTGCCATCGGTGGTGGGTCCCGCTCCTCTTTCTGGCTGGACACTGTCGCAAATGTCCTGAACCTACCGCTCCATGTTCCGGCAAAAGGAGATTTTGGTGCTGCTTATGGCGCCGCTCGCCTGGCCATGATCGGAGCAGGCGGACTGACTGTTTCGGACGTGATGACCCCGCCGCGTACAGAGCTTGTCATTGACCCCAACCCTCGCCTCACTGACGCCTATGCTGAGGCTTATCTAAAATATTCGAAAAGCTATGCCGCTTTGAAGGAGATATCGTGACCACAGGATTCTTTCCAACTGAGAAAATCGCTTTCGAGGGTGAGGACAGCACCAACCCCCTGGCATTCCGTCATTATAACGCAGATGAAATTATCAACGGCAAGCGAATGGAAGATCATTTGCGGTTCGCCTGCGCTTACTGGCATTCCTTTGCCTGGCAAGGAGAAGACCCGTTCGGGGGTCAGACATTCGACCGGCCCTGGTTTTCGGATCGCATGAGTGATGAAATGGCCGCCGCAAAACTCAAAGCGGATGTGGCGTTTGACATGTTTTCAGCCTTGGGCGTCCCTTATTTCTGTTTCCATGATGCGGATGTGCGGCCCGAAGGATCTGATTTCAGGGAAAGCACCCGAAACCTGGAAGCAATGGTCGACGTGCTGGCGCAAAAGATGTCGGAAACAGGAGTCAAGCTGCTCTGGGGGACGGCAAATCTGTTCTCTCATCGCCGGTTCATGGCCGGTGCTGCCACCAATCCGGATCCGGATGTCTTCGCCTTTTCTGCCGCAACAATCAAGTCCTGCATGGATGCAACTTTCAAGTTGGGAGGCGAGAATTACGTTCTGTGGGGTGGACGGGAAGGCTATGAGACCCTGCTCAATACCGATCTTGCCCGGGAAGACCAGCAAATGGGCCGGATGCTCAATCTGGTCGTCGACTACAAACATAAAATCGGTTTCAAGGGGACTATCCTGGTGGAACCAAAACCTCAGGAACCCACTAAGCACCAGTATGATTTTGATGTATTCACGGTCTATGGCTTCCTCAAACGCCATGGATTGGAAAATGAAGTCAAAGTCAATATAGAGCAGGGTCATGCCGTCCTGGCCGGCCACACCTTCGAACATGAGATCGCAACGGCCACGGCACTTGGCATTTTCGGTTCTATCGACATGAACCGGAATGACTACCAGTCCGGGTGGGATACGGATCAGTTTCCTAACAATACTCCCGAAGTAGGTCTCGCCTATTACCACATTTTGAAGGCAGGTGGATTTACGACAGGAGGTACCAATTTCGATGCCAAGCTTCGCCGTCAGTCTCTCGATCCGCAAGATCTACTTGCCGGACATGTGGGCGCCATGGATATCTGTGCCCGAGGTCTGAAGGCAGCCGCCAGGATGCTCGAAGATGGAGGACTGCAACAGGCACTGGAGGAGCGCTACAGCGGCTGGCAGGAAAAGCCGGCACAAGAGATGCTGGCCGGCAAACTGGATCTTGAAGCTATCAGCGACAGAGTCCGATCCGAGAATCTCAATCCACAGCCGCGCTCCGGACAACAGGAAATGCTGGAAAACTACGTTAATCGCTTTATGTGACAGTCGCTTTGATCCGGAGGCAGGAAGCATCTGGGTGCTGCCCACTTGTATTCTCAGGGGACACCTGATATAAATTTGCGGAAGACTAGAGAATTCTCTTTATTTTTCAATGAGATATGGGTTTAAACGTCTAGGATTCACTTGGACATCGGCTGTTCAGTATATTTAAACGGTTATGCCTTTATCATTCCCGGCTTTACAGCCGTTATCGGAGGATGAAATGGCGATTTTTCTGCACCAGGGCGACTTGCCGGATAATGTGGACCTTGGGTCCTCTATCGCCATTGACAGCGAGACCATGGGCCTCGATCCCCATCGTGATCGGCTGTGCCTGGTTCAGCTCTCCAGCGGAAACGGCGATGCCCATCTGGTGAAATTTGATGGCGATACCTATTCCGCTCCAAATCTCGTGGCTCAGCTGGGAGATCCGGGCCGTCGTAAAATCTTTCATTTCGGCCGGTTCGATATCGCGGTACTGAAAAAATATCTGGGGGTCACCTGCGCGCCAGTTTATTGCACCAAAATTGCCTCACGTCTTGTTCGAACCTACACCGACCGTCACGGCCTGAAAAATCTCTGTCAGGAAATGCTGGGGATCGATATTTCAAAGCAACAACAGAGCTCTGACTGGGGTGCGGATGATCTTTCGAAAGCTCAATTGGAATATGCCGCGTCGGACGTTCTTTATCTCCATGAACTTGTCGAGAAACTTGACGTCATGTTGGCGCGCGAGGGACGGACGGAACTCGCCGCGGAATGCTTTAAGTTTCTCCCGATACGGGCAGAGCTGGATCTCGCGGGATGGAGCGATACCGATATTTTTTCCCACTCGTGAGACGGGCGGATTGTCGAAACCCAAATGGCGTGTCGGAATTCATTCCTAAACCGCCGCGACCAAGTGACGCTATTCCCTTGTTAAGTAGACGAAATTTTCCTATATATTTACCATTCTCGACGGAATTTCCGCCCTTCCGCGTTCTTAGAGTTGGGATTGGTGGAAAGTTACGGACTAATTGATGACTATCTCAGATCAAGCCAAGATTGACATGACCGGCGCAAGCGCGGACATCGCGTCTGCGAAACGTGTGCTGACCATCGAGGCGGATGCCATTCGTTTGCTGGAGCAAAGTCTGGATGATGCCTTCGCCAGCGCGGTCAATCAGATCGCGGATGCGAAAGGACGGGTCATTGTCAGCGGCATGGGCAAAAACGGTCATATAGGCAATAAGATTGCGGCAACACTGGCCTCGACCGGGACACCGGCACAGTTCGTTCATCCAGCGGAAGCAAGTCATGGTGATCTGGGAATGATCACCAAGGAGGATGTGGTTCTATGTCTTTCCAATTCCGGCGGAACCAAGGAATTGAGTGACATAATTGCCTATACACGGCGTTTCAACATTCCCTTGATCGCCATTGTCGGCAAGGCGGACAGCACCCTGGGCCGCCGTGCGGACATTGTTCTGTTACTTCCTGAGGCGCCGGAGGCCTGCCCCATGGGTCTGGCCCCCACAACGTCCACGACCATGGCTCTCGCGCTTGGGGACGCCCTAGCGGTAGCGCTTCTGGAACGTCAGGGATTCGATTCAGATCAGTTCAAGGTTTTTCATCCGGGCGGTAATCTTGGCGGATCCCTTTTGAAGGTCAGCGATCTCATGCATACGGGCGACGCTATCCCTCTCAAACCTATGTCGACTCTGATGAGTGAAGCTCTCATCGAGATTTCTTCCAAAAGCTTTGGATGTGTCGGAATCATCGATGATGCGGAACGACTTGTTGGTGTGATTACAGATGGTGACCTGCGCCGCCATATGGGTCCGGAATTGCTGCAGAAGAAGGCCAAAGATGTCATGACAGCCGACCCCCAGACAATTTCTCAAAGAGCCCTGGCCGGAGAAGCTCTAGCGCAGATGAACTCAACAGGATACAACGGTATCACCTGCCTTTTCGTCAAGGAAAACGATACTGTTGTCGGAATTATCAGCGTCCATGATTGCCTCCGTAGCGGGGTAATGTAGAATGAAAAATGTCGAGACGTTGCCAGCACAAAAGAAGATCCCGGCCGAGACCATTTCCGGAGCTCAGGATTTTATCGGCACACCCAGTTTTGCTGATATAAAGTTCAACTCCCGGTATAGCCATTTCGTCGCAATCATTAAGTTCATCTTATTAGGCCTGGCAATCTTGCTTGTCGGACTGGCTTTTGTTCTCCCAAATCTGGATAAGGAAGAAGGGTTTACCTTGGACTATGCGGATGTCATCATGACAGATGATAGCCTAACCATGAAAAATCCAAGATTTGCTGCGAATGATCAGGATAATCAATATTATGTCGTCACTGCCGATTCTGCTTCGCAGAAGACAACCGACGATGCCCTGGTTACCATGACCAACCTGCAAGCGGATATCACCTTGAAGTCCGGAGATTGGATTTCCCTGTCTGCCCCCGCCGGTGACCTGAATACTGATACGGGCCTGCTGAACCTCTTCGGAACCATCAATATCTTTTCGGATAGCGGTAATGAACTGACCGCAGATTCCGCAAAGGTCGACTTGAAGAAGCATACTATCGTTAGCCCCAATCCAATCAAAGGGCATGGCCCATTGGGCGCCCTTGAAGCAGACAGCGTTGTTGCTGACAAGTCAACGGGCCGGTTGCGGTTTGAAGGCAATGTTAAACTCATTATCAACCCCTAGGTCGCATTTAATGAAAAGAGCCCGTCACATATTGCCAACGATGACAAAAGGGATGTTCCTGGTGTTATTGATGCTGGCCCTCGCCAACCCCTCGTCACCCGCTTCGGCACAGTCTGGATTGAGTGATGGGGCCTTTGATACAAGTCAACCTCTCGAAATCCAGGCAGATAGTCTTGAGGTGCAGCAAGAGAACCAACTGGCCATCTTTGAAGGCAAAGTTGAGGTGGTTCAGGGGGCGATCCGAATGCGCGCCGATAAACTGGTTGTCCATTATTCGAACAAGAAATCCTCAAATGACGGCGGCCCGACAAATATCCGCAAGATTGATGCCTCTGGAAAGGTCTTTCTCTCAAGTCCGCGCGAAACCGCGCAGGGCGACAAGGGAACCTATGATGTGCAAAACAAACAGGTTGATCTCGAAGGAAATGTGGTACTAACCCAGGGAGAGAATGTTTTGCGGGGGAATACGATGACCCTTAATCTCGTGACAGGTAAAAGCCGCGTTGAGGGAGGTCCTGTCAGCGAGGGCAAGCCTGGCCGGGTCAAAGGAATTTTTGTCCCAGAAGCAAGTGGGGATCAGTAGCGTATATGGGGTGGAGTAAATATGAGTATTGAGGACGTCGAAAAAGGCCCGCGTCTGGTTGCCGAAAATTCTGGCTTGAGAGCACAGAATATTGGAAAATCCTTTAAGAAGCGCCCCATTCTCAGAGGCGTGGATATAACGGTAAACCGGGGAGAGGCCGTCGGGTTGCTCGGTCCAAACGGTGCCGGTAAGACGACCAGCTTTTACATCATATCTGGACTGCTTTCGCCCGACTATGGCTCTATTATCCTTGACGGCAGGGATGTAACCGACCTTCCCATGTATCGAAGAGCTCGGCTCGGAATAGGATATCTTCCCCAGGAAGCGTCAATTTTTCGGGGCCTGAATGTCGAGCAGAATATCCGTTCCGTGCTGGAGCTGATCGAACCGGTCGCCGAAAAGCGGGAGAATATGCTGGAAGGTCTTCTTGCAGAGTTTTCCATCTCCCATTTACGCCGAACACCTGCTGTCGCTCTCTCAGGAGGAGAACGACGAAGAGTTGAAATTGCCCGTGCCCTGGCTGGAAAACCCAATTATATCATGCTCGATGAACCCCTCGCCGGCATTGATCCGATTGCCGTCGGTGATATCAGGGATCTGGTATCTCACCTAAAAGACAGGGGTATCGGAGTTCTGATCACAGAGCATAACGTTCGCGAAACACTTGATATAATTGACAGGGCTTACATACTTAATGACGGCCGTGTTCTCAAGGAAGGCGTTCCAGCCGAGATCGTCGCGGACGAAGGTGTAAGAAGGGTTTATTTAGGGGACCGTTTCAATCTCTAAGGATTGAAACCGGTCAAAATCGACAATGGCTTTAACGCCCCGATTGGATTTACGACAAAGCCAACAACTGGTGATGACGCCTCAGTTGCAACAGGCGATAAAGCTTCTGCAACTCTCCAATCTTGATCTTGCGGCGTATGTAGAACAGGAACTAGAAAAGAATCCACTATTGGAGCGGGCAGACGCCCTGGCATCCGAGGATGATCCAATACCTGCGAGCGATCCTGGTGAAACAGATGATAGTCCCGAGAATGATCCACCGTCCCTGGAAGATCTGTCAATTTCCGATGACGCCCCGCCCCCAGGCCCGGAAGACCATGCATTTGATGCGGACTATGACAACACCTTCAACAATGATACAGCCGCCGATCTTCCGACCGAGACTGTCTCCGCGGATGCTGCTGATACGGGCTATCTGGCGGCCAACTCCGGCGGGACGTCGTCTTTTGCAAGTTCGGACCTGAACCTGGAGAATATGCTGTCTGAAGATCTCTCCTTGCATGACTATTTGATACAGCAGCTCCATGGTTTTTCCTTGTCCCCAAACCAAAAGCTCATTGGGTCCTATCTGATAGATCTGGTGAGCGAGAGTGGCTACATGACCGAAAATCTCGATTTGATTGCCGAAAATCTCGGTTGCGGACGGGAAATGGTGGAAGACGTGCTTGAGCAATTGAGAAAGATGGAGCCAACAGGCGTCTTCGCCAGGGATTTGGCTGATTGCCTAAAGTTGCAGCTTTTGGAACTCAACAGATTCGACCCGGCAATCGAAGCCCTGTTGGATAATCTGGAAATGCTCGCAGGGGGAGATGTGAAAGGCCTGCTGCAGATTTGTGGTGTCGATCAGGAGGATCTGGCCGATATGATTTCGGAAATCAAATCTCTCGATCCAAAACCGGGCCTGAAATATGGCGGCGATGTCGCTCAAACTGTTGTCCCGGATGTGTTTATCAGGCGACGGCCAGATGGCGGGTGGCATGTTGAACTCAATAGTGAAACCCTGCCGAAGGTTCTGGTCAACAACAGCTACTATTCCGTCGTCAGCGCACAGACCAAGAAAAAAGAGGAAAAAGAATATCTTTCTGAATGCCTCAATACCGCGAACTGGCTAGTCAAGTCTTTGGACCAACGTGCACAGACCATATTAAAGGTGGCAACGGCATTGGTCGAGGAACAGGAGATGTTCTTTTCACAGGGTATCGAATTTCTCAAACCCCTCAACCTCAAGACTATCGCGGAAGCGATCAATATGCATGAAAGCACCGTAAGCCGGGTGACTTCAAATAAGTATGTGGCAACCCAGCGTGGTATTTTTGAGCTGAAGTACTTCTTTACCTCTGCCATCAACTCAACCTCGGGAGGCGATTCCCATTCCGCCGAAGCCGTCCGTCATAAATTAAAACAGCTGGTCGATGAAGAATCCCCCAACAAGATACTTTCTGACGACAAAATCGTCGAATTGATGAAATTGGAAGGGATAGATATTGCACGTCGGACTGTCGCGAAGTATCGTGATGCTATGAAGATTCCCTCTTCCGTACAGCGTCGAAGATTGAAGAAACAGTTGATAGCTTCATAGCCGGGGATACAGAAAATGAATTTACCTGAAAAGCCTGCCGCGGTTTTCAACTCCATGTGTTGACAACGCTGCACGCAAAATCTATGTTCCCGCCCGCGATTTGAATTGAGCGCTCTTAGCGGGCTGAAATTCGTTTCACCATAAGAATTGGACCCAATGATGCACGTAATTGTTAAAGGTAAACAAATGGATGTCGGAGATGCCCTACGGGAGCATATCGAGGACAGTCTCGAATCCGGCGTGACCAAGTATTTTGACAATGCCATTGATGCCCAGGTGACCTTGAGTCGCAACAACCATAATTTTCATACGGAATGCAGTGTCCATATTGGCTCCGGCATTGATGTATCTGCTTCTGCAGATCACACAGATGCCTATACCAGCTTCGATACGGCTGCGGAACGTATCGAAAAACAGCTGCGGCGCTATAAGAGGCGCTTGAAAAGCCACCACGGCAAAGAGCGCTATAATGCGAAGCAGTCCTTTGCGGCCCAAACATATGTTCTTGCTCCTGAGCCAGAGGAGGAAGAGCCTGAAACTGTCGCTTCTGAAGACTGGCAACCGATAATAGTCGCAGAAAGCAAAGCGGATATTCCGTCTTGTTCCGTCGGGGAAGCAGTAATGAGAATGGATCTCGCAAACCTGCCGGCAATGATGTTTCACAATACACAGACAAACGGCCTGAATGTCGTTTATCGACGCGCCGACGGCAACATCGGCTGGATTGACCCAGAAGTTAACGCGGCTGAAAAATCAGCCTGAATACTTGTTTTTTTGGGTCGAATAACCACTTAGCATGGGTATCATGGAAATTACTGAACTTATCAGTCCGAATACTGTTTTTGCAGATATAAAAGCTACCAGCAAAAAACAGGCTTTGCAGGAGCTTGCCCGTCGGGCAGCTGCAGCAACCGGATGTACAGAGCGCGAAGTGCTAGATGTTTTGCTCGAGCGGGAACGGCTCGGCACTACGGGTATCGGCCACGGGATCGCAATTCCCCATGGCAAACTGCCGAACCTTGACAGTGTCCATGGGTTCTTTGCGAAGCTGGATTCCGGCATCAACTTCGATGCGATGGACGACCTGCCTGTCGACCTTATTTTTCTGCTCCTGGCCCCCGAAACAGCTGGAGCAGACCATCTGAAGGCACTGGCCCGTGTCTCCCGCACGATGCGCGATAAAGGAAGATGCGAAAAGCTTCGGGGCAGTGAAGATGCAGATGCTCTATATGCTGTTTTGACCGAAGAAGGGGCTCAGAGCGCAGCTTAACGGATCCCGCGCTTGCAGACTTTAGCTGACTTGCTAGACTTACCTGTGCAGGTTAAAAATCTCAGCCTGGACGTCGCCATAAGTGCTGGCGGACCATGAACCCCTTAAGCAGCTGCCTAAATATGTTGTTTCAGCGTAAACTATTCGGCCTTTTTGTTGCATTGATACTGACCCTGGAGCCGACCCTAGGAACTGCGGGATCGCCTGAATTCGGGCTGCCGATAGATTGTGCGTTGGGAAAGGCCTGCTTTATTCAACAATATGTTGATATGGACCCCGGGAAACAGGCAAAGGACTATACCTGCGGGCCGCTTTCTTACAACACCCATAAAGGAACTGACTTTCGCTTGAGGACAGTCCGCCAAATGGAAGAAGGCGTCGCTGTGCTGGCTGCGGCAGACGGCACTGTGGTGAAACTAAGGGACGGGATCAAAGATCAGTATTTTGAAGACTATCCTGAGGACCGGCAACCTGAGATTCGAAAGATTGGGCTCGGCAATTCCGTCGTTCTTTCCCATGGGGACGGCTGGTCAAGCATTTACAGTCATCTTAAGCAGGGAAGTCTAAGGGTTAAAGAGGGGCAGAACGTCAAGCAGGGGGATTTGCTCGGGTATGTGGGCATGTCCGGCCTGACAAGTTTCCCCCACCTTCATTTTCAAGTCATGTCCCGCAAGCAGGTCGTAGATCCCTTCTCCGGCCCTCAAAAAACCACCCCTTGTACCCATTCAGAGAATAATCTCTGGAATTCAGAGGCACGGGATCTGGTGGATTATATTCCGACAGGACTCCTCTCATTCGGATTTTCTGCAGAAATCCCAAAAAACCGGCAAATAATGGAGAGCGGAGATTTCCACCAGGAAACTCTCTCGTCGAAAAGCCCGGCGCTCATATTCTCGGCACTGTATTTCGGATCCCAAAAGGGAGATATTGCGAAGATCAGGATGACAAATCCGGACGGCAAGGTTCTTCGGGAATATATCTCGAAACCGGCCAAAAAAGATCAGATTTCAAAATATTTTTACGCAGGCGTTAAAAGGCCTAAGGCAGGATGGAAAAGAGGGGTATACCGGGGCAACTTCACACTTCAGCGCCAAGGATTTACCCTTCAAGAGAGCGCAGAGATAACAATTCGCTAGGTCAATTTAATTGATTAAAAAAGCTTCGTAATCATTTTGCCGAGCGACAACCAACGCCAGTTCAGCAGATTTCTCTTCTCCAAGCTTTTCACCATTTCCGGCAAAAATTCCATATGAAACCTTATCATCTGTCTGGACGGCACGAATATAGGCCATGTCCATAGATCCAAGCATTCCAAAAGCGGCCGCACTTAACTGGCGTAATGTAGCTTCCTGATATTGCATTTTAATACTCCTGCTGACACTGATACTTTACACGGATCAATTCACATCTTTAGAATCAATTGTTTTCATATCTTTTTTATGGGCCTTCTTTTTTATCTCAATCTGCCGACGGTCTACATTTGGCAGGGGCAGATCAATATCTATATTCAATAAACCGTTATCCATTTCCGCCCCGGTCACTTCCACACCTTCTGCAAGAACAAACTTCTTTTGGAACTGCCGGGAGGCAATTCCGCGGTGCAAAAAGACGCGATCCGTATCTTCTCGTTGCTTACCTTGAACGATAAGCTGATTTTGTTCTAGTGTTATTTGCAGGTCATCCTCAAGAAATCCGGCAACCGCGAGGATTATTCTCAGCTTACCCGGCTCAATCTGCTCGATATTATAGGGTGGATAGCCTTCTCCACTTGATTTCGACAGCTGTTCAAGCATTTGCTCAAAATGGTCGAATCCCAGCATCAAAGGGCTATTGAACGTGGTCACGCGCGGCATCCTGAATATCTCCTCAAATGAGCGAGTAGTCTTCCGGGCATTCTTGTCGCCGGAGAACGGCCCTGTTCAGGCACCGTCTTGTTAATATGTAGTTATTTTTCACCCCATCATCAAGGTTAGGCTTCACAAATACCCCCTGCAGGGTATAACAGGTCAAATTTTCATAACAAAAACAACAAACAGGATACGATCATGACCCTAGACCCCGAAAAACAGGACCTGAAAGTAGGTGTCGTCGGTGCCGGTGCCATGGGGCGCGGGATCGCCCAGGTTTCAGCGACGGGAGGCATGTCAGTCGTCATTTATGATGCAGCGGAAGGCGCAGCGTCGGAAGCCGTTGATTTCATTCATTCGATGGTGGATCGGGCGGTGGAAAAAAGCCGTATGCAACCGGACGAGGGCGATAGCGCAAAATCAAAACTCGGTACTGCCTCTTCGCTGGAAGATCTGAAGGACTGCGACCTCGTCGTTGAGGCTATCGTGGAAAACATCGATATCAAAAGGCAGGTGTTCCAGAACCTTGAGAAAATAGTCAGCCCGGACACCATTATCGCCTCAAACACCTCAAGTATCCGCATCTCTTCCATCGCGTCGGCCTGCACCCACCGAGGCCGCATCGCTGGCTTGCATTTCTTCAATCCGGTCCCTCTGATGAAGCTGGTAGAAGTCATCAACGGGACAGATACTTCGGCAGAGGCTACTCGTGCCCTTGAAATCATCGGCAAGCGTATGGGTCGGGTTCCTGTGATCGTCAAGGATGCCCCCGGCTTCCTTGTAAATCTAGGAGGGCGCGCTTATACGACCGAAGCCTTGCGGATCGTCTCAGAAGGTGTGGCCAGCCCGTTTGAGGTGGATGCCATCATGCGGGACGCCTGCGGGTTTCGCATGGGCCCGTTCGAATTGATGGACCTGACAGGCATTGACGTCAATTATCCTGTCAGCCAGATCATCTATAACGGCTATTTTCAGGACAAAAGGCTGTCGACCTATCCCCTGCATGAAAGCATGATGGAAGCAGGTCGTCTGGGGCGGAAAACAAAAGCCGGTTTCTATGACTATGCGGAAGACGGCTCCATCATCCGCCCGCAAGCCGGTGTCCCTATTTCTGCCGAGCCCGCAACACAGGTCGTTTTGGCCGAACCGTCGAAGAGCCTAACAGCCCTGCTTCGCGAGACAGGTGTCTCTGTATCGGAAACCGATGATGGTGTCTCCCCCATTGTGGCAGATCCGATCGGGGAGGATTGTACCGCCCTTTCAAACCGGCTAGGCCTCGATGCCAAGAGGCTGGTGGCAATCGACATCCATACAGGAGTGTACAGTCATGCTACCATCATGGCGGCACCCGGTGCAGATGACAGTGCCGTCCAGTCTGTCATGGCCTTGCTGTCGAAAGTTTCAGCTACCGTCACTCGGATCAAAGACTGCCCAGGCTTTGTCGCGCAGCGTATCCGGGCGATGATTGCCAATCTAGGCTGTGAAATGGCTCAGATAGGGGTTGCCACTCCAGAAGATATCGACAAGGGCATGAAGCTGGGTCTGAACTACCCGCTTGGATCCGTGGAACTTGCCGAAAATATGGGATCCCGCAATACCTTGCAGATACTGGAGCATTTGCAGGCGATCACAGGTGAAGACCGCTATCGTCCCAGCCAATGGTTGAGGCGGCGGGCACTCTTGGATCTGCCGATCCATACCCCGGACTGAGGAAATGCTCACAAGCCGCTTCTACTGAAGCGGCTTGTCTTCCTCATGTTCCGCCGCCATTTCAGCCATCTCCTGCAAGGCAGAGGCCGAATTGCCGCCAAGGCTTGTTTCAACAGCCTGCATCATGGTGGCGATGACACCTGCGGTGAAATGTTCCCGCTCAAGCCCGGCTTCTATGCAGTCCTGCAGGGCCTTATCGAGATGACCGGTGATAATCTTCGCGGCTTTCTCCAGTTTTTCCCGGGTTTCGATATCGGGTGCGGCGGGGTGATCTGTCTCAGACACGGGTATTCCATTCCTTGATGCGTTAATCTGGAGGAGACATAGAGGGCAAAGGACCCGATTGCAATCTATTTCAGTTCTATCGGCTGCCCATGCTCTGTATGTTCGCTGGCATAGCGCCATTCTTCTTTGCGATCCGCCAGCTGATCTGCCGTCAGCAAATTTTTGCGACTGACAATCTTCTCGAGCGCCGTCAGCCAGCAAAGATAATAGGCGTTGTTGCCACAGCCTTCCCCTTTTGACGTCGCTTCGGCAATCTCCGCTCCGAATATTTCAGCCCATTCAGACCAGGTAAATTGCCCCGCTTCATTCAGCTTAACTGTCAGGGCAAAAGCCTGAGCCTGCCAGGGTTCCTCAAATACCGGTCCGTCTTCGTCCCTTGGAATGCCATTGGTTTCCAATGCTGGATCAAGGGCGGGAGTGTCTTCCGTCATTTGATCTCCTCCAGATAGTCTTCCCAGAGATCGATATAGATGAAATCGCCTTCCGTTCCATCCTCTCCCCAGAGCTCTCGAGACGAGAATTTTACATTATACAAGGGTTGGGGACGGTCAGGTCCATGGGCATTGGCATCCGGAAAGACATGCACCCCATAGGAGGCATGGATAATCCCCTCATGCCCGCGCGCATATCTTGGCAATCGCGTATGGCCGGCGGGGTGGATGTTTTTGGTCTTTACAGCCTGACCAACCGCAAATATTGGAACCTGATCACTTTTTACGAGATAGGTCCCTCCCTTGCTCATCACATGATCTACGTTTTCGGCGGAAAGCGCCGGTTTCGGGGTCGTCACCGGCCGTGGCGCCACGGCGCCAGATAGTTCCTCTTCAGAGATCAGGCCCTTCTCTGTCAGGGTCCGGATCAGCCCATCCAACCAGATTTCATAATAGCTGCTGGAGAGATATTCGCCAGGCTTCATGCGCTCACGGGCATGCCGGGATTCATCAATATTCCTCACTCCAAGGGCACTGATGGCATTGTTCATGGCGAACATGCGTTTTTCCCACTCGCCATGAAATACCGGCTCATCCTCTTCGGCCTCAACCGGGCCCATGCCGTGCATGCCGCCCATATCATGTACACTGTCCATTTCAGTCTCCTTCCGCCGCGTTGGGAGACAAGGCTTCCGTAACTCCAATCATGCTGTCACGAGTGACCAGGTCCGAAAGCTCTTCTTCCGAAAGCCCTTCCGTTCCCTCAGGACGCTTTGGAATCACCAAGTAGCGGGTTTCGGCGGTGCTGTCCCAGACCCGGACTTCCGTTGATTTCGGCAAGTCCGTTCCGAATTCCTTCAGGACTTCTCGTGGCTCCCGCACCACCCTGGACCGGTAAGGGGGTGACTTGTACCAGACCGGCGGAAGACCGAGGACCGGCCAGGGATAACAGGAGCAAAGGGTACAGACGACCACATTATGGACCTGATCCGTGTTTTCGACCGCTACCATTTCTTCACCTTGAGCCCCAGTAAAGCCGAATTCCGCGATCGCTGCAGAGCTGTCCGCCAACAACCTTTGCTTATATTCAGGGTCTATCCAGGCCCTGGCAACAACTTTTGCGCCATTTTTCGGGCCAACTTTGTTTTCATAGCGGTCAACCAGAGCATCCAGAGCTTCCGTCTCGACCAATCCTTTCTCAACCAGCAGGGATTCTAGGCTTTTGACCCTTAAAACCGTCTCCGGAAGGGGGTCACCATGCTTGTGATCATGAGCCATTCTGTGTCCTCTTGGCGCACAAAGCGCATTTATTCATAATTCGTTAAGACGCCCTCTGCGAATATAGGCCGGAATAACTGGAGCACAAAAGTAAAATTAGATTTACGATGACAAAGATGCCGATTGCGGGCGGGCGAGAGAAAGCCAAGCCTTTATATCGACATCTTTTTTATGTTTTTAGACAGTTTGATTTCGATTGAGAATTATGGGGTGACGCAGATGACCTGGATCAAAACCATCTCCTATGACGAGGCCACAGGCAAGCTCAAGAAGCTTTATGACCGGGTAAAAGGCCCGGACGATAATGTTGACAATATCATGCTGGCCCATTCCTTGCGGCCCCATACCATGGAAGGTCATATGGGCCTGTACAAACATGTTCTGCATAACTCGGCCAACAACCTTCCAAAATGGAAACTGGAGGCGATTGGAATCTATGTCAGTTTGCTAAACGCCTGTGATTATTGTGTCGAACATCATTTTCAGGGCCTGAAGCGTCTTATGAAAGATGATGAAAAGTCTGAATGCATCCGCGGGGCACTGGAAGCTGGGCAGCCGGAGCGTGTCTTTGAAGGCTCAGATCTTGCCATGATGCTTTATGCCAACCTGCTGACAACTCGTCCCTCCCAGATTGATTCCAATATGATCGACGAACTCCGAAATTCCGGCCTGGAAGATGGGGAAATATTGGAGATCAATCAAGTGATTGCCTATTTCGGATATGCCAACCGGACGGTTCTGGGGCTTGGCATCAACGCAGAAGGTGATATTCTGGGTCTGTCGCCAAATAATTCGGATGAACCAGAAAACTGGAGCCACGCCTGACAAAACGGGGGTCCGGTCAAATAAATGGGACTAACTCATGAAACTCTACGACCTCCCCGCCTCTCCCAACGCCCGCCGAGTTCGCATATTCATTGCGGAAAAAGGAATAGATATTCCCAAGCAGGAAATCGATCTTGCCACTGGCTATAATAAGACCGAGAGCTACCTGGAAAAAAACCGCCTGGGCCGGATGCCGATGCTGGAGCTGGATGACGGCACGTGTATTTCGGAAAGTCATGCCATTTGCCGCTATCTGGAGGAAGAATATCCCGAGCCGCCGCTGTTAGGACGGACGACGATCGAGCGGGCGAGAGTTGAAATGTGGAACCGCCGCCTGGAGCTGGAGCTGCTTCGTCCCCTTGTCGACATGTTTACCCATACCCATCCCATGTGGAAAGATACTGTCCGGCAAATCCCCGACTATGCAGAAGACCGCAAGGCCCATGCCACCAAGTCCCTTGACTGGTTCAACGACGCCCTAGAGGGCCGGGAGTTTCTGGTAACAGATGACTACACAATTGCCGATATCACCGGGCAATGCGCCATTCTCATGGGGAAAGCCGTTGGGGTTCGGGTGCCCGAATCCCATACTCATCTTAATGAATGGTGGGCACGCGTCACAAGCCGCCCAACCGCCCGGGCCTAAATTTGCCGGTGGGACGGGGCGCGAGTTTCCATGCTATTGCCGATCAGTTCTTTCAAGGCGGTATCGGCAATGGAGATATGCTCAGCATCCCAGAAACCATCGAGATAGGAAACGAATTTGGGGGAGCTAACCCAGATCAGATTTCCCTTGGGCCCCCTCATCCATTGTTCACGATCTTCCTCATAGGCTGTTTTGTTTCGCCTTTTACTGATCCGCAAGCGGATGTCGCCGCGGTCCCCAGCCCTCCGCGTTACTTGGTAATCCGTAATATCTGCAGGGTGAAAGACTGTTTCCCGGACTCGAAACCCTTTCTCCAGAATGACTGCACGTTTGTCGGTGACAAAATACGCGGTGCGGGAGGCCTTCCATAAATACCGCAAAGGTGTCGCCGCCAGCCAGATGGAAAACAGGACAAAGAGAGCCTCCGGTAATCTCACATCCGAGACTTCGGGTGTTGCAAGCCATAGCCGGAAGAGCAACACACATAAGAAGCAGCCGATAATACAGAACCACCAGTTAAATCTCATGGATCGCAAGCGACCCGGGCCGCCACTCCACAGGATCTTTTCATCCGGCCAGATATAGGTGCTGCGAAAATAGGCTTCGGCTGGATGTTGCGGAATGGAAGGGTCCAATTTCAGTTTTCCCGGTCAATATGTTACTATAGTCGAGGAGTCTACCGGATACCATATGAGGCAACAATGAATGAATAACAAGCTGCACCGGGACATCACAGAAGCGGAAATCAAGACATTTGAGGAAGATGGCGTCGTTTGCTTACGTGGGTTTTTTGATCAATACTGGATCAATCGCCTGCGGGATCTGATCGACCAGGATATCGCCAATCCATCCGGAATGGTGAAAAGTATTGATGCCGAGGATGCAACAGGTTTCTTTTTCGGCGATACCTTTGTTTGCCATCATATTGAAGGGTTCAAGGATGCTGTTTTTGACTCCCCTGCCCCGGCCATCGCGGCAGCATTGATGCAGGCAAAAAAAGTCAATCTGCTGTTTGATCAGATATTGGTCAAAGAACCCGACACTTCGACACCTACGGCCTGGCATCAGGATTATACCTATTGGCCGGTTGCCGGGAACCAGGTCTCGACCCTCTGGCTGGCCCTCGATCCGGTTACCTTTGACAGTGGCGCTGTTGAATATTTGCGGGGATCTCATCGCTGGGGGCAGAAATTTCTCGCCATAAGCTTCGATCCGAGCCAGACCTATGAAGAAGACCTTCCGGCGGTTCCCGACGTGGAATCCAATCGGGAAGACTATGACATCGTTTCATTTGAGCTAGAACCGGGAGATTGTACCATTCATCATGGCCTCACTTTGCATGGTGCGCAGCCAAACCGCCTCGCCAATGTCCGGCGACGAGCGTATATTCAGCGCTGGACCGGAGATGACGTCACTTATAATCCCCGCCCAAACCTGCAAAAGATGCTGCGGGATCCGTTGATTGCCCCAGGAGCGCCTTTGGATAGTGATCTGTTTCCTGTAGTTTTGCAGCAATAAGGGTTTCAACCGCTTTTTTTATCTTCCAGCGGTTCAACGAACAGTTCCTCAAGGGCATCCAGCCCCTGCCGGAGAGCTTCCGCATTTGATTTGCCAAGCCGGGAGAGTATTTCTTCCTCGGCTTTCAGCATCATGGGGACTAACCGGTCATAGGCTTTACGGCCCGGCAAGGTCAGGGTGATTCTTTCAATACGACGATCATTTTCGTCCTGCCCGCGGATCAGCCAGCGCTTTTTCTCCAACGCATAGATCGCACGGCTCACCTTGGTTTTATGCATCGTTGAGTAATAGGAAATCTCGGTCGCCGTCATGGTCCCGTATTGCCCTAACAAAGCAAATGCCCGCCATTCCGGACGAGTGAGGCCATACTCCGTTCGATAGGCCTGGCTGGCATTTTTGCTCAGGATTTCCGCCATTCGGTTAAAGCGATAGGGCAGAAATTGTTCCAAAATAAGGGACATTTATGATATTCTTTCTTGATAGTTACATTCTCAACTGTTACGTACGTTACTAATATTGCATCTGAATATCAACAAGGATTGTCTTGATGGCTCTTTCCTATATGACCGGCTTTGGCAATGAGTTCGAAACCGAAGCCCTTCCGGGTGCCTTGCCCGTTGGCCGGAACAGTCCGCAGAAATGCGCCTATGGCCTTTATGCGGAGCAGCTTTCCGGGTCCCCCTTTACAGCACCCCGTGCCACCAATGCCCGAACCTGGATGTATCGAATGCGTCCGTCGGTGCGCCACACCCATCGTTTCGAGCCTGTCAGCTTTCCCCTTTGGAAGTCTCCACCCTGCCCGGAACCGGCCAGCCAACCCATCGGTCAGTTCCGTTGGGATCCCATTCCGCTGCCTTCAGAAAAGACAAATTTTCTGGAGGGAATCCGAACCATCACGACGGCCGGCGATGTCCTGACACAAACCGGCATGGCGTCTCATGCCTATGTGTTTAATCAGGATATGGTTGATGATTATTTCTTCAATGCCGATGGGGAAATGCTGGTCGTCCCGGAAATGGGCGGCCTTAGGATAGCGACAGAATGCGGTATCCTGGAAGTGGATCCCGGCGAGATATGCCTGTTGCCCCGCGGAATACTGTTCAAGGTAGGGTCGGCCAACGGCGAAGCGCGCGGATATATCTGCGAGAATTATGGTGCCCGCTTCACCTTGCCGGAAAGAGGGCCGATCGGTGCCAATGCCCTCGCCAACTCCCGCGATTTCAAGACGCCTGTTGCCGCTTATGAGGAAAAAGAGACAGCCTGCCGGGTCTGGATCAAATGGTGCGGGAACTTTTACAGCACGGATATTGGCCACTCCCCTCTCGACGTGGTCGCCTGGCATGGTAATTTCGTTCCGTTTAAATATGACCTGAAGGATTTCTGTACCGTTGCGGCTGTTCTCTACGATCATCCCGACCCGTCCATCTTCACCGTTTTGACCGCACCGCTTGGGGAACCCGGAACCGCAAATGTGGATTTCGTGATTTTTCCGCCGCGTTGGATGGTCGCAGAAGATACGTTCCGACCCCCCTGGTACCATCGCAATATCATGAGTGAATTTATGGGGCTTATTTACGGTCAGTATGATGCCAAGGAAGAAGGCTTCGTTCCAGGCGGAATGAGCTTGCATAACCTGATGCTGCCCCATGGTCCCGACGCAGCCGGCTTTGAAAAAGCAACTAACAGTGATCTGGAACCCGTGAAGCTGGATGGCACCATGGCGTTCATGTTTGAAACCAGATATCCGCAACAGGTCACGGAATTCGGTGCTAACCTCGACACATTACAAAATGACTATATAGATTGCTGGAACGGCCTTGAGAAAAGGTTTGATGGCACTATGGAAGGAAAGAAATGAAGCTCGCGAGTTTAAGGTCCCCGGCGCGTGACGGGAAACTGGTAGTGGTCTCGGAAGACCTGTCCCGCTATGTCCCAGCTGAAGGCATTGCTGAAAATCTCCAGGCGGCTCTTGATGATTGGGCGATTGTAGCGCCTCAATTGGAGAAGCTTGCCGCAGATTTAGCGGCGGATCCTTCTGTTGGCGACGCCTTCGATCAGGCCGCGGCGCTCTCGCCCCTTCCGCGCGCCTATCAATGGGCTGACGGCTCCGCCTATGTCAATCATGTGGAACTGGTTCGAAAAGCCAGAAATGCGGAGATGCCGCCGTCTTTCTGGACAGATCCCCTGATGTATCAAGGCGGCTCAGACAGTTTTCTGGCACCACAGGATCCTATTCTGATGGCCGATGAAGCCTATGGCATCGATATGGAAGGGGAGGTCGCCGTTATCGTCGATGATGTGTCCATGGGCGCGGGCCTTGAGGAAGCTAAAGACGCCATCCGGCTCGTGATGCTTGTCAATGATGTCTCCTTGCGTGGCCTTATTCCTGCGGAACTCGGCAAGGGCTTCGGTTTTTTCCATGCCAAACCATCGAGTGCCTTTTCACCGGTTGCCGTAACCCCCGACAGCCTTGGGGACGCCTGGAAGGATGCAAAGCTCCATCTGCCCCTTTTGGTCACCTACAATGGGGCACTCTTTGGGAAAGCCAATGCCGGCATCGACATGACCTTCAATTTTGCCGAACTCATCGTTCATGCCGCCAAGACACGACCTCTCGCAGCGGGTACAATCATAGGCTCCGGCACAGTCTCCAACAAACTTGGTGATGGACCCGGAAAACCCATTGAGGAAGGCGGCGCCGGATATGCCTGCATTGCCGAAATCCGCATGATCGAAACCATCAACACCGGCCAGCCCAGCACGCCTTTTATGAAATTTGGCGACACGGTGCGCATTGAAATGAACAATGCGGAGGGTCGATCCATCTTTGGGGCCATTGATCAGACCGTGGCCCAATACAATCCTGCAAACAACTAAATATTATCAAGGAAGAATCATGAGCAAAGCTTTTGCCTCTCAGGGAGATATGGAAGAAAAAACCATTTCCTTTACGGAAATCGGCAGGGATCTTTGGGCGTTTACCGCCGAGGGAGATCCCAACACAGGGGTCATCATCGGTGATGACAGTGTCATGGTGATCGACACCCAGGCCACGCCCCGCATGGCCAATATGGTAATCGACAAGATCCGCACCGTTACAGACAAACCGATCAAATTTGTCGTTCTGTCCCATTATCATGCGGTGCGCGTTCTCGGGGCCTCCGCCTATCAGGCAGAGCAAGTGATTGCTTCAGATAAATGCCGGGCCATGGTCGCCGAACGCGGACAGGAAGATTGGGATAGTGAGTTCGAACGGTTTCCCCGTCTGTTTGAAGCCCATGAAGAGATTCCGGGTCTGACCTGGCCCACCCAGACTTTCTCTGACCGGATGACCGTCTATCTTGGTTCTCGCCGGGTCGACCTCATGCATCTCGGTCGCGCGCATACCGCCGGTGATGTCGTGACTTATGTCCCCGATGAAGGAGTGATCTTCAGCGGCGATGTAGTTGAGTACCATTCTGCTTGCTATTGCGGTGACGGTCATTTCAATGACTGGGGCAATACCCTGGACGCCATTGCCGCGTTCAAGCCCAACGCCATCGTTCCGGGCCGGGGTGCCGCCCTTGTTGGAGAGGAGATGGTAACCGCCGCCCTGACCAATACTCGCGACTTTGTCGAAAGCACCTACCGACCGGCGGCGGCTGTTGCGGCGCGCGGCGGCAGTTTGAAAGAAGCCTGGGATGCGGTTCGCGCTGAATGTGATCCAAAATTTGCCGACTATGCCATTTACGAGCATTGCCTGCCTTTCAATGTTGCCCGCGCTTATGACGAAGCACAAGGGATCGATACACCCCGCATCTGGACGGCGGAACGGGACAAGGAAATGTGGGCTGCGCTGCAAGGATGATCCGATGCCACATTATGAAAACACCCCCTATCCCTTTAAGCGGCCGCCTGAACTAGACGGTAAGGGCCCGCAGCACTATCCGGTGGTAATTGTCGGTGCAGGCCCCATCGGCCTGTCAATGGCCATCGACCTTGCCCTTCATGGCATTCAAAGCGTTGTCCTGGACGATAACAATGTTGTCTCCGTCGGATCCCGTGCGATCTGCTGGGCCAAACGAACCCTTGAGATTTTTGACAGGCTGGGGGTCGCCGATCGCATGCTGGAGAAAGGCGTGACCTGGAAAGTGGGCCGCCTGTTTCATGGGAATGCGGAAGTCTATAACTTCGACCTTCTGCCCGACGATAATCACAAGATGCCTGCCTTCATCAATTTGCAGCAATATTATGTGGAAGAATATCTGGTGGACAGGGTCCAGGATTTTCCAGACCTTATTGAATTGCGATGGCTCAGCAAGGTGACGGGCGAAGAAATGGACGATGAGAAAGTCCGCGCCTCCGTTTCGACGCCAGAAGGCGATTATAGCCTTGATGCTGATTTCGTTATTGCCTGTGATGGCGCAAAATCCTCAGTGAGGGAGCGTTTGGGCCTTCCCTTCAAGGGTCATACATTCGAGGAACGATTCCTGATTGCAGATGTGGAAATGGAACAGTCTCCTTTCCCGGATGACGAAACCCATGAAAGATGGTTCTGGTTCGAGCCCCCCTTTCACAATGGCCAATCCGCCTTGCTGCATAAGCAACCGGATAATATCTATCGCATCGACCTGCAGCTCGGGCCGGACGCTGATCCGGAAGAAGAAGTAAAACCCGAAAATGTCATCCGGCGCATCAAACAGGTGGTTGGGGAACAAAAGTTCAATCTTGATTGGGTGAGCGTGTATAGCTTTACCTGTGCCAAGCTTGACAGATTTATTCATGACCGGATCATCTTCGTCGGTGATAGCGCCCATGTGGTCTCTCCGTTTGGGGCCCGGGGGGGCAATGGCGGCATTCAGGATGTGGATAATCTGGGATGGAAACTCGCTGCAGTGCTGAAGGGCGTCGCTGAGCCGACCTTGCTGGAAAGCTATCATGAGGAACGCAGTCACGGCTCGGCGGAAAATATCCTGCATTCATCCCGGGCGACCAATTTCATGACCCCGAAGTCAAAAATGGAAGCGGTTTTTCGCCAGGAAGTTCTGAATATGGCGGAGCGCCTTCCTTTTGCTCGCAAGCTTGTCAATTCGGGCCGCTTGTCGGCTCCCTGCTCTCTGGCCGGTATGGCCCTTCAGACTCCGGCAACGTCTCCCACAGGAATCCTTCCCGGAAATGTTTGCCCGGACGCGGCAGTGATGCATGCTGGCGCGAAGAGCTGGCTTCTTAATCATCTTGGCGGTGATTTCCGGGTGCTAACAATTGGGGAGGCAGCGAAGGGATGCGCCCCGGATGGTTTCAAAGAGGTCCATGTCAGTACATCGGATAACAACGATAAAGACGATTTGATTGACGTGACCGGCATAATTGTCTCAGAATTTGGAGACAACAAGATCTATCTGATACGCCCAGATCAGCATATCGCCGCCTGTTTCGATGTATCGGAAGCGGATTGCCTTCCTGTCGCCCTCAGGCGGGCCAGCGCCAATCCTATGATGGAGGCCGCGGAATGATCGAGAAATTGACCGGCGAAGATAAGCTCAAAGATAAAGGGGACGACTTCTACGAACTGCTTATTTCCGCCCATGAAGGTCTGGAATTTGATGAGTCCGTAGCCTTGAATGCCCGGCTTGTGTTAATCTTGGCTAACGAGATTGGGGATCTTGACGTTTTGGCGGCGGCACTTCGCACAGCAACGGATCAATAAGACAGGAAGAGGCGCTATGGATGATATTGTTCTTTATGATTATTGGCGCTCATCCGCCAGCTACCGCATTCGTATCGCCCTCAATTTAAAAAATATCCCTTACACAGCCATTCCGATAAATCTGCAAAGCAAAGAGCATCAGGCAGCAGAACATCTTGAGCGTAACCCGCAAGGCTATGTTCCGGCATTGGTGTTGGACGGCGAGATGATGACCCAGTCCTTGTCCATCATAGAATATCTTGACGAGACCCGTTCCGATATTCCAGTTCTTCCCGGAACGGCACTTGCCCGCCAAAAGGTTCGGGCTATGGCCCATCTCATTGCTATGGATATTCATCCGGTGTGTAATCTGAACGTCGTTTCTCGCGTGGTTGATCTGACAGATGGGGGAGATGAGGAACGGAAATCCTGGATGCAGCATTTCATCATCAAAGGGCTCACCGCCCTTGAAGTTCTCATCCGGAACGCCGGAGAGGGAGATTTTTGCTATGGCAACTGGCCGACACTCGCCGATATCTGCCTGATGCCGCAACTCTATAACGCCACCCGATGGGGAGCCGATTTCTCCCATCTACCGAGGATCTCGGCAATTGGGGAACGCTGTGCTGGAATTGAGGCTTTTCAGAAGGCCTATCCGGAAACAGTGCAGGCAGCGGCAGGCTGATCGAACCGGCTTAAATAAGTTGACCCTAATCCAGATTTAGCTAGCTTCCATTAGGAACTAACTTTGGCGAGGGGCATAAAATGACGCATCGGTTCCACCTAGACGGTGAAAAACGACAACGGCATCTTGACGCCATTAGCAAGCGCATGCCGGAACATCTTGAGCGTCTGAAATGGACGAAGGAGGAGCTCGCCGCATCACGTCAGGCTGATCTTCAGAAAATCCTGGCCTTTGCCGTAAAGAATTCAGACTGGCACCGAAAACGGCTGCAAGACGTGGATATTGACAATGTAACGGAAGCTGATCTGACCTCCCTTCCAATTATGACCAAGAGTGATGTGATGTCCAATTGGGATGACATCATCACCGACAAGCGCCTGACCCTTGCCGGCGCCAATGATCATATTACCCGTAAGCTCCGGGACCCGGGCGCTCCTTATTACTATATCGATGATTATGAGATTTTTGCCACTGGTGGATCTACGGGATCAAGAGGGGTCTTTGTCTGGGGCTGGGAAGAGTTCATAGAGATTGCCTGTACTTCTTTTCGCTTCCAAATGCGGGATGAGCCACCCGAAAGCTTAAGCGGCAAACGCCTGCTTGCCGTTGTCGAAGCCGGCGAAACCGTGCATGGCAGTCCGTTTCTGTTCTCCGTCACGCCGGATACCGAAGCAAAGGTGGATTGGTTCCCGGCAGCTACCCCAATGAAAGAGCTGGTCGAGCAGCTCAATGCCGCACGACCTACCCATATTAACGGCTTTTCCTCCGCCGTCCAGGAACTTGCCGCCGAGGCTTTGGCTGGAAACCTGAAGATATCACCTTCACGGGTGTCGACGAATTCGGAGCCATTGCTGGAGGAGACTCGCATTGCCGCAGAAAAAGCCTGGAATCTCAAAATCAATAACATGTGGGGATGCGTTGAGGTTGGGCATATTGCCGTCGAATGCGATGCGCATGAAGGCATGCATCTTAACGAAGATATGGTCATATGTGAATTTGTCGATGCCGATAACCAAGCAACCGATGACCCTGAAAAGATAGACAAGATCCTGGCGACCTCTTTGTTCGGAACCAGCTTGCCGATGATCCGATATGAGATCTCCGATATCGCCATTCCGGACACCAAGCCATGCAGCTGCGGCGCTGTCTATCCGTTGATAAAGGAAGTCAGAGGACGCGCGGATGACGCCTTTAAATATGCGGGAGATGTAAAAGTTCACCCGCTCGTGTTCAGGACACCTCTGGGTCAGCATCCGAATATCGAAGAATATCAAGTCTGGCAAACAGAGACCGGCGCTAAGATCTCCATCGTCCGGGTTGGGGACATTGATGAAGACGTTCTCACAGCAGACCTGGTCGCCGCTCTAAGGGGTCAAGGAATGGAAAGCCCTGAGATAACTCTGGAATTTGTCGACACCGTGACACGCCATAAGGAAACGGGCAAGCTTCGTCGATTTGTGCCGCTTTAATGACAAGAGTTAGAAGGGGGTCAAACTCCGCTTTAGGATATCAGGCCCCCGAGGCAGCGGCGCGCCAGGTCCAGAGCTTGACGGCCTGATCCGTGCCCTCATCTCCTTCCAGCGACGTTTCTTCAAAGCCTCTCGTCAGGAAATCCGTTGTCGAATCTGCGGCGATCTTTTCCATTATCTGCGACGAGACAACGATATTTGCTTTCTGTTCAGAGACCAGGCTTTCCAGCTGGCTGGCCACATAGACCGTATCTCCGTTGATTTCAAGCTTTAACTCCTCATCCTTCTCTGGGCCAGAGGAGATTGAAACCGGTCCGGAATGCAGGCAGAGGCAAAAGTCTGGAATCTGATTTCCAGGAAGCGGTTCGCGTTTAATCAAAGTAGCGAGGCCTTTAGCGATGTTTCTGGCACTATTGAGCGCATTAAATGCATCATCCGGGCTTTTGTCAGGTAGTCCGAAAACCGCCATTAAGCCGTTTCGGCTGTAGGCTTCCAGAAAACCATGGTTTAGGGCAACCTCCCTTTCGATCAACCCTTGAACATTATGCAGAAACTGCGCGGTTTTTGCGGGGCCCATGGTTTTGCTGACTGAGTAAAAGCCGCTCATATCCAGATAAAAAACCGCTACCTGAAAATCACCTGAGACGGAATTTTGCGGCCCCGTATCTTCACCGTCAGGTGGTGGCGATTGCAAGGCGGCCTCAAGCTCTTCTTGCGTTGGCGCATGTTGGTCAGGTTCCGAATGATTGGGAGCTGGCTGTTCCAATGGAGCCTCGGATTCCAGCGCAGGATCTAATTTTCCCTCATCCTCGGTTTTTTCTGATGTCAGCCTGCTCTCCTTGATCGGCCCTTCAGGCTCAAACAGAATGACATTTTCAGCCTCTAAGGGGTGATCCTCAATAGACTCAGCGGCTTCCATCGGTTCCGGATCAGCAGTTGAGTTTTCGTCCGTCACGACATCCTTTGGCTCAATGATTTCAGAGGGATCTTCTTCTGGAGCAGGATCAATTTCCACAACAGTTACCGGCGCTTCCTCAACTTCCTCAGATTCTGAAACCTCCTGCTCCACAGGATCCAGGAGGTCCCCATCCTCAGTGACTTCGTCAGCCTCTACTTCCGTATCAAAGGAAATCGGCTCTTCCTCAGCAATCCAATTTTCCTCAGACGAAACCGCCTCCTGAGGTGATGTCACCACAGGGTCCTCGTCGATCTCCAGCAAAGTTTCCGCTTCTTCTGTTTCAGTTTTAGTTTCTGTTTCTTCGTTCTGTTTGAGCTGTTCCTGCTCCTCAAGAAGGCGCGCCTTTGCTACTCGCTCCGCTATCCACGGTGTGGCATATTTAGAGGCGTGGTTCCGTTCTGCTTCGGCCAGCGCCTTCTCCCGCCGGTTGGAAGCCGTTTTGGCATAAACCAGATAACCCGTGCACAGTACAAGAGCCGTAAGGGGAAACGTCAAATTGAGCCATAAATTGATCAGGGTAAAGGCTTTCAAATTGACAAAGCAGATTAAGACACCGGCAAGAGCCGCCATGATAAATACCACGCCGCCATTTCGTAAAGTCGCCAGCAGCGCCAGAAAAACACCAACGAGGGAGATCATAATGAGGTCAAGAATAATGACTTTCTGTGACCGGTCGAGTGGGTCTCCAAGCAAATAATTACTGGTTACCGTTGCCAGAAATTCGGCATCGGACATTGTCCCGCCATAGGGAACATTAAACCCGCTACTGCTCGCCTCGGTTCCAAGTATGACTGTCTTGTCCCGGAAGCTATCCGTATCAAAATTACCGCTTGCCACATCCTGGAGGGAATGGGAGTCGAAGCTGCCGGCCGGACCGCGATAATTGACTGCGAGCCGCATTCCTTTGTCCGTCGGGATATACAGACTGCCAAAGCCGATACCCTGGCCGAAGATCACGGAAACATCCGCTAGCTCCATATTTTGAGACATCCGTGCAACCTGAAGCGCGAGTGAGGGAAAATACTGACTGTCATAGCCGATGACCGGATAGGCAAAATGCCGGGATTGCAGGTCATTTCTCCAGGCAACAACATGGCCGGGCACCGCGGCGGCAAGAATCTCCTCTGCCGGTGTTTCGATCCCGATTGGCTGGATAAAAGGGCTGGCAGGGGCGCTGTCCATAAATCGATAGTCCCGGAACACAGCACTGCTGATGGCATCCGGGATAGTCAGGCGAGGCCAGCTCGAAATACCGCTATCTTTTTTCAAAAACACATAGCCTGCTGCGGGATTTTGAGCAGCGGTCAGGGCCAGAGTAACGGCATCCGGATCCGCTCCCGCCGCGGCACTGTCCCCTGAAATTAAGTAGGGTATCAAACTTGGTCCCAAAGCCACCAGATTGGCGCCATCAAGGGTGAGCCTGTCAATTGCTGATGCAAGGACTTCACCCTGAGGGTTGTCAGATCTTTCGCTCTCATCGCCATTTGTTTCCATTAAGACAAGCTGAATATTTTTGTCGGCCGTCAGAGGGCCCCTCAGGAGAAACCGGATATCAAGTAACTTGCCTTCCGCCGCTTCAAGAAGCGGGAGGTCCCGCACATTCAAAAGGGCCGCGACGAGGACAGCAGAGATTCCGAGGACAATCATGGCCTGCGTCAAGCGACTTATGGGGGACCGCAACCGTTTTGCCATTCGATCTTTCTCTGCCTCGTGAAATTCTACAGCCGCACTTGCTCCGCGCTGTCAAACTTGTCGGACAACGGGACGTAAGAGCCTATCAGCATCGGGTAATATTACTACTGCTTTTTTAAATGCTGCGATGCCGAATTGGAACCCCAAAACCGTTGAATTCCCTATAATTTTAACAGGACTGAAGCCCCCCAATAACAATTGAAACAAAAAACCGTCCGCCAAGACACCGGACTGAAACCGCTGAAGCTCATATTCATCTCATGACAACAGCGCGGCGCAACGGGCAGACGGAACGCCCGGGCACCGACAGGCTAAAGAGGAATGAAAAATGAACACGACATCCTATATTACTCACCCGGAAGATACCCTGCTGGCAACGGCTGCCGAAATTCGGAAATCCAGTGTTTCAGCCCTTAAGCGGATACACCGGAAATGGGGCGACAGAAAGGCCCGGCCTGCACTCGCCAGCCTCAGTGATCATGCTTTACGGGAAATCGGTATTCATCGCTCTGAGATTGCAGCCATACAAGAGGAAGGGATCCGCCTGAACGGCGGCAGATATTATGAATAGGACGGGAAAAGGAGGGTCTGCGGCCCGTGTATATGAGAGTCTCCTTTACCTTAGGAAACGAATTTGAAATACTGTTTCTCCCGGTGATCAATAATCAAGAACAGGCCGGCCGCCGGAATTGGCGGAAAAGGGAGGAACCATGACATCCAAAGACTATGTCCGATTGCGACAGATATGCCTTGCCAGCTTGGATATCGCCAAGGCTGAAGAGACCCTCACCTCAATCTTAAATCTTAACGTCTGCCACCGATCGACGCTCGATCAATTTGGCCTTGAGAACATTCTCCTCCCCATTGGTGCTGTCTTCCTTGAAATTGTCGCACCGACGCGCCCGGATACCGCGGTTCACCGCTTCCTTGCCAAGAATGAGGGCAAAGGCGGCTATATGGCCATATTTGATTGTGCCGATGTTGACAAGCATCGCGCCCTCGCCACGGAAAAGGAAATCTCTGTCGTTTACGAACGCAAGAACGACAAGGCAGATCTTCTGCAACTTAATCCAAAGCAAACAGGTGCCACCATGATGGAGTTTGATCACCACTATGGTGGCGATGATCTCATGGGCAATTATGAATGGGCGGGCGACGGATGGCAGAAGGCCATCGATCAAACTGTTGCCCGAAAAGTTCTCGGCCTTGAGATCATCAGTCCAAAGGCGGAAAAAAGAGCCAAGCTTTGGGCGCATCTTTGTGACCGACCCTTAAGTGAAGGAGAAAAAGGCGTGCATGAACTCAGGCTAGACCTTGGTGTTCTAACCTTTCGCCAAAACCGCACCACCCGGCAGGAAATCCTGCAGCAAGTGGATATCTCCGTCGAAGACAGACAGAATGTTCTACGCATCGCTGAAGCGGCGGGATGCCCTATCACCGACACCAGTTTTGAATTCTGCGGCGTCCTGTTTCGCCTGCATGCCGCATAAAGGACCCATTTGGCGCCATGACACCCATCCTTCATATCAGGAGAGCCTTTCGTGACCATTCTTGACCTCGATAATTTTGAAACCGACTTCTGGAAAGATGTCGATGCCCGCAAAACCTGGGATCAGATCATCCCAGGGGAGTTGCGTGATACAACACCCGTTACCCTCACCAAGGATGTCATCGCCCGCTACGCCAAGGGCGTGGGCGAGGATAACCCCCTCTATTTCGATGAAGCCTATGCCAAAACGACCCTTTATGGCGGGATCATCGCCCCGCCCTCCATCCATATCCTGCTGATGTTCGCCTGCACGACGACGAAAGACTGGATGCGCTCTCCGGGCACGATTAACGCCGGGCAGAACTGGTCCTACCATGTACCGATCCGTCCCAATGATACGATCTCCATGCGCGGCACCGCCCTGGACCGGTTTATCAAAAAAGACCGCCTGTTTGCGGTCCATGAAAATACCTTCACCAACCAGAATGGCGATGTCGTCTGCACCGGCCGCGGTCAGACCATCCGGCCTGTTTAAGGATAAGGAAAGAGCAATGGACGCGAAACAACGCTTTGACGAGGTCACGGAAGGTGAAATTATTACTGGACGCGATTTCACCGTGACCCGGGATACCATCCAGGCTTTTGCCGATGCTTCTCTTGATTACAATCCCCTGCATTTCGATGACAATTACATGGAGAACAATTTCGGGAAAACTTCCTTCGGCGGCGTCATCATGCATGGCATGCAGAATTTTGCCCTGATATCCCGAACCCTGACCGACTGGCTAATCCCACGGGGCGGATTTCATCGGCGTCTGGAAACCCGCTGGCTCAAGCCTGTACAGCTCGGCCATACAATCACCCCGAAGGCCACTTTGACCCGGAAACTGGAAACCGACAAAGGCTACTGGGTTACCTTCGATATTGAGGTGACGAACCAGGACGGTGCCGTGGTTGCCGCCGGAAATGCCATGGCGGAATTCATTGATGTTATTCCTGGCTCCGCTGCATAAGTTTTTGCCCAGCAAAATCTTGAACTGCCGCTCTGATATGATAGGCTCAGTCTGTGCTGAACCCACGCCTCCCCCCTTCATCGGGAAAGCATCTGACTGCAGGGTTAGCGATATGATTTTGAACCTTTAAGCCGGGTTTAGGGCAGAAGAAGGGAATGTTTTAAGGACCCGTTTTTTTGGAGGTTCCGATGAAACTCAGCGCACCAATCTATATTTTGAAACAAAAAGCGAGAGACCTTAAACGCTCCCAGTCAATTTCCCATAGCGAGGCCCTTAACCGCATCGCCAGAGATGAAGGGTACAGCTCCTGGAGCCTTCTTCAGGCCAAAGCGGGAAATTTCAGTCCTAAATCCGAAAAAGACATTCTTGAGTTCCTCAATCCGGGCGACCTTCTGCTTATTGCCGCCCGTCCGGGCCAAGGGAAGACCAAATTGGCCTTACAATTGCTCTTGCAGATGGTGAAAACGAAGACACAGAGTTTCCTGTTCACCTTTGAATATACGCAACGGGATCTGGCCACTATATTCAGCACCCTTGATCAGGATTATAAGAAAAGTGAGCGCTTCCTCACTTTGGATGTCTCCGACGAGATTTGCGCCAACTATATTATCAAGACCACAAAAAACAGAGTGCAAACAGGCTCGCTGATCGTGATTGATTATCTTCAACTCCTCGATCAACAGCGACACACCCCTCCCCTGCAGCGGCAGATTGAAGACTTGCAGCGCTATGCCAGAGACAGCAAGTGCACTATCATCTGCGTCTCACAGATCGATAGAACCTTTGATCAGACCCATTCCGTCAGGCCGGGCCTCGCCGATGTGCGGCTGCCAAATCCGCTGGACTTGAGTTTGTTCAATAAGGCTCTGTTCCTACAGGATGAGCAGATTTATGTCTGAAGCGCCATTAATTAGCTGAATAAAAGATCAATCCGCACTGGGAGGGGCATAGACAGTGGTGATCAGCTCCTTCCAGGCGGCGTCCGTGGCGAAATCTGAGGGGCGCGAGACCTTGTGGCCGCGCTTGGTGAGGTCGTCACAAAAGATGTCTGCAATCAGATCAGTGGTGAGATCATGACTGTGATCATCGTAGGACGCGGCCATTTGCTCATTCTTGAAACAATAGGCCTTCCATAATATGGAGATACGCACCTCGTCGAAATCGAAGGAGGCCAGGGTCTTTCCCTCATCCTTCACCTGCCAGCGCTGATCTTCCATAAGCTCCAGCTTCGCGTCATAGCCGATGGCCTCATAGGTCTGCTGGTCTTTCTCAGGGCCGACGCTGCCAACCCGGTGATACATATATTCATTGTCGGCGAGGACACAGCTGTTTGAAAAGGGCGGGCTCTCGGTTACAGACGGGGCGTCCAGCCCGTGGGGCCAATATTCAAAATCGCCCCCCTCTCCGTCATAGAACCAGGTAATGGCGGACGCCACCGGGATCGCCCATTCGTGGAACAGGCCCGAATAACCCATGGGATCCAGCATCCAGCTCGGCACTTCCCTATTGTTGGCCCCACGGAAGAACGGCAGATCCAAATGGCACGGTGAGGATGGCGCCGGCAGATTGAGGTTGGTCATCATGGCCAGAGGGCGAATGACCTCGGCGTTGAAGGAGGTTTTTGCCGCCTCGATAAATCGTTCGTTGTAGAAAAACGGCTCAGCCCCGTCGAAAACCACCTTACCGCCCAGTGCCCAGAAATTGCGAAACCATCCGGCGGAGGTTTCCCCCACATTGCGGTGAACGGCAGACAGGGTTTTATAGGGACTGCCGCGGCGGATCAGATCGAGAATTCCATCTGGATCGTCAAAGGCAGGGTCCAGCTTTACCGGAGGCGCGAGAAGGTCTTTGGGGCGAGTTGCATATGTCATGATCGTTTCTTCTTTTTTCTTTTAATATGACAAATTCCAGCCCCGATGACAATATTTGTCGCCTTCAACATCGACAGACCGTCTTATTCTGCGGGCGCAACACCGGTATGAGTTTCCGGGGTTAATTTGGCAGGTAAAAGAAGGGCTGCCAGCGTTATCAGGCAAGCGACGGCGCCAACAACTATCATGATGGTTGAGAATCCACCGCCTGCTTCAAGAATATAGCGGGCCGCCAGCAGAGATAGGGCTCCGATCACCAGATTGAGCATAAGCTTGACCGACAGCACCTTGGCCCGCCACAGATCCGGCACATATCGGGAAATAATGGCGTCGGTGATCGGGATCTGCCCAAAAACAAACGCCATGGCCGCAAGAGAGGCGAAAAACAGCGCGAGATTGGTCTGCAGTGCCATAAGACCGATCAAGACCGGTTGGGCCAAGGCCACCACCAGTAACACGTTCCGGATATCCTTGCGATCTATGAGCCGGCCGACCACAAGCTGGGCAAAGGCCGCCAAAGCATAGACAAGGGCGGCGAGCAGTCCGGTCGTCGCCACATTCAAGGAGACGTCCGGCATGCTGACCTCAAACATGCGGGGAATGACGAATGTCATGGTTCCGAAGACAAACCCTCCGGCGGAGGTAACAAGCGCGACCGCCAGCAAGGCCCGCTTCCAACCACTGACAAAGCCGACCATGGCTTTTTCCCGGGAGCTATCGGCGGGCGGTCTGACCCGGCCACGGCGGACAAAAACCATAAAGGCGATGCCAATGGCAATGGCAATCGCCCCCGGAACAATGAAGGCCAGCTGCCAGTTATACTGGGCCAGGATAAAGCCGGTAATCAGCGGAGCCGCCGCTACGCCCATATTTCCCCAGACCCCATTGGCGCCAAGGCGCCAGCCGATATTGCCACCCCCCTGGATGACCATGGCTATGCCAACTGGATGATAGATCGCCGCAAAGATACCAATAGCGGCCAGGCCGATACTGAGCTGCAGAGGGCTTTGAGCGAACCCGGTAGCGATAGCAGCCAGGCCAATGCCGACAAAAAAGACGGTAATCATGCCATTTCGCTGCCATTTGTCAGCAATATGAGCGGCGAGCGGAGCACAAGCACCAAAAAGAATGAGCGACGGAATGCCATAGGGGATCATTTCCGCATAGGCGCCGTCCTCTGCCAGACCAAAGAACAACCCGGCACTAAACGCCGCCTTGGCGAATATCAGCATGAACAGATGATCAACGAAATGACCAACATTCAAGAAGGCGAAACGGAGTCTTTGCGCGTTCACTCTTGCTACCTCAGGGAGTTATTCCGGTCCACGGCTCCGGATCTACAGGACCGGGGAAGTTTAGCATGAAAAAAGCCAGGCCTTCAAATTGCCATTGCAAATCCTATTAAAGCGCCTAAGATGGGCGCAACTCATCGGGGTGCCAGTTTGGCTGAGAGGCAGTATTGCCGACCCGTAGAACCTGATCCGGCTAGAACCGGCGGAGGGAAATGAGGGCAGGTCGATCCTCACATCTTGTGGCTTCACGCTCTTACCTTCGTCCTTCCGGCGTGGAATGGAGCGTTTTTGATGACTGATAGCCCGTCTTTTCTTCGCAAAATTCAGGAGCGACGGCCCGCCGTTCATTGTCTGACCAATACGGTCGTTCAGAATCTGACGGCAAATATGCTGCTTGCCGTTGGGGCCATTCCGTCCATGTCCTCCGATATCAGTGAGGTTTCCGACTTTGTTCAAAAAGCCGATGCCTTGCTGATCAATCTGGGCACCCTGGACGCGGACCGGAAAGCCGCCATAGAAGCGGCCATTGAGAGGGCCAATTCTTGCGGACATCCCTGGATCCTCGATCCGGTGTTGATCGACAGGGCGCCGGCCCGTCTTGCCTATGCGCAGGAACTGCTCACCCTTGGTCCCGCGGTTGTGCGGGGAAATGCCGGTGAGATTAGGGCTCTCGATAAGGACCCGGAAGCTCTGGCCCGGAAATGCGGCGCGGTGATCGCCGTGACCGGTGAAACTGATTTTGTGTGCGATGGACAGGAGACTCTGAGCCTGGTGGGCGGGCATTCCCTGATGAGCCGGGTGACCGGGGTTGGCTGCGCCGGAACCGCTTTGATTGCCGCTTTTTGCGCCACGGCGCCAGCTCAGGACCAATTACAGGCCGTGGCGGAGGGTCTTGAAACCCTTGGCACCGCCGGAGAAAAGGCGGCAAAAATCGCGCCGGGGCCCGGATCCTTTTCTGCCGCGCTATTAGACCAGATCTACGACATCAGTAAGTCCAGTTAGAGGGAAATAGGACGATGACATCACAAAAATTTACACGTAGAAGCTTTGTAAAGGGGGTAAGCCTTACCGGATCGGTGGCGGGGGCCAGCCTGCTCAGCGCACCCGCTATTGCTAGCGGTATCGTCGAGTGGAGCATGGTCACGTCCTGGCCGAAAGGGGCCCCCGGTGTGGGCATAACAGCAAAGCGGCTGGCCGATCGGATTACCCGTATGAGCGACGGCAAGCTCACCGTCAAATTATATGCGGCCGGGGAGCTGGTCCCGGCCCTTGAGGTCTTCGGCGCCGTCGGCAACGGCACCGCCCAGATCGGCCATACCGCCTCCTTCTTCTGGCAGGGAAAAGCCAAAGCCAGCGTCTTCTTCACCACCGTCCCCTTCGGCCTCACCGCGCTGGAACACATGTCCTGGATCAACCAGGGGGGTGGCCAGGGGCTATGGGATGATCTGTATGCGCCATTTGGACTTAAACCCTTCATGGCCGGCAATACGGGCATCCAGATGGGCGGGTGGTTCAAGAAGGAGATCACGTCCCTTGATGATCTGAAAGGCCTGAAGATCCGGAGTGCCGGTCTGGGCGGGGATCTGTTTGAAGCCATGGGGGCGACCGCCGTTCTCCTCCCCCCCGGAGATATCTTCTCAAGCCTCAGAAGCGGGGTGGTCGATGCGGCGGAGTTTCTTGGGCCCTGGAGCGACCGGGCCTTCGGTTTCTACAAGGCGGCTCCCTATTATTACTGGCCCACCTTCAACAAGCCCAACGGCAGCGCCGAATGCCTGGTCAACAAAGCCGCCTTTGAAGGATTGACCCCGGATCTGCAGGCGGTTGTCCAGAATGCCTGCGCCGCCGAAAACGCCTTTGGCCTCTCGGAATCCGATTGGGAAAACACCCGCGCCCTGGAAGATCTGATCTCGACCAAGAAAGCCATCATCAAGGAATTTCCCGCGGATGTTATGGCCAAGGCGAAATCACTGGCCCCGGAGATCATGGACAAATTTGTCTGGGGGGACCCGGCGGCGGAAAAAATCCTTGGGGAGTATCGCCATGCGATCAAACTGTCCGAGACCTGGTCACGGGTTGGCAGACAGGCTTTTCTGACCGCCCGTGACGGATGACAGGACCGAAACTCAAAAAAATATAATTATCTCCTCCTCGACTGTCGATTTGGTGAGATCCCACTCGTCTTATGAACATCCTGCAGACAGCTTTATGCACGATGCAGGACAGAATCGCTCAATCAACAGGAAGAGGAGGTCCTCATGCTACACATATATGGTTTTCACCTGTCACAGCCATCCAACGCTGTCCGGATGCTGGCAAACGCCCTTGGGCTCAAGTACGAATATCACGAATTAAACGCCCCGGAAGGAGAGCATCGCGCCCCGGAGCATATCAAACGCCACCCGGTCGGGAAAATGCCCGTGATTGAAGATGGGGATGTGACCCTCTTTGAAAGTACCGCCATAATGAAGTATCTTTGCAAAAAGGCGGGCTCTGACATGTATCCTGACGATTTGATTAAACAGGCCAAGATCGACCAATGGTGTTCGTTCGTGTCTGTTCATGTCTATATGGCCTATGGCCGTGTTGTTTTTAACCGCCTTCTGGCGCCGCAGCTCGGCTATCCGGTCGATGAAACATCCCTGGCGGCCGGGGAAGAGTTTCTGGAGCGGTTTTTACCGGCAATAGACCAGCAGCTAAGTCAATCCAAATATCTCGCCGGCGATACCCTGAGCATTGCCGATATTTGCCTGCTGTCCACCATTGATCCATCGGAAGCCGCTGGCATTGACCTGAAAAAATATCCGAATCTGACTGCCTGGCGCGAAGCCCTCGTGCCTCAGGCTTTTTATCAGGACGTCCACGCCTTTTTCGGCCATGCCGCATAGCTGCGGTAGCCTCATCATAAAAACAGGAGAAAAATATGCAGTATTTACTTTTGATCTACAGCGCTGAAGGATCAGGTCCCGTCTATGAGACCCCCGAATTCGGAAAGCTGATGGAAGGCTATATGGCCATGACCGAAGAAGCCAAGCAAAATAACGTTTTTGAAGGCGGAAACGCATTGCAGGGAGTGGAAACCGCCACCTCTGTCCGGGTTCGCAACGGCAAGACCGAGACCATCGACGGTCCTTTCGCTGAAACCAAAGAACAGCTAGGCGGCTATTACCTTCTCAATTGCAAGGATCTGGATGAGGCGCTTTACTATGCGTCAAAGATCCCGACGGCAGAATTCGGCACAATTGAGGTCAGGCCGATATGGGAAATGTAAGCCTTTAGATCACAGGAACCGCCTATGAAACAGGACAGCACCGCCAGGATCATTGAAGATATGGTCCGCCAGGAATGGGGACGGGTGCTGTCCATTCTTGTCAGCTACATACAGGATATGGAATTGGCGGAAGACGTCATGCAGGAGGCACTGATCGCCGCCCTGCAGCACTGGGAACCGCGGGGCATTCCCGACTCACCAAGAGCCTGGCTTTTGCAAACTGCCCGTCGGAAGGCCATTGACAGGCTCCGCCGTGACACAAATTTTAAGCGCAAACGCGCCGAATATGAGCTGCTTCTATCTCTCGAGCAACAGGCCGGGCTTAACGAAGCGGCCGAGGAGGCGGATCAGGACATACCCGATGAGCGGTTGCGCCTGATCTTCACCTGCTGTCACCCGGCGTTAAGCGAGCCGGCCCGCATCGCCCTGACATTGCGGACCCTGGGCGGATTGACGACGGGGGAAATTGGCCGGGCTTTTCTGGTTTCAGAGGAAACCATGGCTCAGCGTCTCGTGCGGGCGAAAAGGAAAATCAGGCTCGCCAATATTCCTTATGAAATCCCGGGACCAGACCTCTTGGCTCAGCGCCTTCAGTCAGTTCTTTCCGTCATATATTTAATCTATAACGAAGGCTACGCCGTCACCTCCGGTGATAGCCTGACCCGGGCCGACCTCTGTCTTGAGGCCATTCGGCTGGCGCGGTTACTGGTTAAACTTATGCCGGATGTGGCAGAGGCCGGAGGTCTGCTCTCTTTGATGCTGCTCCATGATTCCCGCAGGACAGAGCGAACAGACGAACACGGCATGTTCATTGCCCTGACCGACCAGGATCGACGTCAATGGAACCGGGATCAGATTGAGGAGGGAATCCACATCCTGAAACAAGCACTGGCCCTGGGTCCGCCCGGGCCCTATCAGATCCAGGCGGCGATCAGTGCCGTCCATGCCGAGGCCGACAGCCATGAGGCGACAAACTGGCATGAAATTACGCTTCTCTATGACAAACTGTATGAGTATCAACCCACACCGATCGTACAGCTCAATGCCGCCGTGGCCCTGTCTTATTCCCATGGGCCGGACGACGCATTGCGAGCCCTGTCGGAAATTACCTGCAATGGGTCACTGGATGACTATCAGCCATTCCATGCCGCCCTTGCGGACCTTTATCGACGGGCCGGAGACAAACAGCGAGCCTGCCGGTCCTATGAGCAGGCCATTTCCCTATCCAACAACAGGGCGGAAAAGACGTTTCTGAAAAAGCGCCTCGAAGAACTGAACCTGTAAACTGTGGATACGCTGCCACCATTATGGGCGCAAACTCTCCCTGCCCGTAACCATAATGGGGGCATGTTGTTCTGAACGGTAGATTTGATACACCCTCCTGGGTGACGGTTCCGGCCCGCAGAGCCCGGAAAAATTCACGCTTGACCGATTGTAGCCTCATCTGCACTATCTTGTTGAAGTTGCATTCGGAATTTGGTCAGGAGCCCAAATGTCAGTTCAGAATATTCTTATCCTACTTGGGGCTCTTCTGGTGTTGGGCCTTGCGGGGACCTATATCGCTTTCCATATTTTTTACAATTCCATATACCAATTCCATCAAACGGTAAAAACACCCGAGGAAGTTGGTCTGGAAGGTGTAAAAGTCGTGGAGTTTACCTCCGAGGACGGCGAAAAAGTCGCAGCCTGGGTAAAAGCACCCGAGGCCGGAAAGCCCGTGATATTCTATTTCATGGGCAATTGGTCCTCGATCGGTTCTTCTGCGGAAAGATTTAAAACCTTTGTAGATGACGGGTATGGCGTCGCAGCCCTGGTCTATAGAAGGTCCAGCGGCATGGGTGGAACACCTTCGGAAGAGAATTTTGCTGCCGACGCCCGCGCTTTGTATGATCAGTATAATGATCTCGCGGAAACCGATGTCGCCGCCAACCGGCGATTTCCCTTTGGTTATAGCCTTGGATCCGGTGTTGCCGCACGTCTTGCCGCAGACCGCGAGGTGGGAGGTCTCATTCTAGCGGCGGCTTTTGGCCGCTTCTGCGATTATTTCACGGACAGGTATCGCGGATTGCCGTTCTGTTATGTCATGTGGAAAGAACGATTTGATTCAATCGACAGGATCGCGGATATAAATGCGCCATTTTTACTAGTCCATGGCGAAAAAGACATCGCCATCAGGGTGGCATCTGCGGATCGGCTGTTTCAGGCCGCGGTCGAACCTAAAAGATATGTCAGATATCAGGACGGAACCCATCTCAATTTATATAAATTGGGGCTGGCGGAAGAAATAAAGAATTTTGCGACCGAGAGTATGCAGAACAACTAGATCAATCGTCAAAAAGAGTTTTGTTCAGCACATCGCCGATAGCCCCGATTGTCGGATCCTGCATCATGTCGAAGTGATTGCAGTTGAAGTCATAGACCGTGATCTCCCCGGAAACCATATTGTCCCAGCCCAGATTCCGACCGACAGCGAGAAACTCTGTTTTTACTTTGAGGGCGCGCAAGATGATTATGTCGCCATCATACGGCTTTGGCTCATAACGATCCTCAGCCTGAACATAATTTGTCGTCATGCGATGCTCAATCAATTCCGGTGGAATTCTCTCCCCTGCCAGAATATGATCATCGACAATCTTGCTCAGATTGGCACGCTTGGCTTGCGCCTGGAAAAAATAATACAGCAGCTTGCGTTTGGGCCAGGACAAGACATCCTTCATGCTCCAGCGGCGAATTTCCCAAAGGCGCCTCAGTAAACTCGGGGGGTTAATAAGAGCATCGGCGGAAAGTGTGTCAAACATGATGATGTGATTGACAGTCTCTCCGGCTGCGACGAGCTGTTGCGCCATTTCATAGGCAATATTTCCCCCACCGGAATATCCGCCAAGCGTATACGGCCCTTCCGGCTGATGTTCCCGCACCGCTTTCAGATAGGTGGTGGCCATCTCTTCAATTGTTTCATCCAGCTCAATATCACCGTTGGACCCTTTTGCCCTCAAGGCAAAGAACGGCAGCCTTGGATCCAGATAATCTGAAAGTGACCTGAAAGTAAGCACATCCCCGCCAGCACCATGAACCAGATACAATGGATGAACGCCCTCTTCCCCTTTTTTTATCTGTACCAGGGGAGACCATTCTCTCTTCACCGGCTCGCTGGAAGGTGCTTCTGCCTCACCAGAAGCCTGACCAAGGTCAATCCCGCCCTCGGCAATAACCACTTCCGAGAGCTGCCGAAGGGTCGGTGCCTCGAACAAGGTCGCGAGGGGCAGATCGGTTTCGTATTCCTTGCGGATTTTTGCAAATAACCTTACGGCAGCAAGCGAATGACCTCCGAGGTCAAAGAAATCGTCATCCGGTTGAGGATTTTCCACCCCTAAGAGATCCCGCCAAAACTCGGCAATTTTCTGCTCTACCGCATTGCTGTAATCAGCGGCATTCGCCGCATCGTCCGAAGAGGCAACCGTTTTTTTCCGGGGTGCCGCCCCGCGCATCATTTCCCGTCGAAGATCCAGAATAGGTGTCGGTGACACCAGTGTCTGCCGGCTATCGGAATTCAGCAAGCGGGAGAAAATGCCTGGCGCTTCTGATGACCGGATTCCCTGAGAGATAATCTTGTCGACAAGGGAGGCGGATTCTTCTTCGGCCTCGAAGCTGCTGCCTTCAACCCGACGCAGCGCAAAGCCTTCCAGGATCATCAGCGCGTTTCCGGCTTCGTCCGAAATAACCACATCAAAACTTGCAAAACGCTTTGGTGTCTGCGCGACAATTTTTGCCTTCGATTTCAGAATTTGCGGCAGAGGGCCGAGAATGCGAATTCGTTCGACCGACATAGGCGCATAAAAAGCCCCTTCAGTTCCCACATCCGCGAGCAAATTGAGGCCAATGGTTGCGGCTTCATCTGTAAGGCCTGGATGGACGGAATAAACTTCCAGATCAGCTGCGAATTCGTCTGCCAGTCTGAAATCCGCTTCAATCACTTCTGATCCCGACCGGATATCCACCACATTGTCCCATCTTGGGCCGAAATCAATCAGATTCTCCTGGGAATCATGGCCGCTCTTTTCTGACAGGGCCATCTCGCAGGCTTTCTGGAAATCTTCGGGCAGTTTCTGATCACTTTTACGGACCATTTTAACCAGGGCGCGGCAATGCTCGGTCCGTTCGCCCTCCGCTGTCGAGGCGCTTTCGACCCGAAACTCGTAGCCTTTATCTTCAGGAATAAGACTGACCGTAACATGCAGCCGTTTATCATCCGGGAAGGCCAGCGGGCTGGCCAGGGAAAGAGACTGCATCTCCCAAGGTTTTCCCTCTGAAACAGCCGTCATGGCGGCCTCGGCAATCTCGATATAGCCGGTGCCCGGCAAGACCGGAACGCCGCCGACAACATGCTCATTCAACACCCAGAGCGCTTCAGGGTCATAAACGGTCGTGAAAGATATGGTGCCATCTTCCGCCGTTTGCATTGGGCCCAGAAGAGGGTGGGAGCCCGCGCCGCCTGTCTCCGCGCCGCCATAGGCTCGCGAGGCCATTCCGATATCTCGCCAGGCACCCCAAGAGATGGCCAGACCGTCCTCTCTTGAGGCCGCGAGGGATTCCAGATAGGCATTGGCAGCGACATAATCCACCTGTCCCGGCGGGGCGGTGATGACGGAGGTTGAGGAAAATACAGCGAAGAAATCAAGAGACCCCTCCGGCAGGAGCTGTGAGAGATTTCTGCCGCCCTCCACTTTCGCGGACATGACACGATGGGTGTCCGCCAGGGTCTTCATCATCAAAGGCGCGTCATCGATGATACCGGCACCATGGAACAGTCCGGAAATTTCTCCGAACTCTTCTTGAATGCGCGCCAGTGATTTTTCCAGGGCGGCGGCATCGGCAACATCCGTCGCCACCGTCAGCACTTTTCCACCTGCCGCCCGAATGTCACGGATGGCTGTAATGGTGTGCGCTTCCGAGGACCCTGGATCCGTCTCGAGGATATCCTCCCAACGGGTTTCTTCGGGCATAGCGGTACGGCCGAGCAGGGCAATCTTGCCCTGAACGGTCTTTCCAATATAACCGGCCAGGGCGAGCCCGATCCCGCTCAATCCACCGGTAATCACATAGCAACCCGACGGGCTGAGCCTTTTCGGCACATCCGTTGCTTCCGTCGTCTCTAACGGCACCAGCTGCTCTGAAAATCTGGCGCCTTGGCGATAGGCGACTCTGTCCTCCATGGCGCCGACGTCATGCTCTTCCAGCAGCAGCATGGCCATCCCTCTCGGATCTGCCGTGGTTTCAACATCAATATATTGCGTCGATAATCCGGAAATTTCCCGCGGTGCCACTCTCACCGGACCCAGCAAGGTCGTCAGCTCAGGATTAGTCACCGGCTCACCCTTCACAGACACCGACCCCGATCCAACAAAGGACAGATGGATGTTATCTGCGGGATCCGCAGACTGAATAGCCCGGGTCAGGCAAAAACCACTGTCAAAAAGCCGATCCTGCGTACTTTTCTCACCCTCTGCCAAAGCCCAGTGATGAGAAATATGGGTCGGTTGCTTTGGCAGTTTCGCCAGAAGTTCCTCATAGTCTTCCGGATTGCCGGGCCGTAACTGATATTCCTGCTCCTTCTGTTGAAAACTGTCCCCCGGCCGGACAATGTAGCAATGGCAGTCACGGTGTTTCAGCTCTTCAATCAGCGCCTCTGAAACCGGATCCTCTCCATGAAACACCAGCCAGGTCTCATTTCTTGCCGGAGATTCTGGTGGCAGCGGTGCATCGATCCACTGTAGGGTCTGGTACCAATCATCCGGGTTTTCAGCCCGTATCATCTGAACCGGATGAGAAACAGCCCCTTCTTCAATCTTTTTGGTCCCAATTCCCGGCTCGATCCAGTGCCGCTCCTTGGCAAAGGCGTAGGTTGGCAGGGAAACCCTCTGCCCGGCATCTGCACCCGGCAGCTTGCTCCAGTCTAGCTTACCCCCATGGGCCCAGATAGCGCCAGCCGTGGTCAGCGCAACGACATAATCATCTTCCGTATCTTTGGGCTGCTTGCCGGAGGCCAGAACCGCCAGCGGACTATTCTCTGCCTCACTCATCTGGGCAAGCGGTCCCAAGGTCTGTCCTGGTCCGACTTCCAGAATGATCTGGTTGGGCTTTTTCAGAATGGTTTCGACCGCATCTGCAAATAACACGGTATGGCGCAAGTGATTTACCCAATAATCGACGGTTTCGAAATCGCCTTCATCTGCCCAATCTCCACGCAAACTGGACACAAACGGAATATCCGGTGCCTTGAGGCTAACGTCTTGAATTCCTCTCCTGAAATTGTCCAACTGATCGTCCAGGATCCGGCTGTGGGCCGCGACGTTAATACGAACACGGGTTGCTTCATACTCGGTTCCCACTAGGCGGCTTTCCAAAGCGGCGATTTCGGATACCTCACCGGAGACGACACATAAATCGCGGGCATTTAAGGCGGCGATATCCAGGCTATCTCCGACCAACTCCAGTGTTTTATCGCGACTGGCAGGAATTACGCTCATGGCCCCCGCCGCCGCCGCGTCCATAACCTTACCGCGCCAGGTCACGATTTTAAGAGCGTCTCGGACGGACATGACATTAGCGATTGCGGCAGCTGCATATTCTCCGGCACTATGTCCAAAGACTGCCGCCGGCTCAATTCCCCAGCCCTGCCACATACGGGCATATGCATATTCGAGAATAAACAGAGCCGGGATCGCATAACCTGACATTTCTAGTTTTTCGCGGGCGACATCATCTGTCAAATTCCGCTCAAACATCATCATCCGAAGATCCGCCGGGGCATCCTCCGGAAGGTGAGAGAAACACTCATCGACAGCAGCCCGGAAGGCCTCCGAACTTTCAAGCAACCCTGCCCCGGCACCCGGATATTGGGCACCGCCACCTGGAAACATGAAGACAACATCCGGCGTTCCCTTGGGAATAGCGCCTGTCGCAACCCGGGCTGAATGTTGACCGGACATGGCCTCACCCAAACTATCTGCATCCTTTGCCACCACGACCATGCGGGATCCGAACTCACGGCGGCCCTGTTTCAGGGTAAAGGCAGCGTCAGCCAGGGCAGGCACATCACCTTCATCAAGAAATTCACACCATTTCTGACGCAAGCCTTCCAAGGAAGCCGGAGTTCGCGCAGAGAAAGGCAAAATACGCCAGATATCTTGATCAGGGGTCTTGGGCCTTACGGGTGCTTCCTCCACAATCGCATGGGCATTTGTCCCTCCGACCCCCAGGGAGTTTACGGCAGCCCGTCTCGGAATTTCCTGTCGCGGCCAGGGTTGAGTCTTGTCAACGACATAAAAAGGGCTCGAAGCGATATCAAATCGTTCGTTCGGCGTTTCATAATGCAGGGATGCAGGAATCGTTTCGTGACGCAGGGATTCAATAACCTTGATCAGGCTAACGGCGCCTGCGGCGGTATCCAAATGACCGACATTGGATTTGACAGAACCAATACCACAAAATCCCGTGCCGCCGGTCTCATAAACCTGTGACAGAGCAGCAAGCTCAATCGGGTCGCCCACAGGTGTTCCTGTTCCATGGGCTTCAACATAGGTTACGGTGTCGGCATCGACACCCGCGATTGCTAATGCTTCCGCCGCAGCCTCAGCCTGTCCGTCGACACTTGGCGCCAGATAACCGGCCTTTTGTGCGCCATCGTTGTTAACAGCCGAGCCCAGCAAAACCGCCCGAATATCATCACCATCTGCCAGCGCGTCTTCAAGCCGGCGCAACATGACAACGGCAGCGCCAGAGCCAAAAACAGTCCCCTGGCTATCATTATCAAAAGCACGACAACGACCGTCCGGGGACAAAATTTCACCGCCCGCGAATTTGTATCCATGGCGATGAGGAAGTTCAATGGTTACCCCTCCCGCCAAGGCCATGTCGCATTCCATGGATAGCAAGCTTGCAGCAGCCTGATGAACGGCCACCAGGGATGTTGAACAGGCTGTCTGCACATTAATGGAGGGGCCCTGAAGATTCAGAAGATATGAAAGCCGAGTCGTCAGGAAGTCTTTATCGTTCCCTGTGTGACGCAGCAGAAACATACCAATTTCTTCAACCAGATCAGGATTGGTAAGGAGATTAAATGGCATATAGGCCTGCATGCCGGATCCGGCAAAAACGCCAATTCGCCCGTCAAAACTCTCAGGCATGTGGCCGGCATCCTCAAACGCCTCCCAGGAAACCTCCAGAAAGTGACGATGCTGCGGATCCAGGATAGAAGCCTCCCGCGGCGAAAATCCAAAGAATCCGGCATCAAAGCACTCCATGTCGGGCACATAGTTGGCGGCACGCACATAAGCCGGGTCTGAAAGTTCAGCCTGACTGACCCCTTCCGCCAGCAGCTCTTCTTCGGTAAACCAACGGGTTCCCATCCGCTCGTTGGCAATCAGGCGCCAGAACTGGCTAACCGAGCGCGCAGACGGAAACCTTCCGGCCATTCCAATAATGGCAATCTTTTCAGAAGCTCCTGTATCAATACCGCTGTCAGTCATGTTTCCCAATTTTGCTGCTATGTCTATCTCGGAATTATCCAAGCGCTAGCTTTTCGAGCATTTTGCCAAAAAATACTATTACTGTACAGTTGTCCCGGTTCTTTGCGCGAGACGGCTCCTTCTGGCAGCGGCACGCTGGGCGCCCCGCATCGCAGCTGTATTTTGGGTCTCGGTCTTTTCACCATCGATATGACTGGCCAGGGCCTGGATAGTGGAAAATCTAAACATGTCGGTGATGGCAACTTCTTTGCCAAAGAGTTCCTTCAGCCGACGTTGCACCTGAACAACAAGTAAAGAGTGCCCGCCAAGGTCAAAGAAGTTGTCAGTAACACCCACTTCTGACATCCCAAGCGCTTCACACCATATCTTGGCAATAGATGCTTCTGTATCGCTACTCGCCGTTTCCGTCGAGGCCGCACTCTGCGCTCTTGGCTGCGGCAAAGCCTTGCGATCAATCTTGCCGTTTGGCGTTTCCGGCATAACTTCCAAGGCAACGACCTGAGACGGTGTCATAAATTCAGGCAGAATCTCTGCCAATTGTTTGCGGATTTCAGTTGGCTCAATGCGATGACCAGGCGCTGCTGTCGCAAAGGCAACCAGACGCTTGTCGCTGGACCCGCTTTCAAACACAGTGACGGCAGCATCCTTTACCTGCTCAAGGGACCCGAGAGCTGCCTCAATTTCTCCAAGCTCTATCCGATGGCCGCGGACCTTAACCTGATTGTCCATCCGTCCGTGGAACTCCAGCCGCCCTTCCGGCATATGCCGCACCAGGTCGCCGGTGCGGTAGACCAGCCCGTCCGGTGATTCCAGGAACCTCTCCGCCGACAATTCCGGGCGGTTCCAGTATCCGTCAGCGACGCCAACGCCCCCGATCCAAAGCTCGCCGGCAACACCTGAAGGCAGGATCTGGCCATGAATATTACGTACCGTATAGACCGTATTGGCAATTGCTTCTCCCAAGGGAATGGTTTCATCCACCGTGTCGAGCCGGGCAACGGAAGACCAGACAGCCGTTTCAGTTGTGCCATACATATTGAGCAGTGCACCATCCAGGTTCTTTCGGAGATTGCGGGCAAGATCGGGCGGAAAGCCCTCTCCGCCAACCATCATCACATCCAGTTTTCCAAGTGCAGTCCGGCCGGCTTCCTCAGCCACCAGGAAGGAAGCCATGGAGGGCGTACATTGAAAGTGGGTTATATCCTGTTCGACGATCTGTTCAGCCACAGACGCCTGCCGGGCGACACCCCCTTCAGCGATGAGATTGTTTTTCAGCTCGTTAATATATTTGAGATGCTCCATAACAAGATCCGTGTCGACACCAAAGTCAATCAGACATCCGATCTCGTCAACTCCCATCCGGGCAATATCACGAACAAGTTCCTGACAGCTCTCCGGCGTTCCGAACAGCCCGCTGGTCCGATAATACCGCTCAAAAGCATGGGTCAGAAGCGCATCCGTTTCTTCTTCCGTGAGCTCTTGTTTCTCGAAAACCTCTTGCGGAGTCATGCCGGTCGAATCCGCTTTTTGCTTGAAGGTTGGAGAGCTCCAGGACGCCCGGCGCAACAGATCAACCGAACTTTTCAGATATTCCTTCATTGGATCGCGAACTGTCTCACGGACGTGGTCTTCATCCTCTCCGATAAAAGTATGCAGCATCAGGGACACCTTGCCCATGCCCGGATGCCCGGCTTCCTGCCAGGCGACCCGATAGGCCCGGATTTTCTCAGCTACATCTTCAAATTTTTGGCCAAGCAAGTGGGTCAGCACATAGCATCCCTTTTCAGCGGCAGCCGCGAATGTTTCCGGATTTCCGGCAGCCGTTATCCAAAGAGGAATTTCTCCATTTACGGGTCGGGGTAAGGTTTTCACTTCAATCTCTTCACCCTTATGATTGGGGAAGGAGACAGCTTCACCTCGCCAAAGCTTGCGCAGCATATCAATGCCATCCAGCATGACATCCTTGCGATCATCAAAATTTTGGGGGTTGAGAATAAAGTCATTGGGCTGCCAGCCGCTGGCGATGGCAATACCAGCCCGACCGTTTGAGATATTGTCAACAAGAGCCCAGTCTTCCGCCGCCCGGACAGGATGATGCAACGGCAGTACAAAAGACCCTGCCCGCACATCGACATTCTCAGTAATTGACGCAACTGCCGCGGAACTGATTGTCGGATTTGGATACAGACCGCCAAAGGCATGAAAATGCCGTTCCGGGGTCCAAACAGCTTCAAAGCCGTTTTCATCGGCGAATTTTGAGCCTTGAAGAAGCAGCCGATAGGCTTCCGGTCCGGTTCCGGATACTTCGGAGGCAAAATAGAACAGGCTGAATCCGGGCACTGTCATTGACGCGGCTCCATCCGTTTGCAGGACGATCGTATAGCCCCGGGCAAGGGTCCAGAATATTTCCAGAACCGAGATGTCAAAGGAGACCGATGTGATCGCCAACAGCCTGACTTTTCCGTCCGCAGGAACCGTAATATCCATGCCGGTAAAGAAATTCACCAAATTGCGATGGGTCACCATGACGCCTTTGGGGATCCCGGTGGATCCGGAAGTGTACATCAGGTAAGCAAGTTCCTTGGGATCGCCAGCCGGCGCTTCAAACCCCTCCCCCTTCGCATCCGGATAAATGGTCTTACTTGGGTCAATCCGGAACTTGAACTCGGTTTTAGGGCTCGCCACAATTAATGGCGCCGCGCTGTCTTCAATCATGAAGCTGACCCGATCCGCCGGATAGGACGGATCAAGGGGTAGATATGCCGCTCCGGTTTTAAGGATGGCAAGCATGGAAATAACCAGATCGGCTGATCGCTCCAGGCACAAACCGATTACCTTGCCGGGTCCGGCCCCCCGCGCCATCAGAGCTGCTGCGAGAGCATCGGTGCGTTGATCAAGCTCTTTATAGGTCAGTATTTCCCCATCTGCTTCTAACGCAGATACATCGGGCGTTTTGGAGACCTGCAGTTTGATGGCTTCATGAACCCGGAGATCATCCGGATATTCAATTCCCATGCAGGACATGTCAGTGTTGCCGGTAACCGGTTCTGTCAACAGCAATTCCGTCAGTTTCGTATCTGGGTTTGCTGCAAAGCTGGACAGGAAAAACCCAAGATCCGAGCCCATAGCGGCTAAAATATCCTTTGAGTAGAGACCCGTGCGGGCAATCAGACGAAGCCCCGCCGAGCTATGGGCAAGAACCAGGTGACGCTTGGCCAATATAGCTTCGTCCTCTTTCTCGCCTTCACATACAGCTGTGGAAAGTACCTGCAAGGCGGTTTCACGGGCGGCCTGGTCTGGGAGACGCGACACGAGGTCGATGGTCCTTGGACCGGCAGCATCCCCCTCCTTTAAGCTGTTTGAGAACGCCTCTGTGAATTCCGTAACAGTCTGAGAGGGGGACAAAGCCACGGTTACGAATTGATCATCAGCCACTGTCGGATGCGGCGAAGGACCTCCCAAGCTCACAGCGATTGACACCGCGTCGGCCCCGTTCAGAAGGCTGAGCCACGCCATGAAGCCCGCGGCGACCTGCTGCGAACTGAAAGAGCCATCGATCGAGACGGGAACAGATACGGCTCCCCGCGCCATATCCCGATTGGACGGATAGGGTGACTGAGGCGGCTGCAAGCGGGCCATTTTATCCTGCCAATAGGTTTCCGCTTTGGCAGCGGCGGCGGCAAGGTCAGCAGGTACTGGGTCCAGAGCGGGCAGAACAGATCCTTTAGCTAAACCCAAAGAATTGGGACGAACAGGTTCCCCGTATTCATCGGTCAGCTCCGCTAGCACAAAATCGTCATCGGTCCCGCCAACAGAAAGGTCTTGGTCCCCGACAGAAGTTATTTCTCCTGGCCCGGCAGACGCGGTTTTCTCAGAAAGGGCCACAGAGCCAACAAAAACCATCTCTGTGCCCGTCCAAAATTTCGCACGCCCAAGCGGATTTGCATAATCCCCAAAATTCAGGCCGCGAACCAGGGCGGACACGTCCGCTGACGGTGCGGTGAAATTCAGAAGACCAAGATTTGCGGGTCGCTTCAGGGCATCATAAAAGTGTTTTTCGCCGGATTGTTCCTGAGGATTGAGACGATCCTCCTTCAGATCCTTTATCAGCTCTTTAAAAGACTCAAGACCCGCCTCATAGCATTTGGCGTTCAAGGTCATGGAAGTTTCATCAGATGCGATGTCGAGCTGTCTGGATTTTAATATGCGTCCGGCATCTGTCGTATCCAGGAATTCATGCCAGGTAACGGCATGGCTTGTCTCCCCCTGTATGATTGCCCAGGAGGTCACATTTACACCCGCATAGACCGGCAGGGGTCCATCAAAATAATTGACCGCCATTTTGGACGCCTGAACCGGAAGGTCATGTGGAAGGATTTTAAGATTAACGACACTGAACAGGTATTCGAAAGAAATATCCTTTAGCTCTGCGTCTTCCGGCGACTGATAAACGGGGATACCTTCGGAGATAGCCCAGTCCCGTATCATCGGGTTACTGCTCAATACTCCTGTTATCTGGCCACCTTCATCGCGGAATTCTTCCGCACATTGAATGAGGAGCGTTCCTTCACCAATAAATAATCCGTTCATACCTTAAAACAGTCCTTATGAGAGAGGGCATACCTGTAAGACCCAACAAGCAGATTAACTATAAGTATGACCTCTTTATTATCCCTTAACAAAACGCCTTTTTAGTTGTGACTTTTTACAACGGGCCATTAAACGATCAATTGACGCGTCGAACTGGCTATGAAGTACTTTGAAGCCGCACACAGCTTGAGCATCAAGACTTAAAATATTCGCAGAACTAGGCACTGTATTTGACCTCGGTCAATGACCGTAGATGAAATACTGATTTTTCTAATTTTTGAAATGATAACGTAAGTGATGCGAATATTCTAACTGAATGTTTACTATGGAATATTTCAGATAAGGTTCGTCTTAAAGAACAGCTATATTCGGTAGGTCAAATAAGTAGTCTTTCCGCAGATTACTCACCGCAGAAAGATTAGAAAGCGTAATAAGAGTTGATGGTGCCGGCCTAACGTCAACAAACCTTTATTCCGCCATCCTACTAGTCTGAAGTCGGGATATCCTGGGTGAAGTTGGGGACATGGTATCCTTTCTGAACAGCAGGCCGGGCCGCAATTCTGTTGTACCAGGCCTTGACGTTCGGATAGTCATTCAGGTCAATTGTCTGCCATTCAAATCTCGATATCCAGGGCCAGGAAGCGATATCCGCCAGGCTGTAACCGCCGGTAATATAGTCCCGACCTTCAAGTTGCTTGTTCAGAACGCTATAAAGACGTTTTGCCTCTTTGAGATAGCGCTCTTCTGCATAGGGCGCTTTGCCTGGATTGAATTTAATGAAATGGTGAACCTGGCCGCACATCGGACCCAATCCTCCCATCTGCCACATGATCCACTCCATCATTTCCCAGTAGGAATGCTCCTCTGCCGGCACCAGGTTACTGCCAGCCTTCTTTGCCAGATAAAGCATGATTGCCCCTGACTCAGCCATTTTAATGCCGGTTTCGTGATCATATATAGCTGGAATTTTTCCGTTGGGAGCAATGGCCCGAAATTCTGGATCATCCTGCTCTCCTTCCGTAATATTTACGGATTTCACCGTATAGTCCAGCCCGAGCTCCTCAAGCAGAATGGATACTTTGCGGCCATTGGGAGTGTTCCAGGTATAAAAATCGATCATCTATCTACTTTCTAACTAACAAAGAAGGGGGTATGGGGTCGGAGGGATTGTCTGCGCTAATTGGACGGATGGTTGGCTTCACCCTGAGCCCGGGCGGCTGATAACGTTTTTTCAGGGGTCAGAACTTCCGGATCGACCATCATTTCAAGCACCGCCGGTTTTCCGCTGGCCACCGCCCTGTCAAAGGCATATGCAAAATCTCCCGTTCGAACAACCTTTTCCCCATACGCCCCGTAGGCCTCTGCAAGGGCGGCAAAATCCGGATTGGCAAGACTTGTGGCATAGACGCGGGAAGGGTAGCCATGCTCCTGATGCATCCGAATTGTCCCCAGCATGCCATTATTGACGATCAGAAAAATAACCGGCGCGTTAAACTGCATGGCCGTTGCCAGCTCCTGACCAAGCATCATGAAACAACCATCTCCATTGAAACTGACGACCATCCGTTCGGGTGCGGTGAGTTTCGCACTAATAGCGGCGGGAACGCTGTAACCCATGGCTCCACTGGTTGGTGCAAGTTGCGTGCGGAAGGATTTATGCTGGAAAAAACGATGGGCCCAGACTGTATAGTTTCCGGCCCCTGCCGTAAGGATTGCATCTTCTGGAAGTTTACTATTCAGATAGCTGACGATTTTACCCATATTGACCGGACCCGGCACTTCTGTCGGTTTGATCCTTTCCAGATAGTCCGCATGGGCAGAGGTAACCCAGTCTTCCCGATCCGGAGCGCTGAAAGGGGCAAGCGCCGAAGCCAGTTTGGCGAACTCCGGCATGGTCGCGTTGATGGCCAGGTCCGGTAAGAAGACCCGCCCCAGCTCTTCAATCCCGGGATGAACATGCACCATCTTTTGTGATGGTTCCGGCAGGTCCAGCAGGCTGTAACCCTGTGTGGTCATTTCGCCGAGACGCGGTCCAACCACCAGCAGCAAGTCGCTCTGACGGATCCGTTCCGCCAGTTTCGGATTAACGGCAATGCCAACATCACCGGCATAGTTTGGGTGCCGGTTATCAAAACAGTCCTGCGATCTTAGGGAGACGCCGACGGGGATGCCGTTCGCCTTTGCAAATTCCTGGATGTTGCTGACGGCAGCTTGTGTCCAGGTCGCGCCGCCAACAATCATAAACGGCCTCGTTGCTTCTGCCAGCATAGCGGATAGGTCTGACATAGCTGCCGCAGACGGCGCTATAGGGGGCGCCACCGCAGCACGGGAAATATCGGCGATAATGGCTGTATCCGTCAGCATATCTTCCGGAAGGGCCAAGACAACCGGGCCGGGCCGCCCGGACAGCGCCGTGTGATAGGCTCGACTTATATATTCCGGGATGCGCAGGACATCATCAATCTGCGCCACCCATTTCGCCATCTCACCGAAAACCCGCCGGTAGTCCAACTCCTGAAAGGCCTCCCGGTCAACCATATCCCGCGCCACCTGGCCGATGAACATGATCATTGGTGTGCTGTCCTGAAATGCCGTATGCAGGCCAATCGATGCATTCGTCGCCCCGGGCCCCCGGGTCACCATGCAAATACCAGGGCGGCCCGTCAGTTTGCCATAGGCTTCCGCCATATTCGATGCGCCACCTTCATGGCGGGTGTTGATCATGCGGATCTTGTTGGCATGATTATAAAGCCCGTCAATCACATCAATATAGCTTTCCCCCGGAACACAAAAGACCATGTCTGCACCCTGGATTGCCAGTTGATCCGCCAGGATCTGGCCTCCCGATCTTTCCTTCAGTGAACCGGACATCTATCTTCCTTTTTCAGCCTGTCATGTGCGTCCTGGACCGGACATGTGAAAACATCATCGCTCCGTGGTATCAGAACCAGGCTATCAGGTCCATGTCTGTCGTTGCAATCTGCAAACGTGATCCCGAGGAAAGATCAATGTCGAAACAATGCCATATGGGCTTGAGGGGATTAAGAGAGCTATGTTTAACTAGTCTTAAAAAAAATCAATACCGGCCTGCAACGCTGATCAAAATATATACAATCAGGCCGGTATGCCTCAAATCAAAAGGGTCAGTCTTCTGCCCTTCTATTGCGCTTACGCCACAGCCTTTACAAGGCTGCAGGCATGGCTGATTTCCTCGATATGTCGGTGATCGGTGCCACAGCAGCCGCCGAGGATATTGATATGGCCGTGTTGCTCCAGAATTTCCCGATACTGGGTTCCCAGCTCATATGGGTCACCACAATCCAGTTCTGTCGCATTGTCGAGCTCTTCATGGCTGCACCGTGATGCGTTGGCCCGAATGCCTTTCAGTCTGGTAATCCAGGTCCCGTTTGCCGACAATGCATCTTCGAAATGGGTGGGGTGCGCACAGTTGATCATGAAATAGGCGGCGTAGCCCCCGGTTTTTTCGTCAACTTCCATGATGGCGTGCCTTAAATCCTGACCGGAGGGGAGACGTCCGTCGGTTTCTACGGTAAAAGCGATGGCGACAGGCATAGAAGCTGCTTTAGCCCCCATCACAATGCCAATCGCCTCATTTGTATTGGTCATGGTTACGGCGGTCACCATATCCACGGCGGTTCCGGCGAAGGTTTCGATCTGTTCTGAATGATAGGCCGTGGCTTCTTCAACGGACATCAGCTCTCCCGCGACATATCCATCGCCCCGCGGACCAATGACCCCGTTGAGAACGATGGGAGCCAGATCCGTCTCAAACTGGTTGCGCAGGCGAACAAGCATCTCTACAGATTGCTGGTTTGCCGCAGCAAGCTCATCCTGTGAATATCCAAGTCTCTGGGCCCAGTCCGCGTTAGCCCGCCAGGTAGCCGTATCAAGTATAAAGCCGCGCCCCGTCTTGGTGGCAATTTCGAGATAAGGTTTGTAATAGGATTCCAGGGCCAGACCACCAAATGTATCCTGCAGCAGGTCAAAGGCCGCAAAATGAGGGAGGTCAATATTTTCATGAAAAACCAGGGTGGTCTCCAGGCCGCCATCTGTGAGGAATATCCCGGATTTTAGTTGCGGCAGGTCGTCTCTGTATTTTGTCATCGTCTTGTGCTTTCTTTAATAGATTGTGTTTAATCGACCGGCACCTCCGTTCGATTTGGTGCCAGAAAACTAATCGAACGGGTGTGAAGTCAGACCAGCGCTGACCGTGAAAAAAACGTCCAATCGCTATCCAGAACCGTGATTTTTGTGGTAAAAACGCCTGTTTTGGACGAAAACACCTGTTTTTAGGAAATCCATGGCGCAAAAAGTCGAAATACGTTTGCTGGGCGGTGCCGATCTGTTGTCGGGAAATTCTCAACTCCTGCGGACCCGGAAAAGTGCTCTGATCGTGTCATATCTCGCCTTTTATCTGGGACAGAAAGTGACCCGGGAACGCTTACGGGGGCTGCTATGGAGCGACCGCGCCGATGAGCAGGCGGCCGCTAGTCTGCGCCGGTCTTTGGTTGACATCCGCAAAGCCTTCCAGGAGGAAGAGGCCTCCGACGCTCTTGAAGTTGATACGCAAAGCCTCTCCTTGAAAGCGAGTGATGTCTTCTCTGACGTAGTTGCTTTTGAGGACCTTATAAAGAAGGACGATGAAGGGTCCCTCATTCAGGCTGCTGATATATATAAGGGTAATCTCCTCGCCGGAGTGGATATTCCGGACGATGCATTTGAAGAATGGGCTGGCGTTGAACGTCGCCGCTTGCATACAGCCGCCAGTCATTTGGCCGAACGCTTGTCTCACATGGTGACGAGCGATCATGCTATCCAAAGCACCATGGCGCTCGCCTCCCGACTACTGACAATAGATCGGACGGATGAGGAAGCCCATCGGGCCCTGATCCGCCTCTATTTGAAACAGGGTCGAAGCACCTCAGCCGCGAAGCAGTTTGCAAATTGCGAGACCGCTTTGAAAGAAGAGCTCGGAGTCTCTCCAGAGGAACAAACAATACAGCTGATGCAGGCAGCGCCGGAAGATATGGCGTCCTCTCAACCCTCAAAGACAGGCTCGCGCAAGGAAACAGCGGACACCCCAGACCCCAAACCTGTGGCCCCTTCCCCATCAAGTCCATTCCGTTTAAATTCTATTGCAGTAGTATTGGCCCTCTTGGTGGTAATCGCCGGCGCCTTGTTTTTCTGGATGGGCCAAAGGGATAAAAGTGACGAACCTGCATCCCTGGAGCGAATGGCTTTCCCACTTCCGGATAAACCGTCGATCGCTGTCTTGCCCTTGGTAAATCTGAGCAATGATCCTGGGCAGGAACGTTATGTGGACGGGCTGACCAATGATATCATCACCGACCTCTCCAGATTTGGAGATCTGGCCGTCATTGCCGCCTATTCCACATTTGGATACAAGGGTCAGGAAGTTGGTACTCAAACCGTCGCGGAACAGCTTGGAGTTCAATATGTCCTGAAAGGCAGCGTCCAGAAAGAGGGGAACAAATTCCGGCTCAATGCTCAACTTGTCAACGCCCTAACCGGCAAACATCTCTGGGCCGATCGGTATTCGGTTGAATCAGATGATATTTTTGGCCTGCAGGATGAGCTGACAAAGAAGGTAGCCCTCGCCATTGCCGGCCTTGATGGCAGTGTTGTGCAAGACAGGCTGTCCCTCGCCAGGCAAAAGCGCAATGTGGATCTTACGGCCTATGACTACTTCCTGCTCGCAAGTGAAGCCCGCTTCAACCTGACCCCGGAGAACATCACCAATGCAGGGCAACTTTGTGAAAAAGCCGCGGAACTTGATCCGCAGTTTTCCAGGGCCTTCATGTGTATTGCTTTTGCTAAATATCTCGGCTGGTTATATGGATGGATTGAGGATCCCGATATTGCTCTTAAGACCGGCTTTGCCGCTGCTAAGCAGGCGGTAGCTCTTGACCGGTCAGAGGCTGAAGCCCACTGGATCCTGGCGGATTACTACCAGATCACCGGTCAGATAGAGGAGGCCATAGACTCATACAAAACAGCACTCGCTCTCAATCCCAATCATGCCGATGTTATGGCGGAATGGGGCTGGAACATGATCTTCCTGACCGGTGAGTCTGAGGAAGGAGTAAAGACCGTCAAACAGGCAATGCGGCTTAATCCCTATCATGCGGAATGGTACCGGCACGGATTAGGGAATACACAATATGCCGCCAGACAGTATGAAGATGCCATTGCCACCCTGAAGACCATTGAAACACATGTGCTCGACAGTCGCGTGGCCTTTGCGGCAAGCTATGCGCAGCTCGGCCAAATGAAAGAGGCAGAGGAACAGAGAACCTTCATCCTCGAACTTCAGCCGGACTTCAGCATTGCAGAATGGCTGATTCGGCACGGCGTGACGGAAGAGGCGGAAGTCGCAAAGCATTTTCGCGACGGGCTCGAGAAAGTAGGTCTGTCGGACGGCCCTGCGGATTGAGCAGGGCCGTCCGGTTTCTAAGGCTGGCTAACCGCCAGGTCCGGGTCTCATATTTTCCGGCAAGAAGGTTGCCAGTTCCGGAACAAAAATCAGGACGAACACCATCAGCACCATGATCAGGAACATCGGAATCGCCGCCTTGGCGATGAAATTCATCTCGTAATCGGTCATGCCCTGCAGCACAAACAGATTAAAGCCGATGGGTGGGGTTATTTGCGCCATCTCAACGACAACTACGATAAAGATCCCGAACCAGATCAAATCAATTCCGGCCTGCCTGATCATCGGTTCGACCACGGCCATGGTCAAAACAACTGACGAGATCCCATCCAGGAAGCAGCCAAGAATGATGTAAAAAACCAGAAGAACCATTAATAGCTCGAACCGAGACAGTTCCAAAGAGGCAATCAAATCCGCGAGACCGCGGGGCAGCCCGGTAAATCCCATGGACAAGGACAGAAAAGAGGCCCCAGCCAGGATCAGGGCGATCATGGCTGATGTGCGAGTCGCCCCCATCAGGCTTTCTGAGAAGGTACTCCAGTTGAGTGATTTCTGACTTGCCGCCAAGATAAGGGATCCGACCACCCCGAACGCCGCGGCCTCCGTCGCCGTTGCAATCCCGAGATACATGGAGCCGATGACGACAAGAATGAGCAGCAGCACCGGGATGAGAAAACGAGAGTTCTTCACCTTTTGAGCAAAGCTGAGTTTCGGTTCATCCGCCGGCGCAAACTTTGACGAAAATTTCGAATAGAGCGCCACATAGGCCATGAACATGAAAGCAAGAAACAGCCCGGGCAGAATTCCCGCCATAAACAGTTTCGTAATGCTCTCATTTATGGTCACCCCGTAGACAATAAGGGTCAGAGACGGGGGTATCATCAGCCCTAGGGTCGCCGCCCCTGCAAGAGTACCGATGACTAACGTCTCCGGATATTGCCGCTTTCGGAGCTCTGGTATGGACATCTTACCAACCGTTGTCAGGGTTGCAGCGGAAGAGCCGGAGACAGCTGCAAAAATCGTACAACCGACGATGTTGGTATGGACCAGACCGCCCGGCAAACGCGCCATCCACGGGGCGAGCCCCCGGAACATATCTTCTGATAATCGCGTTCGATAGAGGATTTCACCCATCCAGATAAACAGCGGCAAAGCTGTCAAAGTCCAACTTGAGGAGCTAGACCAGATGGTGGTGATCATTGTGTCACCTGCGGGGCGGGCAGTAAAAAGCTCGATGCCGATGAAAGCAACACCCAGCAGCGCCAGGCCGACCCAAATTCCGGTTCCCAAAAACAGGAACAGGATAAACAGAAACAGGGCAATCAATTGAATTTGTTCCATGATGCTACTCCCCGTGGCTCTGTTCAACTACGTCCGACTTGATCCGGTGATCTCCGGATATCAGGATATGGACCAGGTGGTCTGTCAAAGCGATCGCAAAAACCACGCCGCCAATGACCATACCCATCTGGGGAATCCAGATGGGGGTTGCATCCTGTCCCTGGCTGACATCGTGAAACTTCCAGGACCAGTAGGTCGCTTTAATAGCGTAATAGGCGAAATACCAGGCGAGCCCCGTTCCAATGGCAAAGCACCAGAATTCCAATGCCCGCCGCATTTTTGGCCCGACGGCATTGATGAGAATGCTGACCCGGATATGGGAGCCCCGATTGAGGGCATGGGCAAAGGCAAAGAAGGATGCCGCCGCCATACAATACCCGGCATAATCAGGCGCGCCCGGAAAGACTTCGCCGGTCCAGCGCGCCAGCATCTGCACCAGAATTAGGGTTAAAATAGCGATCAGAAATATGGCCGCGACAATACCGCTGGCCATGTAAAGAAAATCAAGAAAGGATCTGAACTTCTTGAGTGCAGACGTCATTTGAGCCCCCTCCCCAGGTTGATCATGTCACTGAACAGCATCTGACAATTGGCAAATGGGGACAGGAAATATTGCCATTTCCTATCCCCGCAATGGCCTTACTTCATGGCCTTGTAGGCTTCGATGATGGCAGCACCATCGGGACCGGCAGCCTCCAACCACTCCGATGTCATGGTGGCGCCGATTTCTTTGAGTTCAGCAGTGAGGGCATCACCGGCCGGACCGACCGTCATACCACCCGCACGGAGGCCGTTCAGAGTAAACTGGGTATATTCGACAGCTCGCCATGTTCCGGCATATTCCGCAAGTTCAGCACAGCCACGAATGACGTTTTTGTTGGAATCGCTCACACCATCCCAGACATCTTTGTTGACCATGATATAGTTTCGGGGCAACCAGGCATCGACTTCATAGAAATGGGTCAGGCTTTCCCAAACTTTACGGTCATATCCGGTAGAACCGGAAGAGACCATGGATTCGGCAACACCCGTTGCAAAGGCTTGGGAGATTTCAGCCGCTTCAATGGTAACCGGAAGCATGCCTGTCAGCTCGGCAAGGCGGGCAGTCGCATTGTTATAGGACCGGAATTTGATCCCTTCCATATCTGCAACGCTGTTGACTTCTTTCTTGAAGTAAAGACCCTGTGGGGGCCAGGGAACGGAGTACAGCAAGACCAGGTTTTGATCTGCGAGGATCTTTTCCATGGTCGGCTTGGCTGCTTTCCAGAGCTTGGCCGCGTCGTCAAACGAGGTGGCCAGGAACGGAATGGAATCAACACCAAAGACTGCGTTTTCATTCTGATGGCCGGAGAGCAACCTTTCGCCGATCGGTGCTTGTCCGGTTTGAACGGCCCGCTTAATATCTCCACCCTTGAAGAGCGAGCCGGACGGATGGGTGACAACTTCAATTTCCCCGCCTGTGCCGGTCGTAATGCATTTAGCAAATTCCGCACCCGTTGCCGAATGGAAGTTCGACCCGGAATAGGCCATCGGCATATCCCATTTCTCCGCCAAGGCCGGAGCGGCCAGCAAAGCAGCCCCAAGGACACTGCCCATTAGTATTTTTGTTGATCTAAATATCATACTTCTACTCCCTGTATGTGTAGTTAGAGATGTTAAACTCTTTTTCCTGGCCGCTCCTTTCAGTCAAACCTATCAACGCGATAAGGCTTCACATTGATATTGGATATGCGGTCAGAAACCATGTCAGCAATCATCCGCCCTGTTTTCGGGCCCGCCGTCAGGCCGATATGATGATGGCCAAATGCAAATAAGACACTGGGATGCGTTGGTGACGCTCCGAGAAATGGCAGGCTGTCCGCTGGCGCCGGTCGATGCCCCAACCATTCCGTCTTGTCTTCAAATTCAAAATCTGGATAGAGATTGCGAAGGCCTCGCGTCAATAGCTCTATCGGGCCTTTACTGGGCGGCGCCTCCAACCCTCCAAACTCGACAATCCCGGCTGTCCTCACACCATCAGCCATAGGAGTCGCGACAAATTTGGCATCTGCGACCATATAGGGACAAGGCGGCTTGATATTGGTATTGACATAATGGATATGATAGCCACGCTCCGTCTCCAGGGGTACTTTGTGGCCCAGGCCTTCCGCCAGACTGGCAGACCAGGCGCCGCCGGCAAGAACGATCCTGTCAAACGCGGCGCGATCGTCCCCAAAGGCGATTTCCGTCTTATCCTGCTGTGGACTAATCTCTGATACATCGGCTTGAACCACGGTTCCGCCCTGTTGTTCAAAATGCCGGGCCAGCGCTTTCACATAACCACCCGGATCCACTATATGACCATGGTCCACCATCTTGTAACCAAACTTGTAGCGGTCCCCGAGCGCCGGGTCATACGCCTTTAGCGCCTCCCGATCCATTGCGATGCCGTCAAAGCCATGCTTTTGGCGCAGGCCCCAGACATAGCTGTCATTCTCAAAACCGGCTTTGTCCTGATACAGGAAAATATAGTCGCTGGGTTTGACAAAACTCTCCGCCTCCGTCCCCTTCGCGAGGGATTGGTGCTCGGAAAGGGCATCTTCCAGAAGGGGAGCAAGTCCGTCCGAGATCATCTGCACCTTTTCATCCGTACTGTTTTGCAGATATTGGCGCAGCCAGGGCAATATTTTGGGAAGATAGGACCATTTGAGAAAAAGGGGTTGGTCAGGATCAAACAGCATCCTGGGGGCTTTTTTCAGGATGCCCGGTGTTGGCACCGGCACCATGCCACATCTTGCGAGGACGCCGCCATTGCCGAAACTGGTTCCCTCACCCGGGGGCAAGCGGTCGATTACCGTGACGTCATGGCCGTCCCGCCGCAGCCACTCAGCTGAGGAAATGCCGATAATTCCGGCACCAATGACGGCTATTTTTTGTGCCTCCCCCGGCATTCTCTACTCCCGTATCACTGAGGCCATCGCCCGCAGTCTGTCTTCATCAACCTCTCCGCCCAACCCGCTCGCCGTCGGAACCTGAACTTTTCCACCTTCGCAGGAGAATGGTTCCTTCAGAACGTCTTCCGTCAAATAGTATCTTGCCTGATAAAACTCGCAGCCAAGGGAAATATTCTCTGTTGCCGCAATCATATGGGTTCCCGCAAGATGCGCCAATCCGGATTCAAACATGTCGCCGCCATAACAGGCGATTCCCGCTGCTTTTGCAACGGCAGAGACCTCCTGGCCTGCTTTCATTCCTCCAGACTTCATGATTTTGACACTGAACAGGTCGGCGATTCGACTTTCAGCAGCCCGAAAGGCATCGACAGCATTGAACACGCTTTCGTCGGCCATGATCGGCGTATCAAGGGCGCCAGTCAGAGCTGCCATGGCCCGCCAGTTATCGGCGGGAACCGGCTGTTCGATGAAAGTTGGCTTGAAGGTCTCGATATCCCGAAGCTTGGATAAGGCACCGGTTGCCTCTAAGCCTTGGTTGTAATCAACACGAATGTCAACCTCAGGGAAATCCTCTCTTAGTTCTTCAAGCCTCATGAGATCAAAGGCGTGACTGTCAAACCCTGTTTTGATTTTGAAAATGCCAATACCATCGCTGGTCGCCCGTGCCGCCAGCTCTCGATCCCGGCCGAAATCCGGGTCGGCAATTGATATGCTTAAGGGAATTTCATCGCGCACCCGGCCTCCCAACAGCTCTGCCACAGGCAATCCTTTTTGCTGCCCGGAAAGGTCAAGTAACGCCATTTCCAGGGCGGCCTTAGCTTCGGGGCTACGTGCGACGGCTTTATTTGCCTTTGCCATGATCCGAGCATGATCAGAGGCTTCTGATCCAATCACGAAGGGCCGGAAATGTTTATCGAGAGCGCCGGCAGCTGCTTCCGCTGTTCCGGTGAATACAGGCCAGGGAGAGGCCTCTCCCCAACCTGTCCGGCCGTCGCTATCGGTAATCTTGATGAAAACATTGTCAATACCACCCTCGATAGAGCCCACCCCATGATGACGCGGTGTCTGAACTTTCAGCTCCGCGAGATAGACGGTCATGTGGGTGATAACTGACATCTATCGCTCCCTATGCCACCCATTCACTGACCGGAGCCCGGGCGTCCTGCAGGGGCTGGCTTATGATATCTACCAGGGTCGGTCCATCATGTTCAGTCGCTTCTTTCAGGACCCGGTTCAGATCCGCCGGATCTTCTACCCGCCAGGATTTCACCCCAAACGCAGCAGCCACCGCCGCATGGTCGGTGACGTTGAAATCGACATTATAGTAACGTTCGCTAAATCCCGTTTTCTGACCCGCCTTGATCCATCCGTATACCGAATTGGAAAAGACGATAAATGTCACCGGCAGGTTGTACCGGGTTGCCGTTTCGAACTCTCCAACACTGAAACCGAAAGACCCGTCACCCATGATCGACAGAACTTTCGATTCGGGACGGCCGACCTGGGCCCCCATGGCGGCAGACATGGAATAGCCGAGCGCGCCGTGGGCCCGGTTGCTGATGAAATGACGCCCGGCCTGACGCCAGGGTTTGAAACCGGAAAGATACGGACAGGGCGTTCCCGGATCGGCAACAACTACCGCATCATCAGGCAGCACCCGATCCAGTTCAGCAATCACCCTTTCAGGTTTGATCGGGCTGTCATCAGAGGCTGCCAACTCCTCGAATTCTGCAAACTTTGTTTTCTTTGCAGCTGCAACTCGTGCCGCGCCGCCAAACGCAGCCGGCGCTTTGCCGCTCATATCCAGCGCCTGGTTCAACGCTTCCAAAGCAAGACGGGCATCGGAGACCAGCGCGACTTCTGTTGGATAGATGGCGGAGATTACCTCAGGATCAGAATCAATGTGAATGATGGGTGTGCCAATCGATGGTGACCGCCAGCGCTCTGTCGTTACGGATCCCGCCCGACAGCTAATGAAAACGACCAGATCAGCAGCATCAATGACCTCTCGCGTCGCCGGCACGCCACCGTTAGAGCCGACCACACCAAGACAGTTTGGATGACTATCAGCCAGGGAACCCTGCCCTGATACTGTCGTGGCAACCGCGATATCCAACCTCTCGGCAAACTGTTGCAGGGCCGCTTCCCCTCCGGAAATTACAACACCGCCACCAACGACAATGACGGGATTTTTAGCAGCGAGAATTCGGTCGAGAGCGGCCTCTACTGATTTTGGGTTCGGTCCGGACGGCCAGGCCGGGAAATGTGAGAAATCGCTTTGGGCCCAGATATCATCGTCGGCCACGCCTTGCTTTTGCACATCAAAGGGCAAGGCCAGATGCGCAGCACCGGGACGTCCCGTGGTCATACTGCGAAACGCGTTGCGGACCATGCCGGGAAGCCGTTCCGCCGTATCAATGACACCATTCCATTTGGTCACCGGCCGCATCAGGGCGCCCTGGTCGAGCTCAGTGAGCGGATATTTTCCAAGGGAGGAGACGGACACATCCGTCGTAATCCCGAGAACCGGGATGGAGCTTTCATTCGCCTCCGCCAGACCGGGGAGAATATAGGTCGCACCGCCACCGGACGGACCTTCGGTCACCCCGACCTTTCCGGTGACCCTGGCATAGGCATCAGCCATATATCCTGCATGCCGCTCATCCCGGGTGAGCAGATGGGTGATGTCATGATCGAGAACTTTGAGCGCATCATAGAACGGGAGCGAGGTGTCCCCGCATAAGCCAAACATATGGGTGACTCCATGTGCCTGAAGCATGCGAACCATCGCCTCCGCACCTGAAACCATGTTTCTCCCCTCGGTGGTCATCAGTCATTCCTGTTCTTGATTTCAAACTGTATACAGTATTGCACATAATTTGGCAGGAAGGTCAATTACAAATATTACTTTAATCAATAAAATAAGGTTTCCAATTGCCCTGACATTCATTTCCTTGCTATACTGACAGCTGTAATTGAATACAATTCAGATTTTGTACAATGATTCCAACAGAAGAAAAGCCCTCAAGCAGCGTCACCCGACTCTATGATCACATCAAGGATCAGGCGATTTCCTTCCGCATCAAACCGGGGGAACGGCTGAATGAAGTCGACCTGGCCAAGAAGCTCGGTGCCAGCAGGACACCCTTGCGGGAAGCCCTGAACCGATTGACGGCCGAAGGACTTCTGACCTTCGAGCGAGGTCGCGGGTTCTTCTGCCGGGAACTCAAGCCCCGTGAAATATTCGAACTCTACCAACTGCGAGCAACCCTTGAAGTAGCATCCGTCCGTCTGGCCTGCGAATCCGCTACAGACAAAGAGCTTGAGGAGGTAAAGGACTTTCTGTTGGAAACCGGAACTGATCGGGGGTCCTTGTCCAGCGAGCAACTCGTGGAATTTGACGAGATCTTTCATGAACGCATTGTCTCCTTCACCCGTAATTCGGAGATGGCGCGGGTTCTGAAGAACGTCAATGAACGGATCAAGTTCTTTCGCTGGGTGGATATGGACAACCGTCGAAATGAGACCCAACATGAACATCGCAATATTCTCCAGGCGATCTGTGCTCGCGATGTGGATAAGGCGGCGGAGTTGATGAACCGGCACATCACCCGCCGCCTTGATCAGATCACGGCAGCGGTAAAGGAAGGCTATGCCCGCATTTATATGGGCTCTGAGGGGTTGGATCAGGACTAATGTCATCTTCAAACATTCAATATGGCGGCAAAGGCCTCTATGGCGCGTCCGTCGGAATATTGATGCTGGAAGCCCGATTTCCGAGGCTTCCCGGCGACATGGGAAATGCCACATCCTGGCCATTTCCGGTCCATTATAAAATCGTCCGGGGAGCATCTCCAGACAAGGTCGTTCGGCGTCGGGCGGAAGGACTGCTGGTGCCGTTCATTGAGGCGGCAAAAGAGCTGGTGGCAGACGGTGTCGATGGCGTAACAACCAATTGCGGCTTCCTCTCCTTGTTTCAGGCAGAGCTGTCGGCGGCCGTTGGCGTTCCTGTCGCCACCTCCTCCCTGATGCAGGTGAACATGGTGCAAGCCTTGCTGCCTCAGGATCAGAAAGTCGGCATCGTGACAATTTCCAAAGAGAGCCTGACTGCGGCCCATCTGAAGGCTGCCAATGTTCCGGCTGACATCCCCGTCATAGGAACCGAGGGTGGTCGCGAGTTCAGCCGGGTCATTCTTGAAAACGAAGATCGTATGGATGTCGGGAAAGCCCGGGACGACATGTTAGATGCCGGGCGAATGCTTCTTTCCGAACACCCTACTGTCGGGGCAATTGTGCTGGAATGCACGAACATGGTTCCCTTTGCCCGGGATATGAGGAAAGAGCTGGGGGTGCCGGTTTTCAGTATCCATTCTTTTATCCAATGGTTTCAGTCCGGACTGACCCCGGTGGGTTTCGTGCCGGACCTCGTTGATTCACGGCGATCTTAGCCGTTCGTTCTTTGTCGATGACGGCGAATAAGGACTGCCGCAAATGAAATAATCGCAAACATCAGGGCAGCTGCGGTGACAATACTGGGGCCAGACGGGGTGTCGAACTCGACGGAGCCGGAGATCCCCACCAGAACAGCCAAAACACCGAGGAAAGCTGCCAGCACCGCCATGGTTTCCGGAGAGGAAACAATCTGTCGAGCAGCGGCGGCCGGAATGATCAGCATGGAGGTGATCAGCAGAATTCCGACGATCCGGATCGAGACGGCCACAACGATCGTCATCAGCAACATCAGCAGAATATTGCTCCAGACCGTGTTGACCCCTTCGGCTTTCGCCAGGTCTTCGTGAATGGTCATCAGGGTCAGGGACGACCAATTGACGACCAGCAATCCGATCACAATCACGCCGCCGCCATATATCCAATAAAGATCCGTCATCAGAACCGTCAGGATATCGCCAAACAGGTAGCTGTGCAGATTGAACCGGGGATTATCCAGAAAGCTGATGGCGACCATGCCGATGGACAGGGCCGCATGGGCCAGAATACCAAGCAGGGTATCCGTCGCCAGAATCTTTCGATGCTGCAACCAGACAAGAAGAAAGGCAAAGGCCGTACAGACAATCACCGTGCCGAGATTGACATTAACGCCGTAGAGCAGGCCGAGGGCAATGCCGAGAAGCGCGCTATGGGCCAGGGAATCTCCGAAATAGGCCATGCGCCGCCAGACAACAAAGCATCCCAGCGGACCGGCGATCAGGGCGACACCGATACCGGCGGCCAGGGCCCGAAGAATAAAATCATCCAGCATGGGAACTACCTGACGTTTTGGGCTTGATCTCTTTCGGGTCATTGGCGGCATCATGATCATGGGCGTGGCTATGACTGTGGCTATGGTCGTGATCATGGTTATAGACGGCCATCAGCCGTGCCATATCATTGCCAAACAGGGATATAAACTCCGGATCGCGAGTGACCATATGAGGCGCCCCGGTGCAGCAGATATGGTGATAGAGGCAGACAACCCTGCGCGTACTGGACATCACAAGATGCAGATCATGGGAGACCATCAAAATGCTGATACCCCGCTCATCATAAATCCTGTCCAGCAGTTTATAGAAAGCCAGTTGTCCGGTCACATCCAGGTTCTGAGCCGGCTCATCGAGGACGAGAAGTTCCGGATCACCGAGCAAAGCCCGGGCGAGTAGCACTCTTTGGAGCTCTCCCCCTGAAAGGACATGAAGCGGTTTGTCGAGAATCTCTGAAATTGATGTTTCCTCGGCCACTTTAGTGACAGCCGATTTCCCTGCCTGCTTGCGCAAGGTGAGAAACCGTCGGGTCAGGATCGGGATGGTGTGATCCGCCACCAGACGCTGCGGGACATAGCCGACCCTCAGACCTTTCTTGCGGGTAACCGATCCCTTTTCAGGCTCGAAAAATCCCATGATGCTTTTAAGGAGCATGCTTTTACCGGCGCCGTTGGGGCCAATGATAGTGATGAAATCCTTTTCCTCAACGTCCAGGGACACATCGTTGAGAATGGCTTTTCCCTCCCGAATAACATGGAGGTTGCGCGCTGTAACAAGGGCTGTCATTGCTCAGGCTGCCCCTCTGCATTCCGCGCATTCGCCGGTGATTTCCAGGGTCACATGGGTGGGGTGAAAATCATTCTTTTCACCGGTTTTGGTAATGGCTGAGACCAGTTCGTTACTGCAGCATTCCATGGCCTCCCCGCATTCTGTGCAGATCAGAAAGTAGCAGTCCTTGTGGGCTTCAGGATGACTACAGCCGACAAAGGCGTTCAAACTGTTAAGGCGATGGACAAGCCCGTTTTCCAGCAGGAAATCGAGGGCGCGATAGACCGTTGGCGGCTTGACCGAGGCGATATCGCTGTCCAACTGGTTGAGGATATCATAGGCCTTGATCGGTCCGTGATTTTCCCAGACAAGCTCCAATACGGATCGGCGCAGACGGGTGAAACGCACGCCTTTTTCCTCGCAAATGCTGATCGCTTGTTCAACAGCATTGTCGATGCAATCTTTATGTTCGTGATGCGGATGCATACTGCGTCCTTTTCGGGCTTGCCGATCCTATTTTGTTATATTATAACATAACACGCTTCATCAAATTGACAAACGGATTTCATACTCTCATGAAAAAGTTGCTTCTTCTAGTCACGGCCTTTCTTTTCCTGGCTCCGTTGGCCCACGCCGCCGAGGATACCAAAGTCGTCGCTACCATCAAACCCCTTCATTCTTTGGTGCAAGCCGTTATGGGGGATACCGGGACTGCCGGATTGCTGGTTGACGGCAATGCATCGCCCCATGGCTTTGCCCTAAAACCCTCGCAGATCCGAATGACTCAGAACGCAGACCTCCTCTTCCTGATTGATCTGCATTTCGAGCAGTTTTTGGAAAATGTGCTGGAATCCGCCCCCTCCGTTGACGCCATCAGTGTTGTGGATGAGGGAGATCTGACCCTGCTGGACATGCGTGAAGGAGGTGCCTGGGAAGATCATGGCGATCATGGACATGACTCCCATAAAGGTCATTCCGATCACTCGGAGCATGATGAGGTCAATCTGCATGTCTGGCTGCACACGGCCAATGCCCGCGACATGGTCCAGACCATCACCAAGGCACTAGGAAGTCAGTATCCAGAAAACAGGTCCATTTATAAAGCCAATGCCCGAGCGCTGATCTCGAAACTTGAGGCCCTGGAATCAGAGAATCGCCAGAAACTGAGCCCGTTCAAGGACAAGGCCTTTATTGTGCTTCACGATGCCTACCCATATTTTGAGGCGGAGAATAATTTGTCCGCCGTAGGCTCCATAACCCTGGAACCTGACGAGCCACCCTCCATCTCGCGACTTCAGGACATCCGTCAAAAGATTGCGGAGACCAATACGGTCTGCGTCTTTCGGGAACCCCAATTCGATGACGGTTTAGTGCAGACCGCTATTGAGGGCAGTGACGCCCGTCAGGGCACTATGGATCCTCTCGGCGCAGATTTTGAGCCGGGTCCGGATCTTTATTTCAAGCTGATGGCATCGCTTACCGACAGCTTTGTAGACTGTATGTCTCAGTAGGAATAAAGGCTATGATGTTGGGGCGGATATTTTCTGGCCCAACATCCGCCGCAAAGTTCCGTCCCTGTCAACAATATGATGCTTGAGCGCGCCGACAATATGCAGACCGATGGCAATCATGAGGATGGTGCTGATAACTTCATGCATTTCATGGCCGATGCCGCCGATTGTCTGATCATAGGGAATAACCTTGCCGGGATTTGCCGGATCGGGATTTGCAGCGACAATTTGCAGGCCGAAAATACCAAACCCGCGTCCGCCGGCCCCGGACATCATCATCCCTGATATCGGCATCAGCAAAGTACAGATCACCAGGGTCCAATGGGTCAGCTTGGCCAGGATCTGTTCGATTTTCGGATATGTGCCGACAGGCTCGGGCCAGCCGTTTTTCAGGCGCCAGCCCACTCTCACCAGCACCAGAAGGAAGACCAGAACACCAATGGATTTATGAACTGGTGTTAAGCCCAGGCCCTTGAATTCATCCATGATCAGACCGACCGCGAGCAAGCCGATGACGGCAATCGCAACCAGCCAATGCAACCAGACCGTCACGCCACTAAATTTTTCCCAGCTATCCTGCATTTATTCTTCCCCTCCATGCCCTTAATCCAGTAAACATAACTTCCCTTCAATATTCAACCCGGGATGCGGGTAAAAAATGACAGTCAGTATCTGTTTGTTGAACCGGTGAAGTCTAGGCTACTATTCCGGCTTAATTTTGTCCGAATTGAATTGTATTTTCCGCCCCGTCTATTTGTAAAAAAGAGAGAGACCGATGTTTAGACTTTCGACCCTCGTTCTGATGATGGCTTCGTTTTTTCTTGTCTCGCATCCCGTGGCGGCGCAGACCGACGGTGAAGCCATTGCTGTTGTTTCAAGACTTCAGAATTCTGCCATTGCTGTTAGAGGTCAGCAGCGAGTGACCCTTGTGGAGACCGGGGCGATCTTTAAGAATGATGAAATCGAAACCGGCGCGGATGCCCGGATTGAGATTACCTTCAACGACGAGACCAAGCTGACCATCGGTGAAAACAGCCGCCTCGTCATCAATGAGTATCTTTATGATCCGGACAAGGATGTCGGAACCCTGCTGCTGGACGCGGCCAAGGGGCCGTTTCGCTTTATTTCCGGCGGCATCGGTAAACTCAAGGACAAGAGAGTGGAAGTTCGCACGACCAGCGCCACAGTCGGCATCCGGGGGACCGAGTTTTGGGGCGGTCCGGCCCTTGGGATTTACGGCATCCTGCTGCTTGAAGGGACGATCATTGTCCGCAATTCAGCGGGCGCACGGATTGTCAATGTCGCAGGAACAGGGGTTAATCTGACGGGACCAGATGTTGCGCCGGGCGAAGCGGCTCCCTGGGGCGAAGACAGGGTTCAGGCGGCCCTTGCTTCCATCACTTTTAGATAAGGATCTGACCCTTTAAAAGACAACAATGACAAGGCCGGAACGTTAAAACGGAAAACGGATAGAGGTAATCAACAATCCCGCCCTAGGTTAAGGATCCATTTTCGATCTCTGTCAGGATAGAACATGTCGCTTCAAAATTGGATTCTGCTGATTATTCTGTCCGTACTTTGGGGTGGCACCTTCTTCTTTATTGAGCTGGCGCTGGTGGATTTCACGCCCTTCACGATCGTGTTTCTGCGTGTCTCCCTGGCCGCCCTCGCCCTGTTTGCCTATCTCTTCCTCTCAGGGGAAAAAATACCGACTGGCCTGGGGGTCTGGGCAACATTGGCCGTCATGGGCCTGCTCAATAATGTCCTGCCCTTCAGCCTGATCACCTGGGGTCAAACCCATATCACCGGGGGAGTCGCCTCTATCCTGAACGCCACAACACCGCTCTTTGGGGTGGTCTTTGCCCATTTTCTGACCCAGGACGAAAAAATGGTGCCCCATAAGCTGATCGGGGTACTTGTCGGTTTTGCCGGGATTCTGGTGATGATGCAGCCGACAATGGATAACGGGTTCAGTTTCGAAGGCCTGGGTCAGTTCGCGGTCCTCGGTGCGGCCATGTCCTATGGTATCGCCATCGTCTGGGGCAAGCGCCTGAGTGATACGCCCCCCATCGTCAACGCTTTTGGAATGCTGTTTGTCTCCAGCTTGGTTCTTCTGCCCACTATTTTCATTGTGGAAGAGCCCCTGTCCCTCACGCCGACCCTGATAAGCGCCGCTTCAGTCCTGGCTTTGGCCTTGCTGGGGACCGCCATCGCCTATCTGCTATTCTTCCGCATCCTGGCCTCCGCCGGAGCGGTTAATCTGACCCTGGTGACCTTCCTCATTCCCGTCAGCGCCCTGATCCTGGGGATCGGCATCCTCGGAGAGGACATTCATCCCATGACCCTCTATGGTATGCTGGTTATCTTTGCCGGTCTGGCGATTATCGATGGTCGAATATTACGTCTTTTCAAGAAGCACCGGCGGGTTTGAGCCTTCGAAATTCGGTTCTTCCTTGCCGAATTTCGGGAATTCCGGCACATTGTCCCGATACCATTTTCAAAAAAGGTATCTTAATGGGAAAACTGATTTCCGAGATCAGCCGGCGGCAGGCAATGGTGATGGCCGGCACCGGCGCTCTGGCCTTAACTTCCAGCGCAGCGCTTCCGGCTCTCGCCTCCGAGGGGAATTTGCGCGGTGCCCTGCAAACTCTGGCAGGCAAGATTTTTTACTCCGTGGATCGCCCGGGACGCTGGAAGGGAAAAGAAAAAGGCCACTCTCCCCTGATCAAGGTCGACAAAGATGGCAGCAATGTCCTGGTTCGGGCCGCGACCCAGCACCCGATGGATGCGGATCACTATATTATCAAACATATCCTCATGGATCAGCAATTGAATCTGATTGATGAACAGGTCTTTGACAGAGTGTTTGATATGCCCCGGTCCCGCTTTGAGCTACAGGGCTATTCGGGCCGGATCTATATTGTCTCCATGTGCAATCTTCATGACAACTGGGTCAACTGGTCGATGGTGTGACCCGAGGCCGGGCTAGATGATCGCGGCCCGGACTTTTGCTGAAACCCATTCACTGATAAGCACCGTCGCCAGGATCACCAGCAGGATAACAGACACCTGGGTCCAGGCAAGGGTCGAGATGGAGGCGTCCAGCTGAATGCCGATGCCCCCGGCCCCGACCAGCCCGAGAACCGTGGATTCGCGGATATTGATATCCCAGCGAAAAACCGAGATCCCGGCAAAAGACGGCATGATCTGAGGCACAATGCCATAACCGAGCTGTTGCGCCCGTGTGGCCCCGGTCGCCGTGATCGCCTCAACCTGGCGGGGATCGATTTCCTCGATTGATTCATAGAGGAGCTTGGCGCAAAACCCGACGGAGCGGAGAGCAATGGCGATGACCCCGGCAAAGACACCGGGGCCGATGATGGCGACAAGCATCAGGGCCCAGATCAGCGAATTGATGGATCGGGAGGAGACGATCACCAACAGGGCGATGGCCCGGATCGTCGGATGGGGTGTGGTATTTTGCGCCGCCAGAAAGGCAACGGGCACCGCAAACACCAAAGCAATGCCAGTGCCAAGGGTCGCGATATTAATGGTATCCCAGACCGGCTTCCAGAGGACGTCCATATAGTCCCATTTCGGCGGCACCATGCGCGACGCCATGTCGGCTGCCTGGGCTCCCGCATCCTGAACGAAGAACCAGATTGTCCGTTCCGAGACCAGCTCCCAGCAATAAACAACGATGGCCACCCCGATCAGCCAGCAAAACCAGGTGAGGAGGGATTTTGCGGTGGTTCGGCGTCTCCAGACCGGACCGTCCTGGGTTTCAATTGTCGGCATTACTGGACCCACCTTCGCAAATAGCCGGACAGATATTCAAGGCCAATGACAATCACGATAATGACAATCAGGATCGCCGCGGCGCTGTCAAACTCATAGCGGTCAAAGGCCGTAAGCAGGGTCGCTCCGATACCACCGCCACCGACAATACCGACAACCGCCGATTCCCGGAAATTGATATCCAGCCGATACATGGACAGGCCGATCATGCGCGGCATGACCTGGGGCTGAACCGCATAGTTGATCCATTGCAGCCAGCTGGCGCCCGTTGATTTGATGGCCTCTGCCTGTACCGGGTCCATATTCTCGATATCCTCCGCCAGCAGTTTGGCGAAGAAACCGACCGTAGCAATGGAGAGAGCGAGAAAGCCGGCAAAGGGTCCGAAACCGAACAGCTTTACGGCAAAAATAGCCAGAATGATTTCCGGAAAGGTGCGGCTGACGGCAACAATGGACCGGCAGACCAGATAGACCGGCAGCGGCGCCAGGTTTCGGGCAGCCCCAAGGCCAACGGGCACCGACAGGGCAATCCCGGCAACCGTCGCGATCACCGTCATCCAGATGCTCTCCAGGATACCGTCCAAAATGGATTCCCAGCGGGAGGCAAAATCCGGCGGGAAAAAGGCGGCAATGAATTTCTGCCCGCGGGGCAGTCCTTCCGCCACCCGCCCCCAGTTAATTTCCATGGTGCCAAGGGCCAGGGACAGATAGATCGCCGCGCCAATCCACAGGGACCAGCGCAGCCAGCTCCGCTTGATAAGGGGCGGTCGTTTCCATTTGCCCGGATAATCTGTTTGGCTGGGAATATCAGTCATGAAAGAGCCGCTTCTTCCGAGCCTTCCTCATCTTCGTCCTCGACTTTACGGATGGTCGCTTCCCAGTCTTCCTCGCCGTAAATCTGGGTCAGGACATCCGGGCCCAGTCCGTCGGGAGGTCCGTCATAAACGATTTCCCCCAATTGCAGGCCAACCACCCTTTTCGCAAACATCTGGGCCAGCAGCACATCATGGATATTGATGATGGCCGAGAGTTTCCGCTCCTCGCAGAGCTCACAGATAAGCCGCATGATCTGGCGGGAGGTTTTCGGATCGAGGCTGGCGGTCGGCTCGTCCACCAGCAGCAGGGCCGGATCCTGGATCAGGGCGCGGGCGATACCGACCCGTTGTCGCTGGCCGCCGGAAAGCTCATCAGCCCGCTTGTCGGCCATATGCTTCAATCCGACCCGGTCCAGCAGTCGATAGGCTTCCTTGATATCCTTGGCGGGAAAGCGGCGAAACCAGCTTTGCCAGAAGCCGACATATCCGAGGCGGCCGGACAGAACATTTTCCATGACCGTCAATCGCTCCACCAGCGCGTATTCCTGAAAAATCATGCCCATCCGTCGGCGCGCCTTGCGCAGTGCCCAGGACGACAGGGAACTGATATCCAGATCTCCCAGGGTAATCACCCCTTCTGTCGGATCAACGAGACGATTGATACAGCGGATCAGGGTCGATTTCCCGGCGCCGCTGGGACCGATCAAGGCGAGGACCTGCCCCTCCGGTATTTCCAGGGTGACATTCTTCAGCGCCAGATCGCCCGTCTTGTAGCGTTTCGATACCGATTTCAACAGCAGCATAAAATTTCCCCGGTTATCGCAAAAAAGGCCGGGCGCCTCATCGGAGCGCCCAGCTTTTTTCTCAAGTCACTGTTACTTGCAATCGTAAGTGACGCCATTTGCCGTATCGATTTTGCGGATGACGTTCCAGTCGGACTTATGATCAATGGCGATGAAACGCCCTTCCTTCTTGAACTCCTCCTGCAACGCCGAGCCTTCCCAGTCAAAGGTGAAGAAGGCCTGCTTGATCAGCGCGACCGTTTCCGGGTGCAGGTTATGGGCATGGCCATAGCCGGTCGTCGGGAAGGTCTGGGACTTGTATATGGTCCGGATAGAAGCCGGATCGACCGCATCCCGGTCAATCATCCTTTTGAGAACGGAATTGGCGATGGCGGCGGCTTCATAGTCCTTATTGGCAACCCCGAGGATCGAGTTGTCATGCTTGCCACTGAAGGCTGTATTGAAATCCTCTTCGGCAACCAGTCCAAAATCGCTTTTCAGGATCGCTGAGGGGGCTTTGAAGCCGGAATTGGAGGTTGGTGAGGTAAAGGCAAGGGTTTTGCCTTTCAGATCCGCCGGCGCCGCAATCGGGCTGTCCGCCGGGACGATGATTTCCATCTCATAGCCGAAGCTACCGTCTTTCGACGCCATCATGGCGAAGGGCACCATACCGGCGCAGGAAACCGCGACCGGGTTGCCGCCCGTATTCACTCCGGCCACATGCAGCCGGCCCGAGCGCATGGCTTCATATTGCGCGGCATAGGACTGAACCGGGAAAAACACGACTTTCTTGCCGGTCACATCCGCCATATGGTTGATAAACCCCTCCCAGACCTTGGCATACACCGCCGGGTCTTCAACCGGGGTGTAGGAAAAGATAATGGTGTCCGGATCGACCCATTGATCCTGATCCAGCGGCAGATCTGCGGTCAGGTTGTAATCGCGATCGCAATACCGGTCATCGAGGGTCCCGCGGTGACAGTCTTCGGCCTGTGCCGCCGTGCCGCCAAAAAACAGACCGGCAACCGCCAGCCCTGCGAGTAAGGTCAGTAATTTTCCCATGCTTGTCTCCCTTAGCATTTGACGGGTTTTGTGTGATCCTCGCTTTTCCCCGAACGAAACCCACAGATACCCAATTTTTTTAACAAATCGACTGTATACATATTTTCCGATTTTCCCATAGCCTATTTGGCCAAAATTCGATGATGGGCGTCTGTTCCGGTTTCCGGCACTTTTGCAAAAATGAAAAAGAAAGACCTAAAAACAGGTGAGAGTTTTGCAAAAATGAAAAACCGGAGTTTCAAAGGTCAGGATCAGCCTCTTCTGTGAGGCGGTCCTGCACCGGGCCGCCTTTTGTTGAAGGACGGGTCGGGACTTCCGACAAAGCATTTGAGGATCCAGGGATAGGTTGTGGTCACATAATATCCGTAACTGCCATCCACGGTCATGCCGTTGCATTCATCCAGATCGCCGTGTCCTGTAAATTCGTAATCGGCAAGATAGGTGCCGTCGGGAGTGCCGCCCGGTCCGTCCGGAGGTGCGGGCCGAAGGACGGTTTTCAGCTGGTAGCCGGATTTGGCCCGCCGGATATTCCCGTCCTTGTCGCGAAAAAGAGTGCCATAAATCGGAAAACCGTCCGCGGCAAAACCGATGACAGGTGACGGCTTGTCAAAATCATTATCCAGAAACAGGGCATTCGGATTGGCATGATAGTGATAGCGCCCGTCGGGCTGAGCATGGGCATTATGCTGATCGACCCCGAAATAGGTGTCATAGGAGGGTGGATCAAGCATCCAGGGATCGCTATCCCGACAGCCGGCGAGCACATTACCGTTCTTGTCGGCCCGCCGCCCCTCTGGCCGATAGCATCCGGCCGACAGAAGATCCACCGGCGTCCCGTTCAACAGGACAGCGTCATAACTTCTCTGACTGAGTTTCTGCAAAGACCCTGATTTCTGCGGATTTCGGGGGATCCGGAACGTGACGTCCAGTTCCCTGACATCATTTGCGAAATGAGCGGTAGGCCCATTGAAATCATGATTTGGAATGCCGTTGGACGTCAGCACGCATGTATTATTTTCGAGATCAATGGTGACTTTCGCTATAAATTTCCGCTGCCGGGTAATATCTTCAACCGACGCCGAATAGACACCTGCATAATCGGCACAATCCGCAGATCTCTTGCTGAATATCAGATTGGTAATGTCCTTCTCCGCAGACTGCGCGCTGTTGGGCGCAAGGACCAGGGAGAGGAACAGGGCGGCACTGCACCATTTCAGACCAGGATGAATTCGGTTCGGACGTAACATGAGGCCCCGTCAAAAATGAGTCGAATATATTAATTCAATAATAGGCCGAAGAATAATAACAGGAACGGATCATCAAAAAAGCCCTATTACAAGGTCTTTGCCGGCCCGACCCCATGCCCAACAGGCCGGTTTCACCGCCATCAATGCGACCATCCGGGCGGACAACACCGGCGGGCTACTCTTTTACGATAAAATGGGATTTGAAACCTATACCGTCGCCAAAGATGTCCCCTTGAACGACGGCACAAAGATCGACCGCATCTCCAAACGCCTCTTTCTCAAGGACTAACCTTTCTTTAAGGCGGTGCCGCCAGACAGCCTCTTGCAACGCAATTCGGGGGCGCTTGATATGGAATCTGACTGGAACGAGGGAACCTTGAGACAGATTTGTAGCAAAAAAACAAACGCGGCCGCGCACCAACCTGATTGTTTATAGCCAAACCGAATTAGGGAAGAACAAATGCTGCGGCCCATAATGGGTCATTACCCCGCCCTCCATTACCTCGATTTGCCGATCTTTCGCTCAAGGTAATCCGAGAAACACCCGGCATAACGCTGTTGAAGATCGCTCTTTTGCCAGTCCTTCCCTGTTACATGACCACGGCAGCTTGAAGCTTTACACGCACAGTCCATCTCCCAATCGTCATCATCAGCTGTCGCATAATCGAAAGTGAGTTCCTCGTTGGGTGCAATATCACGCATTGCACGAAATACGATCTGGCCAACAATATACACATTCGGCTCACAAGAATGATTGAGGCACATCATCGAAGCTTCTCGTTCCGCTTGCGTTTTGGGGCCAATGAATAAATGGTCATCGATTTGTATTTCAGCTGGGCCCAGAGTCTTCGCCAGCAAGTCGCGGGTCTGGCGACCAAACACATGTCCTCCTTTCACGACAACAGTTTCGCCTGCGTTAATGGGTGAGATACTGAACAAGCCTCTACCTTCTATCTCACTGCCTCGCTTTTCAACTTTATCTGAGAACCACGTAGCCAATTGCCATTTTCCTTATGCCCTAAAGCCAACTTCGCAGCACACAACGATCACGTTTCAAGTGCTTATGATTTTTTGACCGCTCGAATATGTTCCTGAATGTCTCCAGAGCGGCCATATGCTTGTAATAGTCGGGACAGGGTCTTGTCCACCCGTTCCTTTTGGGATGGCGTTCTCGTGCCTTGGTAACTTGGTAGGGACTTTGCAAGCCTGCCTAGGCACCAAAGTTGAACAAAATTCATGTCCACCTAACATTCTTTTGTCAATTTGACATGTTGGACAAATCAAATAGCGGGGACGGGAAAGAGCTCCGAAGACCAATCCGCATCGCCTAGATTGATCCAGAGCCCATAGTTCTGATATAGAGTGCGGCTTCGGCTCATTTGGAAGCAAGGCCTTCGCACCCCAAATAATGAGTCGGCTAAATAGCATCATACAGCGCTCCGGCCTGTCAGGGCGTGATATTCAAAATCCAATTTGAGACTCGTTTCTCTGGTCACTTAAAAAGAAAAAGGGCCTAGCATCTTTCAGCTAAGCCCTTGTGATTCTGGTGGAGCCAAGCGGGATCGAACCGCCGACCTCTTGAATGCCATTCAAGCGCTCTCCCAACTGAGCTATGGCCCCACAATGGCGGTGAACCCGCCAACGGCCCGGAAACTATGCCGAGCCTTCGATATTTTCAAGTCCTAAATTGAGGATCGGGTAAATCAGGTTTCGTCGTCCTCTTTCGGGGCCACGACAACCCCGCTCAAATCATCCTCTTCCTCATCATCGGGCAGATCGACTGTATCCGGGTCGACAAGATCATCGACAACTTCCTCGCCGTCTTTTAAGTCCGCATCGACGTCATCCTTCACGACCACTTTCTCAGCCTTCTTGGCCGGGGTGGTCCCGACATTGCGCCGAGGCTTCAACAGGCGCTCCGGCACATTTTCCTCGCCGCAGGCCGGGCAGATAATTGGGGTCTTTTTCATGTCGTAGAACGGCTTCCCGCAAGAACTACAGCGGTGCTTCTCGCCCCATTCTGGTTTTGCCATTAAATACCTCGTAACAACAATGTTGAAGGACTGATTTTGATATCCGATGGGCTGAATTGCCAGAATAACGAACCGCTGTCAAAAGTTTCTTTCATTCATTGCCCACCTTTATGTGACATCCGGACAAAAGCTTGCTAAAAACAGGGGAAATTTCAACCATTTTTATGCGATATCCGGCTATTTCGGAAATCCAGAACCATTTGCTATGACATCAGAAAATACGTCTCCTGTCCCGGTTACAGCATTCCGGTCAGGCCCGCTTCATGGGGTGGCCACTGTGCCGGGAGACAAATCCATCTCCCACCGGGCCTTGATCTTAGGTGGGCTGGCAGCTGGAGAAACCCGGGTTTCAGGTCTTCTTGAAGGAGAAGACGTTCTTTGTACCGCCGAGGCCATGCGGGCACTTGGTGTTGACATTACCCGGTCGGACGATGGTATTTGGCATGTTTTTGGCAAAGGCGTCGGAGCCCTGTCGGAGCCGGACAAGGTCCTGGATATGGGCAATTCCGGTACCGCCGCCCGTCTGCTCATGGGGCTGGTGGCGGCCTGCCCGTTCACCACTTTCTTTCAGGGTGACGCTTCCCTGCATAGCCGGCCCATGGGACGCATCAGTCTGCCCCTTGGTGAAATGGGAGCCAATGTCACCAGCCGGTCTGAAGGGCGCTTTCCCCTGGCGGTCAGTGGTCGGGAGCTGATGCCGATTGATTACGAACTCCCCGTTGCCTCCGCCCAGGTCAAATCGGCGATCATGCTGGCCGCCCTTGATACGGCGGGAATCACCCGGATCACCGAGCCGCGCCCTTCCCGCGATCATACGGAAAATATGCTCCGGCATTTCGGCGCGGAGGTCACGGTGACGGTGCAGAAAGACGAGAGCCGGATTATAGAACTGGCCGGGCAGCAGGAACTCACCGCCGCCGATATTATTGTTCCCGGCGATCCTTCCTCTGCCGCTTTTCTGGCCGTTGCCGCAGCCATTACCGAAGGCTCGGATATCACTTTGAATAATGTCGGTCTCAATCCATTAAGGGACGGATTGTTCGAATGTCTCAAGGAAATGGGCGCCGGCATTGAGGTCACCAACCTGCGTCAGGAAGCCGGAGAGAAAGTCGGGGATATTCGCATCAAATCAGCCCCCCTCACCGGCATTGAGGTGCCGCCGGAAAGGGCGCCCTCCATGATCGATGAGTATCCGGTGCTGTTTGTGGCCGCCGCCTTTGCCAAAGGCAGAACGGTCATGCGGGGAATTCGGGAGCTCCGGGTTAAGGAATCCGATCGCATCTCAACCATGGCGGAAGGATTAAAGGCCTGCGGGGTGACCTTGCAGGAAGAAGAAGACGGCCTGATCGTTGAGGGAGATGGCTCGGCACCTGAAGGGGGCGCTACCGTCGCCACCAAACTGGATCATCGAATCGCCATGGCATTTCTGACATTGGGGCTCGGCACGGAGAAGCCTGTCACTGTCGATGACGGCCGGGTTATGGAAACGAGCTTTCCGGGATTTGTGTCTCTGATGAGTTCACTCACCGGAAGAAACAGTTCAGGCGGTTTTAAATGATTATCGCTGTGGACGGGCCGGTAGCGGCAGGTAAAGGCACTCTGGCCCGCCGAATCGCGGATCGCTACGGACTGAATTATCTGGATACCGGCGCTTTATACCGGGCGGTTGCCCTCAATCTAATCAGAGCCGGTCATGATCCGGCAAACCGTCAACACGCGTTAGAAGCGGCGCAGTCCGTGGAGGCCATATCCCTTGATGATCCGGACCTCAGGGCGGAGGAAACCGGTAATGTCGCCTCCGCCATAGCGGTCAATCAGGAGGTACGGGACAGCCTTCTCTCCTATCAGCGGACTTTCGCGAAACGCTTGCCAGGCGCGGTGTTGGATGGCCGTGACATCGGCACGGTGGTGTGTCCTGACGCCGATATCAAGTTCTATGTCACGGCCAGTGATGACGTCCGGGCCCGCCGCCGCCATGCGGAGCTGGAAGCAAAGGGAAACACGATTACCTATGAGGAAGTCCTCTCGGATTTGCGGGCGAGGGATGCCCGGGACAGCAGCCGCGGCGCCGCCCCTTTAAAAAAAGCCGATGATGCCTACTTGCTTGATACAACAAAATTGGATATAGAGGCGGCTCTCGAAGCGGCCTGCCGATATATTGATAGGTCTCGATGAGAAACCTGAACCGTTCCGACCACGCCGGAACAAAATGAAAAAGTGCTTCTCTCGCGTGCGTATCAGATCATAGAGAAGCGAGTGGCCATGAATCCGCCGATTACCGGTTTGGCCTGATATATGGATTACGAAGGAATTCAGAAAATATGAGTGACACTTCTCTTGTCGAAGAAGGCATGCCCGCGACGGAAGATTTCGCAGCGTTGCTGGAAGAATCCTATGGTGCCAGTGACAGCCTTGAAGGCACCGTCATCAAGGGCACGATTATCAATATCGAAAAAGACCTGGCGATCATTGATGTCGGGTTGAAGGCCGAGGGCCGCATTCCGCTGAAGGAATTTGCTGCGCCGGGCCAGGAAGCTGATCTGAAGATCGGCGACAGCGTCGAGGTCTTCCTCGAGCGTATCGAAAATTCAGCCGGTGAAGCCGTCCTGTCACGGGACAAGGCACGCCGGGAAGAAGCCTGGGAAAAACTGGAAGTTGCCTTTACCGCCAATGAGCGGGTTGAAGGGGTTATCTTCGGCCGGGTCAAAGGCGGCTTCACTGTCGATCTTTCCGGGGCCGTTGCCTTCCTGCCGGGCAGTCAGGTGGATGTTCGCCCAGTTCGCGATATCGCCCCGCTTCGCGGTATCCCGCAGCCTTTCCAGATCCTGAAAATGGACCGCCGTCGTGGCAACATTGTTGTCTCCCGCCGCGCAGTTCTTGAGGAAAGCCGGGCAGAAGCCCGTTCCGAACTGATCGGAACCCTGGAAGAAGGCCAAACCCTTGAAGGTGTGGTCAAGAACATCACCGATTACGGTGCCTTTGTGGATCTTGGTGGGGTGGACGGTCTGCTCCATGTGACGGATATCGCCTGGCGCCGGGTCAACCATCCTTCGGAAGCCCTGACCATCGGTGAAACCGTCAAGGTACAGGTGATCCGCCTCAACAAGGAAACACAGCGCATCAGCCTCGGCATGAAGCAGCTGGAAGAAGATCCTTGGGAAGCTCTTGAAGCCAAATATCCTCTGGGCAGTAAATTCACGGGCCGGGTTACCAATATCACCGACTATGGTGCCTTTGTTGAGCTGGAAGCCGGTGTCGAAGGACTTGTCCATGTTTCCGAAATGAGCTGGACCAAGAAGAACGTCCATCCAGGCAAGATCGTGTCCACGTCCCAGGAAGTCGAAGTGATGATCCTGGAAGTCGACCAGACGCGCCGCCGGATCAGCCTTGGCCTGAAACAGTGCCTGGATAATCCCTGGGAATCCTTCGCGGAATCAACACCGATCGGATCAACAATCGAAGGTGTGGTTAAAAACATCACCGAGTTTGGGTTGTTCGTCGGTCTTGAAAATGACGTCGACGGCATGGTCCATATGTCCGACATCGACTGGAGCCAGCCCGGTGAACAGGCCATTCAGGCCTATAACAAGGGCGATACGGTTTCCGCTAAAGTTCTCGACATTGATGTTGAGAAGGAACGGGTCAGCCTCGGCATCAAGCAAATGAGCGAAGACCCCTTCTCCGGTGCAACTGAAATGAAGAAAGGGGCCGTCGTTACCTGTACAGTCTCTAAAATTCAGGACGCCGGTATTGATGTGGAAATCAGCGAAGGTGTTGTCGGCTTCATCCGCAAGGGCGACTTGAGCCGCGATCGCGCCGAGCAGCGGCCGGACCGGTTCGCGGTTGGCGACAAGATCGATGCGAAAATCACGTCGATCGACAACAAGACCCGCAAGGTCAGCCTGTCCATCAAGGCCAAGGAAGTTGCCGAAGAAAAAGAAGCCGTTGCTCAATACGGATCTTCCGACGCCGGCGCCTCTCTTGGTGACATCCTCGGTGCCGCCATCCGCAAAGCGTCTGATGACGGCGAAGAGGAGGCCCCCGCGGCTGAAGAAAAAGAAAAGCCTGAGGAATAGGCCGATGAAACCTGTCACTATCACCATTGGATGTTCCGGATCAGGGGGACTGCATGTCCGGCGATAGTGACACTGCATATGACAGGCGCCGCCTAAAACGGCGCCTGTCTTTTTGGCGCATCGTCGCCATTATCCTGGTTATCGTCCTCGGCGTGTGGATTTTCAACAGCGTCTCGGAAGAGGAAAAAGCCGATCACGTCGCCCGGCTCGATATCACCGAGATCATCATTGAGAACGAGCGGCGTCAGAGTGCCATTGAACAGGTGATCCGGGACGACAAGGCAAAGGCCTTACTCGTTTATATCAACAGTCCCGGGGGCTCCACCTATGGCAGCGAGCGCCTGTTCAAAGCCCTGAGGCGGGTTGCTGAAAAGAAACCGGTTGTTACCATCATCGGCACCGTGGGCGCCTCTGGCGGCTATATGACTGCCCTGGCCGGGGATCGGATTTTCGCCGGCGAATCTTCCATTACCGGATCCATTGGCGTCATCGTTCAATTGACGGAATTTTCCGAACTGATGGAAAAGGTCGGGGTGACGGCGACGGCCATCACATCCGGAGGTGTAAAAGGGGAGCCATCTCCGTTCAAGCCCATCTCCCGCGCCGGACGGGAAAATCTGCAAGCCATGGTGACCGAAACCTATGATTGGTTTGTCGATCTTGTTGTCGACCGGCGCCCTCTGGACGAGCAGGAAGTCCGGCGCCTGGCGGATGGACGGGTCCTGATCGGCATCTCTGCTCTCAGGAACGGCCTGATCGATGAGTTGGGAGGCGTTCAGGAAGCACGCGCATGGCTAGAATCAGCGAAGAATATCTCCAGTTCACTGCCACTTCAAACCATTGACTATAGTGAACCGAAACCGCTAATTGCTCGGCTTTTGAGTGGAATGTTAGGGAAAAGCGTTATAACTGAACGACTTACACTTGACGGACTGCTTTCCCTTTGGCACCCTGAGGGATAATAAAATCTAACAGGTCGTAATCGCTATATAAAATAATCGGGGAGCCACCAATGATAAAGTCCGAACTCATCACTCTTCTTGCGGAAAATAATCCCCACCTTTACCAGCGGGATGTCGAGCGGATCGTGACGACGATATTTGACGAGATCTCAAATGCGCTGGCACGGGGAGATCGGGTCGAGCTTCGGGGTTTCGGGGCATTCTCAACAAAGGAAAGAGCGGAACGCATTGGCCGCAACCCGCGCACAGGAGAAGCGGTGAAGGTTGATAAGAAATATGTTCCCTATTTCAAATGCGGTAAAGAGTTGCGGGATCGTTTGAACGCCGAGACGGATTGATCCTCTCACCTGCCTGCTGGACCGGAGTCCGGCAGGTATATTTCGACTTTGAAGGCCCATCATGCTGAAGTTTATTTTCTGGATCCTGTTTATTGTCGTTGCCTTGGTCGTGTGCGCCCTCAGCATCGCCAACCGCCATGATGTCGCCTTCTCCCTCGACCCCCTGCCCTTTTCCTTTGAGCTTCCTCTCTTCGCTCTGTTACTCTTTTCGGCCTTTATTGGCCTGATCCTCGGATCCATTGTCACCTGGCTCAAAGGCTCTAAAACACGCAGCGAATATCGCCATCAACGGCGCGAAAACGCTGAACTTAAGGGCCAGAATGTCAAGCTCAACCGGGATCTGGAGCTGGCTGCCGAGAGCACGCAAAACAATGTCTCGCTGGCCGCGACCAGACAAATTGAGCATCAACGCTAGCACTGGTTTAAGACATCACATCGACTTTTTCACCGCCACCGCGCGGTGATTCCGGCCAATACTCAGCGCGCATCCGATCACAAAAGGACATGAGGTTTGGATAGGTTGTCACCGCCTCCAGTAACGGGCTTTTCAACGGGGCATATACGATATTGGCGAGCAGGCCATAGGCACTTGCATCCGTCAGCTCCGGCTTTGGTCCGATAAAATACCGATTGTCCCCCAGTATTCCGGAAAGCGCCTGAATATCCATCTGACCCTTGGCATAGATCTCATCGTTTGTATGCCGTGATATGCCTTGGGCGATCAGATTCTGGCGGACTATTTTTCGAATTTTATTGCGGATAATCGGCCGGATTAAGGTTGGTATATGACCAAATACGAGGGGGGCAAAAACCGCCCAGCCCGCATCGTCAATCCACCGGCTATGCATCAGAACGAAATATAGATGCTCCTCCACCAGCCGCCGGATGACGAGACTTTTGGCCCTCTGTACAGCCGACAACCCGGAACTCATATCCTCGCCCAATAAACCCTTAATCCGATCTATGATCAATTCGCTATCACCGATCAACTGCCCGTCTATCTCGGCAAAGGGCACCTTGTTTTTCGGCCCCATCTTGGTAAAGGAGCCGTGGCTGACATAGGACAAGCCTTTCATTTTCAACCAGGTTTCCAGTTTTAAGCCAAACGGGCTTGGCTGCATTTGCAGGAAGGGAGGGAACTGGTGGACGGTAATTGACGGTGCGGACATATCAGTCTCCATGGTTTGTAAAGTCACTGAAACAGGCTAATATCAGACCCCTACTGACAGCCTCCTGTCAGTTGTAATCGGATTTACAGAAGAAAGAAGAAATTCATGCGGCGCGCTGATCGACTGTTCCAGATTGTGCAAATTCTTCAGCGGCACAAAACGCCGGTGACCTCCCAGGATATGGCACAAGAGCTTGAGGTGTCGGAGCGGACCATCTATCGGGATATTCAAGATCTGATGAGCAATAACGTCCCGATTGATGGGGAAAGAGGAATCGGCTATTTACTGCGCAGCGGTTATGACCTGCCGCCCATGATGTTTACGGATGAGGAAATTGACGCGATTATGCTGGGAGTACGGCTGGTGGAGATAAAAAGCGATCCCGATCTGTCCCGCGCCGCAAGAGATGTCCTGGCCAAAATCGAAAATGTTTTACCCATAGAGCGCCGATCCCTCCTGCAATCGGTCCGGGCCATAGTTCCGCAATTTTCTGAGCCCCCAGAAATCTCCATCGACATGAGGGACCTGCGCCTAGCCATCCGCGAATTGAAAAAGATCAAGATCGACTATGAAGATGCCGAAGGACGACCCACAAGAAGGATCCTGTGGCCGATGCTGACGGTGTTTTTCGATCCGGTTCAGCTGCTGGCCGCCTGGTGTGAACTGCGCCAGGGTTTTCGGAATTTCCGCATTGACCGGATGTCAAACCTGACGGTTTTGGACGAACATTTCAAACATACTAAAAAACTGGAATTAAAACACTATCTTGAGTCTCAAAGGCGTATGGACAAAGAATAGTTCGATAACGGTAAAAAAGACGGGAAATTGCCTCTATCACTTCCCATTTTGACAAAAACTTCTATGATCTCTTCAATTTTTGAAGAGACATCATCAAGCGACGAATAATCCCATGAGAAATCACCCACAAAACGCCGTATTTACGGCCATTGACACAACTGACCTTGAAGCAGCCATTGCCCTGGGCAGGACCCTTGCTCCGATCTCTGGCGGCCTTAAGCTGGGCAAGGAGTTTTTTACGTCCCACGGCCCGCAAGGCGTAATGGCAGTCGCCGGCGAGACAACCTCGTTGTTTCTTGACCTGAAGTTTCACGATATTCCCAACACCGTCGCCGGTGGAGTCCGGGCGGCGGCGAAATTCATCAAGCCCAACATGTTGACCATTCATGCGAGCGGCGGCCCTGCCATGATCCGGGCTGCGGCCGACGCGTCCGCAGAATTTGGCGAGGCCCGTCCCTGGATCCTTGCCGTAACCGTGCTGACCAGCATGGATGATGAAGATCTGAAAGCGGTGGGTGTCACGTCAGCGGCAGAAGACCAGGTCCTTAGGCTCGCAGAGCTGGCCCAGCACAATGGCGCCGATGGCGTGATCTGCAGCCCCCGGGAAATCAATGCTCTCCGGCAGGTCTGTGGGCCTGACTTCAAGCTGGTTGTTCCCGGCATTCGCCCCGCCGGGTCTGACCATGGCGACCAGAAGCGGGTCAAGACCCCTGTTGAGGCTCTTTCGGATGGGGCCAGCTATCTTGTCATTGGCCGGCCGATCACTGCCGCCACGGATCCTGGCGCGGCGGCCGAAACAATCGTGGGCAGTCTGGCGGCCTGAATGGCGGTTCAAGGTAAAATATGTGGCCTGACGGACTTGAAAGCGGTGACTGCCGCCATCGACAATGGTGCGCGCTATGTCGGCTTTGTTTTCTATCCGCCAAGCCCCCGGAATGTGACGCCGGAACAAGCCGCATCCCTTGTCGTTGAAGTTCCCGACGAGGTGGAGAAAGTCGGCCTCTTTGTCGATCCTAAGGACAGCCTGATCCAATCAGTCCTGGATGTCGTATCACTTGACTGGATACAGTTGCACGGCTCGGAAACCGTCGAACGTGTCGCAGAGATCCGCAAAAAGTTTAACCTGCCAGTCCTTAAAGCCGTCAAAATTGCCAATCCCGATGATTTTGAGACGGCCAAATCGTTTGAAGCCGTTGCCGACATGCTGCTCTTCGATGCAAAGGCACCTAAGAATCTGGCCAATGCCTTGCCCGGCGGAAATGGGCTGGTGTTCGATTGGCGGATGATGCGGGATCGGCAGTTCAGCAAACCCTGGATGCTTGCTGGTGGATTGACGGCGGAAAATGTTGAAGATGCCGTCACAATCAGCAGGGCAAAGGCTGTGGACACCTCTTCCGGTGTTGAGTTTGAGCCAGGACGAAAAAATCCGGCAGCCATCGCTGCCTTCTTAAAGACACTTCAGGCGCTTTCCGTCTGAGATCAAAAGTTGAGGTTTAATTCTCTATGACACAGTTAAATACTTATAGAGCCGGGCCGGACGAAACCGGCCATTTCGGAATATATGGCGGCCAGTTTGTTGCCGAAACCTTGATGCCGCTCATTCTGGAGCTGAATGAGGCATATGAATCCTCCAAGAAAGATCCGGAATTTGCGGCGCAGCTCTCGGGCCTGCTCAAGCATTTTGTCGGCCGGGAATCACCGCTCTATTTCGCCGAACGGCTGACGGAGCATTATGGCGGTGCCAAGATTTACCTTAAGCGCGAAGATCTCAATCATACTGGCGCTCATAAAATCAATAACTGTATGGGCCAGATTCTGCTGGCCATGCGCATGGGAAAGAAACGCATCATTGCTGAAACCGGCGCCGGTCAGCATGGCGTTGCAACAGCAACCGTCGCGGCCCGATTTGGCCTGAAATGTGCGATCTATATGGGGGAGACGGATATTGAACGCCAAAAACCCAATGTATTTCGCATGAAGTTGCTGGGGGCGGAGGTCATACCCGTCACTTCCGGCTCCCGAACCCTGAAAGATGCCCTTAATGAAGCTTTGCGGGACTGGGTTACCAATGTCGCGGATACTTTCTATATCATTGGCACCGTCGCCGGCCCCCATCCCTATCCGGAACTGGTCCGCGATTTCCAGAATGTTATTGGCGAGGAAACAAAGCGCCAGATGATGGCCCAGGAAGGGCGCCTGCCCGACACACTGCTTGCCTGTATTGGTGGCGGATCGAACGCCATGGGTCTTTTCCACCCGTTCCTGGACGACGATTCCGTCGAGATGATCGGTGTAGAAGCAGCGGGCCACGGCATAGAAACCGGCCAGCATGCGGCCTCCCTCAATGGGGGCACTCCGGGCATTTTGCACGGCAACCGGACCTATCTGCTGCAAGATGAGGATGGACAGATTACGGAAGCCCATTCCATATCGGCGGGTCTGGATTATCCCGGTATCGGGCCGGAGCATTCCTGGCTGAACGATATCGGCCGGGTCAAATATGTACATGCAACAGATAGTGAGGCTCTAGAGGCGTTTCAGCTCTGCTGCAAACTTGAAGGGATCATTCCGGCTTTAGAGTCTGCCCATGCCCTGGCTTATCTGGAAACCCTGGCGCCAAGTTTGCCAAAAGATCATCTGATCGTTATCAATCTGTCCGGGCGCGGAGACAAGGACATCTTCACGGTCGCGGATGCGTTGGGAGTAGAATTGTGAGTGAAACACGTATTGACCGTCGCTTCGCAGCGCTGAAACAGGAAGGACGCGCTGCCTTTGTCGCCTATGTCATGGCCGGAGACCCGAATTTTAAGGCGTCTTTGGACATAGTCAAAGGTCTGCCCGCAGCCGGTGCCGATATTATAGAAGTGGGATTACCTTTTACGGATCCCATGGCCGATGGCCCGGCCATCCAACAGGCCGGGCTTCGGGCTCTGGCAGCCGGCGCAACCCTCAGATCGACCCTGAAACTGATTTCGGAGTTCCGAAAATCCGATGACGATACTCCGATAGTGCTCATGGGCTATTATAATCCCATCTATGCCTATGGCGTGGACAGGTTTCTGGAAGATGCCCTGAAAGCGGGGATTGATGGCTTAATCGTTGTCGATCTGCCGTCGGAAGAAGATGAAGAGCTCTGTATTCCGGCCCTGAAGGCAGGGCTAAATTTTATCCGACTGGCAACCCCAACCACCGATGACCATCGCCTGCCGACAGTCCTCGCCAATTCCTCCGGTTTTTTATATTATGTTTCGATTGCCGGAACGACCGGCGCCGCGGCGCCAAAACCCGCCGATGTGGCCTTGGCCCTTGAACGTATCCGGAAAACCGCCAAACTACCTATTGCTGTTGGTTTTGGTATTAGAACTGGCGCACAGGCCGCAGAAATTGCTAGAATCGCGGATGGAGCCGTTGTTGGAACGGCTTTAGTCGAGCAAATCGCGCTTGGCACTGATGAACAAGATGCGGTAAAACGGGTCCTTGGGGTGGCGACGGAAATTTCAGTCGGCATCAAAAGCGTTCGCAAGAACTGACAGGATACGACAATGAACTGGTTGACGAACAAGGTTCTTCCTAAATTCCGGCAATTGACCACAAAGCAGGATACGCCTGACAATTTGTGGATCAAATGTCCTGATTGCGGGCAAATGCTGTTTCACAGCGACCTTGAAGCCAATCAGAATGTGTGCAGCCACTGCCAGCACCACATGCGGGTCGGCCCGATGGAGCGGTTCAACAATCTGTTTGACGATGCGAAATTCGATCTGATTGAATTGCCGGAAGTCCCCGTTGATCCCCTTAAATTCCGCGACTCCAAGAAATATACCGAGCGTCTCAAAGAAGCTCGAAACAAAACAGGTGACCGGGATGCCATGAGGGTCGCCCACGGGAAGATCTCTGGAAATCCAGCGGTTATCGCCGTACAGAATTTTAATTTTATGGGAGGGTCTCTTGGCCTGGCAGTCGGAGAAGCGATTGTCGCCGCTTCAAAGCTGGCCATTTTGCAAAAAGCCCCGCTCATTCTGTTTTCTTCTGCCGGTGGTGCCCGCATGCAGGAAGGTATTCTCTCTCTCATGCAGATGCCACGGACAACCGTCGCCATCCAGAGACTGAAAGAATCCCGTTTGCCCTTTATCGTCGTCCTCACGGATCCGACCACCGGTGGGGTAACAGCCTCCTATGCCATGCTTGGGGATATTCAGATTTCCGAACCCGGCGCCCTCATCTGCTTTGCCGGACCCCGGGTTATTGAGGAAACCATCCGCGAGCAGCTGCCTGAAGGTTTTCAGCGGGCTGAGTTCCTGCTGGAGCATGGCATGCTCGACATGGTGGTTCACCGCCGGGATTTAAGGGATACTCTGGCGCGGCTGGTAGATCTAGTCACCATAAGAAAAAAGAAACCTGAGCCTGTTTCAACAAAAAAACCAAAGAAAAAGGCAGAATCCAAGACGACAGATCAAAAGGATGCCGACAAGCCGAAAGAGTCTGACAAGGCCCTAGAGGATCCCGGGAAAACGGACAAAAATCTCAAAGCGGCTGAATAGCTTCTGCGGGCTTTAGCTTGAAAAAAAGCGATCATATTCTGTCGCAGCTAATGGCGCTGCATCCCAAGATCATCGACCTATCCCTTGATCGTATGTGGCAGATTCTGGAAAAGCTGGGACATCCGGAATGTCGGCTGCCGCCCGTTCTCCATGTCGCCGGTACCAATGGAAAAGGATCTTTACTTGCCTATCTTCGGGCCATCCTGGAAGCCGGCGGTTACTCGGTGCATGTCTATACCTCCCCTCATCTTGTCACCTTTGCCGAGAGGATCCGGTTGGCAGGAAAAATCATAGATGAACCCGTCCTCGAAGCCCTGCTTGCGGAATGTGAGCGGGTGAACGGGCCTGACCCTATCACCTATTTTGAAATCACAACCGCTGCCGCGCTAAAAGCATTTGCGGAAACGCCTGCGGATATCCTGTTGCTGGAAACCGGACTAGGAGGGCGCCTTGACGCCACAAATGTTGTTGAAAAGCCGCTTGTTACCGCCATTACCCCTATCTCTCAGGATCATGCCCAATATCTCGGGACAGACATTGTCGGTATCGCTGGAGAGAAAGCCGGGATCATGAGAACGGACGTGCCTGTTGTTATTGGTCCTCAATCCGATATCGTGCAAAAAGCTCTCTTAAAAAAAGCGGCAGAAAAAGGCGCTATTCCCTACATTCATGGTCGGGACTGGTCTTTTTCACAGTCAAGGAACGACTGGAGCTATGAAGGAAAGGCAGGCACAGCCACCTTCCCCCTGCCTGCTTTGCCTGGAATCCATCAAGCCGGAAATGCGGCAACTGCCCTCGCCTGCCTTGATCAGTTGCAGGATTACCGTTTGTCTTCCTCGCAGATTGAGGCCGGGCTTCAATCGGTTGACTGGCCGGGCCGGATGCATCGGCTGACAGCGGGACGGATTGTAGACAGTCTGCCCCAAGGAATGGAGATCTGGCTGGACGGCGGTCATAACCCCGCCGCCGGAACCCAGATTGCAAAAACCTTCGCTCAATGGAATGAGCAGGACCCGTGCCCGACCTATCTTATTGCGGGCATGCTCAACACTAAGGATCAAAGCTCTTTCTTCGCTGCCCTTAAAGATATCGTTGATGAAGGGTTCACTGTTCCAATTGAAGACCAGGTCGCGGCCACCCCTGCAGCAGAGCTCACAGAGCTGGCGGCCAAAGCAGGTGTGGCTCTCACAACACTAAGCTCATTAGGTGAGGCCATTGAAGTTTTGAAAGAGAGAGTTGGCGGCGGAAGAAGCCGCCTGTTGATTACAGGCAGCCTCTATCTGGCCGGTCAGGTGCTTCGGGAAAACGGAACTGAGCTCAGTTAAGGCGCCAGACGATAACCACCCGTTTCAGTAACAAGAATAGACGCCGAAGAGGGCTCATCCTCAATCTTCTGGCGAAGCCGGTAGATGTGGGTTTCCAGCGTATGGGTCGTCACCCCGGCATTATATCCCCAGACTTCGTTCAGGAGAATATCGCGGGACACCACTTTCTTTCCGGACCGGTAAAGATATTTCAGTATTGATGTCTCTTTTTCCGTCAACCGGACTTTCTGGGCCGTTTCCTTATGAACCATCAGTTTATTGGCCGGACGGAAACTGTAGGGACCGATCGTGAAAATGGCATCTTCACTTTGCTCATGCTGGCGAAGTTGCGCCCGGATACGGGCTAGAAGAACGCCAATTTTGAAAGGTTTCGCCACATAGTCGTTGGCCCCGGATTCCAGTCCCAGAATCTGATCGCTGTCACTATCTTGAGCCGTCAGCATAATAATCGGGGCCTTGATCCCGGATTTTCGGATCAGTTTGCAGGCCTCTCTACCATCCATATCCGGCAATCCGACATCCAGAAGGATGAGATCAAAATGGTTGGATTTGATGGTTTCCAGCGCTTTCGACGCTGTGTCTGCCTGCATGGTCAAAAACTCCTCATGCAAGTCCAACTGCTCTGCAAGGGTTTCGCGAAGACTGTTGTCGTCATCCACAAGAAGAATTTTTTTGCCGCCTGTCATCTTTGATGTCCCCGTTTACAATTTGCTTCCGGTCCCGAACAGACCCCGGAAAGCCTTAGAAATTGGTGTCATATTCGCGTATTCAAGGTTTATATAGGGCATTGTGCCCAAGTTTTCACAGAGAATTGATCCCGTCAATCCCCGACTTCACGTTGCCGTCAGATGTACTTCCGGTCATTACAGCTTCTCATGTGATCCCTATTTCACCTTAAGCGAAAACCGGGGCGGAAATTAGACAAGTCTTTGGTTTTTATGTTTGCGGCCAGCACCCTGAGACTGATAATACATTCCTGAGCCCTTCCAGTTCATCCGGGATCCAACCTAACGACAGTAGAAAAAAACCATGAGCCTGAACGAAAAAAACAATAAACAGCTTAGGTTACTGCGTACCGTTGATCGGGCCATGGCTGATCTTCGCCGTGGTTTGCCGATCCTCGTTTCTTCAGAAGCGGAAGCCTCCCTGGTTCTGGCGACGGAACTGACCTATGCGGAAGAGCTTCAGCAACTCAAAGACATCGCCGGCGCTGAACCGTTGCTGGCTATTACCTCTCACCGCGCCAATGTACTACATGTGATGCCGACCGGTGATAGTGCCGTCCGCCTGATCATTGAAGACTGGATGGATGCGCCGCTGTTGCGGGCTCTGGCTGATGCCACCCATGATCTGGACCAGCCGTTTCGCGGTCCCTTTACCCGGCTAAAGGAAAAAGTGCCACCCTCCATACCGGGGGCCATCAAACTCGCGAAATTATCCCGACTTTTACCTTCTGTTGTCGGAGCGGATGTCGCTCTACAAGATGTTGACAGGATCAGCGAGGAACATGATCTCTCCGTGGTCACACTGAAAGAGATTTCTGCCTTCGAAGAGGTCTCTGCTCTGCAGTTGAAATCAGTCGCGGCGGCCCATGTTCCCCTTCAAGGCTCAGAGAACACCTCTATTCATGCTTTCCGCCCGAAAGACGGCGGGATCGAGCATTTGGCCATCCTGATAGGCGCTCCCAGTCGAGAGAAACCAGTGCTGGCCCGGCTGCATTCAGAATGCTTCACCGGCGATCTCATAGGGTCCCTTAAATGTGATTGTGGAGAGCAATTGCGAGGAGCCATAAAAGCCATCAGCGATGAAGGAGGTGGGGTCCTTCTCTATCTAGCCCAGGAAGGCCGTGGTATCGGGTTGATTAATAAACTCCGGGCCTACAAGCTACAGAGCCAGGGTTTCGACACAATCGATGCCAATGAAAGGCTGGGCTTTGATGCGGATGAGCGGGTCTTTCAGCCCGCGGCTGAAATGTTCAAACAGCTTGGCTTCAGCAAGGTCCGACTCATGACCAATAATCCCGATAAAGTTGAGGGATTGACCCGGCATGGTATTGAGGTAACCGAACGGGTCTCACATACGTTCCCGTCGAATACCCATAACGAGCTCTATCTTGCAACAAAACGTAAGCGCAGTGGGCACTATTTGTAGGATGCAGCCCGCTGCCCGGCAATATTTGCCGATCAGTTTCCACACTTAATATCTAACTCATTGTAAATAAAGGTGTTATCTTGGCATGCTCCTTGCGTTTTATTTTGCGAGGAGAGTTATATGACAATAAGTGCCACAACCAGCGATCCCTTTGCCTATCTGGAACAGAATGTTCCGGGTGAGGCAATTGCCAAATATGTGCCGGCGACCAAATTGGTGGATGGCGAAGCCGCCGAAAGCGAAGGCGCATTCGGGAATGACGGGTTTGGGTTTGACGATTTTCTCGATATCATTAACCCTCTGCAACATATCCCCTTCGTGTCATCCCTTTATCGGGAAATTACGGGTGATGAAATTAGTCCCGGAAGCCGGATGATTGGCGGAACATTGTTTAGCGGTGGGATTGGTCTCGCCGTTTCCTTTATAAATTCCGCAATTGAGGACAGTACTGGCAAGGATGTTGGTGAGCATGTGATCGCAATCTTTACGCCTGCCGAAACAGATAGTCCGGAAGAGACCCTGGCGACGGTGCCGCCAGAAGGTGCGGCAGCTCCGGTTACTCCTGCCACTGAGGCACCCATTCAACGTGAGGGCAAGGAGAATGTACTTCCTGACCCTGACCCGAAATCCGAAGCTCCCCTTTCTAATGAGGGAGCGGCCATTACACCAATCGGTCTTGAATGGAAAGGTGCCCAGCCCGACTTTCAGCGCAACATTGAAAAAGCCAAGGCCGTTCACACAGAGGAGCTAACTCCGGCCCAACTCAATGCCGTGTTCAAGAGCTTTCGTGTAGACCCCCCTGCCGCGGCGACGTCTCCGGCGCAGGCCCATGCAGCTTACCAGAAAAATTCCCTGAATGTTCCGGCTCCCAAGGCGCAGGAAACCGATGTCGCTGACACTTCGGATCACACGGAGTATCCAACCGGTGGTGATCGTTAACCTTCACTATCGGCCCGTCATAAGATGACAGAATCGCTGGTCAGAGCTAGACTATAATGATGGATATTCATGTCACTTCAAAAGGGGGCCCAACCGGAACCCTTACCTATGGCGAGATGGAGTTTCACTGCGCCCTTGGCAAATCCGGTGTCCTTCCGGACAAATGCGAAGGGGACCATGGCACACCCATTGGCCGCTTTCCCTTGCGCCGTCTTCTCTATCGCTCTGATAAAGTTTCTCCTCCGGCCTGCCGCCTTGTTAAGCAGGAAATTACCGTGTCGGATGGTTGGTGCGATGATCCGGAAAACCCCTTTTATAATCAGCCCGTTAAACTTCCGTTTGAGGGGCGGCATGAGAAGATGTGGCGGGAGGACAATCTCTATGATCTAGTCCTAGTGCTGGGCCATAATGACTCCCCACCCGTCCCCGGAGCTGGCAGCTGTATATTCATGCATATTGCCCAAGATGACTATGGCCCGACAGAAGGATGCATCGCCCTGAAGAAGCAGGATATGGCTCTCTTGCTTTCGGATCTCGACCCCGATAGTCAAATCGTCATTCATCCTGCTGAATTGTAGAATAGATTCAACCCGTCCGCTGACCGAAAACCCCGGTTCCGACCCGCACCGAAGTTGCCCCGAATTGCACCGCTGTCTCGAAATCGGCGCTCATCCCCATGCTGAGTTTCTCAAGCCCGTTTCGCTCAGCAATTTTGGCCAAGAGGGCGAAATGGGGCGCGGGCTGTTCCTCGGCAGGTGGAATGCACATTAGCCCTCGCACATCCAGTTCAAGCTCTTCTTGGCATTGTCGAATAAACTGGTCCGCTTCTTTTGGCCCAACCCCGGCCTTTTGCTCTTCTTCACCGGTATTAACCTGAATATAAACCGGAATATTCCGATCGGCCGCCGCCATTTCCTTCGCGAGGACACGCGCCATTTTCAATCGATCGACCGATTGAATGATATCGAACAGAGCCACGGCGTCTTTGGCCTTGTTTGTCTGCAATGGACCAATGAGATGAAGCCGGACATCGGGATATCTGACGCGTAATTCAGGCCATTTGCCTTTTGCTTCCTGAACCCGGTTTTCACCGAAAATCTTGTGGCCGGCTCTGAGCGCGGCTTCGAGGCGCTCCACGGGCTGCTTTTTGCTGACAGCAACCAATTCCACCTCCGTTGGCTCTCGGCCCCATTTTTGGGCCGAGACCAAGATGCGATTCCGTATGTGAGCCAGGTTTTCTGCTATTTCCTGATCAATGCTGCTGGCAGGTGAGGTCATGTTTTCCGCTTCTTCAATTGGTTTTGGAGGACCCTAGCATTTACAATTGAAACCCTCAATTCAAGGCCAAGGAAATCACGGCAAAAGCATATGATCTCATCCAAAACTGTCTAACTCCATATTTTCGCAATTTTTACCTATTAATGGCTTAAGATCTGCAAAACCATGGATCTTATGGTTAATTTTTCGTAAATATGGCGATTTAAAGTGATTTCAGCACTAAAGATATTCTTTGGGAATATAGTCTAATTTCTTCATTTGGTCATAATGCGCCTCAATAATCCGCTTTACCTGATCTGAATTCAACGTCTGCTTCCATTGACCGGCTGTCCCGCGACGAAAAAAGGCTTCGCTATAACGAGATCTCTCCGAGAAACCGGATTTTCTTTCCTTGTTCTGCAGCACTTTAAAAGAAGATAGCTTGATCGCCTTTTTAAGGCTCACTGTATCCGGTTTCACCCGCACAAGATTCAGAACTTTCTTAAAACTTGCCGTCGGATGAGAGAGCATGTCTTCATAACGGATCACCTCAACGGGAAATGATGTTCCCTCCGTCCAGCTTTGCACATGATTGCTCCAGGTACTGAATACCTGGCGAACCATCTTCTCATCCTCAGCCGTGTTAGCATTGACATTTTCAAGAAAATCCACCGCCTTATCCAAAGTCATTCCGTAATGATCGGCGACTGAAATGACGACATCCAAGGGATTACGGACGATATAGACAGCGGCCGACGTGACTTCAGGCGTAATCATAGGAATGCCAAGTTGCGGCGCCCTGATATTATGGGTTTTCACAAATACCGGGCCGGGTTGGCGGGACGCCATATAGTGATGGGCCGCTGGTGTGAGAGCCATGGTTTCAGAATCCGACAAATTCTCGACAGACTGCTTGGCCACCGGTGCGTAATTCGTCTTGCTGGACCCTCCCAATGTCAGGACATCCAGGTTATCCAGATCCGCTCCATGATTTGGGCCGGAAAGATAATTGTTCAAAAACACCCGCATCCAGGTATTGCCGGATTTCGGATAGGAGGCGAGCCAGATAATTGAACCCATTTTCCACGCCCTATCCTTCCCGCCGATGCTTCGGTAAATATCCGAGTTCTTTCATAACATCGAAATGACAATCGACAATTTTATTCACCTGATCCCTGGAAAGCTCTGTCTTCCATTGGCCCGCCTTGCCCCGTCGGAAAAATTTTTCAGATTTGCTGGATCTCTCCTTAAACCCTTTGTCTTTTTCCTGATTCTGTAGATTTCTGAATGATGATTGCTTGATGGCCTTAACCAGTCTGTTCTTTGGAGGCTTCAATTGGAGGAACTTTGCAGCATGTCCGAATGTCTTTTCCGGCTTGAGCAACATATCTTCATATCTCAGTCGGCAATAATAGTCCGGGTTAAATTTTGACCAGGATTGATAATGTTCTGACCAGGTCCCATAAGCTTGGGGGACGTTTACCGGATCCTGAACAGTCGCCGCTTCGGAGTTGCCTAAAAAGTCAATCGCCTCATCGGTCGAGAACCCATAATGATCCGCAAGACTCAAAGTCACATCCAGAGGATTACGAACAACATGAAACACACCTGCTGTTTCCGACAGGGTGATCATTGGCGTCTCCCAGTTATTTGCCATCATATTATGTGTTTTTACAAAAACGGATTCCGGCTTACTCATGGTCATGAGGCGTTGGACGCGGGGCGTCAACGCAGCGACTTCTTGCGGGGAAAGTGACGTAATAGCGCCACCCGCAGCTTTCTCATACCAGCTGACATGGCTGTCACTATAGGCGAACTGATCCAGCTTGTTGATATCGATTGGCTGTTCCGAATTCTTCAGCAAATTCTGCAGAAATGCCCGCAGCCAGGTGTTGCCGGATTTTGGATAGGATGCCAGCCAGATAATGCCGCCCATAAATTTAACTCACGTGGATTTCTGAAGTGGTCGGTATCTTATTCGGCCATAAAAAAAGGGGCAAGCCAAAGCTTGCCCCTTCCGGTTACATTTCTGCCTTCGATTAGAAGGAGACTTTCGTACCAATGAAATAAACCTGTGTATCCTGCTGAGTGATATCAGCACCACTGTCGCCATCCCAAAGCTGAACACCACCAAAGGCAGTGATCCCTGGGCCAAGCGTATACTGGCCACCGATAACAACAGCCTCTACATCCGTGTTCGCTGTATCCGGGCTAACATTGACATACTGAACACCAGCGCGCCATGGACCCATGCCGTAAGTCAGGTTAGCTTCGTAGGTGTCAGAATCAGTCGCGGAGGTGAACCCATCGACATTTTTGTAAGAACCACCGAACTTGAAGCCAGCAATACCGATGGCAACACCGGCTGAAAGCTCTTCGTTGTCACTCTGACCGGCAATACCAGCAACCTGCTGCTCATAGCCAACAGATGCGCGGACATCAACTGCGTTGAAGCTCTGCACATAGTTGAAACCAATTGAGTAAGCTTCTTCAGCCTGTGAACCTTTAAGGTTGATCGCGGCATATGGGCTACATGCTGTACCACCGTTACCAGGTGTACCAATTTCACAGTTCACGTCAGGTGTATAAGACACACCCAACTGGAAACCCGCAAAGCGCGGTGTGAAATAGGTGATCTTGTCCGCGTCACTGATACCAGTGGTCGCTGTTGACGGGAAAACTCCGTTCGTCGCACGGGCGTTCGGTGAGTTCAGGCCCCAATCCGGAACCGGAGCAGTACCGAAAGTATGCATCAGGTAAGATGCAGAGTTTTCAGAACCAATGTTCACACGACCGAAGGCGCCGGAGAACCACATGAAGGCCTCGTCAACCTGGTCGTTCGTTGCACGGGCTTCCAACTGAACCTCTACACCGATCTGAAGACCGTTATCCAAAGTGGTCTTACCAGTGAAGTGAACTTCACCTTCATGCTGTGCTTTCGTTGGCAGACGGTCAGGACCGTCATAGCTTGCACCATAGAAAGAAGCTGTGAAGTAACCGCCAAGCTCCATTTTAATTTTATCAGCAGCAGAGGCGGACCCTGCTGTTAGAGCGGTCGCAGCAACGAGTGCTGTTGTGCCCAAGATTACATTTTTCATTTTGTCTCCCCTCTGCTCATACTTGTAAGCTAGAGAACTAGATTTAAAACAGACGCTAGGGCACTATGACCCCGTTAGCCAAGAGCGAGTAAAGAAGGTTAACGGCCGTCTGGTCAAGCGCTACAGCCCGCGCTTTTTTCCAAAAAAACCTGACTGTGCTCAAAAAGACACAATTACCGTGATGACGCCATATTTGGGTTTGAATAGGGAGATTATTGATCCAGGTCGTTTTGAAAACTTGAAAGTGGCATAAAAGAAAGGGGCAAGCCAAAGCTTGCCCCTTCCGGTTACATTTCTGCCTTCGATTAGAAGGAGACTTTCGTACCAACGAAATAAACCTGTGTATCCTGCTGAGTGATATCAGCACCACTGTCGCCATCCCAAAGCTGAACACCACCAAAGGCAGTGATCCCTGGGCCAAGCGTATACTGGCCACCGATAACAACAGCCTCTACATCCGTGTTCGCTGTATCCGGGCTAACATTGACATACTGAACACCAGCGCGCCATGGACCCATGCCGTAAGTCAGGTTAGCTTCGTAGGTGTCAGAATCAGTCGCGGAGGTGAACCCATCGACATTTTTGTAAGAACCACCGAACTTGAAGCCAGCAATACCGATGGCAACACCGGCTGAAAGCTCTTCGTTGTCACTCTGACCGGCAATACCAGCAACCTGCTGCTCATAGCCAACAGATGCGCGGACATCAACTGCGTTGAAGCTCTGCACATAGTTGAAACCAATTGAGTAAGCTTCTTCAGCCTGTGAACCTTTAAGGTTGATCGCGGCGAAAGGGCTACATGCTGTACCACCGTTACCAGGTGTACCAATTTCACAGTTCACGTCAGGTGTATAAGACACACCCAACTGGAAACCCGCAAAGCGCGGTGTGAAATAGGTGATCTTGTCCGCGTCACTGATACCAGTGGTCGCTGTTGACGGGAAAACTCCGTTCGTCGCACGGGCGTTCGGTGAGTTCAGGCCCCAATCCGGAACCGGAGCAGTACCGAAAGTATGCATCAGGTAAGATGCAGAGTTTTCAGAACCAATGTTCACACGACCGAAGGCGCCGGAGAACCACATGAAGGCCTCGTCAACCTGGTCGTTCGTTGCACGGGCTTCCAACTGAACCTCTACACCGATCTGAAGACCGTTATCCAAAGTGGTCTTACCAGTGAAGTGAACTTCACCTTCATGCTGTGCTTTCGTTGGCAGACGGTCAGGACCGTCATAGCTTGCACCATAGAAAGAAGCTGTGAAGTAACCGCCAAGCTCCATTTTAATTTTCTCTGCTGCGGACGCGGACCCTGCAGAAACAGCCGTAGCCGCAACGAGAGCAGTAGTGCCCAAGATTACGTTTTTCATTTTTTTCTCCTCTCTGCTTTTCTCAAGCAAGAGCAAATAGATTCGAACAAAGGTTTGTTAGGTAGAGGTAACTTAAACTCCTCCAGACAGATCGGGTCCGAAGGTTGAGTTTTATTAACAATGGGAAATGGTGTTTGAACAAGTGAGCTTGATCACACTTTATTTGCGTATCATACAGCTGTAGAACGGAAAAATATGACTGTGGTTTTCAGGTAACAGTTTAAGGCTTCAACCGCCAAATCCACATGCATATTCACTAATAGGAATAGATGACCAAAATACTGAAATCTTGTTATCCGCAGTTGTAGGCAGGACAAAGCTGAAGTAGAGTGCCCGGGATCAAAGCGGCAGTACGTTCGATCCGAGAGATTTCTCGAATCTTGAGTTTATGAGACTAAAGGAAATGGATAATGAGTAATCTGTCCAAAAAACTGCTTTCCGTTGGTGTTTTGGGCATTGCATTCATCCTTGCGGGATGCAGTGGTGGTGAATCTGTTTTTCCGGAAAAGGTAGATGGCGTCGTTACCGACACAGGTGCTGGACCAAGGCAAACAATTTTTGGATCTGGCGGTATCCTGGGTGGCGATGACGATAAATCGCTTCAGGACGGTAGTGGTGGTGGCGGCCTCGGCGTTAACGCCTATCTGTGGCGCGCTTCCCTTGACACCTTGGCATTTATGCCACTGTCCTCTGCCGATCCGTTCGGAGGGGTGATCATCACGGATTGGTACACCCCACCGGATTCGCCGGGGGAGCGTTTCAAGCTAACCGTTTATATCCTGGATCGTCGCCTGCGGGCTGACGGAATTCGGGTGTCCGCCTTTAAGCAGAATCAGGATACCAGTAACCAATGGATCCCGGTGGAGCTGACTCCGAAAATCACCACGGATATTGAAAACGCCATTCTTACGCGAGCCCGGGAACTGAGGGTGGCGCGGGAAGGTCAATAAACCTATACTCCGCGCCAGCCGATACTCGGATGTCACCATAGCGTAAAGACATCCCCGGAGCGCGCGGCACCCTTTATTACTTTTAAAGACACCAGGACGGAATTCAGAATTTATGTCCCGCTATAATGCTAAAGAAGTTGAGGCCAAATGGCAGGCCGCCTGGGCACAGGAAAAATGCTTTGAAGCCGAGGCAGATTCTTCAAAGCCAAAATACTATGTGCTGGAGATGTTCCCATACCCTTCCGGCCGCATCCATATCGGTCATGTCCGTAATTACACCATGGGGGACGTGGTCGCCCGCTACAAAAAAGCTCAGGGCTTCAATGTCCTTCACCCGATGGGCTGGGATGCCTTTGGCCTTCCGGCCGAGAATGCGGCGCGGGACCAGGGCGTGCATCCGGCGGAATGGACCTACGCCAACATTGCCCATATGCGCGATGAACTTAAAAGCATGGGATTGTCCCTCGACTGGAGCAAGGAAATAGCAACCTGCCATCCGGGATATTATGGGCAACAGCAGAAGCTGTTTTTGGATTTCCTGGAAAAAGGCCTTGTCTATCGCAAGGAAAGCTGGGTGAATTGGGATCCGGTTGACATGACTGTGCTTGCCAATGAGCAGGTTATTGATGGTAAGGGGTGGCGATCCGGGGCCGTTGTTGAAAAACGAAAGCTCAACCAATGGATGTTCCGGATTTCGGACTACAGCCAAGATCTTTTGGAAAGCCTGGAAAATCTCGATCGCTGGCCAGACCGGGTCCGTCTGATGCAACAGAACTGGATTGGCAAATCACAAGGCGCCCATGTTTCCTTTGATATCATTGGCGAAGATGATCCGCTTGAAATCTACACAACCCGCCCGGACACCCTTTTTGGGGCAAGCTTTATGGCGGTCTCTGCGGACCATCCCCTGGCACAACGGCTGGCGAAAGAGAGCAACTACGTTGCCGATTTTATTGCCGAATGCCATCAGATGGGCACCAGCGAGGAAGTCATCGAGAAAGCCGAGAAAAAAGGTGTCGATACGGGCCTGAGGGTTGCTCACCCTTTCATAGAAGGAACGACGCTGCCCATCTATGTGGCGAATTTTGTGTTGATGGAATACGGCACCGGCGCCATTTTCGGATGCCCCGCCCATGACCAGAGGGACCTGGATTTTGCCCGCAAATATGATTTAGAGGTCACGCCCGTTGTAGCGGCGGGGACAGACGAAAACCCGGAAATTGGTAACGAAGCCTATACCGGGCCGGGCAAGATCATCAATTCGGACTTTCTCAATGGCCTGGAAATTGAAGCTGCAAAGACGGAAATCATTCGCCGCCTGGAGGAGCTGGGAAAGGGCTCCGCGACCGTAAATTACCGCTTGCGGGACTGGGGTTTATCGCGTCAGCGCTATTGGGGCTGCCCGATTCCGGTTGTCCATTGCGACTCGTGCGGTGTGGTCGCTGAGAAGGAGGAGAATCTGCCGGTAACCCTACCCGACGATGTCACCTTTGATAAACCCGGCAGTCCCTTGGAGCATCATCCAAGCTGGAAACACGTCCCTTGTCCTTCCTGCGGCAAGGAGGCCGTCAGGGACACGGATACCATGGATACTTTTGTTGATTCTTCATGGTACTTTGCCCGTTTCTGTTCCCCTCGTGCCGAGCAGCCGGTTGAGCGGGAGAAGGTCGATTACTGGCTGCCCGTCGATCAATATATCGGCGGGATTGAGCATGCCATCCTCCATCTTTTGTATTCACGCTTTTATTCCCGCGCCATGAAGGAAACCGGATGGTCCCATATCGATGAACCGTTCGATGGCTTGTTTACCCAGGGAATGGTCACTCATGAAACTTATCGGAGCGAAGGCGGAGAATGGCTGCTGCCTGAAGAAGTCACTTCGGATGATGAGGGAAATCTGATCGAGATTGCCAATGGCCGCCCGGTCAAGGTTGGAGGCATCGAAAAGATGTCAAAGTCAAAGAAGAACGTCGTAGATCCCGGCGCTATCATTGATAAGTTTGGCGCCGATGCCGCGCGTTGGTATGTTCTGTCCGACAGTCCGCCGGATCGGGATATGGAATGGACGGACGCCGGTGCGACCGGTGCCTGGAGGTTCAAGCAACGCCTCCATCGCTTTATTGTTGAAACCGCCGAAACGGCCGGTCCGAACGACTCTGCAGAGCCTTCCGAATTCTCCGATGCCGCCTTGAAGCTACGCAAGACTGCCCATAAAACAGTGGCAAATGTGACCCGGAATATCGAGGACCTGCATTTCAACAATGCCATTGCCCGAATCTATGAGTTCATGAAAGCATTAAATGAATTCGATGCTTCCAATATGTCAAACGATGAAAAATGGGCATTGAGAGAATCCATGGAAATCATTGTTCGCCTAGTTGGGCCGATGATGCCTCATCTGGCGGAAGAACTCTGGCATATGTTGGGCAAGGAAGAGCTGCTGGCTATGTCCGCCTGGCCGGTTGCCCGTCCTGACCTGATCGTGGAAGATCAGGTCACCATGGCCGTTCAGGTGAAAGGCAAGCTCCGGGCGACCATTGATGTGGCCAAGGATGAAGAAAAGAATCGGATCGAGGAAATTGCGCTGGCCCAGAAATCGGTCCAGAATGCGATCGGGGAAAATGCCATTCGCAAAATCATTGTTGTGCCGAACCGGATCGTTAATGTCGTTATTTAGAACAGGCCTATTCGTTTTACTTGTATCACTGCTTGTCGGCTGTGGCTTTCAGCCGCTCTATGGCAGCCGAACCCAGGATGCCTCTGTTCAACAAAAACTTGCAGGCATAGATATCGTTCCCCTCAAAGGCCGCACCGGTCAGTATTTAAGAAATGAGCTTCTTGATCTGACAACACCAAAGGGATACCCGCAAAAGCCGGTTTACCGGCTCGACATCGGTCTTGCTGAAGTGAAGTCAGGCCTGGCCATTCAGGAAGATGACACCAAAACCCGGTTTAATCTTACATTGGATACAAACTTTCGCCTAGTGAAGGTAGCGGATGGCGAACAAATCTATAGCGGATCTACCCAGACCGTTGCCGCCTATAACGTTGTAGCCTCGGAATTTGCTAATCTCGCGGCAGAAAATAATGCCCGTAAACGGGCCGCCCTAGTTGCCGCCGAACAGATCCATCAGCAGCTTTCCGTATATTTCTCCGGGCGATAGTCGTGGAACTCAACGGAAGCCAGTTTGACGCCTTTCTCAAATCAAACGAAACGGCCGCACGCCTGTTCCTGGTTTACGGCCCCGATGAAGGACTCGTGAGAGAAAGGGGAAAAGCGCTCTGTCTTAAATATGTGGACAGCCTTGACGATCCTTTCAGTTTTGTCGACCTGACCGTATCGGATCTGACTTCTGAGCCAACACGCCTGGCAGATGAAGTGACCGCGATTTCCATGATGGGCGGAAATCGGGTTATACGCCTTCGAGGGGCGACAGCAAACAGCAAGACCCTGATCGAGCCCCTCCTGGAAGAGAGCTTTGAGCAAAGCTTTCTGATCATCGAAGCCGGCGATATCCGCAAAGACAGCGCCCTCGTCAAGATGATCAAAAATGCAACGAATGGCGCCGTGACACCCTGTTTTCATGACAAAGCCCAGGATATAGACAGTCTGATAAGGGATGTTCTTGGTGCCGCCGGAATAGTGCCGTCCCGAGACATCATTGACTATTTACGGCAAAATCTGGGGAGTGATAGGGCCATCTCGCGGCAGGAACTTGATAAACTTGTCCTCTATGCAGGTCCGGGAGCTCGGGAACTGAGTCTGGCGGATGTGCAGGCGATTATCGGTGATTCTTCCACGCAAACGGTTTTCGATATCATCGACGCCACTCTCTCAGGAAACTTGCAGGCCCTCGAACGCCGCCTCAATAAAGCATTTTCTGCTGGAGAAAGCCCGATCGGCTTTTTACGACTCATTCAGGGGCAGCTTAAGCAGCTACATAAGGCCGCCGCTTATATGGACCGGGGAAGCCGCAGCGACGAAGCGCTCAAAAAAGCCGGCATCCCCTATTTCAATCATCGCAAGGCCCAGGGTCAGCTCAGCGGTAAGACCGGCGCCCATATGGCGACCTGCCTCGACATTACCCTCAATGCGGAAATCCTATGCAAGACAACGGGATATCCAGAGGAGGTTATGTGCCGACGCGCTCTGATGCGGATCGCCATGGCCAATCGGAGACGTTAAACCCCGGCAAAGTCCGCGAATTTTACCCCAAAGTCTTCGCCCTCCAGTCGGACGGCTATGATCATACGGAGATGGTAATAGGACTAACAGATCATCTAATAGTCTTTGACGGCTGGGCAAAAGACTGGGCGGAAAAAACCGGCTTGGCTTAACAGCCGTCAGTGATCCCGAGACAACCTTTTCGTATATGTGCGGGCGGCCAGGGTACCGGCAATTATCAGGGTGCTGAAAATGATCCAGGGCCAGGGTCGGTACGGATCAATCTGCACCCAGAAAAGCTCCAAATGGCTTCTGACCAGAATCGGAGACTTCAGAAAATAGACCATTTCGCACAGGCCGATCACTCCGACGAAGGCGATGAAGATCGCCCCCATATTCAGCCCGTAATATCTCTTTAAATTCGCGTCATTTCCGGCTCTGATTCTGCCCAAAGCCGAAACGGCCAGACCTGTCAGGCCCATCGGCGCAAACAGGACTATCAGAAGAAAGATAATTCCCGCATACAGGTTCCAGATATCCGTATAACTGCTCAACACAGAAAAAAGGAGTGTCAACAGAGCGGCGCCAACAGGCGGTCCCCAGAAAAATCCGACCCCACCGATAAAGACCATCTGCAGGATCTGCCAGGACTGCTGCAAGCTGATGATTTCGACCGTGACAAATTCATAGGCAAGAGCGAATAACCCTCCTGCAATCCCGGCAATGAAGCCGGAAAAACAAAATGTCATATATCTGAGGCTGCGACGGCTATAGCCGATATATTCTACCCGGTCCGGATTCTGACCAACGGCCCGGGCCAGCCGACCAAGTGGGCTTCCTTCAAACCAGGCGGCCAGGATCAAGCAGATTCCAACCCATATCCAGACCACATAAAAAATCTGACTGTCCAGCTGAAAGGTAATGTCACCTATTGGTGGCAGCGCCGTTCTATCAATGCTGCCGCCATAAAAACGGCCGAAAATCGTGGAAGATGCCAAGGCCAGCTCCGCCATGGCAAAACTCAGCATGGCAAAGATCAGACCTCCGCGCTTTGTTGTGAAGCTGCCGATAACAAACGCGCCAAACATCCCCATCAAACCCCCGAATAACGGAATGAGTGGCGCGGAAATCCAGCTCTCTCCCCCTGAGGCAAAACGGATCACATGAACAGCAAAAAACCCGCCGAACCCAAAATATGCGGCATGGCCGAGAGACAGCAGACCGGCGGTTCCCAGTAGCAAATTATAGGAAATGGCCAAAATGAGGGCGATTCCCATCTGGTTCAATGTCAGAATTGATGCCGTGTTGGTGAAAATCTGCGGCAATAGGAAAAGCAGCCCCAGAAACAGTCCCGTGAGAATAAGAAATTTCCGCATGAAGGATCAGAAGGTGAAGGTCATCGTTTTCCGATGCTTTTTATTGAACTTGGCTGCCCGTTATATAACGCATCCACAAAAAGATGCCACCCGTCACTTTGGATTATCCGACCTCACAGCAGGCGGGCCAGGGCCAGGGCAACAGAAAACAGGGCCCCAATAATGGGAACCCAGAGCGGTACCGTAAATATTTTTGCCGCCTCCGCTGACCCCGCGGGACGCCTCTTGATGCGGATCAGAGACAAATTGACCGCAAAAAAGACGATCAGGACGATGAGAGAGGTCGAAGCGGCAAGCTCCTCAATCGGAAGCCAGAGCGCCAGGACAAGGGCCATGCCAGCGACAATCACTGTCGCCAGCACCGGGGTCCGGGTCGTCGCGTTGACCCGTGACAGTTCAGCCGGCAAATGTCCCCGTGATGACAACCCATACAAGACCCGGGAAGCCATAATCACCTGAATGAGTGCCCCGTTAAAGGTTGCCAGGATGGCAATAATCCCAAACGGGGCTGCAAGAATCTGATATTTTCCGACAAACAAAAATGTGAGTGGAGCTGCCGATCCGGCCAATTGATCAAGCGGAACATTTAAAAGTACCACCGTGACGACGGATAGATACAGCACCGTCGAAACAAACAGGGTCATCAATATGGCCCTTGGCAGGGTGGTATGTGGCTTATCAACCTCTTCCGCCACATTTGCCATATCTTCAAATCCGATAAAGGCAAAAAAAGCAAGAAGGCTTCCGGTCAAAATTCCGGTCCATATGGTCGCATTAAAGGGAGGGGAGAACATCTGCGGTGTCAAGCTCATGTCGTCCGCCGAAGCGAGCCCGACATAAATCACAAGCAGCAATCCGGAAATCTCTATCAGGGTGACCAGTCCGGCAAGGAAGACGGATTCGAATATACCCCATATGGCCAACAGAGCGATGATTGCGACGATACCGACCATCAGTACGGATCGGGACAGAGGCAGGAAGTGAGACACATATTCGACCGCGCCAATGCTTACGGCCGCAGAGGAAACAATTCCCGAAAGCATCACAAGCAAACCAATGATCAAGGAGAGGCGTTTTCGGGAAAACCCGGCCTCCACATAGGCCGCTTCTCCGGCACTCACCGGATATCGTGTGCTGAGCTCCGCATAGCTGAGGGCGGTAAATCCTACGACAAAGGCAGCAATCAGGAAAGAGACAGGCGCGAATATCCCTGCTTTTGCTGCCGTGGCGCCAATTAGAACATAAATCCCCGCTCCTACCGTGACCCCAAGGCCGTAAAGGGTGAGCAGCGGCAAATTAAGAGCACGTTTTAAACTCGGAGCGGGCATGCTGGATTATTTCTCAGGAAATTCGATATCACCTTACATCTTGGTAGTTTACTTTGCCTTGATCTTGCTCAATGCCAGCTAAACCCAGCAGATTAGATTTGAATGCACGACTAACCGCGGAGGAAGGCCCAGTGGATATCAAAGCAATCGAAGCCACATTGAAAACGAGGCTTGCTGAAAAAACCGAGCATCTCGATAAAATCAAGACGTCCCTGCGGTCCCCCCATTCTGCGTCTTTCTCTGAGCAGGCCGTTGAAAGGGGATCCGATGAGGTTAAGGAACAGCTTGAAGAAAGCATCGGTGCTGAGATCCAGTTAATCAAGGCAGCCCTGACCCGGATCGAAAAAGGCACCTACCAGGAATGCATGAGTTGCGGCGGAGATATCAGTGAAAAACGTCTGGAGGCTTTGCCGTATACCTCCCTCTGTATCTCCTGTGCCAACGGTCAGGGAGAACAGTTCCCCTAGTGCATAAGCGCTCTGTTAGGGCGAAGTATATTGCCGGCTTGCCGCATTGTTGATTGCGGGGGCATTCCGACACGGTTACACTTTCGCTATGCCTTTACCGGATCGCAAACTCGCCGCCATCCTTTCAGTCGATGTCGTCGGCTATTCTGGCCTCACGGGCAAGAATGAGAGACGAACCCTTGCGGCCTTGCGCGAACTTCGAAATGAGACATTTGAGCCCGCAAGCCAGGCAAAAAAGGTTTCCTTGATCAAGGCAGGCCTGCTGGAATAAATCGCTTCGAGAGGGATTATTTATGAACACTCATGAGGGAGGATGCTATTGCGGGGCGGTCCGCTATGAGACAATCGGCGATCCGGTTCGGGTCAGCCTCTGCTCCTGCCGCTGGTGTCAGCTCCGAACCGGTAGCGCCCTTGGTATCTCCGTCTATTTTGAAGCTGAGAATATATCTTTTAACGAGGGCGAAACGACATCCTTCCGTCTGACCTCGGATGCCGGTCGCTGGATAGAAACGGCGTTTTGCAGTAGTTGCGGGACCACCGTCAGCTGGACCCTTGAATTTAACCCCGGAAGGGTCGGTATCTCCGGTGGAACCTTTGACCCGCCCAGTTTCTGGTACCATCCAGAACGCCATGTCTTTACCCGCACCAAGCCTGACTGGCTGCATATCAGCGGCGATATAGAAACCTGCCTCACAATGCCGAACGCATGAGACAGCCTGAACTCGTGATTTTTGACTGTGACGGCGTGCTGGTAGACAGTGAATGGCCCTCCAATGAAGTGATGGCGAAAAACCTGTCCCGCTATGGGTTTGATCTATCCACCGAGGACTGCATGCGGATGTTTGTCGGGAACAGCATGGACATGGTGCAGGAAAGCGTGTTGAAAATGGGTGCGCAGCTGCCCGATGACTGGATTGCCGAGGTCTATGAAGAGACTTTCATCCGTCTTGAACAGGGTGTCGAGCTTGTTGCTGGTGTTCTGGATGTAATTGAACGGCTTCAGGATCAGGGCATTCCCTTCTGCGTGGCCTCGAACGGCAGTGAAGAAAAAATGCAGATTACCCTGGGTCAAAACGGCCTGCTGCAACGGTTTGAAGACGCGGTTTTTTCCGCTCACAGCCTCGGGGTTTCCAAACCCGATCCCACCTTGTTCCTGCACGCGGCGGCCGCGTTCGGGGCCTCTCCCTCCCGAACCGTTGTCTTTGAAGATAGCGTGCAGGGGATCAAGGGTGCCATCAATGCCGGCATGCAAGTCTATGGATATGCGCCCCACGGAAATGAAACGGCCCTGGCGGAGGCAGGGGCGATTGTATTCAGCTCCATGGACGCGCTTTACGACCCCTTTGGCGTTAGGAATGCCGGATCAGATTAAATCCCTCATCGTTGCCCGGCGGGACAAAAAACCGGGTGATATGGTCGAACTCTTCCTCGCTTGGAGCAAATTCATGACTTCCGCTCGCGTTGCGGGCCCTTAGTCGCTCCTTGCAAACATCATCCGGGACATCCAGATAGTGCAATTCGTGAGGCACCTTCGCCGCCTCATAGATTTCCTGCATCCAGCGCCGTTGTTTGACTGTATTGGCCGGAAAGTCGAGAACAACAGAGATGCCGGCCTGCAACAGGGCGACCACATGCGGCGCCAGAACTTGCGCCAGCCGGCGCGAATAGGTGACATAGTCCTGCACCGTTGACATTTCCGAGCCGCATAGTCGGGACAGCCAGTCATCTTCACTGAGAAGAACGGTCCGTTCCTTGGCGGCGAGATTTTTACAGAGGGTAGATTTGCCAGCGGCTATTTTACCGCAGACAAGATAAAGGGTTGGTGAGCTTGGCATGGCGAAGATCCAATTGGAAATAAAGAGATATAGATGCAAACAGGCGGTAATCCCGGCTTATTCTTAAGCCGGGCTGGTAATTCGCGGTGCCGCACAGAATGGGCGGATCTCTGTTCCATATTTCGTCAAGGACATAGGGCGCTTATAACCGATGTCCGGAAAATTTACAAACTCGATCAATCGCCCAGATTATGGATTGTCCTTGTACTCTCATGGCGATATGCTCCGATCTAGAGAATTGGCACAAAAAGACTCGCGCGGAAGGAATGGTCATGAAGCTCGGCGGTAAATTTCCCCTTACAACTTTGGCACTGGGTCTTGTGATGGCGGCCTTCACCTCCAATACGGCCACGGCGGACGAAAGCCTGACCGAAATATCCGACCAGTATGCCATTGTCGCCAATGGCTGGTATCTGGAAGATAAATGCGACCTTCTTGATGCCCGCAGCCATCAGGAGCTGGAATGGCAGATCTGGCGCATCAATGAGTGGCTCGCCAAACATAACGGCGTGCCTTTTGTTGTTGCGGCACAGAACCAGGCTAAAGCCGCCGCCGACAGAGCGCAATGCAACAACGCCTCCTCGAAGATCGCCAAGGACACCCTGGCCCTGGCCACGTCCATGAACGAGAAACTGACCGGCGAGACCTACAGCCATCCGGATTCCTATTCCCAGTATAATATGCGCCGCTATACCCGCTCCGCCCTCGGGATTGAGGTCATTCTGGAAGCCTGCAACCAGTTCGGCATGAGCGCCAGCCGCTGGGCTGAGGTGAAAAGCTCCTTTGAGGCCGTGAAGGCCAAATTAAGTTCAGATAACCCGGCGCTGATGAAGGAAGCCAACAACCTGATCGCCGCCCAGAAAGCGGAATTCAAGCCCGATGACTGCAATGCCCGCGCCGAGCAGCGGGCCAATGGCGCACTTTATGCCCTTTCCGGCTTGAAACAGTCCCTGGGACTTGGGGGAAGCTAGAGGGGTCTGGCCCCTCTCCTTTAATACAGAGTGGTCTTATAACCTTCTTGCAGATAGGCATCCAGCTCATCGGCATCGAGGCCGCCCATCTGATCGGCAAACATTTTCCCCGCCGTCGGCAGGCTTTTGGCATCGATAAAGGTTGCCGGATCCCAAAGATGTGAGCGGATCAAGGCCTTGCCGCAATGGAGATAAGCCGCTGTCACGTTGATCCGGATAATCGAAAGGGGCAACTTGCCACCCACCGCATTCTCCGCCAGTAACTCCGGATCCGTCACAATTTCCGCATTGCCGTTGACCCGCAAGGTCTCCTTAAAGCCCGGGATCATGAACAACAGCCCGACCGCCGGATTGCGAATAATATTCTGAAGACTGTCGAGACGATTGTTGCCCGGCCGGTCCGGTAAGAGCAGGGTCGTGTCATCGACCACCTGCACAAAACCCGGCGCATCCCCGCGCGGCGAGGTATCCGCCGTCCCGTCACCGCCACTTGTCCCGAGCACAACAAAAGGTGCATGAGCAATAAAATTCCGGCAATGCTTATCCAGCCGGTCCAACTGCTTCTGCTTCACCCGCTCGGAGGGATGTTTATAGAGAGTATACAGGTCTTCTATTGTGGTGATGACGTGATCTGGCATGAGGAGCTTCCCTCCGCGAAGAATTAGCAGATATATTCCTTAACCTACCTGTATTTTTGGAGATCGAAAAGACAAAGAGTGCTGGCATCGACTATTCAGAAAGAATCTGGACATTCCCGCCCCTCCCCGGCATCTTGATGGAATATAACAATGCGGGAGGCGGTTATGGACCTGATTGAAGGGCATTTGGCGCGGGAGGTGCCGGAGGGGGTCCCTGTCTGGGATATCGATCCTTATGATCCGGCCATTTTAAGCGATCCCACAGATTATTATGCGGAACTGCGGCGGCTGGGGCCGTTTGTCTATATCCCGAAATATGCCATTCTGGTCTGTGGTCAGTATGAGGTGACGAAAACCGTGTTTTCAGACTGGGAGCGGTTTGTCTCGTCGCGTGGGGTGGGCTTGCAGGATTTCAGCCTTGAGACGCCATGGCGCCCACCCAGTATTATCCTGGAAGTTGATCCGCCCGATCACACCAAAACACGGGCCGTCATGTCCCGGGCCATGTCGCCACGGGCCGTTGCCAATCTGAAAGAGGCGTTTCAAACAGCAGCTGACAGCCTGATTGATCAGCTTTTGGAGAAAGGCTCCTTCGAGGCGGTGGAAGAACTGGCGGAAACCTATCCGACAACCGTCTTTCCCGACGCCGTCGGCCTGCATGCCAGTGACCGGCGGCGATTGGTGGATTACGGGGCCATGGTGTTCAATGCCCTCGGCCCCGACAATGCCCTCCGTCAACAGGCGATGGCCAAGGGTCCCGATATCGTTCCCTGGATTACCGAGCAATGCGAGCGGAAAAATCTCCGGCCCGACGGCATCGGCGCCAGTATTTACGCCGCTGCCGACAAGGGCGATATCACTGAGGCAGAAGCCGGCATGCTGGTCCGCTCCCTGCTCTCGGCCGGTGTGGACACGACGGTTTCCGGGATCGGCAGCGCTCTGTGGTGCCTCGCCACCCATCCGGAGGAATTTGAAAAACTGAAACAGGATCCGACCCTCGCCCGTCCGGCCTTTGAGGAGACCTTGCGCTATACCTCCCCCGTCCACTCCTTCTGTCGCACCGCCAATCTCGACACAGACGTGGCCGGGATCAAGATTGCCGAGGGCACCAAAATCCTCTGTGTCCTGGCCGCCGCCAACCTTGATGAAGATCACTGGCCGAATGCTGATCGCTTTGATATTGAACGACGCCCGGTTGGCCATCTGGCTTTGGGCACCGGAATCCATGGCTGTGTCGGCCAGAATATCGCCCGAGCCGAACTGGAAGCTGTGCTCTCTGCCATCGCCCGGAAAGTCGAGACCATTACGCTGACAGGAGATGCCATCTGGCGGCCCAACAACGCCATCCACGCCCTCGACCGCATGCCCCTTTCCTTTACGGTGCAGTCCTAAGTCAGGCGGCTGTCTGTTGCATTAACTTGGAAAGATGGGACTGCCGGTTCAAAAGGAACTGGCGGAGCCGTTCCGGATAATCTTTGGAGACCGCCTCCTGCACTGTCGGACGGGCGGCAAGCGCGGCTCGCCAGAGGGCTGTTTTCGGCTTTTCGGACAGAATTCCGAAGTCGTCTATGGTATCGAACACATCGAAATACCGGTAAACCGGGGCAAAGGCTGCGTCCACCAAAGAGAATTGTTCCCCGTCAAAATAGGGTATATTTGCGCGTTTTTCCTCAATTCGTGAGAAGGTTTGCATAAGGTCCGAAGTTTTCTTCTCGAATTCGGTCGCATTTGGCGCGGCATAAAACCCCCAGATCTGCGAAAGGGTTACAGAAGCCAGTTCTATCCAGGATCTGTGCTCGGCGCGCTTTAAGAGATCTGCCGGATGCAAAGGGGGGTCAAAAGCATCTTCCAGATATTCCAGAATGACGGCGGATTCGAAGATTGCTGATTCTCCCACCTTTAATATGGGGGTCTTGCCGAGAGGGGAAAGCTCTAAAAACCAGTCAGGTTTGTTGGCAAGGTCAATATATATCATCTGATACGGGATTTGTTTCTCATCCAGGGCAATCCGCACCCGCTGTACATAGGGACAGAGGGTATGGCTCATCAAAACAGGGCTTTTTTCGGTCATAAAGGATCTCCATAGGGATTTATATGCGTTTGCATATAAATATGGGCAGGATTTGGAAATGTCAATCTTGATGCAATTGCATAAATCTCTATAGTGGCGCCATGACACCCGATCCGGATAAGATAACGACCCGCGCCTGGACCCGCCTCCTCAAGGCCCAGAATTTAGCTCTTTCCAAGGTCGAGGCCTCTCTAAAACAGGCGGATTTGCCACCTTTATCCTGGTATGACGCCCTGTTAGAGCTGGAAAGAGGCTCCAAAAATGGGCTCAGGCCACGAGACCTTGAAGAAAGGCTTTTACTCCCCCAGTACGGCCTGTCCCGCCTCCTGGATCGGCTCGAAAAAGCCGGCTACATTGAGCGGCGCCCTGTTCCGGAAGACGGGCGAGCCCAGCTTATAGCTCTGACGCAGGAAGGGCGCGCTATTCGCAAAAGGATGTGGCCGGTCTATGCAGAGGCGATACAAAAAGCGGTCGGTTTGCCGTTAAGTGAGGAAGAACGCACAGTCCTCGGCATTCTCCTCGGCAAACTTATTGAGAAGAACTGATCCGGACTGCCAATACAAAAAAACGGGTGGCGCCGTGACGCCACCCGTAAGGAATCTCAGGAATGAAGCGGTACTGGGAGGTGACACCCTTCAGTCCCGAGATCTTGGTAGATAGGATTGAGCGGCTCAAAAACCGCCTGAACTTCATGGGCCTGGCTGGTCAGTCCGGCATGAAACTTTTTAGCCACATGCCGCATCCGTCTGTTTTCCGCCAGGCAGATCATCTGAACCCTCGAAACCCCGTAGTTGCGTGCCGTAAAGAGAGCGAGGGCAAGAAGATCGCTGCCGATCCCGGAATCTTGCCAGGCATCCTCGACGCTTAAGGCAAGCTCCCCCTGAAGGGGCCAAATACCCGGCAGCAGATGTATTTCAGCCGCCCCGCGCAACCAATGACCGCTGCTCGCACAGAGAACGAACCCGCGGCTGGCCCCGCATTTCCGGCAATAGGCCTCTATTACCTCGTCCCGAACCTGATGACAAAAGCGGTTATACCGGCTTTTCGGCCCCAACCTCAGAAGGTGGTCATAAAGACCCGGAAGGTCCGCCGACGGAGCAATATGGTAATCGGGCCTTAAATCCAGGCCATCAACACCAATGGGCCCCTCCTCAGTCATGGGATCCACCGCTGGAGAGGGCTTTGCCCGCCGACGCCTCCGGCAGGATTTTACGCATTCCCCAGGAAACAGCCGTTCCGAGCTTATGGGCAAGCCATGAAAAAGCAGCGCCTGTCACCTCTGACCGCCGCCGGGCTGCCTCTCTAAGGGCCGCATTCCGTAACCGATGACCCTCTTTCACCATCTCCTGCATCTCGGCATGGGTCAGATTGGGCAGATCAATATCATCAAATAAGTCATTCATCGAAAACTCCTTTTCACGCTTGCAATTCCATTGCCAAAAGACAATATCTATGCTGCAATGCAACATTATGCCGCGCTGCAGCATTTGATAATGGCCATATTGGTCACAAGGCCTGTGACCTGCAGGAAAAACTGGAGAGACTTGGCCCATGGACATCGCCAGCCAAATGATCCTCTTTGCCAACGTGGTAGATCACGGAAGCTTTTCTGCCACTGCCCGCGATCTCGGGCTGACCCCGTCCGCAGTCAGCAAGCAGATCAGCCAGCTTGAAGACCGGCTCGGGGTGCGGCTGCTCAACCGCTCCACCCGCCATATCTCCCTGACCGAGGAAGGCCGCCCTTTCTATGCCCGTTGCGCCGAAATTGCCGCGGAAGTCTCGGAAGCCGAGGCATTGGCTCATTCCATGAGCGAAAAGCCGCAAGGCAATCTGCGGGTGGCCGCCACGGTTGCCTTTGCCAAAGCCCAGATCTTACCCCTGATGCCGGCCTTTACGGCCAGTTATCCCGATCTGAAGCTTGTCCTTGAGCTGACAGATCGGTCGATTGACCTATCTGAGTCGGAGTTTGATCTGGCCATCCGTTTTCCGGAGCAGATTGAGGATAGTTCGGTCATCGCCTGTAAACTGGCCAGCAATAAACGGCTGATCTGCGCTTCTCCGGACTATATCAGAGCCCATGGGGCACCTGAGACACCCGATGATCTCGCGGATCACAACTGCCTCCGGATCTCAACGGTTGCCCATTGGAATGAATGGCATTTTCGCAAAGGCGAGAAAAGCTGGGCCCTGGAGGTGGATGGCAATTTCGATGTTAATAGCGCTGACGCCGTCTATCATGCCGCCTTGGCCGGCATGGGGATTGCCCAGCTTTCCGCCTATCTGGTCGAACCAGAGATAAAAGCCGGACGCCTGGTGTCTCTGCTCGATGACTATATGGCCAGTGAAGGGGATATTTTCGCGGTTTATTCGGACCGGCGCAATCTCTCGCCGAAGGTACGGGTTTTCCTGGATTATCTTGTGGACCATTTCCGCCCTGTCGCCCAGTAGCCCAGGATTTCTGAGGATTTTTCCCTGTAGCGCCCTGGCGCCAAGCTAGAGATCCTTCTCCATGTGAAAGCGCCGAAGGACTTCCCCATGACGCTCAACCCGCTCTTCATCCAGAACTTTCCAGCCCTGTCGCAGGAAGAACGGATGGGCCAGGAGGCTGGCATGGGCGGTCAACCGGGTGAGGCCTTGTTGGATCGCCTGCTTTTCTGCGGCCTGATACAGGGAAAAAGCGACCCCCTGCCCCTTTAGTGCCGGGTCGACAAAGGCAAGATCGATATAGCCCTCGTCATTGATCGCCAGAAATCCGGCGATCTTGCCTGTTTGCTCCGCGATTAAGGTCGTCTGAGCCGCCAGTCGCTCCTGCCAGGCTCTTGTTTCCGGGAGTTCCTTAACCCAGGCAATAGTTTCGGCCTCCGAATAAGGGCCAAGGGCGCCGATCCGCACCGCATCAAAATAGAGCTGGGCCGTTGCGGCAGCGTCACTCATGGAAAATCTGCGAATTTTCATGCTCATGGCGATCCCAGCATAATTCTCAGGCCGGCAACCACCGCCACTCCCAGGATTGCCGCCAGAATATCACTACCCGTCAGGCGTACGACAGCAACAATAACCGCAAGGCCGGCGATTTCCGGTAGGTTTCCGCGGGCCGCCACCGGGGTAACGATCCCGACCATTACCGCAAGGGGGGTGGCTTTCAAGGCGGCTTCCACCGCCGGGGTGGTCGGCACATAGCGCATCAGCCAGAAGCCGCCGGCCCGGCAGATAAAGGAAATCACGGTCATGGCCAGCAGCAACGGCAGAAATGCGACATCAAAGCTCATATCTTGCGCGCCTTCCAGGAATGGCGGAGATAAGCGACGGCGGCCCCGGCCAGGCCCGCGGTGATGATGGCCCAGCCTCCCTCCGCCAGTTTAGAGGTGATAAATGCCGTGATGGCCGCAACAATGACGATGAGAATATCCTGCCGTCCCTTGAACATATTGACCGCAAAGGCAGCGCAAAAGGCAACCAGCAGGAAATCCAGGCCGAGCAGGGCCGGATTGGTGATCAGCGCCCCGACCAGGGACCCGGCAAGGGTTCCGGCGATCCAGGCCAGGAACATGGCAAATCCCGATCCAAAGACGAAGCCGGTATCCCGTTCCCCTTCATTATAGGCGCTCATGGACAGGACCCAGTTGCCATCGGCGAGGACAAACAGGCTTGAATAGGCCTGGATCGGCCCGGTTTTCCCAAGCCACGGCCGCAATGTCGCGCCATAGAGGAAATAGCGGGCATTGATGATCAATATGGAGGTGGTGATGATCCAGATATTGGCCGAGGTCCATGGGGTTGACTCGGCCATGATATTCATCGCCGCCAACTGCGCCGATCCGGAATAGACGACACCACTGGTCAGCACCGCCTCTATCGCCGACAGCCCCACTTCCTGCGCTAGCAGTCCGAAAGCGATGCCATAGACAAAGGCCGCCAGCCCCAGGGCCTGCCCACGCACGAACCCCCGCCGCACCCCGGCAAAGGTGAAGATCACAATATCGGGCGCCGGAATGTCTGAAGTTGTCATCAGGTCATCCTTCCGACCCCGGTTAGGGGGTTGGTCTTTGGGGAGGTTTCTGGCATACTGAATCTATATAGGGAATTAACTATATAGAGGATTATCAATATAGATGGACACCGAGTCAACCCTCCTTCTTTTGAAGGCGCTGGCCAATAAAAAACGGCTTCAGATCCTGGAATGGCTGCTCTCGCCCGTGGAAAATTTCCCGCCACAACATGACGGTGACCTGATCAAGGACGGCGTCTGCATTTCTTATATCACCGACAAGCTCGGGATTAGCCAGCCGACAGTGACGGCGCATATGAAAGTTCTCGGCGAGGCGGGGCTGGTCACCTCAAAACAGATCAAAAACTGGGTCTTTTACAAACCGAACCGGTACGCCGTGGACAGCGCCCTTGCGGATCTGAACCAGAGACTGCAAACCGGCAGCGAAGATATTGCATCCGATAGGGAAAAACCCGTTCCTGACTTTACCACCGCTCGATTGATCCTGCGCCCACCGGCGGCGGCGGATATTCCCTCCTGGCACAAGAATTTCGTCGATTATGAGGTGATCCGCAACTTGCAAACACAGGTGCCCTGGCCCTATCCGGAAAACGGTGTGCAACAGCATCTGGAGGAGCAGATTCTGCCCAATCAGGGGAAGGACAAATGGGTCTGGATTCTCTGCCTGAAGGATCAACCAGAGGAGGTCATCGGTTCGATCGAGATCCGCCGCACCGATGGCAAGGTCGGCGAAAATGACAATCGTGGCTTTTGGCTGGCCCGGCGGTTCTGGGGCCATGGACTGATGAGCGAAGCGCTGGTCCCGGTCATGAATTTCGCCTTTAACGAGCTCGGATTCAGGAGCATGGTCCTCTCCAATGCCTCGAGAAACCGGCGCTCATCCAAGGTCAAAAAGCGCCATGGCGCCAGACTGGTGGCAACGGCCCCGGGACGCTTTGTCGATCCGGCCTATACGGAAAAAGAAATCTGGGAACTCACCAAAGAAGAGTGGGAAGCGTATGAAAACGAACTATGACACCGATAATATCTTCGCCAAGATCCTGCGGGAAGAGCTCCCGGCAGAACGGGTCTATGAGGATGACATGACCCTGGCGATCATGGATATCATGCCCCGCACTGACGGTCATGTGCTGGTGATCCCAAAAACCCCGGCCCGTAACATGCTCGACGCCAGCCAGGAACAACTGGCCGCCTGCATGGCCACGGTTCAGAAAATCAGCCATGCGGTTACCAAGGCGTTCAAAGCCGATGGGATCACCTTTCAGCAGTTTAACGAAGCCGCGGGCGGCCAGGTGGTGTTTCACCTGCATTTTCATGTCCTGCCGCGCCATGACGGGGTGCGCCTGAAACCACCCGCCAGTGAAATGGCAAGGCCGGAGGTTTTGAAGGCCAACGCCGAGAAAATCCGCGCCGCCCTCGCCTGATCAAATTAGCTCATACTGTAAAAGGCGAGCTTGTGGCCTTCTGGGTCGCGGAAGTAGGCAAACACTGTTCCCCGTTTGCCGCGCGGCCCTGGCGCGCCTTCATCGGTTCCGCCGAGGGACAAGGCCTTGGCATGAAGTTTCGCCACCATTTCCGGGTTTTCAAGCCCCAGCGCCACCATGGTCCCGTTGCCGATGGTCGCTTGTTCCTTGTTGTAGGGCTTGATGACACCCAGCAGCGCCCCGCCGCGTTTGGTGCCCCATAAAGTCAAATGCGCGTCTTCCACAACCCGTTTCGCACCGATTTCCCCAAATAGTGCATTGTAGAAGTCATTCGCTTTCTCAAAATCATTGGTTCCGAGAGTTGCGTATCCGATCATAGCCGTCCCCTTTGTGTATATGGCCCCGTCCGGGGCTGAGGTTTCTCGTTAGGCCTTTGTCCTAGCATTGATCGGACCCACCAGGCAATGACCGCCTTCCCCGCTCGAACGCGACTGTGACTTCCAAAACTTTCCCACTTGACGGGTTCAATTCCCCTCTGTAACGCTGGTAAGTCGGTCATTTACCCCCGTTTCACCCAAGAAAGCATCGCGATGTCAAAAAGCGTTCAGGGGATCTTGTTTTGTTTATCCTTTGTCACCCTGGAAGCCATCCAGGCGGTGTTTCTCGGCGCGGTTTTTCAGGAGGTTGATTCCTTCCTCATCGGCGCCCTCGTCTTTGGGACGGTGTTTGTGTTGTCGATCGGCGCGACCGCCCTGTTTAACCCCATTCAGCTGCGCGCCGCCCGCATTGCATTGCGCACCGTCGTCATGCTCAACCTGGTGGTGGCCCTGACCTGGTCCAGCTATTTCTTTGCCGTTCAGATGATCGAGCCTGCTGTAGTCTTCACCATTTTCTCCGGTATGGTGCCGCTGACCACCCATCTGGCCGCAAAATGCGGGTTTCTGGAAGGGCAAACCACCCTGACCAAATCCGCAATCTTTGGAAATCTGCTGATTGGCCTGAGCATTATCGCACTCGGACTAACAACAATCTCAGGGTATTCCGGGTTTGTCCGTGGTGACTGGACCGTTGGTCTCGCCGGCGTCGGCCTTGCCCTGTTTTCAGGCGGTCTTGCCGCCTTCATTATCCTCTATTCCGTGCGCCTGAACGGTCAGGGTGTGGGTCCGCTGGCCCAATTCGGGCTGCGGTTTTTTCTCTATACCCTATTGGCGGGCTTCTTTGTGTTTCTTGGCTTTGATTCGAAGGATATAGAGCTGCCAACCCTTGAGATCTTCACCATTTATCTGATCGGCCTCGGTGTGATCGGCCTGCCGCTATATCTGTTCCAAAAAGCCATCCCGCTGGCCTCTGCCGCCACCATTGCGGCCATTACCGCCCTCGGGCCGGCCATCGTCTTCGCCCTGCAACTGGCAGATGCCCGCCTCACCTATGCCCCGGCCACCTTAGGCGGGCTGATCCTATATATTGCCGGGGCCCTGATCGCCGCTTTTGGAGCCGCGCATCTGGGCAAAGATCGAGATTCCCTGTCTAACTCATAAGACCCACGGTCATGGCCCCGAAGGCAACTAGATGGATGAGAATAATAGCGCGGTCGTTCCAGAGCAGCCCGACCACCAGCCAGCCGACAAGACCGGCCAGAAAGAGATAAATGTTCCAGGGGGCCCAGGCAAAGGCCGTCGCCGTATAGCCAAAGATCTGGATCACTGAAGCCAGCCATTTAATGACAAAAGCGATCTGCCCTTTCCCCGGGCCATCCATGACAGCCTCAGACGGCACGGGTCAGCCCGCCATCAATGCGGATATTCTGTCCGGTGATATAGGCCCCGTCCTCAGAGGTCAGATGGCCGATCAGGGCCGAGACTTCCCGTGCTGTCCCATAGCGGCCCATGGGAATGCGGGCCCGGCGGTCCTCAGTTTCCGGCAGGCTGTCGATAAAGCCAGGCAGAATGTTGTTCATCCGCACATTATCAGCGGCGAATTTGTCGGTGAACAGCTTGGTGAAACTGGCCAGGGCCGCGCGGAAAACCCCGGAGGTGGGAAAGAGTGGGTCGGGCTCAAACACGGCGAAGGTTGAGATATTGACGATGGCTCCACCCCCTTGTTCCGCCATGATCGGGGCCACAAGCCGGGCCGGACGGATCACATTCAGCAGATACACCTCCATGCCCAGATGCCAGTCGTCATCGCTGATCTCCATGATCGGGCCTTTCGGGCCGTGGCCTGCGGAGTTGATAAGGGCATCGATCCGCCCCCAGCGCTCCATCGCGCCATTCACCAGAGCCTCAATGTCCGAAACCGAGCGGTTCGATCCGGTGACCCCAAAGCCGCCCAGCTCTTCGGCCAGCGCCTCTCCCTTGCCGGAAGAGGACAGAATACCGATTTTATAGCCTTTCTCTGCCAGATACCGGGCGGCATCCGCCCCCATTCCACTGCCACCAGCGGTGACCAGCGCTGTTTTCTCAGTTGCCATGATGTATGCCTCCATTTTGATTGCCGGATTAAATATGGCGGAAGATCGATCTCTTGACTAATCATGTCTCGTCGCGCAAGACTGTAGAAAATCTACTGGCTCAAAAGGCTCCCCATGCATGCACCCAATCTGAATAGTTTGAGAATGTTCGACGCCGCGGCCCGCCATCTGAATTTCAGGCTGGCGGCGGAGGAGCTGAACGTGACCCAAGGCGCCGTGGCGCAACAGGTGCGGCGGCTGGAGGAGGATCTGGGGGCGGCCCTCTTCCACCGGGAGGCCCGGGGCCTCCGTTTCACAGGCCGGGGACAGGAGTTTCACGGCCCTGTCCGCAAGGCCCTGGCCCTGATCGAGGACGCGACCCGAAAATTCACTCCGGACAGCACCAGCCTGACATTGAGTGTCACCCCCTCTTTTGCGGCGAAATGGCTGGTGCCGCGACTTGGGCGTCTTGCCGAAAGTCACCCGGAATTTGAGGTGCAGGTGGTCGCCAGTGAGGAACTGGCCAATTTCAAGTCCGACGGGGTTGATCTCGCCATCCGGCAGGGGCGGCTATCGACCATTCCGGGGTTTCACGTTGAAAAACTGGGGCCCATGAAGCTCTGCGCCGTTTGCAGCCCGGCCTATGCGGCCCAAATCGGCCCGGTCAATGGCCTCGCCGATATTCTCGATCTGCAGCTCATACGCGATGGCCATAATCTGTGGGAGGCGGTGTTCGAGGAGGCCGGACTGAGCAGCCGGCCCCGCATGCTGCGCTTTAACCAGATTGCCCTGGCGGTCGATGCCGCCGCCAATGGCCAGGGCATCGCCCTTGCCCCGCGGCTGCTCATCGCCTCCGAATTACAACAAGGGAAACTGACGGAGCTATGGCAGGAACCGGGAGAGGGCGCGGACGGATTTTATCTGGTCTATCCAGAAAGGAATAAGCCTAATCCAGCCCTGACGGCACTGGTGGACTGGATCCTGTCGGAGGCTGCTTTTACACCAAATAAACCCAACCTGTGACTCCTTAATGGGAGCACCATAAAGGTGTCACCTCCCAAGTCTATCCCGGGCTGCAACAGCCGTCACCCTCCTGGATCGGCGGACAGGGCACCGTTCCGTAGGAACAAAAAACGCAACAATCACCGGCTTTGGGTTTGAGCAAAATTCCGCAACCCTTGCAGTCGTAAAACCACTGACAGGCGTTGGTCGGCATGGTCTCTTTTTCAGCATGACCACAATCCGGACAGGTCAGGACTGAAATCAGCTCGATATCCGTTTTTTGCGTTTCCATAGGGCATATCCCGTAAGACCGATAAAGAATACAAGGGCAGGCAGCAGCACATAGTCCAATATCCCGACAAGGGCGGAGAGGCCAATGGCGCCGAGAAGGATCACCAGCACCGGCGTAAAACAGCAAAGAGCGAGAACGCCCGTTCCAATCAATCCGGTTTTTAACAGGTTGTGAGGGGCCATTCCCGCATAATAGACCTGTCGGGAGCAAGCTGCATGTAAAATAATCGTGTGGAGAGATACCTATGGCAGTATTGCAACCACCGTGCTATTCCTGAATCGGCAATACAACCATATGCTTGAGGGGGCACGGTTGGGGATGAGACCAGGCGCCACGCAAACGGCTCGGGGGAAAACCACGAGGGTCGTCTCTCTGGCGGCAGTAGTAATTGCGATCAGCGGATTGCTGTATGGTTATAACGCGACGGTTATTGCCGGTGCCATCCTGTTCATCAAGTTCGAGTTTTCCCTTATCCATTTCGCAGAAGAGACGATTATAGGAGCCTCCCTTGTCGGGATTTACATGTCGGCAAATATGCTGGGGGTGGTGTGCGGCTATCTGGTGGAGCTGGTCTTTGACACCAGCGGCAACTGGCGCTGGATGCTCGGATTTCCGGCCCTTATTGCGCTGCCTTTTGCCATTGGTGTCTGGATGCTGCCGGAGACACCCCGATGGTGCCTGTGCCACAACCGCCCCGATCCGGCACGCGATGCCCTTAAACGCATCCGCGGTCGTGAGAATGTCGAAGAGGAAATGCATCAGATCACCGCCAGCCTGTCAAAGCAACATTAAGCCAGGCTTTCCATGGCCCCGATTTAAAAGCTGTGTTATGAGATTTTCACCTCGCGGGACAGCAATCAACGGGACATGATAATGAATAAACTATCCGTCATCACCACCGAGTTCGACTTTTCACCCCTGCACGCGGCCATGCATCGCTATGTGGATCAGGAGATTTTGAGCGGGGTCTCCTCTGCTGTGCTGATCGGACAGGATCTGGTCGATCTGCACTGTGCCGGGCTGGCCGACCGGGAAAATAACATACCACTGCGTCCCGACCATATTTTCCGCATCTATTCCAACACCAAGCTGATCACCTCCCTTGCCGTGTTGCAGCTGGCCGAGGCGGGGCAGATCGATCTGGACACCCCGATCGAGACCTATATCCCTGAGCTGGGCAATTTGCAGGTCTTAAAGCCCGGCGCCACGGAGATCACTGATACCGAGCCGGCCGAGAGTGCGATCACGGCCCGGCAGCTGATGACCCATACCTCGGGCCTGACCTATGCTTTTCTTGATCCAAAACGGCTGATTTCCCGCGCCTATAACGCCGCCAATGTCGGCAATCCCGACACGCCCCTTTCCCATATGATCGAGGTGCTGGCCGGGCTGCCGCTGGTCGCCCATCCCGGCACCGTCTGGGAATATTCCCACGCCACCGATGTCCTCGCCCGTCTGGTGGAGATTGTCAGCGGCAGGGTGTTCGGCAATTATCTGGAGGCGGAGATTTTCACTCCGCTCGGGATGGTGGATACCAGTTTCTTCGTACCCGCCGACAAGGCCGACCGCCTCGCCGCATATTATATCGGCGCCGATCTGCTGGACCCCATGAAAGGAGGCCTCACCCGCGAAGATAATCCGCCATTTGCCGCTGGCAGCAGCACCGAGAGGCTGCGTCAGTCCGGCGGTGGCGGTCTTGTCTCCACCTTGCCCGATATGCTGGCCCTGCTGCGCGCCCTGATTGACGGCGGCAGTGGTCTGTTTTCTCCCGAGATCAAAGCCCTCATCCGCCGCAACCAGCTGCCGGAGGGGATGAATATCCGATTTCCCGGCTTCGGCGAGATGATCGGCCGCGGCCATGGCCTTGCCAGCGCCATCTGCGAGACCCCCTTCCCGTTCGAGAGCCCGTTGGTGGCCGGGGAGGTGCATTGGGGCGGGGTGGCCGGAACCCAATGGTGGATTTCTCCAAAAACCAACAGCGCCGGAGTGCTGATGACTCAGCGCCAGATGGCCTTTTCCCATCCCTTTGCCGTGGAGCTAAAAGACCTGATCTACAAGGCTGTTTCTGGAGAGTAATGTTTCATTTCTTGCATTTTCGGGCCATTTACCGCCTAATTTGTGCATAACTCACCTTTTTGGGAGCGGATTTGGAATTTTTACCGGCCTTGCCGGCCTCGTCCTTGGCCTGATCGGCCTGAAACTGATTTATGACGCGGTTATCATCGCCGGACAGTATCTGTAGCCCTGCCCGGCGACGGCCATATTTTATTTGTCGTTCCTCTGATGGGCGATCAGCAGCTCCACCCGTTTCAGCTCCCGCAAGACGCGGTCGGCCTGCATCTGAGGCATCAGGCTGGTCTTCATAATGGTCGCCAGAATGATCAGCATGGCGGCCGGAAGTCCCCATTTCAGGGCAAGCAGCATATCGCTCGCCTGGAAAAACTGCCATCCGCACCACAGCCCGGCGAGGAACAGCACCCCCTGAATAACCATGGCGACCCAGGTCACCCAGCCGAGCTTGCCGCGGAACTGATGAGCGCCGAGGGCGAACCAGCCGAGCTCTTTGGTCTGGTCCAGAATGTCCCGCTCCTCTGCAGACAGAGCCTCTTCAATCAGTTTATCGAGTTTACTCATCTTCCTCTCCTTTCAAGGATTGGCTGAGGGCATGGCGGGCATGCATCAGCCGGGTTTTCACGGTTCCAACCGGGATATCGAGGGCCAGAGCCACTTCCCGTACCGTCATATCTTCCAGATAAAATAGCGAGATCGCGGCAGCCTGCGCCGGTGGTAATTGGTTTATGGCCTGGCGCACGGCTTCCGCATCCGTTGCCGCCGTCGCCGTTTCCGCAACCTCGGCAGGCTCCGCCTGTTCAAGCTCCGCCGCCATTTCCCGCCGGCTTATATGGCCGGAGATAATACGGGCAGCGCGCCGGGTGACAATGCGATAGGCCCAGGCGGGAAAGGCCCGCTCGTCGCGGAGCTTCGGAAGACCGCGCAAAATCTCAATCCAGGCATCCTGCACTGCATCATGGGCGTCTTCGAGATTACCGAGAAGCCGCCGCGCATGACTGAGAAGCTTTGGGCCCCGCAGCGCCACCAGCCGGTCAATGGCGGTTTTGTCGCCCAGCCGGGCCCCGGCCACCAGATATTCCTCGAATAATTTCTCTTTACCTTGCATAACCGCCCGTCCCTCGTTCAGGACTAAGGTGGCCTGAACGGCGAATTCGGTTCAATGGAAATCGTCTTTTTTGGAGAATTTCCGGAAAAACCGCAGAAATCGGCGGTTTCCCACGCAGCTAAACAGATGGCTTAAGTCGCTTCCCCTGCCTCGCGCCACAAGCTGACAGATGGCGCGGGTCCGGGCAAACAGGCCGCGATGAATTCAACGGCGGAATTCTTGGAAAAACGGCTTTTTTCCCATAGAATTCCCCTATCACATCCAGAACACCCACCTCATAACCATAAGGATCATTCAAATGTCCATCGATGCCAGACTGCTTGAGCTCAATATCACCCTGCCTGAGGCCCCCTCGCCCATTGGCAATTATATCGGCGGGGTTGTCACCGGTAATTTGCTGTTCATGTCCGGTATCGGCCCGAGAAAACCGGAGGGCGGCGCCGTCACCGGCAAAGTCGGAAAGGATCTGACAACCGAGGAGGCTTATGACGCCGCCCGTCTCGTCGGCCTTAATATGCTGGCCAATATGAAATCGGTGATCGGTGACCTCAATCGGGTGACAAAAATCGTCAAGGTCCTCGGCATGGTCAATGCGGTCCCCGATTTCAAGGAACACCCGAAGGTGATCAACGGCTATTCGGACCTGATGGTCGAGATTTTCGGCGAAAAAGCCGGCAAAGCCGCCCGCTCCGCCGTCGGCATGGGCTCCCTGCCCAACCAGATCGCCGTTGAGATTGAGATGATTGTGGAGATTGAGGGCTGAGGGAACTCAAGTGGAAATCATTTAGCGCTGACATGCAGGGTTATCCCTTCATGTTGGCGCAATGACGCCATCATTTACCAATTTACTCACCTTCACTTCTAAACATTTCTTCTTGGGGTTCTATTGGTGGGAGTGGCGGCGTGCATATTTTTAGCATTTTGTGATCTGAACGCGGAATCTTACCATCAAATTTGGTGAGGTCTTCTTTATCAAATGAATGTAATTCATCCAAATTATTTAGAAGGCAGGTCGCAACATGGATAGCATCTTGCGGTTTTCCTAAACCAGGAAATTTTCGCAAAAGACGCCGTGCCAAATTCCCAACATCTACGTCTACCATAACCTTGATGATAAACTCTTTTTCAATATAATCCTCAAAGTATCTATCTTTGTTTTGTTGTAGTTGAACATTGTCGCCGTGGCATTTCCGCTTCCATACTTCTGCAAGGGTAAATGCAGATGTCCAGATTTGCACCATCCCGCTTTCAGCAAGGTCAATGACATGTAGGCATCGCTTAACGTGATCTGGATTACCTTGGTTGATCAACTCAATCCAAATACAAGCGTCCCAATAGTATTTAGGGACATCAACCAAATTCATTATCTCTCAGATGATCCAAATATTCATAGGGCGCCATTCCCTCTGTAAAATCTGGATCATGCAAACTTTCGATGTCTACGTCTTCTGGATTGATATATGTAATGCGGCCATCATATAAGCGTATGATTTTTCCGCTTAGATCATAACTCAAAACCCCGCGCACACGAACTCTACGATGATCCCAAACATCCCCTGCTGTTAGCTTCTTCTCAATTTCATTGCGAGCGCCTTGATCGACTCTGCACCATATCTCTCGCCCCGTACGATGTTCTTTTAGCTTAAAAGCCGGCTCGTCATAGTCAGTTCCAACATCCAAGATACGGCCTTCTAAAGAGCCAACTTCTTTATGCGCAAAACTGTCAAAAAGATAATCGTACAGATCATCTCCTGTTCCCAAAATAACGTTAAGAGACCGCTTAGCAATAATAGGATCAAGTTCAACGCCCGGAGATTCATCGTCAAACCCTATCTTTGTGCTTCCTATACCATTTAGGTTTCGCTTTAGCATACGGACGGCAATTTCCCTTTTGTCATTAGGAAATTCATCATCTAGTGGCTCTCCGGCCTGTATGCGGGAGAGACCTCGCTCAATAATCTCCACATGATTCATTACCAGACCATATGCCGTAGCATTGGTACGAAGATCAACAGGTGCGCCTTCAGCTGTGAAAGGGGAATTGGTGCTAGCAAAAGTGAGATTCCATACTACAAATTTGTTTTCCTGATCCGTTAACAAATCGAAGTAGTCAATCACCTGCTGCATTGCATCCCTTACATCTAAAATGTCAGGGTGCTCAATAGAGGGTGTAACCGTAATTTTTTTTGGCTTCATCATTTTACGTGCCTCCGGCACGAAAGATTCTACGCGCCCAATGAGTCCCGGTAAAGCACTCTTTTGCCGATAACTATCACCAAAACAACATCAGCGCGAACAGTATCATCAGGTCCTTTTGCTGTAACGAAACTCAATTTTAGCAAAAAACGGTGCAGGTGTTATTTACCGCAATTCTGGTAAGCACCTTCCATTATGCACATGTGCTATATTAACCTGTAAGATAGTTAGCAGGGTTTTAGTTTTCAAATCCTTAACAGCAATGCTTTTTGCTTTGCCGATATCCCGATCTACCAAAGAAAGTAATTTGTGTTTACGAGCGTAACCACGTCCTAGCTTTGTGTATTTAGGCTTCTTCGCCATTTAACGCGGCGCTTTATCAAAAAGATGTATTACTTAAGATAGAATTACTTCTCGTCCCCGTTTCCGTCCGGGTCTTCGAGGGCGTCGGAGATGGCTTCGGTCATTTCGCCTTTATAGGGGTAGATTTCGACCAGGTCGCCATCTTCCAGCGGGTCTTCGATCTCGTCTTCACCGAGCAGATGCAGGGGCTCGCGGGTGAGGCGGCGGCAGGCGTCGTCGAGCTGGTCGAGGTCGCCGTAGCGGATGGTCAGGGTGCCGGTGCCGTCCTCCTTATGGGCAATATCAACGGCCATGCCGATGGCGGCGGAGAGATCTTCTTCCAGGGCCACAACATCGGCGCTTTTCCAGGCCTGCTGGCGCTTGGCAACATTATCGCCGGGAGACTTTTTCTTGGAATCCTTGCGGACCAGATCCTCCGCCTCCCGCACCGTCAGGCCACCGTCAACGATCTGAAACGCCATGGCTTCCGGGTCTTCCGCGTTGATCAGGGTGCGTCCGGCCCCGGCGGTCAGGCGGCCATCCCGGATCATATCCTGCACATTGGTCGGCAGGATGAGAAGCCGGAGGATATTGGCGAGGTAAGAGCGGCTCTTGCCGACTTTCTTCGACAGGGTCTCCTGAACATAGCCGAAATCATCCATCAGCCGGCGATAGGCCTCCGCCTCCTCGATGGGGGAGAGATCCTCGCGCTGGATATTTTCGATGATGGCGATTTCCATGCTCTCGGCATCGGTCAACTCCTTGATGATTACCGGCACTTCATGGAGCTGCGCCATCTGCGCCGCGCGCCAGCGGCGTTCCCCGGCGATGATCTCATATTCGCCGTCCTTGCCGGGGTTGCGCCTGACAAGTATAGGTTGCAATATCCCTTTTTCCGCAATGGAGTCGGCAAGGCCCTGCAAGGCCTCCTTGTCCCAGTCCTGACGGGGCTGGAACTGGTTGGCGCGGAGCTGTTCCACCGGCACTTCCTTGGTGCTGCGGACCTTGTCGAGGTCGGCATAGTCGCTGGCCACATCATCGCCGAGCAGGGCGGAAAGACCGCGCCCGAGCTTCTTCTTGGAAATTTCGTCAGTCATCAGTGTCATCACATTCGTCTCGGCCGGAGTATCTGTCTATCTCAGGCCGCGTTGAGTTGGCGTTCGCGGCGGATCACTTCCTTGGCCAGGCCGATATAGGCCTGGCTGCCGGCACAGCGATGGTCATATATAAGGACGGGTTTGCCATGGCTCGGCGCTTCCGAGACCCGGACATTGCGCGGGATCACCGTCTGATAGACCTTGTCGCCGAGGAAATCACGGACATCCTGGGCCACCTGCAGGGAAAGATTGTTACGCTTGTCGAACATGGTCAGCACCACCCCCTGGATATTGAGCCCGGGATTGAGGGTGCTGCGCACCCGCTCGATGGTTTTCATCAGCATGCTGAGGCCTTCGAGGGCGAAAAACTCGCATTGCAGGGGCACAATCACCGCATGGACGGCGACCATGGCGTTCAAGGTCAGCAGATTGAGGGACGGCGGGCAATCGATGAGGATATAGTCATACATATCCCGCACTTCGGAAATCGCATCATAAAGCCGGTGGCTGCGGCGATCGAGCTCGATCAGCTCCAGTTCGGCGCCCGACAGGTCCGCCGTTGACGGCACCAGATCGAGATGGGGGATATTGCTTTGATGAATGGCGGATTTGATGGGGGTTGTGCCCATCAGCACGCCGTAAACGTTATCCTCCCGGTCATCGCGGGCCACCCCGAGGCCGGTGCTGGCATTGCCCTGAGGGTCGATATCGACGATGAGAACGGTCTGGCCGATGGCGGCAAGGGCCGTCGCCAGATTGATGGTGGTCGTGGTTTTGCCCACCCCGCCTTTCTGGTTGGCGATGGCCAGGATGCGGGCGGATTTTCCGGAAGTCAGATGCGACACGCTGTTACTCATGATCCTCGAGCCCCTCGGGTTAGTCGAGACGGCGCACCTTTGTCAGTTTTAAAAGGCAGCCCTCTTCACTGGTTACACTACGGTGTTTTTCAATCTCCATATTCCAACATTTAGAGGCTTTGGTCAATTCCTCATCTACATCTTGTCCTTTTAAAAACAGAAATTCGGTGTCGGCATGGGCGAAGGGGCTGGCCAGCTCCAGCAGCTTTTCCAGCGGGGCCAGGGCCCGGGCGGAGATGATATCGGCTGTCATCGGCTCCAGCGCTTCGATGCGGCAATTATGGACAGTAATGCTGACCATTGTTTCACGTGAAACATTTTGCATGAACAGGCATTTGCGCTGATCGCTCTCCACCGCATGGACCTCAAAGCCGCTGCAGATCGCCACCACAAGGGCCGGAAACCCGGCGCCGCTGCCAAGATCGAGCCAGGTTCCGGCGGTTTTCTGCGTTTTTGACAGGAGTTGATGACTGTCGAGCATATGCCGCCGCCACAGATCCGGGAGGGTCGACTTGCCGACCAGGTTGATGGCTTTCTGCCATTTCTCCAGCAAGGCGCCATAGCGCCCGAGAGCCTCCAATGTGTCACGGGAAACATCGGTCTGCGCCTGAAACTGCGCGGGAGTCAGAGGATTGGCCGTGTCAGGCACGCCGGCGATGCTCGCCGCGTTTCACGTAAGACAAGAGCGCCGTCAGGGCCGCCGGGGTGACCCCGGAAATCCGCGCCGCCTGGCCGAGGGTTGCCGGCCGCACGGCCTTGAATTTCTCCCGGATCTCTGCCGATAACCCGCCGATTTTTGAAAAGTCGATATCTTCGGGCAGGATCAAAGCCTCGTCTTTGCGGAAATCCCGGATATCCGACTTCTGCCGCTCCAGATAGCCGCTATATTGGGCGTCGATGGCCATCTGTTCGCGGATATCGGGATCCACGGCGGAAAGTTCGGGCCAGATGCGGGTGAGGTCCTCCAGATCAATATCCGGATAGGCGAGGAGATCGGCGGCACTGCGGCGGATCCCGTCCTGATTGACATTGAGGCCATGTTTGCGGGCTTCGTTGGGGGTCAGGTTCAAATCTCCAAACACCCTTCGGGCGGATTCTAGCTTATCCGTCTTACGGGTGAAATTTTCTGCCCGCTCCGATCCGACAGCGCCGATTTCCATACCGAGGGCGGTCAGACGCTGATCGGCGTTATCGGCCCGCAGAACCAGCCGGTATTCGGCGCGGGAGGTGAACATGCGATAGGGTTCCTGGGTGCCGCGGGTGACCAGATCATCGATCATCACCCCGATATAGGCCTCGGCCCGATCGAGGATAACCGTTTCCCCGCCGCCCACCGCCCGCGCCGCATTGAGCCCGGCCATCAGGCCCTGTGCCGCCGCTTCCTCATAGCCGGTGGTGCCGTTGATCTGCCCGGCAAGATAGAGATTTTTCAGCCGCCGGGTCTCGAGGCTGAGCTTAAGCTCCCGCGGATCGACGAAATCATATTCAATGGCATAGCCCGGCCGCACCCACTCGACGGCTTCCAGACCGGGAATGGTGCGCAAGAAAGCCATCTGCACGTCTTCGGGGAGGGAGGTGGAAATGCCGTTGGGATAGACCGTGTCATCGTCCAGCCCCTCGGGCTCCAAAAAGATCTGATGGCCGGTTTTATCGGCAAAGCGGACCACCTTGTCCTCGATGGAGGGGCAATAGCGCGGGCCGGTGCCGTCGATTTGCCCCGAATAGATCGGCGCCCGGTCGAGATTATCCCGGATCAGGGCATGGGTGGCCTCGGTGGTGGTGGTGATATGGCAGGAAATCTGCGGTGTGGTGATCTCCTTGGTCAGAAAGGAGAACGGTACCGGCACTTCATCGCCCGGCTGCTCCTGCAGGATCGACCAGTTGATGCTTTTCCCTTTGAGCCGTGCCGGAGTCCCGGTTTTCAGCCGCCCCAGCTCAAATCCGGCGGCTTCCAGGGTATTGGAGAGGCCATTGGAGGGATCATCGCCGATCCGCCCCGCCGGAATTTTCGTCTCCCCCATATGGATCAGGCCGCGCAGAAAGGTTCCGGTGGTGAGAATGACTTTGCCGGAGCGGATTTCCGTGCCATCGGCCAGGATCACCCCGTTGACCACACCGTCCGTGACCATGAGGTCTTCCACGGCCCCGGCCCGGATTTCCAGATTCTCCTGCTCGGCCAGCACGGCCTGCATGGTGTTGCGATAGATGCGGCGGTCCGACTGAGCCCGGGGGCCGCGCACGGCCGGGCCCTTGCGGCGGTTGAGAAGACGGAACTGGATCCCGGCGGCATCGGCCACCCGGCCCATGATCCCGTCCAACGCATCGATCTCCCGCACCAGATGCCCCTTGCCCAATCCGCCGATGGCCGGATTGCAGGACATTTCCCCGATGGTGTCGAGTTTGTGGGTGATCAAAAGGGTGCGGGCCCCCAGGCGCGCGGAAGCCGCCGCCGCTTCACAGCCGGCATGCCCTCCCCCGATCACAATCACATCAAATTCAATCATCGCGCCAACATATGTATCCCCCCTCAAAAGTCAACCGCCACAGGCGGTTTTTTGGGGGGTGTCGAAGCGCCAAAAAAGAGCCCGAATTGCCGCCTCAAATCCAAATTGTTTCACGTGAAACAATGTTTCATTTGAAACTATTTTCGCTCTATCCCAATAAAACTGCGGGTTTCAGAAAAATTCTTCCCTCAGCATTTCCGTATTATTGGCTAAAAGGAGCCCGTGGCTCATTTGCCGATGCAGAAATCGCCGAAGACGATATCGAGAATATCCTCCACATCGACCCGGCCGGTGATGCGCCCGAGGGAGCGGACGGCGAGGCGGATATCCTCGGCGGCCAGTTCCGGATCGAGGGTGTCGGCAGCGGCCTGGAATCGGGCGAGGGCCGCAACGCAGTCTTCCAGGGCCTGGCGATGACGAAGCTGGGTCAGGGCTGGCGCACCGGAGACATCGAGCAGGGCGACCACATCGGCTTCCAGCTGGGCCAGAAACTCTTCCAACCCCTCCCCCGCTGTCACGGACAGTCTCAACCTGTTATTGTTGGGATCGGAGGTTTCACGCTGAATGTCCGTGATTGATGGATCAAGATCAATTTTGTTGATCAGATGATAATCCCCAGGTTTCATCAGATCCGCATAGTCTGAGGGTATCTCCGGATCCGCTGCTGTGGTCATGAAAATACGCAGATCGGCGATTTCCGCCCGCGCCGCAGCCCGGCGGACCCCTTCCCGCTCAATGACATCTCCGGCCTCCCGAAGTCCGGCCGTATCGGCGATGGTGACGGGGTAGCCTGCCAGATCCATCGGCACCTCGACAATATCCCGGGTGGTGCCGGCAATATCAGAAACAATGGCCGCCTCCCGCCGGGCCAGCCAGTTGAGAAGGCTGGACTTGCCGACATTGGGCGCGCCGAGAATAACCACATCAAGACCGGCGCGGATCTTTTCCCCGCGATGACCATCGGCAAGATGGGTCTCAATGGCATGGCGGAGATCGGCAATGCGCGGGGCCACCGCCGCTGCCACCCCGCCCGGCAGGTCTTCATCGGGGAAATCGATATCGGCCTCAAGATGGGCGAGCGCGCCGATCAGCTCCTGCCGCCAGGTCTCATAGATCCGCCCCAACTCCCCGCGCATCTGGCGCAAGGCCTGGGCATGCTGGGCGGCGGTCTCCGCATTGACCAGATCGCCAATGCCCTCGGCTTCGGTGAGATCGAGCTTGCCCTGCTCGAAGGCGCGGCGGGAAAACTCCCCCGGTTCCGCAATCCGAAGCCCCTCCATGGCCAGAAGCGCCTCATATAAAGCCGTCAGAACCGCCGGACCGCCATGCAGGTGAAATTCCACCACATCTTCGCCGGTAAAACTGTCCGGCGCCTGAAATATAAGGATAAGTGCTTGATCTATAAGAGATTTATCGGACGGATTCCGCAGTTCCCTGAGCCCGGCCCGACGCGGCTTCGGCAGATTTTGAGCCGTCAAAGCCGACACGGACGCCACGGCGCCAGGGCCTGACAGGCGAACAACCGCCACCCCGGCTTTGCCGCGCCCGCTGGCCAGCGCAAATATGGTATCCGACCTCATCCCCTGCCCCGGATCCGCTTAGCTCTTGTCCTTGCCCTTGTCGCCGCCCTGGAACTGCGAGAAGAACATCTTCTGCATCTGTTCAAGTCCCTGCATCCCGGCGGGGAACCAGGTCTTCATCATATTTTCCGGATCGAGATGGTTGATATTCTCCAGCATTTTCTTCTGCAGCTCTTTCATTACGGCTTCCTGCATGGGTTCCACATCGGGCAGCCCGAAAAAAGTCCTTGCTTCCTGGGGTGTACACTCAATATCCACATTAATCTTCATAACCAAGTCACTCCTCATTGATCCGGAAGGGTTTGCTGGGGTACAACGGGTATTCTACCGTCTCTTATAGCGGATCACAGCGCGAATAACAGGGTTTTCGGAATGGAAAATACACTGGGCCAGGAAACGAGCCCCTATCTTCTGCAGCATCAGGACAATCCGGTTCACTGGCAGCCCTGGAGCGCGGAAACCCTGGCCCTGGCCAAAAAGACCGGCAAACCCATTCTGTTAAGCGTCGGCTATGCCGCCTGCCACTGGTGCCATGTGATGGCCCATGAAAGCTTTGAGAATGAAGAGACCGCGGCGGTGATGAACGAGAAATTCATCAATATCAAGGTCGACCGGGAGGAGCGCCCCGATATCGACCAGATCTACCAGAATGCCCTCGCCCTCCTCGGCGAACAGGGTGGCTGGCCATTGACCATGTTCCTCAACTCCGCCGGAGAGCCGTTCTGGGGCGGCACCTATTTTCCGCCGCAAAGCGGCTTCGGACGGCCGGGTTTCGTCAATGTGCTGGAAACAGTCTCGGAGATTTTCAAGAATGAGCCGGAAAAAGTCACCAAAAACCGGGATGCCCTGGCCGCGGCCCTGAAGGCCAATAACAAGGGTTTTGACGGCGACCGGCCGAAACTGACCCTGGAGGTGCTGGACCGGGTGGCGGAACGCTATGCCCAGGAGGCGGATCCGCAATATGGCGGCATCGGCTCGGCCCCGAAATTCCCGCAAGTCTATGTGCTGGAAAATCTCTGGCGCAGTTTCCTGCGGACCGGCAATGCCGGCCTGTCCGAGATCGTCATCAAGGCCCTGAGCGCCATGAGCCAGGGCGGGATCTATGATCATCTGGGTGGCGGTTTTGCCCGCTATTCCACCGACGCCTACTGGCTGGCCCCGCATTTCGAGAAAATGCTCTATGACAATGCCCAGATCCTTGATCTGCTGCTGACCGTCCATCATGAAACCAAATCGGAGCTGTTTGAGGCCCGGATCTATGAGACCATCGGCTGGCTGATGCGGGAAATGCGCACCGAGGAAGGGGCGTTTGCCGCCACCATCGATGCGGACAGCGAAGGGGTGGAAGGCAAATTCTACGTCTGGTCAAAGGAGGAAATTGACGAGATTCTCGGAGATCATGCCCCGCATTTTCGGGAAATATATGGGGTCCTGCCCGAAGGGAACTGGGAAAATACCAATATTCTCAATCGGTTAGCCTATCCGCAGCTACAGGATGTGGAGACGGAGGCTCTGTTGGCGTCAGGACGCCAGAAACTGTTTGAGATGCGCGAAACCCGCATTCGCCCCGGCCTTGATGACAAGATACTGACAGACTGGAACGGCCTGATGATCGCCACCCTGGCCAAAGCCGGTCAGTATTTTGACGAGGCCGACTGGGTGGCGGCGGCGGAAGCGGCCTTTGTCGCCCTGACCACCCATTCCATGGACAAGGACGGGCGGCTGTTCCATAGCTATCGCCTCGGCCGGGCCCAGCATTCAGGTTTGCTTGATGATTACGCCAATCTCTCCCGGGCCGCCCTCACCCTGTATGAGATCACCGGCAAGGCCTTCTATCTGGAGCGAGCCGAGCAATGGGTCGATATTCTCAACCGGCATTTCTGGGATGATGCCGAAGGGGGGTATTTTTATACCGCCGACGATGCGGAGGCCCTGATCGTGCGCACCAAAAACGCCCATGACAATGCGGTGCCGGCGGGCAATGGCGTGATCCTAGAGGTTCTGGCCAGGCTGCATCTGCTGACCGGTGCGCGGGAGCCGTTTGAGAAGGCGACGGACCTGGTGCGGTTCTTTTCTGCTGAACTGGGCCGCAATTTCTTCCCGCTGGCCACCTTCCTCAATAATTTCGAGACCCTGGTCAATGCCCGTCAGGTGATCCTGATCGGCACCCGGGAGGATCCGGAACTCCTTGATCTTGTTCAGGTTTTAAAGGATTTCAGCCTGCCGGCCAAGGTCGTCAATATCATTGAGGATACGGAGGAGCTGCCCTTTGATCATCCGGCCAAGGGCAAGACCCGGCTGGAGAACAAGGCCACCGCCTATCTCTGCACCGGGCCGACCTGCTCCCTGCCCGCGAACAGTGCCGCGGATTTTCGCAATCTGCTGGAAGGTGAGACCCGACATGCCGCAACTTAGTCTGCATAGCCCCCTCGGCGATCTGACGGTGACCGAAGAAGATGGCGTGATCATCTCTCTCGATTGGGGGTGGGTCCCCTCGGAAAGGCAGAGCAGCACGCCCTTGCTGGAGGAAGCGGTGGATCAACTGAACCGGTATTTTGACGGAGACATCGGTGATTTTGACCTTCCCCTTCAACCCGACGGGACGGAATTCCAGAAGCAGGTCTGGGCTGAGATGCTGAAAATTCCGGCGGGGTCCACCAAAACCTACGGGGAACTGGCGAAAGCCACCGGCTCGGCGGCACAGGCGGTGGGCTCGGCCTGCGGGGCCAATCCCATCCCCATTATCATCCCTTGCCATCGGGTGTTGGCGGCGGGCGGTCAGATGGGCGGCTATTCAGGGCTGGGTGGGCTGGAGACCAAGACGGCTCTGTTGCGGCTTGAGGATGCCTTGCCACCTCAACAACAAGCATTTGATTTATAAAGAGAATTCCGGGCGCGCATTCGATAATAAGAGGACAAAGACAATGGTCAAAGCGATACGGTTTCATGAGACGGGAGGGCCGGAGGTCCTGAAATGGGAAGAAGTTGAGGTCGGCGCGCCCGGTGCCGGTGAGGTGCGGGTGCGCCATACGGCAGTCGGGCTTAATTATATCGATGTCTATTTCCGCACCGGTCTCTATCCCGCGCCTCTTCCCAATTCCCCCGGCATGGAAGCGGCCGGTGTGATTGAGGAGCTGGGCGACGGGGTGAGCGGATTTGCCGTTGGCGATCGGGTGGCCTATGCGGGACGGCCCATCGGCGCCTATGCCGAGGCCCGGGTGATGCCCGCCGATGGGCTGATCAAGCTGCCCGACAGTATTGACGACGAGACGGCGGCGGCGATGATGCTGCAGGGCATGACCACGGAATATCTCCTGCAGCGCACTTTTGCGCTGAAAAAAGGCGATACCTTCCTATTTCATGCCGCCGCCGGCGGGGTCGGCCTGTTCGCCTGTCAATGGGCCCGGCATATCGGCGCGACCATGATCGGCACCGTCGGCTCCGATGACAAGGGCGAGCTGGCCAAATCCATGGGCTGCAGCCATGTCATTAATTACCGCACCGAGAATTTTACCGAGCGGGTCCGGGAAATCACCGACGGCAAAGGGGTTCCCGTGGTTTATGACGCCATCGGCAAGGATACCTTTGAAGGCTCCCTTGATTGCCTGCAGCCGCGCGGCCTGATGGTGTCCTTCGGCAATGCCACCGGCGCGGTGACCGGTTTCGATCTTGGAATGCTGGCCGCCAAAGGCTCCCTCTATATCACCCGGCCGACCCTGATGACCTATAACGAGAAACGGGAAGATCTCGAGAAATCCGCCGCCGATCTGATGAAACTGGTCGGTGACGGCACCATCAAAGTCGCCATCAACCAGCACTACCCCCTATCCGACGCCCGCCAGGCCCACGAAGACCTGGAAGGCCGCAAAACCACAGGCTCGACGGTGTTTACGGTGTAAAACGCTCGGTTTTTCCAACAAAAAAGGCGCCTCATACGGGGCGCCTTTTCACGTGTAAAAGACAGGACTTACGCTGCCGCGAACCATCCTGTTTCTGTTCGTTCAAACTGTCTTTCACCTTCCCTCGCATCAAGATCGGCAATCATTTCGAGCATATCCGAAATCTTTGACTCATCCCGTACGGATTCCAAATAGAGAGCTCTTAATAGTTTGTCAGCGGCTGGATCCACTCCGTTTTCTCCTCTTTCCCACCGGCCAACAGTAAGTTCGGTAGTATCAATCCATTCCGCCAGTCTCTTTTGAGACAAATCAAGCTCCTTGCGTAAAAATCGGAATTCCGCGCCCGTAAGAGTTGATCCGCTTTCTACCAAACTTAGCCCAATTGCCATATGCAATCCATCTATGTCGGCTATAGAAACCCCCTCCCCATATGGGGTATCAAGGTATTTATACCCGTTCACCAATGCAATGTCGGGTAAGCCGCAGTCCGTATAATGGTACATGTTTCTCACCTCAATTTTCATACGTAGTCACAATTATCAAGCTTCTTTCGAGATCAATCGCAACAGCCACAAATACATCTGTTCCTGCGGAACGGCGTCTAAGTGTGGCTTTACTATCTCCTTTTATACCTACAGATACAGGCTCATGTATTACTCCATTTTTGAGACAGTTAATAACTTGCCTGGTCGAAATGCTTCGTTCTGACATTCTCTCAAGAGCATGCCGCGTCCAGACTATATTTTCTGAATTTTCTGCAAGTTTTCTAACAGTTCTTAAAAAGGAATCGTCGTTAAACTGCATGGATAATATACGGGCGCTGAACCTATCAATATGATAGGTTGAATTCGTTAATCAAGGGTTAATTTATCCCACATATCGAGTATGAAAGATTAATTGTACCATATGTTGAGTAAGTATATGATCTGAATCGAGTTTTCACTCAATATGTAGATTTGTAATTTTTTCCCGATTCTAACTCACGTATTCATGGAATCGAAGAAATCGTCGTTGGATTTGCTCTGTTTGAGCTTGTCGAGGAGGAATTCCATGGAATCCGTGGTGCCCATGGGATTGAGGATGCGGCGCAGGACCCACATTTTCTGTAGGGTGTTCTTGTCGACCAGCAGTTCTTCCTTCCGGGTGCCGGATTTGGTGATGTCGATGGACGGAAAGACCCGTTTGTCGGAGAGTTTGCGATCGAGGATGATTTCCGAGTTACCGGTGCCCTTGAATTCTTCAAAGATCACCTCATCCATGCGCGAGCCCGTATCGATCAGAGCCGTGGCAACGATGGTGAGGGAGCCGCCTTCCTCAATATTCCGGGCGGCCCCGAAGAACCGTTTTGGCCGCTGCAGGGCGTTGGCATCGACACCACCGGTCAGCACCTTGCCGCTTGACGGCACAACCGTGTTATAGGCGCGGGCGAGACGGGTGATACTGTCGAGCAGGATCACCACATCGCGTTTATGTTCAACCAGGCGCTTCGCTTTTTCGATGACCATCTCGGCCACCTGAACATGGCGCGCCGCCGGTTCATCAAAGGTGGAGCTGACCACCTCCCCGTTCACCGAGCGCTTCATATCCGTCACTTCCTCGGGCCGCTCATCGATCAGCAGCACGATCAGATAAACCTCCGGATTGTTGGTGGTGATGGAATTGGCGATATTCTGGAGGAGGACGGTTTTACCGGTTCTGGGCGGGGCCACGATGAGGGCCCGCTGTCCCTTCCCTTGCGGGGCGACCAGATCAATAATTCTGGCGGAATTGATGTCTTTGGCGGTGGGATCGGGGGTTTCGAGCTGAATACGTTCGTCGGGATAGAGGGGGGTCAGGTTATCGAAATTGATTTTATGGCGGGCTTTTTCCGGGTCTTCAAAATTGATGTTCTGGACTTTCAGGAGGGCGAAATATCTCTCCCCGTCCTTGGGGCTGCGGATCTGCCCTTCCACCGTATCGCCCGTTCTGAGTGAAAATCGGCGGATCTGGCTCGGGCTCACATAAATATCATCGGGACCGGCCAGATAGTTGGCATCGGGGGATCGAAGGAACCCAAATCCGTCCTGAAGAATCTCCAGAACCCCGCCTCCCGTGATCTCTGCGCCTTGTTCGGCTTCATATTTCAGGATGGCGAACAGCAGTTCCTGCTTGCGCATGGTGGAGGCATTTTCAATATCCCGCTCTTCGGCCGTGGTCAAAATTTCTGCCGGGGATTTTTTCTTAAGCTCTTGAAGGTTCATGTAAATTTCTACAATTGATAATGACGTAAAACGATGGGGGAAATGGTTCGGATACTTTTAGGAAAAGACATACTCAGGGTATGTTGCAGATTGCTCTTTCACGTTAAGGCAATGAGGCTATGGAAGAGATATATTCCATAGAAGTTAAGGAGTTATTGCCAGCTTTATGGTGGATAGTCAAATGAAATTTTCTGTCGGTTCTCATCGGATTTCAGCCTATTGAAACGGCTTGACGACAACCAGAATGACGATAAACACCACAAGCACCGTGGGGATTTCATTGACCATGCGATAAAATTTGGCGCTGTGCCGATTGTCATCAGCCTCAAACTGACGGCGCCATTTCGACAGATTACCGTGAAAGCCGCCCATGATGAAGACCAGGCCCAGTTTCAGCCAGATCCAGATATCCCCCCAGTGGATAATGCCGGGGGTCAACAGAAGCAGCCCCCCGAAAATAAAGGTCATGATCATGGCCGGATTGATGATGCCCCGCAGTAACCGCCGCTCCATGACCTTGAAGGTTTCCGATTTGTCGGAGCCGACCTCCGCATCCGCATGATAGACATAAAGCCGTGGCAGATAGAACATCCCGGCCATCCAGGCAATGACGGAAATGATATGCAGGGATTTTACCCAGGGATAGATATCCGCCAGTATGTCGTCCATTATCAGCCCTTTTTCGCTGTTCCTGACAACCCTGGCGTCACGACGTCCCCAGGGCGCAATCCTTGAAATTAGCGGGGCAGATACGCCCGCCGTCAGAACTCATAACCTGACCTGTCTCCAGTTTCAACAGCAAGGAGGCCAAACCCTCAATAAATTCTTCTGAGACCCCAACGGTCGGCACCCGCCGATATTTTGGAACACCGGCGTCCTTCGCCAGTTCCGCATATTCGATGTCCAGTTCGACCAGGGTTTCCGAATGTTCCGAGACAAAGGCGATGGGCAGAACAACAAGGCTTGTCCCCTCTTCTCCCGCTGCCTGAATCTCCTCCTCCGTTGACGGCAGAAGCCATTTCATCGGCCCGACCCGGCTTTGATAACAGACTTTCCAGTCTTTCGGCGGAACCGGCAGGGCGGCCACGATCTCAGCGGCTGTTCGTTCGATTTGCCACTGATACGGATCCCCGGCATCGACAATCTTCTGCGGCAAACCATGGGCGGACAACAGCAAACGCACCGGCTCCTCTCCAAATCCCGCCAATAGCGGTGCCGCCAGTCTGGCATAGGCCCTGGCCAATCCGGACTCGGCGGGGTAACAACAGAGACTGGCGGTTGCAACGTTCAGCCCGGCCCTGGCCGCTGCAATATGCCAGTCCTTGAGGGAAGAGGCGGTCGTGGTCGAGGAAAACTGCGGATAGAGAGGCAATAACAGAACTTCATCCGGGGCAAATTTCTGGACATCCTGCACCACCTGATCCGCGCGGGGATGCCAGTAGCGCATGCAGATAAAAACTTCATAACTCGTATCAGGATCCCGTTGAGTTAGAACCTGTTTCAGAGCCGCCGCCTGGGCCATGGTTTCGGGCAGTAACGGCGATGATCCGCCGATATGATCGTAAATTTCCCGGGCCACCGGCGCCCGCCGCCGGGAAATCAGCTTGGCAATGGCCCAGCGCAAGGGGCCGGGCAGGCGGATAATGGCGGCATCATTAAACAGATTGAACAGGAAGGGTTCCACCGCCTCCGGGCTGTCGGGACCGCCAAGATTGAACAGCACAACTGCTTTACGGGTCATGGATTGATGTCGCCTTTCAAGTTGCCCGGTGACGGATGATCCGGCTCAGCTCCGCCACATGCTCCGGTGGTGTCTGCGGAATGATGCCATGTCCCAGATTGAAAATGAACGGGCCTTTGCCGAGGGTATCCAGGATATGGTGAATGCGGGTTTCCATGGCTGTACCGCCGGAAACCAGCAGGATCGGATCGAGATTACCCTGCACCGGCAGACGGGACTGGACCTCCCGAACCGCCCAATCAAGGGGAGTTCCCGTATCCAGGCTCACCGCGGTGACTCCTGTCTCCTCAACAAAGTCGATAATATTGCCGCCAACGCCCTTGGGAAAGCCGATGACGGGCAATTCTGGGAACTGGTGACGCAGACCCTCCACAATCCGTTTTGTCGGCTCTATGACCCATTTACGGAAGACATCATCGGGAAGCACCCCGGCCCAGGTATCGAAAATCTGCACCACTTCGGCGCCGGCTTCCACCTGTTTGCCAAGATAGGAAATGGTGCTGTCGACCAGCATATCCATCAGCAATCCGAACCCCTCCGGATCCCCGTAAGCCCATTTCTTGATATTCACATAATCCTTGGATCCCCGCCCTTCGACCATATAAGTCGCCACGGTCCAGGGGGCGCCGGCAAATCCGATCAGGGTGCAGTCGGCCGGGATCGAGTTGCTGAGGCGCGAGACTGTTTCATAGACGGGTTCCAGGGTGGTATGGATAAACTCCGGGCTGAGCTTGGCCAGATCTTCCCTTTTACGAACCGGATCGAGAACTGGCCCTTCTCCTTCCCGATAGGCCAACGGCTGACCCAGGGCATGGGGGATCAGGAGGATATCGGCAAACAGGATGGCCGCGTCCATGCCGTAGCGCCGCAACGGTTGCAAGGTCACTTCTTCGGCCAGTTTTGGATTGTAGCACAGATCCAGGAAATTACCGGCTTCCGCCCGGGTTTCCCGGTATTCGGGCAGATATCTGCCGGCCTGGCGCATGAGCCAGAAAGGAGGACGGGCCGTGATTTCCCCTGACAGGGCTCTGAGCATGAGTTTATCTTCAGTCTTGGTCACTCGGGCAGGCCTTCCTTCATTATCCCTTTCTATAAATATTTTTATAAAAAGGTGGTAGTAGTGGTTGATGGCTGTGAAAGCTGGGGATTAAATTTCATTCACACCCTTTATAGAAAATCTGGGGATAAAATCCAGCCCTTCGCGCTATTGTGAGTTTCTACGGAATAACTAAGGTTTCAGGTCACCCTGAAAACGAGGATTATGGGGATAACTTGTTTTTTTGGATATATAAGATCGGTTACCCCCATTTCCCAAAGAGGCGCTGCCGGATTAATCACAGGCTGATTTCGTCGAGGATTAAAATCGGCTCGTCGGGGAGAAAAATTTTGGGCTTTTTCCATCAGCCATGTTATCCCTGTTATCCACATTATTCACAGGCAGACAGGCGTCCTTAATGGCGGAATTTCATCTTCATCTGGTCTCGGATTCAACCGGTGAAACCTTACAGTCAATAACCAAGGCAGCCCTCGTCCAGTTTGAAGGAGTGGCTCCGATTGAACATGTCTGGACCCTGACCAGAACTGTCCGCCAGCTTGATGATATCCTTGATTCCATTAAACAAAAACCGGGTCTTGTCCTTTATACCCTGGTCAATGCCGAAATGCGGCGGGTGCTGGAAGCGGGATGTCAGAATCTGAATGTTGCCTGTGTCTCCATTCTTGATCCGGTGCTGGCCGCCTTTTCCAGTTTTCTCGGTCAGGAGATAAAGCAGCTGCCGGGTCGGCAGCATATGCTTGATCAGGATTATTTTGGCCGCATTGAAGCGCTCAATTATACTTTGGCCCATGACGATGGTCAGATGCCCGAAGGCCTGAAAGAGGCGGATATTGTTCTGGTCGGTGTGTCGCGGACCTCAAAAACACCAACATCTTTCTATCTGGCCCATCGGGGCTATAAAACCGCAAATGTGCCGATTGTTCCCAGCATTCCCTTGCCCGATGAGCTTTTTCAGCTGAATAATCCCATCGTTGTTGGTTTGACGACAAGCCCGGAGCGGCTATCGGAAATCCGCAAAAACCGGTTGCTCAGCCTCAATGAAACCGTTGAGACCGACTATGTGGATCGGGAGCGGATCAAGGAAGAAGTGATTTTCGCCCGCAAGATGTGTACCCGGGAAGGCTGGCCGATCATTGATGTGTCCCGCCGCTCCGTGGAGGAAACCGCCGCTCAGATCATTACTCTCTTCAATCGCCGTCAGGGTTCGGAAATCTAGCAGGAACAGACCATGCCTTCCCCGTCCGAACCGGCCCTCATATTGGCCTCAGCAAGTGCCTCCCGCGCCCGACTGCTGGATCAGGCTGGAATTGCAGCTTCCGTCCAGCCGGCGGCAGTGGATGAAGATGAAATCAAGCATGCCATGCGGGGCGCCAAGGCGCCCGCCGAGGATGCGGCCGTTGCTCTGGCGGAATTGAAGGCCAAACGGATTTCCCATCAGGCCCCGCAAAACCTGGTGATCGGGGCTGATCAGATCCTGGACTGTAATGGTGTCTGGTTCGATAAGCCTGTGGATATGGATCATGCCCGCGCCCATCTTCTGTCATTGAGCGGCAAGACCCATCGTCTGGCCAATGCCGTTTGCGTGGCCAAGGGCGGGGCAATTCTGTGGCATCATGTCAATACCGCCGAGCTGACATTACGCAAGCTGGACGCGGCCTTTGTGGACCAGTATCTTGAGACCGCCGGTGAGGTTGTTTTGAGTTCTGTCGGTGCCTATCAGCTGGAGGGTCGGGGCATTCATCTGTTTAGCCGTATCGACGGGGATTTTTTTTCCATACTGGGTCTGCCAATGCTGCCGCTGCTGGATTTTCTGCGTGGCCATGGCATTGGAGTCTCGAAATGACAGGATCTTTTATCAAGTCCGCCGGGGTTATGGGTTGGCCGATCAATCATTCCCTGTCGCCGCGCTTGCATGGCTACTGGATTGAGAAATATGGTCTGGATGCGGAATATGTCGCTCGTGCCGTCAAGGCCGAGGATCTGCAACAGGTCCTGAAATCACTGCCGGAGGACTGTCGGACGGAAAACCGGGAGTTTCGCGGGACTAACCTGACCATTCCCTTAAAAGAAACCGCCCTGGAGCTGGTGGATATCCTGGATCCCTCCGCCGCCCGCATCGGCGCTGTCAATACCATCGTCGTCGCAGAAGACGGGAAGATGATCGGGCGAAATACGGATGCGATTGGTTTTACGGATTCTCTTATTGAACATATGGATCGTATGGCTCTCAGCGGGGGAAAAGCGGTTATTCTGGGCGCTGGCGGCGCGGCGCGAGCCATTGCCATCGCGCTGAGTGATTTGGGACTGGCTGACATTTGTATTTGTAACCGGTCCAGGGACCGGGCAGAGGCGCTGGCGGTGCATATTACCCGGGAGGGAGCGCCGAGCTCAGTGGTTTCCTGGGATCAGCGGGAGAATTGTCTTGCTGAGGCGGATATTCTGGTGAATACGACAAGCCTCGGTATGACCGGGCAGCCCCCTCTCGATATTTCCCTCAACTCCCTGAAAAGATCTGCTGTGGTTAGTGACATTGTTTATGTTCCCCTTGAAACCGAGCTGTTGAAAGAGGCAAGATCATCGGGGCATGTCGCCGTTGACGGCCTGGGTATGTTGCTGCATCAGGCCAAGGCTGGATTTGCCGCCTGGTTTGGGGTTACGCCGGATGTCGATGAGGGATTACGGCGCCATATGCTGGAAGGATTGGCACAGAAATGAGTATGATGTTGATTGGTCTCACCGGATCCATTGGAATGGGGAAATCCACGGTCGGCGAGATGTTCCGGCGGCTGGGGGTTCCCGTCTATGACGCCGATGCCGAGGTGTATAAGGTTTATGCCAAAGGGGGGGCGGCAGTTGAGCCCATCCGTGCCGCTTTTCCCGAGGCGGTTGTCGATGATCAGGTGGACCGGGCCCGCCTCAGCAAGCTGGTTGTCGGCAAGGAAGCGGAAATGAAAAAGCTGGAATCCATCACCCATCCGCTGCTCGGCGCCGGGCGGGCCGCGTTTTTTGAGGAGGCGGAGAAGAACGGTCATAAGATGGTGGTTCTGGATATTCCCCTGTTATTTGAAACCGGCGGTGAAAACCGGGTACACAAGATCGTCGTTGTCAGCGCGCCAGCGGAAGTTCAGCGGGAACGGGTTCTCGCCCGCGAGGACATGACAGAGGAAAAATTCGAGGCTATTCTGGCGCGGCAGGTTCCGGATGAGGAGAAACGCAAACGGGCCGATTATGTCATCAATACCAATTGCCCCAAAGAAGCGACTTTTGAGCAGGTGAAAGCCTTGGTGGAAGATCTGAAACATGCGTGAGATTGCTCTCGATACGGAAACCACCGGATTTGATCCGGCCAGCGGCGATCGCATTGTCGAAATCGGCTGCGTTGAACTGATCAACCATGTCCCGACCGGCGAGGTGTTTCACCGCTATATCAATCCTGAGCGGGATATGCCGAAAAGCGCTTTTGAGGTTCATGGCCTGAGTGAGGAGTTTCTCAAGGGCCATAACGTCATGGCCGAGGAAATCGACGAATTCCTTGAGTTTATCGGCTCATCCAAACTGGTCATCCATAACGCCCAGTTCGATATGAAATTTGTCAATGCGGAGCTTGGGCTTCTCGGCCGCCCTGCCCTGCCCATGAGCCAGTCCATCGACACGGTGACCATGGCGCGGCGTAAATTTCCGGGCGCCCAGGCCAGCCTGGATGCGCTCTGCCGGCGCTTCGGCATCGATAATTCCGCCCGGACAAAGCATGGGGCATTGCTGGATGCGGAACTCCTCGCTGAGGTTTATCTGGAGCTGATCGGCGGCCGCCAGCATGGGCTCTCCCTTGGCCGCGACGAGGCCGGCGATGCGAAAAAATACGGACAGAAGGAAGTCCGGCCGCCGCGGGCGCATGCCGCCAGCGAGGACGAACTGGCCGCCCATGCGGCGTTTCTGGAGACCATTACCGACCCGATCTGGAAGCGCTAGGCGGTCCCGGTTCAGGCGGTATCTCCGGCAGGTTCCTGGGCTCTGGCCTGCTCGGCCTTGTGATGTTCATACAATCGGGCAAAATCGATGGGATCGAGGAGAAGCGGTGAGAATCCGCCATCACGCGTGGCGTCGGAAATGACCCGCCGGGCGAAGGGGAAGAGAATGCGCGGGCATTCGATCATGCACATGCGCTCCAGCACCTCCGGCGGGAAATTGACCAGCTGGAACAGCCCGGCATAAACGAGTTCCACGACAAAGGCCGTGTTCTCGCCATGTTTTGCCGTCGCGCTGATCCGCAGCTCCACCTCAAAATTATTTTCTTCTCCGGCGCGGGCCTGAACATTGGCGGCCAGTTCCAGAGCAGGCGCGCCTTTTTCCGGATCGAGACTGCTCGGGGCATGGGGATTTTCAAACGACAGATCTTTTACATACTGGACGATGATCGCCATTGCCGGCTGTTGATCGGCTGCTGAAGGGGCCGCGCCGGCATCCGGGCCAGGAGTACTACCGTTTTCTGCCATGAATCTGTCTCTCCGAGAATTTGGGATATGTTTGGCTGAGTGGCTATCATGGATGATGACGGACGACAAGTCCAAGTCACCCGATATTGAAGGAAAAGCCTATTTTTTATCGGACCAGGGGCTCTCCGGATTGCCGGGACCGCCAGACGGGGGCTCGATTTCCGGGGCGTCTTTGTCAACCACTTCATATTCCCCGTCAATAATCGGCCCTTTTCCGGGAGGCGAGCGGCGTCCGCCCCGATACTGCATATTGGTGGCGACGAAACTGGAATGCCGGGCCATGTAACCGGCCAGGGCCTTGCGAAGCGGCGGCAGGAACAACAGGAATCCGATGGCATCTGTCACAAATCCCGGAATAAGAAGGAATAAACCGGCCAGAGCCAGAAGAACCCCTTCAAAAATCTCGTTCACCGGCGTTTCCTGTTTTTCTAAGGAAGCCCGCGCCCGCATCAGCACACCCAGGCCCTGCACCCGCAGCAGCATCAGGCCGATAACGGCGGTGACGACGGTGATCAGGATGGTATTCAGGGCGCCGATTTCGCTGCCGACCTGGATAAATACCATGATCTCGATGAGCGGAATTGCGATGAATGCCGCCAGAATTAACAACGCCAAGCTTGTTTATCCTTCCCTAAGTTTCTATGTATCTCTATAAAGAGGCCAAATAGTTCGGCACAAGAGGCGATGGACTTCGCTCATCGAACTCATTAACCTCTTGTTTAACGCTGTCCTTTACATAAGGGCTTATGGATTAATTGCCAAACCCAATTTAAAGATATCGATTATGGACTCCGGATTTCAGTTCCTCGACATTATTCTGCTTGCCGCTGTAGCGGGATTTATCTTCCTGCGCCTGCGGAGCGTATTGGGGCGGCGCATCGGCCATGAACAGGCCTCCCGCGAAGAGCGTGCCCGGGAATTGGCCGAAAAACACAAATCCCCGGCCAAAGATGACGTCGACACAGAAGATAATGTGGTCACCCTTGAGAACAAAACGGGCCGGACTGCCGACAGCCCTTTTGAAGGCCTTGAACTGACCCGTGTCCTCAATCAGATCCGCCAGATTGACAAAAGCTTCGATCAGACAACCTTCGCCGAGGGCGCCCAGGCGGCCTATGAAGCAATCGTCGTGGCCTTTGCCAGGGGAGATCGCGCCACCCTGAAGGACCTGCTGGCCGACGATGTCTATAATAATTTTGAGCGGTCCATCCAGGATCGGGAAGATCAGAACCACAAGATGTCGACGGATATCGTGTCCATCACCTCCGCTAATATCATTGATGCGACCCTGGTTGGCAAGGACGCGGAGATCACGGTGAAGTTCGAAGCCGAGATGATTTCCATGACCAAGGATGAAGAAGGCGTGGTCGTTTCCGGCGATCCGCAGCCCCATACGGTCAACGAGCTCTGGACCTTCGCCCGCAACCTGAGATCGAGAAATCCGAACTGGTTGCTGATCGCCACCCGTAGCGCCAACTGATCCGGCATGCGCGGATGGGGTCATATGTCTCCCACGCAAAAATCCGTAAGTGGCCTTGTCCTGGCCGTCCTGATTCTCATGGCCGCCGCCGCGGTCTGGCTGCTCCAGGAGGATGAGGAGATGGAGGACGCCCTCAATCTCAGACAGACGGACTTTGCGTCCCTCCCAGGATGGCAGCAGGATAACCTCACCGATTTCCTGCCGGCCCTGATCAAGTCCTGCACGAAAATTCTGACCCTGCCGGCAACCCGCGACATGGGCGGCGTCGGCCTGGCCGGGACAGCGGCCGACTGGCAACCGCTGTGTAACGAGGCCCTCGTCCTGCCGCCCGAACCGGCTGTCATCAAAGCCTTCATGGAGCAGAATTTTACGCCTTATCAGGTGCTCAATAACACTGAAGAGACCGGCCTGTTCACAGGCTATTACGAGGCCAGCCTCAACGGCAGCCAAACCCGCCAGGGTCCCTATACCACCCCCCTTCATTTGCGCCCCCCGGAACTTGTCATGGTCGATCTCGGTCAGTTTCGCGATGAGCTGAAAGGCCAGCGCATTGCCGGCAAGGTGGAGAACGGCAACCTGACCCCCTTTGATCCGCGCGCCGAGATCGAGCGCGGGACACTTGAAGGCCGGGAGCTGGAGCTGGTGTGGGTCGATAGTGCCATTGACGCTTTTTTCCTGCATATCCAGGGCTCGGGCATTGTCGAGATGGACGACGGAACCACCTTGCGGGTCGGCTATGCGGCCCAGAACGGCCATCCCTATTTCGCCATTGGCAAAGCCCTGATTGAACGGGGCCATATTCCGAAGGAGCAGATGTCCATGCAGGCCATCCGCGGTTGGCTCGATGCCAATCCGGATCAGGCGGAAGAGATCATGCAACTGAACGCCTCCTATGTTTTCTTTCGGCAGCTCGATGGGGACGGCCCGATCGGGGCGCAAGGGGTGGAGCTGACGGCGGAACGCAGCCTTGCCGTCGATCGCAAATGGATGCCGCTCGGGGTGCCCATCTATCTGGAAACGGAAGTGGCCGGGGCCAGCAGCACCGCCCCGGCACAGCCGTTTCGCCAACTGATGATGGCCCAGGACACGGGCGGGGCCATTCGCGGACCGGTGCGCGGGGATGTTTTCTGGGGCTATGGCGATCACGCCTACGAGATGTCCGGCGCCATGAAAAACGACGGCCGCTACTGGATCCTGCTCCCCAATGCCCTCGCGGCCCGCATAAATATGGCGGCCCAGTCCTAACAATTCTGGCGATTTTCCGTGACAGCCGATATAGTTCCCCTCAACAGGGAGAATGAAATGTCTGCAGATACGGAAACACCTCCGAAGGCGCCAACGGTGGCCCTCTTCGTCACCTGCCTTGTGGATCTGAACCGGCCGTCCGTTGCCTTCGCGGCAATTAAACTGCTGGAGCAGGCTGGTTGCACCATAATGGTGCCGGACACCCAGACCTGCTGCGGTCAGATCGCCTATAATTCCGGCGACAGGATGAGTACAAAAGCCATTGCAACCCAGGTCATCCGGGCCTTCAAGGGCTTTGACTATGTGGTCGCCCCGTCCGGGTCCTGCGCCGGCATGATCAAGCATCATTATCCGGAGCTGTTCAGGGACGATCCCACCATGATGGTGGAGGTGGAAGAGCTCTCCAGCCGGACCCATGAGCTGCTGTCTTTCCTCACCGATATTCGCGGCTTCCAACCGGACGGGGTGCGCCTCGATAAGTCCCTCACCTATCATGACAGTTGTTCCAGCCTTCGGGAAATGAAGGTCAAGGACCAGCCGCGGCATCTGCTCGGGGCTGTTGACGGCTTAGAGATGCGCGAAGCGGCGGATCGGGAGGTCTGTTGCGGCTTTGGCGGCACCTTCTGTTTGAAATATTCCGAGATTTCCGGGGAAATGGTCGATAACAAGGTCAATAACCTGCTGGCCACCAAGGCCGATATTCTCGCGGCGGGGGATATGGGTTGTCTGATGAATATCGCCGGACGCCTGAAACGCCGCGGGGAAGACATGAAAGTCCTGCATGTGGCGGAGGTCCTGGCCGGGATGGCGGATGGTCCCGGACTGGCGGAGGGGGAAAACTGATGCAGGTCACCAGCCGCCATTTCAAGAAAGAAGCCCATGACGCCCTCCAGGACAGTAAAGTTCAGGAAGCCTTTTCCAAGGTCAAGACCGGATTTTCCGTGGCCCGGGCGGAGCGGGTGTCGGAACTGCCGGAATTTGAGGATCTGCGGGACACGGCCCGCGATCTAAAAAATCATATTATTGAAAATCTCGATTATTATCTGGAATATTTCGAGGATCAGGTGCTGCTTCAGGGCGGCCAGGTGCATTGGTGCAGTACCTATGCCGAGGCTCGGGACGCTATTCTAAAAATCTGCCGGGATGCCGATGCCAAGACGGTAACCAAGGGCAAATCCATGATCACCGAGGAAATGGCCCTCAATGATTTTTTGGCGGCGAATGATATTGAGCCCATCGAGACGGATCTCGGCGAATATATCATCCAGCTTGCCGATGAATATCCGAGCCATATCATCGCCCCGGCCCTGCATAAAACCAAGGATCAGGTGACCGAGCTGTTTCACGAGCATCACCAGAAATACGGGCTGACCGAGCGCCAGACCGACCCGCAGGCCCTGGTCAATGAGGCCCGCTCCGTGCTCCGGGAAAAATATGTGGCCGCCGATGTGGGGATCACCGGCGCCAATTTCATGATCGCCGAGACCGGATCGACGGTGATTGTCACCAATGAAGGCAATGGTGATCTCACCCAGAGTCTGCCGAAAACCCATATTGCCGTCAGCAGCATTGAAAAGGTTGTCCCCACCCTTGAAGATGCCTCGACCTTCCTGCGGCTATTGGCCCGGTCGGCCACGGGGCAGGAAATGTCCGTCTACACGACTTTTTCCACCGGTCCGCGGCGGCGCGATGATATCGACGGGCCGGCGGCCTTTCATGTGGTGATTGTCGATAGCGGCCGCAGCGAATTGCTTGGCACCGATAAACAGGACCTGCTGCGCTGCCTGAAATGCGGGGCCTGCATGAACCATTGTCCGGTCTATCAGGCGGTCGGCGGCCATACCTATGGCTGGGTCTATCCCGGGCCTATCGGCGCCGCTCTAAATCCGCAGATGGTCGGGTTGGAGGAGGCGCGGGATCTGCCCAATGCCTCCAGTTTCTGTGGGCGCTGTGAGGAAGTCTGCCCGGTGCGCATCCCCTTGCCCAAAATCATGCGGCACTGGCGGGAAGAAGCGTTTGAGAGACAGATCGCCCCGAAACCGGAGCGCTGGGGGGTCGGCCTCTGGGCCTTTTTCGCCAAGCGTCCCGCCCTTTATCGGCTGGTCACGCGCATTGGCGCCAGGGCGCTGAAAGCCCTGGCCGGAAAGAAGGGACGCCTTGAAAAACTGCCATTGGCCAAGGGTTGGACCTCGGTTCGGGATCTCCCGGCCCCGCAGGGATCGACCTTTATGGATCAATGGAAAAAGCAGCAGAAACGGGGGAGCCGCTGATGCCGTCACGGGACAAAATTCTCGGCCGTATCCGCCATAATCTGGGGCGCGGGCCGCTATCAGACGCGGCGGCAAAAGCGGCCCGGGCCCGCATAGACGGCCATGCCCGCAATCTCGTTCCCGCCCGAACCAATATCAGCGCCCCGGAAAAAGTGGACATGTTTCAGCAGAAAATGGAGGCGCTGGGCGGTACCGTCACCCGGGTCAGTGCCATGGACAAGGTGGCCGAGGAAGTCCAGGCCTATCTCAGCCGCCATAATCTGCCGAGCCAGATCAAGATGTCTCCGGCCCTTGGCGGGCTGTCTTTCAAGAACGCGCCCTTGTTGGAAGTGACCGAAGGTGCGGCGGAAATCAGCGATGATGTCAGCCTGACCCCGGCCCTCGCTGCTATGGCGGAAAGCGGCACTCTGTGCATGGTGTCGGGCCCGGAAACCCCGTCCACCCTCAATTTCCTGCCGGAAAATCATATCGTGATATTGAAAGCGGACCAGGTTGTCGGTGGATTCGAAGACGCCTGGGACCGGGTCCGGGAAAAATTCGGCACCGCCAATATGCCGCGGACCGTCAATTTTATCTCCGGCCCGTCGCGGACGGCGGATATTGAACAGACCCTGATCATGGGCGCCCATGGCCCGCGCCGTCTGCATGTGGTGATTGTCGAAGATGAGCCGCAAGGATAAGCGCCCGCAGGGGCTCTCAAAAGCCGATCGCGATCTGTGGGATTACGTCACCCGCAATGTCAATCGCGCCGCCAGCAACCGCTTCACCGGGTTCGAGGTGGTCCCGGCGACGAAAGCCGGGCCTGGAAAATCCCCCTCAAAAACCCCTACCAAGCCCATTGACGCGGCAGATCTGGCAGCGGCCATGTCCGGGAGCAAACGGGAAAAACCTGTTTTAGAACAAAAGCTTAAGACATCTTCCGAGACGACGCGCGGCAATGTGGCGGGTCTCGACCGCCGCAGTTCGGAGCGCCTTCGCAAAGGCCAGATGCCGATCGAGGGGCGGATAGATCTGCATGGCCTCACCCAGGCCGAGGCCCATGGCCGCCTCCGGGCCTTTATTGTCGCGGCCCAAATCCAGGGCAAGCGTTGTGTGCTGGTGATTACCGGCAAGGGGTCCTCCACTGAGAAGACCGATGATGCCGCCTATATGACCCGGGACCGCCGCGGAATCCTGCGGGAGGCGGTACCGAAATGGCTGAACCAGGCAGATTTGAAGCGCTTGGTTATTGACTTTCGCGCCGCACAACCGAAACATGGGGGCTCGGGCGCGCTCTATGTGCTGTTGCGGCGGACCCGCCCGTGAAATGAGAAAACTGGAAGAGATGCGGTTATGACACCCTTTGGACTTCGGGTCCGGGCCCTGCGCAAGGGACGGAATATCACCCTCAAACAGATGGCGGCGGATCTGCATATCAGCTCCGCCTATCTCTCGGCATTGGAGCATGGCCATCGCGGCCGCCCGTCCTGGTCCCTGGTCGAGCAGATCTGCGTCTATTTCAATATCATCTGGGATGATGCCGAGGAATTGCAGCGCCTCGCCTCCCTCTCCCATCCGAAAGTTACCCTGGATACCAGCGGCCTTAGCCCCACGGCCACGGAATATGCCAATCTCCTGGCCCGGGAAATCCGCAACTTGCAGGAGCCACGGCTCCTGCAGATGCTCAACCATCTCAAAGATGCCTCCCCTGAGCGGCGCTGACAGCGGGGCGGCAGCCCGCTCCGACAAGGGCCTCCGCCTCGCCCGCGGGGTGCAGCTTCTGCTGGTGTCCATGGGCTATGAGGCGATGAGCGAGGTCAAGCTCCGCATCCGCCGCCGGGTTGATGTCATGGGCATCAATGACAAGGGCCGCATAATCATTGTCGAGATCAAAAGCAGCACCGTTGATTTTCAGACCGACAGCAAATGGCCGGAATATCTCGATTTCTGTGATGAATATTACTTCGCCGTCGATGCCGACTTCCCGCGGGATCTGCTGCCCCAAGAGCATGGCCTGATCATCGCCGATAATTATGGCGGAGACATCCTGCGCCCGTCCCCCGATTACAGGCTCAACGCTGCCCGCCGGCGTAATGTCACCCTGCGCTTCGCCCGCATTGCCGCCCGCCGGCTGCTGGCGGCGGAAGACCCCTTGAAGGAGAAGTTTGATGTGCGATAACCCCACCCCCGGAACCGCGGTTCCCACTGTTTTTATTCAAAATGACCGCACCCGGGTCACCGAATGGCGCTTTGCAGAGCGCGGCTCTGACACCGGCTGGCACCGCCATGACTATGACTATGTGGTCGTGCCCATGGGCGATGGCATATTGGAGATCGACCTGCCCGGCGGGGAGCGGGTCACCGCCGAACTCAAGACCGGAATCCCCTATTTCCGCGAGCTCGGTGTGGAACATAACGTCATTAATGGCAATGACTTCGAGTTTGCCTTCGTCGAGATCGAATTCCTGAAATAGGGTCTTCGACCCGTCTTTTTAAACCAAAATGTTTCACGTGAAACAATGAGAAGAATTTAGTAAAATTGTATTCTCTTTTAGAGTGTGAAATGACCGAAGAATTCTCTTTTTGAGGCTATTGGGTGCCATAATCAGTCCCTCGACCTAAAATGACACGCCCAAAGTAAAAAGGGCAATTTTTAACTGATTTACAGGGCTTAATTAACATTTTAGGGTTTAGTTTCTGACCGGCATATCAGAACAGGCTTAGCACGTCCACTCCGGCGGCCAACCGAACCAAGGCATTGAAATAGTGATAAAAATGAGAACATATAAAATGGCAAAAACCTCAAGCATTGTGATGTCGTGTCTCCTCCTGGCCTTGGTGGCGGGCTGCCAGACAACGCCCGCCCAGACGGCGGACGCGAAAGCTGAAGCCTCCCCCGGCCAGCCTGTATCCATAGATGAAACATCATGTGAAAACGGCAATGCCAGATCCTGCATTGATATGGCGAACTTTTATCTGGACCAGGACGCCTCTCCCCATAACACCCGCAAGGTAATCTATGCCTTTCAAAAAGCCTGCAGTCTGGGGTCCGGGCTGGGATGCCTGACCTCGGGGCAAATCCAGGCCATCCGGGAAGAATCCGCCACGGTCGAAAAAACCGCCTACAAATATTATCGGCAGGCCATCGATAATTATGAACAGGAATGCCGGAACGGCAGCGCGGCCGCCTGCTTTGATGCCGGGGTCATGTATCACAAGGGCCGGTATATCAAGGGTGACCTGTCGCGGGCGCTGCTAAACTATGAGAAGGCCTGTAATGTCGCCTATGCCAAGGCCTGCACGAATTTGGGGACTTTGTATTTCAACGAGAATGACGTCACGGATAAGGAGAAAGGCATCGCCCATTTCAAAAAGGGATGCGATGGCGAGGATTCCATGGCCTGCTTTAAGCTTGCCTTGATTTACCGGGCGGGAGATAGCGTTGACCAGAGTAATGAGACCAGCCTGCTTTATCTGCAAAAAGCCTGTCAGTTGGAACCCAGCTCCAAATTCTGCAGGAAAGTCTAGAATAAACGCGATCGAAAGGGAGACAAAAGCGGAGACACCATCTCCGTAACCGAACCTCCGGCCTTTTCAGTCCCCCGTCCCCTCCAGGATCAGCACTTCCGAGCGCGCATAGGCCTGCCGCAGTTTGGCGGCCCGCTGATATTCGGGGGAATGATAGCATTCGAGGGCTTTTTCATAACTCTCAAACTCAATCACCACATGCCGCTCCCGCGCTCGCCCCTCCACCGCCGAATACTGCCCGCCGCGGACCAGGAACTTCGCCTCATATTTAGCAAAAGCCTCGGCATCCGCCTTAATATACTCCGGATACCCCGCCTCATCGGTGATGGTGACATGTACGATCCAGTAGCCTTTCATGGGGGCGGTCCTTTTTGTTATAGACACAAAGAGTTTAGCTTATTTAGTTGACAAATCTGCCGTTAGTTGCTACATGTTGCAACACATACGGTGCTTATTTCTTAAGCAACCGCTTCCCGTTAGGGAGACAATTGACTGAGGGAGCTGAAAGGCTCCCTCAAGTTTTTTGTGGCCGTACCTTAGGTAGCCAAGCAAGGACCACCTTCAGCATTTCATTAAACTCGTCTTCACCTAACCGAGGAACTTTGTCTTTTTGAGGGGTTAACCTACTGACAGCGACAGTTGTCGGTTTATCGCAAATTGCCCAACCCTCGTTTCCATTTATTGTTGTTTCTAAGGTAAACGCCCATCTGTTTCCACGTTGTTGCTTGGTGGTGCAGGGAACAACTGTAACAGCTCCGTATAAGCTATTTTTGAGTGAGATAACTATTACAGGTCGAGTTTTCCAGAACTCTGGAAGGTGTGCATCAGTTGGAAAATCACAGCAATAGAGATCCCTAGCTCTCGGAGCAGCTCTTAGCCTTGGTGGATATCTTGGAGGTGTGTTGCCGCTCATATTTCTATATCTTCGGGAAGTCTTTGCATAATTGCCAACAGGAAAATGTGATCCGGCTTTATTCTAAAATCGATGTTTGAACAGGTTTTTTGCAAACACCTCACCGATACGGATCATCCTTCGCCAGATATTCCGTCACATAATCGGCGATGCCGTCTTCGAGGCTGTGGAAATTGCCGCCATAGCCCTGGGCCTTGAGTTTTTGCATATTGGCTTCGGTGAAATACTGGTATTTGTCGCGGATTTCGATGGGGGTGTCGCGGTAGGTGATGCTGGCGGGTTTGCCGGTGGCGGTGAAGACGGCTTCGGCCAGGTCCCTGAAGCTGCGGGCCTTGCCGGTGCCGAGGTTGAAAAGCCCGGACACCTGCGGGTTTTCCAGCAGCCACAGCATGACATCCACGCAATCCTTCACATAGACGAAATCCCGGAGCTGGCCGCCGTCCTCATAGTCGGGATGGTGGGACTTGAACAGGGTCACTTCCTCCCCCGCCGCCACTTTGGGGTAGCATTGGGCGATGACACTTTTCATACTGCCTTTATGATATTCATTGGGGCCGTAGACGTTGAAAAACTTAAGCCCCGCCCATTGCGGAGGCGTCATGGCGCCGCGGGCGATTTCCCGGGCCACGTGGCGGTCGAAGGCATGTTTGCTCCAGCCATAGAGATTGAGCGGATGCAGCTCGCCGAGCGCGGTTTCGGCCTCATTATCCTCAAAGCCGCCGCTGCCATCGCCATAGGTGGCCGCCGAGGAGGCATAGATAAACGGGATTTTCTGGGTCGTCGCCCAGTTCCACAGCATCAGAGAGGGCCGGAAGTTGCGGTTGAGGATGAGATCCCCGTCGGTTTCAGTGGTGGCCGAGATCGCCCCCATATGGATAATGGCCGAGAGCTTCTCCCCCCTGGTTTTTAGCCAGTCTTCGAGATGATCGGGGTCAACAAAGTCGGAAATCACATGCTTGGCGATGTTTTTCCACTTCTCCCCATCCTCCAGCCAGTCGCAGACAACGACGGATTTTCCCTGTTCCGACAGGGCCGCGACCATATTGGAGCCGATAAAGCCGGCACCGCCGGTCACCAGAATATGTGCGGTCATGACTGTTTTGCCCCTTCTTTTGTGCCGAGAAGCCGCTGAATAGTGCCGGTGGTGCTGAACCCGTCTTTCAATTCCGCCAGATGCACCCGGCCGCCATAGGCCTGGACGATATCGGCGCCAACTACGGTCTCCACCGTGTAATCCGCCCCCTTAACCAGCACATCGGGCTTGATGGCGTCGATCAGTTTGAGGGGGGTATCTTCAGCAAAGGGCACCACCAGATCGATATCGCTGAGGCTGGCCAGGACAATGGCCCGGGAGTTTTCCGAGGTGACGGGACGGTCCGGCCCCTTCAGCCGCTTGATGCTGTCATCGGTATTGAGGCCGACAATCAGCCGGTCACATTCGGCCTTGGACTGCTGGATCAGGGAGATATGGCCCGGATGCACCAGATCGAAGCAACCATTGGTAAACCCGACTTTCAGCCCGCGGCTGCGCCAGTTGGAGACCCGCTCCAATGCGGTATCCAGGCTGGTGATTTTTTCCTCCAGCCCGTGGATTTCCGCGGCCTGCACCGCCGCCATCAGCTCCTCGCGACTCACCGCGGCAGTGCCCGATTTGGCAACGGCGATGCTGCCGGCCAGATTGGCAAGACTGGCGGCTTCCAGCAGAGGCGCCCCGGCGCCATGGGCGAGAGCCAGGGCCGCAATCACACTGTCCCCGGCCCCGGAGACATCAAAGACTTCCTGGGCTTCGGCGGCAATATGATGGGCGCTTTCTTCCGTGATCAGGCTCATCCCGGCCTCGGACCGGGTGACCAGCAGGCTGGTGAGCCCGGTGTTTGCCAGGACGTGAAGGGCCGCCGTCTCCACCTCACTATTGGTGCCGCACGGCAGGCCGCTGGCGGCAATCATCTCTTTTCGGTTCGGGGTCAGCAGGCTTACCCCGGTATAACGGCTGAAATCCTCCGATTTGGGATCGGCGATAATCGGCAGATTTTCCGCCCTCGCGAGCGCAATGGCCTCTGTCAGGACCGGATCCGACAACACACCCTTGGCATAGTCGGACAGAACCACGATATCCGCCGTTTCAAGGGCGGATTTATAGGCCGTGAGCAGCTTTTCCGCCGTTGCCGGCTGCAGAGCATGGGTCGCTTCCTGATCGCTGCGCAGCAATTGCTGACCATCGGCGATGAAGCGGGTCTTCAAAGTGGTCGGTCGACCGACTGATTTCACCAGATGGGGCGTCAGGCCGCCAGTACGGGTCAGAATATCGCTGATTTCCGCGCCATCGGCATCCTCGCCGACCACGGAGACCAGCAGCGCTTCCCCGCCCATGGAGGCGATATTGCGCACCACATTCCCGGCCCCGCCAAGCATTTTCGTCTGATGAGAGATATTAAGAACCGGGATCGGCGCTTCGGGAGAGATGCGCGCCGCCGTGCCATAGACAAAGCGATCGAGCATGACATCGCCGAGAACCAGGACCCGTTTGCCGGAAAATGCCTCAAGAAGGGAGAGAAGATCAGCGGAATTCTGCATATGCCCTCTCACACCAAAGATAGGGAACGCTCCAGCGCCCCGCACAGCATATGACCGAGGGTAATATGCATTTCCTGAATGCGCCGGGTCGACTGGGCCGGGACAATCAGGCAGGTATCGGCAATATCCGGCATGACCCCGCCGTCCCGCCCGGTAAAGGCATGGGTCACAAGGCCTTTGGAACGCGCCATGTTCAGGGCTGCGACGATATTCGGACTGGTGCCGGAAGTGGAAATGCCGACGGCCACATCCCCGGGACGTCCCAAAGCCTCGACCTGGCGGGCAAACACCTGCTCATAGCCGAGATCATTGGCCCCGGCGGTAAGGGCGGAAGTATCCGTATTCAGGGCGATGGCGGCGATGGGCTGGCGATCATCGATAAAGCGGACCACCAGCTCGGCAGCCAGATGCTGGGCATCGGCGGCGCTGCCCCCATTGCCGAAAAACAGGATTTTTCCACCATTTTCAATGGATTTTACCCAGTCTGTCAGCATGGCCTGGAACGGCGCGGCGAGGGACGATCGGGTTTTTGCCAGTACCGCGGCATGATCTTCCAGTTCGGTCTCGAAATACTCTAGCGGGTCCACAAAAACCTCTCGATCAAAACACTGTCTTAGCGGTAATAGTATAAACAGGCCGCCCCTGCAAATGCGGAGTGCGTTTTGGCCCGGATTGATCCGGTCCTCATGATCCCGGCAATCTCCCTGTGGCCACATCCTCGATCAGTTTCAGCTGTTGCGGCAGCAGTTTCTGCAGGGAATAGCGATCGAGCACGGTCTGGCGGGCGGCGGCGCGGACGGGCATCAGGTCTTTGTGGTTCTCGAGCGCCTCCTCGATCTGGTCGGCGAGGGCGTCGGTATCGAAAAAGTCCACGAGAAAGCCGTTTTTTCCATCCTGGATGACCTCCTGCACCGGCGCCGTATCGGAGGCAACCATCAGGGCGCCGGCGGACAGGCTTTCGATCAAGGACCAGCTGAGAACGAAGGGAACCGTCAGATAGGCCTGAACCGTTGAGAGCTGCAGCACTTTGAGGTAATCCGCATAGGGCAATCGGCCGGTGAAATGCAGGCGCTTGGGATCCGGCTGCAATTCCTTGACCATGCGCTGCCCCCATCCCTCCCCCTTGGGTAGCTTCTTGCCATAGGAAACCCGGTCTTCGCCCACCACGATCACATGCAGTTGGGGCCGCTTGTCCATCAATTGCGCTGCCGCCCGCATAAACTGCGGAAATCCGCGATAGGGCTCCATACCGCGGGTGGCATAGGTGAGAATTTCGGGCACATCCGTGAAATCCAGATTGCCGATTTTTCGGATAATACGGCGATCAGGCTTGAAAAATTCCACATCGACCCCGTCATGAAGCTGGGTCAGCTTGTCGTGAAAGACCTTCGGGATCTGGGATAGCTGAAAGCCGGTTGGGACCTGGCCCCAGTCACACTGCGCCAGATCCAGCAGCAAAGGAGTGTTTTTGGTGCGGATTCGGGCCGCCGCGTCAAAGCCAACCGCCTCCGGCTCCAGGAAATCCGCATCGGATCCATGGGCATGGTAGAACCACTCGAAATAATTCAGCACTTTCGCCTCGGGGAACACCTCCTTCACATAGAGACTGTTCCCCCAGCCGGAATGGGAACAGATAATATCCGGCACAAAGCCTTTTTTCTTGAGCTCAATACAAAGCCGGAACACAGACTGGCCGTTGATCACCGCAGTTTCAGTGGTCCGCAAATAATGATGCGTGTCGGGCTTTCCTTCCCGGTGGGGCTTATAGAGCAGATTGGTCACGCCCGGGATTTTCTCCGGTGCCCGGTGCGATGCAAAGACAACCCGGTTCTCCTTGTTGGCGGCGAGGATGCGGGCGACATGGCGATACTGCGCCGGGAAATTATTGTGCAGGAACAGAATGCGCATGGGGGCCGGTTCAGCTTTCGGTCGTCACTTTTGGAAGATCGCGGGAGGTGCGCTCCCGTCTCGGATCGATGCTGTCAAAGCCATCGAACGGCTCGGCCAGGCGGGTTTTTGCCATGTCGATATAGTCGGGATTGATCTCAATACCCGTGGCCTTGCGTCCCAGAACCTGCGCCACCCGGGCTGTTGTGCCGCTGCCGAGAAACGGATCCAGAACATGATCTCCCGGACTGGAAGAAGCTGCGATGATCCGTTCCAACAGCGCTTCGGGTTTCTGGGTTGGATGGGGCAGGCGCTCGGCGGCGCAATAATGGACATGGCTGAACTGCCAGACATCCCCGGGGTTGGCCCCGGCCATGTTATTACGCTTGCGGTAATATTTCTGCGGAACCCGCACATCATCGAGGTTGAAGGCGGCCTCATCGCCTTTGGAAAACCACAGAATATCCTCGTGACGCGGTGAAAATCCGCGCTTGCGGCCCATGCCCTGTGTGTAATGCCAGGTGATCCATCCTTGCGGCGTGAGGCCAAGTTCCTCCTCCAGCAACATATAGAGCCGGGCGATGAATTTGACCCCCATAAAACAATACAGGGATCCCCCCGGCGTCAACAATCGGACGGCTTCCTTCACCCACCCGGCGGTAAAGGCCTGATATTCCGCCCGATCTTTGCTGTCGATATTGTTGCCGTAATTCTTGCCGAGATTATAGGGTGGATCGGCGACAATCAGGTCTACGCTGCCGGCTGGCAGTTTCGCCATTTCTTCTGTCGCATTGCCGCAGATCAGGAGGGGATTGGAGGCGGGCTTGGTCATTCGGTGGTTATTGCGGCGACCGTTTGGCCATGATGCGCTGCAAAGTCCGGCGGTGCATGTTCAAGCGCCGCGCAGTTTCCGACACATTATGATCGCAGAGTTCATAGACCCGCTGAATATGCTCCCAGCGGACCCGGTCTGCGGACATGGGGTTTTCAGGTGGCGTCGGTTTGGTGTCTTTCTCGGCCAGCAAGGCGTTGACGATGTCCTCCACATTGGCAGGTTTGGCCAGATAGTCGATGGCTCCGGCCTTTACTGCTGCAACCGCCGAGGCGATATTGCCATATCCAGTCAACATAACGATGCGGGCTTCATCATTGGCCTGATGAATAGCGTCAACGACTTCAAGGCCATTGCCGTCCTGTAGCCGTAAATCTACAACGGCATATTCGGGAACCATGGCTGCCGCTTGTTTTTTCCCATCGGCAACACTGGACGCCAGGGTGGGTTCAAAACCGTGTCGTTCCAACGACCGTCCCAGCCGCTTTAAGAAGATCTCGTCGTCATCAACAATCAACAGGGGCTTTTTTTCCATGTCTCCTTCAGGCCTTTCCTGATGCAAGCCATCATTGAGCTTCTTTTATGCCAGACTATCACATTCTGCGCTATCGGAAAGGATCAGATTTTTCCAAACGTCGCCGGGACCAGAGAATTTCAGCAACGGCCCCTTGTTTGGCGCCATTCCTGAAGCTTAATGTCCCGCCGCTGCGCTTAATCAGCATATCGGCGATAAAGACCCCGAGGCCCATACCGCCGCGGCCCCGTCTGCTGGACACATAAGGCTCTCCCAGTCGATCAAGGATTTCCTGGGAAAACCCAGGCCCGTCATCTCGAATTTCAACCCGGACGGTTTTTTCGTCCCAAAACAGATCGATGACCACTTTCTGATTGGAAAATTCTGCGGCATTGCTGACCAGATTGTTGATCCCATGCCGTAATTCCGGTGTGGAAAACAGCTTCGGGCTTTTTGTTTCTTCGCCGTGGGTTTCGATAACAATGGTCTTCTTCGGATCTTCGTATTTCTCGGCGATCAGAGAAAACAGACTTTCGAGCGGTAGATAATCGTGATGGGCCTCCCCTTTCAGGAACCTTTCGGTGTCCGGGCGTTTCGACAGTTGAGATAACACCTCGGCACATTTTTTCGCCTGGTCCTCCAGCAGGGCGGCATCTTCGGCAAAGCTGCTGTCTGCAGGCAGCTCCTGAGCGAGTTCCCGCGAGACCAATAAAATTGTATTGAGCGGGGTTCCAAGCTCATGGGCCGCCGCCGCCGCAATGCCGCCCACAGCGGAAAGCTGCTGTTCCCTGGCCAGCTCGAAGCGGGCAATGGTTAGGGCGTCGGACATTTTGCGGGCATCTTCCGCGATCAGCCACGCATAGGCGGACAGGAACAAGGTGCCAAGCACTAAGGCTGACCAGATGGCAAGAATATAGGTTGTAGAAAGCTGCAGGGTGCCGATGGGCAGAGGCAGCCGCTCATGGAAGCCGGCCAGCAAGGTAATACAGATTAACGTGATCAGGCCCAGAAAGAATGTTCCCCGGCGGGAAAGGTTGGTCGCTGAAATGGTTACTGGTACCAGGAAAAGCACTGAGAAAGGGTTGGTCAGACCCCCGGTGAAATACAGCAGACCAGCAAGCTGCAATATGTCGTAAAACAGATAAAGAATAGCCCCGCGATCGCTGAGACGGGTCGTAGTCCTCTGGCTGATGGTCACCAGAATATTGAGAATGGCGCTGGCCGTGACCAGGGCGGCGATAGGGCCTAAATTCAGGTCATACCCGAAGCCGAAATAAACGATAAATACCGTAAGCGCCTGTCCTAGAACCGCCAACCATCGAATATAAACGAGGGTTTGCAGGCGCATGCCGTTTGAGGCCAGGATATGGGAATTGGTATCCTCTGCCGCGCCCGCTGTGTTTGTCATTTGGGCAATCCTTTTGCTTTGTTCATCTATTTACTTTCAATTGTCAGAAACAGCCGACATATTAAAGCCATGATTGATAGGATAGTTATACATGAATTGCAGTTCCCTTGGACAAGCCAAAAAGGATAAAGTCATGCAAGTGTCGATAAAATCAGCCCAGAAAGCGGTTACGAGCCTGTTATGCGTCCTCACCCTGCTTTTTGCGGGCACCCAGCTGGCGACAGCAGGAGAAGAGCAAAACCAATTAGTAGAACGGGCCAAATTTACCGTCGATAACCTGGCGAAGCAATCGGGAATGGAGGATTTTCGTAAGCTCCTGGCTATTGCCAAGGGGGTCGTGGTGTTTCCACAAGTGCTGAAAGCCGGGTTTTTTGTCGGCGGTGCTGGTGGCAGCGGTGTTCTTCTGGGTCAGGATAAAGATGGCAACTGGACCTCTCCTGCCTTTTATACCATGGGACAGGGAAGTGTAGGCCTGCAATTTGGCGCGGAAGCCAAGGAACTGGTTCTTGTTGTCATGACAGAAAAAGGCCTGAAAGCCATTATTGATAATCAGGTTAAACTGGGCGGAGATTTAAGCGCAGCCGTTGGTCCTGTTGGCGCTAATGTCGGGGCCTCGACGACGACAAATCTGAAAGTTGATGTTTTTTCATTCGCCAATACCAAGGGGCTGTTTATCGGGGCCTCCGTTGAAGGATCTGTCCTAGCGGCAAAGGACGATTGGAACGAAGCTTATTTCGGAAAACCTGCAACAGCCAGCCAGATCATTCTGGAAGGTCTCTTTACTAACCCGCAGGCAGACGGCTTACGGGCATCCCTTAATGCCGCAGAAGCCCCCTGATATCAGGACTGGGCATCTAACAATCTGACGATTTCACGGTGGCGGTTCTGCCTTGCATGATCAAGTGCCGTCCGCCCCGTAAAATCGGATATATTCACCGAAGCGCCTTTCTCAATCAGAACTTCAACGCTTCTCACACTGCCGGTCTGGGCCGCCTTGATCAGGGCGGTTTCTCCTTGCCGGTTCTCCAGATCTATTTTTGCGCCATTTTCCAGCAACAGATTGATTACCGGCTCAGATCCATAGGCCGCCGCCTGAATAAGGGCCGTATTCCCCAGGCTATCGGTGAGATCCAGCTTGGCGCCGTGTTTGATAAGAACCTTGACCGTCCGTGTCGCTCCGGCCGCAGCGGCATGATGGATGAGTGGAACCTTCTTGCGATCCCGGATATTGACATTATTTCCAGTCAGCAGAAATTGCTCGACTTCCGTAAAATTGTCCCGGGCGGCCTCATCGAAAACCTCTTCATCGCCAAAAAGAGAGACCCCAAATGCCGGTCCAGTCATGAGAATCAGTATTATTGTTGCGCGAAACCAGAGCATCATTTTTATGTCCTTGAAGCCTGAGCGGCTAATACACGGGTAAGAATATGGCATAATATGTAGTGGTTTAGGGGTAATGTTGCAAATTTTGCTAACACTTTTGGAAGGTTTGTGTATTATGTTGCACTGCAGCGTAATATGATACTTACAAAAAATGACCAGACGCGACTAGTCAGGTTAGGAGATTGACCTTTGCTTTATCAGTTTAATGAACTCCAGAAAGTGGCCCTTTCTCCTTACCGGATGGTAGCACAATTGCAGTCGCAAATGCTGCGCAGTCCCTTCAATCCGTTTTCAGAAATGCCCCATGCACAAACCCTGGCGGCTATGTATGAATTATTTGCCGAAACCACGCAATATCACGGAAAGCCTGCTTTTGGCATTGATCAGACGGTAATAGATGGTCGGACAGTCGCAGTATCTGAGGAGATTGTCCATCGTATGACCTTCGGACAGCTTAAACATTTCAAGCGTGATACGAAGTTAAAAGACCCCAAACTCCTGATCGTGGCACCCATGTCTGGCCATTTCGCGACGTTGCTGCGCGGTACGGTCGAAACCATGATTAAAAACCATGATGTTTATATTACTGATTGGCGCGATGCCTCTAATGTCCCGTTGATTGAAGGGCATTTTGATCTCGATGATTATATCGACTATATCCAGGAATTCCTGGAGGTTCTGGGCCCGAATACCCATGTCATGGCCGTGTGTCAGCCTGGCGTTCCGGTAACCGCTGCCGTTGCCTTGATGTCAGAGGATAATAATCCGAACACCCCGCTTTCCATGACCCTTATGGGCAGTCCTATTGATACCCGGCGGCACCCGACAGCCCCTTGTAAACTGGCCATGGACCATTCGCTTGAATGGTTTGAGCGAACAGTGATCAACCGGGTTCCGATCATATATCCTGGAGCTTTTCGGCGGGTTTATCCCGGGTTTCTTCAGCTTGGCGGCTTCATGAGTATGAATTTCGACCGCCATCTTGAAGCCCATATGAACCAATTTGATCATTTGGTGCAGGGGGATGGTGATAGTGCTGATAAGCATCGGGCCTTCTATGCGGAATATAACGCCGTGATGGACCTGACGGCGGAATATTACCTGCAGACCATTGAGACGGTCTTTCAGAAGCAGTCTTTGGCCAAGGGAGAGATGATGTATCGCGGTGAGCGGCTTGTGGATACGACCGCCATTCGTAAGACAGGCCTGATGACGGTAGAAGGGGAGCTGGATGATATTTCCGGCATTGGCCAGACCGTCGCGGCCCATGATATCTGTCCGAATATTCCCGCCTTCAACAAGGTTCATTATGAACAAAAAGGTGTCGGTCACTATGGGGTCTTTAACGGTCGCCGGTTTAACAGTGAAATAGCGCCAAGAATATCCGAATTTATCTTGGCAAATAAGCCGAAACCCAAAAGCCAACTGTCCCTGGTCTCTTCCGGCAAAGCCAAACCGGCTGCAGTGAAAAAGGCGACAACAACTAAGCCAAAGGCCGTATTGAAGCCGGTTGCAAAGGCTAAGCCGGCTGCTACTCCGGTGCCCAAGAAAGCAGCATCAAAGCCGGACCCCGTCACTAAGGCTGCTCCAAAAACAACGGCTGCCCCAAAAAAGTCCGGTCGAACTCCTGCAAAGTCCTCTGCGACGCCACGACCAAAAAAATCCGTTGCGGCGTCACCGAAAGCGGCTAAGGTGGTGTCAAAACCACCAAAAGCCCTAGCAAAGCCAGCGGTGAAAAAGGAACCTCAGAAAAAGAAGGCCTGACAGCTGACGGACGACCAGTTTAGAGACCCTGAACCGCCATTTTGGCAAACTGTGCCGCTTGAGGATATGACCACGGAGCAGTGGGAATCCCTGTGTGACGGCTGTGCTAAATGCTGTCTTCTAAAGCTTGAAGACGAAGACACACTTGAACTTGCCTATACCGAGGTTGCCTGCCGACTGCTGGATATGGGGACGTGCCGTTGCACCCGATATCCGGAACGCTCGAAGCTGGTCCCTGATTGTATCAGCGTCACCCCGGACATTATTCCCTCATTGAGATGGATGCCGAAAACCTGTGCCTATCGGCTCCTGTCGGAAAACAAGCCTCTTGCCTGGTGGCACCCCCTTATTTCCGGGGATCCCAATACGGTTCATGAGGCAGGAGTGTCGGTCCGTGGTCGTGTCGTCTCGGAGCGACGGGCCGGAGATCTTGAGGACCACATCGTTGACTGGCCGGAAGAAGACATTGAATAGATTTCGTCGAATGAGAGACACGGAATCTATTGATGACAGATCAGAGGCGAGGCTCATTGAGGGAAATCCGCCCTGTATCCGGTTGTCAAACCGTACGGCCCCGATCGAAATCCGGCGTAATCCCAGATCCAACCGCATAAAGCTTCGAATAGAACGGACTTTGACAGTTGTGCTGGTGCTGCCAACCCGGGTGTCGGAAAAAGCCGGACTGGAATTCGTCAAGAAGGAACTGCCCTGGATCACCGAAAAGCTGTCGGAACTACCAGGCCCGGTTCCCTTTACAGACGGTCAATATGTGCCCATTGGCGGCATTTTACATCAGATCCGGCATGTCCCGGAGCAACGGGGACTTGTCTGGGTGGACGGGCAGGAACTGTTTGTCACCGGACGGTCCGAGCATGTCCCGCGGCGAATTACGGATTGGCTTCGAAAGTCAGCCCGGCAGGAAATCGCGCCACGGGCGCAACGTTATGCGTCCGAGATCGGCCGCCCCGTGAAAGGGGTCACTGTGCGGGACCAGAAAACCCGTTGGGGAAGCTGCTCGACAACCGGACAGCTCAATTTTTCCTGGCGCCTCCGCCTGATGCCGGAATATGTGATGGACTATATAATTGCCCATGAAGTGGCCCATCTACGCCATATGAATCATTCGCAGGACTTCTGGAACCTGGTCGATCGGCTTAATTCTGACGTGATCGTTGCAAAAAAATGGCTTAAAGAGAACGGATCGCAGTTACACAGATATGGGATAGAGGCCTGAATAGGCCTAGCCCCGTACATTTAAATCCGAAAGAGTTTGATGGTCCGCCTCTCCCCGAAATCTGTTTCCTATACCTTGTTTCTGTCTGCCGCTGTTGCCTTGGGTCCGCTCTCAACGGACATGTATCTGCCGACTTTTCCTCTACTGGCCGAGGTTTTTTCGGCCTCTGTCGCGGAAGTGCAGCTGACATTAAGTGTTTTTAGTTTCACCATCGCCGCCTGCCAGCTTGTATATGGTCCCCTGACTGATCGGTTTGGCCGTAAGCCTATTCTGGTTGGAGGGTTCCTGATTTTCGCAATGGCCAGTTATGCCTGTATCGGCGCCCGCACTATAGACGAGCTGATCCTCTTTCGATTTTTACAGGCGCTGGGGGTCTGTGCGTCAATCGTAGTGCCGCGGGCCATGGTTCGCGATCTGTTTGAGAGAGAACAGGCGGCAAAACAGCTTTCCAGGATGGGTACCATCATGGGATTTGCCCCAGCTATCGCCCCGGTGATCGGAGGATACCTCGCTGTATTTTATGGATGGCATTCAGTTTTCGTCTTTCTTGGGACTGCGTCCCTGCTGATGGCACTGACCGTTACTTTTTTGGTCGAGGAAACCCATCTGTCGAAAGACAAGAACGCTCTCCAACCGAAATATATTCTCGGAAATTACAAAGCCCTTCTAAAGCATCCCGAGTTTCTCGCCTATGCCCTTTCCGGCGGACTATGTTTCGCCGGGTTGTTTTCCTTCATTTCAGGGTCACCCGTCGTTCTTATTGAGGTCTTTGCCGTTCCGGCTGACCATTTTGGCTATTATTTTGGCTCTGTCGTTATTGGATTTATGAGCGGCACTCTTGTGGGGCCCCTCCTGACCCAAAAAAACGGTCTGATTTACGCCCTCAGGATCGGGACGGTAGTGTCTGCGAGCGGCGGAATTCTGATGCTAGGATTGGCTCTAGGTCATGTGGACCACGAGCTTGCTGTGATTTTGCCCATGATGCTGTATGTGCACGGTCTTGGTATTGTCTTGCCTCAGTCTCAAGCCGGCGCCATGGCGCCATTTCCGGAAAAAGCAGGTTCTGCCTCTGCTCTCATGGGGTTTCTAATGCTGGGGTTTTCCGCTCTACTCGGCTATCTCATTGCTGTTCTTTTCGATGGAACACAAATGGCGATGGTGACGGCCATTGCAACAATGGGGATAATGTCGGCGCTCGTATTCTGGACAACAGCCCGTTCACAGCCTCCGATCAACTAATATCAATATCAGACCTTCAAGGTCGCTCGTTATCTTCATTCAGATAGTCAAAAGAGTCATTTTTCCGGTTTGTTTTGCTGGTACCTGGGCCCGTGCTGTCCCCCTGATTGCCCGAGAAGGTACGGACGATTTTCTGCCAGAGGCTCTCCGTATCCAGATCTTCTTCCAGCTTGGCGAAGGAAATTGGCTGGGAGGTGCTGGTATGTTCGATGAAATCACGCCAGGCGACCGCCGGCAGATTGCTGCCATTGACCCGGTTGGTCGTGGATCCGTCATCATTTCCGAACCAGACGCCTGCCACAAGGTTCGGAGTGAAACCAATAAACCAGGCATCACGATAGTCCTGGGTGGTGCCGGTCTTTCCTGCCGCCGCAAATCCAGGATTGGCGGCCTTGCCAGTACCCCATTTAATGGTAGCAGTCATCACATCCTGCATTTTATTAACGGTTCTGGCGCTGATGATCCGCCCTTGCCCGGAACTCTGACGTTTATAGAGAACTTCTCCGTTCTTCTCCCGGATTTCAAGAACCCCGTAGGGCAAAACCCGGGTGCCGCCATTGGCAATGATGGCATGGGCCGTGGTCATTTCAAGTAAGGACACCTCATTGGTGCCAAGGGAAATGGACGGATGCAGGGGAAACTTGCCGGAAAGGCCCAGATTTGTTGCCATATCCGCAACCTTTTCGCGGCCGATCTCTTCGGTTACCTTGATGGCAACCGTGTTGATAGAGCGGGCATAGGCCTCCCGCAGGCTCATATCGCCGTTATATTTCTTGGTATAGTTTCGGGGTTTCCAGCCATCGATATTCACGGGGCTGTCCGTAAAAGTATCATCCGGGGCAAGCCCGTGTTCGAAACCGGCAAGATAGACGACAGTCTTGAACACGGATCCAGGCTGACGCCTTGCAATTGTTGCCCGGTTAAAGACGGATTTAGAATAGCTGCGTCCGCCGACCATGGCACGAACGGCCCCATTTGGTGACATGGCGATAAAGGCGCCCTGGCTGACTGCTCGGGATTTGCCATCCGCCTTAAGCCTTGCTTCCAAGGCTGTTTCCGCATCAGCCTGCATTTTCAAATCTAAAGTCGTTGTGATGATCAGGTCTTTTTCGGTCCGGCCGATATAGGCCTGGACCTCGGAAACGACCCAATCTGAATAATAGCGGACATTCCTGAAGTCACGGGAGGCATTCCTGAGGACAGCCGGGTTATCAAGCACGGCCTTTGCTTCCGTCTCGCTTAAGTAATCCTCCTCCAGCATACGGTTGACGACGACACTGGCCCGGCCCTGAGCCCGTTCCAGGCTCAAGGTCGGCGCAAAATAGGAGGGTGCTTTCAGCAATCCTGCGAGCATTGCCGCCTCAGCTGTACTCAATCCGGTCGCTGACTTGGAAAAATATTTCCGGGCTGCGGCGTCAATTCCATAGGTGCCGGAGCCGAAATACATCCGGTTGAGATACAGGGCCAGGATTTCATCTTTTGTGTAATCGGCCTCCAACCAGAAAGCCAACAACAATTCCCGTATTTTTCTGGAAAGGGTGCGTTCCGGGGTCAGAAACAGGTTTTTTGCCAACTGCTGGGTGATGGTGCTGCCGCCTTCCACCACTCTTCCGGCCTGATAATTGCGCCAGGCAGCGCGGGTCAGGCTGATGGGATTGATGCCGAAATGATCATAGAAATGGCTGTCCTCCGTTGCCAGAACCGCCTGTTTCATGACATCGGGAATCCGTTCAATGGGCAGCATTTCACCATAAAGGTCGCCATATGTCGTATATCGCGTGCCATCCGCCGTCTGCAGCACCATTGAAGGCCGTTTTTCGATGACGCCAATCCCGGAGATATCCGGCAAGGTATAGGCATAATAGCCGAGAACGATGCCGCCTAATAACAGGGACCAAAGGACCGCCGTCCCGCCCCAGTTCAAAATTGGACGAGCCCAGCCCGAACGAGCTGGTTTTTTGGCAGGCTTACTCTTGGGCGCCGCTTTTCGTGCTTGTCCCTGACGTTTTCCGGACGCGGCTTTAGTTGCCGCCTTTCGCTTTTTTCGCTGCGGATAGGTCGAGCTGCCCGGTAAATTCAGGCTTGGTCTACGAGCAGAGCCCTTGGAGGCTTTTTTCATAAGTAACCTCGACGATAACGTCTTTTCAATGATTTACCCCATTTTCACCAAGGACTATGCCTTGCATTTAAGGCGAAATTGAGAATTCATCCTTCTGCAAGCTGTCGGCCTCAGACATCCAGGAAATTGACTTTCAGGGCATTATCCTGGATGAAATTGCGTCGTGGCTCCACCACATCGCCCATCAGGGTTGAGAAAACTTCATCCGCTTCGTCTCCATGATTGATTTTCACCTGCAGGAGAGTGCGCGCTTCGTTATCCAGGGTTGTCTCCCAAAGCTGGTCGGGGTTCATCTCTCCGAGACCTTTGTATCGCTGCATGGTCAAGCCCCGTTTTCCAAGGGTGAGCACAGCTTCCATCAGTTCCAGCGGCGAATTGATGGTCTCCCGCGTATCTTTATGCATGAAAGTCGAAGGCGTTGAATAGATGCCGGCAAGTTCCTCCTTCATCATGTCAAGCTGACGGGCTTCGGCAGAATGGATAAGATTACTGTCGACCAGCTGAACCTCTGTAACACCACGGACTTCGCGGCTGAATTTCAGGCTGAAATCGGGGAGAATTTCGCCAACCCAGCCGCGCTCGGTTTCAGAGGAAATTGCATCCAGACGATTGGCCACGAATTGCGCAGCCTCCGGCCCCCGCACAGGATCACGTAGTACCTCATCACTCAACGCACCGGCAATCGCCACCTGTTCGACAACCGGCCGGTTATGAATCCGGGCGATGGCATCAATCAGGTCGCGGGCTTGACGAGCCCGGTTGATCAAGTCCAGAAGATCCGGGCCGGTGCGCTGTTCTCCGGAGGCCAGCTCCAGTACGACATCTTCGATTCCCTGCTCGATCAGATAGTCGTCCATCGCCTGCTGATCTTTCAGATAGACGGAGGACTTGCCGCGGGTGACCTTGTAAAGTGGGGGCTGGGCAATATAGAGATAGCCTTTTTCAATCAATTCCCGCATTTGCCGGTAAAAGAAAGTCAAAAGAAGGGTCCGAATGTGGGATCCGTCGACATCGGCATCGGTCATGATGATGATCTTGTGATAGCGGGCCTTCTCGATATCAAATTCTTCGGGCCCGATGCCTGTCCCCAGAGCCGTAATCATGGTTCCGATCTCGGCAGAAGACAACATGCGATCAAAGCGGGCCCGCTCGACATTGAGAATTTTACCCCGGAGTGGCAGAACTGCCTGGTTATGGCGATCTCGGCCCTGCTTTGCCGAGCCACCGGCACTATCACCCTCCACCAGGAAGAGTTCGGAGACAGCCGGGTCCTTGGATTGGCAGTCCGCAAGCTTGCCAGGCAGGCTTGAGATATCAAGAGCGCCCTTGCGTCTCGTCAGTTCCCGCGCCTTGCGGGCGGCTTCCCGGGCGGCGGCGGCTTCGAAGATCTTGGCGATAATGGTCTTGGCATCGTTGGGATGTTCCTCAAACCACTGGGTTAAGGCATCATATACGCTGCTTTCGACGATCGGTCTGACTTCACTGGACACAAGCTTGTCCTTGGTTTGTGAGGAGAATTTGGGATCCGGCACCTTAACGGAGACGACACAGGTCAGGCCTTCACGGGCGTCATCGCCCGTAATGACCGCCTTTTCTTTTTTTGAAATGCCGCTTGCGGTCGCATATTGATTGATCGTGCGGGTCAGAGCCGCCCGGAAACCAGCCAGATGGGTGCCGCCATCGCGCTGAGGGATGTTATTCGTAAAGCAGAGGACATTTTCGTGATAGCTGTCGTTCCATTCCAGGGAGGCTTCGACGGTGACTCCCTCTTTTTCCGCGGCGAGATCAATGGTCTGGCCGATAAGTGGGGTTTTTGATCGGTCCAGATAGCTGACGAAGGCGGAGATTCCGCCCTCATAATGCAAGTCCGTTGTCACCGGTTCGGATGATCTGAAATCGTTGATCTGGATATAGACACCTGAATTGAGGAAGGCCAGCTCCCTTAACCTGTGCTCCAGGGTCGAAAAATCAAATTTGATATTAGTGAAAGTCTCAGGCGACGGGGTGAAGGTGATTTCCGTCCCCGATTTGCCCGCCGCATCCCCGGTAATTTCCAGGCTGCCGACAGGTTCGCCATGCTCGAAGCTCAAGGTATGTTCTTTATCGTTTCGCCAGATTTTCATATCCAGGCGGGTCGACAACGCATTGACGACGGATACCCCGACCCCATGCAACCCCCCGGAGACTTTGTAGGAGTTCTGGTCGAACTTTCCTCCGGCATGGAGCTGGGTCATGATCACTTCCGCGGCGGAGACACCTTCTTCCTCGTGAATATCCACAGGAATACCCCGGCCATTGTCCCGAACCGTCACTGACCCGTCCGGATTGAGGGCGACGAAAATCAGATCGCAATATCCGGCAAGAGACTCATCAATGGCGTTATCGACCACCTCATAAACCATATGATGCAAGCCGGATCCGTCATCCGTATCTCCAATATACATACCCGGCCGCTTGCGGACGGCATCAAGACCCTTCAGGACCTTGATGGAATCGGCGCCATAATCTTCTTCATCTGTATGGTTCGGTGAGTCACTCATTACGTTACTTTCTCTATTGGCCCGGGGCCATTTCTTGTACTGTACCGTTTTCAACTGTCAGGAACTGGGCCCGAGAGCCGAAGTCGGCAAACAATTCATAATCGGTTCCGGTCATCCAGGCCTGTGTTTTCATTTGCTCGATCTCATCGAACAGAGCCTGACGCCGGGTGTGATCCAGATGGGCCGTGATCTCATCCAGCAACAGGATTGGCGCTTGTCCCTTCTGGCCGGCCTGCACCCTTGCATCTGCCAGAATGATTGAGATCAGCAGCGCCTTCTGCTCGCCTGTTGAACATAAGTTTGCCGGGGTTTGCTTTTCTTTGTGCAAAACCGATAAATCACTACGATGGGGCCCGACGGTCGTTGTTCCCGCCTTTGCATCCAGCGCCCGGCTCCCTACCAGCTTGTCCCGAAAGAGGTCTTCCGCGGCGAGGGCGGGCCGTCCCTCCAATAAATCTTCAATCTCCCCCTGCAGGGCCATGACAGCTTTCGGAAAAGCCTCGGAAACCTTGCTGTCGGCGTCGCATTCCATGGCGGCATTCAGACGGCGGACCGTTTCCTGGCGGGCCGCTGAAATGGCGACCCCAGTTTCTGCCAAGGTTTTCTCCAGAGACCCCATCCAGGCGGGATCCTGTCGTCCTTCTTTCAACAATCTGTTCCGTTCCCGCATAACTTTCTCAAACACGGTTGTGCGCTTTCCATGGCTCGGATCAAATCCATAGGTCAGGCGATCGAGAAACCGTCGCCGGCCCCCGGCACCCTCCTGAAACAGCCGATCCATTTGCGGGGTCAGCCAGTTCACCTTGATCCGATCCGCCAAAGCTGATGATCCGCTTACCGGCTGACCATCGATCTTGACCGATCTGCGTCCTGAGGCCTCGTCGCTCTGATTTCCAGACATCTCAGAAATGAGCCCGGTCCCGAGGGTGCTCGTTCCCGACTCAGACGAAACATCAGCGGCAACGGCCCAACTGCCACTTCCTGCAATATTCGCAGGCTCGGCAAGTTTCGCCCGCCGTAAACCACGACCCGGTGTCAGGAAGGATACAGCCTCCAGTAAATTGGTCTTGCCGCTTCCGTTATGGCCGGTCAGAACGACGGGCCGGGCATCGGTTTCAATTCTCATATGGCCATAGTTCCGAAAATCAGTCAAAACCAGGCGGGTGATCGCATAAGAAGACACTTGACGCTCCTGTCAGGCACCGGTGAGGCGCGTCACCAGAGCATTTTCGTTGCGCACAAAATTTGACCATGTCCATGTCATTCTCTTCTGGCTCTTTCCAGCCCCGGCAGGTTCAAATGAACCAATGGAACGGGACTGTCGGGATGATGTCAGGGATCTGCACTCACACACGCATGGGCATGAGAACATAGAGGGCCCCGTCATCGACACTGTCCTTGACGATGGTCGGAGATCCGGCATCGGAAAGGACAAAATGGGCATTTTCTCCTTCAATCTGTCCGGTGATGTCCAGCAAATACTTGGAGTTGAAGCCGATCTCCATATCTCCCGAATTATAGGAGGCCGCGATTTCTTCCGTCGCGCTGCCGGCATCGGACCCGGTGGCAGACAAAGTAATCCGGTCATCGCTCAGGGAAAGTTTGATCGCCCGGGTTTTCTCCATGGAAACGGTCGAGACACGGTCTACGGCGCGGGCAAAAATCTTCCCATCCATCTCCAGTACCTTATCGTTTCCGGCGGGAATGACCCGTTCGTAATCAGGAAAAGTGCCGTCGATCAGTTTTGATGTCAGCAGGGTATCGCCGAAAGAGAAACTGATTTTTGTGTCGGAAAGAGAAATGGCCACATCCCCTTCCCGCTCGTCGATCAGCTTGCGGATTTCCGTCACGGCCTTTCGCGGAATGATGACACCGGGCATGCCCTCGGCGTCGGCCGGGATAGGCGTTTCAACCCGGGCCAGGCGATGTCCATCTGTAGCGACGGCCCGAAGAACCGGCACGCCACCCGTTTCCGCCATATGCAGATAGATTCCGTTCAGATAATAGCGGGTCTCTTCCGTTGAGATAGCAAAGCGTGTCTTGTCAATGAGTCGCTTCAGGACACTTGTCGACAGGGTAAATTTGTGGGGAAGCTCACCGCTTTCCATAATCGGAAAATCATCCTGCGGCAAACAAGAGAGCGCAAATTGTGACTGACCACAGCGAATATAGATCCGGCCTTCCTCGCTTTTATAATCAAGCTCGACCTGGCTTCCCTCCGGGAGCTTGCGAATGATGTCATAAAGCAGATGGGCCGGCGCCGTGATGGCGCCTTCAGTGGCGATATCCGCCGGTACCTTGTCGTTAATGGCGATATCAAGGTCCGTTGCCGTCAGCCCAAGCTGTCCGTCCCGCGCATTCAGCAGAATATTCGACAGGATCGGGATTGTGTTGCGGCGTTCCACGACGCTTTGCACATGATTTAAAGAGGTCAGCAAAGCGGTGCGTTCAATTGTCAGTTTCATTGGCTCAACTAGGCTAAAAGACGTTACTCAAATATGGACCAATATCTCATTCGATACGGGTCGGTGACTTCAATAAAATTACCTCAGTTCATGCGCAATCGCCTAAAAACCCGGCGGGCTCCTAAGAATTTGATTCTTAAACCTGAATCTGATTTTTGACGAGTTGACTGCATCTCCCAAAGTGATGCCTTTATTATAGCAGGTAACAACTAATTTACCTAGCTATTTCGCGCTGATCCAGGTCAAGGACGGAAGCATAATTTTTCTTTTTATATCAACATCTTAGCCGCTGAGTGAGCGTAGTGCCTGCTGGCTCCCGCCGAGCCGATGGCTTTCTAGTCTGGCAAGAGACAGAAAAACACCGATAATCTGGACGTTAACCTAGTTGGTTTTTATCAGAACAGCGCCGCTGACAACCAGAACCAGCCCAACCCCGCGTAGCAAACTTAAGGGAGATTGAGGCGCGCCAAATGCGCCAAAATGATCGAGGATCAAGGCGCCGACCAGCTGTCCGGCAACGACTAGGACGGCCGTCATCCCAACGCCGATTTTGGGCACAAGAAACACAACAGCCACAATGTAAAGAGTGGCAATAATACCGCCAATCCAGGCTGTCGTGGGGACTTTGCTGACCATTGTCAGACTGGGTAAGGGCGCCCGGCTCAGAAGAATAACCACAGCCGTGGCAATAAGACCGACGGCAAAGACAAAAAAGGCCCCGGTTAAGGGGCTCTTAACAGCGGTGCCCAGTTGGGCATTAAAGGCCAGTTGGAAGGGGATCATTAATCCCGTGGCAAAGGCAAGGGACAGAAATAGAGTTTGGTACATGGGGGCTGTGTCTCCCGGATCAGGTTTTTTTCAATGCTCCAAACGCCCAGCTCCGTCCATAGCCACGGAGAAGCGCCTGATTGATCCAAACCATAGCATAAGGCTCAAGGATGCGCGATTTGCTCAGGTCGCCGGCATCAAGCACTTCAAAGCCGAGTGACGTGACGAGGCTCGCGGCCTGATCTTTGGCGGTATCACTGTCTCCGGCCATAAACATCACGGGGCGTGAACTGAAACCGCTGGTATCGGACATGCTTTCCGCCCCGACCTGATTTAAGGTTTTTACCACATTGCCGGTCGGGAGCCATGACGCCAGGCTTTCTCCGCCGGAGGTCTCAAAGCCCCGATCAAGACCCAGCCCAGTTTCCGTCATAGCCAGAGGGTTAGTGCAATCGATAATTGTTTTTCCTGCGAGAGGTGGTAAGGACTTTGCCACGGTTTCGACAGCCATCCAGGGAAGTGCCATCACAATCACATCGGCGGACCCAGCAGCATTCGGGATGTCTGTTGCCGATGCGGACACACGGTCCATCAGGTCTTCAAGCTCTTGTTTCACAGGCCCGCGAATACCAAAAATAATCTCATGGCCGTGTTTTGACCAACCAATGGCCAGGGCCGTACCGACAGCTCCGGCTCCGATGATACCAATTTTCATGATTTGCTCCCTTTGCAGATGAAGTTCAAGCTGTACGGTTGGTATGATATAAAGTAAATTGAATTCAAATCATGACTGATATTAATGAAATAGCAATAAGGCGCCTGGATTTCACGGTTTTGCTGGTATTTCTTGGTCTAATGCGACATCGCAAGGCGGTGACCGTTGCTGCGGAGATGGGCGTGACCCAGTCATCCATCAGCCATTCCCTGCGGCGATTGCGGGATGTATTTCAGGACCCGCTCTTCCTCAGGCACCCGCATGGACTGGAACCCACGGCCTATGCTCTCAGCCTGGAACCTCACATCAGGCAAAGCGTCGACCTTCTGCAAAGGACGTTGTCGCGCCCGCATTCCTTTAATCCAGCGCAAAGTCGTAAAGTTCTCCGTATCGGAGCTCTGGACCAGGTCTTAGCAACCCGAATGCCGTTTCTCCTGAAAAAAATGACGTCAGAAGCATCCTACATGCGTATTTCAGCCCGGTCGTTCGGTCGGGAGGCGGCATTGATGTCCTTGAAAAACACTCAGCTTGATCTCGCTCTCGGCTATTTCTGGGATCTGGCAACTGAATTTGTGCAAGAGCAGCTGTTTGAGGATACCTACGTCGTTGTGGCACGGCGGGGCCATCCGCTTTTGTCGACGCCTCTTACGGCAGAATTATATGCGGGGGCTCGGCATCTTGTCGTGTCTCCAAAAGGGGATCTTACGGGGACTGTGGATACCAGTCTTGAAGCCGTGGGTCTGTCACGGGAGGTTGTCGCGACGATGCCTTTGTTTCTGCCCGCATTGGCAATCGTTGCCAAAACGGACCTGATTGCGACGGTTCCCTCCAGTCTGGCGGTTGAAATTATACCGCAATTTGGACTGGATTATTGCGTTCCGCCAATTGCCATTCGTCCGTTTACAATTTCAGCAATCCGGCATCGGCGGGATCTTCGCAATCCCCTCCTAGATTGGGTTGTCGACGCGTTAAGACAGTCCCTGCCCGGTTCTAAAACACCGACTGAAACAAGCGCATAAAATTCCTTTTACTCGGGACCTATCCTTCGAGCATCCGGCGCAGCAGTTCTACATCCTCTGAGAGCGACATGTCATCCTCTATCAGCTCGTCGATTTTGCGGACGGCATGCATGACGGTCGTATGATCGCGACCGCCGAATTTACGACCGATTTCCGGTAAAGAGCGGGAGGTCAGCTGTTTGGCCAGATACATGGCGACCTGACGGGGCCGGGCAACTGCGCGGGCTCTTCGGGCGGAGTGCATATCGGACATCCGGATGTTGAAATGTTCCGCGACCCGCTTCTGGATCTCTTCAATAGTAATCCGCCGGTCATTGGCTCGGAGAAGATCACGGAGGACCTCCTGGGTGCTTTCCAGGGTGACAGAGCGGCCAACAAGGTCGGAATAGGCCAGGACCCGGTTCAGGGCGCCTTCCAGCTCTCTCACATTAGAGGTGATACGGTGGGCCAGAAATTCCAGAATTCGGGAATCGATGGCTATTTTCGCTTGTTCCACCTTTGACTGCAGAATACCGAGGCGGAGCTCGTAGTCTGTTGGATGAATATCAGCGACCAGACCCCAACCGAGGCGGGACCGCATCCTCTCCTCCATGCCTTCCAGATCGGTGGGAGATCGGTCCCCCGAGATGATCACTTGATGGTTCTGGTCGACCAGGGCATTGAAAGTGTGGAAAAACTCTTCCTGCGTTGACTCTTTGCCGGCAATGAACTGGACATCATCGATCATCAGCACATCGACAGACCGGAACTGGTCCTTGAAGGTCATGGTATCCTTGAAGCGCAAAGCCCGGATAAACCGATACATGAACTTCTCGGCAGATAGATACATAACCTTCTTTTCGGGACTATTGGCGCTGATGGCATGGCCGATGGCATGCATCAGATGGGTCTTTCCGAGCCCGACGCCCCCATAAATATAGAGGGGGTTGAAGGGGATCTTATCTTTTGCTTCGCTGACCCGCCGGGCAGCGGCATGGGCCAGCTCATTTGATTTTCCGACAACAAAATTCTCGAACGTAAAGCGCGGGTCAAGCTGAGCCGCGAGAGCCGCTCTCTCCGCACTATGTCCAGATGTGACATCAGGCTGTTTGCCATTAAAAGTGGTTGGCGCCTCGCCGAGACCAATGGAGGTGGTCTTTCCGGGGCCGGCCGCTTTCTTCTGCAGCGGCTTGACCTGGAAATCAATGGACTGAACCTCTTCGTTCTCGGATTGCCAGAGCTTGCGGATACGGGTGGCGTAATTATTGATTACCCAGTCCCGCAAAAACCGGGTTGGCAAGGTCATGTCCACATGGCCATTGGCAACCTTCTCAAGCTCTATGTTTTTGAGCCAGGAATTGAAGGTTGCTTCACCAAATTCACTGCGAAGTTTTTCGCGCACACGCGCCCAGTGATCTTCGCCCCCGCCTGAAATGTCGTCCGTTCCCATTCCGCTCATATCAGCCCTGCACCCATTTTAGATTGGCCACTTTCCAACCACCCGTCGTTCCGCGATGACCATCCGAATCCTTATTCCCCTCGAACCCCTCAAGCACATTGTAACTGTTTGTATAGCCGGCCTGGGTGGCAGCTTCCGCGGCGGCGATTGAACGCACGCCGGATCGGCAAAGAAAAATCATCGGGGCATCTTTCTCCGGCTGACAGGCCTTAATTTCGGAAATAAAGGACATATTGGGGGACATATCTGGAAAAAGGACCCAGGAAATGGGCTGGACACGCTTTCCGATACTGCTGAGATCTGGGAGGCCAACATAGGACCATTCGGCATTTGTTCGAACGTCGATCAGGACGGCTTTTGGGTCGCTTTCCAGCATCTCCCAGGCCTCCTGAACTGTTATATCCCCGGCATAGGTATCTGGGCTGCCGGACATTCCCCCATCAGTCATGCGCGTGTTTCCTTACCTTTTCAATGTATAGGCAGGCATGCTCCCCGGATCGATAAACCCGGAGTTCCGCCGCCCAGAATTCAATACTCTAATTGGGATGGCGATACTGACATCCATTTCCGTTTGTTCGGAACGGCTCTTCCCCAGCCGGTGTCCCGAAATCGGAAATTTTTTCGAGGGCCCCTGTTCCCTCTCACTGTCAGTTCGAAGCCATCGGATAGAAGATGTATTCTGCTCCCAACGCCCCGAGATTAATCTCATCTTTTGTCTGCATGCAAGAGAGTGAGACGTGGATTAGCAAAAATAAATCCTATAATCGGTCTAAGAAATTCTTGACCTACAAGATGTGGTAACCCCTACCTTTGTACCCCTCTTAACTGGTATAAATCGCCGCCAAATTGACGGAGTTTTTTGACTTCCAGAGATCAAAAAAGCCGCAAAAAAAGCCGTAGCCCGGAACCGGGTACGGCTTGATTCTCTCTTCGCGGACGGATCAGGCGGAGAGGGCTTTTACACTGGCATTCAAACGCGAAATTTTGCGGGATGCGGTATTCTTTTTATACACGCCTTTGACCACACCGCGGCTCAGCTCAGACTGGGCAACCCGCAGGGCTTCGTTCGCTTTTGCCTGATCGCCTTCAGCGACAGCGGTTTCCACCTTTTTAACATAGGTGCGGATGCGGCTCCGACGAGCCCGGTTGCGTTCGGTACGGACGTCTGTCTGCCGGATACGCTTAAGTGCAGATTTATGATGCGCCATGACAATCCTGTCTTTTAGCTACGAAATTCGGAAGCCGGGTTATAACGAGCGAGAAATCGGGCGTCAACAGTAGAATAGTGTTTTCTGCTGAGAAACCTCAGATTCCCGCTCCTCAAGGGTCATTTATGTCCTGCGAAGGCAATTTCCCAGCCCCTTAGCGGTTTTTGAACTCCGGAGTGCGCTTTTCAGCAAAGGCCGACATGCCCTCTTTCTGGTCTTCTGTCGAGAAGGTGGAATGAAAGACCCGTCGCTCAAACATGATTCCCTCGCGAAGGGTGGTTTCATAGGATTTCTTGACGCTCTCCTTCGCCATCATAACAATGGGCTGGGACAGATCGGCGATTTCGCCGGCGACTTTAATCGCTTCATCCATCAGATCATCCAGCGGAACAATACGACTGACCAGCCCGGCGCGTTCTGCTTCTTCCGCCCCCATCATGCGGCCGGTCAGGCACATTTCCATGGCCTTTGATTTGCCGACAAACCGGGTCAAGCGCTGGGTGCCGCCAAGTCCTGGAATAGTCCCGAGCTTGATCTCCGGCTGGCCGAACTGGGCATTGTCGGCAGCCAGAATGAAATCACACATCATGGCAATCTCGCAGCCCCCGCCAAGGGCATAGCCGGCGACGGCGGCAATGACAGGTTTCCGACAGGTGGAAATCCGCTCCTCATGGCCGGTCAGGAAGTTGCCCATATAGACGTCCATATAGTTCTTCGTCTGCATTTCCATAATATCGGCGCCGGCGGCAAAGGCTTTCTTTGACCCGGTGAGAACAATCGCCCCTATGGCCTCATCCGCTTCAAATCCATCAAGGGCCTCGGCCAATTCAATGAACAGTTCGGCGCAGAGGGCATTCAAAGATTTCGGACGATCGAGACGTATTATTCCGACAGATCCTTTGACATCGACAACAATATGAGAGTAGGCCATTTGTGTTTCCTGTTTTAATTGGCTCAACGCATCCGCTGCGAAGGCCCGTTCAATTTCCCGGCTATTATCCCTGCCAAGCAGGGTTTGTCCAGACCGGATATGGCACAGGGGGGCCGCGTCAATTCAGCGTTGGCAGGAAGGGCAATAGAAAGTTGACCGGCCTGACTGTACAAGTCGCTTGATTTGTCCCTTACAGGAGTCATGGGGGCAGTTGTTCCCTTCCTGGTCATAGACCTGAAAACGATGTTGAAAATATCCGAGCTCCCCAGACGTCTGACTATAGTTTCGAAGGGTGGAGCCGCCCGAGGCAATGGCCTCCTCCAGGACGTCCCGAACGGAATTGGCAAGATCCTGCGCCCGTTTGCCTTTGATTGTATGGCTTTTTCGTTTCGGCGAAATGCGGGATCTGAATAATGCTTCGCAGGCATAAATATTACCTACACCGGCGACAACTTTCTGGTCCAGAAGTGCCGCTTTTATCGGGGCTTTACGGTCTTTCAGTCTGATGGCCAATTCGGGTCCATTGAAACCGTTTCCAAGAGGTTCGGGCCCGATACCCGCCAGCTGCGGATGGGTGCTGAGGCTGTCATTGTTGGACAGCATCATAAACCCGAAACGCCTTGGGTCGTGATAGCGAACCGTCAACCCGCTCAGTGTTTCAAAAATCACGTGATCATGCTTGTCCGGCTCTATTCCCGCTTTCTTATCAATGCGAAAACTGCCCGTCATGCCGAGATGTCCGATCATCACAGTCCCGTCATCAAGGGTAAGGAGGATATATTTGGCCCGGCGGTATATGCGGCTGATCTTTTTCCCCGTCAGCGCAGCGGCGAACCCTTCGGGAAAAGGGAATCGCAACTTCTCCCGGCGCAGGGAAATGGACGTAAAAACATCACCGAGCAGGGCATTTTCCAGCCCGCGACAGACTGTTTCGACTTCAGGTAATTCAGGCATTGTGAGAGAGTAGCGTCAAATTGCCGCTTGCGCTATGCTCTTATTTCGACGAAACAGAGGCATTCGTTTTACTTAACGCAGTCTGGTTTTCCATGGCGTCTTCAGATAATTCATCGGATAGCACCCATTTCGGCTATAAGCAGGTTCCCCGCGAGGAAAAAGCGGGCATGGTGCGCGGCGTTTTCGATAGCGTTGCTGATCGCTATGACCTGATGAATGACTTGATGAGTGCGGGTGTGCACCGCTTGTGGAAATCCGCGATGATCGATTGGCTGATGCCTTGCAAGGGCCAGCATCTCCTGGACGTGGCGGGAGGAACAGGTGATATCGCCTTTCGCTTTCTTGACCGTGTTAAAGGAGAGGGTCTTGTCACTGTTCTGGATATCAACCATGCAATGTTGTCGGTCGGTCAGGACCGGGCGCTGGATCAGGGCCGTCTTGACGGCCTGGAATGGGTGAACGGAGATGCCCAATCCCTTCCCCTGCCCGATAAGACGGTCGATGCCTACACTATTGCCTTTGGTATTCGGAATGTTACGGATATTCCTCTTGCCTTGCGAGAAGCGTATCGTGTTTTGAAGCCGGGCGGGCGTTTTCTGTGCCTTGAATTCAGCACCGTTTCTGCACCTCTATTGAAAGACGTCTATGATTTCTATTCTTTCAAGCTGTTGCCTGAAATTGGCGGCCTCGTTGCCAAAGATAAGGACTCTTATAAATACCTCGTAGAGAGCATCCGGAAATTTCCGGATGCAGAGACTTTCGCGGATATGCTGACAGCAGCTGGATTTCATCAGGTCAAGTATCGAAAACTGTCCGGCGGGATCGCCGCCCTGCATTCGGGCTGGCGGTTGTAGGAGACCCATTTCTGGTGATAAAGATCCTCAATAACTGCCTGCGGCTACTTTTCATTGCCCGAACTCTGGCACGCCATGACGCGCTGTTCTTTCTTGATGACTTTGATAGGCTGCCTTTCTATGTGCGGATTGGCCGAAAACTGCTGCCGTTATTTGCCATCGGCGGTGCCCGTTATCCGGATCTTCGAGATGGGGAGCGGCTCGCCAATGCTTTGCAGGAGCTTGGGCCCAGCTTTATCAAGCTCGGGCAGGCTTTGTCGGTCCGTTCCGATCTCTTGGGGGAAGAACTTTCGCAGGATCTAGGGAACCTCCGTGACAGGCTCCCGCCCTTCTCTTATGAGAAGGCCCGCGAAACCATTGAACATGAACTCGAAGCGCCGCTCGAGGATCTTTTTGTCTCCTTTGACAAGGAGCCGGTCGCGGCGGCCTCCATCGCCCAGGTTCATTTTGCGACAACCCGGGACCTCTTACCGGCGCCGACCGAGGAAAACCCCGGCGCAACAGAGGAAGTTGAAAAACAGGTTGCGGTCAAAATTCTACGTCCGGACATTGAACGGGCTTTTGAAACAGATATTCAGCTGTTTTTCTGGTTGGCGCGACTGGCGGATAGATATCAGCCGGGCATGCGGCGGCTCAGGCTGCTTAAAATTGTCGAGACCATGGCCGATTCTGTTGAGCTGGAGATGGATCTGCGCATGGAGGCCGCCGCCGCGTCAGAAATGGCGGAGAACTTTGCCGAAGATGGCGGATTTGGTGTCCCGGAGATTGACTGGCAACGCACGGGTCAGCGGGTGATGACACAAAGCCGGGTTGAGGGCATCGCGATTTCTGACAAGGTGGCGCTGATCGCCGCAGGTCACGACCTTGACAGTCTGGCTGCCAATGTCATCCGGATATTCCTGCTTCAGGTTTTGCGGGATGGGTTTTTCCATGCCGATCTTCATCACGGCAATCTGTTCGTTACCGAAGGCGGTAAACTGATCGCCGTTGATTTCGGGATCATGGGCCGGATGAGCCGTCAGACTCGTCTGTTCATGGCGGAAATGCTGTTTGCTTTTTTGACCGGGGATTATCGCCGGGCGGCTGAGATACATTTCGAGGCCGGCTATGTCCCTCCTCACAAATCTCTGGATTCTTTTGCCCAGGCCTGTCGATCTATCGGCGAGCCTATCCTGGGCCGCCCTGTCGATGAGATTTCCATTGCCCGGCTTCTGGTGCAGCTGTTCCAGATCACCGAGACCTTTGAGATGGAAACTCAGCCCCAGCTGTTGCTGCTACAGAAAACCATGGTGACCGCTGAAGGGGTTGCCCAAAGCCTCAACGCCAGAATCAACTTCTGGGAAGTGGCCCAGCCGACGGTGGAGCACTGGATGCGGGAGAATATGGGGCCGGAAGCGCAGGCAGCCTATATTGTCAATGAAGGCATTGAAATCCTGAAAAAAGTGCCTCAGATCGTGGTTAAGGCAGAAAAAATACTCGCGGAACTCGAAGCGCAGAACGCCCTGCAGGAACAGGACACCTCAACGGGCCAGGAAGAAATGAGTCCGGCCCGCTTGCGCAACCTTTATCTTGGCACCGGCGTTGTCCTTGGTGCTCTCGCCGCCTATCTGCTGCTTCTCGCACTATAATCCAGAAATTTTGTGCATAAATTGACTTGCGCTTAATTAAAGCGATAATTATCTTATTCACATAAATGAACAGTAAAATAAGAATGTCCTCTGGACTTCTGGAGAAAACATGTCAGCGAAATCGGTTCTCCTGATAATTGGTGGTGGGATCGCCGCCTATAAAAGTCTGGAACTGATCCGTCTGTTGTCTAAACGGGGTATCGCAAGCCGATGCATCCTGACCAAGGCGGCGGAGGAGTTTGTGACGCCGTTGTCCGTGGCCTCTTTGAGCGGGGAAAAAGTCTTTACCGAGCTGTTTTCCCTGACGGATGAAGCTGAAATGGGTCATATCGAGCTTTCCAGGAGTGCGGACCTTGTTGTTGTTGCGCCGGCCACAGCGGATCTGATGGCCAAGATGGCGTCAGGAATGGCGACGGATCTGGCAACCACCGCCCTGCTGGCAACGGACAAGCCGGTTATGATAGCGCCAGCCATGAATGTCCGTATGTGGCAGCACGCGGCGACCCAGCGCAATCTGAAAACCCTGACCGAAGATGGCGTGATGGTGGTCGGACCCAATGACGGGGATATGGCCTGCGGTGAGTACGGTCCCGGCCGGATGTCGGAGCCTGACGAAATTGCCGACAGGATTTCGGCTTTTTTTGACGGATCTTCCGAAAAGCCCCTCCGGGGGCGGAAAATCCTTGTGACCGCAGGCCCGACTCATGAAGCCATCGACCCGGTCCGTTATATTGCCAACCGTTCTTCGGGCAAACAGGGATATGCCATCGCCGGATCCCTTGCAGATATGGGGGCGGAGGTAACATTGGTCTCCGGTCCGACCCGGCTGGATGCTCCTGCAGGGGTTACGCGGAAAAATGTCGAATCCGCCAAGGACATGTTGTCGGCCTGTCAGCAGGCCTTACCGGTCGATGCGGCGATTTTTGCCGCCGCGGTTGCCGATTGGCGGGTGGACAATGAAGCGTCCCAGAAAATCAAGAAACAGGCCGGCAAACTGCCCGATCTGTCGCTCACGGAAAATCCGGATATTCTGGCGACGGTGAGCGGCCTCAAAGAAGGCCGACCAGAGCTGGTGATCGGTTTTGCCGCGGAAACCGAAACGGTTGTCGAAAATGGCCAGGCCAAACTTATCAAGAAAGGATGTGACTGGATTGTCGCCAATGATGTCGGTACCGGAACCGGTACTTTTGGGGGTGATGACAATCAGGTATTCCTGCTGACATCCGACCAGGTTGAAGACTGGCCCAAACAGACAAAACAGCAGGTCGCAAATCAGCTAAGCACAAAAATTTCCCAATATTTTCAAGGTAGACCATCGTGAGCATTGTCAAAATAGCCATCAATCGCCTGCCCCATGGCCGGGATCTGCCCCTGCCATCCTATGAGACGGCCGAGAGTGCCGGCATGGATATCCGGGCCGCTGTTGAGGGAGAAATCACCGTCGAGCCGGGCGCCCGGGCGTTGGTGCCGACGGGTTTCAAGATTGCCCTGCCGGATGGATATGAGGCCCAGATCCGGCCCCGCTCCGGCCTGGCCCTTAAAAAAGGTATCACCCTTCCCAACAGTCCGGGCACCATCGATGCGGACTATCGCGGAGAGGTCGGCATCATCCTGATGAATGCAGGGTCAGAGACCTTTGTTATCGGCCGCGGTGACCGTATCGCCCAGATGGTGATTGCACCGGTCACCAAGGCCCAGTGGGTTGAGGCCGAGGAACTGGATGAAACAGCGCGCGGCGAGGGCGGCTTCGGCTCCACCGGCGTCGCCGTGGAAAAGGTGTAGACATGCTGCATCTGCCCAAAAAAATGCTTTATGCGCTGGAAGCGGTTGTTGATATCGCCTTTAATGCCCGGCCCGATCCGGTGCAATCCAAGGAAATCACGCAAAGACAGGGAATTCCCCAGCGATATCTGGAGCAGGTCATGCAACAGCTTGTCCATGCAGGCATTCTCAAAGGGGTGCGCGGCCCGCGTGGCGGCTACCGCCTCGCCCGCGAACGCCGGCGGATTACTGCAGGAGACGTTATCCGGGTCATCAGCGCCGCCGAGGAGGAGGGAGAATCCCAGATTTTTACCTCTGATATCGGCAAGGAAGTTGTTGGTCCGCTCTGGGCGGAAGCGCAAGCTTCAATGCTAGCCCAACTGGATTCCGTGACTCTGGAAGATTTGTGTCGCCGGGCCAATGCCAATTGCGGCGATGAAGTTTCCAAACCGACAGCGACATTTGACATTTAGTCTTTGGTATAGACGTTCCAAAAAGAAGGAAAATCCCCACAATGAAATTAAGTTCTCCGCGCGGCCGAATTTACGAAAATATTATTGAAACCGTTGGCGGCACGCCTCTGGTCAGGGCACAGCGGATCGGCAAAAACAGCAAGAGCCAGGCCGATATTCTGCTCAAACTGGAATTCTTCAACCCCCTCGCTTCCGTCAAGGATCGGATTGCCGTTGCCATGATTGAATCCCTCGAAGAGGCCGGCAAGATCAAGGAAAACACAGTCATTATTGAACCGACTTCCGGAAATACGGGGATTGGACTGGCCTTTGTCTGTGCAGCGAAAGGCTACAGCTTGACCCTGGTGATGCCGGAGAGCATGTCGATTGAACGGCGCAAGATGTTTAAGATCCTTGGGGCCAAACTCGAATTGACGGAAGCGGCGAAAGGTATGAACGGCGCCATTGCCAGAGCCGAGGAACTTTGCGCTGAAATCGGCGATGCGATTATACCGCAGCAGTTCGAAAATCCCGCTAATCCGGCAGTTCATAAAGTGACGACGGCGGAGGAGATTCTGGCTGATACTGGCGGCAATGTCGACGTGGTTGTTATGGGCGTGGGCACTGGCGGAACCCTGACCGGTGTTGGTACGATCCTGAAACAGCAAAATAGCAACATCAAAATAGTAGCAGTTGAACCTGAAGACAGCCCGGTATTGTCCGGCGGTCAGCCGGGGCCTCATAAAATCCAGGGTATCGGCGCGGGGTTCTCCCCAAAGAACCTGGATGAAAGCCTGATCGACGAGGTGTTGACCATCGGCAATGAAACCGCCTTTGAAACGGCCCGCGCGGTTGCCCGCGAAGAAGGCATTCCCGTCGGGATATCTTCGGGTGCAGCGGTGGCGGCAGCGCTTGAGATTGCAGACAGACCGGAAATGAGCGGCAAGACCATTGTTGTCATCATCCCGTCCTTTGCCGAGAGATATCTGACGACAGCCCTGTTTGATGGGATCTGATCTCCCATGAACCTGACCGACGAGCAACTGGACCGTTACGCCCGGCATATTGTGCTCAAAGAGGTTGGTGGTGCGGGCCAGAAAAAACTTCTCGCGTCAAAAGTACTGATCGTTGGGGCAGGGGGCCTGGGCTCGCCGCTCTTGTTGTATCTTGCTTCCGCCGGTGTTGGCACCATCGGGATCATTGATGATGATGTGGTTGATCGCTCCAATCTGCAGCGGCAGATCGTCCATGGGGTGGCGGATCTGGACAGGCCTAAAGTGCAGAGTGCCAGTGAGTCGGTCCACCGGATCAATCCGGATATCGTGGTTCAGGAGCATCCGATGCGGCTGACGGCCGACAATGCAGAGAAGATTATCGGACGTTATGATCTCGTTGCCGATGGCACCGATAATTTTGAAGCCCGCTTCCTGATCAATGATGCCTGTTATTTTCAACATAAGCCTCTGGTGTCCGGGGCCATGCTGCAGTTTGAAGGTCAACTCAGTACCTTCAAGGCATATGAAGAGGGGAACAACCCCTGTTATCGCTGCCTGTTCCCGGCCCCACCTCCGCCGGAAATGGCTCAAACCTGCAGTGAGGCCGGGGTGTTGGGAGCCCTCGCCGGCGCCATGGGATCTCTCCAAGCGGTAGAGATTTTAAAGGAACTACTGGGGATCGGTGACAGTCTGTCCGGCAGCCTGCTGATGTATGACGCTCTGTCCGCCGAGTTTCGTAAACTTAAAATAAAACGCGATCCCAGCTGCCGCCTGTGCGGAAAAGACCCTGAAATAACATATATTTAGGGAAGAAAATACCGGGAAGCAAGTATGAGAGCCAGTGGCAGGGTGACAACCGAGATCAAGGTTTGCACGGTGATGATCCCCGCCATGACCTCTGCGTCACTGCCCAATTGTTTGGCGAGGGCATAGCCCGAACTAGCGGTCGGGGCGGCGCCATAGATAATCAGAACCATGGCAGCCACACCTTCCAGCCCCATTAGGACTGTCGTACCAGCGACAAACAGCGGGAACAGCAACATCTTGCAGAAGGTCGCGATGGAGACATAGAGGGCGCCCGTATGAATGGCCTTGATGCGAAGACCGGCACCGACACACAGGAGCGCAAAGGGCAGGGCGGCCTTTGCCAGTAATCCGGCGAGATCTGAAATGACGGGGAGGGGGCCGATACCCGTCAGGTTCAGGGTGACACCGGCAGCAATGGCGATGATCAGAGGGTTGCGGATGATCTCCTGCAGCAAGCGCCGTTTCAGAGAAGCGGTTCCCTTGGCTCCCTGAAAGCTGACCAGCACTGTGACACAGAGGAAATTTGTCGCGGGCACCAGCACGGCAATAGCGATGGAGGCCAGTAGCTGCCCCTGTTCCTGATATAGATAGGTAGCAACGGCGACACAGATAAAAGTGTTATGCCGGGCCGAGCCTTGAAAAATAGACCCTGCGACGGTTGACGGGACTTTGAACAGTTTGATGGCCAACAGGGCGACAGCGCTGCTGAGAAGCATGGCCCCGAGCAGACTACCGGCATATGATCCGAGAATATCCTCACTAAATGGCGCAGTTGTCGTGCTGTAGTACAACAGGGCGGGAAACAGGACCCAATAGGTTACCCGGTCGGCCTGGTGCCAGAAATCACTACCGGGAAAGCCGTTTCGCCTCAGCAGATTACCAAGGACGAGCAGCAGGAAAATAGGCAGAACCGAGAGAGATATGGTCCACATCTGCTATCTTCCTTTTTCCGTTGGCGGGTTTTATCAATCGAGGCGTTGTCTATTTCCATTTCTGCGGCAAAAAAGGTTTTAGTGCCAGCGGAAAAAAGATGTCATCTCCAAAGAAAATCCCGGCAGATCCATTGGATCTCGTGCCGGGATTGTTCTAATGCGTTGTTAGTTAAGTAAAATCAGGCGATCTTCGGGGCTGATTTCAGAACGCTATCCCCGACATAATCTGTGAACTGTTCGAAATTCTCGATGAACCGGGCAACGAGGTCAGAAGCCTTGGCATCGTACGCGGCCTTATCCGACCAGGTGTTGCGGGGATTGAGAATGTCCGACGGCACACCGGGGCAGGAGACCGGAATGGCGAGGCCAAAGAACGGGTCTTTCTCGGTGTCGATATCCAGCAGGGTGCCATCAAGGGCCGCATTGACCAGCGCGCGCGTATGACCGATCGGCATGCGATGGCCGGTTCCGTATTCGCCGCCGGTCCAGCCGGTATTGACCAGCCAGCAATTAACGCCATGCTTGGCGATTTTATCTCCCAGAAGTTCCGCATAGACGGACGGATGGCGCGGCATGAAAGGGGCGCCGAAGCAGGTTGAGAAAGTGGCCTGAGGTTCGTTTCCAAGGCCTTTTTCCGTGCCGGCCAGCTTTGCTGTATATCCGGAGAGGAAGTGATACATGGCCTGCTCCGGGGTCAATCGGGAAATTGGCGGGAGAACGCCGAACGCATCGGCTGTCAGCATGATGACATTTGTCGGATTGCCGGCTATGCCGGTTTCGGAGGCATTGGGAATAAAATCGATGGGGTAGGAGGCCCGGGTGTTTTCGGTATACCGGTTATCGTCGAGGTCGAGCTCTCCTGTCGCTTCGTCCATCACGACATTTTCAAGGACGGTTCCGAAGCGGCGGGTGGTTTCAAAAATCTCCGGCTCGGCTTCCTTGGAAAGCTTGATGACCTTGGCGTAGCAGCCACCTTCGAAATTGAAAACACCCTCATCGGACCAGCCATGCTCGTCATCGCCGATCAGCATTTTGCTGGCATCTGCTGACAGGGTCGTCTTCCCGGTTCCGGACAGCCCGAAAAACACCGTTGAATTTCCGGCCTCATTGACATTGACCGAGCAATGCATGGGCAGAACCTGTTTTTCCGGCAGCAGGTAATTAAGGATAGAGAAAACCGATTTTTTGATTTCCCCGGCATAGGAAGTACCACCGATAATCACGAGCTTTTCGGCAAAATTGGCAAGGACGAAGACTTCTGAACGGGTCCCATCCACGGCTGGATCGGCTTCGAAGGACGGGACTTGCAGGATCGTGAATTCCGGTTTGAAATCCGCCAGTTCTTCGGCTGTCGGCTGTATAAACATGTTGCGGGCAAACAGATTATGCCAGGCGCATTCCGTGATGATGCGAACCGGCAGGCGATGGGTTGTATCAGCACCGGCGAAACAGTCCTGGACGAAGACATCTTTGCCTGCAAGATGCTCTTTCATCTTTGCGTGCAGACCGGCGAACTTGCTGTCTTCAAAGGGTTTGTTGACCTTGCCCCACCAGATATTCTGCTCGCTGCCCGGATCCTTGACGATAAATTTGTCATTGGCGGAGCGGCCGGTATGCTGACCTGTGATGGCGACAAGGGGGCCACCGGCTGCCAGAGACGCTTCTCCCCGGACCAGGGCTTCGCGATACAGGGCAGGTGCCGATAGGTTCCAGTAGGCCTTGCCGACTTTTTCAAGGCCATTATTCTCCAGCCCATAGCTACTTATATGGGATCCAAGTTGCTCCACGTTCATTCTCCAGCGCAATAAAAAATGCCCATCAACGGGCTTCATGTTCGCAGAATATGTTGCTTACCCTTGTGGCGCAACATTTCAGCGGCTAATTCGGTGTAATTATTTCCCGTATTTTCGAATAGCGTTCGTTTCGTGTTTTATCTCTTTTAGTATATCTGAAAACGCTTGATCAATTGTTAATTTCTCGCCCTTTGGACCAATTGTATCAGCTGAGTCCTGATGTCGTCTGTATTTGTGGCGGATTCGTCGAACAGAATCCGTTTGTGATGCCAACCGGACCGTAAATCTACTCCTTCCGGATCAACACCGCACATTTGCCAATTCTGGCCGCCCTTTCCTCCCAGAAGTTGAACGGCATCCCGGTGATCTGAATTCATGTGATCGAGGACATCCGTCTCTGCGTCATCATCATCCAGAAAAAGTGAGTGATTAATCACTCGCTTTTTGTCGACCCAGTTGATGCGCCCAAAACCGGCCACCAGATGCACCCGTTCCAGTGTCAGCCGATAGAAATTGAAATCCGAAAAAGACGCATAGTCCGCCGTGGAGGGATAGCGCCGCAAAAACCGGTTGTGAAGGCCGGGGTCGGCCACGGGCGTCACGGCGCCCTGCACCGAAATCCGGGCCTGTGTCAGCGGATCCTCATCATCGGAAGGAGCGGATATGAGAAGAGATGCATTCGGAGATTTCATCAGGTTCCGGCTATGGATGGCCAAGTCCGACAACAGAAGGAGGGGGTTTGCGCGCATGTCTGTTGCCATCAGGACCAGGGAGCAATACGGTTCCTTCCCATCGGCCATGTTTGTGGCCAGGGAGGCGGTGGTTGCGATGCGCAGCAGATTCCGGACTTCCTTCGCCCTCGCCAGTTCTTCATCTGATTCCGTCATGGGGATTATGTGCGCCAGAATTGTCCGGAACGGAAGGGAAAATCGCAGCAGATGTACTTTTTTACCGCAAATTTCAAGGAAAAGCGCCGATCTGACCCCTGGTTTCGCCAACGGACATGCTCTCGCCTTAATTTGGCGAAATGTAGGATGGTAATTGTTCCCTCGTGATCATACAATAGGATGAGAAAATGAACATGGAGTGCGATATGGCGACGAAAGTGGCCCTCGTAGACGATGACCAGAATATCCTGACGACTGTGTCCATATTGCTGGAATCTGAGGGTTTTCAAGTCGATAAATACTCAGACGGCGAAGCGGCCCTGCAAGGCCTTGCGGATAATCCGCCTGACCTCGCAGTTCTCGACATCAAGATGCCGAGAATGGATGGCATGGAATTGTTGAACCGGCTGCGGCGTGGAACCAACCTGCCGGTGATTTTCCTGACCTCCAAGGATGATGAAATTGACGAATTTCTCGGCCTCAAAATGGGCGCCGACGACTATATTCGCAAGCCCTTCTCGCAACGATTACTGGTTGAGCGCATCCGCACGGTCCTGCGCCGTCACAATGTCAATAAGGGCTCGGACGACGAAAGCGAAGAGGAAATCCTGGTTCGTGGCAAGTTGAAACTGGACAGTGTTCGCCATGCCTGTTTCTGGGATGGAAAGGAAGTGACCCTCACGGTTACGGAATTCATGTTGCTGCATGCCCTTGCCTTGCGGCCTGGCCATGTCAAAAGCCGGGACCAGCTTATGGATGCGGCCTATGACGACAATATCTATGTGGATGACCGAACAATCGACAGCCATATCAAGCGACTCAGGAAAAAAATCAAGGCGACAGACGCAGAGTTTTCCGCCATTGAGACCCTGTATGGTGTCGGTTATCGGTTCAAGGAAAAATAGCCACGGGTAATCGCGAATTCATATGAGTTCAACTGCCAAACCTTATCTGGGAAAAACGGTACCGGAAAAGAAATCGGAAAAACGCGAGAAAACCGTAAGACGCGGACCGTTCTCGTCCCTTGGTCGCCGTATTATGGCGATCAATCTTTTTTCGGTGATCTTTCTGGCGGGAGGGATTCTGTATCTGGATCAGTTCCGTGATGGACTGATAGAGGCGCGGTTTCAATCCCTCAGCATTAACAGCCGGATGATTGCCGGCGCGCTGGGCGAGGCGGCTCTCCAGGAAGTATCTCTGGACGGTGAGATTCAGTATCTCACTCTGGATTCCCTGACCATCAAGCGGGTGTTGCGACGCCTCTCGCTTGTGACAAATACACCGGCCCTGCTGTTTGACCGGGAGGGAAACCTGATCGCCGATAGCCGACGGCTCATCTCCGCAGGCCGGAATATCGTCTTTGAAGAACTGCCGCCGCCGGAGATCAAAAGCCCGATCCGGGTGTTTTTTGAGGAGCTTTACGACACCTGGGAACGGCTGATCCCGACCAGCAACGATTATGAGCTGTATCCCGTCAACCCCATCCCGTCGGGCAAGGATTTTGAAGAGGTCGGATGGGCCATCAATGGGGACGGTGGCCGCATGACCCGCCAGACCCGGGATGGGGAGCTGATTTTATCGGTTTCCGTTCCGGTCCAGGGGTTCAAGCATATTCTGGGCGGGCTGGTCCTGACGGAAAGCGGCAACGCTATCAATGAGGCGGTGCGATCGGCTCAGGTGACGACCCTTATTGTCTTTTCCGTCACCCTCGTGATTACCCTGCTGCTTTCCCTGTTCCTGGCGCGCACCATTGCCTCGCCCATCCATCATCTGGCGGAGGCCGCAGATAAAGTCCGGCTTGGTATCGGGCGTCGTATCGTCATCCCCGACTTTTCGGACAGGAAAGATGAGATCGGCGATCTGTCGACTTCCTTCCGGGCCATGACCACGGCTCTCTATGACCGTCTCGATGCCATTGAGGCCTTTGCCGCCGATGTCGCCCATGAGCTTAAGAACCCGCTCACCTCCCTTGGCACCGCCGTTCAGGCTTTTGAGCAGGTCAAGGACGAAGAGTCTCGAGAAAAACTGAGGTCTGTGCTGGCCAGTGATGTTAAACGCCTCGACAGGCTGATTACGGATATCTCTGCCGCCAGTCGGCTGGATGCGGAGCTGTCCAGGGCCGAGGGCGAAACCGTTAATCTCAAGTCATTGGTTGAAGGTGTAGTCGACACCTATGAAACGACGCAGATGTTTTCGTCGGTCCGGTTTGAAGTTGATCTTCCTGAAGGGGAAGTGACCGTCGAAGGACTGCCAAGCCGGATCAGTCAGGTCCTGAGAAACCTGATCGACAATGCCATTTCCTTCTCTCCGGATGACGGCCAGGTTCGGGTCCAACTTCAGGATATGAAGGACCATGCAATGGTCATCGTCGAGGATGATGGGCCGGGTATCCCGAAAAACAAGCTCAAGGATATTTTCAACAGGTTCTACACGGAGCGGCCGAAAAGCGAGGATTTCGGACGGCATTCCGGCCTTGGGCTCAGCATCTCCATGTTGATTGTCGAAGCCCATGGGGGCGAGATTATTGCCAATAACCGCCAGGGTGCCGGCGGTGTAATCGAGGGCGCTGTTTTTACTGTAAAATTACCCAAATAGAAGATTGCGTCCCTTCCCCTTTCGGGTCAGACTTGACCAATGATCAGGGTCCATGGCAACTCCGTAAAAATCAATGGCAGAGGTATATTGCTGATCGGTCCGTCCGGTGCCGGTAAGTCCGATTTGACCTTGCGGTTGATTGATGGTGGGGCCTGCCTTATCTCAGATGACTATACGGAAATAAGATGCGAGGACGGGCAGGCTCTGATGTCGCCGCCGGACGAAATCGCCGGGCGTCTCGAAATCCGTGGCATCGGATTAATGAAACTGTCACATTGCCGGGATATTCCGCTGCATCTGGTATTTGAACTCAAGAACCACACGGAAATTGAGCGGATGCCCGAAAACCGGTCAATGACTTTTGATGGCGCCACGGTGCCGGTGCGCCAGTTAGATCCGTTCACGGCTTCGGCGGAAGCGATCGTGCGGTTTCTGGCAAGCACGGACGATGTAAGGACAGGGTATGAAACTGATGGCGATTAGCCAGGAAGACAAAAATCAAATCCTGATTGTAACAGGATTGTCCGGCGCCGGAAAAAGCTCTGCATTAAGACAGTTTGAAGACATGGGATGGGAAATCGCTGATAACGTGCCGTTATCCCTTCTCGGGCTGATGATACGACAGTCTGTGGATACGGGACGGGTTAATCTGGCGCTTGGCGTTGATCTCAGGACACGGGGGTTTTCAACATCCGACATCCTTGACTTGATCCAGCAGGTCAAGGAAACAGATCAGGAAAATATCGGGCTCGTTTATCTTGACTGTGATGAAGCCGTGCTCCAGCGCCGGTTTACGGAAACCCGCCGCCGTCATCCGCTTGCCAAGGACCGCCCGGTAGGGGACGGCATAAAACAGGAGAAATCTCTCCTGTCGGGGCTGAAACAAAATGCCGACCTGCGCATAGACACCACCAACCTCAGTCTTCCCGAGTTAAAACGGATTCTTACCGGGCATTTCAGTTTACAGGAAACCTCCCGCCTTTCGGTGAGCATCATGTCGTTTTCCTATAAATATGGCGTTCCGCGGGAGGCGGATCTGATGTTTGACGTTCGGTTCCTTCAAAATCCGTTTTATGAGGATAACCTGCGCCAAAAATCCGGCCAGGATGCAGATGTCGTTGCCTTTGTTGAACAGGATCGCAGCTTTGATCCCTTTTTCAACAGTCTCTCAAACATGCTGGACCTCCTGCTTCCGCGCTATGCGGAGGAGGGAAAATCCTACCTGACAATTGCCATTGGCTGCACGGGTGGACGCCATCGTTCGGTCTGTGTTGCAGAAAAAATCCATGACCTCGTAGCAAATAGCGGCTACTTTGTTAATCTGACCCATCGGGATTTGAGGAAGTCAGAAGGAAACTGATGTGATATATGGGTTGCCATTTCAAGGGAGGAACGGCGCTAGATGATTGGAATGGTCTTGGTCACTCATGGGCGCCTGGCTGAAGAGTTTGTTGCGGCCACGGAGCATGTGGTCGGCCCGCAAACCCAGGTGCGGGCAATTTCCATAGGTCCGGATGATGATATGGAACAACGGCGGCAGGATATCCTGGCGGCGGTTGCCGAAGTCGAATCCGGCTCCGGAGTCATTTTGCTGACGGACATGTTTGGCGGCACCCCGTCAAATCTGGCGATTTCCGTAATGGAAAAAGCCAATGTTGAAGTAATTGCCGGCATAAATCTTCCCATGCTGATCAAGCTGGCCAGCCTGCGCGGGGAGGATGACATGGAAAATGCCGTCGCTGCCGCCCAGGAATCGGGCCGAAAATACATCAATGTCGCCTCGCATTTGCTCGCCGATAAATCCTGAGGATATCTCACTTGGCTGCTTCCCCTGTTCGTATCTCCTGACATGAAAGTGAATATGACGATTGTGAATGAGCGGGGCCTGCATGCGCGGGCAGCCGCCAAATTCGTTAAATGCGTGGAATCTTTTGATGCGGACATTCTGGTTACTAAAGGAGATAACCAGGTCTCCGGCTCATCCATTATGGGGTTGATGATGCTTGCGGCTTCAAAAGGAACTTCTATCTCCCTGGAGGCATCCGGACCGGACGCAGAGCAGGCCGTTCAGTCCCTATGCGACCTGATAAGCGGCAAATTCGGGGAAGAATAACCGCCACCATATTAATCTCATAACGATATAAAGATTTCTTTATATTATTGTTGATTAACAGTCCTGAGGTTGATATACAGGCCATAATGACGGCTGGTAGATCAATCATATGCTCCGCCGTGTTTGACATTTCATGGTGAAAGAGACGAACATGACAACGAATGAAGACTATAAAGTGGCGGACATGTCCCTGGCGGATTGGGGACGCAAGGAAATCGCCATCGCTGAGACGGAAATGCCCGGCCTGATGGCACTGCGGGAAGAATTCGGCGACAGCAAACCTCTCGCAGGGGCCCGCATCGCCGGCTGTTTGCATATGACGATCCAGACAGCGGTGCTGATTGAGACCCTGACCGCCCTTGGCGCGGAAGTTCGCTGGTCTTCGTGCAATATTTTCTCAACCCAGGATCAGGCGGCAGCGGCAATTGCGGCCACGGGTGTTCCTGTCTTCGCCTGGAAGGGGGAGACGGAAGAGGAAGCGCTCTGGTGCATCCATCAGACCATTGAGGGACCGGATGGCTGGCACCCGAACCTCATTCTCGATGATGGCGGAGACCTCACCCAGGTCATGCATGATGATTATCCGGAATTGATGAAAGAAGTGCTAGGCCTGTCGGAGGAAACGACCACAGGCGTGCATCGGCTTTATGAAATGGCCAAGGCCGGAACCCTTAAAGTCCCTGCCATTAACGTCAATGACTCCGTGACGAAATCCAAGTTTGATAACCTGTATGGTTGCCGGGAAAGCCTGGTTGACGGAATCAAGCGGGCGACGGATGTCATGGTTGCCGGTAAATCCGCTGTTGTTTGCGGTTATGGCGATGTCGGGAAAGGCTCCGCCGCTTCCCTGCGCAGCCAGGGGGCCCGGGTCATGGTCACGGAAATCGATCCGATCTGCGCCTTGCAGGCAGCCATGGAAGGATATGAGGTTGTCACTCTGGAAGACGCGGTCAGCCAGGGCGATATCTTCGTGACGACGACGGGAAATATCGATGTCATCACTCTGGATCATATGCGGGAGATGAAAGATCGGGCCATTGTCTGCAATATCGGTCATTTCGATTCCGAGATTCAGATTGGCGCCCTGCGGAATTACCCGTGGCATAATGTAAAGCCCCAGGTTGACGAGGTCGAGTTTCCCGATGGCAAGCGCCTGATCGTTCTTGCCGAGGGACGTCTGGTCAATCTTGGCTGTGCAACGGGCCATCCGAGCTTTGTCATGAGCGCTTCTTTCACCAACCAGGTGCTGGCTCAGATTGAGCTTTGGGAGCGTCACGATAAATATGACAACGAAGTCTATGTTCTGCCGAAGCATCTGGATGAGAAAGTCGCCAGCCTGCATCTATCGAAATTGGGGGCGAAGCTGACAAAACTCAGCGAAGAACAGGCTGAATATCTCAGTATTCCGCAAGTTGGACCCTTCAAGCCGGAACATTATCGCTACTAGGCGAAAAAATACGAACGTCGAAATGGCCGGTGGGACTATCCCTCCGGCCATTTTTTTCATATTCTTGGCACTGTGGCGCCGAATCATAGTGGTTACACCCCTATGGTTTGCACCATTATGGTAGTATTTTGTTTGATGGGGCGCCGAGCGGGGACCAATGGCGGATCAATTTACAACGACTGAGCTGACCCTTCTTTGGCTGATGTCACTGATTGTCGTCGGCCTTATCATGGCTTTTTATGTTATGCGTCGTAAGGCCCTGGCTCTGCTCAGCCAGAATGATACCTATGCCGAGCGTCTGCAGGAGGTTGAAGCGAGCCTGGATGCGGAACAGGAAACAAGCGCTGGTCTCAAGAATGATCTGATGAAATCCCGTGCGTCCCTCGCCGATGCCCGCGCTGAGCGGGATGATTTCATCGACCTGTTGAACGCAGCGCCCTTTCCGATCTGGCGGCGGGATCAGGAATCCAGAATAATCTGGCAAAACAAGAAATATGAGGACACCGTCGGTTTGGACGACCCCGCCAGGCCCGTCCCCGAGCTGGCCTCCAGCCGGGATCCCGATCAGGCCCGCAAACTGGCAACCCGGGCCCGTGTGACCGGCGAGACCCAGATTGAGAACCGGCGCTATGTGGTTGGCGGTGATCGCCGAAGCTTCGATATTTACGAGACACCGCTTGAATATGACAATCAACTTGCCGGTTTTGCTCTTGACGTGACGACAGTTGCAGAGCTTAGAGCGGATCTGCTGCGACATATTGAAGGTCATGCCGACGTATTGGAAAACATCGCCACCGCCATCGCCATTTACGGACCCGATCAGCGTCTGGAATTTTTCAATCAGACCTATGCCAAGCTTTGGCGGTTTACCGACGAATTCCTGTTTGAGAAACCGACCATAAGCGAGGTGCTTGATAAACAGCGGGAACTCAGGCGCTTGCCCGAGCAAGCCGATTTCACCTCTTATAAGGAAAAGCGCCGGGCTCTCTTTACCAATGTCATCAATGTTCAAGAAGAACTGGTACAGCTCCCCGATGAAACCGTCCTGCGCATGGTCATCACACCCCATCCTTTTGGCGGCTTGTTATTCCTGATGGAAGATGTGACGGACAGGGTCGTTTTGGAAAGAGCTCGCAATACGCAGATTGCCGTGCAGCGCGCCACTCTGGATAACCTTCACGAAGGTGTCGCCGTGTTCGGGTCTGACGCACGGCTCAAGCTCTATAACTCGGCCTTTGCTGAGGTCTGGGGTGTCAGCGAGGAGTTTCTGCAAGAAGATATCCATATCTCGCAGATCCTCGATGAGCATCTTGAAAAAAGCAAGACGGAATGGTCTGACGAGACAAGAGAAAAATACATCGCCAATGTGACCCGCAGGGATGCGGCAAGCGGGCGCCTGGAACAACCGGATGGCACGATCATTGATTTCAATCGGGTTCCTTTGCCGGATGGCAATGTCCTGTTTACTTATATTGACGTGACTCATGAGCTCAGGGTGCAGCGGGTCCTGACCGAACGGAACGAGGCGCTGGAAGCGGCCGACAAAATGAAAACGGAGTTCGTCGCCAGCGTCAGTCACGAACTTCGGACACCGTTGAACACCATCATCGGCTTTGCCGAAATTCTGGTGAAGGAGTTTTTTGGTCCTCTCAACGGCAAGCAATCAGAATACGGACAAGGGATTCTCGACAGCTCCGATCATCTGCTGCTTTTGGTCAATGACATTCTCGATATGGCCAATATCCAGGCCGGTCAGCTGGAGCTTGAACGGCATCCCGTGGAGATGGGTCCCATGCTGTCCAACGTGGTGACAATGGTTCATGAACGGGCGAAAAAACGGCACCTGGAAATCAAGACAGAGATCGACAGCAGCCTTGGCACCATCAATGTCGACGAACGGCGCATCAAGCAGGTCGTTTTTAATCTGTTCAGCAATGCCATTAAATTCACCCCGCCGGAAGGCGAGATCCGGCTTACGGCCCACAAATCTGCCGATGAATATCTGATCACGGTCAGCGATAACGGAAAGGGTATAGCCGAAGACCTGCAGGAAAGTATTTTTGACAGATTTGCCAAGGGGGATACCACCCGCCAGAATGCCGGCGCCGGACTGGGCCTCTCTCTGGTGAAAAGCTTTGTCGAGATGCATGGAGGATATGTGGAACTGGAATCGAAAGAATCCGTTGGGACGCAGGTGACCTGTCATCTCCCTGGATCTGTCGAAGTTACCCTGCCCCAGAAAAAAATCTCCTGACCTGCTTTTCATGATTGACGTCCCATTGATTACAACAGCTCATTGCAGTTCTATTGACACCACGGTGAGCTTTGCCTCTTCTCTGGCGCCGTATTTGAAAGCCGGGGATGTCCTGGCACTGGAGGGCGATCTGGGGTCCGGTAAAACGGTTTTTGCCCGGGCCATAATCCGCGCCTTGTGTGATGAGGATGTCGAAGTTCCGAGCCCGACATTTAATCTGTTGCTGACCTATGAATGCCGGGGCACCGGCACCCCGCTCTATCATTATGATCTCTATCGGCTGGAGCAGCCCGAAGAAGTATTGGAGCTGGATATTGAAGACGCCTTTGATGACGGCATTTCCCTGATTGAATGGCCCGGAAAAATGGGGACATTTCTTCCAGAAACAGCTCTGACGATTACAATAGAAACCCTGCCAAAGTCAGAGGATCGAAAAATCTCCCTTTTTGGCGGTGGAAACTGGCCGGACCGTCTGTCCGGACTATCCGGGGGCCCACATGCGTGAGGCCCATTTGAAGCAATTTTTAGTCCGGAACGGTCTCGCGTCCTGCCAACGAATTCCCCTTGCCGGGGATGCCTCCTCCCGCCGGTATGAAAGGCTGGTAACTGCGGATACAACCTATATCCTGATGGATGCACCACCGCCTGAGACAATTGATCAATTTGTTATCGTCGCAGACCTGTTAAAGAAACGGGGGTATAGCCCGCCGGATGTGCTGGACAGCGACAGGGAGGCAGGGTTTCTATTGCTCGAAGATCTGGGAGACAGGCTTCTTGCCAGCCTCATTGCATCCGGAACGCCGGAGGGGCCGCTGTATAATCTGGCCGTCGATTTCCTGATCGATCTGTCCCGACAACCGGCACCTGCCATTCTTCCGAGCTTTTCTGCCGATTATATCATGTCGCAAAATGAGATGTTTAACGACTGGTATGTCCGGGAAAAGACCGGCCAGAGCCCCTCATTCGAGGAAATCCATCAGTTTAATGAGATATGGCGTGATTTGATCCCGCATGTCTATATGGCACCGGATGTCCTGTTGCTTCGGGACTTTCATGCGGAAAACCTGTTGTATCTGGAAGACCGCGCGGGAGTGCGAGCCCTGGGACTTCTGGATTTTCAGGATGCCCTGCAAGGACCGCCTGCCTATGATCTTGTCTCCCTGCTGCAAGATGCCCGCCGCGATGTATCCGGAGCACTTGAGCAAGAGATGGTGAGTCGCTACCTTCAAGGGACCCCGTTGGACGAAACTGCGTTTAAACTGAGCTATGCCATACTTGGGGCGCATCGCGCCATGCGGATCCTTGGTATTTTCACCCGACTGGCGCAGGACAAAGGGAAACCCGGATATCTGGATTTGATTCCGCGCGTAAAGTCGCACCTTGCCCGAAATCTGGCTCATCCTGAATTGGCAATGCTCAAAAACTGGGTAGAAAATACTCTTGGAGAGAAAGGCCTGGCGTCGTGACATCACCCACAAAGGCAATGGTTTTGGCGGCGGGAAAGGGGACACGGCTGCGTCCGCGAACTGACACCACACCGAAACCCCTGGTAGAGGTGGCCGGGAAAGCCTTGATTGACTACAGCTTTGACATGTTGCGCGCAGGCGGAATTCAGGAGGTGGTGGTCAATAAGCATCATCTCGCTGAGCAGATTGAGGCCCATGTCCAGCATGTAAAAGATCTGGAAATTGTCCTGTCTGACGAAACCGATCAGCTTCTGGAAACCGGCGGCGGCGTTGCCAAGGCACTGCCGCTGCTCGGAGAAAATCCGTTTTTTGTCCTCAATTCCGATGTCATTGTCCTCGATGCCGGGGCGAATTCCCTTCGCCGTCTGCAAGAGATGTGGGATCCGGCACATATGGATGCCCTGCTTTTACTGCATCCGGTGACCACCGCCGTCGGATATGAGGGGCAAGGTGATTTCTTTTTAGAGGAAAGCGGCCGTCTGACCCGGCGTCTGATGGGCCAACCTGCGCCCTTCATGTTTACAGGAATTCAGCTTCTTCATCCCCGTTTGCTTGAAGGCTGTCCGTCCGGGCCATTCTCATTAAATGTGATTTATGACAAGGCCTTGGCTCAGGGTCGATTATTTGGCTTGCGTCATAACGGAAAATGGCTGCATGTTGGAACGGAAGAGGCCCTGGAGGCTGCCAGCAACATCATAGAGGAAATGTGAGTAACTCCTCACTTTTAAAATCTAACGTTTTCAGCATTCCGCCGGAATTTTCCTTTCTGGATGTTCTGGCGAAGGAACTTCTGCGGCGTCATGGCGCCACTCAGCAGGCATTGGGATCGGTGACCATTCTCACCACCACCCGCCGGGCCGCGCGAGCACTGCAAAACGCTTTCCTGCGAGAAACCGAAGGCCGGCCCCTGATTTTGCCGCGCATGCGCCCGATTGGCGATGTCGAAGAAGATGAGCTGTTGTTAGAAGGCGAGCTTGGTGTCGGCGGGGCGGGAGAGACCGTTTTGACCCTGCCACCCGCCATCGATCCTCTGCGCCGGCAGCTACTGCTAAGCCGGCTGATCCAGGTCCGCTCCAGCGGTCAGGACAGTGTTTCCCAGGCTGCCAGCCTCGCCAGGGAACTTGCCCACCTTTTGGATCAGGTGCATACGGAAGGCCTTGATCTGGCCAACCTGCAGCATCTTGTCCCGGCGGAATATGCTGAACACTGGCAGATTACATTGGAATTTCTGGAAATCCTCAGCCGCAACTGGCCGCTTATCCTTGAGGAAGAAGGTTGTATAGATCCGGCCCGCCGCCGCGATCTGCTGCTGCGGGCACAGGCTCTGCATTGGCAGGACAATCCAATCCAGAGCCCTGTCTATGCCGTCGGGTCCACCGGCTCCATTCCAGCAACGGCAGAATTGCTAAAGACAGTTGCCGGATTACCCCATGGAACAGTCATCCTGCCCGGCCTGGACCGTCACCTGGATGATGCCGCCTGGGGCGCGGTTCTGGAGGACCCTTCCCACGCTCAGCATGGCCTTGCCCGCCTCCTGAAATTCTTGCGCTTGAGCCGCGACGATGTGGAAGACATAAAGGTGGAAGAGGCCAGATCCTGTCCGTCCGGTCGCCCCGCCCTGCTGTCCCAGGCCCTTATGCCCGCGATAACGACGGATCAATGGCAAACGGCTGCTCGACCCGCTGACGATGCCGTCGCCAAGGTTCAGCGCCTGGATTGCCTGGATCCCCAGGCGGAAGCTCAGACAATTGCGCTGCTACTGCGTGAAGCCCTTGAAACTAAAGACAGAACAGCGGTCCTCATTACTCCGGATCGAGATTTGTCACGCCGGGTTGCAGCAGAATTACTGCGCTGGGATATCGAAGTTGATGATAGCGCTGGAACCAGCCTCGACCAATCGCCTCCCGGGGTTTTCTTGCGGCTGGCCGCGAGCCTTTTTACGGAGGACGTGTCGCCGATTTCTCTTCTGGCCCTGCTTAAGCATCCCTTTTCAGCCATGAACCATGCACCGGAGGTTTTCCGGCGCCACGTCCGGGCGCTGGAAAAGGCGATTTTGCGAGGTCCGGCCCCTGCCTCCGGCTTTGATGGGCTCCTCCGGGCTCTTGAAACGGTTTCGAAACGTCGGCCGGATGTAGATTACTCTGAATTGCAGCTATGGCTGAAGGCGCTTGCCGACTTGGCGGCACCGGTTGAAGCCATGTCACACCGGCCGGAGATTGGACTAAAAGAGTTTCTGGCAGATTTCATCCAGTTCTCGGAAACACTATCCACCCCAGAAGGTATGGACGGTTCCCAGTTATGGGAGGGAGTCTTTGGCGAAGCGGCGGCAGGCTTTGTCTCGGAGCTTCTCAGGGCGTCAGATGTCATCGATGGCTTCTCAGTCTCGGCTTGGCCGGAATTGCTGGATATTCTGATGACGGGACGGATGGTCAGACGCCCCTATGGCGGCCATCCAAGATTACAGATCTGGGGCCCGATCGAAGGGCGACTGCAACGGGCAGACCTTGTGATCCTGGGGGGGCTGAATGAAGGTACCTGGCCCCCGGATGCAGGAAGCGATCCCTGGATGAGCCGGCCCATGCGGAAGGAATTTCAGCTTCCCCTGCCAGAGCAAAGACTCGGCTTGTCGGCGCATGACTTTCAACAGGCCTTTTGCGCTGAAAATGTTGTGCTGACACGGGCCGAGAAGGTTGAAGGGACACCAACGGTCCCGTCCCGTTGGCTGCTAAGACTGGAGACCCTGCTCCGGAAGTTCGATATGAATATGGCGAGCGGCGCAGAGAAAACTGCAATTATCTGGCAGCATCTGCTTGATCGACCAACGGAAGTGAGCCCGGTGGCCCCTCCCAGGCCGACCCCGCCTGTCTCAGCCCGCCCGCGTCAACTTTCGGTCACACGCATCGAGAAATGGCTGAAGGATCCCTATTCGATTTTTGTGGAAAGTATCCTCAAGCTGAGGCCATTAGCTGAGATTGCCGAGGACCCGGGAGCGGCAGACCGTGGCAATTTCATTCACGACGCCCTGGAAAAATTTATTACGACCTACCCGAACGACCTTCCGGCGGATCCGAGAAGTCGGCTTCTTGAATTCGGAGAGGACGCCTTCGGAGATGTTTTGACCTATCCGGCGGTCTGGGCCTTCTGGTGGCCACGGTTTGAACGCATCACCGACTGGTTTATTGAATTTGAGCGGATCCGTCGAAACAGCTATGTGTCGCTGGCGGTAGAGGCAAAAGGAAAGATCACGATTTCATCGCCCCACGACAATTTTGTTCTGACCGGCACGGCGGACCGGATTGACCAGCGGGAGGACGGCGGTCTTGCCGTCCTTGACTATAAAACCGGCGTCCTGCCCTCCATTCGCGAAGTGGAAACAGGGATGGCGCCCCAATTGGCGCTCGAAGCCTGTATGATCCAGAAACACGGATTTGCCGGATTACCAGCAGGTCCGGTATCAGAGCTTTCCTATATCCGTTTGAGCGGAGGCGATCCGCCGGGATTTCTCAGATCGGCCGGGAAAAGCGTTCCCGTTGATGAATTAGCAGAAGCTGCATACGAAGGGTTGCAGCGCCTTATTGTGCTTTTCGATAAACAGGCGACTCCCTATCTGAGCCTGCCCCGGCCGGATATTCCTGGTCGTTTCAATGACTATGAGCATCTTGCCCGGGTCAAGGAATGGTCTGACGGGGAGGTCTCCGAATGACTGTCCACGATCTTCTCAATGAGGGCATCGCCCGGCAGAAGACGGCCTCCGATCCGGATCGGTCCGTCTGGGTCTCTGCCTCTGCCGGATCCGGCAAGACCCGGGTGCTGGTGGAGAGATGTCTCCGGCTGATGCTGACCGGGACACAGCCGGGGAAGATCCTATGTATTACCTTCACGAAAGCGGCTGCGGCTGAGATGGCGAACCGCCTGAACATGACCCTGGGCGGCTGGTCAGTGATGGCGGAGACGGAGCTTGAACAGAACCTTCAAGACTTGCTCGGACAAAGGCCTACAGCTAGGGAAATGCTGCAGGCCAGACGCCTTTTCGCGCTGGTTCTCGATGCGCCAGGTGGCCTGAAAATCCAGACAATCCATTCCTTCTGTGAATCTGTCCTCGGTCGGTTTCCCCTGGAAGCGCGCCTTCCGCCGACTTTCGAAGTGATGGATGAAAGGACAGCAGATGAGATCATCGGCCATGCCAGGGATATCCTGCTGCTGCGGAGCAAAGACCCTGAGCAGTCTTCCCTGACCGATGCATTGCGTTTGGTCAGTGAGAAGGTCAATGAAAATGACTTTGGCGATCTGGTGAAATCCCTAAGTTCAAAGAGAAGCCGCCTGCTTGGCTTGACCCGACATTATGCTGGATTAGAGGGCATAACCAATGCCCTGGCCCAGAAAATCGGGATCGACCCAGCGGCAACGGAACAAGACCTGATTGAGCACGCGGCTAAGGAGCAGGATTTTGATGGGCCGGGATTGCGCCGGGTGCTTGAAGCCCTTGAAACAGGGAGTGTTCGAGATCAAAAGCGGGCGGCCAGCATGGCGCCATGGCTCACCTATCCCGAAAACAGACCGCAATATTATCCCCAGTATCTTGAGGCATTTCTGACCCAAAAAGGAGATCCCCGGGCACCGTCCCAGCTGGCGACCAAGGCAACGGTTGAGGTCTGCCAGGATATCCTTGAGATCATGTCCGAGGAGGCGGCCCGCCTGGTGGAGGTGGAGGAAAACCGGCGGAAAGTCCGCGTTCTATCCACCACGCGCGCCCTGATCCGCGTCGGACTTGCTCTGGTGGAGTTGTATGAGGAGGAAAAAAGCCGGCGCGGCAAGCTCGATTATGACGATCTTATTCTAAAAACCCGGGACCTTCTCGCAGGCTCTCAGTCTGCGCCCTGGGTGATGTTCAAGCTGGACGGCGGAGTGGAGCATATTCTTGTCGATGAAGCTCAGGATACAAGCCCCGATCAATGGCAGGTCATCGGGGCTCTGGCGGAAGAGTTTTTTACGGGCAAAGGCGCTGCCGAGATAGATCGTACCCTATTTGTTGTGGGGGATGAAAAACAATCCATCTATTCTTTCCAGGGTGCGGATCCCAGGGTTTTTGACGAGATGCGCAGGGGATTTGAGGAAAAAGCGGTGGCAGCCACCAAACACTGGCGTACGGTCCCCCTTGAACTGTCCTTTCGTTCCACTGAGGCGGTGCTCGACCTCGTTGACAGGGTTTTTGGTCCGGAAGAGGCAAGACAGGGTCTGACTTCTTCCGGTGAGACCGTCCGGCATCTGGTTCAGCGGGCCGGTCAGGCCGGCCTTGTCGAGATCTGGCCGACGGTCAAACCTGAAGAGGCGAAATCGACGGATCCATGGGATGTGCCGCTTGTACAGGGATTGGGAAGCCGTCCGGAAGCCCGGCTGGCCAAGAATATCGCCACGCAAATTCGTCATTGGCTTGATAATTCGGAAGTTCTGGGCTCTTCAGGAAAAAAGATATCGCCCCAAGACATCATGATCCTGGTACAGCGGCGAAATGCTTTTTTCAGCCATATGGTCCGTGCTTTGAAGCAGGCAGACATTCCCGTGGCGGGAACGGATCGTATGGTCCTGACGGAGCAATTGGCCGTCATGGACCTGATCGCCCTGGCAAAATTTGCCTTATTGCCCGAAGATGACCTCAATCTTGCGGTTGTCCTAAAAAGCCCGTTTGTCGGCTGTGATGACGGGCAGCTTTTCGAGCTGGCGTATCACCGCAAAGACAGTCTGTGGCGGGCCCTTCGCGACAACAAAACCGGATTCCCGATTTTTGACGAGGCCCTGGCATTCCTTCGGCACATCCTGGCGCGGGCAGATTATGTCCCGGTTTACGAGTTCTTTGCTGACATTCTGGGGCGACTGCAGGGCCGCGAGAAGCTTCTCGCCCGCCTGGGCCAGGAAGCTGCGGATCCCATTGAAGAATTTTTGACCCTCGCATTGAACTATCAGCGGACGGAAGCGACCTCGCTGCAGGCGTTTCTGCATTGGGTTGAAGCGGGCGCGGCCGAGGTCAAACGGGATATGGAGCAGGGCCGGAATGAGGTTCGGGTACTGACCGTTCATGGATCCAAGGGATTGCAGGCCCCCATTGTTATTCTGCCCGATACCTGTCAATCCACCCATGCGTCACCGTCTATATTCTGGACAGATGATGACGCCCCGTTGCCCCTATGGCCGGTGAAAACGGAAAATGATGACCCGGTCACTGCAGCTGCTCGAGTGACCGCCAAATCAAGACAGCAAGAAGAGAAAAAGAGGTTGCTATATGTCGCGCTGACCCGTGCAGAGGATCGCTTGTATATCTGCGGTTGGGAGGGTGTAAACAAACGACCGACCGATTGCTGGTACGAGCTTATTGATGCGGCCTTTGACGGGGATTATGAGGAGGTTGAGCTGCCCTGGGGTGAAGTCGCGCGCCGCCGATCCTCTGGAGTATCCCATATACTCCCGGAGGAGGCGCCCATTGAGACACGGCAATTGCCGCCTTTGCCTGACTGGGTAAATCAACCGGCGCCGCCAGAGCCTTCGCCGCCACAGCCATTGGTTCCCTCACGTCCGGATGATGAACCCTCTGTTCGGTCTCCCCTCGGGACGGATGCCGGGAAAAGATTTCATCGCGGCTTGTTGATCCACCGGCTGCTTGAAAGCCTGCCTCAGGTTGATCCCGTAAAAAGAGAGGAAATCGCAGCAGCCTGGCTTTCCCGACCCGCCAACGGATTGTATACCGGGAGCCGTGACGCCATTTTGGCGGAGACACTCAAGGTCCTCAATCACCCGGAATTCTCGGCTATTTTTGGACCTGAGAGCCAGGCCGAAGTCCCGATTACCGGGGTATTTGGTGACCGGGTCATGTCTGGTCAGATTGACCGTTTGCTCGTCGGGGATGACCACATACTGGTGGTTGATTACAAAACCAACCGTCCCTCTCCAAGAAATATTGAGGATGTTCCCCAGGTCTATTTGCGGCAAATGGAAATTTATCGGCGGGCTCTGGCTGATATATATCCGGGAAAGCCTATCAAAACTGCCCTTTTATGGACAGATGGGCCCCATCTCATGGTTTTGCCGACACCCGACTTGTGATGACAGTCTCTTGACGGAAAGCCTGCGGGTACGTAATTATATCTTATCGTAAAGCGATCTGTCTGCCGGGGCGCGGATCAGACCCTTGTCACCCTTAGCCTATTATGAGGATATTATGACCACGACGAATGTCACCGACACCTCCTTTAAAGAGGATGTACTAGAAAGCTCAGGCCTTGTTCTTGTTGATTTCTGGGCAGAATGGTGCGGACCCTGTAAGCAGATTTCCCCGGCTCTTGATGAAATTTCCCAGGAGATGGGTGAAGCACTCACCGTCGCCAAGATCAATATTGACGAAAACCCGAACACCCCTACGAAATATGGCGTACGGGGGATTCCGACATTGATGTTGTTCAAAGACGGAGAAATTGCCGGAACAAAGGTCGGCGCCTCGCCGAAAGGCCAGATTGAAGACTGGATCAAATCCGTCGGGTAACGGCTTTTGTCAGCCAGATAAGAAGCGGGCCAAAAGGTCCGCTTTTTTGTGAGTAACAGGGGAGAGAGCGATATGGCAAATGTTATCAGCAACGGGTTACAGCTGGAATATGAGACATTTGGTTCTCCGGACGATTCGGCCGTTATTCTGATTGCCGGTCTTGGCTTCCAGCTAATCGATTGGCCCGCTTTTTTCTGCCAGAAAATTGCCGATGCAGGATATTATGTCGTCCGATTTGACAATCGGGATATTGGTCTGTCTCAAAAGCTCGAAGAGCTGGGGGTGCCGGATCTTCAGCGTATCACGGAGCAGCTCCAGGCTGGTGAGGCCCCTAAAATTCCCTATCACATAAGCGACATGGCCGGGGATGTGGCCGGCCTGATGGATGCATTGTCCCGTCAGAAGGCTCATATCATCGGCATGTCCATGGGCGGTATGATTGCCCAGCTCATGGCCATTTTCTATGGAGATCGGGTCCTGTCTCTGACATCGATCATGTCCACAAGCGGCAGTAAAATGCTCCCACCTCCCGCCGCCGCCGCCATGTCCGTATTGATGAAAGCACCGGCCAGCGAAGATCTGGAGGATGTCGTCGTCTTTGGACTGGAAGTGAATGATGTGATCGGCAGTCCCGGATTTCGATGGGATCGGGAGGAACTTACGGAACATGTCCGCGCGTGTGTTCAGCGCTGCTATTGTCCCAGCGGTTATTTACGTCAATATACCGCTGTCCAGGCTCAAAACTCCCGTACGCGGGAACTTCCGGGCATAACAACGCCAACATTGGTCATCCATGGTAAGGACGACCTTCTTGTGCCTTGTGAAGCCGGTAAAGACACGGCGCGCCTGATCCCCAATTCCCGCCTTGAGCTGGTCGAAGGCATGGGCCATGACTTATCCCCGGCCCTTTGCCGACATCTGAGCGACCTGATCCTGCCTCATCTGAAGGCAGCTTAACGGAAGGCGGGTTCGTCGAAGCTCCGGAGCTTACGGGAATGCAGGCTCTTCACACCGCCGATCCGCAGCTGACGTAAGGTATCAATTCCGATATGAAGATGCTTTGCCGTCCGCCCTTCATAAAATTTGTTGGCCATCCCCGGTAGCTTGATTTCCCCGTGAATGGGTTTATCGGAGACACATAGCAACGTGCCGTAAGGCACCCTGAAACGATAGCCATTAGCGGCGATTGTGGCAGATTCCATATCAACAGCGATCGCCCGGCTCTGATTGAACCGGATCGCCAGTTCCTTGTGGCGCAATTCCCAGTCCCGGTCATCTGTGGTGTAAACGGTCCCGGTTCGGAAATGTTCTTTGAGGCTAGAGCCCTCACTCGACAGATCCGCGGCCCTGGCCACGGCCTCGGTCAAGGCCACCTGTATTTCCGCAATTGCCGGTAAGGGTACCGACGGATGGATATCTTCATCCAAGACGTGATCCTCGCGGACATAGGCATGGGCCAGCACATAGTCGCCAAGCCTTTGGGTTCGCCGCAATCCGCCACAATGCCCGACCATGAGCCAGCAATGGGGCCGCAGGACAGCAATATGGTCAGTAATGGTCTTGGCGTTTGACGGCCCAACACCGATATTGACCAGGGTAATGCCCATATGTTTGTCAAGTACAAGATGATAAGCCGGCATTTGCGGCAGATGCTTCGGGGCAACACCTTCTGCCGGATCGTCCGTCAGACGGGTATTTGGCGTCACGACGTTACCCGGTTCAACAAAGGCCCTGTATTCATTGCCATTTTCCACCTGATCCTTGCCATATTGGATGAATTCGTCCACATATCGCTGGTAGTTTGTGAACAGGATAAAGCGCTGAAAATGCTCAGGCGCAGTCCCTGTGTAATGGGATAGCCGAAGCAAAGAATAATCCACCCTTTGAGCTGTAAATAACGACAGCGGGCGGGGTCCGAAACCAGGCGGGACATAGGTGCCGTTGGCAACGCTGTCATTGATACGGGCAAGGTCCGGCATCCGGAAAATACTCTGAAGGGCCTGCATATCGTCTGAGGAAACGTCGGAGGACGCGGATTCGATGACGAACGGCAAGGGCATCGGCCGATTGCTTTGACCAACAACAACCGGCCTTTGGTGATTTTGCAAGATCAGGTTGATCTGCTCTTCAAAGTAACTTTCAAACAGGGCGGGCTGAGTCAAGGTCGTTCCGAAACTCCCCGCAGCGTCAATTTTTCCATAGGCGAGTTTGCCGCTTAAATTGATGTCTCCAGCCTCGATCGTCAGGCCGAGATATGGGTAATAGGCTTCTTCTGAAGGACTTGTTTTGTCACCGGCTTCAAATGCGGCGAACCTGGACTTTATCTTCGCGATATTCTCGTCATAAATTTCCCGGATACGGGCGACGGCTTCTGTGGCATTGGTATATTCTTTGAGATTGGTAGCATGACCATGAGGGGTGTCTGTAGAATACAGAGACTCATTCATATATATCTTCCTTTTCCAATGAACTGCCCCTATGACAGTTCCGTAATTTTGATCTTTCTATTTTCCAGGTTATTTTAGCATCAAATTATGACAGGACAATAATATTGGGTATGACAGGAATTTCTGCAATATGGCAACGGTAACCTTGGCGCCGATGGAGGGGGTTGTCGATGTGTATATGCGCGACCTGCTGACCCGCCTTGGCGGGATTGATCTTTGTGTATCCGAGTTTGTCCGGGTCAGTCAGAATCTTTATCCTGCCTCTGTTTTCTACCAATATTGCCCGGAACTGAAATCAGGCGGGAAGACCGCTGCGGGTATCCCGGTTCATGTACAGTTAATGGGCGGCGAAGCATCGGTTATGGCTGAAAACGCGGCATTCGTCGCGGCTTTGGGGGCTCCCGGGATCGATATCAACTTCGGCTGCCCGGCCAAGACGGTCAACCGGCGGGATGCCGGGGCGACCCTTCTGCAATGGCCCGAAAGACTTCATGATATTGTTGCAAAAGTTCGTCAAGCTGTGCCCGCACATATTCCGGTTAGCGCCAAAATGCGTTTGGGATTTTCCGAGAAGTCGCTCGCCCTTGAAAATGCACACGCCATAGCCGATGCCGGCGCGAGCAAGCTGACCGTTCATGCGCGAACAAAACTGGAAGGATATCGGGCACCGGCCCATTGGCAGTATTTACATCCTATTCGGGAAGCATTGGACATTCCTGTAGTAGCCAACGGCGAAATCTGGACCGTATCTGACTTCAATAAATGCCGGGAGATGAGTGGTTGTCAGCATGTCATGATCGGACGGGGGATTATCGCCCGGCCCAGCCTTGCCGTTGAAATTACCGCATTCAGGAAGCAGGCCACGCAGGACAGCCGGTTTGACTGGGCAAGAATTCTTCAGCTTATGACCGAGTATCATGATGGGCTGAAAGCTATGGCCAATGAGACCCGGCAGGCTGGGCGGCTCAAACAGTGGATAAAACTCCTTGGACGGACTTATCAGGAATCGAAGGATCTGTTTTCAGATATTAAGCGTCTCCGCGATCCCGGAGAGATAAATTCCATCCTTCAACGTAAATTGCAGGCTTTGCCTAATTGAGGTCTTGGGATTGCTATTGATGCAGACCCGAGTAAGATGCCGGAAATAGCGACAGATTTGTCCAGGAGTAAATGTTGCAAATTTTCCAGTTATCGCCTTTATCCCTGAAATCATGGGGTCTCTTTGTTTTTATTGCCGCTATATTGACGAGTTGCGCAGCTCCGCCGCCAACACCCAATGGCGGCCTGAATCTGGCCCTTTTAGAGGACACGGGGTATGGCCTTGGCAGTAAGGGGTCGAATTCAGCTCAGACCGGACAGGGATCCTGTGCCGTTGAAAGCAGATATGGGTATTCTACAAATGGTGCCGTTTCCCAGCTAGTCTGTGTTAGCCGCGAAGGTCAGGACGGGGACCGGGTGAAATATCGGATTAGTTATACCAAACCTTCCGCTGGTCACCGCATCTGGAAAATAGCGGCAACCTATCCTGATAAAAAAGTCGGCGATCTTAACCTGGTGGAAAAGCTTGAGGCAAAGTACGGCACTCCCCGTAAAGTGTCGAACCCCCTGGCTCTGACATGGCAAAAAGAAAGCGCTTATCTCGAGCTGCGGGAGGATCAATATGGTGTGCATTTGCAGCTCTGGGATCGTGGTCTCAGGTAATTCTTTTGGCGCCTCTCCACCAGAAATAGATCCGCGTGAAGATGATTCCAAGCAAGACACCGGCAAGGTTCGCCAGCATATCAAGCAACTCAAAATCGCGGCCCGTCATGGGTTGCAAAAATTCTATCATGACGCTGACGAGAAAGGTCGCGCTGCACAGCAAATACCTGCCTCCCCAGGTCAGACCGGCCTGGCAGGCAAGAAGGGTCAAAATCGCATAACTCGCCAGATGCCGAACTTTGTCATTGGGAAGCTCAGGAAGTTGCGGACTGCTATCCGGTGGCAATAAAGACACTATTAGGACTGCGAGAAGGCCGAAACCCCATAGAAAATAAGCTATACGGCTGATATTAATATACATTAATGTAGGTACTGGCTCCGGCTGGGAGTATAAAGTTTTATGAAATTTTAACTGAATAGAATGTAAATTGCCATCGTTGCGTAACTGAATAGGGTTTGATCTCCGGTGGCGGACCTGTTTCGTACTAAATTAATAATTAGACAGCGATCCGGCTGCTGTCGCCTTTAGGGTTACTCCAAGGGATGTTGTCATTGAATAAGATTTCTAGCAACAGCTTGATTGAAGAAGAGACAAAGATTAGCGGGGGATATCCGTTATCTTCGCGTGTATTGTCCACAATATTCAGCTTCCTTGATACGGTTTGGATAATTTTGGCCGGCTATGTCACCTTTTCGGCCATCATTGGTACAAGTCTTATTGCAAATGATACCTATTTGTTTGCCATATGCTTTATCTGGCTGACGTTTTTCTTCTTAGGCAGGTATGCGGGAATATATACATTCTCAACAATTCTGGCCCCTTTGACAAACCTTCCAAAACTTGCTGTCGTTTGTCTTACCTCATTTATGCTGCTGCTCGCCGTCGCTTTTTCGCTTAAGGTCTCGGAGGATTTCTCGCGCATCTGGATGTACAGCTTCGGGTTAGCTGCGTTCTTCATGATAACGCTCTCGCGGCTGGCAGCCTTTGTGATCATCAATCATTTAGCAAACCGAGGTATCTGTACCCGAAATGTCGTGATCGTAGGTGCCGGCCAGCAAACGGAACGGCTTTTGAAACAGCTGGACGCTGAAAAACCCGCGATCAATAATGTTGTTGGCATTTTTGATGATCGTATCGGACGGGTGGGCCCGAAGATTGGCGGACATCTGTTGCGCGGAAATCTCGATGCGCTTATGAAGTTTGTGCGCAACAATCATGTTGATGATATCATTGTCGCCCTGCCTTGGAATGCGGATGAGCGGCAAATTCAGATTGTCAGCCGGCTTAGAGAACTTCCTGCCCATGTCCACTTGGTTTCTGACCTTGTAGGCTTCCGCTTTCCTTACCAGCCCTCGCCCAATCATTTTGGCGGAGCCCCAATGATTGAGGTGGTGAATTCCCCATTATCGGGCTTCAAGATTGTGATCAAGGCTCTTGAAGACAGGATACTGGGCACTCTCGCCCTGATAGCATTTTTGCCGGTGTTCCTGATTGTCGCAGCCGCTATTCGACTGGAAAGCCCTGGACCGGTGCTGTTTAAACAGAAGCGGTACGGCTATAACAATAAGGTTTTCGAGATTTATAAATTCCGCTCCATGTATCATGAAGACGACAGGAAAACGGCGACCGTTCAGGCAACAAAAGAGGACAAGCGCATTACCAAGGTTGGTAAATTCATCCGTAGAACTAGTCTGGATGAGCTTCCTCAGCTGTTTAATGTTGTCATGGGAAGCATGTCTCTTGTTGGTCCAAGGCCTCATGCTATCGATCATAATGAAGAATATTCGGAGTTGATTGATGGCTACTTTGCTCGACATAAAGTCAAGCCGGGGATCACGGGCTGGGCGCAGGTTAAAGGGTTTCGCGGTGAAACAGATACATTGGAAAAGATGGAAGCTCGCGTAAATTACGATACCTATTACGTCGAAAACTGGTCCCTTTTCTTTGATTTTCAAATCCTGGCGATGACCGTATTTGTTGGTTTTGTGAATAAAAACGCCTATTGACCAATAAATAGAAATAGCTGGCATCCGACTTTGATGTGGCTAAAGAGCTGAGCCCCAGCGTCATTCCAAATCGCAGTCTTCCAATTTAAGTAGCATTTAGGCAAAATTTTTGCTAAATAACTTCCTTCCGGAGGGGATCATTTTGGCCCTTTTTTCCGGTTTGGGCTGTGTTGTGAAGTAGAGTTTATATATTTTTATTGCTGATTTTTCTGTGGTTGGCCCGGGAGAACGAAATTTGATGAATTGTCCGTAAAAGGGGACAATTTGGTTGAGAAGAGGCAAATCATACTTTTGCCACGTGACGTCCGAATTTATGGAACATAAAAATTGCATCAATCTTTAATTTTTAGCAGGGATTCCAACTATTCCTTAACTCTTTCAGCCTAAAAACATCTTAGTCATCGTTAATCAGCATATCTAGCTGGGAAGCTATGCTATAGTAATGGGGTAGGAACCTCTTAACCAAACAACTTGCCGGTTATACCATATTAAGAGATTGAGCGACCTGATGAGCCACGAATATATGTTACATGAAGAGGAGCAGTCGTCATTCGATGTCGGTAGCCTTTTGCTGGCTGCGAAAAGACGGTATCTGTTTTTTCTCATACCCTTTGTGCTTATTTTAATTGCAAGTCTTGTCGTTGCTTTGTCCTTGAAGCCGGTTTACCAGTCAACCGGGACCATTCTTGTCGAAACGCAGCAAATCCCCACTGAACTTGTTCAGTCCGCGGTGACAACAGATCCCAATCAACGCATAACGATCATCAGACAGCGTGTCATGACGCGGCGTAATCTGCTTCAAATTATCGACAAGTATAATGTGTTTGGAGAAGACAGAAAAAACCTCCCGGTTTCGACCCTCATTGAGCGCATGCAAAACCTCATTCGCATTAATGTCATCACATCTGACGTTGGTGGAAGCCGCCGTCGGGGAACCACGACAATTGCGTTCACTGTTTCGTTTGAGCATCAGACTCCGGAGATTGCTGCGAAAGTCACGAATGAGATTGTGACGTTGTTTTTAAGTGAAAATGTTAAAACAAGGACGGCACGTGCGTCCGAGACAACAGCATTTCTGGACAGCGAAACGCAGAAACTCAGGGCGCAGCTGAACGATGTAGAAAATGAGATAGTTGCGTACAAGCAAAAGCATGGCGATAAGCTACCGGAGCATTTGAACCTCAGGCTCACCATGCTTGAGCGGGCTGAGACCGATATTCGGGAATTGAGCCGGGAAATTCGCTCATTGGAAGAGGAAAAGAGATATCTTCAAATTGAGTTGACTTCGGCCAGAGCCGGCAGGACAACTGGCGGCGGTCCGGTTGGTTTGACCGAGCTTGAGCAAAATATTGAAACACTTAAAGATGAATTGTTGGATGCGTCGACCCGCCTTACAAGTTCTCATCCAGATATCAAGGCTCTCAATAAACGGATAGAAGCTTTGGAAAAGCAGCAGGCAGAAATAGATGCCGCTGCACAAACTGGGTCTTCATCGAGTGAGCAGGCCTCAACACCTGGTTACAATCCACTGGTTGAAACGTTGCAGGTGCGCATTGAATCTGCGGATGAAAAGATTGCGGTCGCCCGTCAGCAAATTGCAGTCGCCAGAAAAAAGGTTGAAGAGCTGGAAGCCATCATCATTGAAATTCCGCAAGTGGAACGAGGCCTCGCCGTCCTGGATCGAGAGTATCAGGAGCTGCTTGAAAAGTTCGGAGTTCTTGAAGGAAAACAGGCCCAGGCCCAGCTCTCTCAGAATTTAGAGGAAGAGAAGAAGGCAGAACGGTTTATCCTTATCGAGCCTCCAGCCGTTCCAACGGTTCCCATTCGACCTGATCGGAAAAAGATCCTTGGGATAGGCGGACTGATAGCTTTCGCCGTTGGGGCGGGATTTGTTGTTCTCATCGAACTGCTTGACAGAAGGGTTCGTACAGCGTCAGAGCTTGAAGCCTTACTTAAGCACCCTCCGATCGTGTCTATCCCTTATATCGTTACGCAATCGGAAACAGGAAAGCGCAAATACCGGCTGCTGCTTTATTTGTTGGGCCCGGTTGTCCTGGCATTGGGAGGTTTAGCGTGTATTCACTTCCTCTACGAGCCGTTGGATTCACTATTTTACAAAGTCTGGGTAGCTATCGACAAGCTCAGAGTCTCGATGTTTTAGGGGGCTGATTTGGAACGCATTAAAGAAGCAATTGCCAGAGCCAAAGAAAAGCAGGCAGAAACCGATCCGAAAGTTAAAAAGCTTAAGCCGGTATCTGACCAGCCGATCTCAGGTAAGACGGACACCGGCCCCGAAGATGGCCCGATAACGTACAGCCGAACACGGGTTGTCGAGCTTGACATAAGCCATCTCGAAGAAAACCGGATCATCACACTGGATAACGAAGACCCGAATTCTATCAGCTTCGATATCTTGCGGACACAGATTTTGGCTAAAATGGAGGCAAACAATTGGCGTACCCTTGCTATTACGTCGCCAACACCAGAATGCGGCAAAACCGTTGTCGCTATAAATCTTGCCCTCAGTATCGCGAAACAGACTGATTTTACGGCCTTGTTAGCAGACTTCGATTTGCGGCGTCCTCGTGTTGCCTCCTATCTTGGATTGCCGAATGAAAACACCCTTGCCGACTATCTCGAGGGTGATCTTGAATTCAATGATGTGATGGTCAATCCCGGTATTCCAAGATTTGTTGTGGTACCAAACCATCGGGCAATCAAGAATTCCACCGAAATACTCACATCCCGAAAAATGAGAGCCCTGGTAGAGGATTTACGCGAAAGGTACGAAAAGCGTATTTGCATCTTCGACCTTCCTCCGTTGCAGGCTACTGACGATGCAATGGCATTTCTTCCACAAATCGATTGTGTTCTGATGATCGTCGCCTCCGGGGAAACCAAGCCGGCGGAAGTGAAGGAATGTCGGCGGTTGTTGCAGTCGACGAACCTTTTGGGTGTGGTATTAAATAAAGTACAAGAGACGACGACAGGCTACTATTATTAGTGCCCCGTAGTTGATCAGAGACCAATCGAAATTAGGCGGGTTTTGAAGCAGAGCTTGTCAAAGGAATAGAGTAAGAGGACCGAATGGAACTGACCCTACAACGGTTTGACTGGACAAGAATAGCTTTGCCCATTTTGCTGGCAATGGTTCTTTTGGTTTATCTGCCAGATGGAGAGTTGCTGTGGTTCGACTGGATGAACTTGGAAGAATTCACCCATGGACCTCTGATGTTCTTGGTCTCACTCTACCTTCTATGGGCGCGACGGTCGTTACTCGACTCCTATGATACCCGTTTCAATTGGGTCGGCGTGGTATTTTGCTTTATTGCAGCATGTGTGTATTCCCTTGCGGTGAAGTCTGGGATCGAAAATATTCGGCATTTAAGTCTGTTCCTGATGATTTTTGGCCTATTCATCGCTTTTGGCGGTGTGACCTATGGGCGTTTTGTGCTGCCATCCCTAATTCTATTGCCTTTCGTTGTGCCCCCTCCTGCCTTTCTGAATGCCAATCTGACTTATGGGCTACAGCTGGTATCAACGGACATGAGTGTCTTTATGATGCGAGGCGTCGGTATTTCAGTCTTTCAGGACGGAAATATTATTGATATGGGCACCATCAAGCTGGCCGTTGTGGAAGCTTGTGCGGGCCTCCGCTATCTCTATCCGATGATCGGCCTGGGAGTTCTCGCCGGGATGTTGTTTGACATTCCGATTTGGAAGCGCGGACTGTTTGTGGTTCTCGCGGCCGGTGTTTCGATTATCATGAACAGTGTAAGAATTTTTCTGACTGGTGCGTTCGCCGAATGGACCAATACGGATGTATCGGACGGATTTTTCCACCTGTTCGAAGGATGGGTATTTTTCCTGTTTTCGTTCATTGTGATGCTGGCTGTCTGTTATCTGACTCTCACTAAAAAAGAAAAAGCGACCGCAGGTAGCGGTGTTTTAAAGGTGTCGGTTCCAAAGGAGCAAAGTGAGCCCAAACCCGTCAGCATGGGCCCTCCAATTCTCGTGACGGTTTTATGCGTTGGCTTTGTGATATCTGTGATTATGATTAGAACAATTGAGCCTGTAATTCCGGATCGCCGACCTTTCACCAGCTTTCCACTAAAAATCGACAATATGATTGCTCAAGAAGATGTCCTGCCAAGTGTTGAACAGACCATTCTGAATATGAGTGATTATTTTCTCGGCCATTATCATGATGACGATAGATTTCCGGTGACCCTTTTTATTGGATATTATGAAGAGCAGTCGGCAAACAACACGCCACACTCTCCAAGGGTTTGTATTCCGTCTGGTGGCTGGGAAATTGAGGATCTTGAGGAAATTGAACTGGATAACAACGGTGTGCCGGTTCCGGTAAACCGGGTCCTTATCGCGCGCGGGGAGGATAAACTTCTGGTTTATTACTGGTTCCAGCAGCGCGGGAAGTATATTGCGAATGAGTATAAGGCGAAGTTCAATCTGTTGATTGGCGGTTTAACGTCGGCTCGGACAGATGGAGCCCTCGTCAGGTTATCAATGCCAATAGATACGACAATGTCGGAAGTTATTGCTGATCAAAAACTGACACAGTTTTCTGAAGAGCTCTTCGATATCTTACCCGCATATATACCAAATTAGTATAATTTGGCCTCAAGAATAGTCAGGCAGTTAGTAAAGAATGTCATTACCTTCTCCCAAACTCAGAATTGGATTGTTTGGCGCCGCACCCGATACGGATAATAAGGGCGTATCCGCCTTGTTTTACTCGATCGTTGATGGGTTGAGCGACCGGTTGCCCGGTGCGAAGTTTTCAGTTTTTGACAATGGCCTAGGCAAGCGACGGATTACTCATCAGCTGACCGATACAAAATTCCTTGACGTTGACCAGATAGGTGCCCGGCCGGGAATGAGATATTATCGGAACGAGAATTTGGCAATGATCTCGCTTGCTTCCGGATTGAAATCGATCGGGGCATACCTTAATTCCGTGGTTCGGGAAATTGATAGCTGTGATGTCGTCCTTGATATTTCTGGAGGAGACAGTTTCAGTGATATCTATGGAGTTCGTCGTTTCATGAGTACGGTCCGCCCAAAGACCAGCACCTTAAAACGCGGAATTCCCCTTATCTTGCTACCTCAGACATATGGACCTTACTACGATCCAAAGCTTCGGGAAACGGCAGTTATGGCTGTCAAGGGTGCCAATATGGCCTGGGCGAGAGACCTACACAGTTTCGAGATTCTCAAGGATATGCTGGGGGACAGGTTTAACGAAGAAGATCATAAATGCGGTGTTGATTTTGCGTTTGCCCTGCGCCGGAAAAGTGCAGAGGATTTGCTTTCCGACGATCTGAAACGGGTAATGTCACGAGATGGTCTGAATGGTCCGGTTGTCGGACTGAATGTGAACGGCCTAGTTTATAATGATCCAGAAGCCGCATTAACCCAATATAGTTTCAAGGCTGATTACCGGGAGGTAATCCACAAGGCATGTCAGTGGCTTATGGAATCCACTGATGCGACCCTAGTCCTTGTACCGCATGTTATGAGCGCCACCGCGAGCATAGAATCCGACCCTAGGGCCTCCCAGATAGTCTTTGATCGTTTCTCGGACAAATATGGTGATCGGATACTTATTTCGCCGACGACCCTGGATCAAAGCCATTTGAAATGGCTGATTTCACAGTTTGACTGGTTTTGCGGAACGCGGATGCATTCGACCATTGCGTCGCTTTCTAGTGGTGTTCCTACCGCTGCCATTGCTTATAGTGATAAAACGCGAGGCGTTTTCGATACCTGTAACCAGGGCGAGCAGGTTTTTGATCCTCGGATATTGGACACAGATGAGATAGTTGGGAAATTGACGGCCTCGTTTGAGCATCGAGTTGAAATCGGCGAGTCCTTGAAAACATCTCTGCCGGAGATTGACAAAAAACTAGACTATCAGATTTCTGCTATTACAGATCGCATTGCGACCCTTGTCGAAGGCTAACTCTGCCGAAAAAAGGTAACGAAGCTTGTCTTACAAAAGCTCACTTAAGAGCGGAATACTTTTGACCGGTGGCGGGGCGGTCGGCGCCCTCTGTGCTTTTGCCCGCAATATAGTTGTTGCCCGGCTTATTAGTGTTGAAGATTTCGGAATAGCTTCCACCTTTGCCATCACCATGGCTCTCGTTGAGATGTCTGCCGGATTAGGGGTCGACCGGCTTATTGTTCAGGCTGCCGACGGAAACAATCCCAAGCTACAGGCAACTATCCAGGGTTTTAACGTAGTTCGCGGGGCCTTAGTCGGACTAATTCTGTTCGCGATTGCCGGACCGATTGCCGACCTGTTTGGCCTTCCAGAAGTCACCTGGGCCTTTCAGTGGCTTGCGGTCTTGCCCGTAGTCCGCGGTTTTGTTCATATGGACCCTTCTCGTGTGCAGCGGGAAATGAAGTTTCTCCCTTCGGTGCTGACAGAGACCGGGCCACAACTACTTACCGTCGCCATCGCCGCTCCGTTGGCCCTTTATCTTAAAGATTACCGGGTAATGCTGTGGCTTGTCGGAATTCAAGCCGTTTCGATGGTGCTTATTTCAAACCTGGTGGCGACAAGACCTTACCGATGGGCCTGGAGCAAGGATCTCATTTTAAGAATAATATCCTTTGGCTGGCCTCTTATGTTGAATGGGTTTTTGTTGTTCGGGATCTTTCAGGCCGATCGGACGATCGTGGGTATTGCCTATAATATGGAAGATTTGGGCTGGTTCAGCGCGGCTTTCACCTTAACGCTTTTTCCCTCCATGCTCCTCGCCAAGATCTGCCAGGCGTTTTTCATGCCAAACCTGGCAAAGGTGCAGGATGATGTAAAAAGTTTCCAGGAGGGTTCAGTTGCAACGGTCAAAGCCTGTATGTTGCTTGGCATGTTGCTGACCATTGGCCTCACCGTTGCAGGGCCGGCACTCCTTCTATTGTTCTTTGGCGAAAAATATATTGAAGCTACTTTTATTGTCGGCTGGCTCGCGTTGATGCAGGGAATCAGAACAACGAAAGCAGGGCCTGTGATTGTGGCCATTTCTAAGGGCGATACCAAATTACCCCTTTATTCCAATATTGTTAGAAGTTCGGCATTGGCTTTCGCATTATATTCCATTTGGCAGGGCTGGGGAATTTTGGGAATTGTTTTAAGTGGGATAGCTGGTGAGACACTTGCCGTCATTTGGATCATGTTTTTACTCAAGCGTCGATTTAGTCTAAATTTATCCTTAATTTACATCTATGCCTTAATGTCGACGGCGATAATCGCACCTGTAATGGTGTATTCAGTGCAAAATGTAACAGGTCTCGCCCCTGTTTCGGAAATTACTCTTTCGGTTGTCGTTGGACTCTGTGCGCTAGGGATTGCGCTTCTTTTTTCCAAAGACCTTCTGAAATGGTTAAAACGATAAGAAGAGATCCCATTTGGGACTGGTTATACTTAGTGGACAAAAAATGAGCGTGTTTAGTAAGGAAAAGTATGATTGGGCTCGGGCGCAGGAAGACAGATCCAGATCCGGACTTTCCAAGCTGATACTGAGCGCATATAAATACCGCGTTCTGCGCCGGTTTTGTTTCGAATACTGCTACAGGATTGAAGGCGGAATCTTCTTTTCCCGGACACATCGCGACATTCTCCTGAAATATCACGGGGTAACTGTTGGCAAATACAGCTATGGTCCCTGCCTAGAACCAGGAGTGATGCCACGCGGATCAATTGTCGGATCTTATTGTTCATTTGGTAGCGGGTTGAATGTTTTCAGAAGAAATCATCCTGGTGACACCCTTACGCAACATCCGTTCTTCTACAACAGATTTCTTGGCCTTGTTGATCAAGATACGATACCTAACGATCAAGATAATCCGCTTGAAATTGGAAATGATGTCTGGATAGGCAGTCGAACAACGATTTTGCCAGGATGCCGAAAAATCGGCAACGGAGCGATTATCGGAGCGGGTTCCGTTGTTACAAAAGATGTGGATGCGTTTACTGTTGTCGGCGGAAATCCGGCGCGAATGCTGAAGAAAAGGTTTTCCGCGGAGCTGGAGGAGATTGTAGAACAATCGAGCTGGTGGGACTTGTCTTTGCCGGAGCTCCTAAAAGCGGATGACCTTCTTCTTGAAGCGATTTCGCAGGAGAAAATGGAAACTTTTATAAATGGCCTCGAACAAAATGTTAAGTCTTCCTAGAGTAGACTAACCGCTTAGCATATCGGAAAACCAGCCGGGAAATTCTACTTTGAGCAAGGGCCTAAAATCCATATCTGATGTCACGGAACGGCAACTCTGTACGGGGTGCGGGGTTTGTGCATTTGTCGAGCCAGCCCGATTTGAAATGGGAGATTCCCTGGAATTAGGTCGACGACCATTTCTGAGGGAAGGGGCTGTTGCGGAGACCGGAGCGGCCCTTAAAAGCTGTCCCGGAGCAAACCTCACCCATGATTTTGATAGACATCAGTCCGGCCTAAATGAAGATTTATTGCCGGGTTGGGGTCCGGTCTATGACGTTTGGGAAGGATATGCCGCCATGTCGGATATCCGCAAAGGTGGATCGAGTGGTGGTGCAGCTACTGCTCTGGCCCTTTTTGCCGTTGAAAAACAGGGATTTTCTGGCGTACTGCATACAAATGCGCGTCAAGATATACCTTATCTAAATGAAACTGTTTTTAGCCGGACCCGTGATGAACTATCCGCGGCAACCGGTTCAAGATACGCGCCAGCAAGCCCATGTGATGGTTTAGACCTGCTTCTCGCAGAAGAGAACCCGTCGGTATTCATTGGCAAGCCCTGTGATGTTGCCGCCGTAAAAAAGACATTCAGAACAGATAGTAAGATTGCGGAAAAAGTTGGCCTCACTATTGCGTTTTTTTGCGCAGGGACGCCCTCCACCAAAGGAACACTAGAGCTTTTGAAAAAGGTGGGAGTAAAGGACCCATCCTCTTTGACCAAACTGCGCTATCGCGGGAACGGTTGGCCCGGCATGTGGACAGCGACCCATATTGATGAAGGTAGTGAACAGACGTCCGATCAGCTGACCTATGCGGAGTCTTGGGGGTTTTTACAAAAATATCGTCAGTGGCGGTGCTACATCTGTCCTGATCATACAGGAGAATTTGCCGATATTGCCGTAGGTGACCCCTGGTACAGGGAAATTGAGGAAGGAGAACCCGGGAAATCACTGATTGTTGCGAGAACGGAAAAAGCTCGAAATTTTGTTCTGGAAGCCGCAAAAGAAGGCTATATTGTCCTTGAAAAGAAGGAGGCTTCTCTCCTGCCACGGTCACAACCTAACATACTTCAATCACGAGGAAATGTATGGGTACGGCTAATTATTCTGAGAGTTTTCGGGGCAGCAGTTCCGAGATATTCCGGCTTTACACTATTCCGGTATTGGTGGCGGGAACTTGGCCTTGTGGAAAAGAGGCAATCGATTATCGGGACTATTGTGCGTGTTTTCCGAAAGCGTTTAAACAAACGCATCGACATTGAGCGATGGAAACCAACTGTGGACGATAAAAGCAAATGATCGGCGTTACCGCAGGATTTACCGTAGTTATGGGCATCATCGCCCTTATGTGCCGGCCCGGCATGGCTATCGGTATCCTGATCGCATCAATGATGATATGGCCTGAATTTCTGCGAATTCCCGTCGGGCCCGCGGAGATGTCAGCCCCCCGATTGATCGCTCTAATGCTGGTTGCCAAGTTGGTGGCGTCAGGGCGGACACGGACATTTAAGTTTACAGCAATTGATAAAGTAATCGTCCTGATGTGGGTATGGATTGTCATTGCCTCCATACTTTCAGGGTCTGACTCGGCCCGGACTACCAGATTCATCGGCATGTTCTTCGATACGGTCCTGATGTTCTATGTTGCCCGGCTTTCCTTCCGCTCCGCAGAGGATCTTCGTGGTTTGGCCATGCCCTTGCTCTTTGTCGCGGCATATATGTGTTTTATGGGCTGGTGGGAAGCGTCGACCTCGACCTCGCCTTACATGGGGTTAGACAGATATCGCGGTTGGGTATGGATTGAGAAAGCCCCGGAATACAGGCTCGGATTTTTAAGAGCCAAAACTACGATGTCGGTACATATCATCTTTGGGATGTCGATGATGCTCATGGCCGGGATCGCCTGGGCACTTCGTTCACACCCAAGGATAAAGACCATTAGTACCATGGCGGCTTTTTTTGCTGCGGCAGGAGCCTTTTCCTCCATGTCGAGCGGCCCCTGGATCGCCATGATCCTGCTGATTATCTGCAACGCATATATCTTTAATACGAAGCTGATCAAACCGACTCTCTATATGCTGTTTGCCATGGCCTTGTTTATCGAGATCGCATCAAACCGCCATTTTTATAACTTGATTGACTATCTTGCTCTGAACTCAAGTACGGCTTGGTATCGAACCCGACTGATTGAAGTCGCCGCCTCTCAGTGGCGGGATTACTGGCTTTTCGGATTAGGCAATAAAAGCATTGCGTATTGGGGAGCGCTTTTGGATGGAAGGCGGCATGTTGACGTTGTCAACCATTTCATCATTGTCGCCCTTAATGGTGGTCTGGCGGCAATGTTTATGTATATGTATGTCCATGTGAGCGCTATTCGTCATGCCATCAAGGCTCGAAAGGGCTCAAAGGACAAAGGTCGAAGGCGTGCGCTTTTCTGTCTGGCATCGACATTGATTGCACTGGATGTCGCGAGTCTCTCAGCGGGCCTCTATGGCCCGGCCTTGCTGATGAGCAATATATTACTCGGGCTGCTCACTTCCATGGCACTATCTTGGCAGGAACGGCCGGTTATGCGCCCTCGGCAACAACCGGAGCAGGTTCAAGGTATGGGCAAGGAAGTTCTGGCATCCCAGGTTCCAAAAAGCCACTATTGATGTGGAAAGAATTTACAAATTTTTCAGGCCCCTGCGGATATGGTGAAAATTAAAGTCCATAGACGACATGTCAAATTACATATGAAATAGACAGACTGTCTTGATTAACGATTAGGTTAGAGAAGCAAGCCCATGTTCAATATGAGATCCGCAACAGATGTCTCTAATGAAAATTCGATTTCCAATCGGATGCGCCGTCGTCGGTTTGAGATATTTCAAAAGCTGTTTGATCAGTTACCCAAACCCGTCAAGATTATTGATATTGGCGGTACTCTGGATTTTTGGGTAAAAGCGGGATTTGCGGGCCGGTCCGACGTTAGCATCGTTACGGTAAATCTGAACGACGGCGATTCTGAATACGAAAATATCTCTATTGTTAAAGGGGATGCGTGTAATCTTTCTGAGTATAAGGATCAGGAATTTGACATTGCCTTTTCCAATTCAGTTATCGAACATCTGTTTACGCATGAGAACCAGCAAAAAATGGCCTCAGAAATTCAACGGGTTTCGAAAGCCTATTGGGTGCAGACTCCAAATTTCTGGTTTCCCATGGAGCCTCACTTTCATGTGCCCGGATGGCAGTGGATGCCAGTTTCACTTCGAATGAAATTGATACAGCACCGACGGTGTGGTTGGCGGGGACCCTATTCGGATAAAAATGAAGCGCGATTGGCGGTAGAAGAGGTGAGACTCCTGACCGCGTCTGAAATGAGAGCCCTTTTCCCGAAAGCCGAAATTTGGAATGAAAGGCTATTCGGCCTTGTAAAATCCATCGTTGCCTACGACGGCTTTAACTTGTCTGTTTCAGACCTGGATACCTGATATTGGCAATTATTTTTTAGTCTTCCGTTGGAATAAGGCTCGGCCCGATTGGCTGCGGGTTTTTCCAGGGATTGAAATCAAAATCTTTAAAAATACTGGCAGGCAACTCGTCATAAATGGCATTGCCCTTTAAGCGATTAAAGGCGGGAATATTCTCAAGGCCATCCTCGAAATTGCCTCCCAACCCCCTCTCTACAGCGCTGTCCGGTTCTAAGCGCCAGTTATATTTACGTGATTGTGTAAAGCTGAGAGCCGCATAGATATTCGATGACATGTCCCAATCAAGCGGTAAGGGCTTGACGAGGAAACCGCCGATAATATTGTTTTGAATCATCAGCCGCTTCTCTTTTCCGGAAATTTGAAGCGATTTTCGCGGGTCGTCCGGGTTGAAAATCAAATTATGCAGAATGACGACACCCGGAAAGCTTGACCCCCAACTGTTCATGCGACCAAGAATGATATTATTGAATATCCAGAAGTTAGAGGCTTCTCCCGGCTTCCCCCCGTGAAAGGTAAAAGCACTCGGCGTGTTTGATATGGTGTTGTTCGCTACCAGTATGTTTTTGTTCTTAAGGTAAACGGACATGCCGTTTCCGTGACCTCCATAGATGTTCGACAGTTTATTTCCCGTGACCTGGATATCCTCATTGCCGATGATCCGGATTCCGGTCCGTCCGATACGGTCGATAACATTATCCTGAATACGCACACCTACAGAGTGGGCCACTCGAATACCTGAGTTTTTCTGATCATTAGAAACCACATTATTCCGGACAATGCCATTCTTCAGATAATGGAGCTGGATCGCGCCGACGCCCGTTACGGAACGCAGGTTTTCGATAGTGTTGTTCTGAACAATAATATTTTCGCTGGTCCGTTTATAATTAATAACTCCAGCGCCGCTCTTTACGGCGCCCTGACCCCCGTAAAAATTCGTAATCCGAAACCCGTCAATGGTAATGTTGCTCTTCCCTTCCAGGTTAAATGCATTGTCGAGGGCATTTACGTGAAAACCGTTATTATCAATTTGGTCGCCATCGTACGGCCAAATCAGAAGGGTTTGCGCATTGTTATCAACAACATATTCTCCGGGCTGGTCTATGTCGTTGGCCCGGTTAAACAGCGCGTAATAGGAGTCCCTTTTGGTATAGGGCTTGTTTTTGACAGGCTGGAAATAAATCGTTCCGCTCGCAGAATCATACTCCTCAACATCACGGATCAGGACGACATTCGGTCGCATCCAAACTGCAACCAATGCTGTTTTCCAGTCTTCAATGGTGCCCGATACCTCATCCGGATCAAGCCTCAAAGATCTGGAGGTCATTTCAACGGAAGAGTCACCTCTTTTCAAAACCGCATATTGCTTTATGTCGTCAAACCAGAACGGATCCGACTGGTTAGGGCTGCGGGCGAGCCAGTACCGCTTTTCTCCAAGATAGATCGGTGCCAGGGGATCAAGGGTTTGCTTTAAAGAGTAACGATAAAGCTTTTTCCAGTTTGGATTTCCATAACAGGCGTCCTGCGACCGGCATTTTGTGGCAGTACCCGTCAATTCCTGAGCTCCGCTTATAATGGCGGGGCCGTCCCCCCATCCGTTTCCTTTATAAGTAATCGGCTTGCCAGATGCGCCGTCGGCAGGAATAAGAACGCGCCCATAATAGGTGACGCCACCTTTGAAAAGGACAGTGTCTCCGGGATCCAGATCGTAATCTTCCGCTTCTGACCCGGCATTCGGATCACCAGGGGCATGTTTCCAGGCCTGCTCTGCGGATAATCCGGAATTGTCGTCATTTCCAGAGGCAAAATCGACGTAGAGCTCTTTTGCCAGAGCATAATTGGCTGTGAGCAAGGCTATAAGCGTAGCTAAAGTTATCGACAATGAAATCTTCACTGGAACATCCTCGCGATTTATTAATCGATAAACGAATAGTATCACATTCGCGATTGCGGCTATCCGTTATTTTAGCCGTGAAAGCCAATTGCCCCGATAGCATTGCGTACAGGTAAAATCCGGCAGTTCATTTCAGTCGCCTTTGCTACCGCATATTCCAGCAGCTCAGGTGTTGTTCCCCATTCTGACGGCATTTCCGCAACATCATGGGTGTAGAAGATAGACCAGGCACATTTGTCCACAGTGCTTTGGATGACATCTAAAATGTCCGCTTCCGTCGTGTTTTTGCTGTAGATGGAATTAGCGTACAAATTTGAAAAATCCACAACTCCACTATTCAAACCGGGCCGGATTCCTCGCGCAGTAGCGTAATGAGAAGATGCTATTTTCCGCGCGGAAAGTTTAGTACCACCAAAAGGATAGGCAAAATTTACCAATGTCCGGTCATATTGCAGATCCGCAAAAAAGGTATCATTTTCGGCAATTTCCGTTTTAAGTTCGGCGTCGGTGAGATCGATACAGTTTTTATGGTGATAAAGATGCGACGCGATTTCATGCCCGTCTTCTATCAGCGCAAGGAGGTCGGACTGGCTGTGGCACAACATGTCCTGCTCATACTGATCGGTCAATCCGCCGCAAATATAATAGGTTCCGGCAGCGTCATATCTGTTTAAGATTTCCGCGCCTGCAATTGCCGCGGTTTTTGGACAGTCATCAAACGTAAAGCTGATAATTGGCTCATCACATCTGAGTTTGAACGGCTTTACGGGAATAGCCGACGAACCCATTTTTACGACCTTCCGTGAAATTCGGGACAGAATATTCATTTCTCATTCACAGTGACAATTTCGTTGACCGGAAGCTGCTCATCTCGTGGATAACTGAGTATCGATTTATCTTCGAGCTTATCAGTTTCGATAAAACCCATATCAGAAAAGATCTGGGCTGAGGGCGTATTCTTTGGCGACTGACGATATTCCACTTTAAATCCTTCTGACTCCGGATCGTGATATTTCCGGATGACATGAGTGAGGAAGGCATGGTCAACCCGCTTGCTCTGGATCCGACAGGAAAACATCAGATCCTGCATGGTTGCATCGGATTTGCGCACGATCGAAAATCCAATCACACCATAGTCTCCAAACCTGTCTTTGCAATCAAGGACGTAGGTATCGAGGTCCGGATCCTCCATAATCGCGGATAAGGTTTTTCGCGGATACCGGTTGCCGGTGAAATTCATCTGATTGGTTCGTTGGGCCAATTCATAAACACGATCGAGGGAGCTTTCAGAAAGTGCCTGGGAGGTTAGAACAAGATCACATGATTTCAGGAAGCCTTCGTAATCACCATCAGTATCTTCCATAGCCTCTTCTCGTTGGACCTGACTCTTATAGAGCAGTCTTCGATTCTTCCCGTCGGCAGTTACAGGAACATCGAAAGAAGGGTGAGATAAAATTTCTCGAATCTCGGTGACGTCAAAACATAGCACTTCAGGTATTGTTTCTGACACTTCAGCTCGCTCAAAAGGCTGATCGTCAATGAAAGCGAATGTATCGATCCCAATATTGAGCTTTTTGGCGATCCGCTTCAGGGCCAGGCTCTTTGGCTCCCAGGATATATCAGGATACAGGAAGTACTCCGTAAGGTCATATTTCTCAAGAACAGCCAAGGCATCCTCTGCATTGTTCTTGCTCGCAACAGAATTGAGAATTCCCCTTGCGTCGAGGTCCTTGATGAGCTGAACGGCGCTGTCATTGAGAACAAGTTTCTCCGCCCCATCCTCAATCAGAGTACCTGACCACAGGGTATTATCCAGGTCCCATACGACGCATTTTACCTTTTTCGGTTTATCGCCAGACGATGACACTTTTTCCAGATTTGGCGTGTCTTCTTTCAGGGCCGGATCATAGGCGAAGTCCAACAGACCGAAATATAGAACAAGTCCCGGCATGTCCGGCTGCGGCTGTATCTGTACAATAAAAGGCTTTTCCAGTGATAGAAATTTCTGAATCTCGGCCATGGGGAGTTGATGAATATTATGGCCAGGCTGCAGCTCCATAAAATTCTGATACTGGGTCCGGATTGGTTCGGAATCAGGCCTCATTGTCACAGAGATCGTTACGGGCTCGGGCGAGGGATTATAGCATTCGACGATGAAACAATTCGCCTGCAAACCGGTACTGCTGTTTCCCGCAGACGGCTTCGGCTCCTTTTTTCGGCTTCTTGCCCGTGCTCCCAATACTCTGAGATTGTAGGGAAGGGGCACTGAATGTTGAAGGGAGGACAGTTTATGATCCTGCTTTTCCCGGCGAATGGCAGTCTCTAGCGGAAAAAGTTCTGTACTACCCTTACCTTCCAGCTTGCCCCATTTTCGAAATGTGATTTTCATCAAGTGGCTGACAGGACCGTTATCCATTTTTACGCCAACAATGCCGTCTTCAAACCGCCGACATTTAAGGTCAGGCCGGGGGGTATAGAATTCGCAGGTGCTGAAACAGCCCGGCATCGTGCATTCAGTACAATGCTCGGCCCAGGAGATCAAGCTGCGGTGCGTCACCGATGATTTACTCTGAGAAAAGAGCTGGAGGATGTCGCCGGGCAATTCCGACGCGGGCACCTCACTATCTGATATTTCAGTTTCGTACATAGCTTACTCTAAAAGGCAATAAAGATTTGAGAACAGAGAGTCTAAATTTCAATCCTGAAATCAAGGGAATATCAATTTTACTTTAAGTCGGTTGTGTTTGCATGGGACCAGAATGGGTTCAACTGGACACCATGGTCCAGTTTGACCTGCGATCCCAGATTTCTTTCCAAACATGCGCTGCCTCGCGTGAACTCTGTCGTCCAAGTCGAGCCAGAATACTATGGGCAAGATAGCGCGACATTGGCCAGAAGGTTAGCAGAGTTTTTGAGACGGCTCTGGATTGGGGCGGGAAATGTTTGTGAATGAGCTTGTATTTTGCATTTAGCAGTCGCACCATCTTATCGGCCCTCACTGTGTCCGAGGCGCCGCCATGATGAATAATTGTCGCCTGAGAAGTCGCAATTGGATTAGCTCCCATCTTGGCAGCCCTAAGACACAAGTCCGCTTCTTCGCCATACATGAAAAAGTCTTTATCAAAACCGCCAAGCCGGTTCCAGAACTCGCGTCGGATCAGGAAAAAACATCCGGTTACAATATCGACATGTTTTTCGCCGCTGCGGTCCCACCCGCCCATCTCCTCCACATTGAAGAAGGAGGACGATTTGAAAACCGTTGTTAAACCAAGAACCATGCTGGTCAAGCTCCAGAAAGTCATCCTATGCCAGCTCGACGCAGGGTTGAGGCTTTCGTCTGCAAATACTGTTCGCCCTCCCCAGATTTCTGCATCGCTGCAGGTATCGGAAAAAGCAACCAGTTTATCGATGCCCCGGTCTATTACTTCCGTATCAGGATTTAACAACAGAATGAAATCGCCAACAGCTTCCTTCGCGGCCAGATTATTGGCGGCAGCAAAACCAAGATTTTCTTCTGAAGAGATAACAAGCGCTTTATCTGCATAGAGTTCTTCAATAGCCTCAGCGGAGCCGTCCGTGGAAGCATTGTCGACAATGATTAGCTGAAAAGAAGTGTCATGTGTTTCTGCGTAGACTGACTCCAAGCATTTCAATGTCATCTCTTTTGTATTGTAACTGACAACAATAATGGAGACTTGCGGTCCGGTATCCAAATCTGGTTCTTTTCGCATTATGCTGTTCATCGTAACAAGTGTCCTGTAGAAATGCCATATTCAGAATATCGAAGCCTATGAGAGTTTTCTGTTTTCGACATTAAATCTGAGTTGCTCATATATAACGGGCCTTAATTCAAGTGTAATATCGACCATATTGATTAAATTTTTATTTCTTTTGCCAATGAGTAAAGTCGGTTAGCCGAATTCACAAATGTGATCTCATTGGCGGAATGTCAAAAAATTAACCAAATATTGGCAATATAACTACTATATCAATGCCAATGATGAAGCTCATCGTATCGGATGGGCGGCAATTTAAAATCTGGTTATATAATGTCTTTTCGAGAGTTTAGCCAGAGTTGAACCGGACGGTAGGAACCGAGTATGAAAGAACAAGCCCCACCCCGTATCCTCGCTATCTCCTCTGCGGGCGGCCACTGGGTTCAACTGCAGCGATTAAGGTCAGCCTGGGACGACTGCGATACCATCTATGTCACGACCAAAGACGGATATCAGCAAGACCTAATCGCTGACGCCAGAGAAAGAGGTCAGTCGGAGCCACGATTTTACCGTGTGATCGATGCCAGCAGATGGCAAAAATTCCGCCTAGTCCGGCAATTATTGGGAATCTTGTTCATTCTTATAAAGGAACGGCCCAATGTCGTAATTTCGACTGGCGCTTCAGCTGGTTTTTTCGCACTGAAAATTGGCAAATTGCTGGGTGCCCGTACCATTTGGGTAGACAGTATCGCCAATGCTGAAACACTGTCCCTTTCCGGCCATAAAGCGGGTGGCTGCGCGGACCTTTGGCTCACACAATGGGAACATTTGACGGTTCCAGAAGTTCCTGGCAAGCCCGCCCCTGAATATAAAGGATCTGTCGTATGATCTTCGTAACTGTTGGATTTCAACTTGGATTTGACCGCTTAATAAAGGCGATGGACAACTGGTGTCAGTCCAGTGGACATGAAGATGTTTTTGGACAGCTCGGTGAGCTGGGGGAAAATGGCTACCGCCCGGAACATTTTTAGTGGCAAAGTTTTGTCGGACCGGATGAATTCAAAACCCGCTTCGAAGAGGCTGACCTGATCGTCGCCCATGCCGGTATGGGAACGATCATTACGGCAATGACCCTCAAAAAACCGTTGGTTATATTCCCCCGGCAGGCGGCTCTGAAAGAACATCGCAATGACCATCAAATTGCAACAGCCCGCCAATTCTCCAAGCGGACTGGTATTTACCTTGCTTCAGAAGAAGAAGATCTGCTGCCGCTACTCGACGAGTTAACCAAGAATCCGCCGGCCAAGCTCAATGAGGCGGTCAGCCAGTTTGCTGACCCGGAACTTATCGCAACGGTGCGGAATTTCATTTTCGCGGATCAGGCTCCGAATAGCGTATCATGAACAAGTATTCGGATTTATCGGCCATGACTCAGACAACGACGCAGCCTCCCCCTTTTGATGGCGTCATCTGTTTTGGCGGTGTTGATTGGTGGTATCACAACCGAGGGCATTATGACTTGCAGATGATGCGAGAGTTCAGCAAGCGGGTTCCAGTATTGTATATAAACTCGATTGGTATGCGTCCGCCCAATGTGGGTGAAGGCGCCATGTTTTTTACGCGTCTGAGAAGAAAGCTGAAAAGTTTCGGACGAGGCCTTGTGCGTGTAAGAGACAATTTCGCTGTTTTCAGCCCGGTGACCCTGCCTGGCGGGGGTCAGGGAAAGCTTGGGCGCTGGTTGGCGCAACAGGCACTCTCTTTACAAGTCCGCATCGCTGCCTGGCGTTGTGGCATGAAGGCACCTCTGGTTTGGGTTGCCTGTCCGCCGGGCGCCTCCGTCTTGGAAGACCTTAACCCTTCAAAAATCGTATATCAACGCACGGACAGATTTGAGGATTTCAAAGGTGTTGATTATGAAAAGATAAAGTCCTTTGATCGGCTTTTGAAAGATCAGTCAGATATTGTTTTATTTTGTGCCAGGGAGCTGTTTGACTCCGAAAAATCGCTGAAAGGAAGACCGCTTTTTGTCGATCATGGTGTGGATTATGACACGTTCGAAAAGGCCGGTGTGCTAGCCGATGATCAGGGTGTCGAGCCTGCTGACGTCAAAAACATTGCGCGGCCAAGGGTAGGATTTGTGGGTGGCATCGATGCACATACCTTTGATCCGGATTTATTTGTAACGGTTGCCCGATCCCTTCCGGATATTCAGTTCGTGATGATTGGGGCCTGTTCTCTACCAGAGGGCTGGTGCCCGCTTGAAAATGTACATCTGTTGGGTCAGCGCCCTTACGAGGAAGTCGCAAGTTATATGGCAGCATCTGATGTTTTGATCATGCCCTGGAACCAAAGCGATTGGATCAAGGCTTGTAATCCGGTCAAGATGAAAGAATATCTTGCCGTAGGCCGTCCGGTAGTAAGTACCTATTTTCCTGAAGTTGAGTATTTCAAAGACCATATTACTGTCGCAACAACTGCGGAAGAATTTGCTGCGGCTATTCGAGAGGCTCTGGAAATGCCCGACGGATCGGAAAGTCGGCGAAACCGAGTTCGCAATCATACCTGGTCTGCCAAAGCTGAAGAAGTGTGGAATGCACTCGTTTAACTATCGTTAATGCTTGGCGGGTCAACTCTATCCCCTAGGAAACTGGATAAAAATTAAGTATATATTGAGAAATATAGACTATTAGTTTTTATCGGAATACTCCGTGAATTCCGACAAGGTACTTCCAGGATCTTGTTGAGAAACCTAAAAAAATATGCGTCGAGCGTTATATATTTCTGATATGGTGAAAGAAAAATGAAAATATCTGCAAAACAGTCAAGAAATCCACTTTGGAGTGGGCGCGTGAAGACAGCATTCAGGGGGCTTGCATTTGGTGCCATCGTACTGGCTCTTGTCGCATGCGATTCACCAGAAGAAAAAGCAATCGCTCACTACAATAGTGGAATGGAGTTCATTGAGGACGGAAATTTTGTCAAGGCAGGAATTGAATTCAGAAATGCGCTACAGCTCAGGGAGAATTACGCTGACGGTTGGTATGGCCTCGCGCTTGTTGAAGAACATGAAGGCAATTGGCCTAAATATGCCGGAGACATACTGAAAGCGATTGAACTCGATCCAAATCATTTTAAAGCTCAAATCAGGTATGGGAAGATACTCCTGCTTTCAGGCAATCTGGAGCAGGCGCTTGAGGTCAGTGATTTGACACTTAACATGCGCCCGGAGGATCCAAAGTCTCTGGCATTGCGTGCGGCCGTATTGTTTAAGCTTGACGATACCGCGGGGGCCTTGAAATTTGCCAAAGAAGCTCTCGCAAAAGATCCCGCAGAAATTGATGCTATTTCCATACTTGCGGCTGAGCGGCTCAAGAAAGATGATCCAGCCGGGGCTGTCGATATTCTAAATGAAGGATTGAGTAAGAATAAAGGAAATGTCCCTTTACAGATTGTCAAATTGCAGTCTTTAGAAATACTTGGCAGAACGGATGACATCATTGCGGTTTTTCAGGAGCTGATCGAAGACAATCCTGAGAACAAGGATTACCGCAAAAGTCTGTCCAGATTCTATGTCCGCAATGACAGGATGGCAGAAGCAGAAGCAGTGCTTCGCCAGATCGCCCAAGATTTTCCGGAAGACACGCAAGCGAAAATTGACGTCGTAAAATTCATTAAATCTACCAAGGGCGATGAAGAAGCCAAAGCAGAACTGGAAAAGCTGATCAGCGAATTTCCGACAAAATATGATTACAGATTTGCCCTCGCGGAACTCGTACAATTAGCCGGAGAACAGGACCAGGCCCAGGCTATCCTCCAGTCCATTGCAGAGGACGCAAAAACTGCGGAAGAAGCTCTGGTGGCCAGGAATAAAATTGCTCTTATGCAGCTCTCGAGCGGGAACCTTGATGAGGCCCGGATACTTGTTGATGAGGTTCTCGCTGTCGATAAGCAAAATGCGAACGCGTTGATTCTAAGGGGCGCGATGCAAATAGATGAAGGCAATATCGAAACAGCGATTTCGAACTTGCGTTCTTCTCTTAAACAGCAGCCCGAGTCCGTACGAGCCTCGTTGCTTCTTGCCCGTGCACATGAAATTAACGGCGCTATTGAGTTGGCAGAAGACAGACTGGCTGCTGCATATCGCTACAGCGACAGGTCCGTGCCTATTGGCCTTGCTTACGCAAATTTCTTCTTGCGGCATTCGCAAACTGACCGGGCTGAGGGGGTATTGGAAACTCTGTTGGAGCGGGCGCCTAACAATGTTGAAGCATTGCAGGCAATGGCCCAGATACAGCTCCTGAAGCGCGATTGGAACTCAGCTGAGGAACTCGCGAAAAAAATCAAAGAGTTGGACATCTCTAACTCGACGGCTTATCAGATTTCCGGGCGCGCTCTTGCCGGGTTGCAAAATACAGAAGAAAGTGAATCGGCTTTTGAACGGGCCTATCAAGTGACACCGGATGCCGGAAATGCCATGACCTCCTTGGTCCAAGCCTATCTTCGAAGTGGCAAGGTAGACAAGGCGGAGAAATTCTTAAAGACGGCGCTTGAGAACGATAAGGACAATTTTCAGGCAAAGCTTCTCCTGGCTCAAATCTACCTAGGAAAAAGCGAAGACAGCAAAGCGGAAGATCTAATGGAAGAGGTTATCGCTGACCATCCTGATCTTCAAGCCGGTTATATGATGAAAACACGGTATTTCCTGGCCCGAGGCAAGTCAAAGGAAGCACAGGAAACTCTGTCCGCAGGTCTCTCGGCAGTTCCCGATAGTTTTGCTCTCAATCTTACCCAGGCCGGTATTTACGAAAGTGAAAACAGGATTGATGACGCCATCAAAATTTATGAGAAACTATATATCGACTATCCAAATTCAGATGTCGTCGTCAATAACCTTGCCAGTCTGATTGCGGAAAGTGCGACGGACGAAGACAGCCTGCGCCGCGCATATTCTTTGGCAAAACGTTTCCGCAACTCGAAGGTGCCATATTTTAAGGATACTTTAGGGTGGATACATTATCGTCTGGGTGAGTATGACCTGGCACAGCCTCTTCTGGAGGACGCTGTAGAAGCGATTCCGGACATGGCAATCTTGAGATATCACCTTGGTATGATTCACAAAGCGAACAATCGTCCGGATGAAGCCACCAAGGAGCTTGAAGAAGCATTGAAACTTGCAGAGACACAAATTTTCGGGCAGATCGAAGAGGTAAAGAAGGCTCTTGAGGAGATTAAATCGTCCAACTAGGAATGGATGATTTGTCTGGTCATAATGAGTAAATTTTGAATCCGAATTACAGGGCCGGTATTTTGACGGCGAAAGTTCAATTTTATGTATAGAGAATTTTATGGGCTGACCCAGAAGCCCTTTTCCATACTACCAGACCCGAATTATCTATACTGGGGTCCCAGCCATTCCCTGGCCTATTCAATGCTTGAATATGGTGTTATGAACCGGGCCGGCTTCACTGTGGTTACAGGAGAAATCGGCTGCGGCAAGACAACCTTGATCCGTCACCTTCTTGACCGGCTTGATGAAGAATATACCGTGGGTCTTGTTTCGAATATTCAAGACGGCGAACTTCTTCAATGGGTGTTGATGGCCTTCGGACAACCCTATGAAGGAAAGTCATTAGTGGCACTCCATGATGAGCTGCAACAGTTTCTGATTAACGAATATGCGGCGGGGCGTCGGACAATTCTTATCGTCGATGAAGCGCAAAATCTTGGCCCCAAGCTTCTGGAACAATTGCGCCTGCTTTCCAATATCAATGCCGATAACGATCAGTTGCTTCAGCTTATCCTTGTGGGCCAGCCAGAGCTGAAGGGTCTATTGCAGGCGCCGGAGCTTGTTCAGTTTGCGCAACGCGTCGCCTCCGATTTTCATTTGGTGCCTCTGACCGCAGAGGATATCGAAATATATATTCAACATCGGTTGTCGATTGCCGGTCGTGAGCTTCCCCTATTTACAAAGGATGCCTGCGACAAGTTGTTTGAAGCGAGCAGAGGAATCCCGCGCATCATCAATATCCTTTGCGATACCTGCCTGGTTTATGGATTTGCGCGGATGGCTCCAGAAATTGATGGCGCTATTGTCGAAGAGGTCATTGAGGATAAGCGCAAACACGGCATCTTTGATGTAGGTGGTCCTAAAAAGCCCGAAGAACCTGAGAAAGCTGAAAACCTTGTAGCCTTTTCCAAGGAGCAATCAGCGGAGGAAGAAAAGCCGGCTCTTGTGATACATGACAAAGAGTTGGCAAAACTTATTTTTAAGAAGCTGAAAGCCCAGGAATAATGTTGTCGGGTAGGAACCGGATGGCCGGACTAGAAGGCCTTTCGAACTGAAACAGATATGTTGTTCTCGCGAAGATCGTCTGAACCATCTTCACTATTCCGATCGAAATAACCGTATGACAGAGATCCGGTCAGGTCAGTTGTAAACTGATAATCCAAAGACGCCCGACCATAGAATATCTTGTCTTTTTCACCGGCAAACTCAGGGTCGAGAACTTGCGAGTAACCGCCGGTTAAGGTAAATCCAAGCTGAGGAGACAGTAGCCGGCTAAAGGCGCCATCGAAAGTCACTACCTCGTCATTGGTCCCCTCGCTTAAAAAGTCACGTTGGCTGTATCGAATGGTTCCACTGTAGGTATTCAGACCCTTTACACCTCTAAGTCCAACAGACAGGACTTTTGCCTTGGTGATGGCATCAACATAGCCGTCACTGACAAAATTTGGATTAACGAGCTCACCGTCCTGATCAAGCACATCAATATCTGCAAGGGTTTGACCAGCGGTCGCGATATCGACGGTATAAGAAGCCGTTAATGTGGTTTCACTGGAAACCAGATAGGTAAGGTCCATGTCCACGATGCCGCTGCCATATCGCCTACCAACCTGAATAGCGAAATCTGTTCTCGGGCCTGGTGTCAGGCGAACACCACCGCCAATGAAGAAACCGCTGATTTCCTCATTGTCTACATTTTCTGCATCGAACTCATCCCAGCCGGTTGAGCCAATGAGTGCAATATGCTTGTTGATTGGCATTTGACCCGAGCCGGCAATCGTTGCCCGCTTCAAATCATCTCCACCTCTAACCCGACTGTCGACGCCAAAGGCTTCGACAAGCCATGTCGTTCTCGTGAAATCCCGCCCGCTTCCCAGGGACAAATTTACCTGATGGGTCTCATTATTGTCAGGTTCCGTTGTTGCGGATCCGACATCGGTCTCAAAGAAATCAACCCTGGAATAGGTATATTGCACAAGGCCGACAGCATTCCCGCCAAAATCCTGTGTGTAATAGGGACTGATGCGGGTGGTCAGAACGCGTGTTCTGTCGCTGGATACCGTCCGATCAACGAACGAGGTATTTCCGGATCGAGACAGGGTTTCTTCAGTGAAGGCGACCTGACTTAAAATGAAAAAATGTTCATCAACTATCTCCGTATCGGCGGCGGCCAAAAGGTTGTGGCGAAAACCATTTAGCTCGTCATTACGGGCATAAAAATCATAAGAGATGTCATATTCAGCCGCCAACTGCAGCCGGTTGCCATCTCCGGTCAGACTAAATCCAGTGTTGAGGCTGGTTATGAAATCGTGTTCCCGGTCTGTGGAGGTGCCAAAAGCATTGTCTGTAAATTGTTCGGTCAGGCCGACATAGGGGGAAAAGAGCCATTCCGCGGCCATCACAGAGGGTGTCAGGACGAACGCAGAACCCGCAACAGCGACTGCTGCAGTAATATAACTACGAACATATGACCCAATTTTGCTCTGGTTGGCACAAATCACGATGAGACTACCTTCTTACTTTATCCACGCGAGAATTCACCTGAAGTCGATAGTGATCAAGTGCCTAGAACCAGCTTTCCGGAATGATCAGGATGTCACCGGGAAGAAGCGGCACATTAGCGGAAACATCGCCGTCAAGAAGCAAGTCATCCAGTCGCACGCTGTACGAGACTTCCTTGCCATCTTCCTTACGAACGATAACAGTTCTGTTTCCGGCCGCAAATTCTGTCATGCCGCCAACCGCGATCATGGCATCAAGCACAGTCATCTGGTTGCGATACGGAATGGCCATTGGCTGCTGCGCCTGGCCGACGATACGCACCTGCTGGCTGTAGGGGCCATTGAATGTCCGAACAGAGACAGTCACCAAGGGATCACGCACATATTTCGCAAGTACCTTTTCCATATCCCGCGCCAACTGCTGAGAAGTTTTTGAGGCCGCGACCATGTCATCAACAAGGGGAGTTGAGATGCGGCCGTCCGGGCGGACAGGAACAGTTACGGAGAGATCCGGATTCTGCCAAACAAACACGTCGAGCTCGTCTTCAGGGCCGATTATATATTCAGGAGCCGAAGAAAGTGTTGTCGGCGCTGAACTGGCGGCCTGGTTCTGAGCGGCACACGAGGCCAGAATAAGTGCGAATGAGATAAGAATGGCCCGGGTGGCAGCGGACCGTATGTTTTTCAAAGTAAACACGAAATGCCTCCCCCTAATCAGTATATTCCGATATATTAATCGAAACAGGTTAAAATTCTACAATACCCTCGTTTTAATGCTTCTAGCACAGCTTTTTCTATCTGCCGACGGTTAATGTCACAATTTGATCTAGTATTCCCCTAAAAACGGCCATAATGCAACAATAATTGATATTGAAAACCAGAGGGGCCTGGCTCATCTACTCAAGTGGTAATTCATTAACATAATTTCTTAACTCTTTCTCAGCGTTTTTTTTATAGAATTGACGCATAATTGACCATTGGCAATGGCATCGGCAGACAGTATGATCCTCACTCAACGCGATATCGAAATTCGAGGGAAGCGTGAGCATTATTAACAACCCGCTTCTTAAAGAAACACTGGACAAATGTTCACGTGTATTCATTGTCATAGCCGTGTTCGGCTTGGCAATAAATCTGCTTATGCTGACGGCTCCTCTATTCATGATGCAAGTCTTTGACCGTGTCATTACAAGCCGCAACACAGATACCCTGCTCTTATTGATGCTCGTGGCTGGATTTGCCCTGTTGACGATGGCTTTGTTAGAAGGGGTCAGAACGTTCGTCCTGGTCCGGGTCAGCACTTGGCTCGACACCCAAATCGGGGGTGCCGCCCTGACGGCAAGTATTGTCTCGACACTCAGTTCTGGTAAAGATGCGAGTATTCAGGCCTTGCGTGATCTGGGGACCTTCCGCGGATTTTTGACAGGTCCTGGTGTTTTTCCAATTCTGGATGCGCCTTTTGCTCCCATATTTCTTGGCATAATGTTTTTGCTGCATCCTGTACTGGGGTGGATTGCGCTTATTGGCGCCATCATTCTAATGATTTTGGCCGTAACCAATGAGATGGTGACACGTAAACTACTGGCCCAGTCAAATGCTCAGTCGATTGTAGCAATGAAACAGGCGGAAACTGCTTCACGAAATGCTGATGTCATCGAAGCAATGGGAATGATGCCGCAGTTGGTACAGCGCTGGAACAGCCACAATTCGGAATCTCTTTCCTTGCAGGCTGACGCCAGTGATCGGGGAGGTATTATTGCCGCCGCGACGAAATTTGTTCGTTTAATGCTTCAAATCGGTGTGACCGGTGCCGGGGCCTGGCTCGTCATTGAAGGAGAAATGACGGCCGGTGCGATGATCGCCGGCTCGATCATCATGGGGCGGGCACTGGCGCCGGTCGAACAGGCCATTGGTTCCTGGAAAGGATTTCTATCAGCCCGGTCCGCCTACAAACGGCTAAAAGACCAGCTGGATACCAGCGCTATCCGCCAGGAAGTGATGACGTTGCCAAAGCCAAAAGGTGCCGTCTCGGTTGAAGGATTGACATATACTCACGTTAATTCGACGGAGCCGATTTTACGGAACATCAACTTCAAGATCGAGCCGGGAGAAGTTCTCGGAATTATCGGTCCAACGGCGGCAGGTAAAACGACGTTGGTCAGAATTCTGGTTGGCAATTTGAAACCCCGTGTCGGCCATGCCCGCCTTGATCAGATGGATGTCGCTGAGTGGAGTGCGGATGATCGAGGAAAACATATCGGATATCTTCCGCAGGATATCGAACTGTTTTCCGGAACCATTCGCGAGAACATAGCCAGAATGGGCGACGGTGATCCTGCAGATGTTATCGCGGCTGCGAAAACGGCGGGGATTCACGAAATGGTCCTGCGCATGGAAAAAGGATACGAGACAGAGATAGGTGAAGGCGGCGCTGCCCTCTCCGGAGGTCAACGGCAAAGAATTGCGTTGGCAAGGGCCGTATACGGAAACCCCAGCTTCCTTGTCCTGGACGAGCCGAATGCCAATCTCGACAGCGTTGGTGAGTCGGCCCTGATGAACGCAATGGAGTCTCTGCGAGCAGAAGGAATGACAATATTCGTTATCGCTCATCGCCCCAATATCCTCCAGCATGTCGACAAAATCCTTGTTCTGAAAGATGGCATGGTTCAAGAATTTGGATATCGCGACGAAGTCATGATGAAACTCCAAGGCGTGCAGAAAGCATTGCCAGGACCCGTTAGTTCATTCCAGGTTCGTAAAGGCAATGGAACCGACGGACAGCCGCCTGAAACAGTTATCAAACCGGTGGTCACGCCGGCCCCGCCGAGGACCGTGGATCCAGATCCCGCAATGCAGGGATCTCCTGTTGCAGCGGGCACGATCGTTAATCCGAGCAAGCCATCTAACGGAAAAAGTCCCGTTAGGACCGCAGAAAGCTTGAACGGAAAAAGCAAAATTGGCGCAGTAAAATCTACTAACAGCGCTGCACCACTCGCCAAAAACGGGGTATTGCCTAAGCAGCAGAATGGAATCCAACTGCGAAACGGGCAACCGAAAATCAAAAAGAAAGCGGCGGTTCTTACAATGGGCCCAAGTGAAAAAATTAAAACAAAAATACAGTCTCTAACGTCACATCCATTAAGCGACACAGAGATCACCAAAATTTATGGCCTGTTTGTAAAGGGAGATCAACAAGGCGCCCTGAAATATATTGAGGATCTTCGCAGATGATGAACGTACGGGGGCCGATCACGGCCGGGTTAGTCATTATTTTTATGTTTTTTGGGGCGTTTATGGGGTGGGCCGCGCTGGCTCCGCTTGGCAGCGCCGCAATTGCCCAGGGCACGGTAAGCGTCGAGGGAAACAGAAAATCCGTTCAACATCTTGAAGGCGGGATCGTATCCGAGATCAAAGTGAAGGATGGCGAATTCGTTGAAAAGGATCAGGTCCTCATTGTCCTTGATGAAATTCAATCCAAGGCATCCATGGAAATAGTCAAGGGGCGGCGGACCGTAGCGCTGGCGCAAAAGGCGCGCCTTGAGGCAGAGCGTGACGGCAAGGATGAGATCGTTTTCCCTAAATGGCTCCTGGACCGCAAGGAGGAGCCAAATGTGAAGGAAACCCTGGAAGGCCAGACCAATATCTTTCAGGTCAGGAAAAATTCCCGAGATAGTCAAATCACTATCATGGAACAAAAAATTGCTCAGTTTGAAGAAGAAATTAAAGGCCTTAGCGGACAGGTTTACGCATCAGACCGTCAAATTAAATTAATCAAGGATGAAATTACAGACGTAGAAAGCCTTGTCAAAAAGAATTTGGCGAAAAGACCCCGGCTCCGTGCACTGCAGCGAAACCTTGCTGAATTGAGAGGAGAGCGCAGTCAAAAGCTTTCTCAGATTGCTCAGACGAAGCAAGCCATCGGCGAGGTCAAACTTAAAATCAATGAGCTGTCTAACCAGCTTTTAGACGAAGTCGTTGCAGAATTAAGGGATATTCAAGCCCAGCTTTTTGATCTTGAAGAACAAAACCGTGCGTCTGAGGACGTTTTGGACAGGACGGAAATACGGGCTCCGACAACAGGGTATGTCGTGGACCTGCAAGTTCATACGGCAGGCGGCGTTATTGCACCCGGCGCGACAGTGCTGGATATCGTTCCGGATAATGTACAGCTTATTGTTGAAGCCAAGGTCAATACGACGGATATTGATTCAGTGCATATTGGATCAGAAGCCCAAATTCGCTTCCCGGCCTTTAGCCAACGGGTGTCACAGCCAGCGGAAGGAACGGTCATTAGCGTATCGGCGGACAGCCTCGAGGATGAACGCAGCGGGAATTTCTTTTATCTGGCAAGGGTTCAGATTGACAGCCTGGAAGAAACCAATGTTCAGGTGTCTCAGTTGCGACCTGGCATGCAGGCGGATGTAATGATATCCACTGGCGAAAGAACAGCGCTCGATTATTTCGTCGACCCTATTATTTTAAGCTTTAACAGGGCTTTGCGTGAGGAATGATAAGGGATAAATTGCTATCTCCTTAGGATTGATTTAAGCATCACCTTCAAATCATTCGGCAAAATTGCCTTGAGTTCTGATTTGGCGAATTTCAGTCTTGCCAATCCGTTTGCCCGATTGAAGGGGAACTTCAACAGTTCCGGCCATAGCATCTCAATATAGTCATGAACAAAATTTTGAGACACACGATAGTCGTCCGGTAGGGAGAGCATCAAGCGATATATTTGATGACTGTTAAAGGGACTAAGAGACGGATAAGACACATTATGCCCAAAGATGCTGGGCCCCGCCCAGCAAGCGAGCCGCTGCTCAATATAGGCGAGATCCCATAAAACACTTTCCCGCGTAGCCGGTAAACCCTTTAGCCATATTTCCGCGGCGTTCAAAGTTTCCTCTATCTTGGGAACCCCGAGCCGAGTTACCACGTCATCTGCAGTAATTCCCTCAACGCCGCCACTTAGTCCGCCGCTCCAATAATATGCGCGAGCCACCTCGCCGCATGTCCCGGTGAGAGCATGATAATGCCGGTCATAATGCTCTGCAGTTGCCGCCAGATCTGTTACGTAATCATAGACACAAGTACCGGTCCTGTTGAGCCAGGCATCTACGTCTTCCGAAGATGAGGAAACTGCGTCAAGAAACTCATGGTTCAAGCCTAATTTTCGCGCAATTTGCTCTGCCATATGACAATCCAGAGACGTCTCGCCAGCCCCTGATCTCACTGTCTCGAATTGTACTTTGTCGATAAAGGGCTTTGTGGCAGCAACCACCATTCTGGAATCATAACCTGCCGTCAAATGCGCAATTCCCCGACCCGCTTCTATGATGGCCCCGACATTTCGTTGGACGATTTTCGCGATTTCACCGGCAATTTCTCGGGGGTCGCGCTGAGAAGCGGTGTTGAGATCAACGGTCTGTTCCGTCGGCCAATACCGGGTTGCCTCCCATGTCTCTAGACACAAGCGATGGTTTGGCAGCAAACGCACTAAACCTGAGAACGGAGTCAGTCCAAAGGGAAACCAGCCATGACGCTCGGGAATTCCAAAAGCTGCCCGGACAGGTTCGTTTGGTGTGAGCTCGATAAGCGGCAGCAATGCTGTGGGGGTGGAAGCCGCGCAATTACCTTGTTTAGAATAGACGAGCGGGAGCAATCCCCCCGCATCGGTTTCTGCATAAGTGGCACCCTCTTTTACAGAAAAATACAAATATCGGCCACATAGGCCGGCCCGAAATGCATCTTCCTGATCGGGTCCTATGGTTTGCATCGATCCCGTAGGTAAAAGGACTCCGTCCAGAATAACCCAACCCAGGAGAAAGCCGACAATCTCTTCAGTCTCGTTATACAGGGAAATGACGGGAACTTCTTTTGCGCAAGCAAAGGTCCAACCATTGAGCTGATGGTGATGCCATTCTGAATAATCTTCAGGGATATCTCTGGAAATCACGAATTGTTTCGGCAATTTCTGAGACGTGTCGAAAGTGATCATCATCCGGTATTCCAATCCACACCATCATTAGACGCGGCGAAAGTAATATTCAAAATCTGAAGGAGCAAGGAGTATTTGGGAAAGCGAACGGACTGAGAAATGAAAATGCGCCCGGTAGAGTCCCGGGCGCATCAATCAATTGTTTCGGAATGTGAATTCGATCTCTCTTACGAGAAGTCGAGAGCATCCTGTTCCTGCAGAGCAATACCAATCAGCTCAACCTGCGACGGGTTATGCTCATCAAGGGCATCAATGGCAACCGTGCGTTCATAGACGGACATGGAAGCATCGATCTCAACGGCCTGATCAATAATGCTGAAATCAGCAATCTGTCCTTCAAACTCACCGGAGCTACGGAAGTTTGTTCCGCCAACCGTCACATCCCAGCGTGCTTCATCTGTGATACCGCCGGTGACACCTTCTTCAGCTTTCAACAAGTTTCCGTCCATATAGATGGAGAAGGTATCCGCATCATCGTCAAGAACCAACTGGACGTCATGCCAATCAGTATCCGGAATAGCATCGCGGAAGAAGAAAATATCCATTTTCTCGCCTTCTTCACCGAAATAGACCACGAGATCATCGCCTTTGATCTGAATACCATAGTTAGTATGGTTCCAAAGCAGTCTCTGGCGTCCGCCATCCAGGCTATCAAGCGAGAATGTAATGCTGGCGGTGAAATCGTTGAAGCCGAAATACTCTTCGCCTCGTCCGAGGTTATGAATACCGTCTCCGAAATCCTCAGCAGCCTTGTTAAGCGCTACAGTCTCTTTGTCTTTTGAAATCGGATCCACCGGATCCGGGTCGACCGGGTCTGGGTCCACAGGATCAGGATCTACCGGGTCCGGGTCAACGGGATCTGGATCCACCGGATCTGGGTCAACCGGATCTGGGTCAACGGGATCTGGGTCAACGGGATCTGGGTCAACGGGATCTGGGTCAACGGGATCTGGGTCAACTGGGTCCGGATCGACCGGGTCTGGGTCCACAGGATCAGGATCTACCGGGTCCGGATCTACTGGATCGGGGTCAACGGGATCCGGGTCAACGGGATCTGGATCCACCGGATCCGGAACGACAGGATCATCAATTACAGGATTATCAGAGGCAGGGATTTCGGCATTTTCAGCATTCCCCATATTGGCATAACTGTCTTTGACCTGATCTTCGGTCATGGCGTCGCGATAGAACCGAACATCGTCCATCAGGCCACCGAATGAATCGCCGGTACGACCACCAACGACAAAGGGTTGGTATCCGTTTCCGACCTGAGTGGCGCCATCCAGTCCAGTCAGTGAGCCAACTTGTACACCATCCACATAGAAGAGAACTTCGCCTGCTTCACTGGAGAAGGTCATCGCAAGTTGATGCCAATCGGAATTATTGATACCGACATTATGGATATTGAAAAAGCGGTTGCCCTGATCAGAGGTAAAGGCTCCTGATATTGAATCTGCACCAAGCTTGATTACGAAGCTGGAGGAGAAGTAAATAGCGGTTCCGCCTTCACTTTCCTGCCCCGCATCCTTCTTGAAATCAAACAGAAGAGTATAGGCCTTGTTGTTCAGATATGTGTCATCGGCATTATATTCGACATTGCCGTTGTTCAGGCGAATGGCTTCGCGTCCACCCGACTGCTCGAACGTTACATTTCCGGAAGTTGAAGCCGGGCTGGAAAAATCCGAACTGTCGTTGATATCGCCATTGAAAAAGGCTTCAAGGGAAACGGGAGACTCGACTAGAATGTTTTTCTGAATCTCAATGACGCTACCGTCGCTTGTCGTCACAGTGGCTTTGACGTCATAGCTGCCAGCTTTGTCATATGTATGTATCGGAGATGTCGCGGAAGACGACGTTCCGTCCCCAAAACTCCACACAACAGAGGCGCCTGCTGTGTTGATTGCTCCATCCGGGCCAGAAAGTGTACTGATGTCGAACGCCTGAGAAAGAAGATCAAAGCCTTCACCAGTATTCACCGAAATGATACCGGATTCTGAATCTGGTGTATTGTCGTAGATCTGTAATTTCGATCCAACACCCATCTGTTCTACCAATCCACCAGGCAATGCCTGCAGATCAGCAAGTGACGGCCAGGCTGTGAGCCCGTTTACAAACAGATCGCCAATATAATAGTCACCGTCTGGATCAGTCCTCTGGACAATTATATTGTTATATTCGTTGGCATTGGCAGCAATTGTCGCGGTAGCATAGGTAATCGCACCGGACATGATATTGTTTCCGACTTCAACATTTGTCGAAGTACCCCCAACATCGATATAGGCGCCATCTTTTTCGCCGCCACCATTCTGGATCAGTGAGTTGTTGGTTATGGAAACGCCGTCTGCATTATTTACCTTGATACCGGGCTGGCCATGGGATGAAATAATGTTACCGTCGATCAATACGTTCGCAAATCCAGGATCACCAGAACCCCCATTTTGCAGGAAGATACCGAACAAGCTCTCGCCATTGCCTTCAGCGAAATAGTTGTTTGTAATTGAGATATTGCCACTGGTTTCATCTTGGTCATCCACAATCCACAAATGGATATAGTCGCCATGGTCACCGGAACCTCCAAGAGCCCAAGGCTTCGAGCTGTGGAAGTAGTTGTCGTCAATATTGACGTTCCGAACGTCGCCACCTGTAATCGGGGACGTCCGCAAGTCATAAATTTCGTTTCCGATAATATCCAGTCCGTCAACACCTGCGGGCACAATACCTCTATGGAATAGAGAAATGTCATTATTCTCTAGGGCCACGTCTTCGGAGTTAAGCACCGTGATACCGCGGCCAATGGGATAGCCTTCGCGAGCACCAATTGCAGATGCTAGGGCCCCGGAAACTTCTTCGCCAGAGAGAGTAGAATTTTTAAATGAAATATCAGAAGACTCTTGGATCCAAACGGCGCTTTCTGCACCCGTCGTGTTCACATTTGGTGTGAAATCAACTTCAACGCTATCAAATGTTATATTGGAAGAGTCTTTAAAGGTAACAGTTCGAAAAACGGCTGGATCGGAACTATCTGCAGATTTTATGATGACTTCAGAGTTATAATTTTCATTGGAGATTGTGAAGTCCCCATAATTTCCTCCTTGAAGAAGGATTGTATCGCCCCCTGAGGCGGTATTTAACGCTGCAGCTAATTCTGCACTATTGGATACGATAATCTCTGCCATGTTACAATCTCTCTATAGCATTATTGGGCCATGTAAACACTTTTGGATCCGGACTTTTAATTTAAGGGGATTTAACAGCAAACTTCCTAACAAATCGTTACTTCACCAATAAAACCTCAAATAGTCCGTCTATAAAACAAATCGAATTCAATAAATTTAAAATTGCAAAAAATTTTATATATCCGAAGGACCCTAATAGAAATGTCTATATTGTCTCATTAATAACGAAAATGAGGCAAAAGTATGACATTATTTGGTAAATGGAAATTAAGTATTATACAAAATATAATTTTTTTACTTAAAAAATGTAAAACTATTAAGTTATTATCTAATAGTCTTTAACAATTAGCAGGTCTATGCTTAGTTAAGGATATTTTCTTATACAAATTGGAAATAAGGTAAGTATTGTTTTATTGAAGTTTTGTCGGGTTTGTTTTTGAAGGGATTCAAGTTTAATTCCTGCAGCCACAATTTTCTGTATGCATAAGAAAATTTATTTGCCAGCAAAATGCTATACTTGAATGATCGGTTTTTAAAATGTGGCACCTATCTTTTCACTGTCACATTTCCACAAACCCGCAAGAGATAATATTGGCGTTACTCGGCAGTATTTGTGGGCCAGCTTTTCCAGTCTGCTGGCATAGCTTCAGTCAGTTTAGATATTCGCTCCCGTATCTTCTGTGCTGTAGGAAATAGAAACAGGATGATAAATGAACTGCAACGTTGTGAATATGATCAGACACCATTACAGTTTCTTAAACTATTATACTTACTATCTTGCTTGAACAGTATTCAACGACAGAAAAACAGCCATGAAGATAGCTATCGTTTCCCGCCATGACCCGAACCAGATGTCGGCATGGTCAGGGACACCGTATTTTATAACGAAGGAAATCCGAAAGATTTCCGATGATGTCGTTGTCATAAGACCTGTAAAGCGAGCCAGGCTTCTAGGTGTTCTGAAAGCAATTGCTTATCTGGTCAGAAAAACAGGTTGGGCAAACATTGATCTGTCTTTCACAAATTTTTACAGCCAATTTGTTGCTAGGGAAGTTGAAGCCGGCATTGAACATCATCGTCCGGATGTTGTTATTGGAATTGCAGCCTCCCCTGAACTTGCCAATGTTCAATGCGGTGCTCCAGTCATTCATTTGTCTGACGCCACTTATGCGGCAATGATTGATTACTATCGGGATTGGATGCATGTTCCCGGTTGGCTTCGCGAAGCAGGAAACAGACTTGAGCGCCGGATCATCGAAATGTCCGACTATTCAGTATATCCTTCCTATTGGGCTTCTGAATCTGCGCAAAGAGATTATGGCGCCTCACCTGACAAACTCCGGATAATCAAATTTGGAGCAAATGTGGCAGGGCTCCCGGAAACCAATGACGCATATTTTGCGAAAAAATTCTCTGGTCAATGCAAACTTTTATTCATTGGTAAGGATTGGAAGCGAAAGGGCGGGGAAATTCTTCTGTCCGCATATAATCTGTTAAGAGAGGAAGGCTTCGATACCAGTCTGGCAATCGTCGGGTGTGATCCTTTCAAGGGGAACCCTCCGGAAGGCGTGACGGTCTTTCAAAATATTAACAAAGATGATCCAGACCAATACCGGATCTATGACCAATTGTTTTCCGAATGTGCGTTTTTCGTCTTGCCAACCCAGGCCGAAGCATTTGGCATCGTTTTTTCGGAAGCGGCTGCGTTTGCGACGCCGGTGTTGGCACCCTATACCGGCGGTGTCCCAACAGTCGTTGATAATGGAGTGACCGGACAACTACTTCCGCTGGAAGCGGGGGGCCGTGAATATGCAGACATGATTGTCCGGATGTGGGACGATAAGGAAGGCCTCCTGGAAATGGGTCAGCGCGCCCAGAAAAGATATGTCGAAGAATTGAACTGGGATAAATGGCGAAAAGACTTTGGTGACTTGCTTCACTCAATCGTTGACCATTCCTGAAACTTCGACAACATTGGCGCAACTTCTTTCATTCCGCCTGATCTGGTCACCTAAAACGGCCCTGAAAATACTATTTATCTTTCAGTGAACCAATTTTTCTACCGACCGACATAATTATATCTCAAATATACCCCAAATGGGGGATGCGCATTGTTAGCCTGTGTCATATCCCTGTAGACAACAGAGATTAAATTGTTTGTGAGTTTCGTTGCAACGGATTTGAATTATGAAATTGAAACATCTTTCACTGGTCGGGTTGGTCGCTGCATTTGCGTTGATAGGTGCGATGAATATCGCGCCATCCGTGGCAGCGCCGCAGACGGTTGATAGTGGAAAGCAGATTTCAAAATCCGCAGAAAAGTCTCAGTCTGATACAGCCTTTATTAAGGGCACTGAGGTGGCTGCCCAGGCCGGTAGCCTCTCCTTGGCAGAAAAAAACGTGGGCAGCGGATTTCTTGAACCTAACGCGCGTGACTCGATTTCCGTAGCGGGGCTGGCGTCGCCGGCGCTCGTTCTGTTCCTGATTGCCTTAGCCGCTATTGGCTGGTTGGGCCGCCGACGCTCGGGCGACACCTTGCTTGACGAATAGGGGTAAAAAGACACGTAGATTTTTTATCAAGTAATTTTTTTATGGGATAGGTCAATATTCTGGCAATGTCCCATCCATTACCAAAGAGCAAATTTTTAAACTAAATCTAAGTGGTGGCCCTAGCGGCCGCCACTTTTTTTGCTCTGCTGCCAATGACATGATTCTTTGGATATGTTAAATGCCGACTCCGCAGAAAATTAAATATTACTAATATAGATATGATGCCATAATGTTGTCCCAGTTCATTCTGTACTCCTGATACGGTCGAATTGTGGACTAGTTGGGTAGATTGCCTATATTCAAAATAGTGACAATGAGACGATGCTGCCTGTTGCTGAATTTCTGAAAGACAGACCCAATGGCCTTTTCAAAGATCAATAGACTGATCTCAAGAACCAAAGACAAAGAAGACGACAGCGCCACTGTATCGTTGGCAGCAGCAAGCATGCCCAAAGACCATATCGCTTATGTTGTCGGGGACATTCATGGTCGCAATGATCTCTTGCTCCCTTTGCTGGAACGTATTGAACGGGATGCGGCAATCCGCAACTCTGCAAAAACCGATTTGATCTTTCTAGGCGATTATGTTGATCGGGGCAGTATGAGCAAGGCTGTCATTGACACCATTCTCGACCTTGATTTGCCAAAAATGAATATTGTTACCCTAAACGGTAATCACGAGACTTCGATGCTCGCCTTCATGGCAGATCCATTACGGCATCGTCGTTGGCTTCATTATGGCGGTGAGGCGACCTTGCGCAGTTACGGTGTTGAGTTTTCATTTGGCGAAATTGATTCAGAAAAGATTAAAGAAGTGGCAACGCAACTGGACAAGGCCGTCCCCACCCGGCACAAAGCATTTCTAAGCAGCCTGGTAGACAGTTACTCAGCGGGAGATTACTTTTTTGCCCATGCTGGAGTTGACCCAAAACAACCTCTTAAAGACCAGAAGCTGAAGGATTTGTTGTGGATCAGGGAAGAGTTTTTGGACTGTACGGATATGTTCGAAAAAGTAATCATCCATGGCCACAGCATTACCACATCGCCGGAATTCAAGGAAAACCGCATCGGGATAGATACCGGTGCATTTTATTCAAACACACTTACGTGCCTTGTGCTGGACGGCGAGACTAAAGAAATTCTATGAATATGCGGGGACAGGCTTTCTCGACGATTTTGTTGATCTTCGGCCTGACCCTGTTTTGCAGCCCCGCTTCCAGAGGTGAGGAACCTCTTCAGCAATTTCCGAACACGCTATTTACAGACCCTTCCTTTTTTCCGATTGGTGTCTGGCTTCAAAACCCGGATAGGGCGGCATCCTTTAAAGCGCTTGGTATCAATCTGTATGTGGGATTGTGGGAAGGGCCCACAGTGACCCAGCTGGCAGCATTGAAGGCTGCCGGGATGAAAGCATTTGCTCCATTTCGAAAAACAGCGCTCTCCGATCCCAACAAAGAGATGATTGTCGGTTGGATGCTCAAAGATGAGCCCGACAACGGGCAACGAATTGCAGGCACAAACCGATATGGCCCTCCAATTCCCCCGGTGGAAATGATCCGCCGTTATCAGGCCATCAAGGAGCAGGATCCAAGCAGACCAGTTATGATAAATCTTGGACAAGGGGTCGCCTGGGACGGCTGGCATGGTCGCGGTCCACGCACAAACCATTCGGAAGATTACAAGGATTATGTCAAAGCAGGAGATATCGTTACCTTCAATATATACCCGGTCACCAGCAAACATCCGGCGGTTCAAGGCCGGTTGGATCTGATTGGTAAAGGTGTGGAGCGTCTGGTTTCCTGGACAGAGGGTAAAAAGGCGATCTGGGGCGTGATCGGTGCCAGTCGCATCGGCAATCCAGATGTATTACCGACAGTACTACAAATTCGCAACCAGGTTTGGTTGAGCATTATTCATGGCGCGAAAGGCATAATTTATTTCGTTCACCAAACCGCTCCTGTTTTCGTGGAAGCAGGTCTGCTACAGCATGAGAGACTGAAAGAGTCGTTGAGAGAACTCAACTACCGGATCACGAGCCTGGCGCCGGTTCTCAACAGTCCAAGTGCCGCAGATCTCGTGTCAACCATCCCGATAAGTTCCGAGGAAAAGAAGAACGGACGCCTGCCAGTATCCCTTTTGGTAAAGCAATATGAGTGCAGTCTTTATATTTTCGCCGGATCCAAAAGCCGGTTTCCGGAAAGGCAAATTTTTGCATTGGACGTTCCGGGTTTTGGTAATCAAATTGAGGTACTTGATGAAGATAGGTCTTTGATCGTCACTGGCGGGGCATTTGAAGATGAATTTGATCCATATGAGGTTCATTTATACAAGATCGGAAAGGCCTCACCAGATTGTACTCAATCGGACTGAGCCGCATGCGAACCATTGATTTGCGACGGGAACGCGGGCTTTATGATCTCCAGCTTCTAACTACTCCGCACACCTAAAACGGTTGAGCTCTATTTGGGTTATGATGGTTTGGGGTAGCAGCAATTAATTGTGGTTTTTCGGGAGCGCTTCTAACTCTCCTCGCCCAGTTCATTCTCTGGATCGGATTTCTCTTCAGGACATAATAAGAATTCAGCAACCTAACGTTTGTTTTTAAACGCCAAAACTCATAGCACTATTCTCTCATATTCCGATGAAAACCGGCGGATGTTGAAACCTGCTTGCCCAACGCGAACTGCAGATATATGCCCACCTGTTTGAATTTTCACAAATTTTTGTCTAACAAATTTCAGCGCTGCTCATAAATGAGGCAAAGAGCAAATAACGCTTTGATAAAAAAGGAAATTTTTTTATCAGATTTGGGTTTGCAAAATCAGTTGTTAAGGATAATTTAACTATACGGGCCGATGATTCGGTGAGTAGAAAGTATCAAATCTAGGGATGGGGATCCTGAATATGGCAGCGAAAGAACACGAACTGAAAGCGGAGCAGATCGAGAAAGTTCTCTCTATGGTAGAAAGCCGACTTGACGCGGAGATGGCCAAGGATGTCTCTACCTATGTACGGCAATTCTATGAAAGGCTTTCACCAGTAGATGTTTTGGAATTGTCCCCCGAGCATCTTTATGGCTCAGCATTATCGCTGTATAAATTCGGTGCCAAGCGCAAATCAGAAACTGTCAATTTAAGGGCTTTCAGTCCTGATTTGGAGGAGCATGGCTGGAAATCGTCCCATTCTGTCATTGAAATCGTCAATGATGATATGCCTTTTCTTGTTGATAGCGTAATGGCTGCCCTCAGTCGTCGTGGTCTTACAGTTCATCAAATTGTTCATCCTGTGCTGTGCGTTGAACGCGATGCAAAAGGAGTTCGAAAGCGGGTTTATGATGGGGAACCTACGGGTCGAAAGAAGTTCCTGCGCGAAAGCATTATGCATCTTGAGATTGATGAGCAATCTGACCCCAAGATGCTGGCAGAGATTGAGCAGGAGCTCAAAAATGTCCTGACCGATGTGAGGCTGGCGGTTACCGATTGGAAGCCGATCCTGAAGCATGTCGATGCGATCATCAAAAATTTGAAGACTAATCCGCCCCCTCTCGGCAAGGAAGAAATTGACGAAGCTCGGTCACTGCTGCAATGGATGTCGGATAACCACTTCACCTTCCTTGGGTATCGCGAATTCGAATTTGGGACCGGGCCGAAGGGTAAGAACGACAGCTGGAACATCGTAAAAGACTCCGGCCTTGGAATTTTGCGCGATCCAAAGCGCCGCATCATGACGGGCAATACGGAAATGTCACCCGAGGTGAAGGACTTTCTGAAGCGCAAGGAGCTTATCATTGTGACCAAGGCAAATGTCCGTTCCACGGTGCATCGCCCGGTTCATCTCGACTATGTGGGGGTAAAAAAATTCAATAGCAAAGGGGAGGTGATAGGCGAAATCCGTTTCACCGGCCTGTTTACCTCTGCCGCCTACAACAGAATACCCAGTGATATTCCGTACCTTCGCAGAAAAGTCTCCCAGACCCTTGATATGGCGGGTTTGGCTAAAAGCAGCCATGATGAAAAGGCCCTTGCCCATATTCTGGAAACCTATCCTCGGGACGAGCTGTTTCAAATTTCTGTGGATGAGCTGTTTCAGACCTCGTCAAAGATTTTAAGCATCCAGGAACGCCCGCGAATAAGCGCCCTGCTTCGCCGGGACAGGTTTGAGCGATTTGTGTCCGCCCTCGTCTACGTTCCCCGTGAAAAATTTAATACGGAGCTGCGTAAGAAATTTGCCGATATCCTTGCCGAAGTCCATAACGGGACCCTGTCGTCTCATTATGCTCTTGTCGGGGATGAGGCACTTGCCAGGATTCACTACATCATTTCCCTGAAGAGCAAGCACAAGCCGGAAGTGGATGAGGCAGACCTTGAACGGCGCTTGGTTGCAGCTGCCCGGGAATGGTCTGATGATCTTTATGATGCGTTATTGGATAAATGGGGGGAGGAAAAAGGGCTGCGCTTGAAAGCACGCTATGGCGAAGCCTTCCCCGTTGGATATCGGGAAAGGTTCAATGCGGAGCTGGCTCTGTATGACATTGAGAAAACAGAGAATGTCTGTGAAAAATCAGGTGATTTAGGCCTGAACCTCTATCGCTGGGTCGATGACCCGGAGAACAAGGTGCGCTTCAAGGTATATAGTCCCGGCGAGCCTCTGCCCTTGTCAGACTGCCTGCCCATGATGGAGAATATGGGCCTTAAAGTTCTATCGGAAAATCCTTATTTTGTGTCTTCGGATCTCTTGAAGAAACCAATCTGGATCCATGATTTTGACCTGATCGAACCGGGCGGGACGGTACTGGATCTTCATGATCTCAAATCCAAGTTTGAGGAAACATTCCGCCGCGTATGGCTTGGAAAAATGGAAAGTGATGGCTTTAATCGCCTGGTTCTGAAGGCAGGACTGGATTGGTCGAAGGTTGTGGTTTTACGGGCCTATGCCAAGTATTTACGTCAGGCCGGCATTACCTTCAGTCAAACCTATATGGCTAATACCTTGGCGGATAACCCGGTGATTTCCCAGCGTTTGATTGATCTTTTTGAGGCCCGGTTCGATCCGGATTATGATGGAGATCGGGAAGAGGGGATATCACGGATTCTGCATGAAATCTGGGACCATCTTGATGAGGTCGCCAGCCTTGATGATGACCGGATCCTTCGTCGCTTTGTCAATCTCATCCTCAATACTTTACGGACAAACGCATACCAGACGGACAAGAAAGGTGAGGAAAAGCCCTATTATTCCTTCAAACTGGACAGTCAGAAGCTGGATGACCTCCCGCTGCCGCGACCCCATGTGGAGATTTTTGTCTATAGCCCAAGGGTTGAAGGCGTTCATCTTCGGGGCGGAAAAGTGGCCCGCGGTGGTTTACGCTGGTCCGACAGGCGGGAAGATTATCGAACTGAGGTGCTGGGTCTTATGAAGGCTCAGATGGTCAAGAATACTGTGATCGTTCCGGTAGGGTCCAAGGGCGGCTTTTTTCCTAAGCGATTGCCCGCGAATGGAACCCGTGAAGAGCTTCAGGCCGAAGGGATCGCCTGTTATAAAATCTTCATTTCCGGCCTTCTGGATGTGACGGATAATTATGTCAGCGGCGCTGTTGTCCCGCCTGAGAGAGTTGTGCGACATGACGAAGATGATCCCTATCTGGTTGTTGCGGCGGACAAGGGCACCGCAACCTTTTCCGATATCGCCAATGACGTAGCCATTTCCTATGGATTCTGGCTCGGCGATGCTTTTGCGTCAGGCGGGGCTGCCGGCTATGACCATAAGAAAATGGCAATTACGGCGCGGGGAGCTTGGGAATCCGTGAAGCGCCATTTCCGGGAAATGGGCCACAATACTCAATCTAAGGCATTTACCGTTGCCGGTATCGGGGATATGTCAGGCGATGTTTTTGGGAATGGCATGCTGCTCTCGAAGCATATCAAGCTGGTTGCTGCATTTGATCACCGCAATATTTTTCTCGATCCAAGCCCTGATCCAGCCAAGAGCTTCAAGGAGCGGGAGAGAATGTTCAAGCTTCCGCGGTCATCCTGGGAAGACTACAACACAAAGCTCATTTCAAAGGGTGGAGGGATCTTTGACCGCAAAGCGAAATCCATCACCTTGACCCCAGAGATAAAGAAATTGCTGGATATTAAAGCGGCGGAAGTCACGCCCAACGAATTGATGACAGCCATTCTCAAGGCCCGTGTCGATCTACTGTGGTTTGGCGGCATTGGCACCTATATCAAGGCGACTCTCGAGAGCAATGCGGAGGCAGGAGATCGCGCCAATGACAGCATCCGCGTCAATGGTAATGACGTCCGTGCAAAGGTTATTGGTGAGGGGGGCAATCTCGGTGTCACTCAGCTCGGGCGCATAGAATATGCCCTAAATGGAGGCAGACTAAATACCGATGCCATTGATAACTCTGCTGGCGTCGATTGTTCGGACCATGAAGTGAATATCAAGATTTTGCTGCGGGCCGTCCTTGATGATGGTGAAATGACTGGCAAGCAAAGGGATCGATTGCTTGTCGATATGACCGATGATGTAGCGGAGCATGTTCTGCAGGATAACTACTTGCAGACCCAGGCTCTGACGACATCTGAGCGGCAACAGGATATCAATTTTGAGGAGAATGTCAGATTTATCCGCGACCTGGAAAAACAGGGACGGCTTGACCGGCATGTCGAAAATCTTCCCAATGATGAAGATCTGGCGGAGAGACAGACAAAGGGACAAGGATTGACGAGACCTGAGATGTCTGTGCTCCTCGCATATGCGAAAATGACCCTGTATATAGACATTCTTGGGACGCAGCTTCCGGATGATCCGTTTTATGAAGCCTGGCTTGTCGACTATTTCCCTCCTCAATTGAGGGAAAAATACCGGACATTGATTGCCGGCCACCGCCTCCGCCGGGAAATCATCACGACGATCATTGTTAATCAGTTGGTCAATCGGGCTGGACCCACATTCGTTATGCAGATGATGGATGAACAGGGATGTGCGGCGGAAGATGTCGCGCGCGCCTTCACCCTGGTATGCAATGTGTTCGACCTGGAGAATTTATGGTCCGGGATTGAAGCTCTGGATAACAAAGTGTCCACGGACATCCAGGGAAAAATGATAGATGTGACGCAGAAACTGTCGCGACGGGCTACCCTCTGGTGCCTCCAGCGATTGTCTGCCGACGTTGAAATTGCGTCGCAAGTCAAACTGCTCTCGACCGACCTTCGGAAACTTGAGCGTGGCCTTGAAAGCCTCTTGAGCGATGAAGGCCGGAAAACCTTTGCTAATCGTGTTGAACAGCTCACGGAGTCGGGTGTACCTGAAACTCTGGCGCGACGGATTGCCTCTTTGGGCCCGTTGCGCTCGTCACTGGATCTTGTACAGGTCGGAAACAGCAGCCAGCGTCCGATTACCGAAGTGGGCGAAGTCTATTTTGCCGTTGGAGCAGAGCTGCATCTGGATTGGCTCCGGAATGCCGCCGAGTCGATTGAGCCGGAAAGCAACTGGGATCGTCTGGCAGTTGCGGCAATCATTGATGATCTTTATCGTCAGCAGCGCGCATTGACAAATTCCGTGTTTGTTGCCTCAAACGGGCATGCGGGGCGTGAGGCATTTGAACACTGGTCAAAACAAAATCATTCGACCATTAAGCGATCGTCGGCCTTGATCAAGGAATATCGATCCATGGGTGGTTTGGACATATCAAAGCTCGTCTTCGCCAATCGTCAGTATCAGTCCATGATCAATTAGCACGAGACTTGATAAGGGGAGGATGCCAATTGTAATCCTCTCTCTAATCACGTAGCTTGTGCTTAATCAAAAGCATTGGTGAGCGAGGGGGACTTATGGCGGTGGCGCAAGAACCGGTGACTGAGGCGAGCAAGCTCGGGAAATTTTCCTGGGCTATGTTTGATTGGGCGAACCAGCCGTATTTCACGGTTGTCACGACCTTTATATTTGCTCCCTATTTTACCTCTTTTGTTGCGGAAAGCCCGGCTGTTGGTCAGGCCTATTGGGGATACACCCAGGCGATCGCCGGTATCCTGATAGCTCTGTTTAGCCCGGTCTTTGGTTCCATCGCCGATGCGGGCGGGGCTCGCAAACCCTGGATTGTGTTTTTCGTCCTGCTCTGCGCGATCGGGGCTTTTTCTTTATGGTGGGCTGTTCCCCAGCAGCAAAGCGGCGTCGTCTGGATATTGGCGGGGATTGTCGTCGGCACGATCGGGGTGGAGTTTAGCCTAGTGTTCAACAACGCGATGCTGCCGAACCTGACACCGCAATCAAAGATGGGCAAACTAAGTGGGTTTGGCTGGGGGCTGGGTTATATCGGTGGGCTGATTGCCCTTTTTATCGTTCTGTTCGGCTTCTCTCTTCCTGAGCAACCCCTCTTCGGTCTTGATAAAGCGGCCCACGAGCCGGATCGGATTACCGGTCCGATGTCGGCGATCTGGTTTATCGTATTTATTATTCCGATGCTGTTATTCACACCGGACACCAAGGCAACGGGAATCTCAAAAAAGATGGCGGTGCAACAGGGACTTAAATCTCTTTTGGCAACTTTGCGATCCCTGAAAGACTACAAGAATATTGTGTATTTTTTGATCGCCCGCATGTTCTACAATGACGGCATCCTGGCCTTGATCGGTTTTTCAGGGATTTATGCGGCAGGTTTGTTCGGATGGGGCACGACCGAGCTTGGTCTGTTCGGCATCCTCATCAACGTCTTTGCCATTGCCGGCTGCTTTATTGGCGGCTGGCTGGATGACAGGATGGGATCGAAACCAACTATTGTGATTTCAGTTCTGGGACTTTCCTTCGCCTCTGTCGGTGTCCTCTCCATCAGCCATGGTCAGGTGCTGTTCGGTCTGCCCGCGGCCATGCCGGTTGAGGGGGATGCCTTGTTCGCAAGTCCGGCCGAGATGGTTTTCATGGTCTTCGCGTTTATTATGGGATTGTTTTTCGGGCCGGCCCAGGCCGCCAGCCGAACCTTGATCGCCCGGATGTCCCCCCCTGAAAAAGTGGGTGAATTCTTCGGGCTGTTTGCGTTATCCGGAAAAGCAACGGCATTTGTTGCCCCCCTGATGATCGGGATTGTCACAAGTGCGACCGGGCAACAACGTCCGGCAATGATTGTGATTTTTGTCTTGCTGATGATCGGAGCGGCGTTAATGAGTTTTGTTCGGGAACCCGATCACACTTAAGTCGAAAATGTTCAGATGACAGTGACGGCCGTTCCAGAAACGATGACCATCAGCATGCTGTCACCGATCACTTCGACGTCCATGCTGACCCCAACCACAGCATTTGCGCCATACTCCTCAGCCTCCTCGATCAGATCTTCGAGCGCCAGGCCGCGCGCTTTTTGAATTTCTTTTTGGTAGGCGTCGGATCTGCCGCCGATCTTGTCGGTGACTCTGGCAAAGAAATCCCGGACGAAATTCGTGCCCATGACCGCTTCACCGGCAACGACACCGTGATAGGTACTGATACTTTTGCCGTCAACCGATCCCGTTGTCGTCACTATCATTCGCCTGCTCCCTTGAGGTTAAGTCACTTACTCAGTGACGGAAATGTCGCATACCTGTGAGGACCATGGCAAGTCCGGCGTCATCGGCCGCTTTGATGACCTCCTCATCCCGCATCGACCCTCCGGGTTGGATAACTGCTGTCGCGCCGGCTTCCGCAGCTGCCAGCAGGCCATCCGCAAAGGGGAAGAAGGCATCTGAGGCCACAACCGAACCTTTTGCCCAGGGAGTGGTTTCCCCGGCATTCTGGGCGGCTTCCAGGGATTTTGATGCGGCGATTTTGGAGGAATCTACCCGGCTCATCTGGCCAGCGCCGATACCGACTGTAGCTCCATTGCGGGCATAGATAATGGCATTCGATTTCACATGTTTGGCGACCGTGAAAGCAAATTTAAGATCGGCAAGCTCCTGCTCCGTCGGCGCCCTTTTGGTGACCACTTCAAGGTCAGGCTTGGCGGTAAGCGCGTTATCCCGGCCTTGGATCAGATATCCTCCTGCCAGTGACTTGACGAGGGGGCCTGCGGCGGTCGGATCAGGTAAACCGTCGGTGATCAACAAACGAAGGTTTTTCTTTGCGGCAATGATTTCTTTTGCTGTGTCATCCGCTCCTGGCGCGATAATGACCTCGGTAAAGATTTTGACGATCTCCTCAGCCGTCGCCGCGTCAAGCGCTTGATTTAGGGCGATAATGCCCCCGAAAGCCGAGGTAGTATCGCAGGCGAAAGCCGCTCTGTAAGCCTCAGCGAGACTGGATGCCGTTGCGACACCACATGGATTGGCATGTTTGATAATGGCGCAAGCAGGTCCGGATATCGCCGGATCAAATTCTGCCACCAACTCATAGGCCGCATCCGTATCATTGAAATTGTTGTAGGAAAGCTCCTTGCCTTGAAGTTGGGTAGCGGCAGCAACGCCGATACGCTCTTCGCTGTTGGCGTAAAAGGCGGCGGACTGGTGAGGGTTTTCACCGTAACGAAGAATCTGCTGGCGCTTTCCGGCAAAAACCAGGCGATCCGGGAATTCCTCGTCCAACTGGTCTGCATACCAGCTTGAGATCGCGGCATCATAGGCGCCGGTTCGCGCATAGGCCTTTGCCGCCAGTTTCTTCCTCAATTCGATGCTTGTTTTGCCATCATTTTCGGCCAGTTCGTTAAGGACTGTTCCATAGTCTTCCGAATCCACAATGACCGTAACGAAGCCGTAATTCTTCGCAGCAGACCGGATCATAGCCGGGCCGCCGATATCGATATTTTCGATACAGGTATGAAAATCTGCACCCTCGGCGACGGTTTCTTCAAACGGGTAAAGATTGACAACAACCAGATCAATGGCACCAATCTCATGTTTTGACATGGCTTTTACATGGTCCTCATTATCCCGGAGCGCCAGAATGCCGCCATGAACTGTCGGATGCAGGGTTTTTACACGCCCATCCATCATTTCCGGGAAGCCTGTATGATCTGCGACCTCTGTTACCTGAATCCCCGCCTCTTGCAGCATTTTAGCGCTGCCCCCGGTCGAAAGAATCTCTACGTTTTTCGCCGCAAGGGCCTTTCCCAATTCGACCAGTCCGGATTTATCGGAAACAGAGATAAGGGCACGGGTAACTGGTTGCAAATCGCTTTGGGACATGGAGGGTATTTTTCCTTTGAGAGTGGCCGTTAGTCTGTTGGGCGCTATAGCATGAGACGTACCATATCGGAATAGATTAACTGAAAAAAACTTGGACAAAACCGGGGCCGAAGGTTACCAACAATGGATACTGGCAACTGGGTGAGATTTAAATGGCCAAAACACAACCTTCGGCCCTGAACGGGGAAGACAAGATAAGCGGCAAGACCATGGTATCCGTCGTCGGATTGGGCTATGTCGGCCTACCACTCGCTGTCGCCCTTGCCCGGAATTTTGATGTTATTGGCTATGATGTAAGTGAGACCCGTATAGAGGAATTGCGCCAGGGCCTGGACAAGACCTATGAAGTTGAAGCGCCGGTGTTGCGGGCGAGCAGCATGCGCTTTACGACAGATATCTCGGAAACCGCCGATGCGGACATTCATATTATCACTGTCCCGACGCCGGTGGATGAAAACAACGCGCCAGATTTGGGGCCTTTGCAGCAGGCCTGCAGATCTGTCGGACCCATCCTCAAAAACGGGTCTATCGTTGTGGTAGAAAGCACGGTTTATCCTGGTGTGACAGAAGATATATGCGGACCGATTTTGGAGAAAAGCTCGACTAAAACATCGGGTAAAGATTTTTATCTCGGCTATTCCCCTGAGCGGATAAATCCAGGAGATAAAGTTCATACCGTGGACAAAATCATAAAGGTCGTCGCCGGTCAGAATGACCAGATAACGGAGATCCTGGCGGATCTGTATGGTGCCATGACCACGGGAGGTACCTATCGCGCTCGAAATATCAAGACGGCGGAGGCGGCAAAAGTAATTGAGAACGCCCAGAGGGACATCAATATTGCCTTCGTCAATGAAGCGACCATGATCTTTCAGAAGCTTGGTGTTTCCGCCTATGACGTGCTGGAAACCGCCGGAACGAAATGGAATTTTCTTCCCTTCACGCCAGGCCTTGTTGGCGGTCACTGCATCGGAATTGATCCCTTTTATCTCGCCCATCGCGCCAATGAAGCAGGTCATTTTCCGGACCTAATTCTGACCGGTCGACGCATCAATGAATCCATGGGGAATTTCATCGCTGACTCGGTTAACAATAATCTGGATGGGACCAGTAAGATCCTGATACTGGGTTTGACCTTCAAGGAGAATGTCCCAGATTTGCGGAATACGAAAGTGAAGGACATTGTAACAAGACTGAGAGAGATTGGACATCATGTAGATATCCATGATCCACTCGCTGATAAAGAGGAAGCCCTGCAATTTCTCGGCATTGATCTGATTGAAAGCTTGTCTGATCTTGAAGGATATGATGCCGTTGTTGGCGCCGTGGCGCATTCGGTCTATAAAGACCTTTCTCCTGCGGCAATAGAAGGCATGATGAAGGAGAATGGACTGGTAGCCGATGTCAAGGGGATCTGGCGGGACGTCGTGTTTTCAGAGGGCACCAGCCGCTGGCAGCTTTAGTCGGCTCAAGCAGGAGGAAACAGGAGCTCAGTCTGAGAGACGCGTAAGAGCCCACTTGACCAGAACAGGGTCCTGAGAGGACAGATGTCCAGTGATCACGACTTGCTGATTACGCCGTCGTTCGCCAGGGTTTCCGCAATAGACGCTTTCCTCCAAGGTCAGTCGCGGGGCGCCGGTCAGGAATTTCCACCCGACCCCGCTGGCTGTCCGGATCAGAATATTCTTGCCGCCGGCACTCCTTGAAATACTAAGATCCGGATGCAGGTGAAAGCGCAAGCTGAAAACCGATTTGTTGGCAGTGGGTGGCCGTTGGGGAATGATCTGATCCTCGCCCCTCAATGCCCTGCCTGTTGCGTCCAGAAATAAACGGCGACGATGCAGGATTCCGACTGATTTCTGATATCCGTAGCTTTCCAGATCAAGCCAGATGTTGCCGTCTTCTTCGTTTCGAACAACAATACTCTGATCTTCTGACAGATCCTCGTTTTCCGGGAAAACAGAATTCAGAGTGTCAAACCCGAGGGTTGAGTGAGCGGCTGTGGCAGCAAGGGCTTTACCCCAGCTCGATCCTGCATCCGCAACGCTGCCGCAATTGACGATCAGCCGCTCTCGCCCAAAGCTGAATTCAAAGCTGAGAAGGCCGGAATGACGGAGGTCCTTCTTCTCCCGCCCGCCTTCGCCGGTTTCCACGATGAGGAGCGCGCGGCCCGCTTTTAGCCGTTCAAACCCTCCCTTTGGAAAGCGCTGTGGAGGCCGGCCCGTTGCATCAGAAACCGACAGAATAGTGTCGCTATAGCCGTCTTCCATTTGACTGCCGCCATTAAAAAGGGCCAGCTGGCCATCCCCATGTTGAAAAAACCGGACAGCAGGCGCTAATCTGTCGATGGCATTATTGATGGCGACGGGAACGGTTTGGTTGGCCTGCATCAAGGTATTGCGCAGGCCGATAAGATCTCCGAGCAGTTCTAAATGACGCTCCGGATTGCGAGAAATATGGCAGCCATCCGCCATTACGACCCGTTGTATCTCTCTCTCCAGCGAGGCCAGTGTTTTGTCGGTATATCGGTTCAGGTCTGAGAAACAGAGGTTCCCATACAGCAGAGCCTGCCAATGCTGCATTCGATCTTCGTCTTTCTGATTACGCCGGATGACGCGGCCAAGATGGACATATTGACGCCTTAGAGATTTCAGGAAGAGGTAGTTAAACTCGCTTTCGCCTTCTTCAAGCAAAAAGGCCCCATGACAGAACCACTCGATCAGCCGTCGACTGAGAACATCATCATCCCAGACATAAGGGCGATAATTCCCGAAATACTGAACCCACAGGGTAATCAGAGCTCTTGCATGGTGTCGTGCGGCCTGGGTGTTATTTGCGGCGAAATGGCGAAGCCAGGTAAAGCCATGCAGTTCCTTGTGCCAGGCAAGGGGCATTTCCGAGGCCAGCCAGGGGTCTTTATTCTCCTGATTAAGCTCATGACCGCCAAAGACAAACTGACCCTGGAAGATATTCTCGGCAACATCGCTCGATCCTGGGAAAATATCCAGTGGGTCAAGGGACAGGCGTTTCGGGACCCGGGATTTCAGGCTGGCCTGATAAGGCCCGCTTGCAAAAATAACATCATAAACCGAACGCCGGGACGGAGGACCACCTTCCACCAGCTGTTCTGCCGGATCTGTCATGCCCTGCCTGTCAGTGCTTTGATATTGGTGGCATAATGTTCAGGACCTCCTTTGAAGGCCGCGCTTCCTGCCACCAGCAGATCGGCCCCGGCCTCAATTACCAGAGGGGCTGTTTCAGGGGTAATTCCACCATCAACCTCAAGATCTATATCTCTGCCTGTGGCATCGATCATACCTCTTAGGATTTTGATTTTCGCCAGTTGAGAGGGAATAAATTTCTGCCCGCCGAAACCCGGATTGACGCTCATCACCAGGATCAGATCCACCTCATCCATCACATCTTCCAGAGTGGATGCCGGTGTGGCCGGATTAAGAGAAACCCCGACTTTGATCCCATGGGACTTGACGAGCTGAATGCTGCGATGCAGATGCGCCCCTGCTTCCTGGTGTAGGGTAATGATATCCGCGCCAGCATCGACAAAATCGCTGATGTAAGGATCGACAGGAGAGATCATCAAATGACAGTCAAAAGGTTTGTCGGTACACCCTCTGACCGCTTTGGTAACTGATGGACCGAAGCTGATATTCGGAACGAAATGGCCATCCATGATATCAACATGGATAAAATCCGCACCGGCATCGGCAATAGCGGATACTTCTTCACCCAAACGGGCAAAATCAGCGGCGAGAATTGAGGGGGATATTCTTACGGGTTTCTGCATGACTTCCCTTTACCATTTCAGGTGAGGCGGCTCAAGCGCGCTCGCCAGATAATTTGACCAGGCGGGCGGCATAAAATCCATCCAGACCGCCAAGATGAAATGGCAGGCATCGAATATCGCCTTTCTCATCAATAAGCTCCGCCGCGCCGCCGATCTCGTCGGCCGTTACCGGGACCCGCTCAAAGTTCGAATTTTCTTTCAAAAAGGCTTCGATCTGATGCTCGCCTTCCTCAGGTTGCAAAGAGCAAACGCTGTATATAAGGATTCCATCTATATTGAGAAGTTTCGATATAGATTTCAGCAGTCGGCTTTGCAGATTTGCCAGTTTGTCCACATCTTGGTTAGATTTCAGATAGGCGACATCGGGGTGCCGACGCAACGTCCCGGTGCTGGAGCAAGGGGCATCGAGCAAGATTCCATCAAAGGAGATCTCCGGAGCATAGCTTTCCGCATCTCCAACACAGGGTGTTACCTGCAGTTGCAGCCGGTCCATATTCTCCGTCATTCGTTTCATGCGGGCTTTCGAGCGGTCGAGGGCAATGACTTGGGCTCCGCCCGCCGCCAATTGAGCTGCCTTTCCGCCGGGGGCCGCGCAGGCATCCAGGATGGTCTTACCGTTGACATCGCCGAATAGTAGCGCAGGCAGAGCTGCCGAGGCATCCTGGACCCACCAGGCCCCCTCCTTAAACCCAGGAAGGTCGGTGATATTCCCCCCTGCCGGACGTCGCAAGGAGCCAGTTGGCAGGACGATTGCATCCAGCTTTTCTGCCCATCCTGACAAATCGGTTTTGACGGAAATATCGAGATCTGCTTCCTGCAGATGCGCTGTGGCAATCTCATAGGCTGCCTCAGATCCATAAAACTCAACCCAGCTATTCCAGAGCCATTCCGGGGTGTTGGCCTGTGACTGATTGAGTCTTTCAAGCAGCTTACTGCCCTGACGATCAGACCGCCGAAGCAAGGCGTTGACCAATCCACGGTATTTGCTGTTGGCTGGCACAAGCTCAACCGTGTCGTGAACCGCGGCGTGAGGCGGGATTTTCAGGAACAGGATCTGGGCGATGCCGATGCGAATGACATTGCGGATGTCAAAGGCTTTCTCACCGAGGGGCCGATCCAGCATTTTATCGATCAGGGCGTCAATTATACCAAGATGCCGAAGGGTGGTCGAGGCAATGGCCCGGGCAAAGGCGCGATCCCGTAAGGACAGGTCCTTCAGGACGGCATTGAGGATTTCATCCAGCAACTGATGTTTTTGCAAAACGCGATGCAACAGCTGCACGGCCGCCATTCGAGGATTTCCAGATTTGTCTTTCATGAAAGTTGTCATAGTTTAGTTTCTACCGATGGTCCATGGAAAGTCTGCAATTCCACGCTAAAGCCTGACAGGACGGATGGAATTATGTTAAAAACACAGAACCTTTGAAGAAAACGGAATTTCTATGACACACAAAAAATCCGATGAGACAACATCGACTGATGAGGCAAAAGCGTCCGCTGACAAAAAAACCAAGAATCCGGCGATCAAGCAGGAGCAGGCGGAGGGAGAAATTGGTGGTCCGTCCGGCCTGGAGCCAACCCGCTACGGAGACTGGGAACGCAAAGGGATTGTCAGCGACTTCTAGCGCCTTCTAGGAAGGGGTTTATTTGCCCCGCTCGGACATCCAGATCCCAAACAGGACCAGGCCGAGGGCCAGTCCGTGATATATCTCAAACGGCTCCCCCAAAAATGCCACCGCCATGATCGACGCGAAGATCGGGACGAGATTGACAAATACACCGGCCCGGCTCGGGCCCAGAATTTCAACACCCCGCATGAAGCTCAACTGGGCAATGAAGGAGGGAAACAAGGTGACAATGACCACGACTATCCAGCCTTTGGTGGTCGGGGCCTGAAAATGCTCGAGGCTGATCTCTATAAAGGTAAAGGGGATGGAGGTCAGAAAGGCAGCGCAGGCCATGATGGTAAAGAAACTTAGTGCAGATACATCCGGCCGATAGCGAAGCCCGATCGTATAGCCGGCATACAGAAGACAGGCAGCCAGCATCATCAGATCCCCTGGATTCAGCTGCAGCGTTTCCAGAGCTAGGAGATTGCCCCCGGCACCAATAATGATCACCCCAATGATGGTCAGTAAAACCCCGGTCATCTGCAGGAGGCCGACCCGGTTTCCCAGAAAAACCACCGCCCCGATCAGCACGAAGACAGGGATAGAGCCCTGCAAGATACCGATATTCACGGCGGAGGTGAAATAGGCAGATATATAAAATAGCATATTGAAGCCGGTAAAGCCCAACGCCCCCATAAATAGAAGATAGACCAGACGGGTTTTCAGCACGGGCCAGTCACGGCGAACTCTTTTATGGGCAAATACCGCCATCAGGAGGACCACCCCAAACCAGCGCATACTGACGAGGGCCATGGGAGAAATCTCGTTGACCGCAAATTTTCCGAGCACGGCATTCATGGCCCAGCAAATAGCTGTCAGGGTCAGCAGGGCATATGCCTGGGCTGTTCCGCCTTGCAGTAGCAAGCTGTTATTTGATTCTGCCATGAGAAATCTCGATATCGGCGTTTTTTGGGGAGGCCCAGAATAGGCATTCTGCTCCAATTAGCCAGTACTATCCGTATTGGGGTCTAATTTGCTGTTGGAACCGGCTTTAGAGCCCGCCCATTTTGCTGATCAGCTTCCAGGACGGCGGATCAATGGGAACAACAGACAACCGGCTTTGGCGAATAAGCGCCAGGTTTTCAAGTCGAGGCTCCGCCTTTATATCGGCAAGGGTCACCGGCTCGGGCATGCTTTCAATAGCCTTGACGTCGACCATGCCAAAACGGCCCTTCGGGTCCGTGTGATCCGGATAATATTCCTTAATCACCTCAACTATTCCGACGATGCGCTTTTCCTTGACAGAATGGTAGAAAAAGCAGCGATCGCCGACTTTCATGTCCTTCATATTGTTGGAGGCCTGGTAGTTACGGACACCGTCCCAATAGGTTCCTTTTTCCCCGGCATCCAGCTGATCCTGCCAGGACCAGTCACCGGGCTCCGATTTAATCAACCAGTATTTCATCCGTAACCCCCAGTTTCAGCTAATTGCGCATGCCAGGATAGATTCCCATTTGCTTGGCAACAATTTCTAACATGATCTCGTTGGCGCCACCACCTATACCGGTCAACCTCAAATCCCGATAGGCGCGTGAGATCCAGTTCTCCGACATGAACCCCTGTCCACCCCAATATTGCAGGCAGGCGCTGGGTATTTTGTTTGCCAGCTTCCCCATCATGAATTTTGTCATGGATGCAAGCTTGGTGACATCCTCACCGGCGACATATTGCTCCGTTGCCCGGTACAGCAAAGATCGGGCCGCTTCGATCTCACTCTGCATTTCGGCAAGCTTATGATAGACTACCTGGTTATCAAGGATGGCTCCTCCAAAGGCTTTGCGCTCCGCTGTATACTCGATGGTGTCTTCCACGGCCATCTCCATACCGCGGATGGCCCGGGCGGCGACAAACAGCCGTTCTTCCTGGAATTGCCGCATTTGGTAGGTAAAACCCTTGTTTTCTTCGCCGATCAGATTGCCGACGGGTACTTTGACATCATCAAAGAACAATTGGGCTGTATCTGAACAGCGTAAGCCCAGCTTATCAAGCTTGCGGGCGACTGAGACACCCTTTGTCTTGAGCGGTACGATGATCAGGGATTTATTCCTATGTGGCCCGCCCTCTTCCGAGGTGTTGGCAAGCAGGCAGATCCAATCCCCCTGAACACCGTTGGTGATCCACATTTTTGAGCCATTGATTATATAGTTTCCACCCACCCGGCGGGCAGTGGTTCGCGTGTTGGCGACGTCAGAGCCGGCCGATTCTTCACTGACACCGATACAGCCAACCAGATCACCGGCTATGGTCGGTACCAAAAATTCCTGTTTAAGCTCTTCCGATCCATAGGTCGTTAGCGCAGGCGTACACATGGTAGTTTGCACACCGATGGAGGTGGAGACGCCATTGGCGCGAATACTGCCAAGGGATTCGGCAAAGACCATTTCATAGGAGAAATCGAGATCCAGCCCGCCATATTCAACCGGTTTACCAATTCCAAGGAGGCCCGCGTCGGCGAGACGCTTCATTACCTGATGGGCCGGGAAGATGTCGTCTTTCTCCCATTCGTCCACGTAAGGGTTGATATGTTCCTCGACAATCCGGTTTATGGTTCGTTTGAGCTCAAGATGCTCCTGGCTGAAAATCATGATGTCACCTTTTTATTTTTTATTATGAAACAACTAAATCATAATAAGCGGACCAAGGCAACGACCGGCAGAACCGTGAGGGACCACAGGTGAAAAGGTCAGACACCTTCGCCGACCGCATGCTTCCAAGGCTTAACTGTAACTGAGTCAAATAAATCAGCGGCAGCATAGGGATCTCCTGCTATCCAGGTCTCAGCCGCCTGCAGACTCTCATCCTCAAAGATAATCAGGCTACCGTTCGGTGTCTCCCCATTGGCGTCAGTTGTAGGTCCAGCAAGTTTAAGGGCGTCCCCCTTTGCTTTTAGAAACGCGACATGATCCGGACGGGCATTCAAGCGAACGTCCACATGGTCTGGTTTATCTATGCAGTAGGCAATGAAAAGCATGGGTGTTCCTTTCAAGTGATGATTGAGACTAAAAGCCTGCCAGTTTTTCGTCGCGGAACGGACGGGCCAGTAATTCTTCGATGGCATTGGAAACAGCGGTCCCACCGTTGAGTATTTCGTCGACTGCGCAGCAGATCGGCATCTCGATATTGTATTTTTCGGCCATCGCGCAAATGGCGGAGGCGGTATAGACACCTTCGGTTACCACATGTCGTTGCTGTAGGATCTCTCCCAGGATATCGCCTTGCCCCAGGGCGGCGCCGAGGGAAAAATTCCGGGAGGTGTTTGAGCTGCAGGTCAGGACCAGATCGCCAAGACCGGACAGTCCCATCAAGGTTTCCGCCCGAGCACCCATTTTTTCCCCGAGCCGCAAGATCTCGGCCATTCCTCGGGTTATCAGGGCCGCCCGAGCATTTTCGCCAAGTTTTCCGCCAGAAACCAGGCCGCACGCGATAGCAAGAACATTTTTGACCGCACCGCCAATCTGGGCACCGATGATATCATCGGTGTAATAGGGACGAAATGCTGGCAGTCCGATGGCATTGACAAGACGACGGCCCAGATCCGGATCCCGGCAGGCGAGAGTTGCGGCAGCGGGCAGGCCAATGGCAACTTCATGGGCAAAGTTAGGGCCGGACAGAATGGCAAAGGGGGAGGAGGGCAAAACCTCCTCGACGACCTCGCTCATCAACCGCCCGCCGTCCTGCTCAATGCCTTTTGAGCAAATCACCAGGGCAGTCTCGTCCTCCAGTTCCGGCTTCAGGCGATAGAGACTCTCTCTCAAATGCTGAGCGGGAACGACAATCAATAAAATCTCCGCCCGTGCTGCCGCGCTGATATCGGAGGTCGCGTTTAAACCCTCAGGCAATGGAATATTGGCAAGATATCGTGCGTTCATCCCATCTCTGTTCAGTGCCTTCGCATGGTCCTGATTGCGGGTCCAGAGCAGAACTTCATTGCCGGACTTCCTGGCTGTGATCGCCAGTGCCGTTCCCCAGGCTCCCGCTCCTATGACATTCAGCTGTGGCATGCCCCCTATCTTCCCCTTTATGATCCGATGAATCAGTGTTTGATTAGCATGAACTCCGATCAGCCCAAAGCAGAGATTATGGTTGGTCTTCGCAGTCTGAACGGAGTGTGATAAAATACCGGGCAAAGGATCGCTCAAAATAATAAGAAAAACCAGGGACAGCTCACTCAATGATTCAAACAGATTATGATGCGGTAATCGTTGGAGCCGGTTTCGCCGGCCTCTACATGCTCCACAAATTGCGAAGCAATGGCTTTAAAGTCCGCGTGTATGAAGCGGGAAGCGATATCGGCGGAACCTGGTTCTGGAACCGCTATCCCGGCGCCAGATGCGATGTGGAAAGCCTCGAATATTCCTACCAGTTTTCCGAGGAGCTTCAGCAGGAATGGGAATGGTCGGAAAAATATGCGACCCAGGGCGAGATCCTGACTTATGTCAATCATGTGGCAGACCGGTTTGATTTGCGAAAAGATATTCAGCTCAAAACCCAGATTGAAAGCGCCGTCTATGATGAGGATGAGAAGCTCTGGACTGTCAGAACGACGGAGGGAGAGGCTATCCTGTCGAGCTTTTGTGTGATGGCCACCGGATGTCTGTCCTCTATGAATATTCCGAAGATCCCGGGTTTTGATAAATTTGAGAATCCGACATATCACACCGGCAACTGGCCCCATGAGGAGCCGGACTTTACCGGCAAACGGGTCGGTATCATCGGCACCGGATCTTCCGCTGTTCAGTCCATTCCAATGATCGCGGAACAGGCTGATCATCTTTATGTTTTTCAGCGTACCCCCAGCTATGCCATCCCGGCTTATAACGGGCCCTATGATCCGGATTACGTGAAAGATCGCAAAGAAAATTATGCCCATTACCGAGCCGAGGCGAAGAAATCCCGATCCGGCTTTCTGCTCTCGGTCAACGATACCAATGCTCTGGACTGTGATGAAGATGAGAGGGAGAAAGTTTATGAGGAGCGCTGGACGCGCGGCGGGTTGACTTTTCTCGGCGCCTTCAATGACCTGCTGATTGATAAATCCGCCAACGATACGGCAGCCGAATTTGTCAGGCGCAAGATCAGGAAAGTTGTTGAGGATCCGGCGATTGCCGAAAAACTGTCCCCGGATACGGTGATCGGCTGCAAGCGGATGTGCGTCGATACCAATTATTATCAGACCTACAATCGGAGGAATGTCACATTGCGAGATGTTCGTGATGCGCCGATAGAGGAACTGACCGCAGACGGCATTCGTCAGGATGGTGAGGAGATCAAGCTCGATGCCCTGGTCTTCGCGACCGGCTTTGATGCGATGACCGGCGCCCTTTTAAAAATCGATATACGGGGACGCGGCAGGCGAAGTTTGAAGGACAAATGGGCCGAAGGCGCCAAGACCTATCTCGGACTTGCCATCTCCGGATTTCCCAATATGTTCATCGTGACGGGGCCTGGCAGTCCATCCGTTCTGGCCAATATGATGCCAGCCATTGAGCACCATGTGGAATGGATCGCAGATTGCCTTATATATATGAGAAATTCCGAATCCGGGGAGATTGAAGCTGTTGATAAAGCTGAGGAAAACTGGGTTCGCCATACGAACGAAATTGCCGGGAATTCCCTGTTTCCCACCTGTAACTCCTGGTATCTGGGGGCAAATATCCCCGGAAAGCCCCGTGTTTTCATGCCGTATCTCGGCTTTCAGAGATATCTTGAGGTTTGTGAACAGATTGTGGATAAAGGGTATGAAGGGTTTTCGCTCAGCTCTTAACGGATCCAGGTTATTGAAAAGCTGGGATATCGGAGACTTTTGGGTATAGTTATATGGGTAGCTTATCGATTTAGGGAACATGCCGGCTTGAAATTAAACATAGTTATTGGGTTGCCGACGATTGTTGTTGCTTTTGTCTCAGTCAGCCTGTTCACCTTCCTTTCGACCGAACTCCGTGCGGAGCCCGGTGTGTTTGGCAATGAGATTCGGTTTGGTCAGTCGGCCGCTTTTGAAGGTCCTGCATCAGAACTCGGACGGGGAATGCGTAACGGCATTTTGGCGGCGTTTCAGGAAATAAATCAGGCCGGCGGTATCAATGGGCGACGGCTCACCCTTACTTCCTATGACGATGGTTATAATCCCAGCCGAGCCATTGAGAATGCCCATAAGCTCATCGATCAGGATGAAGTATTTGCCTTGATCGGGGGTGTCGGGACACCGACGGCTAAGGTCATTCAGCCGATTTCCTCAGAGAAAGAAGTCCCGTTCATCGGTCCGTTCACTGGCGCATCATTTCTACGCAACCCGGATCTTCGAAATGTTGTCAATGTCCGAGCGTCTTATGAGCAGGAAACAGAGGCTTGGATTGAGCGGCTGACAGAGGATCTTGGCATAAACAGGATTGCTGTTTTTTATCAGGATGACTCCTTTGGCCGGGCTGGCCTCAAAGGGGTTCGGGATGCTCTGAAAAAGCGTAATCTGGAGATTGTTGCCGAAGGTAAATATATGCGCAATACCACGGCAGTGAAGCGGGCTTTGCTTTCTATTCGGGAGGGGAAGCCTGAAGCGGTCGCCATGATCGGCGCCTATCAGGCCAGTGCCGAATTTATCCGGCTTGCCCGCAGCCTTGGCCTGGACGCAGTTTTTATGAACATTTCTTTTGTCGGTAGCAAAGCTTTGTCACGCGAGCTGGATGGTCAAGGACAAGGTGTCTATGTCACTCAGGTTGTTCCGTTTCCTGAAGATGAAAGCCTGCCGATCATCAGTGACTATCAACGAGCGATGAAAGAGTTTGATCCGGCTGCAGAAACAGGTTTCGTTTCCTTGGAAGGTTATATTGTCGGGCGTTTTGCTGGCGAAGTCCTCAAGGAACTCGGCGACACACCAACGAGATCGTCCTTCCTGAGCCAAATCGACAGAACAAAAAACTATGACCTCGGCGGACTGAAACTTGTCTTCGGGCCAAATGATAATCAGGGGCTGGATCGGGTATTTCTGACAGAGATTTTGCCTGACGGACGGTTTAGGCCTATAGATCGGCTCCCAAAATGACGGATCGCAGCTCTTCGAGAAAACGGCCAGGACTTGGCCTTCAGATAAAAGGCAAATTGTTTCTTGCCATTAGCTTTCTGGCTGGGATGAGTGTCGTTGCGGGGCTCATCGCCTGGTATTCCTTCAATCAGGTCTCGGAGTCCACCTACAGAATTACTCAGGAAAGCTTGCCGGAAATATCGGCGGCTCTCGAACTGGCGGAGGCCAGTGCAGAAATCGCCGCCTCTGCCCCTGATTTGATGGCGAACCTTACGTTGGCCGAGCATCGAAAAACAGATAAGGAGCTGATAGTTCGTACGGTTGAACTTTCTGATCTGATTGAAGCCTCTCGAAGTATTTTTAATGATCCGGAAACGTCAGCGCGGCTTCAGGAAATAGAGAAGGAACTCGTTCTTAGCCTCAGTCTGCTAAAAAAAGATGTCGAGGATAAGCTCGTAAAGGCGGCAGAGCGCGATGCAATAACGACAAATCTATCAAAGGTACATCGGGCATTTCTGCTGGCTATGGAAGGGCCGATAGATGATGCGGTCTTTGACTTTGTTATTGAAGGAGAACGACTATCGGCTAAGGGAACCAGTTCTGTTGATGAGATGATGGATGTTTCCAGTGATGGCATGGTGGAGTTCATGTCAGTCCAATCCGAGCTGGATAAAGTGGAGAATCTGCTTTCAGAGGCCCTGTTTGCCGATACCCAGGAAACCCTTGAAGGGCTTGAGATTGAATTCAAGGAAAGGGCGTCTGAAATCGAGTCATCCTTTGACAGTCTGAGTAAGAAGGCGGGCCAATTGGCATTTTTACCCCTTGGGAACGCCATTCTTGATATGGGCCGCGGACCGGAAAGTGTTTTTATAAAGCGGGCACAAAACCTTCGATCGGAAGGACTTCAAAGAAAAAGGCTTGAAGCTGAACTGCAAAAGGAATTCAACATCCTCAAGTCGACGTCCGCGAATTTTCACGATGTATTCTCCGCCTCATTTGAAGAGGCCATGCGCTCGTTGGACCAGAATACGCGCAACGAAGCCCTGTCGTCGGCTGAGGCTATGAGCCGGCTTATCAATGTCGGGGCTGAAGAGCTTCACCTGTTGTTGTCTTTGCGGGCGGAGGGAAATCTCGTTGCCGGCATTCTCAGTGAAGTTGCAACCGTATCCAGCCCCGCAGGCATCCGACCCTATCAAGAAAGATTTGAAGGTTCGTCTGATCGAATGCGCGATATGCTGGAAGATCTCGCCGGTAGTGCAAAAGACAGCAATCTGCATGATGTCAGTCTGCAATTATTGAATATCGGGACGGACGGCAGCAATATTTTTGCCGTTAGAGAGGCCGAGCTTGAAGCCACAAATCGGGCGACAGAGGCGTTGAGGACAAGCCGGGAAATTGCCAACGGGTTGAATGTTGAGGTAGCGAAACAGGTGTCCGCGGCCAAACAACGGAGTGCCGCTGCCGCCGAGAACTCGGAAAAAGTTGTTGAAACCAGCAAGTATTTACTTCTGTTTGTGGCCTTTGCCAGTTTGATCACGGCTCTTTTTGTTATGTTCGGATTTGTCAGGCCTCTTATCATCCGGCCCCTCGAAAATATCACAGACGCCATGACACGCCTGGCCGCAGGGGACACGAAAGTCGCTATTCCGGGCCAGGAACGTAACGACGAGGTCGGCCATATGGCTGATGCCCTTGCCGTTTTCCGGGATACAGCCATTGAAATTCAGGAATCGAACCATCGGGAGATTGAGGAAGGCCGCCGTCGCCTGACAAGCGCCATTGAAAGTATTTCCGAAGGGTTCTCTTTCTACGATACGGAAGATCGGCTTGCAGTGTGTAACAGTGTCTATCGACAGCTGTTTTTCCCCGAAGACACCACTGAAAGCCAGATCGGTAAGCCGTTGAAAGAGATTCTGCAACAGGCGCTCGAACGGAATGTTGTTGAGGACGCAGTTGGTCGTGAAGACGAATGGTTGGCAGAGATGCTTGAAAACCATCGCCAGGGCTCAAGTTCCTATGTGCAGCGCCGCACAAGTGGTCAATGGATACTGGTCAACGAGCGTAAGACCGAAGATGGCAGTACTGTCGCTGTTTATTCCGATATCACCAAGATCAAAAAGCAGGAAGAAGCCATTGCTGAACAGTCCCAGGCGTTGGAGAGGCTATCAAACCAGCTGGCGAAATATCTCTCCCCTCAGGTATACGCGTCGATATTTGAAGGCCGAAATCAGGGGGACATTGCCAGTCGCCGCAAGAAGCTGACGGTATTCTTTTCCGACATCGTCGGTTTCACGGAAATCACCGATCGTATCGAGTCAGAGGATTTGACCCGTATTCTAAATCAGTATTTGACAGAAATGTCGGACATTGCTCTCGCTCATGGCGCCACCATCGATAAATTCGTTGGCGATGCCATTGTCATTTTCTTTGGTGACCCGGAGAGCCGAGGAGTCAAGGAAGACGCCCTTGCCTGCGTCCGAATGGCCCTGGCCATGAAGAAACGGCTGAAGGAATTAAACGAAGAATGGTTCGAAGCCGGTATTGAGAAACCGATGCAATGCCGTATGGGTATTAATACCGGTTATTGTACGGTCGGGAATTTCGGCAGTAGTGAGCGGATGGACTATACAGTCATCGGTAAAGGCGTCAATGTGGCCTCTCGCCTGGAATCAACGGCGAAATCCGGGGAAATCCGAATCTCCCACGAAACCTATGCCAATGTAAAGGACGAGATTCTCTGCGGGAACGAGAATGAGACGACGGTTAAAGGCATTAAATTTCCCATTGCTACTTATGAGGTTTTGAGTGAGCGCGATCAGGACGGGGATGACCGCACTGTCATCCGCGAGGAGTTTCAGAATGTCAAATTGGATATAAATCTAAAAGACATGTCTGATGCTGGCCGTCTCAAAGCCAAGGCCCTCCTCGAAAAAGCCCTGACCAGAATTGCAGAAGAAGAAAAAAATTCAAAAGGTTGACCCCGTAATCAGGATAAACAGGGGTAGCGGGGCGACGGCGAGGAGGATGGTGATCAGGTAGGCCGGGAACGGGAAGATGCCGCTGAGTCCTGCGATGAACGCGATGCCGCCCCCGCCTCCGATCAAGCCATTCCCCGGAATATTGAGGACCACGAATAAGGCAAGAAAGCGGTATTTAAGTAAAATGGGCAGCATCCGGCGGGGGGTGTTTTCCGTAAGATAGGCAAGCCGTTCCCTGGGATTTAGCGGAGCCATCTGCAAAGCCAGACCCGCAGCCCGACTGAGGCCAAAAAAACGAAAGGCTGCCGCTGTCTTCCGGGCCGGAATGAAACGTCCAACGAGATAGGAAATCAGCAGAGCCAGCACCATCGAGCCATAGACAAGGGCCAGGACTTCCTTGCCCATCAGCATGATCAGACCGAGTCCGATTTCGGCACCGGGCACGAACGGGATGGCAGTGACGATCACAAAGATACCGGCGGTCGCCAGGATCATCATCTGGGCGGCCGGGCCCGACAGGGATCCAGGACCGAGACCCAGAACCTCCGGCAGCCATTTCCCTGCCGCCCAGCCCCCGCCCAGCAGTAGCCCGTACAAAAACAACAGCAGGATCAGACGCCCGTATTTCACGGGGCCTGCCAGCTATGTATGAATATCTGTTTGCGGTTTTTCTCTCCCATAGACCAGAAAGCCTAGCCTTAGCAGGAGCTGCCGACAAGGATAAAGCAGGGGCGGCGGCGGTTCGAAGTCAACCGCGGACGGTCACTTCATAGCCGGTTTCTTCCGGTTCATCATCGATGATTTCCGCCGGAAATCCGTCCGCTAGTAGTTTGGTTTCGCAGGCTTCTTCCAAGCGGGCAACAATATTGGGCGACCATTCCCGTGGGCCATATCGATCCTGCCCATCCTTAAAAATGTCTAACACAAGGGGAGAAATTTCGAGGGGAATATTGTGACGATCGGCAATGGATTGAAACAGCCCCACATCTTTGATCACCAGATCCATGGTGAAGTTGATATCGCGGCTGCCATTGAGAATAACCTGGCTTTCGGTTTCATGGACAAAGGAGTTGCCCGATGAAATACGGATGGCTTCATAGGCGGTAGCGAGGTCCATTCCGGCCAGTTTGGAGGTGATCAGCGCTTCGCCTAAAGCCACCAGATGGACCGTGGCGAGATAGTTGGTTACCACCTTCAGAACCGAGGCTGTCCCCAGAGGACCGGTATGCAAAACCCGCCGTCCCAGGCATGTCAGTAACGGTAGCAGCGTCTCGAAGGTGGCGCGTTCACAGCCGGCAAAAATTGAAATATTTCCTGTTGCTGCCCGGTGACACCCTCCGGAAACCGGGCAATCCACTGCTTCTGCACCGGTGCGGCGGACCTTCTCGCCGAGGCGTTTGACCTCCATCTCATCGGTGGTGCTCATTTCAGCCCAAATCTTACCGGCTGACAAACCGGCGAGGATTCCATCTTCTGCTTCCATGACCGCGGCACTGGCGGCTGGGCTGGGCAGGCAGGTGATGATGACATCGACAGTTTCCGCCATGTCCTTTGGGCTTTCGGCCCAGCGGGCGCCGCCATCCAACAGGGGTTGAGCGGCTTGCCTGTCAAGATCGCGTACGGTTAGATCAAAGCCATTTCGAAGGGCGCTTCCTGCAAGTTTACCACCCACATTCCCCAGTCCGATAAATCCAATTTTCATATCTGGTTCCTCCCGGCTGCAAAGCCACCCAAACCCATATTCTTTATCTCATAAATTTAGCTGTCGAGAATCTCCACACCGGCATTTGTTCCGATCAAAACGACGTCTGCGTAATCAATGAAAAGGCCGTGCTCCACCACGCCTGGCAGGGTACTGAGATCAAGGGCCAGCCGCTCTGGGTTTTCAATGACCTTGAAATCGCAATCGATGATGTAATTCCCCTCGTCAGTGACAAACAGATCGCTGTCGGATCCCGATCTCAAATGAGCTTCACAGCCAAGATCTTCGAGCCGGGACAAAAGCGCCGGTGCGGCAAAGCGGATGACTTCTACTGGCAGCTTGAAGGCTCCCAGCTGAGCCACCTTTTTCTTGGCTTCCGCGATAACAATCATGCGATCGGACAAGGACGCGACTATTTTTTCCCTGAGATGCGCACCCCCGCCACCCTTGATCAGCCGACGTTGCGGATCCACTTCATCTGTCCCGTCTATGGTAAGGTCGAGAGAACTGACCCGGTCAAAGCCAACAACCTCGATACCGAGCCTTCGGGCTTGCTGAGCGGTTGCCTCAGAGGTTGGAACGGCTGTGATTTTCAGTCCATCCTTCACTTTTGCACCGACAAGATCAACCATCTTAGCAGCGCAAGAACCGGTTCCCAGCCCGACAACCATTCCATCTTCGATAAAGTCGACCGATCTTTCAGCGGCAGCCTGTTTTTGTTCATCTTCCGTCATTGTCTGTTCCTAATTCCATTCGTTAGGCTTTGTATCCCGCATAGGGTGCAGGCTTGGCGTCCGCATCCAGAGGCCAGCGTGCCCGTGCGGCCAGATCCAGCGGGTCGGACAATCCAAGACGCAACCGTTCCAATCCGGCCCAGGCAATCATCGCGCCGTTGTCAGTGCAGAGATTAGGCGGGGGGACAATGAGATTGACTCCATTTGCGTCCGCCAGAACCTCAAGCTGCTCTCGCAAATATTGGTTTGCAGCAACACCCCCGGCAACGACTAGACTTGTGCCGTCCGGAAATTGATCCTTGAACTCGGCCAAGGCATTGCCAACTCGGTCCGACAGGCTTTCAACGGCAGCTCTTTGGAAACTCGCTGCAAGATCTGCGATATCCTGACCGGAGGCACCGGCTCCCAGTTTCTCGCGAGTTTGTCGAACCGCAGTTTTCAGTCCGGAAAAGGAAAAATCACATCCTTCCCGCCCTTTCATGGGGCGGGGCAAAGAAAACCGGGTCGAACTTCCAGCGGTGGCTGCATTTTCCACAGCAGGACCACCCGGGAAGCCAAGGTCCAGCATCTTGGCTGTTTTATCAAAAGCCTCTCCAACTGCGTCATCTATGGTCGTACCAAGGCGCTTATATTGTCCGACGCCTTCGACAATCAGCAATTGGGAATGTCCGCCTGAAACCAACAGCAGCAGATAAGGAAAAGCCGTCATTTCTGTCAGCCTGACGGTTAGCGCATGACCCTCCAGGTGATTGACCCCGATCAGGGGGATATCACAGACAGCCGCGATGGCCTTGGCGGTCATCAATCCCACCAGCACCCCGCCGATTAATCCGGGTCCGGCCGTCGCTGCCACCGCGGAAAGGTCACCATAGCCGATTCCGGCGCCTTTCATGGCTTTGTCAACCAACCGGTCCATCTGGGTCACGTGAGCTCGGGCGGCAATTTCCGGAACGACCCCACCGAAAGGTGCGTGCTCTTCTGTCTGAGAGAGCACAATGTTGGAAAGAATCTCCCCATCAGCGGTGACGACTGCCGCGGCCGTCTCGTCACAGCTACTTTCCAGCCCAAGGACTGTTAATTGTTTCATTGGCATTTGTTTTCTATGACAAACCGGTGCAAATTGCCTAAAGGAATATGAACTTAGGACCTAACATCTGACGGATCATCCCGCAATATGGCGATTGTGAAAAAATACAGGATTGGAACCCGGGGCAGTCCCCTGGCTTTGGCGCAGGCGGAAGAAACCCGCCGGCGGTTGATTGCCGCACATGCGGGAGCCTTGACCACTGAGGATCTCGAAATTGTACCGATCAAAACTACCGGCGATCGCATTACGGACAGGGCGCTTAGCGAGGCGGGCGGCAAGGGCCTGTTTGTGAAGGAAATCGAGGAAGCGCTGATTGAAGGCACTATCGATTTTGCCGTCCATTCCATGAAGGATATGGAAACGGCGCTCCCTGACGGGTTGGTCATTGACTGTTTTCTTCCCCGCGAGGATGCACGGGATGCATTGATCTCGGCAAGCGGTGCAAGACTTGCTGACCTGACTCCAGGCTCGCTTGTCGGAACATCCAGTCTGCGCCGGCAAGCTCAAATCCTTAATCGCCGTCCTGACCTGAAAGTCGGTATTTTTAGAGGGCTTGTCGACACACGGCTGCGAAAGCTTGCGCAAGGGGAGGCCGATGCGACGTTGCTCGCATATGCCGGACTAAAACGGTTGGGAAAAGAAAATGTCATCACCCAATTGCTGGAGCCCGAAGACATGCTGCCGGCAGTCGCGCAGGGAGCGATTGGAATTGAGCGTCGGGAAACCGATGAGGAAGTCCAGTCTTTGTTGGACCCCATCAATGATTCGGTCACTTCGGCTCAAGTTCGCTGCGAAAGGGCCATGTTGGCCGTGCTTGATGGATCCTGCCGAACGCCGATCGCCGGATATGCGGAGCTCGTAGGCGATACTCAACTTCATTTCAGGGCCAGCCTTCTCAGCCCTGACGGCCGCATTCGATTGAACGGAGCCGGACAGGGTACCATAACCTCTCCTGAATCTCTGGGAAATCGTATCGGTGAAGAATTGCGGGAACAGGCGGGAGAAGATATCCTGTCCTTCCAGTTATAATGTGGCAGCTATGAAGATTTTGATCACCCGTCCCGAACCGGATGCTTCCCGCCTCGCGGAAATCCTGAAAAAAAAGGGTCATGAGTCCATACTGGCGCCGATGATGACGATCACAAATTTGCCGGGCACGCAGGTGGATGTCGATGGCGTTCAAGCATTGCTGGTGACAAGCGCTAACGGCGCCAGGGCACTGGGTCGGGCAACGGCTTTTCGCGATGTCAGGGTATATGCAGTTGGCAGTGCAACCGCGGATACTGTGCGGGATGAAGGGTTTGCCGATGTGATAAGCGCTGATGGGGATGTCCCTTCTCTTGCCAACAAGGTAATTGCCGAATGTGAGCCCGATCAAGGTCGGCTCGTGCATGTTGCCGGGACGGAAGTAGCAGGTGACTTGTCAGGCTTGATGAAAACCGCGGGATTTGAATGCGAAAGGGCTGTCCTTTATGAAGCCAAGGCAGCGCAAGAGATTCCAAAGGGTGTGATTGACCAGCTAAGGAGTGGTGAGGTTGACCTTGCTTTGTTTTATTCGCCGCGTACGGCAGCTATATTTGCTGAGAATGCCAAGCAGGCTAAACTATCCGCCTCATTTAAATCGATGCGCGCCATCTGTTTAAGCACGGCAGTAGCGGCAAAAGTCGAGGAATTACCTTGGCTGGAAGTGTCAGTTGCCGAGGCACCAAATCAGGAAAACTTGCTGGCGCTGCTGGACAGCATCGATTTAAAAGCAGAAACTAAGGAAATGAACGAGCAGTCAGGGGAGCAGAACGTGTCTGACAAAAAAACGGACAAACCAGGGGATCAGGCTAAGAAAGCTGAGGCTGGAAAGGATCCCGCCGTTTCTAAATCACCTGTTCCGGAGACGAGTAAGTCAAAGGACAGCCGAGCAAATTCTGCGGCAATGCCAGACAAAACTCCGACCAAATTACGCACTGGTCTTGTCCTGGTGTTACTGATTGTCGTGTTCTGTCTGGGGCTTGCCGGGTGGCCTTTGATCTATCCGAAGGTCGAAGGATATCTTCCGGAAGGGACAAAAGCGATTATTGCCGGCCAGTTTGGGTCCACTGAAGCAGGAGAAGGTGAAACGGTTGACTACCAGAGTGAAATTGACGCTGTTCAAACCGCGCTAAAAGAGGATGTCAGTAAACTTTCAGAAAGAATCAGTACCCTCGAACAGCGTGAGTCGACGGAAACAACAGTTTCCGGTTCAACTTCTTCCACTACACCGACAGTCGATACGGCCGCGGTTGACGCGCTGAGTAGCAAGACTGAAGAAAAATTCGGCAGCCTGGAGACTCAGCTTGAGGAACAATTGACGAAAATCGCGTCGCTCACCGAAAAGCTGGAGCAGCAGGAAACCGCGCTGGGGAATCTTAAGAATGCTGAACCGCAAGCGGCTGAGCCCAGCCCGGAAATGCAGTCGGAAATCTTAGATCTCAAAAATGAACTGCTGGACATGAAAACCCGCCTTGCAGGGGTACAGAGCGACCTTGCTGCGGAAAAGGAAACAGCGAAATCGCAGGCGTCTTTGCTGTCGTCAATTGAAGCAACCCTGAAAGCTGAAGCCAGTAATGAAGCAGAGGCAAAGGCCGAAAACAGGAGAACTCTCTTGCTGCTGGCCATTGGCCAATTGCAAAGAGAAACGCGTTCTGATGAGCCCTTTGAAAATGGTGTCGCGCAGGTTGCTGCGGTTGCTGATGACTCTTACGCCAAAGACCTCGCAACCTTGAAAGGACTGGCTCCCAGCGGTGCAGAGACTCTCACGACTTTACGGCAGGAGTTTTCGAACTTGGCGCCGGATATCAGTCAGTCAGCGCGCTTGCCTTCCGATGAAACCTGGTATGGACAAACCCTGCACCGAATTGCATCGGCGGTAAAATTTCGCCGGGTTGATGATATGGAGGGAGATGATGTCGATGCGATTATCGCCCGGGCTGAAAACGATCTGGCTTCCAATGATCTCGACAAAGCCATAGCTGAGGTCAAACAGCTGACAGGCGCTTCCGCCGAGATTGCGAAGGATTGGCTGGCCAAGGCAGAAGCACGGCTCGCCGTTGATCAGGCCATCGCCGGATTGCTTGCCAGCGCGACCCAGTCTGCCATAACCCCGTCCACATCGAACTAGGGGATCGGACATGACACGTGCCATTTTCCTCTTTGTTCTCCTTGCCTTGCTGGCCTTCGGGGCCGTTTGGCTGGCCGACTATCCCGGAACCGTTGATCTCACCTGGGCTGGCTATCAAGTTCAGACATCTATTGTCGTCGTTGCCACCCTCGCTTTGGTTTTTGCGGTTCTTGTGGCTTTTCTCTATCGCTTTTGGCTCTGGTTGAAACGCGGTCCGGGAAGGGTTGGGGCATTGTTTTCTGCCCGGCGTCGAGAAAAGGGATTGGAAGCAATCTCAAGCGGCATGGTTGCCATTGCAGCTGGAGATCCTGTGGAAGCCCGCAGACAGGCCGTTGCTGCGGAAAAGCATCTCTCCGGTGAACCCATGACTCTGCTACTTGCCGCTCAGGCTGCAGAGCTTAATGAAGATGATCGGGCCGCGCAGATATATTACGACCGAATGATCAAACGTGAGGATACAGAGTTTTTGGGCTTACGAGGTCTGATTCAAAGGGCCCGTAAAGAAGGAGATATCGGTCAGGCTCGATCTCTGGCTGAGCGGGCGGATGCCTTGCGTCCGGGGACGGAATGGGTCCTTAAAGAGCTCTATGAACTGGCCCTGAAGGCCCGCGATTGGGACAAGGCGGATAGTGCGCTTGGGCGCCTCGCCCGCGGGAAAGCGGCCAAGGGGGAAGCTGTCCGCCGGGCCAAGGCTGTGATTTCCTATGAACGGGCCCTTGTGGCACTGGAACATGGGAATGAAGAGGAAGGGCTGTCATTGGCTCTGACCTCCCATGACCTTGACAGGAGTTTTGTGCCGGCTGCTGTTCTGGCTGTTAAGCTCACTGCGAAACTGGAATCGCAGCGCAAGCTGCAGAAGCTAATAGCCGACACCTGGAAACATTCTCCTCATCGGGACCTTGCTGAAGCCATTCGTCTCACCAATAGCGGCGAACAGCCACCGGATTGGTTCCGCCGGGCCCAGGAAACCGTGGCGCCCAATAACAAGGATCATGTGGAGACTCACCTGATGCTGGCCAAGGCGGCCCTGGCGTCAAGTGATTGGGGTGCGGCCCGGGAGCATCTGGTGAAAGCCGGCGGCGACACGCCTCCTGCCAGCATCTATCATATGCTGGCGTCTTTAGAGGAAAAGGCTAATGCGGACGCCATCGCGGCCAGGGAATGGATTCTTAAAAGTGCCAATGCGCCTCAGGATCCCCTGTGGATCTGCAATAACTGTGGCCGCCAGCAGGATAAATGGAGTGTTCACTGCCCCTCTTGCGATAGTTTTGACAGCTTTTCCTGGAAAGCTCCGGACCGGGGAACCCAGAGCCTGGAATCTATCGATGTGGAGGTAGTTGAAGAAATCAAGGCAGTTCAAGCGGACTAGGCAGCGATATGAAAGCGCGCAGCCGTAGAACGAAAGACTTGCTCTTGATATCATGAGCGATTATATGTTGCCGAAATCTCTGATGTGCCGCTGTAGCTCAGCTGGTAGAGCACCGCATTCGTAATGCGTAGGTCGGGTGTTCAAGTCACCCCAGCGGCACCATTTCACAATCCGGCATGTTCAGACCCCCTAACATATTGAAAGGTAAGGCGGTTTTTGGTGTTCTAAGTCCTTCTGTGCGGGAATAGGAAATCCGTTCAGGGAAAACCAGTTTCAGCACGATCCGCTTCATCTCAAACGGCCCGGAAGCCCATATTTTATGCGGGTTCGAGAGGAATCTCATGGAGTGTTCAAACATTTCTCCATAGCTCTTGATTGGTTTCCCCAAATTTGCCGCTTTTTCCTCTGCGAGCAGCTTCTGATTTTCCAAATCCTCAATACGGCTTTCAATGGCTTGGATGACACGGGGATTGTTTGTCTCCATAATCCGCTCCACCAGCTTATTGATCTGGCTCTCCATCTTTAAAACGTCATTCTTAAATGCTTGGATTCTATTTGCAGCTTCTGACATCTGTGCATTCCATGCGTCCGTGAACATAGCTTTCACAAGAGAGAACAGGCTCTCGGACGGCTGTAGTTTTTTCAGCAGAGAAGCGAACTCACCCTCTAGTTTGTCACGGGGAATGGATTTGCCGTACTCTTCACATCCGCGCTTTTGACAGAAGTAATACGGATACTTCTTAAGTTTGCCCTGGGACCATCCAGAAGTCAGAGGATAGCCACAGCTCGAACAGCAAACACCGCCTCTGAGCGGGAAATCCCTGCTGACATCTTTGCGGTTTGGTACTCTCTTCGTCTCTTTACGGCGCATCTGGTTTGCTTCAAACGTTGCCAAAGAGATAATGGCCTCGTGCTTTCCTTCTCTGCGAGAGATCCCCCATTTTGGGGCTTCCACATATCCGGCATAGACCACCTTGCTAAGCAGCCTGACAACCGTTTGTGGCCGAATTTTTCCTTTTGGGGTATCTTTTGGATAGAGCGGATCAGCTTCCAGAAACCGTTGTATTTCGCTTATGGTAGAAAACCGATCTGTTGCATAGCCTTCCAGTGCCGCCTTGACGATACTGGCTAAGGGCTCGTCTTTCACCAGCTCCTTGCCGCCGTTGGCAGATTTAACATAGCGATAGCCGACGGGAGCCCGAAAGGTCCAGTAACCCTGTTCAATCCGGGCCTGGGATTTCTGACGGGTTTGACGGCCAATCTGCTCACGTTCCAATGTTCCTGTTGCAGCGAAGATTGTTTCATTAAACTTGCCCTCAGGCGAATCATCAAAATTGAAATTCAGGCATTCCCGCCGCGCGTTCCTGGCTTTCATCAGGCGGCGCAGTTTTAAATGAAATTCTGTGTCCCGCGCATAGCGCTTCAAATCATCGAAGATGACCACATACTGTTCATTAGGATTGGCATCCAGATAGTCCAGCAAGGCGACCATGCCAGGGCGCTTCATAAAGTCACCACCCCCTGAAACGTCATCTGGAAAAACTGCCTCAACATGATACTGCTTGGCTTCGGCATATTGGCGGCAACGGTACTCCTGACTATGCAAACCGCTTCCATCCGCCATCTGCTTTTTGCTGGAGACACGGCAATAGATGAGCGCTTTTTGAATAGAGTGAAGGTTGCTAAATTCTGGCTTCATGTACCGACACCTTTTTCTCGTTCAGCCTCTTCATGCTGAGCAATATCCTTGAATGATTTAGTGATGTTTCTATCTTTAAAATCTATCATATCTGGGGTGAGAACTGCTGCCGTCTGACCCTCTTTACCTAGTTTTCCACAAATATTTTCATCGTTCTGCAAGGGATGAACACCAAAGCCAAGCGAAACAAACTCTGTGATGACTCCCCAAAGCGTTTGCAGCAGTTCCTGCTTTTGCCTGTCAGTCATATCCGACTTTTCAAGAAATTGCTCATAGCGCTCGTAATCTATTGTGATTACAGGCTTATCATGTTTAGTCCCTCTATTATTCAATGCTCAATGCCTCCAAGGTTATTTTGCGTTCATCTATGTTCCCATTAATTTGCTATTCAGATTTAACAACCTTTGCCAGAACAAAATAGGAACATAATCTATGAATTTTGATAGATCAAGGGGATGACAGCTGTATGCATCAACCGCCTTCCTTTTCACATAGAAAGGTAGCAAAAAGTAATTTGGAAGGTGGGAGAAGCTGTAAAATATATGGAGATTTAGCTTAGCTTAGTGTAGAGGCTGTTTCTTCTATTTTGTCTGATTATCGATATAGGTAACAACGCTTTTGAAAGCATCTGCAAATGAATAGCCCTTACCAGCCATATTCATAGCAGTGAGCTCGAAGAGTCTTTCCGAGGTTGTGATAAAGGCTCTGATCAACAGGTCATGCCTGATCCAGAACAGCCTGTCTGCGGTGACGATCTGTTTTTTACCATCGGGCAAAACTAGCTCACGGGTTTCAGCAGTTAAAAGGTTTTCGATCTGTTTTTCCGTCATAAAATCAATCATGGGAACAGGATGCCTGAACACTCAGGCATCCTGCAAATTTGGATCATCGACTTCGTGTGAAATCGTTTCTGGCTTTGCCTTTCTGGCGATCAAGCCTTTTGCGAATAACGTGAATCCGGCATTCATTTTCGCTTTGTTTGGCCGTGTTCACGGCCTGGGCAACAGACCCGTCCGGTGTGAGATTGTTTTGAAGGGCTGGAATGGCCCGTCTTTTTTCACGGGCTTCCAGTTCAAGTTTGCTCACTGGCTTCTCATGAATACGGGCATCCCAATCAAACGCTGCCTTGCTGGCGGCATTCATCTTTTCCCGAAGAATTCTATCCTTCATTCTGCTTACCTTTCTCGGGCAGAGTTATCTTTGCTTTGCGGTTCAGTACCCTCCCTTTTGGCCTCAAGACGCTCTTTCGGGGTGCGGATGGTAATACGGCCTTTAAAGTCCAAAGGCAGGCTTTGAAGATGAATGTCATGACCCTCACCGTCCTTATGGGCAAATGCTGAGCCGATTTTGTGAAAGTAGGCCTTCTCGCTTTTACCTTCCTGGACATGAAACGCTTCGAAGCTTGGGCCGTTCCTGGTTTTGCTATCATCGCTCATACTGAGTCTCCTTTATGAAAAAAGGGGGCCGGCATCTTGCCAACCCCTTTTGCATGATGAAGGATATGATCTGTGAATGTGGGAGAGGACAGGCTAGCGAGGCCTAAAGCCCTGCACATAACACCAAAATCCTTCAGAATATTGAGGAAGATGGTGAAAAGCCTCAGGGACCGGTTCTTTTATGATATTTCGCCAACGCATCCCAAACACTGTCCGGAGCCTCACTTTATCCAAGGGAGGATGATAGGGATTAGGCAGATAATAACCCGCCATACTGCGCTCCTCATAATAGGGACGCTTATCAAGCTCCATAGGCTTGAGATTCTTCCCCGACATAAAGACAATCATCTTGTCTTCATCCATCGAGAGGATTTCTTCCGGGGTTCTGAGTTTACGGGTCTGTTTGCTGCGATAGTTTTCTGCTCTGGCATAGTGGGTATACTCATATGCCGCTTCAAACAGATCCTCTCCGTTCATAATCCTGCTAAGCGCTTTTCGCTTTTCACGCCGGGCGTTGCTTTGCTGAAGCGTGTCATCATATTCAAGCGTCTCATACCCCAGCATGTCAGAGACCATACGGGCGGTTTCAAGATCCCGGATACCAAAGAAAAGACGGGTCTGAGCGCTGCCAAGAAAGCCCTGTACCCCTTCCGGCCCAAAATTCCGTTTAATTTGCCCGATATCTTGGAATAACGCGAAGGCCCTCACCCCGGCTCCCCGGCCATAGGTATAGGCTCGAAGCAGGAAGTCAGCCCGGCCCAACTGACCGGCTTCATCGACAATCAGATTAACGCGCGGTGTGTCTGGGCTTTGAGTCTTGTAGAGCAGGGTTGTGATCCCAAAAAGGCTCAGCAAAGGGGATAGCTGAGCAATATATTCCGCAGGGATAACAATAAAGACCTTACAGGTTTGCTGCGGGTTGGTGATGTCTTTCAATGAAAAGGTGGGATTGCTGAGAGACTGTCTAATTCTTGGATTGTTAAAGCAGGAGGTATAGGCATAAATCTCACCCATAAAGGAGCCAAAGGATTTCTCATCCTCTTGCTGTTTGGCCAGCATCTCTGCCGCTACTCGCCGCACGTCATCAAATTCGCAAGCCAGCATCACTTCCACAACCGAAGACCACAGGGCCGGATCACTCTCGATGGCATTGATGGTGGACATCAGATTGTCGGCATCTACATAACCGTCTTTTAAAGTGAGAGCGATCAGAATGGATTTAAGCCATTCCCGCGCCCGAAGTTCAAAATACTGCCCAGATCCACTACCGCTGAGTTTTATGAGATTGGTGGCAATCAGTTCTGCATTGCTATGCAGGTTCGGATCGTTGGGCCTTAGAATATCAAACAAATTAACCCGGCTCTCCGGCAAGCCGTGCAAACCAAAAGGATTATAAACATGAATGGGTTGCCCAAAACGGGCACCGTTATGAATGCTGGTGGCCGCCAACTCACCGCGCAAATCGACGGCGACAATATTCTCCTGCGCTTTGTCCTTGCAGAGAATATAACTGAGCAGGCAAGCATGCTTGCCGCTTCCAGCCCCCGCAATGCAGATCAGAGGGGCATCTCCGTCACTATAGACAGGCTTCTTATCCCAAAAGCCTATCTGCAGGCCTTTCGGGGTAAACAGGCCTGCCCTCCTCATCTCTGCCTTCGAAGCCCAGCCTGCTGAGCCAAAGCGATATTCTTCATTAAAGGGGTGAGACATTTATCGTCTCCTATCGATTGTTCACGAACAGGAAAGGGATAAGCCTGAGCGTCAAAGTGATGAGAAACTGGCTAATGGCAAAAATGAGGAGGGCGCAGAGTATTATCCAGCCAAAATGGGCAATGGAGACCATGTCATAGCCATAGCTCTTGCGAGCGAATCCTTCCACATGATGGACAGTCGCACTGAAGATAGGCGGGAACAGGAAAAAAGTAGCGACCAGGGCCGTTATCTTGGCGACGGCGCTAGAGGCACCTTCTAGTAATGATGAACCTTTCATGACGTATCCTTTCAAGAAAGAGGGGGGTCACTTATCCGTTCTGGCCAATCTCAAAGGCCTTACAGACAGAACGGGCATAGTTGAGGGTTACCGGGCTGACATCGGCTTGCCGCAAAGTTTCTAGGGAGAGCGTGGTCGGCCCGCGCCGTGACTGAAAATGAAGGCTTCGATCTTCTCCGGCAGGACCGCTCGGCAAGTCGATGTAACAAAAATATGCTTCAGGAGAAGGGCGGGATTTTACAAACTCTGTATAGACCGTTCCTACGGTTACTTTCATTTCGCTTGAGGGATCGGTGAAACTTTCAAAGAGGGTAATCTCATCTACTGCTGTTTCAATGGCTCGCAGGCCTTTCAGCTGCGTATCCAGTAGCTCGCGCTCCCGGATCATGGCCTCCAGATCGGCCTTGATACTGGCCATTTCCTCTGCATACCGGGGGCAGTCCGGGCGGCTGAACCCGACAAAGCACTGCAGCGACTTAACCGCAGGTGTTTCTTCGAGATAGTCGGTGAGATAGATCGCTGTGAGAGTCAGGGCACTGATGACAATTACCGCCGCAATGGAAAGCAACAAGGCGTTTGCCAGGACGGATATCACGGATCTGGAGGCAGTGAAGATAATGTCTTTCATAGGCGTATTCCTTTCAAAATGGAGGGAAAGGTGTGAAAGAATGGCCCACTATGAGCCATTCTCAATCTGATTGCGGGAGACCATCAGCAGACCGGCAAACCACAAGGCCAGGGCATCAATTAGAATAGCCAGCAGGATTTGCGGAATGTTGCGCTTCCAGTGAACAGCTACCGCTTCTCCCATGTCCAGAAGCTCGCCGGGAGCTTCAACGCGGTCGGTTTCTGATTCTGCCGTCAGGGTGGAGATTGTCTCCGAGACAAGCCTTAGTGCCTCTTTGAGGCTGTTTATGGCACTGGATTGTTTTTTCCCAAAGCTTCCGGCTTTGACATCCAGCGTGGCGACAGATGCCTGCAGGATATCGAGCTGTGCCCTCAGACGACCGGCGACATTTTCAGAGCTGTTTTCTTCAATGAGGCTTTGCAAGTTGGCGGCTTCCTCCTTAAAGGCAGCCTGTCGCTCAAAAACCGAGAGGTCGATGTCGTCCGGGATGACCTGCAGGGCCTTCTGAATATCAGACGCAAGGATCTGGCGTTCGTGGGTCCGGCTGACGGTCTCGGACAGGGTCAGAACGATTTTGCGGATACTGGTGCAGCCGCTTAAATAAGCGGCATAAACGGCTCCTTTGCCGCGCGAGCCGGTAATGGCCCCACCCTTGCCTTCCCCTTCGGCAAGGATACAGATGGACGCTTCCAATGGCTCCAGTGCTGCTTTTGCCATCTGCGCCCCGGAGGCATCCGTGGCAACGGAAGCGTAATAGGCGCTATATTCCGTAACTTTACCGCGCATGTCATAGACAAGAGAGGCAGGACCCGCATTGCCGAGGATGGCGTTATAGGTACTGATCCCGGCAGTAAAGGGGATCAGGGCGAGAACCAGCAAGGCAACGGCCAGTCGCTGCCGCCTGAAACTCTCCGCCGCAATGCCCATCAACAGGATCGTTGCACAGCCAAGGGCGGTTGCGGCAACGGTCGCCGACATGGCTGCGGTAATCATGCCTTCCATATTGGCGACACCGGCTTCGATGGCTTTATCAAACATGCCTTTAGTGGTTAGCCATGCGGACAGGCCGAAAGTGGTCAGCAGGCAGAGCATAATGATCCGCTGACGCCGACCATGCGCCGTTATCAGGGCATGAAGGTCTGAGAGAAGGGGTGTGTAAGACATGGCAGGCTCCTTATTTGAGAAACAGGGATGAGGTAAGGGCAAGGGTGGCGAAGATCAGGGAGGCAATCTGCTTCTGCCCAATTGGTTCATGGAAAAAGGCTGCGCCGATCAGGATCAGGAAAAATGTGGTCAGCATGGTCGACAGGATGACGGCCTGACCCAGCCCTTCGGAGCGAAGAACTTGCAGCCAGAAAAAATTGGAAACAAAGAAGGCTGTCAGGCCTCCCATCAAAAGATTTTCGTTGGGCGTGTCGATATTGGCTCGCAAAAGAATGGAGCCTGTTACAGACAGCAGACTGACGGCGACTAAAGGTGCGTGTTTGACAAGCAATTCAATCATGGACTTGTCCTTTCACTGTTGGATGTTCTTTAAGAGGGTATGGGAAAGCGCTCGGTCATGTGGGCGACGACAAAAAAGCGCTGCCTTCAGAAGGAAGACAGCGCTCTTGGCTTTAGCGTCCGAAATGGCGGGCCACGTCCGGCATCATGATCCGAAAATAAAGATCGATCAGGCGATCTCTTTCAGGATATGTGCACGCCTCCGAGGCCATAAACTCACGGATATATCGCTCGTTATCGTTCCAGACATCATCAACAAGCGGAATTGGAAACCGATCACCACTTGTGAAATACAGACCAATTTTTCGCCGGTCGGCATGGAGTAAGGCGTCCTGAATGGCGGTGGGCCATTCTCTTTGACCGTTTCCTGTGTTCTCCACAGCCATCTTAAGGCGACGGCGATAGGGTAAGGATTGCAACTCTTCCAGGGTTGCGACTTCAATTTTTCTGACTTCTCTGGACATACTTATCTCCAAATTGCTTTGGAGGTAGCTGCAGCGTCCCTCGCAGTTGATGATGGTCAACGTTGATGGAGAAATGTTGGCATGAATCCGCAGTATTCCTTGTATTGGAAGAGTCTTGGATAGTGTTGGAAGAGGTAATAGGTGCCTGAAAGTTTGCAAAAATAATCGTTAAAGTATAATATATGATATTAATAACAAGTATAAGTAAAATGAGTATTGAGTATAAAATTGTAGAAGACCTGTTTACAGACGAAGATTTCGGAGCAGAAAACTACGTTCGCAAAACATGGTTGGCAAATGGCCAAATTCATCGAGACGATGATCTTCCAGCGATACAGATTTTTAAATCAGAAACCAATGAGCTCTTTATGGAGGAATGGTGGCAAAATAGCGTAATCCATCGGGAAGGCGATTTGCCAGCAAGGGTTCGTCATGATACGTGGCATGACAAGTTCTTTTTCAAGCTTGGGAGATTACACAGGGATGCCGGGCCAGCATATTTTGCAATTGATAAAGGTGTTATGGTCCATGAAGAGTGGTATCAGGATGGGAAATTGTCGAGAGATGACGGCCCTGCATATGTTTATCGCGATAGCGAGTCAGGAGTTGCGTATATTGAAAAATGGTATAAGGACGGGCAACTCCATAGGCAGGGCGGTAGACCTGCAGAAATATTTCGGAATGAAAAAACGGGGCTGATTGAAGAAGTAAGTTTCTACGAAAATGGTTTCAATAGTGAGCTTCCAGAGCACTTTACTATAAATATTAGATTTGAATATTGACATATTCTTTGGCTTGTAAATACCATTTCAGGTGCGAGTTTGCAGGAAATGGTGCATGCGTAACAGTGGATATAAAGAGGACATCAGTCAGCTTGAAGAAATTAATCGTCAAAAAGATGATTTTTCATCGCTTCATGCCTTAGTCAAAACGATTGATAAACTGTATGGGCTTAAAAGGCGCATAGAAGTTTTTGATGGTGTTGAGCCTTTTGCTCGCGAATTAGGCGTAACTTTTTCAGGTACAGATCCTCATAAGAAAAAGGGGGAAATTGTAACGACCCACTTCTCGAACATGAAAAGGGGTCAATATCTGGACACGGCTGCAGCATATCTGGCTTGGCTATCTTATCAGCATCCGAAAGAAGCAAAGAAATATTGTAGCGAAGTTGGTCTGAAGTTTAGGCGATATACAGGCCATCCCTTGGCTCCTAAAGAGGCTATTATTGAGGTTAAAAGCCCAGCTACGAAATCTCTTCTCTATACCCTTGACATAAATCCGCTTTCCAAATTTATGGTCCATGCTCTGCATGAGGTTTTTCAAGTTACATATTGGAAGAGGGGAATCGTATTAAGCAGTCTTTGCGCAATGTTAATGTTGCTAGGTGCACTGGGCTATCTGATTTGGCAATATGAACAAAATTCGCAGTCAATCGAAAAAAGGTTTGACGAGAGTGAACTGACAGGACGACAAGTCTTGGTTCAGCTTGAAGACAACCTATCCAATACTTTAGATCTTATATCTGAGCAACTTGCCAAAGAAAAATCTGGATGCTTGAGTAGGATCGCTCAATATCTTGTGAATTCGAGAAACCTTCCAGGTGAAAAACTTGAAATACCGTTCGGGTTGGAGTGCAAAAAGGCTCTATTTAAGGAATTTGCCTCTGCGCAGTATTTTAACAATATCGATTATCAAACAAGATACCAGTTGCTAACAAGTATTATCGAAGCCGCTCAAAAGAGCCTCAGCTTTAGTAGTGAGGAAATTGGGGCTTTGTATTTGTATAGAGGATTATATGCAAAACACTACAATGCCACATATTCATTTATGGATATCAGAAAAGGCTACAGTTTTTCACAAACGTTTCCCTTAATATACACGACGATTATCGATACGAACCATTCAATGCCAGACAATCTTCATCTAAGCAGCTTGAACAGAGCCTTTTTTAACCAGAACTTGGATTTCTTTCCTTGGCAATCTGCATACGCTCATTTTAGCAAGTACTTCAAAGATGCCTACGAAGGTAATATTCGAAGCATAACGTCGCAAGAACTGAGAAACGCATTTAACGAAATCCGTGATGACATGTCTCTATTCGGGCAGGAAGCAAAAATTGGATTTGCTTTAAACTATGCGTATTTGCATCGCAACAATCACCTTATAGATAAATTTATTGATCTTCATGGTGACTGTAGTGACCTACCCCATAGCCAGAATATTGGCAATTGCTATGCAATGCTCTTTATCCAGCAGGTAAATGATGGAAACGGAAAAAAAGCTATTGAGTATCGAGACAGAGCATTTTTTGAATATAAGCGCATAAAAGCTGACGTTGCCGCTGTAAATTTATTTTTAATGCACAGGGATATTATTGGAAAAAATAGAGAAGGCAAACCACTGCCCAGGGAAGACGCAAAGTCCCCGCGTCAACTACAAAAAAAATTCTTAAAGTTGATAACAGACGCTAAGAAGAATAACGACACCTATACACTTGCTATATTGCAATTTCGTTATGCAAACGAAGTTGTAGGGTTTTTGCTTCAGGATCACGCGCAAGCTGTTAGCTTAATACATGAATCTGTTGGTTTACTAGAAGGGTATTTTAAAAAGGATATTCTTGAGAAAATTATTCACGATAATTTGTGGAGGCACTTCTTACATGGTGACAAACATACAGCCCTAGAGTTAATGCAACAAAGGCATAATCAAACGATTTTTAAAGACGATATTGATAGAGCAGCTTCTCTACAGAAACTATCACATTATTATTATGATGCAGACGAAAAAGATAGAGCCCGTTCCCTATTTTCCAAGGCTATACAGATTTTTAAACGGGCTTTAGAAAAAGCAAACACCATATCAAGGCTTGCTCAACTATCAGACAGTTTGCTGCAAAATTCTCATTTTGATTTGGCAGATCAAGCTCTAAAGAAAATGTTGAAAATTTATGATGTGTCTGTGGATAAAAGCCATGAATTTAAGATACTTACAACTGCTTTCCGATTGAACGCAGGATACTATCAAGCAGGTTTACTAGGAACAGTGCGATTAAGCTCTGATGAATCAGAGAACGCTCTGAAACAAGCCATCACATATGCAAAACAGCTTACCAAAAAAGATGACTTAGATAATTACGTTTTCAAAAATGAAAAACACTTCAAACTCTATCTTACGGTTGCCGATTATTATAGTAAAGAACTAGAAGAAAGAAGACTTTCAAAGAAAGAGCAATTTGAAAGAAGGTATTTAGAAAATCCTGAGTATCTAAACCTAAGCATCCTCGAAGCGGTAAAAAAAGAACAGTCTAAATTATCAACGAAATACGGAACAGATGGCGCTGGCTTGTCTCATGTATGGACGGCAAGCAGTCTATCACTTAGTTATTTGGAGGAGTACTTTGCGCGTTTTGAAACTTGGTATGGTTTTGAGGAAGGTCAAGATCATAAACAGAAGATTGTTGTTCCGGAACTTCTTCGTGAGCATAAAGATACCCTTGAGGCAGCGTATATTGATTGGAAATTTGGCTACAAAAGGGATCGACCGTTTTCAGGGAGAACCGATGCTCTTGTATTAGTAGCCATAACAGCGAAATTGCTTGGAAAGCACAAAGAAAGTGCAGCTTTTGCAAAGGATGCGTTTGATGAAATGGAAGGACGTATTGGGGCTTATCGGCAGCATGCATTCCAAAAACAACGAGACGCGCAGGGAGTCGTATTGCACGCTTACAATATTGCTGCAGCATGTAACTATATCGGAGCATTGAAAATTTTAGACAGGCACAAAGAAAAGTTTAAAGCTGTTCCAAAGCTATATCGAACCACGAGGCAAAAGATTTTCTCTCAAAGTGAATTGGTCTGCACAGATTAGTGGGGAAGGTCCCTCATCGTTATTGAGATTCTCTCTGAGATTTTAGAGCTAGCAGCGGGGCAACAATCGCTACAGTCGGTTCAAGGCAACTTAAGCAGTTTTTAGAACTAAAAACTCTGGATTTAATACACTTTTCCAATCTAGAAAGAGATGCTTGCTTTTTTTGATCCTGACTAGATTTGCACTTATCATGTTAAAAATGTTATACTATTAGTAGTATGAGCCGCGCGTGAATAAGCGGTCAGGTCGTGGAAAACCTGTTCACTTACCAGTCGGCTTTATGGGCCGGATGGATGCATAAAGCACCATTTGGTCTTTGTGCGGCTATGGCGTAAGTGCATGGTTTTCCACTCCGTCCGGTCCACCAAGCCGATAAGCACAAACAACAAACAACGAAGGTGTGATTTGGCGGACAAGGATAAAGATTTTCAGGTAGCAAAAGAAGAAACACTGGCTTTGAGCCGGAATCGGGATTTTGAGGATCTGCAAAACGAGCTCGCAGGTCGGGAGACTGGGCGGAACAGCCGGTTCCTGAACAATACAGGCCATGCCACACAGGAAAACAAGCGCAAAAGGAATGATGAAAGAGTACTGCTGAGCGCCCTTGAGCAGCTTCTGCAAAGTGATCCAGAATATGCTGCTCGGTATCATGAAGTGATAGATCTCTTGAGCCGCGCTGAGGTGGCCACCGAGAGGGCTTTGCAGGCGGCAGAACAGGACTTAAATGTGGCCGAGGACGCACTGGACCAGATGCGCGATAGCGCCAACAGACTGACAGATGGAACCGCCGTTTACCGGGATGCTAGCGGAAATGTCTGGACTGAAGGCGGACGTATGGTAGAAGGCCATGAACTGGAGGGTATTGTCTGGACGAAGGGTGCTCCATCCTATGAAGATATTCTCAAACAGAAGCAAGCTGTAGAAGACGCCAGACGCCGAATTGAGGAACTCCGTCGGTATCAGATAGACGTCCTCGGCAAACACCGGGACATCATGACCGATCCGGATAATCCGCCATCAAAAGACGACCTGGATGATATTGAGAAAGAAATTAAGGAACGCGCACCTGAAAGTGTTCGGCTGGAAATCATGCCTGAGCAAGAAACAACCACCCAATCCCCCATTGATAAGTCTTTTGATACTAAAGGTCCGCCTCTTTAAGGCTCATCGTTTGGAATAAACAATAGGGCCGCAGCGCTTTTCCATCACTGCAACAATGACTCCCCGTGGATGATAATCAGGATATGCACGCATTACACTTATGATCTGGTCATTCGCGGCTTTTTCATCTGAGAAATACCAATCTTCCAGACAATTCCCATGAGCTTTGTCATTCCGGGCCGCGATAAGGCCTGCCATCCCAATTGATGTGCGAATATAAAATTCCTGGCTGGCTCGTTTCCACTTTAAGAAGTCGGCGCTTTTAAAGGTGCCGTCCTGCGCTAGAGCCTCTGGGGTGGAGAACGGAACTGCCGTAAGGCTCAGCATAACAAGGCACAAAAAACACCTTGCTGCTTCTAATTTTCTGTAGTGCCTGTATGGACCTGCAAAGCTGTGAACAATCTAAGTAATTCTGTTTTTCTATATTGATCTGGTTGAATTATTCCTTAATATTTTTGCATAATCGGCGCGGGTTAATCGGGCCATATTCTTCCATAAGCAGCGGTTTTTCTGAGGGTGCGTTTGATGAAACAGAATTACTTATTCTGTTTCAAAAATAGCATGTGAAAGGTTGCCCCTATGGCAAACATCCCACACGGTTTTTCGGGCCTTACTCTGTTTACGCAGCAGGGTGAACGCAAATACCTCTCGGAAACCGAACGACAGCGTTTTTATGCGGCCCTCCCTGTTATAGAAGATCCCAAAGAGCGCAGCTTTTGCGAGATGATCTACTGGACTGGATGCCGACCCAGTGAAGCCCTCGCTCTAACGGGTTTGAATATTGATTTGGAGGAGCAGGTGGTCATTATCCGAAGCTTAAAAAAACGGGGAAAGTTGAGGGGGAAGCACTTCCGTCCGGTTCCCGTGCCACAAGCTTTTATGGAGCGTTTGGAGGAGGTTCATGAACTGCATGTCCAACAATCTCGTTGCGATGGCAGTAATGCGCCTCCGCTATGGCACTTTGGAAGAACCAAGGGATGGCGCTTGGTCCGCACTGTAATGCAAGAGGCAGGCATTACCGGTGCAAAAGGGTGTGGACGGGGTCTGCGTCATGCCTACGGCGTTCATGCGGCCATTTGCACAGTGCCTGAAAGCCGTATTAAGAAATGGCTCGGTCATGAATCCCTGGCTACCACGGAAATCTATCTGGATGTCGCTGGTCCAGAGGATCGCCTGATTGCCAGCCGCATGTGGCCGGAGGAAAGCTAATCTCCATGCCCGATAACCAGGCAATTGTATTGAAGTCGTGATCGCGTATGCAATGTCTCTCAAAGAATATTGATTCTCTGCATCATGGATATGTCAAAGATGATTATATTTTGAGGCAAAAGCAGGTTGCGTCTTGATCCCATTTTGCATTGGCCCGTTTGGCGCGTTGTTTTGAGATTTTATTTGGCTTCTTGTTTTAGGATGTACGCAAGATGTGCGTGGTAATACCACGCATCTTGTGCTCACAGCACTGCGTTTGTTCAACAAGGGAGACGCTGCGCTCTCCCGTTGCATCCCTCTGGCCATGGCTCTTCTAGAGTATTGGACTATTATACACCAAAAATCATAGTGCCGACTGATCGCTCGTTACCTTTTTGCAAAATAGCTATTTGCGTTATTGCATAAAAAATTTCGATAATTTGTATCAATCTTTACGGGTGTACATTATGGTAGGGAAAATTATGTCAGCATAAGACCCAAAGCGTACAAAGAATCACAGTGAGGTAGCAAATGAAGATACTGTGCAAATACGAAACAAGAGCTGGTAATTTCTACATAGCTCAGTCGAGTGATGGGAGATTTCATCCTGTCTATGATAACGAGTCTTTGGGGAGCTACGTAAACATTATGCAAGCAGTCGATGATCTCGTTTGCAATGCGACATTTTCAATTATTCATCCGCAGACTGGAGCAATTATTGACACATCAGTGTTGGGCATTCCTGACAACCCTTACGAGTGGCAACGAATGTAGCACAGAGAGAGAACCGCATGTCAGCATCTCATAACCCCATAAGGCACCTCAAATACTTAAGGCAGTCACTTTCGCAAGATAGCAAGCCAATTGGCTTTTTTCTCTCCGCCGGCTGCCCGCTTTCAGTTGAGATGGAAGAAGGTAAATGGCCTCTTATTCCCGATGTGAAGAACTTATCAAAAATCATAAACTGTGAGCTTTCAGGTAATCTTAAATATGGTCAGCTTTGTGAAGAGCTAGAAAAAGCTGACAAGGATAAAGAAAATGTCGAAGATGTTTTGAGTTTTATTAGAGGCCTCTTAGAAGTCGCCAAGGGAGGCTCGGTTCGAGGTTTCGTGGAAAGTGAACTATTGGATTTGGACAAAACGGTTTGCCAGAAAGTTTGCGACAAAGTGAATGTCCTTCTCCCTCAAACGGAGACACCTTATCATCGGCTCGCAAAATGGATCAAATCCATTGACCGTAAAGCCCCAGTCAATGTTTATACGACAAACTACGACCTGTTAATGGAGCAAGCATTCGACGGATTGGAAGTCCCGTATTTTGATGGATTTGTCGGCTCTAGAAGGCCGTTCTTCGACCTAAAGGCCGTGGAAGGAGGCCTGATTCCGATACATTGGTCGCGCCTATGGAAAGTTCATGGGTCTATTAACTGGTACAGTGAGACCCATGATGATCGTCTCAACGTCTATAGATCATCTGAAATCAAAGATGAGGCAAGTAGGCTAATTTACCCTTCTCATCTGAAATATGATCAAAGCAGGAAAATGCCGTACATTGCTCTAATCGATCAGCTCAATAGATTTGTCCGAGAGCAATCTTCTTTTCTGGTTCTTTCCGGATATTCTTTCAACGATGATCACTTGAACGGAACGCTCATTAACGCATTAAAAGCCAATCCGACTGGAATGGTTTTGGGATTAATGTTTGGGAAATTCCAAAATGAAAAGGGAGAAAACACTTACCCTAAGGCTTATGAGCTCGCTGAAAACCAGCACAACTTGAACATCTGGACATATGATAAGGCAATAATCGGCACAAATCTCGGGGAATGGCTGTCTCTTCCTGACAATGGTGAAGAGGATACAGACATTAAGGAATTTGTGGTCTCTGAAAATGGTGATGAAGGCTCGAAAGACCTAGTGAAGCTTGGAGATTTTGCTCAATTCACCGAATTTCTCAAAAGGACAATTGGGAAATTAGGGGATGCTGAGCATGTCTGGTAAAGAGACCTACATGGGAAAAGTTGAAGACGTCAACGGATCCACTGTTAGAATTGCGCTATCAAAGCAGTCCCTCTCTGGTTTCGTGTATATTGAAGGTCAAGGATATCGTGTAGGGCAAATTGGCAGTTTCGTGAGAATTCCTATTGGATTTATGAACTTGTACGGAGTGGTATCACAAGTTGGAGCCAGTGCTGTCCCTGAAAGCCGACTTGAAGACCAATTGGATGGAAACCGTTGGATGACAATCCAGATTATTGGTGAAGGACAGCGCAGTGGGGTTTTTCAGCGCGGCCTTTCGCAATATCCAACAATTGGTGACGAAGTTCACTTAGTTTCCGAAAAAGAGCTGAAAAATATTTACGGAGCACCAGATAAGCCCTTTTTTGTTAAACTAGGGCACATATCTAATGCGGAATCTATTCCCGCTCTTGTAGATATCAACAAACTTGTAACTCGACATTCAGCCGTCGTTGGCACCACCGGCTCTGGAAAATCTACGACAGTAGCAAGTATCATGAACGCACTTGCGGACACCTCCAAATATCCCTCAGCAAGGGTTCTGATACTTGACATTCATGGTGAATATGGAAGCGCCTTAAAAGACCAGGCCAACATTTACAAAGTAAATCCAGACAAGAGCTCGAGTTCAATTGAAAAGGAGTTACACATACCTTTCTGGGCGCTGAATTCTGAAGAGCTGTGCGAGCTTAGTTTTGGAGAATTCAGTAGTGAGAAAGACAAGAATATCGTTCTTGAGAGAATTCAAAAATACAAGGCTAAAAGTCTAAATTTGCACCCCAAAAATGGGGCAAGTATTGACACATTAAGCGTAGACTCTCCCATTCCATTCAGTATTCATCATCTCTGGAGCGAGCTCTACAACGAAACGTTTGGAACTTATTATAAGAAGGCAGGAAATGTTCCGATTGAGAACTTAGCATTCGAATTGGATTCGAATGGTATTGAAATGACGGGGTCGCCTACTGAAGGTGTCCCTCCAGTTTTCAAGACAATCAAGAATGACAGCGGTGATGACGAGAAAATTCATTATTTGCCTAGCTCCCCTAACATAGGGAAGCAAATTACTCTTTTGGGTTCAAAACTAAGAATCCCGAGATACAATTTTATCTTCAAACCTGGAGCATGGTCCCCTGATCAAAATGGAGCCGTATTCAACGATATCGACGATTTACTTGAAGCTTGGATTGGTAGTGAGAAGCCGGTCACAATTTTGGATTTATCTGGTGTTCCAGTTGATATTTTGCATACCATCATCGGAGCTCTATTACGGATTTTGTATGAAGCACTATTTTGGGCCAGAAATCTCTCTCAAGGTGGGCGCAACCGGCCTCTACTATTAGTAATGGAAGAAGCGCATCTCTATTTGAACGATCAAACAAAGAGTATGGCATCTTCCACTGTGCAGAGGATTGTGAAGGAAGGGCGCAAATATGGGATAGGAGCGATGATCGTTAGTCAGCGCCCGTCCGAAATAAATTCAACGATCCTCTCTCAATGTGGGACGTTCTTTTCCTTAAGGCTTACGAATTCCGCTGACAGAGGACATATCATGTCAGCACTATCAGACAACTTGGATGGCATTACCGCAATGCTCCCTACCTTGAGAACCGGCGAGGCCATCATTTTAGGCGAGGCAGTCAAGCTTCCAATGCGGACGACAATTACACCCCCGCCCAAAAACCGAAGACCTGATAGTCAAGATCCAGTGATTTATGATGAGGTCGCGGAAGAAGACTCTCAAATTCCTGGAGGTTGGGGAATTGGAATGGAACAAAACAAAAATTATGAGGAGCTGGCTGAAGCTTGGCGAGCACAAAATCCACGGATTGATCGAGTAAAATAGGAGGAAACAATGGACAGACAAACTGTGTCATCTTCTAATATTGCATCGATAGGTTATGAAGAAAATAGCGAGACCTTAGAAATTGAGTTTTTAAATGGCTTGGTCTATCAATATTTCGACGTCCCTAAACATGTATATGATAGTTTAATGTCAGCAGACTCACACGGTAAATATCTTGCTGCTGAAATCAAGGGAATCTACCGTTACAGTAGGGTATAAAAAGAATGACCATAGCAAAAATTTCGAAGCAAAAGAAGAGACTGGAAGTAACTAGCTTCGAAATAGACAACCCCGTAGTTTACGAATTTTTTAGCAGCCTACCAACATCTGAAAGGGACGAAAAACTCCTTAGGGCATTGTATATTGGGGTGCTGGCGTTGATGGAAGATCGTATTTCTTCATTTTTGTCCAAAACCTCTAACGAACTCGGAACAGAGCTCGAAAGCCTAAAGTTGATTTTTGAGATGAAGCAAGACATCTTCTTCAAGTCAGCAATAAAAGGTGTAAAAGCAGAGGAAGAAATAGTTGAATATTTGAATCAGTATTTCAAAGAAAATGATATATCCGACGAAGCAATGTTGACCGGAAACACGGCAGGTCAACTCTCAAGAAACAAAACTGGCGATATTGTGTGCTTTGTCAATCAAGATGACTCGATTAAAGTGGTTATCGAATGCAAATTCGACAAAAATATTCGACTTGGAGATATTAAATCCAAAGATGTGTTCACAAATAAGACTGACACTGCATGGAGCCAACTAATTGAAGCTCAAGCTAATCGAGGAGCGGATATTAGTATGATAGTGTTGGATGTATCCATAGCGAACAAGGGGATTCTTGATCACGTTAAGAACCTTAGATATATCCCTTCAATCGGATTTATTGTCATCGTCGATTCACAAAACGGAGATTACACCAATTTAGCAATAGCCTATATGCTCTCCAGAGAAATTGCGATCAATGCCAAGCCATTGGAGTTCGACAAAGACCTTTTGGGTGTTATCGTGAATAGAATGATCAAAGATATCAATGAAATATTCGCAATTAGGAAACTGGTTCATCAAAATATATCTAATAATAACAAGATATTAGAACAGCTCGAGAAAGGGCTTTTGTTGATGGAATTTAGTCAGAAGTTTCTGGCGAGATTTTTGGATCAAGGGACTTTAACAAGGGAAGAACTCCTGGATTTTTACTATGGTGACGAAGTGAAGGACCAATTTAAGCAAATTGAAAAATCCATAAAGGAATTCTAGATGCCAACTTGGTTAGACCTCTGTGTTTTCTGAAATTTCTAAGGCGTCATAGACGTCAATTCCATTCTATCAGCAGCCTGGTGGCTGGTGAAATAAGACATTCCTATTCCTCTTGTAGGGAGTAAGGTATATCTAAATGGATCAATTTCGAATATAAAACACTGATGTTAGGAATTTGTTTAATGGCCGCTTTTGATCGAAAATGAAAATGGTGAATATCTAGATCATCTAAATATTTTTGTTTCTGGAGGGGCTGTTTTCTCTTGTATGGGATAAAATTTATTGCATTTTTTTGTTCGTTAGTTCGAATAAAGTGCGATTATCTTGAACAGCCTATATTGCTTTTGAGGGGCGGATAATTTACTCACTCTTCGGGAAACAATCCAGGCATCCAGCGACCAGCCAGCTTTGCCGGGAACGAAAGCTTTAGAGGTGCTCTGGTGCTTGTCGAGTTAAGGGCTCCAATCTTATGCAATGCTGATGTAACACGACGGGCGTTTCGGTCCGTGCCACCTAAAAGAGCTACTACGTCAGCTCGACTAATTTCTCCTTGAAGTAAAACGGAACGCAGGACCGTATCAGATTTGGGTGGCAGATTCCCCGCCCGAATTTCTTCTTCTACCCATATCATGATCCGATCCCGAAGCCGGTCCGGTTTCATGAGGCTTTCCATAAATTTGACCTGATCAATACAGGTCTGAATAAAAAACCGTGCGAAATCCGCCAGGGCAGTTTCACTCAATGTACCGCGGCCATCCCGATCTCCACGCCTCTCCTGATCACAAGCTGCCAAATGCCTTTTATACTCAGCTTCACTCCGGGCAAGGCCCCTCGCCACGGACCACAGTCCCCTGGTATCCAGAGAGGTTCTCAGCATTGCGTAGGACATCAAACGGGCAACACGTCCGTTCCCATCCAAAAACGGATGGACCCATAATACGCGATGATGAGCATAGGCTGCTGATAGAATGGAATTGATGTGAGTTGCCCCACTATAAACCTGATGCGCCCTTTCGAGGAAACGGGGCACGGCTCCCGGGCTGATTGCCACATGACGCCCGACCTCAACATCCCTATCACGAAACACACCTGGAATGACCGGAACTTTCTCCCCTGTCGTGAGATACTCGACAAAGAGTAGTTCAGGGGGCAAGAGTTCACAAAATTGGCGATGCATTTCCTTGATCATGGCGGGTGATGTTGGAAGGTCCGCCATACCGTCTTCATCTATCCACTCCTGGACGGCGATATGTGCTTTTGCTTCCAATTGCAAATCGCGTTTTTTTGGGTCAGCACTATAGTCGTCTTCAAGCGCGCGCTCAATGTCTATGGGGTGTGTATTATGGCCTTCAATCAGATTGCTGTAGTAACAATTCATAGAGCGGATAAGATCGGCAAGAGCGTAGGATATAGATTCTGGTAAACTGCTACGGAACGCAGCCGAACAGGTTGCAAGTTCAAGAGCCAGGTCGTTCAGCTCGGCACGATGAGGCGAGCCTTCACTTACCAGCAAGGGTTCAAATAGACCTATCGCTTCTCCGCCGTCTCGTTTCATCATACTCGTCTATTTTATGTCCGGTTTAATATTCGCAAAAGAAAACCTATTTCTTTATATATAACATATGTTTGAGATGCTGGTAAGGGTATTTGTGTCCGGAAAGATGTCCGATTCAATGTCCGCTTTAAAAGTCTTTGTTTATTGGGGAAGCCAAGAGGTGTTTCCTCTTTCTCCCCACAAGCAAAATAGACGCTGACCGTGGCTCGCCGGCCTCTGCGCCCGCACCCTTCAGCATCGATTTTCCTTGTCCCCTCCCATCTCCATCCTCGCCGAAAAGCAGGGTTGCATGTGCAACATCCAACCCAACGGAAAGGAAGAAAAATTATTCAGTTTTATACAATATCCAGTCCTCCGGTAGCATTTGCGGTCTAATTAAGGGAATTGCTTCGTATGGTCCTTATCAAAGGCAAATCGTGCCGATTACGTCGTATGAGTGTATTGAAATAACAGCAGCATATCTAGATTAGAAGATTTGCATAATTTGGTTGTATTGATATATAAGTAACACACTACTTTCCGCTCTTAATGAAAATTGTGATAGGGAACTAAAATGGGAGTGAAATTTGAATTTAGGCACTCTAATTTTTTTGGTTACCTAACTGACCATACAGGAAGAAACGCACCAAGGTCTTCAAGGCAGTTATGTGAAGAATTCATCATGTCTTTAGAATATAGTGATCCGTTTCAGTCACGTTTGATTTCTTATGATGTAAATTGGCTTGAAGAAATAAGGGCCGGAGCAAGGCGGTCAAGTAAAATTCTCCAAAAATATGAGTCTGACTTGTTGAGCTCATCAATCGTAGGAAATGTGTTAGCGCCGTTCCGACCTTTCTTTCGAAACTTTCCTATTAATGTTTTGATTCTTAAAGAAGGGCAGAATAATAATTCTTACCTAGATGATTTTTGGGACATGGCGCGAGAGGTAGAGGATGCGGCATTATTCTTGTTTCCAGATCATGTTCCCCAATACAATGACTTTTTGGACCCATTTCCCGCGATAAAAGCATTGGCAGATAACCCTATCAAGCCTCCACTTGCACTAATTTGGACGCCGGAAGGATCTTCTTGTGCAGTTTCACTCCACGAGGCATTGGAGTTTTTGCCGGAAATAATTTTTGATCTACCTTTGCAAAAAATAAGACACAGACATTTAGATCATAATGGGGTCAGAAGACTAACTCGGTCGGTTGCAAGGCTGAATGACAGAATCCAATCTAAATCAGATGAAGTGAGAAATAAGAAAATATTGCATATGAGCGATCTTCATTTTGGCAATGAAGTTGCGGCTCGCCGCCGTACTTATTTGAAATCATACCTAAATGAAATACTAATTGATATTGACCGTGTGGTTATTACAGGCGACTTGTTCGACGAACCCAATAAGGATTTCGCAAGGGAATTTAATGATTTTCGAAACGATATTGAAAGAATGACTAATAATGACATCATTGTTGTGCCCGGAAATCACGACGTTCGAAAGCACGGCAACAAGCTCGCCTGGCTAGGTGAAAATTACAAGACATTAGCAGATGTCCGACTTGTGTTAGTGCATCCCGACAAGCAATTAAAGACAGTATTTTTCTGCTTTAACTCTGCTGAAGGAGCTGATTTCGCAAGGGGTGAAGTTTCTGATGATCAGTTAATGAGAGTTGCTAATGAATATGATAGACAAAAAAAGAAAGACCCCTCTATTTCTGAGTACCTCAAGGTTGCCTTAGTTCATCATCATCCAGTAAAATACGAACCGTCTCATGAGCCAACCACATGGCATGAAAAATTATTCCGCGCGCTCGGTTTCAAACAAGATGCGTTCCTGGAATTTGAAAATGCTGTAGAATATTTGAATTGGTGTGAAAAAATGCAAGTTTCGCTTATCTTGCATGGCCATAAGCATATTCCAAGACAGATTAAAGGACCAAGTGATTCATTAATAGTGGGCTGCGGCTCCACTACGGGCGTGGAAGGTTATCCAATGTGCTATGATGTTATCACACTAAATCCTAAAACTGGCAGATGGTCACCGCAGTTTTATCAGGACATAGATGCAAATGGCGCCGGTTTCAAACTTCAATCAATTATATTGAATACTCAGTAAATTTTTTTGAGTATGACTTAACTGCTACTTTTATCTGAAACCTATTTTTGATGGTTAGCGGTCGTAGCCATTTAACGCCATAACTCTCCAAAGTTATCAAATACTGGGACAAATGGCGTTTATTAATCATCTTAGCGCTATTGCAGGCTAATTCTCTATATTATTTCTACTTTAGGCTGATAGGAATCATTTGCACTGAAAACTCCATCCTACCTCAAAGACTGTTTCATATGTGTAGAAATTATAGAACAGAGCCAAAATGGTCCTATACTATAAATAACACATCATGAAATAGAATATATCAAGTCTAAAGGGGTAGCTTGTTGTTACTTAAAGATTATACAATTAGGCAAGCAGTAACGCCTTTGTAACTGACGCAAACAGCCCAAAAAGGACGCAGTTCATCTGGAATTTTCATTTTGCCATCAGATTTTATGTCAATTTTATCAACCGACATACCGTGTTTAGAGAGTACGTCGTTTGCGGCCTCGATAGCTTCGGCTGCGATTTCATCGAAATCTTGACCATCTATTGTCGAAATTTTCATCTACCTCTCCTTATATTACATTTATGCAATAAATACTCTTAGTAGTGTGTAATTTTACATAACGCAACGAAAAAGTGATTTTAAATACAAATTACAAACACTGATTCAAGAACAAAATCACACATTGACGGCGAAAAATATAAATCTTTTGCTAGAAACAAAGTGAACATTCCATCTCACGTCACCGTATATTTTACAATTTGAATATTCTAAATAGTTGTGATAACTTGCTGCATATAATAGCATTGTTAATTACTTTAAAAATACCCTGAGGTGAAAATGTCGGATATTCGGACAGCGCATGCGGCAAATCAGGAGTCAGTCCGTGCCGCAGTACTCCGGGAAAACCGAAGAAGCTTGGTTCGAATAATCCTCACGTATGTATTTGCTTTCCTATACGCATTGTTTGCTGGTGGCGTCGCATTTGTTTTGATCTCGCCGTACTACCTTAATGGCATAACTAAAATGGGATCAGGAGACATTCAAACCCTCCTAAGTTTGTTCGCTGGGGTTTCGGCCGCTTCACTTGGAATCATAGGTTACTGGTTTGGAAATAGGAATTTGACAAAGGAGCAAAAAGAAATCGCCGATGTATTACTTGCGGCGTATCAAGAAGATTCTTCGGGTGGAGCGGCGTTGGAGGCTAGAATCACAAATGAAGATGAGCAAAAAGCAAAGGATTTACGCGACGAAGCAAATGAAGAAAAAATAAGGAAGGCTTATGATAAAGCCGTATCAAATCTAATGGTGGCAGATCGACCTAATATTGTTGGCATCACGGTCGGTAACAAATACAAAAACGGAAAAAAAACAGCTCAAAAAGCCATTAGAGTACATGTCAAAAGTAAAACGCAACTGAGTAAAATTCCAAGTGATCACAGGCTTCCCGAATTTATAGAAGGTGTGCCAATCGATGTGATGCAAACCACTAAACCGAAATCACAAGGCAGAATTGTTGATCATTCGGTTTCCGGTTTAAAATGTCGGAAGATCGATGGTAAGCAAGAAACTATCCAACCTGGTGTCAGTATTGGCTTTGCAGGTAAAAATGGCAAGCCTGGAACCTTAGGCGCAATTGTCTGGGATATCGAAGACAACAGGCCGATGGCATTGACAGCCGGCCACGTCTTGGACACACCAAATTTTAAAGTTGTCACTCATCCTGCTGGGTTTCCTACAAAGAGTCATAAAATAGGAACCTTCAAAAGATCGGGAGAAAGCGTGGATGCTGCTTTGGTTGATCTTGTCATAAAGAGGTATTCGCCAAAACTTTTTGCAATCAATAAATCATTTACTGCAATAGGAAATCCAACCCAGGGCGACAGAGTTAAGAAAATAGGGGCATCAACTGGACTTACATGTGGCGAAATCGATGGTTGTGGTTGCTTTGCTCCAGGATTCTTCAAAGGTGTTAATTCGCCGGTCGCATGTATCGTCTCTGACCCTTTATCACCCCAAGATTGCGAAATATCTGCTCCAGGAGACTCGGGTGCAGTATGGTTTCGAGAGACGTCCGATGGTGAATTAATAGGCGTTGCCTTGCATGTTCAATTTATGCATATGGAAAAGATTCCTACTGCCATTGCCATTTATTTACCACACACCCTTAACAGCCTATCCGTAAACTTGATCAAACCTACAGTTTAGTTAGTTGGAAGGGAAAGCGATGAACAAGAAACTTTTACTTACTGGATTATGTTTTGCGTTACTAAGCGCATGCGAAACAACAACAGCAGTAGCGCCAGAAGCCAAAGAAAAAACTTACATTTCATTTGTCAGGTCAGATCGTATTGAAGAAGAAATCGGATCTAAATCACCGATTAGTATGCTTGCCGTCAATCAACAGATTGAGCAGGCAGAAGAGAAAAATTCGGCGTTAAAAGAAACCTGCACTACAACTGCTCCTTTTAAGCAAAGTGGATTGGAAATTCTTTTTGCAGGAATTGCGATCGATCTATTTTTTAATCAGATAGAAAAAAAGATTGCTGAGGCAATAAAAAAATATACTACGACTTATGGCGCAAAGAGAACTACCTATGAGATATATTCTGACATAAATATTCCAAAGCTAGCCTACAATTGCTTCGTACTAAGGCGCATTTTGGTAGACCCAAACATAAAAGATGAAGAGGTTAAGCTTGGGAATGCTAAAATTCAGTTCGAACTTGTTGGTCATATGTCGGTTCTAAATGATACCCTTCGTGTTCGTCCTTTGCGCTTTTACCTGGGCGAGCCAGGAGCTCAAAATAAGGATGCAGACGAATGGGCGTTAACGACAAATTTAAAGGCAGTTTCGACATGGCGCGATGTGAACTATGAGGGTAAGGATCGTATTCTGTATGATGGTAAGTTCCATTCAGCAAAAGTCCAGCCTGTTGCAAAGGGAAAACCAGTTTATTATAGCTGGGATAAAAATCAGAGCACTTTTAACCCTGTGGCAAACGACCCCAGTGCCGTTGAAATGCCCTTGCCTTCAATAACATCAGGGTATTCAGTGCCTACAGGCACCTTGCGTATAGAATTAATGGTTGGTGAAGTAGGTAAGAATAGCTTTCTTGAAGCTATCCAAAAAGTGTTTGCTGCTGGAAAAGGGCCGTCCGTTAAGCTTTTAAAAGAGTCCAGTGAAAAACTGCTTGAATAGGTTCGTTTGCGGATTTATCAAAACCGTGTCATCGACGCTTACCCTTTGGCACTTTGCTTCGATATTTTACCTTTTCTTCAGTGGCTTATAACGATTTTCGTCTTATGAGCCGCGGGGAGCGACAAGGTTGTGAAACCTCTCCCCTCGGCCAATTTTCTTCCAAGGTGACATCGTCCAAATATTTGAGTGGCTGGTAAATCTCTGGCTGGTCAGATCGAGGTGATTTTTTGATTTCGGCGTTTAGTTTATGCTCTATCTCTCCGAATCTCATTGTTCTGGTCCACGGAATTGTGAGTGGTCACGTTTTTTCGAGGGATTGTCCCCACCTTTTCTGGTGCGCTTGAATTCCTCTCGTCGTGCGTCAAGATTAGATTGCTGCATCTCCCTGAATTGTGTGATATCTGAGTTCAGTTCCTGCTTCTGTTTGTGGAATTGTTGTTTCAGCATGCTGGCGCGTTGCTGGATCATGCGGCGTTGAGCGAGTTGGCTGGCAATGAGTTGATCCTTTGCTTGTTGATCCCTCTCTTGTGCCTGTTTTGCTTCTAGCTCGTTCAGGTGTCGGATACGCTTATGCTCTCCGCATAAGCGGTCCCAGATGCCTTTGAAACCGGGTCTAAAGCGATACTGTCTTTTCAAAGCTTCTTGCCGTTGCTGTTGAGCTTGCCTGTTGAGGAAGGCTTGCCGTTCTACTTTTTGTTTTGCGATCAGCTGATCTCGTTCAGAGAACAAAGTGTTCTTTTGAGTTAGCTCCTTTGCCTTTATCTCCTCCTTGAAGCGCAGCAGAGTTGGCAGCATGTTATTGGCAATACTGTGTTTAGCTTCCGTGACGCTGGACAGTTCTTTTTCATCGCCCAGCCTTTCTCTCACCTCCTTTGTTTTGACATTTGCCTTTTTGGGGATGGAATAGGTTTCTCCATGAATATCAACCGCCACAAAGCCGCGTCTATCGCCTCTAGCCAGAATATAGCCCCGTTCTTCCAAGGCATGGGTAAAGGCGGCCTTTGAATCGGAGATGGCCCAGGCATCTTGGATCGCTGTTTCTATCTCTTTTGGGTCTTTCTCAATGCGTTTGGCTTGTTGCCATTCGGCATGGGTAAAGTTCTTGGGGTTGCGCTCCTCACTGTTAACCAGTCCTCGTGGCATTTTCCAGCCATGTTCCAGGAAGAGCTCTCGGGAAAGGGTTTTGAGCTTTGTATGATCGAAAGACATTTGGATGGCTTTCATTTCCTCTATATCTATCCGGCTCCAGACTGCGTGGGCATGGCGTCTGCCTTCCTTTTCGTGGAAGACAATGGCACGGGGTTGGTTGGAGAGGCCCAGCTGTTCTTCAGCCCGTTCAATAGCGGCTTCAAACTCGGCTATGGAGATGGTTTCTGATGGCGGCGGGTTCAGGGAGAGGGAATAAAGGAACTTCGTACATTTTGTTCCTCTGCTCACGGCATAGGCTTCATTGAGAGCGTCCATCAGGTCAGATGAGGCGAAGCCGCGTAACTCGTGAACGTCGATATGTTCGTTTTCTTCTTTCAATAGATGCATAGCTAAGTTCTTAGCGCCACCCCGCTGATTGCCTTTGAGGATCATGGGTGTTCCTCCGGCTTAATGCCGAGAGCTCTAATCAATGTAGATCGCATCTGACGTACATCGTCGCAGGCTTGGTAAAGTTCGTCAGTCAGCTCAGGTGTCACAGGCAAAGAGCCTGTTTCTGCTGCCATGGCGATGGCAATCAGGCTGGGGCCAAGTTCGGACTGGCCTAGCATGCCGAGGAGCTTGGCAATCTGCTCGTGGTCAATAGAAGGGCGGCGATGATTACGGCGCTTTGATTTGCGAAGCCTCGCGTTATCGCCAAACAGCTTTTTGCGGATATAGGCACCAACTGCCAATGAACCTGCATCGAGATGCAACTGGGCTCGTTCTTCGTCACTTAGCCGCAGAGATAAGGGCGATGGTCGTTTTTTCTTTGGCTTGGCAGTGGCTTTTTCAAATTGAGCATGGAGGACAGAACTCATAACTCCGGCCCTCCAAGTTCGTCAGCAAGATCAATTCCAGAATGCTTAAGCTGATGTTCCCAGTCGGCCAATTCCTCAAAGAGAGAGTTCAAACTTTCTCTCTCTAGGGGCACCATTTCACTGCTTTGCAGGAATTTCCGAGCAGTTGATTGTTTAGGTAATACTGACAAGCGGTATTTGTTGTCGGGTTGCTAGAAATGCCCAGATATCTCGGGTTATTTTATTCGTATGCTCTTGTCGGCGCAGAAGCCGAATGTCGAGGTTGATGGTCCAGTCTTTTGCGCCTGTCTGGATCAGCAGGCCAGCCTCGATATCGGGGGCGACCAGGCTTTGGGGAAGCCAGGCAACGCCGGCGCCGTCCCGTGCGCGGATCCGCAATGCCCCCGCCATTGAATTCTCGTAAACAACTGAAAGACGTGATCGAAGATTGGCTTTGTCCAATAAAGGATCGATGTGACGGGTTATGGGAGCGGCATCGCCAAAGCGAAGCCAGGGAACAGGCGGTCCCTTCGGATCTTCAAACCCAAAAAGCGGCTTTGCGTTCGACTCAGGTTTACAGACCGGGATAAGGGTGTCAGACCCGATGCTTAAAGACTCTGACGTATTTAATTGCAGTGTTGGCTTGGTATCCGCGCTTTCATAGGCAATGACAAAATCGACCTCCCCGGCTTGCAAAGCATCCAGGCAATTCGGCAAATCATCTGCCCTGAGTTTCGAAATGATGGGCCCGTAAGCCTCCTCAAAGGCTTGAAGCCAGGCTGGATAAAACCGCCAGCCGATGGAATGCTGCGCTCCGAAGGTCACAACATATTTGTCCGGTCGCGTTTGCGCTTCAAGGATTTGTGCCCGCTCATACTCAAGGCGTTCGAAGGCTTGCCGGCTTGCTTCGAGCATCTGTTTGCCTGCCGTTGTAAGAGTAACCGGATGATGGCGTCTCTCGACCAGCTTCGTTCCTACCCACACTTCAAGCGCCTTGATGCGGCGACTGAGGGCCGGTTGACTGATGTTACTTATCTGGGCTGCCCGTGAAAAATTTCCCGTCTTCGCAAGTTGCCCAAGATGTTTGAACCATATGAGATCCATAAATTTTATACCTATGCGCAATTTGCATAATGTTAGTGAAACATAACATTGGAGGCAAGAGTGCTGAATGTATAAGCTGTCTTTTATTAGTTTTTAACAGCAGGCAGCGCTATGAATTTGGTGACAACAAAGAATAAAAAAACCCAGGCTGTGGATTTGGGACAGTTCTCCCGGATGAATCTTTGCCATCAGCCGACACCTATAGAAGAAATGACGCGACTTGGAGCCGAACTTGGCGGACCAAATCTATTCATTAAACGAGATGATTGTACGGGCCTCGCAACGGGAGGCAATAAAACCCGGAAGCTGGAATTCCTGGTGGGAGACGCCTTAGCGCAAAATGCCAATATTCTTGTAACCCAGGGTGCGGTGCAATCGAACCATGTCCGTCAGACGGCAGCGGCAGCCTGTAAGGTTGGTTTGAAATGCCACGCCCTTCTTGAGCGTCGGGTGCCAGATAAACACGAGGACTATGAGCAAACAGGCAATGTCTTCCTGGACCGGATTTTTGGGGCGGATATGGAGTTTCGTCCGCCCGGTCTTGATATGAATGCGGAAGCCATGTCTTTAGTTGAAAAACTGATATCAGAAGGAAACCGCCCCTATTTTATTCCTGGGGGAGGATCCAATCCAACCGGTGCGCTCGGCTATGTGTCCTGTGCATTGGAGATTGCAGAGCAAGAAGCAGAAACGGGTGTTCAGTTTGATTGGCTGGTGATGGGAACGGGTAGTACCGGAACTCAGGCCGGTCTGGTTGCCGGTTTCAGCGCCTCCGGCCGGGAACTGCCGGTTATGGGCGTCAGTGTCCGTCAGCCTAGAGAACGCCAAGTTGCCGCGGTTCACAAACTGACAAATGCCACGCTCGAAAAACTGGGGAGTCCGACGGTGGCCACCAGCAAAATACATGTTGATGATGGATATGTCGGGGAAGGCTATGGCATTCCGGCCGAGTCTACTCTTGAAGCTATCTCACTGACGGCCCGGATGGAGGGTATTCTCCTTGACCCCGTTTATTCCGCAAAGGGAATGGCGGGGCTGATAGGTTTGGTAAGGCAGGGATTCTTCAAGCCAACAGATAACGTTCTTTTTCTGCATACAGGCGGGTCCTCTGCGCTGTTTGCTTATGAGGAGGTATTGCTCAAAGACAGGAACTAAAAGCAAATTCATGAATCTAACAGGGAGTAAGTTATGAAAACAAAACTGAAATCGTTAACAATTGCTGCGGTGTTCAGCCTTGTGGCAACGTCATCTTTTGCCGCTGAAAAAGTGAATATCGGTGTCCCGTCCTGGACGGGAGCCCAAGCGATTGCCTATCTCTTAAAGGAGGTCGTGGAGACACGGATTGGCGGCGAAGCCGGCCTGGTTCCCGGCAACAATGCCACGATCTTCCAGGCTATGGATCAGGGCAAAGGGGATATTGATGTTCATCCCGATGTCTGGCTTCCCAACCAGGAAAGCTTTACCAAGAAATATGTGGATGGTGCCGGAACCGTTAAACTGTCCAGCAACCCGTATGAAGGTAATCAGGGCTTTTGCGTCTCAAAAAACTTTAGTGAGGCGAATAATATTACGGATATCGCGGATTTAGGCCGTCCGGATGTTGCTGCCAAAATGGACAGCGATGGGAATGGCAAGGGCGAGATGTGGATTGGTGCACCCGGCTGGGCTTCCGCCAATGTAAACGAGGTCAAAGTCCGGGATTACGGCCTTCTGGATTTCGTTGAGCCTATTCGCGCGGAAGAAAGCGTTAAAACAGCCCGTGTGAAGGATTCCATCGCGAAGGATGAGGGTTACGCATTCTACTGCTATAAACCTCATGCCATCTGGTATCAGTTCGATGTAAAAATGCTGACCGAGCCGAAATTTGATCCCGCAAACTATGTTATGGTTCAGCCTTCCGATGATCCTGACTGGTACAAAAAGTCTAAAGTATCGACAAAAGATGCCTTGAAAGACGTGCAAATTGCCTGGTCGAAGTCCTTGGAAGACCGCTCACCGGCAATTGCTGAGTTTTTTGAGCGCTTTAACCTGACAGCGGACGATGTTTCAAGCTTTGCCTTTGAAATTTCCGGTAAGGGCCGGGAACCGGCGGAGGTAGCTAAGGAATGGGTTGCAGCAAACTCTGACCGGGTTGACAGCTGGTTGGGCCTCTAATCTGGTGGCAAGAAAGGCGAATGGCTTGTCCTTAGCAGGACTTGCCGTTCGTCTGTATCGATCCTCGAGCCAGATGGCGGCATCTAGTGACTATATCGGACAGATTGGGCTGAAAATCGCATGATAAAGGTTAAAGGCGTTTGGAAAGTATTTGGTGCTGAGGCGCATGCCGCGATGGAGGCCGTCAAAAATGAGGGGCTTGGCAAAGCCGAGGTGCTTGCCAAATATAATGCAGTTGTTGGTGTTGCCGACGTGAACCTTGAAATCACTAGCGGTGAAATCTTCTGCATAATGGGACTGTCAGGGAGCGGAAAATCTACTCTTGTACGGCATTTCAATCGTCTTCTTGAACCCACTGCAGGTAGCATTGAAATCGAGGGAACTGACGTGATGGGTCTGGATCCCGTCCAGTTGCGTGACTTCCGAAACCGCAAGATCGGGATGGTCTTTCAGAATTTCGCTTTGCTCCCTCACTGGTCAGTTCTGGACAATGTGGCGATGCCGCTGGACGTCCGTAAAATCAGCAAATATGACAGAATGCGACAGGCTGCCAAGATCCTGGATATTGTGGAACTAAGTGCTTGGGGGAATAAGTTTGCTCATGAGCTTTCCGGCGGAATGCAGCAGCGGGTTGGTTTGGCCAGAGCACTGGCGGCGGACCCCGATGTCCTGCTGATGGATGAGCCCTTTAGTGCGCTGGACCCGCTGATCCGGCGGCAGCTCCAGGATGAATTTATTGGTCTCTCCAAGATCATGAACAAGACCACCGTGTTTATTACCCATGACCTCGACGAAGCTGTCCGGGTTGGTCATCAGATTGCGATCATGAGGGATGGCCGGGTTGTACAGGTTGGGACGGCTGAGGACATTGTCATGAACCCGGCGGATGACTATGTCGCGGATTTTGTCGCCGGTATATCCAGATTGAAAGTAGTTCGCGCCCATGCCGTGATGGAGCCCATCGAAAAATATAAATCGAGGGGCGGGGAGATTTCCGAGTCAAACCTGCGAATTAACGAAGGTGAATCTTTAAGCACAATTATTCAAAAAGCGATTGATGACGATGCTCCTATTATCGTGGAGGATGGCGGAACAGATGTGGGCGTTATAACGCGGGCTGACGTTCTAAGAACAGTTATTGAGGGCACAGAAGTATCATGAACCAACTTCAGGACAATCCAGCACTCGACACACGCAACGCCGCCGCTGATGCATTGGAAGCAGATCGCCGGGCCCAAATCGAGACATTTGTGCGGACGAATCCGGAATATTATTCCAAACAGTTTGATAAAATTAGCAAAGAGTCCAAATTCACCCCAACCTTCAACCCCATGGCGGGTTTGTTCGGGCCGATCTGGTTTGGCGCCAGAGGGCTGTGGAACTGGGCCGTCGCATTTCTGATCCTGGAGGCCATCGGGTTTGTTCGAATTGCCCTGGGCTTGTTTGGGGATTTGGCGGCAGAAGCCAGAGAGCGGATTTCCTCCATCGAAGGCACCTTGGAGCTGCGGCGCCAGCAACTGAAATCCGCCGTCGAAAGTGGCTCTGACAAAGAGGATGTTTATAGACGGACTGTGGAATCCCTTGAGCAAGCGATTGGCGGCATCCGAGAAGAAGCGGCCCAGCTGCAGGAAAATGGAATATGGATCGCCTTGTCGGGATTGGCCTTATTGATCGTTGTGAAAATAATTCAAAGTGTCATGGCGAATACAGTCCTCGAAGAGCGGTTTTCAGATTGGATGTCAGATAACAGCATCCGCCACGGCATGCCGTTTCGTGATATCGTATTAAGTACCGTTTTCATGGTCTTGATCGTTTGCGCCGCTATGTTGCATTACAGTTTTCCCGGCAGTTTTTCTCTTCTGAGCCATTTTCCAACCGACCCTGAAATCCGGTTGGAGGCAATTGCTTGGGTCGAGGATTTCTTTACTTTTGCCGTTACCAATGGGGATGCCCTATTTGACTCCATAACCTATTGCATCAGACTGTTGCTGGACGCGCTGGAGATTATTTTTGTCCAGACCCCCTGGATCGTGGTGGCGAGTTTCATAGTCCTTCTGACCTGGCTGTCTGCCGGTCCCAGAACAGCGATATATTCCGGGGCATTCCTGGCTTATATGGGTTTTCTCGGCTTCTGGGAAAAGGCGATGACGACGCTGGCATTGCTCGGAACGGCGGCCTGCCTGTCAATTATGATTGGCATTCCCCTGGGTATGTTTTGCGCGAGACGACCCCGGCTTTATGCGGTTGTTCAGCCGATTATGGATTTCATGCAGACCATGCCGGCCTTTGTCTTCATGATTCCGGTTATTGCGTTTTTTGGAACCGGGAAACCTGCCGCCGTTGTTACCACGATGATATTCGGGGGAACCCCTGTGGTTCGCCTGACCGTCCTGGGTCTTCGTGGTGTTCCTGAGCATGTTCGTGAAGCCGCCATTTCTTTTGGCGCCACTAAATGGTACCTGCTTCGCAAGGTCGACCTGCCCTTGGCCGGTCCGTCCATCCGTGCCGGCATCAATCAAACCATCATGCTCTCGCTCGCAATGGTTGTCGTGGCCTCTCTGATCGGTGCCAAAGGTTTGGGTGAAGATGTCCTGGAAGCCCTGCAATATGCCAATGTCGGCCAGGGTATTCTTGCCGGTTTCTCCATTCTGTTCTGCGCTATGATCCTGGATCGGATCGTTCAAGGCCAACGTAAGTGACCTTTCTGCCACTGGTTCTGGTTCATGGGTTCATGGGCGGCAGTGAGCAATGGAATCTGCAACAGAAGCAACTAGGCAAATCCCGGGAGCTCGTGACAATTGATCTCCCGGGATTTGCTTCAAACGCTCATCTTGAAGCTCCGGCTACAATCGATGGCTTCGCGCGGTTTATGCTGGATGAGCTGACAGCGCGGAAGATGGACCGGTTTCAGCTGCTCGGTCATTCGATGGGAGGAATGATTGTGCAGGAGATGGTGGCCATTGCGCCGGAACGTATCGAGAGACTTGTTCTCTACGGGACAGCTTCAACCGGAAATCTTCCGGGCCGGTTTGAGACGTTTGAAATGTCCAGGCAACGCGCAAAAGAAGACGGTGTCGTTGCAACAGCCCGAAGAATTTCTGCGACCTGGTTTTTGACATATGAAGCTGCTGCCGAATATGAAAACTGCGCCGGAATTGCCGCCCAGAGTTCCCCGCAAGCCTTGCTTGCCGGACTGGAAGCTATGGAGAACTGGTCTAGGACAGGGAATCTAAATACTATCTCCTGCAAGACGCTGATTGTCTGGGGAGAGGCAGACCGAACCTATCGTTGGCCTCAGATCAACGAGTTTTGGACAGAAATTCCGAATGCCAATCTTGCCGTTTTACCAGATTGCTCGCATGCGGCACATATGGAGAAGCCGGACCTTTTCAATGGGGTTTTGCTTGATTTTCTGGATCGATAATTTCTATCAGTAGGTTCCAGCGACAGCCGCCTTTTGTTTTAGAAGGGCTGCGACCATGTCGATAGTGGGTGTCTTGTGGCCTGTGATGATGCCAAGCTGTTGAACGGCAGTGACAATGGCGTCTATTTCCATTGGGCGGCCTGTTTCATAATCAACCAACATGGAGGTTTTGTGGGCACCTACAGTTGCCGCACCCGCGATCCTTTTGTCGACATCAATCTGAAAATCAACGCCCAGAGTCTCTCCGACCACCCGCGCTTCCAGCATCATGGCCTTAATGATAGCTGTTATGTCCGGGTTCGCACAGATTACATCCAGGGTTGCCCCTGTTAACGTAGAGATCGGATTAAAGCTGAGATTGCCCCAGAGTTTGACCCAGATATCATTGCGAATGCGGTTTCGGACCGGCGCCTTCAGGCCCGCACCGATCAAGAGCTGGGAGAGAGTTGCAACCCGGTCTGTCCGCTCCCCCGTTGGCTCGCCGACAGGAAACCGATTGCCCGCCAAATGCGATATGATACCGGGCTCACTGACCTCTGCTGCAGGATAGACGACACTTCCGATTGCTCTTTCCGGCCCAATGGTATCCCATATGGACCCATCCGGGTCCACGGCGTCGAGGCGCTTGTCTTTATAGTCACCCTCTACCCCATAAAAATACCACCAGGGAACGCCGTTCTGTGCCGTCACTACGGCAGTGTCCGGACCCAATAACGGCTTCATAGAGGAGACAATTGCCGGGACTGAGTGGGCCTTCAGGGCAATAACGACGAAATCCTGCTCCCCAAGTTTAGAGGGATTATCTGTCGCCATGACGTTGCTTTGTACGAAGGTCTCGCCTTCTGACTGAATGGTCAGCCCGTTTTTCTGAATGGCTTGCAGATGTGGCCCTCGGGCGATCAATGAGACTTCAGCGTCCCCTTTTCTGGCCAGCAATCCGCCCACAAGTCCACCGATGGCACCCGCTCCATAAATACAGATTTTCATCAGACCATCCCCAGTTTTTCTGCCATGCCGATACGTTGCAATTTACCTGTAGCCCCTTTGGGTATTTCATCCAGCAGGGCAATCTTGCGCGGGACCTTAAAGGCGGCCAGGCTCTTTGCAGCAAAATCCCTGAGCTCAGCCTCCGTTGCTGTCGTTCCCTCTCGGAGGACGGCAGCCGCGGCGACTTCCTCTCCCAGTTTGTCATGGGGAAGAGCGAAGGTCACAACCTGCTCTACAGCCGGATGGTTCATCAGAATTTCATCAACTTCCCGAGGTGAGATTTTTTCTCCGCCTCGATTGATGATTTCTTTTAAACGTCCTGTGATCGAAATATAGCCATTCTCATCAATAACGCCCTGATCGCCGGTTCTGAACCAGCCATTGGTATAGGCCTCGGCATTGGCCGTCGGATTATTTTCATAGCCTTTGGTAACATTATCGCCGCGAATGACAATTTCCCCCGTTTCACCGCTCGTTAGCAGCTCCCCATCTTCTGACATGATGGCGACCTCCGGCCCGGAGGCGATGCCAACGCTTCCCGGAATACGCTTGGCTGGAGGAAGAGGATTTGCCGCCATCTGATGGGCGGCTTCGGTCATGCCATAAGCTTCGACTACCGGGCATCTCCATAGCTCCTCAAGCGACGTCATGACCTGAGGCGGAAGCGAAGCTGAAGAAGATCGGGTAAACTTTAAATTGGTATTTGCGACGATTTCCGAATTACGGGCACTGCGGGCCAGAATTGCCTGATGCATGGTCGGGACGGCTGTGTACCAGCTCGGATTTTTCTCTTCAAGCCAACTGAAGAATTTAAGGGCATTAAACCCAGGTGTGCAAATCACGGCGGCCCCGGCCTGAAGGGAGGCGAGAACCGCGGCAATCAAGCCATGAATGTGAAAGAGCGGCATGACATTGAGGCATTTGTCATCACTATTCAAATTTAGGGAAGCAGCAATGTTTCTAGCGGAGGCGCAGACATTGATGTGGCTGAGAGGGACAATTTTGGGTCGGGAAGTCGTTCCTGAGGTGTGCAAAATCAAAGCTGTGTCATCTGGCTCAGCGATTCCCGGATTTTCAGAGGTGCCCGTCTCAGAAGAGACCAGTTCAAACTTTCCGGCCGCGTCGGTATCACTCACACGTAGTTCGATGACCGCAATTCCCAGCTTCCTGGCGACCGTGACAGACGGGCTCTCGCTTCCCTCCATGACCACCAGAGCTTTAGCCTTAAGATCCGAGAGATAAAATTCAAATTCCTCGGCCTTGTAATCCGGGTTCAAGGGGGCAGTTGTCGCGCCGCAGGCGATGGTAACGAAAGCGGTTGCCATTTCCGGCCCGTTTGGAAGGACAATTGCGACCCGGTCCTGACGACCAATTCCAAAGCTGTTGAGGCGTGAGACCGTTGTCTTTACAAGCTGCCTTAGTCCATCATAAGAGAGGTCCGCTTTTTCGGGGGCCCCGATCGCAACGGCTCCGTCTTCACCATGGTTTAGCAAATCGATTAGTTTTTTAGCGCCGTGCATGGGGCTGGTGTCTCCTTGTGCAGTTGCAACCAAAATGGCGGACAGTCAACATCCCGAAAACGACGCCACTTCGTCTGAATTGGCGAGACGGACCCCTATCTGAAATGGTCGAGATTTTAGAGTTTCTTCGGCAGATAATATGCGACTGCCCCCACCCTTTGCAAGTGCTCTATAAGGAAGCAATCCCGTCTAACCTGGCTCGGGCATAGACATAAGCCGTGCTGTCCCGTAACGTGGAACCAAAAAATGAGGTCTCCGATGGAATATTCCCTTCCCAATCTTGCTGAACAGGTCCAGGATTTCAAAAATAAGGTGGTCCTGCCGAACATTCTGACATGGGAGCGGGATCATCAGGCATCGCGGGATTTTTTGAGAGAAGCGGCGGCGCAAGGATTTATCGGCCTGCAAACCCCTCAGGAATCCGGAGGTATGGGGGCCAGCTTTATAGACAAACTCTTGTTTTCCCGTGATATGTCGGCGGCTTCAATGGCAGTGGCCTTTGCTATTATCAACACCCAGAATGTCGCCTTCAAATTATCTTCCAGCCCAACCGCTCGGCACCGGGAGGAAATCGCACCGCTTCTCCGTTCCGGTGAATTGATAGGCTGTACTGCTTTGACAGAGCCTCATGCGGGCAGCGATTTTGCCGCAATAAAAACAACCGCAAAAAAAACGGATGAAGGCTGGCGCCTGAATGGCACGAAGGCCTGGATTACCAATGCCGCCCATGCCGATATAAGTATTGCCTATGCTCAGACAGACCCGGAAAAAGGCTGGCGCGGGATTGCCTCCTTTGTGATCGATGCCCGTCGCGGGGGTTTTGAGCGAGGGAGGATCTATGACCTGATGGGCGGGCATCCGATTGGTGTTGGGGAATTTCATCTGACAGACTATCACGCACCGGACGATGACATGCTGGCACCTCCGGGAGAAGCATTCAAAGCCGCACTTGTCAGCATTAATGGCGCACGCGCCTACGCAGCAGCGATGTGTGCCGGCATGATATGTGATGCGCTGAAAAAAGCGATTGCCTATTGTAAAACCCGGGAAAGCTTCGGACAGCCTCTGTTGTCGCATCAAGGTCTAAAGTGGTCACTTGTCGACGTTACAATGCAACTGGAATGCCTTGATTTATTAGTTGAAAAAGCCGGTAGAAAAATCGACACTGGAGAAGATGCCATTCTGAGTGCAGCAATGGCAAAGAAAATGGCCGGTGAGATGACTATTCCCGCTCTGACAGCCTGCAGTCAGGCCATGGGGGCCAATGGCGTGTTGGAAGATAATCTGATTGGGCATCATATTGCCTGTGCCAAGATCTCCGCCTTTATTGACGGTTCCACGGAGATGATGAACGAGCGGATTGCAGGAAGTTTTTAAAGACCGGGGTCAGATAATTGAGGAGATATAATGAGCCATGAACTGAAATGCCGGATATCTAAAAGCCTTTGGAAAAGCCTTCAGGCTGAAACGAGCCGGACAGGTCATAGTCTTTCCCATGTCGTCGAGCAGGCACTGACGGAAGCTCTTGGCCTTGACCACCATTCCATGTTCCAGGTGTCTACCAGCGGTGCCTTGGTAAAGGGAGTGTTTAAAGGCTGCACAAAAGTATTTGATCTCAAAAATCATGGCGATTTTGGGCTCGGGACGTTCGAAGATCTGGACGGCGAACTGGTTATGCTGGACGGTCACTGTTATCAGGCGGGGGCAGGAGGAATTGCTCAGGAAGCTGAAGAAGACTGGAGTGTGCCTTTTGCGACTGTGACCCGATTTTCCTCGGATCGAAACCTTAACCTCAATGATATAGACTCCTTTGAAAATCTGGCCGCGAGACTTGATCAGGAGCGTTTATCTGAAAATATTTTTTCGGGCATTCGCCTTGAAGGAGTCTTTGACAGGATTGACCTTCGGGCGGCGTGCAAGGCTTTACCAGGCGAGGATCTTGTGGCCGCGACGCGGCATCAGAGCGAGTTCACGTTTGAGGATGTGGAAGGAACCTTAGTCGGCTTTTGGACACCAGGCTATGCAAAAACTCTGAATGTCCCAGGCTACCATCTTCATTTTCTGTCGACGGATCGCCGTAAAGGCGGTCATGTGCTGAACTTGCAGGCCCGGAACCTGACGGCTTCCTTGCATTTTGAAACAGATATTCATATGGCAATTCCGGAAACGGAAGCCTTCCTTAAGGCAGACCTGCAAGATGATCCTTCCAAAGATCTGGACATTGCCGAAAAGGTCACCAAATCAGATCGTTAATCTAAGCTCACTTTGCCGCGGGATTTTTTGATTTTTCCTCTTTTTTGCTTAGACTCAAGGCGCTTTAACTTTGAAGAGTAAGTTGGTCTGGTGGCCCGCCGGGTCTTTGGCGAGATGGCAGCTTTACGCAAGAGCTCGACCAATCGATCCCGCGCCGCTTTTCGGTTTCGGTCCTGACTTCGATAGGCGCTTGCAGTCAGCACGACAATGCCGTCTTTAGTCATTCTCTGTCCCGCAAGCTTGCGCAGTCGGGTGTAAACTGCTTGTGGAATAGTTGGACAGTTCCTTGCGTCAAATCGTATCTGGACTGAGGTCTCAACCTTATTGACATTTTGCCCTCCCGGACCAGAGGAGCGGATAAAACTCTCTTCTATCTCGTCTTCGTCAATAGATATTTGGGAGTTGATAACAATCATATGGCAAGGGAGGACGTGACATTGACGATGATGTAAACCCAGATGGCAAGAACCACGAGAAATCCGCCAAGAAAGGCATTGAACCTCATTTTTACATTGTTTGTTACGATGTGCGCATAAATCTGAATCAGGCGCAAAAGAACAAAGATCCAGGCAAGAATCGTTGTGACATAGTCCGCTTGTCCGAATTGAATCGCAAATAGACACCCGACAAAAAATAACATGGGGACCTGAAACTGATTGTACAAGGCAAGTTCGACCCTGCGAGTTTGGTCTTTCCAGTTGGCTGTCCGGTCTGCAACTTCCTTCACTTTGACATCACCTTTTTTAAGCTCGGCAATTCTGAGTTTTCCCATCCAGATACAAAGAGCGAAGGTAACCAGGACCTGAACAAAGGCCGGGTAGAGGAGTGAGGTTGCCATGCTGTAAGATCCTTATCTTGATACCGTAACAAAGAGTCCCAGTTACAATATGCGACAGACTCAAATTTGAGAAGTCATGATACTATTTCCCGGATTTTAAACCGGCATCTTGGGTGTTTTCTGACATAAATTTGCAATCTGGAGCCCGTACAAAAGGATCGCAAAAGTAATATTCTCTTTGCCCAACTGCCGGAGCGCGACATGCTGAAGACATCCCCCGAAACTATTTCCTTTGACGAGTTTGACGAGATTAACAATCCCGGACCCGAAACCACCGACTTTGAGATTGTCGTTGAGAAGGCGATGTCACGGCGAGGATTTTTAAGGGGTGGAATTGCCTTTGGTGCCGCGGCTTTTGTCATGGGAACAACAGCGCTGACACCAAAATCAGCTTGGGCCATAAGCCGCCTGGGATTTGAGCAGGTTCCGGCCAACAGCCTTGATACGGTAACTGTCCCTGAGGGGTATCGCTGGCACATCGTGTCTACCTGGGGACAACCGCTCTGGTCCGACAGTATCGCCTTTAATCAGGCGACCCGGGGTACGGCCAAAAGCCAGGAAATGGCTGTCGGCGACAATAATGACGGCATGGCGATTTATCAGATTGGCGAGACGACGATCCTCGCGTCCAATAATGAATATGTAAATCGAGGCATTATTTTTGGAAATCGCGAATCAAAACTGCCTGAAACTGAGGATGATGTTCGTAAAGGAATGGCTGGACACGGCATAACCATTGCGGAAATCAAATTCGATGATGGCAATTGGTCTATCGTTAAGGACAGCGCCTACAACCGTCGCATCACGGCGAATACAGCCTTTGACATTACCGGCCCGGCCCGCGGCCATGATATGCTGAAAACGGTGGCAGATCCGAAAGGGGAAACCGCAATTGGTACCTGGAATGACTGCGGCAATGGCAAAACCCCCTGGGGCACCTATCTGGCCTGTGAAGAAAACTTCAATGGCTATTTCTCAAGCAGTGATCCGGAATATGTGCCATCGGCTGAGCTAAAACGTTATGGCGTCGGTAATAAAGACTGGGGATATGCCTGGGCGACGGTCGAGGATCGTTTTGACATCAGCAAGAACCCCAATGAGCCGAACCGGTTTGGCTATGTGATTGAAATCGATCCTCTGGATCCGAAATCGACACCGAAGAAACGCACAGCCCTCGGCCGGTTCAAGCATGAAAATGCGGAACTGGTTGTTGCGGATAACGGCCATGTCGTTGTTTATCTCGGCGATGATGAACGCGGTGAATTTGCCTATCGCTTTATCAGTGCTGGAAAATATACCGAAGGCGGTAACAACAGGGACCTTCTTGAAGAAGGGACATTGTATGTAGCGAAGTTCAATGACGATATGTCGGGAGAATGGTTAGCCCTGACACCGGAAACAACGGGTATGAAGTCCCTGGCCGACATCAGCGTTCTGACCCGGCAGGCAGCCTCAGTTGTCGGCGCGACAACCATGGACCGGCCGGAATGGATAACTTCCCATCCAAATAAAGCTGAAGTTTATCTTGCTCTCACCAACAATAAGAACCGCGGGAAAAAACCGAACAAAGGTGGCGATGAGACACCGGTTGGAGGCCCAAATCCACGGGCGGCTAACAATTATGGCCAGATCGTCAGATGGCGGCCGGAAAATGGGGATCATACGGCTAAAGGCTTCGAGTGGGATCTCTTTGTTGTCGCCGGCAACCCGACGGTGCACAATGATGCTTATGCCGGATCCAAGAACATCAATGCCGACAACATGTTCAATTCACCGGATGGACTGGCTTTCGACTCCAACGGCCTTCTGTGGATTCAGACGGATGGAAAATACTCCAACAAAGATGATTTCGCCGGCATGGGGAACAACCAGATGCTCGTTGCGGATCCTGCTACCGGTGAGATCAAACGCTTTATGGTCGGTCCCAAAGAATGCGAGGTGACCGGCATTACCTGGAGTGGTGACGGCCGGACCCTGTTTGTTGGTATTCAGCATCCCGGTGAAAAAGGGGATAGCCATTATCCGGACGGAGGAACAACAGTTCCCCGTTCAACAGTTATCGGCATAACCCGGAATGACGGCGGAAAAATCGGCTAACCCTTCCTTCAATTTCTCCGGTAACGGGAAAGCATAATGCTTTCCCGTTTTTTTTTCTCTGATATACCTCAATGGGTAGGACTGAATGTAAAAGGAAATAGAGGGGGAACTTGATGGATTCGGTGGCCTTGGCTGTAAACGGCACCCTGATGCGGGGGCTGGAGCTCAATAAAAACCTGCTGGCGGTGAATGCCGAATTTGTTCGCGAAGCGGAAACGGCGCCCGAATACAGACTTTGGTCCATCGGCGATGTTCATCCCGCAATGCAACGGGTGAATTCGGGTGGGACATCCGTAAAGCTTGAAATCTGGGAGGTGCCCGTCGCCGGTGTCAGTTCGGTCCTAATGCAGGAACCGCCGGGTCTTTGCATCGGAAAGGTCAAGCTCAACGATGGTAGCTTTATTCTGGGAGTACTTGGTGAGGCGATTTTATGTGAGGGCCAGCTTGAGATAACTGAACATGGCGGCTGGCGTGCCTATTGTGCGGAGAACAACCAGAGCTGATCCGGGTTTGCCGAAAACACAAAATTGCCTCATTTCCCAACTTGAACAGGACGAAATAATCAATACCTCTAAACTACAGGTAACGTTTTCGTGAAGACGGGACGGAGCCTCGTAAGTAGAGGGAGTATTGATCATGGTAGATCACACTGAAGAACATATCGTTGTCCCTGTAAATCGTAATGAATCTAAACCTCAATCAAGGGATAAAATTGAAAACGAATTTGCCTTAGAAGATTCAGGTATTATCGAGGAAGGCCTGATCTGGTCCGACATCGGCGAGGGTGAATTCAGTTAGGGCTATTAGAATACTGACCCTGCCTCAGTATTCTGCCTACTCCTCACAAATATAAGGCGCGGAAGCGTCTTCAATGAGCGGGTCGAGGGACACGGACAAAGTGTCTAGAAAGGCTTTCAAGTCGGCTTTTTCTTCTGCCGGCAGATTTAGGGGCCGTAAAATTCTTTCGCCGTCCGCATGCAAGCGCTCTTCATTTAATTCTGAATAATGATCTATGACCGCCTCCAGGCTGCCCAGGCTGCCGTTATGCATGTAAGGGGCTGTCTGACTGACATTGCGCAGGCTGGGAATCTTGAATTCACCCCAGTTTCGATATTGTTTTGCCACGTGACGGGTCCGCAATCCGGAAACATGTCCGGTATCATCTGAAAAATCACCGAGCAGATTATACGGGGATAATTTGACAGCGGTGATTCCGCCAAACCGTCCTCTGTCGACAACACCTTTGCGAATGAAATAGGGCATGCCAATATTCGCGAACTCCCCTGTAGTGAACAGTGGGCCAAAATGGCACAGGCTGCAATTGCCCTTTCCAACAAAGATTTTAAGACCCCTCAAAGCGCTATCCGGATATTGCGCCATTGCCTCATTGTCATCCTTGTCCAGGGCAATGACAAAGTGATCGAAGGCGGTGGGCGGCGATATTAAGGTTTCCTGGTAAGCGGCAAGTGCTTTGCCAATCAGTACCAGGGCGTCTTCATCGCTCACATCTTCGACAGATGTCCCAAAGCTTTTCCTGAACCCGCAGGCAAGAAGCGAATCTGAAGTGATTTGACCCTTGAGCTCCTCTGCCGACAGATCCATTTCCGAGTTCATCAATATCGGGCGAATACTTTGGGCCCAGAGGTTGTCATTTGCCCCATCCCAGCCGAACCAATTTTGCCAGCGAAGATTAATCAGGCTCGGCGTGTTCCGATCCAGCATCATATGCCCCCGATTGAGGGCAACCCCATCCATAAAGTTCCGTTCCGGCTGATGGCATCCCGAACAGGATAAGATCTCATTCCTCGACAATTTTGGGGAATGAAAGAGATAGCGACCGTAGTCTATAGCCTCCGGGTTGCCTGAAAACCGGTTGCTGTGATCAGGTGTCATTTGCGGCGGCCAGGGCCCGTGCGATAGAATTTCAAGCTTTTCAATATCGGTGAGTTGCGGCCTTGAAGTTTCCGCTTTGGAAACACCGGTGCTGACCGTGGCGGTCAGTATAGCAATGAAAAGCCCCTGAAGCGTTCGCATTATTTCTGCATATAGTCCAGCAAAACGGTTGTGGTCTCCCCGTTTTCAGCCAAATCAAATTCAAACTGCCAGCGCCCCTGCATGTGAAAAGAAAACCCTTCCAGGACATAACGACCGTTTTTGGATGAGGCGACTTCTGGCTCGTAATTCATGCCATGTTTATGGGCCGGCATCGTCGCCCGGGCGGAGACATCGCCGTCAAAGCTGGTGCCATCCTTTCGGCATATGTCGATCTGAACAGCAAATAAATCACCGACCTTTATATCTGCGGGCAGGGTGGTAACGGCGATTTTGTAATTGTCGGAGGGGAGTATCGTATTCTGGGGAGTATCTACAATTGGACAGGCGATTGTTGTTACCGGAAAAACGGTAGCCAGCAAGCTGGCGAAAGCCCAGCCTTTAACCCTCCGGATCATTTGTTTAAAGCCCATGCGGCAAGGGCTTCCGCATTTTTCTGGGAAATATTTTCCGCTATCTCCGGCGGGAGGTCCTTTAACCAGGCCCGGGTCGTCGTTGCATGCTCGATCACGTAGAACCAGAGCTCAGGTGAATAGGTATCTGTTCCCAGCATGATCCGGTCTGGAAAATCAGTAAAAAGCTTACGCCATTCCGGATCAACGGTTCCGCCATCATCATGCTCACTGCGAACGGCCAGATCCGTTGTCAGATTAGGATATTTGGTCAGCATCTCGGAGATCTTTTTTGGGGATGCAAACCCGGAATGTGCCCACAGGACCCGGGCGTTCGGATTTTGCTCGAAAATAAGTTCAACGGCCCGGGCATCGGAATGAGCATGCAGGAAAATCCCGTACTCATCCGCAAGATCAATGATCCGCCGAATGACGGGTAGTTTTGCATCTTCGCCAAAGACGTGAAACTCGCCAATTCCTGCATAGATATTTTCTTTTAACTTGCCCTCAATCATGCCGATAACGGTGTCATCGTGAACCCAGGTACTCAACTCTCCCCGTTTTCGATAGGGTCTCAATACCGGAACGATTAGATCCGGGGCTTCTTCATACAGAGCCTGAGTGCCGGCATCGCTGGAGCTTGAAACAAACGCTTTCTTGATGCCGGCATCGCGTAAGATCTTGACGGCGTCTTCAGGCGGCAACATGTCCCAGGCGTCATGGCTATAGTGAATGTGAACATCAACGATCGGCTGATCTGCGTGGGATGGGGCTGTAAATAGGAAGCTGGCAACTGTTGCCGCGACCATGAATGTCTTTAGCATGTTGTTCCTCATCAGATGAAGCCTGCGCACCTTATGTCCATTCTATCACATTGTTCACAGAATTATACGCTCGAGCAATTGTCCAACGGCTCTAAACCGGCTATGGCTTGTATTGCTTTTTTACGAGGCCCTGAATGATACAGATCAGCGCCGCCTTTGACGGTGGTAACATAATTTGTGACGATTGCGAAAACCGGTCGGATATTCGACTGAGAATACGGCCCGATGCTGAGACGGACATTCTGCAATGGTTCTACTTTCGTTTAAGCGGCGCAAAGGATCAACCGTGTCGATTGGCTCTAACAAATGCGGGGAAAGCTTCCTATCCCAGAGGCTGGGAGGGATATCGCGTCGTTGCATCTTATGATCGGAAAGAGTGGTTCCGGGTGGATACGGAGTTTGTAAGTGATGAATTGGTCTTCAACCTCACCCCAGATCATAATTCCGTCTATTTCGCTTTTTTTGCGCCGTTCAGTATGGAACAGCATGCGGATCTGATCGCTACGGCCCAGATGTCTTCCCTAGTGACCTCAATCGTCCTCGGGCGGACAACTGATGGACAGGACATGGATTTGCTGCAAATCGGGGAACCTGACGAAGGGAAGAAGAACCTGTGGTTTGTTGCCCGCCAGCATCCGGGTGAGACAATGGCCGAGTGGTGGATGGAGGGTTTCCTCAAGCGTCTGCTGGACCCGAAAGATACGACCGCGGCCGAGCTTCTCCAGGCAGCCGTGTTTTATGTAGTACCAAACATGAATCCGGATGGCAGCCGCCGCGGTCATTTGCGATCAAATGCACAGGGGCAAAACCTTAATCGACAATGGAATGATCCGGACCCGGAAACCTGCCCGGAAGTCTATCTCGCGCGTGAGAAGATGCAGAAGACCGGTGTGGATTTTTGCCTCGATGTTCATGGTGACGAGACCTTGCCTTATAATTTTGTCATCGGGACTCAGGGAGTGCCGAGCTGGAACAGTCGCAAGGATATGCTGCTGACCGATTTCAAACGAAGCTGGCAATCGGTCAATCCAGACTTTCAAACGACTCACGGCTATCCGATGCCGGAAAAAGGCAAAGCGAATATGGCCCTTTGCGGGAATTATGTGGCAGAGACATTTGACTGCCTGGCCATGACCCTGGAAATGCCGTTCAAGGACGCTCTCGACACGCCAGAAGACCATACGGGCTGGTCTCCAGAGCGTTCTCAAGCGCTCGGCGCCTCCGTATTGGACGTGCTTTTACCCCTGCTCCCGCGTTTCTAGCCCATGCGGACGATATATCCATCGGTCGGAGAGGTTTTTCCGGCCAGCAGGTTTGCATAGGTGGCCTCGGCGCCTTCGAGGTCCTTCTGCTGGATGACGGTGAGCCATGACTTGCTTTTCACTGCAAGGGTTCGCCAGGCGTTCATGGTTTTTCCCTGAATAACCCCCGGTCCCCATTCGTCATGCCGTTTCTTGATTTGCGCCGGGGCGAAGAACATTTCGGGCTTCGGACCGGGCAGATCTTTGGTTGGGCGGAATTTATCCCAATGACTGATGCCGACGGAGCTGCTGAGAAGGAGGTTGTCTTGCAGATGGGTATGCAGGGCGGTCCGAACTTCCGCATTACCGGACATATCGATATAGACGGAGCGATCCAGGGAAACGTCCTGATCAATCCTGTCATAGGTGACAATCTGATCACAAATACCGCGCTGTTCCATAAAGGCCTTGTTCTGATTTGAGGTCAGGCCGATTACTTTGGGACGGGCCCCAGCTTCTTCTGCCAACAGTTCCAGCAGGCCCAGGGCCGTTTTGCTGGAGGCGCTGCCCACCAGGACCTGCTCGGCCCCGAAATAGTGGTTATCCAGCAGATAGTCATAAATCATGTAGGAGGTTGCATAGAGCGGATAGAGAATGGCCTGCAGATCATCGAGGGCCGGATCATGGGCCGGATCGGCTTTCAGCCTGACATAGTCATTATAGACACCGGGAAGGGCGGCACGATGTTCGGCACCGTCGGTAAAGGCGTGATCGCGAAGGCGGGTCGGCAGCACGATCAACTCCTCGGCCATTGGATAATAGCCGTACAGTCTTTCCCCAATATCAATGCTGTCACATCGGGATTCGATTACTTCAGCATGACCCCAGACCGGGACATTTCCCCAGCCCTCTTCCGGGACCGGAAAAAATTTCCAGTAACCGATCATTTCGCCGGCGACGGCATAGGTAATGTTATTGGCGGTCAGTGCGAAACGGTCAATTTTGAGGCGGACCTCACCGTCGTCCAGGTCATGTGACGGCGTATCGATGAGCTTTGTTTGGCTGATATCCTGTTTGTTGACCAGCAGCTGACGCATTGTTTTTTCCTTAGTTAAGCTTATCGCCAGGTTTGACGTCCTGCGGGACAGTAAAGACGAATTCTGGACGGTCCGTCAATTACTGATTAAGGAGCTGTCAAACCTGGCGAAGGAGGAAAAAATCTGGCCGGGCTGGTTCAAGGATCAAGCCGAATTAACGATGGGATTGAGCCGGATAAAATCTAGCAGAAACCGAGATTGGTTTGACTATTAAATTTTTGACCTGTCCATAGAGAGCCTTTGCAAGGGAGTGAAACGCTTTTGACCGGGCAATATGCGCTTCATTCATGTAAGACCGAATGGCAGAGTCGCTGATTTCACCATATAACATAGCTATTTCCTTTGCTTATGGCTTTCTGCTTTGGATCGAAATCAGTCAAAAGCAGGAGCCGGTTCGTTTCGATGATTATGATTTAAAGACTTGCACGCTCTTTCACAAACGAGTAATTTTCACCTTCAGTTAAATTAATTTTAAGTGAATCGAAATGCAAAGACTGCCTCCTTTGAATTCGCTGCGTGCTTTTGACGCCGCCGCGCGGCATATGAGCTTTCAAAAAGCGGCCGAGGAACTGTTCGTCACGCCCGCCGCGCTGAGTTACCAGATACGGCAACTTGAAGAGTTTCTCGGGCTGAAGCTGTTTGATCGCCTGAACCGGGCCGTGCGACTGACGGAGGCCGGCGAAATTTTCGTTCCCGGTATTCGCGATGGGTTCCTGCAAATGGAAAATGCTCTTCGCCAATTAAACCGCCGCAAATCGGAAAATGTCCTGGTCATCTCCGCCGGCCCGGCTTTTACGGCAAAATGGCTGGCGCCGAAACTGTATCGATTCATGATGCGGCATCCGGAAATTGACGCCCGGATCTCCGCTAGCATCAAGACCGCCGATATGACCCGGGATGACATCGATATTGCCATTCGCTTTGGCAAGGGCGTGTATCCCGGATGTAAGTCCTTTCCGCTTTTCGAAGAATATGTCACCCCCATGTGCAGTCCGGCCTTGATGGACGGCCCCTACCCACTGGAAACACCGGCGGATCTCGCCCACCACACCCTCATCCATGATGATACACATGTTGGGGTCTTCGAATTGGCGGGCTGGTCCACCTGGCTTAAAGAGGCCGGCGTGACGAATGTCGACCCGACCCGAAGCGGTTTGCATTTCAATGTTGCCGATCACGCCCTGGATGCGGCCGTCGCCGGAGCGGGGGTTGTCCTCGGGCGCGGTGTCCTTGCGCAGACAGATATTGACGCGGGCCGACTGGTCATGCCCTTTGACTTGAGGCTAAAGGCAGACTTTTCCTTCTTTGCGGTCATGCTGGAAACCCGAGTCGATGATCCGGCCATTCAGGCCTTCTTCACCTGGCTTCAGGATGAAATCAGCGGTGAGATCGAGCCTTCTGAAACCGGGCCGGCCGTGTAAGGGTGCATGTTTACGTCTCGACCGCCTCAAAGGACAAGCTCTGTCCCAGAGACTCCGCTGTATTGGCAAGCGCTGCCAGACAGTTTGCCGCCCGACGATCGGGGATATTGACCGCCAGATGGGTGATAAATTTCATGCCATTTTTTGAAGCCGCCTGGTCCGATTTGAGCCGGATGATATTGGCATCGAAATCAATGAAAACTTCAGACAACCGCGCCAGAAGCCCGGGCTGATCCCGCCCTTCGCAGAGGATTTTATGGGTGACTTCCGTCGGTGGTGTTTTGGTGGCGACCGGCTGCAACCGACGGACATCGATATCCGCATCCGCAAGCCCTTCCAGGGACAGAAGTTCCTCGGTCAGGACAGTTTCTGAAAGATCACTGGGAACTTCAATAATACTGCTGAATTCACCCCCATCACCAAGACGGGCGAAGGAGGTATCTCCAAGATTAATACCTCTGTCAAAAAGATGCCCGGTGACAAGCGAGATCAGACCGACCCGGTCTTTTGAAAATACCGACAGAAGAGCAGCATAATTAGGCATCATATCCCCCTTATGGAGCGATGGTGAGCAGTCCAGAAAATGTATGTATCCCGCAGTGAGTATGGCGAGTTTTGCTGAATACAGCAATCACTTCGGCCAGCTCGGCCGCATTTAAGGGAAGAAATATTTTTACCATATTTTTCCTAATCCTAACCTTGCGTTAACGAAAACCGCGTAAAAAGTACTCTGCTATAAGACCTTATTGGGTTGATTGGTTAAATATGCTCCGCAAATGGCACGGCAAAGCGGAAGAAGAATTGGAGAATGTGAATGCTTATCGGCGATATCTTATTGGCGCAAAATCTAGTGACGCCTGAGGATATAAAAATTGCGTTTCATAGGCAGAAGGAGAACGGTGGCCGACTGGGTGAGAATCTGGTGGCGCTGGGCGCCCTTACACAGGAACAACTGGATAAAGCGATTTACGAGGCACCGCAGGCCCCGAAAACCATCGAGGATACGGGAATTCCCCTCGCCAATCTGATGCGAATTATGTTCAAGCTGATTTACATCAACAGCCTTGAAACAGCTTCCCAGATCTCCAACTCCATCAAACTGCCGATCGGTGTGGTCAACCGTCTGATCCAGGAATCGGGCGATCGAAAATTCCTGGAATCCCTGGGCACAGCAGATAAATCCACTTTCTCGGAAACCCGTTATGTCATGACGGAAGCGGGCAAACGCTATGCCATTGAATCTCTGGATCAGAACCAGTATGTCGGTCCGGCTCCGGTCTCCCTGATGGCTTATCAGGCGCGTATCAGCCTGCAGAAAATTACCAATGAGCGGGTCGAGCAGTCGAAGATTGAAGAAAGTTTTGAAAATCTGGTGATTGCTGACGACTTTGTGCGTCGCTTAGGGCCTGGTGTGAATGCCGGTAAAAGCATCCTTCTTTACGGACCTCCCGGAAACGGGAAGACAACGGTCGCCGAGAAGGTGGCCGCCATTTTTGCCAATGTCATCTATGTGCCGTTCTGTTTTGAAGTGGATGGCCAGATCATCAAGGTCTTTGATCCGAGTATCCATAAGCCGATCCTTGGGCGGGAAGCCAAGAAAGTGGCAAGTTCCGGCCTGCGCCGGGAAGAATTTGATGGGCGCTGGGTTCCCTGCGAGCGTCCGATTGTCATCACCGGCGGTGAATTGACCCTGGAAATGCTGGATCTGAGCTTCAATGCCCATGCGAAATATTATGAAGCTCCGCTCCATGTGAAGGCGTCCAACGGCACCTTCATCATTGATGACTTTGGCCGTCAGCTCGTCAGTCCGGAAGATCTGTTGAACCGCTGGATTGTCCCGCTTGAAAGCCGGATCGACTTCCTGAAACTGCATACGGGTAAGAGTTTCTCCCTGCCGTTCGATGAATTGGTGATTTTTTCCACCAACCTGTCGCCGGATGATTTGATGGACCCGGCCTTCCTCCGTCGTATTCCATACAAGCTTGAAACCATTGGCCCGTCACGGGATCAGTATTTCGAGATCTTCAAGATGGTGGGCAAAGCCCGCGGCATTGAAATCACCGAAGACGTCATGGATATCGTCATTGAAGAACTGCAGGTCAAAAATAAATTCGATCTGGCCTGTTATCAGCCGAAATTTATCGTCGATCAGATCATCGCGGCCTGCAAATATCGCGGTACAGAGCCCAAAATCGATCATGAGCTTGTGGTTGATGCGCTGAAGAACCTGTATACCAGCAGCGCAAAGGGCGCCGGTAAGACATCAGCCAAGCCGGTGGGCAATCCAGCCGCTGACCAGGTGGCCTGACGCCGGTCCTTTCCTCTATTCACATCAGTTGATATCGATCGCCCGGATACAGCATCCGGGCAATTGATACGACATCGTCCCCAAGCCAGGTTTTGCGAAATACGAGAAGACAGGCAATCGGGTCCTTCAACTCGAGAAAGTGGCACATCTCCGGTGTTGCCATGACAGCCTGAATCTGATGTTCATGAGATAACAGGGAATATCTGGTGCTGATCACCGTATCGATGGTTGTTTTGCTAAAGTCGAAGTTGAGAAAATCGGGAACCAGCTTCGGCTGGACATGGCGGTCCTCAATCATAAGGGGGACATTATTGCCGCGGTGAACGAAATAGGAGCGAAAGATACCTTCTCCTGCCTTCATTCCCATTTCAAGGGCGGGCTGTTCTTCCAGAGGTTCCTCCTGCAGGAAGTGAACATCACATTGATATTTTTCTCTTCTCGCCCGGATAACGTCATTGATTTCCTTAATCTCCAGAAATTTTCTATGTTTTTTGGGCGACGCAACGAAGGTTCCCACCCCCTGAATTCTTTCAATATATCCAGCCTGTGTGAGCTCGCGCATAGCCCTGTGGATTGTCATGCGCGATATTCCCATGTCGCGGACCAGGGTATGTTCTGACGGCAATTGACAATGAGGCGGCCATTCCCCAGAATCAATATGATCAATCACATAGGATTTGACCTGCTCGTATAAAGGCTTGGGGGGTGCATAGGAACTCTGCTGTGTCCGGGGAGTGGGTTCTTGCATGGGGATCAAAACCTTCCTTGTTCAAATACAAACAAGGACGTTGCAACAGAGATAGATGTGAACGTGTTTGCACAGGAAAATATCGCGTACCTCAAAAAAATACTTGAACGATCATTCCAACTATATATATGATACAGCACTGATCACCTCCATCTACACACATATGTTGATGATCTGTGAACGGCCTGCCCCGATTTTCTGCGCCCCTCGGGGTGGGCCAGTTTCACCCCCTCTTCCTCAAATTTTTCCCGATTTTGGCCTTGATTGAAATTGCCTCACTCGTCATATAGGAGGCTGATACCCTAGTTATTGGAACGAAAGACGGACATGACGGAAAAAACTCATGAATTTCAGGCAGAGGTTGCCAAGCTGCTCGATATTGTTGCGCACTCACTTTACAGCGAAAAAGAAATATTCCTGAGAGAGCTTGTCTCCAATTCTTCCGACGCCTGCGATCGCCTGCGTTATCTGGCGCTGACAGAACCTGACCTGATCAAGGATGATCCGGATTTTAAGGTCCGGCTGACTGCGGACAAAAAAGCCAAGACCCTGACCATTGAAGATAATGGCATTGGCATGACCGAAACGGAAATGGTGGAAAATCTTGGCACCATCGCCCGTTCCGGCTCCTCAAGATTTTCAGAGGAGCTGACGGGAGATGCGGCGAAGGATGTCAATCTGATCGGTCAGTTCGGGGTTGGTTTCTACTCCTCCTTTATGGTGGCAGACAAGGTTACGGTGACCAGCCGCAAGGCTGGAGAGGATCACGCGACAGTCTGGACGTCCACAGGTCAGGGCTCCTTCAGTATCGATCAGGGAACAAGGGACAGCCGCGGGACAACGATCGAACTGCATATGCGCAAAGAGGCGCTGGAATATCTGGAGCCGAACCGGATTCGCTCAATCATCAAGACCTATGCGGACCATATTGCTCTGCCGGTGATTTTGACGGCGACAGAAGAAGAAGGGGAAGACGAAACCCTGAATACGGCAAGTGCCCTGTGGACCCGGCCGAAATCGGAGATTACGCCGGAGCAATATACGGAATTCTATCATCATGTCGGGCAGGCCTTCGATACACCCTGGCTTACCCTTCACAGCCGGGTGGAAGGCCGCATTGAATATGCCATGCTGTTGTTTGTGCCTGAGCAACCCCCGTTTGACCTGTTCAATCCGGAGCGCAAATCCCGCCTCAAGCTCTATGTAAAGCGGGTGTTTATCACCGATGACTGTGAAGAGCTTGTGCCCTCCTATTTGCGGTTTTTGCGGGGGGTTGTCGATTCTGAAGACTTACCCTTGAATGTCAGCCGGGAAATGCTGCAGAACAATCCGGTCCTCGCCAAAATCCGCAGTGGACTGATCAAGAAGGTGCTGGGGGAGCTGGAGAAAAAATCCAAGAAGGATGTCGAGAACTTCGCCAATTTCTGGAAGAATTTCGGCGCGGTTCTGAAGGAAGGTATTTACGAAGATACGGAGAATGGCGAGCGCATTCTCAAGATCGCCTTGTTTCACAGCACGATGAGCGAGACACAGACCAGCCTTGCCGATTATGTCTCCCGCATGAAAGAGGGGCAGGACAGCATCTATTACATCTCAGGCGATGACCTGTCCGGCCTCAAGGCCAGCCCGCAGCTGGAGGGTTTTGCTGCCAAGGGGGTGGAGGTCCTGTTGCTGGATGATGCCGTCGACAGTTTCTGGATGAACCGGATCACGGAATTTGAGGGCAAGACCTTCCAATCGGTGACCCGCGGGACGGCCGGGCTGGAGAATGTCGGATCCGAGGAGAAATCCGATGAAGAAACTGACAATAAGGCTGAAAGCGCCGAAATGGACAGCCTGATTGCTGTCTTCAAGCAGGCACTGGAGGGCAAGGTCAAGGATATCAAGGAATCAAACAGACTGACCGGCAGTCCTGTGTGCCTTGTCGCCGATGAGGGGGACATGGACATTCATCTCGAGAAAATGCTGAAAGCCCATAACCAGTTCGGCGGTGCCGAGAGCCTGCGTATTCTGGAGCTCAACCCCAAACATACCCTGATCAGGAAGCTGGCCACCAATGCCAAGGAAAACGGCACGTCTGACGCGCTTGAGGATGCCGCCCTGTTGTTGCTTGACCAGGCCCATATCGTCGAAGGCGATCCCGTTTCAGATCCCGCCGCCTTCTCCCGCCGCATGGCCGATTTCATGGCGGGGGGCCTGCCGGGATAGCTGAACGAAGGAAGAAGGGGACCGGCATTTCACCATGGCCATAACGACTGTTTTCTTTGATTTGGGGGAAACCCTGGTGGATGAAACACGGTATTGGCGGCAATGGGCGGATTATCTGGAGGTCCCCTTTGAAGGATTTCTGTCGGTCCTTCATCAGGCTATCGCAGAGGGCCGGCACCATCGTGATGCCTTCACTTATTTCCGGCCCGATTTCGACCTGGCAGAAGCACTGCAGGCGCGCAAAGCAGCCGGTACAGACTATGTTTTGAGTCACTCGGACTTCTATGAAGATGCGCTTCCCTGTTTAAAGGCGTTGCGGGCGGCGGGTTATAAAACCGGTATTGCCGGTAATCAGCCGAAACAGATAGAAGCACATCTTCGGCGGCTGGATCTTGAAACCGATTTTATCGCGACCTCTGAAGGGTTGGGGGTGGAAAAGCCTAATGTCGCGTTTTTCCGCAAAATCTGCGAACTCGCCAACTGCCCTGAAAATTCGATGGCCTATGTGGGGGATCGGATCGACAACGATGTCATGCCCGCCATCGCTTTGGGTCTGACGGGGATATTCCTTGTCCGCGGCCCCTGGGCGAAATTTCAGGAATCGACGATCGGTTGTCCACCGGGTGTCGAAAGAATAAGAGCTCTGTCAGAACTCATTCCCGCCCTTCAATGATCATCTAAAACCTATATAGTCATTCATCTATATAGTTATTTGCCTATATGCTTTAGCTTGTCATTTCCGGCTCCATTTTTGGGTGGCAGAGGAGCAGGACAAAGACCATGAGGGACCATGCGTGCATTTTTACAACCTATAAAAAAATTAACTTGAAAAAAAACAACCAATAGTAATATCGAGAAAAAGGCTTCGAAACAGAGATGGGATCAGGATGCGCAGTATCGGCCAAAAAATCATGGGGTGCGGCTTGCTGCTGGGAATATCAGCCTGCAGCGGTATTGAGGATCTTGCTCTGACAAAAGACGTTGAAAACTTCTCTCACGGCACTGCCGCGCTGTCCCAGATCATATCGGCCACTTTTGATCTCGCGGAAAAGGCAAACGCGATTGCAACTGTGAGCAATATTCAGTTTCAGCTTGACCTTGGCGGACATCCGGATACCACGATAAAGCAGCTCTTTTCAGCAAGTGAACAGGCAAAACGTCGGGATGCCCTTAACCTGTTGACCGGCTATGCCAATGCCCTTGAGGCAGTTATAAGCAACCCGTCTGCAGACAATGGCGATTTTTCCGTCCCCGCTGCCGTCAGCTCCGTTAAATCCTTTGACTATCGGGACTTTGACCTCACACATACCCTGCAGGTGGATGACGCCAAAACGCTTGTTCAAGGGCTGTCGATTTTTGAGGAGCTTTTCATCTTTCCAAAACGGGACAAGGCTCTGGCAAAAATAGTCAAGACAGGGGATGCGGCGATAAGAAGGCTCGCGTTGCTTCTCTATATTGATATTGGTGAAACAGCGGATCAATCCCCTGATTGCAGCTACAAGGCTCCGTCCAGGGATATAGATACCGATATTTCTAACTTACGTCTCTGCCGGGGCGGACTGCGCGCAGTTGTCGATTCCGCTTTCTCGGACGAGCTGAATATCTGGAAGAGCAAACTCTCCTTGTTGAGTGGGACAACGGCAGCGGGACAATCAGCAATTCGCTCGAAGGTCGTTCAGCGAATTGTCGCCATCCAGAAGGCAGACCGGCTGACGGATCAACTGCTTGCCGGCAGCCAGGCCGCACTTATCTCCATGGTCTCTGCCCATGCCGACTTGCTCGACCTCCTGGATCCCACCCAACAACACCAGTCTGTGAACCAACTCCTGCCGACACAGGCAGTTATATTCCTGGAAAAAGTCGCGGCCCTCGCCGCATCGGTGAAGGTGACAGGGGCAGCGATTGACGCCCTGGAGGATTCAAGCACCCCCTATAAGGACCTTAGCAGCACGAAAGGAGACCAGAATGTCGAATAGCTATCATGAGGCTCTGAACAAATTGCTGAAAGCGCAGCAGAGCCTGGCAGGCCGGGATCTTTCAAAGCTGCCACGGGCCCAACAGGCAGATCTTGAGAAATCAAAGGCTGCAATCTATGCCGAAATCCAGGCGTTGCAGAGTGGAGAAATGTCCGATCTCGATGGGAACTATGAATCAGTGACGAACGAATTTAACACCTGCAAAACATCTCTTCAGAATCTGTCAGACTGGCTTGGCAAACAGAAGCAACAGGCAGGGGATGACCTGAACCTGATTTCAAAGGGGATCGGTCTTGCCCTGTCGCTTTTTGCCTGATTATTTATCCATTAGGGGGTCAACCGGGCGCCGGGTGACGCTATAGCCCGCCTCTTTCGGGATGAGAAGAAATTTTCCTTCATCCGTCGATTCAATAACCGGAAGAACAGAAAAAGTTCCCGTGGCATTGGCGTCTTCAACCGCACTGTCGGCTGAGGAGAATTTTCCGAGAGCTTCAATATTCATGCGGGTCGGAAAGATGACGGTGTACAGTCCGTCATCGGCTTTCGTCAACACTTCATTTGGCCCGACCCAAATGGAATCAACCGATTCTTCACCGTCATGGACCGCGAGCTGATGCGGCGGCGCCTTGGCAACAAAGAAATGGGTATCAAATCTCTTGGGCATGAAATCCGGGGTAATCCAGTGGGCGAAATGTCCGAGAAGATCCGTAGCCAATTCAAGATTTTCCGCCTCGACCATTTCCAGAATGGTCACCTCGCCATTTTGTAACGGCAGTCGGTATTTATCTGCCAGTATGTCGAGCCGCTCATGGGTGACGAGATTTCCGGTGTCGCGATTGCGGGCGAGCAGGATATTGGCTTCTTCAAACGCTTCGCGAATACAGGCAACCTTGAAGTCACGTAAGGGATCTTCCTGCCGTTCCTCTTCGGGAAGAAAATTCACAAGCTCGTCCGCCATATCGGCGTCATCCACTTTCCCGCCCGGAAAAACCAGGGCGCCGGAGGCAAAATCGATCTGGTGATGGCGGACCACCATAAATACTTCAATTGTATCTGAGGGTTTGTCGCAATCCCTGACCAGAAGGACGGTCGCTGCCGGTTTGAGGGGGGCGATATCTTGAGACATATAATAAGCCAATCTTGTTCTTGTTAGGCTTATAGTGCCTCAGGGAGCAATCGGGATCAACATTTGCTTTTTTAAAGCTCGACATTCAGGGCGGCGATGATCGGCCCGTAGCCGGCCTTTTGAACAATCAGAGCGCAGCCGTCACGCCCCATTTCCCGCATTTCCGCAAGGTCCAATACCACGGTTTGGGAGCTGCCATCCCATTCACCGACCGATCTGATTTTCCGGACGATATTATGGTAAGTGATTGTCTCGCCCGAATTTTCACCGCGGCCAATGGCGACATCCCTTTTTCGGTCAATATCCACAAGCCAGATGGTTGCATCCCCCTCACCTTTCGGCAGGGTGACTTCAAGGCTGTCATTGTTAAAGGACCAGCTCAGCGGCAGTTCCTTGGCATGTCCGGCAATTCCGGCGATTAGGGATTTCACGCCGGAGCGGTCGGAGCCGACCTTGTGGTTTTCGCCGCCGACAACCATCTGCGGGGTATAAACATAGCGCGCACCGAATTCCTGTTTGTATTTGGTCTGGCGCACATCATGATCTTTGTTGCCGAAGGTATCCTTCCAGCCAATATAATCCCAATAGGTGACGGGGAAGCTCAGACCAAGAACTTCCTTATCCTCAATCAGCTCGCCCAGAAGTTTGTCGGCCGGCGGACAGGAACTGCAGCCTTGTGACGTGTAGAGCTCGACAACCGATGAGGGCTGATAAGCGCTTTGCGCCTGCACATCCCAGGATACCATCATCAGAGGAGCTGCCAGCAGGGCCGCGGCGAGGGTGAGGAACTGACTAGATTTTTTCATGTTTCAGTATGTAATCCATTGTCGGTTCACATACAAATCACCAGTCGGTGAAAGGGAGGTGAACAAAATGACGAATTTATTAATACGCCATTTTGTTCAGATTTCCAGATGTCAGCTTGCAGACAGATTTCTCAGCACATACTGCAGAATGCCGTCATTGCGATAATACTCGACCTCATCAAGGGTATCGATCCGGCAGAGCAGCTCTACCGTTTCGACAGAGCCGTCGGCGCGGGTGATGGTGCAGGTGACATCCATGCGCGGCGTAATGCCCCCTGCAATGCCGGTGAGGTCAACGGTTTCGCTGCCATCCAGCTTAAGGGACTTGCGGGTGACACCTTCCGGGAACTGCAGCGGCAAAACGCCCATTCCCACAAGGTTTGACCGGTGAATACGCTCAAAGCTCTCGGCAATCACGGCTTTGATACCGAGCAGCAATGTGCCCTTGGCGGCCCAGTCACGGCTCGACCCGGTACCATATTCCTTACCGGCAAAAACTACCAGTGGAGTGTTTGAAGCGTGGTATTTCTCCGCCGCATCATAGATCCACATTTGCTCCCCATCGGGCATGTGGCGGGTGACACCGCCTTCTGTGCCCGGCGCCAGCTCGTTGCGGAGCCGGATATTGGCGAAAGTTCCGCGCATCATCACTTCATGATTACCGCGGCGGGATCCGAAGGAGTTAAAGTCTTTCGGGCTGACCTGATGGCTGACAAGATAATCGCCTGCAGGCCCGTCCGCCTTAATGGCGCCGGCCGGGGAAATATGGTCGGTTGTCACGGAATCTCCAAGCAAAGCGAGCACCCGGGCGCCGTTGATATCCTCAATATCGCCCACTTCCTTTTTCATGCCCTCAAAATATGGAGGATGCTGGACATAGGTGGAGGTGCTGTCCCAGGTATAGGTCTGGCCTTCAGCGGTCTGAATCGACTTCCAGGAAGCATCCCCTGAGAACACATCGGCATACTGGGTGACAAACATATCGCGGGTCACGGCCTGCTGGACTGTTTGCTGGACCTCCGCATTGCTTGGCCAGATATCAGCCAGATAAACCGGATTACCTTCGGCATCCTCACCGAGGGCATCCTTGGTGATATCGATATTGAGGGATCCGGCAATGGCATAGGCCACCACCAGCGGCGGAGAGGCCAGGTAGTTGGCTTTGGCCTGCGGGCTGACCCGGCCTTCAAAATTCCGGTTTCCCGACAGGACAGAGCAGGCCACCAGTTCACCTTCGGCAATGGCATCTGCAATCGCCGGCTCAACAGGCCCGGAGTTACCGATACAGGTGGTACAGCCATAGCCGACCAGATTGAAGCCAAGGGCGTCCAGATCATCCTGAAGGCCGGCTTTTTCGAGATAGTCGGTGACGACTTTGGACCCCGGCGCGAGAGAGGTCTTGACCCACGGCTTGACAGTCAGGCCCTTTTTCAAGGCATTCCGTGCCACCAGTCCGGCCGCCAGCATGACGTTCGGGTTGGAGGTATTGGTGCAGGAGGTGATGGCGGCAATGATGACGTTACCATGGCCGATCTCGTAATTTTTGCCCGAGACAGCAACCTTGGTCTCCAGGCTGGCATTGGCGCCGGCAAGGTCCGGCAGAGCGCTTTTAAAGGCGCTTGAGGCTTCGGACAGCAGAACCCGATCCTGCGGCCGTTTCGGTCCGGCCAGGCTGGGCTCGACGGTCGAGATATCTAACTCCAATGTTGCGGTAAATTCCGGATCCGGCGTGCTGTCGTCCCGCCACATGCCCTGGGCTTTGGCGTAAGCCTCCACAAGCTCGACCCGCTCTGGGTCCCGGGCGGTGAAATTCAGGTAGTTGATGGTCTCGGCATCAATCGGGAAGAAGCCGCAGGTGGCGCCATATTCCGGGGCCATGTTGGAAATGGTCGCCCGGTCGGCCAGGGACAGCTCGGCAATACCCGGTCCGAAAAACTCGACGAACTTGCCGACAACACCCTGGGCGCGCAGCATCTGGGTGACGGTGAGAACCAGGTCGGTCGCCGTCGTTCCCTCTTTCAGTTTGCCGGTGAGTTTGAATCCGACAACTTCCGGGATGAGCATAGAGATCGGCTGACCCAGCATCACGGCCTCCGCCTCAATCCCGCCTACCCCCCAGCCGAGCACGGCCAGGCCATTGACCATGGTCGTATGGCTGTCAGTGCCGACCAGAGTATCGGGATAGGCAACCTCAGATCCGTTCTGGTCTTTGGTGGTCCAGACGGTCTGGGCGAGATATTCCAGATTGACCTGATGGCAGATGCCGGTTCCCGGTGGAACAACCCGGAAATTATTGAAGGCTTTCTGACCCCATCTTAAGAAAGCATAACGCTCACCATTACGCTGCATCTCCAGATCGACATTTTCCTCAAACGCTGCGGCGGTGCCGAATTTGTCCACCATTACCGAATGATCGATCACCAGATCGCATTGAGCTAACGGATTGATTTTCTCCGGATCTCCGTCCAGGGCAACCATGGCATCGCGCATGGCCGCCAGATCGACAACTGCCGGAACGCCGGTAAAGTCCTGCATCAGCACCCGGGCTGGCCGATAGGCGATCTCCCTGTCCGCTTTGCGGTCTTTCAGCCAGCCGGCAAGGGCAGTTACATCTTCGGACGTCACTGTCCGGCCGTCTTCGTGGCGGAGGAGATTTTCAAGCAGCACTTTCAAGGAAAAAGGAAGTCGGGAAACATCTCCTAATCCGGCTTTCTCAGCCTCTGGAATGCTATAGTAATCGTATTTTTTACCGCCGATTTCGAGGGACCGGCGGATATTCAGGCTGTCGTGACCGATTGTTGTCAACGCTTCGCTCCTTGGTGCAAAGGGGAACGGGAAGGTGTCGTCAATTCGACACCCGTTAGATTAATGGCCCGTATGTGCCCTAAATTTCACAATTTCTCAAGGCCTAGCTGCGTAAAAAAGTACGGGAAATGCGGACGGTGTGAGATTCGGTCCGTCTGAAATTTCCCGCAACTCTCTTTATTCTACATTTTTTTAGAAAAAAAGTTACAAAATGTATCATAATAGCGTTCAAATAGAGCGCTTTGTCTGAGGGGTGAATAGTAAAAGAAAATTTATCTGAAATTCATCCTTTCCATATACTCAAAAAATCATATCGTAGTAAATACGCCTTGATATCACATATTTTTCCAAATTATAGCATGTATAAAATGTGATAGTAGAGTTTGTTGTCATTTAAATACTACAGAATCTCCCCAATAATTTACTTCTATACTTAGTAAATATACTATATCATATTTTTTTTAACTACATAATTCATGTCAAAATTAAATATTCGAACTGAAAATGGATGCCATTTGGGAATTCCTCTTGACCTTGGTCAGATTTTTCGACTATTGACGTGATAAGGCTTGCAAAAAAGCACATGTTATTTCGGCGGTCAAACGCCGTGCGATCTGGGAGGATTGTTTTCTGAGTGATGCGTTGAAAGTTCATCAGAAAACGTAAAAATAGAAGCTGTCGCCACTCCGATGTGAGGGGATGATTCTGCTTGTTTCCCAAATCCAAATACCGCAAGCGAGACGATAATTTTGGTGACTGGGGACCTAACTAGCCGATGACAGATACAGATCAGGATCTGAGACGTTACGATACTTTCCCGAAACTGTTGCTCCGCAATGCCGGCCAGCGTCCAAACGCACCGGCTTTTCGGGAAAAAGAATTCGGGATCTGGCAGACCTTCAGCTGGGCGGATGTTCGGGAAAATGTGGAAGCCCTTGCCCTGGGTATGGCCGATCTGGGTCTGAAGCGGGACGACAAGGTCGCCATCGTCGGATCCAACAGGCCCAAGCTTTACTGGGCCTTCGCCGCGGTTCAGTCCGTCGGTGCCGTGCCGGTTCCCATTTATCAGGACGGTGTTGCGGAAGAAGTCCAGTATGTCCTGGCCCATGCGGAGGTCAATTTTGTCATTGCCGAAGATCAGGAGCAGGTAGACAAAACCCTTTCCATCATGGACAACTGTCCCTCCATCAAAACGGTCATTTACAAAGAGCCGCGAGGCATGCGGCATTACGATCAGGACTTCCTGCATTTCTATGATGATGTTCAGGACCGGGGTCGTGCTTATGGCAAAGCGCATGCCGGTTGGTTTGAGCAGGAAATAGCCAAAGGCAAGTCAGACGATCTGTCTGTTATTCTTTATACGTCCGGGACGACCGGACGGCCTAAAGGGGTCATGCTCAGCTACGAGAACCTTTGGGAATCCGCACGTTTATCCGTCGAGTTTGAAGGGCTGAAAGAAACAGAAAATGTTCTTTCCTATCTTCCCATGGCCTGGGTAGGAGACCATTTCTTCGCCTACGCCCAGGCTCTGCATGCCGGATACACGGTAAATTGCCCGGAAAGTCCGGAAACCGTGCAGATGGATCTTCGGGAATTGGGGCCCACATACTATTTTGCCCCTCCGGCGATTTTTGAGAATCTGTTGACCCAGATGATGATCCGGATTGAGGATGCCAGCGTCATCAAACGCAAAATGTTCCACTATTTTATTGGTGTTGCCAAGCGTTGCGGTGTTGAAATACTTGAGAAGAAACCCGTTTCCTTCACGGATAGGCTGCTCTATGCCATCGGTGACATTCTTGTTTACGGGCCTCTTAAAAACCGTCTCGGATTCAGCAGGATCCGGGTGTCATATACGGCGGGCGCGCCTATCGGGACTGAGGTATTCAATTTTTACCGGGCGCTTGGTGTCAATCTGAAACAGCTCTACGGACAAACGGAATCCTGCGCCTATGTCTGCATTCAGAATAATGAAGATGTCCGCTCAGATACGGTTGGTCCCCCGGCGCCCGGATGCGATGTCAAAATTGACGAGACGACCGGAGAGGTCATGTATAAGAGCCCCGGTGCCTTCGTTGGCTATTTCAAAAATGAAGAAGCCACTCGGGAAACCAAGACGGAAAGCGGTTGGGTTCATACAGGGGATGCCGGTATTATCACTGACGACGGTCAGTTGAAGATCATCGACCGGGCCAAGGATGTCGGCAAGCTGAATGACGGCACATTGTTCGCGCCACAATATATTGAGAACAAGCTCAAATTTTTCCCTTACATCAAGGAAGCGGTTTGTCACGGCGGAGACCGCGACAGTGTGACGGCCTTTATCAATATTGACCTTGATGCCGTCGGAAACTGGGCCGAGCGACGGGGATTGTCCTATGGCAGCTATACAGACCTTGGTAACCGGGATGAGGTTTACGAGTTAATCGCAGGCTGTATTGAAGAGGTCAATCAGGATCTGGCAATTGATTCAGATCTGGCGAATGCCCAGATCACGCGCTTCCTGATCCTGCATAAGGAACTGGATGCGGATGATGGTGAGCTGACTCGCACCAGAAAAGTGAGGCGCCGGATCATTGCGGAGAGATACGATGTCCTCATCGACGCTCTTTATTCGTCGCAAGATCTCGTCAGCATTGAATCTCAGATGACATTTGAAGATGGCCGGACTGGCCAGTTAAAAGCAGATTTGAAAATTAGAGATTGCAAGACATTTCCGGCCAAAAAGGCCGCCTAGTAGACACAAAGGATCGGTAGCTTAATGGTGAACGATACACGAACTATTGGTGATGTATTGCTGGACGTGAAGGACATAAGCCTCTCCTTCGGGGCAGTGAAGGCCATTGTTGATGTCAGTTTTGATATTCTTCAGGGTGAAGTGAGGGCCATCATCGGACCCAACGGTGCCGGTAAAACATCCATGCTGAATTGCATCAATGGCTTCTATCACCCGCAAAAGGGAACCATTACTTACAAAGGAACGACCCGGACTCAGATGAAGCCCTTCGAGGCGGCGGCCCAGGGCATTGGCCGGACCTTTCAGAATGTGGCGTTGTTTAAAGGCATGTCGACCCTCGATAACATCATGACGGGCCGCAATCTGAAAATGAAAACCGGGATTTTCTCCGCCATGATCTGGCGCGGGCCGGCGGAGCGGGAGGAGCTTGAGCATCGGCGCAAAGTTGAAGACATCATCGACTTTCTCGAGATTGAGGCAATCCGTAAGACGCCAGTTGGCCGGCTGCCCTACGGTCTGCAGAAAAGGGTTGAGCTGGGACGCGCCCTTGCGGCAGAGCCGGATTTACTCCTTCTGGATGAACCAATGGCAGGTATGAACCTGGAAGAAAAAGAGGATATGTGCCGGTTTGTCCTTGATGTAAATGATGAATTCGGTACGACCATCTGCCTGATCGAACATGACATGGGCGTGGTAATGGATATCTCCGACCGGGTACTCGTATTGGATTATGGGGGAAAAATTGCCGACGGAACTCCTGATGAGGTTCGGGCGGATCAGAATGTGATTGATGCCTATCTTGGCGGTGGTCATTAAGTCATGAGCAGGAGCAATTAATGCAAGATTTTTTGGCTGAGTTTTACTTTTTTCTAGAAGTGCTCATCAGTGGCCTGTTGACAGGGACACTTTATTCCCTGATCGCACTTGGCTTCGTTTTGATCTTTAAGGCGTCCGGTGTCTTTAACTTTGCTCAGGGAGCCATGGTGCTGTTTGCTGCCCTGAGTTTTGTGGGGGTACAGGAGAAATTGGGCGTGCCCTGGCCGGTCGCTTTTGTCTTGGCCATTCTGATCATGGTCGTTTTCGCATATCTGGTTGAGAAACTGGTCCTCGGAAAGCTCGTGAATCAGGAACCGATTATCCTGTTTATGGCCACAATCGGGATCACCTTCTTCATTGATGGCTTTGGTCAGACGGTCTGGGGGAGTGACATCAAGGTTCTGGATATCGGTATTCCCACCGGGCCCCTATTCGTTTTTGACATTCTGATCGACAAGCTTGAACTGTTTGCCGGCGTCGTTGCGGCAGTGATGGTAGCCGCGCTGGCGATCTTCTTCAACAAGACACGGATTGGCCGGGCCTTGAGAGCGGTGGCAGATGATCATCAGGCCGCCATGTCCGTGGGTATTTCGCTCAAGCAGATCTGGATTATCGTATGGTCTGTGGCCGGTCTCGTTGGCTTGATTGCCGGGATTATGTGGGGAAGTAAGCTCGGCGTTCAGTTCAGCCTGAGTCTGATTGCCCTCAAAGCCCTGCCTGTTCTGATCCTTGGTGGGTTTACGTCAATTCCGGGCGCCATTGTTGGTGGCCTGATCATCGGTGCTGGTGAAAAACTGGCGGAAATTTATGTCGGTCCGTTTATCGGCGGGGCGATTGAAAACTGGTTCGCGTACATGCTGGCCATGGTCTTTCTCCTGTTCCGTCCCCAAGGACTGTTCGGCGAGAAAATTATCGAAAGGGTGTAACGGGCATGTTTTATCGTGAAGCCGGACAGTTCAGTTCGACCTATAAAGAAGATCAGGCAATCTTTCCCATTCGTCAGGATCGCATCGGCCTGTTCCTCATTTTGATCGTGGCATTTTTTGTGCTGCCCTTTGTGGCCAACGATTACTTCATGTCTGCGATCCTCATCCCGTTTCTCATACTGGCTCTGGCAGCCCTGGGTCTGAATGTCCTGACCGGCTATGCAGGCCAGCTGTCCTTGGGAACGGGTGGATTTATGGCGGTGGGTGCGTTCGCGGCCTATAAATTTGCCTCCGGGATGCCCGAAATGCCCATCATCATGGTGCTGCTTCTGGGGGGATTGATGGCTGCCGGTGTCGGGATTATGTTCGGAATTCCAAGCTTGCGGATTAAGGGTTTTTACCTCGCTGTTGCTACCCTGGCCGCACAGTTTTTCATTGAGTGGCTGTTTATCAAGGTGGGCTGGTTCACGAACTACAGCACCTCCGGGGTGATCACCGCGCCGCCCCTTGCCATTGGCCTTCCGTTTACAAGCTTCGAATTTGTCTTTGATACACCGACGCGAAAATACCTCTTTACCCTGTCCTTCGTTGTTGTTCTGGCCTTGGCGACCAAGAATATCGTCCGCAGCCATATCGGCCGCGGTTGGATGGCGGTGCGGGATATGGATATTGCAGCGGAGATAATTGGCTTTAAGCCATTGAACACGAAGCTGTCAGCCTTTGCCGTGAGCTCATTTCTGTGCGGCGTTGCGGGAGCTCTTTGGGCCTTTGTTCATCTGGGTACGGTGGAGCCGGAGGCCTTTGGCATCAACCGGTCCTTCTCAATTTTGTTCATGATCATTATTGGGGGGTTAGGGAGCATTCTTGGGGCCTTCATTGGGGCGGCCTTTATTACCTTGATGCCCATCGTCCTGATCAATGTCCCACCGTTGTTGGGGCTGAACCTGGCGGTGGATTTGATCGAGCATATTCAGTTTATGGTGTTTGGTGTTCTGATTGTCTTTTTTCTGATTGTTGAGCCCCACGGGCTCGCAAGGTTATGGAGTATCGGTAAGGAAAAATTGAGAACCTGGCCGTTTCCATATTAAGCTGTCACAAGATGCTGGTAAGTCCTTGCTATTTAAGGCGTGTCTTGCGACGATAGTTCATCTCGACGGGGACAAACCGTCACCAAAGAGAGGAAAACAGGGAGGAATATGATGAAGTTTAAAAATGTACTGATGAGTGTGATCGGTGCCGCCGTGTTGGCAGCTCCGTTTACAGCCCCCGCCCCGGCGTCGGCGGAGGAAAGTCTGTATCTGCCGAGTCTTGTGTATCGCACAGGACCTTTCGCGCCTGGTGGCGTTCCATTTGCTGACGGATTTGCCGATTACTGGGCCATGGTCAATGAGCGCGATGGCGGCGTTGGCGGTGCCAAGGTCATCGTTGATGAGTGTGAATTCGGCTATAACACGGACCGTGGTGTGGAATGCTATGAGCGGACCAAAAACAATCACAAGGGAGCTCTTGTCTATCATCCGCTGAGCACTGGGGTAACTTATGCTCTGGCTGACCGGACTTTGACCGACAAAATCCCGGTTGTTTCCATGGGATATGGTCGCTCGGATGCCGGTGACGGGGCTGCTTTCCCTTATGTGTTCCCCATGTCCACAAACTATTGGGGGCAGGCAACCGCGATCCTGAAATATATGGGTGACATGGCCGGTGGCAGTGTTGAAGATCTCAAGGGCAAGAAAATTGCTCTTGTCTATCTCGACATCGCCTATGGTAAGGAGCCGATCCCGCTTTTCGAAGCTGCTGCAAAGAAATTCGGATTTGAAATTCTTCTCTATCCTGTTTCTTTTCCCGGCATTGAACAGAAAGCCACCTGGTTGCAGATCCGTCGTGCACGGCCTGACTACATCACAATGTGGGGCTGGGGTGTCATGAACCAGACTGCGATCAAGGAAGCTGCCAACATCAATTTCCCAATGGATCATTTCATTGGTAACTGGTGGTCCGGTGCGGAAATCGACACGGTTCCGGCGGGCAAAGCCTCGATGAACTACAAGAGTGCCGCTTTCTCAGCTGCCGGTAAAGATTTCCCGGTCATTAAAGACATCGAAAAATATGTCTATGCCAAGGGAAATGGCGCGGGTGAGGACACAATCGGGACGGTGCTGTATAACCGTGCGATTGCTTCTCAGGTTCTGGTCCATGAAGGTATCAAACTGGCCCAGAAGAAGTTTGGTGTTGCGTCCATTACTGCCGAACAGCTTCGTTGGGGTCTTGAGAATGTCGATATGACACCTGAAATTGCTGCATCCTATGGCGCCAAGGGTATTGTTCCTGAAATCACCATTACCTGTGAAAACCACGTTGGTACTGGCGGTGGTGTTAAGATCCAGCAATGGGACGGCAGCAGCTGGTCCATGATCACGGATTGGATTGAGCCAATGCATGAGATGGTTCAGCCGGCCATCAAGGCTTCTGCAGACAAATACCTGCAGGAAAAAGGTCTTGAGCGGGCCAAGTGTAGTTAATCTGTTTGTTCTAACTATGAAAGAGTGAGTTCACGTCATGTCCAACTCAGATGCCCCGCTTCTCAGGGTCAATAACATTGAGGTCATTTATGACCATGTGATCCTTGTGCTGAAGGGAGTATCCCTCGATGTGCCGGAGGGCGGGATTGTTTCCGTCCTTGGTGCAAACGGGGCGGGCAAGACAACCACTCTCAAAGCCATTTCGAACCTCCTCCGCTCAGAGCGCGGGGAGGTTACGAAAGGCAATATCGAATATCGTGGCAAGGACATCACAGAAAAATCACCGTCAGAACTGGTGGTGGATGGTGTCATTCAGGTTATGGAAGGCCGTCACTGTTTTGAGCATTTGACGGTCGAAGAAAATTTGCTGACGGGTGCCTACACACAAAAAGGCGGCAGGGCTGTCATCAATCGGGAACTGGAAAAGGTCTATCACTATTTCCCGAGACTAAAAGAACGGCGGACATCTCTGGCCGGCTATGTTTCAGGTGGAGAACAGCAGATGGTCGCCGTTGGCCGGGCATTGATGGCGGAACCCAGCCTTATTCTTCTGGATGAGCCATCCATGGGCTTGGCACCGCAGTTGGTTGAGGAAATCTTCGAAATCGTTAAGCGCCTCAATGTAGAAACAGGGGTCAGTTTTCTGGTCGCCGAGCAGAATGCCACGATTGCTCTCAAATATGCCCATTATGGCTATATTCTTGAGAATGGGCGGGTCGTTATGGATGGCGTTGCTTCTGAGCTTTCCAGCAACGAGGATGTCAAGGAGTTTTACCTAGGTCTCGGTGGCGACGGGCGAAAAAGTTTCCGCGATGTAAAGCATTACCGGCGGCGCAAACGCTGGCTGGCTTAAACTTAAATTGTCATTCAAGAACAATGGTGAGTGTGCATGATTGCTGCAGACAAATACTATGATTCCCTCGAGACGCGGGACAAAGACCAAAGGGAGCAAGCTCAGTTTGAAGCGCTTGGTGCCCAACTTCAGCACGCCAAAGAGAACTCACCCTATTTCCAGGAAGTGCTGACGGATGTCGATCCGGCGGCCGTTACGGATTACGCCACACTTGCTCGTCTGCCGGTAACGCGGAAGTCTGACCTGATCGAAAAGCAAAAGCAGATGCGTCCCTTTGGTGGCATGAATGCGGAACCGGTCGGTGAAATTGCCAATGTCTTTATGTCCCCGGGTCCGATTTACGAGCCGGGGCAGGATGTGAAGGATTATTATCGGATGGGCCGGGCGATGTGGGCGGCAGGATTTCGACCCGGCAACCTTGTTCACAACACGTTTTCCTATCATATGACACCTGCCGGAATGATGATGGAAAGTGGCGCGCGCGCCGTTGGTTGCCCGGTATTTCCCGCAGGAATTGGGAACACCGAGATGCAATTACAGGCAATCAGTGAGTTGCGCCCGACGGGCTACGTCGGAACGCCCTCCTTTTTGCGGGTTCTCCTCGAAAAAGCGGCGGAGAGCTCCATCGATATCTCTTCTCTCACGCACGCAAGTGTTGGCGGTGAGGCTCTGCCTCCCTCTTTACGTGCGCTTCTGACAGATCTGGGTATGAAATCCGTGGTGCAATCCTATGGGACCGCAGATATCGGCCTCATTGCCTATGAAAGTGAGGCCATGGAGGGCATGATCATTGATGAGGGTGTCATATTGGAGATTGTTCGGCCTGGAACCGGCGATCCGGTGGCCCCGGGCGAGGTCGGCGAAGTCGTTGTCACCAGTTTCAACAAGACCTATCCGCTCATTCGATTTGCGACCGGAGATATGTCAGCCATTTTGGACGGTGAAAGCCCATGCGGCCGCACCAATCAGCGGATTAAGGGATGGATGGGCCGCGCCGATCAGCGGGCCAAGGTCAAGGGCATGTTTGTCGATCCCTCTCAGGTCATGGCAGTACAGAAGCGCCATCAGCAGATAAAGAAAGTCAGGCTTATCGTTTCCAGCAACAATAATATCGATGCCATGACCCTGCAATGTGAAGTGGACCAGGACGGATCAGAGAATTTGAAGGCTGAAATCGAAACCTCCTTGCAGACCGTCTGCAAGGTTCGGGGCGATGTCAGTTTTGTCGCAGCCGGCAGCCTTGCAAATGACGGCAAGGTCATCGATGACATCCGCACCTATGAATAGGGCAAAAATTCCGGGTATCACATTTCATTGCATGGATTGACTCATTCCTGTAGTCAATAGGCAGAAAAACTGTCGTGGAGTAGTTAGATTCCCGCCAATGACCCTGTCTGTAACTGATTTAACCTGCCAGCGAGCAGACCATTTGGTGTTCGAAGGGCTCTCCTTTTCTCTTGAGCCCGGCAACACTCTTTGGATCAAGGGGAAGAACGGCGCCGGAAAATCGTCCTTGCTTCGGCTCTGTGCAAAGTTGTTGAAGCCGGCCGGGGGATCCATTTTCTGGCAAGGGACAGATATACGGTCTGACGATGAAAGCTATGGGGGCCAGTATCATTATCTGGGTCATCAGAATGCTCTCAAACCGGTTCTAACCGTGCGCGAAAACCTTGCCTTCTGGGCAGATTTTCACGGTGAGAACAATCTGGATACAGCGCTTAACGACTTTGACCTGTTGGGCCTTGCCGATACCCGAGTTGAATATTTATCAGCCGGCCAGAAAAAGCGGGTCAGTCTCGCTCGCCTCACAGCCTCTTTGGCACCCCTATGGATATTGGACGAGCCGATAAGCTCCCTTGATACGGATCATATCAGCCTGTTCAATATGCGTCTCTCAGAGCATGTCAAAGCAGGCGGTATGGCCTTATTTGCAACCCACCAGGATCTCGGTCTTGCAGAAGGATCAATCCTGGATCTGGATGAAATGGTCCCGGCATGAACCGGTTTCTGGCTCTTACCCGTCGGGAGCTCGTCTTGGCCTATCGGCAGGGCAGTGCGATCACCCTAAGCTTATGTTTCTTTGTCATTACCGTGGTGCTGTTTCCGCTCGGGGTCGGGCCGGAGCTTGGAATACTGGCGCGAATCGCACCGGGTGTATTGTGGATCGCCGCGTTGCTCGCCAGTCTTCTGACATTGGACCGTTTGTTTCAGGCTGATTTTGAGGACGGATCCCTTGATCTTCTGGCGATAGGACCGCTTCCGCTTGAGATGCTGGTTCTCGGAAAAGTGACTGCTCATTGGGTGACCTCCATCCTTCCGTTGATTATTATCACGCCCGTATTGGCGGTTACTCTGAATTTGAACGCAGATGCCATCTGGATCATGATGGCGGCGCTTCTGATCGGAACCCCGACATTAAGTTTGATTGGCTCGGTAGGGGCGGCACTGACAGTTGGCATGCGGCGAGGGGGTGTGTTGTTGTCACTTCTTGTATTACCCTTATATATACCCGTATTGATTTTTGGGGTGGCAGCGATAGATGCGGCAACGGCGTCTTTGGCAGTTGGGCCGCACCTGTTTTTGCTCGCTGGAATATCTCTGGGCGCATTGGTAGTTGGACCGGTGGCAGCTGCAGCGGCTTTGAGACTGGCACTGGACTAAAATTTACAGGATAGAGAACAGATTAGGCACATGGCGATTGATTTACATAAATATGCCAATCCAAGGCGGTTTCTGAAGATTGCGTCGGCGATCTATCCCTGGAGTGCAGGACTGACCGTTATTTTGCTCCTCCTCGGCCTCTATCTCGGCCTGTTTGTCTCACCCCAGGACTATCAGCAGGGAGATACGGTCCGAATCATGTTCGTTCATGTGCCGGCGGCCTGGATGGCTCTGGCTATCTATACCATGATGGCGGTCTCTTCTGCGGTGGGCCTGATCTGGAAGCACCCGGTTGCTGACCTTTCCGCGAAAGCCGCGGCGCCGATAGGTGCCTGTTTCACCTTTCTGGCTCTTGTTACAGGCTCTTTGTGGGGGCAGCCCATGTGGGGAACCTACTGGGTCTGGGATGCCCGTCTGACCAGCATGCTGATTCTGCTTTTCCTGTATTTCGGATATATGGCGATTTGGCATAGCTTTGATGACCCGTCAAAAGCCTCAAAAGCCGCAGCAATCCTGGTGTTGGTCGGGGTGATCAATATCCCGGTGATCAAATTTTCCGTTGATTGGTGGAATACCCTTCACCAACCGGCGAGTGTTGCCACATTAAGCGGGCCAAAAATCCACAGTTCCATTCTGACGCCGCTTCTGATCATGGGATGTGCCTATATGTCACTTTTCATTACATTACTGATTTTGAGGGTCAAAACCGAGATTATTGAAAGGCGGCTGCGTATCCTCAGGATATCGGAAATGAAAAGCCGTTAATTGGCAGAAAGACAGAGTCATCGCGGCATTGTGACGCATATTCTGCGATGAGGCGTGTATTTTAGCCGTTTTACGAATATATCTATGGTCAATTGAGCGGGACTTGTTCGGGAATTTGAATGAACAGCTTTGAAGCATTTTTTGATATGGGCGGATATGGGGTCTTTATCTGGCCTTCCTATATTCTGTCGGCTCTCGTACTTGGGGTCCTTTATGTGCGCAGCAGCCAAAGACTGAAAAGGGCAGAGCGGGATTTGGAGGCTTTGGGGTCGCAGGACCGTCGCCGACGCTCTGCAGATACCGGATCCGATAAGGTAGCTCATGACACGTAAACGCCAACGCCTGTATTTTGTCGTAGCCGGCCTCTGCATCCTTGGTGTCGCGGCGGCCCTTGTTCTGACGGCTTTTGAAGACAGCCTCGTCTTTTTCCATAGCCCTTCTGATCTCGCAGAGAAACCGGTAGAACCCGGACGGACATTCCGGCTGGGTGGTCTGGTTGAAGAGGGAAGTGTTGTTAAGGACGGGGTGGTCGTCCGTTTCAGCGTGACCGATCTCGCTAAATCTGTTCCTGTCACCTATGAAGGGTTTTTGCCCGATTTGTTCCGCGAAGGGCAGGGCGTGGTGACGGAGGGCATGTTGACGGAGGACGGGCAATTTATCGCGTCTAACGTTCTCGCAAAGCATGACGAGAATTACATGCCGCCGGAAGTTGCGGAAAGCTTGAAGAAATCCGGGCACTGGCAGCCGGAGGGTAGCAACTGATGGTCGCTGAAGTCGGTCATTTTGTATTGATTATCGCCTTGGTGACGGCTTGTTTGCAAAGCGTTGTCCCCATGGTGGGAGCGCACCGCAATAATAGCCCCATGATGCGCTTTGCCGATAATGCCTCTCTGGTTCAATTCCTGACCCTCACCATTGCGTTTATCTGTCTGACAATCGGCTATGTAACCAGTGACTTTTCCATTCTCAATGTGGCCAGCAATTCCCATTCCCTGAAGCCAATGCTGTATAAGGTGAGCGGTGTCTGGGGCAACCATGAAGGGTCATTGCTGCTCTGGGTCTGGATTCTCGCGCTGTTCGGATATGCCGTGGCCCTGTTTGGGCGCAATCTTCCGCATAGCCTGAAAGCCCGGGTGTTGGCTGTCCAGGGCCTGATTGGTGTCGGCTTTTTGCTGTTTGTCCTGTTTACATCAAATCCGTTTGAGCGCCTCATACCGGCGCCTCTTGATGGTAACGGTCTCAATCCGTTACTGCAGGACCCGGGTCTTGCCTTTCACCCTCCATTTCTGTATCTGGGTTATGTGGGGCTGTCGATTACCTTCTCTTTCGCGATCGCGGCTCTCATTGAAGGAAAGGTTGATCCCGCCTGGGCTCGCTGGGTGCGCCCCTGGACCTTGACAGCCTGGGGATTCCTGACGATCGGCATCGCCCTTGGGTCCTGGTGGGCTTATTATGAGCTTGGCTGGGGGGGGTGGTGGTTCTGGGATCCGGTCGAAAATGCCTCTTTCATGCCGTGGCTGGCGGCGACGGCATTGCTGCATTCGGCAATCGTTGTCGAAAAGCGGGATACGTTGAAGAGCTGGACGATCCTACTGGCCATCATTGCCTTCAGTCTCAGCCTTCTCGGAACGTTTCTGGTCCGCTCCGGTGTTCTCAACTCAGTCCATGCGTTTGCGACCGATCCGGCGCGCGGTGTGTTTATCCTGATATTCCTGATCTTTGTCATTGGCGGGTCTCTGCTGCTTTATGGCATAAGGGCGCCGATGATGAAAGGTGGCGGTCTGTTCGCCCCGATTAGCCGCGAAGGATCCCTGGTCCTCAATAATCTACTTCTTTCGACGGCGACGGCGACGGTCCTGCTCGGGACTTTGTACCCAATCTTTTTGGATGCCGCGACGGGAGCCAAGGTCTCTGTTGGCCCTCCCTTCTTTAACGCGACATTTCTGCCCCTTGCCGTTCCTTTGGTGATCGCCATGGCTTTCGGCCCGTTTCTTCCGTGGAAACGGGGAGATCTGGCAGGGGTATTGGCGCGGCTCAAATTTGCTATGATAGCGGTTCTTGTCACCGCCGGCCTGACCTGGTGGTATCTTGCCGATGGCCCGATTATGGCCGTTGTCGGAATGACCTTGTTTGTCTGGCTGTTGGTTGGGTCCTTGCTGGAATGGACGGATCGGATCAAACTGTTCCGGGCGCCGCTCGGGACAAGCTGGAAACGCATGATCAATCTGCCCCGCAGCGCCCATGGCATGACCGTTGCTCATATAGGCGTGGCGCTTGTTATTCTTGGGATTACGGCATCCGAAGCCTGGCAGTCAGAGAAACTTGGTGTTATGAGGCCCGGTGAGACAGTAAATGTCGGCGGTTACGAATTTTTGTTCAAGGGTGCGGAAACCATTGAGGGGCCGAATTATGAGGCTCTGAGAGGAAATTTCGTCGCTTCAAAGGACGGTGGGAAATCGATCCTGCTGACACCTGAGCAGCGGGTTTACACAGATCCGCCCATGGAAACCACGGAAGCGGCCATTCGTCCGATGCTGACGGCGGATCTCTATGTGGTCATCGGTGATTCCGATGGAGAAGGTGGCTATGCGACCCGTATATATCACAAACCTTTTATCTCCTGGATATGGCTGGGGTCTCTGGTTATGTTTGCCGGCGGAGGTCTTAGTCTCAGTGATCGGAGACTTCGGGTCGGTGCCCCACGTAAACAGGCGATCAATTCGACAGGAGACAAGGTCGCTCAAGGGGCCTAAGGGACAGATATGCGTGTACGGTTTCTCATTCCTGTTTTGACATTCGCCGCCATTGCCATAGTGCTGTGGTATGCCTTGTTCCATCTCAATCCGACGGAAATCCCGTCAGAGCTTGTCAGTAAACCGGTGCCAGAGTTTGATCTGGCGGCGGTTCCCGGTCATGGGCTGGGGTTGTCGACGGCTGATTTGAAGACAGGCAAGATTGTTCTCCTTAACGTTTTTGCGTCATGGTGCGTTGCCTGCCTTGCGGAACATCCGCTTTTTATGGAGCTCAAGCGCCAGAATCTGGTCGAGATTTACGGGTTGAACTACAAGGATACGCCGGGGGCGGCGTCCGAATGGCTGGATCGCCATGGCAATCCTTATGAACGGACCGGAATGGATGAAAGAGGTCGCGTTGGCATTGATCTGGGCGTCTACGGTGTTCCGGAAACCTTTGTTATTGGTCCGGACGGTAAAATTATCGACAAGATCATCGGCCCCGTAACAAAGGATATTTTTGACACCCGGTTGATGCCGTTGCTGCGGCCAGGGACGTCGTGAACAAGCTGCTACAATCCCTGTCGCTGGTCATCGCGCTGAGTTTCAGTGTGGTTATGACAGCATCGGCTGTTTTCATTGAGGAACGTCTGGAAGATCCGGCGCAAGAAGAACGGGCGCGGGAAATCTCGGATGGGATTCGGTGCCTGGTCTGCCAGAACCAATCTATTCTCGACAGCAATGCGGATCTGGCCAGGGACCTGCGTCAGGTGGTTCGGGAGCGGATTTTGCTAGGGGATAGTGATGATGCTGTCAGGGAATATCTGGTGGTGCGGTATGGGGACTGGGTTCTTCTCAATCCCCCCTTCAAGGTCAGGACATATCTGCTTTGGTTTGGACCCATAATCATTTTCGCCATTGGTCTTTTGGCGCTCGGCCTATTTGTGCGCCGTAAATCACAAGAGGCAGTTTCGGAAACGGTTGCGCCGCTCTCTGCAGAAGAACAGGCGGAAATCGACAGCCTTTTGACACCCGACGGAGACCAGCGGAAATGATGTTCTGGTTGATCGCCCTCATTATCCTCGGGCTGTCCCTGATTCTGCTGGTCTGGCCACTGGTCATTACCAGAAAAGCGGCACTTTCACGACATGACAGTGGTCTTGAAGTCTATCGTCAGCAACTGGATGAACTGGAAGGGGATGTGGCGCGGGGCGTGCTGGACCCTGCCGAAGCAGAGCCAATGGCGCTTGAGATCAAGCGGCGGCTGCTCAAGATGTCGAAAGATCAGGATGCAGGGTCGGTTAGGAAGGCATCCGGTAATCGAATGGCTCTGATTCTGATGCTGGTCATCGTGCCGGTAGCCAGCCTGGGTATCTATCTTTACTTGGGATCACCGGACGAACCGTCCCGTCCTCTGGCCGAGCGGGATATTGACGCGGAGCGGAAAATACTTGCCCAAAAAGATTCCGGCAATATCATCCGTCAGTTGGTGGAAAGCCTGCAAGTTCAGCCGGACAATATTGAGGGCTGGATCCTACTGGCCCGCAATCTGTCGGAGATGGAGCGCTATCGTGAGGCGGCTGAGACTTTCCTGAAAGCAACCGTTCTGTCGCCGCGGGATCCTGGTCTCTACGTGGGGGCCGGCGAAAACTACTATTTTGATGCCAAGGGGGTCGTCACTGCGGAATCGGAACAGGCGTTTGAAACTGCTCTTTCCATGGATCCGTCAAATCCCGGTGCCCGATATTATCTTGCCCTCCGAGATGCCCAGGCAGGAGACCTGGATGGAGCCCTTGCAAGCTGGGTCAAACTGTATCGGGAGAGCCCGGCCGATGCGCCCTTTATGGAATTGCTTCGACGTCGGATTGAGGATACCGCCACCGAGACAGGGACGGATATCGGCGATCTTACGACGGCGGCCAAGCCTGCAGCACAGGCTCCCGGACCAAGTCAGGAGGATATGGAGGCGGCGGAGAGCATGTCCCCGGAAGAGCGTCAGGAGATGATCACCTCCATGGTCAACAGGCTCGCGACCCGAATGCAGGAAGAGCCGGACTATGACGGCTTAATGCGGCTAGGGCAGGTCTACGCAACCCTTCAGAATTACCGGGGATCAGCAGACGCCTATGCCCGGGCCCTTGCCCTGCGACCGGATGATGAGGCTGCCATGGCAGCGGAAGCTTTCGCTCATATCCAGGCGGCAGACGGTCAGGCAGCGCCGCCTGCGCGGTCGGTCGAGCTGTATCGAACCTTGCTTGCCAGGGACAACCGGATACCTGAAGCCCTGTGGTATGTGGGCATCGCAGAAGTCCAGGCAGGAAATACCTCTGAAGCCTTGCGGCTCTGGCGGCTGTTGCAACAAAGAGCGACCGCGAACTCCCCGCTTTATCAAACGGTGACCGAAGCCATAAACAGGCTTTCCGAAAACGCCAATAATTGATACGCTCAGCTTATTCCAAGAGGGATTTTCCGCCGAGGATCCCGTTGAAAAGAAACCGTGTCCGAAAAGGTAGATAATTCGAAGACACGCGGCAAAGAAAGATCCTGATAAAAGTGGTTTCACCAAACCCAGACGATTACGCGTTTGAACGCAAAGTGCCGGACGGCGATAATATGGAGCGCCATGTCTGCTCTGATTGCGGTTGGGTTCACTATGATAATCCGAAGGTCGTTGTCGGGTCCGTCGTAACCTATGAGGATAAGTTTCTTCTCTGCAGGCGTGCAATCAATCCCAGGAAAGGATTTTGGACCCTTCCTGCCGGATTTATGGAACAGCACGAAACTTCTGCGGAGGGGGCAATTCGAGAGGCCTATGAAGAAGCCTATGCCCATATCCGCATCCGTGATTTACTGGCGCTGTATAATGTCACCCATATCAGCCAGGTTCAGATCATGTACCGGGCGGTGCTGGACAAACCGGAATTTTCGGCAGGCCCAGAATCCCTTGAAGTCAGACTTTTTGACTGGTGCGAGATTCCCTGGGAGGAACTGGCCTTTCCTACGGTCTATTGGGCACTACATCAATACAGGGACATCAAAGACAGTGACAGCTTCGTGCCCTTTTCCAATGCCGAAGGGGAATTGCTGAAAAAGTCTTTCGAAATGCTGAAACGCTAAAGATCATGCGGGGTAAGGAATGAAACAGATTTTGACGGGGCTTGCTGCCGTGGCCGTTTTGGCTTTGGGAATGAACTCAATGGCAAAGGCTAGCCTGCTGGATAAGCTGCAAAAGACAATTACGGACACGACGTCGTCTGCAAGTGGTAATTCCGGTAGCAGCGGGGTTGGCAATCTGGACGTAGCTCAGATTACTGAAGGTCTTCAGGAAGCTTTACGGGTGGGCACGGATACCGTGGTTGGACAGATCGGGACAAAGGATGGCTATAACGCTGATCCGGCCATTCATATCCCGCTGCCGGAGAAAATGCAGCAGGCCCAGTCTCTGCTGCGTAAATTTGGCCTCTCTGATATGGCGGATGATTTAGAGGAACGGCTCAATCGGGGAGCAGAGGCCGCGGCCCCAAAAACAAAGGAGATCATCTGGACAGCTATTTCCGAAATGAAGATGGAAGACGCCAAAGCCATCTATGAAGGCCCCGATGACGCGGCAACCCAATATTTTAGAAAGGTGTCGACGGCGGATCTGAAGGAAACGGTAAGGCCGGTCATTGAGGAGTCTCTTCAGGATGTGGGCGCCATCGAAGCCTATAACTCCCTGATGGCGGAATATAGCGATTACCCCCTGGTTCCGGATATCAAATCGGACCTGACGGATCACGCGACCGATGCCGCCTTGGAAGGGCTGTTTCATTATCTGGCAGTTGAAGAAGCTGCCATTCGCAACGATCCGGTAAAAAGAACAACGGAAATACTGACAACGGTGTTCGGGAACTAAGCCTCGCGGCACATTTGATCAAGGTAGATTTTAATTAACAGAGCGTATCTCGAAAAGGACTTGTAATGTTGCATGTCCTCTCCCATGGTTCTTACCGCATGTTGTAGCTTGCGGGCGCGTGCCGTATCATCCGTCACTTCCGCAAGGGCCGTGTTATAGATTCGGATGGTAAAGAGGATATCGTCACTCTCCTCTAATCGTTGCAAAGTCTGTCTTTCGACCCGAAAGAAAATCTGCTCGCCGATTGTATCAGCAGTGATTGAGTTATCGATCGGGCGATTCTCCCGCCAGTCTGCGGATTGAAACAGAGCATCACTGTCATAAAGGCCCCAATTAAATCGCTCGACAATTTTCCCCGGTTTCAGATTGCGAAAAAAACGATCAATAGGGTCGCCGATGCTGGAATTGAGATCCGGTACCGGATCATGAATGTGGCGCATGCTGTGCCCGACCTTCTCGTTCAAATTCCAGCCGGTGGGGAAACAGACACAGGCGGCGGCCAGGATATAGTCGTCATCTTTCCGCCGCATCAGAACGAGATCCTCCTGAATCAGGGAAGCTGCGCGGATAAGGCCAGGATCGTGAATGTCATTAACTGAGGTGGAAATCTGTGAGTGAGATTTTGTGAGTTCTTGGCAAACAAGATCCAGGATGGTCTCCTGCGCTTCGTCGGTTCCCTCAACGGCGGCGTAAACCTTGTCCCGTTCAGTTGCGAGGAGATGGTGCTTTTCTTCAAGATCGCGGGCATGGTCTTCATCGGGATCGAGCCAGGAGCCTTTCAGCGCCCGCAGCCCCATCTTGAGGCGGAAATCACTGTCTTCCAGCGGGAAATACCGCAGGCTCATCCGTCGGTCTCAGTTGTCTCGGTTTGTGTGTGCTTATTGATCAGAGGGACCTGGGAGAGAAAAAACAGGAAAGTCGCGGCGGTAAAGCCGAACACTTTGACATTGACCCAGATGTCTGTGGAAAAGAATCGCCAGACGATCTCATTGGCAACGGCCATGATCAGGAAAAATAATGCCAACCGGGTGGTGAGTTTTTTCCAGCCCTCGTCATCCAGATTCCAGAAGCTGTCGAACAGCACCTTCACAAAAGACTTGCCCATGAGCAGGCCGGCAAAGAGGGCCGCCGCAAACAAGCCATAGATGATGGTCGGTTTCATTTTGATGAAAGTCTCATCATTCAGATACAGGGTCAGACCGCCGAAAACCATGACGACAACAGCGGTCACCAAGGGCATGGCCGGCAGGGACCGGGTATAATAATAGGAAACGGCCAGTGCCATTATGGTGGTCACCATGATGGCGCCGGTGGCAATGAACAGATCGCCAAAATAATAGGCGGCGAAGAAAATAATCAGGGGACCCAGCTCTGTTGCCGGCTTCAGGCCTTTGGGCATCGCGCGTTCTGCCATGGTTACTTGGTCTCCTTTACGTGTTGTTTTCGACACCGGCGAGGGCACGGGCAAAATCCCGGGCAGCAAATGGCTGCAGGTCTTCGACCCCTTCACCGACCCCGATGGCATGAATCGGCAGGCCGAACTTGTCGGCGATGGCGACCAGCACCCCGCCGCGCGCCGTGCCGTCTAGTTTTGTCATCACCAGTCCTGTGACATTACAGACCCTACCGAATATCTCTGTCTGGCTCAGGGCGTTCTGGCCGGTTGTCGCGTCCAGCACGAGAAGGCAGGAATGGGGCGCTTCAGGATCCAATTTTTTGAGAACCCGGATGACCTTTTCAAGTTCTGCCATCAGGTCGGCCTTGTTCTGAAGCCGTCCGGCCGTGTCGATCAGCAGCAGATCCGCTCCATCGGTGCGGGCTTTTTCTAGGGCGGAAAAGGCGAGGCCGGCGGCATCTCCACCCACCTTGGTGGTGACAACTTCGCAGCCGGTGCGATTTCCCCAGATCTGAAGCTGTTCAATGGCGGCGGCCCGAAAAGTATCGCCTGCGGCAAGAACCACCTTTTTACCCTGGTCCCGATATTGTCGTGCCAGCTTGCCGATGGTCGTGGTCTTTCCCGATCCATTAACCCCGACGATCAGAACGACATGGGGGCGGCGGTTTTCCTGAAGCTCAAAGGGATGGGCCACAGGGTCCAGGATTTCGGTTACTTCTTCGGCCAGGGCCTGGCGAATCTCTTCAGGGGCGATTTCTTTGTCATAACGTGTCTTGGCGATACCGGCGGCGATTTTTGCCGAGGTGGAAACCCCAAGATCCGATGTGATCAGCAGCTCTTCCAGTTCCTCCACCACATCGTCATCCAGCTTGCGCTTGGTGAAAATATCAGTGATGCCGGTGGTCAGGGCGGAAGACGATCGTGTCAGTCCGTCCCTGAGTCGCCGGAACCAGCCTTTTTTCTCTTCTTTTTCAGTCATTCGGTACTCTTACGATATCGGGCGGGCGCTGAGTTTTGCCCCGTCCGAAGCAATGATATCCACGTCCAGAATATCGCCGGGGGTGGCGGTAAAGGTCAGGTCAACGGGGGCATAATGTTCGGTGCGGGCCGTTGTCTCGTTTTCAATAAGCACGGATTGGCGGGTGCCTATCTGGGAGGCCAGAAACCGCTTCAGGTTAGCGTCACCAACTGCCCGCAGTTGCCCTGCCCGGGATTTGCGAATATCACCCGGCACCTGAGGCATCTTCGCCGCCGGTGTGCCAGGGCGGGCGGAATAGGGAAAGACATGCATATAGGCGATCTCACAGTCTTCTATCAGGCGTCGGCTGTTTTCCGCCATCTCATCGGTCTCGGTCGGGAACCCGGCAATGATATCGGCACCGAAGACGATTCCGGGACGCAATGCCCGGGCCCGCTCAACGAAACGATAGACATCGTCTCTGAGATGCCGCCGCTTCATGCGTTTCAGGATCATGTCGTCGCCAGCTTGCAGGCTGATATGCAGATGCGGCATTAGGCGGGGTTCGGTCTCGATAAGCCGCCACAGATCCTCATCCACCTCGACAGGGTCAAGGGACGAGAGGCGCAGCCGTCGAATTTGAGGAACCGCAGCCAGGAGGCGGCGGCACATCTGGCCGAGGGTCGGCGTTCCGGGCAGATCTTCCCCATAGGCGGTGATATCGACACCGGTCAAAACAAACTCTTTATAGCCATTAGCCGTGAGGGATTTCGCCTGATCGACAATAGCCCCCAAAGGGACGGAGCGACTGTTACCGCGACCATAGGGAATAATGCAGAACGTACAGCGGTGGTTGCAGCCATTCTGGATTTGCAAAAATGCCCGTGCCCGGCCCTCAAACCCCTCAATCAGGTGACCGGCGGTTTCTTGGGTAGACATAATATCATTGACCTGCACCCGTTCGGTTTTATTGAGGCCGAAGACATCCGGCTCCAGCTTCTCCAGATTGCCAAGAACCTGATCGACCTCCGCCATGTCCGAGAATTGATCGGGATTGGTCTGGGCGGCGCAGCCGGTGACGATGATCTTGGCGTCTGGATGGGCTCGTTTGGCCCGCCGTACCGCCTGCCGGGCCTGCCGCTCGGCTTCGTTGGTGACGGCACAACTGTTGATGATCACCGCATTGGTCATGCCGGCGGCAATGGCATGGCCGCGCATGACTTCCGATTCATAGCTGTTCAAACGACAACCAAAGGTAATGATTTCCGGCGCGGCGATGGGCTTGTTCTCTCCCATTATGCCGCTCCTTCCAGCAAATGTGGATCGAGGGTGCCGGTATAGGAGGTAGCGATGGGGCCGCCCATGTAGATGTGACCGTTTTCCCCAATGCGCATATCAAGGATGCCCCCATTGACGTGCATTTTTGCAAAACTATCGGTGATTTGGCGCAAGTTCGTTGCAAAAATGCAAGCGCAGGCAGCGGAGCCGCAGGCAAGGGTGATACCAACCCCCCTCTCCCAGACCCGAAGCCGGATATGTCCGTCCTTCATCTTGCTGGCGACACTGATATTGGCACGCTCCGGAAACAAAGGATCGGTCTCGAGCATCGGACCCCATTTTTCAAGATCAATAGCATCCGCATCTTCAACAAAAAACACGGCATGGGGATTGCCCATGTTGACACTGACGGGATCCTTGAGAGGACCGGCTGAGAGATTGACATGGGCGGTGTCTTCTTCACGTGAGAGCGGGATCTGCTGCCAGTCGGTTTTCGGCAGGCCCATATCGATAACGATCGTGCCGTCTTCACCTACTGTTCCGGGGAGCAGACCAGCCAATGTCTCGATGACAACCCGGTCCTTGCCGGTCTCGATCATGATCAAATGAGCGACACAGCGGGTGGCATTGCCACAGGCACCCGATTCACTTCCGTCGGCATTATAAATGCGCATAAAGACATCCGCTTCCGCAGCCGTCGGCTCCAGAATGATCAGCTGGTCAAAGCCGACGCCCTTATGCCTGTCAGCTATAGCCTGTATGGCTTTCTCCGATAGATCGGGCAAGCTGTCACGGCCATCGATAATGACAAAATCATTGCCAAGGCCATGCATCTTTATGAATGAGAGCGGTTCCATACCCCGCGATATAGGCGTTTCTTGAAGCCGGGTCCAGTATCTACTTAACTAATCCTTGACTTATGGGCCTGCCTATGGCTAATTCCGGCCACTCAAGACAACTGAGTGACGACATAAAGTACCCTTTACCGGTATCCGCCAGCCCGCGAGTTTCGCGCCCTGGCGTTTTTTGCGTTGTTGAAGGCCGTTGTTCTGAGAAGTGCAAAGAGATTTGAGCGAGATCGGAAACCGATGTTCGAAAGTTTGACAGGCAGATTAGGGGACGTACTGGGTCAACTGACCAAGCGCGGCGCTCTGACGGAAGCAGATGTCTCGGAGGCAATGCGCGAGGTGCGCGTCGCTCTTCTTGAGGCTGATGTTGCCCTGCCCGTCGTTAAATCTTTTATCAAGAAAGCCAAGGCCAAGGCGGTCGGGACGGAAGTCCTGAAATCCGTCAACCCGGCACAGATGGTGATCAAGGTTGTCCATGATCAGCTTGTGGAAATGCTGGGAGCGGAGCAGCAGGAACTGAACCTGATGGCCGTGCCCCCCATCGTCTATATGATGGTCGGGCTGCAGGGCTCCGGTAAAACCACTTCTACCGCCAAGATCGCCAAATGGCTGACGGAAAAACACAATAAGAAGGTCATGATGGCCTCTCTGGACGTGCGTCGCCCGGCCGCCCAGGAGCAGTTGAAAATCCTCGGTGAGCAGACGGGAATCGCGACCCTGCCGATCGTTGAAGGCCAGCAGCCCGTTGATATTGCCAACCGAGCCGTTCAGGCCGCGAAACTGCAGGGCATTGACGTGATTCTGCTGGATACCGCCGGCCGCCTGCATGTGGATGAGCAACTGATGGCGGAGATGGAAGCGGTTCATTCCGGCTCGCAGCCAACGGAAACTCTTCTGGTTGTTGACAGCCTGACTGGTCAGGACGCCGTCAATGTGGCCGAGCAGTTCAAAAGCCGTGTTGATGTCACCGGCATCGTCATGACCCGGATTGACGGTGACGGCCGTGGCGGTGCGGCTTTGTCCATGCGCGAAGTGACCGGTTGCCCCATCAAGCTTTTGGGTACCGGTGAAAAGCTTGATGCTCTTGAAGCCTTCCATCCGGACCGGATCGCCAATCGGATCCTTGGTAAGGGCGATGTGGTCTCTCTGGTGGAAAAAGCGGCGGAGACCATTGAGAAGGACGAAGCCGAGAAAATGGCGTTGAAAATGCAAAAAGGCATTTTCGACCTTGATGATTTGGCCAGTCAGCTCCGGCAAATGCGCAAAATGGGTGGCATGAACAGCCTGATGGGCATGTTACCTGGTGTTGGCAAGATGAAGAAACAGCTTGATTCGTCTAAACTCGATGACAAGTTGCTGATCCGCCAAGAAGCCATGATCCAGTCCATGACCCCGAAGGAACGCCGTAATCCACAGATTATTGCCGCGTCCCGTAAGAAACGGATTGCGGCCGGTTCCGGCATGTCGGTCCAGGATGTCAACCGTCTGCTGAAACAACATAAGCAGATGGCCGGCATGATGAAAAAAGTGAAAAAGCTTGGCAAGAAGGGCATTGCACGCGGTGGCATGCAAGGTCTCCTTCCCCCAGGTATGAAGTTTTAATCAGATTTGAGTTTGTTTAAGGAAAGAACGTAATATGGCATTGAAAATTCGCCTTACCCGCCAGGGGGCAAAGAAACGTCCGTTCTATCGCATCGTTGTTGCTGAATCCAGCAGCCCCCGCGATGGACGGTATATCGAGCGTCTGGGTACCTATAATCCGATGTTGCCGAAGAACGATGAGAACCGGGTCAACCTGAACCTGGATCGAATCAAACATTGGGTCGGCCATGGTGCTAAGCCAAGCGATCGGGTTGCCGGATTTATGGCAGCAGCCGGATTTGGAGAAAAACCGGTTCGCAATAATCCTGAAAAAGCCAAGCCCAAGGCCAAGGCCCAGGAACGTTTGCGGGAGCAGGAAGAAGCTAAAGAGGCTGCAAAAGAGGCTGAAGCTGAAGCCGCAGCTGCTGCCGAAGAAGCTCCGACCGAAGAGGCGCCCGCTGAGGAAGTTGCTGCTGAGGAAGCTCCAGCAGAAGCTGCCGCTGAAGAGGCACCGGCTGAAGAAGCTCCTGCGGAAGAGGCTGCTACTGAGGAAGACGATACAGCAAAGGCTGACGCGTAAGGCCTGTTACAATGGGTCAGGCCGAAAAGCTGCTGCTGGGTGTCATAGTTGGGGCCAAAGGTATCAAGGGCGAAGTGAAGATAAAAACCTTCACAGAAATCCCGGAAGATATTTCGTCATACGGGCCACTGACAGATGCCACAGAAACCAAGGCTTTTTCCTTAAAAGTCGTCAGTTTCAGCAAAGGTTTGCCGGTTGTAAGGATTAAGGGTATATCAGACCGCAATCAGGCCGAGGCCCTCAAGGGGACGGAGCTCTATGTATCGCGGGACAAGCTGCCCGAGACGGAAAATGAAGAAGAATATTACCATGCGGACCTGATCGGTCTCACGGCGATATTCAAAGACGGAACGAAATTTGGTAGAATATTGCGCCTGCACGAGTTTGGGGCGGGAGATATGCTGGAGATCGTTCCTGAAGGTAAAAGTGAAAAAGCGTCGATATTGGTTCCCTTCACCATGGAAATGGTGCCGGAAGTTGATATCGGGGCAGGCCAGGTAATCCTGGATCTTGAAGACGGATTTTTCGATATGCCGGAGAAACCGTCAGCTGATTCAGACCTGTAACACAGTCGTAGAGGATAACCCTATGGTCTGGACTGCCCGTATTCTGAGCCTGTTTCCGGAAATGTTTCCGGGGCCGCTGGGAGAGAGTCTGGCGGGAAAGGGTCTGAAGGACGGGTTGTGGAACCTGGAAGTTACGGATATTCGTGACTTCGCGACCGGCCGGCACCGAAATGTCGACGACAGTCCCTTTGGCGGGGGCGCCGGGATGGTGATGCGTCCGGATGTTTTGGGATCGGCGATTGACGCGGCGGCGGCCGCAAATGAGGGTTTGACGCGGATCCTCTATTTTAGCCCCCGGGGCCGGGTCATGGATCAGGCCTTTGTTCGGGAGCTGGCAGAAGGACCGGGGGCCGTGATGGTTTGCGGTCGATTTGAGGGAATTGATCAGCGGGTGCTGGATGCCCGGTCCATAGAAGAAGTCAGTTTGGGTGACTTCATTCTGTCAGGTGGCGAAATTGCTGCCCTGGCTTTGATGGATGCGGTGGTTCGGCTGCTTCCGGGTGTGACCGGAAACAGTGACTCGCTGGGCGAAGAGAGTTTTGAAGACGGGTTGCTGGAATATCCACATTATACCCGTCCGCCGGTCTGGGAAGGCCGGGAAGTTCCGGAGGTTCTGCTTTCGGGACATCATGAGAAAATTCGGGAATGGCGGCAGCGCCATTCTGAAGAAGTGACGAAGGAACGTCGGCCGGACCTCTGGAAAAGCCGTAAGAGTAAAATTTGAGATAAGGGTTTAGAACCATGAATACAATTCAGAAGCTAGAGCAAGAGCAGATCGAAAAACTGGTCTCCGAACGTCCGGTTCCCGATTTTCGGGCTGGAGATACGCTTCGGGTGCATGTGAAGGTTGTCGAAGGAACGCGTGAGCGTATCCAGGCCTTTGAAGGTGTCTGTATCGCCCGTGAGGGCGGCGGTATCAACGCCAACTTTACCGTTCGCAAGATTTCCTACGGTGAAGGCGTGGAGCGTATCTTCCCGCTGTACTCCCCGCGGATTGACCATATTGAAGTGGTTCGCCAGGGTATCGTGCGCCGCGCGAAACTCTACTACTTGCGCGAACTGCGCGGCAAAAAAGCCCGTATCCGGGAACGCCGCGATGACCGTTACAATAAGACGGCTGGCTAACACTGCCGCTATTGTACAGGATAGTGAGAAAAGGGCGGGTATAAAGCCCCTGCCCTGCTCACGGCTCAGGAACTCCAAAATGGCGCATGGGAATATTGCAAGATTTTCAGGCGTCCCTATCTTTAAGGAACACCTGAGCCGGGAAGAAAGAAGATAAAAATTCGAGGATAGAAAATGGGAACGCCAAGAACTCTGTATGACAAAATCTGGGACAGTCATATTGTCGATCAGCTCGAAGACGAAGCCTATATCCTCTATATCGACCGCCATCTTGTTCATGAGGTGACCAGTCCTCAGGCCTTTGAAGGATTGCGGGAGCAGGGACGCAAAGTCCGGCGGCCAGAGGCCACATTTGCCGTGGCTGATCATAACGTGCCGACCAAGGATTTGGACAAAGGCATATCGGATCCTGAGAGCAAACTGCAGATCGATACCCTGGAAGCCAATACGGCAGAATTTGGCATTCCTTATTTCTCCATGACCGATGACCGGCGCGGGATTGTTCATATTATTGGACCTGAGCAAGGCCTTACTCTGCCGGGCATGACCATTGTCTGCGGAGACTCCCATACCTCTACCCACGGTGCGTTTGGCGCCCTCGCCCACGGTATCGGCACCTCGGAAGTTGAGCATGTGCTGGCCACCCAGACCCTGGTCCAGGAAAAAGCCAAGAACATGCTGGTTCATGTGGAAGGCGAGCTTCCGCTTGGGGTCACGGCCAAAGATTTGGCCCTGGCGATCATCGGTCAGATCGGGACGGCCGGCGGCACCGGCCATGTCATCGAATATGCCGGTGAGGCTGTGCAGTCCCTGTCCATGGAAGGACGGATGACCCTGTGTAACCTGACCATCGAAGCAGGGGCGCGTGCCGGTCTTATTGCGCCGGATCAGACCACCTTCGATTACGTAATGGGCCGCCCCTATGCCCCGAAAGCCGGCGCTTTTGAGCAGGCTGTTGCCTATTGGAAGACATTGAAATCCGATGAAGGGGCAAAGTTCGATACGGAAGTCGTTATTGATGCCTCCAAGCTTGAACCCTATGTGACTTGGGGAACAAGCCCGGAAGATGCTCTGCCCATCAGCGGTATAGTACCGGCTCCGTCTGAGTTCGAAGACGAAGGCAAGCAAATGGCTGCCGAACGGGCGCTCAATTACATGGGCCTGAAAGCGGGAACCAAGCTGGTTGATATTGAGGTGGATCACGTTTTTGTCGGTTCCTGCACCAATGGCCGGATCGAAGACTTGCGGGCGGTTGCCAAGGTAATTGAGGGTAAACAGGTCAAGGATAGCGTCAATGCCATCATTGTGCCCGGATCCGGACTGGTGAAAATCCAGGCGGAGGAAGAGGGGCTCGACAAGATTTTTGAGGCTGCCGGCTTCGAATGGCGTCAGCCCGGATGTTCCATGTGTCTGGCCATGAATGCCGACAAGCTCAGCCAGGGAGATCGCTGTGCGTCCACGTCAAACCGGAATTTTGAGGGGCGTCAGGGTCATGGCGGCCGCACCCATCTGGTTAGTCCGGCCATGGCAGCGGCGGCGGCAATCACCGGCCGTCTGACCGATGTTCGTGAATTGGTATAAGGGGAAAGAGTATGGATAAGTTCAGGAAACTCACGGCTGTCGCGGCACCAATGCCTCTGGTCAATATTGACACCGACATGATCATCCCCAAGCAATATCTGAAAACCATCAAGCGGTCCGGGCTTGGAAAAAGCCTGTTTGCCGAAATGCGCTATGAGGACGACGGCTCCGAGAATGAAGAATTTGTTCTCAACAAGCCGGCTTATCGCTCTGCCGAGATTCTGGTTGCCGGAGATAATTTCGGCTGCGGCTCCAGCCGGGAGCATGCGCCCTGGGCCCTGAAAGACTTCGGTATTCGCTGTGTCATCTCCACCAGCTTTGCGGACATTTTCCATAACAACTGTTTCCGCAATGGCATTCTTCCTATCGAAGTCAGCCATGAGGAACTGGAAATGCTCATGGAGGATGCGGAGCGCGGGGCCAACGCGACTATTTCTGTGGATCTGGAAGCCCAGGAAATTCATGGACCTGACGGCGGCGTGATTAAATTCGAGATTGATCATTTCAACAAGCATTGCCTGATGGAAGGTCTGGATGAAATTGGTCTGACCTTGAAAAAAGAAGACAAGGTCACGGATTTCGAAGAAGCCCGCAAACTTGATCAGCCCTGGCTGCATACATAAGACACTTTTACCGAAAGAACGAAAATGCCTTCAAATAAATCTCTGCTGATCCTTCCCGGTGATGGCATTGGCCCCGAAGCCATGGGAGAAGTCCGCCGCATTGTCAGCTGGATGGAAGAAAAACGCGCCGTTGCCTTTGATGTTGATGAGGATCTGGTCGGCGGTGCCTCCATTGATGCCCATGGCATTCCGATTACGGACGAAGTCGTCGACAAAGCTCAGAATGTCGATGCGGTGCTGCTTGGTGCCGTCGGCGGGCCGAAATGGGACGACCTGGATTTCTCCATCAAGCCGGAGCGCGGTCTGCTGCGGTTGCGTAAAGATCTGGCTTTGTTTGCGAATTTGCGTCCTGCGGTTTGCTTTGACGCGCTGGTCGATGCGTCCAGTCTGAAACCAGAGTTGGTCAGCGGCCTTGATATCATGATTGTCCGTGAGTTGACCGGCGGTGTCTATTTCGGGGAACCTCGCGGCATTGAGGATCTCGGCAACGGGGTTCGCCGGGGCATCAACACCCAGGTCTATACCACGCCGGAAATACATCGGGTCGCGCGTGTTGCTTTTGAACTGGCGAAAAAACGCAATAATCGGGTCTGTTCCAGTGAAAAAGCCAATGTCATGGAATCAGGTGTATTGTGGCGCGAAGAAGTGACTCACATCCATGATACGGAATTTCCGGATGTGGAACTGAGCCATATGTATGCGGATAACGCCGCCATGCAGCTGGTGCGGGCGCCCAAGCAGTTTGACGTCATCGTGACGGATAATCTGTTTGGTGATATACTGTCCGACTGTGCGGCAATGCTGACCGGGTCTCTCGGCATGCTTCCCTCCGCCTCACTTGGCGACGTGGATGAAACGGGACGTCGGAAAGCCCTGTATGAGCCGGTCCATGGATCTGCTCCGGATATTTCCGGCCAGAACCTTGCCAATCCGATCGCCTCGATTCTGTCTTATGCCATGGCGTTGCGCTATAGCTTCGATATGGGCGATGAGGCGGATCTTGTAGAGAGTGCGGTGCAAAAAGTGCTTGCAAGTGGCATTCGGACTAGCGATATCATGTCCGATGGTATGACCAAAGTCTCCACGACGGAGATGGGTGATGCCATCCTTCGTGAGTTGGATGCCGCGAACGGCTAAGAGTTGATTAACCGAACTATTGTAGAAACCCCGGGAATGGAAAATCCGGGATACCGAAGAGATTGAGATTATGGGATATAGAGTTGCTGTAGTCGGCGCCACTGGAAATGTGGGCCGCGAAATGCTGAACATTCTGGACGAAAGACAGTTTCCTGTCACAGAAGTGATCGCATTGGCCTCTAAACGGTCAGTGGGAAGGGAAGTTTCCTTTGGCGACAAAAACCTGAAAGTCCAGGATCTGGACACATTCAATTTCACGGGAACGGATTTTGCGCTGTTTTCCGCCGGTGGTTCTGTTTCGGCTAAATATGCTCCGATTGCGGCAGCGCAAGGATGCATTGTTATTGATAATTCGTCCCATTTCCGGATGGATCCCGATGTGCCGCTGATCGTGCCGGAAGTCAATCCGCAGGATGCGGCCGGGTATGTGAAAAAGAACATCATTGCCAATCCGAACTGCTCGACCGCACAGCTGGTTGTGACCTTGAAGCCCTTGCATGATATCGCGACCATCAAGCGGGTGGTGGTATCGACCTATCAGTCCACATCCGGGGCCGGTAATGAAGCCATGGATGAGCTGTTCACACAGACGAAGGGTATCTTTGTTAATGATGAACCGACACCGTCCAACTTTACCAAGCAGATCGCCTTTAACGTGATTCCGCATATCGATGTCTTCCTGGATGATCGCTACACCAAGGAAGAATGGAAAATGGCGGTTGAGACCAAGAAGATAGTGGATCCTAAAATCAAGCTGACGGCGACATGCGTGCGTGTCCCGACTTTTGTCGGCCATGCAGAATCCGTCAATATCGAGTTTGAAAATGAGATGGACTCAGACCGTGCCCGGGAAATCCTTCGGGAAGCGCCGGGAATCATGGTTGTCGATAACCCGGAAGAAAACGGCTATGTAACGCCGGTGGAATGCGTGGGTGATTACGCCACGTTCGTTTCCCGCCTTCGCGATGATTCTACCCAGGAAAACACCATCAATCTCTGGTGCGTGTCGGATAACCTACGTAAAGGGGCTGCTCTGAATACGGTTCAAATTGCGGAACTTGTTGGGCGGGATTATCTGAAAAAAGCTGCCTGAACATAAAGGGTATGAAATTGAAAAAGCCGGCAGGGATATCCTTCGCCGGCTTTTTTATTGCGCAAGCAAGATTTCATGCGCAACTTTGTTGCGTTGCAGCAAAAAATTATTATGATACCGGCCAGAACAGTCCAGCACTCGCACAAAATCATGATTGGAGGGGTCTGCAAAGCCCCTGAAGGAAACGTAATGACAAAAACAACGAGACCTCGCCGGTCTGTCCTTTATATGCCGGGATCAAATGCCCGGGCCCAGGAAAAAGCCAAGGGTCTGACCGCTGACGGTCTCATTCTTGATCTGGAAGATGCGGTTGCCCCGGACGTTAAATCGGAAGCCCGGGACATTGTCTGTGCCAACGCCGCCTCCGGTGACTATGGAAACCGGGAAATCATTATCCGGGTCAATGGTCTCGACACGCCCTGGGGACGGGATGATATAATCGCCGCCTCGAAAGCCGGGCCGGATGCCATCCTGCTGCCAAAAGTCGAAAGTGCCGCCCAGGTTCAGGATCTCGAAAAACTGATGGATGAGTCGGGCGCTCCTGAAAGTACAACGATCTGGTGCATGATGGAGACCCCGCTCGGCATCCTCAAAGCCGAAGAGATTGCCGCGGCGAGCCCGCGGGTGGATTGCTTTGTGATGGGAACATCTGATCTGGTCAAGGATCTGCAGGCCCAGCATACCGCCATGAGACTGCCGGTAATCACCTCTTTAGGGCTCTGTTTGCTGGCCGGTCGCGCTTATGGTCTGACAGTTCTGGATGGAGTCTATCTGGATCTGGCCGATGAAGAGGGCTTTCACGCGTCCTGTGAGCAGGGTCTGGAGCTCGGTTTTGATGGTAAAACACTTATTCATCCCAAACAGTTGGCCTCGAGTAATGAGATCTTTGCCCCCTCTGAGGACGAAGTTGAGCATGCCCGCAAGGTTATCGCCGCTTTTGAAGAGGCGGACAGTCAAGGCAAGGCAGTTGTCCTCGTCGACGGCAAGCTCGTGGAAAATCTGCATGTGGAAATCGCCAAGCAGAAAGTGGCGATGGCCGATGCCATTCGGGCCATGGCAGAGTAAGGGATACAGAGACTATGACCGACAAAACCAATCCCGGAAATTACTTTGAAGACTTCCACATTGGCCAGGTGCTGGACCATGCCACTCCCCGGACGATCACCGAGGGTGACGTCTCCCTCTATACTGCGCTCTATGGCAGCCGTTTCGCGCTGCAATCGGCGGACAGTTTTGCCATGGGTTGCGGTCTTGATGCCGCGCCAGTGGATGATCTTCTGGTTTTTCATATCGTTTTTGGCAAAACCGTTCCCGACGTCTCTTTGAATGCGGTTGCCAATCTTGGATATGCGGATGTGCAGTTCAAGGCGCCGGTCTTTCCGGGCGATACGGTGCAGACCAGCTCGGAGGTTATCGGCCTCAAGGAAAACTCCAACGGCAAAACGGGTGTGGTCTATGTCCGTTCAACCGGCACCAATCAGATGGGTGTCGTGGTCCTTGATTATGTGCGCTGGGTTATGGTGCGCAAACGGGATGAAGCCGCGCCGGCGCCAGATACCGTCGTGCCGGAATTACCAGACAGAGTAAGCCCTGCAAGTCTTTCCCTGCCGGAGGGACTTGATTTCTCGGGCTATAATCCGGTCCTGGCAGGCTCCCCTCATTTCTTTGGGGATTATACGGTCGGTGAGAAAATTGACCATGTGGATGGCATGACCATTGAGGAAGCCGAACATATGATGGCGACCCGCCTCTATCAGAACACGGCAAAAGTTCATTTCAACCAGCATCAGATGCAGAATGACCGCTTTGGGCGGCGTCTGATCTATGGCGGCCATATTATCTCACTGGCAAGAGCGCTTTCTTTCAATGGATTGGGAAATGCCCAGTTTGTGGCGGCAATAAATGGTGGATCCCATACCGCCCCGACCTTTGCCGGAGATACGATTTATGCCTGGAGTGAGATACTGGAAACCGCCGATCTTCCGGACAATGCGGATGCAGGGGCCTTGCGGGTGAGGACTCTGGCCACGAAAGAGGCCTCATGCGAGACTTTTCCGGATATGGGTCAAGAGGGCAAGCGCAATCCGGCCGTTGTCCTGGATCTCGATTACTGGGTAATCCTGCCCAAAAAACCCTGACCCAATGTAATTTTAGACAGGGTAATATTGACTTGAAGAGGGGGAAGACTAAACTCCTCCTCAACTATGGCCACAAAAATATGAAAAACATCCAGCAAGAAAGATTTTCTTATGGCGAATGTTGAACGACCGCTATCGCCGCATCTGCAAATTTACAAGCCGCAGATCACGATGGTTACCTCCATTACTCATCGGGCGACAGGCATTGCTCTAGGAGCCGGCACCTTGCTTCTGGCCTGGTGGCTGATTGCAGCGGCGAGTGGGCCGGACGCCTATGCGACGGTCAGCGGCTTTATTTCTTCCTGGTTCGGTCAGTTGGTTCTCTTTGGTTTTACCTGGTCTCTCTTTTATCACCTCTGCAACGGTATCCGTCATTTGTTCTGGGATATGGGTAAAGGCTTTGAGTTGCCGACAATGCGTAAAACCGGTATGGCGGCGATTATTGCCTCCGTCGTCCTGACTCTGCTGACCTGGATTATCGCTTACGGGATGGGGGGCTGATCATGGGAATGAGAACGCCGCTTAAAAATGTCCGTGGTTTGGGCTCTGCCAAGGAAGGCACAACCCACTGGTGGCACCAGAAAATCACGGCCGTTGCCATGATCCCACTGTTCGTTATTGCTCTCGCTTATGTCATCAGTCTGGTCGGGGAAGATCATGACCGGGTCGTTGAAATCTTGAGCCTGCCCTTTGCCTCGTTGATCATGTTATTGCTGATCGGGGCAACCTTCTATCATCTGAAGCTCGGTCTTCAGGTTGTCATTGAAGATTACATTCACACGGAAACAACAAAGATGGCGCTGTTGATCCTCAATAGTTTTTTCTGCGCGATCGTCGGGCTGGCCTCTGCACTGGCCGTCTTGAAGCTGGCCCTCGGGGGATAATAGAGTACATGTCAGAAGCCTATCCAATTACAGAACATAAATATGATGTGGTCGTTGTCGGCGCCGGGGGCGCGGGCTTGCGGGCGACCATGGGCATGGCCGCGGCCGGACTGAAAACAGCCGCCATTACCAAAGTCTTTCCAACCCGAAGCCATACAGTTGCCGCCCAGGGCGGCATCTCCGCGTCTCTCGGTAATATGGGAGAAGACAGCTGGCAGTGGCATATGTATGACACGGTCAAAGGCTCGGACTGGCTCGGTGATCAGGATGCCATTGAATATATGTGCCGGGAAGCCCCGGCGGCCGTGCTTGAACTTGAACAGTTCGGGATGCCCTTCAGCCGGACCGAGGAAGGCAAGATCTATCAGCGGGCTTTCGGCGGCATGACCACCCAGTTCGGCGAAGGACCGGCGGCACAGCGGACCTGCGCGGCGGCGGACCGCACCGGCCATGCCATGCTGCACACGCTTTATAGCCAGAGCCTCAAGCATGATACGGAATTCTTTATCGAATATTTCGCCCTGGACCTGATCATGGATGAGGATGGCTCCTGCCGTGGCGTTCTCTGTCTCTGTCTGGAAGATGGAACCTTGCACCTGTTCCGTTCCCACATGGTGGTTCTAGCCACCGGTGGATTTGGCCGTGCCTATTTCAGCTGTACGTCAGCTCATACCTGCACCGGCGACGGTGGTGGCATGGTGCTGCGCGCAGGACTTCCGCTTCAGGATATGGAATTCACCCAGTTTCATCCCACCGGTATCTATGGTGCCGGTTGCCTGATTACGGAAGGGGTGCGCGGGGAAGGCGGTTTCCTTGTCAATGGCGAGGGTGAGAGGTTCATGGAACGTTACGCCCCCCATGCCAAGGATCTGGCCAGCCGCGATGTGGTCAGCCGGTCTATGACTTTGGAAATTCGCGAAGGCCGGGGGGTTGGTCCCCGCAATGACCATATTTTCCTGCATCTTGACCATCTTGATCCGGCAATGATTGATGAGAGACTCCCGGGTATTTCGGAAAGTGCCCGCATTTTCGCAGGGGTTGATGTGCATAAAGAGCCGATCCCGGTTCTGCCGACCGTGCATTACAACATGGGCGGTATCCCAACGAACTACCATTCGGAAGTCGTAGATCTCAAGGAAGGTGATCCCGATGCGATTGTTCCCGGTCTGATGGCAGTGGGAGAGGCGGCGTGCGTGTCTGTCCATGGCGCCAACCGGCTGGGGTCAAACTCCCTGATCGATCTGGTGGTCTTTGGCCGGGCTGCCGCGCTTCGGGCCAAGGATGTTGTCAGGAGCGGCGCGGCGCATGCGCCATTGCCCGCCGATGCCTGCGATAAGGCGCTCGCGCATCTCGATAAGTTTCGGCATGCCGATGGCAGTACCAAAACAGCGGAAATCAGGGATAACATGCAGCGGGTGATGCAGGAAGACTGCGCGGTGTTCCGGACAAGCAAAACCCTGGCTGAAGGGATCACCAAGATCAACAAGGTCTGGGATCAGATGCCGGACATCAAGACCACGGACCGCTCCCTGGTCTGGAATTCTGATCTTGTGGAAACCCTTGAACTTGATAACCTGATCCGTCAGGCAGTTGTGTCCATGACAGCGGCGGAAAACCGCAAGGAAAGCCGGGGGGCCCATGCTCATGAGGACTTCCCTGATCGCGATGATGAAAACTGGATGAAACACACTCTGACCTATCATAATGATACGGACGGCGTGAAGATCGATTACCGGCCGGTACACAGCTATACGCTCACCGACGAAGTCGAGTATATCAAACCTAAAGCACGTGTGTACTAGGAGTCAGGGACGGTAAAGATGGTTGAACTTACATTACCCAAAAATTCGAGAGTAGGCACGGGCAAGACCCATCCGAAGCCCGAAGGGGCGACCAACACCAAGACGTTCAATGTCTATCGCTGGTCCCCGGATGATGATGCCAATCCGGCAATTGATACCTATCATGTGGATTTGGACACCTGCGGTCCGATGATCCTGGACGGGCTGATCAAGATCAAGAATGAGATCGACTCCAGCCTGACCTTCCGCCGCTCCTGCCGCGAAGGGATTTGCGGTTCCTGCGCCATGAATATCAATGGCACCAATACCCTGGCCTGCACGACCGGCATGGATGAAATTGACGGGGATATCAATATCTATCCTCTGCCGCATCAGCCGGTGGTGAAGGATCTGGTACCGGATCTGACCAATTTCTATGCCCAATATGCCTCCATCAAACCCTGGCTACAGGCGGAAACGCCGCAACCTTCGAGGGAGCGGCTGCAATCCAAGGAAGACCGGGAGAAGCTGGACGGGCTATATGAGTGCATTCTTTGTGCCTGCTGCTCCACCTCCTGCCCGAGCTATTGGTGGAATTCGGATCGGTTCCTGGGTCCGGCCATATTGCTTCAGGCTTATCGCTGGATCATTGACAGTCGCGATGAACATACCGGAGAGCGCCTCGATAATCTGGAAGACCCCTTCCGGCTCTATCGCTGCCATACCATCATGAACTGCGCCAATACCTGCCCGAAAGGCCTGAATCCAGCCAAAGCCATCGCTGAAATCAAGAAGATGATGGTGGAGCGGCGGTAATTGGTTCCATGATATAGTTCAAATTGGTGCTTTATAGGGACCAATTTATTCATAGATTGAGGCCGCTCATTTGAGCGGCCTTTTTAATGGATGAAGAAGATGTATATACCACCTCATTTCACGGTACCTGGCAAAGAGACGTTGTTGCGCCTGTTGCCGGCAGCCAGCTTTGCAACTCTTGTTTCCACAGATGGAGAGGGTCTTCCCTTCGCCACCCATCTGCCCTTTTCCTATGATCCGGATCGGGGGGAGAATGGCACCCTGATCGGGCATATGGCGCGCGCCAATCCCCATGGCAGTCTCCTTGAGGGGCAGGAAGCCCTGGTGATTTTTCAGGGGCCGCATGCCTATATTTCGCCGAGCTTCTACACTACGGATATCAATGTGCCGACCTGGAACTACATCGCTGTTCATGCTTATGGAACACCACAGATCGTTAGCGATCCGGAGAGGGTTCTGGGCCTATTGGAGCGTCTGACCTTGGAAAATGAGCAAGACCAGCCGGACCCCTGGAGCCCAAGAGGATTTGACCAGAAGCGGCTGCACGGACTGATGCGGGGTATCATCGCCTTTGAAATTCCTGTTTCCCGGCTGCAAGGCAAAGCCAAGCTCGGACAAAACAAGTCGGCAGAGGATCAGGCGGCCGTAGCGAACGCGGTTGGTGAGTTGATACCTTAATCCCGGGATCGATATTACAATGTAACTGTAAAATCAACGATTTATGCCTTGACGAGATCCGGTTCCTCGCAAATATTTTCCTCCATTTTAGCGGGTAAATGAGGGGCATATGTCAACTGAAGGGGAAAAGGCTGACGGTGCGCCGTCCGCACCGGCGAATACATCCCGTATAATCATTGCGGGTCTCGTGGGCAATGTCATGGAATGGTATGATTTTGCCATTTACGGCTATTTTGCCGTGGTCATAGGCCAGCAGTTTTTTCCTTCCGATGACCCCGCAGTGTCCCTGATCGCCGCCTTCGGCGCCTTTGCCGCCGGGCTTCTGGCCCGTCCCCTTGGCGGAATTGTGTTCGGTCGAATTGGGGATATTGTGGGCCGAAAACGGGTGCTGACCCTGTCTGTCCTTGCCATGGCTGTGCCGACAACCCTTATCGCCTTTCTCCCGACTTATGAGATGATTGGTGTCGCGGCGCCCGTTCTCATCGTGATTCTTCGGATCATTCAGGGCCTGTCTGTCGGCGGGGAGTATACAAGCTCCATCGTGTTTCTTGTTGAGCGCGCCCCCCGGGGCAGACGATCTGTTTTCGGCATCTGGAGTTTTTGGGGGGCCATTCTGGGAATTCTGTTGGGTTCCGGAATCGGAGATGTGGTTGCAACGATTCTGACAGATGAGCAGCTTTCCGACTGGGGATGGCGCCTGCCGTTCCTGTTCGGATCGTTGGTAGCGGTGACAAGTATTCTGGTGAGGCGTACTCTGGCCAATGATACTCCCCCTAAACAAGCCAGCAGTCCGGTCCTGCGCATCTTCACGCAGCACCATAAAACTGTCATCAAGATCATGTTTTTAAATCTTGCCCTGGCCGTGTCCTTTTATGCCGCCTTTGTCTATGTGGTGACATATGTCCAGACAGTCGATCACCTGTCGAAAGAGCTGGCGCTGAATTTGAACACGGGCAGTATGGCAATCCTCCTCGTAATAACGCCGATCGCGGCCTGGGCTGCAGATCGGTTTGGGCGAAAATCCATGTTGCTGTTGGGAGCTTTGATGCTGGCGTTCGGCTCAGTTCCCTTCTTCTTCCTTATTCATAGCACGGATCCGTTGCATATTTTTCTTGGCGAATGCGGGTTTGCGCTGGCCATCGCCATTTATGTCGGGGGGGTGACGGCGGCAAATGTTGAACTGATCTCTGCCGAAGTGAGATGCACCGGTCTCGCGCTCGCCTACAATGCGTCCGTTGGCATATTCGGGGGACTGACGCCTCTGATTGTCACCTGGCTTCTGACAACAACCGGCGATCCTGTATCACCGTCCTACTGGATCGCGGCAATGTCCTTCTTGTCCCTCATAACCGTGATTTTTTTCTATCGGGAAAGCCGTCACATCGATCTATCAGGCTCAGCGTCTTAACCGGCGAGGGTCAGAATTTCCGAAGCATTCTCGATTGTTCGGATGGGTTTGGGATTGGCCTGAACGACGGGGTGGGTGAGGGCGGCCTCCTTGATTTCAGAAAGTGAGCGTTCACTCACTTTTAGGTCACTGAGCCGGTTTGGCAGCCCCAACTCGCCAATAAACTGCCGCAGGGTCGAACTGACCTCCTCGGCGCCTCCCACTTCCAGGATCTCCGCAATGCGACTTTGCGGAGCTTTTGTATCCGACAGGTTGTACGCCAAGACGGCCGGAAGCAGGACACAGCTGGTGAGGCCATGAGGGACATGACCGACAACACCGAGCAAATACCCAAGACCATGGCTCGCTCCCATGCGATACCGGGAAAGGCCGGCGGTTGCGAAATAGACGCCGCGCTGACTGTTGGCGCGGTGATCCAGGCTTTTCGGGTCCGTCCGGCAGCCCTTCAGTCCCTTGTACAATAGGCCGAGCCCTTCGGCACAGTAATCGGCGATTTCATTGTCCACCCCGGGGGCGCAAAGGGTCTCCACCGCGTGATCCACCGACCGTATGCCGGAGGACAGCAAAAGACTCTCCGGCGTATGCAGGGTCAGGGAGGCGGACAGGATGATAAAATCGGGCACAAGATGGGAATTGAGGAACCCTTCCTTGCGATTGGAAATGCTGCTCGTCGCACCGGCAAGCGGGGTAAACTCCGCCCCGGACAGGGTCGTCGGCACGGCGATATGCCGGATCGGCCAGGCGGTTACCTGAAGTCCTGATTCCGAGGCATAGGTAAGGCCGTCCAGCTGCTCGGCGCTTGTCACCTTCAGATTGGCAACGATCAGCGCTATTTTTGAACCGTCAATAACACTGCCGCCACCGATGGACACCACATGGGTCGCACTCGCCTCGGTAATCAGGGCCGCCAGTTCGAAGATGCAGTCATAGGGGGAATGCTCGGTCAGGACAGAGGCTACTCCCACCACCTGATCTCCCAATCGCGCCTTTAGATCGTCTGCAACTGTACTGTTTTTGGCCAGAGACCGGGAAATGGACACCAAAATACGCGGGCTGTCCATTGAGGCGACAATTTCACCAACCGCCTTCGCCACATCTTCTTCGATTACCAGTCGGGATTTCATTTCCTCCATGTCGGGAAAGGTCATATCGGCCATCTTCGCATCCTTGTTCTTGATTATTGCGGTCGTTTTTCAAACTATACCGTAAAACCGGAACAAAGGTCTAAGGCAAATGAGCTGGCCAGCCGAGGCTTTCCATCCCCGGATCTACTTTCCCTTGAGATAATCCTCGGACCGCATTTCCATCAGACGGGAAACGGTCCGGGCAAATTCGAAGGTACCGTCTCCTTCAGGATATAGTTTGTCTGCTTCAACCTCGGCGGAAATGATCAGATTGCTCCCAGCTTCATACAGGATGTCGACAAGGGTCCCGAAGCGTTTCGCTTCATTGCGCCGGGCCGCACTGAGCTTGGGGACATCGGATAGCAGGATTGAATGAAAATGCTCCGTCAGGGTCAGGTAGTCAGACGCCCCAAGGGGCCGGGAACAGAGCTCTTCAAAGGTAAAACGGGCCACCCCCCGGGCGCAGGCGGTTACTTCAAGGTCTCTTCCTTGTGTGGTCAGAACTGTTGAAGAAACAATAGATCCCTCCGTGAGCTCCTCAAAGATGCGGCTCATCTCAGCAGCGGCCGCCTCATCCAGAGGTGTGAAATAGACCGGATTTTTTGCCAGCCTGTCGAGCCGGTAATCGGTTCCCCCATCCAGATGCAAAACATCCAGCTGATCTTTCAGCATGTCGATAAAGGGCAGAAACAGTTGCCGGTTCAATCCGTCTTTATACAAATCATCTGGAATGCGGTTTGAGGTTGCCACCACCACTACCCCGCGACTGAAGAGCATTTCGAACAGCCTGCCGAGGATCATGGCATCGGCAACATCCGTGACCTGAAATTCATCAAAACAGAGCAGCCAGGCCTGATCCGTGATCCAATCGGCCAGAGACGCGATGGGATCGTCGCCGTTCCTTTCTTCCTCCTGCCGCCATTTGTAAATAAAGTCGTGAACTTCCAGCATGAAAGCATGAAAATGCACCCGTCTCTTTTTTTCCACCGGAGCTGTTTCAAAAAAAAGATCCATCAGCATTGATTTGCCACGACCGACATCGCCATAGATATAGAGACCTTGTGGCGGTTCCACACGGGGCTTGGTCGCGCCCAGTCGAAAGATATCTGTCCATTTCGTGCTGGTGACCGGATCATAATGGGCGAGACGTCGATGCAGAGTCTGTAATTTCTCGACGGCTAATACTTGAATGGGATCATGCCGAAGTTCGTTGCTGGATAACAGCTTGCGATATGCCTCAAGCGGGCCTGCCGGTTCAGTCATAATGTGGCAACTGCTATCATTGATTAAAGGCTACGAACATCTACTGACCCTGATCTCTAACCCTTTGTGACCAATCTGGCAATGGCAATATTGAGGTGATTCCCGGTCTGCCCGAAAGCATAAATTGCATATCCGGCTAATCAGCAGAACGTGACAGCCTGTTATTGATATTAGGGGGTTAAGATATGGAAATTCAGGTGACAAATTCCGGGAGTCGCAAAATTACATACAAAATTATCAGCTTTTCTTGCTCTTCCTATAGAAACGGGGTAGTACCCCTTCGAGAATATTCAATAGAGGACTTTCTGTCTTCTCAGAGAGCCCTCCAACACACAGGTCGGAGAAAGAAATGGCTCGCAAAAAAATAGCGTTAATCGGCGGCGGCAACATTGGCGGAACACTCGCCCATCTTGCTGGTTTGAAGGAACTCGGAGATGTCGTACTGTTTGATATCGTCGACGGGTTGCCGCAAGGAAAATCCCTCGATATCGCGTCTTCTTCCCCGGTCGAGCGTTTCAATGCGAAAATCGAGGGCGCCAACGATTACAGCGCCATTGAAGGCGCTGATGTTTGCATCGTGACCGCCGGTATCGCCCGTAAGCCCGGAATGAGCCGCGACGACCTGCTGGGGACCAATATTAAAGTCATGCAGTCGGTTGGCGAAGGTATCAAGCAATACGCGCCAAATGCCTTTGTCATCTGCATTACCAACCCTCTTGATGCCATGGTCTGGGTCCTGCGTGAAAAATGCGGTCTGCCACATAATAAGGTCGTTGGTATGGCCGGCGTGCTCGACAGCGCCCGCTTCCGTCTTTTCCTGGCGGAAGAGTTCAACGTTTCCGTGGAAGATGTAACCGCCTTTGTTCTGGGCGGTCACGGCGATACCATGGTGCCGCTCATTCGTTACTCCACTGTCGCCGGTATTCCGGTGCCTGACTTGATCAAGATGGGATGGAGCACTCAGGAAAAAATTGACGCCATTGTCGACCGTACCCGTAATGGCGGCGCGGAAGTTGTTGCTTTGCTGAAAACCGGATCGGCCTTTTATGCACCGGCATCAAGTGCCATCACCATGGCCGAATCCTTCCTTAAGGACAAGAAACGGGTTCTGCCCTGCGCCGCCTATGTAGATGGACAGTACGGACTCGACGGGATGTATGTTGGCGTGCCGACGGTGATCGGTGAAGGCGGGATTGAACGCATTGTCGAAATCGACATGGATGCGGAAGAAAAAGGCATGTTTGATAATTCCGTGAATGCGGTGAAAGGACTGGTCGAAGCCTGCATCGGCATTGATCCAAGCCTCGGAGAATAAGGCATCGATAAGAAGGGGCACAGCAATAACGGTTGTGCCCCTTTTTACTGTGTTATAACGTAAATTCCGCACAATGCCTGTAGAGGCATCCGACAAGCTGGAAAGTAAGTCTCAAATAAAGTGAACAGCGAAAAAAATTATGAACATTCATGAATATCAGGCGAAAAGCCTACTTGCCAAATATGGCGTGACCGTGCCCAAAGGCGGTGTTGCCTATACAGCCGAAGAGGCCAAAACCGTGGCCCAGGAGCTCGGCGGTCCGGTTTGGGTCGTCAAATCACAAATTCACGCCGGGGGACGCGGCAAAGGCGGCGGCGTTAAGGTCGTTAAATCCGTTGAGGAAGTTTCCGAAACCGCTAAAGCCATGATTGGCATGCAACTGGTTACCCATCAGACCGGGCCTGAGGGAAAAGAGGTCAAGCGGGTCTATGTGGAAGACGGCTGTGATATCGCGCGGGAACTATATCTTGGGGCCATCATTGATCGGGCCAAAGACTGTATTACCTTCATGGCGTCAACGGAAGGCGGCATGGAGATTGAGGAAGTTGCTGCGGAAACGCCTGAAAAAATCCTGATGGTCAGCATCGACCCCGCCACCGGCATTATGCCTTTCCATGCCCGGAAAATTGCTTTTGGACTGGGTCTTGAAGGCAGGCAGGTCGGCGCCGCTGTTAAATTCATTACGGCACTTTACAAGTCCATTGTTGATACGGATGCCAGCCTTGTCGAAATCAATCCCCTGGTGATTACCGGCAGCGGTGACGTCATTGCCCTTGATGCCAAAATGAACTTCGATGACAACGCGCTTTTCCGGCACAAGGATATTGCCGAGTTGCGCGATCCGGATGAAGAAGATCCGGCGGAGCTTGAAGCGGCGCAATATGACCTCAACTATATCAAGCTTGACGGTAACATCGGTTGCATGGTCAACGGCGCCGGCCTGGCCATGGCGACCATGGATATCATTCAGCTGAATGGTGGATCTCCCGCCAACTTTCTCGATGTTGGCGGCGGGGCGACCAAGGAAAAGGTCACGGAAGCCTTCAAGATCATTCTGAAAGACGACAATGTAGAAGGTATTCTCGTCAATATTTTTGGCGGCATCATGCGCTGTGATGTTATTGCCGAAGGGGTTGTCGCCGCAGCGAGAGAAGTTGCGTTGAGCGTACCGCTGGTGGTGCGCCTGGAAGGAACGAATGTGGACCTGGGCAAGAAAATTCTTGCCGAGTCCGGCCTGCCGATCCTGTCAGCGGACGATCTAGGGGATGCAGCGGAGAAAATTGTTAAAGCAGTGAAGGAGGCAGCGTAATGGCCGTTCTCGTAAATAAGGACACCAAGGTCATCTGTCAGGGCTTCACCGGCTCCCAGGGGACATTTCATTCGGAACAGGCGATTGCCTATGGCACCAAGATGGTCGGCGGGGTGACGCCAGGCAAAGGTGGGGAAACCCATCTTGATCTGCCGATCTTTGATACCGTTGATGAGGCCGTAACCACCACCGGCGCCAATGCCAGTGTAATCTATGTGCCGCCGCCTTTCGCCGCCGATGCCATTCTGGAAGCGGTCGATGCCGGGGTTGAGCTGGTCGTCTGTATTACCGAGGGCATTCCCGTCCTTGACATGGTGCGGGTCAAGCGGTCCCTTAAAGACAGCAATACCCGACTTATCGGACCGAACTGCCCGGGGGTGATTACCCCGGATGAATGCAAAATCGGCATTATGCCGGGCCATATTCATCGGCGCGGCAAGGTCGGTATTGTTTCCCGCTCAGGAACCCTTACCTATGAGGCCGTAGCCCAGACAACCGCCGCCGGTCTGGGTCAATCGACCTGCATTGGTATCGGTGGAGATCCTGTCAATGGCACAAACTTCATCGATTGTCTGGACCTGTTCCTCGGCGATGATGAAACGGAATCGATCATTATGATCGGAGAGATTGGTGGATCCGCCGAGGAAGAGGCTGCGGAATTCATCAAATCCTCCAAAGTCAAAAAACCCGTCGTTGGCTTTATTGCTGGCGTCACAGCACCTCCAGGACGTCGGATGGGGCATGCAGGTGCCATTATTTCCGGCGGTAAAGGCGGCGCTGAAGACAAAATGGACGCAATGAAAAGTGCCGGGATAACGGTTTCTGACAGTCCTTCTGCATTAGGATCGACCTTGGTAAGGGTTTTGAAAGGCTAATAGATTAAAATTAGCCTCAAATTTTGCATATGTACTGAAGGAGGCGGGGGAAACCCCGCCAAATAACCCGAAATGGCTCAACAACTGGACAATTCTTCATTTCTTTTTGGTTCTAACGCTGGCTTTATTGAGGCTCTATACGGACGCTATCTGGAAGATCCGTCTTCGGTAGATCCCACATGGCAGCAATATTTCCAATCCCTTGGCGATGATGCCGAAACTGTGTTGGCGGAAAGCCGGGGAGCGCCCTGGACACCTGCCAACGGCATCGATCCGGAAGACGAGTATGAAATTCTCGGCGATGCGGCGAACCGGGCAACGGAACGCTCTGTTGAAGCGGGGGCCTCGACAGAAGATGTTCGGGCCGCCGCGATTGATACCATCCGGGCTTTGATGCTGATCCGGTCCTATCGGGTTCGGGGCCATTTGAAGGCCAATCTTGATCCTCTTGGCCTGGAAATTCCGAAAGAACATCCTGAGTTAAATCCAGCGACATATGGGTTTAAGGAAGCGGATTGGGACCGGGAGATTTTTCTCGATAATGTTCTCGGGCTTGAAACCGCGACCATTCGTGAAATTCTGGCAATCGTCAAACGGACCTATTGCTCCACCATCGGCGTCGAATTCATGCATATCCAGGAACCTGATCAAAAGGCCTGGATTCAGGAGCGCATCGAAGGACGGGAGAAAGAGGTATCCTTCACGGCAGAGGGCAAGATCGCTATTCTTCGCAAACTGATCGAGACCGAGGGTTTTGAACATTTCCTGAATGTCAAATATACCGGGACCAAGCGTTTTGGCCTGGATGGCGGGGAGTCTCTGGTTCCGGCCATGGAAGGGATCATCAAGCGTGGCGGTCAATTGGGCGTGCAGGAAATCGTCCTCGGCATGCCGCATCGGGGTCGTTTGAACGTTCTGACCAATGTCATGGCCAAACCGTTTCGGGCTGTTTTTTCAGAATTTCAGGGAAACCCGGCCAACCCCGAGGATGTTGAGGGCTCCGGGGATGTGAAATACCATCTCGGAACCTCCTCGGATCGTGAGTTCGACGGCAACAACGTCCATCTGTCTCTGACGGCGAACCCGTCGCATCTGGAAGCTGTCAATCCAGTCGTTCTCGGCAAGGCCCGGGCAAAGCAGTCGCAAATCGGTGAGGATGTGGGTACCAAGGTCATGCCTTTGCTGATGCATGGAGATGCCGCCTTTGCCGGTCAGGGCATTGTCGCGGAATGTTTTGGTCTCTCTGAACTGAAAGGCTACCGTACCTCCGGCACCATTCATTATGTGGTCAATAACCAGATCGGCTTTACGACCAGCCCGAAATATTCCCGTTCCAGCCCCTATCCGTCTGATGTGGGCAAGATGGTTCAGGCGCCTATTTTCCATGTCAACGGCGACGATCCGGAGGCCGTCTGTCATGTCGCCAAGATCGCTACGGAATTTCGTCAGCTATTCCAGATCGACGTGGTCATCGATATGTTCTGCTACCGTCGCCACGGTCATAACGAGGGTGACGAGCCGGCCTTCACACAGCCCCTGATGTATAAAACCATTGCCCAGCATCCCACCACCATGCAGATCTATGCCAAGAAGCTGATTGCGGAAGGTGTGGTGACGGAAAAAGATGTCGAAGGCTGGATCGCTGAATTTAAAGACTATCTCGAGAAACAGTTTGAAACGGCCAACAGCTTCAAGCCGAATAAGGCTGACTGGTTTGAAGGGCGCTGGCAGGGCTTTGAAAGAGCTGACGAAGGAGCTCGTCGCGGAACGACGGACGTTCCTATCGAAGAACTGAAGGACATCGGTGACCGGCTGACAACCATCCCGGAAAGCCACAATGTCCACCGGACCCTGCAGCGGGTCTTGAAAGCCAAGAAAAAAATGATCGATACCGGCAAGGATATCGACTGGGCTACGGCGGAGGCGCTCGCCTTCGGCTCCTTGCTGAAGGAAAAAGTTCCAGTCCGTTTGTCGGGTCAGGATTGCGGGCGTGGAACTTTCTCGCAGCGGCATTCCGTCATTGTCGATCAGGTCACCGAGGATCGATATATCCCTCTCAATAACCTGGAAGGGGAGCAGGCGAATTATGAAGTGATCGACAGTTTGCTCTCGGAAGCTGCCGTGCTCGGGTATGAATATGGATATACTCTGGCGGAGCCGAACGCACTTGTGCTTTGGGAAGCCCAGTTCGGCGATTTTGCCAACGGCGCCCAGGTGATCATTGATCAGTTTATCTCCAGTGGGGAAGCGAAATGGCTGCGAATGAGCGGTCTGGTCATGCTGCTGCCCCACGGCTATGAAGGTCAGGGACCGGAACATTCCTCAGCCCGGCTTGAGCGATATTTACAGATGTCGGCAGAGGATAACTGGCAGGTTGTCAATTGCACGACACCGGCCAATTACTTCCACGCCCTGCGACGTCAGATTCATCGTAAATTCCGGAAGCCGCTGGTGGTCATGACCCCGAAGTCTCTTCTTCGTCATAAGCAGGCGGTTTCGACCCTTGAGGATATGGGGCCGGGCTCGACCTTCCACCGGGTTCTTTACGACAATGAGAAAGTCTGTGCCGATAAGGACGTGAAGCGTATCGTTCTGTGTTCAGGCAAGGTCTATTATGATTTGCATGCCCGCCGCGAAGAACTTGGTCAAAAAGAAACCTATTTTCTCCGGTTGGAACAACTATATCCATTCCCGTACCAGGCGCTTGAGCAGGAAATGGCAAACTTCAAGCATGTCGATGAAGTGGTCTGGTGTCAGGAAGAGCCTAAGAATATGGGCGCCTGGACCTTCGTTGAACCGCATCTGGAACAGGTGTTTGAAAATTTGAAGATGAAGAATGTAACGCGTCCTCGCTATGCCGGCCGGTCAGAATCCGCCGCGACAGCAACAGGGCTTCTGAAAAAACATAATGTCCAGCAAGCTAAGCTGGTAGACGATGCCCTTGGCATCAAATCTGAATAGGAAATTCAATATGACAGTTGAAATTCGTGTCCCTGTTTTGGGCGAATCCGTTACCGAAGCCACCGTCGGACAATGGTTCAAGAAAGTTGGCGAGGCTGTCGTCAAGGATGAGCCGATTGTCGAGCTGGAAACCGATAAGGTGACCCTTGAAGTGAATGCGACTGAATCAGGGCGACTGGAAGAAATCGTTGTTCCCGAAGGCGAAGATGTTGAAGTCGGTGCTCTCCTGGGACAATTGGCCGCCGGAGCTGCCGGAAAGGATGCCCCTGCGGCGGAAGAAGCGCCGAAGGAAGAACCGGCTCCCGCCCCTGAAGCCAAAGCGCCTCCGGCAGAAGAAGAGCCTGCCGCTGCCGCACCGGCTCCCGCTGCTGGCAACGATGTAGAAGTTTTACCAGCGGCTCAAAAACTCATTGATGAGAATAATTTGAATGCGGCCAGTATCCGCGGAACCGGAAAAGATGGCCGGATCACCAAGGGGGATGTTCTGGAAGCCCTGGAAAATGGCGGAAGTTCACCGGCTGCTCCCGTGGCAGCGCCGGCGGCAAGCTCTGCCCCTGCTGCAGCATCCAGTGCTCCCTCCGGTCCGCGTTCGGAGGAAGATCGCGAAGAAAAGGTCAAAATGACCCGCCTTCGCAAGAGCATCGCCACCCGCCTCAAGGAGGCTCAGAATACTGCGGCCATGCTCACCACCTATAATGAGGTGGATATGGGGGCCATGCTCGATCTTCGCGCAGAGTACAAAGAGCTTTTCCTGAAAAAGCACGGTGTGAAGCTTGGCTTTATGTCCTTTTTCACCAAGGCCTGTATCGCGGCCCTGAAGGAACTTCCCGCCGTCAATGCGGAAATCGACGGTGATTACCTGATCTACAAGAATTACTACAATATGGGCATTGCAGTCGGTACGCCGACGGGTCTGGTTGTCCCGGTGTTGAGGGATGCGGATCAGTTGAGTTTTGCTGAAGTTGAAAAAGGCATCGGGGAACTTGGCAAGAAAGCCCGCGATGGCAAGCTCAGCATGGCCGAGCTTCAGGGCGGCACATTTACCATTACCAATGGCGGGGTCTACGGATCATTAATGTCATCCCCCATTCTCAACCCGCCACAAGCGGGTGTTCTGGGTATGCATAAGATCCAGGAGCGACCCATGGTGATAAACGGGGAAATTGAAATCCGGCCGATGATGTATCTGGCTCTAACCTATGATCACCGCATCATTGACGGTAAGGAAGCCGTGACTTTCCTGGTACGGGTGAAGGAAGCCCTGGAAGATCCGCAGCGCCTGCTGCTGGACCTGTAAACAACTTTTTCCGAAGAGGGATGAGATGAGCGACGAAACTTTCGATCTGGTCGTTGTCGGCGGCGGTCCCGGCGGCTACACAGCGGCCATTCGCGCCGCCCAGCTGGGTATGAAAACCGCCTGTATTGAAAAACGCGGGGCCCTCGGCGGGACATGCCTGAATGTCGGCTGTATTCCGTCAAAAGCCTTGCTGCAGTCGTCTGAATTGTTTGAAGAAGCCCAGCACAGCTTCGCTGATCGCGGAATCGACACGGGAACTGTTAAACTTAATCTAAAGAAGATGATGGGCCAGAAAGACACTACGGTCACCGGCCTTACCGAGGGCATCGAATTTTTGTTCAAGAAAAACAAAGTCACCTACATCAAAGGCGCCGGTGTGTTGCAAGGTGGCGGCCGGGTTGAAGTGCAGGGAGAGAATGCGCAGGTTGTTAAGGCCAAGAACATTCTGATCGCCACGGGCTCGGAAGTCACCCCGCTGCCCAATGTCGAGATTGACGAGAAGCAAATCGTTTCCTCTACCGGAGCCTTGGAATTGACTAAGGTCCCTAAGAAGCTGATTGTCATTGGCGCAGGTGTGATCGGTCTCGAACTCGGCACAGTCTGGCGTCGGCTCGGCTCGGAAGTGACGGTTGTAGAATTTTTGGATCAGGCGCTCCCCGGAACCGACAATGAGGTTGCAAAAACAACTCAGCGGATCATGAAGAAGCAGGGTATCAAATTCATGCTCGGCAAAAAGGTAACCGGAGCGAAGAAAACCAAAACGGCAGTTACCTTGACAATGGAACCCTCCAAAGGAGGCGAAGAGGAAACCTTGAAAGCCGATATCGTGTTGGTTGCCATTGGCCGACGCCCCTATACGGAAGGGCTCGGTCTGGATGATCTGGGTGTGGAAATGGACAAGGCCGGCCGAATTGTTGTCGATGCGAATTTCAAGTCCAGTGTCGATGGTATTTACGCCATTGGTGATGTGATTGATGGCCCCATGCTGGCCCATAAAGCGGAAGATGAAGGAGTGGTCTGTGTCGAAAAGCTGGCGGGACAGAAACCGCATATTGATTACAACCTCATTCCCGGTGTGATCTATACCTGGCCGGAAGTTGCAACTGTTGGTCAGACGGAGGAACAGCTGAAAGCTGACGGTGTGGAATATAATGTTGGGAAAGTACCGTTTATGGCCAACAGCCGTGCTCGCGCCAATGGCTTTACAGACGGTTTTGTAAAAATCCTGGCCGACAAGAAAACCGATAAAGTGCTCGGTGTTCATATCATTGGTCCGGATGCTGGCACGATTATTCATGAATGTGTTCTTGCCATGGAATTCGGGGCGTCGTCAGAGGATATTGCCCGTACCTGTCATGCCCATCCAACCTTGAATGAGGCGGTGAAGGAAGCAGCTCTGGCGGTTGACGGACGTACATTAAACAGTTGACCTGATTAGGCAAAACTACGCAAAATACAGGGGTCGCCTAAACAGGCGGCCCCTTTTTTGCCTGCCCTACCTCCCGAAGGAGACGTCATGAAGCTCTATCACAGCCCCCTCTCGCCGTTCGTGCGCAGAGTGAAAATCACCGCGATGGAACATAATCTTTTCGATCAGATCGAAATCGAAGACTCGGATCACAGTGATATGTTCAAAGGGGTCAATCCCGCCTCTCCCCTCGGTAAAATTCCGAGCCTGGTGCTGGATAACGGCGACATGCTGTTTGATTCGGTCGTGATTTGTGAATATCTCGACAGTATCGGGTCGGGCCCGTCCCTGTTTCCGCCGACCGGGCCGGAGCGATGGAAAGTACTGACCTTGCATGCCATGGCGGATGGAATGACCGATGCAGCCTATCAGCGCCGGGTCGATAGTATCCTTCCGGATGGGGAAGGCTCTCCGAGCTGGAATGGCCGTCTCAAATTTGCCATGGAGAATTGCCTGGATGTCATGGAAAGTCAGGCCGATAGTTATCAGGGTGTTCTCAATATTGGAACCATTGCCGTTGCCTGCGCCCTTGGATATCACGAATTCCGGTTTGCCGATGAAAAGTGGCGGGAAGGCAGACCCAAGCTGACAGCCTGGTATGAGGAGTTTGCCAGGCGCCCCTCTTTCGCGGGAACTGTGCCTAAGGCTTAAGGACCTGCCGTGTCCCCCGTTCGTCTCACCGCTGCGATATGTATCGCGGAAATTCTGGCAATGTCCTCCTTTGCCTCATTTCCAGCCCTGACACCTTTCTTTTTTGAGGAATGGGAGCTGTCAGGGGCCGATGCCGGATGGATTAACGGTGTTTTTTTCTTTGGTTTTATGCTTGTCGGCCCTCTTTCCACGTCGATCACGGACCGGATTGATGCCCGTAATGTGTTTCTAACGGGTTGTGTTCTGGCCTTTATCGGAACCTACGGCTTTGCCTTTCATGCCGATGACTTCTGGAGTTCTCTGCCCTGGCGATTTTTTTCTGGTGCCGGCCTTGGTTGCACTTATATGCCGGGCCTCAAACTGCTCACTGACCGCTTGCCGGAAGGGGATCAGTCCCGATCCATCGCCTTCTACACAGCCTGCTTTTCTGCAGGGTCGGCCCTTTCTTTTCTGGTGGTGGGACAGATCACTCTCTGGTTTACCTGGGAAATTGCTCTGATTGCTATCATCGCCGGACCACCTCTGGCCTTCGCCATGACCCTGATTTATACCCGGCCCAGAACCCTGGAGAAAAAACGGCCCTGGTCACAAATCGTCAACTATACGCCTGTGGTCCGAAACCGTTTCACCATGGGATATATCATCGGCTATGTGTGTCATACATGGGAACTTGTGGCCATGCGGTCCTTCATGCTCGCATTCCTCGCCTATTCTCACATGCTGACGGATGCCCCGGGATGGATGGATGTTTCCGTGATTACGGCTTTTGCGGTGTTTCTCGGCCTTCCATCCAGTATCCTGGGGAATGAACTTTCCTTAAAGATTGGTCGCCAGCGATCCATTACCATCATTATGATCCTGACTTTTTTCGTGGCCTGCGGGATCGGTTTTACCGCTGAGATGCCTTTTGCCATTGTGGTGGCCATCGCCTCCCTCTATGGCATTCTGATCACGGCGGACTCGTCGTCCCTCACGGCAGGTGCGGTCGGAAGCGCACCGCTCGATCTGCGGGGAGCAACGATGGCAGTGCATAGTTTTCTCGGTTTCCTGGGGGGAATGTTGGGGCCAGTCGTCGCCGGCATCGTGCTCGACAGTGCCGGAGGTCCTATGTCGACATTTGGATGGGGAGTGATGTTTGCTGCAGTTGGTCTGTTTACCCTGATCGGGCCCTTTGCCCTCCGCCTGACGAAGCAGCCATGAATTTCGCCCTTTTCAGGATTTCGGATGTGCCTTGTCATATACGACGAGCAGTTTTTCCGTGTCCAGATCCGTATAGCGTTGAGTAGAGGATAAGGACGCATGACCCAAAAGTTCCTGAATGGATCTCAGATCGCTGCCGTTTGACAGCAAATGGCTGGCAAAGCTGTGACGTAATGCGTGGGGGGTTGCGGTTTCCGGCAGATTGAGCGCCCGTCTCAACGCCTGCATTTTAAGCTGAATGATTCGGGGGCTGAGCCGTTTTCCCTGTCGCCCAACAAAAAGGGGCCCGCCTGTCTCAAGCTGGTACGGGCATTCCTTCAGATAAAATTGCAAGGCTTCCCGCACGGCCGGAAGGACAGGAACCATACGTTCCTTATTTCCTTTTCCGATAAGGGTCATGACCTCGGCTTTTGGCCGCTCCTCATAATTGAGGGCGAGCGCTTCGCCGATCCGCAATCCACAGCCATAGAGTAAGGTCAATACGGCTGTATCTCTGTGCCGGACCCAGATCGGTTCTCTAGTGTCCGCAGACTTGTCCAACAGAGTCTTCATATCAGCTTTTGCCAGTGGACGGGGAAGGCGTGATCCGGCTTTCGGTGTCCGCAATGTCTTCAGATACGGATTATGCAGGTATCCGTCCCTTTCCTGGCGTTTGTAGAAACTTCGAATGGAGGAAAGAACCCGCCTGATCGAGGTGGCGGCAAGGCCTTCCTGACGTCGATGAGCGAGATAAGCGCGAAAGTCAGCGGCTCGCAATCCTTCCAGGTCCTTCAGTTGGGGGTCGTTGCCGATATGACCTGCTGTGAAACTCAAGAAGTCCCGCACATCTCTTTCATAGGCTTCCAACGTCAGCGGGCTTGCGCGTTTTTCATGCCGAAGCCAGTTCAACCAGTTTTCCAGCGCCTGGGTCAGGGTTGGCTGGAGGGCCATGGTTCACTCCGTCTTTTGTTCGAGCCACATTTGCAGACAGGACTGCATAACGACGGCCAGAAACTCCATCAAATCGGTCCCTTGATCGTAATGAAAATGTCCGGGTTCGCGACTGCCAAAGGCAATCATGGCATTGGCATGCAAGGACGGGACATCCAGCTTGATCAGGGCATCTGAATGGACCAGATCTTTCGCCGGTCCAAAAACGGCTTTCGACTTCGGGGCGGTGGGCCGCAAGATGATCGACTGATCCTGCCAGTTAGCACGGTCAATGCTGCCTTCTTTCAAGCGTTGCAGGCCGGTCATGTCAGGCAGAGGGATGGGGCCGTCTTCAACGCAGAGCGTGATGACATCTATTTCAAGAAGTTCCGGTAAATCCTGGGTAAGGATATGGACAAAATGACTGAGGCTGCTGGCGCCAAGCAGGGCCTGCACCGAAGCATGGACCATTTCCTGGATATGCATATTGTTGCGGGCTGCGTGGACGAACCCCTGCTGGGTTTCGGATAGATCAGCGACTTCTTTTTGCAGGCGACTGACCAGGACGGACTGCATATCAATTACACCTTCCCCAGTTGTCCGCTCCGGCGGTAGAGCCGCCGTCAGAATATCAGCATTTTTAGTCAGGAAATCAGGGTGGGCCAGTAACCAGTTCCGAACCTTTTCCTCGCTAAGTTCCCCATCGGGTCCAGTGCGGCTTGTTACCTCATTGTCTGAAATCTTACTCACTGGACCTACTCACTGTTTAAACTCCTACCCGAGGATATTCTGGCCTGTTTTTTCCCAGTCTGCAAGAAAAGCTGCCAATCCCTTGTCGGTCAGGGGATGGGAAATCAGCTGTTTAAGTACAGAAGGCGGGATCGTACAGACATCGGCACCGAGGAGGGCGGCATCCACGATATGGGTTGGATTGCGGATTGAGGCGACCAATACTTCCGTCTCCAGGTTTGGATAATTGTCGTAAATCTGGACAATATCGCCAATCAAATCCATACCGGACTGGCCGATATCATCCAGCCGGCCCACAAAGGGTGAAATAAAGGTTGCGCCGGCCTTGGCGGCTAAAATGGCCTGTGCTGCAGAAAAACATAAAGTGACATTGACCTGAGTTCCGGCCTTGCTGAGTTGCGCGCAGGTCTTGAGCCCCGGCATTGTCAGAGGAACCTTGACGGCGACATTTTCGGCAACTCCGGCAAGTTTTTTGCCTTCCTCGATCATGGTATCAAAGTCGGTCGCGGCAACCTCTGCACTGACAGGCCCGTCGACAATGTCACAAATCTCCTTGATCACCTCAAAGAAATCTCGTCCGGTCTTGGCGACCAGAGAAGGGTTGGTTGTCACGCCGTCGAGAAGCCCGGTATCCGCAAGTTCCCGGATTTCTTCAGTGTCTGCTGTATCTACAAAAAATTTCATCTTTAAGTCTCAGATCCCGTGAAAAAGGTGCTCGTTGAAAAAGCAATCAACCTTCTATAATTCGTTTGTCTGGAAAGAACAATCGACCCTGTAAATTAACGACTGGCACCGCCCGTCAATTTAGTCTATCGCATAGACATGAGCAGCACAATTAAACATCGCCGCGTTCGCGTTCTTCTGCCTTTTTCCTCAAGCGACATCTATGATTATCGGGCACCGGAGGACCTGGCCCTGGAACTCGGCCATTTTGTGACTGTTCCTCTCGGAAGCAGAGAGGTGAATGGTGTTGTCTGGGAAGAGGCAGAGAGCTCAGACATTCCGGAAGACCGCATGAAAGATGTTCTCACCCGACTGCCGACACCGAAACTGCCTCTCGAAAGCCGTAAATTTGTCGACTGGGTCGCTGCTTATACCATGCAGCGTCGCGGCCGGGTTTTGCGTATGGCGATGAGTGTCCCGGATGCCCTTTATCCAAAAGCCCCGCGGATCGGCTATCGGTATGCAGGGGGAGAACCGAGGAAGATGACGTCCGCTCGCGCCCGGGTTCTGGAGATTGCACAAGACGGACTGCCACAGACAGCAGCGGAATTTGCCAGTATTGCCGGCGTCAGTACTTCTGTCATCAAGGGGTTGGTGGCGAACGGTATTCTTCTTCCCGTCGACCTGCCGTCGGAAGATCCTATCGAGCAGCCTGACTGGCAGCGAAAAGGCTTTGACCTGTCTAACGAGCAAGAGTTTGCCGCAGAAGACATGAAAAAGGCCGTCATCGATGGCGGTTTTGATGTGACTTTGCTGGAAGGGGTCACGGGTTCGGGAAAAACCGAGGTTTACTTCGAGGCTCTTGCGGCTTGCCTGCAGGAGGAACGGCAGGCCCTGGTACTGTTGCCGGAGATTGCTCTATCCTCACAGTGGCTCACCCGGTTTGAAGATCGGTTCGGGGTCAAGCCCGTTGAATGGCACTCGGATTTGACCCAGTCGGAGCGGCGGCGCAACTGGCGGGCTGTCATCGAAGGGCGGGCAAGAGTCGTTGTCGGCGCGCGTTCCGCCTTGTTTCTTCCCTTTCCGGATTTGGGCCTGATTGTCGTCGATGAGGAGCACGAAGCCTCATTCAAGCAGGATGAAGGGGTGCCCTACAACGCCCGCGACATGGCGGTCGTCCGGGGCAAGCTGGGTGATTTTCCAGTCATCCTGGCATCGGCGACACCGTCATTGGAAAGCCTGATAAATGTTCAGGGGAAGAAGTACCGGCATGCCAAGCTCCCTTCCCGTTTCGGCGGTGCCTCCCTGCCGGATGTTGAAATTGTCGACCTTAAGAAACACCGCCCCGGGGCTCAGCAATGGATATCGGAGCCTCTTCGAACAGAAGTGCGTTCCGTTCTTGAACAGGGCAACCAGGCAATGCTGTTCCTCAATCGCAGAGGTTATGCCCCCTTGACCCTATGTGATTGCTGCGGCCACCGTCTGCAATGCCCCAACTGCAGTGCCTGGCTTGTGGAGCATCGCCTAGTCCATAGATTGCAATGCCATCACTGCGGCTTTTCATCGCGTTCACCGGAAGCCTGCCCGGAATGCGAGGCGACCGAGAGCTTCAAGGCCTGTGGACCGGGCATTGAACGTCTGGCGGAAGAAGCGGAGCAACTGTTCCCGGACGCCAGAATAACCATGATGGCCAGCGATACGATCACCAGTCCGCGGGCCGCCGCGGAGTTCGTTGCGGCCATGGAGCGTGGCGAGATTGATTTGCTGATCGGAACCCAGATCGTGGCAAAAGGCTATCATTTTCCGAATCTGACTCTTGTCGGTGTAATTGACGCGGATCTTGGATTGGCAGGGGGAGATCTCAGAGCTTCCGAGCGGACATTTCAGTTGCTGTCACAGGTAGCGGGCCGGGCTGGCCGGGAAAACCTGCCGGGCCGGGTTATTTTGCAATCGCATCTGCCCGAGCATCCGGTCATCAATGCCATTGTGAAACAGGAAAGCGAGGCGTTTTTTGCCTTTGAGACAGCGGCCCGCCAGAATGCCTCCATGCCGCCCTTTGGCAGACTGGCCGCTTTGGTTCTTTCCAGCCCCAATGCCGAATCAGTCGCCGGTTTTGCCCGCGACTTGGCGAGAGCTGCCCCTGTTGCAGATAATTTTACGATCCTGGGCCCGGCCCCGGCTCCGCTTTCGATGATCCGCGGCCGCCATCGTCATCGCTTTTTGATAAAATCGGCGCGCGATGTCCATATTCAATCTGTTATCGGTAAGTGGTTGAAAGGGCGCAAAGTACCTAGCAATATCCGTCTTCAGATTGATATCGATCCCTATAATTTCATGTGAAGAATGACCAATTCTCAGGCAATGTGGCCGGAATTCGTTTTTTTGGTGAATAAACTACCTTTCAGCATATTGCCACCCGGAATTCCCTGTGCTAATAACCCCGTGCCTTGCTGAAAATAGCTTAAAATCAGCATGTAATCAGGAAGGCGAATTTGGGTTTTGTTCGGCGCATTTTGCGTCTTTTTTTCAGGCTTGGGGATTGTTCCTTGTCAGCTGAGAATATTACAGTTTCCGGTATCGCAGGTCGTTACGCGACAGCGTTGTTTGACCTGGCGTCCGACGCGGACCAGCTCGACGCTGTAGCCGCAGATCTGGCGACTTTGAAATCTATGATGGCGGAGAGTGCGGATCTTACCCGGCTCATCAAAAGCCCCCTGATCAGTCGTGATGACCAGGGAAAGGCCATGGCCGCCGTTCTTGAAAAACTTGAAATCGGAGATCTCGTCCGGCGCTTCATAGGAACTGTCGCTCAAAACCGCAGACTCTTTGCCCTTGCGGATATGATCAACGATTACGGTAGGCTGCTCGCAGCGCACCGGGGTGAGGTGGTTGCCAAAGTGACGTCTGCACGAAAACTCTCCGACAGCCAGATCGACGCGGTGTCCGCCGCTCTGAAATCGGCCATCGGCAGTGATGTCAGCCTGGAAGCTGATGTCGACGAAAGCCTTATTGGGGGCTTGATAGTTAAAGTTGGTTCACGAATGGTCGATAGTTCGATCCGGACCAAGCTTCAGAATCTTAAGTTTGCGATGAAAGGGGTTGGGTGATGGACATCCGCGCCGCAGAAATTTCCGAAATTCTAAAACAGCAGATTGCGGGCTTTGACACGCAAGCTGAGGTATCCGAAGTTGGTCAAGTGCTTTCCGTGGGTGACGGTGTTGCCCGTGTTTATGGCCTCGACAATATCCAGGCCGGTGAAATGGTTGAGTTTCCCGGAGGTATTAAGGGTCTCGCCCTGAACCTGGAAACCGACAATGTCGGTGTCGTGATCTTCGGGTCCGACCGGGACATCCGTGAAGGCGATACGGTGAAACGGACAGGCGCCATTGTCGAGACAGGTGTCGGCAAGGGTCTTCTTGGACGTGTTGTTGACGGTCTCGGTAACCCGATCGACGGCAAGGGTCCGATTGAGGCCACCGAAACCAAGCGAGTGGACGTCAAGGCTCCCGGCATTATGCCCCGTAAATCCGTGCATGAGCCGATGATGACCGGTTTGAAGGCGATCGACAGCCTTGTTCCGATCGGACGTGGACAGCGTGAGCTGATTATTGGCGACCGGCAGACAGGTAAAACGGCGGTAGCTGTCGATGCCATCCTCAACCAGAAGTCAGTCAATGAATCTGATGATGAGAGCAAGAAGCTTTACTGCGTCTATGTTGTGATCGGTCAGAAGCGGTCGACTGTTGCTCAGGTTGTGAAAACACTTGAAGAGCATGGGGCCATGGAATATACGATCGTTGTCGCGGCGACAGCGTCTGACCCGGCTCCACTGCAGTATCTGGCCCCTTTCACGGGCTGTGCCATGGCGGAGTATTTCCGCGATAACGGCATGCATTCCTTGATTATCTATGATGATCTCTCCAAACAGGCGGTTGCCTATCGTCAGATGTCTTTGCTGCTGCGCCGTCCGCCTGGACGTGAGGCTTATCCTGGAGACGTTTTCTATCTTCATTCCCGCCTTCTCGAGCGGTCTGCGAAGCTGAACGAAGATAACGGTGCTGGCTCCATGACGGCCTTGCCGGTGATTGAAACTCAGGCCGGTGACGTATCGGCCTATATTCCAACCAACGTGATCTCGATTACCGACGGTCAGATCTTCCTGGAAACGGAGCTTTTCTATCAGGGTATTCGTCCAGCCATTAACGTGGGTCTGTCGGTTTCGCGTGTGGGATCTTCTGCCCAGACGAAAGCCATGCGCCAGGTTGCCGGCTCCATTAAGCTTGAATTGGCCCAGTATCGTGAAATGGCGGCCTTTGCTCAGTTCGGTTCCGACCTTGATGCGGCCACGCAGCAGTTGCTGGCCCGTGGTGCCCGCCTGACTGAGTTGTTGAAGCAACCGCAATACAGCCCACTGACCATGGATGAACAGGTTGTCGTGATTTTCGCCGGTGTGCGCGGTTATCTCGATAAGATTGATGTCGGTCAGATCGGTGATTTTGAGAAGCAGCTGCTTTCAGAAATGCACGCCAAGCACCAGGATATTCTGGATACAATCCTGAGCGAAGGGGCGCTTTCTGATGAACTTGAATCCAAGCTGAGCGAGATCCTCGACAGCTTTTCAAAAACTTTTGCGTAAAATCTGAGCTTAGGAAAGGGACAGCCTCAAAATGGCCAACCTTAAGGAACTCAAAAACCGGATTGGCAGTGTCACCTCGACGCAGAAAATCACCAAAGCCATGAAAATGGTGGCGGCGGCGAAACTGCGCCACGCGGAGGAAGCTGCCAATGCGGCACGTCCTTACGCGGAGCGCATGGACAGCATGATGGCTTCTCTCGCCTCCGGAATGGTTGGTCGGGATGATGCGCCGAAGCTTCTTGCCGGGACAGGTTCTGATCAAAAGCAGCTTATTATTGTTGCAACAGGTGAGCGGGGCCTGTGCGGCGGCTTTAACAGCTCCATCTCCAAGGCAGCAGCATTGAAGGCGGAGCATCTTCTGTCTCAGGGCAAGGACGTAAATCTGCTCTGTGTTGGGAAAAAGGGCCGGGATGCGTTGAAACGCAAATTCGGACATTTGATCATCGATACGGTGGACCTTTCCGGGTCCAAACGCATTGGGTTCGGAGATGCCCAGCCCATTGCTCAGCGCGTGCTTGGGATGTTTGAAGCCGGTGAGTATGACGTCGTTACTATTTTTTATGCTAAATTCGTGTCCGTCCTGACCCAGGAAGTGACTGAACAGCAAATCATTCCTGCCTCTGTGCCTGATGATGCTGAGGCAGAGGAAAGCGACGTTATCTATGAATATGAGCCTGATGAGGCGGAAATCCTGGCAGAGCTTCTGCCTCGGAACCTGTCTGTTCAGGTATTTCGCGCTCTTCTTGAAAATTCCGCTTCCGAGCAAGGAGCCCGGATGTCCGCAATGGAAAATGCGACACGGAATGCAGGCGAAATGATCGAGAAACTGACCTTGAAATACAACCGTGAGCGCCAGGCAGCGATTACGAGTGAACTGATTGAAATTATCTCTGGTGCAGAGGCTGTCTAGGCAACTGCATTGATTCTAAGAACTGAAGTGACCCTCTAGGGAGCATGAATATGGCTAATAATGTCGGCAAAATTACCCAGGTGTTGGGAGCCGTGGTGGACGTTCAATTTGATGGCGATCTGCCGAAAATTCTGAACGCGCTGCATTGTGAAAATAACAACCAGAGACTGGTTCTGGAAGTAGCCCAGCATCTTGGGGAGAACACGGTTCGAACCATTGCCATGGACGCGACCGAAGGTTTGGTTCGTGGCCAGGAAGTCACCGATACCGGGGACGCCATCAAGATGCCAGTGGGTCCTGAAACTCTCGGTCGGATCATGAATGTGGTTGGTGAACCTGTTGACGAGCGCGGCCCGATCACAACAACACACTCTGCGCCGATCCATGCCAATGCGCCTGACTTTGCCGATCAATCTACGGAGTCGGAAATTCTGGTCACCGGGATCAAGGTCGTTGACCTTCTCGCTCCATATGCAAAAGGCGGTAAGATTGGTCTGTTCGGTGGTGCCGGTGTGGGTAAGACAGTTCTGATTATGGAGCTGATCAACAACGTTGCCATGGGTCATGGCGGATATTCTGTGTTCGCCGGTGTCGGAGAGCGGACCCGTGAAGGAAACGATCTATATTACGAAATGATCGAAGGCGGCATTATTGATCTGGAAGGGGACAAATCCAAAGTGGCCCTGGTCTATGGTCAGATGAACGAGCCTCCAGGAGCCCGTGCCCGGGTTGCTCTATCCGGACTGACGCAGGCAGAATATTTCCGCGATGTAGAAGGTCAGGACGTGCTGTTCTTCATCGATAACATCTTCCGTTTCACCCAGGCCGGCTCGGAAGTGTCTGCCCTCTTGGGACGTATTCCCTCCGCCGTGGGATATCAGCCAACTTTGGCGACGGACATGGGTGCCCTGCAGGAGCGGATTACCTCAACAAACAAGGGATCGATCACGTCGGTTCAGGCCATTTACGTGCCAGCCGACGATTTGACAGACCCGGCGCCGGCGACCTCCTTTGCCCATCTGGATGCGACGACCGTTCTGTCTCGTCAGATTGCAGAGTTGGGAATTTATCCAGCGGTGGATCCGCTTGATTCGACGTCGCGGATGCTGGACCCTGCCGTTGTCGGGGAGCGTCACTACAATATTGCCCGTCAGGTCCAGGAAACCCTGCAGACCTACAAGTCCCTGCAAGACATCATCGCCATCCTGGGGATGGATGAGCTGTCCGAAGAGGATAAACTGGTTGTGGCCCGCGCCCGTAAGATCCAACGTTTCCTTAGCCAGCCGTTCCATGTGGCTGAAGTCTTCACCGGGTCGCCTGGTAAATTCGTTAAGCTGGAGGACACTATCGACGCGTTTGAAAAAATCTGTGCTGGTGAGTATGACGAACTTCCTGAGGCCGCCTTCTATATGTGTGGTGGAATCGAAGAAGTGATGGAAAAAGCTAAGCAGCTGGCTGCAGACGCTGCTTAATTGCGGTACCCGCCTGAAGGAGAGCGTTAAATGGCTGACATGATAACCATGGATCTGGTGTCCCCGGAAAAGCTTTTGCTTTCGGATGACTATGAAATGATTGTGGTTCCTGGCGCGGAAGGTGATTTTGCCGTTCTTGCGGGTCATTCTCCTGTTACCTCTTCCCTCCGTCCCGGGGTCATTAGCATATATGAGAATGATCAGGAAAAGGGTCGGATTTTTGTCAATGGCGGCTTTGCTGAAGTCTCCCATGATAAACTGACCGTATTGGCGGAAGAGGCGATCCATATTGATGACCTCAATCGTTCTGATCTGGAACAGCGTATTCAGAATGCCAGGGAAGATGAAGAAGATGCCCAGGATGATGAAACGCGTCGTCGGGCAGCGGAAAACAGAGATCACCTGCAACAATTACTGGATGCAATGGGCTGATCCTGATTTAAATAAATGAGAAACAAGGGGCCCAAATCGGGCCCCTTTTTATTTGTAAAACTTCTATTTCCTAAGAAAATTTCAATAAAGTTATTTTACTGTCCTATATAACCAAATAATAAATATTACTTTATAGGTAATTCATAAAAGAATGAAAAAGGCGATTATCGTTGGTGGTAGCATTGCCGGGCTCGCGTCGGCAAAGGCTCTCTCACCCTATTTTGATAAAGTTGTCGTTGTCGAAGCAGACGAAATCCTGGACCAGTCGGAGGCACGTAAAGGTACACCTCAGGCCAGCCATGTCCATGGACTTCTCAAAGGGGGCGGTGACGCTCTGACAAGCCTGTTCCCGACACTGCCGGACAAGCTGAAGCAAGCTGGTGCCGTAACGGCGGATTTCTCCAAGGATGTTCGCTGGTATATCAACGAAAGATGGATGCCGAGGTTTCCCGGCTCCCTCCCCATTTTTTTTCAGACCCGTCCCGTTTTGGAACACTGTATCCGTGAAGAAGCCAGGAAACTCGATAATCTGGAAATTCTCTCTCATCGACGGGTCATAGATTATAACCTGGATCCGGAGAGAAGGCGGGTAAAAGAGGTTGTCGTCAGTCGCAAAGATGGCACGACAGATGTCATGGAAGCTGACTTTTTTGTTGATACCTGCGGACGCGGAAGCTTTCTGCCAAAGTGGCTCAGTGAAAACGGATTTGGAACCGTCCGGGAAAAGCGCATAACCGTTAATCTGGGATATGCCAGCTGCCTGATGGAATTACCAGATGATCCCACCCGCGATTGGTCCAGCCTGTTGATCTATCCAAAGGGGCCCAATGAAATTCGCGGATCGACCTTGGTGAAGGTTGAGAATAACCGCTGGATGCTGACCCTTGCCGGATATCATCATGATCATCCTCCTGCAGATATTGAGGGGTTTCTCGAGTTTGCCCGGACCCTTCCAAAATCTGACATATATGATGCTGTGAAAGACGCAAAGATCGTCAGTCCGATCAGTCTTCACAAATTTCCTCACGGGCATTGGCGCGAATATGGCAAGCTTACTCGGTTCCCGTTGGGATTACTGCCGGTGGGTGATACGAACGCCAGCCTCAACCCCCTGTTTGGGCAGGGAATGAGCGCGGCGGCATTATCGGCACAGTCCTTGGGCCAGTTGTTCCGAGGATTAAATTCCAGTCCTTCAGACGGTGATCTTGAGCAGCTCAAGGATGGATATTTTCAAGGATTGAACAAAATTTTGAAGACACCGTGGGATCTTGCCCTGGGACAGGACTTTCGCTATCCGGCAACAGTGGGGGACAAACCCTTATCCCTGCGGCCAAAGAATATCTTGAAAGACCTGGTCATGGGGTCAAACTCCGAAGAGATTATTGAAAGATTCTTCCATATTGTTCATTTGGTGGAAGAGGAGAAGTCTCTATATCATCCTAAATGGGCCGTTAAATATATTGTCGCTAAGATTAAAAATCCGGCTTAACGATCAAAGCAGGGATGACCATTATTTATATATTGAAAACCTAATATTTGGTGGCAGGGATTTACCGCGTATTTTAGCCAACGATTAATAAAATATTTACCACCTTTATCTATGATCAACTGGCATAAATATTAGTACACAGGTTCGGTGGCGGTCAGTATTGCGGATTTTAGGAAACTTAGCGACTCTTGAGTCCATGGCAGACGGGAAGGTCATAGGGAGATATTCCCTTAGATTTGCAGACCGTGCTGTCGAGAGCGAATATAACGATACAGCGATCGGAAAGTCGCTGGGTGTTATGCGGCTTTCCCTGGTTTCTGCTCTGGTTATCTATGCCGCCTTTTCTGTCCTCGACTATTATGTCATCCCGGAAGTCTTTGATATCGCCTTTATCATTCGGTTTGGGACAGTCATTCCGATCATTCTAATCACCCTGTTCCTGACCTATACCCGGTTTTACACCAAGATCGCCCAGCCGGGTGCGGCGTTCTGCATGTTATCGTCCGGATTGAGCATTATTGCCATGACGGCAATTGCGGATCAGCCGGGTAACTACCTGTACTATGCGGGTCTGACCCCTTTGATCATTTTCTGTTGTTGTCTGCCTCCGACACGATTCCTCTATGCAACATCGGTAACGGCCTTTCTGGTGGTTTCCTATCATGTTGCAGCGATCTGGATAAACCCGATCCCGCATCTGATCCTGTTTGCCAATGATTTCTTCTTGCTCACCGCTTCAGGAATGGGCGTGTTCGCTGCCTACTTCCAGGAACTGGCCCAGAGAAAAGACTTCATGAACATGCGTATGCTGGATGAAGAACGGGTAAAAAGTGATGTTCTGGCGGAAAAAGCCCAGGCGGCCAATCATTCAAAATCGGAATTCCTGGCGATTATGTCTCACGAGCTGCGGACCCCTCTGAACGCCATCATTGGTTTTTCGGAAATTCTTGAGAAGGAAATGTTCGGTCCTCTCGGCAAGGAGCAATACAAGGAATATTCCAAGGACATCAATGTCAGCGGTCAGCATCTGTTGAGCATTATCAATGACATTCTCGACCTGTCCAAGGCGGAAGCCGGCAAGCTTGTGCTGCAGGAAGAAGAGGTCTCCGTGGAGGAGACGATTAACTCCACCTTGCGCATTGTGCGCGACCATGCGGCGGAGCGGGGCGTGCGCCTGGCCTTTGATGTGCCGTCGGAAAGCCATGATCTGCTGGCTGACCCCAGGTTACTGGCTCAGGTGTTTTTGAATCTGCTGTCCAACGCCGTGAAGTTTACTCATAAAGGCGGGTCTGTGACCATCAGCCTTGAGGAGGAGATGGATGGCGGCCTGAGTGTTTTGATCAAGGATACCGGTATCGGCATTGATCCTGAAAATATTGAGAAAGTCTTCGCGCCTTTTGTTCAGATCGAAAGTTCAATGGCCCGCAACTATGAAGGGACGGGGCTTGGACTGCCGCTTTCCAACAACATCATGGAGCTGCATAGCGGATCCATCAAACTGGACAGCCGCCTAGGGGAAGGAACAACCGCCATCGTTCATTTCCCCAAAGAACGGATTGCCAATTCCGGCTCTGAAAACCAGGATACGAAGATGCAGGCTTAGGGGTTTCATCCCCTCATAGCAACGGCCTATTCCGGCTTGGTGACGATCAGCAGATGACAATGGCCGGTGCTGTCAGCGACAACTTCGCGCTTGGCAGCCTTTTCAATCGGACCGGCAAGCGCCATCATTTCTTCTTCCGTCCGGTGCTCCAGGGTCCAGTCAACCACATATTCCACCTGCCATTCCAGACTTTCATCCGACTGACGCATGCTGCCGATGATCAGGGTGCCGCCGGGGTTCAGATTTTCATAGAGGTCACGGATCATCCGGGAAGCCCGCTTGTGGCCGAGATAATCGGCCAGGCCAACCGCATAGATGAGATCCTGTTTTTCCAGCTTCTTGAACAGCTTGCCGGTGGCGAGAAACTCAAGGAATGTCGCATGAAGGCATTTGACCGAGGCCTTGCCATCGAGGCGGGCGATCTGCGGATAGGTGTTCTTGTAGGCGAAGGACAGGGCGTCATGGTCCTGGTCGATCAGGGTGAAATCGATGAAAATCGGAACCGGTGTCGATTTCAGGAAATTGGCGACTTCCTGCGCCGGGCCGCATCCGAGGCTGGCAACCTTGAAGGAGGCGTGGCCTTTTGCAGCGGCTTGCGAGGAAAGATTGGCGATGGCCTGCTTGACCATGGTCATGCGGGTGGCAATGAATTCACCCGTTGAGGTGCCAAGACGGTGACAGAATTTCGCGTAGGCCGTTTCGCCTTCCAGGGTCAGATTATAGGCATAATTCATCACCTGGTAATCTCCGGGATAGCCGAGCGGTTTCATATAGGCCCGGTTCCAGCTCGCCCCGTCCATCAGTTCGGGGGTGAGAACCAGCTCGGTATATTTCTTGGTTGCGGCAATCGCCGTGTCATCGTCGATGGTCTTAACCAGAGCCAGGCATTTCTTGGAGATTTCTTTCCAGCGCTGCCGGGCCTTGGTTTCGCACGCCAGAACGATATCGGTGATGCGTTCCTGGCGGCGCGGATCGTCCGGTGCCAGTTCCTGTTCCACCTTGTCGAGCACACGATGGATGGAGCGGAGCAGATAGACCGCATCGCTGATCAGCTGTTTATACTCTGCCGGCACCAGCGCCGACTGGTCATCAAGGCCGCTGTCGATATTGTTGCGAAGGGCGAGATCATCATGCTGCTCCAGGAGTTTCTGGATATCCAGATACCCTTTTGTCAGCTCAATGGCGACTTTATGCTGATCTTCATGGGGTTCAATGCGGCAGACCTTGCCCTGGCCCTGAAAGATTTCATCGGGGCCGAGCTTGAGACTTAAGGGCACATCCTTGTTCATATCATCGAGCCAGGGGGTGCCATCCGGGCTGACAAAGCTGATGCCGCTCATGCTGATATCGACAAGATCGAAGGATTTGTCATGGACGTCTATGACGGGAGAAATGCTGCTCATCAGGGTCTTGGCATCGAACCGCTCGGCGCGATAGAATACACGACGCCCCTCTCCACCTGTAAGCTCCTCATAATGTTTCATGTCACGCTCACTAAACGATTACTGAAATCACTTTAAAAAACTACTAGACGTACAACCTAATTTTGTCCGTTTAAGCCCCCATAGCCAAATCGACGTGAAGAACTTGTTTACTGGTACGCAGAAGCAGCCAATTCATTAACTATATTCATTAACTATAAAGATTTTATCACAGTTAACAATTAGTTAAGAGTATAGGCAAACATTCGTCCAAAACACAACCTGTTAAGGGCCAACAGGAAAAGAACATGCGTAAATACTATATCTAGCGTATTCACATAAAATTTTAGATAAATTTAACAACAATTTGTGTTTTCATTTCGAAAATTATCGAAAGAAAATCAAATATGCGGCCGGAATTTTCGGACAATGGTTTCATAAATGTCACGCTTGAACGGCACTATATCGATCGCGACCTGATCAAGATCGGTCCATTTCCATTCTGAGAATTCCGGATGATCGGTGACGATATTGATGTCAGAATCGGCGCCCAGAAAGCGAAACAGGAACCATTTCTGTTTTTGACCGCGATAACGGCCTTTCCAGACCTTGCCGACAAGCTCATCGGGCAGGTCATAGAGCAGCCACTCGTCGAGGCTGAACATAAGTTCGACATTGCGGGTGCCGATTTCCTCTTCCAGCTCCCGAACTGCCGCGTCCAGCGGATCTTCGCCTTTATCAATCCCGCCCTGCGGCATCTGCCAATATTCGGACGCGAGCCCGATACGGCGGGCGACAAACACCTGGTTGTCCCGGTTCAGCACCATCATCCCGGCGCAGGGCCGGTAGGGAAGGCTTGCTTTCAGAGCGTCCACATTCATTTGATGTCCTGCCGGTTGACCAGGGCGGAGACAGGGGCGAGGACAATATCCTTGTCGGCCAGACCGTCCGCCCATCTGCTGACATGCTCAAGGGTCAGGGAATAGGGATAGGCGACACCGACAGCGGAACCGGTCCGGCGGGCAATCTCTTCAAGCTCGGCCAGCCGGGCATCAATGAGTTCCCCATCGGCCTTGTGATCGAGGAAACGGTTATTGAGAGCCACCGGCAGGGACAGTTCGCTTGCCACTTGTGCGCCGACGCTGTTGCTGGCCGTGCGGCTGTCAAGATAGAGCAGGCCCTTTTCCTTGACCACCTCGAGCACCGGCCGGATATGTTCCTTAGAGGCCGTGAAGCGGGAGCCCATCTGGTTGGTAATACCCACATAGCCGTCGATGCGTCCCAGCGCCCATTCCAGGCGCTCAAGATTGGCGGCAGTATCGAGGCTGGTGAGCAGGGCCTGCGGGCCCGGATTGATCCGGGGGTAGCCAACCGGCTCCATGGGCAGTTGCAACAGCACCTCATGCCCGGCCTCACGGGCTTTGATGATCCAGCTTTGCAAATTCTGACCGTAGGGATTAAAGGCCAGGGTCACCGCCCCTGGCAAGCCATCGATGGCGGCAGCGGTGCCGGCGGAGCTGACACCCATCTCACCGATGATCAGGGCAATGCGCGGCCGGTTCAAAGGATCGTCAAAGGCCCGGGCATGGGTCTGCCAGAGCGGAGGCGCCGGGGCAACGGCCAGCGCAGTGGAAATCTGTTCCGGCTCTGATCCCACGCGAAATTCCTCGGCCTCGACCGGTGCCGGCGGAATAACAAGTGCCAATTCCTGGGGCGGGGTTTCTTCCTTCAGCTCGCGGGCGGTATCAGATGGCTCGATCACGACGGGCGCAGGGTCTTCCGGCTCCGGCTGTTCATCGCTTGCCGCCACATCTGTTGGTACCGTCTCTTCGCGATACTCGGAGGGGGGCGGCAGAGTCTCAGATAGGGCGGGTATTTCCGGCTCCTGAACCATCCCGACCGTTTCAGTCACCTCTGGTGTTTCCGTCTCGTCCGTTGTCTCGGATACGGGTTCCGTCACCGGGGATGTGGCTTCCGCTTCACGGACGGTCTCGGTCGTTTCGGTTACCTCCGGCGTTTCATCTGGTTTTGGTATCTCTGGCGCCGTCACCACGGCGGTCTCAGCTGGATCAACGGCGGTCTCAGCTGGATCAGGCGATACGGGCACCGCAGGAGGATTGGTTGCTTCTTTTTCGACTGTCGCCACAACTGGGGCTGTCTCGTCCTCAATTGTCTCCGGGGCCTCGGCAGGTGCAACCGGCTCTTCCACTGTGGAAACGGTCGGGGCCGCCTCTAAATCTTCTGTTGGCTCCACTGCGGTGGACAGGGGCTCGACAATCTCCGCCGCCACCGTCGTTTCTTCTGTGGGTGCAGGCGGGGCGGGAGTCGCTTCCGTTACGACAGCCGATATCTCGGGTTCTGGCTTTGCGTCTGGTGTGGCCGTAAGGGTTTCTTCGGCCGGTTGCGCGTCCGATGCAGGCTCTTCCACCTCGGCAATTGTCGGTTCAGCAGTTGCCGGAATCACATCTGCCGTTTCTTCAGACTGGACAGGCTCAGTCACCGTGACGGGTTCCGGGGTCTTTTCCGGCTCGGTTTCTATGGGGGATGCGGGTTCCCCGGTAGGATCAGCGGCTGTTTCTGTGATCGAAGGGGCCAGGGTTGCGCCCGCGGCATTTTCCAGTTCGGTCGGGACCGGATCGGCATCACTTTCAATGATAATCGGCGCGCCGATTTCAACCTTGGCGGTCAGAATGCCCTGCTTTTCATCCTTCGGATCGATCAGGAACAGCCAGGCTGCCGCCCCGATACTGCCGAGAACAGCCAGGAAGGAAAAAACGAACAAAACCGACACCCTGTTTTGAGGGGTCGGTTCTGGTACGCGTTTTTTACTCACATCTCGCACGATAGTCCGGCCTTATAAACGAAACCGGAGTCTGAACGCCGTTCTGTTCACCTTGTTCAGACCCCCAGGGTCAGAACCCTTAGGCAGATGACCTTATTTGCCATCTTTTTTGGCAAATAGCCAGACGCCTTTTAATAAATCCTTCGCCCGCAGAAGCTGATAATCCTGAACTTCAGGTGTTTCGTCTTCTGCCTCGGCTTCCGACGTGGTCGTGTCATCACTGTCGGTGCCATCATCAAGATGATTGCGAAGGTCGGCTTCGGACCGGCCGGCGCGCTGCTCCAGCAGGTCAATCTTGGCCTGCTCAACCTCGATATCCGGGGTGATGCCCTTGGCCTGGATGGAATTGCCCGATGGCGTGTAATAGCGGGCGGTGGTCATGCGCATGGCGCCATTGCCCTGCAAGGGAACAATGGTCTGAACAGAGCCCTTGCCAAAGCTTTTGGTGCCGAGAATTACGGCCCGGCCATGATCCTGCAGAGCTCCGGCAACGATTTCCGAGGCACTGGCGGAACCGCCATTGATGATGACGACAACCGGACGGCCATCGACGATGTCATCGGACTTGGCGTTATAGCGGTTGGCATCATCGGCCTTGCGGCCGCGGGTCGAAACGATCTCGCCCTTTTCAAGGAAGGCATCGGAAACGGCAATCGCCTGATCGAGCAGTCCGCCCGGGTTATTGCGCAAATCCAGGATCAGACCCTTATAGTCTTCCCCGGCTTCCTTCTTCAGTTTCTCAACAGTTTTGCGAAGTCCTTTATCGGTCTGTTCGGTAAAGCTGGAAACGCGGACATAGAGAATGTCCCCGTCCTCAAGCCGCCCGCGAACGGACTGAACGGTAATGATCGCCCGTGTAATGGTCAGCTCGACCGGCTCTTTCTGTCCCGGCCGGCGGATGGTCAGATCCAGATCCGTATCCACAAGGCCGCGCATTTTTTCCACGGCTTCCGAAAGGGTCAGGCCCAGAACCGCTTCGCCATCCAGATGGGTGATATAGTCACCGGCCTGAACGCCGGCGGCAGCGGCGGGAGTATCATCAATGGGCGAGACGACTTTCACCAGGCCGTTTTCCATGGTCACTTCAATACCGAGCCCACCGAACTTGCCGCGGGTCTGGACCTTCATGCCATCATAATTCTTGGCGCTCAGGTAGCTGGAATGGGGGTCCAGGGAGGAGAGCATCCCGTTGATGGCGGCCTCAATCAGCGCCTTGTCATCGACTTCCTCAACATAGTCTTCGCGCACTTTCGCAAAAACGTCGCCAAACAGGTTGAGCTGGCGATATGTCTCTGAGCTGGCCTCTACCTTGTTTTCAGGTGTGGTCAGAATGGCCAACGACAATGTGACAACCGCCACTGTCAGTACAACCGTCACAATATGTCTCATTATCCACTAACCTTTCTATTCTCCGCCAGCAACCAGGGGATGGGGTTGATGGGGGTACCTTTACGTCTTAATTCCATATAGAGTTTTGGTTTCTCATTGCCACTATTTTTCATTTGCCCGACCGGCTCTCCGGCAAGGAGGAGCTGGCCTACGGAGCCTTCAATTGACCCCAAACCCGCCAGCAACGTATGGAAACCGTCTCCGTGATCTATAATCAGAAGCAATCCGTAATGTCTGAACGGCCCTGCAAAGGCGATTTGACCGTCAAATGGTGAGATTACAGCGGCTTCTGGCCGAGATTCAATAACTATTCCCTTTTGCTGCCCGGTTTTGCGGGATTCATTGTAATTCGAAATGATCCTACCGCCAACTGGTAAAGGAAGTGTGCCTTTGGCCTCAAAAAATGTGCGGGCGAAATTGGCGGCGGCGACTTTCTGGGGATTTTGGGGCGCTTCCTCCACTTTTTCGGTCAGTATCAGGGGTTCTTCACCGTTTTTTTCAGCCGACGGCGGGGCGATTGCGGCTGTTTTGCGGCTGTTTTCTGCCTCTTTTGCTGCTTTGGCCAGTTTTTCCTGTTCTTCTTTCTGACGGGCGATCTGTTGTTGCAGCCGTTGTTTCTCGAGCGCCTGTTTGCGGGCTTTTTCCTGCTCCAGCCGGGTGATCAGGGCCGCCATGTCACGGACATTTGAACTGAGGGCTTTAAGGCGGGCCTGTTCCGACTTGCGCGCCCCGGCTATTTCCTTCTGAGCCTTGTTTTTGGCCGCCAGTAGGCCGTCCAGGGTTTCCTGCTCCTTGATCCGCTGATCGCGAAGGGCCGAAAACTGCTGCCGTTCGGCGGTATATTGCTGGCGCAGTTCCATCAGGCTTTCGAGCTGCTTGCCAAGGGCATCGGCATCCTTTTTAAGCTGGGGAACAATGCTTTGCAGCAAGGAAGAGGTGCGCAGGCCATCGACCAGGCCGGTCGGATTGCCCATCAGGGTGCCTTCGGGCTGGCGGCTGAGATTGGCAAGGGCCGAGAGGGTTCCGGCCAGTTCGACATTGCGCTTGGCCAGATCCGCCAGAGTGTCTTCCTCGACCTGCCGGATGTCTTCCAGGCGTTTTTCCACGTCCACAAGGTTGCGATCGAGGGAAGTGAGGACCTTGGCAGCGAGCACGAGCTTGCCTTTCAGCTGCTTGATTTCGTCGCTGAGATTGTCGAGCTGGGAGGTGAAATTGGCGGTGCGGCTGCTGGCCATGTCAAGCTCGCTTTGCAGGCGTTTGAGCTCCGCATCGGGGCTGTCAGCGACGGCAGGCGCCGCTGTCAGGGCGCAAAAGACGGTAAGGCCGAGCAGGAAGGGGCGGACTGAGGAAAATCGAGAAACAGGTAAAGACTTACGAGGCAACACGGTCGTTTACAACATCCTCCTCTCGAATGGCGAGATTGGTGCCGGTCATATCGGAAGGCACCTCCAGCCCCATCAGGGTCAGCACCGTGGGTGCCAGATCGGCGAGGGTACCGTTTTCGAGCCGCTCCACCCCCTCACCCGCCGTCAGCACAAGCGGCACCAGGTTGGTGGTATGGGCCGTATGGGGCTTTTGGGTGGTCGGATCTTTCATCAGCTCGATATTGCCGTGATCCGCCGTCACCAGCATAAAACCGCCGGCATCGGCCATTACCTCGGACAGTCGGCCGACGCAGCCGTCGATGGTTTCCACCGCCAGAATCGCAGCAGGCATCACACCGGTATGGCCGACCATATCCGGGTTGGCGAAATTGACAACGATCAGGTCGAACCGCCCGGATTTGATGGCCTCCGTCAGTTTTTCCTCGACCTCAGGCGCCGACATTTCCGGCTTGAGATCATAGGTGGCGACCTTCGGGCTCGGCACCAGAATGCGTTCCTCGCCCGGGAAAACCGTCTCCTCGCCGCCATTGAGGAAGAAGGTGACATGGGCATATTTCTCGGTTTCGGCAATGCGCAATTGGCTTTTGCCGCTGCTGGAAACCACATCTCCCAGAGTGTTATTGACCTCAACCGGCGGGAAAAAGGCCGGAACGGCTTTCGCCAGATCCGCCGAATATTCCACCATGCCCTTGATATCCGCGAGCTTGGGCCGGGGGCCGCGGTCGAAGCCGGTAAAGTCGGGATCGGTGATGGCGATGAGCAGCTCGCGGGCCCGGTCGGCACGGAAATTGGCCATGATAAAGCCGTCTCCATCCTGAATTCCAGGATAGCCCTCTGCCACCAGAGGGGTGACAAACTCATCCGTCTCGTCCCGCGTATAAGCCTCGGCAACCGCAGAAACCGGGTCGGAAAAGGGCGTTCCGGCACCTTCAAACAGGGCCTTATAGGCGACTTCCACCCGGTCCCAATTGGTGTCCCGGTCCATGGCGTAATAGCGTCCCGTGAGGGTGGCGATTTGGGTATCGGGGAGGTCTGCAAGGGCCGTGTTGACCGTCTCGACAAAGCCGCGGCCGCTGCTTGGCGGGGTGTCGCGGCCATCGAGGAAGCCATGAATTCGGACCGGAATACCGGCGGCGCTGAGGAGGCGGGCGAGGGCGATGATATGGTCCTGGTGGGAGTGTACTCCGCCCGGCGATAACAACCCTGCGATGTGACATCTGCCGCCGGACGCCTGTAACTTGTTGACTAAGTCAACAAACTCGTTGACGGAGTCAACAAGATTCGCCTCAATGGCGTGATTTATCCGCGGCAGATCCTGCAGCACAACCCGGCCGCTGCCGATGGTCATATGGCCCACTTCCGAATTTCCCATCTGCCCGTCGGGCAATCCGACGTCCGTTCCGGAGGTGCCGAGAAGGCTCTGAGGCCGGGTTTTGACCAGCCGGTCCCAGTTGGGTGTCCGGCCGAGAGCAATGGCATTGTCGGTAGAGCTGTCGTTATGACCCCATCCATCGAGGATGCAGAGCATAACCGGGCGTTTGCGCCCCGAAGTCGATTGATCCGTCATGGCTTCCTTATACCCTCGATAGGCTTAAGATTCTATTAGTTTCATGCCCGGTGATAGGGATGATTGGCGAGGATGCTCGAGGCGCGATACAGCTGCTCCGCCAGCAGGCCGCGCACCATCAGATGCGGCCAGGTCATGGGCCCGAAAGACAGCACCCGATCGGCCGCATGCAGGGTGGATTGGCTGTGACCATCGGCCCCGCCGATGAGGAAGGCGACATTCTGGATCCCGTCATTGGCGAAATTTCCGAGGATTTTGGCGAATTCGAGGCTGTCCATGCTGGCGCCGTTTTCGTCCAGAACAATGATCCGGGCGCCGTCCGGCACGGCGTTCAACAGCAACATGGCCTCGCGCATCTTGCGCTTCTCGCCCTTCAGCGGCTTCTTCTCTTCCACTTCCTTCAATTCAAGAGGCCAGGGCAGACGGCTTGCATATTCCGCATAAAGCGCCTGCAGCGGACCACCCCGAAACCTGCCGACACTGGCAATGGTGAGGCGCATCCTGCCCTCCGGATTGTCGTTTTCGCTACAAAGCTAGATGATCAGTTTATCATTTCCACCGGTATATCGGGAGCCCAGATTTTCTCTAAATTGTAAAAATCACGGACTTCCGGCCGAAACAGATGAATGATCACGTCTCCCGCGTCCACCAGAATCCAATCTCCATTGGTCTGGCCCTCGACCCGGACTGACCCGTAGCCTTCCTCCTTGATCCGCGTTTTCAGATGATCCGCCATCGCCCCTACCTGACGGGAGGAGCGGCCATTGGCGATAATCATATAGTCTGCGAAGGAGGTTTTACCGGCGAGGTCAATTGAGACAAGTTCTTCCGCTTTATCATCCAGGAGGGTTTCCTCAACGAGATCGCGGAGTTTAGCTACTACAGCTTCGTTAGCTTTCATAATGTGGTTCAATTAGTCTCCAAAAATGTAATGTTGAACGTCACCTACCCCTATAATTTGGGAATTTTTTGGCTCAAGAGCAAGCATTACCTGCGTTGTCATGAAAATTTCTTAATGTGGTACTGCTCAATTTATGTGTCGTTTCGGCAACAAAAGCCCAGCAGGGGGCCTGTTTTTCCGCCAATTGACGCAAAAACTGGGCGCCATGGCTCCCTTTCAGCCGGGCCCTCCGATATTTATAGGCGGCCTTGCCATTCAGGGCCTGATAGGTATATCCGGGCCGGTTGAAGACGGCGACAGGGACCATCTGCAGGATCCGCTCCCACTGATGCCAGGTCGGAAACTGCACCAGATTATCCGCCCCCATCAGCCAGACGAATTGATGATCGGGATAGCGGATTTTAAGGGCGGCAATGGTTTTGGCCGTATAGACCTCTCCGCGTTTTTTCTCGAAATCGGAAATCCGGATGCGCGGATCCCGGGCGGCTTTGCGGGCAGAGTCCAGTCGATCCTCATATTCCGCCATGCCGCCGGTCGGTTTGAGGGGGTTCTGCGGTGACACCAGCCACCAGACCTGATCCAGGCCGAGCAGGCGCAGGGCGACCTTGCTGATATAGTGATGTCCCTCATGGGCCGGATTAAACGATCCTCCCAGCAATCCGACTTTCAAAGCTGTCATGAACGGTTCAAATCTAAGGCCGGATCTGGCCTGATCCTTTCACCACATATTTGAAGCTGGTCAGCTGCTCCACCCCAACCGGGCCGCGGGCATGCATCTTGCCGGTGGAAATACCGATCTCCGCGCCCATGCCGAACTCACCGCCATCGGCAAACTGGGTTGAGGCATTTTGCAGGAGAATGGCACTATCAACGGTCTGCATAAAGGTTTTGGTGGCCTCCGCGTCCTCGGTGATGATGCAGTCTGTGTGGTGAGAGCCGTATTTGGCGATATGATTCATGGCCCCTTCCAGGTCATCAACCACCCGGATTGACAGGATCGGCTCCAGATACTCCGTATACCAGTCTTCTTCCGTGGCCGCGATGACGCGCGCATCGAGATTCCGGACCATCTCATCCCCGCGGACTTCACATCCCGCATCAATAAGAGCATCAAGGATGGCGGGCAGCTGATCGGCGGCGATATCCCGATGGACAAGCAGAGTCTCAAGGGCGCCGCAGATGCTGACCCGGCGCATCTTGGAATTGACAACGATATCGAGGGCCTTGGTCGCGTCACCCGCCTTGTCCATAAATATATGAACCAGCCCGTCGAGATGGGAGAAGACGGGAATCCGGCTCTCATTCTGCACCCGCTCGATCAGGTTTTTACCGCCGCGTGGGACAATGACATCGACATATTCAGACATTGTCAGCAATTTTCCAACAGCTGCACGGTCGGTGGTCGGGATCATCTGAATGGCATCGGCGGGCAGACCGGCGGCCACCAGCCCCTCCTGCAGACAGGCCCAGATCGCCCGGCTGGAATGATAGCTTTCCGATCCGCCGCGCAGGATGCAGGCATTGCCCGCCTTCAGGCAGAGGCTGCCGGCATCGGCGGTGACATTGGGTCGGGATTCATAAATGATGCCGATCACGCCTAAGGGCACCCGGACCCGTGAAATCTCCAGTCCGTTGGGCCGATCCCATTCGGCGATGACATCGCCGACCGGATCTTTGAGGGCGGCAATGGCGAGAAGCCCTTGTGCCATGGCCTCAATCCGGTCAGACGTCAGCTTCAGCCGGTCCAGCATGGCCGAGGAAAGGCCTTTTTCTTCGGCGGCCAGCATATCGGCGTTATTGGCCTGTTGAATTTCTTCGGCGCGGTTGCGCAACGCGTCAGCGGCGAGGGTCAGAGCCTGGTTCTTTGCTTCCGTCGGGGCGAGCGCCAGCTTGGCGGCGGCGGCCTTCGCCCCCTGACCAAGTTCCTCCATCATGGCGGAGATGGTATCGGTGTCGCTAAGACTGGCATGTGCTGTCATGACATTTCCCAATTCAGTTCAGTTTAAGGCAAGCTCGTCCCGGTGAATCATCTCATCCCGGCCAGAATAGCCGAGAATTTCGACAATCTCACTACTTTTATGGCCAACGATCCGGCTGGCATCGTCGGAGGAATAGGCCACAAGCCCCCGGCCGAGTTCGATATTGTCGCCATTGGCAACCGTCACCAGGTCCCCCCGGTCAAATCGTCCCTCGATCCGCACCACCCCGGCAGGGAGCAGGCTTTTCCCGGACTTAAGCGCTTTTTCCGCCCCGGCATCGACAATGATCCGGCCCTGGGCCGAGAGGCTGGCGGCGATCCATTTCTTGCGGGCTTTACGCGGCGTGTCGCGGGCGATGAAACAGGTGGTGTTCGCCCCCTCTTCCAGGGCTTTCAGGGGATGCAGGATCTTGCCATTGGCAATAAACATGGTGCATCCGGCGGCGGTTGCGATCTGGGCGGCTTTCAGTTTTGTGGGCATGCCGCCGCTGCCTTCCACCGTCTGGGTGGTGCCGGCCATGGCCAGAATGCGATCATTGAGATCGGTGACTTCAGCAACGATGGTGGCGGAGGGGTCGTCCTTGGGATCGGCCGTATAGAGGCCATCCACGTCACTGAGGAGGACCAGGCAGTCGGCACTGATCATCTGGGCAACCCGGGCGGCCAGCCGGTCATTATCGCCATAGCGGATTTCGATGGTGGCCACCGTATCGTTTTCATTGACCACCGGAATGGCCCCCAGATCGAGTAAGGTGGAGAGGGTGCTGCGGGCATTGAGATAGCGCCGTCGTTCCTCCGTATCGCCGGGGGTCAGCAGGATCTGGGCCACCTGCAGGCCCTGCAGGGCGAGGATTTCCTGATAGGCATGGGCGAGCTGGATCTGTCCGGCGGCGGCGGCGGCCTGGCTTGCTTCCAGCTTCAAGGAGCCCTTGGGCAGTCCCAGAACATGCCGTCCCATGGCGATGGAGCCGCTGGAAACAATCAGAACTTCCTGTCCGCGGGCGCGAAGCCGGGCGATGTCTTCACTCAGTGCCGTCAGCCAGTCGCGGCGGATCAGACCCGTCTCACTATCCACCAGCAGGGAGGAGCCAATCTTGATAACGATGCGTCTGGCGCCGGTCAGTCTGTCAATCAGGGCTGCCATTTCACCGCCTCCTCTCCGGCGAGGGTCCGGGCTTCCTCTTCCTCGTCGGTTTTCTCCTGGGCCTTGCTCTTGTCGATGATCTCCAGAAGGGCAAACAGCAAATCGTCAATATTCTCGCCGGTCACTGCTGAAATAGTGCGTACAGACTTCCCGGCCGCGGCTTCCAGCTCAGCGGTTTTTTCCTTGATTTCCTCCTCATTGAGAGCGTCGATCTTGGTGAGGACAAGAATTTCCTCCTTGGTCGCCAGTTCCTCCGCATAGGCTTCCAGTTCGCTGCGGATGGTCTGATAAGCGCCCGCAATGTCCTCCTGGGTGCCATCGACCAGATGCAGGAGGACCCGGCACCGCTCCACATGGCCGAGAAAACGATGGCCGAGACCGATGCCTTCCGACGCCCCTTCAATGAGGCCGGGAATGTCGGCGAGGACAAATTCCTTGCCCTGGACGCCGACAACACCAAGTTGCGGGATCAGGGTGGTGAAGGGATAATCGGCGATTTTTGGTTTGGCCCGGCTGGTGGCGCTCAGGAAAGTGGACTTTCCGGCATTGGGCAGGCCGACCAGACCGGCATCTGCGATCAGTTTCAGGCGCAGCCAGATCCAGCGCTCCTCCCCGGGCCAGCCCGGCTCGAACTTGCGGGGCGCGCGGTTGGTGGAGGTTTTGAAAGCGGCATTGCCACGGCCGCCGTCGCCGCCCTTGCAAATCACCTTCTTCTGGCCGACTTCCGTGAAATCAGCGATCAGGGTCTCATTATCCTCTTCCAGGACCTGGGTGCCGACGGGGACTTTCAGGATGATGTCGGGGGCCGCCGCACCGGTGCGGTCCCGACCCATGCCATGGCCGCCATTCTTGGCTTTGAAATGCTGCTGATAGCGGTAATCGATCAGGGTATTGAGCCCGTCGACGCATTCCACCACCACCGAGCCGCCGCGGCCGCCATCGCCGCCATTGGGGCCGCCGAATTCGACAAATTTTTCGCGGCGAAAGCTCATCGAGCCGGGGCCGCCATTGCCGGAACGTAAATATACCTTGGCCTGATCCAAAAACTTCATAAGACGTCTTCCTGTTTGGCAAGGTCCTGCCTTACCACAAAAAAAGGGGAATGGCCGGACCATTCCCCTTCTTCAATCTCTTAACCGTTGGAGGCGGGCGTTATGCCTGCTGCTCTACGGATACATAGATCTTTCCGCCACTTTTCTTGGTAAATTTAACATTACCATCAATGACGGCGAAGATGGTGTGATCCTTGCCCATGCCAACATTCTCTCCCGGGTACCATTTGGTGCCGCGCTGGCGCAGAATGATGTTGCCCGGGATAACCTTCTCGCCACCAAATTTTTTGATGCCGAGGCGGCGACCGGCTGAGTCGCGACCATTGCGGGATGACCCGCCAGCTTTTTTATGTGCCATCTAGATTACTCCTCGTCTTTTTTTGCGGCGGCCTTCTTCGGCGCTGCTTTTTTGGCGGCCGGTTTTTTAGCGGCAGCCTCTTTCTTTGGAGCAGCGGTCTTTTTTGGTGCTGCTTTCTTCGCGGCAGGCTTCTTCGCTGCTGCTTCTTTCTTCGGCGCGGGCTTCTTAGCCTCGGCGTCGGCTTTCTCGTCCTTCGGCTCGGCTTTCGCTTTCGCAGGTGCCGCCTTCTTGGCTGCCGGTTTCTTGGCGCCCTTGGCGGAAATGTCCGTGATCTTCAGAACCGAGAGATCCTGACGATGACCGGCCTTGCGGCGGTAGTTCTGACGGCGTTTCTTCTTGAAGACGACGATTTTGTCAGCCCGCTTCTGCTCCAGCAGGGTGGCGGAGACAACAGCCCCTTCCAGCATCGGGGTGCCGACAGAAAGCGCTCCGTCATCTCCGGCAATGGCCAGGACCTGGTCCAGCTGGATGGCGTCACCGGCGTCGCCGGGCAGGCGCTCAACCTTAATGACATCGTCTTTGGCGACTTTATATTGCTTGCCGCCGGTTTTGATCACTGCAAACATGGCTGATCCGTTTCAAACATAATGAATGGGCCGCCAAGACTGATTTCTTCGCGCACCGCAATTGAAGGGCGCAATATATCCATGGGTCCTGCGAAGTCAACAGGATTCAGGCCCCCGTGGCAAGTTTTTCGACCATTCTCTTCTTGCGCCGGTAATTCCCTTGCGCTAAAAGCCGTTTTCTGCAGATTTCCGTGGAAATTCAAGGCCCTTTTGACGGACCTGACGACGATTTCCCGAGTGCGGTCGGTTGGCAGAGTGGTTGAATGCGCCGGTCTCGAAAACCGGTAAGGGTGAATGCCCTTCGAGAGTTCGAATCTCTCACCGACCGCCAGAAGCTTGTTTCTATATGTATCAGAACGTATCAGGAAATATGAAAGAGCCCCAGTTTTCTGGCGTTTAGTTTCTCCTGACATACCACAATTAATCTTGGCTTTTCCGTACAGCGCGCTTTATAGTATGGACAAAAGTATGGTACAGGGCATGGCGCGTCAGATTCACCGATTAAATGCAGTAGTCATAAAGAACACGAAAAAGCCAGGTTTTCACAATGATGGCGGCGGGCTCTACTTGCGGGTTAGTAAGGCTCAGACAAAATCGTGGGTTTTCCGGTTCACTCTGAACAAGCGAAAGCGTGATATGGGGCTGGGGCCGTGGCCTCTGATTTCTCTGTCAAACGCCCGCACCAAGGCGGAGGAATGCCGACAGCTTTTGTATGAGGGTGTTGACCCTATCGACGAAAGGGCGGCCAAAAAGTCCAAGAGCAAAAGAGAAAAGGCCGCGCAGGTCACATTTAAAGAATGTGCCGAGCGATATATTGATTCTCATAAGGCGGGCTGGAAAAATGCAAAAACCCCGGCTCAGTGGGCCAGCTCCCTTGAAAGCTATGCCTTCCCTGTATTTGGCGATATGGCTGTTCAAACTGTTGATGTGGGGTTGGTAATGGAAGTCCTGGAGCCTATCTGGGCGGTGAAGCCGGAGACGGCCAGCAGGGTCCGCAGGCGAATTGAGGCAGTATTAAATTGGGCCAAGGGGCGAAAGTACCGAAGCGGCGACAACCCCGCCACATGGAAGGGCAACCTTGATGCACTTTTGCCCGCCAGAGCGACGGTGCGAAAAGTAACGCACTTTCCTGCGATGGAGTATGGTGAACTCCCGGACTTTATGGTAAGATTAGGCATGATGGATGGAATAAGCTCCATTGGATTGGAGTTTTTAATCCTAACCGCTTGCCGGACTGGGGAGGCCCGCGAAGCGATATGGGATGAGTTTGATTTAAAGAATCGCATGTGGACGGTTCCGGCTGAGAGAATGAAGGCCGGTAAGGAACACCGTGTTCCCCTCTCTGATGCCGCCTTGTCGGCATTGGCAAAACTTCAGAAAAATAATCCAAGCAAATATATCCTTCCGGGACGCGATTCAGCGCGCCCGATTTCCAACATGACTTTTTTAGCGTTGCTCCGCCGTATGGGGCGCAGCGACGTAACTGCGCATGGATTCAGATCCACCTTCAAGGACTGGGTTTCGGAGGAGACAGACTACCGGGGCGAAGTCTCGGAAATGGCATTGGCGCATGTAGTGTCAGATGCAACAGAGGCAGCATATCGACGCGGCTCCCTCTTTAAAAAACGCGTGCAGTTGATGAACGACTGGGCGGAGTTTTGTATGAGCGCAAAGCGAAAGGCTAGGTAATTTGAATTCACTGGGCGGCGGCATCAAACCGTCAAAAGACGGAGACCCCAAAGACAAGGACTTTTTTATTCCGTTGCACCAGGCAAAAGAATTGCTCAAGGAGGGGGGCTGGACTGATGATGAGATACACGGGAAAGTAAGCCACGCCATGCGGTTTGGGCAAATATCTTGCACAGGTGAATCTCTCTCCTATAACTTCCTCAGCGGCCCCAGAAGCCTAAGCATGATACCTTGGTTGATTAGTGCATTAAACTGGCGTGAAGACGTTACGGTCGCCCCAACGCTAACAAGAGAGTATGCTGATAAGACGAAGTATTTTATTGAAAAGGCGAATTTTATAGCTGGTCTTTCAGAAGATGAAAAAAGGATAGAAGACCCCCTTTTGTGGCTGGAGGTTGAAGCGCACAGATTTGCGCGGGTTGATGCGGAGGAGTACGGTGTAAGGCTTAACGAGCTGAGCGCGACCAGGGAGGCTCTTGTTTACGAGGGAACTTCCATTCCCTGGAACGACGAGGCAAGAGCCGTCCCAGGACACACCCGTATCATATGGCATAGAGTTTCTGAAATCAAACTCTCGTACCTAGATTTAATGGCATTTGCAAATTCTGTTAAAAAAATTGAATCGCCGTACGCAACCTCCTTTGACCCAGTGCCGGAGGGTTATGTAAGTCTCATCGAACTAAAAGACGAAATGCTTAATATTGTTGGCGGCAGCGGCACTTCAGGGATGGTGAACATCTTTCTCTCTGAGTCTAGCGGTGAGCAACTACTTGTTAAGGACGGGAAGGTAATTACCGAGACTTCCGCTGACACGAGGCTATTGTTTGAGAGGTGTTCCGGTCTTTTGCGAGAGGACCTTACCAATGGCTGCGTACGCGGCGTCTTGATTTCAGGCGGAAAAGTGCAGCACATTCAAAAGCGGTACTGGCAGATTCCTGCTGGCGAAAGAACACTATCGAGCGGCTTATTCGAAACAACAAAAGAAATGGCGCGGGAGGATAGGGTTGTGTTAATTGAAGAGGCCGCAGCGGCGGCGCTTCTGAAGAAGTATGGCGATAAATACAATCCAGGCGCAAATCTCCCCGCCTCTTTAGGTGACATGCCCAGTATTCCTAAAAATGTTGTTTATAGAGATTTTCAAAAGGATAGAGAGGGGCAGCAAGGCGCATCCAAAGCGTCCAAGATTGTTGTCAAAAACGAAATCCCTGATTTATTGACTAAACTCAAAATAGACCTCAAAGGAGGGGCCTACGGAACCTCTTTAGTTGATGATGAAAAGGTCAATCTTTGGGCCTACTGGGCCAAAAGAATTCTTGAGGGGATGAGCGAAAAGACTCATACGAATTTTAAGCGGGCCGTGACCGATACAGACTTAATAAATGAGTTCACCGAAACTACGGACTATGCCGAAGCCAGCCTGGAAAGCCAGTTACGAAGATATTTGGGTAAACATTGGTACTTGAGATACTGACGGGATAAGGCCTTTTCATACTGAGGTTTATAGGTGGCCAGAGTTTGGCCACCTACGCGCTTTTCCGACGCAAATTCTTTAGGTCTGCTGCCTTTAGGGGGGGGTAATGGGCAAACTTTGCCCACTACTCCTCTTGCCCACGACACTTTACGCGTCTCTGATTTGTCGAGCTTCGTGTATTTCATCACGACGGAGGCCTAAATCGGCGGCGGTTGAAGGTCGCACATCGTTGGATTCCACAACGATGTCGGTGCGCACTGAACCGCTTGCAACCTCCCCCCTCTCCTGCGCTGCATCATACTCGTCTGCCAGGCGAACTTTTTCGCGAAAATCTATCATTTTTATAGGCTGCGTCCGAAACTTCCATAACTTCCAAAATCCCGGACGCTCTGGACGCGCAGAAAACTGCCGTTTTTAACGCCTATGCGTCCGAGCTGCGTCCGAAACTTCCAATTGCGTCCATAAACAAAACTGCCATTCTTAATCCTGGAAACGCGGGAATTCTCCCAGCGTATCAAAGGATAACAAAATGGAAAACACCACAAGAGACGCGGCGGGGATAAAGGAAACAGCTACCATAATTGGTTGCAGCGTTCCGACAATCTACCGCGAAATCGCCGACGGCAATATCCGGGCTAAGAAGCTCAGGGGCCGGACAATCATCACCAAAGAAGAGAGAGAACGTTACCTGCGGGACCTACCCGATTTTGCGGGTGCCGCATGAAAAACAGAGAGCTGTGTATTAAACGGCCCCCAAAAGAAAACAGCCGTTCCTTAGTTTCGACGCGAAGGAACGACCGTTTAATTGTAAACCTTCCAAGCAGAGGAAAATCATATGAGTACATTACCAAAAGAACACCAATCAGGCAACCTTAAAATGCCGACACAGCAGATGAGTAAGCGGCGGAAAATATCCTTTGTCGCAAACATTGACGGCAAGAAAAAACCCTTTTCGCTGTATGGCAAGCACGCCAGGACGTTGGCGCTCCTTATTACTAATGGTCACAGGGGCCTGACGCCGCTCGATATCTTCCAGTGGAACACTCGGCTTTCAGATGACATTTTCAGATATCGGGAAGACCAGCAGCTTCTTATCAGGACGGATATGGAAGAGCATAGCGATGGCAAGCACGCAAGATATGTCCTGGAGACGCCGGTAACGGTAGTAGGGGGTGCCTATGGGTGAGGTTGTACGCATTCCTCTCGAGCCGCCCTCAGCGGCCAGCACACTCGTTGTCCATACTTGGGAAGCGCTATTAGCTGATAAGCCTCTCAGCAAGCGCAAGGCAGACATTATCACAGCGTATCGTGGCGGGCTTATGCCTGCCGCGCTCGTCTCCTATTTTTTCAATCTTTGGAAATTGGAGGGATACTGATGAGTCATTACAAAATGCACAGGGGCTGGATGGACAACCGCGTATTCAGAAGCGCGCCATACAGTAAACGTGAGGCTTGGGTGTGGCTCATAGAGCACGCCGTCTGGCAGGAAGAATACAAAGTCCTCAATCCAAATGGAGAGGTCGCATTAAGTCGCGGCCAGCTCTCCTACTCCGTTGGATATCTGTCGAAAGCCTGGAAAAGGCCAAAAAACTGGGTTTTTCGTGTTTTAAAGTTGTTCAAAAGTTGCTCCATGATTAGAACGGAAACAAGAACGGGGCAAAACGTCATAACTATATGTAATTACGAACAATATCAGCTTACGAAAGAGGAAGATAGAACGCAAAGCGAAACAGAAATAGAACGGCAACAGAACGACGATAGAACGAATACAAAGAAGGAAAAGAAAGATAATAATATAAAAGGCGGAAAATACGCTTTTTCCGGTTCCGTTATTAGATTGACGTGGGACCACTTTACCAAGTGGCAGGTTTCCTTTCCAGCTATACCGGATTTACGGGCTGAGTTGCAGGGGCTTGACGATTACTATTCAGGCAACCTTTCGGACAAGGAAAAGAAGGATTGGTTTTTCAGAACTTCCGGGGCCCTGAAAAAAGCGAACGCCAAATATCTGCAGCAGGAAAGCGAAAAGGTTGTCCCGCTCCATAAATTGTCTGACGCTGAGTACAACGACAGGTTCAATGATTTTGTAACGGAAGATCCGGCTCTTTCGCGTGGGGGGCTGGAACAATGATTGCGGAGAAGCTAGCCGCCGAAGGTATTCACCTCAAAAACTATAATGTCGGAGAGCATAAGGTAACTTGCCCTGAATGCAGCGCCAGTAGAAAGAAAAAAAACATACCCTGCCTGTCCGTGAAAATTGATGAGGAAGGGGGCGCGGTTTGGTGTTGCCACCACTGCCAGTATTCCGGAAATATTCCGGCATTTGAGAGGAAGAAAGACTGGACAAGCCCGGAAGTGCCTGCCCAACCCACTAAGCCACCGTCAATGTATGAGTGGTTTGAAAGGCGCGGGATTTCAAACCAAACCGTGGACAAGGCAGGGTGCTACACAGACACGCATTACTTTTCAGATATCCAGGCCGAGAAATCGTGTGTGGCCTTTCCATACGCTGACGGCGGCAAGATTGAAAACATAAAGTACCGCACTAAGGACAAAAATTTTGCTCAATCCAAAGGCGGCAAGCGCACCCTCTACAACATCGATAATGTAACCGGCGACGAGGTGATAATTGTTGAGGGTGAAATGGACGTTTTGTCATTGATGGAATGCGGGATTTATCACGCAGTCTCTCTACCGGATGGCGCTCCTCAAAAAGTAAAGTACCAGGATGACGACAAGAGATTCCTGGCGCTAAGGAATTGTGCTGGGAGGCTCCAGCATGTCAAGAAGGTGATTATCGCGGTTGATAATGACGAGGCTGGCGAGGCCTTGAAGCAGGAGCTGGCCCATCGCTTCGGCAAGGATCGATGTTGGTGCGTGAAGTGGCCTGAGGAGGTCAAGGACGCGAATGGTGCCTTAAACGCGTACGGGGCGGATGAGGTTAAGTCACTTTTAACAGAGGCAGAGCCTTGGCCCATAGATGGTGTTTATCGCTTTCAGGACTACAAGGACAGCATTCTCGCCCTCTATCGTGGGGAGGGGCCGCAACCACTCACGCTTGGAATGGGAGGGCTCGACGATCATTACAAAATCATGCCCGGAACCTTCCATGTTGTCACAGGAATACCAAACCACGGAAAGTCAAATTTCCTTGAACAAATCCTGATGAAGATGGCCAAGGGGCATGGCTGGAAATTTGGAATCTTTACCCCAGAACATCGCCTAGAGCAATATGGAAGCAGGTTATTGGAAAAGGCTAGCGAGCTGCCATTTCATGAAGGCCCCTCGATGAGGATGACTGAAAACGAGCTTTTGGATAGCCTGTCGTTCGTCTCATCCCATTTTTATTACATCTCACCAAAGGACCACACCCCGACTATCGACTGGATTCTGGAAAGGGCTAAGTTCAGCTGCCTAAAATATGGGATCAAGGGACTGGTCATTGACCCCTACAACGAAATCGAGGCGAGCAAGGATAAAAACCAGTCAGAGACTGATTTTATCAGCCAAATGATATCGAAAATCAAGCGGTTTGCGCAGCATCATGGCGTGACTGTTTGGGTTGTCGCGCATCCGGCAAAGATGCCAAAAGACGCCGATGGCAAGTCCTTTGTACCGGACTTGTACAGCATCTCCGGCTCTGCCCACTGGTATAACAAGGCTGACATGGGATTGGTGGTCTATCGGAACTTTGAAGAAAATTATACCGCTGTGCACGTCGCGAAGGTGAAGGAGGTTCCGGCCTGGGGATCGGTTGGAAAAGTGACATTTTACTACGATGGCTCACAGAGGATTTATAAGCAATCTGGAGCGTTTTAGCGCACAGAAATTTGCAGAAAGAGAGGAAACGATGGAAACAGACTTGAAGGAGGATTCCGAATGCCAACAAAGAGTGAGAGAGAAATTGTCAGGGAGGCCCGGTTTTGGGCAGCCCGGAAAAAAGATAAGGAAAATAATCGTGCGGCATTGGGGCGCTTGGGGCTTTCAACCAACGTGCGAGACCAGTGTTGGATAGATTTTGAAAAAAAACAGGACGCCGAGAGGAAGAAGAAAAGAAAAGAAAAGCTAAAAGCGAAGGGGATCGAAGCCAATGAGAATGGCGTCAATTGGCGATTACCGGCTAGGAAGAGAAGAAGTGTGTAAAATCAACAGTATTTTACACTAGAAAGTAGACGTTATGAATGGCAAGTTCTTGCGCACTCATGAAATTAATGAACCGCAAATACTCATGAACTGGTCCGCTATGTGGAAGCAGTTTGAAGAGACAGTCCGCGACCTTCGCTGGTTTCTCTATGGAAGCTTAGGGTTCATGCTGATCGGCAGATTCATAACGTCAGAAAAACTACAATGCTCCATGTATATCTTGGGAACCTACTGTATTGTCTGGGTTTTTACGATTGCTTGGAAGAGGATTTTTTCTGATTTATGAGGGTAAACCAAAATGAGCGAACAAGTAGCGTATCAGCACCAAGAGTATTCAGCCGAAGTTCTGGGAAGGCGGTTCGTCACAAAAACGACTGACAACGGAATTTCATTCTTTATTGACGGCGAAGTCATCCTCTCCGACGCATCGACAGAAGAGACACAGAAGGTTCGGGGTATTCTCGGTCTGGCGTATCACCGGATCGCATTGAGGAACAAAATTGAGGAAGAGCGAAAAAAGAAGAGCGTAGACACTGCGGAATGGCAAGAAGCCGAAAACCCCACAGAGCCTCATACAGTCCGCCTGACAAGTGAGCGCAATCAGACCGTTACCAGAAGGCGGAAACAGGATGACAGGCTGTTCAAGTGTCTGGACACCGAACAACTGCAGGCAATGAAGGATATAGACGAGGGCTATAATATTATTTCTGGAGGTGTTCAAATATCAAAGTACGAGCCCTTTGTGCCGGGAACGGGATACAAGGGCAGGCAGGGCCGCAAAGCAGACCAGCTCCGCAAGCGATATCTGGACTGGGCAAGGGCGGCGTCAGATGAGGGTTTTGCCCACGCGATGGCGATGGACGTGATTTCTCTTTGCAAGTCGTTTCGCGATACTGATAAGGCCCGAAGAAAGGGGAGGGGAACAGCAAAGGCTAATCTTCTCAAGGCTCTGGATGCTTATTGCTTTATGCTGGGCTGGAAGCAGCGGCCAGCATAATTTCAGATGTTCACGATTTGTGCTTGACAGTCAGGTCCATTTTTGTTAGAAGGAGTCATACTCGGGAGGATAATGTATCCAAACGAGTGCAATAGCCTTGGAATGAAATGGACCTGAACCGTGTGTGGCCATGCGGGACGGGTTTTTTATTGGGCTGAGGTCTGACTCCATCTAACTCAGCCCATTTTTTTCAAGAAAAAACATAGAGATTTTATGCGGCTCCCTTTGAGCTGCCCAAGCTGCCTTTTGGCGGCTTTTTTTATGCTTGAAGTTAGGATGATCGATGGCAGTACAAAAGTTACAACATCCCAATTCGTTCCTGTTTCACCTCTTGGATGACACTGCGGCGAATAAGATTGACCTCAAAAACGATACATTCAAATGTGCCCTGTTTCTGAGTACGTCGAATCTGGCAGTAACCAGCACAAGTTATTCATCTTTGACAAATGAGGTTGCTAATGCAAACGGCTATGTTACGGGCGGGATAACCCTGGCGAATACCGCACTCACCCAGGACGGAGCGGCTGTAGAGTTCACGTCGGACGCGCCGGTATGGACAGCCTCGGGCGGCAGCATCACAGGCCGCAGATATTGTGTTTATTCAGACACCAACACCAATAAGACTATCGTAGGGTTTGCGCTACTTGATGATACTGATGCTGATGTAACGGCCACTGACGGGAATACTTTAACCCTCACCCCAACGGCTGCAATCGGTTGGTTTAGCGGGTCGGCAAACAACGCTTAGATGGCCACTAATGATATTGTTGGCGTCACCGTCCTGGGCGCTGCCCCTCACAATGGGTGGGGGGTAGAGGTAGAAATCGAAGGGTGGGCAGCCAATATAGGTGGCATCACTTACGATTTCGGATTTGACAGCTCAGGCTTACCGACAGCGAGCAGCGCTGAGTTAACAGTTGTTTCGGAGGGTTATAACACATCCGCTGTCCTCGGAACGATCACCAGGTCTGCGTATCTAACCAAAGAGCAACGGGAGCCGTATCCAAGCCAGACCACAATCACGGAACGGGTTAGCGGATCAAACCTGATCGTCACCGTTGCATTGTCAGCTCCCATTTTCAATGACGACAAAAACGGCGGCGCAGGAACTTCTGGCACTGATCCTGTTATCACTATTCCCGCCGGTGTGTTCAACAACGGAACCAGTGATAACACCCTTGCAACCGGATTAGCGGTCACCAACAACTCGACACTGGACTATCCAAAGGCATTTGGCCGGTGGGTTTATCCCGATAAGCAAGTTGTCACCGGGGATTTCATAGTCGAATTCGATGCCCACAGCTACTTCGGCAGGAACGCCCGCCCTGTTGCGGTGGTCCAGTTTGAAGCAACGGACGGAACGAACAGCATCACGCCGATCCTGATCGATGCGGAGACGATCAGTGCACACAATACGGCTGGAAATCCGGTATCCTCCTATCGGGCGACAATACCTGTTTCATCTCTCACAGATGGGTTAGAGATAACCGTCAATGCTGTTGTCTATCCCTGGGTAGGCGATGCTGACAGCGTATTTGATACGGACACGGCGGCGGACGGAAGTACCGATCCAACAGATCCAGGGCCGCAGTCATATCGGAATAACAAGGCCGGGGCCTATGGGTCGACGGTCTATGTCGCCATTGATCCTACTTCGGGGAATGACGGCACCGGAGCGGCTTCCATAGTATCGGAAGTTAACGCCCAGCTTACGCCATTCGCCACGTTTGACGCGGCTATCTCAGCCGGGGTGGCGCAGAATAACACAACGAACAGCCGCAACAATGGGGATGGTCTCGTTGTTGTTCTGAACGCTGACACATATACCGACTGGATCGATAGCGGGACAACCGACCTTGCCAACGCAGATGTCTGGACCTTGTTCAAGGCTGCCGACAATGCGGCTGCAGGGACAGTCATCATATCCCCCGCCAGTGCCAACAGTGCAATGGCAGGATGGTTTAGGTTTAAGGATGTCAGCTTTGCGGCCAGTGTCGTCGGTTTGTTCCGGGGTCCAGGTGCTTTATCCAGTAAGTTGTGGATTGAAGACAGTCCTAGTTTTGTCAATACGGGCAGCACGGTAACGTTTTACCGCTGGAATGAGTGTCATATCACAGGGTCGACGGTCGGGTCAGTTACCAATGGCTTCGGGAACTTCTCGACGAACCTAAGCCCATTTGTGATCGTTCGAGGGAATGATTTTACGGCAAGCACCGAGATTCCTGAATACTGCCTTGTTGGCAATACCGGTGATTTTCATCTGCAGCAAATAACGGTCGAAACCTACCGGCCAAATGCTGATGCGATTATCATCAAAGGCAACACCGTACCCATAGACGGATTATTCTGGCGGACAGGGGACAGCACAATTACACTCGGGATTGCTGTTGCCAATAATATCATTGAGTTGGCAGGAGCGGGCGGTGCGGCGGCCTTTAGTTTCTTCGAAGGAACCGAACCTTCAACTCATACATTCTTCCGGGGAAACACGATTGTCGGAGGACGGGTTAATATCTGGTACAACGATACTGGGTCCCTGCCGGTTGTGCGCACACTTGCCGGATTCAAGGGCAACGCTGTCCTAGAGGTAAACATAAAGGCTGACTTATTCACGGTCGCAGATGGCGGCAGGACAGGAAACTGGGCCCCTGTAAATGGGGTGGGTATTGGCTACAACCACTCTGGTAGGAATAGCGGCTTTGAGCCTGAATTTGCCGGACTGAACAGGACTACCGGAGCGTTCGGTTTTACAAGCGACGCCTCCGATGAAACGGGAACGGGTCTAGGCGGTGGAGACTATACACCAGCTGGCGGTTCAACCCTGCTGGCTCGTATGCCCTTGCTTGAGCAGTATAGCCGTTACGATACACTCGGCAATGAGAGGGTAGATAACGGCGATTTAGGCGGCATTGAGACGCAAACGGCATCATCCGGCGTCAATCTGGATGTTGTGCCCGGTGAGCTTTCCTTTGTCGGGGAGACCGTCTCCTTAACAGTCAGCGATACGGTAACTCTTGATATTGTTCCTGGCGAACTGACTTTTTCAGGCGAGGTGGTTTCGCTCGAAGTATCCAGCGGAATAGACCTGGATGTCGTTCCCGGAAACCTGACGCTTTCAGGAGAGATTTTAAGTTTAGGTGTCACAGATAATGTCGCCTTGAACGTGGTTGCGGGGCAGCTGGAGTTTGGTGGCGAGGTCGTCTCGCTAGACATTAGCGGGCAGATACAGCTTGACATAACGCCGGGGGAAATTTCCTTCGCTGGCGAAACGGTAACCCTTGAGAAAACAGAGGATCTGAATCTCACAATTACGCCGGGATCATACTCACTTTCCGGGCAGGTTGTTTCCTTAGCGGTGTCCGGTTCCCTGGAGTTCACCCGGCGCACTGTTTTTATGCCCAGGGAAACCCGAACAATACATATGATGGCGGAATCCCGCCAAATCAATTTGGTGGCCTGAATGCGCAAAACACATAGGGATAAAAGCGGGAACTACTTCGTATACCAGGACCGCGACGAGACACTGAACTATCAGGTTGATTGGACCGCATGGCTAAACGGAGACACGATTTCGAGCGCGTCTTATGTTGCTCGCAACGTGACGCTGGAGAGTAGCAACAACACGACGACCGCAACAGAAGTCTATGTGACAGGGACTAACGGATATGTTGTCACGACAATCACAACGGCGCTTGGATTGGTGAAGCAAATGACGCTCACATTCAGAGAGAAGGAAGCGTAATGCCCGCAAAGCAGGAGATGTTCACGGGACCCGGCGAAACGGCTGGTTGGCTATATGGACCGCGAGAGGGTGTTGGCCTGACTATTTTCGGAGAATTCGAAGGAGAAATAGTTCTTCAGACCAGGTTTAACGAAGGCGTTCCTATGGAGATGCACGATAGAGACGGCAGGCCGTATGTCTTCACGACATCTGCAAATCTCATTCTGGAATGTAGCGGCGATAGAGAGCAGGAGTTTACGCTTGTCTCAAGCGACAATTTCAAAGGGTCCGCGTTTGTGAGGATTGGATACTAATGGGCCGCCCAACAGACTTTAAGCCGGAATATTGTGACCTTGCAGAAAACTATTCCATGCTTGGCGCTACAGACAAGGAAATGGCCGGGTTCTTTGATGTAACAGAGCAAACCCTTAATAACTGGAAGAAAAAACACCCCGAGTTTTTTGAGTCCTTAAAAAAGGGAAAGGCAGAAGCGGACGGAATGGTTGTTAAAAGCCTCTTCAAGAGGGCTTTAGGATATGAGGCACCGGAAGACAAGATTTTCAATGATAGCGGTAGGCCGATGGTAGTGCCGACGATCAAGCACCACCCGCCGGACACGACAGCCGCAATCTTCTGGTTGAAGAACCGGAGGCCGGATGATTGGCGAGACAAGCGGGAAATCGAAAACAGCGGGTCAATGGACTTCGTTGTAACCGACGAGCCTATGTCGGAAGACGACTGGGAATCTGAATACGGCAATGAAGATTAGCTGGCGGCCCCAACGCGGACCACAGAAAGCCTTAATAGATTGCCCGATATACGAAATATTTTATGGCGGCGCACGCGGGGGCGGAAAGACGGACGGTGTATTAGGTAAGATGGCACTTAAGGCCGGAAGATATGGGCCCGGTTTTAACTGTGTGTTTTACCGAAAAGAATTGCCGATGCTGGATGACGCAATAGAGCGATCAGACCAGATTTACGGGCCAATCGGTGGCAAGTGGGTTGATTACAAGAAAACATGGCGGTTCCCGGACGGTGGGCGGCTTCGTTTTAGGCCGCTTGAAACCATAAAGGATGCCGACAAGTATCAAGGGCAAAACCTGTCAGACGTCTGCGTAGAAGAGGCGGGAAACTATGGCGATCCTCGCCCGATACAGCGGCTCCACGCGGCGTTAAGGAGTTCAACAGGCGTTCCTACTCAAATGCACCTCACAGGCAATCCTGGGGGTCCTGGGCAGTTTTGGTTGAAGGAAAGATTTATAGACCCGGCACCGCTGGGCTTCAAAATAATCCGGGAAACGTTGCCAAATGGGCAAAGCAAGTCACGGATATTCATACCGGCAAGGGTAGGGGACAATAGAATATTGCTCAAGAATGACCCTGATTATGTAGGCGGCCTTTATTTGGTGGGGAGTAAGGCTCTCGTTAAGGCGTGGCTGGAAGGCGACTTTGATGCTGTCGAGGGTGCCTATTTCGACTGCTGGGACACAGAGAAGCACGTTATCCGGCCATTTGAGATACCGGCACACTGGGTTCGCTTCAGATCCTTTGATTGGGGGAGTGCAAAACCCTTCTCAGTCGGCTGGTGGGCTGTTGCAAACGAAGATACGGACGTTGGCGGCAAGCTCATCCCGCGAGGGGCCATTATTCGATATAGAGAATGGTATGGGGCTTCGTCGGCAGACGTAGGTCTGAAAATGCGGGTCGAAGACATTGCTAAGGGCATCAAGGAGCGGGAAGCAGACGAAAAGATTGATTACGGAGTAGCTGACCCGGCGCTCTGGAAGGAAGACGGCGGGCCCTCTCAGAAAAGCCGTATGTCACAAGAGGGCGTGTACTTTAGGAAAGCAGACAATCAGAGGGTTCCCGGTTGGGACCAGGTTAGAGCAAGGCTAATTGGTGAAGATGACAAGCCAATGATTTATTTCTTCTCTACGTGCCGCGACGCCATAAGAACGCTACCCGCTATGCAACACGATAAAAACAGGCCGGAAGACGTGGACACGAAGTCGGAAGACCACGCACCGGATGAAATTAGATACGCCTGTATGTCCAACCCGTGGACAAGAACAATAGAGGTCAGGAAGCCAAAGGACCGATACGCCAAGGCGTTTGAGGCTCGTAGTGAGAACACATGGAAAACAGCTTAGAAAAACTTATTCAGTGGACGGAGCAGGCAGAAGAATCCAGCCGCCATGCCCGCGAGCTATCAGAGCGCGACCGGGATTACTATGACAACAAACAATGGACTCCGGGAGAAGTTGAAGAGCTAACCAAGCGCAAGCAACCCGTCCTCACGTTCAATGCGATAAGCCGAAAAATCAATTACCTTCTCGGTATTGAGAAACAGCAACGGACGGACCCGAAGGCTTTCCCTCGAAACCCAACGGATGAGGAAGCCGCCAACGCTGCAACGGACAGCCTACGCTATGTGGCAACGTCAACAGATTTTGATAGCACGGCATCAAAGGTTTGGAAAAACGTACTGATTGAAGGGTTTGGCGGGTGTCAGGTTGGAATTGACCTTAAGAACCCGAATGATCCAAAAATCACAATAGAGCATTTTGCTTGGGATAGGTTGTTCATTGACCCGCACAGCTCCGAAGGTGACGCAACGGACGCACGATTTAAGGGCGGGTACATGTTCATGGATTTTGAGGACGCTCTTGCAAAGTGGCCTCATGCGAAGGCAGCCCTTGAAACAACCATGTCCGCCGCAAATGGTAGCGAAACATATGACGATAAGCCAAAAGAATTTCCATGGACTGACGGCAAGCAGAATCGGGTCCGGGTGGCCCAGATTTGGTACAAGACGGACAATGATTGGTACTTCTGCACCTTTACGAAAGGCGGGAAGATTGCCGAGGGTAGATCACCCTATAGAACACAGGACGGGGAAAGCCTTTGTGGGTTAATCATTGAAACAGCATATATGGACCGGGACAACAACCGGTACGGGGCTGTTCGCGAATTAATCTCCCCACAAGACGAAGTAAATAAGCGCCGTTCCAAGTCGCTTCATCTCTTGTCGGTCCGCCAGACAAAAGCTGAAAGGGGTGCTGTTGAAGATGTGCCTAAAATGAAGGCCGAGCTGGCTAAGCCGGACGGTCATATTGAAGTCTTAGAGTCCAAGAACTTCGAGATACTTCCGACCGGCGATCAGTTGAGCGCCAATTTGGCGATGCTGCAGGAAGCAAAGCAGCAAATGGAGTTCATGGGCCCGAACGCATCCATGATGGGTAAGTCCGGTAAGGGTGCAGAGTCTGGCAAGGCAATTATCGCTCAGCAACAGGGCGGGTTTATCGAGCTGGGGCCTTTGTTGGATGGCCATTCAGTTTTCAAGCGCCAAGTCTTTGAAATGGTTTGGCACCTAATTCAGCAATACTGGACAAAAGAAAAGTGGGTCCGGGTTACGGACGACGATAACAAGCCAAGGTTTACGCAGCTTAACCGCCCCGTACCCATTGGCGAAATAGAGGGATATGCACCCGAGGTTATAAAACAGTTTCCTCACTTGCAGGAGCCCACAGAGCAGCGCGCAAATGTGGTTGCTGAGTTGGATATGGATATCTTGATTGAGGAAGCGCCTGACGCGCTTACGATACAGCATGAGCAGTTCCAGGAGTTTGTTGGCCTTGCGAGTGCGGGAGTGCCCATTCCTTTGGACTTGCTGGTATCTGCGTCTCAATTGCGAGACAAGGAGAAAATACTAGCCAGAATGAATGGTGAAGGCGAGGGGCAAGACCCCGCCATACAGGAACAGACGCAAAAGGCTCTGGCTATCCAGATAGAAATGGCTGAGCAAGAGCTGTTAGAGAAAGTAGCGGACGTTCGATTAAAGAACGCGAAAGCTGCAGAAATTGAAACAGATTTAATAGCCCCTCAAAACTGAGGGGTTTTTTAATGCCGACGCCGGGTTTCGGGCGATTAGTGACGCCGACGTATGGGCGCAAATGGAGATAGCGATGACAGGACTAGAAAACTTTCTTAAAGACGAACCGGTAGCTGAGGAGACTGTAGTGGAAACGCCGCAGGAAGCCAGCGAAGAAGCGACTGAAGAGATACCGGCTGAAAAGCCGGAAGAACAGCAGGAGCGGCAGGAAGCGCCTGCAGAGCCGGAAAGTACGGGCGAAGAAGTCTCGACGCCGGAGACAGAGAAAGCGACCGTTCCAATCGCAGCTCTTATGTCAGAGCGGGAAAAAAGGCAGGAGTTGGAAAAGAAACTAGCTGAAAAAGACTCGGCAGATACATCTTCGGAAGCGCCCGCTTTCGTCGATGATCCAGAAGGGGCTTTTGAACGCCAGAAAGAAGAGAATGCAGCCACTCTAATCGATATGAAAGTAAATATGTCGATGGATTCTGCAAGGCGTGTGTACGAAGACTATGACGCCACTGTTCTTGATGGAACCTGGGAGGCTATCACGGCGGAAAACCCGTCGCTAGGCGTCCAATGCTTGAAATCTGACAACCCCGCCATGTTTGCCTATGAGAAGTGCAAAACCCACAAACAAATTCAAGAGATTGGCGATCCGGCGACCTTCAAGGAGCGCGTGAAAGCAGAGATTTTGAAGGAGATTGAGGAAGATGCCAAGGCAAGGGAATCCCGTGAAAACATACCCGATAGTTTGGCTAAAATCCCCGCCGCAGCGGATAAACAACCCGTTTGGCAGGGAGACGAGCCTTTAGGCAATCTTGTGGGGCCAGAACGAAAGAAGGCCTCCTAATTAACGGAGAGTAACAATGGCTGATACTACAGCTGCAACGGGCCTTGAGGTCCAAAAATGGGACAGTAATTTCTTCAAGGAATATGTCTCGAACAACCGCTTCAATATGGTTATGGGTGATGATGAAAACGCCATCATTCAGCTGAACGAAGACCTGACAATGGGTCCGGGTAAATCTATTACCTTCGCTCTTGTCAACCGACTGACCGGGGCCGGTGTCACCGGTGACGGGACACTGGAAGGAAACGAAGAGGCTCTGGATTCCAGAAGTTTCGAGTTGCCGATTGATATGATCAGGCACGCTGTTCGCGTCGGTAAGTTTAGCGAACAGAAGAGCGCGATTGATCTTAGAAAGGCTGCCCGAGCTGGGCTTAAGAGCTGGATTATGGAAAAAACCCGTGATGATATTATTGCGGCCCTTGCTTCCATTAATGGTGTAGCTTATGGCTCTGCTTCAGAGCCCCAGAAGGACGCGTGGCTGGTGGACAACGCCGACCGCGTGTTGTTTGGTGCGGCGAAGAGTAACAACTCTTCAAATGACCATTCTGCCTCTCTTGCGAATATCGACAACACCAACGACAAGCTAACGACCGGCGCAATTTCTCTAATGAAGCGTATGGCGCTTTCGGCAAGCCCGAAAGTCCGTCCTATGGAACATTCAGAGGACGAGCGCAACTTTGTGATGTTCACCAACTCCCTTTCTTTCCGCGACTTGAAAGAAGACTCCACTATCACCCAGGCCCAGCGTGAGGCACTTCCTCGCGGCAACGGCAACCCTCTCTTTAGGGGGGGCGACCTTCAGTGGGACGGTGTTATCGTCAAGGAGGTTGAAGATATGGGTGTTATCGCTGGTGCTGGTGCAGCTGGTATTGACGTGGGTGCAGCATATCTCTGCGGTGCCCAGGCTGTCGGTATTGGTTGGGCACAGCGCACTAAAACAGCGACAGAAGTCTTTGACTACGGCGGCAAGCATGGCGTTGCAATCGAAGAAATTCGTGGCATCGAAAAACTGATCTTCGGGTCAGGTGCCGGTGATACGGATGACACCAAAGACAACGGTATTGTAACAGGCTACTTCGCAGCGGTTGCGGATAGCTAATAGAAGCGGGGGAGTTTCGGCTCCCCCTTTTTTTAAGGAACTCCTATGGCAAGAAAAAAGACACTCGTCGCCGAGCCCCTTCCTGTCGTGACCGCGACATTCATCGGTGATGGGGACAACGACCCAAAAATTATCAGTTTGTACGAGAAATCATTCACGAAGGGAAAGGCTGAAGACATATCGGACATGGGTGATTTTGTTATTAGCAAATTGAAAAACAATTCTCATTTTAAGGTTGTGAGCGATGGCGACGGTAGCTGAACTACGCGATAAAGTCCTGCAGAAATTAGAAGTCCTCGCCGTTGGTGAGACGGCGGAGGCTGCGGACGCAGAGCTTGTTGAGGGATTTATCTCTACAGTCCACGCAAATTTCTTGGCAAAGGCTAAAATCTATTGGCCTTCCGATAATACGCCCGACGAGGCTGTAGATTCTATGGTCTGGATAATTGCGGATAAGTGCAAGACAGAGTTCGGGAAAGCTAATGACCAGGAAATCACTATCCAGGCTCAGCTTGCTATGGATGATATAGCCGAGTTAAACGCCTCAGAGTACAATGGTCAGCCCACACAGGCGTGTTACTTCTGATCATGCTAAAACGCGTCCCCCTCGCCCTTCATACAGCCGAAAGCAGAAGCCCGACGCTGACGGTTGAAAATGTCGTCAATCTGTATCCAGAAGAAGCTCCCAAGAGTGCCAAGTCTCGCGTTGTGCTTTTGAATACTCCTGGACAGGTCGAATTCTCAAATCTGCCGAGCGTTCGCGGGCTACACAAGATGGATGGCGTTTTGTACGCTGTATCAGACGAAACCCTGTACTCCATTGATGCGGCAGGAGCATCGACAAGCCTTGGCTCAATTCCGGGTGTGGAAATCGTTTCCATTGCCGAGAACGGCACGCAGCTTTGCATAGTTACCAACCCTAAGGCGTACATATACACAGTCGCAAACGGATTAGTGGAAATCACTGATACTGACTTCCCTGGAGCCTCTACCGTTACGTATTTGGACGGGTATTTTGTGTTTACGCGCCCGGACACAGGACAATTTTTTATATCGGCTATCCTGGACGGGACAAACTACGACGCGTTGGACTTTGCGACCGCCGAAAGCTCTGCGGATGATGTTCTCCAGGTATTGGCTGACCACAGTGAATTGTGGCTGATCGGTGAGGAATCTATAGAGGCCTGGTATAACTCTGGGGCTGCAGACTTCCCGTTTGCGCGTCCACAATCAAGCCGTATTGAGCGAGGTGGGGCGGGTCCCAGATGCGCAACGAAACTTGATAACTCTGTTTTCTGGCTGGGGGAGGATTTAGTTGCGTACCGTGCAAGCGGTATTACTCCTGAAAGAATTTCCACCCACGCCATAGAAAAAATCATTGGCGAGGTTTCAAGCCCTCAGAATGTTGTCACCTGGACCTACACACAAGAAGGCCATGCTTTCTTTGTGTTGACGTTTCCTGGAGAGGCAACGCTGGTATATGACGCAAATACTAGAGTTTGGCACCAGCGTAAAAGTTATGGCGAGGCGCACTGGAAGGCAACAACCTATGTTTACTGCTATGGAAAACACCTGGTTGGCGGAGATAAGATTTATGAGCTTTCGCTAAACGCTCTCGAAGACGACGGCAGCCCTATAGTTGCTGAGATTACAACAGTTCCTTATGGGGACAATACAGACAGGCGTCACTTTATGTCTCGCTTCCAATTAGACATGGAAACAGGTGTTGGTACGAATACCGGGCAGGGCACAACACCCAAGGCGATGTTGCAGTTCTCTGATGACGGCGGACACACCTGGAGCAACGAGATTTGGAGAAACATCGGCAAGGTCGGTAAGTACGAAACGCGCGTTGTCTGGAATCGTCTCGGCTCCTTCCGGCAGCGGTCAATAAGAATTGCAATTTCTGACCCTGTCAAGAGAAGCGTATTTGGTGGTTTTGCACAGGTGAGAAATGGCTAACACTGTAAACCCAATCGAACCGCCCCCGAGAAGCCTGCCGGAAGACTTGAGGCAATGGCTGGTCAAGGTCCTTACACCTAGAGTCTCTGACGGCGATGCCATTAAATGGGATCAAATAGCCAAATCCGGCGCTTCAGTTGAAGACCTTGAGATATCAGATTCCGAAGCGGCGGCAAATCACAGGGCAGCTACTAGCGCACATGGCGCAACAGGGGACCTAGTTGGTCAGGGGGACCTCGCAACAACTTCCGTAGCCGGTGTTGTGAAGCAGGCCGCGACTGTTAGTGATGTGGCGGCCTCCCTAGTAAATCCTTCACCAGCTTATTCTGAAGCAGAAGCGCAGTCAGTGGCGACACAAGTGAAGACAGTGAGTGACCGCCTAGACACTCTCCTGGCCGCCCTAAGGGCCTCTGGCAGCCTTAACAATTAAGAGGAAAGAATGGACATATTTTACATTCCGCAGCCGGTGGCCGTGGACAGCTCCGGCACGCCTATGGCAGGGGCAAAGCTCAATTTCTACGCTGCGGGAACTTCTACGCCGGAGCCCATTTACACAACTGCGGCACTATCTACGGAACACTCAAACCCCGTTGTTGCGGATAGCTCGGGCCGGTTCCCGGCAATCTATCTTGGGACCGCAAACGACTATAAAGTAGTGTTCACGACCTCCGCTGATGTCGTTGTCTACACCCAAGACGATATAAGGAATTCGCTTGTTCCGAACGCGAAGATTGGCGACGGCGCTATTACTACTGCCAAAATCCTGAATGATGCCGTAACCCTGGCTAAAATGGCGCACGGCACCCAGGGCGGGCTTCTTTATTACGGTGCGTCTGGTGTCCCTAACGAACTCGCAGCGGGGGCGGCGGGGCAGATCCTTACCTCCGGTGGCGCGGGGGCAAATCCAGCTTGGAGTAGCGCGCCTCTGCCCGCTGACCACGTTTCCGGCCTGTCGCTCTCTCTCAATGCGGTTGACGGCGACCACGACATAGATATGGCGGCGGGCCGCGTGCGAGACAGTACGGATACCGTCAATATCGTTCTTGCAGCGCAAACGGTTCAATGTGATGTAACGTTTGGTACGGACGACGGGATTCTTAAGTCGGGCCTGACGCTCACAGCTGACACTCCGTACTATCTATTCGCAATCGCTAAGGCGAGCGGCGCGGACCCTAAACTATTCCTCTTTAATACATCCGATCCCTCCGGCGATTTACCAACCGACTATGTATACTTTCGCGCCCTCAATGGCGGCATTCCTCTATTAACAGATAGCTCCGCCAATCTGATTAATTCCATGAACGGAGAATTTGTCAGCAGTGCACAGACCATTACGACAGGGGGCACACTTTCGCTCACTCATGGTTTGGGGAGTGCGCCTAAATTCATTGATTGCGATGCTTACGCAACCTGTACAACAGCACAGCTCGGCTTCTCTATCGGAGAGGAGGTTGCGGTTATGACCAGGCCGGGAGATTCCGCATCAAAAGGTGTGAGGATAAATCCGACCGCAACGACTTTGGAAATACGGTTCGCAAACGCCGCTAATGTTTTTGCCGTGGTTAATGATACTGACGGCACAGTGAACGACATGACAAACACAAGCTGGACAGTGACTTTCACCGCAAAGGTTAACTCATGAAATATTTTGTAAAGCCGGACGGCACGAACTGTAGAGGCTACAATCAGAAGCCCGAAGATAGCGGGCTTGTCGAAGTGCCTAGACCCCCTGCCGATGCCCGGCAAGTGTGGGATTTCGGCACAAACGACTATCTTCCCGCTCCAGAGAAGTCCCAGGCTGAAAAGGACCTTGAAATGCTGGAAAAGGGTGTGGTCATCCTTGCAGAGCTTACCATTGAGTTGATTGACGGGCTTATTGCCGCAACTGCAATCAACCCTGCAAATTTCGGCACCAAGGCAAGGCAAAATTATCAGACAATCAAGGCCGCAGTAGACAGGCGAAAGCAGGGATAGAAATATGTCTTTTTTTGATATTATCACCAATAAAAACTTTCTGAATTTTGCGGGTAACGCCATCAGCGCCGGTACGTCCCTGTACACAAACAGTAAAGCAACCGAGGCTCAAACCAACGCAGCAAATCAGGCGGCGGCATTAACTCAAGACCAGTTTGACCAAACCCGCGCTGACCTAGCTCCCTATCTGGGGGTTGGGAAGAATGCCCTTTACGCAACCTCTGCGCTGTCTGGAGTTGCGGCACCGGACCTGACACCGGCAGAAAATAGGCAGGTGTTTGAAACGGCTTTGGGAAATTTCTTTGTTTCCCCTGACTATCTGTTCAGGCAATCAGAAGGGATAAAGGCTTTGGATCGATCCGCTGCGGCGCGGGGCAGACTGCAATCAGGCGCACAATTAAAGGCTGTTAATGAGTTTGGACAAAACCTTGCCGCAAGCGAGTTTGGGAACTATCGAAATGTTCTCGCCTCATTGGCAGGTATTGGCCAGACGGAAACAAACAATATCGCTCGCTATGGCGCGAATGCGACAGCTAACGTCGGCAACGCTCTTGTTGGAGCGGGCAACGCTAGAGCTTCCGGTTTCTCAAATACTGGAGGCATCATCAACAACTCAATTGAAAACTACCTGAAATCACTGGCGAGATAAGAAATGGCAAACGCACTTGGAATAGACATGGGCTCGGTCCTAAATCAGCAGGATCGCAACCGCCAAAGGATACTGGATGACCAGAAGCGAAAAGAACAGGAAGCCCTGAAGCTGAGAACCCAACAGGGCTTAACAGCGTTTTCACAAGGGGACAGAGGTCAAAAACAGCAGGCGGTAAATGAATTGCTGCCTGTAAACCCTGACGTGGCCTTTAAACTTCAGGGTGCCATTGATTCTATGTCGGAGCAGGAAAGGGCTCAGGCCAAACTTGTAACGGACTATACTGCGCGGCTTGCCCATACAGTCTTAACGCTGCCAGAGAATCAGTTTGAACAGGGCTATGCCCAAGTCTACAGTCGACTCTCACAGGTAGCGCCGGACTTGTTAGCTACGGCTCCGGCGGTAAATGCTCCCATGGCGAACAAAAGGGCATGGGTAGAGATGCAGCGCAATCAAGCCCTTACCTTTGATCAGCTCCTGAAAGCCCCGGCAAAGCCGCTCAGAGGTAAAGACGGCTTCCTCTACAATCGAGACGGCACAAGAGCGCTACCGGGCGTGCAGGCTCCGGCTGAGCCGCGCCAGACCAGGACTATCGAGCAGGGGGATCAAACAATTACTCAGGAGTTCAATCCTGATACCGGAAGGTTTGAGACGATTGCCACGGCACCTCGAAGCACAAATACAGCCGCTGCCGATGCAAATTTTGTTATCGACAACGACAGGGCGATACTGCGCCATAAGTTGCAAAGTATGTCCGCCTCTGAAATCTTGAGCAGGACCGTGAAGGAAAGCGCGGATGGCTTCCCCAATCCTAATTATGATGAGCAGCTCACTAGACAGGTGAAGTCAGCGCTTAAGAAAAAACGTGGTGATGACCCTGACTTTAAATTCTGGCACCAGCAATTTGCGGGCGCACCAGATCCAAACGCCCCGCCTCCGCCCACCCCAATTACCAACACGACCGGAGTAAGCGCGACTACCGCAATTGCACCGGCTGTAACCATAGAACAATGGCAAATTGATATGCTGAGAGCGAATCCACATTTGGCGGAACACTTTGATCAAAAATTTGGTGCGGGTGCTGCCCAAAGAGTTTTACAAGGCCAGTAAATGTCAAATCCTTTTGACCTGGAAAACAAGCCAATCAACCCGTTTGACGAAGAGTACCGACCCGGTGCACAAAATCCTTTTGATGACGCAAGCAGGCCTGTTTCTGCCACAGCGCCGCCCGAAGACCCGCCCCTCTTCTCCTTTACTGAAGACGACCCGAATAAGCTCTCTTCCTTCCAGAGCGCCATTTCAAGCGGCATTCAAGGATTCGGTGACGTTATCGGGGATGCTTTAAAAGCGCCCGCTATTGCTGATGCTGCAGGGGGCTTTATCGAGCGACCTGAAGACGGCATACTCTACAAGGCAGGAGAGGCCGTTAGCGAGTTTTTTAGGACCGCGCCCAAAAACCCAGAACACGCAGGCGGCCTACCAGATCAAATCGGGTCGGGTGTGGGGTCTATGGCAGGGTTTCTTGCTGGCGGACTTGCTGGAGGAACTGCAAAGCGAGCGCTAGTCATGGCTGGAACGCTTGGTGCGGGCTCTCAGGCAACAAATCAATATGCAGACGCTCTAAACAGCGGAGCGTCGATTGAAGACGCTTACAACGCAGCGGGATTAGGGGCGCTCGTTGGCAGCTCTGAGGCCGTTCCTATCGTCAAATTATTGGATCGGTTTGATAAAGGGACTGGCGGAAGCGTTCGCCGCGTCATTATTAATGGCCTCAAGGGCGGCACAGAAGAGGCTGTTCAGGAAGCCTTTCAGTCCATATCGAGCAATCTCATTGCGTCAAAACTCATTGAATATGATCCAGATAGGGAAGTGTTCAGCGGCGTAGGTACTGCGTCCGGGATTGGTTTTGGCGCAGGAGCCCTGTTTAACACGGTCGCTTCTCTCATAGGCTTTCGGGCGCGGGGAACCGCTTCCCAAGCATCGCCTACCCAAGAACCTCCAACAGCCGCCCCGGAGCAAGATACAGGCATTCCTGAACAGGTTCCAGCCGCCGCGATGGCAAACCCCTTCGACAGCCCAGAGCAACAAGTGCCAGTGCCGGATATGGCTGTCACGCCTAGTGTAGAGACCGTACAAACTCCTAGCGAGGCTTCCGCACAGGAAGCGCCCCCGGTACCGCTAACTGAGCCAATCTCCGCTCAATCTGTCCCAGATATTCCTCAGGCGGAAATGCCGGAAACAGTCAATCAAACTGATTTCGTTACCGAACCCGGCGAGAACCATGTTGGATTTCGAAGAGATGCACCAGGCAGCGGCCAACAGGCCCTTGAGGACCCAATTCGCAGGGACGGGATTCTGAAAAAGTTTGCTGAAGGAATGGGAGTTCCTATCTATACGGGGCGCATTTCCCCGCAGTCGAAGGCGCTCGGGTTTTATCGTCGCGGAATAGAAGAAGTGCGCTTAAGTAACGCGAACGACATTGAGGTAGCCGCCCATGAAATGGCCCATTTGCTTGATGACCGCGTACCGGAAATTTCTCAACAATGGAGCGGCAAGAACAAAGTCCATCAAAAAGAATTGCGGGACCTTTCCTATGATAGAAAAATAGTTTTTGAGGGTTTCGCAGAATACGTCCGCCTTTGGGCTACACAGCCAGAGAAAGCGGCACAGTTAGCGCCGAATTTTAATGGTTGGTTTGAAGACTTCTTGTCTAGTTCGGAATACGGCCCAGTCATGCGTCAAGCACGGCAAGATATGACAGCATGGTTTGAGCAAGATGCGCTTTTGCGTGCCAGGTCAAAAATAGGCCAGACTGAAGAACCTAAACTAACTAATTTCGGTAGCCGGTTGCGCCAAGCCGTTCTCGATGACTTACAAGGCGTCAAGGTTATGGAGCGGGAGATAACCGGCTCTAATGCTCCTGCCGGTCTCTATGAGACCGCAAGGCTAAGTCGCTCGAAGCATTCATTCATAGAGGGGGCGCTGATTATAGGTGCCCCTGTTGTCAATAAAGACGGCTCTCATAGTTTCGAAGGAAAGGGGCTTAAACAAGTCCTGGAGCCGGTTTCGCAGGAACAAGACGAGTTTTGGACATATGCAGCGGGCAGGTCTGCGGCTGAGCTGATGAAGCAGGGTCGCGAAAATCTTTTCACCAAGAACGAAATCAAAGCAATGCTGGCTTTAGAAAAGCCGGAATTCAAAACCGCCTTTACCGAGTACCAAAAATGGAACACCAAGATACTGGATTTTGCCCAGGCAAAGGGTATCATTAACCCGGAAACCCGAAAGCTATGGAAGCGAGCTGCCTATCTGCCGTTCTATCGCGTGGGAGGTTCTTCACCATCAGGCAGCCGGGGCGTGCAGGGCAACTGGAAGGGCATTCAAGCGCTTACGGGCGGAACCGAGAACCTTCAGGAGATACCAAAGAACGTAATACAGAATGCCGCAACTCTCATTGATGCCGCTATCACAAATGAAGTGCGCCTGGAAGCGGCAAAGCTGTCCGCAGGCAAGGGCGGCGCGCATTTTATGGCCCGTATTCCTAAAGACCAAATTCCCGTACATATTGATAGGGAGCAGATTGAAGCTGCCCTCGTTAAAGCCTTGGGCGCAAAGAAGCGTGAGCAACTGCCCTTAGATACACAGTCTTTAATTGACGATATGTCGAGCGGCTTAGGCCCCCTGACAACATTCCTGCTCCGTAACCAGGCTCCCCAGGGCGGGAACATTGTAGCGGCCCTTGATCAAGGAAAGCCGGTATTCTACGAAGTGGCAGACCCGCTTTTATTGCGCTCCCTGACGAATCTCAACAGACCGGGCAAAAACATTGTCACCCGATTGATTGGCTCCGTTCGTCGAGTTGGCCAGGCGTCGATCACGCTCACACCAGATTTCGCAATGGCGAATATTGTCCGAGATACTATTATGGGCAGCATTATGTCTCGGTCGGGCTTCGTGCCGGTTCTAGATAGTATCAAGGGTATTAAGTCCAGAATGATGCAGGATGAAACCTATCGGGAGTTCATAGCCAACGGTGGCGGCTTCGCGTCACATCTTGCCGACGAAGAAGCCTTTAGTAGGCATGTTGAAAAGCTCTACAAGAAAAAGGGCATTAACCCGAAGTCCGTTCTCAACTCACCAAAAAAGCTCCTTAATTTTATAGAACGGCTTGCAGATTCGTTTGAGATGTCCACGCGCCTCGGGGAATTCGACCGCGCCATAAAGCAAGGCCAGCACCCCAGGCACGCCGCCTTCCGGGGCAGGGAGGTATCAACTGACTTTGCGATGCGCGGAGGCGGACTGCCGCGCGGCCACCCGGAGCATAATAACTTCGACGATATCGCCGCTGTTGTCGGCTTTATGTATGACACGGTGATATTCCTGAAGGCTGCAGCGAACGGGATGGACAGAACCTATCGAGGGTTTGTTGAAGATCCAAACAAGGGTGCTATCGCCGCTAAGGCGGGTCTGCTGGGAGTGATGAGTATGGCCCTATATCTCATCAATAAAGACAATCCTATTTATCAGGACCTTGAGGACTGGGACAAAGACACCCACTGGCACTTCTTCATTCCCAACCTGAATTCAGACGAAAACACGCCACCTGAAGACCTGTTCTTGCATTTCCGCCTCCCTAAAATTTGGGAAATCGGCGCTATATCATCTGCTGCCGAACGCACAGTAGAAGGAATAATGGACGGTGAGCCCGTAGAGACAGCCGAGAACATTGCCAGGGTAACTCTAGCGACATTCGGTCTTGAGTATATCCCGCAGCTCTTTGCTCCTGCCTATGAGGTCTATGCCAATAGAAATCGGTTCACAGGCAGGCCTGTAGAGGGCATGGCGCTGCAGGGATTACAGCCCTGGGCCCGGTCCTCGGCTTATACGTACAAGTCCCTCAGAAAAGCCGGTGAGGCTGTGAGGAACGTTCCTGTCCTCAACAAGATTTCCCCAACACAGGCCCAGCACTTGCTGCGAGGGTATTTTAATACTTGGGCGACATACGGTCTTTCTACGATAGATGCGGTCTTTTTTGATGATGTGCCGGATTTAAGAGTTGATCAATACCCAGTCATCAAGAGGTTTTGGCGGCAGCAACCGTCCAGGTCATCAAAAGCGGTGGGGGATTTTTACGATTATCTGAAAGAGGCAACCGAAACACGCCGAACGCTCCGGGCTCTTATCCGCAGTAACCGAGAGGTTCTGGCGAAGGAGCTGGAATACACAAACGCTAACCGTCTGTACAAGCCGCTTATGAAGGCCAATAAAACCATGAGAGCGTTTAGCAACGAATCCAAGAAAGTCTACAACGCCAAAGGGCTTGAAGAAACACAACAGCTAGCGATTCAGCAATCGGGCATCACCGGCAAGAAGCTGAAGATCAAGGCAATGTCTGAAGGAGTGTGGGAGGATAATGGCGCTCTAAAGGCATTTCTTTTGGACAATATCCTGGCGGCCCGAAACGAATTCGCTAAAAAAGTCATGAAGAAAGTAAAGGAGTCGGAAAAATGATGGATTCTCCGGGAGCCGTGCTTGGCTTTATTGACAGTAAGCTCATGGCGGGCTTTCCTATAGAGGCCTCCCTTTTTCTGGATTCTGTAAGAGATGCGCCAGAGGAAGAGAGGCGATATTACGACAACATTGCCTATGCCACTATTCTTGATTCCGGTAATTTGCTCACCTTACCCGACGAGTTTTTCAACAGTGCGTATATCAAACTGCTAAATGATGCGCACAGCAAAAACCCAGGCTGTGTGGACTCCGCGCCAGCAGCGCATATGCCAATCAATCTAAAGCGTGTTTGGGTGCACCGTTTGATTGATGAGGCGATGTTAACGAGAGAACTTATTTATAGGACCAGACAATGAACCCTCTTTACCCTTACAGCGGCAGACCTGTTTTCTATTCGCCTTCTACTTTAGGAAATAACCCGCTTGTGCCGAACAACATACCCAGCAACACAGCCGCCACAAATCTTGGAAACCCGCTGTTTAATCTTAGGTCCGGCAATAATCTCGGCGGAGCGGATGGCAATGAAAACTCCCAAAGTGATGTTGGCGACATCGCCGACATGTCACTGGGCCAGCAGGTTGAGGCATTAGGGCAAATGGAAATGGCAGAAGATGTTATGGGGGTTGCCGGATTGATAGGCTTGCCAGGAATTTTCTCTGGCTTGGTATCAGGCTCAAAAGCAATCACTCAAGCCATGGTTGACAAGAGCTTGGCCGCAAAGGGTATAGACTTTGGCGGTGGGGTGCCAGGAGGCACAACGGCGGGAGATATAGCCGCTGCCGAAGATAACGCAACAATGGGGATGACGCCTGGTGAAGCGGCAGCAACGGCGCTGGGCTTTGCCACAGCCGCCGGGGACGGCGCGGTAGGGCCAAGCGCGAGCGGAGAGACAGGCCCCGGTATGTCAGATGCCGAGATGGCGGCCACACAGGCAGAGCATACCAATGTCAGTGAGGCCGATCCAAACCAAGGCGCGGGCGATGCGGGCGACGGCGGCACGGTCATTTGCTCAGAGCTTCGCAGGCAAGGACTGTTGCCAGATCATATTTGGGAAGCAGATGAGGAATACGGAAAGACGGTATCTCCCGATATGCGAGCCGGTTACTTGATGTGGGCGGAGCCTTGGGTGCAGGTAATGAGAAGTTCAGAAGCCGCAACAAGGTTCACGCACCTGCTTGCAAGGCCCTGGGCCCAGCATATGGCCTATGAAGTGGGCGCTGAGAGCGAGGACAGCACGGCAGGGCGTATCATTATGCAGGTAGGTGGCTCTATTTGCCGGTTATTGGGAGCAGCAATCAGGGTTTTTGAGATATACCGGCGCAAGTTTCTTGGCGATAAACCAGTTTTGATAAAACGGAGTTAGTGTCGTCTGCTGGGACCAGAATATAGGAATAAGTCCAGCCATTTTTGAGCGCGTCTATAACCTCTTGTTCATCACAAACCCTGTCGAAGTAACGAAAAAGGCGGTGCACAGTAGTTCGATAGCTAGTAAAACCAGTCTGTTTTTTTATCTCTGATGACGCCGTTATCTCTACAAGGTAAAGCATTTGTTTGCCCTGAATATCCAGGGCTACTTTTGTTATGCGGGCGTCCTTACCGGCATCCGCCGGATTCTCCAAGCCGGTCCAATTTATAGTGGGATCAACCTTGCTATAAAAAGAGGGTTTTTGGGCTTGCTGCGCGCAAGATGCGAACGCTAAGGCAATCAGCACGATAAAAATACTCTTCATAAGTCACCCGTTATTGTGGATATTATCTATATATAATACACACCTCAGGGAATTGCTTGTAGAAAATTCATGTAGTTTTGCATCTTGTTAACAAGGCTTTAGAGCTTTATGATATTGGCTTCGCACGGATCCATTGAGGATGTGATTATGGGTAAATGGAAAATACGAGGGTATATCTATGGGGCTGTTCAAATGCCAAAGGGATATCACCGCTCGACAGATGAGCCAATCATAACAGAAATATACTGGGCAGGCGACGATCCGCTCTGGCGTTTTTGTTGATCCATCTGATTATCCGGGCTTTTCAAAGAAGAAAATCCGCCATATCAATTTGCTGCATACCAAATCAATGATGGTGAGATTTTCAGGTTACTATAACTTCCTTGACTGGGCTGATCTTCACGACAAAAAGTTGGATGCGATGGAAGCACTTATTGAGCATAGCAAGAAAGAAGGCCTGCCACTCCCTGATTTTTCAAAGAAGGAACCTTGGGACACTTGATGGCGAGTTCTCCGCAACCTAAACCGCTATTCTCTCAACCCCCTTTGCGCAAACAACCACATGAAACATGTAGGCACAAAAAAGGGACGCCGAAGCGCCCCCTTTCCGTTACGGGAATCCCCGTGTCGCTATTCAGCTCTATGACAACTGCCTCAACATTTTGGGAAGGTCTGCAAGGAACCTTTCCTTTGCCTCTTCAAACTGTCCGTTGTCAAAGATAAAGTATACCTCCACCATCTTGGCAACACCCTCAGGAGTAGTCGGAACGCTGGCGAAATAGTCCCGTAGAAGTTGCTGGCCTTTAGAGCGTTCCTTCTCGTATTCGGCACGTAAGCCATCAATGTTCGCGGCCTTCCTTGCCGCTTCCCGCTTCGCCAGGATATTGTCCAGCCCTTTGTGATACTCTGCAAACTCAGCATCAAGGTCCTTCTCAATACTCCTAGCTTCGTTGAACTTTCGCCATGCTTCTTGGCATTTCGCCAATTCTTCATGGGTTGAAACCTTACCATACCGGCACTCATATTTGCGGGTCGGGAGCCCCCATAAAGCAAGATCAAGGGTTTCTGACGCCTTCATTTCAATCTGCTCCTGCGCCTCATAGGCGTTCCACAGAAGTATTGAGGGGTCAGTGAAAGCAGAAGCCGTAAAGGCGGGCAGGGTGGCCACGGGCACAGCGGCAGCCCCTTTGATAGCGGTTCGTCTGCTCATTGTTTTTGTCATATCACCCTCCCGAACTCAGAAAGCTGTTCAACAAAAGCATCCATGTAGAAATCGATGAATCTGCAGTGTCGCATGATTTCAAGTTTCTGAGCCATGCCCTCACCCGACGTTGGTTTACATTTCAGCACCGCAATAAACGCCTCGCTATTGCGATCCATTGCACGGCTATAGGCCTGGGCTAAATGTAATTTGCCTAATTTACTGGCAGCCGCTTCATGCTTCAGTCTCGCGGACAGCAGTTCTGCTTTCCACTTTTTCGCCAGTTTATGATAACCCCTGTCTTCAGAGCCAAGATAAATCCTTTGCTGGACATAGATATCAATGTCGATTGCAGTGTTAAAAATATCGTCATTATAGGGTGCTATCCAGGGTCGAGGCAGGTGCTGGTCATACTGATCTAGAGCTTCTGCCGCGTCAGCCCAAGCTCTGTCTGATGCTTCATATTCAGCACAAAGCCGTATCGCTTCGTCTTCGACTAGGTTGTGCCCTATCGTTCCCGCAACAGGGGTAATTGCTGCCTTCGCAGTTGAAGCGATAAAGGGAACCGCAACCAATGGAATGGCGGCGGCCCCTAAAAGCGTAGAACGTCTATCGTAATTTACGGATTTCGAGTCTATATAACTCTTAGTCATGACCTGAAACTCCTTTACAGTTTCGGTTGTGGTTAGGGCTGGGTTGGTGCTGGTAACACCTTCCTGGCCCGCTATATATTGCATTTTCTCCCTTGCAATACTGATAAAGATAATCTAGCATGTTGCTTATGTCAACTACTTTAGAAATCCCAATTACGCCGTCACAATGTCGAATGGCGCGGGCGGCGCTCAGGGTATCTGTCCGCGATGCAGCCGAGATATGCGGCGTGGTGGCAATGACGATTACAAGGTTCGAGCGAGAAAACACCAAACCCTACGAGACCACACTGACAGCACTCCGAAAGGCGTTTGAAAAAAAGGGGGTAGAGTTTATTCCTGCGGGCGACGGCAAAGGCCCCGGCGTTAGGCTTGCCCATGAAACCGGCTGAAATGCTAGGAATTCTTTCTCGATAGTGGTTGCTCCAAGGCTGTTTTAAATATGGTATCAAGTATGGTACACAGAAAAAAATCCCCATAACCTATTGATTTTAAAAGATACGATAAGGTCTCACCGACCGCCAGCACCCTCCTGAAAGGCAAATCCCGTAGCCTCTTCTGATTGATTCAGTTGCTTTGAGAGCAACGATTGTTTTCATCAAGTCGATCTGCCTGGACGCAAGTGATTGGAATCCCGATATAAAACGCCCAATAAAGCAATTTTTATAAGATTTAATCTAAAATTAATAATATTAATAGTAAAATTCTTTTCAAATGAGTAATAGAAGTTTGAAAGGACCTGTCCGATGAATGTTTTCCGGAATGTCAACATCTCACTGAAGCTTCCTGCCTTTATCATCAGCCTCCTGATCATCGCCTGCGGGGCCATTGGATTATCTGCCTATCTGGATGCCGAGAGCGGAATCCAGAAAGAGGCGGAAGATAAACTGGTCGCCGTGCTGGCGGCCCGCAAATCGGAGCTGAGCGGGTATATTCAGTCCATTGAAGAAGACCTTCTGATCACGGCCGAAAGTCCGGCGACTTTGCAGGCGTTGACAGCTTTTGAAAAGGGCTGGACGGGCATCGGCAGCGATCCGGAAAAAATTCTCAAGCGTCTGTACATCACGGACAACCCGGAAGAGATCGGGCAAAAAGACAAGCTCTATGACGCCAAGGACGGATCAGACTATTCAAAAGCCCATAAGAGATTTCATCCCTGGTTCCATAAGCTGCAGCAGGACCGCGGCTATTATGATGTCTTTCTTTTCGACCGCGGCGGCGACCTCATTTATTCCGTGTTCAAGGAAAATGACTATGCGACAAACATGAAATCCGGTGAATGGAAGGACACGGATCTGGCAAATGTCTTTAAGGATGCCGTCTCTGCAGGCAGAGGATCCGTCTCGTTTTATGATTTCAAACCCTATCGCCCCAGCAATGACGCGCCCGCCAGCTTCATGGCGACACCCATCATGGATGCGGGCGGGTCAGTCGCCGGTGTGCTGGCCTTTCAAATGCCAATCGGCAAAATAAACGCCATTATGCAGAAAAACTCCGGCATGGGCGAAAGCGGGGAAACCTACCTTGTCGGCGAAGACCAGCTGATGAGATCGGATTCGCGCTTTTCCAAAGAGCCCACGATCCTGAAAACCGAGATTACAGGAGCGACCACGACGGCGGCCCTGGCCGGCGGCGACGGCATCCAGACAATTGACGACTATCGGGGAATTCCCGTGGTCTCGGCCTATACCGCTCTGGATATTCGCGGAAATGTCTGGGCGATACTGGCGGAAATGGATGTGGAGGAGATCTACAGTCCCGTCGCCAGTATGCGAAATAGCATGTTTCTCATCGGCTTGATCATTGCCGCCGTTTCTTCCCTTGTCGCCTGGTTCTTCGCTGGAACCCTTGTAAAGCCCATCACGGATATGGTTGCCTGCATGAAAACCCTGGCATCAGGCGACAATGAGGTTGAAATCCCGCATACGGATCGCGGCGATGAAATCGGCGTTATGGCGGAAGCTGTGGAAGGCTTCAAGAAGAGCGCCATCGAGCGTCTTGAGCTTGAGGAGAAGAACAAGGAAGCGGAACAGCGACGCATTCAGAAGGAAGAGGAACAAAGAGAAGCTGAAGCCGCCCGCGAGAGGGCGGATGCAGAGAAGGAGAAGAAGGCTGTCGAAGAGCGCCAGGCGCGCGCGGATCATATCAGTGATCTGATCTCGGAATTCGACAAAAAAGTCACTGAAATGATGAATGTCATGGCGGCTTCCTCAACCGAGATGAGTGCGACCTCCAAACAGATGGTGGCCACCTCCTCTGATACCAAGGAGCGTTCAGGCGTTGTCTCCGCTACATCTCAGGAATCGACGAAAAGAGTGAATACCGTTGCCGCGGCTGCCGAGGAGCTGAGCAGTTCCGTCCAGGAAATCAGCCGGCAGGTGACGAGAGCCAACGACATCTCGAAAGAAGCCGTACAGGAAGCGGAGCAAAGTGAAACGGCCATTTCGGCCCTCGCGAATGCCGCCGAAAAAATTTCCGGTGTGATTGAACTGATCAATGACATTGCCGCCCAGACCAACTTGCTCGCGCTGAACGCAACCATAGAATCCGCGCGGGCGGGAGAGGCCGGAAAGGGCTTTGCGGTTGTTGCCGGTGAAGTGAAGGCTCTCGCCAGCCAAACGGCCGGAGCAACTAACGAAATTGCCATACAGGTCAAGGAGATGCAGGATCTCGCAGCTTCGGCCGTCAGCAGTATCAAGAATATCGTCGATGTCAGCAATCAGTCGAGCGAAACGGCGACAGGCATACAGGCGGCCATCGAAGAGCAAAGCGCCGCGACAAGCGATATCTCGCAGAATATTCAGCAGGTCGCGGAGGCAACTAATGAGGTGTCCGAGAACATTTCCCGAGTCGCTCAAGGCGCTGATGAAACACGCGATGCCGGTGAGCAGGTGCTGTCGGTGTCCGAGGAACTCGGCCAGATTTCTGAATCTCTGAAGACAGATATCGAGAAATTCCTGTCCGATGTGCGCGCTGCATAAACGGATGCCCCTAAAAGGGTGATCCGGTGGCGCCATCTCTGCCAGAAGGAACGGAAACACTCAGGGTGGATCCCTGAGTGTTCTCCTCACCTTCTTTCGGAAATGTTTGAAGTTCGAGAATGACCCTCCGGGCGAGATCATTGCGGCGGGAGAACAATCCCTGATGCGAGGCGCACTACGCGCCTTTATATTAGAAGCCTTTACTAAACCGGCGAATGCTTTTACTCTGAACCAAAACGTGTTTAGCTGGGGAGTGACGCGTGATGATGAATGAATTAACCGCGCCCGAAAATGAACCTAAAAAACCCGCGCCGCATCAGGGATCCCATAGCGGCAAATTTCTGATTAAGGAGATGGCGCTGGTTGGCGACGCGCGGACGGAGGATGTCTGGAAATGGTTGGCGGCCGGCTGGGCCGATCTGAAAGCCAATACGGCTGTCAGCGTCAGTTATGCGGCCCTGTTCATCATTATCGGAATCCTCCTGTCCTTCGGATTTTACTTCATGGGCTGGCCCTATCTGATCCTGCCCGGCCTGACCGGTTTTCTGCTGGTCGGTCCTGCCGTCGGCATTGGCTTTTATGAAATCAGCCGACGCTATGCGGCCGGAGAGCCGGTTTCCCTTAAATCCACGGTGATTACAGCCCGCTATAACAAGCTGGGCATTTTCGGCTTTGGCATCGCACTGGCGTTTATTTTCCAGATGTGGATTCGCATTTCCTTCACCGTATTTGCCTTGAACTTCCCGGGCATTATGCCCGACTGGGAAGTTATCCTGACGCGCTCCCTTAGTATGGAAGGCGTGTATTTCGGTATTTCCATTGCCCTGGTCGGCGCCGTTTTTGCCGCCGGTATCTTCTTCGTCGGCGCCTTCGCCATGCCGATGATGATCGACCGCAAATCGGCCCTTGTCCCCTCTCTCATCACCAGCGCTTATGCGGTCATCCATAACCGCAACGCCATGATCCTGTGGGCGGCAATGATTGTGATCTTTACCGGCATCGGTCTGATTACGGCGGGGATCGGACTGATCTTCACCCTGCCGCTGATCGGCCACGCGACCTGGCATGCCTATAAACAGGTGATGTCCGGCGATCTTCCGGACGGAGAAACCCATAAGGCTGGAACCTTCGCTGCGACGGAGTGAATTAGGGGCGGTTCACTGCGTCTTTAAGGAAACCATATCCTCAGCCGGATCTGCTGACGGTCCCGGCAGGCCGATTTGGGCGCTGCAGGAGGCATCATGACGGCAATGGGCGAGCAGGTCAGAGCCAATAACACCTGCGGTCAAAACGAAAATCAAAAGACTAAACAACACAGCATCTTTTTTCACGGCCTTATTCCCACAATGCGAGTTTGTTCATGTTAGTCATGCAATTTTACGGAATGATGACAATGTAATCCTCGCGTTAAATTGCCGCAGCCCTTCAAATTTAATGACAATTCTCGAGAAGATGGTAGGCTTCTTCCATCGAAACTCGTTATGGGGTCGACAGATGTTCGATATCAGCGCCATAGATCTAGCCCGGATACAGTTCGCCTTTACTGTCTCCTTTCACATCATTTTTCCCGCTTTTTCCATTGGACTTGCCAGTTACCTCGCGGTTCTGGAGGGAATGTGGCTGTGGAAGAAAGATCCACGCTATATGCAACTGTTCAATTACTGGAAAACAATCTTTGCGGTTGGATTTGGCATGGGCGTGGTATCCGGAATTGTCATGGCCTATCAGTTTGGCACCAACTGGGCGGTTTTTTCGGATAAAGCAGGGCCGGTGATCGGACCCTTGATGGGCTATGAAGTCCTCTCCGCCTTTTTCCTGGAGGCCGGTTTCCTCGGGATCATGTTGTTCGGCCAGAAACGGGTCGGTCCGAAGCTGCATTTCTTTGCCACCCTGATGGTCGCCGTGGGAACTCTTTTCTCGGCCTTCTGGATTCTGTCGGTGAATTCCTGGATGCATACGCCGACCGGACATACCATTAATGCAGGCGGCCAGTTTGTCCCCGATGTGTGGATGGATGTCATCTTTAATCCGTCCTTCCCCTACCGGTTTGTTCATATGGTGCTGGCTGCCTATCTAACCACGGCATTTGTCGTTGGGGCTGTCGCGGCCTATCATCTGCTGAAAGACAAGGCCGATGCCAATGCCCGGCTGATGTTCTCCATGGCCATGTGGATGGCGGCGATCGTGACCCCGATCCAGATGGTTGCGGGTGACCAGCAGGGTCTAAATACCCTCAAACATCAGCCTGCCAAGATCGCAGCGATTGAGGGCCATTACGAAGAAGTTATTCGCGGGGCGCCGCTGGTCCTGTTTGGCGTTCCCGATAATGAAAAGGGAGAGCTGCTATACTCCATCGAAATCCCGAGGCTCGGCTCCCTGATCCTGACCCATACCTGGGACGGTAAGCTGCAGGGCCTGAAAGCCTTCCCGCGGGAGGATTGGCCCAATGCCTTTGTTGTCTTCTGGACGTTCCGGGTGATGGTGGGCATGGGCTTTATCATGCTCGGTGTCGGCATGTGGAGCCTGTGGCGGCGTTATCAGGGCAAACTCTATGAGGATAAATGGCTGGCGCGCGCCGCTCTCTGCGCCGGACCGACCGGGTTCATCGCCGTACTGTGCGGCTGGGTGACCACGGAAATGGGGCGGCAGCCCTGGACGATCTACGGATTGTTGCGCACAGCAGACAGTGTCTCGCCGCTGACGGCCTCGCAAGTCGGCACCTCCCTTATTGCTTTCATTGTTGTGTATTTCGCGCTGTTCGGGACCGGGGTTTATTATATGCTCCGGCTTATGGCCAAGGCACCGGCCGAAGCGCAGGAGGTCAGTACGATCAGCCTGAAACGGGCCTCCGGCATGACCGGGGCGCCCTCCACCCTCGACAGCCCGGACAGATAGGACGAAAGGAGAGAGCAGATGGAATTTGATCTTCCCCTCATTTGGGCCGCCATAATCGCCTTCGCCATTCTTGCCTATGTCTCCCTGGACGGATTTGATCTGGGTGTCGGCATCATGTTTCCTTTTGTCCCGGAAAAATCCGGTCACCGGGATGTCATGATGAATTCCGTCGCGCCGATCTGGGATGGTAATGAAACCTGGCTGGTCCTCGGTGGCGGGGGGTTGCTGGCGGTGTTTCCGCTGGCCTACGCCATCGTCATGCCGGCCCTTTATGCGCCGATTATCGCCATGCTGCTCGGCCTGATTTTCCGCGGGGTTGCCTTCGAGTTTCGCTGGCGGGTGACGGAGAAGAACCGGGTCTGGTGGGATCGCTCCTTCTTCTTCGGATCTTTGCTGGCAAGTTTTGCGCAAGGGGTCTGCCTCGGCGCCCTTATCCAGGGCATCGAAGTCGTTGATCGAAACTATGCCGGTGGACCGCTGGACTGGCTCACTCCGTTCTCTGTCCTGACAGGGGTTGCGCTGGTGGTCGGATACGTTTTGCTCGGCTCAACCTGGCTGGTGATGAAGACGGAAGGGGAGCTGCAGGAAATTGCCCGCAGATTTGCTTTCTGGTCCGGCCTGGCGACTCTGGCGCTAATCGGTGTGGTCAGCCTGGCGACCCCGTTTCTCGATCACGAATACCATCAGCGCTGGTTCGAAGGCGCCAATCTGATCTATAGCGTCATTGTGCCCGTCCTGGTGTTGATCTGTGCAGCCGTGCTGTTCCTGGGCCTGAAAAACAAGCAGGAAATCCGGCCCTTCTTCGCCTCTCACGGGATTTTCCTCCTCTGCTATATCGGCATCGGTATCAGCTTCTACCCACGGATGATCCCGCCGGACATCACTATCTGGGCCGCCGCCGCCCCCGACAAAAGCCTGCATTTCCTGATTGTCGGCACCCTGGTTCTGGTGCCCATCATCCTCGCCTATACCATCTATTCCTATTGGGTGTTCCGCGGCAAAGTGGACGGATCAGACGGGTATCACTGATGCGCCCGATCGTCAGACAGTCTCTGTGGTTTGTCGGCCTATGGATTCTCGGCGTAGCCGCGCTAGGCTCGGTAGCCTTTCTCATTCGTCTGGTTTTAATGCCGTAATCGCGGCATCGGCTGGACTTTTGGGCTCTAATTCCAGGCTATTTGATATTTCGACAAAACTCTCTTGCGTCCTGTAACCGGACTGTCATAACTTGGGGGCGTTCTTCGGAGGTCGGACAGGGAGGAAGGACCCTGCCAGGCCGTGACATCCGATCAACATCTACAGGGAAGACTGGAATTTAGATCCGCCGTCGATCAGAGACCGGCAGGATCAGGGGGAGCTTGATGGAGTATTTCGCTCAGCAATTGATCAATGGTGTTACCTTAGGATCAATTTATGGACTGATCGCGATCGGTTACACGATGGTTTACGGGATCATCGGCATGATAAATTTTGCCCATGGGGACATTTTCATGGTCGGGGCGTTTATCGCTCTGATCGTTATTACCGCCCTTGGACTGACCATCTCGACCGGCCTGGGTCTGACCATCCTGGCCCTGATCCTGGTGCTGGTCAGCGCCATGGTCATCGCCTCGGTCTTTGGCTGGACAGTTGAGCGCATGGCCTATCGACCGCTTCGCGGGTCTTTCCGCCTGGCGCCGCTGATCACCGCCATTGGCGTCTCCATTGTCCTGCAAAACTACATCCAGATTTCACAGGGGGCCCGGGTCAAGCCGCTGCAACCGATTGTTTCCGGTGGCTATACCCTGATGCAGGGACCGGAGGAAACCGGCGGCTTTATTGTCCAGATCTCCAATATGCAGATCATGATCATTGTGGTGACGGTGGTGCTGATGACCATCTTCTCCCTGATCATCGCCAAAACCTCTCTCGGCCGGGCTCAGCGGGCCTGTGAGCAGGATCGTAAGATGGCGTCCCTGCTCGGCATCAATGTTGACCGGACCATCTCCATGACCTTTGTCATGGGGGCGGCCCTCGCCGCCGTCGCCGGCCTGATGTTCCTGCTCTATTACGGAGTGATCGATTTCTTCATCGGCTTTGTCGCCGGGGTCAAGGCCTTTACCGCCGCGGTGCTGGGTGGGATCGGGTCCCTGCCGGGGGCCATGCTGGGGGGACTGGTTATCGGCCTGATTGAAACCTTCTGGTCCGCCTATTTTTCGGTCGAATACAAGGACGTGGCAGCCTTCTCCATGCTGGCAATCGTCTTGATCTTCCTGCCTCAGGGCTTGCTTGGTAAGCCTGAGGTGGAAAAAGTATAATGACTGTATCTGATACAAGCGCACCGGCGCCGAGCCGACATTTTGACGTTAAGAAGATTGCCAAGGATCTGCTGATCACGGCGTTGCTGGCCACCGCGATTTTCGGCTCCACCATTGCCTTTCGAACAACGACCGCCACCGGCGGACTGGACCTCACCTTGCGGCTGGATCTGGCTTTCTATGTCATTGCGGCAGTCGTCGGCGGCAGATTGCTGCTATGGATCCTGTTCTGGAGCCGCCCTCCCGGCCATACGGCATCCCTGATCCCCAGTGGCATCAAAACCAATTATCTCGGCTTCCTGACGGTCCTCGGCAAAAGATTTGCCCCAACCATGCTGATCTTCGCTCTGGTCTTTCCGTTTCTGCCGTTCACGGACAGATATCTTCTGGATCTTGGTATCCTGGTCCTGACCTATGTGATGCTGGGATGGGGCCTCAATATCGTGGTTGGCCTCGCGGGTTTGCTTGACCTGGGTTATGTGGCCTTTTATGCCATCGGCGCCTATTCCTATGCCCTGCTGGCCCAGTATTTCGGCTTCTCCTTCTGGATGTGCCTGCCGCTGGCGGGAATTCTGGCGGCTTTCTGGGGCATCATTCTCGGCTTTCCGGTGCTCAGACTGCGGGGCGATTACCTGGCCATCGTTACCCTCGCTTTTGGGGAAATCATCCGGGTGGTGCTTTTGAACTGGTATCAGTTCACCGGGGGACCAGACGGTCTCTCCGGCATTCCGCGTCCCAGCTTTTTCGGACTGGAATTCAAACGGGGTGAGGGTAATTTTGCCGACTTCTTCGGTCTTGATTATTCGTCCCTGCATCGGATGATCTTCCTGTATTTCCTGATTTTGATTCTGGCCCTGATCACCAATTTCGTGACCCACCGCCTCAGGCGGTTGCCAATTGGACGGGCCTGGGAAGCGCTCAGGGAGGATGAAATTGCCTGCCGGTCCCTCGGGCTCAATACCACAAGCGTCAAGCTGACCGCCTTTTCCATTGGCGCCATGTTTGCCGGGTTTGCCGGATCCTTCTTTGCCACCCGGCAGGGATTCATTTCGCCGGAAAGTTTCACCTTTATTGAATCGGCACTGATCCTGGCCATTGTCGTGCTTGGCGGCATGGGTTCGCAAATCGGGGTGGTTATCGCCTCCATTGCCATGATCGGCGGATTTGAGATATTCCGGGAGGCGGAGCAATATCGTATGCTGATCTTCGGTCTTGCCATGGTGTTCATCATGATCTGGCGGCCCCGTGGATTGATATCGACGCGGATACCGTCGATCTTCCTGAAAGAGAAGAAGGCCGTCTCCTCGGATATGGTCAGCCAGGGGGAGGGTCACTGATATGCCGATAGAGATCGACAATCCTTTCCTGACCATCGAACATCTGAACATGCGCTTCGGCGGACTGCTGGCCGTGGATGATCTGTCCTTCGATGTGGGCGCAAAGGACATCACGGCCCTGATCGGTCCCAACGGGGCCGGAAAGACCACGGTCTTCAACTGCATTACCGGCTTTTACAAACCGACGGAGGGCCGGATTACCGCCCGCCATCAGGATGGGAATAAATATCTGCTGGAACGCATGGACGATTTCAGGATACCGAAAACAGCGAAGGTTGCCCGCACCTTTCAGAATATCCGGTTATTTGGCGGTATGACCGTGCTGGAAAACCTGATGGTGGGGCAGCATAACCCGCTGATGGTCGCTTCCAACTTCACCTTTGGCGGTATATTCGGCCTTTCCGGCTATAAGCGGGCGGAGAGAGAGGCTATGGAGCTGGCTGCTTACTGGATGGATCAAACCGGTCTGACGGAACGGGCCGATGATGCTGCCGCAGATCTGCCCTACGGTGACCAGCGTAAGCTGGAGATTGCCCGTGCCATGTGTACGGACCCCAAGCTGCTCTGCCTCGATGAGCCGGCGGCTGGTCTGAACCCCCGGGAATCTGAGGATTTGAACAAGCTGTTGCTGTTTATCCGAAAGGAGCGGGATACCGGGATTCTATTGATTGAGCATGACATGAATGTGGTGATGGGGATTTCCGACCATATTATTGTTCTCGATTACGGCAAGAAGATCGCCGATGGAACGCCGGAAGAAATCCGCAATGATGCCAGTGTGATCGCTGCCTATCTCGGGGTCGATGATGATGAGGTGGATGTGGTGGAGCACGAGATTGAAGAAGTCGGTCATGAGATCGAGGGAGGGCGTCCGAATGACTGAACAGCCTCTCCTCCAGATCAGGAATGTTGAGACCTTCTATGGCAAGATCCAGGCGTTGCGGGGCGTAACCCTGGATGTGAAAGAAGGGGAGATTGTGACCCTCATTGGGGCCAACGGGGCCGGAAAATCGACCCTGATGATGACCATCTGCGGGGATCCGCGGGCGGCGCGCGGTCAAATTCTGTTTGACGGACAGGATATCACCAATGTCTCGACCCATGAAATCATGCGCATGAGTATTGCCCAGTCGCCGGAAGGACGGCGCATCTTTCCCCGAATGACCGTGGCGGAAAATCTGATGATGGGGGCGATCACTACTGATCCCGAGCATTATGGTGAGGACTTGGCCCATGTGTTTGAGCTGTTTCCAAGATTGAAAGAGCGGCGCGAGCAGCGCGGCGGCACTCTCTCGGGCGGTGAGCAACAGATGCTGGCCATCGCTCGCGCATTGATGGCGCGGCCGCGGCTCCTTCTATTGGATGAGCCGTCTTTGGGATTGGCACCGCTGGTGGTGAAGCAAATATTTGAGGTGATTCAGACCCTGAACAAGAAAGACGGGCTGACGGTGTTTCTTGTGGAGCAGAACGCCTATCATGCTTTGAAACTCGCTGATCGCGGGCATGTCATGGTCAACGGCCGGATAACCCTAAGCGGGACCGGGCATGAGCTTCTGGCCAGCGAGGAAGTGCGGGCGGCCTATCTTGAAGGGGGAGCGCATTAATGGGAATTCTCTGGGAAAACAGCTTTCTGACCTTTCTGTTTGTCACCGTCATCATCGGTGGCGGTGCCGGCTATTTGGCGGGCCGGTCCCTGGCGTCAAAATGGCGCCCCATTTATCAGCCAATATTCTACATGCTGTTATTGGGGGCTGTGGTACGGTTTTTCCACTATGCCCTGTTTGATGGCACCTTGCTATCGCTGCATTACTACCTGGTTGATGCTCTGGTGTTGATCGGTATTTCCTTGCTGGGATATCGCTTGACCCGGGTCAATCAGATGGTGACTCAGTATCGATGGCTGTATCAAAGAGCAGGTCCGTTTGCCTGGCGTGAGAAAAAGGGAGCTTAATCCTGTCCTCGCAAAAGTTTCGAAAACAAAACAAATGTCTTTACAAATTTGTTACAAATGCGGAAAGATGAGTTCAAGTAATAGGTTAACTAAAGTTTCACTTACGACTAGGGAGTTGTTCTCATGAGAAAAGTTCTTCTTGCTGTATCGGCATTGTCGATGGGCATGATGGTCAGCACAGGCGCCGCCTGGGCCGACATCAAGATCGCGACTGCGGGCCCGATGACAGGCCAATATGCCAGTTTTGGCCAGCAGATGAAGGCAGGCGCTGAGCAGGCTGTCGCTGACATTAACGCCGCTGGCGGTATCAATGGCGAAAAACTGGTTCTGTCCATTGGCGATGATGCCTGTGATCCGAAGCAGGCCGTTGCTGTTGCCAACCAGATGGTGTCTGACGGTGTTGTCTTCATGGCCGGGCATTTCTGCTCCGGTTCTTCCATTCCGGCCTCAAAAGTCTATGAAGAAGAAGGAATCATCCAGATTTCTCCGGCTTCGACGAATCCGAAGCTGACCGATGAAGGCGGACCGAATGTTTATCGTGTTTGCGGCCGTGACGATCAGCAGGGAATGGTGGCTGGCGAATTTCTCTCCGGTCAGGCCAAATCCGGTAAGAAAATCGCGATCCTCCATGACAAGACCGCCTATGGTAAAGGTCTGGCCGATGAAACCATGGCATTCATGGTCACAGGCGGCCATAAGCCGGTTATGTACGAAGCCTATACGGCGGGTGAAAAAGATTACACAGCGCTTGTTTCCAAAATGAAACAGGAAGCGATCGACACAGTCTATGTTGGTGGCTACCACACAGAAGCCGGCCTGATTGTCCGTCAGATGCGCGATCAGGGCATGAAAACCCAGCTGGTTTCCGGTGATGCGCTGGTGACCGAAGAATATTGGTCCATCACAGGCGATGCCGGGGAAGGCACTCTGATGACTTTCTCGCCGGATCCTCGTAAGAACCCTGACGTTGCCGGTTTGGTGAAAACCTTCCGCGACAAGGGCATCGAGCCTGAAGGGTACGTGCTGTACACCTACGCTGCGGTACAGGCATGGGCGGAAGCTGCCAAGGCTGCCGGTTCCGTTGATCCGGAGCCCGTCATGAAAGCTCTCAACACCGGGACTTTCAAAACTGTTCTGGGTGAGCTGTCTTTCGATCAGAAGGGCGATGTCACTCTGCCAGGTTATGTCTGGTACGAATGGAAAGACGGGAATTACGACTATAAAAAATAGAATGTGAGTGATTAATCACTCACTTTTTACCCCGGAAGAATTTCTTCCGGGGTTTTTTGTTGCCGGTATGGTGAGTTCAAGCTACCTGATCGGCGCTAATTTCACGGTATCGGTCTTCTACCATCTGATAGTCAGCCTCCGTCGTTGCGGCGAAACCGAGCAGCATCAGAGTCTCCCGAGTGTCCTCTTCCAAAGACGCCATGGCCTCGACCACCGCCAGGTGAAGTCTGTCGACGTCACTGTCTGATCGGAGCCGGGTGATGAATGGCAGTCCCGGTGTCGGGTCCGTGCTGGACAGCACCCGCACCCTTTTCGCGGCAGGCTCGTATAGCTTGGCTAGTTCCCAGCTGACCGAGTCAATGGCGGCGATATCTGCCTCGCCCTCTGCCACAGCACTGACGGAGGCCCGGTGGGAGCCGGTCTGCAGGCTGGCCCCCAGGATACAGCCATCCACGCCATGGGATTTCAAATGGAAGTAAAAGGCCGCAAATCCCGACTGGGACAGCGGGCCGTTATAGCCGAAACGGGCGCCCTGCAGATCGGACAGGGATGTGATCGGCGAGTCTTCCGCGACGATCAGCACACTGAAATAGGATCCGGCCCCACAGTCAATCTCATAGGCCGGGGTTCCGACGAGGGAGACCTTGCCCCGTAATTGCTGCACATATGGCAACCCGCAAGTCTGGCCAAGCAGCAAATCACCGCTCGTCCACACGGCAAAGGGATCATCGGTGCGCATGAGATGTTCCGGTGCCTCGAACCCGCTGTCGCGCAGACTGCTGCGAAGCCGGTCCCAGAGCCGGTCATTGGCCGACCGCGTTTCCGGCCAGTCATACATTGGCAAAATAGCAAGAGGCTGCCCCATGGATCGGGGTCCCTATTGCGATTTTGGCGGTAAGGGATGGACGACCGGTTCCTTTGCCGAGAAGAGATACTGGCGAATGATGTCCCAGTAGCTCCGGTAATAATATTCCGTGTTCATCTGCAGAAACTTGTCCCGGTTCTGGCGGAACAGGACGGGCAGGCGGTACCAGGCAACCGTTGGATAGGCATGATGAACGGCATGCAGATTATTATTGAGGAACAACAGCCGCAATATTCCCTTGTCTTCAATGATCACCGTGCGGCCACGCAGGGTTTCATGAGCCTGATGCTCCAGATAGGTGCGGATCATCAGGATCGACATGCCGAAATAGGCACAAAGGCAATAGGTGAGAACCGAGACCGATCCGTATGCGCCGATCAGAACCAGGGCGAAACCGATCAGCATCCCATGGATCAGCCACGGCAGGAGAATCTTGGGGTTGCCTGCCTGAACAGCTCTGCCATCATTAATAACCATGGTGCCAACACCGATCGCCGGGCCAAGCAGCATGCGACCGAGAAGGGTATTATTGAGGCGCAGAAGCGCCCGGGACAGTGGCCCGAGACGATTCCACTTAGCTTGGGTCAGATACCAGCTTTCCGGATCCTGCACCGGATCACTGATACTCGCCCGCTGATGATGGGCGAGATGCATTTCCTTGTAACGGGCATAGGGAAGGAATAGTCCGAGCGGGGGATATGCCAATAGATCATTAAAACGGGACTTCAGAAACGGATGGCCATGAATGCATTCATGCTGCAAGGAAGAATGAAGGGTAATCAGCGGAACAAGGATTAGCCCGATCAACCATTCCGGAACGGACAGCGGAGCAAATAACAGACCCGCCCAGAGACCGTAGCACAGGAAAATAAGGACAATCGTTTGAACTTCAGACTTCTCGCGTAGCACCAATATCGTAACCTCCAGAAATATAACGCCTAATTATCCCCGGAATCCTTATTTCAATACAATGGTACAATCCGCTAATTTTTATGATATATTGTTAGAAATAATTAATTTGATGATAAATATGAGAGGTTGTTGTGAAAGCACAACGATTTTCCCCTGAATCGACCGATAAAAGAGATGTAGCAGAAGTTTTCCGCGATCGCATGGCGCTGCTTCTCGCCCGCAAGGGCTTTAACTTGAGCCAGTTTGCCAGCAGTGTCGGCATCGACCGCTCGGCCCTCAGTCAGTTTCTGGCTCCCGGTTCGACCCGCCTGCCCCGTGCAGAAACCCTCTGTACTATTGCCCGCACCTATGGGGTGTCCGTGGACTGGCTCATGGGCCTGATCGCCAATGACGAAACCGACAGCGAAACGGTTCCAATGCTGGAGATTGAGCAGATGACGGAGATGTCGGCCAGTGAGAAGCTGGCGGAATGGCATCAGGAAGCCATGGGCTATAAAATCCGCTATGTGCCCAGCACCCTTCCCGATTTGCTGAGGACGGAAGAAGTGAGTAATTTCGAGTTTGGAGATTACTCCTTGCAGGAGCGGCGGGCGCGGGATCGCCAGATGCAGGACCAACTGACCTATTCGCGGCGTCCGGAAACCGATATTGAGGTCTGCATGCCCCTGCAGGTCATTGGTCAGGTGGCCCGGGGCGAAGGCATCTGGAGCCAGGTGCCCCTGAAAATCCGTTCCGCCCAACTGGAACATATGATCCGGCTGATCGAAGAGCTGTATCCGACCTTCCGCCTGTTTCTTTTTGATGCCCGCAAAGTCTATTCAGCGGCCTATACCCTGTTCGGACCTTTAAGGGCGGCCATTTATATCGGTGAAATCTATCTCGTGGTCAATTCCGTTGAGCATATCCGGGCCTTGACCAGCCATTTCGACGGCCTGATCCGTATCGCGAAGGTCAGCCCGGACAAAGCCGCTGCAGCCGTATCGGGGTATCTGGATGAATTACGGTAATACCCAGAGATTTTTCTGAGGGAGCTGAACCGACAGCCTATCGCCGACGGAGAGAGGTAATGCCTCTTCCGGTCGGACAAGGGCTTCAAATGTCTCATCCCCGGCGCTGAAAACAAGGCGGGTCTGGGTGCCCAAAAAAGTCTTGGACGTCATGACAGCCGGAAAGCTATTGGCTTCCCTTTCGGGGGCGTGAAGACGTATATTTTCCGGACGGAATGTCAGGACGGATCCGCCGTCTATACAGATCGTTGGCAGGTCAAGCTCACCCAGAGAACAGGTGAAAACACCTCCCTGGCTGGTGCCATTAATGAAATTGCGGCCACCGAAAAAACGGGCAACGGTCTGATCGGCGGGCCGGGCATAAAACCCCTCCGCCCGATCGATCTGTTTAAGCTGCCCTTCCAGCATCAGGGCGATCCTGTCGGCAAGGACAACGGCTTCCTCCTGATCATGAGTGACGAACAGGGTGGTGATCCCAAGATCCTTTTGCAGATCGCGGATCAGTTCCCGCATTTCCACCCTTAAGTGGGCATCCAGGTTTGACAGGGGTTCGTCCAGCAGCAGGACCTTTGGCCGGACCACAAGGGCGCGGGCCAGGGCAACCCGCTGCTGCTGGCCACCGGAGAGTTCATGAGGTTTGCGGTGATCGAGTCCGGTAAGCTGAACCCGCTCCATCATTTCCCCCACATGAGTGGAAATCTCAGCCGCGGATTTATGCTGCATTTTCAGGCCGAAGGCGACATTGTCAAAGGCGGTCATGTAGGGAAACAAGAGATGATCCTGAAACATCATCACGGCACTTCTATGTTCCGGACGTTGATTGATGACTGATTGATCATCAAAGCGGATGTCTCCCGTTGATGGCGCGACAAGACCGGCTATCATTTTCAGGATCGTGCTCTTTCCGCAGCCCGACGGACCAAGCAGCGCCGTCAGGCTGCCACAGGCAATGGTCAGGGACAGGTTGTCGACGGCCGGACGCGGCGACCGGTCATAGGTCTTGCTGAGGGTGTTGAGGGTTACTTCCGTCATATCTGCCTCAGATTACCGGCGGCGGCGGGGCGCCCCGAGAGATGGCGGGCCCCTAAGAGCAACAGCAGAATTCCCGGCAACACATAGAGCACACCGATGGCCCCCGTAATGTCATTGCGTCCCGCCGTTGCAAAATTGAAGAGCAGCAATGGCAGGGTAATTATCCTCCCTCCTCCAATGACCAGGGTCAGGATATACTGGCTCCAGGAGACCAGGAAGGTGAAGAAAGCGCCGACCATGAGACCGGGCAGGATGGCGGGCATCATCACATACCAGAGTGTCTGCAAGGGGCCGGCCCCCAGGCTGCGGGCCTGGGCCTCCGCCGCGGGATTGTAATTGGCGAAGACCCCGGCCATCACCAGAACCATATAGGGCAGGGTCGGGATCAGATGCACCAGGACGACACCGGCAACGGAGTTGGCGAGACCCAGTTTCAGAAACACCACATGAATGCCCAGGGTCACCGCGATGCCCGGAACAATGGTCGGTGCCAGAATCATAAGCTCTATCGCTGCCTTGCCCCGGAATTTATACATCCCAAGAGCGCGGCCTGCCGGAACCCCGATCAGGATGGAGAGCAGGGTGGTTGTTATCGCAATCCCGGTTGTCAACAGCAGGGCCTCAAACACACCGGAGGTGGCGGACAGGGTGTATTTCCAGGCATTGAGGCTGTATTCGGCTGGCAACAGATCGGGGAAATACCAGCTGCGGCTGATCGACCAGATAGCAAGGGGCAGCAAGGGCAGGATCAGCCAGGTCATCAGAAGGGCAAGGGACAGCCAGCCGATGCCGGACAACCCGGTGGTTATATCTCTTGGCTGTTTGGCAAAGAAGGCCATGCTGTCAGGACCTCAAATGGCGGCGGGCCAGGCGCAGATAGCCGAATATCATCAGGCAGCTGGCGGCGGCGATGATCATGGCCAGAGCCATCGCCTCCGGCCGGGAGGCGAGATTGACATTGGTGAATTTCTGATAGGCCAGGACCGGCAGGGAAGTGGGGTAATTCTGACCCAGCAACGCCGGAATTTCATAGGCCCCGAAAGTAAAGGCAAAGACGATCATCCCGGCGGAGAGAAGCCCCGGCAGGATAAGGGGGAGCAGGACATGGCGAAAGGTCTGCCAGCGACTGGCTCCCAGGGATCGTGCCGCCGCCTCATAGTCCTTGCCGACGGTTTGCAGGCTGGCAAGGATGACGACGCCAATGAAAGGCACTTCCTTCCAGACATATTGCAGGATGATACCGATGGCCGCCGGATCATAGATCATCGCCGGAAAATCTCCGGGTTTGGCGATCAGTTCAAACTCATAGGCCAAGCGGGCAAACACCCCGGACTGGGAAAACAGATACAGAATGCCAATGGCACCGACCAGATGCGGTACCGTCAGATTGACCTGAAACAGGAAATTGGCCACGGTTCGTCCGATAAAGACCCGGCGCAACAGAAGGGCGGCACCGATGGCCAGAATGCAGGAGATAATCGTGGACACCAGGGAGATATAGGTGGTGAGCAACAGGGACAGCAGAAAACTCTTGGTGGTGAAGACGGTGATATAGGCGTCCAGGCTCGGCTCATCGAGGCCGATCAGTGGCATGTAATTGAGGCTGCGGGAAAAGCCGAGGACAAGACCGCCCAGAAACAGGCAGATGATGACCAGCAGGGCCGGGGTCAGCAGAAGCGCTATTTTCCACCTGTCAGACATCAGGATCCTTCGTAAAGGCAGTCAGAATGTCATCCAGTCTAGCAGATAGTCCCCGCTACTCCGCAACATTTGCCTGCCAGCCTTCTTCAATCGCCTGTATCCAGTCCGGATTCAGCTCCGGCAGGGCGTTCTTTGACAGCTCCTGCGGGGAGATGACGGCCGGGTTTCTCGGCAAGTCTTCAAAGGCTTTTTTAAAGCTCGCATCCAGCCGTGTTACGTCAATGGACGGCGTGACACCCCAGACATCGGGTTTGGCTTTTTCAAGCTGGGCATTGGCGGATACCAGCAGGTTGGCCAGCACCATAGCCGCAGCTTTATTAGGGGAATTATAGGGAATGGCCACATAGTTGGTATTGCCGATAGTCCCGCTTTCGAGGCCATAGGAGCGGGTCGTTTCAGGGAAAATTCCGGTTTCCACATTGATGCCGAAGATGGCCGGATCGTAATTGAAATAGAGAGCGACCTCCTGATTGGCGAAAAGCTGCTGCAGGGCAGTGATGGAGTTGGGATAGGTGATCCCTTCGCGCCAGAGATGGGGCTTCATCTCATTAAGGATGCCCCAGGCGATCGGCGCAATTTCGTCGAATTTTTTCTGGTCAAAATCGCCGAGAAGATTCTCCGCCCCTCCGGCTGCGTGATAGAAGACATGGCGGATAAAGACACTGCCATTGAAGTCCGTGGCCGCCGGATAGGTAAACTGCCCCGGGTTTTTCTTGACCCAATCCGTCAGCTCCGAAATGCTTTGCGGAGGGTTGGGGGTTCGGGCGCTGTCATAGGCGAAGGCGAACTGGACCCGGTTCCAGGGCACCTCGCACCCTTCCACAGGAAGGCCAAAGTCATTGGCGATAGCCGCATCGGACCAATCGATCAGCTTGTTATTGGGGAGTGTGTCGAGATAGCCGCAATACAGCAAATTGCCCTGTTTCATGGTGCGAAAATTGCCACCGTTAATCCAGATCAAATCAACAGTGCCGTTGTCATCAATGCCTGCCTGTTTCTCGCCCAGCACGATATTGACGGCTTCTGCCGTATCCGTGATACCGATACGTTTTAGGGAGATGTCGTATTTTTCCTCAAGGGTATTGCCGATCCAGTTGGAGACATACTGATTGATATTGTCCGCACCGCCCCACATGAACCAGTTGACTGTGCCGCCTTTGGCTTCCGCGACGATCTCGTCCCAATTTTTGGAGCTCAGGTCTTGCGCCTGGGCATAAGCGGCGGAAAATGTAAGGGCTGCCGTTATGAGGGCGGTCCGGGCGGCCTTTTGGGCGAGGGCTGATAGGGTCTTCATCGGGGTCCGGGTATCCTTGAATTCGGTCTGTTGCAGAGATGGTCATATAAACCGCATCTTATTGAATTCAAACGGCAAGTCCTACAGAAATTCCTGCCGGCCCGTACAACTTTTCGAGATCACATCGTCAGTGCTGACAAAAAAGGCCCGCAACGAGAGGTTACGGGCCTGTCCCTAGTGTCGCCAGGCGGATCAAACAACCCAGCAGTACCCTATTCATCATGGGGGTTCCCCTTTGATTTTTGGTTTTTCTTCAAGACGGAGACAATTAAGCAACTCCCCAAGCTGGAATTGATTGTATATAAGAAGAAGATATTAGGAGTCCTCACCTTTATTTGGAAAAAATAGACGATTAACCTGTATATTTGATTTAAATGGTAATTTATTATGGAGTCGATGGAATTAGATAGAACCGACTACCGGATTATCCGGGAAATCCAACAGAACGGGCGGATTTCGATGGTGGAGCTGTCGCGGCGGGTCAACCTGACGAAAACCCCCTGCGCCGAGCGGGTCAAGCGGCTGGAGAAGACCGGGGTGATCCAGGGTTATTTCAGTAAGCTGGATCCCGAGGCGGTCAATGCCGGTCATGTGGTCATGGTTCAGGTGCAGCTGTCAGGCACCACCGCCTCGGATCTGGAGGCCTTTAATGACGCCGTTCAGAACATCCCCGAGATCCAGTCCTGTGTGATGGTGGCGGGTGGGTTTGATTATCTGCTGAAGGTGCGGACCAAGGACATTGCCTCCTATCGGGATCTTCTCGGCCGGTCCATCTCCAAACTGCCGAGTGTCTTGCAAACCCATACCTATGTGGTTATGGAAGTGGTGAAGGATGATGTCACCCTGCATCTGCCGAAACGCTAAGATGGAAATCAGATGAAAAAAGCGATCCGAGGCCAGGTCGTTTCGTACCGGGCCAATCCGTTTGTTCTGCCGATAGAAGACTGCCTTGTTCATGAGGAGGACGGGTTGGTGGTGATGGAGGACGGCCATATCTCTGCCGTCGGTCCGGCATCCGAGCTGATGCCGGCTCTCTCCGCGGGAACCGAGATAAAACATTATCGCGACTCCCTGATCCTGCCGGGCTTTATTGACAGCCATGTCCATTATCCGCAAATTGAGATCATTGGCGGCTATGGCACTCAGCTGATTGAATGGCTGGAGAAATACACCTTTGTGGCCGAACAGAAATTTGCCGACAAGGATCATGCAACCCGGGCTGCCCGTCTGTTTCTCGAAGAACTCCTTCGGGCCGGGACAACGACGGCGTCGGTTTTCTGCACGGTCGACCCCAAGTCCGTCGATGCGTTCTTTGAGCAGTCGGAACGGTTCAATATGCGGAATCTGGCCGGCAAGGTGCTGATGGACCGCAATGCCCCGCCGGAGCTGCTGGACACCCCCCAGAAAGGGTATGACGACAGCAAGGCGCTGATTGAGCGCTGGCACGGCAAGGGCCGCAACCTCTATAGCATCACCCCGCGCTTCGCGCCGACTAGCAGCGCGGAACAGCTGGAGATGACGGGGGCCTTGTGGCAGGAGCATGACGGTACCTTCCTGCAATCCCATATTTCCGAGAATAAGGGCGAGATGCAATGGGTGCGGGAGCTGTTCCCGAACCAAAAGGGCTATGTGGATGTCTATGCCCATTACGATTTACTTGGGCCGCGGGCCATCTATGGCCATGGGGTGCATTTCGAGGAAACAGATTTCAGGATCTTTCACGAGACCGGAACGGCCCTGGCCCACTGCCCGACGTCCAATATGTTCCTCGGCAGCGGCCTGTTTGATCTTGAGCGGGCGATGACGGGGGTGGACCCCGTGCGGACGGGACTGGCAACGGATCTCGGTGGCGGTACCAATTTCTCGCAGCTGGTCAGTATGAATCAGGCCTACAAGATCGCCCAGCTGAACGGTTTTCCGCTAAATGCCCATCGCGCCTTTTATCTGGCGACCGGCGGCGCGGCGGAAGCTCTCTATCTGGAAGACAAAATCGGCAGCCTGCAAGCCGGGCAGGAGGCGGATATCACCGTGCTCAATCTCCATGCCACGCCGCTTCTGACCTACCGCATGGAATTTGCCACCAGCCTGGAAGAGCAGTTGTTCATCCTGCTGATCCTGGGTGACGACAGAGTGGTCCGGTCCACATATGTTGCGGGGGAGCCGGTCTACACCCACGATCCGGAAACGGGCGAGGAAAGCTTCGGCGGCGCTTAAGCCGAGCGGGCTTCCGCCGGGATCCGTCCCCCGAGAGCGGCCGTCACCTCGGCGGCGATACCAAGAGCCGTCTGCCCGAGATCCTGCAGGCGGTCTTTGGAAATGCGGGCCGTTGGACCGGATATGGAGAGGGCGGCGAGCGGTTCCGCATGTTCATCAAAGATCAGGGTGGCGACACAACGCAGGCCGATGGCATGTTCCTCATCATCCAAAGCAAAGCCCTGCTGGCGGCATTTGGATAGACGCTTGCGTAACTCCCCGCCATCGGTGATGGTTTTCTCCGTCAATCGCGGCAGTCCCTGGGTTTCGATAATGTCAGAGATATCCTCATCGGACATGGCCATCATCATCGCCTTGCCGACACCGGAACAATGCATGGGAACCCGGTTCCCAGGTTTGGAAAAAACCCGCATCATTTCCCGGCTTTCCACCTGAGCCAGATAAATGACATTATCCTGATCGGAAATGGCGAGATTGACGGTCTCGCCGCTGATTTCCATCAACCGGCGCATATAGGGCCGGGCGACGGTAGCGAGATCGCGGGAGGTGAGAAAGCCATTGCCCGCAACAAAGGCCTGCATGCCGATCTGCCAACGGCTGGTATCCCGGTCATATTGCACATAGCGTTCCTCCTGCAGGGTCGTTAGAAGGCGATGGGTTGTCGACGGCGCCAGCTTAAGCGCCCTGGAGATCTGGGTCAGCGACAGGCCCGGGGCATTCTCCGCGATCAGGTTGAGGACGGACAGGGCCCGGGTGATCGACTGAACCTGTCCGGATCGCGATTTGTCGGCAGAGGCGGATGATTTGGCCATAAGGAAGCTCTTTCCACATTGTGAAAACATTTCCATTATATAATTGACCTGTTCCCGTCTTCTGTCAATATGCAGCGAAATTTATTGGGCGCAAGGGCGGCATATCGCGCCGGGGCGCAGACAGAAAACGGGATGAGAATTATGACAGTGCGGGTATCAAAAAGCGGGTTACAGGTCGCAACGGAAATCGTCGATCTGGTAGAGCAGGAGATCCTGCCGGGATTGGAGATTGAAGCGGATCAGGTCTGGGAGCTGCTGGATCGACTGGTCACCAACTTCGCCCCCAAAAATCGCGCCCTGCTGGAAAAGCGGGAGGAATTACAAGCCAGGATCGATGACTGGCATATACAGCATAAGGGCCAGCCCCATGATGCCGCCGCTTATAAAACCTTCCTGGAGGAGATCGGCTATCTGGTGCCGGAAGGGCCCGCCTTCAAGGTGACTACGGCCAATGTCGATCCCGAAATTTCAACGGTAGCCGGTCCGCAGCTGGTGGTGCCGGTGATGAATGCCCGCTATGCCCTCAATGCCGCCAATGCCCGCTGGGGCAGTCTCTATGATGCCCTCTATGGTACCGATATCCTGCCCGAAGAGAATGGTCAGGAAAAAGGGAGTACCTATAACCCCAAACGTGGTGCGGCAGTTGTCGCTTATGCCACCGGGGTGCTGGATCAGTCCGTCCCCCTGGCGGGCGGCAGTCATGGCGATGTCACTCGCTACAGCCTCCTTGACCAGGGTGGGTCCAAAACTCTGACGGCCGAGATGAAAGACGGCTCGACGTCCGGTCTGCAGAATCCTGCGCAGTTTGTCGGATATCAGGGAGAGCCGGAGCTGACCTCTATCTTGCTCGTCAGAAACGGCCTGCATCTGGATATCCAGATCGATCCGTCCCATCCCGTTGGCAAGGATCATCCGGCCGGTGTCAAGGATGTGGTCATGGAATCCGCCCTCTCCACCATTCAGGACTGTGAGGATTCCGTCGCTGCTGTTGATGCCGAGGACAAGGCCCTCGTCTATCGCAACTGGCTCGGCCTGATGAAAGGGGATCTCGAAGACCGGTTTGAGAAAGGCGGCAAGACCGTTACCCGAACCCTCAATCCGGATCGGGTCTATCAGGCCGCCGATGGCGGAGAGATCACCCTGCATGGGCGCAGTCTGCTGCTGGTGCGCAATGTCGGCCATCTCATGACCATTAACGCCGTGCTCGATAGAGACGGAAATGAAATTCCTGAAGGTCTACTGGATGCTGTGATGACCAGCCTGTGCGCACTGCATGATCTCAAGGATAAAGGTCGCTATGCCAACAGCCGTTCCGGCAGCATGTATATCGTGAAGCCAAAAATGCACGGACCGGAGGAAGCCGCTTTCACCAATGAGATTTTTTCGGCTGTGGAAGACGGTCTCGGTCTGCCCCGCAATACCCTGAAAGTCGGAGTCATGGATGAGGAGCGCCGGACCACCGTTAATCTCAAAGAGTGCATCCGCGCCGTCTCCGAGCGCCTGTTCTTTATCAATACAGGCTTTCTCGATCGTACCGGCGATGAAATCCATACCAGTATGGAAGCCGGACCCTTCATGCGCAAAGACGCCGCTAAAGGGGAGCCCTGGATTGCCGCCTATGAGGACTGGAATGTGGATATCGGCCTGGAAGCGGGCCTGCCCGGCCATGCCCAGATCGGCAAGGGCATGTGGGCCATGCCCGATGAAATGGCCAAGATGATGGAGGCCAAGATCGGCCATCCCTTGGCCGGTGCCAACTGTGCCTGGGTGCCCTCACCCACTGCCGCAACCCTGCATGCCATTCATTATCATCAGGTCTCGGTGAAAGACCGCCAGCAGGAGCTCGCGAGCCGGGGCCGCGCCAGCCTCGATGCGATCCTGACCCCGCCGCTACTGAAGGGCCAGAACTTGTCCGCCGATGAGATCAGCGCCGAGCTTGATAACAATGCTCAGGGAATCCTCGGATATGTTGTCCGCTGGATTGACCAAGGGGTTGGCTGTTCCAAAGTGCCGGACATTCATGATGTGGGCTTGATGGAAGATCGCGCAACCTTGCGCATCTCCAGCCAGCATATCGCCAACTGGCTGCATCACGGTATTTGCACGGAAGAGCAGGTCACCGACACCCTTAAACGGATGGCGGCGGTTGTCGATGGCCAGAATGCCGGAGATCCTCTCTATCAGCCCATGGCTGGTAACTTTGACAGCTCGGTGGCTTTTCAGGCCGCCTCTGATCTGGTGTTCAAAGGCAAGGTCCAGCCCAGCGGCTATACCGAGCCGATCCTGCATGCGCGCCGCATTGAAGCGAAAGCGCGTTAGTCCTATTATCAAAGGGCGGCGGTCGATATATCTGGTATCGCCGCCTGTAGTTTCATTTTCCATATTCTTGGAGCGAACCCATGCTGACCATAAACCGCCTTTCCCATGACGAGGCACGCATCCTGATTGACGGCGCCCGTGCCAAAGCCACCGAGATCGGCGTGCCCATGTGCATATCCATTGTCGATGAATCCGGTAACCTGATCGCCTTTGAGCGGATGGATGGGGGCAAGATTACCAGTATCACTGTTTCCCTCGATAAAGCCTTCACCGCCGCGGCGGCGCGCAAAGCCACCCATGACTATAATGCCGTCAATACTCCCGGCAGTCTCGCCTTTGGCATCCATACGGAGGTCGGAGGACGTCTCTCCACTGTTGGTGGCGGTCTGCCGGTTGAGGTGGACGGTGAGGTTGTCGGCGGTATCGGCCTGTCCTCCGGGACGCCGCAGCAGGATATGGACTGCGCCCAGGCCGGGATCGATCATTTTTATAAGACCCTTGCCTAGGATCAGGAGCTATCATCGCCTAAATTACGCCGTGCCATTATAAAAGTGTTCAGGTTTACCTTCTGAATTCATTTGGGATACATGGTGGCTAGAAAATTGGCGTGATCGCAAATTCAGGCAGCGCCAGGGATACAAGCAGGCCGGCAAAAATTGCGCCGAAAATCGGAACGAAGACACGCTTTGCCGTCTTTGAACCGCCGCGTAACAAGATAAATGAGGCGCCCCCGTTTGAAATTACGCCCATGATTGCTACGCCCCACGGGAATTGCCCGACCTGTATAAGCGGGAAGGCCGTAGCATATCCCACCAGGAGCGCCAGAATGGCAATTCCATAGAGCCGGAAGAAGGTATCTGAAACAGCTGCTGTTTCTGTAATCTGCTCAAGGCGTGCTTTGGTCATGGCCAGAAACGGCAGACATACCAATATAAGGGAAACTGAAATTTTGAAAATAATGAGGAGCGATATGAAGGATATGGTCATTTGTGCACCTTTATGCTAGGTTCGAAAAACGTACTCAAAGTAATATAAAGGAGCTGAGTTCGAATGTCAAACTCAGAATCGTTAGAAATAGTTCCACGAAATACCCCGGTTCCCCTGGATAGATGCGGTATGGCTTTGGCCGCCCAGCTACTAATGGAGAAATGGAGCATGCTGATCATCCGTGAGGCCTTTTACGGTATCGCCCGCTTTGAAGATTTCCTGGAAGACCTGAAAATCCCGAGGTCCGTATTGACCACACGCCTTAAACAACTCGTCGAAATTGGTGTTCTGGAGCGTATCCCTTACCAACCGGAAGGAGCTCGCACGCGATACGGATATGTCTTGACCGATAAAGGCCGGGATCTAGGGCTAACAATCCTGGCGCTGATGCAATGGGGGGATAAGCATCTCAATGGCGGCATCAGTGCAACGTCCATAACTGATAAAGAGTCCAAAGAGCTGCTCAAGGTCGGGTTGGTTCCTGTAAGTCAGAAACGCCCAGCCCTTTCAGACCTGGAAATTACGTTCAATCGCTCATAATCCGGCCCGCAATATACCTTGCTGCAACCATCATATTTTGGCAACCAGCCCTGACCCCAGCCAAACCGCCGCTTGAACTCATGGGGGCTGTGCGACTATAAAAGACTTTCGGGCTCTTGCTGAATAGGCAGGAAGGGGGACCGACTAGTTTGGACGCATGATTTATGAGTAAAAAGAAGGTCGCTGACGGGAACAAAGCCCCGCCCAAGGACATGAGCATGTCGTCCCTCGACATGATTGTCGGGTTTCATATGCGTAAAGCCATCCTCCGGGCCCAGAGCGCCTTCGCCAAGGCGGCGGGGCGCAAGTTGCTGACGGGTCAGTATTCGGTGATGGCGATCATCAATGAAAATCCCGGCCGGACCCAAACCGCTATTGCTGAGGCCGCCGGTCTCGACCGGTCGTCCCTGGTTCCCATTCTCACCCGGTTCGAAAAAAAAGGCTTTATCACACGCCATCAGGTGGAGGGGGACAAGCGGGCCTATGCGGTCAGCCTCACCGCCAAGGGCCAGCATGAACTGGCGGAACTGGATGCGGAAGTTCAGGTGCTGGAGGCCAAGTTTATCAAAGGCCTTGGTAAAAAAGACCATGCCCGTCTGATCGACCTGCTTAAACAGTTCAACAAGATTTTATAAGCCTTTAGTTGTCCTGGGGATGGATGCGTCTGCGTCCATCGGCATAGACCTGCGTCCAGCTTAAGATCTCATAGCTTTTGCGAAGGCCCGTCGGCCAGAAGGGATCTTTTCGGATCAAGGCCTCAATATCGGTCCCCTCGGGAGCCTCGAGCAGCCAGAGGCCCCCTGCACCGCTGCCGCTCGTTGTAAATAACGGCCCGGCTGCCTTGATAATCTCTGAATTGGCCTCCAGGAAGGCGAGATGGGCTGGCATATGGGTGGTGCGAATTTGCGGATCTGCGGCGGGATTGTCTTCAAACAGGATGATATGGGTCATAAGCGGCCTCCAGGTTGGTCGGGGATATTCTATGTCTGCATAAATGCGGATTGAACCGTCAATCCTGTTAAACTAAACTGCAAGAATGCAGGACTATAGCTGGAATGATCTGAAATATTTACTGGCCCTGGCGCGTGCCGGGACCCTTAACGCGGCGGGCCGCCAGACCGGGGTCAGCGAAACAACGGTGGCCCGTCGCCTGAAAATCCTCGCCGGCAAAGTCGGGATCAGTCTTTTTACCCGGAGCGCTTCCGGCAGGTTTGAACTGACGGAAAAGGGTCACAGGATATTTGAGCTGGCAGAGAGGGTCGAGCGGGAAAATCTGCAGATACAGGACGCCATCGGCAATCTCGGCGATCGGCTTTTTGGTGTTGTTCGCATTACCTCTGTGCCCCTGATCATAAACCGCTTTCTGGTGCCGCATCTTGGGCGGTTCCGGGACATATATCCCGGTATCACAATCGAGCTGGTGGCGGAGTCCCGGAACCTGGATTTACGCAAGCGGGAGGCCGATCTGGCCGTGCGCCTCGCCCGCCCCGCCACCGGTGGTTTGCAGATTAAGGCCAAAAAGCTGGGCACCCTGGTATTTGCTCTCTACGGCCCAGCGTCGATGCCGCTTAAGCGGATCCATACCCTTCCCTGGATCGGCTATGAGGACCAACAGGCCGGCTTGCCACAGGCACGGTGGCTGGCCGCGGCGATCCAGCGCTCCGCAATGGCGGAGGATCCGCTGCGGGTATCCGATGTGGAGACAGCCCTGGAAGCCGTCGCCGCCGGTCTGGGCCGGTCCGTATTGCCGCGGGTGATTGCCTCGCAAGACCCTCGATTGCAGCAGCTGTCCGATGAAGACCAGAATCCGCCGCCGCAACGGGATGTCTGGCTGTTATCCCACGCGGACGAGGGGCGGCGGTCTGTGTCGGTGACCAAGGACTGGCTTTCGCAAATCCCCTGGTCCCCGGTCTGACAATCTCCGGTCAGGCCAGTGGTGCGCCGGTCAGGACATCGCTATGGCGTTTGAACAGAGCCGTCAGCCAGTTGCTTGCGGCGCGCACCCGCGGGGTTTTATGGGTTTCCGCATGCAGGACCAGCCAGGCTTCCCGCAGCAACAGCGGTTTCGGTCCAGACAGGCGCAGCAATCCCTTCGTGCGGTCGCCGAGGATGCACGGTAGGAAGCCGATCCCGGCCCCGGACCGGATGGCGCTGGCAAGCACTCCTGCCGAACTGCTGGTCAGGGCGACATGGCGGTTCGGGATGGTGTCCTCCAGCCATTGCATTTCCGGCACATAGGACAGGTTTTCGTCATAGGTAACCCAGGGCAGGCTTCGCCATTGCGCCGGAGACAAGGCCCGGCGATGGGTATCAATCCCGTAGATGCCCATGCCGACGTCCGCGAGCTTGCTGATGCGAAGGTCCCCGGACTCGGGTCGGGCGAGGCGGACGGCGATATCGGCTTCCCGCCGCTCGACCTTGAGATTGCCGCTTTCTGCGATAAAGTCGGGGCGGATATGGGGGTAGAGATGACTGAACCCCACCAGCCGCGGGATGATGAAATGATTGATCAGGCTCTCAACCGCGGTAATGCGGACGGTGCCGGAGAGGGCCGCATCCTGATCGGTGGCGGCATGGGTGAGGGCGAGGGCGTCAAGTTCCAGCTTCTCCGCATGGGCAAACACCGTCTCCCCGAGATCGGTGAGGACATATCGCAGATCGTCTTTCTGGAACAGATACGCTTTGAGATCACGTTCAAAGGAGGTGATATGTCGGCGCACCGTCGACTGGTTGACTTTGAGATGCTGCGCGGCCGCCTCATAGGATCCGAGCCGGGCCACCGCCAGAAAATATTTTACACTGTCCCAATTCACTTTTGCATTTTTGCAAAACTATTAGGCAAAATAAAGCGTGTTCTTTGCATTTTTGCAAAAGTAGGCTGAAGGCCGAAATTGAACTGAAGGGAAATTCCATGACCGAACCGAAAACGCTGCTCTCTCTGTCAGGAGCCGATATGACTCCGGCAGCCCTGTCAAAAGCAACCATCATCGTCATTGACTGTCAGAATGAATATGTCGATGGCATGCTGCCCCTTCCCGGCGTCACCGATGCCCTTTCTGAGGTCCGGCGGCTTCTGCAGCGGGCACGGGGGGCGGAGGCGCCGATTGTCCATATTGCCCATAAGGGAGCGCCCGGCGGGGCCTTCGACCGGACGGCGGCAAATGGCCAGATCGCCGATGCCGCCACCCCGGTCGGCGACGAGAGGATCATCGAGAAGCCGCTTCCCAACGCCTTTGCCAAAACCAATCTGGCGGAGGTGCTTGAGGAGATTGGCCGTAAAGAGTTGATTGTCTGCGGATTTATGACCCATATGTGCGTCAGCTCCACCGTGCGGGCGGCCCTGGATCTCGGCTATCGCAACACGGTGGTGGCCAGAGCGGCGGCCACCCGGGATCTGCCGATGGCGGGTGGCGGAGTTATTGACGGGAGCAGCCTGCATGAGGCCAGCCTCGCCGCCCTTGCCGATCGGTTCGCGATCATTGCCGAGACGGCGGACGATCTTCCTGACTGACATTTGCAGTTGGAGACAACGGGCCTTGATTCGACGAATAGAGTCACGAGGCAGGGCCCGCATGCCATAGCATCCCACGCCCTGTCACACGGTCGTCGCAGGAAATCCATATCTTGTGGCCAGGGTCAGAGCGAGGAATATGGGATGACTATGCGTGTATTCGAAGTCATTAAAATCGTCTAAAACGATTGCAAACAGATTGCATTGCCGACCTTCCCTCCTCATACTTTCCCCAAGAGCATGACGCCGCAGAAAGCTGTGGGGCGATAGGGGGGACATATGGGACTGATATTCAATGATCTTAACAGGGCGCTGTCCGTGAAGACCTGCTATTCCCGAGGGCTTTTCTCCTCTGCCATCATTATTCTGATGATCCTGCTGACGGCCTCCCTGTTCATCTCCCGTGAGCCCAGGGAGGAGATTCAGACCGCTTTGAGCCCGGAAAACACCATCCCCGCCAGCCTGCATCCCTAGGAATTCAGCGGTTTCCTGCAGTTTCTTGGCACTCGCAAACAATTCCTTAATCATTCCCCGGCTAAAATCCCTCATTTGCGCCTGCCCCGGTTGGGTCGGCACCTTGATTTTTTAGAAGTGATAACCGGTCCGTAATGCCAAACACCCTAAGCCAGCTTCAACAGTTCCGCGCGCGCGCCGAAGGCACCAATGTCAATGCTGTCACCCTGCTGGCCACGGACTATCTCAACCATTTTAACGAAGCCCTGATGCTGGCCGAGCTGCTGGTCGACATGCCCGATATGATCGAGGATTTCGCCGCCTGGTCTCCCAAACCCTATAAGGATCATTTTCGTGAAAGCGGCATCGCCGACCGGGAACTGGCTCTGGAGGCCTATGATGTGTCACCGCAGGAATACCGGCAGGGATTTGACGCGACGGTGGAAGAGCTGAATGAGGAAATTCTCGATCTGCAAAAACTTTTCCTTGAGGCCGGCGAAACCGAAGAAACCTCGCCGCCTGGTGACCTGGTCGAGGAAACATGCAGCCATCTTCGTCTTTTGATCGATAAGGCGGGCAGCATTATCAATGGCCAGGAGATCCTGTGCTGTGACAGCTTTAAGTTGGCCGCAGAAGCGACGGGCGCTACATTGGAGCAGAATGACATTGATGCCCTGTTTGACTGACATAGGTCCATTCGGACCTGTTCGCATCCTGGCCGGTATGTTGACCCTGCTGACCGCCTCCTTGATGGCCAGCCCTTCCGCCCTTGCGCGAACCGACAAGGACTGTCTGGCAACCTGGGAAAAACCGAAAACAGTCATAGAGGAAGTCTCTTCCAAGCCCACTCTCAACCGCAAGAAGACAGCGGGCCAGATTGAACGGGTGGCGAAGAAAAGCGGGTATATAAAGCCCAAGGGGCATGGCAGCCTGCTGGGGCTGACCCATGCGTCTTTCACACCGTCAATCCAGGTCGGAACCCGCTCATTAGAGGTTGAGAAAGGCAAATTCTGCCTGCGTCTGTCCCAGGTCACCCTGACATTTGGCATCCGCAAAACCGAAATCTATATCGATCGGAAATACAGAAAGTCTACATGTGCGTACAAAGAAATACTTGCCCATGAACAAGAGCATGTCAGAATCAACCAGCGCGTCGTTGAGGAATATATTCCGAAAGTGTCGAAAGAGCTGAAAAAATATGCGTCCGGGATAAAGCCCTTTTTCACCCGTGATCCGGATAAAGCGATGCAGTCCATTATCAATCGCCTGACCTTCGACTTGAAACCAGTTTTCAAGGAATTCGGGGAGGAGAGAGAAAAAGCCAACGACGTCATAGATACCCGGGCGTCCTATGAAGCGACGCGGAAGCGGTGCAAGGACTGGTAGAATTTTAACTATTTATTTGCGAATAATTAAGGATTTATTGATTTAATCCCTGCCAACCACGGTAAGCCGCTGGTTTAGCTGAGAATTCAGCCCGAGTGGGACAGAGAACTGACATGATCATTGCCGAAGATATCAAAAAAATGCTGCGGGCCCTCGAGGCGGGGCACGACCATAAACCAACAGGGACCGCGAGTGATCGCAAATATATTCGCAACGATGTAAGATGGCGCGCCACTATTCGGGCCGAACAGGGGCATGCCTGCCTGCATGAAGAAGAACGCGAAGTCACCGGGACAATCAAGGATATTTCCGCCAATGGCGCGCGGATTGATGTTAACGGGCTGTTTTTTGAAAAGAATAACCTGTTGCTGACTGTCCAGGAGATGGGGGCCCTCAGATGCGACCTTGTCTGGCGCCGCGGCAACAAGATCGGCGTCCAGTTTTCAGAAGATCCGCAAAGAATTCGCGAACAGCTCGCCAAAATAATTCCTGAATTTGGTGACGCCTGACCGGATGGCCGCTGATCATTATCATCTGGCCACGGTGTTGCTTTTTGACCCTGACCCGTCCTTGCGGCAGAACACCCGAAGCGCCCTTCTCAATATCGGTTTCGGCGAAGTCGTCGCCGTGGAAGAATTTGCGCATTTTATCGATCAGGTAGAAACCGGAAGCTTTGATCTGGTCCTTGCGGATTCCCGGTCCTTTGAGGGTGATACTCTTGAAGTCGTGCATCAGATCCGGCGCGCTGCCCTTGGACAAAATCCGTTTGTGAACGTCATTGTCTCCCTGTGGGATACGGCCCCTGAGATTGTCGGCTCGGTGATCAATTCAGGTGTCGACGATCTGATTTCCCGGCCCATGTCCCGCTCCCAGATCCGTCAGCGGGTCGAGCGGTTGGTGCATGCCCGCAAACCCTTCATCGTCACAACAGACTATATCGGTCCGGACCGCCGGCAGGTGCCGCGTGGCTATCCGGAAGGATCGACCATGATTGTGCCTAACTCGTTGCAGGCGAAGGTCGAGAACAAACCGGAATTCGATGCCACACCAGAGGCCATCGAGGCGACGATGAAAGCGGTCAACAATCGCAAAATTTCCCTGTTTACGGAACAGTTATTGCGTTTGTCCTCTGCCATCATCCTGCTATCATCCGGATTTGATGAGATGAATGACCGGACCGGAGTGGCCCGGGCCATGCGGGAAATAACCGAGCGGTTGTCGACCCGCATCGCCGGAACCCAATATGACCATGTGGGCGCCCTCTGTGAGGGCTTGCGCGATCTCTTATCAACGGTGGAGAGGTCAAAAGACCCATTGGAGGATCAGGAGCGGGAGTTGCTGCAGCAGATCCCGCTTGCCATCAACAAGGCCTGCGCTCAGGTACAGGAATCCGCGTCCCTGATCTTCGATATTCGGGATGTCTCCAGCAAACTTCGAGAGCGTCGTCCTAAAACAACATCCCAGACTCCCGAACCGCGGCCATAAATTCGCCCGCATTCTCTGCTATCCGAACCCCGACTAAATTTCTACAGGTCATTGTTTTTTAGGAGTGACGAACCCATTATCGGATAATGGTGTTTATTTAGGAGGCCGGGGTATGGTTCGGGATGTTTTCGGCGCGCGACTAGGGCAGGTGACAAAGCGCGTTCTTTTGCAAAGTTTGATCAGTGGTGTTTTTCTGCTGTCCACCCTCCCGTTGTCATACGCCCAGGATGTTTCCTTTTTCCGGATCGGCACCGGGTCGACCTCCGGTACCTATTATCCCATTGGCACCCTGATCGGGTCCGTGATTTCCAATCCGCCCGGTAGCCGTGAATGTGAAGATGGTGGTTCTTGCGGGGTTCCGGGGCTGATCGCCGCCGGGCAGACGACAAAAGGATCCATCGCCAATATCGAGGGGGTCAACAAAGGCAGTCTGGAAACCGGGCTGGCCCAATCGGATATGGTCAAAGCCGCCTATACAGGAAGCGGTGTCTACAAGGACAGGGAGCCGGTCTCCGATCTCAGGGTGATCGCCAATCTCTATCCGGAAAACATTCATCTGATTGTCCGTCGCGGGGCCGGTATCGAAACACCACAGGATATGAAGGGTAAACGGGTTTCTCTGGACGTTCCCGGTTCGGGCACCCGGGAGAATGCCAAGCTTATTCTGGCCGCGTATGGTATGTCGGAAGATGATATCGAGTCGGTTCCCGTCAATGCTGACAAGGCGGTGGCCCTGATGCTGAATGACGAACTGGATGCCTTCTTCTTCGTCGCCGGCTATCCGGTGACGGCGGTTTCCCAACTTGCCGATGCGGCCAAAATTGACCTGCTGCCGATTGATGGCAAGATCGCCGACATGCTTCTGGCAGAATATAACTATTTCTCCCCCAGCGACATTCCCGCGGATACCTATCGCGGCATTGACACCATCCCGACCCTTGCCGTCACGACCCAATGGATCGTCAATGCCGATATGGAGGAAGAACTTGTTTATAACATTACCCGGGCTCTCTGGCATCCACGCCATCGGGGATTGCTGGATAACGGCCATGCGAAAGGGCAGCTGATCCGGCTGGAGACGGCACTGGAAGGGGTCTCGACACCTCTGCATCCGGGCGCGGCAAGATTTTACCGGGATGTCGGGCTTCTGCAGAATTAGAGCTGATCCGGATTTTTGGGTGGGACACGCAAATCAGGTTGTCGCTGTGCGGCGGCTTTGCTAGTGTCCGGGAAAACCCAAGGAGATATTCGTGATCCCATTCGTCGCCACCAGTACAGAAACTGATCCCCGTCCCATTATCGTCGTTGAAAAAGACAGTTTCGAAGACTGGCTCGCCGCTCAGGAAGATGTTTGCAAGAACTGGGTGACCTCTCAGAATTTCAAACCTACGGATGGTTCCTATCTTTTATTGCCCGGTGATAACCTGGAATTTGAAGCGGTTCTGTTTATCCATGATTCCGACTGGACCATCTGGTCTCTGGCGGAGCTTCCGGGCAAGTTGCCGCAAGGGGCGTATGAGCTCGAGGCAAAATTCACCGCCAAGCAGGCGACGGATCTGGCGACCGGCTGGTCCCTCGGCACCTATGTTTTTGATCGCTATAAGAAGAACAGCACGGAATTCGCGACCCTGATGCTTCCCAAGGGGGCGGATGCGGCCATGGTTGCCCGCACCGTGCATGCGGTCAGCCTGGTTCGCGACCTGATCAATATCCCGGCGGCGGATATGGGTCCGGCGGCTCTGGAAGCGGCGGCGTCCCAGGTAGCGGGGGAGTTTGAGGCACGCCAGGTCAATATCATCGGGGAGGATCTGCTGACCTATCATTATCCCATGGTTCATGCGGTCGGCCGGGCGGCGGCGGTGGCCCCGCGCCTGATCGACATCAACTGGGGTGACAAGGATGCACCGCGGGTGACCCTGGTCGGCAAAGGTGTCTGCTTTGATTCCGGCGGTCTTGATATCAAGCCCGCCGCGGGCATGCTGATGATGAAAAAAGATATGGGCGGCGCGGCGACAGTGCTCGGTCTCGCCTATATGATCATGGAAGCGGAGCTGCCGGTACGGCTGCGGGTGTTGATCCCGGCCGTGGAAAATTCCATCTCCGGCAATGCCTTTCGCCCCGGGGATGTGCTGACCAGCCGTGCCGGCAAGACGGTGGAGATCGGCAATACGGATGCGGAAGGTCGGCTGATCCTGGCCGATGCCCTGACGGCGGCGGACGAGGAAAAGCCGGACCTGCTGATTGATATGGCGACCCTGACCGGCGCGGCGCGGGTGGCTGTCGGCACGGAGATTGCCGCTACCTTCACTGATGACGATGATCTTTATGACGCCCTTGCCGCCCTTGCGGAGACGGAGCAGGATCCGGTTTGGCGTCTGCCACTCTGGTCCGACTATCGCCAACTTATCGACAGCAAGATTGCCGATATCAACAATGCGGGGTCCAGCGCCTTCGGCGGCGCCATTACCGCCGGACTGTTCCTCAAAGAGTTCATCGAGAATACGGACAGCTGGATGCATTTCGACATCATGGCCTATAACAATCGGGCCCGTCCGGGCCGTCCCGTCGGCGGCGAAGCCTTTGCCCTTCGGGCGTTGTTTGCGCTGATCCGGGATCGCTATCCGGCGAAGGGTCAGTAACCCCGGCTCACATCCACCGCATGCCGGAGCGGCTCTCCCTTCTGGGTGCGCAAAATATTCTCCGCCACCAGCTTGGCAACGCTGGCCGGATCGGAAATGCTGGCCACATGCGGGGTAATGCGAATTTTCGGATGGCTCCAGAAGGGATGATCCTCCGGGAGCGGCTCGGTGCGGAAGACATCCAGGGTGGCCGAGCCGAGGCTGCCGGAGTCCAATGCCGGGATCAGATCCTCCTCCACCAGATGCGGGCCGCGCCCGGCATTGATGATGCAGGCGCCCTCGGGCAGCTTGGCGAAGAGCTCTGCATTGAGGATATCCGTCGTTTGCTCGGTCAATGGCAGCAGGCAGACCAGAATTTCCGTCCGCGCCAGAAAGGCATCGAGCTGATCGGCGCCGAAAAAGCTGCTGACCCGGTCGATGAATTTTTCCGTCTGGCTCCAGCCGGCCACATCGAAATCGAGCAGGCTCAGCGCCGCTGCCGCCCCGCTGCCAAGTTCCCCCATACCCAGGATCCCGACTTTCCGCTCAGAGGCGAAGGGCGCGAATTCCTCTTTCCAGACGCGGTTTTTCTGGTTCTCGTCATAAATGGTTTGAAAACGATGATGATTGAGCACATGCTGCACTACATATTCCGTCATCCGCCGGGTCAGGTTGGGATCGACAACCCGGGAAAAAGGCAGATGCCGCGGAAAATGCGGATCGGCCAGCAGATGATCCACCCCGGCGCCCAAGGAATAGACCGCCTTCAGATTCCTGAATTTCGCCAACTCCCCATGAGGCATCTTCCAGCAGAGCGCATATTCAATCTCGTCGGGATCGCCCACCTCGGGCCAAAAGCGGACTTCAAGCTCCGGGACATATTTGTTCAGCTCTCGTTGCCACCAGTCCGCACGATCTATATTGCTCTTGAAAAGAAGGGCCATTTCTTGTTCTCCAACATCTTTTTCAGATGTTTTATATGCTCATGATATCAGCGCCGGCGGTTTCCAAATCGAACGCGGCTTTCATCAGAGCCTTTGTATAGTCTGTCTCCGGATTGTCAAAGATTTGTTCCGATGGCCCCTGCTCAACAATCTTGCCATGGCGCATGACGATGACACTGTCGGCCAGGGCCCGGACAACTTTAAGATCATGGCTGATGAACAAATAGGTGAGATTATGGCGGGTCTGCAAATCCCGAAGCAGATCGACGATCTGCGCCTGCACCGACATATCAAGGGCCGAGGTCGGTTCATCCAGAACAATGAATTTCGGCTTCAATATCAGCGCACGGGCGATGGCGATGCGCTGACGCTGACCGCCGGAAAACTCGTGGGGGTATCGATCCTGCGCCTCCGGCGGAATTCCGACTTCTTTGAGGATATCGGAGATGCGATCCCGACGATCCGTTGGTGTCGTCCGCTTTTCATGGACATTGAGACCTTCCTCAATGATCTGAGCCACCGACAGGCGCGGACTGAGGCTGGAATAGGGGTCCTGAAAAACGATCTGGATTTCAGCCCGAAGCGGGCGAAGCTCTTTCCAGCTTGCATTCTGAATGGACCGGCCTTCGAACAAAATATCACCCTGCGAAGAGATGAGCCGCAACAACGCAAGCCCCAATGTTGACTTTCCGGACCCGCTTTCGCCAACCACACCGACCGTATGGCCCTGTTTTACCGACACTGATATATCATCGACTGCCTTTACGAAATCAACGGTTCGTTTCAACAGCCCTTTCTTGATCGGAAAATAGACTTTTACATTGCGGCCACTCATCAGTTCCGGCAGGGTCTCGTTCTTGCGCACGGGAAGCCCTTTAGGCTCTGCCTCCAGCAGCATCCTGGTATATTCATGCTGAGGGTTCGAAAAAAGCGCCTTGGCGGTGTTGGCCTCTACGATCTCCCCTTCCGTCATGACGCAGACATTCTTGGCCATCTTGCGAACGATACCAAGATCATGGGTGATCAGCAGAATGGCCATGCCGAGGCTTTTTTGCAGGTCTTGTAGAAGTTCCAGAATTTGTGCCTGGATGGTCACATCGAGGGCTGTCGTCGGTTCGTCGGCGATCAGGAGATCCGGCTCATTGGCCAGGGCCATGGCGATCATCACTCTCTGACGCTGCCCGCCGGAAAGCTGATGAGGGAAGGCGCCGAGACGTTCGTCAATAGCGTCCAGTCCAACCATTTCCAATAGTTCCCGGACCCTTTTGGCGGCTTCCGCCTTGCCCATCCCCTTGTGCACAAGCAGGGTTTCGTTAATTTGCTTTTCAATGGTGTGCAGGGGGTTGAGAGAGGTCATGGGCTCCTGGAAAATCATCGAGACATGATTTCCTCTGATCTGACGCATATCCTTTTGCGGTTTACCGACAACTTCCATGCCGCCCACTTTGATCGAGCCCTGCGGATGCTTAGCCAGCGGATAGGGCAAGAGCTGCAGGAGGCTGAGGGCGGTTACTGACTTACCGGAACCACTCTCACCGACGAGGGCGAGGGTCTCTCCCTTTTCGATATCGAAGGAAACCCCTTTGACGGCGGGAATATCTGTCCCTTCGACCTTGAACGTGACCCACAGATCTTTGACCTCAATATATGCCATTACTGAAAAGTCTTTCTTGGATCAAAGGCATCACGGATGCCTTCCTGCATAAAGAAGGCGAGGGTCAGCATTACCGACAGCACAATAAATGCCGTGATGCCGAGCCAAGGGGCTTGCAGATTGGCCTTGCCCTGGGCCAGCAACTCCCCAAGAGAGGGAGAACCCGGCGGTAACCCCAACCCCAGGAAATCCAGTGACGTGAGGCTCACAATGGAGCCGGTCAGAATGAAGGGCAGGAAAGTCAGGGCGGAAACCATGGAATTGGGCAGCAGATGCTTGAACATAATGACACTGTCGCGGACGCCAAGAGCCCGGGCGGCCCGCACATAGTCGAAATTCCGTGATCTCAGAAACTCCGCCCGAACGACCCCGACCAAACTGGGCCAGCTGAACAAGAGCAGCAGGACCAACAAAATGACAAATGTGGGTTCGATCAGGGCAGCTAGGATAATCAGAATATACAGGCTGGGCATGCCGCCCCAGATCTCCAGCAGCCTTTGGAAGGTGAGATCCACCCAGCCACCAAAATAGCCTTGTACCGCCCCGGCCGAGACGCCGATGATGGAGCTGAGAACTGTCAAAATCAGTCCGAAAGCGACAGATATTCGATAGCCATATATCACTCTGGCGAGGACGTCCCGCCCCTGATCATCTGTTCCGAGCCAGTTTTCCCTGTCAGGCGGTGAGGGGGCGGGAGATGTCAGGTCATAGTTGATGGTGGAGTAGCTATAGCGAATAAGCGGCCAGACCATCCAGCCTTTCTCGTTGATCAGATCAGCAACGAATGGATCCCGGTAATCTGCTGCGGTTTCGAAATCCCCCCCGAAATCAGTTTCGGGATAGGTCGCGAAGACCGGGAAGAACAGCTTATTGTCATAGGAGATCAGCAGTGGCTTGTCATTAGCGATAAATTCGGCAAAGAGTGAAAGAATAAAAAGACCGACAAAAATCATCATCGACCAGTAGCCACGCCTGTTGGCCTTGAAGTTTTCGACCCGGCGTCTGTTGATGGCGGACAGCTTCACCGATCACGCCTCCCGCGCTTCGAAATCGATCCGGGGATCAATCAGTGTGTAAGTGAGGTCTCCGATCAGGTTCATGATGAGACCGAGGAGGGAGAAGACATATACGGTGGCGAAAATCACCGGATAATCGCGATTGATGGCCGCTTCAAACCCCAGGAGGCCGAGGCCGTCGAGACTGAAGATCACCTCAATCAGCAAAGAGCCTGTGAACAGGATGCCAATGAAGGCGGCCGGAAAACCGGCGATGACAATCAGCATGGCATTGCGGAAAACATGGCCATAGAGAACGCGACGCTCCGACAATCCCTTCGCTTTGGCTGTCAGCACATATTGTTGGCTGATCTGGTCGAGAAATGAGTTCTTGGTCAACTGGGTTAACGCTGCAAACCCGCCGATGACCATGGCCGTAACAGGCAAGGCGATATGCCACAGATAGTCGGTCACTTTGCCGAACAGACTCAATTCCTCCCAATTGTCCGAAGTCAGGCCGCGGAGCGGGAACCAGTCCAGATAGGACCCTCCTGCAAACAGAACGATGAGGGCCACCGCGAACAGGAAGCTTGGGATGGCATTGCCGACAATGACCAGGCTACTGGTCCAGACGTCAAAGCGGGAGCCGTCCCGGACGGCTTTGGCGATGCCGAGGGGGATGGAGATCAGATACACCAGCAAAGTCGTCCAGAGGCCAATTGAAATCGACACCGGAAGCTTTTCGATCACCAGATTAACCACGGATTCATCGCGGAAATAACTCTTGCCGAAATCAAAGACCAGATAGTTTTTCATCATCAGGAAAAACCGCTCATGAGCCGGCTTGTCAAATCCGAACTGAACCTCTAATTCCTTGATAAAAGCGGGATCCAGGCCTTGCGCACCGCGATAGGAGCTTTCCGAGCCAAGGCCGCCTGCACTGCCCGCAGAGGACGTATCTCCGCCGCCACTGCCGCCGATGCGGGCAGTTGCCCCGACCGCTGTTCCCTGAATTTCCGCAATGATCTGTTCGATGGGTCCGCCGGGCGCGAACTGGATAACAATAAAATTGAGAACCATGATACCGAACAATGTCGGGATCATGAGGAGTAAACGCCTCAGTATATAGCTAAACAACAATGACCCCCTGATACTGACCGTTCAAGCTTATTTCCCTCGGCGCGCCGCCAGATCGTCGGCCCGTTCCTGATCATACCACCAGCTATGCAGAACCGCACGATCAAATCCGGGTTTTTTGGCATCAGGACGGCCAAATTTGTCCCAATAGGCGATGGAATGTGAATTCTTGAACCATTGCGGCACAAAATAATAGTTCCACATCAGCACCCGATCGAGGGCTTTGGCAGCGGTCACAAGCTCCTCGCGTGTCTTGGCCTGGATCAACTCTTCAATCAGGGCATCAACGGCCGGGCTCTTGACGCCCGCGATGTTCAGGCCACCATCCACGTCCGCCGCGCCGGACCCCCACCAGTCCCGTTGCTCCACACCCGGCACATCGGGCTGTGGAAAGCGTCTGACGATGATGTCGAAATCGAAAGACCGCATACGATTTTGCCAGCTCGCGGCATCAATTATCCTGATGGAGGCATCAATGCCAACCCGCTTCAGGTTCTTGACGTAAGGATTGATAATGCGGGTAAAGCTTGATTCAAAAAGCAGGAATTCCACTTTCATCTGCTTGCCCTCGGCATTGACCAGACGGTTATTCTGGATGGTCCAGCCGGCTTTAGCAAACAGGGCCAGAGCTTCACGAACCTGCGTACGGATATTGCCGGATCCATTCGTCTTTGGCGGTACAAATTCCGCTGTAAACACTTCGTCAGGTAACGAGTCTTTCCAAGGCAGAAGGAGCTCCAGTTCTGCATCAGAGGGTAAGCCTGTCGCCTTCATTTCCGAGTTTTCAAACACTGATCCTAGCCGCTCATAGGCGCCGTAAAACAGATTCTGGTTAGTCCATTCAAAATCAAATAGAAGGCCAAAGGCCTTGCGTACCTCTATATCCTTGAAGGGCTCCCGGCGAGTATTCATGAAAAACGCCTGCATGCCGGTCAGGGAGGCGTCGCTTAGCTGGTCGCGGATGATGTAGCCTTCGCGCACAGCGGGTTTATTGTCATATTCCGTTGCCCAGCTGCGGGAAGTGAACTCTTCGCGAAAGTCGTACTCTCCGGCGAAAAAGGCTTCAAGTGCAATGGTTCTGTCCCGGTAGTAGTCGACCTGGATGGTATCAAAGTTAAACCGCCCCTTATGAACCGGCAGGTTTTCCGCCCAGTGATTTTTCACCCGTTCATAGGTGACGGTTCGGCCCGGGCTTACCCGGGTTAGCTTATAAGGTCCTGAGCCCAGCAAGGGCTCCATGGTGGTCACGGCAAACTCCCGATCCTCGAAAGATGCCTTTGAGAGGATCGGCATGATTGCAATGGTCCTCGGCAGGTCTCGGGTCAAGGCGCCTTCCTTGAAGTTAAAGCGGATAGTGTGGGGATCAAGGACCTTGGCTTCAACAATATCCCGGTAGCGAAACCGGTACCGGGGATGACCTTCCGATTTAAGGGTGTCAAAGGTGAAGGCAACATCTTCGGCGGTGATTGGGCTGTCATCATGGAAGCGCGCTTCGGGCCGCAGTTTAAATTCCACCCATTGCCCGTCTTCATCGACCGTTGCGGATTCCGCCAGCAAGCCGTATACCGCATCGGGTTCGTCGAAGGACGGGGTCATCAGCTGGGTAAAGTTAAAGCTGAGATTGCCGCCGATATCCCCATTTATCAGAGCGGTTTTTCCCTTCAACAGGAAGGGATTGACCGTATCGAAACTGTCGATATCCCGAAGCTTGATGCTCCCCCCTTTCGGAGCGTCGGGATTAACATAGTCGAAATGAGTAAAATCCGGATCATATTTGAGGTCGCCGAAAGTGGAGAGACCATGGCTCGGTTTTGGGGCTGCCCCGGCAACGCCTGCAATACAAATTCCCGCGGCAACAAGGGGAAGAAAAAGCCGTCTCATAGACTGAACCTCCGGATCATGGATCGCTCCTTACTTATTTTGACGCAGCTTTTTCAGGCCTTCCTCAAGCTTTTGTTCCTTCTCGGGATCTACCCACCAACTCATGAAATCAGGACCCTGAGATGGATTGATGTCCGTATGCCCGAACTTGTTCCAGTAGGCGACGCGATCATAAGAGGCATAAAATTGCGGGATCAGGAAAAATTTCCAGGTCAGAACCCGGTCGAGTGCCCGTACGGCGGGGATCAGGCTTTCATAGTCCGGTGCCGCGATCAGGTTTTCGATCAGGGCATCGACCACGGGATCTTTCAGGCCCATGACATTACGGCTTCCCGGCCGTTCCCCGGCAGCAGTTCCCCAGAATTCGCGCTGCTCGTTTCCGGGGCTTAGGGATTGGGCGAAGCCTGCTGTAACCATATCGAAATCGTAATTGCGCACACGCTCAGTATATTGGGCGGAATCAACAACCCGCGAGGTTGCATCAATGCCCAGCCGCTTTAGATTCTTGATTAGCGGCCCGGCAATGCGCAGGCTGTTCGGATCATACATCAGAAACTCGATTGTGAGCGGCTGATTGGTCTTGGGGTCAATCAACTTGCCGTTTTTAATTTCCCATCCCGCATCGGCTAGAATCTTTTTAGCTGTTCGTAAGGGGGCTCTATCGCGTCCGGTCCCGTCAGTAACGGGCGCTTTATAGGCTTCGCCAAAAACGCGTTCTGGCAACTGATCCCGATAGGGCTCCAAAATGGCCAGCTCTTCTTCCGAGGGCAGACCCTTTGCGGCCATCACGGAATTTTCAAAAAAGCTGCTGCCCCGTGAATACTGATCATAAAAGATATTTTTATTCAGCCATTCAAAGTCGAAGGCATAAATCAAGGCTTCCCTGAGGGCCGGGTCCTGGAATTTTTCTCGCCGCAAATTGTAAACGTAGCCTTGCATGGGCGCGGCCCGCTCATTGGGGATTTCTTCCTTGATCACCAGGCCGGCTTTAACCGCCGGAAAATCATATCCGGTGGCCCAGTTCTTCGCACTGTTTTCCGAGCGATAGTCATATTCTCCGGCCTTGAAAGCCTCTAGCAGAACTGCGGTATCCCGGTAGAAATCAAACCGGATGGTGTCAAAGTTATACCGGCCGACATTGATAGGCAGATCCTTGCCCCAATAATCAGGCACCCGTTCGTAGGTTATAAATCTATTGGGCTCGAAATCTTTGACCTTGTAGGGCCCGGATCCAAGGATCGGAGTCAGAGTGGTTTCGTCGAATTCACGTCCTTCAAAATGCTTTTTTGACAAAAGCGGCAGAAGCTGTCCGACGATCTGAGGCAGTTCCCGGTTGGGTGGGCCGGAGAAATGGAACTTAATTCTGTGGTCATTAAGCTTCTCGGCTTTCTCCACATCACCATAATAGTAGCGGAATAGCGGCGTTCCTTTTTCCTTTACGGCCTGAAGGCTGAAGATGACGTCGTCCGCTGTGATCGGCGTGCCGTCGTGGAACCTGGCTTCAGGGCGCATATTGAAAATCGCGAAGCTCAAGTCTTCGGGCACTTCAACGGACTCGGCCACCAACCCGTATTCGGCGCTGGCATCGTCGCTCGGCTGGGTCATCAAAGTTTCAAAGGTCAGACCAAGACCATTTGCCGACTGTCCTTTCGAAATGTATGGGTTGAGGTTATCAAACCCGCCAATGGCTGAAAGCTTGACATTGCCGCCTTTCGGTGCGTCCGGATTCGCATAGTCGAGATGGGTGAAGTCGGGACCATATTTCAGGGGTCCGGCCAGGGAAAGACCATGGCTCTTTGTTATTTTGACCTCATCGGCGAAAGCAGGAGAAAATGTCGTCAGGACCGCCAGTGCGACGACGGCAGATTTCAGAATTCCCATTAAAACCTCACTGTTACTCTATCTTATTTCTTGCCTTACAACATGGTAAGTTAATATGGCGACATCAAGAATAAATCTGTAATCGCCTTACGACAGTAACTTCACGATCCGTTCATGCAGTGCCGGATCCCCGCAAGCCAGCACTAAACCGGGCGTTTCCAGAGTTAAGGGCGCGCCATCCCAATCGGTGATCATACCCCCCGCATTCTGGACAATCGGCACCAGTCCGCAGTAGTCATAGGGCTTCATATCGCAGTCTGCAACAATATCGACAAAGCCAAGAGAAAGCAGCCCATACGCATAACAGTCGTAGCCAAAACGGGTCCGTTTGGTGGCTGAATACAGTTTGCGGAACCTGTCGCCATGGGCCTCTTCCATCAATTCAATGCCCCAGGCAAAAAGCGATGCATCTGAAAGATTTGGGCAGGAGCGGGTTGAGACTGGAGTGTCGTTAAGGGTCGTTTTGCCGTTCACACCAAACCATCGCTCCCCGGAGATGACCTGATCCATGAGGCCAAGGATCGGAACACCATTTCGGGTCAGGCCGATCAGGCAGCCAAAGGTGGGGCTTCCGGAAATAAAGGAATGAGTACCATCAATGGGATCAAGCACCCAGACATATTCCGCATCTGTCCTGACGGAACCATGTTCCTCGCCAAAGATGCCATGGTCCGGAAAGGCGGCTTCAATGAGGTTTCGCATGGCCATTTCGGCATTGCGATCAGCAATGGTGACCGGGCTGTCATCAGCCTTGCCGATGATGTCTATCTTTTGGCGGAAAAGCGGTTTGATCACCTCACCGGCAGCGTCTGCAAGCCGGTGTGCCAAGTCAATAAAGGGTTGGGGGCACTCGCTCATCAAGTGGCCCTTGGCGGACATTATTCCGCCGGTGGCAGCGGTACATCCTGGGAACCGAGTGATCTGAGATAGGCGATCAGATGTGCCCTTTCATCAGCTTTTCTGATGCCGGCAAAAGACATCTTCGTGCCCTTGATATAAGTGCTTGGTTTCTTGATGAATTCATCAAGGTTCGAATAACCCCAATTGCCGCCCTTGTTGACGAGGGCGCTGGAATAACTGAATCCGTCGACGGACCCTTTTTCCTTGTTAAGAATGGCATGCAGGTTCGGGCCGATTTTGTTGGGCCCGCCTTCTTCGACAGTGTGGCAGGCAGAACATTTCCGGAAGGCTTTTTCGCCCTTTTCGATATCAGCCGTTGCTAACAGTGCCGCGAGGGAGGGTCCTTCGACTTCGTCATTTGAGGCGACTTCTGATGCGCCAACATCCCCGGTATCAATGGCATAGGCCGGTGTTTCAGGGTAGGTGGGATGGATTGCCAATGTCGCAAGTTCATTCAGAATCATAATGATCAGGCCGCCTGCCAAAACGGCGGCTGCGATTTTGTTAAACTCAAAAATATTCATTGCCAACCTCAGATATCAAACCTGCCGGTACATTTACCAGTAGCCATAAAAAAAAGCGAGTGGAATTTAACGGCTTTCGCCTTTGCCACGCAAGACGTATATATGCATCAACTACGTATCCGCCGTCAAACGCCGATGCAGTTGTATTTTTGAAACAATAACGGTGATTTTACACGTGTTTGAGGCCAAAAACCCGATAATAGTTATCCCAGCTAGAATGGCGTCCACCCGGTTGCCCGGAAAACCATTGGCGGAAATAGACGGCTTGCCGATGATTGTGCAGGTGGTCCGACGGGCGGAAGAAGCCAATATCGGACCGGTTCTGGTGGCGTGCGCGGAATCCGAGATCGCTGACATTGTGGCCAGTGCCGGCGGTCAGGCTATTCAGACCCGCGAGGATCATCCATCCGGCTCGGATAGGGTTTTTGAAGCCATTGAGAATTTTGACCCTGACGGAAAATTCGATGTCATTGTCAATCTGCAAGGAGACTTGCCAGCCCTGGATCCAACCTCTGTTGCGGCCGTTGTCACACCACTTAGCAATGGGGAGGTTGATATTGCGACCCTGGTGGCCGAAATTGAGGATCCGGAGGAACTGGAGGATGAAAATGCCGTAAAAGCAGTAGTCAGCCTTCGAGAAAATGAGAAGGTGGGCAGAGCCGTCTGGTTCACCCGTTTGAAGTCTCCCTGGGGTGATGGCCCGCATTTTCACCATATCGGAATTTATGCCTATCGACGGGCGGCTTTGCAGAAATTTGTGGAGCTGCCGCCAGCCCCGCTCGAAATGCGGGAAAAGTTGGAACAATTGCGGGCCCTTGAAGCCGGAATGCGGATTGATGCGGCTCTCGTTGACACAGTCCCCCTTGGTGTTGATACTCCCGAAGATTTGGCGCGAATACGCCGCATGTTCACGACGTTCTAACTTACGGAAACAGATTATGTCAGACATTGACACCGAGAACCGCATCGCTTTCCAAGGTGTTCCAGGAGCCTATGGCCATCTTTCCTGCAGCACCGTTTTTCCTGATATGGAAGCTGTAGCCTTTGATACGTTTGCGGATGCGCTGTCTGCGGTGCGGGACGGAGAGGCGAAGTTCGCCATGATTCCCATTGAAAACTCGTTGGGAGGGCGGGTAGCGGATATTCATCACCTACTGCCGGATTCCGGACTTTATATCATTGGCGAGCATTTCCAGCCGGTTCAGCATCAGCTTTTAGGCGTGCCAGGCGCGACACTGAAGGATGTCAAGGCTGTACATAGCCATGAACAGGCCCTCTCCCAATGCCGCGGTTTGATTCGTGATCTCGGTATCGAACCGATTATTCATGCGGATACGGCGGGGTCGGCCAAGATGATTGCAGAGATGGGGGACAAGTCACAGGCCTCTATTGCATCGAGTTTGGCGGGGAAGACCTATGGCCTTAATGTCCTGCGGGACCGGGTAGAAGACCGCATCGGCAATACCACCAGGTTTGTCATTATGTCCCGTCAGCGAAAAGATCCCGATCCAAAGGGTGGGAGCTGCATGATGAGTTTTGTTTTTCAAGTCCGGAGCCAGCCCGCTGCCTTGTATAAGGCGCTCGGCGGCTTTGCGACAAACGGAATTAACGTCACCAAACTGGAAAGCTATATTACCGACGCCAGCTTCGAGGCAGCGCAGTTCTATATTGATATTGAAGGCCATCCGGAAGAGGCACGGGTTTCCCGGGCCATTGAAGAGCTGCAGTTCTTTTCGGCCAAGCTCAAAATCCTCGGGGTATATCCCATGAACGCGTATCGAAAGCAGTATAACGCGTAATTTCGGTTGATATCAGGGACGTGAGTATCTATAAGCTGTCGCGAAATTGACTTAGGGCAGTTCCTGCCTGATTTGTGAGTATGAGATGATCAAAACCTATCTGGATCAGATTTCCAGCCTCGATAGAGCCCAGAAGCTGTTTTTGCTGACGGGTGTTATTGCCATGGCCGTTATCGTCACGGCCTCCAACATTCTGGTGGAGATGCCTCTGAATGATTGGCTGACTTGGGGGGCGTTGTCCTATCCAGTAGCATTTCTGGTAACGGATATCACCAATAGGACCCTCGGGGTGCGGCTTGCCCGGTGCGTCGTCATTGTCGGTTTCGTGGCGGCAGTTGTCATGTCTCTTTTGCTTGCGAACCCGCGGATTGCCATAGCGTCCGGCACTGCTTTCCTGATCGCCCAGCTTCTGGACATCACGATATTCGATAAGCTACGTCGTCAGACATGGTGGAAGGCGCCGATTGCGTCTTCGGTGGTTGCCTCATTCGTGGACACCTTCATTTTTTTCAGTCTCGCCTTTGTTGGTACCGGGCTGCCCTGGCACACCTGGGCACTTGGTGATTATGGGGCGAAGCTGATTATGGTCATTGTTCTGATTCTCCCATTCCGCGGGCTTATCAGATATACAGACCCGCTGACACTGGCTCCGGCAACACGTTAAGCTGCACATTGCCGGATTTTAGGGGCCATGCTATAACGCATGGACCTATTTATGTTTGGCTAGGGTTCCACCGGAAATCCGGGTTCGGACCGAGCGCCATAGAAAGCCGATCACGGCAGACACCTTAAAGAACAAAAGGCTAGGGGGGATAAACGGGTGCGATTTCGCCTGTCCTGAAGCCTGAAAAAGAGTGTCTGTTATGAGTTTGATTGCGTTAATCCTTATCCTCGCCGCAGCCTGCTGTCATGCAACCTGGAACTTTTTAGTCAAGAAGATCGATGGTGGACCCGAGCTGGTCTGGCTGTTTTCTTTTTTTACAACCCTCCTTTATCTTCCTGTTGTCCTCATTGTCGTCTGGATAGAGAGACCGATATTTGGCCTGGAAGAATTGTTCTTCCTGGCGGGGAGCGCCGCCCTTCATATGGCGTATTTTCTGGTCTTGCAGCAAGGATACAAAAGGGGAGATTTGTCTCTCGTCTATCCGACGGCACGGGCCACAGGTCCCTTGTTGTCTGTCACATTCGCGGTGCTGCTGTTGGGCGAGTCCATCAGTTTGCAGATCATTGCTGGCGGGCTTGCCATCGTCGTCGGAATCTTCTTTTTAACCGGTGGCTTTAAGCGAAGCGCGGCCCATCTCACAACATCCCTGATATTTGGCTTGGCAACCGGAATATTGATTGGGGGTTACACCGCCTGGGACGCCTATACTGTAACGACCCTGGCTGTTTCACCGATCATCCTGGACTATGCTTCAGCCTTAAGCCGGACGGTCTTTCTTTCCCCCTATGCGGTCACAAGAAAAGGGCTGGTCCGGCAACATTGGCAAAATCATAAGGTTGCCGTTCTCGTCATTGCGGTCTTTAACTCCCTGGCTTTTATTCTGTTTCTCGTGGCCCTTACTTTCACACCCCTCGTCTATGCAGCTCCGGCGCGGGAGGTCAGCGTCCTGATTACAGTGCTGCTGGGGACATTATTATTGGGAGAGGGTCAGCTTCGTCAGCGACTCTCCTGGGCGATCCTGATCATGTTCGGCATGGTGTTATTGACGACTGGGTGAAAATTAACCTGCTATTGCGCCACCCAGGCTTTCGCCAATTGATGGGCGAGGGACATAGACGGTGACATTCGAAGCCCTTCCGGCTTGGTGCTGTTTTTCAACATCTCTCGCACTTCATCGCGGGTAAACCAACGGGCATCGTCAAGTTCTGTTTTATCGACGGTAATTTCGTCACTTATGGCTTCGGCAAAACATCCGATCATCAGGGAAGATGGGTAAGGCCAGGGCTGGGACGCATGATAGCGAACGTCCGACACCTTGATCCCGGATTCTTCCAGCACTTCCCGGCGGACACCCTGTTCAATGGTCTCCCCTGGTTCAATGAAGCCCGCAAGACATGAGAAAAAGTCTGAGGGAAAGTTCAATCCCTGGCCCAAAAGGCATTTGTCGCCCTTCACGACCATCATAATGGCAACCGGATCTGTGCGTGGGAAATGGCTTGCATTGCAGGCAGAATCAGTACAGATTCTGGAATATCCCAGCTCCTGGGACTTTGTGGGAGCGCCACAGACAGCGCAGAAGCCATGTCGGTTATGCCAGTCGATCATTGATCTGGCCTGGGCAAGGGCGGCCGATTCTCCTGGCGAAAGCTGTGCGGCTACAGATCGCACATCGATGAATTTACCCCAGTCGGAAATTGGCGGTTGCTTGGGGTTTTCTATCGCCGATACATCTATGGCAAAATGGCAGGCGAAATCGGCGATCCCGAGAAATATGAACGGGGCGTCGCTCTCCACATATTCGCGTACATCGCTAATGCCGCGCCAATCAACAGAGGCGGGACCGGTCAGGTCAATCAGGGCTTTGAGACTATGCAACGGCACGAAGCGGCTGCTGGGATCATTGAGTTTTTCTTGTAGCCAGTCAGGATCCGTACGAACGTGGGACGCCCGGTCAAACCGGCTGCCGGTAAATACTATAGGTTTGGTCATGGCGGGCAGAGTGTCATATGTTTCAAAATATCGCAATTGGCTAGCCCGGAATTTTGAGCGATTGTTCCGTTTATCCACAAAAAAATGGCAAAAAAGGGCTTGCTTCTCGCCCTCATCTGCATGATATAGGCGGTGGAAGGCTGGTGATGGACGTGTTCCTCGCCAACCCGGTCAGGTCCGGAAGGAAGCAGCCGTAACGAGATTTTACATGGGTTGTCGCCAGTCTTCTTGACACCTCTCTTTTCATCGAATGAATTACGCATTCATCTGGCTTTTGCCGGTCGATGTCTGTTATTGTTCCGACATGTCTGACAGTCAAACTGACAAAACCTATAAGGTCCTCGCGCGGAAATATCGCCCATCTACTTTTGATGAGTTGATTGGCCATGAAGCCATGGTTCAAACATTGTCAAATGCCTTGGAGGCCGGACGTCTGGCCCATGCCTTTATCCTGACGGGAACCCGTGGTATCGGCAAAACGACAACCGCCCGAATTATTGCCCGAGGTCTGAATTGCATTGGTCCGGATGGGGAAGGAGGGCCGACCATCGCGCCCTGCGGCGTGTGTCAGAATTGCGTTTCCATTGCCGAAGACCGGCATCAGGACGTTCTGGAAATGGATGCGGCGAGCCGCACTGGTGTCGACGATATTCGCGAACTTATTGAGGGCGTCCGATACCTGCCGGTCACGGCTCGTTTCAAAATCTATATCATTGACGAAGTTCATATGCTTTCAAGAAACGCTTTTAATGCGCTTCTTAAAACCCTTGAAGAACCACCGGAGCATGTGAAATTCATTTTCGCGACAACGGAAATCCGCAAAATTCCCGTGACGGTTCTCTCTCGCTGTCAGCGCTTTGATCTTAAGCGGGTCGACGGAGACAGTTTGGCGGCCTATTTCGCTGAGATTGCGGCAAAGGAGCAAACTGAAATAGAGGTCGATGCCCTTGCCTTGATCGCACGGGCTGCGGAAGGTTCGGTTCGGGACGGGTTATCCCTGCTTGATCAGGCCATCGCCCATGGGGATAAGACTGTGACTGCCGTTCAGGTTCGCGATATGCTGGGGCTTGCGGATCGCACTCGTATCCTTGATCTTTTGTCCTTGCTGATGGAAGGGGATGTAAAATCCGCGATTGCACTTCTGCGCAGCCAATATGACAGCGGAGCCGATCCGATTATCGTCATTCAAGACCTTCTGGAGCTGACCCATTGGGTCACATCTTTGAAAGTGACGCCGGAAGCGGCCAATAATGTCGCCATGGCAGGTGGCGAGGTGGTGCGTGGTCAGGACTTAGCGGAAAAACTCACCATGCCGGTTCTCGCCCGGACCTGGCAGATGCTTCTGAAGGGGTTGGAGGAAGTCCGTAATGCTCCGGTTCCTTTGGCCGCTGCTGAGATGATTCTGGTGCGTTTGGCCTATGTAAGTGATCAACCTTCCCCGGAAGAGCTGGCCCGGAAAATTGAACATCAGGGAAGCGCTTCTTCAAACGGGGATGCGCCGTCAAAACCTGCAGTGCCAAGTGGCAATGGGGCTGGCCCGGCGGCCATTGCAGTTACTTCCGGCGGAGGATCCGTAGCAGCTGTTTCCGCATCACCAGCACCGGTTCAAAAGTCGGATCCTCGAGCCCACCTTTCCTTGGTGAGTGAGACCTTTGAAGAACCCGATATTATTCCCGAGATGCCGCAGGAGGCGCATAACGAGACAGAGCCGATAAAGCCTGTCGAGCTGAAATCCCTAGAAGATGTAGTCAATCTGCTCACCGATCGAAAAGACGTGAAGCTGAAAGGCGAGGTCACCAATTTTATTCGACCAGTCAGATTTGAATCAGGACTGATTGAATATAGTCCGGCACCTGGGGCAGCGGCAGATCTGGCCGCCCGTCTTGGTGTTCGGTTGCGGGAAATCACCGGTGAAAAATGGAGGGTACAGCTTTCTTCCTCGGCTGAAGGCGCGGCAACGGTTGCCGAGAAGCGGCAGAATGACATGGCCCTGGAAATTGCGGCAGTCGAAGCCAATCCCATGATACAGAATATCAAAGCCCTATTTCCGGATGCCGCGATTCGCGAGGTGCGCAATCTCGGCCCAACCCTTGACAGCCTTTCCGAGGATCACATATCCGGGGAAGATGAAATTGACTAACGGAGAAACATTTTCATGAAAAACCTTGGCAACCTGATGAAGCAGGCCAAAGAGATGCAGTCTAAAATGGCGGAGATGCAGCAATCTCTTGAAAGCCATGAGGAAACCGGTCAGGCAGGCGCCGGAATGGTTCAGGTCACCCTCAATGGAAAAGGGGAACTGCGCCGCCTCAATGTGGACGCGTCCTTGGTCGATGCGGAAGAAAAAGAGGTGATGGAAGACTTGATTGTCGCGGCTCATGCTGATGCGAAATCAAAAATCGATAGCTATTCGGCGGAGAAAATGAAGGAAATGACCGGCGGGATGCAGCTTCCCGAAGGCATGCAGATGCCCTTTTGACGTCTGAATGAAGCTCGGCATTTCATGAGTCACTCCGATATAGATCACTTGATACAGCTGTTATCGAAGCTGCCAGGCCTTGGGCCGAGATCCGCACGGCGGGCGACCCTTTATCTGATCAGTCGACGGGAAAGTCTGTTGGGGCCGTTAAGCGAAGCCATGGCACGGGCGGCGGAAAATGTCAAAATCTGTGAGATATGCGGAAATCTCGATACTGCCAATCCCTGCTCCATATGCGAAAACCCCGGTCGCGACAAAAAAACCCTTTGCGTAGTGGAAGATGTCTCTGACCTCTGGGCGTTGGAGCGCTCGGATGCCTTTGGCGGCCAGTATCATGTCTTAGGCGGGACCCTCTCTGCCCTGGACGGGATCGGTCCCGACGAACTGAGTGTAGAGCCCTTGGTACACCGGGTTAAGCAGGGCACCGTTACAGAGGTGATATTGGCCTTGAACGCCACCGTCGACGGCCAGACAACGGCTCATTATCTCTCTGATCGCCTGTCGGACTTTGATGTAAAGATCAGCCGCCTGGCTCATGGTGTTCCGGTAGGAGGCGAGCTTGATTATCTCGATGATGGCACTTTATCTGCCGCCTTGAAATCCCGCCGCTCGATGGATTAGTTTTGATTTTCTGCGCTGGACAGGAGATCGGACGGTTTGGTCAGAATATCTTCTGTTGAATCTTCACCAAGTTGCAGATCCTCGATTTTCTCCGCCCGGCTGGTGATTTTGCGGCTTGATATCTCGATTTCCTGCACATCCTTGGTGGCTTGGGCAAAATGGCGGCCAAGGTTATCCACCCGGCCTTCCAGACGCTCAACATCTTTCAGCAACGTGCCGACTTCCTTTTGAATGACCCCCGCCTGCTCCCGCATTTGGCTATCCTTGAGTACCGCTCTGACCGTATTGAGTGTCGCCATTAAGGTCGTGGGAGAAACAATCCAGACCCGGGATTTGTATGATTTGTCCAATATGGCCGGAAAATTGGCATGAAGTTCGGCGTACACCGCTTCTGAGGGCAGGAAAAGTAATGCTGATTCAGCCGTTTCACCGTTCAGGATATATTTCTCGCTGATGTCGGCAATATGCTTATGCATGGCGGTGGTAAAGGCCCGGGCGGCCGGTGTCCGATCCGCATCGCTTTCGACATTGCGAAGAAGATGATAGCTCTCCAGCGGGAACTTTGCGTCGACAACAATGGATCCTGGAGGGTTTGGTAATTTGATCAGGCAGTCCGCCCGCCGCCCGTTGGATAAGGTCACCTGAAATTCATAGGCGGAAGGCGGTAGGGCAGATTTTACAAGATCGTTGAGCTGTATTTCACCAAAGGCGCCTCGTGCCTGTTTATTGGCGAGAATATCCTGTAATCCGACTACCTGGTTTGACAGATCCGTGAGATTATCTTGTGCTTTATCAATGACGGCCAGGCGAGCCTGCAATTCGCTAAGGCTTTTACCGGTCTTCTCGGTGGATTGGGTCAGGCTGTCTCCTAAGCGTTTTGATACTGAATCGAGCCGCTCTGCCAACACTTTGTTAATTTCCGTGCGGCTTGCCGCGCCATCGGCCGACATTTGTTTTAGTTGACCCTCCAGCTGTGCCTGTTGTTGAAGCAGGGTCTCTGTCAATCGTGCGAGATTTTCGCTATTGGAGGAGGTGGAGGAAATCATTTTCTCGGATTTCAGGACTCTGGCCAGAAGGAACAAGGACAGCAGGATAAGAAGCCCGATGACAACGATGAGGGTGATTTCCATAAATTTCTCCATATCCCGCATTTAGGAATATGCCAATAACCTTGACGAATCAGGGTTTGCGTAATACGTAGACCCTAACTTATCGTAACGTGAACAATCTCGGAACACCATGGCCATTTTACCGATTTATACTGCTCCGGATCCGCTTTTGAAATCCGTATCAACTCCGGTGGAAGAAGTGACACCTGAGATTCGCACATTGGTCTCAGACATGTTTGAAACCATGTATGACGCACCGGGAATCGGGCTGGCAGCCATTCAGGTTGGGGTGAAGAAACGACTGCTGGTTCTTGACGTTGTCGGCAAAGGTGGAGACGAAATCCCTCAACCCATGGCCTTCATCAATCCTGAGATTACCTGGGTCTCGGATCATGATGCCGTGTATGAGGAAGGATGCCTGTCCGTTCCGGAATATTATGCGGATGTTGCGCGCCCGGCCGAGATTGAAGTGACCTATCTGGATGTGGACGGGAAACGTCAGAATCTGAAGGCGGATGGGTTGCTTGCAACTTGCCTTCAGCATGAGATGGATCATCTGGACGGCATCTTGTTCCTGGACCATCTCTCAGCCTTGAAGCGCAATATGATCTTAAGGAAGCTTCTTAAACAGAAGAAAATGGCAAGCTAAAGGGTTGGCAATGGGCAGATTGCGCGCAGCGTTTATGGGGACGCCCGAATTTTCTGCTCATGTTCTCGATGCCTTGATCCATGCAGGCTATGACATTGTCTGTGTATATTCTCAACCTCCGAGACGGGCGGGGCGGGGCAAGAAGCTCACCGCATCTCCCGTTCAAGTGAGGGCGGAGGAAGCGGCCATTCCGGTTCGAACACCAGTAAGTCTCAAATCAGAAGAAAATCAACAGGAATTTTCAGATCTGGATTTGGATGTGGCTATTGTTGTTGCCTATGGGTTGATCCTTCCTAAAGCTATTCTCGACTGTCCGCGATTTGGGTGTCTCAATCTACATGCCTCTTTGCTTCCGCGCTGGCGTGGTGCAGCACCGATCCAGCGGGCCATAATGGCCGGCGATACGGAAACGGGTGTGGCAGTTATGCAGATGGCGACCGGCCTTGATACGGGAGATGTTCTGGCGGAGGTGCGGGTTCCTATTAGCGCCAAGACGACGGCGGGCACCTTACATGACGAATTGGCTGTGGCCGGCTCAGCTCTGTTGCTTGAGGTCCTGCCCAAGCTCGGTACCAACGACTTGACGGCGATTCCCCAGAATGAGACGGGTGTTACTTATGCTGAGAAAATCCAGAAAAGCGAAGCGGCTATTGACTGGACCCGACCGGCGATCGATCTGGATCGGCAGGTTCGCGGTTTGAATCCGGCTCCAGGGGCTTTTTTCACCCATGGGGAAACCCGCATCAAACTGATCGAAGCGAGAGTTTGCGATGGAAAGGGCATGCCCGGTGAACTTCTTGATAACGATGGAACCGTGGCCTGTGGGCAAGGGGCCTTGAAGTTGGGTCGGTTGCAGCGTGCCGGTAAAAGGGCTATGGATCTAGCTATTTTTCAGCAGGGTCATCCATTGCTCAAGGGCGATAAGCTGTCCTGATGCCTTGTTATCGCATCCTCATAGAATATGACGGGCGGGATCTTGTCGGATGGCAGCGCCAGACAAACGGGCCCTCTGTCCAGCAGCATATCGAGGAGGCAATTCTAGACTTCTGCGGAGAAGAAATCCGCATTCAAGGCGCGGGGCGAACGGATGCAGGTGTTCATGCCTTAGGTCAGGTCGCCAGCTTCTCCCTCACCAGTAATCGCAAAAGCCACGTTGTCATGAATGCTTTGAACCAGCATTTGAAACCGGCTCCCATTGCGATCCTGGACTGTAAGGAAGTGGATGAGGAATTCAGTGCTCGTTTCTCGGCGCGAAAACGGCATTATTTGTATCGAATCATTAACAGGCGGGCTCCCCTTACAGTCGATCGCGGACTGGCTTGGCAGGTCAAGCGTCGCCTGGATAGTGATGCCATGCATATTGCGGCGCAGGTTCTTGTGGGAAAGCATGACTTTTCGAGCTTTCGGGCCGCAGCGTGTCAGGCGAAATCCCCCGTGAAAACTCTCGAAAAACTGGAAGTTACCCGTTTCGGCGAAGAAATACAGATACGTGCATCAGCGATTTCCTTCTTGCATAATCAGGTCAGATCAATGGTTGGTAGTTTGTCCCTGATCGGTACGGGTCAATGGCGGGAGCAGGATCTTAAAGCAGCGCTTGAGGCGAGAGATCGTCAAAGGGCAGGACCCAATGCGCCGCCTTATGGCCTTTACCTGACAGCCGTTGATTATGAGAATTAGGAAGCTTGCTGTTTTAAGCTCAAACAGGACCTGTGAAAAGCAGATCTGAAAAAGCCACCTGGGTCAAGATAGCGATGATGAATTCCAGAAAGGCGAAGCCAAGTGCTGCGGGCCCGGAAACCTGTAAAGTCACGCGGATAATATACCAGAGATAGACGTAAGAAGCGCCAAGAAACAGCAGGCTGATTACCGAATTGAGATCGCCGCCAGCAAGGCCCGTCGACAGAACGGATAAGGGCATCCAGACAATGATGATGGCAAGTTGCGCCCAGTTGTAAACAATGACGAAGATGCTGAACCTGTCACTGAAGTCGAGATATTTTGCGAACACCGCCATGACAGCAAGAAATGCGAGCCAGTTTACTGCCAAAGCGATACAAAGAATTATGAGAAACGGGATGATAGAGGTTTCGGTCTCTATCAACCGGTAGTCTATGGCATTCTCCACAACAAAAAATGGCAGAGCCAGAATAATCGCAGCAAAAGATGTGTAAAATCCGCTTGCAGAAATATTGAAAAACTGCAGAGCATCCGAGTCTTTGCGGGCCAGACGGTAAGCTCCGTAGAGGGACCAGGTTATTTCTTTCAGGCTGACCATTGTTACGCAAAATAACGGACGAGTATGTCCGTATAAATATCTGCAAGGGCCTCAATATCCGATATGTCGGCCCGCTCATCGACTTTATGCATGGTCTGGCCGACAAGGCCGAATTCCACCACCGGACAGTGATCCTTTATATAGCGGGCATCCGATGTGCCACCTGTCGTTGAGAGTTCTGGCCGACGACCGAGGCGCTGCTCGATCGATGTGACAACAAGCTCGCTAAAATCGCCTTCCTGGGTCAGGAAAGGGCTAGAGTTTTTCAGGCATGTCATTTCATAAGTGACCTTCCGCTGGGCCGCGACCTGATCCAGACATTCGCGGATTTTTGTGTCCAGACTATCAAGGCTGTAATGGGTGTTAAAGCGGATGTTAAAGGTTGCCGTCGCTGTTTTTGGAATAACATTGGTTGCCGGATTGCCGACATCGACAGTTGAGAATTCCAGGTTGCTGGCCTGGAAATGCTCATTCCCCTCATCCAGCACCATCTCATCCAGAGCTGTGACCATGGCCGCCAGATGCGGAATGGGGTTGTCAGCGAGATGCGGATAGGCGACGTGGCCCTGCACCCCCTCAACCGAGAGAAACCCAGTATAAGAGCCGCGTCGGCCGATTTTGACCATCTCACCCATCTCCATAGGGTTCGTCGGCTCTCCCACGAGGCAATGGTCGATAACCTCTCCCTGCTGCCGCATCCAGTTCAGAACTTTGACCGTCCCGTTGATGGACGGCCCCTCCTCATCTCCCGTAATCAGGAGGCTGATGGAACCATCGAACTGGCCGCCTGCCTGGGCATTAAAGCGGTCAGCGGCGGCAGCGAAGCAGGCAACAGCCGCTTTCATGTCCGAGGCTCCTCTACCCCAAAGAACGCCGTCTTTTATTTCGCTGCCAAAGGGATCGACACTCCAGGCCTCGGCATCTCCCACAGGGACAACATCCGTGTGGCCGGCAAAACAAAAATTCGGCGATCCTGTCCCGAGCCGGGCGTATAGATTATCCACGTCAGGTGTATCTTTGTCTGAAAAAGTGAGCCGATGACAGACGAACCCGATATCCTTCAATGCGGATTCAAGCACATCGAGAGCACCCGCATCCTCTGGCGTCACGCTTGGGCAACGCATCAGGTCTCGGGTCAGTTCGATCACATCTAAGGTAGAGCTTTGATTAGTCATCTATTCCCTTTACTGCCCGGACCGTGTGCGGTCAATGGCGAAGGCGTGGAAAGGGATAAATCATATCATGACGAGCGTTGCCAAATTGTTTCTGTCGCGATAAGAGTGAGGTCCATCTCGAAAGCATTTCCTCATGTCCCCTGCAGCTCCGGTTCTAACTAACAATATCAAAGGTATTGCCCTGATGATTCTGGGCGTGTTTTTGATGTCGACAATGGACGCCGTTGCAAAGCTGCTTGTGGAGGCGAATTACTCGGTCATTCAGATTCTGGCCATTCGCGGTAGCTTTAACCTCACGTTGCTCTTTATCTGGATGTTCACCCATGGCGGACTCCAGATCGTTCGAACCCGGCAATATGGCGGCCATGGACTGCGTATTATCCTGGGGTTGATGGCACCCTTACTGTTCTTCACCGCCCTTCGTAATATGCCGCTCGCGGATGCGACTGTGATTTTCTTTATCTCTCCCTTTGTCATGACGGCTCTCTCTGTGCCGCTGTTCAAGGAAAAGGTCGGCATCCATCGCTGGGGAGCCATCGCTGTCGGATTTATGGGCGTGATCTATGTCGTGCAGCCAACAGGTGGTGTTTTTGAAGTTGAGGCGCTGATGGTCCTAGGGGCGAGCCTCAGCTATTGCGGCATCATGCTGGCAGGACGGTGGCTCGGAACGACGGAGTCCACTTTTACCATCATCTTCTATATGACTTTAGGCACGACCTGCATTATGGGTCTGTTGACTCCATTCGTCTGGCAACCAATGCCGCTTGCTGATGTAGGCCTGGTTGCCGCCTTGGCACTACTCTCTCTTTCGGGAAATATTTGCCTCATCATGGCTTTCAATACCGGCGAAGTCGGCGTGATAACGCCCTTTGAATATACCGGTCTGATCTGGGCCGTTGTCCTCGGTTTCGTCTTTTTCTCGGATTTTCCGGCGTTCAACGTCTGGGTCGGGGTTGCTGCCATTGGCGCCAGCGGTCTCTATATGGTCTATCGCGAAAACAGGCATCGATAAAAAGGGGCCGAAGCCCTTTTTTAATCCCGTAGCAGCTCATTTATCGATGTCTTGGATCGCGTCTGTTCATCCACTGTCTTTACAATCACGGCGCAATAGAGGCTGGGGCCTGGGGATCCATCCGGAAGATTTTTCCCAGGAAGGCTGCCTGGTACAACTACCGAATAGGCCGGGACACGCCCGATATGGACCTCGCCGGTTTCCCGATTGATGATTTTTGTGGAGGCGCTGATGAAGACACCCATGGAGAGGACAGAGCCTTTCTCGACGATTACCCCTTCGACAACCTCTGATCGGGCGCCGATAAAGCAATCATCCTCAATGATGACCGGATCGGCCTGAAGGGGTTCCAAGACACCGCCAATGCCGACACCACCGGATAGATGCACGTTTTTCCCGATCTGCGCGCAGGAGCCGACAGTGACCCAGGTATCAACCATAGTGCCGGAATCAACGTAGGCACCGAGGTTGACAAAGCTCGGCATCAGGACTGCCCCGGGTGCAATATAGGCGCTGCGACGAACTACACAATTTGGGACAGCCCGAAACCCGGCATCGCGAAACCGGTTCTCGCCCCAGCCTTCAAACTTGCTGGGGACCTTGTCATACCAATTGCTATTGGATCCGGGCCCGCCGGGAATCATTTCCATGTCATTGAGACGAAAAGACAATAGAACCGCCTTCTTCAGCCATTGATTGACGACCCAGCCATCCGGACCCTTTTCCGCGACCCGGGCATCTCCGTTATCAAGTGCTTCCAGGGTGGCTTCCACGGCGTCTCTTTCAGCACCTCGCGTGGCTGAGTTGATGGCATCCCGGTTTTCCCAGGCCGCATCTACGACTGGTTGCAGCTGAGCTAGCGTCATGTCTTATCCTTAAATTTTAGCCGAAAATATTTGCGAAAACATACTCTTCCCATTGGCGATGTCAACCAATGGCTGGTCCGTCAATCGGTCGCTGTCTTGGCGGATTTATCCTCCAGCAATATATGGAGCCAGCTGGCAAGATCATTAGTCGAATAATGGATATGCTCCCCTTCGGAATTGTCATGGGACCAATGGGTTTCGTTGGGAATCCAGACTGTGATCATTCCCATGTCATGGGCCGGTGCCAGGTTTTTGGCCATATCTTCAAAGAGCACGGCTTTCGCAGGATCAATTTCAAGTTCCTCAACAAGCTTTTGATAAACACCGATATCCGGTTTCGGACGATAATCCGAGGCAACAATGTCAAAGATATGGTCAAAATGGTGATCTATACCGAGCTGGGAAGAAACGTTGGTTGCGTGAGAATGAGAGCCATTGGTAAAAATGATTTTTCGGCCTTCCAACTGATCCAGGGCCTGGCTGAGGTCCGTTGCGATGGCAAGATCGCTAACATCGATGTCATGGACATAATCCAGGAAGCCTTTCGGATCCAACCCATGCTTCTGCATCAGGCCGTTTAATGTCGTACCATGTTCCTGAAAGTATTTTTTCTGTACCGCTTTGGCTTCCGCGAGATCAACACTCAGATAGTCCGAGATAAATTCACCCATCTTCTTGTCAATTTTTGAAAACAGATTGGTATGCGCCGGATACAGGGTGTTATCCAGGTCAAAAATCCAGGTATCAATATGATCGAAGTCTTTCCAGAGGGGGTCGTTATCCATGGTCTGACTTTGTCGTCGAAATGCTATGAGAACAAGTTCTTTTCCTCAAAATAGGGCAGTTTTTGACATTCTATGTGAAAATGTCCGGATTAAGGGCATTTTAAGTTGTTGAAACTAGGATTAAGGGCAGTTTTTTAGCACTTATTCGGATTTTTCTGATATCGGCAATGGGACATAATGATCCAATAGAGCATCCCCTTCGCACCGGGAGTTATGAAGAGAATAAGGCACTGGCGAGAAGTGCTGATTTTTCTCAGCGCAAGGACCTTGCCCTTCGGGAAGATGTGGAGCCAGAAATCCTCTATTACCTGGCCGAAGATGAGGTTTCCGATGTGCGTCGTGAGGTGGCCGCCAATATCAGCACACCGGTGCAGGCGAATACCCTTCTGGCTGAAGATAAGGATCGGGAGGTGCGCCTCGAACTTGCCCGCAAGATCACGCGGCTAATTCCAACATTAAAGGACAGGGAAGTTGAACAGCTTCTTGAACAGACAATTGCCATACTGGAAATACTGGCGACTGATCATCTTCCTGCAGTGCGTGCCATCGTTTCTGATGCGATCAAAGAAGAAACTTCGGTGCCTAAATCCCTGGTCCTGACCCTTGCCCGGGATGTGGAAGAAATAGTGGCCAGTCCGGTTCTTGAATATTCGCCTTTGCTGTCCGATGCGGATCTCCTGGAGATAATTGCCGGGGGTGTCGCAGCCGGTGCCCTTCCAGCGATTGCGAGGCGGCAGGATATCGGGGAGGACGTTTCTCAATCTGTTGCTGCCAGCCTGGAAATTCCGGCGGTTGCTGACTTGCTCGCCAATCCGTCAGCAAAAATCCGTGAAAGTACTCTGGAAGAAATCATTGATCAGGCGGAAGAGGTCCAGAATCTGCATGAGCCGCTTGTTATGCGGCTGGATCTTTCCTTGCGAGCCGTTCGAAGGATCGCAGGATTCGTCGCTTCCTCTTTGGTCGACAATCTTGCCAGGAAACACAGGCTCTCTCCGGATCTTGAGAAAGAAGTCAAGCTGGCAGCCAAGAGCCGGATTGAGGAAACCCGGGAATTTACCGAACAACTCTCAAATGAAACCGCGGATGAAGCGGAATCGCTGTGGGCGGATGGCCAATTGACAGAAGCGACCATCGCGGAGGCTGTAAAGGATCGAAAAGCCGCGTTTGTTACCAAAGCACTGTCGTTGCTTTCCGGTTATCAACTTAAGACAACGGAATCCATGCTGGGATCGCGAAATGGCAAAGTTGTGGTTTCTCTCTGCTGGAAAGCGGATCTTTCCATGCGCCTGGCTTTTGATATTCAAACAAAGATTGCCAAGGTGCCCCGAAAAGATATCGTCAATGCCCGCAACGGTATCGAATTTCCGTTTACAGACGAAGAAATGGACTGGCAGCTTTCCTTCTATTCGGAAGGTTAATCCAATTCCTCGGTGATCATGGTGCCTACACCGTGTTCAGTGAAAGTTTCCAGTAAAATCACATGTGGGATACGGCCGTCGAGGATCGTCGCGGCTTCAACCCCGTTTTCGAGGGCGAAGAGACAGGTTTCCAGTTTCGGAATCATTCCGCCTTCAATGGTCCCGTCTTTCTTCAATTCCTTGACCTTGTTTGGGCTGAGCCTGTTCAAAAGCTTCTTGTCTTTGTCCAGAACGCCTTCCACATCCGTCATCATGATCAGTTTTGTCGCGCCGACAGCGGCAGCAATATAGCCGGCAACCGTATCTGCATTGATGTTGTAGGTGTGGCCATTACGTCCGATACCAATCGGAGCGATGACCGGTATGACATCATTTTCCTCAAAACTCTCGAGGATTTCCGGATTGATATGGGAGGGCTCTCCTACAAATCCGAGATCGAGAATGCGCTCGATATTGCTATCCGGATCCCGTTGTGTCCGGGTCAATTTCTGGGCTTCGATCAGATTTCCATCCTTACCAGACAAGCCGATGGCCATGCCGCCAGCCGTATTAATGGACGTGACGATTTTTTTATTCAGGGATCCCGACAAAACCATCTCAGCAATTTCCACAGTCTCCTTATCAGTGACCCTGAGGCCATCAACAAAGGAACTTTTGATTTTAAGCCGTTCCAGCATAGCCCCGATTTGCGGGCCGCCGCCATGAACGATAACCGGGTTAATTCCGACCTGTTTGAGAAGCGCCACATCACGGGCGAAATTCTGGGAAAGTTCTTCATCCCCCATGGCATGACCGCCATATTTGATGACGAAGGTCTGTCCTGAAAACAAATGCATATAGGGCAGGGCTTCGGACAATGTCTTGGCTTTACGGAGCTGCTCTTCTACCGATAACGTTGTGTCTGTCATGTCTTCCTTAATCCTCCGCCATCGATGCCAGTTCCGCGCGAAGCTCCTCTATACCATATCCTTTGACAGAGCTGGTCTGAAGAATTTCCGGATGGGCTGCGGGGCGCTTCGCCAGCTCTTTCCCTGTATTTTCCAGGACTGATTTCAAGTCAGATTGCTTTGTCTTGTCAACTTTTGTCAGGATAATCTGATAATTGACAGCGGCCACATCCAGCATGTCCATGACGTCGCGATCGGGGACCTTGAGCCCATGCCGGGCATCAATCAGCAGGCAGACACGGCGCAGCTGCGACCGGCCTTTCAGATAAGTATTCACCAAATCCGTCCAGGCAGCGATCTTCTCTTTGGAAGCCTTTGCATAGCCATGCCCCGGCAGATCTACCAAATACAGGCGACCTCCCAGATCAAAGAAATTGATCTGTTGGGTCCGGCCGGGCGTATTGGATGTCCGCGCCAGGGTATTGCGATTGGTCAGCGCGTTGACAAGACTGGATTTTCCGACATTCGAGCGACCGGCGAAGGCAATTTCGGTTCGATGCAATTCCGGCAGCATATCAAGGGTAGCAGCCCCAGCCACAAACTGGCATTCTTGAGCAAAAAGCAAGCGGCCCGCTTCAATCCGGGCCGCCTCTTCTTTATCCGGAACTGTCTCATCCGTCATTGTTTCAGGATCCTCAGGTCTTCTCACCCGACACGGATACGCCCATCCGCTTCATGATCAGCCATTGCTGGGCCATGCTGAGAATGTTGTTCCAGGTCCAGTAAATCACCAGGCCTGCCGGGAAACTGGCGAGCAGGTAAGTGAAGAATATGGGCATGAACAGAAAGATTTTCGCCTGGACTGGATCAGCCGGTTGCGGATTAAGTTTCTGTTGTAGATACATGCTCAGACCCATGAGCAACGGCAGGATCCCGACCATCAGGAACTGCGGTGGATCCCAGGGAATCAGGCCAAACAGATTGAACATGGTCGTCGGATCTGGCGCCGACAAGTCCTTGATCCAGCCATAAAAGGGCTGATGGCGCATCAACAGGGTGACGAACAGCACCTTATAGAGGGCGAAAAAGATCGGAATCTGCATCAGGATAGGCAGGCACCCTGCCGCCGGATTAGCTTTCTCCTTCTTATAGAGGGCCATCATCTCCTGATTGAGTTTTTGTTTGTCGTCGCCGTATTTCTCTCGAAGCTTGACCATTTCAGGCTGCAGCTTCTTCATCTTGCTCATGGATACATAGGATTTATGGGCAAGCGGGAGCAGGATGATCTTGATGACAACCGTCAGGGCCATGATCGCCAGACCCAGATTGCCGATCAGGCCGTTGAAAAACTCAAGAGCGAAGTAAATCGGCTTGGTCAGGAAATAGAACCAGCCCCAATCAATCGCAAGATCAAAGCGGGCGATCTTGTATTCTTCCTCATAGGTATCGAGGACCGAAACAACTTTTGCCCCGGCGAACAGATGGTTGGTAATACCAACCGTTGAGCCACTCGGCACATCTATGCCCTGCTGGTTCAGAAAATCCGTCTGATACCGGTCACCTTTTGCGGCGTGGGTGAACCGCGCCTTGATCTTCGATTGCTGATCGGGAATAAGGGCGGTTAGCCAGAATTTGTCAGTGATGCCGATCCAGCCTCCGGTTGACGCATAAGTTTCAGTCGCCCCATCGGAGAGATCGTCATAATCGACTTCTTCAAGGGTATCGTTGAATACCCCGATCGGCCCCTCATGAAGGATATAGAAATTTGTCGTTTCCGGCGTTCCGTGACGGGAGATCAGACCATAAGGATACAGAGTCACATCTGCATCGGTCGTATTCTCAACCATCTGCTCAACCGTGAACAGATAGTTTTCATCGATGGAAATCGTCCGATGGAATGTCAGACCGTTGCCGTTGTCCCAAGACATCTTCAGAGGCTTTTCCGGTGTTAGCTCTGTCGATGCCGTATTCCAGATGGTGTCCGCCTTGGGGAGGTTGATATTGATTCCCGGCGCCGGGCTCCAGCCAAATTCTGCGTAGTAGGGATTGGGGCTCCCAGCCGGAGATAACAGTTTGATTTCCGGGCTGGTCGGGTCGACAGTCTCCCGATATTTCACCAGGGTCAAATCATCCAGACGAGCTCCAGTCAAAGAGATCGAACCATGTAGCGAAGGTGTGTTGATATTGACCCGTTGCGCTTTTTGAAGGCTTTCTTCCCGTGATGAGCTGCTTGGGAAGGCCGATCCGGGGATTGTTGGTGCTGTAGCTGTTTCACTTGGGGACGGGGCCTGTCCTGTCGTGCCCGTTCCCTGATTCTGCTCCGTAGTTTGCTGCTGCTGTGTTTGCAACTGCGGATCCGGAAAAAGATACTGGAACCCGAAAATAATCAGGAAGCAAAGTACAATCGCGAGTATCAGGTTTTTCTGGTCTGACATTGGATAGCCTTAAATTACTCTATGCTGGCTGGCGCCGTATTTTTTGGCGCGCAATGCCGGCAGTTATTTTTCTTTTCCGGCACGGGATCGTATCCGTGACCGCCGAAGGGGTGACATCTTCCGATCCGCTTCAGGGTAAGCCAGGACCCTTTTAAAGGACCATGTTCCTGCAAAGCTTCAATAGAATAGGAAGAGCATGTGGGGTAGTAACGGCAATTCGCGGGCAAATAGGGCGAAATCGCAACTTGATAGAGTCTGATAAAGCCCTTTAGCAGGGTCGTTACCGGATTAGTCATGATGCCGCTTCCGTTCCCTGCCGTCCTTTGCTGAAATCCGGCTGATCGCTGTTTTCAAATCCGCTTCGAGATCCTTGAAATCACGGCCCGCTGTCTGCTGCCGGCCAATGAGAACATAGTCCCAGCCAGCCTTACCGTGCAATGGAATTATTCCATGTGCAGCCGCCCGCAATCGCCGCTTCACACGATTGCGTATGACGGCGTTGCCTACTTTCTTTGTTACCGTGAATCCGACACGTGAAATGTCACGATCGACATCCTTTGGCGCAGGTGCTGCCTGCAGCACGAGGCCCGGGGCAGCCCATTTGCGACGAACGGAAGCGACGCGGAGAAAATCCGCCCGCTTTTTGAGTCGTTCGACGCCTATCGGCATGGATTAAGCTGAAAGGCTCTTACGGCCTTTTGAGCGGCGGTTGGAGAGAACCCGACGGCCCCCTACGGTTGCCCGGCGTGCACGAAACCCATGACGGCGGGCACGAACCAGTTTGCTCGGTTGATATGTACGTTTCAAGAGACTTCTCCGTCGATCATCCGCGCCTGTGCGCAGAGATAAAAACAAGCCCCGCTGTATAAAGTTTCTCCCATAGCAAGTCAATGCCATAGATGGAAATTGGAAAAAACTTGAAAGTAGCAGGTTCAACTCGTCTCACGTTTGGGTGAAGGGGGCTTTTGAAAACGCCACCTCTGAATATGTTCTGGTAACTTGACCACGAGATTATGAAGGAGAGAGCCGATGCTTTACTTGGAGAACGACTGTCTGAAAGGCAGAGAATGTGCTACCATGGTCGGGCTCGTATGCAATGCTTCTGATAAGGAACGAATCAACAATGACTAAAGTTGCTAATCAGAATGACACGGCTAAAAGCGGGTTCTCTTTGAAAAAGCTGCTTCCCCTCCTAGTTATCGTGGGGCTTTTTGCGGCCTTCTTTTTGTTTGGCCTTGATGACTATCTCACCTTCAAGGCGCTCAGTGATAATCGGGATACCTTACTGGAATTCGTCGCTGACAATTTCATTGTCGCCATTCTTCTTTATATGGCGCTCTATATCATCGCCGTTGCCTGTTCTTTTCCAGGCGGACTGTTGATGACGGTCACCGGTGGGTTCCTGTTTGGCTGGATAATTGGTGGAGCCGTTACCGTTATCGCGGCGACTGTTGGCGCAACGATCCTGTTTTTTATCGCCGCCACCTCACTGGGCGAGCCTTTGCGCAAGAAAGCCGGCCCCTGGCTTAAGAAGCTCGAAGGCGGCTTTGCGGAAAACGCTTTGAGCTATCTGTTGTTCTTACGGTTGGTTCCCGCCTTTCCCTTCTGGCTGGTCAATATTGCACCGGCCTTCCTGGGGGTAAAACTCAGCACCTATGTTATAGGAACCGCCCTCGGCATCATTCCCGGGACCTTCGTCTTTGCCTTCCTCGGCGGTGGCCTCGATAGCATCATTGTTGAGCAGCAGGGTAAGTATGACGCCTGTGTGGCTGCCGGTAATGCGAACTGTACCTTGGACTTCCAGATTTCTTCTCTGATCACGCCGGAAATCATTTTGTCCTTTGTGGCGCTTGGATTCATCTCCCTGTTGCCGATTGTGATCAAGAAATTCCGAAAAACAGAAGCTACGTAATTAAGGGTCATTATTATGGTGAAACAGTTGACGGCCGATATTTGTGTTATTGGCGGCGGGTCCGGGGGCTTGTCCGTTGCTGCCGGAGCCAGCCAGATGGGGTCTAAAACCATTCTGGTTGAAGGTGGCAAGATGGGTGGCGACTGCCTGAACTACGGGTGTGTGCCGTCAAAAGCGCTCATCGCCGCTGCCAAGAAAGCCGCTGCCCTCAAGGGATCCGAAAAATTTGGAATTAGCGGAACGGCGCCGGAAGTTGATTTTCCCGCTGTCATGGATCATGTGGCCGAGGTCATTGCTTCCATTGCACCTCATGACTCGGTGGAGCGTTTTGAAGGTCTTGGAGTCACCGTATTACAGGGTTACGGAAAATTCGTCGCTCCGGATGAACTAGAAGTGGGGGAGACCCGGGTCAAGGCACGGCGGTTTGTTGTCGCAACCGGTTCAAGGGCAACGGCTCCTCCGATCCCCGGGTTGGAAGAAGCCGGCTACCTGACGAATGAGACGATTTTTGAGAATCGGGTCAAGCCGGATCATCTCATCATCATTGGGGGTGGGCCAATCGGGCTTGAAATGGCCCAGGCTCATGTCCGCCTGGGGGCAAAAGTCACTGTACTTGAGGCCTTTAAGGCCTTCGGACGAGATGATCCCGATCTCAGCGGCATCATCCTCAAGCATCTGGCAGAGGATGGCATTGATATCCGGGAAGGTGTTAAGATTGCCAATGTAAGCAAGGCAGGGGATGGCACGTATCAGGTCGAACTGGGGGAAGGTGCAGACAGAGAAGTACTAACCAGTTCGCATTTGCTGGTTGCTGCCGGACGCAAGGCCAATGTGGAGGGTCTCAATCTTGAAGCCGCAGGCATCACTTATTCCCCAAAAGGTATCGAGGTGGATGATCGTCTACGCTCATCCAACAAGAAGATATTCGCCATTGGAGATGTCGCCGGCGGCTACCAGTTTACCCATGTGGCCGGATATCATGCCGGGATCGTCATCCGTAATGCACTGTTCCGGCTTCCCGCGAAAGTCGACTATTCGGCCATTCCCTGGGTCACATTCACGGATCCGGAGCTCGCCAATGTCGGGCTGAGCGAGGCGGCAGCGCGAGAGCAGCACGGGGACAAGATCAAGGTCCTGGAATTTCCCTTTGCCGATATTGACCGGGCCAGAGCGGAGAGGCAGACCAGCGGGCTTATTAAGGCCATTACCACGAACAAAGGGCAGATACTGGGTGCCGGGATCGCCGGTCCAAATGCAGGAGAGCTTATTCATCCTTGGGGTGTTGCCATTACAGGCAAGCTCAAGATCGGAACGATGGCGAGCTATATAGCGCCCTATCCGACTTTGGGAGAGGTCAGTAAAAGGGCAGCGGGAAGCTACTACACTCCGAGTTTGTTCAGTGATAGAACCCGTAAAATCGTGAAGTTTTTGAGCCTGTTCGGATAACATCAAGAGATAACGCATTCGTTATCTCAGTTGATTCGGATTCTGCAGTCAAACAAGACATGTTTAGGCTCTAGGTAATTAATCGTTAATCGAACTCTCAGGAAAATTCAGGAGACATCAATGTTCAAGGAAGTTTTAACAGCCGCTGCAATCGCAACAATGGCAGCCTCTGCAGTCGTACCGACAGCTGTTGCGAAATGCGCACCAAAGAAGGCATGCAGCGCATGTGCCGCAAAGAAAGCGTGTAATCCTTGTGCGGCAAAGAAAGCCTGCGGCGCTTGCAACCCATGTAAAGCAGCAAAAGCTTGCAGTCCTTGCAACCCTTGCAAAGCTAAAAAGAACTAAGGAAAAAGCTCTCGGTCATGTCTTAATGATCATGGCGATAACCGGCGGGTCGGCATCATTTAGTTGATGCCGACCCGTTTTTTTGGTCTATTTGGCTTAATGGGTATATTTAGAAAAATGGCAGGTGTTTTTCGGAGTTTGTCGGCAAGGCTCCTTTTGCTTACCCTTTTATTTGTTATGCTTGCGGAAATATTGATTTTTGTCCCGTCAGTTGCCTTTTTCCGCCTCAATTACCTTGATAAAAAAACCGAGTTTGCCCATTTGGCGACCTTGTCGCTTTTGGCAGCGCCTGACAACATGGTTTCGGATGAGCTGAAAGAGGAACTTCTGTTCCGGGTCGGGGCTCGAAGTGTCGTCTTCCATGGGGCAAATTCTCGTCTGCTGATACTCAGTGAAAACATGCCGGCACAGGTGGACGCCGAGTTTGACCTGGCAAACAAGAACCCGATGACCTTAATCCGCGATGCCTTTATGAGCCTGATGGTCGGACCGGACCGGGTCATCCGCATCACCACGCCGATTGAGAACCAGCCAAACTCTTCCCTTGAGGTGGTTATTGACGAAGCCCCCCTTCTGGACGCCATATATGACTATGCGTCAAATATATTCTGGTTGTCCCTGATCATTTCATTGTTGACGGCCATACTCGTTTATTTGTCCCTGCATTGGTTGATCGTGAGGCCGATGAGACAGTTAAGCGACAATCTGATTGCCTTTCGCCGGGCACCGGAAGATATCACCCGAGGCATTGTCCCCTCTGGCCGACGTGACGAAATCGGCGTAGCGGAGCGGGAACTTGAAGTCATGCAAACACGGGTGCGATCTGCTTTGAAACAAAAGCAGCATCTGGCGGCACTGGGATCGGCGGTTACCAAGATCAGTCATGATTTGCGCAATATTCTGTCGACTTCTCAGATCGTTAGCGACAGTCTGGCCCAGATTGAAGATCCAAAAGTACAGAAGGTTGTCCCGAGGCTGATGACAAGCATTGACCGGGCCATCGATCTTTGTTCCCAGACCCTGAAATACGGTAAAGCGGAGGAGCGGGAGCCCAAGCGGGAGAGGTTCCTGCTCGAACCCCTGGTCAATGAGGTGAAATCGTCCATTTCACCGGCTGAAAGTTGCGACATTGTCTGGAAATGCGATATTCCACCCGGTTTGATGCTCAATGCAGATCGGGATCATTTCTACCGTATTCTCCTGAACCTCTGCCGAAATTCACAGCAGGCCATGGGTGGGAAAGGCACCTTGGAAGTTGAGGCCATAAGGGGCAACAGCCGGGTTCTCATTCGGATTTGTGATAGTGGCCCCGGCCTGCCGGAACGGGCGAAAGAGCATTTGTTTGAGCCATTCGCCGGCTCGTCAACGTCCGAGGGAACGGGCCTTGGTCTTTCCATCGCCCATGAGCTGATCACGGCTCTTGGCGGCGAAATCACTCTGGAGCGGTCAGATACCTCCGGTGCCGTCTTCCGCTTGAAAGTGCCGGATTAACGCAATTTAAACACTAAAACCGCTATATTTGCTTGTAAATCAATGATTTTCACTAGTTCAGGCATGGCTCGGTTCAATGCGTAGGTTTTCAGTTACAGGACTAATGCTGGCTTTTCTCGTCATCCTCTCCGGATGCGCGACAGAGGCGGCGAAGTCTATTGACGGGACGGTTTCCGAATATATGGGCCTGAATTGCTCTTCGCAAAATCTGGCAGTCGGAGAGAGCTATTGCACCCGGCCAGGGCCGGACCTGGTCCAGGAGAAAATTCACTGTTACAAGAGTTTGGGCACCGTAGACTGCTATAAGGAGCCGAATCCTTACGAAACGGAGCAGTCCATTCGCGTGCGTCAGGTACTGGCCTTGGGATCCGAAGGCGCGGAAATCATGACCGTTGAAGAATATGAGCTCCGCCAAATCATGCGTCAGAACGCAGAGACCAAAAGCAAGTAAACTGCTGCCTAACTGCTTGTTCCGCTTGGCTCAGGCATAATTTCACCATTCATATCTTTTATTGCGACAAAATACTGCTACTTTGTCAGGTATCGTGAATTTTGGAGGCAAAAGACCCGATGGTGTGGAATCCTGACCAATATACCTTGTTTTCAGACCACCGGTTGCGTCCGGCGCTGGATTTGCTGGCGCAGATTCCCCTGATGGCCCCGCATGTGATTTACGACCTGGGATGCGGCACTGGGAACGTGACGTCCTTGCTTTCCCAACATTGGAACGAAGCGGTTGTAACGGGCATCGACAGCTCGGAGGAAATGCTGAAAAAGGCCCGGATGGATTACCCTTCCCTTGAATGGCAGATAGGCGATATTGCTGAATTCAATCCAACCAGCAAGGGGAACCTCATATTCAGCAATGCGGCCTTGCATTGGCTCGACAACCATGAAGAGCTGTTCCCGCACCTACTGTCGCAACTGCGCCCGGGAGGTGTCCTGGCCATCCAAATGCCGAATAATTTCAATGCCCCCTCCCACCAGAATATCTATGAATTGGCGCAGTCACCACGTTGGATTGAGCAGCTTGGTTCCCTTGTCCGCCCGGCGCCGGTGCATAACATTAACTGGTATTTCGATCTCCTCGCGCCTCTCGCCAAGCGCATCAATATTTGGGAGACGACCTATTTTCAGGTTCTGGAGGGAAAAAACGCGGTCCTCGAATGGACACGCGGTACAGCACTCCGACCGTTTCTTCAGGCATTGCCTGACGAGGATGTGGAGGCGTTTGAGGCAGAATATGCGGCCCGGCTTCTGCAAGCCTATCCGCAGAGACGGGATGGATCGACTTTGTATCCCTTCTCCCGACTGTTTGTGGTTGTCCAGTTGGAAGAAGACTGACGGTCCAAAATCTAATCCGTTAGAACAATACCTTCGCGGCGCGGATCTGCCCCGCCCTGAAGACCGTCCTTGGTTACCAGGATACCGTGCAGGCCGCTGTTCAAGGTGCGTGTCTTGACTTTATAGCCAAGGGCCTCCAGCTCGGATTGCAAGGGGGCAAGGGCCGTCCCGGATTCAAGATCGAGGGTGCCGTTCCGGTTGATATGATGAGGGAGGTCAATCGCCGCCTGCATATCCATATCCCAATCAAGGACGGCAACAATTGTCTTGGTCACATACCCGATAATCCGGCTGCCTCCAGGCGAACCAATCACCATCTTCAGATTTCCACCATCATCGAGAACCACAGAGGGAGACATGGAACTGCGCGGGCGTTTGCCCGGCTGAATGCGGTTATTGACGGGACCGTCTTCTGTCGCCGGCGAAAAGGAAAAATCCGTAAGCTGGTTGTTGAGAATAAAGCCATCGACCATTAGTCGCGAACCAAACACATTCTCGACCGAGGTTGTCATGGAGACGGCGTTTCCGTCCTGATCAACGATGCTGAAATGACTGGTGGAAGGAAGCTCAATGGCATTATCCGGAGACAAGGACCCTTGCTTAAGGCGCGGCTTTCCGGCTTTAAAGGGAAGGGCCGGTTGCCCCGGCACGACCTGCTTTGCTCTGTCATCAAGGTAGGAATCATTCAACATTTCTTTGACCGGTACATAGACGAAGTCAGCGTCGGCGAGATATTTACCGCGATCAGCAAAGGCAAGGGCGCTGGCCTGCGAAATCAGATCAATGGCGTCAATACTGCCCGGCTGCAGGGATGACATATTCCGGGTCTCGAGAATTTTGAGGGTCTGCAAAAGGGTGACTCCGCCGGAAGTAGGTGGGGCCATTCCGCAGACAAGATTGTCTCTATAGGATGCGCAGACAGGCTCTCTTTTTACCGCCCGGTAATTCATCATGTCCGCCAATGTCAGCAATCCTGGATTTGTGTTGTCGGATCGCACTTTTTTGACAATGGCCTCCGCAATCCGCCCGGAATAGAAACCGGCGGCACCCTGCTCCGCAATAATCTGGAGAGTGCGCGCAAGAGCAGGGTTTTTAAGTACAGTTCCAACAGGTTTAGGACTACCATCCGCAAGATAAAAATATTGGGCGGCGACCGGCTTTGTTTTCAGATATTTGTCTCGATCCAACAGGAAATAGAGACGCTCGGAAATAGGAAACCCCGATTGAGAGAGCTCAATGGCTGGCTCAAAAAGAACGTTCCAGGGAAGCATGCCATGGTCCTGATGGGCTAATTGAAGCATGGCGACAACACCAGGAACGCCAACGGACCCTCCGCCAACAACCGCCTCGTAAAATTTCTTCCTCTTGCCGTCAGCTTTAAGGAAATGATCCTCCTGCACCGCCGCTGGCGCCATTTCCCGGCCGTCATAGGTATCAAGTTTCCGGCTGTTTCCATTAAAATGCAGGAGAAATGCCCCTCCGCCGATGCCTGAAGACTGCGGCTCCACCAGAGTCAGGACCATTTGCGTCGCAATCGCAGCGTCCACAGCGCTGCCGCCCTGCGCTAAAATATTCCTGCCGGCCGCGGCAGCCAACGGATTGGCCGCGGAAATCATAAAGCGATCATTCGGCTGGGCCCCGGCAAATGAGGCCGACGTCACCATTACCAGGGATAGGAAGGCCATTTTAAGCAAATTGAGGCGATGGACTGTTTCCTGGGAACGCATGGAACTGAACTTTCTCATATATATTTTTGCAGGTGCGAAGAAAAGTTGACCGCTGTGAAGTGCAACGCTAACCTTTCGGCTCAAAAGCATAAAAACGAAATTGAGCATGATAAAGACTGGGCCGAAAAATCTTATCACAGATGTGGACGGCATTAAAATTGGGAATGCGGAAGATCAACAAGTCGTGACAGGCGTCACAGCGGTTATTCCTGATAATCCGGCGGTTGCCGGGGTGGATGTTCGCGGGGGTGGGCCCGGTACCCGAGAAACAGATGCATTGCGGGCCGACGGCGTCGTCGAGCGTGTAACCGGAATTGTCCTGAGTGGTGGCTCCGTCTTTGGGCTGGAAGCAGCCTCTGGTGCCGTCGTTGCCCTTGCCAAGCAAGGTCGGGGTTTCATTCATCGGGAAATCTGTGTTCCGATCGTCCCTTCTGCCATCCTCTTCGACCTGGCAAATGGCGGTGACAAGGACTGGCAGGAATCACCCCCTTATCGGGAGCTGGGAATCTCAGCCACGGAAAATGCCGGAATGGACTTTCTCCTAGGGAATTCGGGCGCAGGCTACGGATCCACGGCAAATGTTCTGAAAGGCGGCCTCGGGAGTGCCTCGGCGGTGACGGAGGACGGGATTCAGATTGGCGCGGTTATCGCCGCTAATCCCGTTGGGAGTGTACTCATCCCCGGCAGCCCGAATTTCTGGTCCTGGCCTTTTGAAATAGGCGCAGAGTTCGGCGGTTTAGGCCCCCCGCAGGAAACATCAGAGATGGTGTTGGATTTGCCGGAAGCACCTGCACTTGCGGAAAATACCACTATTGGTGTCGTGGCTACAAATGCTGCCCTCTCCAAGGCTGAGGCGACCCGTCTCGCTGTGATGGCGCAGGATGGTATTGCGCGTGCAATTAGGCCTGTACATACGCCATTTGACGGGGATACAATTTTTACCCTGTCGACGGAGCAAGTGAAATTGCCGGAACCGAGACCGCTTAATTTGGCCAGAATTGGCGCGATCGCCGCGGACTGTGTGGCGAGAGCGGTTGCAAGGGGAATCTATCATGCTGACAGCCTCAGCGGGTTTCCAGGATATCAGTCAGAGTATTTCAAGGATTAAACAAGGGAGAACAGGTTATGAAAAAACTACTTTTTGCAGCAGCTGTCGCGGGTGCTGTTTTGGGGTCGGTAGCGACCGCATCAGCCAAGGATAGTGCGAGCTTCGCCATGCGTCTCGAACCGCCGGGACTTGATCCCAGGACCGGGGCCGCGGCAGCTATTTCTCAAATTACATTGTATAATATTTTTGAAGGGTTGACCCGCATTGACTCTGACGGAAATGTGCAGCCTGGACTAGCGGAAAGTTGGACCATCAGTGACGATGGCAAGACCTATACCTTCAAGCTGGTTGAGGGTGCAAAATTCCATGATGGCTCTGATTTCGATAGCTCGGATGTCAAATTTACGTTTGAAGCGAATGCTGCGGAAGACAGTCAGAACAAGCGTAAAGACCGCTTTACCAACATGGAAAGCATCGAAACACCGGATGCCAATACAGTCGTGATCACTTTGAAAGAGCCGCGTCCGGATCTCCTCGCTCAGTTGGGTGAATCGACAGCAGTGATTGTGGATCCCGCCTCTGTCGCGTCAAACGCCACCAACCCTGTCGGGACAGGCGCGTATAAGTTTGACAGCTGGGTAAAGGGTGACAGCGTTAAAATGAGCGCTGCAGATACATATCGCGATGCCGGTAACGTTCCAATCAAAAATGTGACCTTCAAGTTCATTAATGATGGGACCGCTCGGATGGCGGCTTTGCTTTCGGGAAGTGTCGATTTCTCGGATGTTCCGTATGAACTGTTGGCAACCACCGCATTTGACGACGGTTTCGTTATCAGCTCCGGTAATACCAATGGTGAGACCATCCTCAGCACGAACAATGCCAATGAAGCCCTGTCGAAACTGAAAGTTCGTCAGGCTATCGCGCATGCCATTAATCGTCAGGAAATCATTGATGGCGCAATGGGAGGATATGGAACGCCAATTGGCTCGCATTTTGCCCCTCATCATCCAGATTATATCGATCTGACAAGCACTTATCCGTATGATCCGGAAAAATCAAAGGCATTGTTGGCTGAAGCCGGGTATCCGGACGGGCTCGAATTGTCTTTGAAACTGCCTCCGGTGGACCACTATGCACGTAAGGGCGGTCAGATTGTCGCGTCCCAATTGGAAAAAGCCGGATTCAAAATCAATATTGAGAATGTTGATTGGCCGAAATGGCTGGATGAAGTCTACAAAAAGAAAAATTACGACCTGTCCATTGTCAGCCACGTGGAGCCTATGGATATCAACATCTATGCGCGGGAAGGCTATTACTTCAACTATGATAACGACAAATTCAACGAGATCATAAAGGCGGCTGATTCTGCTCAATCTCCCGAAAAACGGACGGAACTTCTGCACCAGGCTCAGAAAATTCTCGCTGAAGAGGCGGTAAATGGATTTCTGTTCCAGCTTCCGCGTGTCGTTGTTGTTCGAAAAGGTCTGGATGGGGTCTGGAAAGACTCTCATCTTTTCGTAAATGACGTCACCCGTATGTCATGGTCTGAATAAAATAGACGGTGTGATAGGGAAACAAGAAGCCCGCCGGGATTTCCGGCGGGCTTCTTTTTGGAGGAGACCGTCCTTCTGGATGGATCAGTTCCTCGCGGGAGAGGGTTAGGCGGCGACCGAGTTGTCTTTATTCAAATACAGTTCCAATTCATCTGCCCCACCGATACGGTCGCCATCAATAAAGATCTGTGGTGTCGTCAATTCTCCGGACACAGCCCGCAAAGATCGCATGGTCGCATCACTGCCCAAGACAATTTCCTCATAGCCCAGACCGGCGTTTTCAAGCGCTGACTTTGCCCGTGTGCAATGCCCACAGCCTGGTTTGGAAAAGACCGTAATGGCTTGGGGCTTAGTGGCGGCGGGATTTATGAAGTCCAGCATGGTATCGGCATCGGACACTTCAAATGGATCGCCTTCGACCTCCGGCTCAATGAACATCTTGACGATAACCCCGTCGTCGACGAGCATGGAATAACGCCAGGACCGTTTGCCGAAACCGAGAGTTTCCTTGTCCACTAGCATACCAATTTTGTCAGAAAACTCGCCGCAACCATCAGGAAGGAAGGTCACTTTGTCGGCTTTTTGCTGTTTTTGCCATTCGTTCATGACAAAGCAGTCATTGACAGAAAGACAGACGATATCATCGATACCCGATGTCTTAAACGTATCCGCCAGCTCGTTATAACGGGGCAGGTGGGAGGAGGAGCAGGTCGGTGTAAAAGCCCCGGGAAGCGCAAATACAATGACTTTCTTCCCGCTAAAAATATCCTGTGAGGTCACATCTTTCCAGACATCCCCCTCACGGGTTTTAAAGGTAACATCAGGGACTCTCTGACCTTCTAGATTCTTCATTTTCTTCACTCCAATTAACACATCATGCTTAGATCATCGCACCATATATGCCTTCCGTCATTTTTTGCAAGAGCTTTTTAGAATTATTAAAATAAATAAAAGGAGAGGGTCGCATCTATGTCATGTTGAGCCGCTTGCAAGACGGTGAAGTCTGTATCCTACCGGCATTAAAGAGGGAGAATACATTTGACGCTGGTCAAGTTGAATGACTGTTGTTAGAGTTCCTGCCGACGCGGTTTTGTTGACAGCTGTTGTTGGCTGATCAAGAGGGAATATAGTGCGGATAGAACACTATCCAATTCTTTAGCTGCCCCCGCAACTGTAAGCGCTTAGGTGTTTTCGAAAGAGCCACTGGAGAAATCTGGGAAGGTGAAAAGACCGGACAGGCGTAAGCCAGGAGACCTGCCGCGGATTGAAACAAGAGTTGGATCGTCGGGTGAGACGACATGAGGAGAAAAAAATGCGTTATCTAACCGCTGCCACCACAGCAATTATGACCCTGGGATTGCCGACATTGGCTTTTGCCCATCATCCCATGGGGGGGATGACACCCAGTACTTTTGGAGAGGGCTTCCTGTCCGGGATCGGCCATCCGATTATTGGTATTGATCATCTGGCTTTTGTCGTCCTTGTCGGCCTGGCAGCTGCCTTCCTGACAGCTCGTTATCTGGCGCCTCTCGCCTTTATCGCCGGAACAATTGTCGGCTGCCTGATCATCACCCAGGGTATCGTGTTGCCCTATGCGGAGCTGGTGATCACCGGATCTGTTGTTCTTCTCGGCGGGCTGGTTATGTCGGGCCGTCAAATACCGTCCGCTCTCTATGTGCCGATTTTTGCGGTAGCCGGGATCTTCCATGGCGGCGCCTATGGTGAAGCGATTATCGGTGCGGAGCCAACCCCTTTGTTCGCCTATCTGGCCGGCTTTGCTCTTGTCCAATACGGCGTTGCCATTGGTGCTGGTTTCGCCGTTCAAAAGATCTGGCATGCCACTGAAGCGGCGGCGGCGTCTCCACGAATTGCAGCGGCGGTCGCTGCAGGTGTCGGCCTTGCCTTTTTCGTTGAGAATATCGAAGGTATGGTTTTCGGGAACCTGTAACCAGACTGTCGATCCTTACACTAAAAAGCGGCGGTCATCACTGCCGCTTTTTTATGTCCGGCTATTGCACGTAGATGCGAACCTCGTTGGAGGTGATCTCACTATTTGATGCGGTTGACAGGTTAATCCGCGACGGGGGTAATCCCATATCTGTCAGTGATTGTAAGACCCGTCCCGCATTCTCCACAGACTGAGCCTGGGCCCCGGCGACACCGCCTGCGCTTGAGAGGGGAGAGATCGAGACAACATCAAAGCTGCTTTGCGGTCTCGCTTCCATGGCCTTGCTGACCGCATCAAAAAGAGGCTGTTCATAGGCAACGTCTTCCTCATCAAAGCGAATTATGACAAGGGCTGGCCGTTCACCGATGGCCTCAGCGGGGGCTTCACTGGCGGCAGCTGGGGCGGACACTGCTACTGTGGCAGTTTCGCCCTCCTCAACAAACCCGCCATTCGCAATTGCCGTTTCCAGCTTTGCGAGGTTGATTTTTTCTTGGTCCACATAGGGCGCCTGGCGTTGCAGTTTCGCCTTCATCTGTCCTTCAAGCCGCTTGGTAAGAACATTGGCGCGGGTTGCCTCTCCTTCCAGAACCGTTAGCTGACGATGATCCTCGTCAATGGCGCCCGCTTGTTCGAAGGCGGCCTGAATATCGGAAAGAACGGATTCTGTTTCTCGTCTATCCGTCGCGATTTGTGCCGTCAGGCCCTCGACCTTAGTGAGGTCACCTTCAATTTGCGCCACGTTCTTGAGGGCTTCATCCAGTTGCGCCATCAGTTGCGGATTGCCTTTGGTGGTGCCAAGCTGAAGGCGGGTATTGATCGCTGCTGTGGTCCCATAGTAGCTTTCAAGATTTTGGGCAGTATTGGACTGAAGATCGGCAAAGGCGCCGCTATGCTCATTAATGCGCTGCTGGAGAGCCGTAAACCTCTCCCGGATCGCTGTCACGTCCGCCCCGACTTCCGTCCCCGTCGTCTGACCCGGTGCCGGCGCTGCCAGCGCGTAAGGGTTGCGGCCATCTGCTGCCGGGGCAGCTACCTCCGGTGCCGACGTTTTTACCTCTCCTTCTGTTGTGGTTTTTGAGGGAGGCTCATCTCCGGTCAGGGCGGGCAGCAAGGTCTCATCAACAAAAGAGCAACTCGCCGCTGTCAACAGGACAGCACCTAAGGTAAGGGACCGGGTAAGGGGAAGTGTCATAATTGTAATTTGCTCTTTTATTCTGCGCTCGACCCTCGCGGGCGATCAAATGTCGACATCGCGGGTTGCCAGCTTGCCATCAAACCGGCTCCTGGCTGTAGATACTAGTCAATGGAGGTCAGGGCGACAAGAACCGATTTCGTCACAACTTTTTCCGAATTTTCCGTTTAATCGCTTGCAATGCCCCCCCCTTTTGATTAATTTCCCGATCCTCAGGCCCGCGGCCCCGCCCGCTCGCCTGACTAAAGCACCGGTAGCTCAGCTGGATAGAGCACTAGACTACGAATCTAGGGGTCGGGAGTTCGAATCTTCCCCGGTGCGCCATTCCTCCAGACAGCATTATCTCAACTTCGCCCGAGGCGTGGTCACGCGAAGATCAAACGGATTTCCATCGGCTTTTAAACTGCGAACCAGGTTGTTGAATGTCCGCTTTAAGCTCAAGGCGCCAGATGCTCTAAGATATACGAATGTGAAGCTTTGGTCATGCCGGACATACGCGATGGACGGTTTCATGCTCAAGCAGATCGGACAGCTGTTGCGCCGCGGGTGAAATACCTTTTGCCCGGACCATACGCAGGTCGATATTTGGGAGCTTTGGTAAGTCAAGCTCATCGCAGACGGCACGGATGTCATCCGGTTTGCCATGATCTGTTCTCACCGCGACGCCCAAACCCGAGCGCACACCGCCCCAAACGGCTGGTAAACTCGGCGTCGTCACAGCTATGCGCAATCGTCTACGGGCTCGCTGCAATGATGAGAGCGCCGCTTGTCGGAAGATGCATGGATGATCGAACAGCACCAGAGGCAGCGGATCGACATTCAACTCTCCATACTTCTCGGCAGCTGCAAACCAGCGCATGGGCAGCCTGCATAGATGGGTGCCGATATCGCTCCCGTCCTCTGGAAATAGGATAATGGCACAATCAAGCCGACCAACGCGAACTTCTTCAACGAGGGTGTGATTGAGGCCAGCCCGAATGCCGACATATGTGTCAGGATGATCGTAAGTGAAGGTTGCCAATGTGGCTGGCAACACGGTGTCAAAGAAGTCCTGGGGAAGTCCGAGGCGTATGGGTTTCGAAGCCGTGGAAGCGCCCATTGCACGTGCGGCCTCGTCATTAAGAGCGATGATTTGACGGGCATATCGTGCAAGCTCCTCACCCGCTTCAGTCGCAACAAGTCCGCGACCCTTCCGCACAAAAAGTTGGGTTCCTGCCTGTTGCTCCAGCTTCTTCAACTGCATGCTGATTGCAGACTGTGAACGCCCCAGCTGAGTGGCGGCCTGAGCGAAACTCCGAAGCTCGATCCCGGCAACGACAGCTCTCAATGCATCAATATCGAACGTAGGATTCACTTCAAAATTCCTAAAATGACTCTTCAATTATATTCGATTTTCAAAAGAATATAGTGGCCCTATGCTCGCCGTCAATACTGATTCTTGTGTTGCTGAATTAGCCTGCAGACAGTCATCGAATTGAAGGAATGTAAGAGCACCATGGTAAATACTCAAAGCACACAGCGAGACGCAGTGGTAATTGTCGTCGCCGGAAGTATTGTTTTGGCGTTGGCGTTCGGCGTCAGATCGGTCTTTGGCGGGATCGTTGAACCACTGTCAGAAGATTTGTTTGGTGGCCGGATCGAGATATTTTCATTGTCTCTTGCAATTCAGAATCTGGTCTGGGGGTTGGCCCAACCTTTATTTGGAATTCTGGCCGACAAATACGGTGATCGCCGGGCCCTATGGCTAGGCTTCTTCTGTTATCTGAGCGGAATGGCCGTTTGTGTTTTGGGGACGTCTCCATTTGCTCAATATCTGGGTGCCGGAGTACTGGTTGGAATGGGTATCTCGGGCACGGCCTTCGGAGTTGTTCTGACCGTCGTAGCGCGGGCGGCACCCCCTGAGAAGCAAACCAGTTACCTTGGCATAGCGTCGGCAATGGGGTCAGTGGGGCAAGTTATTCTGCCATTATTCGTTTCTTGGCTGACCGAGTGGCTGGATTGGCAAATGACGCTTGTAATCATCGCGGGCGCTCTTGTGCCGATGGCGCTATGCATACCTTTCCTGCACCCGAAGACACCGCAGGTAAAAAGCGAATTCGAGGGCATGCCAATAGGGAAAATGGTCAAAGGTGCTTTTGGTCATCCAAGTTACATTTTGCTTGGTTTGGGATTCTTTGTTTGCGGTTTCCATTTGGCTTTCATCACGGCACATCTGCCGAATTTCGTACAACATTTCTGTTTGTCTCCTGCCTCAGAGGCCGAATTGCGCGCGCTTGGCTTGCAGGCCCTGGCACTGGTCGGACTTGCCAACATCTTTGGAACTTTGCTGGCGTCGCGTCTGGGTGAACACTTTCCAAAACCGGCTATTCTCGCTGCCATATATGCCCTTAGGGCGATCGCGATCCTCGTGTTCATCAGCCTTCCAATCACACCCGCCTCGGTCATGATATTTGCCTTCGTCATGGGTGGTATGTGGCTCACCACCGTCCCTCTGACGAGTGCGCTCGTGCTGGTGATGTTCGGGCCTCGTGCGATGGGCACCTTGTTCGGATTCGTCTTTCTCAGCCACCAGTTAGGCAGCTTCTTTGGTGTTTGGTTGGGCGGAGTTGTTTTTGACCGCTACGCAAACTACGATGCAGTTTGGCATCTGGCGATAGTTCTTGGCGTTGTCTCATCTGTTGCGCACCTGTTCATTCGCGAGCAGCCGGCCAAGGGACAGATGCCCGCCTATGGTTGATCAGCTATTCTTTTCAGGACAGCCATTCCGCTTTTGAACTGCCAAGAGCCGGGGAGGGTGTTGTCCAGCCGGGTTTGATTTCCGAATAGCGGATGACCGGGCCGAGATGTCGGAGATAGCCGTAAGACGTGTCGCTTTCGATCTGCAAGGGACGGATTTCTGCCTCGGACAAGCCCCTATTCTCTTGCCCGTATGAGACCCGTCCCTGACGCTGCAGGAACATGGCGGTTTGGCAGAGGGAAACCTTGACATGATAGCTGCCGCCCTCCACGGCGCGGCGGGCTAGAGCCAGCAAGGTGCCATAGGCGCCGAGATAGCCGGTGCTGTAATCACAGAAGAAGACCGGCAGCAGGGTCGGCGGGTCGCTGATTTCATGGCTGATCCCTGTGACGGTCTGGGCGACCTGCTCCCAGCCGCCGCGATTGCTGAAAGGGCCGCCCTCGCCATAGCAGTTGATGGAAGTGTAGACGAGGCCGGGACGCAGGGCTGCCAGTTCCTCCGGGCCGAAACCGCGGGCCTCAAGAACTCCGGGGCGATAGCCTTGCGAGAAGACGTCGGCGTTCCGCACCAGCTCTTTCAGGCGTTCGGCCTCTTCGCTGTCGTTGAGGTCAAGAAAGCAACTGCGTTTGCCATGGGAGAGATCAATAAAGAATTTCTTGAATTGCGGGATATGCCGGGCGGCGATCATCAGAACATCGGCGCCGAGCTCGCTTAAACTGCGGGCGGCGACCGGCCCTGCGAGGATCCGGGTCAGATCCAGCACGCGAATGCCCTCAAGCAGCCGCCCGCCTTCCGGAAACGGCTCGGGATCGCTCTCCCCGATTTTCTCGATCTCAACAACGGCCTGGGCGCGCAGAGCCTGGCCGTGGGGATGGGCCAGCCATTCTTCTTCCGTGCGAACCATACCGCCGCAGGTATCGGCCTCGGCCAGAGTATCTTCGAGCTCTTGCGCCTCTCTTTTGGCAATGGCGCGGGCAATGCTGTCCTGGTCAAACTCGCAATCGAGCAGGCCAAGGACCCGCTTCTTCAAATGCTGCAGGCCGAAATGGGGGAGGAACCAGCGGCCATCGCGAGTTGGATAGGCCTTGACCGTGTCATAGGCCATTTGCGCCAAAGGGGAATCCTCTTTGATCCTGAAGCTGCCATCGTCCTGGCGAAACTGCATATGGCCGATGCTGTTGACAGCCGCTGCGGCATGACGGACATCGATACCGACAGTTTGCCGCCGACCGGTTTTCATCTCCCAGATATCGGACGCGGCCACGCCGGTGGCAGCTAATACTGCCGCCGCCGTGTCGCCAACTCTGAAGGTCGTGGAATAGACGGGATCATGGCCGGTGATCGTCACCGATCCGTCGTCATCCCGACCGCGAATTGCCAATAGTTCCTGCAGCGCCTTGCTCATGGATCTGTTCTCCAGATTTTGTTGTTTTCCAAAGTATAAACCCTATTCCCAATGGCGCAATGTCTGATCAGTCTTCCTCACTATTGGAATTTATGCCACTCTAGAGCTTTCCTAAACCCTGCGGAGAAAAGCGGAATGCGCAAAGTCCTTTATGAAAAAACCGGCCGGATCGGCCGCATTACCCTCAACCGGCCCGATGTCCTAAACGCCATCGATGATGAACTGCCGGTGCAGCTGGCGGCAGCGGTGGCAGAGGCCAACGCGGATTCAGAGGTTCATGTGATTATCCTGTCCGGCAACGGCCAGGCTTTCTGCGCGGGCTATGATCTCACCTTCTATGCGGAGGGCAATGGCACTGGCGAGGCGACCCAGGAGATGCCATGGGATCCCATGAAAGACTATGCTTTCATGTCCCGCAATACGGAGCTTTTCATGTCTCTGTGGCGCTCCTTCAAGCCGGTGATCTGCAAGATTCATGGCCATGCGGTGGCGGGCGGGTCCGACATTGCGCTCTGCTGCGATATGATCGTCATGGGAGAGACCGCCAAGATCGGTTATATGCCCGTTCGGGTCTGGGGATGCCCGACCACGGCCATGTGGGTCTATCGTCTGGGGCCGGAAAAAGCCAAGCGGATGCTGTTCACCGGCGACAAGATTGATGGTAAGGAAGCGGAGCATCTTGGTCTTGTCTTAAAGGCCGTGCATGACGATGTTCTAGACGTTGAAGTGGAAGCGCTGGCCGAGCGTATGGCCTCGGTCCCCGTCAATCAGCTAATGATGCAGAAGATGGTGGTCAATCAGGCGATCGAGGCCATGGGTCTGCTGAATACCCAGCGCCTAGCGACCATTTTCGATGGCATCACCCGCCATTCCCCGGAAGGCATCAATTTCAAGGAACGGGCTGAGCAGGTGGGCTGGAAACAGGCCGTTGATGAGAGGGACCGAGGCGTCTTTGATTGGACGGAAAATCGCCCTATCAATGCGCCGAAATAAATACTAATCCCTGTTAGAGTCCCAAAGGATGGCGGGCGTAGAAGGAAGCGTTGAGCAGGGATATGCCGATTGCCAGCAACAGTCCGCCGCCAGCCAATGCCACCCCATTTCCCGCATAACGCCAGAATGGCCCACGATCCGCCGTCAGGGCAACCGCCTTGTGGCGGGCTTTGACGGCCAGAAAGGCGAGGCTGGCCACGGCCATACCGGTGCCCGCTGACATGGCCAACACCGCACCGACACCCGCCCAGGGAAGGCCTAAGGCCTTGGCGAGAACCAGCACCAGAACAGCACCGGTGCAGGGGCGCAAGCCGATGGCCAGCACCAGCCCGGCGGCGGACCGCAAATCCCGAGCATTCTCCAACTGCTCGCCACTTGGCATATGGGCATGGCCGCAGTTTTCGTCATGGACATGGTCGTGACCATGATCATGATCGTGGGAATGGCCGACAATTCTAGTCGGAGAAAACCTGGCAGCCAGACTGCGCAGGGTCCGCCAGATTAGCAGGGCACCAAGAGCGGCGACCAGGATATAGCTCAGACGCTCACTCCAGGCGACGGCGGAGCTGGTCTCCCGCGGGATCCATCCGGCCAGATAAATCAGGCCATAGACAAGGACGATAGCAACGATCCCCTGACAGAAGGCCGCGGCAGCGGCAATCCCCATACCGCGGCTGAGCCGATGGGGATGGGTGAGAAGATAGGTTGTCAGCACGGCCTTTCCGTGCCCCGGTCCGGCCGCATGGAATACGCCATAAAGGAAACTGCCGGCGACCAGACTCCAGGCGGTGGCAAGGCCGCCATGGGCCGTCAGGGCTTTCAGGGCATCTATCAGTTCCTGATGAAACGCCCGCTGTTGGGTAAGCATCCAGGTAACGGCACTCGACCAAAGTGAGGGCTCTGCTCCGGCATCGGCGGCATAAGCTGTTTGCGCCAGAAAGCCAAGGGTGATTAGCGTCCCGACACTTGTCAAAAAAGGAAGCTTTAATCCGCGGCGCATATCAGACTGACCCGCTCTGTAAAGAATTGGCCAAGGCCGGTTTCCCCGCGCTGGGACGCATCCAGCATGGCGGCCCGGGCAACAGAGTCCGGGTCGGGATTAGGGGCTTTCAGTTCTGTACGGCAGCCTTCGGGCGCCCCCACCAAAGTGACCGGATTTTCATTTTCCGTATGCAGCATTTCCACATAGTAAGTGGGATCAAAAATTGCGTAGGCTATTTTCTCAGCGGCAGGAATGGGATCCTGCAGGGTGGTTGTGAAGGTCATCTCCAACCGGTTTTCCAACATGCGGGTTGACATCTCGGTCACCGGTTTGATCGGCAGCAGCTTCTCATCGGACGTGATTTCCGTGAAATAGCCATAGACCTTCAGATGCTTCATATTCTCCTTCATGATCACTTCCAGCTTGTCCTGGTCCGGCTTGCCGTCGCCGTCTTCGTCCGTGCCTTCAACGGCGTATGCGGTATAGAAGTCATCGAAGAGCCAGGTCTGCTCCAATCCGGTCATATTGCCGGCGTCATCAAACAGGATGCTGACATCCACATCCACCCAGACATGGGGGTGAGCCACCGCGGGCCGGAGGGGGAGCAGAAGTAAAAAACAGCAGGCAATCAAAAACCAACGCATGAACCGATCCTGTTTAAACGCCATCCGCCAAGGGATGGCAATATCGTCTAAAATAGGGAAGCCGCCGCCATTCTGCAACAGCCCCTACTAAAGAGCTGAGATTTTCACAATATTACGGCGAAAGCGTGAAGGCCCTGTTAATCGTTAATGTCCTTTGAAGATAAACGGTGCACCCGCGTCTTGAATGTAGAGATTTGAATTTCTGGTTGAACACGCATCCGATATCATACTATCATGAGTAAAAATCATTAGGTAGAATACCCCCATGCGCTTTGTTGTTTTAGTTGTCTTATTCCTCACAGGCTGCACAACCGGCAGTCAGAAATCCGTCGATACTTCGGACGTGGATATTAGTAATCTACACCTCGTGGGTTATTACACGACTTATAGTGAAGTATGTGCTCAGCATTTTGGGTTTAGCGTGTCCCGCGAACAGGTCTCTGCATTAACGGAAAAATACGAAGGCAACAAATGGTTTCAAAGCGGCTATGATATTAACCGTGGTTTATTGAACTCGGATGCTGTGACAGGAATTGGCAATTGCAATAAGGCGATCGCCATCATGGGGGCCGCCTATGACAAACATATAGGCGGATTTGAGAGGACAAAGAAGCTAAATCCAAGGTCAGATACCGCAAAAATCTATTTCATGTCCCTGACATGGGAGGGTTTTCTGGAAAGCACCACAACTTTTCCCGTCGAAATTGAGGAAACCGGGCAGGTTGTGACTGTCAGCTCGAATGTACTGGTGGGCGGTAGATCTTGTGCGGTCGCTATTACTCATGACAATCCTCAAAGCGGTCAATGGTCAATTCGCTGTGGTGGAGATAAACGGGCAAACGGAAAGTTTCGGATGAGAAATAACGACTACGTCTCCCATGGAGGAGGCAAGGATGCCGACGGTAATCTGGTGAAAATACAATTAGCACCGAGGCCCGCTTCTTTAGGTTATTCTTCAAGCAGTATCACCTCCTCGAATTTCGCTCCTAAATTTACCCATTACACGACCTTTAAATGGGAAGGCCGATTGGGTGAAGAGAAGGTTATTCCTGTGAAGGTTACAAAGGTTGGAGACCAGACAACCTTTCAAACAGAATTGCTTTTCATAAGAAATCCTTGTCGCGTCATTATGGAATTAGGCAAACCGAATGATGATAACGGAACATGGTCTCTGCGCTGCGCGAACGGACGGTCTGCGGAAGGGACGCTCAAGAAGCTGAACTATGGCATAAACGCCGCTGCCACAGGGACAGACAACGAGGGAAATATCGTCACATTCACCATCGGTCCGAACAAGAGTTGAAATGTTTTGTTGTCCTCTCAATGTTGGAAGACTGGTTATATGGAAAAGTATCTACATTTAAAGGAAGCAGAGTACGTCAATACGTGGGTTAACGGAGGACAAGTTCCTTTGGGGGTAGCGAGCGACTATTTTGATGTAGAGCGTACTAGAACAAGTACTCCTGACGAAGGAATGACATATTATGGAACTGCCCCGGTTTATAGAGAAGGAAATAGAGTCTATTCAGGAGGTTCGGTGTTTGAAAACGTAAATGTGGTGGAAATCGATAATAGATATATTGATTGTGGCGGTCCAGATGGACGCCTTTTCTCAGGTATAGTTGACTTTCGCTCTAGCTGGGATGGAGCGATTTTCTGTTGTTCAAATAGATATAAATCTTCAACGGGGTTGAGGCTTGGGAAACTATTTTGTGTAAAAATTCTCGATATTGAACAGCTTAAATATGTGCTTGATGAACAAGTTGGGCTCGAAAGTCAGTCAAATCGATGCAGCTACACGCGCGGGATTGAAAGAGATGTGTTTCTAAAATCTCATTTGGGTAAGTGGCAGGATGAATACAGATTGTATTGGACAAACTTACCCAGGCAGACGGTCCAAATACCATCGGGATTGGCAGAACGTTTTATGGAAACGAAATTGCTAGGAAAAATGCCAAATGGGAATGCAGCATATCATGTTATTCAAATACAATAAAATTTTAATGCAACATATTAACTTATCATCCTTTTATTTCAGCAGATAACTTTCTAAAAACAATACATACTGGCAGCCATTTCACCCGTCTCCAAAATGCTCCATCTTTGCCTCATCGGCCCGGCGTAGTTCTTGGGCGGCGGTGGTGAGGAGGTGGGCAAGGGATTCGAGATTTTCCGCGTGGATCTCGCGGGCCAGCTCAAAGCCCGGATCTGAGAGCTGGCCTTGCAGCATCTGCTGGCCCATCCAGGCGACATGGCGGGTATATTCACCGGCGGCCACATGGGGCGGATCGGCAAGATAGAGCTGATCGAAGCGGGTATAGTCGGGAAAGCCGATCTCCGCCGGGACATAGCCATTGACCAGGGTGATCCGTTCCCCCGCTTGTTTCAACGCCGTCGCCCGATGGACGATCATATTGCCCTGTTGCAGCACCGCATAGCCGGCGCCGGGCAGCCGGGGCGCCCTGATACGATCCTCCGGCAACGGCTTCCCGGTCTCGGTCAGGGCCTGCATCTCTTGCTTGGTGCCGTGAAAATACTGAAATTCGCCGCCCTCGATCTCGTTGGGATCAGTAACGAAGAGAACATAGTCGAGGCGCAGGGTATCCACATGCCATTTATCGACATTCTCGCCGACGGTCTCCGGGTTGTAGTTCAGATGGCCGAGCTGATGGGGGATGGAATGGGGCAGCACAGGCGCCTTGCAGAGGGTGGAGATATGCTCCGCCACCTCCGGTGACTGACAGAAATCCCGGAGGAAGTCCGACTGATAAACCCCGCCGCGCACCATGCGCGATATCCGTTCGATGGTGCGGGCATGAGGGGCAAGGGCTCGGGTCACTTCCTGCAGGCAGGCAACCCCTTCCTCGCTGAGCAGGCGAAAAGCGGTGGTCACGCCAAGGGTGCTCGGGCATTCAGCGATCTCCTTTGGGGAATAGCCAAGTTCGGCCAGGTCGATCACCAGTTCCGGCATTTCGAGGGCCAGATGGCGGGCCGGATCAAAGACAGGTTCCCGCTCAAGGCGCGGGTAACCGCTCGGTGTCACAGCGGGGAGCGGCAGGGGATGGGCAAGGGGCATGATCACAACCTTTTTCTTTAATAAGAGACAGGAGGTTAAGCAGAAAAAATATATGTGACAAATTGATATTATTGTGAGAATACATTATAAATATTGATATGAATAAAATCGAGCTCAGCCATTTTCGTCTGTTTCTGGCTATCCGAGAAACCGGCTCCTTGACGGCGGCGGCCAAACGTCTAGGCCTCACCCAACCGGCCGCCAGCCATCAGTTGAAGGAAGCCGAGCGGCGCCTGGGGGTCGATCTTGTCTTTCGCCGTGGACGGCAGTTGCAGCTGTCAGCCGCCGGAGAAGCACTGGCTGATGCGGCGGACGCCACTCTGCCTCAGTTAATGGCAGCGGAGCAATCCGCCCGGGAAAAATCCCATGGCGCGGGCGCCCGGCTCCGCCTCGCTTTTGGATCCCAGGACGGCCTCGGCTGGGTTGCAGGGCTGTCGGCTTATCTTCGGGCCCTGCCGATGCCCTTGCGGCTTGACCTGATCGATGCCGGGGATCGGGCTCCGACCCAGTGCCTGCTGTCGGGGGAGGCGGATATGGCGCTTGAGCTGAGCTCCATCAACCTCTCGACCCTTCGAAAAATTCATGTGGCGGAGGAGGAGCTTGTCGCCATTATGGCGCCCGGGCACCCCCTTGCTGTGGCGGCGGCGGTCAAGGCGGGGGCATTTACAAAAGAGACCTATTTCGCCCATTCCCTCAATCCTCAGAAAGGATTTGAGCTTGACGCCTTCTTCAATCCCTCGGGCCGGCGACCCGCCCATGTGGCGCTCGCCCAATCCCTGCCGGCGATCCTCGCCCTGGTGGCGGCAGGGGAGGGGGTCAGTATCCAGCCCCGTTCGGCCATCACCTCCTCCTTGTCGCGTGGTGAGATCGTCGCCCGGCCCCTCGCGCCGAAAAGATTGCGTTCGTCCTGGCAACTGCATGCAAGACCCGAAATCCTCTACCAGCAGGGCGACAAACTTCTTCTATCTGCTGCGGGAATTATCGCCAACTCCCTCAAGTATTCAGAACCTTAAGATCCAGCCAAACTGGTATTATGTACTATTTCTGCCACGTCCAGTTGGCCGAAAAGGGTAATACCAATATCGGACGTCAAAATTCCTGAATCGGGTCAAAAAATCAGGTTCATGACTCCTAGGGAGACGATGAGGAAGAGGATCGTCATAATACCGCCGGTGTGAATGAAATCGATCACCTTATAGCCTGCGGGACCCATGATCAGGGCGTTGACCTGATGGGTGGGAATGAGAAAAGAGTTCGACGTGGAGATGGCGACGGTCATGGCAAAGATCGCCGGATCGGCGCCGGCGGCCAGGGCGATGGAGACGGCTAGGGGCACCAGCAACACTGTCGCCCCGACATTCGACATCACCAGGGTAAAAACAGTGGCAAGGACGGCGATCCCCGCCTGCAGGGACCAGAGCGGCCACCCATTGAGCAGGGTGAGGATCTGATGGGCAATCCATTCAGCCGTCCCGGTACTTTGCACGGCCTGCCCGAGCGGGATCAGACTTGCCAGCAGAAACACCGTGCTCCAGCTCACCGCTTCATAGGCCTCGTCCACATCGAGAACACGGGTCGCAATCATGCCAACCGCCCCGACCAGCAGACAGAGCGATAACCGCACATCGGAAAACAAAATGAGGCCCAAGGCAATCAGGAAAAACAACAAAGCCCAGCCAACCTTTTTCGGCCGCAGCTCCTCATGGGGAAAGTCGGAGGTGACAACGACAAAATCCCGATCCCGGGCGAGCCGGGTCAGGGCCTCCCAGGTGCTGTGAATGACCAGGGTGTCGCCGGCCTGAAACGGGACCTCGCCGACCGGTGTCGCCACATGATCTTCCGTCTCCACATAGCTCAACGTCACGCCCATCCGGTGAATGGCCAGGAGGCTCGCTCCATAGGTTTTGCGAAAAACGATGTCATGGGCACGTTTGCCGATAACGGAAGACCCCGGCGGAATGACCACCTCTGCGACCCCGGATTTCGTTGGCGCATAATCTTCGGCGAAGACTTCAAGGGCCGGTAGAAGCTCAAACCCTTCTTCTTGCGCCATCTCCCGGACGACCCGGAAACGCCCCAGCACGGCTAACCGGCAGGGACAGGTAATTTCGGTTTGTATGATCGGCGCGAAAGTGCAGCGTCCGTCATTAAAGCTGCCGACCACATAGATATGATATTTCTGCATAAGATCATCTAGGGTCAGCCCCTCAACCGAATGACCTTCCGGCAGGACAACCTCAAACACATCGGCTTTCAAGCCATAGATCCGCTTCAAATATTCCTTGAGGGACTGCCCGCTCGTCCCCTCGCCGGATTTTTTATTCTTGGGCAGAACCCAGCGGCCAAACATCACGAAATAGAGAATGCCGGTCACCACCAGGCATATACCGATCGGTGTGACTGAAAACAATCCAAAGGGCTCCATCTGCTGGGTGTCGGGAAGTTCCTTGTTGGAGCTGGCGATCAGATCATTGAGGAGGATGAGCGGGGAGGAACCGACCATGGTCATGGTGCCGCCCATGATGGCGCAAAATCCCATGGGCATCAGCAGCCGGCTCAAGGGCAGATCCGTACGGACGGATATGCGGCTGACCACAGGCAGGAACAACGCAGCCGCCCCGACATTTTGCATAAAGGAAGAAATAAATCCGACAGTGCCGGAAACGATGGGGATTATGCGCCTTTCTGTCTTGCCGCCATATTTGAGGATAAGGGCGGCGACCTTGCTCATCAACCCGGTCTTGTCGAGACCGGCGCCAATGATCATCACCGCGATGATGGAGATGACAGCGTTCGAGGCAAAGCCATCAAACAGGTGATTGACATCGGCAAGACCGCCAAGACCGGGCAGGAAGCTAAGCAGCCCCAGAAGCACCATCACTAGAATGGCAGAAAGATCGACCCGCAGCAGTTCCGAGACGAACAGAAAGACTGTAAATCCGAGGAGGCACAAGACGACGATCATTTCCGTCGTCAATGTCACAGTTTCCATCGCTCCCCCCAGCTATGTCCCCAAGTCCTTATCCTTGCGCAGGAAAGGGAATTGATCAAGGAAATCCTTGATCAACGCCATGTGTCCCTCTGTGGGGAGAGTCAGGTCGGAAGGGCCGCTTCGCTATATTGTTCCATAAATTCCGCGGTTGGCGGGATCGGTTTGATGACATCAATCAGAATGCCGTTGGGATCGCGGGTAATGAAATGACGCTGGCCAAAGGCCTCATCCCGGAGGTTTTTCAAGATCGGCAGACCGTTTTCTTTCGCCGACTCATAGACATCATCCACATCCTCGACTTCGAAATTGAGGATTAGGCCGCGGCTGACCCCGCGCCCTTCTTCGGGAATCGTTTCATGGTCACTTTGCAGGATGGCGATATTAACTTTTTCATCCTCCGAGGACTGAAGATGAATATACCAGTCACTGACAAATTGCGGCTCGAAGCGGAAATTGCTCTGATAGAAGGCGGCTGTTCCCGCCACATCATCTGTCTGAATAACCGGATAGTATTGTGTGCATTTCATGGCTTGTCTTCCTTCATATATTTACATACAATCTGTTTGTAAATATTCAATTAACATACAGGCTGTATGTATGCAAGGTAAAAAAACACGTCGCTCCAATGCTGACCGGTCCGAGGCCATGCGCGCGTCCCTTCTCGATGTCGGTCGCAGGCTGTTTGTGAGGCACGGCTATATGGAGACCTCGACCCCCCAGATTGTGGCGGCGGCCAAGGTGACCCGTGGCGCCCTCTATCACCATTTCGCCGACAAGCTTGATCTGTTCCGGGCCGTTGTCGAGAAGGAAGCGGAGAAGGTCGCCACGGCAATCGAACGCAGTTTACCGGAGGGGGCTGATGCGCTCGACGGCCTGATTGCCGGCTCCCATGCCTATTTCGATGCCATGAAAGTGCCGGGGCGGGCGAGGCTGATGCTGGTGGACGGTCCGGCCGTTCTCGGGAAAGAGGAAATGAACCGCATCTATGCCGCACAGGACGAAGAGCAGCTCAGGATAGGTCTCGAAGAGGTATTGGCGGAACGCAGTGACCTGCCTCTGGAGGCGCTGGCAAAGGTGCTGGCCGCCGCTTTCGACCGAGCCGCCCTCGCCATATCCCAGGGAGAGGACGATGCCCCCTACCGGCAGGCGGTGACTCATTTGCTGAAATCCCTTACGGCCTATCAGAACTGACCAATACGGATTCAGGTAGCCTTGGTTTCGGTTGCCGCGTCCCGGATTCCGCCTTCCGGTGGTTGAGTGTCCGTTTTGGTGCTGGAAGAGGAGGAGCCGGATGTCGACCGGCCGAGAATATATCCGGACAGGGCGCCTAGCAAGGCAGACAGTTCCTTACCGCCAAACACACCCATGATGCCAAACAGAATAATGGCGATCACCACCAGGAACAGGGTGATGAATTGTATGCCCTTCTCCCCGCCAAAGGCATTGGCGACCACATTATTCTTGTAGGCCATTACGTAAAAACCCGCGATAACAAAGGCAACAAGGCCGGTGAAAAGCAAACTAATGATCAGCCGGAACTCGTTTTCCTCATCCGCCGCCAAGATGACCTGATCAATTTCATTCTCAATCTTGGCGGCGGTTTGCTTGGCGTCAAAAAGCTCTTGTTCCTTGACCTTGATTTCTCCCTCAATGGAATAGAACCTCTTGGTGTTGCGAATTTCCTCGTTCATCGCTTTTTTGACGTTATTAAGAGTGAGATCAATGCGTTGGGGGGAATAGTCATAGCGGTAGCTGTCAAGATAGGAACGATCTTCGGGTGAATCGGTGCCCTCTTTGACATTTTCGAGGGCTTTGATGACTTGCTTAAAATTATCCTCTCCGAAATTTCCCCTCACATATTCTTTAAGCCCGGCATAGGTTTGCTGCAGGTCAAAAATCTGTCGTTCTACCGCGAGGATCTTGTCCAGGGCATCCCGCCGCTTGGTATTGAGTGCATCAAGCTGTTTTGGCAGGTTGTCTGCCCGGGAGAGGACATTTTCAGGAACCGTGTTGTCCTGCGCCTTCACGGATGTCACACCGCTGGGCAGGATCACGAGCATGAGTGCCAATACAACTAGGGATACAAAGCGCATGGTTCATCTCCTCAGAGTTTCAGTTGCCTAACAGCCTGCTATCAGGAGCATTTTCAATTTAGTCCTTAAATATAATTGATACCTAATATACCATGATATGGCGAATGGCGAAACCGCCAGAACCCGTCGATTTAGTCGTCAATTCTTGTGGCTATCCACAAGAGCGCCCACTCAAATCAAAAATGTATATACATTGAATATACAATCGATATACTGTTTCTCTTGCCGAAGGAGAAACCGGAACCATGGCGACAGCAAAGAAATCGAAAAAGAAGGATCGTAAAGACAGCCAGCTCATCATTCGCATCAAAGGTAAGGAGCGTGACCAATTCGTCGAGCTCTGTGAGGATCTGGATACCAGTGCCGCCCGGGAGATCCGGCGGTTCATTCGAGAGTTCATTCGGGATCGGGCTGACGAGATTTGAGGTATCGGCATTCAAGAGTAAATCAAACGGAGAAGATTTAAATGACTAAGAAGTCAAAAATTAAAGACCTGAAGAAAGAAATCAAAACCAGGAAGACTAAGATTTCCAAGCAGGAAGCAAAGCTGAAGCGGGCAAAAAAAGCCCTGAAAAAAGCGGCTTGACGGGCAGTAAAAACAAGAAAAAAGGTTGGGAGATTACCAGCCTTTTTTTGATGCTCTGCCATCCGTATTTACCTGATGGATGTTGAACTTCTTATCTGTAACGAATTCATCATATTGGCGATATAAAATATGGCGGCAGGGATTTTGTAAATGGATCTCTTTTCAGGCGTCTCTTCGAACGATGAGGTCCCCAACCAGATATGTGAAGGAAATAAAATGCTTCCTATTTATGATGTAAAGGGTGTCGGCCCCACGACCGGGACGGCGCTGGCCGATCACGGAATTACAACGGCGGCGCAGCTGGCCAAGGCCAGTCTGGAGACCCTTGTGGCGGTACCGGGTATTGGTGAGGCGCGGGCCCTAACCTTGATAAAAGCGGCTGAGCTGCATATGGCGCCGAGACCGGCTGCCAGAAGAACGGCGCCAGCTGCGAAGCCAGCCTCTGCAGCCAAAACCGCCGCGACCACGAAACCGTTAGCAACAAAAGCAGCCAAGCCAAAAACAACGAAGCTGATGAAGGCGGAAAAGCCGAAGAAGGTCGAAGCTAAAAAAGCCCAGAAAAAGAAGGAAAAAGCCAAGCCAGCGAAATCCAAAGCCGCCAAATCCAAGGTGAAGGAAAAAGCAAAACCGGCCAAGGCGAAGAAGAAGGACGAGAAAAAGCCGGCTAAAAAGAAAACAAAGGCGAAAGCGGCAAAGGCTAAGAGCAGCTCATCCAAGTCCGCCAAGGCCAAATTGGCAAAGAAAAAGACGGCGGCCAAAAAGTCTGATAGCAAGTCGTCCAAGAAGTCCAAGTCCGCAAAGAAATCCGGCAAGAAGAAATAATCATCAATAGCTGATCGAGCCGAGAAGGACCGGGATCATGGCCGTGACCAGAAGCAGGGCCATTGTTATATTAAAGACCCGGATCCGCCGCTCTGTCCTGAGCAGACGGCGCAAAGCGGTTCCTCCGACGGCCCACACCGAGATCGACGGAATATTGACGACGGCAAAAGTGGCGATCATCCAAATCAGGCTCGAGACATAATCCTCGGGTGATGTGTAGGAGACGGTGACGATCAGTGCAACGGCCCAGGCTTTCGGATTGAGCAGCTGCAGGGTGGCAGCCTGAAAAAAGCCGATGGGGACCGATCCGGCCTCTGTTTCCTCAAGGCCGAGGGTTCTGACCTGGGCAATCTTCCAGGCCAGCCACAGGACATAGGCAATGCAGAGAAATCGCAGCGCCTGATAGATGATCTCGTAAGTCTTCAGGATCTCGCCAAATCCCAGCCCGATCACCAGGACCATGGAGAGAAATCCGCCGCATATACCAAAAACCAGAGGCAGAGTCCGCCAAAAGCCGAAATTGGCCCCGGAAGTCAGTAGCAGGAAGTTTCCCGGTCCCGGTGAAATGGACATAACAAAGGCAAAACCGATCAGGGCAGTGAACATCTCATAGGTCATGGCCCCTCCTTTCAAAATTATTTTGACAAAGGCGGGGCTAAAAGTATTTGCTGCTTAAGCTCTATTTTTTATCAGATCGTACCAATGAGGCCAGAATGTATCCCTCCGATGTGTTGAGCGACGTTTTTCAATCCCTGCGGCTGGGCGGCGGGCTGTATTTTACCGCCCGGTTTGGCGAACGCTATGCGGTGGCAATCCCGGCCGAGGGACGGACCATCCGTTTTCATCTTGTCCAACACGGACGCTGCTGGCTGGTCCAGGGGCCGGAGCTGGCACCGGTCCTGTTGCATCCCGGAGACCTGGCCATTGTCCCCAATGGTGCTGGACATGTCCTCTGCGATGACCCGGAACGATCACCTGTTCCGTTACCGGAAGTGATGATGGGCGGGGCTGTAGATCCGGTGTCCGGTGATCTCTCGGTTGGGTCAGGGGAGACCAGTGCAGTGGTTTTATGCGGCTTTTGCACATTTGATGAGGCGGTCCGTCATCCTTCCATTGAGTTTTTACAGGACCGGCTGCTGCTCACTTCCCGGGAGCAGGAGATGTTGCCGCCCCTCGCTTTGACAATTCATCTTCTGAAAGAAGAAGCCGGTGGGTTGAACGCCGGGCGAAGTGGCATTCTTAGCCGGTTGCTCGAAATCATATTCATTCAGGCCATGCGATTGCGCGAAGGAACAGCGATCCCGTCGCCCGGATTCATGCGGGCACTTGCCGATGAAAACCTGTCCCGCGCCCTGGCTGCTATTCATCGAAGACCGGACTTCCCTTGGACCATTGCCCTCCTCGCCCGTGAGGCAGGTATGTCGAGAACCCGCTTTTCCGTCAAGTTCTCCCGAATGGTCGGGGAAGCGCCCGTGGCTTATTTGTCCAACTGGCGGCTGTCCCGAGCCCGACTCCTGTTGCGGGATACCAATCTGGCCATCGATGACATTGGCCGTCGTTGTGGCTATCAGTCCCTGCCGTCTTTTACCCGCCGCTTTAAAGCGGTGTTCGGGGAGGGGCCCGGCGCGTTTCGCCGCGGCTTGCGATCCGCCAAATAACCTCCTGATCAGGACGCGGGAAAGAGAGCGGTCATATGGGTAAAGGCAGAGTTCCAGCCGCCGCCGACACCGAGGCGCATGTCTTCCTCGCGGATGGCGGAATGAACGAGGCGCACTGCCGTGCCCTTTCCCTTGGGTTTGAAATTGACCTCGACCTGCGAATATTCCGACAGTTCCCGGCTGCCGTCTTCATGGGTCTGCAGATGGGCCCAGGAATAGACCAGACGGCGATCCGGGATGATCTCCAGATAGCTGCCTTCAAAGCCCACGGATTTTGCCCCCTCCTTGGATTTGAGGAACCGCCAAGCACCCCCGACGCGCAGATCAATCTCCGCCGAATGCAGGGAGTTTGGGGCCATGCCGAACCACTTGACCACAATATTCGGATCGGTCCAGGCCTTGTAGACCATCGCCGGACTGGCGGCGAAATAGCCTTCCACAACAATCGGGTCCTGTCCCGGTGCCGATCGAACATAGTCGAGATTCACGATTTTTCCTTCGCCAAATGCCGGGCCAGATTATCAAATTGCTGCATCCAGAATCCTTCATAGTCGGCGAGCCATTCCGTAGCCTGCCTGAGGGGCTCAGCATTCAGGCGGCAATGACGAACCCGGCCGCGTCTCTCAATCGTCAGCAAGCCGGCGTCACTCAGGACCCGCACATGTTTTGAGACAGCGGTCTGGGACATGTTAAACGGTTCAGCCAGGTCGGAAAGGCGGGCTTCGCCGTCAATCAGCCTTGCCAAGATAGCGCGGCGGGTCTCGTTGCCGAGTGCGGCAAAAGTTGTATCAAGATTTTCCATGGCATTTCTTTATCACTTAACCGAATGGTTGACAATATGCCCGATCTCATTTAATCAACCAATAAGTTCACTATTTATCTATCTATTTCAATTAGGGAGCCTTTGACATGCCAAGCTTTATCTACGCCTATCACGGTGGCAAGAAACCCGACACCCCTGAGGAAGGGGCGGCGGAAATGGAAAAATGGAAGGCCTGGGTTGAGGGTCTTGGGGAAGCCATGACCAATCCCGGAACGCCATTGGGCATGTCAAAAACTCTCAGCGCTGACGGGGTTGCTGACAATGGCGGGCCCAACCCTCTTGCTGGATTTTCCGTGGTGACCGCGGACAGCATTGATGCGGCTGTTGAGATGGCGAAGGACTGTCCATTCCTGAAAATGGGAACTATTGAAGTCGCCGAAATGCTTGAAATGCAATGATTGGATATGAGCCGGGAGCAGATGCCCGGCTCAACTCGCGTCCTCCTCCAGATCTTCCGGGCCGACCCAGGCAAAGGGATTATAGGCAACCTCCCAGAGATGCGCGTCCGGGTCGGCGAAGTATCCGTGGTAGCCGCCCCAATGGGCTTCCTGGGCTGGTTTGACCAGACGGGCACCAGCCGCGACAGCTTCATCGAGAGTGGCCTCCACCTCCTGCTTTGACGCGACATTATAGGAGAGGCTGACCCCCCGAAATCCACTACCCTCAGAGGAGACTGTGGCATCTTCTGCCAAAGGCTCCCATCCGTACAGGCCAAGCCAGGTGCCGTTCAGATTGAAGAAAGCGACATTGGGCGGGCTGTCCAGTTTTGGAAATCCCAATCCTTCCTGATAAAACCGGACGGCCCGCTCAAAATCCGTAACCGCCAAGGTGATCATGCTTATTCTGGGCTTCATCTTCTTCCTCTGAATTGCAACTTGTTCACGTATTGTTCTTCATTCTATCAGATTGCTCGCGCAAAGAAAGTGAATAGTTTCGCCTTTATGATTTCTTCCATTCCCGCTGTGAAATGTAGATCCCGCTGGCGACCACAATGACGATCCCGATCCAGGTCCAAAGATCAGGGAATTGACCAAATACCATCAGCCCAAACAGGGTGGCACTGATGATCTCCGCATAGGTGAAAGGCGCGAGCATGGGCACCTCTCCATATTCAAAGGCCTTGATGATCAGATAATGACTGAGAGTGCCCAGGGCTCCCATAACCAACATAAGCCCCCATCCGTTCAGATCCGGCATTTTCCAGTAAAAGACAACGATCACAGACATGACGGCTGTGCCGAACAGAGCCGTAACCAATAGGGTGACAAGAGGCGGGCTCGACTGGGAAAGCTTTCGGGTATAGAGCAGGTAGAGGGCATACAGGACGGCGGATCCGAGGGCCAGGGCATATCCCCAGCTGATCCCCCGCAGGTCCGGGCGCAGGATGACGAGGGCGCCAATAAAACCGACAGCGACCGCGGACCAGCGACGCAAACCCACTTTTTCCTTCAGAATTAGCGGCGACAAAGCAGTCATGATGAGAGGTGCGACAAAGAACACTGCCTTGCCATTAGCCAGAGGAATGAGTGCGAGAGCGGCAAAGAAAAGGAACGTATCTCCGAGCAGAAAGGCCGCGCGGGTGATTTGCAGCCGGAGGTTTTTCGGCCAGGCCCGTTGCTGACCGCTAATGATCAGCAATGGGATAAGGGTGATCAGATGAAAGACATAGCGGGCCCAGACAACCTGAGCAACCTCATAGTCCCGGGTCAGAAACTTTGCCGTCCCGTCCATCACCGGCACCAAAAGCATGGCAGCCACCATCATTGCAATGGCGAGCGCTGGCTTCTGGCTTCCCGTTGATCCTGTCAGCGATTACCGTCCTTGCTGTATGGCGTCCCACACTTTTTGCGGCGTCGCCGGCATATCCAGATGATCAATTCCCAGATCCTTTAACCCGTTCGTAATGGCATTCATGACCGACGGTGGGGCAGCAATACATCCGGCTTCACCGCATCCTTTCACGCCCATGGGGTTCATGGTGCAGGGAATTTCGATGGTCTCATAAGTAAGATCGAGAGGAATATTGTCCGCCCGAGGCATACCGTAATCCATATAGGAGCCGGTCAGAAGCTGACCGTCTTCGCTGAACACAGTGTTCTCAGTAAGCGCCTGTCCGATGCCCTGCCCAACACCGCCGATAACCTGATGACGTACCAGGGCCGGATTGACGATGGTCCCGAAGTCGTCGACGATCACATAACGCACCACCTCGGTCGTGCCAGTCTTCTCATCGATCTCGACTTCGGAAATATGACAGCCATTGGGATAGGTAAAGGCTTCAACCGTAAAGCTGGCTTCGGAATCGAGGCCCTCTTTCAGGCTGGCGAGGTTCTCCGGCAGCTCACCAAGACCTCTTGCCCGTTGCGCCAGTTCCATGATGCCGATCTTTCTGTCGGTTCCGGCAATGGAAAATTCTCCTCCCTCTTCCGGTGAGAATTCGATATCGACAGCCGCTGCTTCCAGGAAATGCCCGGCAAGCTCCTTACCTTTTGAGATCACCTCGTCGCTGGCCTTGTGAATGGCCGGACCTTGGGTGGTCAGGGATCGTGATCCGCCGGTGCCACCGCCGGTCTTGATCTTGTCCGTATCTCCCTGAATGACCCGAATGTTCTCAAACGGGACACCGAGACGCTCGGCGACGATCTGGGAATAGGCCGTCGCATGGCCCTGGCCCGACGACTGGGTGCCGACGGCGAGGGTCACCGTTTCATCTTCTTCAAAACGGATGGTGGCATTTTCAGTGGGATTCCCGGCGGTTGCTTCCACATAATAGCACATGCCGATGCCGCGCCTCAGGCCCCGGGCAGCGGACTCCGCCTTGCGGGCTTCGAAGCCGTTCCAGTCGGATTTTTCAAGGGCCCGGTCCATGATCCTCTCAAATTCCCCGCTATCATAGACGCAGCCGGTGGAGGTGGTATAGGGAATGGCGGAGACTGGAATGAAATTTCTGCGCCGCAACTCGACGGGATCAATTCCGAATTCGGTCGCAGCTTTATCCATCAGTCTCTCAATGACATAGATGGCCTCAGGTCGTCCGGCACCACGATAGGCGTCCACTGGGACTGTATTGGTGACAATGCCGATACACTGGTAAAAGCATTCCGCCATGTCATAGACACCCGGCATTACCTTCACCGTCGCGACCGTCGGGATCAGCGGACCGAATGTGGAAAGATAGGCGCCGAGATTGGCGTTGCTCACCACTTTCATGCCCAGGGTCTTGTAATTTTCATCAAAGGCCAGTTCCGCATGGGTGAAATGATCCCGCCCTTGCGTGTCGGATAGAAAAGCGTCACTGCGCTCCCCAATCCATTTAATGGGCCGGCCCAGTTTGCGCGATGCCCAGACGGCGGAAGCCACTTCCGAATAGAAGAACAGTTTCATTCCGAACGCCCCACCCACGTCCGGAGTGATAACCCGGACCTGATCCTCGGGGATATGGAGAATAGCGTTTGCCAGCAGGGATTTCAAAACCCAGCCGCCCTGGGTGCCCATGCGGACTGTCATGCGTTCGGTTTCGGCATCCCAGTCAGCGATGACACCTCTCGGTTCCATCGAATTAACGACGACCCGGTTGTTGATCAGATCCAGCTTGACTACATGGGCGGCAGAGGCGAGCACCTGATCGACCTTTGCCTCATCCCCTTGCGCCCAGTCAAAGGCGACATTGTTGGGGCAGCTTTCATGAACCTGGGGCTGGCCGTCCTCATTGGCGGTGCGGGTATCGACCACAGGCTCTTGCTCATCGAAATCCACATAGATCAGTTCGGCCGCGTCTTTCGCCTGCTGCAGGCTTTCGGCAACAACAAAAGCGATATTATCGCCTACGTAACAGACCCGGTCGGTCGCCAACACCGGATGACCCGGGTCGGCCCGGTCACTGCCATCCTGATTTTTCAGAGGAATCATACAGGGCCTCTGGTTGGCATTGTCCGCCTCCAGCTCCTTGCCGAGAATGATATCTACGACACCCGGCGCGTTCCGTGCGTCTTCTAAATCGATTGAGCGAATGTCTGCCTTTGCCACGGGAGAGCGATACATATATCCGAAAAGCTGGCCCGGGAGAGTAATATCATCCGTATATTCCCCCGCCCCTGTGACCAACCGGATATCTTCAACGCGATCGACTGACTGATTTACACCGAATTTGACCATTCTTATTTTCCACTTTCTTGCGCGCCCGTAACTTGGAATTCGTCTTTCGACTACTATTAGATGCCCACAGCAGAACTGCAAGCCCTGTTTGATGGGATTATTTTGGCTGCTCCCAGAGGACCCCTTCTTCTATCAGCTGATCGACCTCGGAAGGCTCCATGCCGATTTCACCGAGAATATCTCGCCCTTGTGCTCCGAAGGCGGGCGGGGCGGATTTGACAGAGCCCGGCGTCCTGCTCATCTTGATAGCAACACCGGTTCCAGAATACCCATCTTTTTTGACAACCATTTGACGATGTTCCGTATGGGGATGATTGAGGGCTTCCGGCACCGTCATGGCGGCCCCGGCCGGCACACCGGCCGCCAGCAGCTGTGTCGCCACCTCAACCCCGTCTGTATCCTTGAACAGCTCATTCAAGGCCGCGTTGAGCGCAGCCCGGTTTTCTACCCGCAGGGAGTTGTCGGCAAAGCGCGGGTCATTGGCAAGCTCCGGATTTCCCAAACTCGCGCAGAGCTTTGTGAACTGACCGTGATTGCCGACACCGAGAAATACCGGCGTTGTTCGGGTCGGATAGAGATCATAGGGCGCAATATTTGGATGGGAGTTCCCGGTCAGTTTCGGGGCGTTTCCCGACATCAGGAAATTCGGTGCATGGGGGTGTTGTAGCTGAATGCCGGTATCATAAAGAGAGACTTCCACGGATTGCCCCTTGCCGGATTTGTGTCGCTCATTCACCGCCATCAGGATACCGATCACAGCGTTCATGCCGGTACCAAGATCAACCAAAGGAATGCCAAGACGAACCTGACCGGACTGCGGTGAGCCATTTATGCTGATCAGCCCCGCCCAGGCCTGGATCACCGCGTCATATCCCGGATAGCCGCCAAAAGGACCATCCGCACCAAAACCAGTGACCCGGCAGTGAATGAGGCTTGGAAATTCTTTGGATAGAAATTCGTCATATCCAAGCCCCCATTTTTCAAGGCTGCCGGTTTTGAAATTCTCAATAAGGACGTCGGCATCGGCCAACAGCTTCAAGAGGACTTCCTTGCCTTTGTCCTGACGGATATCGAGAGCTATTGATCTTTTGTTACGATTGGTCCCGGAAAAATAGGCGGATAGGCCGTCCTCATTATAAGGAGGGCCCCAGGTCCGGGTCTCGTCGCCTTGCGGGGGTTCGATCTTGATCACATCCGCCCCATGATCGCCGAGGATTTGCGTACAGAATGGTCCCCCGAGAACACGGGAGAGATCGACGACTTTCAAGCCGGATAGGGCACCTTTGAGAGACATATCAGTCCTTTTTTACTTCTTGTTCAGGTGTGAGACCAGCCTTCTCACGCGCTTTGCGCCGTGCTGGGAAAAATGGTTTCAACGAAATTCGGATAGACCTCCGCAATTTTATCCTTCACCTGGCTTTCAAGCAAGGTGAGCAGGGATGGGTCCGGAGGCGCCGTAAGGGGAACATTGTCTTTGTAGTCAAATTCAAAACCCGTGTTGTTGAGGATATCCTGGAGGGAACTGTTGGCATGCACGCTTTCGAGACGAAAGCGCTTTTTCTCTTTATCAAAAAGGAAAAACCCTTTGCTTGTCAAGAGACCGTAAGGGCCTCCGCGGCGATAGACATGATCCTCCGAGGTGCCTGGTGCGCTGATGAAATCCACTTTCTCAACCAATGTTCGCTTTGTATGTTCTTCGCGAAAGAGAATGACTTTGGGAACCAGAAAATACAGATAGGCTGATCCGAAGGTGCCTGGCCAGCGGGGGCTGGCCAGAGGGTACTCGCCGCGCCCCATCAAATTGATGTTGCCTTGCCCGTCGATCTGGCCGCCGCCGAGAAAGAAGGCGTCAATCCGTCCTTGCGCCGCGCAGTCAAACAGCTCACCGCCACCGCCTGTGAAGAAGTTATTGGAGACAGAACCCAAAATATTCACGAATTTTGGGGTTCCCCAGGCGGCCCTGGAAAGGAGTGCCGCCGCCCCCGGAATCGGAGAGGAGGCCCCGACAGCCACATGATTGGCATCCCGCAAGAGGTTGGCAATGAAGCAGATAAGAGCTTTTTTCTCGTCCGACAGGCTCATCAGGCAGACTCTTCACTGAAGACATATTGATCCAGATAGTCCTTAAATCCTTCATCCGTCTTGGCCATTGATACATAAGTCGTCAGATGGTCGCTGTCTTCGTCGCCCTCATACCAGAAAGAAAGCGGCCAGGAGGCATTTGGATATTCACAGATTTTACTGACATAGAGGGCCGGCAAGACACCCGCGGCCATTCTTTCATCCTCAAACAGGCTGGTCTCGCTTATCTTATCAACGGTGACATAGGCGGCCTTTGACGCGTGTGAGAGATTGATCAGCTCGCGCTTGCGGCCAACCCAGACATTGCCGTCCCGATCGGCGAGCGGGGCGTGAAACAAGGCGATATCAGGGTTGATGGCCGGAATGGCAACGATCGGATCCTCGTCTTCGCTAAACGGGTTCTGAATGGTCTGCCAGTCCGGATGATGGGTGAGAACATCACTTCCCAGAATACCGCGAAGGGGCATGAAGGGGATGCCCTTCTGCGACGCCTGCAATCCTGCATGGATAGCCGGGCAGGTGGCGTCCACCAGCTTTATGTCTCCCTCTCGTACCGCTTTCGTAAATTGCGGTGCTGGCCCATATTCACCGATTGTCACGGCGGAGCTTTCCAGGGTGGTCACGCAACCAGCTCCGATCAGCATTTCTGCCTGCAGGCCACTGGTGGGTACGCCGATGAGATGGAGGTCTTTCACGTGACGGCGGATCAGTGCCCGGGTCGCAGCCATGGAAACGCCGGCATAGTCTGCCGGAACGCCAAGTTTAGCACCGTCCGGGATTGCCGCTGCCAGTTCGTCAATTGTCACGAATAATGCATCGAGGGACATGTTCTTCATTCCTGTTTCTTCTCCCTGCCCCATTATGTTTGTTTTCGCATGGCAGATACAAGGATAAACGGACTGGCACCGATCAGCAGGCTGATCAGCGAATAGGTAAAGACAGCGTCATAACTTCCCGTGATGTCGTAGAGCAGGCCGGAAAAATAAGATCCGCTGGCCATGCCGATCCCGCTGCCCACTGAAATAAAGCCGAAAATGGTTCCAAAATTACGACCGCGAAAGAGACGGGAGGCCACCGAACCAACCATAGGCCCGCGGGATCCCATAGACAATCCGAAGCAAAGGATAAATCCATAGAGCGCCCAGAGATGATCCGCGCTCTGCATGGACCAGAGAAACAGGATGGACGCGGCGGTGATGGCATAGGTGCCTAGGGCGGTCGGTAAGACGCCGAACTTATTGACCAGATATCCGGACCCGAGCATTCCAATGGGGATAAACAGCCCCGTTGCCCCGAAACTGACAGAGGCCTCAATCGGCGGCATACCGATTTCGATCAGATAGGTCACCGCTTGAATGATGATTGAGAACATGGCACTACCGGTAAAGCAGAAAACAGAGGCGAGACCCCAGAAAGGAACGGTTTTCAAAGCCTGGGGCAAGGTCCAGTTGCGATCCGGCTCCGGCGAGACTTTTGAGGTGCTGGAGGTCAGATCATGGCGCCCCGTGGCCAGCCTGCGCCAGGGCAGCAAAAGAATGATGACGATTGTTCCAAGGACGCAAACTCCTAATAGGAATTCCGCCTGCCGCCATCCGAAATTGGAAATAAATATCTGCGATAATGAGAGGCCAAGAAGGGACCCGGCGCCGAGAGCGGAATATATGATGGCTAGCGCCATTGGCAGCTTTTCCCGAAACCATCGGCTGGCGAGAGCGGAATTTGTGACGTTACCGCAGCAGGCGGCGGCAAAGCCGACAAGAACACTGATGCTGAGATAAAAATGCCAGAGGGTTTCCGACATGCCGGCAAAGATAAGCCCGGCGCCGGCACTTAAGATACCGATGGAATAAACGTTACGCGGACCGAGGCGGTCAAAAAGAATACCGGCAACCGGACCTGTCAGACCTGTCATCAGAGCCCCAAAGGAATAGATTGAGGCAACGGTTCCGCGTGTCCAGCCAAAATCTTCACTTAATGGCGCGACGAGATTTGGGAAATTCTCAAATGAAAACCGGCCGATCATGCCGATCAGAAAACAGATGGCAAGAATCCCGATCGATAGGGACGTGAATTCTGACGATTTGCTGGTCTTCAATTACCCGATCCGTTTTTGTTTTTCTTGCGGGGCAGGTGCAGAAAATGCATCGCGCGAGCAGGTTTAGATAGGTCAATAATGCTGTTACATCTACAGAGTAGCAGATAACAGGACTGCTTGGAAAGACCCTCGGTCAGTCTTTTCGGAAGATCGCAGAGGCAAGCCATCCGGCGAACAGGGCAACGATGATGGCCGCGATCCCATACAGGGCCGGATAGTCTTGGGCAAAATCAAATATGGTTCTGCCGAGGCCGGATTTCTTGATAAAAAGCGGAGAGGTTTGGGCGCTCAGCAGCTCCCCGTTCTGAAACAGATAAAATTCAGCAGTATAATTGCCAACCGGGACATTTGCCGGAAACTCAATTGTTGTCCGGAACAGGGTATCACCGAGAAAGGTGACCGCAGATTCCTTGTCGCTATAAAGGTCTTCCTCGGTTTTCTTGCGGACAATCGCCTGCTGGAAGGGGCGTTTTTCTTCTTCATCGACATTCGATTTAAACTGGAGCCGGTTCGGGCCGATCCGCAACTGAGTCAGAACCGTATCAGAGGTGACCTCCAGGACAGGCCGTGTACTGACGAGGGCATAAAAACTCGGGACGTTTTCAAATTGAACGGAATCCCTGTTGACCCAGATGCCGGCAATCCGGTCCTTTCGACGCACCACCACATTCTCACTGGGACCCCGCACAACAACGATGACGTCTCCATGACCAAGGCTGCCAAAATCCATATCCAGGGTGGTGGCACCAAACAATAACAATTCTGTCCCCGTGAAATCAGAGGTCACTGAGATCAGGTGGGAAGAAATATCCGTTACGAGAGACGCATCGGCCCGGGCAGGAGATGACATGCCGGAATTTAGCACCAACAGGGCTGTGGCGATTAGTCCATAGAAAGTATTTTTGAGTGCGAAAACATATTTCATGACAATCAATGCCCCGCTGCCACGCCCAGAGAATACAGATCATCCGGGGTAACGATAAGATCAAAGGCAAGTTTTGCACAGACGGCCAGTACCATCAGGGCAAGCAGGCTTCGCAATTGCTCCCCTTTCATTTTCGTACCGATGCGGGTTCCAATCTGGGCCCCAACCACAGCACTGCTCATCAGCAGCATGGCCAGCATCACATCAACCGTCTGGGTGTTGATGGAATGCAGGAGGGTGACGTTTGCCGTTACGAAGATAATCTGAAACAGGGATGTTCCGATCACCACGGTCGTCGGCATGCCGAGCAGATAAATCATGGCCGGAACCATGACGAAGCCACCACCAACCCCCATGATTGCCGAGAGAATACCAACAACCGCGCCAATCCCGAGAGGCATCAGGGCACTAATATAAAGCTTAGATTTCCGAAACCGCATCTTGAACGGCAGGCCGTGAATCCAGTAATGCTGATGCAGTTTTTTCCGCCGTACATTACCTTTCTTGCTTTTGATCAGAGCATTGATGCTTTCAACGAACATCAGGCTGCCGATGACACCGAGAAAAACCACATAGGAAAGGGAGATCAGCAGATCCACCTGGCCCATGGATTTCAGAACTGTAAATATCCAGGTACCGAGAGCAGAGCCGGCAATACCGCCAACCAGCAGTACGGTTCCCATTTTAAAATCGACATTGCCCCGACGCATATGGGCAAGAACACCTGAGACGCTGGCCGCTGTAATCTGATTGGCTTCCGTCGCCACCGCCACCGCAGGCGGGATGCCGATGAAAATCAGCAAAGGGGTCATCAGAAATCCGCCGCCGACACCAAACATACCGGACAACAAGCCGACAGCGCCTCCCATGCCCAGAATCAGAAATAGATTCACTGATATTTCGGCTATGGGAAGGTAAACGGACATTCCTGCTGTCAGGCCTTGCTATTTCAAAAATGGGACTCGTAGTATCGTTTTTTGAACGCTATACACCATATCCTACGAGAATGTAAGGGCGTGACTGCAAAAGTTGTCCAACAAGTCAGAATCAATGCGCCGCGCACCATTCCACGCGTGTCTAGCGATGTGGTTGCAGAAAGTCAATCTAGGACGTCGCTCCATCCGGAATTACACATTAAATTGTTGCATCTGGCGTGGCTGAGCGTTAACACTCTTCACAAATCCAACAGCCCTTTAAACATGTCCGCGAGTTCATATGCGTGTTCTGTATGTCGGAAATTTTAACGAAAAGCATGACGGAAAAGCTTTTTATGACTCGAACCGAAAGCTGGCCAATGGTTTCATCCGCAACGGCCATCAGGTTTATCAGTTCAGCGACCGTGATATAGCTCGCGCCTCAACCTGGTTTGCGTCCCGGAAGTTCGGCGTTGTGCCAGCAAATTTCCGGCTGATTGAGACAGCGAAAAACTATCAGCCTGATCTTGTTTTTATCGGTCATGCCGATCCGATTTATGCTCAAACAATGAAGCAAATCCGCAAAGCGCTCCCCCATGTAAAAATAGCTGTGTATGACTTTGATCCGCTCTGGCAGGAACAGACCGTCAAAAGGACGGCAAAGCATGCTGATGTCGCTGACGCTACATTCATTACTACCGCCGGCCCCGAACTTAAGAAGTTTGCCAACAAAAATAATGTCGTCAGCTTCTTTCCAAATCTCGTGGATCCATCAATCGATACTGTTAGAGCCTTTGAAAACCCGGACCCCAAGTACCGTCTGTTTTATGGAATGGGAAATGCCAAGGAAGATAGCGAGCGCTTCAAAGTTGCATCAATGATCCTGGATCACTTCCCCGATGAGGAGATGGAGATCCTGGGTCTGCGGGGCAAGCCCCCCATTAATGCCATACATTTTCAAAATCGCCTGGCTGAGTCGAGAATGGGCCTTAACCTCAGCCGGGGAGAAGTGTTCCCCCTATATAGCTCTGACCGTATGGCCCAGTATACGGGGAACGGCCTTATGACGCTCATTCACCGGCGCACAGGATATGATCAGATTTTCAAGGAAGACGAGCTGGTTTTTTACGATGATTTTGACGACCTTCTCAAGAAAATCGAATATTTCAATTTGCATGATGATGAGGCCAAGGAAATCGCCGAAAACGGCTGGCGCCGCAGCCATGAAATTTTCAATGAGCGGCTTGTCACAAAATATATTGTCGAAGTGACCTTCCGGGAAAAGCTGAGTGAAGACTACCAGTGGCCAACAGAACTTCACACAGTATGATTTAGGACACTCCTGCTTTCTCCAGTTCCTTAGGAAGCTTGCCCGTTAGCCAGGCAAAATACATCCGAAAATCACTATACAGCGACCAGAACGGATAGGTAAAAGTTGCGGGCCGGTTTTTCTCAATGAAGAAGTGCGCCGCCCAGGCTGGCCCGTATCCGGCAACAAGGGCCACCAGAATAAAACTTGCCTGTTGCTCTGTAACGGCAAGTAGCAGGGCGAAGATAGCCAGGGTCGTCCCGAAATAATGCAGCAACCGGCCATTGGGATTGGAATGCTCCCGCAAGTAATAGGGCCAGAATTCCTCATAGGTCTTTATTTTTTCCGCCATGGCCAGCCTCCTGCTCCATTCCGGTAAAATATAACAAATGTGAACGTCTTGAATCCAGTCCGGAAAAATTTCAGCCTAAAGGTTGACGTTTACGTAAACGTCAACTATATTTCGGATACGTGATTAATGATGGACGAGACATGAACGAAAGCACAAAAATAAGCGTGGGTGACGCAACGAGTTACTCGATTACCGATCTGGCGGAGGAGTTCGATGTGACATCGCGAACCATCCGATTTTACGAAGACAAGGGTCTCATCAGCCCGGAGCGGGACGGGACCACGCGGATTTACTCCAGAAGTGATCGCGGACGCCTCAAAATTATTCTGCGCGGACGCCGGCTCGGGTTTAGCTTGCAGGACATCAAGAAGATGATGGATATGTATTCGCCAGAAGGGGAGGCGACAGAGCAGCTCAATTACACACTGCAGAAATGTAAGGAACAACTCTCCAAACTTGTCGGTCAGCGCCAGGACATCGATGAAGCCATCTCGGAACTGGAAGAAGGTATCGGTGAACTGGAAGCGCATTTGGCCTCAAATGAAAAAGCCGGCAAGGGGTGCGGAAAGAAAATCGCGTAAACATCCTGCCACGTGTCGGTGGGGGTCTCTCAATTTGTATATTCCTCTCTATATAAAGGGGAAGAACAGGAAAATCGATCAGGTTGCGGACCGATCGCATAAGCTCTTAGTCTGAAAGGAAACACAGATAATGAAGAACGTCGTTATTGCCGGATATGCCCGTTCCCCCTTCACCCTTGCCAATAAGGGAGAGATGATCAAGATCCGCCCGGATGAGATGACAGGCCAGGTCGTCAAAGGCCTGATCGAGAAAACCGGCGTCAATGTCGAGGATATCGAGGATGTGATCATCGGTAGTGCCTTCCCGGAAGCCGAGCAAGGCTTGAACGTTGCCCGCATCATCAGTTTCCTGGCGGGTATTCCGAATACGGCAGCGGCAACAACCGTCAATCGCTTCTGTGGCTCCTCCATGCAGGCCATTCATATGGCGGCGGGTTCCATTCAGATGGGATCCGGTGAGGTCTTTATCTGTGGTGGTATCGAAAGCATGACCCGGGTCCCGATGGGTGGCTTTAACCCAGCCCCGCATCCGCGTTTGTACAAAGAATATCCGGAAGCCTATGTGTCCATGGGCATTACTGCCGAAAATCTGGCCAAGCAATACAGCATCTCCCGTCAGGAGCAGGAAGAAATGGCAGTTGAAAGCCATGCCCGTGCCTCCGCTGCGCGGGACGCCGGCAAGTTCGTCGATGAAATCATTCCGATTGTTGACGGCAATATCCGGGTCGAGCTGGACGGCTGTATTCGTCCGGAAACAACGATGGAGACCCTCGCGGGCCTCAACCCTGCCTTTGATGCGGAAGGCTCTGTCACAGCCGCGACATCGTCTCCGCTTACCGATGGGGCGTCTGTCACCTTGGTTTGCTCCGAAGAATATGCCGATGCCAATGGCCTAAAAAAAATGGCTCGCATCAAGTCCATTGCCGTCGCTGGATGTGCGCCGGAAGTCATGGGAATTGGCCCGGTTCCTGCCACAAAAAAAGCGTTGGAACGGGCGGGACTGACCTTGGCAGATATCGAGGTCATTGAGCTTAACGAAGCTTTCGCAGCCCAGTCCCTTGCAGTTTTGAAGGAAGCCGGCATGAGCTATGACATCACCAATCTGGATGGTGGGGCCATTGCCCTCGGTCATCCCATGGGGGCGACAGGCGCCCGGATCACCGGCAAGGTTGCCAGCCTGATGCAGCGGGAAGGCAAGTCCCTCGGTCTCGCCACCCAATGTATCGGTGGCGGTCAGGGGATCGCGACTGTTCTGGAGGCTTGCTAATCATGGCCATTGAAAAAGTTGCCGTCGTCGGCGCCGGTGTCATGGGTGCTGCGATTGCCGCCCATGTCGCCAATGCAGGATATCCGGTTGTGCTTCTGGACATTGTTCCCGACGGCGCGGATAACCGGAATATGCTGGCAGAGGGTGCGGTCAAAACCATGCTCAAAACCAAGCCTGCCCCGTTCATGCACAAAAAGAACGCCCGCCTGGTGCAAACCGGAAATCTTGAGGACAATCTGGATATGGTTGCCGATTGCGACTGGATCTGTGAAGCGATCATCGAGCATCCGGGCCTCAAACAGGATCTCTATAAGCGTCTCGATGAGGTGCGGAAAAGCGGTTCTATCGTCACCTCCAACACGTCGACCATTCCCCTCAGTACCTTGATGGAGGGCTTGCCGGAGAGCATTCAGAAAGACTTCGGGATCACCCATTTCTTCAACCCGCCCCGCTATATGCGCTTGTTCGAGCTGGTGGGCGGTCCGCTGACCCGTAAAGAGGCGCTTGAGGATCTGCGGCAGTTTGCCGATGTGGCCTTGGGCAAGGAAGTTGTCGACTGTTACGATACGCCGGGCTTTATCGGCAACCGGATCGGCATCTACTGGTCCTCAGTCGCCACCCGTTCCGCTTATGATCTGGACCTGACGGTTGAAGAAGCAGATGCTGTCTGCGGTAAACCCATGGGCATTCCTTCTACCGGTATTTTCGGTCTCGGTGATCTCACCGGTATTGATCTCGGCCCGAAAGTGATTGCCTCGATGCTGGCGGAACTCCCGACAAGCGATCCGTTCGTCGAGGAATATGACGAAAATCATCCCCTCGTCACCATGACCGCCAAGATGATTGAAGATGGCTATACCGGACGTAAAGGCAAAGGCGGGTTTTACCGGGTCAACAAGGACGGCGGCAAGAAAGTCAAGGAAGCCAGGAACCTGAAAACCGGTGAGTATGCGAAAGCGGAAAAACCCAAGCTTGGGTCCGTTCGCGCCGCCAAGAAGGGTCTTCGGGCTCTCGTGGAATATGACGACAAAGGCGCCCAATATGCCTGGACCATTCTCTCCAAGGTGATTTCCTATTCCGCCTCTTTGGTGGGCGAGATTGCCGATGATATCATTGCCATCGATCTTGCCATGAAGACGGGATATGCCTGGAAATATGGCCCGTTTGAGCAGCTCGATCAGCTGGGCAATCAGTATTTCATGGACCGACTGGAAGCTGAAGGTCTGCCCGTACCGGAATTCCTGAAGAAAGTCGGCGATCGCCCCCTCTATAAGGAAGAGGGAACGGACGCCTTCTACATGACCAAGGAAGGTGAATACGCCGTCGTGCCGATTGCCGACGGCGCCTGGACCCTTGCGGACATGAAGCGCGGCAAAGAGCCGGTGATGGCCAACAAGGGCGCCAGCATTTGGGATTTGGGCGATGGCGTTGCCTGCCTGGAGCTTCATACCAAAATGAACTCCATCGATCAGGATGTGGTCGCCATGCTCGGCGAAGCCGCCAAGATCGACAAGAAGGGCTTCAAGGCCCTGATCATCGGCAATGACGCGGATAATTTCTCCGTCGGCGCCAATGTGGGCCTTGCCCTGTTTGCGGCCAACGCCGCCATGTGGCCGGTGATCGAAAACTCCATCAGCGAAGGGCAAAACGCCCTGATGAAGCTGAAATACGCGCCTTTCCCGGTTGTTGCGGCTCCTGCCGGAATGGCTCTGGGGGGTGGATGTGAGATTGTTCTCGCGGCCAATTCGGTACAGGCCCATGCAGAAAGCTATATGGGGCTGGTTGAGGTTGGTGTCGGGGTTCTGCCCGGCTTCGGCGGCTGCAAGGAACTTGTCACTCGTGCGCTGACCAACAAGAAACGCCCGGGTGGCGCCATGCCGGCTCTCTCCGGGGTGTTCGAAGCCATCTCCACGGCAAAAGTCGCGACTAGCGCGGCCGAGGCCAAAGACATGCATATTCTGAGGGACGGCGATGCCATCACCATGAACCGCAAGCGGGTCCTGGCCGATGCCAAGCAGAAAGCCCTTGATATGGTCGACGGCTACCAGCCGCCCGAGCCGATTGAGATCAATCTGCCCGGACCAACGGCGGCGGCTGCGTTCGACATGGCTGTTTCCGGCTTTGTGACCATGGGAAGAGCGACAGCTTATGATGCCGTGGTCAGCAAGGAAGTTGCCAGGGTATTGTCAGGTGGCGATACGGATGTGACCGAACCGATCACGGAAAAGAAACTACTGCAGTTGGAGCGGGAAGGCTTCATGACCTTGATCCGCAACACCAAGACGTTAGATCGTATTGAGCATATGCTGACCACCGGCAAGCCGCTCAGAAACTAGGAAGGAATTGTCATGCCAATTTATAATGCGCCCGTAAAGGACTTTAAATTCGTTCTCAATGACCTCCTGGGTCTGGATAAGATGACCAATATGCCGGGCTTTGAAGACGCCACGCCGGACATGGTTGATGCCATCCTTGAAGAGGGCTCCAAGCTGATGCGGGAGGTGATCCAACCTCTCAATCAGGTGGGAGATACGGAAGGCTGCACCTGGAACGACGGTGAGGTGAAAACCCCGACCGGTTTCAAGGAAGCCTATGACCAGTATCGGGAAGCCGGATGGATGGGTCTTGATGCCGATCCGGAATATGGCGGCCAGGGTCTGCCCCATGTCCTCGGCATTGCTTTTGCCGAGATGATGAGCGCCGCCAACATGTCCTTTGGCATGTATCCCGGTCTGACCCATGGCGCCTACGCCTCTATTCATCGGCATGGCACCGATGAGCAGAAACAGACCTGGCTGCCGAAAATGGTGACCGGGGACTGGACCGGCACCATGAACCTGACCGAGCCCCATTGCGGGACGGATCTGGGCCTGATGCGCACAAAAGCTGTTCCGCAGGACGACGGCAGCTACAAGATTTCCGGCACCAAGATTTTCATCTCCGCCGGGGAGCATGATATGTCGGAAAATATCGTGCATCTGGTTCTGGCGAAAATCCCGGGCGGTCCTGAAGGCATTAAAGGCGTTTCCCTCTTTATCGTGCCGAAATTCCTCCTGGATGAAAATGGCGAACCCGGGGAGCGTAATGGCGTTGCCTGCGGCTCCATTGAACATAAGATGGGCATTCACGGGAACTCCACCTGTGTCATGAACTATGACGAGGCGACCGGATACCTGCTGGGCGACGCCCATAAAGGCATGCGCGCCATGTTCACCATGATGAATGCCGCCCGTCTCGGTGTTGGCATTCAGGGACTGAGCCAGGCGGAAGTCGCCTATCAGAACGCCGTGGAATATGCGAAAGATCGGCTGCAGGGCCGCTCGATTTCTGGTACAAAGGAGCCGGAAAAAGCTGCCGATCCGATCATTGTTCATCCTGATATCCGCCGCAATTTGCTGATGATCCGGGCCTTCACCGAAGGCGCACGGGCTCTTGGCCTCTGGGCAGGATTGCAGGTTGATATGGTGGAAAAGCACCCTGAGGAAGACGGCCGCCGCGCTGCTGATGAGGCGCTCAGCCTTTTGACCCCGGTGATCAAGGCCTATTTCACCGATATGGGTTTCGAGCTTTCTGCCACGGCCATGCAATGCTATGGCGGCCATGGCTATATTCATGAATGGGGGATGGAGCAGTTCGTTCGCGATGCCCGTATCACCCAGATTTATGAAGGAGCTAACGGCGTTCAGGCCCTTGACCTTGTTGGCCGTAAACTGCCGCAAAATCTCGGGCGCAACCTGCGTCAGTTCTTCCATCCTGTGGATGCCTTTATTCAGGAAAACATGATGGATCCGGAATTGAAGGATTTCGTCATGCCATTGGCGAAGGCCTTTGCCAAACTGCAGCAGGGCACCGCTCTGCTCGGTGAGAAAGGCATGAAGAACCCGGATGAAGCCGGTGCCGCCTCCAGCGAGTATCTGAAGATGTTCGGTCTGGTCGCCCTCGGTTTCATGTGGGCGCAGATGGCCAAAATCGCCAAGCAGAAACTGGCCGAAGGAACCGACGATCCGAAATTCTACGAGACCAAACTCGTCACCGCCCGGTTCTTTTTCGAGCGGATGATCCCCGATGTTTCCTCTCTGTTGGTGAAAATGAGCGCAGGCTCAAAAACCATGATGGAGCTGGAAGCCGAGGCATTTTAAGTGAATTTATACTGAACCTATCTAAGCGGGGCAGCAATGCCCCGTTTTTTTTTGTCCTGAGATTGGCCTGGCGCCTGAAAATACGCTTTTTGAGTGGTATCCGGGGGTCCCTTCGGCTATACTTCACTAGTAAATTGACAAATTGTCAATATTGGGAAAATCGCAGAAAACATATAAAAATAAAGGTGGCGAGATGATCGAACGCTCCATTTTCAGTGAAGAACATAATATTTTCCGGGAATCGGTGCGCCGCTTCTATGAAGAGCATGTCACCCCCCATCACAGCCAATGGGAAAAGGACGGGCAGGTCAGCCGGGAAGTTTGGCAGGAAGCCGGACGTCAGGGCCTGCTCTGCATGCCGATCCCGGAGGAATATGGCGGCGCCGGAGCGGATAAACTCTACAGCATCATTATGATGGAAGAGCAGTCGAGGGCCGGGGCGACCGGTCCTGGATTTGGCCTGCATTCGGAAATCGTTGCGCCTTATATTTTCAACTATGGCACCGAGGAGCAGAAGAAAACCTGGCTGCCGAAAATGGCCCGCGGGGAAATCATCGGCGCCATCGCCATGACCGAGCCCGGCGCCGGATCTGATCTGCAAGGGGTCAAGACCCGTGCGGTCAAGGATGGCGATGACTATATCATCAACGGCTCCAAGACTTTTATCACCAATGGCTATATGTCGGATCTGGTGATTGTGGTGACCAAAACCGATCCGGAAGCCGGGGCCAAGGGCACCACCTTGTTCCTGGTGGAGGCCGACCGCGAGGGCTTCGACAAGGGCCGCAATCTCGACAAGCTTGGCCTGAAAGCCCAGGATACGGCGGAGCTGTTTTTCGATGATGTCCGGGTTCCGGCCAGCAATATGCTCGGCGGGGAAGGCAAAGGGTTCTTCTGTCTGATGCAGGAACTGGCCTGGGAGCGTTTGCAGATCGCCATCGGCGCCACGGCCACCATGGAAGCGGTGCTTGAGGAAACCATTGAGTACACGAAAGAACGCAGTGCCTTTGGCAAGAACATCATCCAGTTCCAGAACTCCCGCTTCAAACTGGCTGAGGCCAAGACCGAAGTCCAGATCGCCCGGGTCTTTGTCGATAAATGCATTGAGGAATTGCTCAAGGGCCAACTGGAAGTCGCCACCGCCGCCATGGCCAAATACTGGGTCTCTGATCTTGAAAACAAGGTCATCGATGAATGCCTGCAGCTTCACGGCGGCTATGGTTTCATGTGGGAATACCGGGTCGCCCGCTCCTACGCCGATGCCCGCGTGCAGCGCATCTACGGCGGCACCAACGAGATCATGAAAGAACTGATCAGCCGGGAGCTCTGAGCGACCAGGGGGCGATTTTAAGGTGTTTCCACATTAACACCGCCGACAGGATCGCCCCTGTCACCAAAGATACGGTTGTTCCGGCTGCCGCGCCATTTAGCTGCCAAATAGGTATGAAAATGGCGTTGAGCAGGATGTTCAAAAGCGCAGTGAATGTCATGATGGCCAGCGCCTGGTTCTTCTTGCCCGTATATTGTAACCAAATCATCGGGAACATGAGCAACGTTTGAGCAACGTAGCCGGTCATCAGGATCTGCAAGGCAAGTTCCGCTTCGACATAATCTTGTCCAAAGCTTGCCAGCACTTCAGTACTGAAAAACACAACGATTAAGGAGAGCGGCAGACAGAAAACGACAATAAGTCGATTTCCGCTGGCGCTCAGGATATTCATCCTCTCGGTTCCTTCTTTGTAGGCGCGGGCCATATGATGCGTTGTCGTGCTGGCAATGGGCAATTTAATGATCAGCAGGACAGAAGTGATCAGGGAGCAGACACCAAGTAATCCAACATCCTTCTCGTCGCCCATGGCTTCCAGCATGAATATATCCGTCCGGATCATCATTTGCTGGATCAGCGTGGCGATCATGACCGGGATGGAAAATGCCAGCCATTCCTTTCTATTACTGTATTTCCTGTCAGACTTTACCGGTTTGACACCCAGTCCATACAGATACAGGACCTGTATCGTGAGTTTTAGAATTAGAGCCAGGAGTATCGATATAATGGCGTCGGTGACTGAAATATGGCCTTGAAAATAGCGAACCAGCAATAGAAACAGGATGACGACAGCAGGCAGGAATATCCATTGCAGGCCCAAACCCGCCGTTGCCTTTCCGAAGGCCTGAAGCACTTTGGTATTGAGCAATGCAAGGCCGACGGCCGGAAGGCTCATAGCGGCGATTAAAATCGCATGTCCCCCGTATATTCCTGCGTCAATTCCCAATGCCTGCAATGAAAACTGCACAACCGCCAGGCAGACAATAATGACAACAGCTATGTAAATCGCAATATCCAGGTAGAAACGGATATAGGTCCAAACCAGATCGTATCTATTCTGGTCCCGCCAGCGCGGCAGAAAGTAAAGCGCGCCTCGCCCCCCACCCAGGATAATGAGACTGCCCCCCATCCGACAGAAGGCTTCGATGACTTTATAATCCCCATACTCGGTAAGGGTCATGTTATGGGTAAGCAGGTAATTCATGGCAAATTCCAAGCCGAAGCCGGCCGCCACAATAAATGCCAAGAGCCAGACCCTATCGAATTTAGAAATCGACGGCGGAGTTTGCAAAATATGCCCAGACATAGATCTACATGGTTGATCAATCCATGATAGCCGTCCAATATTACAATGTATTTTCTTCGCTATGGTTGAAACCGGTCCGTCAGCGCATGACTAAACCCTGTTTCCTTCTGAAAACCGTTCAGAGTGAGCTCATCAGAGGGGCGGATTTTCGGCAGATGAAGCTATGCCCCGCATTCGAAAATTTTTTGAGCCGATCCATGTTTTTTCTCGTATCATGAGATGGGGCAGGAACAGGAGAGGGTGTTATGAAGAAGATAGCTACATTTTGTTTGGCAGCTTTGACTGCCATCGTCGTTTCAGCGGAACCAAACTTCGCCGAGGCTGCCAATGTCAAGGTGACTCCGCTCGGCGGGCAGGAAGGGGAGTTCTGCCGGCTGGACCGGGCCATGTTGTTTGAGGATCCAAATGGAACCCGTATTCTCTATGATCCGGGCATGACCGTCGCCGGTCCGGAGGATCCACGTCTCGGAGAGATTGACATCATTTTGCTCAGCCATATGCACGGGGATCATGTTGGCTTTCGTCATAATTCGACCCTTAATGCGGGAAGCTGTGCCAAGCCGGACTTGTCTGTGGTTGCAGTGCCAAATACCAATGTCGTCAATATCGCGCTGGCGAAAAATTCCAAAATCATCACGGGCAGTGAAATGCCGGCATTTTTTGCTAAAAAGCTGGAGTCCGTTGGCGGCGATCCGAAAAATTCCCTGCTGGTCCGGTTCGGGGCGAGCAGAGATGTAGGTGGCGTAAAAATCACCACGGTTCCGGCTGTCCATAGCAACGGAGTCAGTCCGGCAATTATTGGCGGCGCACTCGGAGAAGCCCTAGCGGCAGCAGGGGTTGGCGGTCATGTCGGACCGCCGACCGGATTTGTCGTAACCTTTTCCAATGGCCTTGTTGTTTATCTTTCCGGTGATACAGGCATTACTGCCGAACAGGAGATGGTGGTTCACGGTTTCTACGAGGCCAAGCTTGCCGTCATCAATATCGGTGATACCTTCACGACCGGTCCGTCGGAAGCGGCCTATGTGATCAATGAACTGGTCCAGCCGGCCTCTGTCATTGCCTCCCACGCCAATGAAGAGGCGACCAAAGATGGAAAGGTCGTGCCCGGGACGCGAACCGAGGCGTTCAAAAAGGCCACCCGGGTTCCCGTCCATATCCCTTTGAGCGGGCAGGTGATGGAGTTTGATGCCGACGGCGTTTGTAGCAGCGGGTGCTGATCCCGTGACCTGGCAAGTGCCCTCGGAACTATGTCAGGATGCATTCCAGCCAGGGGGCGGTAAGGGACAGCGAGGCAAACAAGACCACCGCGCGGGTCTTGAAAGCTCTTTGTTTTTTGGGTTTCCGAGTTGCGTAAAATTTTACTAATGTTTCACGTGAAACATTCTTGTCGGGCCAGTCATATCTGAAATGCATGAGAAAGGTTCCTTGGGGCTTGAAGGGGGGAGGATGTGCATGATCCTCCCCTGTTCAAATGAGCTCCCGGCTTAATGCAGGTGGCTATGGACGGCATCCACATGCCGGTGGTCGGTGCCACAGCAGCCGCCGATGACAGCTAGGTTCGGCAGAAACTTCATCAGGGCCAGATGCTGGGTACCGAACTCATGGGGGTTGCCATCATCCAACTCCTCCGCCTCATCCAGTTCCGCATGGCTGAGGGCAGACGCATTGGCCCGTATGCCACCGATCCGGCTCTGCCAGCCCTCTCCCGCGGTCAGGGTGTGGTCAAAATGAGTGGGATGAGCGCAGTTGATCATGTAGTAAGCCGGTCCGTTGCCTGTTTCATTGTCGGTCCGCTCAATCGCCTCGCGCAGGCTCTCCCCGGTGATCAGCTTCCCGTCCGTTTCAACCGTGAAAGAGATCACGGCCGGGATGTCTGCTTCAACCGCGAGCTTGGCGATGCCGATGGCTTCGTCCGGATAGGTCATGGTCACAGCGGAGACCATATCCGCCCCGGCGCCCACAAAGGAATGGAGCTGGGCATGATGATAGGCAAAAGCCTCATCGGCGGTCATCAGGAAATCCGGATTATAGCCGTCTCCCCTCGGTCCCAGGACACCATTGATGACGCAGGCTGTATGTTCATTTTCATGGGCGGCGCGCATTTCCATGAGCATCTCAACCGCTTCCCGGTTGACCATGTCCAGGGCCTCACGGCTATAGCCCATCAGGTCGCCCCAGTCCTTGCTTGCCCGCCAGGTGGGGGTATCCAGGACGATGCCAGTCTTGCGCTCCTTGGCAATATCCACATAGGTCTGCAGATAGTCGCGAATGGCCGCTTTGCCTTTGGCATCCCGGAGCAGATCAAAGGAGGCAAAATGAGGCAGTTCGAAGCCCTGCTGGAATAAAAGGGTTGTCTCCATACCCCCGTCTGTCATAAATATCTTCTCCCCGTTCAAGGGAAGGTTCTGTCTGTATTTGGCAAATGTCATGTTCTTTCTCCTGTCAATTTGGTGACAGGAAAATGCCCGGATCCCTTGGATAAAGATAGTATTCTTGTGGTAAAGTTCACATATTCCCAAAAAATCACTTGCAAAACAATAAATTATCAACATATTGCCTCGTCCCTGCTCTGAAATTTCATGAGGGCAGAAAAAAAACCGTACTTGTGGTACAGTATTCATAATTATAGATCTGCGAGGGCAAGATGCGAAAAGGGGAACAGACGCGGGAGCGTTTATTGACCATTGCCGAAGCTTCCATCCTGGCAAAGGGCTTTGGTGCCACATCGATCGAAGAAGTCATTTCTGAAGCTGAAATTACCAAAAGCGGCTTCTTCTATCATTTCAAGGACAAGACAGAGCTCGCCCGGGCGCTGATTTTGCGATATCTGGAAAATGACGAGATTCTGCTGGATGACCTGTTTGCGCGGGCACGGGAGTTGAACGAGGATCCCTTACACGCCTTTTTGATCGGCCTCAAACTGTTCGCCGAGATGATGGAGGATCTGCCGGAAGGGCATCCGGGATGCCTGGTCGCTACTATTGTCTATCAGGAGCGGTTGTTTGACCGGGAGATCCATGAACTTACCCGGGCCGGGGTTATCATCTGGCGAAAACGATTTGTCGATATACTGACCGAGATCAGTGAGATTTATCCGCCCAGGGACGATGTCGATATGGAGGCGGTAGCCGACATGATCTCAACGATGATCGAGGGTGGGATCATTATGTCGAAGGCCTTGAAAGAACCTGCGAAACTGGCGGAACAGGTCATGCTCCTGCGCTCCTATATCAAGCTGCTGTTTCTGCCGCGGATGGCGTGAGCGATTTCGTCTCCGTCAGGGCTGCACCAGCTTTTCTTTCGGGACATTGGTGAATTCCTCCGGCAAGGGAACGGATTTACGCATGGTCATATCGAAATAACAGCCCAGCACCGTCGTGGTGACGGCAATCTCTCCGGTATCCAGATTGACCAGATTATGGCCAAAACGGAAGATTTTGCCCTCGGCCCCCATCAGCCCGCTTTTGAGGGCGACCGGGTTGGACATCTTGATCGGGGCATGGAATTCCGAGTAATAGTCGAGTGCCGCGGATCCGAGATTGCGATCGCGAACCGTCTCCCGTGTCAGCCCGATGGCGGCCATGACATGGGTGGCGGCGTCGGAGAAATAGCCGACCACATGGCGCATCTCCACATGATTGAAGCTGTCACATTCCCAGACATCGACCGATGAGCGGGCGCTTTCATGCATATGATCAAGCGGCTTCGCCGGCATCAGGGTGCCGGAGAACGGTTTGGGCGCATACATGTCCTCATGGCTGTCCGCGAGGGCGTCGGCCGCGTCTCTCACGTCTGCAGGAATCGGCAGGGCCTGATCCGTGACATAGTCCGTATAGCGGGCCGTAAATTCATAGACGGCGGACAGGCGGTCATAGGCCGTTTCAAACAAATGAACAAAGCCGTGGATCGTCTCGCCTTCGATTTTTCGAATACCGGCGAGGCCATTAAGAACGGAGCCCGCATGAACCTCGGCCTTGTACTGAATGCGTAAGGATTTGAAGCGCAGACCTTTTTTCTCCTGGCGAATGCGGGAGGGGGAAAGTCCCAGGGCATGCTGCAGGTGGCCGAAGGATTCGGATCCCTTTGCCATATAGAACTGGACATTCATATGGCCCATCTGGTCGCATTCCCAGGCGTCCACGGCACCGCGATAGCAGGGGATCAGCTTGCTCATGCCACATCCTCCGCCTTGATCATAAAATGGGTCAGTTTTTCGCGCATAAGCGGGGTCAGAGGCGTCGCTTTGCGGGCATCCAGATCCATATAGACGACGACAGATGTATTGGTCAGAGCCGTTTTGCCGGTCTCGCTATTGATCAGCTTATGATAAAAGGTAATGGTTTTTTCAGAGGCCTTCAGCACCGCGGTTTCCATATGCAGGATATCCCCTGCCATCACTTCGGCGAGATACTGGCTGTCCTGCTGAACCGTTGCCAGCCCCCTCTTGCCGCCCTTGATTTCCTCCGGCGTGATGCCGACGAAGTAGCACATGTTCCAGATGGCATGGCTCAGCCGGGAAATATAGAACTGTATGTTCATATGACCCAGCAGGTCACATTCGCTGGCAAGCACCTGGCCGCGATAACTCTCCACATATCCGCTCATTGAGGGGACGCTCCTGTTTTCACAATCGATCTTATTGTTGTTTTTATTGCTCCGCCCTTTTTAGCATCTGTTGCATATAGCGGTCGACCATTTCTTCTTCGCTTTGGCCGAGAAGGGGCAGGCGGTCACTTGAGGACATTAAAATCAGTCCGGTAAGATAGGTCACGGCGGCGACCGTCTCGGACTGCGCCTCCATGGCCGAAAGGGAGCTGTGATCATGCAGAATATTGGCAAGAAAGCCGAAGACCGCAATCAGCCGGCTGTTGAGAAGCTTGGTGTTCGCGATGTCGGGACGGCCGGGCTGGCTGGAAAACAGGGTGAGTGCCAGTTGTCGGTCGGCAGGCCGGGCTTTAAAGAAATTGTAGACGCCGGTGAAGGCCGCCTGGATGATCACTCTGTCCGTTCCTTGCGAGGGGGTTACAAGCCGCAAACTGCGGGTCAGATCAGCCAGGCTGTCGGCAAACAAATCTTCAAACAGTTCTTCCTTCGATCCGTAATAGGTATAGGCCGCCCCGAGAGAATAGCCCGCCGCCTTGGCAATAGCGCGCATGGTGAGGGCGTCTAATCCCTGATCCGCGAACAACCTGGCCGCGGCCTCCTTGATCTGTTCTTTCTTATGAGCCCGCAATTTCGTCTGGCGTGTTTCCGGTTCCAATATCTCGGCTTCTCGCGATTTCGTTTGGAAAATGAACATATTATATAAAAATGAACAATGTTCAAATTAATTAGGAAGGAGCCTGTCGAAATTTTTTTATTTTTTTGCGACGGAATAGCAAGCGCGGGTTCGTTGAAGGAACAAGTCAATCAAACAAGGAGACTTAGTAAGATGAAACGTAAAATGATCGTTGGCGGCCTGATTGCTGCCCTTGCCCTGCCTGCCGTTGCCATTGCCGCAAAGGATGGCGGGCATGGAGGCGGCCCCAAGCATGGAAAAATGTTTGAACGGCTCGATACCAATAAAGACGGTGAAGTCAGTCTTGAGGAAATGAACGCCAGTATGTCGGAGCGTTTCGGCAAACTCGATGCCGATGGCAGCGGCACCATTACCCTTGAGGAAATGTCGGTCAAGCGCCAAGAGTTCTTCGACAAGCTTGATACCGATAACAGCGGTACCATTAGCAAGGAAGAAGCCAAAGCTGCCCGCGAATTGCGCAAGGAAATGAAACAGGAACGCCGTGCAGCCCGTGTCATGGAACGCTTTGATACAGATAAGGACGGGAAAATCTCCCGTGAGGAGTATCAGGCTGTTGTTATGGAGCGGTTCGATAATGCCGATACGGATAATACCGGTTTCATCACCGTGGATCAGGTTCAGAACCTGGGCGGCAAGATGAAGAAGAAGGGTGGCTAACCCGACCTCTTTCAATAACACTGGCGGCTTCTCCATTGCCGCAAGTTGTGGCCTGGCTCAGTTCCCCCCCTTTTGCTGAGCCGGGCCTCTTTTAGTTCGGCTCGTCTTCCTGCGGGCCTTCTGCCAGTTTCTTCTTCGGAAAATAAGTCTCGATAAAGGCTGTTGTTGCCTCTCCCTTTCGAAATGCCTCATGGGACAGGCAGGACATCAGGAACCGGCGGTTGGTGGTCAGTCCGTCATCCACAGTGTCGTTAAGGGCCGAGAGCAAATTTTCCCGCGCAGTGTCCCGGCTGTTGCCAAACCCGATAACCTTGGCAATCATCGCATCATAATAGGGGCTCACTTCATAGCCGCTTTCAAGGCCGTGATCCGTTCTGATACCCGGGCCCTCAGCTTCCTGCCAGTTTGACAGAATACCGGTTTTGGGAAGGAACCCCCTGTAAGGGTCTTCAGAATACAGCCGGGCTTCGATCGCATGTCCAGTGAGGGAAATCTGTTCCTGACTGAGGGGCAAAGGTTCACCTGCGGCAACTCTCAGCTGCCATTCCACCAGATCCAGACCCGTAATGCATTCGGTCACCGGATGCTCCACCTGCAGCCGGGTGTTCATCTCAAGAAAATAATACTCCCCCTCTGGACTGAGCAGAAACTCGAACGTCCCGGCGCCGCTATAGTCGATGGCCTGGGTTGCGGCCACGGCAGTGGCGCCCATGCGGGCCCTCAGATCAGCGGAGACGGCGGGAGACGGCGCTTCCTCAATAACCTTCTGGTGGCGGCGCTGGATGGAGCAGTCCCGCTCTCCCATATGGACGACATTGCCTTGCCCGTCTGCGAATACCTGTATTTCGATATGACGTGGCTCCAGGATTGCTTTTTCCAATATCAGCTCGGCGGATCCGAAAGATCTCTCAGCCTCCGATCGGGCAGCGGTCAAGGCCTTGATCAGCCGCTCTGGCTTGCTGACCAGACGCATGCCGCGACCCCCGCCGCCAGCCGCTGCCTTGACCATTACCGGAAAACCGATTTTTTCCGCTGCCGCCTCAAAGGCCGTATCTGACTGATCCTCTCCTTCATATCCGGGAATGCACGGAACCCCGGCCTTGATCATATAGCGTTTGGCTTGTGCCTTATTTCCCATCAACTCAATGGCCTCGGCAGAAGGACCGACAAAGACCAGGCCCGCGTCCCAGCAGGCCTCTGCGAAAGCGGCATTCTCGGACAGGAAGCCATAGCCCGGGTGAATGGCTTCAGCGCCGGAGCTTTTGGCGGCTTCGATGATCTTGTCGATGGCGAGATAGCTTTCCGGGGCGGGAGATGGTCCGATGGCGACAGCGACATCGGCCATTTTCCGGTGCGGGGCATTGGCATCGGCTTCTGAATATACGGCAACCGTGGCGATCCCCATTTGTCTCGCCGTCTTCATGATCCGGCAGGCAATCTCTCCTCGATTGGCAACGAGGATTTTCGAAAAAACTGTCATTGAGTGAAATCCTTTACCCGCGGCGTTGTTTTGGCAGAGTGTCCATATATTTGCAGATGATCCCGAGCATCACTTCATCGGCACCGCCGCCAATGGAGGAGAGGCGTCCGTCCCGATAGAGGCGGGTGATCGGTGTTTCATTCATAAATCCCATGCCGCCATAATATTGCAGGCAGGCATCGGTCAGTTCCCGGGTCAGGCGACCGACTTTCAGCTTGGCCATGGAGGCGAGCATGGTCACGTCCTCGCCGTCTATATACTGACTGACGGCCCGATAGGTGAGGGAGCGCAGGCATTCCAGTTCGGTTTTAAGCTCCGCCAAACGAAAATGGATGACCTGATTTTCCAGAAGCGGCTTGCCGAAGGCTTCCCGGCTGCGGGTATAGTCGATGGTATCGTTGATGGCTTTATCAAGCGGGTAAAGGCCGGCACCCGCGCCCCAGAGACGCTCCTCCTGGAACTGCTGCATCTGATAGACAAATCCTTTGCCTTCTTCTCCAATGAGATTTTTCTGCGGGACGCGCACGTCCTCAAAAAACAGTTGCGCCGTATCGGAAGAGCGCATGCCTAGCTTGTCAAGCTTGCGGGCAACCTCAACACCCGGCGTATCCATAGGGACTATGATCAGCGACTTGCTGCTGTGGATCGGCCCGTCACTTGTATTGACCAGCATGCACATGAAATCCGCCTGAATGCCGTTGGTGATCCACATTTTCTGGCCGTTGATAACATAGTCATCCCCGTCCTTTCTGGCCTGGCTTTTAATTCCGGCCACATCGGACCCGGCTGCCGGCTCTGATACACCGATGCAAGCCACATAGTCGCCCGATATGGCGGGGCGTAGGAAATTTTCCTTCACATGGTCCGAGCCGTAGCGGGCAAGCGCCGGTGTCGCCATATCCGTCTGCACGCCGATGGCCATGGGCACTGATCCACAATTGATCCGGCCAAGGGTTTCCGAGACGGCCAGGCTGTAGGAATAATCAAGACCCATCCCCCCATATTCTTCAGGTTTGCAAACACCAAGGAACCCCTGATCGCCGAGTTTCTTGAAAATCTCATGGGCGGGAAACTGGCCTTCTTCTTCCCAGGCGTCGACATGGGGATTTATTTCCTGGTCGATGAATTTCGTCAGGGACCGCATCAGCTCCTGATGTTCCGGGCCATAAATCATTCATTGTCTCCTTCCTGGAAAAGCTTCGGCATTTCCGCAAGGTGAAATCCGTTGAAGGCCTTATTTTTATTATGATCGGGCATGTCCCAGTTCATCCGGATATTGGGGGCGGCACCATCAACCCTGAGGCAGCTGCCCGAGATAAAGGCCGCCGCTTCTGAGAGGAGGAAAACGATGGCCGCGGAAATCTCTGATTCGGTTCCCATGCGCTTGACGGGATTGGATTTGACCCGGATCTTCACCCGCTCTTTCCACCAGTCGGGATAGGTATCCATGCCCGAGGAGACAATCATTCCCGGTGCAATCGCATTGACCCGGACCCCGGCGGAGGCCCATTCCAGCGCGGCGGTTTCGGTGAGGCTCAGCATGCCTTTGCGGGCTGCCCCGGAATGAGCCATTCCCGGCATGGAATTCCACATATCGGCAATCATATTGACAATGGGCCCGCCGCCATTTTCCTTCATCCACTGCGTGTAGCATTCCCGGGCAAACAGAAAGCCGCCGGTAAGATTGGTGCTGATCACCGCGTTCCAGCCTTTAAGGGTGATTTCCTCCAGAGGCGCCGGAAATTGGCCGCCCGCATTATTGACCAGGCCGTGGATCGCGCCTTGCTGCGCAATGATATCAGATACCGTCTCTTTGACAGCCTCCTCATCACGGATATCGCAGCCATGTATTGTCGCGCTCCCCCCTTCCGCTTCGATCTCCTCCCGGACCGTCTGTAGTTTCTCAAGATTGCGGCCAACCAGGGCAACCTTGGCGCCCAGGGAGATGAGTTCATGGGCCGTGCAGCGGCCGATACCGCTGCCACCACCGGTCACTACGATGCTTTGTCCGTCAAAAAGTCCGGGCCTGAAGATGGATTTATAGTTCACCTGGGGAACCTCCCTCATTCTTATTGTTTCAGCCTTCACATGAGCTGTTTATTTTTATCGTTACGCCTGAGACAATGTTTGACAGATTATTGCTTGACGTTTACGTTAACGTCAATACATGTTCTTGATACAGCGTCCGGCATCAATCTCGGGCAGTTTGTATTTTTATAGACTTAATCGACGGGATCGCGAAAGGAAAAGAAATGGCTACCCTGGAAGAAATTACCGAAGGAATGCGGGAAAGAGTGGGTGATGACAGTGGCCTCGGGGCGACTTTGAAATTTGACTTCGGAGATGACGGTATCGTCTTTGTTGATGCTGTCTCGGAACCGAACACGGTTTCCAACGAAGACAAGGATGCCGAATGCACCATCAAGATCACAAAAGAGAATTTCGAAGCACTTGCCCAGGGTGACCTGGACCCGACGACCGCGTTTATGATGGGCAAACTGAAGATTGAGGGAAACATGGGAATTGCCATGAAACTGCAAAGCGTCTTTTCCTAAGGGAACCTGACGGTAAATTTGGTCCTGATGGTCTGAAAAGGTCTAAATGCAGAGGAATCTTCCAAAATCAGAAGATTTTCCTGTACCTTTGGCCCCTCAGCCATTATGTAAGGCGCTTCGAATTTGAGAATGAAGTGAGTGGAGCGAGCCACATGACAGCAAGATCAGCACGTAACGGTCGTAACCAGGGTGGTAAAAGCCGTAAAAAAGGCGGCGGCGGCAGCGGAAACGGACTGACAAAAAACAGTCGGTCAAATGCTCAGCGGGCTGCCCGTAAAATGACTATGAAGACAGCTGGCCGCCATGCGGCCCGGCGTCAGTTGAAGAAGGTTCAGGAGGAGACACGCGCCTTAGCCTGATTTCACGACAATGACACAAAAGGATGGACCTGTTTCGCAGGCCCATCCTTTTTTTGTGCCGTTTCGATATGGCGATAGTATGTGGACTGTTGTTCCATATATTTTTTTTGGCAGTCCGGTCGGGTTGCGATCTGCTCCTCCGCCGTCTTTATCATAAGGCCGGCAAGAGACTCCGCGGTAAGAAATCGAATTCGGATCATGTGGGTATTCCAATAATGCAAATGATAATCATTATTAAAACAAGAGGAAGGCTCTGGGTCAATAGTTTTTAAGAATGACTCGCAATTAAACTTGACTTATGGGAAACCCAACCGTGACCATATCGTGTGTTGCGGTTGTGAATTACAATTGATCTATGGCTATGTATCTTTCGCCCACATTGTCATAGCCGGTGTCAAATCCCCAGCCATCCCGTTCTGCGGCGAGAACAATATTTGCGCAGGCCTTGCTGTCAGACAGGGCATCGTGATGCTTTAGTTCAAGGCCAAGATAATGGGCCACATTGGGAAGTTTGGTAGGCCGCACTTCCCACATACCGCGGGCCAGCTTTACCGTGCAGGTGAAGCCGCTCGTCGGCCGCTTCACCCCATATTTGTCGCAACAGCTATTCAATACTTTCGAATCAAATCCGGAATTATGGGCGGCCAGAAAATCGATGCCATCAAAGAACCTGGCTATATCCGGCCATAGCTCTCCAAAGTCTGGCGCATGCTCAACATCCTCCCAGGTCAGACCGTGGATATGGGTGAAATAAAACTCCGGGGTGGGCGGGCGAATAAGAAAGGCCTGCTCCTCAACAATAACGCCATCCTGCGCCCGCACCAATCCGACGGCACAGGCGCTGTCAGATCTGTTATTGGCGGTCTCAAAATCAATGGCGAGGAATGTACTCATCAAGTGCTTTCGCCCGGAAACAGTCCTCAATAAGGTCTGTTTCCGGAGATGTCTAATTGTGCTTAGGCGGAGGCTTCGGCTTTTTTTCGCTCTTCGTATTTGAGCTTTTCTTCTTCTACCAACTCTTTTTTAGAAAGCTTGCCGACCAATGTTTTCGGAAGCTCCGGCCGGAATTCCACCGCCGCCGGAAGCTCATGCTTGCCAAGCTTGTCAGCAAGATATTCCCGAAGTTCCTCAAGAGAGAATTCCTCGCCTTCCGGTGTCAGTTTGATGAAGGCTTTTGCCGCTTCACCGCGATAGTCATCAGGAATTCCAACAACCGTTACTTCTTCCACGTAGGGATGCTCAAAAATAGCCTCCTCAATGATTCGCGGATAAACGTTGAATCCGCCGGACGTAATCATGTCCTTGGTCCGATCGACAATATGCATATAGCCGTCTTCGTCGAGATAACCCGTATCACCGGTGAGGAAGAAATCACCAACAAAGCTTTCAGCGGTCGCCTCTGGCTTGTTCCAGTAGCCCTTCATGATGTTCGGGCCTTTTATGGCAATTTCACCGATCTCTCCCGTCGGCATGACAATGCTTTTGTCATCAATGCCGAGGATGCGGATTTCGACGCCGGGAACGGGAACCCCTGCAGCGCCGGGAACCCGTTTGTCGGTAAGAGGTGTCGACGTCCCGGAAGGCGAAGTTTCCGTCATGCCCCACCCTTCCAATAAAAGGCATCCTGTCACTCGCTGGAACTGGTCCTGAACTTCCACAGGCAGTGGTGCCCCGCCTGAGGCACAGAATTTCAGTGAAGAAAGATCATATTTAGAGATTTCCGGGTGGTTGGCAATCGCCATATACATGGTCGGAACCCCGGGGAAAATTGTCGGCTTCTTCTTATCGATATCCTTCATCACATCATCCAGTTCAAATTTTGGATGAAGGATGATTTCCGAACCGCCGGCGATGCCATAATTCATAATCACGGTAAGCGCATAAATATGGAATAGCGGCAGAACCGCCAGCACACGCTCTGTTCCGTCAAAGAGAATGGGATCATCACTCTGCTGCATGGCCCGAAGCTGCTGACAGGCGGCGATCAGGTTCGTATGGGTCAGCATGGCGCCCTTGGGCAGACCCGTCGTGCCGCCGGTATATTGCAGCACCGCAACTTTCTCCGCCGGGTCGGGTACCGGCGCGACATCAATACGCCCGTCATTCGCCAGCAGCTGTTTAAAAGTCACATGCTCATCGTCCTTAGGTACCGAGGCGATATCTTTGCTTTTCACCAAGGGGTAGAGAAAGTTTTTGGGAAAAGGCAGAACTTCTTTCAGACAACCGACAATGATTTTCTTCAGACGGGTGCTCGGCAGCATTTTGGCAATGTTTGGATAGAGGACTTCCAGGTCCAAGGTGACGATGAAGTCTGTGTGACTGTCTTCGATTTTGTGGCGAAGCTCCCTTTCCGCATCAAGGGGTGAATAATTGACTACCGTCCCTCCGGCCTTCTGTATGCCGAAGAAACAAACCATATAATGGGGAGTGTTGGGCAGATAGAGGCCCACATGAACCCCTTCTTTGACACCCATTTCCCTAAAACCCTTGGCCGCCCGGTTGACCATGTCATCCAGTTCAAGATAGGTGATCTTTTTGTCCATGAAATCGATAGCATTATTGTTCGGCCATTTCTTGACCGCTTCATCAAGCAAGGCATAAATCGGCTTCTGCTCGATCTCGATTTCCCACTTCACTCCTGGCGGATATGATTTCTCCCACGAAAAGTCAGACATGATTCTCCCTTAAGTATTGTTTTCGTTCCCTGTTTTTCCTGAGGGTACGTCGCAAATGCGGCGCTGGTCAACGGAAACCGTGATTGGCAAGGTCGAAAAATTGCGGGAATAACCGACGAGGATACAAGGGGAGACCTTCAACCTGAAGCAACTAGAAGCCGTCTGTACCCGTACCACAGATAATAATTCCTGTTTTTTGGCCTGGTTCCGGGGTAAATCTGCCGGATTGAAGGATGGCCAAAGCGGCGGCGGCGGACAGTTCAACACCGATCCCGCATTTACCCCATAACCACTGCGCAGCAGTAAGCATTTCAGCGTCTTCCACGAGAATAATATCGTCTACCAGTTTCGAAATAATCGAAAGATTAATTTCCTCCGACCGGCGGGGGGCCAGAGTTCCGGCCCGGGTTTCCACTTTTTCGAGAGTGACAAGTTTTCCGGCGTCAACGCTCTTCCTGAGGGTAGGCGCGCCGGTTGCTTCCACACCGATAATTCTCATCTTCGGTTTTACGGATTTGATGGCGGTCGCCACCCCGGAGATTAATCCCCCACCACCGATCGCGACGATCAGATTGTCAAGATCTGGAGCTTCCTCGAGAATTTCTAGCCCAAGGGTCCCTTGACCCGCCATGACAGAGAGATCGGCAAAAGGATGAACATAAGTTTTGGCGTTCGTTTTCGCATCCTCAAGGGCCAGCTCGTTGGCATCATCCCAAGCAGATCCACTCACAATAACATTAGTGGCGATATTTTTGAGTTTTTCTACTTTTGAGGGAGGCGTGGATTCCGGCAGATAGATGGTGGCAGGGGTATCGGTCATGGCACCGGCCGTTGCCACACCCAAGCCGTGATTGCCTCCGGACGCTGTCACCAGACCCTTGTTCAGAGCTGTTTGATCAAGGCCGAGAACCGTGTTCAAAGCACCCCTGATTTTGAAGGACCCTGAAATCTGCAGGCATTCCAGTTTCATGGAAACAAAACGGTCCGTATCATACTCAACTTCAAGCATCGGCGTTTTGCGAATGCGGGAAGAGATTGTGTCTCTGGCCTGTTCAATCAGGGCAAAAGGAAGCTCATCCATTTTATACACTCATTTCCCGATGATCTTCCAGATACCGTCCGCGGTGAGGATACGTCTTCCGTCTACCAGCAACTCTCCATGCATAAACACAACAGAAATCCCCTGCCGACTGATCTGCATCTTGGTTTCTACCCAGTCCCCTGGTTTTGCGGACGAGATGAAATCACAATTAAGGCTGATGGTCGCACAGCGTTTTTTATCAACAGATCGCCAGACGATCTGTCCAAGAGCTTCATCCAGAAAACTCATGAGCATACCCCCATGAACAACCCCATGGGCATTGGCATGGCTTTCGTCTGCCAGAAAGCCGTAACTATATGTCTCGCCGTCCCTTTTGAAATATAGAGGGCCAATCTTTTCAGGAAATTTGCCTCGGGCGAGGAAGGGACGGAACCCGTCCGGAATGGTGGAATTGGTCATACGTGATTAGAGCTCATATTTTTCCGCTCAGTATGACCATTATCCCCGCAGGCGCAAGCCGTTTGGTCTTCGACCTGGAGCCTAACTATCCTTATTGATATATCCGTTTCGAATCGCATTTTCGATGCATTCTTCCTTCTCGGCATATCCTTGCGTTGAAGCGCCGACAATTCTGCCATTGGGAGCCGTCCGTCGCCATCGCCATTTGTGATGCTGTTGATTATGATCCTGATAGAATTCCCAGTGATCGCGTGTTCCAGTCGTTTTCATTAATATCTCCAGCTTTTAAATTGAATAGGAGACGCTAGACTTCTGAAATTGTGATCAGAGAAGAAGATCAAACATGTTTTTTTGCTTGGCGTCTGTCCCGGTTACAGACCATGATGCCTCAATGAAAACAATCAGCATTGAAATTGACCAGGTATATGTTCCGGCCAAGATTCGTAAAAGGCTGGACGCGGCGCGCGTTAACACCCTTGCAGAGGATATTCTGGAAAATGGTCAGAAGTCACCCATTCAGGTCCGTCAGGGACAGGGCCGCTATGTGTTGATTGAGGGATTGCACAGGTTGGAAGCTATCCAGGCTTTAGGTGAAACCCGTATTGATGCGGTTATGGTGCAGGCCCGACGCCACTAATAGGCATCAGCCTCCGACATTTTGCATCAAGCGATGATAAAATTGGATAATCTCTCCATAATTCTCGATAAGAATGCGTTCATTTGTGCCGTGGACACGGGCGATGTCTTCCGGTCCGAATCGCATGGGAATGAATCTGTAGCTGTTTTCGGCGACGCCTTCGTAATGCTTGCTGTCGGATCCGGCCAACATGAGCCCGGGAGAGACGAGCACATCCGGCAGAACCTCGCGGATGGTTTTTTCGATGAGAATATATCCTTCCGCTTCCTTGCTTGAGATTCGGGAGGGGTTATTCACCTGTTTCACGTCAAGGGTAATGTCTGGATCATCAATGACCTCAGCAACCCGGGCGACGGCCTGCTCGGCTGTGGTTCCGGGAAGCAAGCGAAAGTTCAAGGTGGCGGAGGCGGTCGTAGGCAGAACATTATCCTTGGCTCCGCCGTCAATGATGGTTGCCGCCGTAGTTGTTCGGATCATGGCATTTGTGGCCGCGCCTTTTCCTAATTCAGACAGAAGAATGGGATCAAATAGCCAGCGATTGGAAATGACAGCCTTCAAAGCGAGCGGCATATAGGGGGCAAGAGCCTCAAACATATCGGCGGCCGGACTTTGCAGAACGGCGGGAAAGCGGTTTTCTTCGAGACGATTAACGGCCCGGGCAATTTTCCCGATTGCTGTGGTTTTCGGTGGAATTGACGAATGCCCGCCTGTTGTCTCTGCCGTCAGCTCTAGGGTGAGATACCCTTTTTCCGCAAGCGCAATAAAAGCAATGGGATCGTCAATTCCGGGAAAGACCCCCTGAACGACAACCATGCCTTCATCAACGGTAAATCCAAGCTCGATGCCCCTTTCAGCAAACAGCTCAGCGATCTTGGCTGCGCCATTCTCACCGCCGATTTCCTCATCATGGCCGAATCCAAAGTACAAGGTCCGCTTGGGCGAGAAACCATCCGCCAGCAACGCCTCTGCCGCCTCGAGAATGCCGAAAACCGAGACTTTGTCATCCAACGTGCCGCGTCCCCAGATGGCGCCGCCTTCGATGGCCCCCGAATAGGCGTCATGGGTCCAGTCTGCTTCTGTCCCGGGCTCGACCGGAACCACGTCTGTGTGCGCCATAAGCAGTACTGGTTGTAAGTTCGTATCACTACCCTGCCAGCTGTAGAGCAGACTGTGATCACTGATCACTTCTTTCTTCAGTTTTTCAGCAACCAGTGGGAAAGATTGATCAATGAGGTCATGAAGCTTGGCAAACTCCTCTGCAGCCGGTGGATCGTTCCGGCCTGTCGAAATTGTTTTTATCCGTACCGATTGAGACAGGGTCTGAGCGGCGGCCAGGACATCAATGTCGGCCAGGGTTATGGCCTCGGAAACGCCCGGTTCCGGCGAATTCGATAAGGTTCGATAGCCGACAACACAAAGGAGAACGACCAGGACCCCTAAGAGTGACAGGAGGATTTTCTTTATCAATTTTCTGCCCCTAATTCCAAAAAAGGAAGACCATCTTTTAAGAATACAGCCCCAGCCCCAGCTGTCCAGAGATTGAAATCTAGCGTGATGTCCTATTGCAGAAGATTTCTTCTCTACTACAATGGAGAAAAACTGGAGAGTGACATGACACTTGCTGAAGATCGACGGGCTGCGATTTCTCAAACCGTTGGCAAAATTCGCGACATGGCTGACGGGGTTGAGATTACCCACATATTGCTTGGAAAGATCAAACAAGAGCTCATTTCCCTGACCCGGGAAAAGCATTTATTCACCCTGGAAGACTTTCCCCCACCGGATGCAGAGTCAAAGCGTCGAAGCTGCCTGTACCGGCTCTCTGAGGATGACGACCATGGGTTTGCTCTCTACGCCAATGCCGCCGATGGTAATGTCAATGCGCCGCCCCATGATCATACCACATGGGCTGTGATTGTCGGAGTTCTGGGGCAGGAAGAGAACCGGTTTTACAAGCGTGTATCGTCAGGGGTTGAGCAGATTGGCAGTCAGATGGTGGAGGACGGGACAGGTGTCGCCCTTTTGCCCGACGAGATTCATACCATTCATATCGAGGCTGGTGAGCCGGTTTTGAATTTTCATATGTACGGGTTGGGTCTCGAGCAGCTTCATGGCCGGAATTTTTGGAACAAGAACAAGGAAATCTGGGAAGTGTTTCCAGCCCATACGGATATTCGAGAGGCCCGGAATTGACCTATCAAATGATTTCTGCTGCAGATCTGCGGACCGTCATGATGCAGAAGGACGAATATGCCTTGCTGGACGTTCGGGAGCAGGGGGTCCATTCGGAAGGACATCCCTTTTTCGCTGTCCCGTTGCCACTGAGTCGGCTCGAGCTGGATATCGACCGTCTGGTCCCGCGAAAATCCGTTCCCCTTTATCTTCTGGATCAAGGAAGTGAGCTGCCCCTCGCAGAGCGTGCAGCTGTCATACTCTCTACCCTTGGATATCAATCCATTCATCTTATCGAGGGCGGCGTTGAGGGGTGGCGGGAGGCCGGCTTTGAGCTGTTTTCTGGTGTCAACGTTCCGAGCAAGGCGTTTGGTGAATTTGTCGAAGAAACATATCGAACTCCCTATGTTACAGCTACGGATCTCAACCAGAAAGTGACCTCCGGGGAGAAGGTGGCGATTCTCGATAGCCGGCCCTTTGCGGAGTTTCACCGTATGTCGATCCCCGGCGGTGTCGATGCGCCAGGGGCGGAACTTGTTCATCGGGTATTTGAGCAGGTGCCGGATCCTGAAACAGAAATCATCGTCAATTGTGCCGGGCGCACCCGCAGTATCATTGGCGCCCAATCCCTGATTAATGCGGGTGTTCCCAATCCGGTTTCTGCGTTAAAAGACGGGACCATGGGCTGGTATCTCGCGGATCTTGAGCTTGCCCATCGCGAAGACACGGTCGCACCTTTTCCCTCGGCTGATGCACTTGCCCACAGTAAGGCCTCCGTAGAAAAGGTGGCGGCACGGTTTGGTGTTGAATATGTCGACCGGGCTCAGGTGGAGGCCTGGCGTACCGAGAGCGGCACCAGAAGCCTGTATCTTCTGGATGTTCGGACAGAGGAAGAATATCTCGAAGCCCATATTCCCGGATCTCACCATGCCCCCGGTGGTCAGTTGGTGCAGGCGACAGACGAATATATCGGGACTCGCAACCCTCGAATAGTCCTCATCGATGACAATACCGTGCGTGCCGTGATGACGGCCTCCTGGCTGATCCAGATGAATTGGCCTGAAGTCTATGTGCTGCAGGGCGGTTTACAGGATCCGCTGGAAAGCGGACCTCCGGACAGACCCTCATTTCTACAATATCCCGAATTGTCACCTCAGGAGCTGGATGCTGTTCTAGCCTCCCGGGAAGCGGTTGCCGTGATTGACGTAGGATCGTCCCTCAATTATCGAACGGCTCATATCCCGGGGGCCTATTGGGCCATCCGGTCGCGACTGGCCGCCGATCATATTTATATCCCGCCCGTTGGACTGATAATTCTGACCTCGGAGGACGGGCGGCTTGCCCATCTTGCGGCGGCGGAGGTTGCCCAGCTCAGACCCCAATCGATTGTCCGGGTTCTGGAAGGTGGCACCAGAGCCTGGGAAGCAGCATCCATGGCCCTGGAAAGCGGGGAAACCAATATGCTGAGCACCAACGATGATGTCTGGTACAAACCTTACGATACGGGCAGTCGGCAAGAAATCCGAAAACGCATGCAGGATTACCTTACCTGGGAGGTCGGATTGCTAAAGCAGATTGAACGGGACGGTCTGATCCGATTCCGTCATTTCCCGGGCTAAGGGTCATATCGCCATTCCGAGCAGGCCAGCTTTACGCAGCGGAAACAGTGGAAAATTGCACATGAGATCATATATTTGATCCCATACTTGCATTGCGGAAAAACCCGGCCTAGCATGAGGGCCAAATGGGCAATTAAGAAACCCATAGAAATAATGGAGAAACCCCAATGGACCTATCTTTCAGTGAAGAAGATTTAGCGTTTCAGGCTGAGGTACGGGATTTTATCAAAACGTCCCTTCCCGCCGATGTGCAAGAACGCACGGCCCGTGGTCTGCACCCGACAAAAGAAGGCACGATCAGATGGCAGAAAATTCTCAATGAAAAAGGCTGGATGGCGCCGAACTGGCCCGTCGAGTATGGCGGAACTGGTTGGACGATTGCGCAGAAATATATCGCTGCTCAGGAATTCGGACTTGCCGCCGCGCCTGTCGCTTTGCCGTTCGGTGTCAGCATGGTTGGCCCGGTAATCTATACCTTCGGCAACCAGGAACAAAAGGACAAATATCTTCCCCGCATTCTGAATTCCGATGACTGGTGGTGCCAGGGTTATTCAGAGCCGGGCTCCGGATCCGATCTTGCGTCTTTGCAGACCAAGGCGGTCCAGGACGGCGATGACTATGTTGTCAATGGGCAAAAGATCTGGACCTCTCACGCTCAGCATGCGGATATGATGTTCTGTCTGGTTCGGACAGATAGCTCTGCGAAGCAGCAGGAAGGCATCTCCTTTCTTCTGATCGACATGACAACCCCGGGGATCACCATCAAGCCTATCTACGGAATCGACAAGGAAAACACATTAAACGAAGTTTTCTTTGACAATGTCCGCGTTCCGATCGCCAATCGGATTGGCGAGGAAAACAAGGGCTGGACCTATGCAAAATTCCTGCTGGGGAATGAACGGACGAGTATTGCCCGGGTTGGTCGCTCCAAGAGACAAATCCAGCGGGTAAGGGAAATTGCCGCGATTGAGCGCAGCGGCGATGGCCGGCTGATTGAGGATCAGGATTTTGTCACCAAACTCGGCAAACTGGAAGTGGACCTGATGGCCCTTGAATATACCGAACTCAGGTATCTCTCCATGTTAAGCCATGGCAAGGAACTCTCGGCGGAGCCGTCCCTGCTCAAGATCAAGGGCACAGAAATCCAGCAGCGTCTTACAGAACTGCTGGTGGAGTCCCTGGGGATGTATGGCGCGCCATATGAGCCTGAAAGGGCTTATGAGGGCCGCAATGAATCCCCTGCCGGTCCGGACTATGCCCATGGTCCGATGGCTGAGCATCTTTACTTACGTGCCGCATCGGTTTATGGCGGCAGTAATGAAATTCAACGTAATATCGTCTCCAAGATGGTTCTAGGATTATAAGGATAACCAAAAGATGGATTTTGAACTTTCTGATGAACAAACCCTGCTGAAAGACAGTGTCGAGCGGTTCGTTCTGGATAATTACTCATCGGAAGCCCGAGCGAGGCTGGCGGAAACCGACCTCGGATTTAGCCGCGATCACTGGAAGACGATGGCCGAGCTCGGCTGGCTGGGGATGCCTTTTCCGGAAGAAGTGGGCGGATTTGGCGGAACCCCTGTTGAAACCATGATTATGATGGAAAGCATGGGCCGCGGACTTGTGCTGGAGCCCTTCCTGAGCACGGTAATTCTGGGTGGCGGCCTTGTGGTCGAGGCCGGCAACGAAGCGCAGATTGAAAGTATTCTGCCAGAGGTTATTGAAGGCAATCTGATGCTGGCTTTTGGCTATGCCGAGCCGCAATCCCGGTTCAACCTGAATGATGTGGAAACCACGGCCAGTAAGTCCGGCGATGGTTATGTATTGAACGGGCACAAGGCTGTTGTCTATCATGGGGCGACGGCTGACAAGATCATCATCTCCGCACGGACATCCGGTGACTCTCGGGATGAAGACGGAATCTCCCTGTTTATCGTCGATGCGAAAGCAAGCGGGGTCAGTACCCGCGACTATCGGACGGTGGATGGTCAGCGGGCGGCGGATGTCATGCTGGAAAATGTGGAAGTTGGCGCCGATGCCTTGCTGGGAGAAAAAGGAGCGGCGCTGCCGGTCATTGAAAAGGTTGTCGATACGGCCATTGCGGCACTCTGCGCCGAGGCTGTCGGGGCCATGCAGGCGGCCAACAATATCACCAACGAATATATGAAGGAACGCAAGCAGTTCGGTATTCCGATCGGCAAGTTCCAGGTTCTTCAGCATCGCATGGTCGATATGTATATGGAGGCGGAGCAGTCGAAATCCATGTCTGACATGGTGGCGATGAAGCTTTGCATGGATGATGAGCTGGAGCGCAAAAAAGCTGTCTCAGCGGCAAAGGCTCAGATTGGTCAGGCTGCGAAGTTTGTTGGTCAGCAATCTATCCAGCTTCATGGCGGGATGGGCATGACCGACGAGTATTCCATCGGTCACTATTTCAAGCGGCTGACAACCATCGAAATGCTGTTCGGGAATACGGACTTTCATTTCAAGAAATTTGCTGCCCTGTCGTCTTCCTGACGATGTGACCCCGGACAATAGGTCGGGAGGGCATGTCTCTCCCGCCAATTAGTTTTTGTCAGGCGCCGGATTGGCCTCTTTGAAATGCCCTCGGCAGAGTGCAATGTAACGATCGTTGCCGCCAACTTCCTTTTGTGCGCCTTCGCGCACGGGGTTCCCATTTTCGTCGACCCGGATCACCATGGTCGCTTTTTTCCCGCAATGGCAAATAGTCTTGAGCTCTCGAAGCTCGTCGGCCCAGGCGAGAAGATACTGGCTGCCCTCAAACAGATTTCCTTGAAAATCCGTCCTTAATCCATAGGCCAGCACGGGTATACCGAGTTTGTCAGTCACTTCCGAGAGCTGATACACCTGAGCCTTACTGAGAAACTGACTCTCATCAACCATCACACAATCGACTTTCCTGCTCGCCAGCTCTGCCTTGACGACCTCAAAAAGGTCGGTGTCATCAGCAAACAGATGGGCTTCGGATTCAAGGCCGATACGGGACGTGATTTTCCCGACCCCGTAGCGGTCATCGAACGCCGCCGTGAACAGCATTGTCCGCATGCCTCGTTCTTCATAGTTGAAGCTCGATTGCAGCAAAGTCGTCGATTTACCGGCATTCATTGTCGAGTAATTGAAATAAAGCTTGGCCATAATTACGCTCGATCGTCAGAGTTCAGCCCATTGCCGGGGCAGGCAACTATAGGGCAGGTAAAGCGGATGCCGCGGCTGGCCCGCCACCGTCAGTGCGAGCACATGGGCGGCGATATTATGCGATTTGAGAAGCTCTTTGACTTCCTTGTGACGATTTTGGTGATCGCCATGGCTGCCCCAGGCACAGATCGTCATATCGGACTTCCGAGCAGATTCCAGGATGGCTTTGTCATTGGCCGGGCCGACGGGTTTGACGGCTTTTTTCAGCTCCCGGGGGTCGGTGGCCCGATAGGCGAAGATATTCACGATTTCCAAGGCCGCGAATCCCATGGCGACCGCTCGGCGATGACAGCGTTCGATGGTCGGATCATTTTTAAAAGCATCGGCTGTTGAGGGGTTCAGCATCAGGAAAGTGACGGTGGGTCCGTCCTCCCATTTGCGCCATAGCCGGTATCGATAGGTTTCGCAATCACTATACTCGGCTCCCGATTGCCGGAAATATTTAGGATCCATGGGGATCCGGAAAAGGAATGCCGGATGTGCCTTCCTTCCAAATCGGGTTTTTACGCATAATTCGCAAAAACCTTTCCGATGTCGTCAGCTTTTCCAGCCATTGTTGAAGTCTCGGATAGGGGGCCTGGTCAAACCAGTTCCGGTCAGAATTTGCAAATTGGCGGATGAAAGGAAAAATGGCGATATCCGCATAGGTGATGTCCGTCGAGATCAGATATTTATGCTCTGCCAGAAGGCTTTCCAGAAAAGTGAGGAATTGCTCACATTCTGATCTGTACTCTTCGCGGGAGCGTTCCGGAAAGCGGACATGGTACTTATAGCGGTCGAGAGATTCTTTGAACGGCAAGTCATTCTGTTCAATCAAAGAATTGATTTTCGCTCGCAGAGAGGGGTCTTCCGGCAACCAGTTTTCCGGGTCCCGCTGCGCCAACGCCCAGTTCATGATATCGAGGCTTTCCTCCAGCACCTGACCTTCCGCAGTTTTCAGAACAGGTACTGTCGCCTTGGGGCTGGCTGCGGTCATATCAGCGGGTTTGTCTTTGAGGAGGATATCCCTAAGTTCCACGGAAATGCCTGTGTAGTCCAATGTCATGCGCGTCCGAATGGCATAGGGGCATCGGCGGAAACTATAGAGGATGGGCAATTCCTGAGACTGTAACGCTGTTTCTGGCATATCTGACAAGAAAATGGATTTTTGATGCTACAGACTTATATAGCGAAAGGCATCCGTGATTACCAGCGAAGACGGTTGACCCGCCGACGCATGGCGGCTCGCAAGGTTTCCCGGCGCTTAAGCTCTATATCCTCTACCGGTTCGTCATCCTTGAAGTCGAAATTGGGGATGTTTGAGGGCTTAACAGTCGATTCTTCATAGACCGGCGTGCTTTGTGTATCTGATCCCGATTTTGGCTTGAGATCCACAACCTCAACCGTTTCCCGTTGCCGGCGCAAAGCCTCGGAGCGTTCCTTGGTCGGGGATTTGAGCAGGTCAATTTCATCGGGGGCGAGATCTGGCGAGACAAAATATTCCTGCTTTTCAGTCTCCCTTCCGCGTTTGCTGCTTGACGCATTATGGCCTGAGGAAAAGCGATTTGACCTGTCAAACCGCATTTGCGGAGCGGGTTCAGCAAATTCAATCGGTTCCTCGAAGGTTTCAAAAACCTCAACCTTGGACCGTTCGGATCCACCATTCACCTTCTTACCGTTTGTGCCATTCGGCTTTACCGGTTCCTGTTCGGCTTCAGTGTCCGTTTGGCTGGTTGGACCCGATGAATGGTTTTCCAGAGACGGGAATTTGGTCTCAATATGGTCGACGAGGGTTAAAATGGCATCGCTTAACCGCTTGTTCTTTTCGCGCAGCAGATTGTTTTCGGCCAACAGTTCCTGCTCCCGCTTGGAAGTCGTTTTGGCATGGCCAAATAGGGATCGTCCATGATTATGCCGCGCGAAACTCATCTGATACGCAATTCGTTTCCTGTACAAGATTGATTTTCTACAATTTTAGCGGAAAATTTCAGGTAAAATACGCTCTGAACCGCATGACAAGTTTATCGGCAAAGCGAGGGAGGAACCACCGAAAAAGTACAGTTTATGGTTAATTTCATAAAAATTTATATAAAATTTTATATTTTTAGAGCTGATCTCTCATTCAACCCTTAAAATTAACCATAATTCGACCAAGTCGCGACCTTTGGGGCCGAAAAACCTGTCAAGAAAATGCTCGGATCCTGACTTTTCTGCGGTTTATGGTTAACGCGAATCACGATCGGCTGATCACTAAAGAATCAGACCGGATCACTTTTTGATATCGGCAAGCTTGCACTCATCAGTGCCCCAGGTTGTTTCAATCTGGCAGGCCTTGTTCATATTGATCACATAATTGCCTTTGCAATTGCTGAAGCTCAACCAGGCCTGATAATTGGATATCCCGACAAATTTTCGCCGATCTATATCGTTGGTCACATATTGCATCTGGGAGATTTTGGACCGGTCAATCCCCAATCTGTCTATTTCCTGATTGACAACAGGTTCGCAGTCCTTTGCGTCAAAAGCAGCGATGTTTTCCACCAAAGATCCCGCAATCGCCATTGCTGGAAGAGTAAACGTGCAAAGAATAGTTACCGGCAGTAGAAAAAATTTACCCATGATTATGTCACCTCTCCATAAACCGATTAAAACTCCAAGTTTAAATATGCTCTTCTGTCACTGCGAACCTAACAGAAGTATATTTCTCCTTAAACTCTAATCTTTTGACGTGTCATTCATCGATATGCGGTCAAGTTTACAACCATCCGTGCCCCAGGTAGATTCTATCTGGCAGACCTTGTTCATGTTGACCACGTAGTTTCCGCGGCAGTTTTTAAAGCTGAACCACGCCTGATAATTCAATATTTCTCCATTCTCACCCTCAGACACATAGTCTGTCAGATATTGTATTTTCGAAATATTCTTTTTATCAATTCTCTTCTCGGACACCACTTGATCAACAACCGGCTTACAATCCTCCGGCGCGTAAGCAGCGATATGCGATTGCAGGGAGCCGGCACTTGCCTGCCCGGCAATTAACAATCCGGACAATGCTATTGCGGTAGTTTTAAGTACTGATTTTTTCATACTAGTCTCCTCTGTGAAAAAAGGACCCTAAACAAGCACCAGTGTATAAATACTATAGGAATGAAATGGGATCCTCTCCATCAAAAATCAACTTATGCCAGTTCAATTCGAATGGGATCCAGACCCTCAATGAATCCCTCTATCTTATCCCCGGATGCCAAAGGCCCGACCCCTGCGGGTGTCCCGGTGTAAATCAGGTCGCCCGGCATCAGGGTAAACTCGGACGACAGGATGGAGACGATCTCCTCAATCGACCATATCAAATCGGCAATCGTTGCGGATTGGCGCGTCTCTCCATTGACCGTCAGCCAGATCTTGGCATCGGTAATGTTCGGGAGATTTTCGGCCAAGGTAATGGGGCCACAGGGCGCAGATTGATCAAAAGCCTTGCCACTGTCCCAGGGGCGCCCTTTTTCTTTGGCCTTCTGCTGTAAATCCCGGCGGGTAAGATCAATACCGCTGGCATAGCCGAATACATGTTCCAGGGCGCGATCCTGGTCAATATATTCCCCCGATTTGCCGATAGCGACCACCAGTTCCATCTCATGATGCAGGTTGCCGGTGGCTTTTGGAAAGGGCATGACTGTCCCGCTTTTGACAATGGCGTCCGCCGGCTTTGTGAAGAAGAATGGCCGTTCTCTGTCCGGATCACCTCCCATCTCCCGGGTATGTTCGGCGTAGTTGCGCCCGACACAGAATATGCGCCGGACCGGAAATCGTTCATCGTTCCCTTGAATCGGAACCGAGGGAATTGCCGCTGGCTCAAATACATAAGTCATAAATTCTGTTCTTTCTATTGTTGGATCGGGTTGTCTGGCGAGTCGATGGTTCTATACTGATGTGCAAAATAGAATAAAAACAGGGAGGCAGGCAAATGAATAGCTGGACCATCGGGGATGTCAAAATAACCCGTATTGTAGAAGTCGAGGCCATGGGGGGAACACGGTTCATACTGCCACAGGCGACACCGGAAACAATTAAACCAATTGATTGGCTCATTCCACATTTTGCCACTGAAGAAGGCAAACTCATCATGAGCATCCACGCGCTGGTCATTGATACCGGATCGCGGCGAATCATCGTTGATACCTGTCTCGGCAATGACAAGAAAAGAGAGATCCCCGCCTGGAATATGCTGCAAACTACTTTTCTTAAGGATCTTGAAGCGGCAGGTTATGGCCGGAACAGCATTGACACGGTCTTATGCACCCATCTGCATGTAGATCATGTGGGCTGGAATACGATGCTTGTGAAGGATGAATGGGTTCCGACATTCCCCAATGCCCGCTATTTGATTGGGGCGAAGGAATGGGAACACTGGAGCTTAGCCCCGCAACCGGAATTCGGGGATGTTATCGGAGATTCCGTCGCACCAATCATTGACGCGGGTCTTGCGGATTTCGTCGATATGGATCATCAGGTATGTGACGAGGTCAGCCTGTTTCCTTCAGTTGGCCATACGCCGGGGCATGTCTGTATTCGGATAAGGTCAAACGGGGCGGAAGCTGTCATTACAGGAGATAGCATGCATCATCCTTGCCAGATCGCCCATCCCGAATGGTCGAGCACTGCAGATGACGACGCGGATCGCGCCCGGTCCACCCGCACGGACTTTATCGAGAAATATGCGGATACAGACACTCTGATCATCGGCACACATTTTGCGACCCCAACTGCCGGGCATCTGAAAAAACGGCCGTCCGGAGATTTTTGGCTCAAGACATAAACCATACCCAACCCCGTCGATCACGAAAAAGTAATACTTAGTATCTGACCAAACATGATATTTTTTCCTCGTATCACGTATGTGCGGGGCGGTCACAATGTATTGGAAGGGGCTATTCGTCACTGTCATTTGTTTTTGGGTTGGCGCCTGTGTCGGCGACAGGGAGCAACCGGTGCCGTCAGTGTTTTTGGCCAATTACAATATTGACAAACCGACCCGGGAAGCGCTGACTTATTGTACGGAGCATGGCTGTCAGAGCCGGGAGATCTTACAGCTTACAGATATTGATTGGACACGCATTTCCACCGGATTTACCCAACACAATCCTGATGCCGACAAAGAACGGGCTCATCTTGCTACGGCCATCGCCTATTATGAAGTCATTGGCGGCAAGGCGACAGGGACTGCCGGGGATGCACCCCGAACGTCCTTTAACAACACACATCAACTGGATTGTATTGATGAGACCATTAATACCATGAGCTTGATAATGGTGCTGGAAGATGCGGGTCTGCTGCAGCATCATTTATTAGGCAAGCCTGTCGGGCGCGGAACTTGGCAGGACTGGCCACATTTCGGCGTCACCATTAGAGAAAAGGAAACCGGTGATGTCTATGTCGTTGATAGCTGGCTTCGCAAAAATGGCGAGCCTCCCTATATTCTGCCTCTGGCCAAATGGAAATCGGGCTGGAATCCAGAATAATATCATGTGAGTAAGAATTTTGTCCGCTGGAATATCGTCGGGATTTGTATAGTATGTGGCGGAACTGGGCTGGTTTGCGGCACGCTACACGCGCACGATTAAATTACTATTCTAAACAGGGAAAATCACACAATGTTAAAAAAACTATCACAAGGCTTATTGGTTTTGGGTATATCGGCGCTCGGCTTCAGCAATGTTGCGCTGGCCTCTGATCCGGCCTCTTGTAAATCCGTTCGGTTTTCCGATGTCGGTTGGACGGATATTACGGCAACAACGGCTGCAGCATCTGTTGTTCTGGATGCCTTGGGCTATGAGCCGAGCGAGACAGTTCTCTCCGTTCCTGTGACCTATGCCAGTTTAAAAAATGGCGACATCGATGTTTTTCTGGGAAACTGGATGCCGACCATGGAAGCGGATATTGCGCCGTACCGGGAAGACGGATCGGTTGAGACAACGGGCATGAACCTGTCGGGTGCGAAATATACGTTGGCTGTTAATAAAGCTGCGGCAGATGGCGGTATCAAGAGTTTTGCGGATATCGCCAAGTTTAAGGATCAACTGGATGGTAAGATCTATGGCATTGAACCGGGCAACGACGGTAACCGGCTTATCCAGGACATGATCGATAAAGATGCTTTTGGCCTCAAAGGCTTTGAAGTTGTCGAATCCAGTGAGCAGGGTATGTTGGCGCAAGTGGCTCGGGCGGATCGAAAGAAGGAATGGGTTGTCTTTTTGGGATGGGAGCCACATCCGATGAACGCCAATTTCGACTTGACCTATCTGTCGGGTGGCGATGACTATTTTGGCCCGAACTTTGGTGGCGCTGAAGTTTTCACCAATGTTCGTAAGGGGTATGTGGCCGAATGTCCGAATGCCGGCAAGTTTATTTCCAATCTGAAATTTACTCTCGCCATGGAGAATGAAATCATGGGGGCGATCCTGGATGATGGGGAAGACCCGAAGAAAGCGGCCAGGGCCTGGCTGAGAAAAAACCCTGATGTCGTAACAGCCTGGACCGAAGGTGTGACGACATTTGATGGCGGCGATGCCTCTGCCGCCCTCGAGAAAGCCATGGGAATGTAAGAAAACAGCGGGTGAGTGGAGAGACTATCTTCTCACCTGCATTTCGGCCTAGCGCGTCATCGCATGAAGGGGGAGAGGTATGGAGTGGCTGACGGATCATAAAATTCCGTTGGGAAACTGGATTCGCGACGGGGTCAATATCCTGCTGGATCACGGGGCCTGGATTTTTGACAGCTTTTCTGACGCTCTCGCATTTCTCATCAATGGCATGGTGGATATCATGCTCTGGTGTCCACCACTGATCCTGGTGGCAATCTTCGCTATTGGCGCCTATGGCCTTCACAGAAGCTGGAAGCTCTCCCTGCTGATTGTTGGCTCTCTGCTGCTGGTGATTAACCTCGGGTACTGGGAGGAGACGGTCAGAACCCTTGGGCTGATCATTTTCGCGACCCTGACCTGTGTGATCATTGGTGTTCCGCTTGGCATTTTGGCAGCACATCGTCCGCGTTTTTATACGGTTCTGCGGCCCATTCTTGATTTGATGCAGACCATCCCCACATTCGTCTATCTTATTCCCACCATGATCATGTTTGGTCTGGGGGTCGTTCCCGGGCTGATCTCCACCGTCATCTTCGCTATTCCGGCCCCGATCAGGCTGACTTATCTTGGTATTTCCGGGGTTCCCAAGGCCCTGATCGAAGCGGGGGAGGCCTTTGGCGCCACCCGCCGGCAGGTGCTCTGGAAGATTGAGCTTCCCCATGCGGCGCCGACAATTATGGCTGGTGTAACCCAATGCATCATGCTGTGTCTTTCCATGGTAGTGATCGCCGCCATGGTGGGCGCGCCTGGTCTTGGAGTTCCGGTCTTGCGGGCCTTGAACACGGTCAATATTGCCAAGGGATTCGAAGCCGGTCTGGCGATCGTTATCATTGCCATATTGCTGGATCGGATCTGCAAGCAACCCTCTCAGAAGGAGAGGAAATAAGATGACTGTTGTTGAGTTCAAGCATGTGGATATCCTGTTCGGGGAGAACCGGAGCGCCGCTCTGTCCCTACTGGATCAGGGAGCTGACCGTCAGAAAATTCTCGAAGAAACCGATGCGGTATTGGGTGTCGCCGATGCCTCAATTGAAGTCAATGCCGGTGAAATCTGTGTTCTGATGGGCTTATCCGGATCCGGAAAATCTACGTTGCTGCGGGCGGTCAATGGTCTGAACAAGATCACACGCGGTGAGGTGCTGGTGGAGGATGACGGTCAGAGAATTGATCTGGCCACCTGCAGCGAGACAACCCTCCGTCATCTCAGAATGCACCGGATCTCGATGGTGTTTCAGCAGTTTGCCCTGTTACCCTGGCGAACGGTCGAGGAAAATGTCGGCTTTGGCCTTGAGCTCAGGGGCCTGTCAAAGCGGGACCGCAAGGATATCGTCGCCGAGAAGCTTGAACTGGTGCAGCTTGATCAATGGAAAGACAAATTTGTGCATGAGCTTTCCGGAGGTATGCAGCAGCGGGTTGGTCTGGCACGGGCCTTTGCGACCGATGCGGATATTCTGCTCATGGACGAGCCGTTTTCAGCCCTGGATCCGCTCATCCGCAACCGCCTCCAGGATGAATTGCTGGCCCTGCAGAAACGTATGAACAAGACCATCATATTTGTCAGTCACGATCTGGATGAAGCCCTGAAAATCGGCAACAGGATCGCCATTCTTGATCAGGCCCGGATCGTCCAATATGGCGAGCCGGAAGATATCGTTAAAAATCCGGCAAATGAATATGTGGCTGACTTTGTCGGCCATATGAACCCGCTGAATGTGCTCAAGGCCCAATCTTTGATGACCGCGGTTGAGAACATCCCAATTGATGGCGAAGATTTGAAACTGGACCGAACGGGCTATTGGCGTCTCAAACTGGGCTCGGAGAATGTTCCGGAATCGGCGACCTCGAACGGCCAGCAAGCTAAAATTGTTTCCTATGAGCAACCCAGCGATCTTTCGTCAATTGAAGACAATCAGTTCGTCACGGCCTCTCCCGGCATCATGCTGCGGGAGGTTATTGAAATCCGCCATAAATCCTGCTCGCCTGTATTACTTGTTGAGAATGGCAGGCTGGTCGGTATGATTGGCGATGATGAGATTTTTAAGGGATTTCTCAACTAACCCAATCCGGGGCGCAAATCTGGACAGGAAGTAACCAATGAAGCTATATGATTTTCCCGGACCTCCAAGCCCTCGCCGAGTCAGGATTTTCCTGGCTGAAAAAGGCATGGATATCGAAAAGGTTGTCGTCAACATTCGTGAAGGCGAGCAATTCACTGAAGAATTTAAGGCAATTAACCCTCACTGCACCATACCGGTGTTGGAACTTGACGATGGCACCACCATCTCCTCCATTGATGCCATAAACCGCTATATCGAAGAAATCCAGCCGGAACCTCCCCTGTATGGGCGGACACCAAAAGAGCGGGCGGAGATCAACGATTGGAACCATTATTTGACTGTCAACGGCTTCATGGCTGTGGCAGAAGCGGTTAGAAACTCCGCAGAACGTCTGAAAGGCCGGGCGATTACCGGATCGCGGTCTGTTGAGCAGATTCCAGCCCTCGCCGAGCGCGGTAAGCAACGGATACTCTATTTCTTTGAAGATCTCGAAAAGCAGCTTGAAGGTCGGGAATTTATTGTCGGTGATCACTATTCCGTTGTGGATTCAGGGGCTCTCGTCGTTGTCGATTTTGCCGGAGCCGTCAAAATTGAGATACCGGAGGATTATACCAATCTGAAGCGCTGGCACGCGGCGATGTCTGCCCGGCCGAGCGCAAAGGCCTAATTGGGCTTAGGGTGAGCCTATCCGCGGCGGCGGCGGCCACTTCGCCGCCCGCCTCCTTCCGGCTTTGCCCCATGGCCGGCTTCGGCAGGAAGTTCCACTTTCCAGACGGGTCCGAACCGGGCCTCTATTCTTTCAAGATCAAGGTTGGAGTTAGGGCGATAGCCCTCAAGGGCTTTTGACATGGCTTCCAGATGGGCATGGCTGGTGCCGCAGCAGCCACCGATAATGCGGGCGCCGGCATCCGCGGCCAGGCGTGCGTAATCTGCCATGACTTCGAGAGTCCCGCTATAGGTAAGGGCGCCGTCTTTAAATTCCGGGATGCCGCAATTGGCCTTGGAAACAATGATGTCTTTCTCATCCGCCGTTGATTTCAGGCCAATCAGTGTCTCCAGCATCTCGCCTGCGCCGACACCGCAATTGGCGCCCCAACCAATCGGTCGAGGGGTTAGATTTTGGCAGAATTCTGTATAGTCAGCCGGTTTGACGCCCATCATCGTCCGCCGATTGGTGTCGAATGACATGGTGCAGACAAAGGGATAGCCCGTTGAGGCGGCAGCTTCGACCGCAGCCGACATTTCTTCCGTTGCCGAGATCGTTTCGATCCAGAGAACATCCACGCCGCCCTCAATAAGGGCTTCCGCTTGCTCCTTGAAAGCGGCCACAGCGCCGGCATGTGTGAGGGTGCCCATGGGTTCCATCAACTCTCCCGTCGGGCCCATGGATCCGCCAACGATGACCGGCCGGTCAGCACGATCCGCCTCTGTCCGGGCAATCTGAGCCGCCGCCTTGTTGAGCTCGGCTACCCGGGATTGGGCGTTATGGAGTTTTAGCCGATAGGATGTGCCGCCAAAGCTGTTGGTCAGAATGATATCTGTCCCGGCATCGACAAATCCTTTGTGAAGCCAATGAATCTTCTCCGGTGCGTCAACATTCCAGAGTTCCGGTGCGTCGCCCGATTGCAGGCCGGCAGCGAACAGGTTCGTGCCGACCGCGCCATCCGCAAGGAGGAATGGTTTTTCATCCAGAAGGTCTTGAAGTTTATTGCCCATATCGACTGCCCTAAATTCAATTAAGTCAGACATTCATGACATAGAGCATGCCTTCGCGCAAACCCAAAACCCCGCCGCTTGAAAACTATCAGGCGGCGTTGCTTTGTGAATCGTCCGTGCCAGTCTTTTTCGTGCTGCGAGGCTTGGCTTTTTTCGGCTTTTCCTCAACCGGTTCGGCAACGATGATCACATCATCGGCTTTGGATCCGGCAGGGGGAGGTGTCTGTGGCGGCCAGGGGCCAACTGGAAACGGCCGTTCATCGCTCTGATAGGACAGAAAAGCCACAACGTCCTTGTTATATTCGGCGAGTGAGCTTCCGAAAGCCTGCAGTTGCGAGAATGGCGATCCGGTGATCAAGGCCTTGATAAACTGGATGACCGTAATGGCAAACAAGACTATACCGGCTATCCGATAAGTAATCGCATAGAGAACAATGAACAATAATCTTGTCCATGTGGACTTGGATTTTACGTGATCTTTTACGTCGTCAGTCATTTGGGGCGCCCCGTGCTATCATTAGTAAATTGACCTCGTCCGTTACTGTAAAAATGGGCTTTAGAGCCACCGTCGGACTTTGGTCTTATAAGATAGATATTGGTCCCCGAACTTATCTTCAAGGTATGCTTCTTCTTTTGCGATAACAAAATACCAAATCACGGCCAGACAAACGGGCAAAAGAATAAGAGCTGAAAGACTGCCGGCCGCAATAGCAAGACCAACGTAAACCATTGCCATTGCTACATAAATCGGATTTCTGGTGTATTTATAGATGCCATCTGTAATTAGCACGGTTGTCGGTTTCCAAGGCTCCACATTACTGCCTACAGATTTATGTTTATTTGCCGAAATCACCAGTAAAATGAAGGTCGGGATGGCAATTACGGCGCCGATAATCATGAATACCGGAGGAGCAAGACTTCCCCCCATCCAGGCGGAATCAATCAGGATTCCCACCATCAGAAATCCAAAAAAGCAAATTGGAGGCGGGACCTTAACACCGGCGTTATCAGATTCAGACATCGCTCACTCCTTCCGATTTCCCGATATGTCCTTTTCAGAACTCTCTAATGTAACCCGGGAAGGATGTCAGTGCCAAGGATCACAGAGCTGTCTCACGCGGAAACGTTTTTTGCCAGATAATCGATTGCCGCCTGAACACCTCCATCACCATGGGGGATATTAAGGGCTTTCAGGCTGATTTCGATGGCACTTAAAGTCCCAAGCAGCATCGGCGCATTAATATGTCCCATATGGGCAATTCTCAAGGCCTTACCACTCAGGGCCGCAATGCCCACACCAACAACAACGCCGCAATTATCCTGACAATAGGCATGAATGGCATCAAGGATTTTCTCATCGTTGACAAGAACGGTGGTCACGGAATTGGCTCGATCTTCAGGCGCGAGGATATTAAACGACAGGACGCCGCCTTCAACCCATTTTGAGACAGCAGCGCGCGTTGCATCCGCCAACAGTTGATGGCGTTTGACAATGGCCTTTTGCCCTTCATTTTTGTAGATCTCAAAAGCCTTTTGCAGCCCAAAGAGATGATGGACAGGCGGTGTACCGGCATATTTCTGATAATGCTCCTCCCCTTCCCGGGCGGTCCAGTCCCAATAGGCTGTTCTGAGACTGGCTTTCGGGTGGCGCATCAGAGCTTTTTTTCCGGCAATGGTGAAACTGAGGCCCGGCACCATCATCAGGCCTTTCTGGCAGGCCGCCACGGTGACGTCGACACCCCAGGCATCCATCTCATAGGGCATGGTGCCCAAAGAGGCGATGGTGTCCACCATAAGAAGAGCATCGTGGTTGGCCGCATCCATGGCCCGGCGGATGGCTGGAATATCGTTCACAACTCCGGATGCCGTATCAACCTGAACCACTAGTACGGCTTTGATATCCCCACTTGTATCTTCCTTCAGGCGCTGTTCCACGGCGGCCGGATCAACGGAGGCCCGCCAGCTACCCGGCAGCACCTCAACATCCACACCAATCGTCCCGCCCGCCTGACCCCAGCCACTGGCGAATGATCCGCTTTCGAGAACCAGGACCTTGTCATCCCGGCTGAGAACATTGCTAAGTGCCGCTTCCCATGCCCCGTGACCATTGGCTATATAGATATAGGGTTTGCCGTCCGTGCCGACGATTTCTTTCAAGTCCGACAGCAATCCATCAGTAATCGTGACAAGCTCACCCTTGCGTATATCAATGGCAGGGCGGTGCATGGCCGCAAGAACGGCATCTGGGACCGTCGTCGGACCTGGAATACTGAGGAATTGGCGACCGTTTTGAACACTCATGGTCTCGGGATCCTTATTTAGACATTTACAATCAGGGGCGGCAGAGTTTATTCCTTTTTGCCCCAAGGGCAATGGCAAATATTGATAGATATTCAGTCATTTTTCTCCCGCTTCTGAACCATATCAACCTGCACATTGCTATAGAGCTGCTTACTGGAGGTGCCAAGGCTTCCGAGGGGCAGAAAACTGGCCTTATGCTCGCCGGACGGCCGCTGAATAATGCGGATTACGGCAAATAATGCGAGAAAGAGGGTGCAACCGGATATGAAATAGAACAGACCATCCGGGCCGAAATGACCCATGATTTGAGAAGAAATGATCGGTCCGATACTGGCGCCAATACCATAGGCCATTAATAGGCCAGCGGACACCTGGACAAGACGGTCCTGGTCGGCCATGTCATTTACCTGCGCCGAAGACATTGGGTAAATCGTATAACAAAATCCACCGTAAATCATACCAAGGGCAAATAGCCCAATAATCAGCATCTGGCTGGCAGCCCAAACGATCCCGAAACTCGCGATGGCTGTCAGGACAGCCGCGAAAACAAGAGTCGTTCGTCTGTCAAACCGATCCGACAGCCTGCCTATGGGGAACTGCAACAGCATACCGCCCAGTAGAATGCTGGCCATGAAAGTCGAAATTTCGCTGACAGAAAGGCCGATAGTTGCTGCGAATATAGGACCCATGCTGTTCAGGGAAGAATTGGTGAGACCCGCCGTTATGGTGCCCACAACCCCAACAGGGGATATCTTGATCAGATCCCGGAATTTCATCCGTTCCGGCACTGTGGGTTTTGGCGCCTTGGCGCGTGTCAGCAGAATGGGCACCAGGGCAATCGAGAAGATGATTGACGCGACGGAGAAAAGCTGGAACGTCCCCGGATTGGCAATGGTCAGCAAAAACTGACCCAGACCGGCGCCGAGATAGTTGGTAATCATATATAGAGACAATATGCGGCCGCGATTGGCATTGGTGGAGCGTTCGTTTATCCAGCTCTCGACGATCATGACCATACCCGCCATGCAGAAACCGGCGATGGCCCGCAACAACACCCAGGCCACGGGATCTATAATCAGGACATGGGCCAGGACGGAGACGGACATGATTGAGGCGAATGCGGCGAAAGACCGGATATGACCGGCGCTGGCGACAACTTTAACCGCATAGACGGAGCCGAAGAGCATGCCGAGGAAGAAACCAGCCATGATCAGTCCGGTCATCTCGGTCGAGAATCCTTCCAGCTTGCTGCGCAGACCCAGTAGGGTCCCAAACATGGCATTGGCCAGCATCAGCAAACCATAGCTGGACAGAAGGGACGCGACGGATTTGACGGTTGCCCACATAACCGGTCAGGCCTCCTGCTCTTTCGGTGAGGTGCGGATGGTCCAGATCATGGCGGCAAGTGATAAGGCACCGAGCACCGCAAAGCTACCAATCAGCGGAAGAACAGTCCCGTTATAGAGCTGGGCAATGATGGTTCCGAGGCCGAGGGAGACAAATGTGGTGATTGAACCGATGACAGCCGCGGCGACACCGGCGATATGGCCGAGAGGCTCCATGGCCATGGCGTTGAAATTCCCGAACAGGATCCCGATGCAGAAAAATGTCACCATGAAAAAGCTGACCAGGGTCCAGAGGGGCGGGTGACCATTTTCGAAATAAGTGAAGGCCCAGAACAGGAAGGAGACAACGGTCAGGACGACTAGAGCATTATAGGTCAAGCGCCGCATTCCAAGGCGCATCACCAGCCGCGCATTGACAAATGACGCCGCCCCGAGGGCGAGAGCGAGGACACCGAAATAGACGGCGAACAATTCTCCCACACCATACTGGTCCTGAAAAATCTGTTGTGACATGGTCAAGTAGCCAAGAAAGGCACTGAATATGAAACCGCCGACCATGGTATATCCAAATGCAGCTCTCGTTTGACAGACTTCAATGACGGCACGGGAAATCCCGCTGACTGAGAAAGGAACACGTTTGGATTTCGCCAGGGTTTCTTCATGGCGAATACCGAACCAGAGAACGGTTCCGAGACCGAGAGCGAACAGGACGACAAAGATACCGCGCCAATCTGTAACAAACAGGATGGCCTGCCCCAGAGCAGGCGCCAGGACCGGCACCAGAATAAAAACAGTCATAACAAGGGAGACAAACCGCGCCATTTCGCGCCCTTCATACTGATCTCGGATCAGGGCAATGGCGACAATTCGGGGCGCGGCAACCCCGAGGCCCTGCAAGAAGCGCCCAATGAGCATAATTATATAGTCAGTCGCCAATATAGATAGCAGGCACCCTATCAGAAACAGAAAGAAGCCGAAGAATATCGCCGGCTTTCGCCCCGTAGTATCCGACACAGGTCCGTAAATCAATTGCCCGATGGCCATGCCGAGAAACAGAACGGCGACAACATATTGGCGCTCGTTTTCATCTCCCGCATTGAGGTCGCGGCCGATGTCATATAGTGCGGGCAGCATGACATCAATCGCCAGCGCCACCATCGAAATCATCAATGCCAGTAGGGCGACTTGCTCGGCAAAGCCGAGTTTTGCAGGCTGCGACGACGGTGCCAAGCTCACACTCCGTTTTTGGGCATAGTAGTCGAAATGAGAGGGGTGGCAATAGCCGCCTTAACAGGCTACCGCCCCCCTTATCAGAAATCCCAGCTTATAACATTTCCGCATTCGAGCAATAGATTGTTTGAAGGGAAACAATCTATGCAAATTTCACGGCATCTTCCTGATCGTATTTGGCCATGGCGTTCTGCAATCTTTTAAACACGAGCAAATCCCAGTCCGGTGAGCCATAGCTCTGTACGAAATTGCGGTTTGGCGGTTGGCCGAAAATCGCATGGTCCGGATCCAGACCAATTGTCTCAAGGAAATCATCCTCGACAATCAGGAACTGGCGTTTATAGGGAAACAGAAACTTTCCCGCGCCAGATTCAAATTGTTCGATAGCTTCTGCATAATCCCGACACCAGATGTTAAGAAGGACACCGCATTTCGGGCTGTACCAGAGGCTGCCCATATCCTCTCCGATCTTTGCGCCACCGGACAAGACGAGACTGGCATGCTGCCAATCCTTGAAACCCGCGAGCCGTGAGACGGTTTTCAGGCCATCTTTATGCTGAAAAGGTCCTTCAGGCCTACTATGGGTTTTTAATAGACTGATGGCATTTGATCGTCCGGAATTGGCGGCTTTGGTTAAAATCCGGCTTCGGATTTTAAGCTCACCCAGCGATTTTTGCGGACAGAATTCCTTTGGTGAAGACGACATGTCAATAACTCCTAAGTTCTAACAGGCATCCCGCGAAGCCAAACTTGAAAGTCAGACAATATGTACTTTCATCATATCTGCAGGGTGATGTCATCTTAAGCGGGCGGGCGCCCCTGTGAGCCCGCGGCGACTATACATTCAGAACCTGTAGAGTCAATAGGCTCTGATTTTCCTTCGTGAAATTCTAATACTGGGGTAGAGTTTGATATCAAACTCTTCGGCGCTCTCCTCAAAATCAACAAAAAAAGCGTTAGCCATGGATCAATCAACAGCAAGAAAACAGGTGACGGGCCTGGATGCGCGTCTCGCAAATATGCCATTTTTCTATGGCTGGGCGGTTGTCGCTATCGTATTCATCACCATGGGGATCGGTGTCAACGTCCGGACCTCCTTTTCGCTTCTGTTCCCGGCGATCCTCAATGAATATGGGTGGGACCGTGCCACGACGGCGGCAGCTTTCTCCATCGGATTTGCCTTTGCCGGATTCTTTTCCCCGTTGATCGGCAAACTGCTGGAATTTCTGGCACCGAAATATCTTCTGTCTCTCTCGGCTATTTCGGTGAGCATCGGGTTGATCCTGTCGACCTACTCAACCCAGCCCTGGCATTTCTATCTGACACTGGGAATTCTCATGGTGGGGACGGGGATCGTCCTGACATATGTCGGGCAATCCATGTTTCTCCCTAACTGGTTTCAGCGCAAACGGGGTCTCGCCGTTGGACTGGCCTTTTCCGGTGTTGGTGTCGGTTCGATCGTGCTGATGCCGCTGATCCAGGAGACCATTGATCTGGAGGGGTGGCGGGATGCGTGCTGGCTGATGGCCGGCTTGATTCTGGTTGTTGTCTTGCCATTAAATTTCTTTCTGCAACGGAAAGAGCCGGCAGACATTGGCTTGCAGCCCGATGGGGACTCCCATCCGGACGACGCCCCGAAAGAAGGTCAGAAACCGACGGCAGACCCGGTGGTCGATGCAGACTGGGTCAATACGGATTGGACCATGAAGAAGGCCGCTAAAACCGCAACCTTCTGGTGGATATGTCTCGCCTGCTCGACGGCCCTGTATGTCTGGTATGCGGTTCAAGTTCATCAGACGAAATATCTGATCGAAATCGGCTTTTCAGAGATCGACGCGGCATTTGCATTGGGGTTTGTCGGGTTTGCCGGGGTGATCGGTCAGATTTATCTCGGTCACGCGTCTGACCGTATTGGCAGAGAATGGATCTGGACCATATCCACGTTGGGATTCCTGTTGAGCTGCGTTCTTTTGCTGGCCATGAAGCAATATCCGACAATGGTGATGATGTATGTGATGGCTATTTTGCAAGGTGGATTGGGATATGGTGTGGCGACGGTTTATGGGTCGATGCCGGCAGATGTATTTCAAGGTCGCGGCTATGGCGTTATTTTCGGCATGATCAGTGCGATGGCTCTTGTCGGCGGGGCGGTTGGCCCCTGGCTGACGGGTCTCCTCTATGATGTTACGGGAGGGTATGATCTCGCCCTCTATGTCATTATCGGCATCTCTGTGCTCTCCATACTCGCCGTCTGGATTGCGGCACCACGCAAAAGGCGTCTGGTGGCCGGGCAGGCGGAAAAACGGGCGGCCCGGATCGCCGCTGCTTAATCAGGCAATCGCGTCAGATAGACGTTGATATTTTCATTTGCCGAATGTGAGTGAGCGCTCACATATCGGTTGCCTTCCGCCTCAAAGGTGATTTCAAAACGCCGGCTGCCGCTTTCATCGGAGACAATGTCAGACCAAATTGCCCCGCCAATGATATCCAGGGCGGATTTGACACCATATAGGTCGAAAAACTTTTGGGTTTCTGCTCCGACCTCTATCAATGTCCCCAGACGATCCGCACGGAACACCGGATCTGGCCGTCGATCCGGAAATTCTGCAATTGATTCAAAACGGCGGTTCTTATAGCGCGCGGAAACAGAGGAATATAGGGCAACTCCAAACGGAAATGTATAGGTGATGAGGATGGTGAAAATTGTCAGTCCCGGGCGGATTTCCAATTCATTCTGTAGCAGCATGAACGGATTATCACCGGAGCGCATCCACGGGACGAGCAGATGCCCGTAACAGTTAATGACTGTGCCGACAATCAGGGCCAGCCAATAGAGGGACCGGTCGCGCATCCGATCACCAATGAACTTACCGAGCAACTGGTAATTCATTCTCTTTTCCTTCCCAGGCTTGTTCTGCCGCCCCCGTTCCCAGAACCTAACTGCTTTCATATTGTTTCAGCAAGGGGACAGTCCTATGCTAACGGCAGTCAGCGGTAAAAAGGATGTGATGATGGCGGAGTCAAATAAAACAGCGGTTGTTACTGGTGCAGGGGCAGGCATCGGGCGCGCTGTTGCAGTGAAACTAATGACAAACGGATATAGGGTTGCCTTGCTGGGACGGCGCGCCGATCCGCTTGAAGAAACGCGGGACGAAGCAGGTGACAATAAATCGAGTGCCGTCGTCATTCCCACAGATGTGAGCGATCCGGATGCTGTGGCGGCCGCATTTTCAAAAGTTAAATCAGAGTTTGGCCGGTTGGATCTTCTTTTTAACAATGCTGGCGTTGGTGCCCCTCCGGTTCTGCCAGACGAGCTTGCCATAGATGCCTGGCAGGCGGCCGTCAATATCAACTTGAATGGATCCTTTTACTGCGCCCGTGAAGCCTTCGCCCTGATGCGCAACCAATCCCCCGTGGGAGGCCGGATTATCAACAATGGCTCCATCTCCGCTCATGTGCCGAGGCCCTTTAGTGCGGCCTACACCTCTACAAAACATGCGATTACCGGCCTGACAAAATGCCTGTCTCTTGATGGCCGGCCCTATGACATTGCCTGCGGTCAGATCGATATCGGCAATGCGGCGACGGACATGACGGCACGTATGAAGGACGGTGTTCCTCAGGCGGATCTCTCCATGGTGCCGGAGCCTGTGATGGATGTTGAAAATGTCGCCTCCGCCGTTTTGTACATGGATAGTTTGACGTTGGATGCCAATGTTCAGTTCATGACCATCATGGCCACAAAGATGCCGTTTGTCGGGCGGGGATAGGGAGTAGAAGCCTTAACACGCTTTTGCCATTCCATTCGGGAAATTCTTTCCTATATGGAGATCAATAAAACTGATCGTTCCAGAATTGAAAGAGAGTCCTGCCAATGGCCACGACCCGTTCCGTCACCCGTGTTTTCCCGTCCCAATTGGCCTCAGATGGGGCCGGGGTCAGGCTTAGGCGCTCCATTGGGACGCAGGAGATTTCCGAGCTGGATCCATTTCTGCTTCTTGATAATTTCGGTACCGAGAATCCCGATGACTACATTGCCGGATTTCCGGAACATCCACATAGGGGATTTGAAACCGTCACCTATATGATCGCAGGGCAGATGCGGCATAAGGATTCAACGGGGGCGGAAGGTGTTTTGGGCCCCGGCAGTATCCAATGGATGACAGCGGGACGCGGCATTCTCCATTCGGAAATGCCCGAACAGCGCGAAGGCGAAATGAGCGGATTTCAGCTCTGGGTTAATCTGCCTTCCAAGGACAAAATGTGTGCCCCGCGATACCAGAATATCGAACCGGAAGATGTGCCCATTGCCGATCTTGGGGACGTGCAGATTCGGATCCTGGCAGGCGAAGTAAGCACGGAATCAGGTCTGGTCTCCGGCCCTATATCCAAGGTTGCCGTGGATCCGATATATCTCGATATTACTCTGGCGCCGGGAGCTTTCTATCGCCATGAAACCCCTATCGGACACACGGCTTTCGTTTATGTGTTCAAAGGGAGTGCCGAAGTGAGCGGCCAGGATGTTGATCAGCACCATCTGGCGATCCTGTCAGACGGTGATGAGCTGGTGGTATCTTCCAAGTCGGGCGGGAGACTAATACTGGTGGCCGGGAAGCCCATTGGCGAGCCCGTTGCGCGTTATGGTCCGTTTGTCATGAACAGTTTCGATGAGATACAGCAAGCCATTCAGGATTTCCAGACCGGGAATTTCTGAGATCCTTGAGCCTGACTGAAATTGACGTTAGGCTCCGTTCCTTAGAATTGTCACCTAGAGAATGACGAAAAGGACATCTGATGACCGTTGATATCTCGACGCCCATAACCCTCCCTTGCGGCACCTTCGTTAAAAACCGTCTTGCCAAAGCTCCGATGACGGAAGGGCTTGCCGATCCGATGAACCGGGCGACCGCCAAGCATGTCACCTTGTACCGTAAATGGGCGGAGGGAGGTGCCGGAATTCTGGTTACCGGCAATGTGCAAGTGGATCGCCGATATCTGGAGCGGCCGGGTAATGTCGTCATCGATGGAAATGGCGGTTTGGAGGAACTACGCGCCTATGCCAAGGCCGGAACGGTGAACGAGACGGTTTTACTAATGCAGATCAGCCATGCCGGTCGGCAGACGCCCCGCCGGGTAAATCCCCATCCCGTGGCCCCGTCAGAGATTGCTCTTGCTCTTCCGGAAAGCGCATTCGGAGCCCCCCGAGCTTTGACGTCGGACGAGGTCGAGGATGTGATCTCCCGGTTCGCTCATGTCGCCTCAACTGCTCAGGAAACGGGTTTTTCCGGCGTTCAGGTCCATGCCGCTCACGGCTATCTGATATCTGAATTTCTCTCTCCACTAGCAAATCAACGGAATGATCAATGGGGCGGTTCCCTTGAAAATCGGGCACGGCTGCTGCGCCGGGTAGTGCAGGGTATCCGGGCCGCTGTCGGACCTGAATTCCCGATTTCCGTCAAACTGAACTCTTCCGATTTTCAAAAGGGCGGTTTCAGTCATGAGGAATGCCTTCAGGTTGTGAAATGGCTTGAGGAGGATACTGTTGACTTACTGGAAATCTCGGGCGGCAATTATGAAAACCCGGCGATGATGATTGGAGGTCGGGGGGCGGATGAAATCCGTGGATCAACCATCGCCCGCGAAGCCTATTTCCTGAGCTATGCGGAAGGTATTCGACAGGCGACCTCTATTCCCCTGATGGTGACCGGTGGGTTCAGAACCCGGGAAGCCATGGATGCAGCCTTGGCGGAGGGAAATGTGGATGTCATCGGTATTGGCCGACCGCTCTGTGCCGACACGGATGCGCCGCTTAGATTGCTGTCAAACGAGCAGTCGGAAATGGTGGCTTATGAGCAGCAAATCAAACCATCCAAGGGAGCCTTGGGCTGGTTTTGTCTGAACATCATCCGTCACGCGGAAGGCAAAGATGCCGATCGGGAGATGACGGGAGAGGAGGCCATTCACGCCTATCTGGCAAATGAGGAGAAGACCGCTGCGGCTCTGGAAGCCTTCAGTCACGTCTAAGTATCTGCCGGTCTCTTGCGGATAAGTTCCAGGCACTCGACGAGGGTGGTGGCGGCAAGCTGTGACGTCATGCCATTCACGTCATAAGGTGGGCTCACCGTGTTGATGTCACAGGCGACAATGTTGAGCCCGGAAAGGCTTTTCAGGACTTCGAGGCCCTGAAAGGCCATGGGACCGCCAGGGGTTGGAGTTGCAACACCCGGAGCCGCAGCCGGATCAAAGAAATCCATATCGAAGCACAGATAGATGGGCATGTTATCCAGGCCTTCCCGTATCAGATGACCTGTTTCCCCTGGTGACAGCTTTTCAATTTCAGCCCAGGGAAGGACTCTGTAGCCGAGTTCTCTGGTAAATCGAATAGATTCTCGCGCATTTACCGGTGCCCGCGTTCCCACATGGACTGAAGCCTCGGTATTTATCAATCCCTCATGAACCGCATGGGTAAATGGCGTAGCGTTGTCAAAATGATCATTGCTTTTGAGCGGATAAGTATCCGTATGAGCATCAAAGTGGATCACCGTTAGGTCCGGAATCAGCTTTGAGGCAGCGCGAAGCTGGGGCAGGGTCACCGCGCCATCTCCACCCATTGTCACTGGGATGCATGCCCCTGCAAATACCTGATCCATTGCCGCTTCGGCACGATCATAAAACCCCTGGATCACAGCCATGCCCCCGCCTGGAAAATTAAGATTTCCAGCGTCGATCACGTTGAGGGTAGAGAGCGGTTCAGACTCCGCGTCTTCCAGCAGCTCAAGGGTGAGGGTGGATTGCTCTCTTATGGCGTTGGGACCCAACCGCGCGCCGATGCGGCTCGGATGACTTCCGCAGTCAAAGGGAAGCCCAAGAATTGCCGCATCCGCAGATCCAAAATCCTGTGAGTAGGGTAATCGGGCAAATGTCAAAGGAGGCAGAAAAAGCCCCTCGCGTTCCGTCCGCATTTAATTCTGGTCCTTTATTGAGTGACGATGACCAGTATGGAATGTCTGAGAGGTTCCAGCAAGGGACAGGATGACTGGCTTACTTCCGGCCTTAGGCCGCAGCGCCTTCCTGCTTTAACAGATAAACACCAGATATGCGCCAGGACCCGTCACCCTGTTTTTCAAAGGTGTAGAGGGCAGCCCAGGGTACTCCGTTGGGTCCGAGTATTTTCACAATCTGAGTTGGCTGACCGTGTTTGAGTTCCGCCTGTCCAAACTCAAAAGATTTGGGACGGTAAACCGGAAAATAGGACTGCTTGACCATGGTGATAAAAACTTGCGGATCCCGGAATATTTGCTGAATGCGGGGCGAGGCGAAAGCAAAGGCGGCATCTGCGTTATCGACACGAAAGGCCGCGATCTGACTGGAGATTATTTTCTGAAAGGCCTGCTTGTCGCTATCCGTAAGGTCTTCTGCAGCGCCCATTGTTGGCAGGAACATCCATACGGCAAGCATTCCGAAAACAAAGGGTTTCAATAGCGACTTAGTCATTTTTTTGGCCTCATTCTTCTGTATTTCGATGCCGAGATGCCAGCACAGTCCAAGGGCATTAATTTAGATACGATGCATATATCCAACTGGTTCACAGCGCGGAAAAGGCAAGTTCAAATACCTTGATTTCGGTCAATGCACTTTTAAGCAGAAGTAATACTTATAATAAAACTCTCTTAGATGTGTGGAGGCGCGCATGTTTGACAATCCTTCCCTCGTAACCCGCATCGCCATAGGCAAAGTCATTGGTCTGATTGTAGGGCTGTTCGGGTTTTTTCTGTTACCTGTATTCTCTCCGGAAAGTGATGTGCTGCTGAGATGGGGTGTCCTGTTCTGGTACATTACTGTAGGGGCCATAATCGGTGTCTATGGTGTGCTGAACTGGCATCCAATACTGCACTTGCCCCTTCCCTGGTGGTTCCGGGCGCCGTTGATCGGAGGCTGGATGAATTTTGTCCTTACCTTTTTCGCCTATGATGCCTTTCAAAGCATTATTGTCTCCGTTTTTGGCCCAGACTTTTTCCTGACCTCACCTTTCTGGTTTGTTCTTGAGGGGGCCGTTATCGGTCTGGTCATGGGCTTCTTTGCCACTAAGTTCGGCGGTGAAGGCAAAGAAACGGTATCCGCGCCTCCCGCCTAGACAATGGACAAATAGACAGGGCATTTAAACCGTCTGAGCGCGTTATCGATGATGATGACGTGCCATTTGGCGCAGGCGGCTTTCAAAACTGGAGAGAAGCGCGACGATCTTCGCCATTTTTGTTTTCTTTTTTGGGTTTCTGCTAATATGGTTGGGCAAGCCTAATCTGGACCCTGGAACCAGTATCAATAGCAGTCAATTTCCAGGGTCGACTTAAAATCAACTAGAAGCAGGAGCGGCAATATGAACGACATGACGGATACCCTGGCCAGCTTTTCGGCTATGACCGAAGGCAGGGCCTCAGACTACCAGATTATTTCTGAGAATTTTAAGGTCTATTCGAAAAAGCTCCCGGATCGTGTCATGGATCATCTGATGCTTCTGAAAGGGGATTTCGGCGGCTTTCCGGTTGACCGCCTGGAGCACTCCCTGCAGACCGCGACACGGGCACATCAGGATGGACAGGACGAGGAATATGTTGTCATGGCACTCATGCATGATATCGGTGATACCCTTGGCACCTTTAATCATGCGGATATTGCCGCGGCGATCATGAAACCCTTTGTCTCGGAGAAGCTGCACTGGATCTTGGAGAAGCACGGCATTTTCCAGGGCTACTATTTCTTCCATCATATCGGTCTCGATCGGGATATGCGGGAGCAGTTCCGGGGGCATGAGCATTTCGAGGATTGTGCGCATTTTTGTGAAGCCTATGATCAGGCGGCATTCGATAAAAACTTTGAATCAGCCCCGCTTGAATTTTTTGAGCCCATGGTCCGTCGGGTCATGGCAGCGCCGAAACAATCGATCTATGTGACTGAATAAAGAGGCTCCGGTTCTTTCATCCTATTAGAACTTCGTCGCGACTGACGGAGGTGTTTGCTGCTGCCGGCTCACTTGAAGCTCCCGGTGGGAAATATAGGTTGCGGCACCGACAACTATAGCGCCGCCCGCAAAAACAAACGGGTCCAGAGCTTCGTTGAAGAGAAACATACCGAGTAAGGACGCCCAGACCAATTGCAGGAACCCCAATGGTTGCGTGACGGTAATCGGGGCGGCCTGAAAGGCCTTTGTCAAGGTGTAATGACCGGCGGTGGCGATCAGGGCAGTGAGAGCAAGCCAGCCATATTCCTCAATGGTTGGCGGACGCCACTGCCAGATGGCACCTGGCAGAAGCACAATCGTGCAGCCGAGCGACAACATACCGACAATGAAGGAAGAACTTTGGGTTTCCGTCAGTTTCTTGGCAATCAGAAAAGACATGGCAAAGAGCGGGGCCGCACAGAGCTGGGCCAGTTGCCCAAGATTGATTTCCTGAAAGCCGGGGCGGAGTATTATCAAGGCTCCAAAAAATCCAACGATGACGCCCCCGATCCGACGGAAGTGAAGTTTTTCGCCAAGAAAAAGGGCAGCTCCGATGGTAACAAATATCGGAGAGACATATCCAATAGCCGTCACTTCAGCGATGGGAATTCGAGCCATGGCGTAAAACCAGAGCATAACCCCGATACCGTGGACGACGCCGCGCACAGAATAGAGTTTTGCGACTGATCCTCTGGGGATACCAGTCCAGTGACGGATAACCACAGGCAGGATCATGATGGTTCCAAAGAGATAGCGTATGAAAGCCGCCTCTATTGCCGGCATATCCGATCCCAGATGACGGACGATCCCGGTTACCCCAACAAATAGAAAGCTCGTCAGGATCATCCATAGGATGCCTTGGAGGGTTCTACTGTTACTCAAGGTCTGACGTAGGGGCATGGAAAGCCTTTTTTTATCGTTTTTGGCTTTTAACTTTGTCCATTGGAACCATCCCCATAGTGCGTTGGATGAGGATACTCAAGCTGGAAGGACGCTAAAACTCGTTTCTTTATATCATATCCTCTCAATAAGTCTTGCCAAGCTTTGGATATGAACAAATTAGATAGGAGTGTCGGTGAGAGAAGAAACGTGAACACCACCAGCTAGTTGGACCAAGCTTATATTCTATTTAACTAGCTGAAAAAAAACAATAAAACCCCATTCTCGAGCCAGAAATTCTTACAAGGATTCCCTCCCATTAATTGTAAATGTTCAGCTTTTATTAGGGACTATTCCCTATAAAAAGAACTACTAAAAGGCGAAAAAAACCGGATTTTTTAAGATTTTGGAAACAATGGCACATTTGTCTGCGCTCTTTCATCCAAGCCTTATCGTGTTCATTGGAGTTCTGTCAATTCCAGTGTTCCTGTTTTGGCGCCGGAAACGCTTGTCAAGTGTCGACAAGGGGTACCATTATATGATGTGGGGCGTCTCCATTGTCTCGCTGGCTACTTTCATTGAGTATATCCGTGACGTTGTGCTGGAACTGAATTCGTCCAGCATGCAAATGTTTCCCTATGCCGTAGAACTTGATACTGGTATGGCTTTGGCTTTCTATCTTCCAGGTTGCCTGCTTGTTGCCAAAGGGCTTTCTTCCTGGCTACCGGCAATTCAGCATTTGAGCAAAGAAATCAGCCTTCGCAAGCAAACCGAGGATGAGCTGATAAAAGCCAAAACAGACGCAGATATCGCCAATGCCACGAAGTCCCAGTTTCTGGCAAATATGAGCCATGAGCTCAGAACGCCGCTTAACGCCATTATTGGATTCTCGGATATTCTGAAAAATGAATCCTTCGGGGCGATTGGGTCGCCCATCTACAAGGAATATTCGCAGGATATTTATTCCTCAGGAAAGCATCTGCTGGATCTGATTAATGATATTCTGGACGTGGCCAAGATTGAGGCGGGTAAACTTCAGTTGAAGGAAGAAACACTCGATATTGTCCCGGCCGTTGAGACATGCACGAACATGTTGTCTCTGACCGCGCAGGAGGCGCAGGTCGAGATGACTGTGGAAATAGATGATTATATGCCCTTTCTATATGCAGATGAGACCCGTCTTCGCCAAATTGTCTCGAACCTTCTGTCCAACGCTATAAAATTCACGAACCCTGGCGGCAAGGTTTTGATTAGTGCAGGTACCAATGGTAGGGGCGGAGTTTATCTTTCCATATCAGATACAGGCATCGGCATCGCAGAGAAAGACATCGAAAACGCCCTGTCGCAATTTGGTCAGGTTGATGATCGCTATTCCCGTAATACCAACGGAACCGGGCTCGGACTGCCGCTTGTCCAGTTGATTACGGAAGAACATGGCGGAGAATTTGAGTTTACCAGCGAAGTGGATGTCGGCACCACAGCTACCATACATTTCCCGCCCGACCGTATCCGTCCGCGCCCGACAAATATCGCAGGCGATCCAGATCACCGTAATTTCTTTGCAAAAAAGGTCGGATAGGGGCTTAAATTTAGCCAGCCGGCCACAGCCCGGTCCTTTTCAGGGTCGGCGAATAGTCCTTGAAATCAAACCGAAACGGAAGCGCATTGCGAAGCTGAACGATCTTATCGGCGCGAAACCGGACAAAGCGCTGAGCACCTTCAAACTGACTGACCTCCGGTCCTTCCCATATGATCTCAGAAGTCCCTGTCAAATAGGTCAAGCCTCCCGTCTCATAATCTATAAATGAGATCCCGGTGCGCGGATTGCGATGTATGTTACCAAGTGTATTGAAGAAAAAATTTCCGCGAAAATCCGGAAAGATAAATGTGGTGTCATTCTCAACTTTAATAAATCCCGGTCGACCTCCGCGATGGGAAACATCTGCTCCATTTCCGGCTCCAGCATTGGATTCCGAATGGCTTGTTGCAATAAAGAAAGTATCTGCAGCTTCAATAAAAGCCGTCAGTTCAGCACCAAACCCTTCCGTGACTATGGCCTTGATCTGTTTGTCGGACTGATTGTCGTTTGGCAGGGTGTCGCGTGCCTGAATATATTGAGGACAATTCCCGAAGCTCTGCTTGACCGAAATAGATAGCTTGTCCGGCTCGGCCTTAGCAATGATGCCCGTCATACGATTTCGACGCCGTGTTTCTGTCTGAATGCCAAGAATTCCGACGTTTGTACCAGGTACTAATGCAGTTGCCAGTGGATCCGATGGATGGAGGGTTGAAGAAGCCACCAGGCTATGGGGATCCGGGCTGGACAAAAATCCAGGCTCGCCTGTGAGAAATGACACCCAGGGTCTTCCGTCTTCATCCGATGCGCCAACCAGAAGATAAGGTAGTTCTCTATAGAAATCGCGGTGCTGGTCAATAAGATGATCTCTAATGACCCTGCGCCCGATCTTATCCATCTTATCGTGAATACCCAATCGCTGCTGGATCTCTATTTCCCCGGAATGAAAGGGCGATCTTGAGCGCAATGCGGTTTCAGTCATAATTCTTTCCTCCAAAAGCGGTGGGTAATGATCAGTCAGGCGCAGCAAAAAATTCCAACCTGATGCCGCCTGGGATTGCACACATCATATGGCGCGCCGGACCATCGCCGAGATTTTCAGGAGCAAATTCAATTTCCACATCCTCATGGGCCGACAGATTTGAATAAAGGTTATCAAGTTGATCACTTGGCACTTTCAGGGCGAAGTGGTGAAGTCCGACGGTGTTTTTCCGGTTGAATGCTTGTGCTGTGTCCGGATTCTGGACTTGCCACAGGGTGATCATTATCGATCCATCACTCACAAACGCTGCGGGGTAATCTGGTTTTTCGCCAACAACAGTGAAGCCCAGGGTCTCTGTGAAGAAAGCCCGGGTTTTTTCAAGGTCTGGTACGGTAAGCCCTAGATGGTGAATTCCTTGTGTGATCGCGATTTCGGTCATTTGTGCGTTCCTTTTGGCGATAAGTAGATTTTGATGTTGGTAATTTGATACTTTTGGAATAAAATTATAATATCTAAAAAAAGAAACTTATTATTTTAAATAATGGAATAATGATTTGGACCGTCTGGCTGCAATGTCGATCTTTGCCCGGGTTGCTGAGGAGCAGAGCTTTGTGGGGGCCGGGCGTAAAATGAATATCTCTCCTCCCTCCGTTACCCGGGCTATAAATGACCTGGAGACTCATCTCGGCGCGAAACTGTTTCACCGAACAACTCGCAATGTAGCCCTGACAGAAGTCGGGGTCACCTATTTGGAGGACTGCCGGCGCATCCTAGTGGAAATTGAGGCGGCAGAAAGCAATGCGGGCGGGGTTCATCGGGATCCGCGGGGGATGGTCTCGGTAACGGCGTCTTCTGTCTTTGGCCGAAAAGTCGTGACACCGATCCTTCTGGATTGCCTGGACACCTATCCAAAGATGTCGGTTTCGGCCATGTTTGTCGATAGGGTGGTCAATCTGGTAGAAGAAGGAATGGATGTCGCGGTTCGCATCGCAGATCTTCCGGATTCCGCCCTTACGGCCGTGCGGGTCGGTCAGGTATATCGGCAGCTTTGCGCCTCCCCTGACTATATCGCTTCGCATGGAACTCCTCACAGTCCCACTGAACTTTCAGAGCATAATGTCATTGATTTCTTCAACCTCACCCCCAACAGTGAATGGAGTTTTCAGAAAGATAGTCGGCGATATGGTCACCGGCCCCGGTCGAGGATCCATGTTAATGGTGCGGATGTGGCGATTCAGGCGGCTCTCAAGGGGCATGGCATTGCCCGGGTGCTTTCTTATCAAATCGCCGACGAGGTCAGTGATGGAAAGCTAAAAGTTCTCCTGCCCGAATACACACCTCCCGCGGTTCCGGTGCATGTCGTTCGTAAGGAAGCCGGACAGCCATCCGGACGGGTCCGCGCGACTTTTGATTTCCTGGTTGAGAGGTTGAGATCGGAAGCCGTTCTGAAGAGTTAGTCACGCAGTACCCCGAACAGCGCAGAAAATTCCATGATTTCACTTGCGCGGCAAAACGTCCGGGCGTTAGGGTGAAGATTGTTTCATTGGGCGCGAACTGAGACTTAGTCAAAAAACAATAATAATAAGGCCCGTTGCATGCAGGAAAAGCCGTATTACGGCATCGTTATGGTCGCGATTGCCTTTACCTTAAGTACTTTCGCGTTTGGCGGGCTGGGCAGTGTTGGCGTTTTCCTTAAACCCTTAAGTCAGGAGTTTGGCTGGACCCGCGCGCAAGTGTCCTTTGGCTATACCGCTATGGCTCTCTCAAGTGCCCTGTCGAGCATTTTCCTCGGATTCGTAGCCGATAAGTTTGGTGCCAGACGCCTTGCTTTGATGGGGACTGTGGTGATGTTTGTGTCCATGCTACTGCTCAGCAACATGTCCCAGCTTTGGGAGTTCTATGTTTATTATTTCCTTTTTGGGTCTCTTGGTTTCAGTGCGGTAGGTGCGCCGTTGATGGCATCCGTTGGACAATGGTTTACGGATAAAAGAGGGTTGGCCATTGGCGTTGTTGCCGCGGGCGGTGCTTTTGGACAGGGCCTGTTTCCTTTCGTTGCCCGGCTGATCACCACAGGCTATGGGTGGGATACGGCCTACATGGTGCTGGGGATAATTTATCTTGTTCTTGGATTGCCCCTCGCCCTTTTGGTGCGGGAATCACCAGTTCGTCAGGCAGCCATCAGTAACCCCACTGATCATTCCGCACCGCAGGATCACTACGCTCTGGCGCCAAAGACAGTTATCCTTTGGCTTGGAATTGCCATTTTGTTCTGCTGTCAATGTATGGCGGTACCGATTGTTCATGTTGTTGCCCTCGTTTCTGACAAGGGTTTTGATCCGGAGACTGCCGCCAGTGTCTTTCTTGTCCTGATGGTTGCTGGTGTTTTTGGAAGGATTGCCGGAGGTGGTCTTTGCGATCATCTCGGGGCCTTGAGAACTTATGCCCTTATGTCCCTTGGCCAGACCGTTTTGGCCATCTGGTTTCCGCATATCGGCAACCTGTTTGGCCTTTATGCTCTCGCCGTTGTCTTCGGCTTCTTCTACTCGGGTGTCATGACCTCTCTGATCGTTAATTTACAGGTATTGACACCGCCAAGAATGACCGGGCGAGCTATGGGATTCGGAACCTTCTTTGGGATGATCGGCATGGGCTTCGGCGGGTTTATGGGCGGCTATCTATTCGATCTGACGAGTAACTATGACATCTCCTTTGCGTATGCGACGGCTGCCGGCGTTATCAACCTGGCGATTATTTTTGCCTTTTCAATTCGTTTGAACAAAGGGACACCCAAAGTCGCTGCGGCATAGGTTCTGCGACCTTAGTGACAATATCGAAAAAAACCTGCCCAAATGGATTTAACTTAACTAAGCTGGATGACTTGATGTTGTTCGATTTGGAAGGGTCTTCATGAAAACCGTCTGGATTTCTATCATCGCTACCCTGTTTATAACAGGGTGTGATCAGTCAGAAGAGGTCCCGACGGCGGCTGTTCGGGCCATCAAGACTTATACGGTGACCGAGCCTTCAGGCGGCAACGCCTTCTTTTATCCTGGGATCATTGAGGCCGCCGATAGTTCCGGCTTGAGTTTCCGGGTCGCCGGTACTGTCCAGACTGTCAATGTGAATCTTGGTGATACAGTGACAAAAGGCCAGGTTCTGGCAACTTTGGATACCGAACCCTTTGATCTTGATGTACAGGCCGCACAGGCGGACCTGCAGAATGCCGAGTCTGCCTATACGGAAAAAAGCAACGATCTGGATCGCAAGAAGGAACTGTTTACCAAAGGCTGGATCAGCAAGGCGGCGTTGGATCAAGCGCAGTCCTCAATGGAGTCCACCAGAAGTCAGGTGAGTTACGCCAATTCGCGGCTATCGCAGGCCCGCAGATCTCTGGCTGATACTAAGCTGGTTGCACCGTTTGACGGGCTTATCGGAAAGCGGGATGTGGAACCATTCGTTGATGTGGCAGCAGGCCAGCAGATATTCACCCTGGATTCCGCTGAGGCATTTGAGGTGACAATTTCAATTCCGGAGAAGGTTATCTCCCGAATGTCCATCGGAATGCCGGCAACGATAACCTTTCAGGCAGTACCGGATTTAACCCTGAACGGAAGGGTGACTGAAATTGGCCGTGTGGCAAGCGCAGCCAATGTTTTCCCGGTCAAGGTAAGCGTGGCCAGCCCGCCCTCAACCATTCGCTCCGGCATGACGGCGGAAGTCAGGCTGATGTTTGTGTCGGAAAATGAGGAGGAAGGGTTTTACATTCCGTTGCAGGCCATTGCACCAGGCGATCAAGAGGGGCAGGGCTATGTGTTTGTTTTTGACCCGGAGACCTCGACGGTCAAGAAAACCCCGATCAAAGGATCAGCTGTGCGCGAAAATCTGATTGCGGTGACAGGTCTCAAAGCCGGCGATATTGTGGCCTCTGCTGGTGTGACATTTCTGGTGGATGGCCAGAAAGTGAAACTTCTTCAGCCCCAAGTAGCGAACTAGACGGTTCAGATGGGTATCACCGAGTTTTCCATAAAAAATTCCAGAATTACTCTTCTGGTAATCCTCATCATCATGGTTGCCGGAATTCTGGTTTTTGCCAGTTATCCAAGCCGTGAAGATCCGTCCATTGTTATCCGTTCTGCTCAGGTGACCACCCAGTTTCCTGGTATGTCACCCGAACGGATAGAAGCGCTTATCACGCAGCCACTTGAGGAAAAGATCAGGGAAATACCTGAAGTCAAAACCATTACGTCTGACTCCCAGACGGGTGCCTCCCTTATCAAGATTGACATCCGCGATGATGTTACCGATCTGGCTCCGGTTTTTCAGAGCCTGCGTAATAAGATGACGGATGCCGCGCGTGACATGCCGGAAGGAACCTTAGGTCCCATCGTCAATGATGAGGTTGGCCTGACGGCGCTTGCCACCATTGCGCTTTGGAGCGATGGATTTTCCATTGCCGAGATGCAGAACACTGCTGAAAAGGTTCGCGATCGCCTATATGCAGTTGACGGCATTAAGAAAATTGAATTGTTTGGCGTTCAGGAAGAAAGAATTTTTCTCGAAATATCCCGGGCGAATGTCGCAAAATACGGCATCGATTTAAGCGTCATAGTTGACACCCTGCGCAATCAGAACATCATCCTTCCAGGCGGTAATGTCGACGCCGATGGTCAGACAGTCATACTCGAACCCAGTGGGAACTTTGAGAGTATCGAGGATATAGAAAATGCGTTATTTTCAGTATCTGACGGTAGTGACCTTTCGCGCCTTTCCGATGTTGTCGATGTAAAGCGGGGCTATGTCGACCCTCCCAGTGCTCCCGTCCTTTTCAATAGCAAACCGGCAATTGTTCTGAGCGTTTCAACCATTGACGGGATCAGCAGCACGGAGTTTGGGAAGCGGCTGACGGCTAAGCTCGATCTGTTACAAAATCAGCTGCCCATCGGGTATGTGCTGGAATATGCAACCTATCAGCCCGAACTGATCGATGCCGCCGTTTCCGGGGCCGTTGACAACCTCTATCAGACCCTGGTCATTGTTCTAGTCATTGTCATGATCTTTTTGGGCTTCCGTACCGGATTGATTGTCGGAACTTTTGTGCCGGTGACGATGCTATTGGGTGTCATCATCATGCGCTTGCTGGATGTAGAATTGCAGCGTGTCTCCATCGCGGCCATGATCATCGCCCTCGGCATGCTCGTGGACAACGGGATTGTCGTGGCTGAGGATATACGGGTGAGAATAGCGCAAGGGGTCGACCGAACGAAAGCTGCAATTGCGTCCGGTAAATCACTGGCTATTCCGTTGCTGACGTCTTCCTTGACGACCATCTTGTTTTTTGTTCCCATGGCTTTGGCGGAAGGGGGGACGGGTGAATATACCTTGTCCCTTGCCCAGGTAGTTGCCATTGTCCTGCTTGCCTCTTGGTTCCTGGCGATGTTCATGACCCCCGCCGTCTGTAACTGGTTTATCAAGGTGGAGGTCGCGCCTTCCGGATCTGATGGCGACGACCGGTTCAACGGGCTGATGTATGATATCTATCAAAAGGTGCTGGATCTGGTACTGAAATTCAGGCTGGCCTTTTTAGGCCTTGTGCTGCTGGCATTGTTGGCTAGTGCATATTCCTTTAAATGGCTGGATAAGGAGTTCTTTCCTCTTGGTGATCGGAACCAGTATCTTGTGTATATTGATCTTCCTGCCGGGAGTTCCGTTCCACAGACGCAAGAGGTTGTCGGCCGTTTGACGGACTGGCTCTCGGATAAGGCCATCAATCCCGAAATAAGCAGTAATATTGCCTATATTTCCAATGGTGGTCCCCGCTTTTTCCTGGCTCTTGCGGCAATTGATCCGGATCCTCATAAGGCTTTTGTTCTTGTAAATACGGACAGTGTCGATGATGTCGATATGCTGGTGGCCCGAACCCGACAATATCTTCTCGACAATTTCCCGGAAGCTATCGGGGACGCCAAGAAGATGTGGATGGGGGCCTCAGAAGCGGGATTATTCGAAGTCAGGATAATTGGTCAGGACGCAACGATCCTGAAAGAAACCGGCGATCTGATAAAGGCAAAGCTCCGGGACATGCCCGGCAATCTGGTTGCCAAGGATAACTGGGAAAACAAGGTCGTTAAGCTCAGCGTCGAAATTGATCAGGCGCGGGCACGGCGGGCTGGTGTCACGTCCGAAGAAATCGCCTATGCGCTCAATACCTATCTGGTGGGAACCGAAGTCACTGTCTATCGGGAAGGAAAAGATGTCATCCCGGTTATCCTTCGCAGCATTGAATCTGACCGCGCGACTTTAACGGGACTGCAGGCGCTCAGCGTATATTCCCGTGCCCAGAATGATACCATTCCGCTATTCCAGATTGCTGATATTAAAGGTACTTGGGAATACGGGCGGATCAAGCGGCGGGATCAGCAGCGCACCCTGACCGTCACAGGTAAAAATGCGACTGGAGCTGCCCTGGATATTTACGCCTATCTGCTGCCGACCCTTGAAAATCTTGACCTGCCGCCAGGATATAGCTGGGAAGTCGGGGGCGAAATTGAAAAGCAATCCGAGGCCAATGAAAATCTGTTTGCCAATCTTCCTCTTGCCCTGGCCCTGATTGTTGTCCTGCTTGTCTGGCAGTTCAATTCTTTCCGCCGGCCCATCATCATCCTGCTGACCATCCCACTGGTGCTGATTGGAGGGGTCCTCGGGCTGTTTGTGCTGCAGGCCAAGTTTGGTTTTATGGTCATCCTTGGGTTTTTCAGCCTTGCGGGGATTATATTGAATAATGGCATCGTTCTGATCGACAGGATCGATGAAGAGATCAAGGGCGGCAAATCACCAGCGGAAGCCATCAAGTTTGCTTGTTTGTCCCGCCTGCGGCCAATCATCATTACCAGCCTGACGACGGTTCTTGGCTTGCTTCCCCTGATTATCTCGGAAGATCCGCTCTTTTATGCCATGGCGTCAGCGATGGCATTTGGTCTGGCCGTCGGCACAATCTTTACCCTGGGATTTATTCCGGTGCTCTATTCTCTGTTTTTCAGGGTCAAGTTCAACTAGGCGACCCTTTACTTGAAGAGCCAGTAAGTAGTCAGATCTGCCGGGCATCGGCCAGGATGGCGTCTTTTCCGATCAATGATCATTAATGCCGCGATGGGCCTGATCGCCCCAGAGCGCCTCCACTTTGGCATCCCGGCCGCATTGAAAGCGGTAGAATTTATAGCGGATGGGGTTCTTCTTGGCATAGTCCTGGTGATAATCTTCGGACGGATAGAAGGTGGTGGCCGGAATGATCGGTGTCACGACCGGATCTTCCAGCAGGCCGGAGGCATCAATCAGCCGCTTCGAGATCTCAGATGTTTTTTGCTGTTCCTCGGATGTCGGGAAAATGGCTGTGGTATAGCTGTGGCCCCGATCACAAAATTGTCCGCCCGCGTCGGTAGGATCGACGCTGCGCCAGAATACGTCCAGGATTTCAGAATAGGAGATTACATCCGGATCAAAGGTAATTTTCAGGGCTTCCAGGTGACCACTGCCACCCGCCGAGACGGCTTTATATGTGGGGTTTTCCAAGGTGCCTCCGGTATAGCCGGAAACCGTATCCAACACGCCTGTCACATTGTCGAAATCAGATTCGATACACCAAAAACAACCGCCGGCAAGAATGGCGATTTCTGTTTTCTGAGCCATGGCGGAATTGGCAAAGACCCCGCCGGTCAAAGCGATAAGGACCGCAAGCATCATAGGCTTGATCCGCCCAATAACTGACATCATTCGTTTCATCTCCATTAAACCACTATTGAGACAAAACTGGTCAATTTTAGAGCCAATTACCAGACCTTCTCTCGGAAAGTTGACATCACAAAAATGTCAGCACTTAAACGGCCTTAGGCAACTTTCTCTCTGAGCGGCATGGCAGCACCGTAGGGTCGGTCACCGGCAACGGTTGTCCTGTGAAGAGCCCGGCGATAGCCGTCATAATCATTGAGGGCCAGATGCATGGCGCATCGATTGTCCCACATGGCGAGGGAGTGCTTTCTCCAGCGGAACCGGCAAGTGAAGATTTCATTCACGGAGTGCCGGAACAGTTTTTCCAGAATTTCCTTACTGTCCGATTCTGACATATCCTTCAACCGGATGGTATAGACCGGATTGATGAACAGCGCCTTGCGCCCGGTTTCCGGATGGGTTCTGACCACCGGATGTTCGACTTCTTCATGGGCTTCCTCAGAATGGATGATGGTCATCGATTTCCGTTTTTTGTTTCCAAGGATGCTCTTTCCGGTGCCGTAGGGTCGCCGGGCGGAATGGATGGCAACAAGCGGATCAATGATCGCCTTCATCCCCTCTGACAACGTCTCATAAGCCAGATACATATTGTTGAATACCGTATCCCCGCCGAAAGGTGGAATATCCTGTCCATGCAGGATCGTCGCCATGGGAGGTGCTTCCTGGAAAGACCAGTCGGAATGCCAATGCCCGCCAAAATTAATGGTATTGACCTCATCCGCTTCCTTGACGACGGCAATCACTTCCGGATGCTCGGTCATGGTTTTCACATAGGGCTCAATCCCAAACTCACCGAAATTACGTGTGAAAGACTTTAACTGTTCAATATCCAGGGGTTGGTCCCGGAAAAAGATAACGATATGCTCGAGAAAAGCGGCGCGAATTTCGGCCACGGTCTCCGCGTCAAGACTGGTCAGGTCGACATTACTGATTTCCGCGCCGATGGTCCCGGTGACGGGTTCTACTTTAATCCGGTTATATTGCATCACTTTTTCCTCTTTTTGTTTTAGGGCAGCGCCCGGCGCGCCGCCCGCATTTGTGATTTGGGTCGGTCTGGTCTAATCCGTGTAGCCCGGCAAATCCCGATCGAGCTTTCGCAGCAGGGCTGGCCAGGCCAGGCCCGACACAGCAGTTAGGCCATGGACTCCCTGGCCGGCCGTGACTTCCATGACAGCCTCTGAGGGATAATGGAGTTTTCTGTCGCCCGCCAGGCTGGCCACCTGCATCTCACAGGCCCGCTCCAGAAAATACATTGCCAGAAAAGTGTCTGCGATGGTTTCCCCAAGGGCAAGGGTGCCATGGTTCCAAAGCAGCATGAGTTTCTTATCGCCCAGGTCTTTCTGCAATCGAGGTCTTTCATCATGGTTAAGGGCGACGCCTTCATATTCGTGATAGGCAATCTGCTCCCGTATCAGCATGGCTGTCTGATTGAGGGGGAGAAGGCCGTCTTCCTGTGTCGCGACAGCTGTCCCTGCTGCGGTATGCAGATGCATGACACAAGCCGCATCATGGCGGACTTCATGGACGGCTGAATGAATGGTAAATCCAGCGGGGTTTACTTTGAAGTCCGTCTCACCAACAATTTCGCCGTCCATATCGACCTTGACGAGGGAGGACGCCGTGATCTCTTCGAACATCATACCGTAAGGGTTAATCAGAAAATGGTTCTCTTCACCTGGCAGGCGCGCTGATATATGAGTGAAAATCATATCGTCCCAACCATACATGGCGACAAGGCGATAGGCTGCTGCCAAATCAACCCGTATTTTCCACTCTTCTTCACTCACGTTATTGCGCACTGATGTCGTCGAAACGGGGGCCAAGCTCATTTTACTCTCCTGTTTTTATTCATTGTTTCAGCAGCAATTCAATTCACCAACAGTCGCTGAAGGTGCCGCATCTGGCTCACTATGGCCATAGTTTACCTGAAAACGCCCTGATAGAACAGTCGTCGTTTTTTATGCAATCCGGCTAACTTATTCTTAATAGTTTTAAGGTTAATGTACTTCCCACCTTACTACTTAATGGGGACAGGACAGTTGAAAATCTCATTTTTTGGCAAAATCGCCGGCCTAGTGAAGAAGAGCAAAAAGACTAAAGAGATAGATGGTAAACCTGTCTACTCGAAATACGGGATCGGATTTCGATTAATCGCGGCATTCTCTATTGTTGTTGCACTTACCCTTGCTGTTTCTACGATCAGCTGGACAAATCTCAGCACGTTGAAGACCGCACAATCTGATATGATTGACCAGAAGGTCCCCTCAATCTCCCTGGCTCTGAAACTCGCCAATGAAACCACTTTGCTGGCAGCGGCTGCACCGCAGCTCAGCAATGCGGCGACCAATAGCCAACGGGCGCAAAGCTACAAGCGCATCGATATTTCCTTTAAAAAAGCAGTTAAAAGACTGAATTCATTGAATGAATATATGGCTGGTGATCCGGCCATTGCCAAAATTGAAACCAGTCTTAATAGACTTCCTCCCCTGTTTGAACGATTGAATGAAGAGGTCGCAAACCGGATCGAGTATTCGAAACGGCGGAACGATGCGGGCGAAAGACTCACTGCAGTGCGTGACGTGCTTGATTCAGAACTGAGCTCCCTTATTGTCCCTCTGCGGATACAGATCATACAGAATGCTGACAGCTGGAATGAACTTCTGGACAGCTCAGTTGAGACAGCTCTAACGGGAACCAAGCCGACCTACGATACGACGGACTTGTCCGCTGAAGGGCTGGCACTTTTAAGGTTCCAGGAGAGCGTCTTTTCGTTCAAGAGTAACGGGTATTTGATGATCAGTTTGCTGGCTGAAGGCCTGCAGGCGGAGACAATTACAGAAGTGCGAAATCTGGAAGCGGACTTTCTCTCTTCAATTGCATCAATGTCCTCGCCACTTGTCGAAATCGAAGAGGCAAAGGGAAAAGAGGCGACGAAAGAGCTGACGGCCCTGTTCAATGAACTTCTGTCCATGGGGGTTACTGGGGATGATGCCAAGGGTACGGAGAATGACAGAAACATCTTCAAGCTTCGGATCAAGGAACTGGTCGCTATCACTGAGGCGCAGAAGATTGTGCAAGAGGGAAGTTTTCTGGCCGCAGGATTGGCCCAAAATGTCAACAGTTTCGTTGGTGAAGTTGAAACTTCCGTGGGCACCTCCGCTGAGAATAACGTTCTCATCGCGGATCGGATCAAGATGACATTGTTGGTCAGCGCTCTGATTGCCTTTGTTGTCGCCTTGGCCATCGGCTGGTTCTATATTCGCGGTAACATCATTCGGCGGATGATGCTACTGGTCGCCTCCGCGCAGAAGCTCTCCGAAGGGGATCTTGCCTCAAGCATCTACCGTGATGGGAATGACGAAATCGCGCGCCTTGGCCATGCTCTGGTCGGGTTCCGTGATACGGCACGGGAGGCGGAAGCGGCTCGTGAGGAAGCGGATCGTCAGCGCCAGAAACGGGATGAAGAAAAAGCCCAGCAGGAAGAACAACGCCGGCTGGATGAGAAAAAAGCCCTGGAAGAGAAGGAAAAACTGGCCAAAGAAGCGGAGGCTGCCAAGCATAAAGAACGCAATCACCTTGCAGACGATTTCGAAGGGAGCGTAAAGCATCTGGTCGAGAAATTTGCAGCAGCCACATCTGAGATGACGTTGATGTCGCAATCCATGACCAAAGCGGCTGATGATACAAGTCAAAGATCTGAGACAGTGACATCGGCATCAGAACTGGCAACTTCCAGCGTAAACTCGGTTGCTGCGGCTACGGAAGAACTGTCCAGCTCGATCAACGAGATCAGCCGTCAGGTGAATCAGGCAGCCAGCATCGCCGGTCAGGCGGTCACGGAAGCTGAGCGGACAAATGGCATGGTGACAGCCCTCAATGAAGCAGCTTCCAAAATCGGTGATGTGGTTGGCCTGATCAACGACATTGCGGGTCAGACGAACCTCCTGGCGCTCAACGCGACGATTGAGGCGGCGCGGGCAGGAGATGCCGGTAAAGGATTTGCCGTCGTTGCCAGTGAAGTCAAGAATCTGGCAACCCAGACAGCGCGGGCGACCGACGAAATCTCTGAGCAAATCAAATCCGTACAGGAAGAAACTGAAAATGCTGTTGGCGCCATCGGCGGTATCACCTCCACCATCAGCAGCATCAACGAGATTGCGACAACGATCTCCGCCGCTGTGGAAGAGCAGGGTTCCGCTACCGGTGAAATCAGCCGTAGTATCCAGCAAGCCGCAGAAGGGGCGCAGGATGTTTCTCAGAATATCATCTCCGTGAAAGAGGCGGCAACGAGCACTGGAAAGACCGCGGCTCAAGTCAATGAAGTCTCGGATCAACTGGTTCAGGAAGTCGGCAATCTCGATAAAGAAGTCGAACGGTTCCTGGCGCAGGTCCGCGCCGGATAGATTTTCAGAAATAAGATCAAGAGGCGCAAAGTCTTGGCTTAGCCATTGATTTTGCGCCTTTTTTTATGCCTGTTCTTAGATATCTATATTTAAAAAGTGAGTAATCACTCACATTCTTAATTTACATTAAGCTAAAATTTTTCTGGCCAAAGCCGGATTATTGAGTCAAGGTTACCATACAAAAATTAAGAATAACGTTTTTTTTGGGAGGTGGGCGCTCAGGCGTCCGGAGGCGTTTTCATAAGATCGTAGAACATGCATCTGGAAACCGGCGCAGCCAATGGTAATGCGTGAATAATGAACTAGAGAGTACAACGTCAGAGAACGCTAAGGCAGCTATGCCGCTCTTAAGTGTTCAGGATGTTAGCGTCCATTTCGGCGGCATCGTCGCCCTGGATGGCGTTTCCTTTGATATTCCTTCAGGCCAGGTTATTGGTCTTATTGGCCCCAATGGTGCCGGTAAGACGACGCTGTTTAACTGCATTAGTCGGCTCTATAACGTCAATGGCGGGGATATTCTGTTTGAGGGTAAATCCATATTGGAAAGCCCGGTATTCAAGATGAGTTCGCTCGGAATTGGCCGGACCTTTCAGAATCTGGCCCTGTTCGGCAATCTGAGTGTGCTGGACAATGTCATGATCGGCGGCCATAGCACTGGCAAGACAGATTATCTCAGCAACGCCCTTCATCTTCCCTGGATCAAACGGGAAGAGCGGGAGCTCAGGGATCGGGCCATGGAAGTGCTGCGCTTCATGGGGCTGGATCATACAGCTTTGCAGCTGATCGGTGGCCTCCCGTTCGGGGTGCAAAAGCGCCTGGAGATCGCCCGCGCCCTGATGAGCAATCCTAAATTGCTGATGATGGATGAGCCGGCAGGCGGCCTCAATCACAACGAACTATCCGAGCTTGTCTCGACCATCCGCCAGATCAGGGATGAATTCGGGACCACCGTTCTCCTGGTTGAGCATCATATGGGACTGGTTATGGAGGTTTCTGAAAAGGTCGTGGCGTTGAGTTTCGGCCAGAAACTGGCGGAAGGATCCCCGCGTGAGATCCAGGAACATCCGGATGTAATCGAAGCGTATCTTGGGACGGGCAAGAAATGAGCAGGCTATTAGAGGTAAAGGGACTGGAAGCGTCCTACGGCCCGACCAAAGTCCTGAACGGACTGGATTTCGGCTTGGAACAAGGGGGCGTCACCACTATTCTGGGGGCCAATGGCGCCGGAAAAACGACAACCTTACGGGCCATCAGCGGTATGGTGACCCGCTCTGGTGATATTCGAGTTGAAGATAAAGAGCTATCGGGATTACGCCCGGCGGACATCACCCGTGAGGGAATTGCCCACGTGCCGGAAGGACGCGGGACATTTGTCCGCCTTTCGACTGAAGACAACTTGCAGCTTGGTGCTTATACACGGAGTGACAAAGGCGGGATTAACGAGGATTTAGAGAGGGTCTATTCCTATTTCCCTATTCTCAAACAACGCCGTAATCAGCAGGCAGGAACCTTGAGCGGTGGTGAAGCACAGATGCTGGCCGTTGGCCGGGCCCTGATGTTGCGGCCGAGATTGCTGCTTTTGGATGAGCCTTCCTTTGGACTGGCACCCCTCATCGTTCAGGAATTGTTTGAAATCCTGAAAAAAATCAATGTCGAGGATGGTGTCAGCATGTTGCTGGTAGAGCAGAATGCGTCCCTGGCCCTTGAACTGGCGGATCATGCCTATCTGCTGGAGACCGGGACCATCGTCTTGTCTGGCACATCCGATTCAATCCTCGAAAACGAGACCGTTCGCCGGTCGTATCTAGGGTATTAGGAATTTTTCCATGGAACTTTTTATCCAACAAATACTGACAGGTCTTGCGAACGGATCGATTTATGCGTGTCTGGCGCTGGCCGTTGTCATGATTTATCAGGCCATCGACCATTTTAATTTTGCTCAAGGCGAAATGGCCATGTTCAGTACCTATATCTGCTGGGCAATGATTGCCGTTGGCGTGCCGTATTGGCTGGCCTTCTTCCTGACCATTGCCATCTCCTTCAGTGCGGGTATCACCATTGAGCGGGTCATATTCAAACCGCTTCATAATGCTCCGGTTCTTAGTCATATCGTTGTTTTCATTGGGCTTTTGGCTATTTTCAACAGTCTTGCCGGTGCCATTTGGGATCACACCATCAAGACATTCCCCTCTCCCTTCCCGGAAGGGTCTTTCCAGGGCCTAATCGGATTGCATGAAGTTGGCATGTTCTTCGTTACTCTGATCCTGCTGGGGGCTATCTTCTGCTTCTTCCGGTACACCCGGATCGGCATGGCCATGCAGGCCGCCGCCGCAAACCCCGATAGTGCCGAGCTGGTCGGCATTCGGGTTGGCTGGATGCTGGCCTTGGGGTGGGGTCTTGCCGCTGCCATTGGCGCCGTTGCCGGGATGATGATCGCACCGGTGGTTTTCCTGGATCCAAACATGATGCTGGGCATTCTCCTCTATGGATTTGCTGCCGCTATTGTCGGCGGGATCACCAGCCCGGGCGGCGCCGTCGCCGGTGGGTTCCTGGTCGGTGTTATTGAAAATTTGGCGGGTACCTATATTCCAGCCATCGGAAGTGAGTTGAAACTGACGGTCGCGTTGGTACTGATCGTGACGGTTCTCTTATTCAAGCCGAACGGATTGTTTGGTAAATCCATAGTGACCAGGGTGTAGCAGCATGACGACGGATGTAGAAACAAAAGCAGATCCAAGGCTCACGGTTGGTGCCCGGATCAATATAAAATGGGTTGCGATATTCATCGTCATCGGCGCCATTTTGCCATTCATCTTGGAGGGATACTCCACCTTCCAGGCAACCTTGATCATGATTTATGCTATGGCCATTCTCGGGCTGAACCTACTGACTGGTTTTAACGGTCAATTCTCGCTTGGCCATAGCGCCTTCTATGCCGTGGGAGCCTATACCGCGGCCATACTCGTCTATCATTTGGATTTCCCCGTTTATGTGACGATCCCTATTGGCGGCGTTGTTTGCTTTGTTGCAGGCTTCCTTTTCGGGCTTCCGGCACTGCGGCTTGAGGGACTTTACCTCGCTCTGGCGACATTTGCTCTTGCCGTGGCAGTTCCCCAGATTTTGAAGTCCTCGCATCTTGAAGGCCTGACGGGAGGGGTTCAGGGACTGGATATCTTCCGGCCTGATGTGCCGGCAGGCTTGCCGCTGACAATGGACCAGTGGTGGTACCTAATTACCTTTGTGATCATGTTGCTGCTGTTTTGGGCCGCCTGGAACCTGATCAATAGCCGTTCCGGGCGGGCAATGATGGCTATCCGGGATAATCCGATTGCCGCCCAGTCCATGGGGATCAATACATCCCTGTATAAATCCCTGACTTTTGGTGTCAGCGCCTTTTATACCGGTATTGCCGGGGCTTTGAGCGCGATTGTCATCGAATTTGTCGCGCCGGACAGCTTTACATTCCAACTGTCGATTCTTCTGTTTATCGGCCTTGTTGTCGGCGGAACCGGATCGATCTGGGGGGCCATATTCGGGGGATTATTCATCCTGTCGGTGCCGAATATTGCGGAAGAAATTTCAACAGGCCTTTCTTACGCCGTATTTGGCGTTATCTTGATATTGATAATATATGTCATGCCCTCTGGTATTGCGGGCTTGGTAAATATCCTGAGATTTCGAATAAAGAAGATGTTTTGAATACTCAGGTAAATGCGTAGAGTGAACCGTATAACTAATATACGGCAACTATAACAGGAGGTAGAAATGAATACCGGGAGAAAATTAACCTTAGCATTAGCGGGTATCGCTGCCATTGGTTTGGTATCGGGTTCTGCTCTTGCAGAGAAAAAATATGGACCTGGTGTCACAGACACCAGCATCAAGATCGGGAACACCAACCCCTATAGTGGCCCAGCGGCTGCTTACGGAACCATTGGTAAGTCTATTCAAGCCTATTTTGATAAGGTCAATAAAGAAGGCGGTGTCAATGGCCGGATGATTGAGTTTATTAGTTTGGATGACGGCTACAGTCCGCCTAAAACTAAAGAACAGACTCGTAAACTTGTCGAGCAGGACGAAGTCCTTCTTATTTTTCAGGGACTGGGAACACCAACCAACTCTGCTGTTCATAACTATATGAACAAGAAGAAGGTTCCACAGTTGTTTGTGGCGACAGGTGCAACCAAATGGGGCGATCCTGAGAATTTTCCATGGACCATGGGCTGGCAGCCAAGCTACCAGACCGAAGGTAAGCTGTTTGCGGCTTATGTAATGGAAAATGTTAAAGACCCAAAAATCGCCATCCTGTATCAGAATGACGATTATGGAAAAGACTATGTCCATGGCATGAAGGAATATCTTGGAGACAAGGCGGATGAATTGATCGTGGCGGAAGAAAGCTACGAAGTGACAGATCCGACCATTAGCTCTCAGATCGTTAAATTGAAGAATAGCGGTGCCAACGTTTTCTTTAACGTGTCCATTCCGAAATTTGCGGCTCAGGCCATCAAAAAAGTCCGTGAGCTGGAATGGGATCCGGTATTCCTGAACAATGGTGTGTCCAACTCTGTTGGGTCTGTGTACAAGCCAGCCGGCTTGGAGAACTCCAAGGGAATTATCTCCCTGCAGTATTATCAGGATCCGACATCTCCAGATACCAAGGAAACGGAAGCCTATGCAAAATGGAAAGCCTGGATGGAAGAATACTATCCGGATGGCGATCTGCTGAATACTTTCAACGTATTTGGTTATCTGGCTGCCCAGACCATGGTTCAGGTGCTTGAGCAGGCTGGCGACAATCTCACCCGTGAGAATGTCATGAAAGAAGCCGCCAATCTCAACATGGAGCCGGATATGATGTTGCCTGGTGTCACCATTGAAACCAGTCCAACAGACTTCTATCCAATCGAGAAAATGATGCCTGTCCAGTTCAATGGCGAGCGTCTTGTTCCGATCGGGGAAGTGGTTTCCGCCAACTAATCTCGACGGAAATATTTCTATCAAAATAAGAGAGGCTAAGGACTTAAGTCCTTAGCCTCTTTTTTTGCGAATTCTTATCGGGTCTATTTGTGAGGGCTCAGAACAACGCGGCCTTTGACATTTCCGGCTTTGAGGTCATTTAAGGCTCCATTCGCCTCATCGAGAGGACGAACCTCATAGGGGATTGGCGCAATCTTACCAGCCCTGACCAGCTCCATCAGTTCATGCATCTCCTCCAGGCTGCCCACATAGGATCCCTGAATGGTCCGCATCATCAGCGGCATCATGGCCGTCGAGAGCGGAATGGAATCACCATAAAGACCGACACAAACAAGGTGACCTCCCTTACACAGGCTATTGATACCGAATTCAGCGGTTGGCGGGGCGCCAACAAAATCGATGGCACCCAAAGCGCCGCCACCCGTCATTTCATGTAGCTTCGCAACGGCATCCGGGTCGCTGTTGTCAATCGTTTCATGGGCCCCTGATTGCCGCGCGATGGCGCGCTTGGTATCGTCGATATCCGCGACGATAATTCTTGCCTTTACGACCGATGCGGCAAAATGGACGGCCGATAATCCGACACCGCCAGCCCCGATAATCAAAAGATGATCGGTTTCCTTCAGATGTGAGAGTTTCTTCAAGGCACTATAAGCGGTCAGTCCGGAACAGGCATAGGTGCAGGCAAGCTCCGTCGGCACGCCGTCATAGGGGATAAGATATTTGGGATGAGGGGCGATAACCTCATCCGCATAGCCGCCATTATACCGGGTTCCAACGGTTTGCGGTGACATGCAGAGCAGTTCATCTCCTGCTTTGCACACGGCACATTCCCGACAGCCGATCCAGGGAAAGACAATGCGCTTGTCCCCGATTTCAACACCTTCCACTTCGGGTCCGAATGCTGCCACTTCGCCCACAACCTCATGGCCCAGGGTAAAAGGGAGTTTCATCCGGGTGAGAAGGTCGAGCTTCTGGCCATCGCCAAGATCGAAATAGCCATCCCAGATATGCAGATCACTATGGCAGACACCACAGGCGTCAACCTTCAGCAGGACCTCTGTTCCCGTCGGCTCCGGCGTTGGATAGTCGCGGGCCTCCAGTGGTTCTCCAAAATGAATTATTTGTTGGCAATGCATTTATGTATCCTCCCAATTTGATTGTTATTTTTGATCGGCCTGGATGCGGAGTTTCTCAGGAGAGGAAGCGGTCTCTCAACCGACGCATACCGCCGAGCCAGCGGTCATAGTCCATGGCTTTGCGTTGTATATAGTCGCGGACCTGCGGATGCGGCAGGATTAGAAACTCTTCCCGGTCAATAGTGTCAACGACGCAATCGGCGAGCTGCTCCGGTTCCAGCATGCCATCGACACTGGCAACAGCGCCACCACGACCGGAAGCCATGGCAGTTCTGACAGATTGCGGGCAGAGCACGGACACGCCGATCCCTTTGTCGCCATAGCGAATGGCCATGGTTTCGGCAAAAGCGACGGCCGCATGTTTGGACACGGAATAGGTACAGGAATCGATCTGGGACAACAGACCGGCCGCAGAAGCCGTGTTGATGAGATAACCGCTTCCGCGCTCGAGCATGCCCGGAATAACCGCGCGGGCCGCATAGACATGGGCCATGACATGCAAATCCCAGTTCAGTTGCCAGACGTCATCCGGCGCTTCCTCCCAGCCATATTTAATGATCCCGGCATTTGAGCAAAAGACATCGACCGGGCCGTATTTTTCCTCAGCCGCTGTCACCAGATTTTTTATGTCTTCTTCTTTCGTGGCGTCACATTTTACAGCCAGACCATCTATTCCTGCGGCAACTTCCTGCACGGCCTCGTCCTGGACGTCGGCAACGGTAATTCCGGCTGCGCCTTCCGCACGGAACCGCTGGGCGAGTTCTCGGCCTATGCCGCTGGCCCCGCCGGTAATCACAATATTCTTGCCTTTGACTTTCATGGAGGTGGCATCCTTTTTATTCTTGTTATAGGACTATGCTAGCGGCTTTTGATTGATCTCACCAGAGGTTCCGTGACTGGAATACCGCTTTCAGCAATTCTGCATTATCTGACATCACCCCATCGACACCTAGATCAAGCAGGCGATGCATTTCAGTCTCGTCATTAATTGTCCAGACATGGATTTTCAGGCCCATATTATGGGCACAGCGAATAAATGCGGGGTCTATAATCCGGATGCCATATTGCCGGATCGGAACCTGGATGCAATTTGCACCAAGTTTAGAAAGCAGAAGCCGGCGCCCTACCGGCGCAATACTCGCCATCCTCAGACTAAAAACCTCCATAGGTGAGGTTGACGTGCATAAATCCTCTCCTGCGGCCTTCCTCGCCTGTTTCAGACGATTTCCGGAGAAAGACCCGAGACAGATACGATCAAAGGCGTTGACATCCCGCAGGAGTTGCAGGAGTGGCTGAACAGCGTCATCAGATTTTGGGTCCACATTTATCCGAACTTGCGGAAACGCATGGATGAGTTCGGAGAAGAGTGGGATCGGCTCCGATCCGCCGACCCTGGCTTTGCGGATATCCGCCCATTCCATTTCGGATACAAGGCCGATTTTATCGGTAACCCGGTCCAACCGATCATCATGAAAGGCAATCAGTTGATTGTCTCGGGTGAGATGGACATCGGTCTCAATATACTCATACCCCAAATCTACCGCGGCTTCAAAAGCTGCCATGGTGTTTTCAGGCCTAGAGGAAGAGGCCCCTCTATGAGCAAAGGCAATGGGGCGAGAACTCGCTAAATATGGGTGCTGCTGTGATTTCATGTCCTCGGCTTTGATTTGTCTGTTGAAATCACCTTCAGGAATAAATATCTGCACTGTAATTCGATCCTACAGGAGTATCCAGATGCGTGCAAAATTCCTTGTCCTTCCCGCCTTGGCCGCTGTCGGCTATATCGGCGCTGCGGCGGCATCACCCCCTCCCACCAACGCCCTTGCCTTGTCAGAAGTCATTGAGCTTGTAGAGCAACAAATCAGTTTCAAATATATTGACGAGGTTAGTTGGGACAATGACGGATATTGGGAAGTTAAATATATCGACAACAACGATCGAGAAATTGAAATCAAGATCGACCCGGTGACCGGTAAAATCAGGAAATAGACAGCCCTATGATGATTGTCGGCAAGGATATCTAGGATTGCAGCCGGCTATCATACACATACCTTCCATCCCGCAGCTCGGTAAAATAATTTTTTACGGCGGGATGGGAAATAGGCTTGCCACTATCGTCATCAAGAAGATTCTGTTCTGAAACATAGGCTTCGTAGGTCGTCTGATCGTTTTCAGCAAACAGGTGATAGAAGGGCTGGTCTTTTTTCGGACGGACATCCTCCGGAATTGATTGCCACCATTCTTCTGTATTGTTGAAGGTAGGATCGACGTCGTATATGACGCCACGGAACGGGTAGATCCGATGTTTGACGATTTGTCCGATAGCAAATTTTGCGGCTCTCACTGCCTGTTCCTTCCTCATGGAATACCGATCCTGAATTGGAGTATACTAACAGAGTTGATCCTTGAGCAAATAATGACAAGGCTGGCCGTCTTAAAAAAACGGACTGTGTAGCCTGTATGCAGAAACTAACTAGAGAATGCGGCTTTTTTTGTCACCCCAATATCGATCCCGTAATAGTCTCTTATAAAGTTTCCCTGTGGGCAGCCTTGGCAACTGTTCCTCATAATCTATGGAACGGGGGCATTTCTGCCGGGAGAGATGCTCCTGACAAAAGTCCATCAGCTCTTGCGTTAGAGCTTCACTCTCAATCACTCCCGGCATCAGCTGAACAACCGCCTTCACTTCTTCCCCGAAATCTTCATTTGGAACGCCGAAAACCGCTGCATCGGCAATTTTAGAGTGAGTGATCAGCAGGTTCTCACATTCTTGCGGGTAGATATTGACCCCTCCCGATACAATCATGAAGGTCGATCTATCCGTGAGATACAGATATCCATCTTCATCAATATAGCCAACATCTCCCACCGTGCTCATAGTGCCATCGGGCGACATGGCTTCTTTGGTCCGTTCAGGATCGTTGAAATATTCGAACTCACTGGCCGTTTTAAACCATACAGTCCCGGGTGTTCCGACAGGACAGGGTTGCATGTCGTCATCAAGAATATGCAAATCCCCCAGCAGGACCTTGCCAACAGTTCCTTTGTGGGAGAGCCATTCCTCGCTATTACAGGCAGTAAAACCTAATCCTTCCGTCGCACCGTAATATTCCAGAATAATCGGTCCCCACCAATCGATCATCTGTTCTTTAACCTGGACGGGGCAAGGGGCGGCCGCGTGAATCGCAATCTCCAAAGAAGATAAATCCGCTTTCGCCCGGACCTCTTCCGGCAGTTTAAGCATCCTGGAGAACATCGTCGGGACTAGCTGGCTGTGGGTCACACGGTACTTGCCAATCAGATCCAGATACAGTTCGGGATCAAATTTTTCCATGATGATAACTGTGCCGCCATATCGAATGGCAAAATTTACCGCCGCTTGCGGGGCGGAATGATAAAGGGGAGCCGGCGACAGATAGACCATGTCTTCCCGATATTGAAAGAGGTTCTGCAGAAAGTCGAACAAGGGTATTTGCTCAATTGGCGGACTATCCGGCATGGGCCGCAAAATTCCTTTGGGCTGACCTGTCGTGCCGGAGGAATACAACATCGACAATCCAAGCCGTTCATTCTCAAGGGGTGTTGCCGGAAATCCTTTTGTCGCTTCATCGATATTTGTAAAAACATCATCTGTATCGCCGTCAACCACAATACCCATAAGGACATTCGGACAGAGCTCAAGAGCCTTTTTTGCCACATGACGTCCTGCTTCCGATGTAATCAGAATGCGAGATTCGCTGTTATTGACGATATAGGCGAGTTCCTCGGCTGTAAGGTAGGAGTTAATGCAGGTGTAATAGAGTCCGGATCTTTCTCCAGCGGCACAACTTTCCATATAGCGAGAGTTGTTCTCCATAAAAATCGCGTAATGATCCCGATGCTTGAGGCCCTTGGAGCTTAGAAAATGCGCTAGTCTGTTTGTCCGGGCCTCATATTCCGTATATGTTACGGCTTCTCCGGTGCTTGCCATAATAAAGGCGGGTCTGTCTCCGTGTTCTAGTGCATATTTCCCCGGATACATTTTACTCCCTCTCCTGCAGTCATGCCTCTTATGGGCGGTTTTGTATGGACTTCGGAGAAGGATAGAAGTGGGGTTCGGTTACATCAACAGTTTTGTGAAAACCATGTCGATTATGGCTGACTTGGGGAGGGCCAGGGCCAAATCTGTTATGACCTGCTGTGCCGCGCTGAACGTAACAGAAGAGCAGCGTAATCAATGCGAAAAGTCAGCTATTTAACCTTGCTGTTTCGCCAAAATCCATCCTCTTCCGTGGACTTTGGTTTGTTGAGATGTAGCAGGGTTGATCCATAAAGTCCCATTGTCTTGAGATCCGGATGTGCTATGGCCTCAGATTTTAAGGTCTTAAGAGCTTCCTTACGCTCCCCTTTTGCGACAAGGGATTTTGCTTTCTTTCTGACATAAGTGCGCCGGGCCTTCTTCATCGCATTTATACTTTCATCAGAAATGCCATCTAGTTGTCCGGATTCCAAAATTGTATCAATGCTGAAGGCTGAGTTGTCCCACATTACGGCTTGGTTATGGGACAGGCTGCCGGGACGCAAAAACCATATTCCACCTTTTATGGGCATATAAGCTGTTGTTTTTCTCAAAAGCAGACGAACAAAAAATTCGAAGTCACCCGTCGTTCTAATCATTGGATTATAGAGGTCACCATCGCTCAGAAGGTCCGTGAGGAGTTCTCTTCTCAACATACAAAAGGAAGGTAGGCATAAACCGGTTGCGCTCAAGTACCTCTCTATTCTTTCTTCCGGGCGGTAAATTTCAACCCGACCTTCCGTTTCTATTGGCTTGACGTCAATATTTGGGATTTCGTGCTCATAAGCAGCCAAATAGGACGTGAAAATAGCAGCCACTTCAGGGTTTTGATTGAGAACGTGAAGGCAGGACGAAATGAAGTCAGGGAATGCCCGATCATCTCCATCGATAAAATATACCATGTCCCCGGTCGTTGCCTTGAACCCTGTATTTCGGGCAACACAAACACCCTGATTTACTTCATGGCGAATGAGGCGGATTTTAGAAAGCCGATCCCCCAGCAACGCCTCAAGATCAATAGATCCGCAGTCATCTACGACAACGATTTCGTCCGGCGTGCGCGTCTGGTTGAGGATAGAATCCAGCGTGGCACAGATTGTGCCGCTTTCATTATACGTAGGGATTACAACGGAAACCGTGCTCAAGGTCATTTGGTGATCCACAATCTGCTTTGCTGGTCTAAGTATAAGTGAGAATGTGGCACCCTATACTGACAACATTAATACTGGGTTAAATAGCCAATCTATTTAACCCAATGTGTCTCATATTGTAACACATTCCTTCAATGACATGATCATAGGATCCTTTACTATTTTTTTCCAAAAAAAGAAGTACTAAAGAATAGGTGCAATAAAAGTTTCATAGTTGGATCTGTAGAAAGCCAATTTGGATGTTTGATTTTTTTTCGAAGTTTGATTCATGGGTCATTTCTCCCATCAACGATCTGGTTGGTAAATCTGCTGTTTTCGATCAAATAGTTGTCTCGCTTGTCAATTTTTCCCTTATCAAAGGGGGACTTTTTATGATGATTATTTGGGGTCTATGGTTTTGGAAAAAAGCGGGAGAGGGCCAGTCCATCACGAGGCATAAAGTGCTTCTCGTGATCTTCGGGGCAATAGTGGCTTTGATTGCGGGACGCCTGTCTCAAGCGTTAATGACGCATCGTTTGCGACCGATCCACGATAGTAGCATAGACTTTGTGGCGCCGCTCGGCAGAACTGCCAAAGTACTTGATGGGTGGACTTCTTTCCCTAGCGATCACGCAGTTGTCTTTTTTGCCCTGTCAGTTGGGATTATGGCGATCCATCGTAAGCTGGGTATTTTCCTGTTCCTATGGTCTATTTTTATTATTGGATTTCCGAGGATTTATGTCGGTGTCCATTTTCCGTCGGACATAATCGCAGGTGCCATTATCGGGATAGTACTGATGCTGCTCATTCAACTTATTCCTGTCCCCAACAGATTCTCATCTTTCGCCTTAAGCATTGAGAAGAACCATGCATGGTTATTCTATCCGATAGCTTTCCTAGTTACCTGGCAGCTGGCAATCCTTGGACCTATGCTTAAGCGCACAATTGAGATAATTCTCTCATTGATAAGGACTGTCTTTTAAATTTACCTAAGCAATGCGGAAGGTAGGTAAAGACTAACCGGCAAATCCCTGTTAGGCTTGTTTAAAAAGCAGGACAGAGAAGCCAAATTGACTCCCGACAGCCTCAAAAATATTTCCGGTAATTCACGAAGTGGCGATCTTTTCCTTATTGCCGCCGTCTTCGCCTGGGGGATAAATTTTCCAATTGCGAAATATGTTCTTCAATATATGGACCCTGTGGTTTTCTCCGCCACCCGTTATTTGGCGGCGGCATTCCTGTTATTTGTCCTTCTTGTCTTTCAAGGTGTGCGCCTTCGGGTTACGCGACAAGAAGTTTGGTTGTTGATTGTTATTGGTCTGCTCGGCATTACCCTATTCCAAGGGGGATGGGCCTATGGATTGAGTCTCACCTCGGCGTCTAAGGCATCTGTTCTTATCACCACTTCGCCGATTTTTGGTGCGCTGATTGCCGCCTTTCGGGGAAATGTGCCAAGCCCGAAAGCCTGGTTTGGTATTTTTCTAGCCTTCCTCGGTGTCGTCATCGTCATTAACAACAGTCTGACTTCCATCACCATTGGAATTGGATCCATTGTCGGTGATTTGTTGATCATTTCAGCGTCCTTTATGTGGGCAATCTACACCTTTGTTTCCGAACCCATTGTCTCCCGGCGAGGCCCCATTTTCGTCACCGCATGGGCCATGCTTTTTGGGGCTATCATTCTTACCATTGCTGGGATTCCCTCACTTATGGATCAGCAATGGATGGTTATGCCAGGTATGAGCTGGTTGGCCTGGGCCTCGACCACCGTGTTTGGGGCAGCCTTGGCATTCGTATGGTATTGTGCGGGGATTACTCGCATCGGTATCACCCGGGGCATGGTTTACAGCTACTTTATCCCGGTAGTTGCCATTCTCACAGCCGTTCTGTTTTTCGATGAAAGCATGAGCTTGGTGCAGATCTTTGGAGCATTTGTAGTTTTCGCCGGAGTTGCCCTAACCCGAGCAAACTAGCAGGAAGGCTACACGGGTTCCGGGAGGCGATCTTTCATCCAGTCCTCCAGTTCCGAAATCTGTTTAGGGCTCACCCCAATGCCAAGTTTGCTTCGCCGCCACAGAATGTCTTCGGCAGATTTGGCCCATTCTTTCTCCATGAGATAGATCACTTCACGCTCACTCAGACTGTTGCAGAAAACCTGACCTAGATCTGTCTCCGTCTTCGCATCCCCTAAAATTTCATATGCGCAGGTGCCATATGATCGCACCAGGCGCTCAGACTGGTCTTTCTCTAAGAAGGGATATTCAGCCCGTAGTTTTTTGAGGAGGTTTTCAAATCCATCTATGGGAAAATTCCCCCCCGGAAAGGGGGCATTCAAGGTCCAGGCGGGCTGGTGCTTTCCAAGATTGTCCTCGATGAGGTCCAGTACGGCTTCCGCCAACCGACGGTAAGTTGTTATCTTACCGCCGAATATATTGATCAGGGGGCCATTGCCGGCCTCTCCTTCTTGTTTCAGGACATAGTCGCGGGTCGCTTCCTGAGCCTTTGTCGCGCCATCGTCAAACAGCGGTCGCACTGCGGAATAGGTCCAGACGACATCTTCCTTTACGACAGGTTTGATAAAATACTCGCTCGCGGCATTGCAAAGATATGAAATTTCTTCCTCGGTTATGGCCACTTCCCCTGGATCGCCGTCATAATCCTGGTCCGTCGTTCCGATCAGCGTATATTTCTGCTCATAGGGTATGGCAAATATAATCCGGTCATCCTCGTTCTGAAAGATGTAGCACTTGTCATGATCGAAGATTTTCGGAACGACAATGTGACTTCCTTGAACCAGCCGGACATTATGAGCCTTATTACGGTGGACTGCACTTCGGAGAAAGTCATCTACCCATGGCCCTGCGGCATTGACAATTAGTCGTGCTGTTCGCACCTGCTTTTTGCCAGTAAGGAGATCTTCCGTTTCGATATGCCAGATCCCATCTTTGCGCTCAGCCGACAGACATTTCGTTCGGGTCTCGATAACAGCTCCCCGCTGTGCCGCATCAACGGCGTTTAATACCACCAGCCGGGAGTCGTTGACCCAGCAATCAGAATATTCAAAGCCTTTTGAGAAAAACGGCTTAAGGGGCTTGCCTGCAGGTACTGATTTCAAGTTCAGGGATTTCGTTGGCGGAAGTTTTTTGCGGCCGCCGATATAGTCGTAAAGAAATAAGCCCAGGCGGAGCAGCCAGGCAGGCCGCAAGCCGCTATGGTGCGGGAGGACAAACCGCAGGGGCCAGATAATATGCGGCGCATTGGCCCACAGCACTTCACGTTCTGACAGGGCTTTCTGAACCAGCCGGAATTCGTAATGCTCAAGATATCTGAGGCCCCCATGGACCAGCTTGGTTGATCCGGAAGATGTGCCGTTAGCGAGATCACCCATTTCGCATAAGGCGACAGAGTAGCCACGGCCAATGGCATCCCGGGCGATCCCGCAACCATTAATGCCCCCTCCCACGATAAAAATATCGAAATCCGCGGTCATGCTGGTTCGGCCCTTAATTTTCCGATGATATAGTATGATTAGAAAATAGTAGTTGAAAAACGAATGTCAAATGAAAACAAAGTGAAAATATGAGCTATGCTTTGTCAGGACATCACTCATTTTCCAACTTCAATAACCCGGACATTGCCCTCTTCGCACAGACGCTGAATTGAAGGAATATCCAGTTTATCCGTGACAAATGTGTCCACCTGCTCCAGATGACCAATTCGAACCGGTGCCCGGCGCTCATATTTCGTTGAATCTGCTACGAGAATGACATGACGCGCATTGGCGATGATGGCCTGGGCTACTTTAACTTCCCGAAAATCAAAATCCAGCAGGGAACCATCCGTATCAATGGCAGACACGCCGATGATAGCATATTCGACCTTGAACTGATTGATAAAATCCACAGCTGCTTCCCCGACAATCCCGCCATCGGATCGGCGAACGACACCGCCTGCGATGGCCACCTCAATGCCCGGATAAAGACGCAGGCTGTTAGCGACATTGATATTGTTGGTAATGACCATCAGCCTGTCATGGCCAGCCAGGTTCTGACCGACAGCTTCTGTTGTGGTTCCAATATTGATGAAGAGGGAAGATTTCTCCGGAATGAGTTTTGCCGTCGCCTGACCAATGGCCATCTTTTCAGCCGATGCAATTTGTCGGCGTGCTTCATACTCAACATTTTCATTGCTTTCGGCATATAGAGCACCACCATGAAATCGAACGAGAACATGGTCTTTACACAGCCTGTTCAGATCCAGCCGAATGGTTTGCGGTGTCACATCGAAATGGTTAGCCAGATCATCAACCAAGACGCGCCCTTCGGTCTTTGCCAATTCAACGATTTCAGATTGGCGTGTTGTCAGATACATATTGGGCTCCCGGCAATTTTCTATGTCTTTCCTATTCATGGATTATAGGTGAAATGACTACGAAAGCACAAAACTAGTTGGAGGCTGGTAAGAGATAACCCCTGTTAAACAATCGTTTCAAAAGGAGGAACCGTTAGCCACTCATCCGTAAAAAAGCTAAACTATTTTCAGGGCGTTATCGGACTCTCTTTGAGGGGAGGGATCGACAAAAAACAATCTGTAGTAAATGCAGGGGAGAGGATCGGCGGCATGACGGATACTTTAAATGCCTTTGTTGAAGATGGCGAATTTCGGATTGAGCCAATTGCACCTGGCGTGCTGGATGGCATGGAATTTGTTGCCAAGGACTTGTTTGACGTGGCGGGTCATGTCACAGGCGGTGGTAATCCGGACTGGGCGGCCCAAACTGAAAAGGCAAGCCGCCATGCCTGGGCGGTAGAAAAGCTCCTGTCCGCCGGTGCTGCTCTCGTTGGAAAAACCATTACCGATGAAGTTTCTCTGGGCATATTGGGGGAAAACGCCTTTTACGGGACCCCGGTTAATTCAGCCGCCCCGGATCGGGTGCCCGGTGGGTCATCCTCAGGCACAGCGGCCGCGGTGGCAGGCGGCGCCGCGGATTTTGGCATCGGTACGGATACAGGGGGCTCGGTTCGGGTACCCTCAAGCTTCTGCGGGCTTTATGGAATCCGACCCACCCATGGGCGACTGAAACTCGACGGTATGATGCCTCAGGCACCGAGTAGTGACACGACCGGATGGCTTGCCCGAGACGCCGAAACCTTTATCAAAGTATCGTCTGCGCTTCTTGAAGAAGAGATTGAATTCAAAGGCCTGGCTCGCCTGATAGTCGCGACGGATGCCATGGGCTTTGCGGATCCGGCGACAGCTCAGGCCTTACAGAGAGTAATTGCGCCCGTTCGGTCGTTGGCGGCGGAAACAGTTGAAGAAATCATGGCGCATCCAGGAATTTCGGTCTGGGGGCGGGCCCAGCGAACTCTGCAGATGGCTGAGGCTTGGGGTACGTTTAAACACTGGATAGACGAGACCAATCCGCGCTTCGCCTTCAACGTTGCCCGCGGGCTTCTTCTCGGGTCGATGATCCCCGAGGCGGACCGACATTGGGCAAGCCTCATGAGAAGGGAGGCAAAGGCCCGCCTGAGTTACCTATTACAGCCGGGGACCGTCATGGTTTTGCCAACCACGCCTTTTCCAGCTCCAATGAAAGGGTTGCCTATCAGTGAACAAAACGAATTTCGAGAAGCTATACTGAGCCTTTGTGGTCATGGAGGCCTGGCAGGATTTCCGCAGGTCAATGTCCCCGGTGCCTCGGTTGACGGGGCACCAGTGGGACTATCCTTAATGGCAGCCCGCGGTGAAGATGCCTCTCTCGTCGCCCTCACAGGTAAAATTTCGGAGTTACTAAAATGAAGGATTACACCCCTAATATTCCCGAGGTCGTTGAAGAAGTCCGGGAAAAGTTTGAACGATATGAAACGGCCCTCGCGAGTAAAGATATTGACGTCCTAGATGATACCTTCTGGCGGAGTCCCTATACGGTGCGGCTTGCCATGAGCGAACAGGGCTACGGCTTTGACGAGATACATGCCCATCGGGTTGCTCGCGCACCTGGACCGAGCATCAAAGAAAAGCGTATCCGACTTGAAATCCTGACCATTGGCCATGACATCGCGTCGGTCAATCTTGAGTTCAAGGTTCGAGGGCAGGATCTTGTCGGACGGCAGAGTCAGTCCTGGGTCAAATTCCCAGACGTGGGTTGGAAAGTGATCGGTGCCCATGTGTCCACCACCGATGGCGTCACCAAGGTCTGGTAACCAAAGGCCTTGGCGGTGGAGATTGGATTCTGATCAGGATTTCAACAAGGTAAGGAGACGGGTAAACTCTTTTCCCTGCCCGTCAATGATCTGACGTGCCTCGGCTTTCAGCGCCTCAATGTTGGCGGCATGGGCGGCATCCATATCGTCGAGCGCGAGATCCAACTGGGTATCAAAGCGGAAATAACGCTGTTTCTTGCCAGCCGCCAAATCAGGTATCAGACGCCGAATATGATAATCTGCGGCGTCTGCCTGGCCGTCCATCATCACACTGATTATCGGTCGCACCCATTGCAGCAGCCCCCAATCCTTGGCCTTGTCATAGGGAAGCTTGCGAGTGGCGACTCCCGTACCCAATGAGACCATCATTAATTTCTCCGGCGTCGCTCCGGCCTCAAACGCTTCGGTAAAAGCGCACATGGATGGATTATTGACGAAGACGCCACCATCTACCAGGACGCGTCTGGTAGATCGTTGTGCCATACTCGGGACCACTTCGGGCTCAAAAAATGTGGGAGCCGCGGAGGTGGCGCGGGCCGCGTCCCTCAGATAGTGATTGCGGTCTTTAAATTTTTTGGCCTTACTGGTCTTGAAAAAATAGGGTTGCCGTTTTTCAATATCATAGCTGGTCAGCACGATTGGTTTGAGGCAGGTGGCAAGGGTCGCATCCCCCATATATTGGGCCAGAAGTTTCTCCAGGGCTTTTTCGTTGTACTGAGCGTCTGCCAGACCGCCTGCAGAGGTAACTCCGTCCCAAAAGGAACGCGCAAATATCTCTGATCCACGATCTGCATATAGGGCCAACAGATCCGTTGCCGAAAATTTTGGTTTCTTGCCGGTTGTCGGAACAGCCAAGCCTGCAGCAAGGATACCGCCAGTAGAGGTGCCGACAATGAGATCAAACAGTTCACTGATGGGTTTACCGGTTTTTTCTTCGAGATACTCAAGAATGACTGCGGGAATGACTCCCCGGATCCCACCACCATCTATCGAAAGAACTTTGAACATCACTTGCGCTCCCTTTCCATATCAGCCGTAATTGTAATATGAGTATGTTATAATTTTTTAGGTTAGTCGACCAAAAGCCAGACGCTGGCTGTATAGACCTATTCCTTGCTTGTGAGCAGGCGATCCTGGGTCCTTCGATCCTTCGGTCCAGTCTTCAGATAGACATACCTTTTTCCTGTTCCATTGCTGAGTTTATACCAGAAACGATAGAAGGGATGGAGAGCTTTGGTCAGACCGGAAATTTCACGCTTTTTTTCGAACCGGGCATCGCCGATCGTTGACGGACCTTCAAGATCCGGTGTCACTGGGGAGGGCTGAACCATAAGGGCTTCCAACCCGGTCTCCCAGGATCTGCTATGGACAATATCGACAGGAACCCAGTTTCGCTGCATAAAGCGCAAGATTTTCCTGGCGGCCTTTTTTGTCAGTATATAGCCATAGGCACCGCTGGGCGAAGTTGGAACTCGGGAGATATGATAGCCGTTTTGCAAGGTAGCCAGTTGTCGGAAACCGATATTGAAGACTTTGCCATGGCCGACAAAGCGGATGAGATCCCAGTCGAGATCGAGAGTCTGAATGTCTTCCAGGACAGTTCTGAAATTCTCCTCAAGAAAAACGTCATCCTCAAGCACGACAGCACTTTCGATATTCTCCGCCAGCATTTTTTCGTAAATTGACCGGTGGGAAAGCAGGCATCCGATTTCTCCAGGGCCTAAATCCTTGCCGAAGTATCGCCGTCGCTTTTCGCCGTCATAATCTGGCAGGGTGTCGATTTCCAAAGCATAGCCATCAATGGCCGGAAAAAATTCCGGCTGAATTCCAAGTGGATTCAATCGGTCTTGCATATCCTTGCGGCGCTGGGAATCTTTTGGCCGGTTGATAACAAAGACGGGGGGCAGTCCGCTTTCAGATTTATCGGGCAATGGTGGGTTCGCCTTAGATTGGATCACGCTGGAGTATTACGCAAAGTTCCGGGCTGGATCAAGCTGATAAACTTCATGATCAGCAAGGCCGCCAATTTTATTTTATTAACCGGTTAATAAGTTATCTAGCTTGAGGCTGAATCGATTTCCTGTACTTTTCTCTGAAGCTGATGCAGATAGGTGTCTCGGACATTCATTTCTTCAAGATGTTCAACCGTATTGTTGAGATAGTCACGGCAGGTGCCGAGATGTCCTTCACCAGACGCCAGAAATCGGGCGGTCGTATCCAGATCCATATTGGCAATATAGCGCGGGTGCAACCGGTTCATGACAAAGGTCAGACCGTGAACCGTTTTGTCAGGCATTTTCAGATGAACCAGCTTTGCATCATAAGAGCCGGAAATCATCTCCCGCATCCACAGGATTTCCGTTTCACTCTCGATTTTCTCCGGTGCAATGAAAAAGGCCCGTCCGTTGCAGGAGCCACCATGATCAAGGGCCAGCATTAGGCCTGGTTTTTCCTTGCTGCCCCGACCGATGGAAGATTGAAGGCAAAAACGACGGCGATAACCAAACAGCCTGGCCGGCTGGCAATCCTCATAGTGGAAGGCAGGATTCCAAAGGAGGGAGCCATATCCGAAAACCCATAGTCCTTCCTCAGGGTGGATGTTTTTGAGGAATTCCCGCCTTGTCTCCTCCCTTTCCTCATGGGAAAGAGCATGAAACGGGCCGTGACGTCTGGCTTCCTGGATGAGTTCGTCGACTCGTTCTCGGCTGAATTCTTCGCGGATGAGCATATTTAAATTCTTTACTTTATTTAGCCTGCTCCGATAAGCTTTAACGTCACAAGATAATGGAATCTCTTTTATGTCCGGATGGTCCTAATGTTGAAGAATTTTTTAAAAAATGTCCAGAGGCCGGAGATTGATTTTCCAAGCTTGAAAAAACCGCGCAAGCCAAACACTTATCTCATGGCCCCTGAAGACTATTGTGGGTATCCGGCCAAAGACGAAAGCCCTATCTTTAATATCTCGGCAACTGAACTGGCAACAGCGTTCGAAAAAATGGCGCTAGCAGAGCTGAGGACAGAGAAAGTCAGCCAGACTGAAATTGATGGGGAAATTCAGGCGGATTATGTGCAATACTCCGCGCTCATCGGCTATCCGGACACAATCACTGTTCGCTTCATCGCATTGCCGCAAAATCAATCTACCTTGGCGGTATTCAGCCGCGCCCATTATGGCTATCGAGATTTCGGGGTTAATGAAGGCAGGATCAAGGATTGGATGACCAAATTGCAGGCCGCTGTCGGCCGCTAGATTTTATGGGCCTTCAGCTTCTCATAATACGGCATCTGTTCCTGACGCAATTCTTCATGGGCCGGGCTCAAGCTGATATTCTTTGGCGAATAAGGGGCAAATCCGGTTGATGCCTCGACAGAGGCGTACCAGTGTTCTGCCCAAACACCGTCTTCTTCCCGCCGACCCGCAGGCCAGGTCAACATGGCCGGGGTCCAGGAGAGGGCGAGTTTTTCACAGAGCCGCTTCAGCTGTGTTTCCGGATCGCGAAGGATATCCTCCGCCTCGACGACGGCCGGTATTTCACCGGTTATTTCACGGACGGTTTCGAAAAGCTCCACCTGACGTTTGATGCCGATATCGTCGGTGGAAATCTGATCCCATTTTGCCGCATAGGAAGCAATCACCAGTCTTGGGTCCCGTATCAAAAAACAATGCCTGTGATGTGCGAGCCAGGAGAGGTCAATCTCCGGTAAAATATGATGGGTCATATGCTTGATATATTGAAGATCTGATCCGGTTGGCAGGGGAACTGTCGTCAGGCTTTCGACGACCGACTGCCAGTCCCGGGGCTGACTGGCGATGACTTCTTCGCGCATTGGATGGGGAAGTCCTGTCTGGACCAGATAGTAGGCATAAAACGGTTCATCGATCGGACTGCATCCAGGCCGGTTCCCAAAGGACCGCATCATGGCAGTGGAAATATTACGAGGGCCGGACCACATGGACAGGCGGACCGGCTCGCTGGAATTAATCAGCTCATCCGGCATGGGCTGCATCCCGGATGAAAGATAAGTGACAGTCCGTTACGAATATCAAAGGCCCAGAATAAGCTTGGCCATGATATTGCGTTGAATCTCATTGGATCCGCCATAGATCGAGACTTTTCTGGCATTGAAGTAGCGCGGTGCAACCCCGCTGGCGTAATCACCGCCAAGCGGTTCTTCATTTTGTCCCGGATAGAGCGGCGTGAACGGGATCGAGTAGGTCCCCACCGCCTCAAGTGCCAGTTCCACAACCTCCTGATACAGATCCGTCCCGCGACATTTCATCAAGGAGGATTCCGGACCCATATTCTGTCCGGAACTAAGTTGGCTGAGGATACGGAGTTCCGTCATTTCCAGGGCCTGGACCGCGACTTCCAGCCGGGCCAGCTTGGCATTGAAAGCGATGTTGTTGATAACCGGTTCCTGACCGTCGACTTCCTTGGAAGCAATCATGCGGATTTTTTCGACACCGCGTTTGAGCCGGCCGGCATACGCATTGCCACGCTCAAACTCCAGCAGATATTTGGCATAGGTCCAGCCCTTATTGACTTCACCGATAAGGTTTTCTTTTGGCACCTTGACGTCATTGAAGAAGACCTGATTGACTTCCTGGGCGCCTTCCACCGGAAGATCTATGGTCTGGATCGGATCGACCGTTACCCCTTCCGACTTCATGTCGATGAGCAGGAAAGAAATCCCTTCCTGGCGCTTGCCTTCATTTGATGTGCGAACCAAGCAGAAGATCCAGTCGGCATATTGAGCTAAAGTTGTCCAGATTTTGGATCCATTACAAAGAAAATGATCGCCTTTGTCCTCAGCCTTCATTTGCAGGCTGGCAAGATCGGACCCGGATCCCGGCTCGGAATAGCCCTGACACCACCAGACATTGGTTTCCAGCATATCTGGAAGAAAACGCTTCTTTTGCTCTTCATTCCCAAACTTCATAATGACTGGAGCGCACATGCTGGGGCCAAACGGGATCACGCCTGGCGCATTGGCATTGGCCATTTCCGTTTGGAAAATATACTTCTGGGTCGCGGTCCAGCCTGGACCACCATGCTCAACCGGCCAGTCCGGCGCGAGCCAGCCCTTTTTAGCCAGTGATTTCTGCCACCTTACATGATCTTCTTTCGGCAGGTAGCTGTTCCTGTTTTCCGCCATTTTAGTTTTGAGATCGTCATCAAATTCATCGGCCAGAAATTGCCGGACTTCATCGCGAAACGTATTATCCTGGGCTGTAAATGAAAGGTCCATCGTTTCTCTCTTTTTATTCTTTGGTTGGCTTTATTTGTTGGCACCGTGTTGGCGTAAATTGTAACATCATATATAGGGCAAATTGCAAGATTGTTTTTACAAAAGAGCCACGGGAGATAAAAAAAGTGAAAAAGACCGTCAAACAGCTCGTTGAGGACGCCAACAGCCAGATCGAAACCCTTTCAATTGAGACTGCGCTTGACCTGTATGGCAAGGAAGGCGTGACCTTTGTTGACATTCGTGACATTCGTGAATTGGAGCGGGAAGGGCAGGTACCTGGGGCAGTTCATGCACCACGCGGTATGCTGGAATTCTGGGTTGATCCGGAAAGTCCCTACCACAGGGATTTATTCGCGACGGGAAATCGTTTTGTTTTCTTCTGCGCCGCCGGATGGCGATCCGCCTTGGCGACCAAGGCTGTCCAGGATATGGGACTTGAAAATGTCTGCCATATTGACGGCGGTTTCGGTGCCTGGAAAGAGGCGGAAGGTGCCATTGAAGAGCGCAAGCCGAGAAACACCGGCTGACATGCTACCTTGTGTCGGAGTCGACATTCGCGGTCTTTTCAAAGAATTCCGGAATCAGAAGATAGGCACCGGCAAAAAAACAAAGGGCGCCACCGAAGGTTCCTAAATTTGCAATCAGTGGCACATAGAACTCTCCGCTTGACGACTTTAAACTGACCAGGGCGGAGATCATGAACAGTATAGACCCCAGCATATTGATCATAACGATCCACCAGGAAACATCCCTTGGCCGATAGCTGAAAAGGCCATGGGAATATTCCATGATGGCAAGCTGACTGGAGACAAGAAAACCAATTGATCCCAGAAAGTTTGGAGACCAGACCAAAAGATCATGCTGTAGCCAATCCAGGTTTGACAGTAGGGCATCCCCCGTATTGAAATTGAAAAATAGGGTTCCGATTAATTGGGTTGTTGCCGAGAGATATCCCAGGTTGCGGCCGCGCCATCCAAAGAAAACCCATTTTCGCAAGCCCCTCTCATGAAGCGGGGTCGTTTCATCCAGTGAGTTATTCAAGGCCTGCAACCATTGGCAGTAAGCGGCGGAGGTGAAAAAGAAGGAGCCTTCAAAATATACATAACCGATCCAGGGTCCATGGATCCAGTCCAACCCTTCAACCTTCGGCCAGAGTGTTGCACCACTTGCCAGCGCAAAATGGGCGGCACCGATCATGAATAAAACGGCTATCCACCAGCTGATATTGACAGGTGAATATATCTTGAACCAGTGATGCTGAACGTCAGCCAGTGCGTCATGGAGCGACATTTGTGTTGGATGAGAAATTGCCGGCCCCCTCGATTTCCTGAGTCGCCTTGAGGTTTGATGCAGAAACCCTAAAACGGGATGTTCCTGCACCACCCAGGTCGTAAACGGCCCCGGCCCTCCGGATTGGGACTTCCGGCCTAAATGCAGTGAGTGATCGATACTCATTTAGTGATGGTGGCCGGTGGCCTCCGCGGCAGTGAGCGGGACACTTACCGGATGGGTTTCAAGGCGTATCAAGGCGGCCTTCATATCCTCAATCAGGAGATCTGCGAGATCGCGGCTGACACCGTGGCGGACAAGTATTCTTTGAATGGCAAGGCTTTCCTGATGCGGAGGCAAGGCGTAAGCCGGGACCTGCCATCCCCGAACCCGAAGCTGATCCGCAAAATCAAACAGATTCCAGCTTTGAGTCGTCTCCTCCTTCAATTTCCAGCAAAGCCCGGGTATGCCGCCATCGCCATCATAGATGATTTCAAAGGGCCCCAGGGCACCAATCTGTTCTGCCATTGATCGGGCGATCCCATAGCAGGCTTCGTGAATTTTACGATATCCCTCTCGCCCCAATCGCAGGAAATTATAGTACTGGCAAGCGACTTCCCCGCCAGGCCTCGAAAAATTCAGGGCAAATGTCGGCATGTTGCCGCCGAGATAGTTGACGTCGAAAATTAGTTCTTTCGGCAGATCGCCGGCTTCTCTCCAGATGACCCAGCCGACACCAAGGGGCGCCAGACCAAATTTATGTCCAGACGCGTTTATGGACTTGACCCTCGGCAGACGGAAGTCCCAGATCAGATCAGGGTCGCAAAACGGGGCCAGGAAGCCGCCGCTGGCGCCGTCCACATGAATGGGGATATCAAGTCCTGTGCGTTCCTGTAAATCGTCCAGCGCTTTGGCAATCTCTGCTACTGGTTCATACTGGCAAGTAAAGGTAACACCGAGGGTTGGGACCACGCCGATGGTATTTTCATCGCATCTTTTCAGAACTTCTTCTGGTGTCATCAGCAAACGTCCCTCCTCCATCGGGATTTCGCGAAGTTCGATATCCCAATAGCGGGCAAATTTATGCCAGCAGACCTGAACGGGCCCGGTGATGAGATTGGGTTTGTCCGTCGGCTTTCCGTCAGCTTCTCTTTTCTGCCGCCAGCTCCATTTTAGGGCCATACCGCCTAGCATCGCCGCTTCGCTGGAACCCGTTGTCGAGCATCCGACGGTATTGGAAGATTCCGGAGAATTCCAGAGATCCGCCAGCATATGGACACAACGGGCTTCAAGTTCTGCTGTTTGCGGATATTCGTCCTTGTCGATCATATTTTTGCCGATGCACTCATCCATCAGCTTATGGACCTGCGGTTCTAGCCAGGTTTGGCAAAAAGTTGCAAGGTTTTGCCTTGAATTGCCGTCCAATAGCAATTCGTCATGGATTATCTGATAGACTTGGGTGGGATCGCTTTCCGACTCGGGCAGTTTGTATTTCGGCATGGAGGCGGACAGGTTAGAGGAGGCGTAGATATCATCGAACAGATTATCCCGAATATCTTTCTTTGAATGAACAGCCATAGTCTTCCCCCTTTACGCGTCTATCATAAAAAAGGGTAGCCAAGGCTACCCTTATCAGTCTTGTCTTTGCCGTCTATTTCTTTTTCCCAAACAAGCCGCCTGCCGCATCCAGCAGATTCTTCACGGCATCAGGGTCCTTGTCCTTAACCCCTTTGATAATGTCAGAGACACCGCCATCTGATCCTTTCACACCCTCGATGATTTTCTTGACCCCTTCCGGGTTGGCGGCGTTTTTAAGGACACCAGCAAGATCAGGGGTAAATTTAAGATTATCCCAAGGGCCGGAGACATTGATGGGAACGGCGACGCCGGTGGCTTCTGATCCTCCTTGCCCCTCCGTTGTTGCCACCAGTTTAGGCTCAATCCGGTAGCTCAGAGTTTTTGGTGGCAGTTGAACCGTGCCGGCACCGGACAATCGGATAAACGGGTTCAGCATTTTCAGATCGTTGTTGGTAAGAATACCATTAACAATGTTAAAGGTACCGGATAGCTCTGCGAAATCGGTTTTCTGGGCTTCACCGCTATCGGTAAAGGCAGATGTGATGTTGCGGGCCATTGCCGCCAGATTGATCCCGGAAATCGACCCATCCTCAAACAGAAACTGTCCATCTCCGTTCAATGCGCTTACCATTTCAGCCTGAGATTTCCCGGTGGTGTCAACGTCGATCTGGAACAGCCCCGTACCTTCCAGTTTCTTGAAATCTGCAGCATCGGTGAGCAGCGGTTTCAAGGCGACATTTTCGATGGAAAAGGACTGGGAGACTTTCAGGGTCGGGTTCTGGGCATTGACCCGAACCGATCCGGTGCCACTCCCCTCATACAAGTTAAACTCCGATAGGGTCAGATCCAGCACTGCATCCTTCAAGGTTGTTGCCAGAGCGCTGCGTCCGATTTTCAGGTTCTGAACCAGAATTTCCTGCACAGATAGATCAAATTTGGCGTTCACTTGTTTTAGGCCAGTCAGGTCAATCGGTGTCGTATCCCATTTTTCGCCTGAACCTTGCGCCTGTGTCGTCGAACCGGAGCCCGATGAGGTTCCGCTGCCTTCAGCCGGCAGATACGGATTGATATCAAGGGTTTCAAGAGCGAGCTTGCCGACAATATCGGGAACTGTCCCGCCCAGATTGACAGAAAAATCACCCACCCCGGTGATTTTATCGAAAGAGATATTCGCATTGCTGAAACTGTATAAGGTTTCTTTGACCTTGACGTCGCCGGATATGGAGAGGGGGCCCAAACCGTCCCCTTCCATTTCAAGAGGCTGGCCAACCCAGGCTGCCAGGTCCCGTACCGATGGCACGTCCAGTTTCGTGCTGCCACCCAGCACTAAAGGCTGTAAGGTTGTTATGGCCCCGTCATAACTCAAGGTTACATTTTTGGATTTTAAATTGGCAACTGTTGTCGTCTGCTGATTTTCCAGCATGGCCCGGAGAGAGCCGACCTTGACATCCAGTTCTGCTTTTTCGCTGTTCCAGACGGCACTTCCCTTGGCTTCAAAGGGATCATCAAGACCGGTCAGAAGAACATCCAAATTGACATCCTCCAATGAAATATTTGTCCCGGACTGCTGATCGATATAGCTCACCATACCGCCGACAACCCGCACATCGCCGAGGTTAATGTCGGAAATTCCCAGATCCATACCACCGGAGCCGGTGTCGTTTGCCGTATCCGTGGCCTCGCTCTTTGCCGTATCTTTAGAGTCAAAGACCCAATTGCCCTTACCGGATTTGTCAACTTCAAGATTGATGACCGGGTTTGTTAAAACAAATTCATCAACCTGTATGTTTCCGCTGAGCAAGGGCAGAAGATTGAGTTCCAGTATAAGGCTGTCGATTGTCGCCATTTCAATATTTTGGGCTCCACTTGCGTTCGAAAAGGAAACGTCCGATGCCTTGAGCCCCAGAACCGGAAACAGGGACAGGCTGAACTCCCCGTCAATGGCAAGTTCGCGGCCTGTTGCGTCATTTGCTGCGGTCACCAGCTCCTGTTTAACCCTGTCGATAGGCACGATGAAAGGAAGGGCGACGGCTGCGGCAATGATGATGACGACCAGAACCAGAATTGCATAAATGGCTTTTTTCATTTTGCCTCCTCACAGGAGTAGTCTGTTGTGAAATATGACTTTTGACTATATTGCCATATATTTAGGGCACTAACAGGAAAAGTTAGACAAATTTTGTGTCACAATTTAGCCGGGTTATTCGGTAAGCTACAGACGACAGGTGTATATTTGGCTCATTCCAGGAATTGTATATGACGCGTTTGCTAATGACACTGGCAGTGATCTTCGGGGTGAGCGCCATCCAGACTGTCCATGCCGATGAAGTCGATATGCAACTCGTGTTGGCGATTGATGTGTCTTCAAGCGTAAGCTGGGAAGAATATGACCTGCAGATGCGAGGCGTGGCCACGGCATTTCGCGATGAATTGGTGATTGAAGCCATCGCTTCCGGGCCGCTTGGACAGATCAGTGTGGCAATGACCCACTGGGCAGGGCTTGGCGAGCAACGGATGGTTCTCCCCTGGCGTATTATATCCAGTCCGGAAGAGGCAAGGGCCTATGCAGACAGTATTGACGCCATTCCCCGGACCTTCCCTTATGGCGGCACGGCGATTGCCGAAGCACTGGATCATGCTCAATCCCTGTTTGCAAGGGATCGAAGTACCTCTTCACGTAAGGTGATTGATATCTCCGGTGATGGAAAGGTTTCCATAGGACCGCCGCCTGAAGGCGCCCGCGATCGGGTAGTTGCGGCTGGGACCATCATCAACGGCCTGCCCATCATGGACAGCGCCCGTGACCTGGATATGTATTATCAGGAAAAGGTTATTGGCGGCTTTGGCTCGTTCATAGAAATTGCCGAGGATTTTGAAGATTTTACCCGTGCCATGACGGAAAAGCTGGCACGGGAGATACAAGGATCCTGGCAGGGCGTCTAAGGAATTAGGCTAAAAAAATCAGCTTTTTGCGCCAGGTCGATCTAAGGTGAAAAACTTTTCGACAGAGCAGTAATCCATATAGCCAAGGCGGGCAAGGGGGCGATATTTGGCCATATCAACCATGCCATCTGTGATGATGCCGTCGTCGATATGTATGCCGACGACTTCTCCAAGCATCATGGAATTAGGATGCTCCGGATCATTGGACGGAAGGGCGATGGTCTGTAAATACACGCATTCGAGATGAGCGGAACTTTCCTTGACACGAGGCGGTTTGACCAGTTCAGATGGGACAGGGGTCAATCCTCCCAGATCGAACTCATTGACCGACCGCGGGGTCATGGCAGATGTTGCGTTCATGCCGTCGCGAATATGATAACTGACCATATTACAGACGAACTCTCCGGTCCGCTCGACATTGTGCAGAGTGTCCTTGGCGCCCCCTTCGGTGTGGCTGCCATTTATGCCCATAGCGACAATCGGAGGATTCTCAGCCATGGCGTTAAAGAAACTGAAGGGCGCAAGGTTTAATCCGCCTGAATCGTCCAGGCTGCTGATCCAGCCAATAGGCCGCGGGGTGATGATCGCTTTGAAGGGGCTTCTGCGCAACCCGTGCGGTTCGGAAGGCTTATAAAACATGATAAAATTTCTCCGCTGACCTGGTTCTTTATTTGCGCGCCCTTATGAGAAGATGAAACCTAGCCGGTCAGTATCCAGCCTGCAAGACTGATTTATTTTCTTTATTTGTCTAAAATGCTGTGCTAGATGCGGTGCATGGCATATTTGAACATCATACGACGACGACGAGCAGACGCGAAACACCGCGCCGCTTGATACTGCCTGTTTTCCCCTAGCGACAATTACGTGACGGTTCCGGGCTCTTTCAGAGGCACCCGCTAATATTGATCCCGAATGGATTCCGTCATGCTTAAAATACTTCACGAACGGCCATCAGATACGGCCTTGATCGACCCCTTGCTCGACAAATGTTTTGGTGCAGAGAGATTTTCAAAGACCGCCTATAAAATCCGCGAAAAGATTTCGCCTTACAAAGAGTTGAGCTTTGTCGTCAGGGATGACACGGACCTTCTTGCTACAATCCGCTATTGGCCGTTGGTTATAGGGACAGATACGAAGGCTTTATTGCTTGGACCCATCGCGGTAGAGCCAAGCAGGCAGGGACAGAAAATCGGCGTCAATCTTATCCGCACAAGTCTGGCCGTTGCCCGGGAATTGGGCCACAGGATTGTCATTCTTGTGGGTGATCCGGACTATTATGGTCAGTTCGGTTTTATCAATGCAGGTGCCTTGGGACTGGAATTTCCTGGCCCGGTGGCGCCCCACAGATTTTTGGTGGCAGAGCTGGTTTCCGGAAGTCTGGAGGGTGTTAGCGGTCGGATCGAAGGTGGTCCGCTCCCTACTGTACCGGCCGGGCATTTGGCCTCTCAAAGCGAAACTGCAGACCTTTTACAGCGTCTATCGACCTTCGCGCCACCAGCCTACACAGAGAAGGCCTAAAGCGAGGAGCAGAGCGAGAAGCGGTGGCATCAGGGCCTGGCGCTGGTAGCCGGTGACATCGTAGTTTTCATTTTGCCTGAGGCCAAACCAATATCTGGACGACTGGCTGTTATCGGGCTTTGTACGACGGAAGTCGGGCAATCCGCTCTCGTTCAACCATCTTACCCCGCCACCTGTCTTTTTTGCGACAGGTGATACTTTTTCCGCCGTGGCGCGAATATCTCTCAGCTCTTTGGGATTAAGGGCGCCGACAGCGATCAAAGATTTCTGGATCCCGTCTTCGAGGGTGTGCAGGCCGCTTGTCAAAACCGGTATACTTCCTGTTTGTGCGCCGGTTTCATCCGGGCTCAAAATCACTTCGGTAACGGTGCCATCTGGATCTGTAACGGTCACGATCGCCGGAGCCTCATCCAGTGAACGGCGATAAATCACCAGATTCCCGCCGTCAACCGAAGCACGCAGCTGCTCATCCTCAAGCTCCGGCTCCTTCATCAGCCAATGGGAGATACGCCGCAGCAGTTCGGATTGCGGTCCTCCGCCCTCAAACCCACGCCCCCAAAGCCAGGCGTGATCGGAAAGAAGCTGGGCGACCCGGCCTTCCTCCTGCTTTTCCAGAATCAGGAGCGGTTGTTCATTGGGACCGGTCATTAAAGTAGTTCCGCTGAGAGCCTCAGCGTCGATCATACGAAACCAGCGACCCCAATCCGTGTCTTCTTCTTCAGTCGATTTCAGAAGGGCTGTCACTGGATGTCGTTCCCCCACATCGCTCACCGCTGGAATGTAGCCTTCATTAAAGACATACCCTGTTGGTCGGGCGGGCAGGATCTCGGCAAGGGGCGTCCGATAGAGGCTGAGCGGGGTGGCAAAAGCCGGACCTGCTGCTTCCAGCAAAGCGCCGCCATTGCGAACATAGTCGGAAATATTCCTCAGATAGGTTGGCGGTAGAACACCGCGGCGGCGATACCGATCAAAAATGATCAGGTCGAACTCGTGAATTTTCTCCTCAAACAACGGTCGGATCGGGAAGGGTATGAGCGAGAGTTCCGTAATCGGTGTCCCATCCTGCTTTTCAGGAGGCCGTAGAATTGTGAAATGGATCAGATCGACGGAAGGATCGGATTTCAGGATGTTTCTCCAGCCGCGCTCTCCCATATGGGGTTCGCCGGATACCAGCAAGACTTTCAGTCGATCTCGAACTCCATTAATAGTCACATGGGTGCTGTTGTTTTTCTCAGTGAGCTCACCTTCCAAAGGATCGACGCTGATTTCCACAAAGTTCGGGCCGCCATGGGTCAGGGTTATTTCGATCTCCTGCTCCTGTCCGATTTCGGCAAGGGTCGTTTCAACCAGTTCGCCGTCGAGCTTGATCGATAGCCGGGCAGAAAAAATTGGGTCATCAAGGCCAAAATCCTGCACCTTGACGGTTAGGGAGATCGGTTGATTTACAATGCTATATGCAGGGGCCTCGATAACCTCCAGAAGCCGGTCTTTTTCATCTTTCTCGCCGGTCAGCAGAAAATGGGCCGGACCGCCTTCCTTGGTAACCTCTTCCAGCTTTGGAATATCGTGGACCTGACCATCAGTCACGACAATTGTCGCGGCAACCCGATCTTCCGGGATATTGCGAAGGGCTTCTTGCCGGCTCAAAAAGATCTGGCTCCCCTCGTCATCTTCGGTGATGGAAGAAATTTTGCTGCCGACCGTTATGGTTTCCAGTGTTAAGTTCTCAATGCCTTCCAGTTTTTCCTTCAGAATTCCATATGTGTCCTGTGTGGTTTCTGTCCGATTTCCGATCTTCTGGCTGTTGGTCTCATCCAGAATAATCAGAGCGACATCATCAATAAACTTTCGCTGTTCTGAAATCAGAACCGGATTAGCAATCAATAGAAGCAGAACCGCCAGAAGGCCGGCGCGCCATAAAGCTCCCCGGCCCCGTTGCCAGAGACTAATCCCCAGAAGAAGAAGTGATATAGTAGCTAGACCGATCAGCCATTCCAAAGGAATGTACGGACTGAAATGCAACTCATATGACAGGTTAGCCGCTCTCATTGGCTGAGCCTTTCGAGAATTGCCGGAATATGGACCTGGTCGGCTTTGTAGTTACCCGTCAGGGTATACATCACTAAATTAATACCAAACCGGAATGCCATTTCCCGTTGCCGGTCATTCCCCGGTATCACCGCGGCAAGAGGTTTGCCATCCTCACCAATCGCCCAGGCAGCGGCCCAGTCATTGCTGCCAATCAGAATGGAGGCAACCCCGTCATTTCCCTGATTTTCAGCCGTATCTTCAATCCAGACATCCCCGCCGCTATAGCGCCCCGGAAAACTCTGCATCAGATAGAAGGATCGGGTCATCACGTGATCAACGGGAACTGGCACAAGTCTCGGAATATCAAGGCGGGAGAGCATTTGGCGCAGCCGGGTGTTTTCCGGACTGTCAAACGGATCCACCCCAAACCCACCAATGGTATTCTGGTTGCGGGTGTCAAACAACACGGTTCCGCCACCCTTAAAATAGTCATTGAGCTTGATGATGGCGGCTTCAGAAAGCGGCGCAAAATCTGCCGTTACTGGCCAGTAGATCATCGGATAGAAAAGCAGGTGATCTCTTTCGATGTCGATGGGCAAAGGCTCTTTCGCCTCAACTGAGGTTCGATAGCGTACCTTCTGACTTAACCCCAGCAGCCCAGCATGGGACATGGCGTCAATTTCCGGGTCATTGGTCAGGATATAGCCAAGTCGTGTATCCAGGGTCGCGGCAAGCAGCTTTTCCTCATCGGTCATCGTTCGATCCTGCGCCGACCCTGGGGATGGATAAGAGAGCAAGCTGAAAGTGATAAGAAGGCCGAGGGCTGTCGAGCCGGTAAGGCCCTTCAGTCTCGGTAATTTGCCTTGCAGATATAGTGAAATCATCTGGTCAAGCAGGACAAGCAAGACGGCGAGAATCAGGAGCGGGGCCACGAGATCGACAACGGCGGCGCCCTTATAATTCTGCACGGTTGCAGAAAACCCATTTGTGTTGACAACGGAATAGGTGCCGCCAGATTGGCTGATATTAAGTGCGATGCTAAAATCATCATTGCCATAATAGCCGGGCGGGTGGCCGGCATTCAGGGCGATGTCCTGAAGCAAGGATGTATCCAACACTTCGGCCGAGCCTGTGTCATAGGTCAGCTGACCAAAGCCGGTCATCATGGCAAAGGGCGGCAGACTTCGACTTTGGGTGATCGCTTCATTTCCAAATTGACCCAAATTGCCGATCTCCCGGAGCATCTCCACAAACAGCCCGGAGATGGGTAAATTTGACCAATCAGGTGTCGCTGTCGTGTGAAATAGAACAAGCCATCCGTTGCCCATCTGGTCTGCGGTTACCAAGGGGGTTCCATCCTCTAATTGCGCCCAGGTTTTATTTTGCAGATCCGATGAGGGATTTGCCAAAACCTGTTTTTTGACCTTGATATCTTTTGGAATGTCGAGGATCGAAAATGGGCTTTCAGAGGGAATTGGGCCAAGAGAGGCCGGCTCACTCCAGGACATGGCGCCCTGCAGGCTGCGGTTACCGGATCTCAGTTCAACAGGAATAAGGGATGTCGTAGAATTGGCGAGTTTAGGGCCGGCAAAGCGGATCAATACACCGCCTTTTTCGATCCAGTTCGCTAATGCTCGTTCCTGACTAGCCGGCAGATTTCCTGTATCGCCAAGCGCCAGCAAGGACACCTCGTCTTCTACCAGATCCTCCAGGCTGCCGGTTTGAATATCAAAAAATGGCATCAGCGCCTGACTCAGATAGTGGTTTTCGTCGAGAAGTGGCTGATCATCCTGGGAAAGATCGGAGCTGACCAATCCTATCTGCCGGCGCTGCCACCGATAATCCAACAGGAAAACGGACCCTGCTTCTGCCGTGTCGTTGATCTCAAGCCGGCTGATTTCATTGCGCACCTTGTTTGGGACATTAAGAGTAACCAGCAGGTCTTGTTGATCATTGCCGAAAGAAAAAGGTTCAGAGGCCAGTATCTGGCCCTCCGCTGATTTAGCACTCAATATGCCATCAACGTTAGGTACTCCTGATGGGAGGATCAGCGGAACCTCCATTGTTTCCCCCGCTATTTTTGGCTTGCCGATAACTGGCGCCGCGACAACGGTTTCCTGCTGATAAATCGTCACGGGGCCATATTCGCCGATGGCCTGAATTAACTGCTCAACTGCGGGCTGACTTGCGTCTCGCTCAATACCGCTGGCGAGCCAGTGAAATGAAGGATCTTCAAGATTCGCAAAATCCGGAAGTAGTTCATTCAAGCGTTCATAATCTGAGGGCCAGGATTTGGGTTGCAAGGAGAATGAAAGCCCCATTGCTTCGGTTGTTGATAAAGCAGTCAGGGAAGGTTTGATGCCTTGGGGGGGTGCCGCAGTGGTCACGATAAAGACCTGCCGCTCCTGTCGTGTGGCGTCGCTCACCAATTTGTTTAAAGTTTCGGCTTTTTCCTGCCAGTTGCGTGCCGCTGTCCAGCCATCGTCGACAATCAGTATAAGGGGACCATCTTTTCCATCCTGCTCGGGCAAATTCAGGAAAGGGCGGGCAATGGCGAGAATGATCAATGCCGCAATCAGCAGCCGCAGCAGGAGCAACCACCAGGGAGTGGTCGCCGAGCTTTGCTCATCCTTTTTGAGCTGAAAGAGAAACTGGATGGCGGGAAAAACCACGGTTTTCGGTTTCGGCGGAACGAGGCGGAGCAGCCACCAGATCAACGGCAAGGCAATAAGGGCTGCCAGCACCCAGGGGTAAAGAAAAGAAAGTGAGCCAAACACCGCCATGCTCTCAGTTTCCTTTCAGTTCCAGGGCCGAATAAATATCAGCCAGGGCGTTTCCGGCCGGGGTGTCAGTCCGATGAAACAGATAGTCCCAGGAAAGCCGGGTGGCCAGAGTCTGGACGGCGTTTTTATGTTCGGTGTAGAGGACATGATACTCGTCCCGAACCGATTCAACCCGTCCCAATGTTATGTTTTCCAGATGCGACATGCTTTCAAAACGGGTTCTCCCCGAAAATGGCAGGTCGACTTCAGCCGGATCTGCAATATGAACCAGCAGGCCGTTACAACTCGTATCCACAAAGGTTCGGATTACTTTTTTCAAGTCTTCCAACGGGGACAGAAAGTCACTGATCAGGACAACTGTTGATTTGCGAGGTAGCCGATTGACACGGATCAGGTCCTTAAGGGCGAGAGGTGTCCGCTCCGAGATAGTATTGGCAAATCTGTTATAGGCGGTTATCCCCGTAGACGCGTTCTCAGCTTGTCCCATCAGGCCGAATTTTTCGCCGCCACGTGAGAGGAGAAGGGCTGTGGCCAAGGTTAAAATAGCTGATCTGGAGAGCTTCGTATTTTCTGGCTTACTGGATCCGTAATCCATCGTCGGTGAATTGTCGCACCAGATCCAAACGGTTTCCGTAGTTTCCTGCTCCTGCTGACGGATAAAAACATTTTCCCGCTTCGCGCTTTGCCGCCAGTCGATACTTGTGGTCGGATCATCCGGGCCATACTGTTTGAACTGCCAGAAATCTTCTCCCGATCCGGTCCGGCGTCGACCATGAACGCCCACATCAAAATTATTTGCCAGATGCTGGGCGGCAAGTGTCAACGAGGGAAGAAGCGCAGCGAGTTTTTCTGCTTCGGCCTTTTCGTCCAATTGTGAGATACGCGCACGAATAGGCTTCAGCATATGCTATTCCAATGGAACCAGAAGTGACTCAATTACATTATCCATGGTTATGTTTTCTGCCCGTGCCGAGTAGGACAACGCCATACGATGCTGCAATACGGGCCGCGCCAGTGCAACAATATCGTCTACCGAAGGGCTCATTCGATTTGACAGCAAGGCGCGGGCGCGGGCGGCCAGAATCAGGGCCTGACTGGCCCGGGGTCCGGGGCCCCAAGAAACATATTGATTGACCAGTTCGTTCTGGCTTTCCCCAGGCCGGCCTTCTCGCACCAGTTTCAAAATCGCTTCAATAACCTGATCGCTGACCGGCATTTCCCGAACCAGATGCTGCGCCTCCATCAGTTCTTCAGGGGACATCACCTGTTGAGGTGTTTCTTCTTCATTGACGGTGGTTTCAAGAAGTATGCGCCGCTCGGTCTCTTTGTCAGGATAGCCGACATCAATCTGCATCAAAAACCTGTCCAACTGAGCTTCCGGAAGCGGATATGTGCCTTCCTGCTCAATCGGGTTCTGAGTTGCGAGAACATGAAAAGGGGCCGGCAATGGATAGGTTTCCCCGGCAATGGTCACAAATTCCTCCTGCATTGCCTGCAAGAGTGCAGATTGAGTTCTGGGGCTGGCCCGGTTGATTTCGTCAGCCATCAACAGCTGACCGAAAATTGGGCCCTTCAGGAATTTGAAATGACGGGAGCCATCTTCGGCTGTTTCCAGTATTTCTGATCCGAGAATATCTGCGGGCATCAGGTCTGGCGTGAATTGCACCCGTCGGTCATCCAGCCCGAGGACCCCCCCCAGGGTTTCCACTAGGCGCGTCTTGGCAAGACCCGGTACACCGATAAGAAGGGCATGGCCACGGGCCAATAAGGTCACTAAGGTGAGTTCCACCACATCTTCCTGGCCAAATATGTAGCCGCCAATGCCGTTTCTAAGGTCTTCCAGTTTTTGGGAGAGACCGTCCACCCGTTCAAGGAGTTGTTGTTCGTTTGTGCGCGAGATTGTCATTATCTGGGTTGTTCCGATCAAAAAACAGCCACCATAATCAGCTCATTTGATAGCCAGGTTCGAATATCCTAAATATAGTAACAAAATATTTGTGTTTAAGGCCAAAATTATGACAGAAAACAGCATTCAAGATGGACTTAGTGCGATCATCAAACAAATCCAGGGGCAAAAGCATCCGCCCGTCCATTTGTGGAACCCGGAATTTTGTGGCGACCTCGATATGAGAATTGCCCGCGATGGAACTTGGTTTTATCTGGGATCACCTATTGGCCGAAAGCCGCTTGTAAAGCTGTTTTCCGGGGTTATCCGCCTTGATCCGGATGATAAATATTACCTCGTCACACCAGTCGAAAAGATTGGAATTACGGTTGATGACGCCCCGTTTGTAGCGGTGGAAATGTTCCGTGAGGGAGAGGGGGAGGATCAGGTTCTCAGTTTTCGGACCAATGTTGACGATTTCGTGATCCTGGATTCAGAGCATCCATTTCGCATTACTTTTGATCCTGATACGCTGGAACCGTCTCCTTATGTTCGGGTGCGCGTCAATCTTGATGCCCTTATTGCCAGGCCCGTTTTCTATGATCTGGTCAATCTGGCTGAAGAAAAGATTGTAGACGGAATTAAGAAGCTTGGGTTCTGGAGTAGCGGGCAGTTCTTCGAGCTTGGAAAGGCAGATGAGATCTTTGAGTCCAAGTGAAATAATATTGACTGACGGCTTTCAGTCAAAGCTGGAGCCCATCCCCACAGAGATTTCTCCCGCTCTTGATCTGGCAGGAAACTATCGAGGAGATCATGATCTCAATCCAGCGGGGGCCCCTTTGGGGGAGACTACATTTACACCTGCTGCAGTTCTCGTCCCTATTGTGATGCGTGAGGAAGGGTTGACCGTCATCCTGACACGCCGGGCGACCCATCTCGCAAAACATGCAGGACAAATCAGCTTCCCTGGAGGGCGGGCGGATGAGATTGATCAGACTGCTGTCGATACCGCCCTGCGGGAATCTGAAGAGGAAATAGCACTCAAACCGGATTTGGTTGATGTTGTAGGTGCCCTAAATACATATATTACGGTGACAAGATACTCAGTGACCCCGATTGTGGGATTGGTGAAACCGTCATTCGACTTGCGCCCTGAGGTTGGAGAAGTGTCTGAAATCTTTGAGGTTCCTCTCGAGTTTCTATTGGACCCTCGAAACCGGAAGAAGCATAGTGGGTTTCACAATGGGATCGAACGATTTTGGTATGCAATTCCGTTTCAGGATTACTATATATGGGGAGCAACAGCAGGAATGATAAAAGATTTATCGGAACGGATTACGCATAAATGATCAGAGCAATTCTATTTCACGTTATCCCGCTTATACTCCCTTTTGTCGTCTACGCTCTCTACCTCTATTTTGATAAACGCGCTGGTGGTGATAAGAAATGGGGAAGAAATTCTGTCGCAGTCGCGACTGTTTCCGGACTGCTCTTAATGGCCATCAGCCTGTTTGTTCTCGGATTTGTCAGCGGTGATCCCAGAGAAGGCACCGTCTATGTTCCTCCTAGATTTGAGGACGGTAAACTAATTGATTCCCAGGTACTTCCCGCAGCACCGGCCAAGGACTGACGGAGGCATGTCGGGAGGCTCCGTTTTTCGGAAAAAAATTGACCCTCCGCCTTGGCGGCATTGGCCGGAAACAGAAAAAATCCTGGCCACCTTTTTCGATGCGGGAGCAAATGCCTGGTTTGTTGGCGGCTGTGTCCGCGATGCAATGCTGGGTATTGAAACTGATGACATAGATATCTGCACGGATCTTCATCCGAAGACGGTTATGCAGGTTCTGGCTGAGGCCGATATCAAGGTAATTCCTACAGGACTTGATCACGGGACGGTCACGGCGGTTGTCAATAAACGTCATTTTGAAATCACGACTTTGCGGCAGGATGTGCGAAGCCATGGCCGTCATGCCGATGTGTCTTTTACAACTGATCTAATTGAAGATGCAGGGCGTCGTGATTTTACCTTTAATGCTCTTTATCTGACTCCACATGATGATCTTATAGATCCCTTTGAAGGCCTGGCTGATTTGACGGCAGGACGGGTGCGGTTTATCGGCAGAGCAGCGGATCGGATTCGCGAAGATCGTTTGAGAATATTAAGGTTTTTTCGCTTCTTCGCCCGCTTTGGAAAACTGCCGCCGGACCAGGAGGCTATAGACGCCTGCAAAGCGGCGAGAGCAGATTTGAAGCAGTTGTCGGTCGAACGAGTTTACAAGGAACTGATGCTTCTATTGGGAACAGCCAACCCTGTCCCCGCCCTCAATCTTATGAAACAAACCGGGATTCTTTCTGAACTGTTTGGGTCCCAGGTGACCCTGGATCTGCTGAAGGCCCTGATGAAACTGCCTATTCAGTCAGATGAGCTAATAAAATTTGCCTGTCTTTTCAACCTGAAATCCGAGGATGTGCTATCAGCGGCGGCTCATCTCAGGATGTCGGCGAAAAGCAAGGACAGATTGGCTCAAATGTGCCGCCAGGATCTTCCTCAATGTTTCAGTAAACAAGATCTGGCTGCCGCCCTATACAGACAAGGGGCAAAACCGATCACCGATCAGATAGTGCTGCGCTGGGCAAAGTCAGGCACCTCTGATGAGTTGGCAGCGGCATTGGATTATGCAGAAAACTGGAAGGTTCCGGTATTTCCGGTTAAGGGAATGGATCTTCTCGCCCTTGGAGCCAGTTCGGGGCCAGATCTGGGTCGGACTCTCACAGATTTGGAAGATCAGTGGATTGCCTCGGATTTTAAGATGACAAAGACCGACTTGTTAGATCGTTATAGGTCTCAATCTAACTGACACCCAGGATCCAGCCTTCTTCTTTTTGGCATTGCTCACGCTGTGCATCCGTCAACCAGTCAGGAGCTGCAAATAGTCTTCGGCTGGTTCCGTCCTTTTCATGATCTAAGAACCAGTCTCTACAGGCAAGGACCTGACGGGCGTCACGGATCGGGTGATTATATCGTTCATGGTCATTGAGGCTAGGCCAGATTTCCGTGAGGATGATTCCCTCAAGTTCTGCCTCCCACCCGGTATCAAAGGGCCAAAATCGGATGCGGGAAGAAAACTCAGGGATTGTCGTAAGACCCAGAAGTGCCTTTAGGCCTGTCAGGGTCTGGCTGCCGACGGATCCTGGATAGGCCAGTTTCCAGACGGGAGAAATGCTTGCCTGTTTTTTTTCCATCCGCAAATAATTCTCGACGACGCGCCATTCTTCAAACGCATGGTGGGCGTAGGAAGGTTTAGTTGAGGATAGATGTGATGCCACTTGATTTTTCGGGCATCCCCAGAAGGGCCCCGGATCGTCAAAGAAGTTGGCATTCAGACGCTTCGCGACATCAAACCGGTTGTTGCTGTCGTCCTCATTTGAAATGAGATGGGTTGCAATTATGGTCGCGGCCACCCGTCCTCCCCCCATGCGGCTTCCAGCGGGATAGCCAAAGGGAAAATCAAACCCAACAAATGCAGGGCCTTTACAGGTTCCCAGCAGCTCTGCGATCCTTTTCACGCAGTCAGCCCGTGTGGGAAAATACTCGGGCAAAGACCGGCTGCCGTTTTGGGACCAGGCTATCCAGCACCGGTCTTTGGCCTCCTTTTTTGGGCCCCGTATAGAGGCTGCTGACCAATCCACGGCTATCACCAGCTCAAACATGATTTATCACCTCACCTAAGGAACTTGGCTTTCGATATTTCTGAATATGGTATAGTAGGCATTGCGCATCGTCATGAAAATGACAAATTCGGTTCAGAAATAAGGTCGTATATGTCCCTGCGGTGCAGAAATGAGGGAGAAGGGTATGAGACAGGTTTTACTTGTGTCGGCGATGTCAGTGTTCATGGTGGCGGCAAGTCCGGCACTAGCACAATCAAATGATAACAATCCCGAAGAGTTGGCGACAGAAGGGATATCAAAACTAATGGATGCGCTTGGGGCTTTCATCAAGTCCATACCCCAATATGAAGCGCCTGAAATCAATGAAAACGGGGATATCATCATTCGCCGTAAGCGTCCTGAAGCTGAAAAGGACCCGGAACCCAAGCTAGAAGAGACCTCTACCTGATCAACCGGTTATCTGGATATCACCTCGGAAATCGGATAGGATCAGATCCGCATGATGCCTAAGTTATGTGTCAAAGGACATTGAGACGGAGCAGAACAATGGAACATGACACAAAAATCGCGGCTATTCTGGATCGGGATGCCAGTCTGGACGGACATTTCATTTATGCTGTAAAAACGACAGGTATCTACTGTCGGCCTTCCTGCTCATCCCGTAAACCGAAGCCTGAAAATATTCGGCTATATGACTTGCCTGAGCAAGCGGAATCCGACGGATACCGCGCCTGTCTGAGATGCCGTCCGGATCTGGTCAAAGTCGCGGATCCCAAGTTATCATTGACCCGGCAGATTTGCCGTTTAATTGAGATGCATATTGAGGTCTCCCCCGAGACCAAGCTCTCTCTTGCGGACCTGGCGAAAGAAACTGGATATAGCGAAGACCATCTGTCCCGTAGCTTCAAAAAGGTTCTAGGTGTTTCGCCGATTGAGTATTACGACAATCTCCGGATCACAAATTTCAAGCGCAATTTGCAGGCAGGAGAGAGTATTTCAGGTGCTGCCTATGGCGCGGGTTTCGGGTCGTCCAGCCGACTATATGAAAAAGCCAAATCAAGGCTTGGCATGACGCCGGCATCCTACGCCAAAGGCGGCACCGGTGCTGAGATCGCCTATTCCTTTAGCGATTGTTTTCTGGGCCGTATGCTGGTTGCCGGAACCCGCAATGGTGTCTGCGCTGTCTATTTTGGCAGCAAAGATGAGGACCTACTGGCGGATTTGGTACAGGAGTTTCCCAAAGCGGAAATCGCTCCGGATGTTGGTCGACTGCAAGAATGGACTTCTCTCATCATCTCATTTCTCGAGAGAAGTTCTGAAGCTTTGCCGGATATTCCCCTGGATATGTATGGAACCGCTTTTCAAAGACGGGTCTGGCAGGAGCTCCTAAAGATCGGGCCTGGCCAATCCAAGACCTATCGTGAGGTGGCGGTGGACATGGGAAAACCTAAATCTGCTCGTGCCGTTGGACGGGCTTGTGCGACAAATCCGGTTTCCTTGATCGTCCCTTGCCACCGGGTTGTCGGGTCTGACGGCAAACTCCATGGATATCGATGGGGATTGCAGCGCAAAGAGGCCCTGCGTCAATTTGAGACATCAGGGAGTTAAAGCGGGTATTGTGGATTAAGAGGCGCCTTTCCCCGGCGCCTTTTTTCTCTGGGCGTCCTGGGTGAAACGCCGTTCGCTGGCTTCCTTAATCCGTGCCTGTAGATGAGCCCGTTTTTCGCGATAGGCCTGACGTGCTTTTTCCATCCGAGCCGCAGTATCCTTGCGTTGCTCCTTGCGCCAGAGTTTCATGACTTTCTGACGATAGGGGATGTAAAATTTCTTGGTCTGAGAATGATAATGGGCAATTGCCATATTCCAGGATTTACTTTTTTGTCTCAGGGATGAGAGCAAATTGGCGGCATATTGAGCATTCCGATTTGGATCCAGAGCCGCATTAAGGTCTTCAAACGCGTTGGGGTGAAAATGCAGGTTAATCTGCATACAGCCCACATCAATATTCGAGACCCCTTTTGCCTGTAATTTTTGCACTTCAGCGATGGCGGCTTGCTTGGTGGGAAGATATCTCCCCCGACCTTCGGCATACACGGTCCAGGGCCAGGCAATTATTTCCTGCCGTTCCTTGTGCCATCGGCCTGACTCCGTGTGGGAAATAGCGGTTAGTAAGTGCTTTGGCAGCCGCATGGCTGCCTCGCTCTGACGGATCGCGGCATTACAAACCTCCAGCATTTCCGGCGATTTGGCCGGAAATGGCGACGCCAGCAGCGGTGATGCTACACAGAGTGTCAGAATCACCATGAGGGTGGCTGTTATATAGTGCTTGTATCTGTTCATGCCAGAAGACAAGCAATAAACGGGCCAATACTAACTTTCGTCGTCTTTAGCCAGGCTTTTTTGCATGATTACCGTGTCTACCCAGCGATCATGCTTATATCCAACAGCTTCCAAAATCCCAACGAGCCGAAAGCCATGGGCCCGATGTAAGGCGATGGAACTTCTGTTTTCGGAATCCCCAATGACAGCGACCATCTGCTTTTTCTCTAGTAACCGGCATTCGTCGATAAGCCGACTGAGCAGGGCAGTGCCGACGCCTTGGCCCTGGGCATCCTGACTCACATAGACTGAATTTTCGACAGAATTATGATAGGCCGGGCGGGGACGGTAAAGACCGGCATATGCATAGCCTAGGATTGTTTCATCTCTCTCGGCTACCAGATAGGGAAGCTGCTGTTCAAGGATGTTGTTGCGGCGGGCGGTCATCTCCAGCGCATCCGGCGGATCAATTTCAAAGGACCCGAGCCCTTCCAGCACACTTACCCTGTAGATTTCCGTTATCTGAGGAATATCTTCGGAGACGGAGGGGCGGACAATAAAACTATCGGACTTGGACATTTTTGGACTTTAAGCGCTTAGAAGAGAGCTATCATGTTCAACCATGCGGGAAATGAAATCCCCGAGATCTTGCTGTAGCCTGTCGAATTCAGCGGTGGGGGTCAAGGTCTCCTGATCCATGTACAGACTGCGGTTAATTTCAATTTGCAGCGCGTGAATATTATTTTCCGGGCGCCCGTAATTTGCGGTGATAAATCCTCCGGCGTAGGGCGAATTCTGACCGACAGCATAGCCATAGGATTCAAGATTTTGCAGGGCTGAAGCAAAATAAGATCGATTACAGGAGGTGCCATAGCGGTTGCCAAGGATGATGTCCGGTCGTTTGGATTTCTTGATACCGTCCTGTTTCACCGAGGGCATGGAATGGCAATCAATCAGATACATCACCCCAAATTTCTTCAAGCCTTCCTCTAGCAGGGATGCGAGGGTGCGATGATACGGATAGTAGCATTCATCAATACGGCGACTCGCGGTTTCGAAGCCAAGTTTCCCCGGGTAAATTTCTTTGCCTGCACCGACTACCTTGGGAATTGTGCCGATCCCGCAGGCGACCCTTGGGCTACTGGAAATGACATAGTCAGGGAGTGGGGAGTTGAACATTTGCGGATCAAGCTCATAAGCCTCACGATTGACATCACAATAGGCACGTGGAAATTGAGCCTTTAGCAAAGGGGCTCCATATTCCGGCGCACTTTCAAATAAAAGGTCTACTAAGAAGTCTTCAGACTGCCGGAGTTCCTTAGGGTTCAGGCAGGAATCAGCGACGAATTCAGGGGGATAGTTACGACCGCTATGGGGTGAGGAAAACACAAACGGGACGCACCATTCTGTCGGCCAGATAACATCTATCGCGTTCGTTGCCAGATCCATTTCCGGGTTACTCTCCAACTTGTTCCGGCAATATAAATGTTGAATTGCCCTCTTTGCCAGATGCGAGACTATAGTATAATCTTATTTTAACACCCATTTGAATGACAATTACGTGGTTTTTTAGTATGGCGCGCATATTACTGGCAGAAGATGACGATAATCTGCGTCCATTCCTGGCCCGTAGCCTGGAAAATGCCGGCCATGAAGTTCTTGCGTTTCGGGATGGGGAGGATGCTCTGCCTGCCCTTGGCACCGGTCAGATCGATTTACTGGTCTCCGATCTCGTTATGCCGGGGATGAACGGGGTGGAACTCGCCCGGCTGGCCAAGGAAAAGGAACCGGACATGCCGGTCATTTTTATTACTGGGTTCTCGGCTGTGGCGGTTGAGGCCCTGGATACCATTGACGGTGTCAACAAAGTCCTTTCCAAACCTTTTCACCTGAATTCGCTGGTGGAAGCTGTGGATAGGGCGCTGTCTGATCTCGCTGCTTCCTAAGCCGCTTTTCTTTTCACCAGACCTAGAGATTGCACTTGCAATGACCCGGAGCGAGCAGTATAAATCGCGAATTCCTGCTGGCCTGGTGGCCTTTGTGGGGCGTATAGCTCAGTTGGTTAGAGCGCTGTCTTGACATGGCAGAGGTCACAAGTTCAAATCTTGTTACGCCCACCATTTATTTCATGACAATTCATACCTTACCTTCTGCCCGTTTCCCAGATAAAATAAGCTTAGAATTTCTGTTTCCTGGTGTAAGTTTTATCCAGGAAAAAGCGTAAATGGGGGATTGATTGTTTGACGTAACGATTATCGGTGCTGGAATTGCCGGGGCGTCTCTGGCTGCGGACCTGGCAAGGGATTATCAGGTTTTGCTGCTGGAGCGGGAGGAACAGCCTGGGTACCATTCCACGGGGCGTTCCGCAGCGATTTATTCGGAAACCTATGGCAATGACATCATTCGCAAATTGACATCTCTCGGCCGTTCTTTTTTCGAAAATCCACCCCAAGGATTTTCAGATGTCCCTCTTTGGCGGGATCGACAGGTCCTGCTGATTGGACGTGAGGATCAAAGAGACAGTCTCGACCGACACTATGTGCAAACGGGAGAACTTACAGGAAATCTCAAATTGCTCTCAGCTGAGGAGGTTGTGGCTGCGGTGCCAATAATCGATGCATCATATGTAGCCGGCGGGGTCCTGGAACCGGATGCGAAGGAGCTTGATGTTCATGCCATACATTCGGGATTTCTTCGCCAGTTTAAAAAATTGGGCGGGCAGTTGATCACAGATGCGGATGTCACTGGGCTTTCCCGGAAAGGCCCGGTTTGGAATATAGAAACTACAGCAGATACTTACGAATCAAATATCATCGTCAACGCCGCGGGAGCCTGGGTCGATACCATCGCACAGCTCGCGAAGCTTCAGCCGATAGGTGCGACACCTCTGCGGCGGACTGCTTTGACTGTTCCATTGGATCGGGATAACGCGGCCGATTGGCCTATGGTCATTGACATTGATGAAAAATTCTACTTTAAGCCGGAATCCGGGAGCTTGCTCTGTTCCCCCGCCGATGAAACAGAAATGGCGCCCTGTGATGTTCAGCCTGACGAGTTGGACATTGCCATTACAGTCGATCTGGTTGAGACGGCGACAGAGCTGAAAATCAGGAAAATTCTAAGAAGCTGGGCGGGCCTTCGTACTTTTGCGCCGGACCGCACGACGGTCGTTGGTTTTGATCAGTCATCTGAAGGGTTTTTCTGGCTGGCCGGACAGGGCGGATATGGAATTCAGACATGCCCAGCGATGGCTTCTGCGGCTGCAGGGTTGATCCGGGAAGGAGCCCTGCCGTCAACTCATCTTGCTGCAGGGTTGACCGAGGCAAGCTTATCGCCAAACCGGTTCAGACAGGCGGAGTAAAGTATGATGCAGCAACAGGTTTATTTCCAGTATTGCCTCGGGGAAGGGGGCAGGCATGAATGAAACGGACAGACCTGCAGGTGAAGGGAAAAGGCCGACCGCCAGCGAGCAAATGCTGCCGATACTTCTTTCCTTTATCTCTGCCTTTGTTGACGCCATTTGCTATATCGGTCTGTTTCGGACCTTTACAGCCTTTATTACGGGAACATTAATCATACTGGCCGCTGATGCAGTTTTTCTGGACGATGCTTTGATTACGAAAATCGTTGTTGCAGTTACTTTCATTGTCAGCCTTTTCGTATGGGTATTCATTTTGCAGCGCTACCTGAGAAGGCGGTATGTGAGAGCGGCCTTTCTGACTGTGGAAGCAGTTTTATTGCTCGTGTTCATGGCTGGCGGTGTGGTCTGGTCACCTCTGGTGGGCGCGGATTCGCCAAAAACAATGGCGCTCGCTGTCGTTGCGGTTCTCGCGATGTCCCTGCAGAACGCATTGATGGCGGTTATCCTGCAATCTCATGTTCCGACCACTGTGATGACCGGTAATCTGACCCGGTTCGTTGTCAGTACCATTGATATTTTTGGCCATAACCGGACCGAGGACACCAGTCCCGCAGGATCTACTTTCAAGACCCGCGGGCAGGTCTTGCACTATTTGTTTGTTCTAGGTGCATTTGTAGTCGGTGCTCTGGTTGGAGCACTTGGATTTGATGCCTTCGGCTTCTTGGCACTTGCCCTGCCAGCAGCGATTCTTGGGTTTCTCGCCCTAATTTCGGTACGGAATGTCGTCACTGAATAAATTTAGCAGCTGAATTCTGGTAAAATCTGACCAACCGAGTGGTCGGGACTGTGCTGAATCAATAAGTTAAATGGGAGGTCGCAGCATGAATCCAGAAATGTCGATTTCGACGAGAACCAGGTCTACACCTTTCACCAGTCGACTGAAGGCTTGCGGTGTGAAGGGATACACTGTCTATAATCACATGTTGCTGCCAACGATCTTCAGAAGCCCGGAGGAAGACTACTGGCATCTTTGTGAACATGTGCAAGTTTGGGATGTGTCTTGCGAGCGGCAGGTTGAAATCAAGGGTCCGGATGCGGAGAAACTTATTCAGCTCATGACCCCAAGGGATCTCTCCAAGGCAACAGAGGGTATGTGCTTTTATGTGCCTCTGTGCGATGAAGAGGGGTTGATGATCAATGATCCGATTTCCATCAAACACAGCCGGGATCATTGGTGGCTTTCCATTGCCGATACGGATGTTCTCCTCTGGGCGAAGGGTTTGGCAACGGGCTATGGCTTCGATGTCAAAGTGACCGAGCCGGATGTCTGGCCGCTTGCGGTCCAGGGGCCTAAGGCTGAAGACCTGGTTGCCAGGGTTTTTGGAGAAGAGGTTCGCAGCATCCGATTCTTCCGCTACAAGATGCTACCCTATAAAGGTCGAGAGATGCTTGTTGCGAGATCCGGCTGGAGCAAGCAGGGTGGTTTTGAAATTTACCTGAACGATGCTGCCCTTGGAGGTCAGCTCTGGGATGAGCTCTTTGCAAAAGGTGCCGATCTCGAGGTCGGTCCCGGCTGTCCCAATCTGATTGAGCGAATAGAGGCAGGCCTACTCTCTTTCGGGGCCGATATGGACTTTCATACCACCCCATTTGAATGTGGTCTCGACAAATATGTGAACCTCGACTCGGACATTAAGAGCCTGAGCATTGAGGCGCTCCGCACACGCAAACGAAAGAAAAAACTAGTTGGATTGGTGGTGGATCAGAAGATAACCACCACAGACACCCGTGTCTTTTCCGGTAAAAAACCAGTTGGAGAAATCCGTTCTCAGACATGGTCACCGCGCTATAAATCCCATTTGGCGTTTGCCATGTGTGATCTCGGCGTGGTATGCGGCCTAAAAACAGTTGATGTAAAAACCAGCACGGGAACCAAGGCAGCGATATTGGCAGATATACCGTTTGATTTTGCGGAACTCGGATTGAAGGGATAATCCATAATGAGCAATTCATCTTTCCTCGGCGCGGACACGATTGCGCTCCATAGTGGCTACCAGCCTGAATCCGATCACGGCGCCAGAGCTGTTCCCATTTATCAGACAACGTCATACCTTTTTGAGTCTGTTGATGACGCGTCGGCATTGTTCAATCTGGAGAAGGGCGGCCATATCTATAGTCGTCTTACGAACCCGACTGTTGCAGCCCTGGAGCAGAGGCTTGCAGCACTGGAAGGAGGAGCGGGTGCCGTTTGCACCGCCTCCGGGATGAGTGCGATTTTCGTGACAGTTTTAAGTTTGTGTTCTGCCGGTGATCACATTGTCAGTGCGTCACAGATATATGGGTCAACGGTAACGTTGTTCCAGAATACCCTTAAGCGCTTCGGCATAGACTGCACGTTCGTTTCGATCAATGATGAAGCGGCGCTTGGGGCGGCCATTCAGGACAATACGAAGCTGGTGTTTTGCGAATCCATCGGGAACCCCGGCTTGGAAGTCTCCGATCTTCCAAAGATTTCTGAAATTGCACATGCCCATGGTATTCCGGTCATCGTCGATGCGACCTTCGCGACACCGGCTTTGTGTCGACCGCTCGAACATGGTGCCAATGTCGTTATTCATTCGGTGACGAAATGGATAGGTGGGCATGGCGTTGCCATCGGTGGTGTGGTTGTTGATGGCGGAAATTTCGACTGGTCAGCAAGTGGCCGCTTTCCAACCATGACGGAGCCGTTTGAGCCCTATCACGGTATCCGGTTCTGGGAAGAATTTGGGCCTTCCGCCCTGGCCATGCGCATCCGGACAGAATCCATGCTGAATATCGGGCCGTCTATGAGCCCGCAGAACGCCTTTTTATTTTTACAAGGGCTGGAGACTTTGAGCCTCCGCATGAAGCAGCATGTCGCCAACGCGACGGCTCTCGCCAACTGGCTCAGTGATCATGACGCCGTGGCCTGGGTCAATCACCCGGACCTGGAGGGTAGCTCTACCAAGGAAATTGCGAGCAGGTTGCTTCCGGACGGAGCAGGCTCGATGTTGTGTTTTGGCGTCAAAGGTGGCTTTGAGGCAGGTGCCGCATTTATCGAAGCCGTGAACATCTGCTCAAATCTGGCAAATGTCGGCGATGCCCGAACCCTTGTTCTGCATCCGGCCAGCACCACCCACTCACGTCTCGATGAAGAGGCAATGAAGGCCGGCCAGATCAGCCCCGATATGATCCGGGTATCCGTCGGGCTGGAAACTTTCAAGGATATTCAAAGCGATTTCGCCTCGGCCCTGAAATCGGCCAGTAAGGTCGCAGCTAAGGCAGGTGCCTGATCATGCGACTGACAGTAAATAATCAGGATGTTTTTGCGGCAACGGGTGGCGTAGCGTTTGACAAGAGCAAGCCGACGGTCGTTTTTCTTCATGGCAGTGGTATGGATCATCGCGCCTGGGCCCTGCAGTCTAGGTGGTTTGCGTTTCATGGATATAGTGTTTTTGCCCCGGATCTTCCGGGCCATAGTCTTTCCGGTGGAGAGCCGCTTGGATCCATTGAAGAGATGGGACAGTGGCTTGTGGATGCTCTGGATGAAACCGGAGCTCAGGAGGTTCACCTCATTGGACATTCTCAGGGATTTCTTGTCGCGCTTGAAGCGGCTGGCCGATTGGGGAACCGCCTGCAATCTCTGACGGCCATCGCCACCGCGGCGTCGATTCCGGTTAATCCGGCTTTGATTGAAACCGCTCAGAAGTCGCCCGCGCAGGCTGCAGGAATGATGTTGCAATGGGGATTTGGTCAGAGAACCCAGATGGGCGCAAGTGCCGTTCCGGGCATGCAACCAATCGCGATTGGGCGCCAAATTATGGCGGGCAACCCACTGGCTGATGATCTTATTGCTTGTAGTAGCTATGAAAATGGTCTTAAGAGGGCGCAGGAAATCAGATGCCTGACCCATGTCATATTGGCAGAAGAGGATCGCATGACCCCGATGAAGGCCGGGAAAGCACTGGCATCTGAGCTGGGGGTCGTTCCGATCTGTATCGACAATGCGGGACATATGCTGCCTATCGAGGCACCAGACGCCTGCCTCAAATCGCTTATCGATTTTATCCGCTCGACCGAGGACAGTAAAAGTGACTAAAGAGATCAGAAAAGTAGCGGTCATCGGGTCCGGAACCATGGGATCGGGCATTGCCGGCCAGGTTGCCAATGCGGGACTTGACGTCTGGCTGCTGGATTTGCCGAGTGAGGGTGGGAATGTCAATGCCCTTGCGGAACGCGGAATGGAAAGGCTAAGGGACCCCGGGTCTCCCGGATTGATGAGTGAGGAGGCCGCGAAGCGCATCCATCTTGGAAATACCAGGGACGATTTTCATCAGGTCGCCGATTGCGATTGGGTTGCAGAAGCCATTGTTGAGCGACTGGATGTCAAGAAAGACCTCTATCAGCGGTTATATGATACTTGCCAAAAAGACGTTATTGTCACGTCCAACACCTCGACCATTCCCATACGCCTCCTGACCGAAGGCATGCCCGCTTCCTTCTGTGAACGGTTTGCCATCACCCATTTTTTCAACCCCGTGCGTTTCATGCAGTTGTTGGAGCTTGTCAGCGGTGAGCATACACGCCCTGACATTATCGAAATGTTTGACGCCTTCTGTGAAGAACGGTTGGGCAAAGGAGTGGTGCGATGTGCCGACACACCCGGGTTCCTTGGCAATAGGGTCGGCGTGTTTGCAATTCAATGTGCTTTACATACGGCTTTTGATATGGGGCTGTCCCCATCGGAGGCTGATGCGCTGTTCTCTAGGCCCATGGGGATTCCCAAAACAGGTGTCTTTGGCCTATATGACCTGATCGGAATTGATCTGATGGCCGATGTGGCGCAAAGCCTGGTCAATATTCTGCCACCTGAAGACCCATTTCATGATTATTCAAAACCCATTGAGCTCATGAGTAAAATGATTGCCAATGGACAAACAGGCAATAAGAAGGGGCAGGGCTTTTATCGGGATGTTGAGGGCGGAAGAGAAGTTCTTGATCTCGGGACAGGGACATACAAGCCATTTGAACGGCTTAACCTGCCTCTGGCGGAACGGGCGGAAAAAGAAGGTGTTGTTGAACTTCTGAAAGACAATACGCGCTACGGCGAATATGCCTGGAAGGTTCTCTCAAATACCCTCTGCTACGCAGCTTCTTTGGTTCCGGAAGTCGGGGATGATCCGGTTCCAATCGATGATGCCATGAAGATGGGATATAACTGGATCCACGGACCATTTGAGTTGCTCGACCAAATTGGCGTCGATGCGTTTATTGAACGGCTTGAAGTTGAGGGGCGTGAGATTCCGCCTTTTCTGGAAAAAGCCAGTTCCAAGACCTATTATTCCGTTGGTCCCGACGGCCTTGAAAGTCTCCGGGACAATGGTGCGAGTGCCCCCATCATTCGCCCGGACGGTGTTGTGCGGTTTTCCGAGAAACGCCGGACGCTGAAACCGCAAAACTCGACGGAAAGCGCAAGCTGGTTCGAATTTGAAGGGGCGGCGATGGTCGAGTTTCACAGCAAAGCCAATGCCCTTGATTCCGGCAGCATGCAAATTTTGGACGATGCGGTAAAGCAAGCAGGATCGCGGGGATTAAAAGGCGTGATCGTTCATAATGATGCACAGCATTTCTCTTGTGGTGTCAATCTCGGCGGTGTTCGGACTTTTTTTGAACAGGAAGACTTTGAGGGATTGGACCAGTTTCTGGATCGTGATTTCCAACAGGTTGTTCTGTCCATGCGAACCAACAGTTTGCCTGTGATTGCGGCGCCGGCAGGCCTCTCTATTGGAGGAGGCTTTGAAGTCGTGCTGCATGCGGATCATGTCATCTGCCATTCAAATTCTGTTATGGGTCTTGTTGAATCTGCTGTCGGTGTTGTACCCGGCGGCGGTGGCTGTAAGGAAAATCTCTACCGATGGTTCGAAAAAACGGGAGATATGGACAAGGCTGCCTGGAATGCCTTTATGAATATCGGTCTTGGCCGAACCGCCAGCTCACCCATTCTGGCCAAAGAGCAAGCCATGCTTCGGGACGGCGATGAATTTCTGATGAACCGGGATAGATTGCTGACTGAAGCCGTAAATGCCCTGGAAGACACCCAAAAGGCAGAGGATCGAAAACCCCTCGCCATGGCAGGGGCACCGGCATTTGAAAAGATGAAATCTTGGCTAGAAAGTGCCCTCGACAAAGGCCACATCATGCCTCATGACGTAACCGTGGGCACAGAGATTGCACAAATCGTGAGTGGGGGAGATATTCCCCAAGGAACGTTGCACACGGAGCAGGATTTATTTGATGCGGAACGCCGTGCTTTCCTCCGGCTCGCTAGAACGCCGGAAACACAGGCGCGGATCGTGACAATGCTGGATAGTGGAAAAGCCGTCCGAAATTAGACGGCTTTTCTTGATATCAAATCCCGATCATCGGCTGGAGCAGCCGGCTGAAGAAACCTGAGAATTTGAGCGGCGCATCGGTGGCAATCAGGCAGATGCAGTCTTTATCCGTATCGGCGACAGGACGATGCCATGTTTCGTCATCGAGATCAGCAACATCACCGGCCTGAAATCGTCCCAGATCATCAATATATGACCCACTCAGGATCATTGTCAGTTCCTGACCTGAATGACTATGCTCAGGCATCGGTGTTCCCGGCGCGATCTTCAGGAGACGTAACGCGCCTTTCCCTCTTCCAGTTGACGACTTGGACAGCGGGTAATGGCTAATCCCAGGAACAAGCTTTTTCCAGGGGATATCGTCAATTGGAACAGGCAATCTCTCGGCCAGAGGTAAGGGGACACCTTTATCGACTGCCTGAGCAGTCGGTTTTTTCTTTTTCGCTTCTTTTTCGACCGGAATTCGGGCTATTTGCTCCATCAGAGCAGCTTCGGACAACGCCAGATCGGCAGGTTCGGACTCGACCATATAGAGCCCGGCGACTTCCTCCATCATCTCCACACTCTTGCGGCAATGAGGACAAATAGAAAGATGCGTTGCGACGACGACTGAAATTGACTCGGTCAAAGTGCCATTCACATAGGCCATCAGGGTATCGTCACCGATGTGATGTCGAATGCTCATGAAAGGGCCTCCAATTCCGCACGAATTTTGCTAAATGCCAACCTGATTCTCGATTTGACCGTTCCAAGCGGAATGTCAAGTTCCGACGAAATTTCCCCGTGCGTTTTATCTTCAAAAAAGGACATCGTAATAATTCTCATCTGTTCGGGAGGCAGGACAGACATCGCCTGCCTTAAACGGAGCCCTTCCTGCTTGCGAGTCACGCTCTCTTCCCCTGTTTCCGGATCATTCGGCACATAGCAGGGATCAGAAGGATCAGGCTCCGGCCTCATCTCTTTGCGAATGCGGTCGATCTTTGCATTACGCGCAATCGTATAAATCCAGGTCGACGCAGAAGACTTAGACCGATCGTAGAGCGCTGCCTTGCGCCAAACTTTCAGCATCGTCTCCTGCAACACCTCTTCTGCCGCCGTTTCGACTAAGCCATGCTTCATCAAAAACGACTTTAACCTGGGGGCAATCTCGCGAAACACTCGTTTGAAAGCTGCCTGGTCACTATCCCGTGCAACTGCAACAAGGTCGCTATCCAGATCGGACAGCTTTTCGACCTCCGCAGTTGCGCCTTGCCCCATTCCGTCAAATGACGTCATATATTGATGTAACCCCAACAGCAATTCCTCGTTGCTTTATATTCTAACCTATTACGAGCCGCTTTTGGAAATGGATCACAATTAATGATTTTTATTTTGTGATCTGGCTTGTGGCGGGACGCGTAGAAGGTCTGAAACAAAGAAACAAGGGTTGCTTGAATGAGTTATTGTAAAAGAATCGCCGTCGTAGGAAGTGGTATTTCAGGCCTGTCTGCAGCTTGGTTATTGTCTAAAAACCATGACGTCACATTGTTCGAAAAGGACGACCGCTTGGGCGGTCACAGCAATACCGTCAGTATTGCCGACCAGGATATTGACACCGGGTTTATCGTCTACAACACAACAAATTATCCAAACCTGATTGCCTTCTTCGATCATTTAGGTGTGTCGACACAAGCGACGGAAATGTCTTTCAGTGTTTCTATGAACGAGGGACAAGTTGAGTATGCGGGAACCTCCTTGTCCGCCTTGTTTGCCCAAAAGTCAAATCTGTTCAAGCCGTCCTATTGGGGCATGATCCGGGACATTATGAAGTTTTATCGTGAAGCGCCTGACCTTCTGAGCAGGGATGACGCAGAATTCCTTACCTTGGGCGAATTCCTTAAAGACGGTGATTATGGCCGGGCATTCATTGACCATCATCTTCTTCCGATGGGGGCTGCCATTTGGTCAACACCGGCTTCGGAAATGATGCATTATCCGGCCGTGACGTTTGTTCGTTTCTGTCAAAATCACGGTTTGCTGAAAATATCCGACCGTCCTGAATGGCGGACGGTGCAAGGCGGAAGCCGTCAGTATGTATCAAAAATAGCAGAGATTCTTGGCAACAGAATACGCCTGAACAGCGCTGTATCCGCAATTCACCAAAGCAAGGCCGGTGTCGTCATAGAATGTCGGGATGGCCATATTCAGCATTTTGATGACGTTGTCATCGCAACCCATGCCGATCAGGCTCTTTACATGCTGACAGCTCCAACGAAAATGCAGGAGAAACTGCTGGGTGCCTTCTCGTATGAGAAAAATCTGGCAGTGCTGCACACAGATCGTGATTTCATGCCGAAAAGAGAAAGTGCATGGGCAAGCTGGAATTATCTCGGCACAAATGGAGAAACCCAAGTCGAGGACCAGCTATGTGTCACCTACTGGATGAACAGGTTACAGGGACTGAAATCCGATGACGAGTTTTTTGTCACTTTGAATCCCGGAAAGACACCTGCTGATGGCACTGTTTTACGGACATTTCCATATGATCACCCTCTGTTCGATGGTAAAGCCATTGCCGCACAATCAATGCTTTGGAATTTGCAGGGAAAAAATAATATCTGGTTTTGTGGTAGTTATTTTGGGTATGGTTTTCACGAAGATGGCATTCAGTCCGGATTAGCGGTTGCTGAAGCATTGGGAGGAGAGATGAGGCCGTGGTCAATGGATTATGCTCAATCACGCATCCATCTGCCTGAAAACTGGGGTGATCAGAAATTTGCGGAAGTGGCATAACGAACCATGAAGAGCGCATTGTATAAAGGAACTGTCCTACACAGACGGCTGAGACCTGTCGGACATTTACTCTCCTACAAGATCTTCTACCTGCTCATAGATCTTGATGAATTAGAGTGCCTCGATCAAAGCATTCCGTTTTTTTCAGTCGGGAAACGCAATCTTGTCTCTTTCAAGACTCAGGACTTTGCCGATAAGCAGACAGGCGATCTGAAGCAAAAGATCCTTGATACCGTGAAACTTCAGGGAATATCGGCAGAGATATACTCCATCCGTCTCCTCTGCATTCCAAGGATATTCGGGTATGCCTTCAATCCTTTAAGCGTCTATTACTGTTATGATGAAGAGGATCGTGTTGTTTCGATCGTCTATGAGGTCAGTAATACCTTTGGCGAACGTCATAGCTATGTGTTTTCTGTGGAGGAGTCTGAAGATGCGAAGCGTCTCCAGCATTCCTGTCGGAAGGAGTTTTATGTATCTCCCTTCATTCCCATGAACTGTGAGTATAAATTTTCAGTATTACCGCCTGAGGAGTCGATCGCTCTTTCAATTCGTCAACTTGAATCCGGAACACCACTGCTCAATGCTTCATTTGTTGGGACTCGTGAGGTGTTGACCACTGGAAACCTTGGCATGCATCTCATGAGGTTTCCATTCAACAGCCTTAAGATAATTGCAGGGATTCATTGGGAAGCCCTGAAATTATGGATCAAGGGTGTAAAGCTGGTGGATCGACCGTCTAAGTCTCCGCCGGCATTGCCAGCGAGCCAACAAACAGTAACCTCAGGACTTCAGGAGAAGTAAATGACCGACGCCATCCCACAATCTGAATTCCTGACTGAAGGGCGTCAGAAGTCTCATGGTGCCAGCATTCATGCGTCTGATCCCTGGCTCAAAGCATTGGTTATGGCCTTGACGCATATGCGTATCGGCAAGTTAAGCCTCGAATTGCCTGATGGGAAAACTCTGGAATTCGGGTCTTCAGCCAATGGCGGGCCAGTCGCCAGGGCGGTCATTCACGATCTCGGCGCCATTCGGCGCATCTTCAAATATGGAGATATTGGCCTTGGCGAAAGCTATATGGATGGTGAATGGTCCTCTCCGGATCTGACGGAGTTGATCGAATTGGCGCTGTTGAACGAAGACAGCCTGAGCCAGGCTTTTTTTGGAAAATGGATTGCCAGTCTGGGGCATTTCTTCAGGCATTTTTTATCCCGGAATACCAAGAAAGGGAGCCGACGAAATATTACCTATCATTATGACCTGGGGAATAGCTTTTACTCTGAATGGCTCGACAAAAGCATGACTTATTCTTCTGCATTGTTTGAGCATGATGGCCAGGATTTGATCCAGGCGCAGGAAAATAAATATCGTCAAATTGCACAGCTGGCCAACGTGAAAGAGGGGGATCGTATCCTTGAGATTGGCTGTGGCTGGGGCGGGTTTGCGGAAATGGCCACCAAGGAGTTCGGCGCCAGGATTGAAGGGATCACCCTGTCAGATGAACAATTGGCCTATGCGCGGGATCGTATCAGGGAAAAAGGCCTTGAAGATCGAGCCCGGTTTCATCTTCGCGATTACCGGGACCAGCACGGGAATTTTGATGCAATCGTCTCTATTGAAATGTTTGAGGCTGTCGGTGAGGAAAACTGGGACACTTATTTCCAGACACTGAAGCGCAACCTCAAAGATAACGGCAAGGCCGTATTGCAGGTCATTACAATAAATGAAGGGCGGTTTGATAAATATCGAAAAACTGTCGACTTTATCCAGCGTTATATTTTTCCGGGCGGTCTGTTGCCATCTAAAACAGCCTTTGTTGAGGCGGCTTACCGAAATGGGTTGACCGCGCGTCTTTCAACTGAGTTTGGCGCGGACTATGCCGAAACACTTCGGCTTTGGCGGGAAGAGTTTCATGCCAGATGGGGAAACATTGCGAAGCTCGGGTTTGATGAGCGATTTAAGCGCATGTGGGAATTCTATCTGCAATATTGTGAAGCGGGCTTCCGCCAGAAATCTATTGATGTCGCTATCTTTGAGCTCAAGTGAGCCCCTAAAGCGACCCGTCCTATTCTATGCACTGCCGGGGGCTGTTATGGCCATGCCTCTTATCCCGGCATTTGTGCTGCTTCCTGCTTTTTATGCTGAGACAGTCGGGCTTGGCCTGGCGCAAACCGGGTTTATCCTGTTGCTGGTCCGCCTGACCGATGTTATCAGCGATCCGCTTGTTGGCTGGGCGTCAGATCATATCAGGAGGTGGCGAGGAGGGCGTAAGGCGCAAATTGGCGTTGGAGCCCTAATCGCCGGGTATTCCCTTTATCAACTCTTCACTCCATCACCTGGAGCAGGAGAATATTACCTGTTTATCTGGTACGGCTTGATGCTGTTGGGATGGACCATCATCCAGATCCCTTATTTAGCCTGGGTTGTGGATCTCACAGGGGACTACCAAAAGCGGGTTGGATACAACGCGGCTCGGGAGTTTTCGGGCCTTATCGGTATTATGCTGCTAAGTATCGTTCTTGTGGTGACAGCGGGGTCAGAGGAAATGGCCCAACTGAGAACAAGCGCAATATTCGTCCTTGTTTGCGGGGCACTGGCGTTTCCGTTCCTGCTTTTCCTACCTTCCAGAAAAATCAGTGTCGCCCCTTTTCGCTTCTTTAAATCCCTTTCAGGATTGCAGAACAATCGGCTCTTCTTCCGTCTGATCATCGCCTGGTTTATAAGCGGGCTATCGATCGGTATCGCCACAGCCTGTTTCCCGTTATTCGTTAAGCATAACCTGCAGCTAGACGGCTCTTATAATTCCTATCTGTTGTTCGTATATTTCATGGCAGGCGTGGGAGGTATCCCGCTTTGGTTATGGATCAGCAAGCGGTACGGCAAGCATCAAACCTGGGGGATCGCCATGATCCTGGCAAGCGTTGCTTTCTTCTCCGTACCGTTTTTTGGACCTGGACAATATATTCTTTTTGGCATTCTTTGTGTCATTACAGGGTTCGCCCTCGGTGCCGACCTTGCTATGCCTCCGGCCATACAGTCCGATGTTGTTGATTGGGACAGTTACCTAAATAACGTAGATCGCTCCTCGATCCTTTTTGCGCTTTGGAGCATGGCGACTAAATTGTCTTTAGGGCTTGGAGTTGCCTTTGCCTTTACAATCCTGGGACAACCGGGAATGGGGATAAGCGGCGAAACAGTGGAAGCCGAAATCAATATCACCCAGCTTGCAGTGATCTATGGCTGGGTTCCTGCCGTACTAAAACTAACAGCCGTCGGGTTGATGTGGAACTTTCCTCTTGGAGCAGCCCAGCATTCGGCCGTTCGCCGTAGGCTGGACCGGCATTTGAACTCACCCAGCTCAGTTTGAAGGTACAGATGATGCGGAACTTAATAATGGTTGCAACACTGTTTATTCTGGCGGGTTGTGGCGGCATGAAGCCGGAACAGTTCAAAGGCACGACGCCTGAGTTGAACCTGTTTGAGTTTTTTGAAGGGCGCACAATGGCCTGGGGAATTTTCGAGGATCGTTTCGGAAACCTGCGCCGACAATTCGAAGTCACAATCGACGGGACCGTTGATGGAAATGTGCTGACTCTGGATGAAGATTTTGTCTATCGGGATGGAGAAAAAAGCCGGCGTGTCTGGACTATTACCAAACTGGACGAACATAATCTGGAAGGGACAGCGGATGACGTCATTGGCAAGGCTATCGGTGTAACATATGGAAATGCGCTGAATTGGGCCTATGACATGGATCTGAAAGTTGGTGAAAGTCTGTGGCGGGTAAGTTTCGACGATTGGCTCTATCGGCAACCTGGAAATGTCATTGTCAACAAGGCAACGGTGACGCGCTGGGGATTTGAAATCGGGACTGTGACCCTGTTTTTCAGGAAAGACGCATAGATCTTTTAATCAGCCGGATGAACATGCCAAGGACCGGGATTTTTTCATAAAAATAAGTCCCCGCATCCCAGAAATCGATATGGGAGGTGACTTTCCCGTCGCCATTGAAATGAATTTCCGACATCCCCTGAAAATCCACCGGACCAAGCTTGTGCGTTTTCCCGGTGAACCGCCATTTGAGAATGGCAGTGTCACGGTCTGAGTTCCAGCTTGTCGATAGCACCTTAAACGCCGGCTGATCCATCTGTTCGAACATCTCCTGGAACACCCGCTTCACGTTATCCCTTGACTGAAGTTTATTGAACGGATCCTCAAACACCATTGCCTCAACCGCAAGTTCGTCCAGTGAATCAATAGTGCGGGGTTTCAACGTCTCGAAATAAAGACTGTAGGCGGCACAGGCCTGTTCATTTTTTAAACTGTCTGAACTCATCCTGTCATCTTTCTAATCAGGGGCAGAGATAGGGAATAGGGTAGCAGACCAATGAATTTTAGGATCAGGGCAAATCGGGTGGGAAAGGCAATTTCAAATCGATCTTTACCAATACCTGTGATGATGCGTTGAGCCGCATCCTCTACCTCCATCAGAAACGGCATGGGGAACTTATTACCCGCCGTAAGCGGTGTTTTAACGAAACCGGGATTTACCACTTGAACCCGAACCCCAGTACCGCCAAGTTCAATGTTCAAACCCTCACATAAATTGATCAGGGCTGCTTTTGTTGGGCCATATGCAAGGGACTTTGGGAGCCCCTGGTATCCGGCGACAGAAGAGACGACGACAAGATGCCCGCGGCCTTGCTCGATATAATGCGGCAATATCCCCTCAATGCATCGAACCACTCCCATATAATTAACTGCCATTGTCTCTTCCGCGAAGGCCGAAGAGAACTTGGTATAGGACATGGGTTTGTAAGTTCCGGCATTTAGAATAACCAGATCAGGATATGTTTGTTCTTCCTGAAACAGATGTTCAACAGCCGAGGTTACGTCATGGGATTTTGTGACATCCAGAGGAAGGATGGAAATATGCTCGGGCTTTAGATCTTTCACCTGTTTCAGTGCGTCCGTGCTCCGGGCGCTAACTGTGACCTTTTTTCCAAGGTTGGCATATTGCAGTGCAAGTTCCCGGCCGATGCCGCTGCTGGCGCCAACGATCCAGATGTGGGTTTCATCCATTTGAGTTGCTTTCAGGAGGGCATGTTGTGCACATATAGTCTATCAGAGACTCATCCTCTGCTTTAAATCGAAGTTTGACCCATCTTCCCTTCTTGTCATACCAGGATTCAACCTCCAGATCCCCTGTATACACATATCTATCAGCTGTTATCGAACCACCCTTGACCGCAACCGTTTCAGGCCCTGCATTTTTAATTGAAACCTGATTGATCTTCCCAGTGAGCGTATTGAAGACTTCAGACTGGCTGAGAACACCGTTGTTCCAATGGTTCGTCGGGTAGATCTTTGCGCCTTTAGCCAGGGGTTGCGGTTTCCCATTAATCAGGAACGCATTGGGGAGACGAAAGCCGGCAAATTTGTCGATCTTGCCATCATCGTCAACATCGATATTTATGGAACGAAGTTGCCCGTCTTCCCAATGACCCTGGCTTTCATAACGGAAGTTATACACCGGTATTTTTAGCAGGGAGATATCAATCGTAAACAGGGTGTCTGCCTGTACAGTTCCCCCTTTGTCCGTGAAGGTAACCACGTGACTTCCAACAGGCTTGCCGTTTCTGGAGACTTGAAATTCAAGCTTGTCTCCGTAAAGGGTGATGGGATCTATCGGCTTGTCATTTGTCGCTCGGGCGTCAACGGAAGCGCCCATAAGGGTTCCTGAGAGAGCCAATATTGAAATTGGCTTTAAAAAGATGACGCAATCAAGCGCTTTGAACTGACACATCGGTTTCTTTTTCCTCAAACAGAATTTATACGTACTGATTGCTTGATTGGATCATGAATACGATCATTACCCTACCAAGAGTATAGTTTTTGAACGCCTTTCGCCAATGTGAACGATGGATCGTTTTAATCGATTGATTTTAAAGGAATGTTTATTTTGAGATACTTGACCAAGGGACCACTTGTGAGTATTCGAGAACCGGATCATATTGCCACCTTCTTGGACAAGTTATTCTTGGTGAGGATATAGAGTACACCAACTCGCAAAGGCACCGGATTTAGATTGGTTAGGAGGTATAATACATGACGCATAAAATCTCATTTCGTCCTGCAACAAAAGAGGATGGACAAGAGCTCGCAAAGCTCGTGAACTATGCCGGGGAAGGCATGCCGCTTCATTTTTGGAAACGCGGCGCTGAGGAAGGTGTTGATCCGTGGGACTTCGGAATGAGCCGGGCCCAGCGCGAAGAAGGAAGCTTTTCTTATACACATTCGACCATGGCAGAGGTAGACGGGAAGGTTGCGGGGTGTCTCATTTGCTATGTTCTGCCAAAAAACCCTGAACCAATCAACTATGATGAAATGCCGCCCATGTTTGTGCCGATACAGGAGCTGGAAGATAGTGCTCCTGACACACAATATGTGAGCGTCCTCGCTGTCCATCCGGAATTCCGTAATCTTGGGCTCGGTGCCAGTTTGCTTGAAATCGCTGAAGACCAGGCGGAGGGTCGGAGGATGAGTATTGTCGTGTCGGATGGAAATCCCGGGGCAGAACGCCTTTATGAGCGAACTGGATATAAACGGGAAACGACACGGAATATGGTCAAAGAAGACTGGGAAAATCCTGGTAAAAACTGGGTTCTGATGCTGAAATAATGTGTCTGTAGACCCACCTCACGGAGATTTCACCAGACAGTGATTTGAGACTGTTTCGTCCCGTCCCTATGTATCGAACTCATTTAAGGACGGGAGAAAACCATGACGCAGGATGCCGTAAAACTTACTCTTTTCCGTTGGGCCGGGCAGTGGGGACCATTCAAGGTCAATATTCCCTGTGGTGAGTGCTCTCTTACGGTTGATGTGATTAATGACACCCTTGAAACAGAACTTGCTGGAATTCCGGTCACAGTTGAAATCCGCGAGTGGTTGAGTGAATGGTGGAAACCTCTGCTAAAAGGAGGGTGGCACGCACCGATTGTCTTGGTCGAGGGCCGTCTTGTCAGTCAGGGTCACGCTCTAAACCGGGGCGTTCTGACGGAAGCGGTCATTGCCGCCCATGTGGCGTGCACCGAAGCAACGGGCAATCATCTATATGGCAAAGCCACCTGTCCCCATTGCCAGCGGGCAAAGTCCTATTTTGAAGAGGCAGGGGTCGATTATGTCTATCATGACGTCGTCAAGGATCCCCGGGCGCTCTATGAGATGCTGGGTCGGGTCAAACCAATCGTCGGTCCTAAAACCCCAATCACCGTCCCCCAGATCTGGATTGACGGAGACTATGTCGGCGGTGCGGACCAGCTTGGCAGCCTTCTTGGGTTGACCGTGGAGCCAAATCGAGATCGCGGACAGAATTCCATGACAGCAAAGCCCAGCCTGAGTAGTACCTGACAGCTTTAGTCAGTCTTGCGCGGCTCTCCCAAAAACCGATGCTTTGCCGCTTCAATCCGACGGGCAGTGAAGCGCATAAAATGTTGTATTCTCGAGACATTCCTGAGTTCCGGATGGGTCAGGATCCAGATATCGTAGTAGGGTTGCAGGTCTAACCCACCTAATTTCTGAAGTTCAGGTTCACTATCGCCAAGAAGGCACGGCATGCGCGCCACTCCCATGCCGGCACGGACGGCACCCAGAACCGCCACCATGTCATCAAACTTTGCAACGACGTTGGCCTTTGGGTAGGCTTTAACGACCTCTGGAGCCGGTTCATTTCCGCGCCAATGAAAGTTGACACAGTCCAAAACGTCAGCGGATGATTTACCCTTGAGGTAGGACTTGGCGCCGTAATATGTGCAGTTCTGGGAGACAATCTTCCGGCCCCATAAAGTACCTTCGGGGTCATTGCTGCCACGTATGGCCACATCGGCTTCCCGACGATGCAGATTGACGCTGTCTGAGGTTGCAATGATCGAAAGATCTATCTGTGGATAGGTTTGGCTAAAATCAACAAAAACCGAAGCTAGGAATTTATCGATAATCAATTGTGGTGCCGATATTTTTAAGGGGCCCGCAAGATCCCTGTCCTTGGCTTCAATCGATAAGGTGAGACTGAGGACTTTTTGCTCCATTTGCAGAGCGGCCTCAACGGCCTGTTCCCCATACTCGGTTGCTTTAAGGCCTGTCGAAAACCGATCGAACAGCCGGACCCTCATAGCCTTCTCAATAGCGGAGAGTCGTCGGGAGACCGTCGCATGATTGACGCCAAGAGCGCGTGCGGCTCCGCTCAGTCCGCCATGCCGATGGGCAGCCAACACATATTGCAGATCATCCCAATTCTTCATACTGTGCATTTTTGCACAATAATGTTGTTTAAATCTACAATTTTCGAACAGGGTAAGCGCCGATAGAGTCGCCTCCTCAATATTGCGAAAAGGAATGAACTCAATGACTGCTTACTGCGTTGGACATGCGAAAATCAAAGATCGGGCGCCCCTCATGAAATATCGGGAGGGCGCGGCCGATGCCCTGTCAAAACACGGCGGCTCCGTTGTTATGGCAAGCCCCAACCTCATCACCCTGGATGGGGAGCCGGATACAGGGGAAATGATCGTCATCCTGAGCTTTCCAACGGAACAGGCAGCTCTGGATTGGCGCCAGGACGAAGAGCTTGCTGATCTGCACGCGCTTCGCAATGCGTCGGGGGACTGGAAACTGCAAATTCTATCGCCGCCGTCCTGAAGTCTGCGCCAATAGGGCTTTTTTACGAAGGATGCCACGATAAAATGAAAGCCTATCCTTAAATCCGATTTAATTTACACACGAACGGATTGCGCTTGACGGACGGAAAATTATCAATATCGTAATTAACGATTTTGTTAATTTAATAGATGTAATGCCCGATTTACCCAATGTATTTGCTGCCCTGGGAGATGCGACCAGATTTGCTATTGTTGAAAAGCTGATGAGTGAAGGAGAGCTCGCCGTAGGTGAGTTGCTGGAAGTGGGGGATATATCGGCTCCGGCCATATCCCGGCATTTGAAGGTCCTTCGTTCGGCCGGGATTGTCGAGCGGCGTGTGGATCAGCAGCGACGGCTCTACTCGATTAATGCCGAGACAGTTCAATCCATTGAGGATTGGACCCTTCACTATCGGGAGTTTTGGCAGCAGGGCCTGGATCGCCTTGAAAGATTGTTGGCTCAGGAGGAAACTGAAAAATGACTGACTTGAAACTCCAGCGAAAATTCTCCGCAGATGCCGAGACCGTATTTGCCTATGTCACAGAGACGGAACATCTCTTGCGGTGGTGGGGTCCGGAGACCATTACGATTGCGGAAAATGATCTGGATTTGTCCCGTGTCGGCCCCTGGGCTTCTGTTATGGTCAATGCGGAAGGGACGCGATACAAGGTGACGGGAGAGGTTATATCGGTTGATCCGCCCCGATCTGTTGAATTTACCTGGGCCTGGCATGATGACGATGACAAGCGGGGCCATGAAAGCGTTGTTCGCTTCGAAATCCAGCCGATTGACAAGGGTGGCGTTGACTTCACGTTGATCCATTCCGGGCTAGAGACTGAGGAAAGCGTCAAGAATCATAATGAGGGCTGGACATCCTCCCTAGTTAAACTTGAGCGGCTATTTGGTTAATCTTAGGAAGGAGCGCGGACAATGGGAGAATTGTTGGCAGGTGTGAATTGGATTGCAGTGATTGCAGGGGCGGTTATTTCCTTTCTCGCAGGTTGGCTTTGGTATTCACCCAAGCTTTTTGGCAAGAAATGGGCAGAAGGTGTTGGTGTTAATATGGATGCCGCAAGTGCGATGCCGGTGGGCGCCATGGTCTCGCAAGGTATCGGCTTGTTACTAATGAGTTGGTTCGTCGGCGTTATGGCGGCCTCAAATCTCCTTCTCGCCACCATATTGGGGACATTAGCCTTCGTCGTCCTGGGATATTCGGGCGGAATGTTTACCCAGAAAACGGCCTATGCCCGAGCCGTGGATGCCGGTTACTGGGTTCTTGCTCTTGTCATTATGGTCCTGTGTCAGGGTCTACTCTGACGCACCAGATTTTCTCCTGACAATTTCCGAATCCCGGGCTATGCTAATTTGCACAATCGGAAATTTAAGGATTTTTAACTGGTGCTTAGAAGCTCTCCGAAGCAGGTTAACCTCAGCCATTCCGGTATTTATGTATTTGAAAGCCGTCATGGTCCGGACTTCTCCATGGAAATGGGGAATTGGGATTTTGACAAGATCTGTTTTGTTCGGCAAGGAAGCGGGAGACTGATATCTCCCGAGTTCGACCGCGCCCTATCTGAAGATGACATTCTCTATATTCCGGCTTCCGCACCCCATCGGTTTTCGGATGATCATGGTGCCCCACTCACCTTGGTCATGGTCTGTTATTACCGCCATATGTTGCAGGCTTTTCCAGCGGTGACAACGGCTCTTCAGGGCTTTCAATCCTCCGTTCCGGAATTCACAGTTCTTGATCTCGCCAAAACCCATCGCCGGACTGCTGTACTGGCCGGATTGCGGCGGATGGTGTTTGAGCAGACATCTGCCAGACCGGGCTTTGAAACCATCCTTTGGGGCATCTTGTGTCAACTGATTGTAATGATGACACGGACAGCAGAAGAATATGAAAATCGCCGGCATTTGACCAAGGGAGAGCAATTATTTGCGCAAAGCCTCGATTTTCTGGAAGAGCGATATACGGATCCTCTGCAGATCAAAGACCTGGCAGCCATCGCGGAACTGTCCTATCGCAGATACACGACCCTCTTTAAGGAAAGCAAGGGGGAGACGGTCAATGCCTATATCAATCGCCTCAGGATTGATTTTGCCAAGAAGCGTCTCATGGAGACGGGAAACGTTCTCTATTCTGCTTTAGAGGCGGGATTTGGCGATCTATCCCATTTTTACCGTGTTTTCAAAAATGCGACGGGAAAGACCCCGAAACAATTCGTCGCGGAGAATGCAGACCTTACGAAAGAGGGAGATTAGACAACAGTTTGGTGCCGCTCAATGCATGTGGCCAGCACCTCGTCCGGATCCTTTTGCCACCAGTTATTCTCTGAAAAAATCTCGACTTCGCAGCATCCACTATAGCCTGCTTCTTCAACTAATCCCCTGATTCTTCTCAAATTAATGATCCCATCGCCCATCATTCCCCGGTCCAGCAATAGATCCTTGGTTGGCACCAGCCAGTCGCAGACGTGATAGCTGAGAAGCTGGCCGTTGGTACCGGCGCGGGCAATTTGCGTTGCCAACTCCGGGTCCCACCAGACATGATAGACATCTATGGCGACCCCAACTCCCTGACCAAGAATATCGCACAGATCAAGGGCCTGCTTCAGTGTGTTCACACAGGCGCGATCTGCTGCATACATCGGATGGAGCGGTTCGATCGCCAATGGCATATGTGACGCACGGGCATGCTCAAGAATAGTTCTGATACCTTCCTCAACCTGATCCCTGGCATTGGATATGTCCTTTGATCCCTCCGGCAAGCCGCCAACAACCAGGACCAGGCATTCAGCATTTAGGGTTGCAGCTTCGTCAATCGCCCTGAAATTATCATCAATGTTTTTCTGAAACTGTGCTGCGCCAGCTGCCGGAAACATTCCCCCGCGACAAAGACCTGTGACCCGAAGTCCGGCCTGCTCAATTCGTCGTGCAGCTTCGTCAAGGCCGCAGGCGTTCACCTGATCCCGCCAGGGGGAAATTCCCCCGATGTTATGCCGGACACAGCCCTCAATAATCTGCTTCAGGTCCCATTGCTGGCGGACAGTTGCTGTATTGAGGGAGAGAAGGCGCGTGTCATTGGAAAGGTCTCTCATTTAACTCACCCCTCAACCCCGTGTATGGCAAGAACTGACTTCATACGGGAAACGGCTAGTTCCTGATCTTCAAATAGTCCCGCTTGGTCCGCGAGTTGGAAAAGCTCAGATAAATGCAAAAGCGACCGGGTGCTTTGCTGACCGCCTATCATGGTGAAATGGGATTGATGGCCGTTCAGATAGGCCATGAAGACGACACCGGTTTTATAAAATCGGGTTGGCGCTTTGAAGATGTGCCGGGACAATGGGACGGTCGGGGCCAGGATGGCATTGAAGTTGTCATTGTCTCCGCACCCCAAGGCCTGCAACGCCGCACTTGCGGCGGGGGCGATGGCATCAAATATGCCAAGGAGTGCATGGGAATATCCGCTGTTATCCCCTTCAATCAGTTCCGCATAGTTGAAGTCATCACCGGTATACATCTTGACTGACTCTGGCAGGCGGCGGCGCATGGCGATTTCCTTTTCTTTGTCCAGAAGGGAAATCTTGATGCCGTCGACCTTGTCCGCATTATCTTTGATGACATCCAGGCAGACATCCATTGCGGCCATATGATCGTTCTTGCCCCAATATCCCTGAAGTGCCGGATCAAACATCTCCCCAAGCCAATGAAGGATAACCGGCTCTTTTGCCTGGGAAAGAACCCGACCATATACCGTCGCATAATCTTCCGATGACGTTGCTATGGCGGCAAGGGCTCGGCTAGCCATAATAATCAACCGACCCCCCAGCTTTTCGATAAACGCCATTTGATCTTCATAGGCTCGGATGATGTCATCCAGTGTTACATCAGGCCCGGGCTGAATATGATCTGTCCCACATCCCGAGGCAATGATCGCGCCTGGGACATCTTGGGATGCATCAAGGGAATGTCGGATCAGCTCCCGTGCACCCTGCCAATTCAAACCCATTCCGCGCTGCGCAGTATCCATGGCTTCGGCAACACCCAAACCGAGATTCCACAAATAGTGGCGATAGGCAATGGTCGCGTCCCAGTCAATGGCCGGCTCTAGCCACGGGTCGATATCCGCAAAGGGATCGGCAACCACATGGGCGGCGGAATAGGCAATGCGTGGCAACGGTGCGTCCGGGATCAAGGCAAACTCTCGGGAGGCGGCCAGATTATAAGGTTGAAGGCTCCCGTCTTTTCCAGGAAGCTTGAGGGCTGTCATCACTCAGATCTCCAGTTCCGGAACATCAAGCCAACGCCGTTCCGCCCAGCTTTTAAGGCCCAGTTCAGCCAGCTGAACACCCTTGGCGCCGGACAACAGATCATATTGCCAGGGTGCGTCTTCTAGAAGGTGGCGAATGAAGTCCTCCCATTGGGACTTGAATCCATTGTCATAGACCTGGTTGTTGGGAACCTCGACCCAGTCATCAAAGAAATTCATAGTTTGCGGCTCGTCCGGATTCCAGACCGGCTTCGGGGTGTTGACCCGAGATTGGGTTTTGCAGCTATGCAAACCGGCAACAGCAGAGCCCAATGTTCCATCCACATGGAAGGTGACCAGGTCATCCCGCCGTACCCGGGTGCACCAGGAGCTGTTGATTTGGGCGATGGTGCCGCCCTCCAGTTCAAAGGTGGCGTAGGCGGCATCGTCCGTGTCGGCTGTATATTTGTTTCCTTCTTCATCCCAGCGTTTGGGGATGTGGGTAGCGCCATAGCAGCTGACGGCTTTCACGGGTGCAAATGTGTAATCAAGCACATATCTCCAATGGCACAGCATATCCAGGATGATACCGCCCCCCTCTTGCTTCCGGTAATTCCAGGATGGGCGCTGTGCTGTCTGCCAGTCGCCCTCGAAGACCCAATAGCCAAATTCGCCCCTCACTGAAAGTATGTCGCCAAAAAACCCGTTTTCACAGAGGGATTTCAGTTTCATCAGGCCAGGCAGAGAGAGTTTGTCGTGAACGACACCGTTCTTGGCGCCTTTTTCCTTGGCGTATCTGGCAAGGTCCAGAGCGACATCAAGGGTTTCGGCGATCGGCTTCTCGCAATAGATGGCCTTACCGGCATCAATCGCTTTCTTAATGAGATCAGCCCGTAACTGGGTTGACGCGGAATCAAAGAACAGGGTGTCTTCTTTGTTTGCAAGGGCGGCATCCAGGTCGGTCGTCCAACGTTCCACCCCGGTCTCCATTGCCAGTCGTTCGACCTTGTCAGGGTTGCGGCCGACGATGATCGGATCCGGCATCACCCGATCTCCATTTGACAGGACAACGCCGCCTTGAGCGCGAATGGCCAGAATGGATCTGATGAGATGCTGGTTCATCCCCATGCGTCCCGTGACGCCATGCATGATGATACCAAGACGAATTTCCGCCATTTTTTCTTACTCCATATCCAATAGTTGATATATGCGGCGCGTATAGGCGCCAAAGTCTTCATGGGTTTTCATGTCCAGGCGGCGTGGATGCGGCAAATCTATCGGGAAGTGATCGGCCATTCGCGCCGGTCCCGCTGTCAGTACGGCCACCTGAGTACCGAGAAGAACCGCTTCCTGGATGCCATGGGTGACAAACAGGATGGTCTTGTTGCTTTCCGCCCAGATCCGTAAGAGTTCCAGGTTCATTTTCTCCCGGGTCAGTGCATCCAGGGCACCGAAGGGTTCGTCCATCAGGATGACCTTGGGGTCATGAACCAAAGAGCGGGCAATGGCGGCGCGCTGCTGCATTCCGCCAGAGAGCTCATAGGGATAGGACTTTTCAAAGTCAGACAACCCGACGAGATTTAGCAGATACTTTGCGCGCTCCCGGCTTTCCTTGGTTGGCAGTCCCAAAATCTCGGCAGGCAACAACACATTGTCAAGCACCCGCCGCCATTTGAGAAGCAAAGCCTGCTGAAAAACCATTCCGATATCCCTGCTTGGATCAAACTGAGTGATAACTTCGCCGCCGTCATGGGGATGCAGGCCTGCGAGGATTTTAAGGATTGTTGATTTGCCGCATCCGGACGGGCCGACGATGGAAATCAGTTCGCCTTCATGAATATCGAGGGTGACATCTGAAACGGCGACGAATTCCTCGGTTCCTTTTCGAAAAACCTTGCGGACTTTATCGAGTTTGATGAATGGGGTGGACGTCTCTGTCATTGGTAATCCCCTATTCGACCCGGGCGTCTTTGACGACGACCAGCGCTTCCAACAACAGAACCAATCCATATAGAACCATGCCGATCAGACTGATCAGGGTCAGGGCCATGACCATGGCAGCGGTATCGAGATTTTCCTGAGCGATCATCAGGAAATATCCAAGACCGGAGTCAGAGGCGATAAATTCACCAACGATGGCACCGGCCACCGCCAGCACCGCCGCAACTTTCATTCCTGAGAATATAAATGGCAGAGAGCCCGGCAGCTGGATCTTGGTGAAGATCTGCCAACGGGAGCCGTTGAGGGCCCGGACCAGATCCAGCAGGTCCGGCTCGACCTCATTTAAACCCCGAACAGTTGTCAGCAGAATGGGGAAGAAGCAGATAGTGAAGGCGATAATGATGTTGGGGCCGATGCCGTAACTGAACCAGACGATAAACAGCGGCGCCATGGCCACTTTCGGGATCATGTTGATGGTGACGAAAAGCGGCATCAGGGCGGCATTGACCGACGGCATCCAGGTGAAGATCAGCGCCACAAAAACACCGAAAACCACCGCCAGAATATAGCCGCCAAAAATCTCGACAATGGTCGTCCAAGAATGGCTGAGCCAGTTGTAATTCGGCTCGCCTAAGGATTCCAGGGCCGCGAGAGGGGTTGGCATGATATAGTCCGGCACATCGGCAAAGACGACAATGAAATACCAGGCCAGGATAAACAGGACATGGGCCATTATACCCATCCCGACCTTGTTCAAATTCTTTCTGTTCATTCCAATCATCAGTTAATTCCTTAAGTCTCGACTATGCGACGACGCGCATGGTCTCAATTCCCGGGAGGCTGTTGCTGGCAAAGCCCAGGCAATCGAGGGAGGAGATATCGAGCTCCCCTCCCTGGATTTTCAGGCGGACAACACCGTCCTGTCGATGATAGAGCCCCGGCTGGTTTTTGAGAAATGCCTGCTGTTCCTCCTGGCCTGTGCCATAGAAGCCGTCCACATAATGATGGCCATTACGTTCCACATGGGTGAGGCCAAGCAGGGAGACGAGGGCCAAATCCTGCTGCACTCCGATTCCGGGCTGCATGGTCAGATCTTCTCCAGACAAAAAGTAGTCTCCCCCGGCTTTACGGCAGCGCGCCAGATTGGCAAGGGACTTGTACAGACCCTTACAGCTTTTTGTGGAAACGCCTTTATATCCAAGGGGAATCGCCTCGGGGAAAGAAGCGAGAGTGCTGTCTGACTCATCGATAATGACCGGGCATTTTGCCGATACGGAAGAGATTTCGGTCATGAGCGCCGTGGCTCGGGAGATGGGTTGCTCAATATAGAGAATATTACCGAAAAAGGTTTGAAGCCCGGGCTCTGCTTCCATGGCATGAAAGAATTGAAGGAACGCATCAGCGCCGGAATATTGCTCATTGCCATCCAGTGAGATGACGTAGCGCGGACATTTCTGATCGAGAATCGTCGCAATCTCAATAAGCCTTGCGATGTCCGCATCCAGGTCGCCGCCGACTTTCACTTTAAAATACTGATGCCCGTAAAAATCAATCACCTCTGCCAGCGTCTCGGGCAGTCCATCATGGACGGGATCCGGATTATGCGTCAGCGGGTCAAGAAGCCCGATCGTATGGCGGGCCTGCATCCGTGTTGAAGGCGTAAGGTCGGGCAACAAATCTTCCAACTCGGTCCCCCTCAGATCCGGCAGAATGTCCGTGGGCCCGATGCCAAGGCGATTGGACCGGACCGCCTCATAAAAGGATATAGCTTCCAGCCGACAGAGAGCGTCAATAACCGCCCGGTCAAGCAGTGCCTGCCCGAAAGAGGCGACGAGATGCTGGTCCGGGGCGACAGCCATCTGCTCGCTATAGTGAGAAGCGAACAGGGAGAAAGGCGTGCCGGCCGGACCAGCGAGGTAGGACCCGGCAGCGCGTCTGGCTGAGGTCCTTAACTGCTCAAAATTCTCGTCATTCGAAAGGTCCGGATTTTTATCAAACCATTTTGGCGCCAGGACTTCCGCAGAATAGCCCTCGGACTTGCGATGTCCTGTGGCTTCGATTGTCACTTTGACGAACAGCTGCGGCGCATCCGTTAAAGTGACGATCCCGAAGCGGAACGGCATCCGAAGATGAATATCTCTTTCGAAGAAAGACACATCTGTCACGGCTATGGAAGGAGGCGTTGCCATTAAAATTCCTGTCAATTGGGCAGAATTATCCTGTCCCCTCTTCAGGGAAATGCACTTAACTGGATTTGAAAACCCGCCGAGATCTCCTGAAACCGGCATGGCCGAAATGCAGGAGCCTCGGTGAGGGCCGGGAGGATCGTTACTGTTTCAAGGTCAGGGATGGATCCAGGAACTCATTGGTATAGGCGCTTTCGATATCATATGGTGCGATATCGAAGGATTCCTCAACAGCCTTATAGTCATGGGCCATACGATCCGCCTTGAATGTTCCGAAGGGAAGGTTCGGATCCTTGTTATCAATCAGTTCTTTCACGAGATTCCAGTTTGCGGTGACATCTTCCACCTTCTGACTTCCGACCTTCGCCAGATTTTCGATGCACGGATCCGGATTGGCCGCACATTCGACGAAGGCCCGTTGGCTGACGGCGACAAAGGCTTTTACCGCTTCCGGATTTTTCTTCAGGTAATCACCATTGGCAAAGACGGACAGGCTGTAAGTATTGAAGCCCTCATCCCGAAGGCCCGCATATCCCATGTCTTCGCCAAAAATCCGCTCATAGATGTAATGCACATTATAGAAATGGGTTGTCGCATCGATTGAATCGGATTTAAGGGCCGCGACCTTACCTGTCGGCTTTACACTCACCCATTTCACATCATCTACTTCCAGACCAAGGCGTTTGGCAATGGCGGGCCACATCTGACGGGTGGCATCAAAGGCCGGTGCACCGATCTTTTTCCCCTTCAAATCCTTCACGGTTTCAATGCCGGAAGATTTCTTCCAATAGAGGCCATAGGCGGAGTTGGCATACACATTCATCACCCCGACAAGATCCGCATCCTTGCCTTTGAATTGTAATGCCGTCGGCAGGTCGATCACCCCGAGCGGATTGGCGCCAACGCCAACTTTTTTCGCCGCGGCACCGGAACCGGAGCCTTCAATGATTGTGACATCCAGGCCCGCATCTTCGTACCAGCCCTGTTTAACAGCCCAATAATAGGGGGCATGGTCGCCGCCTGGCTTCCAATTAAGCACAAAGTCAATTTTCTCGGCCGCATAGGCACTGCCCGCCGACATCATACCGATCACGAGAGCCGCCGCTCCCGGCAGCATTTTGGAAAAAATCCCGTTTACTTTTGTCATCATGTCTCCCTCCTGCTAGGGGCCCGTTATGTCTGGGCCATTTTTATTTTCCATGGACGGAACGGCAGATCGTTCCATCTGATATAAATAACCATATAGTTACTTTTTATCCGAAGTCAGAACGAGGGTCAATTAAAAAGTAACTACATGGTTATTTTGAAGTGCTCAGGCGCGCAAATATCCGAGAATCACATCAACGGCATGCTCGCGCCGTTTGGCGAGCGCTTCCTCGGAGGAAAGCTCACGACCAAAGACGATGCTTAATGTATGGATATTGGAGAAATAGAAATAACAGACGCTGGCAATGGACATATAGAGCTGGACCGGATCGACACCGGGCCTGAACAGCCCTTGCTTCTCTCCATTTTCGACAATCCGGCGGAGCATTTCGATAAACGGAGAATGCAAAGCCTGAATACGTTTTGATTCCTTTAGATGAACCGCTTTGTGCAGATTTTCACTATTGAGAAGGGAGAGAAAATGGGGGTTTTCGCGATAGTAATCCCAGGTGAAGGTCACTAGGCGGCGGATTGATTCGTTGGGCTTGATGGTTTCAAGTTCCAACTCTCTCTCGGCATTTCGGATATCCGCATAAGCCTCTTCCAATGCCGCCAGAAATAGGGCATCCTTGTTGCCGAAATAATGATAGAGCATCCGTTTATTGGCCCCGGCACGTTCCGCAATTCGATCAACACGGGCGCCGCCAAGGCCGTAAGTCGAAAACTCACCGATTGCAGCATCCAAAATGGACCTCTTGGTGACTTCCGGGTTGCGTTTCCTGGTTTTTTCTATCATTACGCCCCCATTCTACGGGAACGGGGGCGCTTGGCAAGTCTTTTAATAACTAATTAGTTACTTACTGAATGATACCCGGTTCCCTTCCGGTCAGGTAATCTGAACCCGCTTTGACATATCGTAGGTCAGCGCCGGCGTTTCAAAAATGGTTTTATTATTTACATAATGAATAGCAACGGCGCGACGCCAGTTTTTCGACCGGTTTTCCGACGACTGATGAACCGTATTGCCGTGATGAAAGGAGACCCCGCCCTTGGGTACAGGTCCCGGTGTCATGTCCAGGCTGGCAAGGGTCTCATCGGAGATTTGCAGATTGAACGGTTCCCCCTCAGGCGCCGTGTGATGGAATATCTGCCCGTTATTTGTGCCATTGCCAAAAAACATGCAGCCGTTTTCGACCGTGGCTTCATCCAGGGCAATCCAGGCGGTGACCATTCCGTCGTCATCATTGCAGCCGAAATAGAAATTATCCTGATGGGCTGGTTTCGGACCACCGATCTCCGGGGGTTTAAAGAAAACCTGACTGAAAGGCACTGCCACGCCTTTTCCGATCAATTGCTCTACTGCCGCCACAAGCTTTGGATCTTGCGCCAGTTTACGAAACTCCTCACGGTAATGAACCGGGTCGTCCAACTTCCGAAGCAAGGGTTGGCCGTCGACTTCCGCATCCACATACCACCCCCGCTGCTCCGGGCTCAAATTGGCAATGAACTCCTCGGTCCATTTGGCACTTTCGGAAATCATGTCATCCATAAGGTCAGGGCTGAAGATTCCCGGGCAGGTTACATGGCCGTCTTCGTGAAATTCCTGAAGTTGCTCATCCGAAAGGGTCATATTGAATTCTCCCACCTGTTAATGACGGCGTAAAGATGTCCCAGTAGTTTCCCGGTGTCTTGGCAGATTAGGCCAGCAGGGAGTGGCAGATTCGGCAATTGCTTCGGCTGATCTAACCTTGACGGTCAATCCTCAAATCCAGGTGGCGGCGTGAAACCGCCAAATTCGCGGGCCATTAGGTCCGCGAAGCGAATGGTCTTTTTATCATTAAATTCGGCGCTGACCGCTTGCAGGCCGATGGGCAGACCATCCGCGCCCGGCCCGGTCGGGAATATCGTCGAGGGCAGATAGGCAACGGTAATATGGCCTGACCAGAGAAGCTGTTCAAAATAGGGATGCACAGTGTCGTCAAAGCTGATGCGTCTGCCGTTGAAGTCGCTGTGATCATGGGCGAAAGCCGTTGTCGCCATTTGCGGGCAGATCAGGATATCCCACTCCCGGAAAAAATCTCTCCAGGCCATGCGCAACAGCTCCCGCCGGTTGTTCCATTCCAGCCAGGTCTGATGGGTTTGGGTGAGGGAGCGGGCGGTGAGCGCTCCAGGGCCTGTATTATCAGAAGAATATCCGGCGGCTTTTTCTGCCAATGCCTCTCTTTCTTTTGGCGGCAGATGGGCCCCGAGGACACCATTGAGCATGAAATAATAGGTTTGGCGGGATTGATCGAGATCGATATCCGGGCGGGCGGAATCGGAAACAATTGCACCGAGCTTCGCGAGCTTATCACCGATTTCCTGAACACGGCCCGACATTTCGTGGCTGACAGGGGCAAGGGGATCGTCCGGCCAGATCGCCACCTTGAAATCCTTTAACTCTGTTTTGCCGGGGTCGGGAAGGGTCAGGCGCCAGCCCGGGGCATGCAGAGGGTCGGGGCCGGCGATGATCTCCATGGCAAGGTTGAGATCCTCCGCACTGCGGGCCATGGGGCCGACAACAGCGATGTCCGGCGGCGCGACATCCCCCGGCAAGGCATGGCCCTGAGAGGGCACGATCCCCCAGGTTGGCTTATGTCCATAGATGCCACAGAAATGGGACGGGTTGCGGATGGACCCGCCAATGTCGGATCCACTTTCAAGGCCACTGAAACCTGCCGCCATGGCTGCCGACGAACCGCCAGAGGAACCTCCGGGTGTCCGGCTCGTGTCCCAGGGATTATTGGTGGTGCCATAAATGGTGTTATAGCTTTGAAAATCGGCAAGGCCTTCCGGGACGTTGGTTTTGCCAATGAAATGCGCGCCGGCCGCTTTGAAGCGTTTGACCACTTCGGAATCCGTTAGCGCAATGTTTTTCGCATAGGCTTCGATCCCCCAGGTCGTTGGCTGATCGGCAATGTCATAGGCCTCCTTGATGGTCATGGGCAAACCATGGAGGGGTCCCAAAGAGCGGCCTGCCGCCTGTTCCGCATCTGCCTTATCCGCCGCATCGCGGGCATTCTCAAAATCATGGACGACGACCGCATTGACTTTGCTATCAAACCGCTCAATCCGGTTGATGTAATAATCCGTCAGCTCCCGGGAGCTGATTTCCTTTTCACGAATTCTGCGGGTAAGTTCCGTTGCGGATTGAAATGCCAGGGTCATGCCAGGTTCCTTTTTTATTGTTGGCTTATCCTAGCATGCCAATTCACCTCTCAAAACTGTAAATTATCCTTGTCAGCTGATGGGGAGCTTACGGCGGGTGCCGAGGCGCAAGGCCAGCAGGCCCCCGAGGGAGATGAAAACCATGGGAAAGGAAATCACTGCCACCAGGGTCCAGCCAACGGCGACGATCATCGCGCCGGAGCCAAAAGAGGCAGCGGTCGCCGCGAGGGCGACCAGGGTATCGTTCGTCCCCTGGATGGCCGGCCTTTCTTCCACGGACAGGCTTTCATTAAGCAGGCTTGTCGCCCCGATAAAGCCAAAGTTCCAGCCCAGCCCCAGGAGGATGAGGGACAGATAGAAATCGCCGAGCTCGATGCCGGAAATAGCGACGCCAGCGGCGGCGGCCAAAAGCAGCATGCCGCAGATCACAATATTCTCGGATCCAAATCGGGAAATCAGGAAACCGGTAAAGAAACTCGGGGCAAACATGGCGATGACATGCCACATGATAACATCGCTCGCCTGAACTTCACTGAACCCGCAGCCGATCATGGCGAGCGGGGTGGGAGTCATCATCAGCACCATGACCCCTTGCGAGACGGCAGCGCTTACCACCGCCACCAGCACCCGCCGGCGCTTCAGGATCCTGAAGACTGCGGGTTTTGACTTTGCTTTGACCTCCGTGGTTTTTTGTATTACCGGCAAGGACAGGAACATCAGGGGCAGGCTGCCGACAAGGGCAATGCCGCTGATGGCGAGATAAGATCCGGCGAGGGAAACAGGAGCAAAAAAATCCCGGGTCTGGACGAAAATCTCCGGTCCGATAATGGCGGCGATCAAGCCCGAACCGAGGGTGATGGAAATCGCCGTCGGCCGCCAGCTCTGTGCCGCAACTTCCGCGGCGGCAAAGCGAAAATAGGCGAAACAGACCAGTGCCGCCCCGAGAAACCCATGAGCAACACAAAGCAGAATAAAGCTTTCATAAAAAAGACCGACCGTCCCCAGGACACCACCCACCGCGGCCAACCCGGCGCCGAGGAGGAACCCTTTCTTGCGACCGTACCGGCCCATAAACAGCGACATCGGCCCAGCCGTCATGAGCCCCGCCAGCATCTGCAGGGACACCGGCAGGGTCGCCAGTTCATCAATGGGCGCGGTCATGATCCCGGCCAACCCGCCGAGGATAATCAGCATCGGCATCGGCGCCCCAAGAATGGCATTGCCGAGGACAATGAGGATGAAATTTGTAGTGCCGGTTGGCGTATCAGATGGGGTGGTCATGAAAAAAAGCCTTGAAAATCTATATTGACTTTTCTCTATATAGACAGATAACTATATGGCCAAAATGTAAAACAGGTGTCAAAAATGGCCAATACTGACTTTCCAAGATCTATCGATGTTTTCATCTTCGAGGGCATCAGTCTGATGGATGTCGCCGGACCGGCGCAGGCCTTCGATAATGCGCTGCTGGGTGGTGAGCCTGCCTATCGTCTGAGATACCTGTCCCTTGACGGGAAACCCGTCTGTTCCTCCAGCGGATTGCGGCTTGTGGCTGATGGCGCCCTTGCGGATCATGTGGTGGAGGATGATCTTCTGATCCCCGGCGGGGACGGTGTTGACCGGCTGCTGGAGGATGCTGAGGTGCGGCGGATTATCCTTTTGCAGGATATTTCGGCGGGCAAGGGACGGTTGATTTCCGTTTGTTCAGGTGCGCTCCTACTGGCGGCGGCGGGCGTTCTGGATGGTCTATCGGCGACCACCCACTGGTCCCGCTCTCAAATGGCCCGGTCGTTGTTCCCGGAGGTCAAATGGACCCTGGATACCATCTTTACCAAGTCGGAATATATCTATACCTCCGCCGGGGTATCGTCGGGGATCGATCTGGCCATGGCCATTATCCAGCAGGATTGCGGGCCCCAAGCGGCCCTGGAAGTGGCGCAGGAGCTGGTGGTTTATCTGCGGCGGACAGGCGGGCAGAGCCAGTTTTCCGACTTGCTCAGAACCCAGTTCAGCCTGGAGGATCCATTGGCAAAGCTGGTGGAGAAAGTCACGGCGGAGCCGACCCGGGACTGGCGCCTTGAAACCCTCGCCGAGGAAGTGGGGATGAGTGTCCGGACCATGAGCCGCCGGTTCAATGCCTCGATCGGCGTCTCTCCGGCGCAGTTTGTGGAACGGGCGCGGCTCAACTACGCCACGACCCTGTTGAACAAGGGGGTGCCCATCAAACAGGTAGCGGCGAAAAGCGGCTTTGGCGAGCTGCAGCGCATGCGGCGCAGCTTCAAGCGCCATATGGGTCTGAGTGCATCGGAATATATGGACCGGTTCAGCGCCGATCCCGCGTAAGCTCTAATGCGGCGTTGTCACGTTGTGAAGTGGCGGCTCGATCTCCAGATGCCGAAGCCTGCGGAATTCAAAGAACAGGAAGATCAGCGCGGCGATGGCCACCACAATCGTCACCGCCCGCCAGTTATCAAACTCGATATCATTTCCGGCAAACAAGGGCAGGATAATAGCCAGGAGGGGCGGCAGAAAGACGGCCCCATAGGCACTGATGGCTTCCAGTTGACCGCCTGAATAAAACCCGACCCAGGGAAAATCAATTTCTTCTTCTTCCTCCATCGCCTTGCGATTGAAAGCGCGAATATGCAGGGCAAGGTAAAAGACGATGCCGGCAATCACCAGATTTCCCCAAGTGGCAATCAGGGTTGTCGGCGCTTTGACTCCGAACAGGGAGACGGAGCCTTTCTCGGTCTTCACCAGCCCGTTGATATGCTGGGTGATATCGGTGAGATCGAGAGAACTCAAGATGCCGACAACCTCATAAAGTTCACTGAACACCTCCCGGGCGTCGGCCTCCGTTGCCCGGGTCAGAGGAACGGTTGTTTCATCGGCAATCCAGTTCAGCTTTTTCAGGAATTTGCGCCGGGCGCTGAAAGTCGCCTGAACGGGATTAACCGGGTAAAGATAGGTTTCCGTGAAGCCATTCCGGTCCGTCAGGCTGAGGACGATGGAATAGGGATATTTGACTTCAAAGCTGGCGACAGTCTTGCGGGCATTTTCAAGATCAAAAGCCGCGTCCTCGCCCTCCTCCTTGGTGCCGAAGCTATAGGTATAATCCTCAGACCGGGCAAATTCGATATCATCGTCAATCTGGGAGATCAGCCGGGCCGTGAGGGCAGTGGTTGTGCTGTAACTGACCCTGGCCCGTTCACTGAAACTGTCACTGGCCCGCAGACGATTGATTTCCTGGGGATCGCGAATCAGAGTGGCACTGATGGTCTCTTCGCGAACCGTGAAAGCCGGAAATTCCAGCTCCTGGTCTGATGTATAAATGAGGGAGGGCTGATTCCGATCGACATTCTTTGCCGTGATCACCTGATCGGGGCCGATGAAGCTCTCCCATCGCCTGGCCAGATCGTCGAGATTGCTGATCTTCTCTTTGAAATATCCTTCCCGGGCGTTTTCCGTGGCCCAATCCATCTTACCGGCCGCAGTGAGAAACCAGCTAAGCTGCGAATCCGATCCTTGTGGCAGCCCTTTGACCGGCAGCGGAATGCTGAAATTAAATTCCGTAGTAAAGGCCCGCTCCTGAATATTGCCATTTCCGTCCGGCAAACTGAGAACCACCATGGTTTCCCGGGAATATTCCGGAAAGGCGGCGGCGATTTCCGCCTCGGCTTCGGCATAGAGGGACAGTTCCTCTCGCCCTTCATGCAGATCAAGCAAGGTCTCAGCCTGCAACTGGGCTTTCTGCAAGACAGTTGTCGGGGTGAGGAAGGAAGTAATGACAATCAGCAGACTGACTGTGACCAGCGAGAAATGCGTGAATCTGAGATGCTTGGCATATTCGGAAAGACTGGCCATTTACCCACTCCCTTACAGGCGGTATAATAGAATTCCCTTATATACTTGGCTACCAATTTCTGGATGGGCTTTCGAACCTTTTACTTGGCGCGCAATCCGTCCAGAAAGATTTTTAAAAACTGATCTGCAATCTTGGCATATTCTTCCTCGTCGCCGCGTTTTTTCCAATGGGGGACCCAGTTGAACGCGCCGAAAATGGCGGCCGCTGCGAGTTTGGGGTCACAGGTTTTGATGCTGCCGTCCGCCATGCCTTCGCGCAGTAAATCCCGCACGGTAAAATCCAGCTTCTTCCGCCCTTCGCGCAAAATCTGTCGGCTTTTTTCGGGCAGGATGGCATCATCCGAGAGGACGAGACAGGCGCCAAATTCGTCGGTCAGCCACCCCAAATAGCTGCGCATGACACTCTCGATCCTCTCCAGGGCCGACAGGTTCGTTGCCGTGGTCTTGGCCATGGTCTCGGCCATGAACTCGGCGGCAATGCGATGGCTTTCGAAGAGAATCTCTTCCTTGTTCTTCACGTAATAATACAGGGTTCGCTTGGAGACATTGAGAGCGGCGGCAATGTCATCAAGGGATGTTCGGTCAAAGCCTTGCTCTGCAAACAGCCGGGCGCCGGTTCTCAGGACCGCCATGCGCTTCAACTGTCGCTGCTGATCCCGGCTGGGCGCAAGTTCATTCCAAGCTGTATCCGACATGTCAAAGCCCTTGTATTCCTCACTTCTCTTGACATGTAACCTATGAGTTTGTTATGTAACTGGCAAGTGTAAAAAGCGATTTTCCGGGAGCTAAAAATGACCAATAAAGTAATCGTCGCCGGTGTCGGCATGACAAAATTCGTAAAGCCGGGCGATAACGAGCCCTATCCGGTCATGGGGGCGGAAGCTGTCAATATGGCCCTGAAAGATGCCGGCCTTTCCTATGATCAGGTGCAGCAGGCCTATGCGGGCTATGTCTATGGCGACAGCACTTGCGGTCAGCGAGTACTCTATGATGTGGGGATGACCGGAATTCCCATCGTCAATGTCAATAACAACTGCTCAACCGGATCGTCCGCCTTGTATCTCGCTCGTCAGGCCGTTGAATCCGGGGTGGTCGATTGCGCATTGGCCGTCGGCTTTGAACAGATGACCCCAGGGGCTCTCTCGGATATATTCAAGGACCGGCCGAGTGCTATTGGTAAATTTGTCGATCTGACCAATGAAATCACAAAAGACCCGCAGTCTCCCATGGCCATCAAGATGTTCGGTGGCGCCGGGGTTGAGCATCAGAATAAATATGGCACCAAGACCGAAACATTCGCGAAAATCCGGGCCAAGGCCAGCACCCACGCCGTCCATAATGACAAAGCCATTTTCCGAAAAGAAGTCAGCGTTGAGGATGTGATGGACTCGCCGCAGATGAGTGGCATTCTGACCCGCCTGCAATGCTGCCCACCCACCTGCGGCGCCGGGGCGGCCATCGTCTGTACGGAAGAATTTGCAGCTAAGCATGGTATCGATACAGGCGTTAGAATTGCCGGTCAGGCCATGACGACGGATTTCAACTCCACCTTTGATGATCGGGATATGATGAAGGTTGTCGGCTATGATATGGCGGCGGATGCGGCCCGTCAGGTCTATGAGCAGACCGGCATCGGCGCGGAGGATGTGGATGTTGTCGAGCTGCATGACTGCTTCACCGCCAACGAACTGATCACCTATGAGGGCCTTGGTCTCACCGAAGAGGGAACAGCCGAGCGCTTTATCTGGGATGGTGATAACACCTATGGCGGCAAGGTCGTGACCAATCCGTCCGGCGGGCTGTTGTCAAAGGGCCATCCGCTGGGCGCAACCGGACTTGCCCAGTGTTTTGAGCTGGTTAATCAGATCCGCGGGACAGTTGGAGAGCGGCAGGTGGAAGGCGCCCGCACAGCCCTTCAGCATAATCTTGGTCTCGGCGGCGCTTGCGTGGTGACCATGTATCAGGCCAACTGATCCAACCTACATTTCCATTTGCTGAAAAAAGAGAAAAAGAATGAGCAAACTAGACGGGAAGACAGCCTATGTGACCGGCTCCGGCCGGGGTATCGGACGCTCCATCGCCCTAAAACTCGCCCGGGAAGGGGCGAAGGTGGTTGTCAATGATCTCGATGCCGAGCCGGCAAATGCGGTCGTCGAAGAGATTACTGCTGCGGGGGGTGAAGCGATCGCCGTGGTCGGCAGTGTCACCGAGGCCGATTTTGCGGACGGCTTTATCAAGGCAGGTATCGAGGCCTTTGGTGGTGTCGATATCATTGTCAATAACGCCGGATACACCTGGGATGCCTTCGTTCATAAAATGAGTGACGATCAGTTCGATGCCATGATTGATGTCCATCTGAAGGCCCCGTTTCGCATCCTGCGGGCAGCCGCCCCCTTTATTCAGGAACAAAGCCAGAAGGAATTTGCCGACGGCCGGGAAGTCTTCCGCAAAGTTGTCAATATCTCCTCTGTTTCGGGCACCGGCGGCAATGCCGGACAGATCAATTATTCAGCCGCCAAGGCGGGTGTCATTGGCATGACCAAGACCATGGCCAAGGAATGGGGGCGGGCCAAGGTCAATGTCAATTGTGTCGCTTTCGGCTTTATCCAGACCCGCCTGACCGAGGCCACCAATGAGAAGAAGACGATTGTCGTCGATGGCAATGAAGTGGGGATCGGTATTCCTGAAAAACTGATTTCCGGGGTGGAAATGGCCATTCCTCTCGGTCGGGCCGGAACCGCAGATGAGGCGGCGGATGGTGTCTATCTTTTCTGCTGTCCTGAATCCAACTATGTTAGCGGTCAGACCCTGATTGTCGGCGGCGGATTGCGTACCTGATCTGAGCTTAACAATAACAAATGGCAGCATTCGGATTCGGGGAGGAATAATGAGGCAGCTAAACTATGTGGATCTGTTGGACCGAGCGGAGAGAATGGCTGGATCGCGGGACGCCCTTATCGATGATACGGGCAGCATCACCCATTCGGAACTGGCAAGCCTGACAAACCGGATCGCCAATATCCTGATCAAGGATGGATTTGCCCCGGCGGCGCCCTTCGCTGTCCTCAGCCCCAACACCAACCTGGCCCTGGTGGCCCTTATCGGCGGCCTGAGGGCGGGTGGGGCCTGGAGCAATGTCAATCTCCGCTCCGGTGTGGCCATCAACACGGATGTGTTGAAGCGTGGCGGCTGCAAAGCCTTGTTCTTCCATTCTTCCGTGGCCGATCAGGTCGCCGATATCATCGACGGGGCCGATACAATCGAGATTGTCGTCTGTCTCGATAAAGAGGTGGATAGCTATCCGTCCCTGATGCAGTTTATCGAAGGGGTGTCGGACAAACCTGTCAATATCCATTTGCCTCCCGGCGGTGTCGGATTTCAGGGATCGACGGGCGGTACAACCGGGGCACCGAAGATAACCCAGGTTGGCCAGGACTTTCTGGTCTGGAACACACTCGGCTTCATGACTACTTTTACCGACTTCAATACGGATCATCCGCCTGTCAATCTGGCGGTCGCGCCCATTACCCATGCGGGCGGGATTGTCGCTATGGTAACCCTGGCCCTGGCCGGCACTGTCGTGATGATGCCGGCGGCGGATCCGGAAAAAATCTTGAGCAATGTGGAGGCCTACAAGGTCTCGCTTCTGTTCCTGCCGCCGACCATTATTTATATGCTGATGAACCATCCGCAATGTGCCAGGACGGATTTTTCCAGCCTGCGCTATCTGATCGCGGCCGCCGCGCCGTTCGCCGTGGAGAAGATCGCCCGGGCCCATGACATGTTTGGACCGGTGATCTGTCAGTCCTATGGCCAGACCGAATCCGGCTTTCCGCTCACCTTCATGTCACCGCCGGCGATTACCGACGCCCTGAGCGATGAGACACTTGCGCCGCGCTTAAAATCCGTCGGCCTGCCCACCTCCAATGTCAGCGCCATCGATATCATGAATGAAGACGGGGAGTTGCTGCCACCCGGCGAGGTCGGGGAGATTGTCATTCAGGGCCCGACCGTGATGTATCATTACCTCAATGACCCGGACGCCACCGCCGCTATTCAGAAGGACGGCTGGCAGCATACGGGCGATCTCGGCTATCGGGATGAGGATGGCTTTATCTATATCAGTGACCGTAAACGGGATCTGATTATCAGCGGCGGGTTTAATGTCTTTCCGCTGGAGGTGGAGCAGACTTTGGTTCTGCATCCCGCCGTGCAGGATTGCGCGGTGATTGGCGTGCCCGACGATAAATGGGGCGAAGCGGTGAAAGCGGTGGTCGAAAGGGCGCCGGGGCAAGATGTTTCTGAGGATGAGCTGATTGCCCTTTGCAAAGAGAAACTGGGTAGCGTCATGGCGCCGAAGTCCATTGACTTTATCGAGGAACTGCCGCGCAGTGCCGTCGGCAAGGTCCTGAAACGGGAGTTGCGGGAAACCTACTGGCAGCAGCATAAGGATCGGATTTAGGATGGCGGTGCCTGCCTTCACCAACCTTAAAGACCGCCTGCGCCTTCCCGTCATTGCCGCACCGATGTTTCTGGTCTCAGGGCCTGAGTTGGTCATCGCCGCCTGTACATCCGGTGTCATCGGCTCCTTCCCCACAGCCAACTGCCGCACAACCGAAGAACTTGATAGCTGGCTTAGGAGGATGAAATCGGGGATTATGGCGGCGGCGGAGAAAAGTGGAAGGAAAGCCGCTCCGATCTGTCCCAATCTGATCGTCCATAAATCAAATTCCCGGGTGCAAGAGGATCTTCAGGTCCTGCTGGAGCATCAACCCGAAATGGTCATCACCAGCGTCGGCCCGCCAACACCGGTCCTTAAACCCCTTCAGGATATCGGCTGCCTGGTCTTTGCCGATGTGGCAAGCCTCTATCATGCGGAAAAGGCTGTTGCCGCCGGGGCGGATGGTCTTGTATTGCTGACCGCCGGCGCCGGCGGTCAGACCGGCTGGCTTAACCCGTTCGTTTTTGTCCGCGAGGTTCGCGGTTTTTTTGACGGACCTATCGTTCTGGCGGGCGGGATTATGGATGGTCACAGCCTTTATGCGGCGGAGGTTCTGGGATGCGATCTTGGCTATATGGGCACCCGCTTTATCGCCACCGAGGAAAGCATGGCCAGCGATGACTATAAGCAGATGCTGATCGACAGCCGCGCCGATGATATTTTCCTCACCAGCGCCTTTACCGGTCTTCCCGCCAATATGCTCGCTCCCTCAATCATCAAGGCCGGGCTCGATCCGGCAAACCTGCCGGCGCGCGGAAAAATCGAAGTCAACAAAGACATCACCCCCGACCGACCCACCACCTCCCGAAAACGCTGGAAGGATATCTGGTCTGCTGGACATACGGTATCTGGCATTAAACAGATTGAGAATATTGCCGATCTGGTGCTAAGGACCGAACAGGAATATCTTGCGGCAAAAGAAGGCTGATTGCCTTAGTTTTATTAAGCTCTAATATAAGCACTCTCCGTTGCGTATTCGGTTTTCGTTTATGTCACATATCACTGAGATTATGGGGAGCAGCGAATGACAAAAGAACTTGAAACCGCGGTCGCAGGGCATTACGCCACCAGTGAACTGGAAACCCGAATTTTGGACGGCCTGTCCGCAATCGGCGCGGACCTGGAGGCTCTGACACCGGAAGATCTTGCGCCTGTCGATGAATTTCATACGGCCGGTCGGGTCACGACCTTAAAAGCCCTTGAGATGATGAATCTTGAGCCAGGCCGGCATATCCTTGACATCGGATGTGGGATTGGCGGAACGGCGCGCTGTATCGCGGCGGAGTTTGGCGGTCGGGTCACCGGTATCGACCTCACGCCTGATTTTATCGACGTTGCGACCTCCCTGACCCAACGCTCGGGCCTCAGCGACAGATGTGATTTCAAGGTGGCAAGTGCCCTTGATTTGCCTTTTGGGGCTGCGGCATTTGACGGTGCTGTCACCTTTCATGTCGCCATGAACATCCCGGATCGGTCGCGTTTGTATGCGGAGGCGGCACGGGTCTTGAAGTCGGGATCTTCCCTTTGCCTGTTCGATGTGATGAAAGGGAACGGTGCAGGCATGTATTATCCGGTGCCCTGGGCGGAAACGGAAAAAACCAGCTTCCTTAAAACAACTGACGAGACATGCGGATACCTGGAGCGAAGCGGATTTCAGGTTGTTAAGGTGGAAAGCCTAAAAGAATTTGCCGTTGCTTTTTTCAAGGACGTGTTTGCAAAGGCGGCGAAGGCGGGCGGACCACCACCGCTGGGCCTGCACTTGCTGACCGGCCCCAACTCACCAGAGAAATTCTCGAACTATGCGAAAGCACTGGATGAAGACATGATCGACCCGACAATTATTGTCGCCAAGAAATCTGGTTAAAGTCGATTCCATGGATTACAGGCTTTCTCCATAATCAATATCAGTCTCAAATTCATGAATTTTTTGGGGACTGCCGTGGGAATACTGATCTGCTGTTAAAATAAATTCCGCTGCTTTCTGACCGATATCAAAGCGAGAGGCATTGGCAGTGGCCAGTCGACAGGGCAGGCCGTCAAGAAGTTCCAGCCCGTTAAATCCGGCAAGGGCGAGCTCTTCCGGGACGTCAATCCCCAATGTCAGGCAATGCATCAGGCCGCCAGCCGACATCACATCACTTGAATAATAAAGGCAGTCGATCTCGGGGCTGCGGTTCAGGAGGAGGGCCGTGAGTTCCCGCCCTTTCGCTAGTGAAGACCCACCGGAATAAAGTTCCTTATCCATCAGCTCCAGCCCGGCGTCCTGAAGTCCTTCTGTAAATCCCTTGAAGCGCTTTCGAGCCCGAAAATCAAAAGGCATTTTTGTACCGATAAATCCGATATTTCGATATCCCTTGTGCGCGATCGCCGCGGCCATCTTGCGCCCCACCTTTTCATGGGAAATGCCAGCGCAGAAATCGACAGGGGTGCCATCTACATCCATGATTTCAACCACCGGAATATCCGACTCTTGCATCATCTTCCGGGCATGATCGGAATGTTCCAGCCCGGCAACGATCAGTCCCTGAGGTCGCCAGGAGAGCATCTCGCGGATGACGGTTTCTTCCGTATTGAGATCATAATTGGCGATCCCGAAGACAGGCTGCAATCCGCTCTCGGCCAGGCCCGCACTGATGCCCGACAAAACTTCCGGAAACACAAAACTGCTGAGGGACGGGATCACCACACCGACCAGCTCTACCGATCGGGATGCTAAGGATCCGGCAATGCGATTGGGGATATAGCCGAGATCAAGGGCGGCGGCTTCCACTTTTTTGCGGGTCTTCTCCGACACGTCCCCGGAACGCCGCAAGGCCCTGGATGCGGTCATTTCACTCACATCTACCGCTTTGGCCACATCTTTTAAGGTCGGTTTTGGTTTCATTTTAGGGGGCTCCAAGCCGTTCCCCATTTTGAGTTGAGCACGGATAAAAATTCGCACTTGATTTTATTGTCATCTTCAATATGTTAGCGCTAACGGAAAATTAAAGTCAAGAGCGCTATAACTTCCTTGAAAAGGGGCCTTGCGACATGACGAAAAATTTACATGATGACGTCCTGCGGGTGACCGACCGGATCAGAGAGCGGAGCGAAACCACCCGGACCGCTTATCTCAACCGCATGAAGGCGGCCAAAGAAGTGGGCCCAAGGCGGGCCCATTTGAGTTGTGGGAACCAGGCCCATGCCTATGCGGCCAGCGAGATTTCGGACAAACAGCCTCTGGCCAAGGGGCTGGAGGGGAATGTCGGGATTATTACGGCCTATAACGACATGCTCTCCGCCCATCAGCCCTTCGAACATTTCCCGGATTTGATCCGGAGCGCTGCGCGGGACTATGGCGGTACCGCCCAGGTGGCTGGTGGTGTTCCGTCCATGTGTGATGGGGTAACCCAGGGGCAGCCGGGGATGGAGTTATCTCTGTTTTCCCGGGATGTCATTGCCATGGCTGCCGGTGTTGGCCTGTCCCATAATGTTTTTGATACCACCGTTTATCTGGGTGTTTGCGACAAAATTGTACCGGGTCTGGTCATTGCCGCGGCGACCTTTGGCTACCTGCCCGCTGTCTTCCTGCCAGCCGGTCCCATGCCGTCAGGTCTCAGCAATAGTGAGAAGGCGCGCATCCGTCAGGAATATGCCAAGGGCAATTGCAGTCGCGACGAATTGCTGCAGGCGGAAATGGCGTCCTATCATGCGCCGGGCACCTGTACCTTTTATGGGACAGCCAATACCAATCAGATGCTGATGGAAATTATGGGGCTGCATCTTCCGGGGGCCAGCTTTGTCAATCCGGGCACCGAATTGCGTGAAGCCTTGACCCGGGAAGGGGTTAAGCGGGCTCTGTCCATTTCGGCCCTTGGAAATGATTATACACCCGTCTCTGAAATTTTGGATGAGCGGGCTTTTGTGAACGGCATTGTCGGCCTCAATGCAACGGGTGGGTCGACGAACCTGCTGATCCATCTTATCGCCATGGCCAAGGCAGCCGGTATTGTGATCGATTGGCAGGATTTTGCCGACATTTCCGAGATTACCCCCTTGCTGGCCCGGGTCTATCCCAATGGTCTCGCGGATGTAAATCATTTCCATGCCGCAGGAGGTCTTGGCTTTCTGATTGGCGAATTGCTGGGCGCCGGTCTATTGCATGAAGATACCAAAACCGTTGTAGGAGAAGGCCTTGAGAATTATGTCAAGGAGCCGCGTCTTGCAGAGGAGGGAAGCCTTATCTGGGAAGCCGGATCCAGGGAAAGCCTTGATACAGAAGTCCTGCGTCCGATGGCCGATCCGTTTGATCCGAAGGGCGGACTGAAACGATTGACCGGTAATCTCGGAACCGCGGTGATGAAAATTTCGGCTGTGAATCCCGATTATCACGTGATTGAAGCCCCGGCCCGGGTGTTTGAGGATCAGGAAGAGGTCAAACAGGCTTTTCAGGCTGGGGAGCTTGATCAGGATGTCATTGTGGTTGTCCGCTATCAAGGACCCAAGGCTAACGGCATGCCGGAGCTTCATAATTTGACCCCGTTCCTGTCAGTGTTATTGAACCGGGGCTATCGGGTTGCGCTTGTCACGGATGGGCGGATGTCCGGAGCGTCGGGGAAGGTTCCCGCCGCCATACATGTCTGTCCGGAGGCGCTGGAAGGCGGTCCACTAGCCCGGATTGAAGATGGAGATATTCTGAGGCTGGATGCGGTCAGCGGAACCCTTGAGGTGTTAGATTCTTCATCTCTTGCGCGGGAATTCACACCACCGGACCTGTCGAAAAATCAGTTCGGGACTGGACGGGAGCTTTTTTCCCTGTTTCGGAATGCCGTCGGGTCAGCGGACACCGGCGCCAGTTCTTTGTGAGGAAAGCTGATGTCTCTGTCTCCTCAAGACGCCTGTAAAACCTTGCGAGATATATGTGGCAAGGCGCCGGTTTTGCCGGTGCTGGTTGTCGAGGATGTGTCCCGGGCGGCGGGTCTGGCTACAGCGCTCGTGGCTGGCGGGCTGCCGGCTCTCGAAGTGACGTTGAGAACGCCTGTGGCGCTTGAGGTTATTGCGGCGATGAGTGCGGTACCGGGCGGAATTGTCGGGGCCGGGACCCTTGTGACTGCAGCAGATGCGCGTGAAGCCAAGAACGCCGGGGCACAGTTCGGCGTTTCTCCCGGGGTGACAGAAGAACTTGTCGAGGCTTGCGAGGAGATAGAGCTGCCGTTGCTCGCAGGTGTGTCGACAGCCTCCGAGGTCATGGCTCACCTTGCGCGCGGCTATGACATGGCGAAGTTTTTCCCGGCGGAGCAGTCGGGAGGGGCGGCCTATCTGAAAGCGTTGGGCGGGCCCCTGCCGCAGATGACATTTTGCCCTACGGGTGGACTTAATCCGAAGAATGTTGGGGACTATCTCCGCTTGCCAAACGTCATTTGTGCAGGTGGATCCTGGGTCGCGCCGGCCTCAAGGGTGGCAGCGGGAGACTGGGATGAAATCGAGGCACTTGCCAAAACGGCGGCCGGGCTGTCATTTTAGTCGGGTCAGCAGAGGGGGAAAAGGAAGTATATGGTTTCAAAAGTCATTCCTGTTAGTGATTTCGATCTGGTCATCTTTGGCGGTACCGGGGATTTGACCCGCCGCAAGATCCTGCCCTCTCTCTATCGGCGAAGCCGGGCCGGGCAGATGCCGAATACGGCGCGCATCATTGCGGCTGCCCGCGGTGCCCTCGACCGTTCTGACTTTCAGGATATCGCCCGGACCTCGCTCATGGAATTCGTGAAAGGCGCGGAGGGTCAACTGCCGGCAATCAATGAATTTCTGGAGCAAGTGGATTATGTTCAGCTCGACGCCATGGGGGATACCGGCTGGCCTGAGCTCAAAGCGCATTTGCGTGATGAGGTCACTCATGTGTTTTATTTTTCCGTCGGTCCGTCCTTGTTCGGGACTTTGTCGGGGCGCCTGGCCAAACATGGCATTGCGACTCCCGATAGCCGAATTGTGGTGGAAAAGCCTTTCGGTCGGGATTTGGAGACTGCCCGCCATCTCAATCAGGAGCTTTCTATCTGTTTTGACGAGGGGCAGATCTATCGTATTGATCATTATCTTGGAAAGGAAACGGTTCAGAACTTGATGGCCATCCGTTTCGCCAACGCCCTGTTCGAACCTTTGTGGAATGCCCAGCATGTGGATCATGTGCAGATCACCGTGGCCGAATCCATCGGGGTCAAAGGGCGCGGGGATTATTATGACAAAGCCGGCGCCGTCCGCGATATGGTCCAGAACCATTTGCTGCAGTTGCTTTGCCTTGTGGCCATGGAGCCGCCGGCCACCTTCGATGCCGATGCTGTGCGGGATGAAAAGCAAAAAGTCATCCGTGCCCTCCGGGATGTGAATAGGGATGATATTGTACGGGGTCAATATCGCGCCAATGGGGAGGATCCCTCTTATCTGGAAGAGGTTGGGAATCAGGACAGTCTCACGGAGAGTTTTATCGCCCTGAAGGTCGATGTGGACAACTGGCGTTGGGCCGGCACGCCTTTTTACCTGAGAACCGGAAAGCGCCTTCGGGCCCGCATGTCGGAAATTGCCGTTGTCTTCAAGGAGCCACCCCATTCGATTTTCCCGCAGGCCTCCGATACGAAAGGCAATGTGCTGGTCATACGGCTGCAACCAGATGAGGGGATCACCCTTCGGGTCATGATCAAGGATCCGGGCCCCGGCGGTATGCGGCTGACCGAAGTCCCTCTCGATATGACCTTCGCCAATCTGCTCGGTGATCATCATGATGAAATGCCCGATGCCTATGAGCGGCTGATCATGGATATCGTCCGGGGTGACCAGACTTTGTTCATGCGCGGCGATGAGGTCGAAGCCGGCTGGAAATGGGCCGATAAGCTGATTGCCACATGGGAAGAGGACCACACGCGCCCCACCGACTATGATAGTGGTTCCTCAGGCCCCGAAGATTCCCTGATGTTGCTGCATCGGGATAAGAGACGCTGGCGCGAAATAGAAGTATGACGACTTTTCTGAAGTATGAAGATCGGGCCAGCCTGATGGCCTCTCTCGCTGATCTGGTTGCCTCCGAATTGAGCGCAGCCCTTGCAAAGAAGGGGCGGGCGAGCCTGGCGGTCCCCGGCGGTACGACACCAGGTCCGTTTTTTGAAGTCCTGAGGCAGAAATCCCTCGATTGGCTATCCGTCACCATCCTGCCGACGGACGAGCGGTTTGTGCCTGAAAATTCCGAAAGGTCAAATGCTCGGTTGATCGCGGATACCCTGCTGCGGGATAAAGCGGGGAAGGCCCGGTTTCTCTCTCTATATCGGAATGGAGAGGCCCCGGAAACCCATCTTGAGGAGATAACCCGTGAAGTGGCAGAGTTGTTACCGTTGGATGTCTGCCTCCTAGGTATGGGAGAAGACCGGCATACGGCTTCTCTGTTCCCGGATGCGGATGTTCTGGATCAGGCATTGTCTGCGGAAGCTCCGCCGGTTCTGCCGATCAGAGCTCCCGGCGCTGGCGAGCCGCGTTTGACCCTGACCGCCTCGGTCTTCCAAGGGGCTCACCATGTTCATTTGCTGATCCTTGGCCCGGCAAAGAAAACGGCCTTGGATCTGGCACTGAAACCGGGTCCCGCGGAGGAGGCCCCGGTACGATCCATTCTTAAAGACGGCAGTTCTACTCAAATCCATTACGCAGACTGACGGCGCAAGCGGCGCCGGTGTATGATATACTCTTTAAATGAGAAAAGAACTGGGATTTGAATGGCTGTTAATTGGGGCATTTGCCTTTTGTGCCTTGCTTTTCGGCCTGTTTTTTCTGCTGCGCGACGATCCCGCAGAGCAACCTTACTTAAAAATCCTCGGTGCCAGCTTTATCTTCAATTACCGGGTATCGGATGTTTATATGGGCTTTGCGGCAGCGCCCCGGAAACCCATTCCCATCGGCAGTATTCTGACCGCATCCTTTGAAAACCCTTCCGGGGATGAGCCTTTTGTGGTGATCTATCAGATCGGCTTGCCGGACCGGAGGATCTCCCTGCGGAGCCCCTCCCTGCGCGGGGTCAAGGCGCATGTTCCCTATCGGGTTCTGTTACAGCTTTCCTTGCCCGATGCCGATATCCCTTACTGGCAGCATGAATTCTCTATTTCCTCCAATTCCAGTGATGATATCGTCCCAGACAAGCCTCTGGTCATCGGTCCGGGCTACCATCGGCCGGAGAATTTAAAGAAAATATCGGATGATATCTCTAAATAAGTCAGATTTCTTGGCCGGAATTGCGAATATCTGGTTGTTCTTTCATGAGAAATCTGTATGTATGAAAACGGTTACACACAACGTTTGCGGGACGTCTATGCTGATCCTTTCGTAAGGTAGGCGGCGTCCTTTTGTTCGTTGAATTCTTTCGTCTTTGCAACCAGGATAGGATCCCGATCGTGACCCAGAATTCAGATTATACCCGGAAATACACCCTTACTCTGTCTTGCGAAGATAAGCCGGGTATTGTCGCGGCCACAACCAATGAACTGGCCGCGGCAGGCGCGAATATTGTTGAAAGCAATCAGTTCTGGGATCAGGTTTCCAATCGCTTCTTTATGCGGATTGCCTTTGCCACAAAGGACGGGTCAAGCCGGGATAGTTTGGAGAAGACCTTGCGCCCTGTGGTCGACCGCTTTGAAATGCGAACCTATCTCGCAGACCAGGCGGTTCGGCCAAAGATCCTTATTCTGGTATCGAAATTCGACCATGCCATGCTGCATTTGCTGTATCAGATCAAGGTTGGCTGGCTGGATGCGGAGGTTGCCGGGATTGTCTCCAACCATCCGGACGCGGAAAAGATCGCAAATCAGGAAGGACTGTCATTCCATCATCTGCCGGTCACCAAGGAAACGAAAGCAGAGCAGGAAGAGGAACTTATGGAAATTGTCCGCTCGACCGGCGCGGATCTGGTTATTCTCGCCCGCTATATGCAGGTTCTCTCTGATAAATTCTCGACCCAGCTTTTTGGCAAGATCATCAACATCCATCATTCCTTCCTGCCAAGTTTCAAGGGCGCAAAACCCTACCATCAGGCCTTTGACCGGGGTGTGAAGCTGATCGGGGCGACGGCTCATTATGTCACCCCGGATCTGGATGAAGGCCCGATCATCGAGCAAGAAGCCAGCCGCATCACCCATGCTTTAAGTGCCGACGAACTTGTGGCGACAGGGCGGGATATTGAGTCCCGGGTTCTGGCGCGGGCGGTGAAGCTGCACCTTGAATCCCGGGTTATGCTCAATGGTTCAAAAACCGTGGTATTCGCTTAAGCCTTTATCGCCGTAAGCTGAGTATTTCCAGTTCGGTTTTTGCATCTTGGGCGCTGGGCAGGCGACGTTCTGCCTCAAGCTCGCCGGGCTTAATACCTAAATCCCTCAGCATGGGGTTCCCGCTGGAGGCATGCATTTTAAGCTCGCGAGTTGTTTTGCGGCTCACATGCCGGCTCCAGGCCGCAACGACCGATTTCCAAAAGCCCGCTCTTGGGGCGAAGGCCTGATGGCTGTCACTAGTCATGGTCATTATCTATCTCCATTCAAACAGGGAACGTCTCTTTCATGGTATTATTTGGAGATTTTTAATGTTCAATCAAACAAATAGATTTGACTTGATTCTTCAATTTTTCTAAACTGAACCTATGACTATTCAACAGGAACTCGAAAAGACATCGTCCCTCCCGGCCCTTGAGATTGATGTTCTCAAGACTTTTGTGGCCATTGCCGAGACGGCGAGTTTCTCAAAAGCGGCGGCACGGGTACATCGCACGCCATCTGCCGTCTCTATGCAAGTCAAGAAGCTTGAAGAAATGCTCGGCCGTCCGATGTTCACTCGGGATTCCCGTTCCGTCAAAATCACTGTGGATGGGGAACGGTTGCTGCGATATGCTCGCCGAATCCTGGCTCTGAACAGCGAAGTTGTCGGTCAGTTCGTTGTTCCCAATATGCGAGGGACGGTGAGACTGGGAGCAACGGATGACTATGGAAGTCGATTGCTGCCAGTTATCCTGCGACGCTTTGCCGACAGCCACCCGAATGTGGCGGTGGATGTAGTCGTGGAAAATAGCAATCAGCTGATGAAAATGCTGGAAGAAGGGAAGCTCGATGTGATAATGCGTACGGCCTCCCCGCGTAACCCGCTGATGCCCGGAGAATGTGTTCTGCTGGAAGAAAAGTTGGCCTGGGCCGGTGTGAAGGGGGGCTGTGCTCACGAAAAAACACCGCTTCCCGTATCTTTTTGGGAATCGGGCTGCGCCTGGCGGGAGACTGCGGTTGAGGGTCTGGATAAACTCGGTATTGATTACCGTGTGGCTTATATGAGTGCCCAGACATCCGGTCATCGGGCGGTTCTGATCGCCGATCTGGCCATTGCCCCCTTCGCCGCCTCCTTGATTGAAGCGCCGCTTGTCAGAATAGATAAGTCTGCCGGATTGCCGGAACTTGGGACTTATCAGGTGCGGCTTCTGACACATCCGGACGCCGACCTGGTGGCAGGCGCCGTATTCGATCATATGGCCGCCAGCTTTGAAAGTTTTAAATCCGTTGACCTGGAATGCACGGAATTCTGATGCCGAATTAGACCTGATCGGTCACCTTATGAAAGGCCGAGATGACCAATCAATGGATCTTCCTCTGCTTTGACCAAGGCCTTGACTTGCGCGATCAGGTCTCCTCGGATCTGCTGTTTGACGATTGAAAAGGCAGGCTGGTCAGCCAGTTTTTGTGCCTGATCCAAAGCCGTCGACATCAGATTCTCTTGGGAGGTCAGTTCGTCGACAATCCCCGTTTTCAACAGATACTCACTCGAGACGATCTTGCTGGACAAGGTCAACAGACGCAGGCTGGGTGGCGGAAGTTCGCTCTTGATGATGGCTGTGGGGCCGGCGGGGAAAGGAATGCCGGCCTGAGCTTCGGTGAGGCCGAATTTATGGCCATCATCCCTAATTGCCAGCCGGTAATCGGCACAGAGGGGGATGACAAACCCTCCCCCCAAGGCATGGCCGTTGATCGCCGCCACAACCGGTGTTCGGATGGAGAGCAAGGCAAATGTCAGGCGGGTAATGGCGAGGATCATGTCCTTTTTCTGTTCATTCGAGTAGGAAAAGAAGGCTTTGGTGTCGACCCCTGCGGAAAAGGCTTCTCCGTCACCGGTGAGGATGACAGGCTTGTCCTTCGCCAGGCTTTGAAATTGCTTTTCCAGGGCTTGGATGGTATCGAGATCAAGGGTGTTCAGCGGTGGCCTGTTCAGTGTCACGCAAGTGGCCTGATCATTGGCTTCGATATCGATGCTCACGGCATATCTCCTTTTTATTATTGTTGGGCTCTCGGGCCATCAAAGGCTGTTACTTCGATTAATAGTGCATTGCCTGGGTTCTGGAAACTTCAGATTGCAGCCATTGCAGCAGGTCTTTGAAGCGTTTGGTGCCGGACAGGTTGGCCGTTGTCACCAGCCAGTAGTGGGAGCGGGAATCAACTGGAGGGCCTGCTACCTGCAGGAAGCCGTCGGCAATGGCGTTTTCGATCAACAGGGAGCGGCCAAGACCGATCCCCATGCCGCTGGCGGCCGCCTGTAGCATAAGATCCGCCCGGTCAAAATATTGGGTTTCGATATCCGGGTTTGCCGGAATCTGGCGCCCCTCAAGATAGGCGGACCAGGTAAAATTCGTGCCATCCGTCTCTGCCCGGCGGTCGGCGAGCAAAGGAAGAGGCATTTTGCCGACAGTTGCGAGGATGTCCGGATCGCTTCTTTTCAGGCCTGGGCTGATGACGGGAATAAGTTGGCAACCGCTAAGGCGGGCGGCAAATTCACCTGGATATGGACCGCTGCCAAAGCGGATCGCCACAGTATCAACGGCGGCGCGCAGGTCGAGGACTTCGTCATTTACATCAATGGCGATTTTCAACCCGAATTCCTCCGCCCGCGGCAGGGCTGGGATCAGCCAGCCCATGGCAAGGGATGAGGGCAGAGTCAGGCGGAGCTGATTGGAAGAGACCTGCTGATCAATTAGTTTCAGGGTATCAGCCCAGATCGCATGGCTGCCGATGGCTGCCTCGCAGAGCAGGCGTCCCTCCTCGGTGACCTTCACGCTGCGGGTGGTGCGGATAAACAGCTGAAAGCCGAGTAGATTTTCCAGCTCCTTGATACGATGACTGACGGCCGACTGATCAAGTCCCAGCCGTGCCGCGGCCTTGGAAAAGCTTTGTTCCTGGTAAATAGCTGCCAAAATTCCTGCTGCCTTACCCAATCGAGCGATAATTTCAAAGGATTGTTTTATGATATTTTCTCATGAATATATGAAAATTCAACGATTAAAAGTGCCAATAATAGTGAATATATTGAATTTTAGCAGGTCATTCAAGGAGAAGATATATGACAAATTACCAAGAAAATATCCCCCCGATCCAGGCGTTGATAGTGAATGGATTTGTGGGAGCTGAGGGCGGCGGAAATCCGGCAGGGGTTGTGCTGGATGCCGATGAGCTGAGCCCGGAACAGATGCAGGTCATTGCTCATAAGATTGATATGCCGGAAACTGCATTTGTCTCAGAATCAAAGACCGAAGGCCTGAAGCTCGACTTCTTCACCCCAAACCGTCGTATTGCTCATTGCGGTCATGCCACCATTGCCACCTTCGCCTATCTGCTGGACCAGGGAAAGCTTCAGGAAGGAGTCACCTCCAAGGAAACCGTTGACGGTCCGCGCAAAATCGTCCTGAAAAACGGAGAGGCCTTTATGGAACAGCTGGCCCCCAAATATAATCCCGTCGCAGGCTGGTCTGCAGTCGGGGTGAGTCTCGAAGACGTACTGATCTCCCTCGGCCTCCAGGCAGAGGAACTGGACCCGAGGCTCGAGCCTGTGGTTGTCAATACAGGCAACAGTTTCTTGCTGGTGGGCGTTCCAAATGGTGACATTCTCAGCCGTATTGTCCCGGATCTGCCAAGGATCTCGGAGATCAGTGACCGGCTCGACCTGATCGGCTTTTACGTCTTTACAACTGCGCCGGATGCCACAGACAGGGATGCCACAACCCGCATGTTCGGCCCACGCTATGCCATTGATGAAGAGGCGGGTACGGGAATGGCAGCCGGACCGTTGGCTTGCGTCCTCTATGACAAGCTTGGCATGATCAAGGACAAGATCGTTATCGAGCAGGGGGTCTACATGACACCGGCCTCCCCCAGTCTGATCACTGTCGATCTCGACATTGAAGACGGCAAAATCACTGGGCTGATGGCCGGCGGGAAGGGCAAGATGGTGCGGCAACTGGAATTGCAGTTCTAGGACGGTGCCCGCGCGCCGGGATGGACAGGCGCGGTGCGCGGGATCAGTAATACCAGAAGCGCCGCCGCACCGGTTAGCCAGATGCAACTAAACCACAGAAGACCATAGCTGCCGGTGCTGTCAAACAGGTAGCCACCGAGAAAGGCGCCGAGGGCCCCGCCTATAGCATGACCTGCGGAGATCAATCCCATCGCAAGTCCCATTACCCGAAGACCGATATGGCTGGCCACTAAACTGGCGGTTACTGGCACGGTAGCGTAATCAACGGCACCGAACAGAACAGCGAAAACGAACAGCATTTCCACGTTACTCCCAGGCAGGCTGCCGAGCAGAACAAAGGTACCGGCCCTCAGCAGGTAGATGGCTGCGAGCAATAGCGGTCGGTTTACCCTGTCGGCCAACCAGCCGGCGACAATCATTCCTACAAGATTGACCGCAGACAGAACCCCATACGCAGTGGCGCTAGGCAAAGGAGGAAATCCGCAATAAGCGGCAAAGGGTAATAAATGGGTCTCAATGACGCCGGCTGTCGTAAAGCCGCAGACCATGAAGCTCCAAAATAGGGCATGATAAACGGGCTTTTTCAGTATGTACGCGAGGTCTTCGCTTATGCTAGTAACGGGTGTTTCTGTATTAACCAAAGGCGATGCTTGTTGGGACGCGCGGGGCACAAGGCGTAGAACAGGTATCAGCAAAAGCAGGCTCAGGATTCCCAATGCGCCGAAGCTCCAGCGCCAATCAAAAAAAGCTAGCAGGGCCGCGATCAGGGGAACAATGAGGAACTGGCCGCCAGTTGAGCCGGATGTGGCTGCGCCTGTCGCCAGACCGGTATTTGTTTTGAAGCGGTTGGCAACAGCGGTGGCAACCACATGCGCGGCAATAATTCCGAAGCCGATCCCGCCAAAACCAGCAAAGCCGAGCAGGAACACCAGCCAGCTACTAGTGATACTGACCAGCAGACATCCTGCACCGAGAAAGACCAGTCCGATGATCAGGGTAAAGCGCGCGCCCCGCTTGTCCACCAACCGCCCGGCGAGCGGGGCAACAACGGCCATCACCAAAAGGGCCAAGGCTCCGACAGCTGAAATATCTGTGCTTGACCAGCCAAACTCCGTCTGCCAGACCGGCATCACCAGGCCAAGCGCGGCCCGGGCGGAAAAGGCAACACTAAGGGTTAGAAAACCACATAGCACAATTCCCCATCCTTGCAGGGCGGCGGGTATTCTCAAGACTGACATCGGCAAATCTCCATAGCTGCATAGATGACAGCGTCTTCGTTATCTGTATAACGAGAATTTTGTCATTAAACTTTAGCTGTGCTAAAGTTAAGTATGGCTCTTCGGATTCAGGATATGTACACCTTCTATGTTGTCGCCCGCTGCGGTGCCATGCATCTGGCAGCCGATGAGTTGGGCGTGACCCCTGGCGCAGTCAGCCAACGGATCCGGTCAGTTGAGGAACGGCACGGCCGGCGGCTGTTTGATCGTAGCAGGAGCGGTATTTCCCTGACCAAATCCGGAGAAACCCTCTGGCAGGAAGTGGAAGACGCTTTTGGGCGGATTGAGCAGGCCGATCAGCGATATTTCACATCCGACTCCGATCCCCAAATCCGCATCAGCGCCACACCGACTTTTGCTCATTCCCTGTTGGTGCCCAGATTGGGGGAATTCTCAAAGGCGCATCCCAATATCGAAATGTCCATTGAAACCGATGCCCGGCTGGTGGATTTGCGAAGTGAGCCTATTGATGTGGCCATTCGCCACGGTCTCGGCAATTATGTGGGCTACAAGTCGGAATGGCTCAGTTCCCCGGAGCTTATTGTAGTCGGCAGTCCGGCGCTTTTAAAAAACGGTCCGGTCATTGAGGAGTCAGAAGACTGCCTTCACTATCCCTTGCTGAGGGACTCGACCCGGCAATATTCGGATTGGGATCTGTGGTGCGAGGCTCGGGGGGTTGACGGACGCAATGCCAGATACGGCCCCTCTTTCAAAGGGGATTTTCTGATCGTCAAAGCCGCAGTCGAAGGGCAGGGGCTGGCTCTCTTGAGCGACGTCTATGTCAAAGAAGAGCTGCGTAGTAACCAATTGGTCAAGGCTTGCAAGGCGGCCTGGCCGGTGAATTTCGCCTATTATGCGGTCGCCCTGCCCGTGACTTTTGAACGCCCTGCGATAAAGTCTTTTATCGCCTGGCTTAAAGACATATGTAGGGATAATCAGGAAGGGATTTAGGGAATGGGATTACTTGACGGGCAGACTGCGATCATTACCGGAGCGGCGTCTCCCGGCGGGATCGGTCTGGCAACGGCACGGCTGTTTGCGGCGGAAGGAGCGAAAGTCGCTGTTCTTGATCTCCCTGCCAAAAAGCCGGAGGAAGTGGCGAAGAGTTTGGGGCCGGAGCATATCGGTTTGTCCTGTGACGTACGCTCAAAACCAGACTGCTTAACCGCCGTGGCCAAGGTGTTGGAGGCGTTCGGATCCGTCGATAGTCTGGTCGGCAATGCGGGTATAGTTCGCGGGACACCTTTCCTTGAGATAGGCGAGGAAGAATATGAGGATGTGCTCTCGGTCAATTTAAAGGGCAACTTCAACATGTCCCAGGTCGTCCTGCCTCATATGCGAAAGCGGGACTCCGGATCAATCATCCTGATGTCTTCCATTGCCGGACAGGTGGGAGGTGGTTTGTTCGGGAGTTCCCATTACGCCTCCGCAAAATCCGGATTGTTTGGATTAGCCAAAGCCCTGGCGCGGGAGTCTGCGGCGGATGGGGTCCGGGTTAATGCGATTGCCCCCGGTGTCATCGATAATGATTTTACCCAGGGCAAGATGACCCGGAAAATCAAAAACGAGATCGCGGCCAAGGTGCCGATGGGACGCCTTGGTACTTCCGAGGATGTGGCCAAAGTCTGCCTGTTTCTGGCGTCTGACCTTTCCGCCTATATGACCGGTGTTGTTCTCCCTGTGAACGGTGGGCTTTTGATCTCCTGAGACAATCGGGGCAAGCTGGTCAGAGTTACCGCGCACTAGCGCTTCGCAAGTGTCGCCTGCCATCGGTCAGACAAGACTTCCCGTGCAATCAGCTCAAAAACCAGATCCGTGATTGTCTCTGTCAACCGGGTTGAAGGCCGGTCCCGTAAATGCCCCAGGTAGAGAGTTCTGTTGAGGGACGGATTAGTAATTGGCCGGGATTTGAGTCTGCCGCTTTTAAGATGCTCGGCAAACAGCACATGAGGGGCAAGGGTGCAGCCAAATCCTGCCAACAGACCCATAGTGATACCATTGACGGAATTAAGATGAAAAGGGGCAGCTTTTTCAAGCTTGTTGAAAAGGCCGGGTCGATCATAAACTGCCCGGGTGGAAACTCCCTGACGTAATAGCAACACGGGGTGTTTGGCCACATCGTCAAACAGGATGGGGCTGCTGTTTTCGCCGATGATGCCAGCTTCCCCGATACAGAGAATGTCCTCCTCCAGGACCGGCTGAAGGGTTACTCGGCTATCTTTTTGTGGATTATAGAACAGAGAAATATCCACATCTGAAGACAGTAAATTCTCGAAAGTACCGAGAGAGAGGCTCTCGACAATGGAAAGCTTGACGTCTGGAAACCGGGCCAGCATCGCTTCCATCAACGGCAGGCCGATGCCTTTCATCACCGAATAGGGCAGGCCAAGAGCGATCTCGCCTTCAACCTTGTCCGATTCCTGACGGATATCCTGCTCCGCCACCTGCAGGGCTCGAAGGATGGATTTAGCATGTTCATAGAGCTTGATGCCGGCAGCGGTCGGTTCCATTCCCCTTGGTTTCCGGAGAAAAAGAACAACTCCGAACTCCTTTTCTAACTTGGCAAGATGGTGGCTGATGGCGGACTGGGCGACATTGCAATGGCTGGCAGCGTGGGACAGGTTTCGGTGGTCATAAATGGCCGAGAAATATTTCAGTTGTAGGGAATTCATTTTATCAATCTATATTTTAGAACATATGAATAGAAATATTATATTTTTAAGATGGCATAGCTTTCAATAAAATAATCTAAAAACAAGTAGCTTCTGGAACAGGGAAATCAGAACATGGCCGAACCACTCCCGCTTGACGGGATACGGGTTATCGAAATGAGCCATATGGTAATGGGTCCAACCTGCGGTGTGATCCTCGCTCAATTGGGGGCTGAGGTGATTAAGGTTGAGCCACCCGCCGGGGACAAGACCCGGCATCTCGGCGGCATGGGCACGGCGTTTTTCCCCCTGTTCAATCGCGGTAAGAAAAGTCTGGTGCTCGATCTCTCCCTTGATCGGGACCGCCTGGTCATGGATAAGCTGCTGGCAACGGCAGATGTCTTTCTTGAAAATTTCAAAGACGGCCTACTGGCGCGGTATGGCCTTGATATGCAGGAATTGCGGAAACGTCATCCTGAACTGATCATCGCCGGCCATAAGGGTTTCCTCCATGGCCCCTACGAGCATCGCCCGGCCCTCGACGAAGTCGTGCAGATGATGGCGGGTTTGGCAGTGATGACCGGAACCCATGAGCGTCCCATGCGGGTCGGTGCTTCGGTCAATGATATTATGGGCGGTATGTTTGGAGTTATCGGCATTCTCTTAGCATTGCTTGAGCGGCAACGGAGCGGTGCCGGTAAGGATATTCGCATTGGTCTTTTCGAAAACTGCTTATTCGCGGTTGCCCAGCATATGGTGCAGTTCGAGATGACGGGAAACCCCTCCACACCCATGCCCGAACGGGAGCATGCCTGGCCGGTCTATGATATTTTTAAGACGAAGGGGGATCAGAGGATTTTCGTCGGGGTCGTCACCGATGGCCACTGGCGGGATTTCTGCAATCAGTTTGGACTTGAGGAGTTTCTGGATGATCCCCGCTTGAAGACCGCCACAGACCGCATCCTGGCTCGTTCCTGGACTATTCCCCTAGTTGCTGCCAAAGTTATCGCCTACAGCGTTGACGAACTTTGCTTGATTCTCGATGCTCTTGGCATTCCGTTTTCACCGATTAACAGCCCGGAAGATTTATATGACGATCCCCATGTCTTGCGGGAAGGGGGTCTGGTGCAGTTTGAGATGGCCGACGGCCAAACCTATCGCACTCCGGCTCTCCCGCTTGAGGTCAACGGTGCGTCCATAGACCGGAATATGGCAGTCCCCGCCCTTGGCGCCGATACGGATCAGATATTCAAAGAACTGGGAATACTACGGACGACTGAGGTGGAAACATGAGTTTGCTGGCTGACCTCTATCCTGACGACCGGGTCAGCTTACGGGAAGTGGGCTTGCGCGACGGTCTGCAATTGGTCGAGACTATACCTTCGACGGAGGTGAAAAAGTCCTGGATAGAGCAGGAATACGCTGCCGGGGTCCGACATTTCGAACTCGGTTCTTTCCTGCCTGAGGATAGATATCCCATGTTCTCCGACGTCAGAGAAATCATTTCATTTATGGGCGGACTGCCGGGCGCCCATGGGTCGGTCCTTTGTCTGAACAAGCGCGGTATCATGGACGCTCTGGAAACGACTGTTCGCGAAATCAGTTTTGTAATTTCGGCAACCGAAGAGCATAATCAGGCTAACCTCAACCGGTCGCGGGCGGACACCTTGCTGGATATTCGCACCCTGTGCCGATTGCGAGATGCGTCAGAACATAAGCCTTTGGTCAGTGTCGGCATTGCCATGTCCTTTGGCTGCTCCATCTCGGGTACAGTTTTACAAGACGATGTCCTTGAACTTGCAGAAGCCTGTTACAGTACTGGGGTCGATATTGTTAGCCTTGCCGACACGGTCGGATATGCCGGGCCAGGTCAGGTGACAGCCATGATCCGGGCCTTAAAGGACCGGGTCGGAAACAAACCGATCGGTATTCATCTTCATGATACCCGCGGCCTCGGCCTCGCCAACGCAGCAGCCGCTCTCAACGAAGGGGTTCGGATCCTGGACGGGGCTTTGGGCGGTCTTGGCGGTTGTCCCTTTGCCCCGAATGCAACCGGCAACATTGTCTTTGAAGATCTTGTGTTTCTGGCTCAGAAATATGGGTATGCTCAAGAGATAGATATCGAAGCACTGGTCAAAATTCGCCAGCTGATGGCAGCAGAAATGCCGACAGAGACCCTATATGGCGCCCTGGCAAAGGCTGGCCTGCCATTCACTGGCGACCCGGTATAAACAACGAGATTAACTACTAGAAGAGGGAGAAAAAATATGAAAAAAATTCTAGGACTTGCGACAGGGCTGGCCGTTTTGGCAGGCTTGTCTGGCACGGCTTTTGACGCAAAGGCTGCAACAGAGATGCGCTGTAGCCATCAGCTGCCGCCGGCCCATCATATTGCCAAGGTCATCGATCAATGGGCCGCGGAAATTGAAACCCTGTCAGATGGCGAGATTGATGTCCAGATCTTCGGGGCCAACAGTTTGACCGGGGCGAAACAGAACGCAACAGCCGTTGCCAAAGGCGATATCGACTGTGCTTTTTCCATCAATCCGCAATGGGGAAAAACTCTTCCTCTGATGAATGTGACACTGGGCCCGTTTGCGGTAAGCAGTTTAGACGCCTTGAAGAAATGGGATGGGTCCGAGGCGGCCCAGTTCCTAGAAGAACAGTTGATGACAAAAGGTGTTAAGAATGTTACCTGGCTGTTCACGACCCGCAGCACGGCTATTACCTCAAACGGTAAACCTCTTATCAAACCGGAAGATTTTGAAGGAGTGAAGATCCGCGGCCTCGGTCCGGTTCCGGATTCAGGGTTTGTTGCCATGGGGGCTGCGCCATCGGCAATGTCCGGAAGCAAGGTCTATCAGGCGTTATCCACCGGGGTTATAGATGCCGGGCTTACGGATGTGTCCGCAGCGGTTTCCCGTAAATATTTCGAGGTTCAGGATCATGTCACGGTACTACCCCTGTTCAGCATTTATTTCCATGGTTATGTCAATCCGGAATGGTATGACGGATTGTCTGAAAAAGGCAAAATGGCAGTAGATGAGGCGGGTAAAAAAGCGGCTCTTTGGGCTATTGAAGCCTCAGAGGCCTCTGCAGCTTCGGCCCCTGCCGAGCTGGAGGCCAAGGGTATGAAGGTTCATATCGCGACAGACGCCGAAATCGAAGCCCTGAAGAAAGTCATGGGTCCCGCCTTTAATCAGGCCTTTGGCGAAGCCTCCGGGGACGACGGTAAAAAACTGCTTGGACTTGTCGGTAACCTGTAATTTAAAATACTTTCATGCAGCATGAAGAGCCATCTGCGGAAGAGGGGGCTATTCCCTCTTCCGTTTTCACCCGGATAATTGGATATATATCCATTGCCGCCGCTGTAGTGAGCGCTTTTCTGGTGGTTCTTACTCTATCCATCACCGGATATAGCGTATTTCAAAGATATGTATTGGGGACACCCCTGACATGGACCGATGAGTTGTCCGGCTTTCTGGTTGTCGGCATGGTCATGCTGGGCGCGGCCGAAACCTTGCGAAGAGGGGAGCATATCAGTGTCGATCTGCTGTCCTCCAAGGCGACGGGTAATCGCAAGACGGTCCTGGGAGTCTGGGCCTATCTCACGACCGCCTTTGTGTCTGCCGTAATTGCCATTAGTGCCTGGGAAGCTGTCGAGTTTTCCTGGAAGATCGGTGTATATTCCGACGGTTATCTCGAAGCCCCCCTGTGGATTCCGCAGTCTGTGCTGCTGTTCGGCGCTATCTTGCTTTGTGCCATGGCGATTGGGCGCTTGCTGGATCTGGTTTTTCTGAAGCGACAGACATAGTGGCTACATTTATTGTTCTCTTCATACTGATCGCATTGCTGCTAACCGGCATGCCTATATTTGCCGGATTGGGGTTGGCCTCTATCCTGATCATGCTGGTCATGGAGGGCAGTATTTCCAGTATCGCCGATACGGTATTCGCGAAACTTGATAACGGATTGCTGACAGCTATTCCCATGTTCGCCTTTATGGCCCATGTCATGATCCGGTCCCGTGTGGTTGATGATCTCTACGATGCGGCCAATGCCATGGTTGGTCATTTCAAAGGCGGGCTTGGCGTGGCGACCGTTTTATCCTGCACAATTTTTGCCGCGATTTCCGGTTCCTCTGTGGCGACAGCTCTGACCATTGGTTCCAGCGCCATTCCACAAATGCAACGGTTTGGATATCGCCCCCGAGACGCCTATGGCGTAATTGCGGCCGGTGGCACTCTCGGCATACTTATCCCACCTTCCGGTCCGCTGATTTTATATGCAATCGTCACCGAGACCTCCATCGGTGCTCTGTTCATGGCAGGATTTATTCCCGGTATCATGATGGCTCTGATTTTTGCCGGCTACTGCATAGTCCAGTCCTACTTCCGTGATGAGGTCAAAGACAGCGATTGGGTGGGTTGGAAGGAAAGCGGTCGTATCCTTAAACGGGCAATCTGGGCTCTGATCATGCCACCGATCGTGCTCGGTGGGATTTATGCGGGTATTTTCACGGCATCCGAGGCAGCGTCCATCGGTTGTATTTATGCTTTGCTTGTCGGCATTCTTGTCTATCGGAATTTTGGCTGGAAAGAGCTTGGTGAAACGGCCTATGAGACGGTTCGCACGACTGCCATGCTCTTCATGATATTGGCGGCAGCGGCCCTGTTTAGCCATGCTGTGACAATCATCAGACTGCCCATTGAACTGATGGAGCAGGTGACGGCTTTTGGTCTTACCAAGGTTGGTTTCCTTCTTGTGGTCATGCTGGTGATCTTCATTCTGGGCATGTTCCTGGAGACCATATCGATCATCCTGATTACTACCCCGATCATCCTTCCCGCTCTGTTGCTGTTTGACGTAAATCTGATCTGGTACGGGATCCTTCTCATGATCAACCTGGAACTTGCCCTGATAACGCCGCCTGTGGGTATGAATCTGTTCGTCATCAAGGGAATCGCGAATGCGCCCTTGGCGGATGTGATCCGAGGGTCCATTCCCTATGTTCTTTTGTTGCTTTGTGGGCTCGCGCTGGTCATGCTGGTGCCGGGGTTGGCTCTTTGGCTTCCGGATCTAGCCGGTTTCGGGCGCTAGCTTTAGATATCTGTTTTTCCGAAGGATCAGGTGTATATATGATGAGAGGGAAGCCCTGTTAGGGGTCCATAATGTCAACCTTCTCGTCACATCAGGATCGCATGCTGGAAATACAGAGTGTCAGTAAAAGCTATGAGACACCGCAAGGACCTTTGGCGGTTCTGACGGAGGTCAATCTCTCCCTCGCCGCTGGAAAAACAATGGCTTTAATGGGGGAATCTGGCAGCGGGAAAAGCACCTTGCTTCACCTGATCGCCGGGCTCGACGATTTTAATGCGGGAAGAATATCCGTGGAAAATGTCGATATCGGGGCCTTGTCGGACACCCAACGGGCTCAGCTGCGCTGTTCCAGCATTGGCATTGTGTTTCAGCAGTTTAACCTTATTCCAAGTTTGAAAATTGGGGACAACCTGGCTTTTCAGGCGCGCCTCGCCGGACGGTTCGATAAAGATTGGCAGGTGGAACTGACACACCGGCTGGGTCTCGACGAGTTGCTTGATCGGTATCCGGAGCAGCTTTCCGGAGGGCAACAGCAACGAGTCGCGATTGGGCGTTGTTTTGCGAGCCGTCCACCCCTGCTTCTTGCAGACGAACCCACCGGAAATCTTGATGAGGCAACGGCCAAGGAGGTTTTGGGTCTTGCGCTGGACCTGGTGGAAAGGACCGGCTGCTGCTTTCTGATGGCGACCCATAGCTCAACGCTTGCATCCTATCTGGATGCCAAGACCACACTTAAAGGCGGGCGGCTGGCATGAGACAGCTGGGCTGGGTCCTGTTGACCCTACTTAGTCATTGGCGCCGCCGTCCTGTTCAGCTTGCTGTGCTCATTTTCGGTCTCGCCGTCGCCACCGCTTTATGGAGTGGAGTGCAAGCCCTCAATCATCAGGCCCGCCTCAGTTACGATCGAGCCGCACAGGCTCTTGGCGGGATACAGGCCCCCTATCTGGCACGAGAAGATGGCAAGCAGTTCGATCAGTCCCTGTACACAGATCTGCGCCTTGCCGGATGGCGGGTATCGCCAGTAATTGAAGGGACTGTTCTGATTGGAGAAACATCGTTCCGGCTTATGGGTATTGAGCCGGTCTCTCTCATGCAATTTTCTTTTGAAAACCAATTCGAGCCAGCTAATGATGATGTCGTCCCCTTTATCCAGTCTCCTGGGCGAACTTTTATTTCGACCGAAGACCTTGCCCGCATGTCCGCAACCGACGGGAAGGTTCTTGACCTTGGAAATGGTGTTCGCCTGCCGCCTTTAATGGCAAGGCCGGATATGGTGCAGGGAACCCTGATGGTCGATATCGGCGTTGCCCAAAGAATTCTGGATGCTGAGGGAATGCTGTCCCGACTATTTCTGGATGTCCGACAAAAGCCGGATCTACTGTCTCTGTACGACCTTGCTGGAAGCGAGTTGGAGAAATTTGAGCCCGAAGGTGAGGGCGATCTTGAGCGGCTGACGGACAGTTTTCACCTCAACCTGACAGCATTTGGCTTTATGGCTTTCTTTGTTGGAATGTTCATTGTCTATTCAGCCATTGGGTTGGCATTTGAGCAACGGCGACCGATGATACGAACCCTCAGATCCTGCGGCGTGTCCCTCCGGCTATTGGTTGCGGCCCTGTTATCGGAACTCCTCTTTCTTGCCCTGCTGGCCGGAATCATCGGTGTCCTGATCGGATATGGTATAGCCGCCGCCTTGCTGCCGGATGTGTCGGCCAGCCTGCGGGGCCTTTATGGTGCCCGAATTGACGGTGAACTCAGTCTTGACGTCTCCTGGTGGTTGCTGGGGTTGGGGATTTGTGTTGGGGGTGCCCTGTTGGCAGCGGCGGGAGGGCTTTGGAAGGTGTATCATATGCCGGTCCTGTCATCTGCTTTACCCGAAGCCTGGTATAGCACTCAACGCAAATGGTTGTTTGTTCAACTGCTCATCGCTTTCTGTCTCTTTGGGGTTTTCCTGGTTTTACTGTGGATCGGAGACGATCTTGTCACCGGGTTCCTGATGATGGGATGTTTGTTGCTGGGCGCGGCCCTGCTGCAGCCGGTGTTGCTGTCTGTTCTGTTGAAGCTTGGCCGGAGACAGGCAACAGGGCCGGTCGCACAATGGTTTTGGTCCGACAGCCTGCAACAGCTATCGGGGCTGTCCTTCGCTTTGATGGCCTTGCTGCTGGCCCTTGCCGTGAATATTGGGGTGAGCACCATGGTTGGTAGTTTCAGGCTGACCTTTACCGGCTGGCTTGATCAACGACTGGTCTCGGAGCTCTATTTTAATGCAGGTTCAGAAGCGCAGGCAGGAGAGATCATCACCTGGTTGGAAGATCGCCCTGAAGTCACGGCCCTGCTGCCCATCCACAATACAGAGACCGTTTTTCGAGGCTGGCCAACCCTCGTGTATGGTTACAAAAACCATGAGACATACCGGGAAAACTGGCCGCTGCTGGATGCGTCCCGGGCAGTTTGGGAGGATGTGGCCAGTGGGTCTGCGGCTTTGGTCAGTGAGCAGCTTGCCAATCGCTTTGATCTTAAAGTGGGAGAGGAAATCGAGCTTTCCACTGCGGCCGGTTTCCGAACTGCGCAGATTGCCGGGATTTTCTCCGACTACGGAAATCCCAAGGGCCTTATTATGATTGATATTAACCGGTTAAATACTGATTGGCCAGAAATCGAAAAGACTCGTTATGGGGTGCGAATTAAACCGGCAGCAGTAAGAGACATTCTCAATGACCTGCAATCGGTATTTGACCTTACGGACTCCCAGATTGTGGATCAGTCCAGCTTGAAAAGACAGTCCACCGCTATTTTCGAGAGAACCTTTGCAATCACCGTCGCCCTGAATAGCCTGACCCTCGCAGTGGCAGGTGCGGCTCTGTTCAGTAGCCTGCTGACCTTGAGCAACAGCCGCATCTCTCATCTCGCGCCGCTCTGGGCGATCGGTCTGACTCGCCGGCGCCTGGCCTGGTTAGAATTGTTAAAGGCCGTCATGCTGGCGGCTCTGACCGCTCTTGTTGCGCTCCCCCTCGGTTTGCTGGTCAGCTGGTGCCTTGTTGCCGTGATCAATGTCCAGGCCTTTGGCTGGCGCCTGCCGATTTTCTTTTTTCCGGATGAATGGGGGCAGCTCTTCCTGATGGCCCTCCTCGTGGCTGTCATCGCTTCCGTTATCCCGGTAATACAGCTTAGGCGCACGGAGCCGGCGCGTTTAATGAAGGTCTTTTCCGATGAGCGCTAGGTTAGTAGTAATTGCGGTACTTTCCTTCCTAGCTGTCCGGGCCGAGCTGGCAACCGCCCAAGGCTTCGCCGGACTGGGAACAGAGGCAGAGGGATTTGCGGCAGTTGAGAAGGGCCGACAGATTATCTTCCCGCAAGACCATGGCCCCCATTCAGATTACCGGATCGAATGGTGGTATTTGACAGCCAATTTAGAGGATGCCGAAGGAAATCAGTACGGCGTGCAATGGACCTTGTTCCGTCAGTCTCTGACGCCCGGCCGAAAATCGGCAGGCTGGGAGAATGATCAAATCTGGATGGGCCATGCCGCCCTCACGCACAAAGATAAGCACTTTGTCTCCGAGCTCTTCGCCCGCGGTGGTGTTGGTCAAGCTGGTGTTGCGCTTGACCCATTCCGGGCCTGGATTGATGATTGGTCAATGGTCTCAGCTATCTCCGGTGAGTCCGATCCGTTTGAAAGCCTGACCGTCACGGCTTCGGGTGATGAATTTGCCTATAGCTTGGACCTGATATCCAAGGCCCCTCTGGTGTTGCATGGATCCCAAGGATATAGCCAAAAATCAGATCGGGGTCAGGCCTCCTATTATTACAGTGCGCCTTTTCTGATGGTTGAGGGTCGCTTGACAATCGAGGGCGAGACCGTTGGTGTGACAGGCTCGGCTTGGATTGATCGGGAATGGAGCAGCCAACCCCTTGCCGGAGACCAGACGGGTTGGGACTGGTTCTCCCTGCATCTCGAAGATGGTCAGAAACTCATGTTGTTCAGACTTCGGTCCGAAGAGAGCGCCCCCTATTATTCCGGCACCTGGATCAACAAGGATGGAACAGCACAAGCGCTTGAAACGGATGATGTTGAGTTCAAGCCAACCGATTGGACAGATGTCGCCGATCGTCAGGTGCCGACCAGCTGGCGGATCAACGTTAAAAGCAGGAATATGGCGGTTAAGACGGAGCCGCTCAATGCAACCAGCTGGATGGAGACAAGCTTTCCTTATTGGGAAGGCCCCATTCGGTTTTCAGGCAGTCATCAAGGAGTGGGATATCTTGAGATGACGGGGTATTGAGACCCGTCATCTCTGATGTCTGATTTACTCAGCGGCATCCAGCTTCGCCGTAACGCCGAGAGCTTCGGCAACGCCTTTGCCATAGTCCGGATGGACTTTGTGAAAATGACCCAGTTGTCGTTGGATAATCTCCTCGGGGACACCTTGCATGGCCTCGGCGATGTTGGAAAACAACCGAGCCTTCTGAAGGTCATCAAATAGCTCGAACAGGGCTCTCGGCTGGCCATAATCGTCATTGCCGTCGCGATGGTTATACCGGTCCGCATCGCCTGAGATCTTCAAAGGCGGCTCCGCATAAGACGGATCCTCAGCCGGCCCGCCTACGGAGTTCGGCTCATAATAGGCGTCCGGATTTCCCGTGTCGTTCTTGAAGAACCGCATGGCGCCGTCCTTATGATAATGATGAACCGGGCATTTAGGCGCATTTACCGGTAAGGCCTCATAATGAGTGCCAAGACGATAGCGATGGGCATCCGCATAGGAGAAGATCCGTGCCTGCAGAACCTTATCCGGACTGAAGCCAATCCCCGGCACAATGTTAGACGGGCTAAAGGCTGCCTGTTCAATCTCGGCAAAATAGTTGTCCGGATTGCGGTTCAGTTCCATCACACCAACCTCGATCAGCGGAAACTCCCCATGGGGCCAAACCTTGGTGAGGTCAAACGGGTTGAAGGATGTTTCTTCTGCCTGTTCTTCCGTCATGACCTGGATATACAGGGTCCATTTGGGATAGTCGCCCCGGTCAATGGCCCCATAAAATTCTTCCTGGTAGCTCTCACGGGATTTCCCGATAACCTCATTGGCTTCGGCATTGGTGTAGAATTTATGCCCTTGCTGGGTTTTGAAATGGAATTTGACCCAGAAGCGTTCCCCATCCTTGTTCCACATACCAAAGGTGTGGGAGCCATATCCGTTCATATACATGGGGGCCACCGGCAGGCCGCGGTCCGACATCAGGATTGTCACCTGGTGCAGGCTCTCCGGCGAGAGGGACCAGTAATCCCACATGGCGGTCGCTGATCTCATATTGGTTTTCGGATGGCGCTTTTGTGTATGAATGAAGTCGGGAAATTTTTGCGGATCTCGGATAAAGAAGACCGGCGTATTATTACCGACCAGATCCCAGTTACCTTCATCGGTATAGAATTTCACGGAAAAGCCTCTGACATCCCGCTCGGCATCGGCCGCACCCATTTCCCCAGCCACCGTTGATGCTCGGAACAACACATCTGTTTTTTTGCCGATCTCGGAAAACAGATCTGCTCGGGTATATTGACTGATATCATGGGTGACAGTGAACTGGCCATGAGCTCCCCAGCCTTTGGCATGGACAACACGCTCCGGAATGCGTTCACGGTTTTGATGGGCCAGTTTTTCGATCAGTTGATAATCCTGCATCAGCACCGGACCGCGGGATCCCGCCGATAAGCTGTTTTGATTGTCAGAAATCGGGGCGCCGGCACTTGTCGTCATTTTTTTCATAATGTTTCCTCCTTAGCTTGGCTCTGCCTTAGATATGGGGATGCTTGTTAAATAGGTAAAATAGAATATATTTAATGTAACGATCGGTTTTACCTATTAAAGAGACAGCATGAACATCCGGGATCTAGAATATATAGTGGCGGTCGCGACCAGATGCCATTTCGGACAGGCGGCCAAGGACTGCAATGTCAGCCAACCAGCTTTGAGCGGCCAGATCAAAAAGCTTGAGGAGCAGCTTGGCGTCACTCTGTTTGAGAGAAGCAATCGACGGGTGCAGGTTACGCGGATTGGTGAAGAGATCGTTGAAGATGCCAGAAAAATTCTCAAGATCGTGGATGGCATTGAGGAAAAGGCATCTTCCCGAACGGATCCTTTGACCGGCAAGATGAAGCTCGGCATGATCCCCACAATCGGACCCTATCTGGCGCCGCTTCTTCTTCCTTCTGTGAGCCATGGCCTCCCGAAACTGGAAATAGAGATTTCAGAAAACATGACGTCGGTTCTTGAATCCCAGCTCTTGGGTGGCAAAATTGATGTGGCGCTGGTGGCAACCGCACCGGAGAATGAGAATTTCGAAGAAATCCCGCTTTATCAGGAGCCATTCTGGATTGCTTTGCCCCATGGTCATGTTCTTGAACGGCAGGAGGTGATTGACCTCTCAGATATCCGGTCAGACGATCTGCTGTTATTGGGAGACGGGCATTGCCTGCGTGACCAGGTCCTCGCCCTATATTCGCAGGATCAGGAGGAACCACCCCATATCGCGACCCAGCAAACAAGCCTGACAACCGTCCTGGCCCTTGTCGGTGCGGGGGCAGGTGTTACCCTTGTCCCGGCCATGAGTCTGCGAGGGCCCTGGGTAACGGATTCAGGTATTGCCGTCCGCAAGGAGATGTCGGGCCGTGCCGCGCGCAAGGTCCGGCTGTTATTCCGAAAATCCTACCCCAAGCGGGCGGCGCTGGAAAAACTGGCGGATATCATTTGCGCCATCCTCCCGGATACGGTGTTTCCGGAGCGTCGGTGAAGGCAGCCTTTTGTAGCCCAAGATAGATCTGACAAAAATGTTATCCCTTCCGGCTATCCCGGATGATTGCAAGAAGCTAAGACTTAGTGGGGCGGGCACCGGGTGCTTTTTCAACCAAGGATATGAAATGAAACGATTTTCACGACTGCCTGGCTATGAGTTGGCGGATTGGCGACGACGAATAAATGACCTCTATGGTGAGATAAGAAGGATGGAGGACCCTGCGGCCGCCTGGCAGGTTTGGCGAGAAACCAGATCGGCGCTCTTTCGCCATCATCCCATGTCTCCGCTATCGGTGCAGGCGCAAGGGACGTTTCGAGGGATAGATTGCTTTGACTATGATCCTTCCCTGCGGTTTGAGGTTTTTTTGACGCCCGTCGAATCCATGACGATCGATGTGGATCTGGGGAAAGATGGCAGAATGACCTATCGATCCGCTGCGCGCACAGAGGGTTTGAAGAGCCAGCTCGGCTCGGAGCTCACTCTCTATTGGATCAGTGCCTATGGGGGAGGGCTGTTCCTGCCGTTTCGCGACGTGACCAACAATCGGACGACCTATGGTAGCGGCCGATATATTCTTGATACGATCAAGGGCGCTGATCTGGGATGTGGGAAAGAAGGCGGAATCATTCTGGATTTTAATTTTTCCTACAATCCGTCCTGTGCTTTGAACAACCGCTATGTGTGTCCACTTCCACCGAAAGAAAATACCCTCCCCGAAGCGGTCACGGCGGGGGAAACCTACGGCCAGGAAAACTAGAAATTTATATTTAACCAGTTAAATATTTTCTGTCAGATTTATCAATAATTCATCCGATTTTCCAATCTCAAGCCGAGAGGGGCTGAGCTGGTCTTCCTTCGCCTTTATTCGTGAGGGAATGTAACGCCCGAGATCTGCACGAAACGGCGGGTTTTAGACCGTCGCGGATAGATGTGTCCACTACAAATTCCTACATTGTAGAAGTACCAAAATGGCTGGAAATACACCAGATATAGGCCAGTAATTTGGTAGTTGTGTGGGGGGGCACGAAGTAGAGCACAAGGCGTATCTAAGGGGTAGGGGCCTGACATTTTGGTAAATATTTTGCGGATTGGTTTGATCGTCCTGCTCCTGAATGCTGGAGGGGCGGCGTCAGTCTTTGCCCAGTCATCGGCCGATCCCGGCAGAATTGATGAGCGGGTGCGGCCGCGGTCGGCAGAGCCCAGCCTGAAAGCTCCCTTGGACCTACCGGATTTATCCGAAGAGCGACCGAGTGCAGGCGCAGATCAGCAGGTCTTTGAAATCAACGGCGTCATATTTGACGGCGCCACCTCTCTGCCCGAGAGTCAATTGCAAAAACTGGCGAGTGAATATATTGATCGCGAAATCCGGTTGTCCGACGTTTATGACCTGGCGGAGCGGGTCACGGCGCTGTATCGGGGACAGGGGTATATCCTGTCACGAGCCATCGTTCCCGCCCAGCAGATAGACGATGGCTTTCTCACAATTCGTATCGTCGAAGGGTACATCGAAAGCTATAGGATCGAAGGAGATGCCGGCGGTGCGATGCGGCTTCTGCAGGCGCAGGCGCAGCGTATCGTTGACAGCCGGCCATTGACGGCAGAGGTCCTTGAGCGGGAGCTGTTGATTGCCGGAGACGCAGCGGGTCTTTCCGTCAGAAGCATCCTCACGCCGTCGGAGACAACCCTTGGCGCGGCCGATCTGACCCTGGTTGTTGAGCAAACGCGGTTTCAGGCCTATGCCGCTATTGACAACTACAGCAGCCGCTATCTGGGGCGGGAGGAAATTATCGCGGCCGGATATGCCAATGATCTGTTTGGCCTGGCCGGGCAGGCGGGTCTGACGACGCTTGTGACTCCAAATAACGGGCCGGAGCTTGCCTATGGAGCTGTTAGCTATGACCTGCCGCTTACCTCAAGCGGCCTGTCCCTTTTTACAAGCTACAGCTATTCCCGAACCCGTCCGGGGCTTGAGCTCGCCGACCTTGATACAAAGGGGGAGGCGCAATCGGTTCGTCTGGAGCTTTCCTATCCGTTTATTCGCAGCCGCGATTTGAATCTGACGGGAACTCTTGGGCTGTATGGGGCGAATATCACGTCTGAGAATTCTGCCGTGCAACCGCTCTATAAGGATAAAATCCGCAATGGATATATTCAGGTTTTCGTAAACGGATTGGATAACCTGGGCGGTTCCAATTCAGCCTTGCTAACTTTTTATCAGAGTTTTCCGGGACTTGGGAGTTTTGACTCGGATGATTCCGGTCTTTCGCGGGCCAATGCGGATGACGACTATAGAAGCTTCAATTTTGAGCTGACACGTTGGCAGCCGCTGGCAGGAAATTTCAGCCTTTTGATGGGAGCGGCAGGCCAAACGTCTTTCGATGACGATTTACTGGCGTCGGAGGAATGGGGAATCGGCAGCGGATTCTTCGGTCGCGCCTTCGATCCATCGGAAATATCCGGTGAAAAGGGCTTGGCAGGAATGGCGGAGGTGCAATGGAATTCCCCCTATCAGGCGACCTGGATGTCAAGCACTCAGTTCTATGGCTTTTATGAAGCAGGCGCCGTATCCCAGACGACCCCTCTGCCAGGGGAACCGAAAACCGAAAAGCTGATGTCAGTCGGGATCGGATTTCGCACGGTTATACAGGAGCGGGTGTCTGTCGATCTGTTCCTGGCTAAGCCATTTAAAAAAGATGTCACAGCCTCGGGAAATCGTGACCCCCGAATATTTTTTTCTGTGAGCTCGTCCTTTTAATTCCCCGAGCTGCCTGCCAGTGCCAATGGCGGGAACAGTCGGATACAGCATCATCCCGGTAAACTTGCCGGAACTCTATGGAGAAGGTCGTCAGTCGATCTTAACAGGTGAAAAAAATGATAAAGCAAGCCCTTAAGCGTAGATCGAATATCTTGCGAAGCTCTACAGCCCTGACCCGGCCCGCGGCCCTCGTCAGCGCGATAGCAGCTCTTGCCCTTGGAAGCGGGTCAGCTTTTGCCGTGGACGCGGACACATTGCCCACGGGCGGAAAAGTCGTCGGTGGCGCGGCGACCATCACTCAGAGCAATGCGCGGATGGATATCAACCAGACCAGCAACCGCACGGTCATTGACTGGCGGAGTTTTGACATAGGAGAGGATGCTCATGTTAACTTCGACCAGCCAACGTCAAACTCAATCGCTGTTAACCGGGTCAATGCTTCCACCAACGCCTCTCAAATCAATGGAGGCCTGACCGCAAATGGACAGGTTTGGATTCTGAACGCCAATGGCGTCATGTTTGGCAAAAACGCCCAGATCGATGTGGCCGGTCTGGTCGCGTCAACAGCACATATGGATCGGGACCGGTTCATGGCGGGAGATACCCGACTGGAATTTTCTAAAGGTGGCACGGGTTCTGTGGTCAACGAAGGCCAGATCAGCATCCGCGAGGGAGGGCTGGCGGCTTTTGTTGCCCCGGCTGTGCGTAACAACGGGGTGATTACGGCAAAGCTTGGTCGGGTCGCGCTGGCCTCCGGCGATACCTTTACCCTGGACCTGGCTGGTGACAGGCTGGTTGAAATCGGGCTCGGCAGCGATATGGCAACCACGGAGCAATTCGGCCAGGTCTTGGCTGAGGGCGGTGTCATCGAAATCTCAGCCAAGGCCGCAGGCGATGTCGTTGATTCCCTCGTTAACCTCGACGGTATTACAAGCGCGGCCTCTGCCGAAGTTGTGGGCGGCAAGATCATTCTCGGTGGCGATAATGTTCAGATCGCCGGAACTGTCGACGCGTCCGGCGCAACCGGCGGCGGTTCGATTGAAATCGACGGAGATCGGATCACTACCACGGCGTCGGCCGACATCCGTTCGGACGGACTGGATACAGGGGACGGCGGTGTTGTCATCGCCTATGCCAATATCAGCGGACAGTATGACGGTTCCTTCTCCGCAACCGGCGGCGCCAATGGCGGGGACGGCGGATTTGTTGAGACATCGGGTAAGCAGGTTGATATTTCTCAGGACATCAGTGTTAACACCTCTGCGGCTCACGGGAAAACCGGGACATGGTCCATCGATCCGGATGATCTGACGGTTGTTGAAAGCGGGGGAGACGGGGATTCCACCATTAATGCCGGGACAATCGTCAGCAATCTGGAAACAACCAATGTGGAACTCAAAGCCAATGACTCCATAACTGTCGATGCGGAAATCGACAGCTCCAGCCAGACCAACAGCAATAATCTGGATCTTGCGGATGAGGATCAGGATGGGGTTTTGGAAATCAACCTCAATGCCAAAATCCTCCTTGGAAGCAATCAAACTCTTACCGGAGATGGCAGCCAGGTGAATGTGGCATCGAGCGGATCTATTCAAAATGGGATAGATGTTGCGGCCTCAGGGGCAACTGTTGATGTCGCTGCGGGTACCTATGAGGAAGTGGTGACAATTGGCAAGGCTGTAACGCTGGAAGGGGCGCAGGCCGGGGTAGATGCCAGAACACGCATCGGAGACGAGGCAATTGTCGATGGAAGTGTTATCCTCACATCCGGTGGAACCGGCACCACCATTGACGGTTTTACCATTCTAGATGGCGCGTTTGACGGTGGTGAAAAAGCCGGTATTTTCATCAAACGAAACGCGACAGACATCACCGTTCAGAACACGATATTCACCCGCAGCGGTGACGTGGATGGTGACGGATACCGTGGTGTTGTCACTTTTTCCGGGGGGAACCAGACAGGGCTGGTTTTCCAGAATAACAGCTTTTCCGGCTGGGCGACCGGCATATATCTGAACCAGACAGCGACCGGTGCGCAGATTCTCAACAACAATTTCACGGGCAATTTTGTCGGAGTCTCTGACGATGGCCCGGATGGATCGGTGATAACCGGCAATCTGTTTGCCAACAATCTGTTTGAGGGACTGGGGCTTGGACCCGATGACGTCGATCTGAGTTCAACCATCAGCGATAACATCTTCTTGAACAATGACGTTAATATCGGATTCTATCTGGGGTCGGACACGGAAATTGACGTCAGCGACAATGTCTTCGACAATGTTGACGCTTCAACCGCGTCAATTGATGAACTGCTTGTCATTGCTGAAAAGATAAAGGACGGCACGAATAGCGCGGATGGGTATAGCGGCCATGCCAGCTTGCGGGATGGCTATGTGTTTGTCACTGAAGGCGGCAGTATCAATGATGGCATCAGTATCGCATCGTTTAACGATACAGTAGCTGTTGGCGCAGGCACCTATGTCGAAGCGGTGACAGTCGACAAAACGCTTACCTTTAACGGTGCAGAAGCGGGCGTCGATGCGCGCGGGCGAAGCGCAGATGAAGCAATTGTCAATGGCGGATTTATCGTGACGTCAGCTGCTGACGGGACGGTCATAGACGGTTTTGAAATTGTCGATGGCCTCTCATCCGGCGGGAGCAAGGCGGGAGTTGCCATCCAGCGAAACGCAACGGATATTACTGTCCAGAACACCATCTTCTCCCGTTCAGGTGACGTGGATAGCGACGGATATCGCGGTATTGTCAACTTTTCGAACGGGGGTCATACGGGGCTCTTGGTTCAAAATAACAGTTTCAGCGGTTGGGCGACAGGCGTTTATCTAAATCCGGGGGCGATTGGTGCGCAGATCCTGGACAATGATTTTGACGGAAATTTTGTTGGTGTTTCCGTCGATAATCCGGGTGATACCGTCATCACCGGTAACCTTTTCGCTAACAATCTGTTTGAAGGACTTGGTGTCGGGGATGGTGACATACTGTCAATGACAGTTGACGACAACATATTTACCGACAACACGGTGGATGTCTCTCTTTACGCGGATATGGAGGTCGATCTTACCTCAAACAGTTTTGACGGTGTTCTTGCCTCTGACATGACGACCCAACAACTGGTCGCGTTGGAAGACAAGATCAATCACGGCCTTGATGAGGGCTTTACCGGCTATGCTGTCACGCGTGAGGGCAACGTCTATGTAACCGAGGATAGCGGCAGCATTCAGCGGGCCCATGATACAATTGGCGCGGGCAGCTCTCTTACCAATCAGAATGTTATTAATGTGGCGCCGGGCGACTATACGGAGGGTAATGCCGGAGTCAGACAGGATGGATCGGATGGCGGCACCCAAAATTTCGGTCTGCATCTATATAACGATTATGTTTTAGTTCAGGGTCTGGATAGCTCAGGCGCTGTAATAGCGGACGCGGCGGCAACCGCCGCAACCGTAACAGCCGCTTATCAGACGGGTTTCGGCGCTCAGCATTTTGTCTATGGTGACGGTGTCTCCGTAACAGGCCTGAATTTCAAGCCCGTTGACGGGGGAAGCAGTAAAACTTTTGAAGTCATTGGGGATCACTTCACCCTGAAGAATTCTGTGATCGATAATTCGAGCAGCACGACGGCCATCAACCTGTATCTGAGTGAATTTGCCGATCAGGGAAAGGATGCCGAAACCTTTACAATAGAGGACAACATCTTCCTGGGGAGTGATACCCCTTATTATATGATCACTTTTGCCAGTGGTACCGGAGATGATACCAATAAATCTAACAGGGTCTTTTCCGGCAACATAATCACGGGTGGAAATGCTGAGACTCAGACGGGTATTCGTTTCAACGGGATTGTGCCGGGCATCCCCTGGCTCATCTATAATGTGGATGGCGTCACAATCGAGAACAACACATTCAGTGACCTGAACACTTACGTCTCTTCGCGCGGAGCGGACCTTCCCGATCTTGGATTTGCAGATATCTTTGATAGCAATACATTTGAGGATGGAGCGGTCATCACCTATGCAGGATCGACGGAGACGGTTCGTACCGTAGATGTGAGCGTCAGTGGCGCCTCGGAAGACGTACCGTACGCAGCCATTACAAGAACCATCGATGATTCTCTGGCCATCGCTCAGGCTGGCGACACCGTCGTTATGAGTGAGGGAACCTTTGTCCTGGACAGTACACTTAATATCAATAAAAGCGTGGCATTCCAGGGACAAGGCGAAGACGGAACGATCATTGATGCTTCCGATATCACCGGGTACGGGATGCATGTCTCAGTGGATGACGTTATCTTAAGCGACTTCACCATGTACGGACCGTCGGCTGATTCCAGCAGCAATTACGGGATAAAGGTGAGTCCCGGCACCGGCACTCAGCTTAGCAATTTCAGTATATCCGATGTGATCATACAGGGCTCCGGCCGAGCTGAGCTGGACTTAAACGGCGTTTCAGGTGCCACAATAACAAATGTGACAGCGCATGGACATCTTGTCTCTGACGGAACAACCGAAACCGGTGGTGCCGGTATTCAGATAACGGATAGCGAAGATGTTACCCTTACAGGTGTAACGACTCTTGGGAATGCCTGGGGCGGGGTTGCCCTGTACCAGACCAATGTGCATTTCGACCTTCAGGTTAATAATATCAATATCGATGCGTCAGAAAATAGCTTCAACGAAGCCAACGGCCTTTATACGGAAGATGAGTCCGCCGGTCTCGATTTTGGCACCGTTAACCTCAGCGGGTTTACCCATACGGTTCGAAATGAGAATTTCCGCACGGATGGCGATGAATTTACGTTCTATCAGATAGAGGAACAAACAGCGATCGACTTTGCTCTTGGGCTGGAGAGTGATACCTCCAGCTATATTGAAGGTTGGTCCGGGACCTCAGATACGGGCGTCTTTACGGTCGGAATAGGGACGGACGGCAGCGCCATGACAATTATGGCAGCAGTCAACGCGGCCTCAGATGACAATGTGATCAATGTGCGGGCCGGAACATACGATCAATCGTTGGTATTTGATAGCGGCTTTGCGGCTAACGGGCTGACAATCAGTGGGGATGACACCAGCCGGTCCAACATCACAGGAGGGGTTCGAACCCTGCAGACCAGTGATATCGATGGTCTGACATTTGAAAATCTCGTCATCACCGGCATTGCTGAAAATGGCAACATGGTCTTTGACATGGACAATACGGGGGTGGTTTCCGATCTCGCCCTTGATAATGTGGTCATCGATGGTGAGAGTGTTTCGGGGCGTCATGGTTTTGGCGGACAGAATCTGGCCGGTGACTTCTCGATCACCAACAGCACCTTTCAGAATATCCTGGGCTGGTCTCTTATGGATATGGACCCCGGCAATGGTGAGATTTCCAACCGCCAGGTCGTGACGTCCATTACCTTTAGCGGCAACACCGTCAAGGACAGCAATGGAAATGTTCTCCTGCGCGGCAATGCCGATACACCCACTGAAACGGTGATCGTTGAAAATAACAGCTTCAGTAATATCGGCGGAAATTCAGGTGAAACCGGCGACCATCGGAATGGCCTGAGCATCAATAATGCGCTCAGCGTCACCGTGGAAGATAACAGCTTCTCTGAAATTGATCTCGGCAATTTCGGAACCGGGCATGCTTTGCTGTTGGGTGAAGGGATTACGAGCACAAGCATCACCGGCAATGACTTCTCCGATAACCAGATGAATTTCGGTCTGGAAAGTTCGACTGAAGTTGATCTGCGCGGTAACAGCTTTGACGGCGTTGAGGCGTCTGGCATGAGTAATTCCGAGCTTTTGGCGGTGGCCGCGACAATTGACGACGGCACCAACAGTGCGGGCGGATATTCCGGCCTCGCCCTGTTGAAAGAGGATCATGTCTTCGTCACGGAAGGCAGGAGTATTCTCGCCGGTGTGGGCTTGGCGGCATCCGGTGACACGGTCGTCGCCGACAGCGGCACATTTGACGAAGACGTGGCCGACAATAAGAAAGTGGCCTTCTCTTTCAATGACACCATTGTCAACGGGTTGACCCTGAATACAACCGGGTCCTCGCTGAGCGGCTCTGTCACCGCCGACACGAACGGTTTTGAATTCACCGCGGACGTCATTCTCGAGGGAGATGTCACCTTGACAGACACCGCAGATGCCGGGGTTATAACGGCGGCCATCGATGGGACATCGGCCGGGGGTCAAAGTCTGAATATAGTCTCGGGGGGATCCGTCGAACTCGGTTCACTGGGAAGCACCACCCGACTGGGGGTAACCACTATTGACGGTGGTACGATTTCCCTGAACGGGGCGGCATATAAGGCCAACAGCCTTGAGTTTAATGGCCCGGTTACTGTCACTCAGGACCTGACCGTGTTTGAGACAACACAATCGGACACCGCCGCCGGGGACATCACCTTTACAGGCGATATTTTCGGTACGGATGATGCCGGCCAGAGCATTTCGTTCATTGCCGGTGATGGCGCCGGGGAGGCGTCCTCCAACGGATATGTTTCCTTGCAAAATGCCGGTACGGAAACTCTTGAGCTCGACGCCCTGACGGTCGCTGCCAACGAATTTTCCGCGGCAACCGTGTATCTCTCCGGCAACTTCACGAGCATCCAAACCGGAGATTTGACATTCACTGATGAAACCCTGAACGCGGGCGGCGATGTTTCCACAGATGTCGGCGGTAATATCGCAGGCCCCATAAACTCCGGCAGCAATGTTGTTATGGTTGCAACAGGTGATATCGTATCAAATGTCGGCGGTAACAACGTGTCGATCACCTCTAAAACCGGAAAGGTTGACTCGACAGTCCAGGCTGTACAGGCAGCAAAAGTCTCTGCGAATACGGCGGCCACGGTCAATGTGACTGCAGGGGGGGGTGTAGATATCAGTTCGACCACATCCACCGTTGATGCGACGGTTGCGTCTAACGATACGGTCTCCATCATCGGGAATAGTGCGGTTGTCGCGTCCGTGACCTCTGGAACGGCCGTCCAAGTCGGATCAACGACCTCGAATGTTACTGCAAATGTTAAAGCCACCGGAGATGTTACCGTTACGGCAGGCCAGGACGTGGCCGGCGACATTTCCGGCAAAAATGTCGGCGTCACCGGGATAGGGATTACCTCAAATGTTACGGCAGATAATGAAGCGAATTTGAGTGGCCAAACGGTTGTATCTAACGTGGTTGCAACGACTGCGATAGTTAAGGGAGCTGAAAAAGTCAGCGGTAGCGTTGTTGCAAATAATGCGGAAATTGAAACTTCTGTCGTTGACGTGGACGTCGCCACCGAAAATCTGACCCTTAAGGTCGACACCGGAAATGTGGAAGGTGATATTGGAAACCTTGAAACTGATGGCGGGGTTGTCGGAATCAACGGTCAAACCGTCGTCGGCGAGAGCGATGCAAATGACATGCAGCTCATTGTTGCCGGTTATGTTCTTCCTGAAGGAGCGATCGTGGACGAAGAGTCAGGCACAATCACTCTGCCGGGATTCCAAAAGATTGGTGCCATCAGCCCTGTCGGCGGGACGGCTCAGCCGAAAGTAATCATCGTGAATAACGTTCAGACTCTCGGCGCACTGTTGGAAGAAGGATATCAGATCATCATCATCGACCTTGAGTCAGACTCCACCATAACTGTATCGGAACTGATTGAGGACTAAGGTGGGATTGTATTCCGCATCAGATAGGGCTGTTCCCGGAAATTGCCGGGCCGGCCCCTCGGGATGAAGGAAATTGAACCGGGTTAAATTACCTGTGGTCTGGCCAAAACCCGTGGGCGGGGTCGTATGTCTCTCACGCTGATCATAAACATCCCGCCCGGTTGCCTTACACCGGGCGGGATTTTGCTTTTAAGCCGATTATGATTGGTTTGCCGAACGACGGGGGGGCGGCCAGTCTTCGGCTTTGAGGAGATTTGCATTTGTATCGATAGCGTTCTGAACCTCGGCCTTTCCGACGAAGACATATCCCTTGTTGCGGACGGTCTTGATATAGGAGGGGATTTCGCCATGGGGCTCGATGATTTTGCGCAGCTTGGCCACCAGGTTATCGACCCGGCGGTCATCATAGGTCCAGGGCACCGAGAAGATCTCGTTTGAAATCTCATCCCTGGAGAGCACATCAAAGCGCCGGTTGGCAAACATCACCATCAGCTGGAACTCATTGCCCGACAGCTTGAACAGCTTCTTGTCCGGGCCGTAGATCTCCTTCTTGTCGACCAGCACCACAAACGGGTTCTCTCCCCTATCCTCGGGTATCGCACTGGGCCTCATGCGCTGCTTGATCCGCAGCAACAGCTCCCGGCAGCTGACCGGCTTCGACAGACAGTCATCGGCCCCCGCCTCCAGGGCGCAGATCTTCTGGGTGGTCAGGGCGTCATTGTCGACAATCACGATCTTGACGATATGGGTGTCCGACTTGATCGCTTCGATCAGGTGAATGCCGCTGCCATCGGGCAGTTCGGCATTGACGATGACAATGTCATAGAAACTGTTCGCCCCCTTCTTGATGGCTGTCTGCATGTCCGGCGCCACATCCACCATAAACCCGCCAAGCTTCATATAGTCCGATATCTCTGCCAGAAATGACGCATCGCCGTCAATCAGAAGAACCCGTGAATTCGCAAAAGCAAACTTGTTGAATATGCTCGGTTGTTTTAGCTGCTCCATCTGATCTGTATCGGCTCCTTACCTAATAGGTCCTTGCATCTTTTTTTAGATGAACTTGTAACCCCGGTTTCCCGGAAAATACTCAACAAATCTGGGTCAATTCTCCCGAGTATTTCTTGGTTTTCTTTATTCGAGCTCCGTTTTCGGAAGTAATCAAAAAGGTGTAAGGACGAAATGAAACACTCGCTTTAAAAGTATGATTTTATATATAACACTCGTAGGGTGTATATTAAATATCAATTACATTAATTCTATTTGTACGGTACAAAGTGCCAATTTGTAACTTGTATAAAATCGGCTGTTTCAGCGCATGTTGTCGACAATTCCAGCAGCAGAAAATCGAGAAGAAATGGCGCAAATTAAGGGTTTTCTGAAGGTGTCAGGCCATATAGAAGAATAATCCCGGCCAGGTGCCGGCGCGGATCCTGCCTGATATGTCCGGTCAATGAGCAAGGGACGGGGGCAAGGCATTTCTCTCAAATACGCAGATGCTCAATTCTATTCACCCTGTATTAGTATTGCAAAAGAGAATCGGGGCAGCATTTTCTCCTTTTGATGGCGCCCGAACCCGTTGGGTCCGATAGGCAACGAGGCTTCATGTGAGTAACGGCGCTTTGATGCCTCCTTGCCTGATATCAGAGATGTCAGTGCGGCGGTATTTCCTCTGAAAGTCCGGTCAGTATCCGCGATAGATCGACGCCCGGCTGAAAGGGGCGGGTGGATTGCCTCCGGATATTCAGCGAAAATCTGGAATAGTAATGCAGGATCTAATGGCTCAAAAAATACTACTAAAATAAGACTAAATCACCTCAACAATAATAATAAATGCTGGAAAACTGTAAAGAACCAGAAATAACATCTAAATTTTCCAGGATTTATGCCTTTAAGAGATTTATTCTTGAGAATTGCGATAAATAGATAAGTCGTAAATTAAAGCAATAGCTTTAGTAAGCAACGTTCACGTACAATGTCTTTAATGACATTGGAATGAGATCCTTCCATATATTCAGTTTTGATGATCAAACTGAGGATAGGCTATGGTTGCTGATCTGCAGGAATATGATGCCAGACTGAATCTGGAGTCCAGCAGGACTCTTGTAAAGCTTCCCGAGCCAGAGCCCATCCGCTATGAGCAGTTCCTGGCAGCCGTAAATAGTGCGGCCGTGCATTATCAGCCTATCATAAATATCCGGACGAATGCCAGCATTGGCGCGGAAGCACTTGTTCGTCCTCAAACAATTTCTGAGGGTATGAGCCAGCAGAATTTTATCCAGTATGCGCAGCTGCATGATTTCGTTCCCCGCATTACCGAAGTCGTCTTAAAGGACGTCCTGCATCGGGCGAGATCCTCGTCGCCCGCATTTACCGCGAAGGCGTTTTCCTTCAATGAGAATGACGATGCCGCTGCATTTTACTATACGGTGAATGTCTCGCCTGCCTGCCTGGCGGATCAGTCCTGTATTGACCTGACGAATCAGTTCCTTCATTTCACAAGCCCCCGTTTCAGATTGATATTGGAGTTGTCCGAGGCAAATGTTTTCCCCAGTGAACTGCTGGCAGAATTTCATATAAAAACGGGCAAGGATGATCGCCTGGGTTTCGCGTTGGATGACTTCGGTGTGGGTCAATCCCGCTTTGAAAATCTCAATAGCCCGCTGGTAAAGTGGGTTAAAATCGATAAATCCTTTCTGTCCTTCAAGCAGGATCAGGACGCATTCCGGACCTTGCAGGCCATTGTTGAGTTTGCTCAGTTCTTTGACTGTGAAATTGTCATTGAGGGAATAGAGACGGAAACACAGCTGGATCTTGTTTCCAGGTTGAAGGATGTCAATCTTGCGCAAGGGTTTCTATTGGCGCGGCCGGCGCCCTGGCAGTGATTGTCGACAGATTTCTTCGGTTCCATCGATTTTTATAAGCATCTCAGCCTGGCATTTTGCCGGACATATATTGTCGACAGGCCCCTCCCTATGAGACATTTACAAGAACCGACTGAAGGAAACGCGTGTTTCTAACCCCCTCCCGCGGGCCAGAAAGGTCTTTCGAGACTATCTGGCGGGTTGCGTCCTGTTCCGGACATACGCTAAAACTCTGTTCCAGGTCATTTGCTGACATGACAATAATACCAAAAACGAGAGGCCCTCTTCTCTGACACTTTGTCCGGGTGGGGGCAGGGGCCGCCTGGACACGCGGGGCCGAATAGAGGAATTTATTTATGTATATTGATGGACAGTGGCGCGAAGGATCGACCGGTGCGCGCTTTGACGTTTCCAATCCGGCAAATGGAGACATTATTACGTCTGTACCCGATGGAAATACCGAGGACGCCAAGGCGGCCATATCCGCGGCGGAAGAAGCGTTTAAATCCTGGTCCCGGACGACCGCCTATCAACGATCGGCGTTTCTCTATAAGGCCCATCAGATTATGATTGACCGCAAAGAGGCACTGGCCCGGGTAATGACCGAGGAACAGGGCAAGCCTCTCAAGGCAGCGCGCAACGAGGTGCAATATGGGGCCGATTTTCTTCTTTGGTATGCGGAGGAAGCGAAACGGGTCAATGGGGAGATCCTTCCCTCGGCCCGTGCCGATCAGCGCTTTATGGTCCTGCGCCAGCCGGTGGGGGTGGTCGCCGCGGTCACGCCGTGGAATTACCCGATCTCAATGATCACGCGCAAAGTCGGGCCGGCACTGGCGGCGGGCTGCACGGTCGTTTTGAAACCGGCGGAGGCGACACCGCTCTGTGCGGTTGAGATGTTCAAAATATTTGAGGACGCCGGCATTCCGCCGGGGGTCGTCAATCTCGTCACTGCCGCCGATCCCAAGCCGATCGGCGCCGAATTCACCCGTAATCCGGCAGTGGCCAAGCTGACTTTCACCGGTTCCACCAATGTCGGCAAAATGCTGGCCAGTGAAGCCGGCGCGCGGATGAAGCGCATTTCCCTGGAGCTTGGCGGGCATGCGCCCTTTGTTGTCTTTGACGATGTCGATCCGGCCCATGCGGCGAAGGGCGGGTCCCTGGTGAAATATCTCAATACCGGCCAGGCCTGCATCAGCCCCAACCGGTTCTTTGTTCAGGCGCCGGCCTATGACAGTTTCGTCTCCGTATTTGAGGAGCGGGTGGCCAAAATGAAGGCGGGCAGCGGCTTTGAGGACGGGGTGGCCATCGGTCCCCTGGTCAATCAGGCGGCGGTGGACAAGGTCGACCGGCAGGTGCAGGATGCCATCGACAAGGGCGCCGAACTGGTCACCGGTGGCACGGTTCTGAAATCAAACGGTCTCGACAAGGGCTATTTTTACAGCCCCACCGTCCTCGCCAATGTCACCGAGGATATGCTGATTTACCGGGAGGAAACCTTCGGTCCCGTCGCCCCCATCATTCGCTTTGACAGTGAGGAGGAGGTGCTGGAAAAGGCCAATGACACAGTTTATGGCCTCGCCGCTTATGTCTATACACGGGATATTTCCCGAGCCATGCGGATGTATGAGGGGCTGCGGTTCGGCATCATCGGCATCAACGACATCAACCCCACCTCCGCCGCCGCGCCATTTGGCGGGATGAAGGAAAGCGGTCTGGGTCGGGAAGGGGCGACGGAGGGAATCCTCGAATATCTGGAGACCAAACTGGGGGGATTTTCTATATAGCCATTTAGCTATATAGCCATTTAACTATATAGATTCTGACCCTGTCCGATAAAGGAAATAACAATGGACAAAGCCAGCGAAAATCAGGAGGGACCGAAGAGCGGATTTTCCCTCCGCAACCGGCCGAGCCCTCTCACCGATCCGTGGGAGCCGATCTATTCCCGGGAGGAGACGGATCGGGTGGATATTGGTCTATGGCTCCGGCAGGAGCATTGCAATGCCCGCGGCTTCGTCCATGGCGGATTGATCTCAGCCCTCGCCGATAATTGCATGGGCCATAGCTGCAAAGCCGCCCTCGGCACGGGAAACGGATTGGTGACGGTTAATCTCTCCGTTGATTTCCTCGGGGTCGCCCGTCCCGGCAGCTGGATGGAGATTATCAGCGACGTGGTCAAGACGGGCCGCAATCTCTGTTTTGTTCAATGCAAGGTGACGGCGGACAGGGTGATCTGCGCCCGCGCCTCGGCCACTTTCAAGGTCGTCTAGCTCCGACTAAACCCTGTCCGCAAGGGACGCCTGGCTGCTTCGATGGGTGGCAAGATAGAGATTGGTTTCACTGGTATTAATGCCGTCAATCAGGCGCAGGCGCTTCAAGGCCTCATCAAGCCTGGCCAAGGTCTCGGTGCCGAACTCGACAATCAGATCCCATTGACCATTCGTCGAATGAATAGCCTGAACCTCGGGAAACCCGCGTAAATTGGAAATGATCCGCTCATTCCCCTTACCCTCAATCTCGATAAGGGTCACGCCGCGCACCGGCATGTCATTGGCGTCGGACTTAAGAACAATGGTGAAGCCAAGGATCTCCCCGTCCTTCACCAGCCGTTCCATGCGCGACCTTACCGTTGCCCGCGACACCCCCAATTCAACGGATAGGTCAGAGACCGAAGCTCTGGCATTACGCCGCAAGGCAGCAATCAGTTTTTGATCTGTTTCATCCATTTTGATAAATACAAGTTCCAAATTGATAATATTTTAAAAAAATATATCACTTATCGGTGTTGATGTCGCCATTTATATGCAGTCCAATGATCAAAATGAGGTCAAGGACCTGGTCTCTTTTCTGTTGGAGAAGATAATCATGACATTACATAATTCCATTTCCCTGATAGGCGTACCGGCAGATACCGGCGGCGCCCGCACGGGCTGCCTGATGGGACCGGACGCCCTGCGCACGGCGGGTATCGAGACGACCCTTGCAGAGCTTGGATATCACATCGAAGACCGCGGTAATTTCCAATGCGACGCAGAAACGGATCTGGCGCACAGCAATGCGTCCGTCCACCATCTCGCGGACTACAACGCGCTGATCAAGATGCTAAGCGACCTTAGCAAAACTTCGGCCCAGGCGCCGACGTTTCCGATTTTTATGGGTGGAGATCATTCCATTGCCTCCGGCATCCTTCCTGGCCTTGCCCATGAAGCGGAGGCTGCGGAGCAGGAGCAGTTTGTCCTCTGGCTGGACGCCCATCCGGACTTTCAGACTCTGGAGACCACGGAAAGCGGCAATCTGCACGGCACGCCGGTTGCCTATGTCATTGGTGACAAGGATTTTGACGGCGCCGTCCCGGCCCCGATGCAACCGGTCAAGCCGGAAAATATCTGCATGATGGGGATACGTTCCGTCGATGCGGCGGAACGCCAGCGCCTCGCCTGTACGGATATCGAGGTTCATGACATGCGCGCCATCGACGAGCATGGCATCGTCAAGCCCTTGTGCACTTTTCTGGAACGGGTCAGGGCCGCGAAGGGCCGTCTGCATGTCAGCCTGGATGTGGATTTTCTTGACCCGGAAATCGCCCCGGCAGTCGGCACGACGGTGCCCGGAGGCGCAACCTTCAGGGAAGCGCATCTGATCATGGAAATGCTCCATGACAGCGGCCTTGTCACGTCTCTTGATATTTCTGAATTGAACCCTTTCCTGGATGAGCGGGGCCGCACGGCCACCCTCATTGTAGATCTCATCGCAAGCCTGTTCGGTCGCAAGGTTCTCGACCGACGCACCTGGAGTTTTTAATCATGTCCACCAAACCGCCAAAAGATATCAATATTGTTCCCTTCGTGAATGTCGACAATATGATGAAGCTCGTCCTCAATGTCGGTATCGAGACCTTCCTGACCGAGCTTGCCGCCTATATCGAGGAGGACTTCAGGCGCTGGGAGCTGTTTGATAAGGCCGCCCGGGTCGCCTCCCATTCCGCAGAGGGTGTCATTGAACTGATGCCGACCAGTGACGGCGAAGTCTATGGCTTCAAATATGTCAACGGCCATCCGAAAAACACCCGTGAAGGGCTGCAGACCGTCACCGGCTTTGGCGTGTTGTCCCGTGTTGATAACGGCTACCCCGTCCTGTTTTCCGAAATGACCATTCTGACCGCCTTGCGCACGGCCGCTACTTCCGCCGTTGCAGCCAAACATCTGGCGCCGAGAGGAGCGGATTGCATGGCGATAATCGGCAACGGGGCGCAGTCCGAGTTTCAGGCCATGGCCTTCAAGGCGATTCTGGGTATCAAGAAACTCAGGCTTTTCGACATTGATCCTGAGGCCACGGACAAATGTATGCGCAATCTTGAGGGAAAAGGCTTCGACATAATCCGTTGTAAAACGGCGGAAGACGCCGTCGAGGGCGCGCAGATCATCACGACAGTGACCGCGGACAAGCAATATGCCACTATCCTGACCGACAATATGGTGGGAACAGGGATTCACATTAATGCGGTCGGCGGCGATTGCCCCGGCAAGACGGAGTTGCATAAAGACATTCTGCTCCGTTCGGATATCTTCGTGGAATATCCGCCGCAAACCCGGGTTGAAGGGGAAATCCAGCAATTGCCGGAAGACTATCCGGTGACAGAGCTCTGGCGGGTTATCACCGGAGAGCAGACAGGGCGCAATGGCGATCGCCAGACAACCTTGTTTGATTCCGTCGGTTTTGCCACTGAGGATTTCTCAGCCTTGCGCTATGTGCGCAGCAAGCTCTCTGGAACGAACTTCTATGAAAGCCTTGATATGCTGGCGGATCCGGATGATCCGAGAGATCTGTTTGGCATGGTCCTGCGGGCCGCCGATGCGGCATGACGACACAGGAGTGGCGGGATCAGGAGCCGGTGCCGACTAGCTTCAGTTCGGGACCGTCCCCGTCATCGGCCTCTGGCCGGTATTCGAGAATATCCCCCGGCTGACAGGTCAACACCTCGCAGATCCGGCCCAGGGTCTCGAAGCGGATGCCTTTGACCTTGCCGGATTTCAGCAAGGAGACATTTTGCTCGGTAATGCCGATACGGGTCGCCAGTTCCCGTGATCGGATCTTTCGCCGGGCTAGCATGACATCAAGATTGACAACTACGGGCATCGGAAAATCTCAGACAAACTGTTTGTTCTCCTCTTGCAGGCGGGCGGCTTCGCGCATGGTCCAGCCGATCACAATCAGCAGACCGCCGATAATCACCAGGCCTATGGCGCTGCTGGACATGCTGATAGCCAGTTGGCGGCTGCCGGCGGGGTTATCATAGGTCAGCAAAACTGAAATGATGGCGCCGAAGACAATATTCAAAATCGGGCTCGCCAGGATGACGATCCCCGTCCGGTGGATATAGGTCGCGGCACTTTCACTAAACACCTCCCCGCGGGAGAAACTGGCAAACAGGCTCCGCACCTGCCACAAGCCGTATGTCGCCAGGCTGAGCGGGGCGGCAATGAGGAGGAGCAAAAGCACCCGCTTGAAACCGGATATCCCGCTATCGATGCGAAGATGAGAAAAGTGCTGCGCCACAATCTGATCCAGCCAGTCAGGAACCAGGGCGACGCTCAGAAAAACACCGACAGGCAGCAGCAGGCAGGCCGTCGACAGATATTTAAGGACCAGACTTGTCATTTGAATTTTCCGCATGGGGTCCCCTTTGGACGGGAGCGTTTTGGTCTTCTCAATGCTCATAATTTAATGTAAAACGATAAAAAATATCTGTCAAACGGTAAATATTATGCGTTTTGCCTTTTTATCACTTGTTGGCTTGCTGATCTGTTCCGCCTGTACTAAAGGGGAGATTGAAGATGCATTTCTGAAAGTCGGGATTTCGCTGGCAAAGGGCGCCTGTCAGGAATCCGGGAATTGCTCTGTCCAATGCGGCGTCGGGGAAGCCCTCAGGAAACGGGATTTGAAATGCCGGGATAACCCGGGCTAAGGATCGGATATGAGAGGCTAGTTTGCTGAGGTGGGCATGAGCCGATCAAGCCGGGAAAGCCAGTTCTCCACCCTGGACTTATTCTCATCAAAATCAGAGCGGCCATATTGGGAGCGGCTGAAAATGATCAGGGTGCTTGCGTTTTCACCCACAGGAATAATGTCGATCACCACATGATCGGGCCAGCGGACAATGGCCGTTCGGTCAATCACATAGAGCCGGGTTGGTGTTTCCTCAATCAGGGTGGCATTTGGCAGGGACTGAATCAGGGAGGTCAGAATGTTCCGCAGTCTCTCCGCTGGGATGCCGAACTCAGGCGCTTCCGCCTGGGCCGGGATGTTCGGGCATTTCTCCGGCGGGCAAACCAGATGCCAATTCGGGCTTGCCGGCGGGGTCAAGGCGGCAAAGTCCGGGCTGTGGATTGCACCGGGTGGCAGCATCTGGTCCCAAAACGGCGTGAGCCGCAGGATCGCGAGTACCACGACGATCACGGCGATCAGGCCAAACACAGTCTTGAAAAATTTTCCCAGCATGGGCGAGATATACCCTGTGGCCTGTGGTCCTGTCCAGACCTGCCTAACCCCTATATTGTAACCTGTCAGTTAGAAGAGAGGATGCCCCCGGCCTCAGTGCCCTCCAGATATTCCGATACCCGGGCTTGGGCGCCCGTATCAAGCCCGGCAAATCGCTGTTTCAGCATATTGAGGCATTTGACCTGATATCCGAAGGTGCCTTGGGCATAAGGCCGACCCAACAGCTCAATCTCGAATCCGTCTTTCTCCTCGGCAATCGCTGTTGCATTGGCGGCGAGAAACGGCAGATAAACTTCTGCGGCGAATTTGATCAGGCCCCGGGTGGCTTCCGGGAGACGATCCTCTTTCACCCAGTCGCCTTCGATGCCCGAGGCATCGTCAAGCTGCCTTAGCCAGCTCTCCGTTCGCTGGGCTTCGGCCCGCATGATGGCGAGCGGAGTCGGATCGGTGGCGAGCACCCGGAACTGGCCGTAAATCCCAAAATCGGCGAGGGACGGACGGGTGCCGAACAGAAACTCGTGCTGCCCGACATGGCTTTCCAGCAACTTCAGGATATGGTGATATCCGGCCTCAATTACCGGGGCGTTATGTTTGGTGCAGCCAACCAGCGGCATGCGGCTGATCTGACGATCGGCAAATTTGCGGGCGGCGGCGTGGCGCTGGTCTCCGACCAGGTCCGGGAAGAAGTCATCGGCGATCCAGTGGCTTGCGTAGTGGATATCCGCTTCATAGGCCCAACGGTAATGGAACATCATTTTTGTGCACCATTCATCGGCCATGTCTTCGATCAGATGGGCGAGAAAGCCATGGGCGGGATTTTCTGGGATGATGGACCGTGCGTCCGGGTGGCGCTCTTCGAGCATGGCAATGATCGGTGTGCTGTCAAGATGTAGGCTGCCATCTTCGGGCAATACCAATACGGGGACAAGCGCCGGCTTCATGCCGGCGAGCAACGCCATGTTCCGGTCCGTCCTCAACACCCAGTCGAACGGCAGGCGCCGATAGCGCATGACGGACCGCATTTTCAGCGAATAGGGGGACCCGTTTGAGCCAATGAGGGTGTAGCGATCGGATTGTGAACTGCGCATTCTTGTCTCCTTTTTATCGGCAGATGAGAAAACATATTTCAATATCGGCGACGGGTCCAGCGGGCCGTCAATCGACGAAACCTGATCCGAGAACCCGTTTATGACGTAACAGGCATATTCGACAGAAAAAAGGTAGGAGAAATCAACATGGTAACCACGCCGCTATATGCCGGGCTATTGGGATTGTTTTACTTTTACCTGAGTTTTCGGGTCGTTCGGCTGCGTCGGATTTGTCATGCCGGCTTTGGAGACGCCGGTGACAAACTGCTGATGCGGGCGATCCGGGTGCATGCGAATTTCTCCGAATATGTGCCCCTCGTGATCATTCTGATGGCACTGGCGGAGCTTCAGAACGTCTCCCTCTATCTTATCCATCTGGTAGGCATACTGCTTCTGATCGGCCGGGCCAGCCATGCCTTCGGGATGAGCCGGCAGCCGGAAATTACCGGCACCCGGACGGTGGGCATGGGACTGACCTTCACCGCCCTGATAATTGCCTCTCTCCTCGCCATTTTGCCAGGATTCCAGTCCACACTGTCTTAGAGGCTGCTGGCGACTGAGAGCGTCTGGCTTTCTTTCGCGGCTTTTTCAAACAGTCTCCCGGTTGGGGTTTCGAGGAACGGCTGCAGCGGGATCTTCTCCTGATGGATAAAGCCTTTGCCCGGCAGCTTGCCGTCCCGGACCAGCTCAATCACACCGCAGACGGAAGCCGCCGTTGTCCAGGCGATGGCCGTCCAGGTCCGTCCGGCAATCTCCAGCGGGTAGTAGGAGCGCACATATTCTTTTCGCTGCAGCCGCCCCTGAATTTCCCCCTCCGCCGAGGTATGAACATAAACCACATCATCATCGACCCGCGGTTTGGCATGGGTGAGGATTTCCCCGGCTTTCTTGCGATCTTCGCGCATGAGCAGCTCATGGAAGAAGAAATTCATCAGCTTGACATGGCCCGGATAGCGCATGGTCTTGTAATCGAGGTTATCGATCTTGCCTTCATAGGTTTCGCACATGGTGCCAAGCCCACCGGAGGTCGTGAACGCCTCCAGTTTTTTGCCGTCGATAATTACGGTTTCGACCCATTCCATCGGCGAAACCCATTTCCGCGCGCCTTCCTCGATCACCTCGCAGTCATTGAGATATTCATTGACCACCCCTTCCGGTGACCAATTGAACGCGTAGCCGAGCAGGCCCGTCGGATGCTGTGGCAGCGCACCGACCCGCAAGCGGATGGAGCGGATATGATCGAACTGCTCTGCCAGGCTCGCGCCCACAATCCCGACAAATCCCGGTGCCAACCCGCATTGCGGCGCCATCGCCGCCGTGGCGCTGGGGCTGAGCTCAAGAATGGCCTGGGTGGTCGGGACATCCTCCGTCAGGTCAAAATAATGGATGCCGAGCCCGTGGGCCGCATTGGCAACATCGATATTCAGGTAATATGGCAGGCAGGATAGAACCGCTTCATAGGGCCTCAGCGTTTCCGACAGCTCTGCATTTGCCGAGATATCAACCGTCTGCACCGGAAAGGGAAATTTTGTCCGTAATGTCCGGCTATCAAACCCCGTCACTTCGAACCCGGCCTCATGAAGTAACGTCGCCGCCAGGGCGCCGACATTGCCAAGGCCAAGGACGGCAATCTTCGAAAAACTCATGGCGCTCCCTCCGCATCAAAAGGACAAAGGACAGTCTGATCCCATTAAATCGAAACGTGCGGCTAATGCAACCTGCCATTTTCCCGTGCGCCGGACATTGCGGCGGGGGGCAAGGAGCGCTACTCTGATTGAGGCCCGGTTCTTTGTCACAACAACCAATAAATGGGGAGACGCACAATGGCCCGTCACATCGCCTGCCTGAGTTTCGATTTCGATGCGGTATCAAGCTGGATTATCAAGGGACGGACAACCCCGACCTTGCTATCCCGAGGAGAATTCGGTGCTGTCGGAACAATGCGGGTGCTTGATCTGCTCAAAGAGTATGGCATCAAAACGACCTGGTTCATTCCCGGTGTGACGATCAAAACCTATCCGGAGATATGCGCGCTGATTGCCGACGCCGGCCATGAAATCGGTCATCACGGCTGGTCCCATATCCCGCCTGCCTCTCTCTCTTATGAAGAGGAACAAGATCAGCTCGCCCTCGGCAATGAGGCGATCGAGCAGCTTTGCGGCCAGAAAGCGCGCGGGTATCGATCTCCGTCCTGGGATCTCAGTTCCCATAGTGTGGAGCTGCTGCTGGCCCAGGGGTTTCGCTATGACAGCAGCATGATGGGGGATGATTACACACCCTACAATGCCCGCACCGGCGATGTTATCCATGCGGACGCCCGGGTCGATTTCGGTCCGCCCAGCGACTTGATCGAAATGCCCATCAGCTGGACCACCGATGACTTTCCGCATTTTGAATATGTGCGGACGAAGACCTCAGTCACACCGGGATTGCGCGCGACTGACGCCGTTCTGGCCAACTGGCTGGGTGATTTTGAGTATCTGCGGCGCAAACTGGACTGGGGAATTCTCACCTATACCTGTCATCCGTTCTGTATTGGCCGGGGCCATAGGATGTTAATGCTGGAAGATCTTATTAAATCTCTAGCGGAAAAGGGTGCTGAGTTTCTGACCATGGAGGCGGCGCTGGACGCATTCGTCGAGCGGGAGGGGTTAGCAGGACCGGCAAAGGGATCAGGGCATTGAAAAAACCAAAATCCATGCGGGGGCTTGAAAATCTCGGTCGGGTGAGATTGTCCAAGTCCTTTTTTATGCGTGATTTCCTGCATTCGGAAATTGCCAGCTTCTACGGGATGCCCAACATCCCGGACGACCCCGATCTGGCAATCTGGGCCGGACGACAGCTCGCCACAGAGCTACTGGAACCGCTTCAGGAAGCTTTCGGTCCCCTTCGCATTCGCGGGGCCTATCGATGTGCCGAGGTCAATGCTTTTGGCAATATTCATAACCTCAACTGCGCCCGTAACGAACGGGGCGCCGCCCGCCATATCTGGGATCGCCGGGATAAAAACGGCGATGCCGGTGCCATGGCCTGTATTGTCATCCCCTGGTTTGCTGATCGCTTTGAGAACGGGGCGGACTGGCGATCCCTTGCCTGGTGGATCCATGATCATCTGCCCTATGGCAGTTTGTATTTTTATCCGAAAATGGCGGCCTTCAACATCGGCTGGCATGAACGCCCAAGCCGCCGCATCGACAGCTATATTGCCCCGAAGGGATGCCTGACAAAGCCCGGAATGGCCAACCATGAGGGGCGTCACGAAGACTGGTACAGAGATTTTCCCTCTCTTAAATAATCTCCGAATATCCCTTGTCTGAACGGACCATTGTGGCATCATACAGCTCTGGGAATGAGGTTAACCGGCGCCAATCTACAATAAACAAGAAGGCGCCTTTTGGGAGGAATGGATGACCGACGCCGTAAAGAACTTTAACTTGCCTTTTTCAAGCCTGGCCGATGTGGAGAAATTTGAAACCGTATCTGTCGAGGAACGGATACCGTATCAGACTGTCTATGAAGCTTTGAGCGCGCGCGTGGGCGCTTCCGCGGATCATCCGGCCTTGGTTGCTGCCCCGCCTGGTGATCCCCTGGCCGATGGTATTACTGTCAGCTATGCGCAGCTTCTGGGGCGGGTCAACCAGACCGCCAACATGTTCAAGGCGGCGGGACTGCAAGCAGATGAAGCCGTAACCCATTTGCTGCCTCTCTGTCCGCAGGCCATCTTCACGACCCTTGGCGCCGAAGCGGTCGGGATCGTCAATGCTGTCAATCCGTTGTTGGAGCCGGAGCATATTCTCGGGATCGCCAAAGCGGCCAAGGCCAGAATTCTTGTGGCAACGGGCCAGGCACTCAGCCCGGAACTCTGGGAAAAAGCGGCCTATCTCATCGAAAATATGCCAGAGCTCAAGGCGGTATTTGTGCTCGGCGGCAGCTCGGAATGTGATGGAGAAAAAATCCTTCCGTTCGACCAATCCCTGGCCGGGCATGATGGGGCCGCTATCGATGGCATAGAGGGAAGAGGGCTCGATGATGTGGTCGGGTACTATCATACCGGTGGAACGACGGGTGTACCAAAACTGGCGCCGCATACCAATCGTATGCAGCTCTCGCAAATCGCCTCCACCGGTTTCGGCATGGGGTACACGACGGAGGATGTCATTCTTGCCGGTCTGCCGCTTTTCCATATCAGCGGCTCAATCGTCGCGGGTCTTGTTCCGCTTTTGAACGGGGGGACTCTCGTGATCGCAAGCCCGATGGGTTTCCGCGATCCCCTGGTTATCGGAAATTATTGGCGGCTAGTCGAAAAATACGGCATTACCATCCTTGGCGCTGTGCCAACCATGCTCTCTGCCTTGTTGAATATTCCGATCGGAGAGGCTGATATCAGTACCTTGCGGGTTGGATTAACTGGTGGATCGGCAGCACCCGTGGAAGTTCTCAAGGCCATATCCGAACAATCCGGGGTCCCGATGATGGAAGGCTATGGCATGACCGAAGTTACCTCCTTCACCACCATGCAGCCGCCCCAGGGGGAAGTTCGTTTCGGATCAGTCGGAATGCGGCTTCCCTATGTTGATATCAAGGCGGTAATGCTGGATGACAGCGGAAACATTGAAAGAGAGGCGGACACGGATGAAATCGGTGTCATCGTCATGAAGGGTGTCTGTGTCATGCCGGGCTATGTTCAGGCAGAGTTCAACCAGAATGCCTTTACCGGCGATGGTTGGCTTATTTCCGGGGATCTCGGACGTATTGATGGAGAAGGATATGTCTGGCTGACCGGCCGGGCCAAGGACCTGATTATCCGCAGCGGCCATAACATTGATCCGTCGATCATTGAGGAGGCGCTGCATGAGCATCCCGCTGTTGAGTTGGCTGCCGCCGTTGGTCAACCCGATTCCTACACTGGTGAAATGCCCATTGCTTATGTCCAGTTCAAGCCGGACATGTCAGCATCAGCGGAAGAGCTGCAGGAATTTGCCCGTGAGAGAATTCCGGAAAGAGCTGCCAATCCTGCTGATATCCACATCCTGGAGGCCATGCCTCTCACCGGGGTGGGTAAGATCTTCAAGCCCGCCTTGCGCCAGATGGCCGTGAGCAAGGTATTCGGCGCGGAACTCGAAGGACTGCGCAATGAGGGTGTTGATTTTGAGATTAAGGTGGATAACCATGCAATTCACGGCACCCTGGCCACAGTTGCAGTAAGTGGCGGGGAGGAAGCGTCGGTGCGGGCACAAGTCAAAGAGAAACTCGGCCCCTATACAGTCCGCCATGAGGTGACCTGGAACGCTTAGGTCAGATATCCCAGTTTTTGAGCTGTCGGTTCGAGCGATTGTTTTTGCTCGTCCGACAATGTCTCCAGCGGCAGGCGCAGGAACTCCCAGTCAGGGGTTCCTGCGCGCAGGCTGATCAGATATTTGACGGCCGGGATCAAAGGCACGGCGGCCATGCTTTGACGAATGAAACTGATATCCTCAAGCAGGGAAGCATCAGGTGCCCCAGATCCATGCCAGACCTTCTTGCATAGCGGTGCCGTAACATTGACAGAAGCAGAGATACAGCCGGCAAAGCCATCGGCACGGGCCGAGCCGAGACATGTTTCGCTGCTGGGAAAGACCTTAAATTCCGGTATTCTGGCGACAATCTCCCGGCAGTAGGGCAGATCAGCAGAGGAATCCTTGATTCCCTTGATACGCTCCGGCAGTTCTTCGACAAGCGCTTCAATTAACGGAACAGGATAGGGAATGCCGGTCAGGGCCGGGAAGTTATAGAGATAGATCTGGATGGGGGCGTCGCCAAGGGCCGCATCCAGCTGCCGAAACCAGCTGCGTAATTCGGAAGATGTGAGGGGTTTGTAATAGTAGGGTGGGAGAAGAAGCGCCACAGGATAACCAAGCTCATCGGCAAACCGGGTCAGCTCAAGGGTGGTTTCGAAATCCGGGGTGGCGGTTCCGACCATCAGGCGCTCAGGCCCGACGGCTTTTACCGCTTCCTTCATGACTTCTTTTCGCAATGCTGTGTATTGAGAATTTGCCTCTCCCGTGGTGCCGAGAATATTCAGACCGTCCGCACCGTTCTCTAAGGCCCATTGGCAGTGGGCCGCGAATTTGGCTACATCCAGTGCCCCATTGCAGGTAAAGGCCGTGGGGACGGCCGCAATGACTCCATCGATATCCATTAGTGATCCCAATTCAACAGGTGATGTACTGGCAAACACATAGCATAGCGCTATATTGGAAGCTATTGTTCCATCCGAAAAAGAATGGCACAATCGCTATAAAAGAGACGGCAGCGGGCCGCGGGAACGGCCCGTTAAATTCCGATTATAAGGAGCCAGAAAATGACTGCCCGAAGCCCGATCGCCAGCCTGCCAACCCATGACGTCACGAATATGCCGCCCGCCATCGGCGATCAGGACCTGTTTGCCAAGGACATTGCCCTGATAGAGGGCGTGAAACGGGAAGGCGCCGGATGGGCGTTGGATGCTCTCACTGTATTTGGGAAAGTAGCGGGGGCAGAAGAAACGGTTGAGAAAGCCAATCAGGCCAACGCAAATCCGCCGGTAATGAAAGCCTTTGATCGCAATGGCATGCGCATTAATCAGGTCGAATTTCACCCGGCTTATCATGACTTGATGGCCCTGGCGATCGGTAATGATGTGCCGACTTTCGCCTGGAACAACCCTAAGGAAGGCAATCATGTCGCCCATGGTGCGTTTAATTATCTCCTGAACCAGGTAGAGGGGGGAGTTCTGTGCCCCATGGCCATGACCTATGCGGTGGTTCCGGCCTTACGCACCACGCCGTCGGTGGCAGAGGACTGGCTGCCCGGTCTGATGAAAACAGAATATGATCCGCGGGATATCCCGGCACCGGAAAAAACCAGCCTGACCATGGGCATGTTTATGACCGAGAAGCAGGGAGGCTCGGATGTGCGGGCGAATTCGACCAAAGCCCGGCCGGAAGGATCTGAGGAGGGCGCGGGCGCGCCGTACATCATTTCCGGTCACAAGTTCTTCTGTTCTGCCCCCATGTCCGACGGCTTTCTGACCCTGGCCTATACGGAGAACGGCCTGAGTTGTTTTCTGATGCCGAGATGGCGGCCCGACGGCACCCGCAACGGTCTGTTCATCCAGCGTCTCAAGGACAAGCTCGGCAATAAATCCAACGCCTCCAGCGAGATGGAGCTTGTCGATGCCTGGGGCGTGATGGTGGGTGAGGAAGGGCGCGGAGTTCGGACCATTATCGAGATGGTCAGTGGTACGCGTTATTACTGCGCCGTTGGTTCTTCCGGCCTGATGCGGCAGGCCCTGGTACAGGCCCTGCATCATGCGACCCATCGCAGTGCCTTTCAAAAAAAGCTGATTCAGCAGCCATTGATGCGCAATGTGCTATCGGACCTGGCTCTTGAATCGGAAGCGGCGACCACCTTGTTCCTGCGCTTGGGACGCGCCATTGGCGAAGGCGAGACCAACCCCAAGGAAGCGGCCCTTGCCCGGATTGGCACGGCGGTTGGCAAATACTGGATCTGCAAGCGGGCGCCGGGCATGATTTACGAGGCCATGGAATGCCTGGGCGGCCCCGGATATATTGAGGAGAGCATCCTCCCGCGTCTCTATCGGGAAGCGCCGGTTAACAGCATCTGGGAAGGATCGGGGAATGTGATCTGTCTGGATGTCCTCCGGGCCATACATCGGGATAAGGAGGCCCTTCCCGCCTTTTTGCAAGAGATCGATCAGGCAGCTGGGATGAATGGTCTTCTGGATGGCTTTATTGAGAATCTGAAAGCGGAATTCGAGGAGCTTGGCGATATGGAAAGCCGGGCCCGGCGGGTGACGGAAATGATGGCACTGGCCTGGCAGGGGTCCCTGTTGGTTCGCTTTGCACCAGAGGCCGTTTCAACCGCCTTCTGCGAGAGCCGTCTTGGCCATCACTGGTTTGGCGCTTATGGCACTTTGCCCGCGTCCACGGATTTTGAGGCCATCCTCAACCGGGCGCAGGGGATCGCTTAAGCCTTATCGCGGTAATTGATCAGGGACGCCATTCTCTGATCCGTGCCGGCGGCCGTTCTGACAAACACGTCTCTTGCACTCAAGCGCCGGCCGTCTTCGGAGAGAACCTGGATGGGCTGGATGGGTCGGCCGGTCTTTTTGTCCAGCAGCTCCATGCGCGGACCCGCCTCATTGGGGGAATATTTGTCACCCCAGGCCATCAGGGAAAGCAGTACCGGATAAAGATCCAGACCTTTTTCCGTCAGGACATATTCGAACACCCGCCCGTCCGTCTTGCTTTTGCGTTTTTCCAGGATGCCGTTTTTTGTCATCGATTGGAGCCGGGCGCTCAGCACCGTGGGTGAAATTTCCAGTTGCTCCTGAAAATCATCGAAGCGCTTGATACCGTGAAAGGCATCGCGCAAGATCAGCAGGGTCCACCATTCCCCGATCTGGTCCAGGGTCTGGGCAACGCTGCAGTCAAATTTTTTTAAGTCTGTTCTACTCATGGGACCGAATACTGTCTTGACCGGAATTAATTCATCATTGGAGGCGGAAAAAGCAAATTAGCGGTTGCGGCAGAGCTCGTCTCCTCATATAACTACGGTAACAGTAGCTAATTGGAGACATCTATGCAAACAAGAATAACAAAATTATTTGGCATCGAGCATCCCATCATCCAGGGCGGAATGCATTATGTGGGATTCGCGGAGCTTGCCGCCGCTGTGTCCAATGCCGGGGGATTGGGGATCATCACGGGTCTCACTCAGAAAACCCCGGAGGATCTGGCCAAGGAAATTGCCAAATGCAATGACATGACCGACAAGCCGTTCGGGGTCAACCTGACCTTCCTGCCGAGCTTTACCTCACCGCCTTACCCTGAATATATCGATGCCATCATCCAGGGCGGGGTCAAGATTGTTGAGACCGCCGGCCGCAATCCGGAGAAATATCTGCCGCTGATGAAAGACGCCGGGATCAAGATCATCCATAAATGCACGTCCGTTCGCCATTCCCTGAAAGCCGAGAGCATCGGCTGTGATGCGGTCAGTGTCGATGGCTTTGAATGCGGTGGTCATCCGGGTGAAGATGATATCCCGAACATGATCCTGCTCCCCCGCGCTGCTCAGGAACTGAAGGTACCGTTTGTGGCGTCCGGTGGTATCGGCAATGCCCAGCAGCTGGTGGCCGCGCTGGCCCTCGGTGCCGACGGCATCAATATGGGCACCCGCTTTATTGCCACCAAGGAAGCGCCGGTGCATCAGAATGTCAAGGACGCCATCATCGCCGCGTCAGAGCTGGATACAGCCCTGGTCATGCGGCCGTTACGCAATACGGAGCGGGTGCTGATGAACAAGGCAACCGAGAGGGTTCTCGAGATCGAGCGGGAAAAAGGCGCCAACACCAAGATTGAGGATATTGTTGACCTGGTCGGCGGAGTTTATCCGAAGGTGATGACCGAAGGCGAGATGGATGCCGGGGTCTGGAGCTGTGGCATGGTTGCCGGGCTGATCGATGACAACCCGACCTGCAAGGAACTGATCGACCGCATCATGAACGAGGCGGAAGAGATCATCAATGGCCGGCTGAAAACCCTGCTCGCTTCCTAAGAACCCAATGAATGAGATAGGCCGGTGTCTTGGGGCGCCGGCCTATTTTCCTGTCCAGATCGGTTTGCGTTTCTCGACAAAGGCCCGCCGCGCCTCCTGACTGTCCTCGGAGGCGAAGGCGAGGGACAGGGCATCGAGGGCGGTGCCGGGCACCGTCGCAAAATCCATATTCTCCATGCGATAGATCAGCTCCCGCGCCGCCTTCAGGCCGACGGGGGACATGGCCGCAATTTTAAGGGCCAGCTTGCGGCTTTCCTTTGTCAGATCCTCCGGTGCCACCACCCGGGTGATCAGTCCCAGCCGCTCCGCCTCGGTGGCCGAAATGCTCTCTCCCGTATAGATCAGTTCCGCCGCTTTCATGCGCCCGATCAGACGCTGCAGGAACCACACATGCATACCGGGAGGGGCGGCGAGATTGGGCACCCCGGGATAGCCGAATTTGGCATCTTCACTGGCGATAATCATGTCAGTGGCGAAGGCGAGAGTGCAGGCCCCCTCCATGGCATAGCCATGAACCGACGCCATGATCGGCTTTGAAAGCGCCCGGACCTTGTCCATCATCTCCACATAAAACCGCCCCAGGAAAGCCTTCATTTCCGTGGGACCATAGGTATCCAGAAGCTTGAGATCGACACCGCCGGAAAGTCCCTTACCTTTGCCCGACAGAATAATCACCCGCACCTCCGGATCCGCCTCCGCCCGATCGAGAGCCTCGAAATATTCGGTCGTCATTTGTGGATTGATGACATTGGCCGGCGGGTTGTCGAGGATGATCTCGGCAATGCCGTCTTGGGCGTGATAGTGGATCAGGGGCGGGCTCGATGAGGTCATGGTCAGAATCGCTTTTGCTTTTTTTGAGTTATTTTCTGGATTGATGGCAAATCATACCCCATGCTGGCAGAGGAAAAACAATAAAAAGGGGGCAAAATGAATACCCAGGAATTCAAACAATTACTCAGCCGGTTTTCAACCGCGGCGGAAGCGGGGGATGGGGAGGCTTTCGCGGCCTGCTTCACCGAAGACGGTATCTATCATGACTATATTTATGGCGATCACCAGGGACGGGAAGACATCGCCCATATGATGGCGCATCAATTCCATCGCGATGCCGGAGAGGACTACCGCTGGGAGATGTTCGATCCGATCTGCGAGGGGGACCTGGCCTATGCCTGGTCCCTGTCGAGCTTTACCTCAACGGTGCCGGAATTTGCCGGCCGCAAGGTGGTCATCGACGGTATGAGCCGGTTTGAGCTTAAAGACGGGCTGATCAAGGACTATCGCGAATCCGTCAATGGCGGTGTCGCCATGGCGCAGCTGGGAGTGCAGCCCGAGCGGCTGACGAAAATCTGCGCCAAATGGGGACGGCAGCTGGAAGCCGAGCCCCATACCCAGGCCTTTCTGGCGCGGGAAAAAGGATCCTGGAAAACGGCATCCTAGCCTGAACAGATGACCGGTACCGAGTTCGATCATAAGAAGGAAGCATCCGACAGCAGCGGTATTCCCTACGGTCCCTTGCTGTTGACCCTGGCCATGCAGACCCTGGCCACCATGGCCGCTTTTTCCGCCCCGACCCTGGCCCCGGAGATCGCCCGGGACCTGGATGTGGACGGCACCCTGATCGGGTTTTTCGTCTCCACCGTTTATGGCATCGGCATCATCTCGGCGCTGCTCTCGCCGGACTTTATCCAGAAATACGGGGCGGTGCGGGTTGGACAGTTCGTGATGCTCGGCGTCGTCGCCATGCTGGCGGTGGCCGGCTCAGGTGACCTGGCTGCCCTCGCACTCTGTGCCTTTGTCCTCGGCTCCGGATATGGGGCGACGGCCCCGGTCTCCACTCATCTTCTGATCCCGCGGACAAACCCGAAAACCCTCAATCTGGTGTTTTCCATCCGTCAGATCGGCGTGCCGCTTGGCGGTGTTCTGGCGGCCCTGGCCTTGCCATTGATTACGGTCGCCTTTGGCTGGCGCCTGGCCTTCTATGTCCAGATTGTTCCGGCGGTTCTGCTCATCCTGTTGTTTCAGATGTACAGGCGGAGTTGGGATTCAGATCGCCGCAGCACGCATAAACTTTTCAAGGGCGAGGTCCTGAGGCCGCTTTATCTCCTGCGGGACAATCCGTTGATGCGGCGGCTTTCCCTGGCCAGCTTCTGTTACGCAGGCATCCAGCTCTGCTTTATCGGCTTTATGGCCCTGCATCTCACCGATGAGACCGGCCTTGATCTGGTGGCGGCCGGGCAGGTGCTGGCCCTCTATCAAATCGCCGGGGTCACCAGCCGACCGCTCTGGGGATGGATCGCCGACCGGTTTCTGGCCCCGATCCGCCTTCTTGGCGTTCTGGGCCTGTTGATGGCCGTGGCCGCCATCGCCGCCGGTCAGTTTTCCGAGGACTGGCCGATCCTTGCTATACTGCTGATTGCCGCCCTTGCGGGGGCGTCCGCCAGCGGTTTTACCGGCATTGCCTATGGGGCCTTTGCCGTCTATGGCGGACAATACCGGACCGAGGCCACCGCCCTTGGCTCCAGCGCCATGTTCGCCGGCGTCCTGATCCTGCCGACCGCTTTTGGCCTCATCGTCAGTCATCTCGACCATTACTGGGCCGCCTATGGCATCCTTGCCGCCATCGCCCTGTTGAGCGGCCTGATGCTGCTGCTTATCAAGTTGCCGAAGACCGAGGCTTCCGGCTGACAAAGAGGCGTAGGTCGGATACCCTGCCTGAAAATCAAAAATAATGGAGTAAAATATGGAAACGGTTGGGTTGGGATTTTGTTATGAGGATCTGCCGGTCGGTAAGACCTTTAAAACGATCGGGCGGACGGTGACCGAGGCGGACATTGTCAATTTCATCAATTGTACCGGCATGACCGAAGTAATGTTCACGGACACGGAATATGTGCGCGCGCATTCCGATATCAAGGGCCGGGTGGCGCCGGGGGCGCTTGGCTATACCATTGCCGAGGGATTGCTGATCCAGTCGACCATGCAGCATACGGGTCTGGCCTTTCTCAATATGGAGCTGGATGTGAAGGGACCGGTTTTTGCCGGCGACACCCTGCATGTGGAATGCGAGGTGATTGAGGCACGGCTGACATCCAAGGGAACCCGCGGCCTGGTTCGCACCCGCAACAATATTGTGAACCAAAAAGGCGAAACAGTTATTGTCTATACACCCTTAAGAATGATTAAATGCAAGGACGCTGATTAAACCGAACAGTCCGGGGGGAATGATGTCGGGAGAAACTGCGAAACTGACGAAGTCCCAGATTCTTGGGCTTTTTGCCATGGGCTTCGGCACCCTTGTCATCGGCATGGATTTCGTTGCCCTGTCGGTGGCCCTTCCCGTCATTGAAAAGGATTTTGCCACGGATGTGACCACGGTCCAGTGGATCGTCACCGGCTATGCCCTCGTGTTCGGGATCTTTCTGGTCACCGGCGGACGACTCGCCGATATGTTTGGTCGTCGCCGTATCTTTTTCATCGGCATGACCATCTTTGGCCTGTTTTCCCTGATTGGCGGCCTCGCCTCCGATCTCTGGATTATACTGGCCGCCCGCGCCCTTATGGGCATCGGGGGCGCCATGATGTGGCCAGCGATACTAGGCATGACCTTCTCTCTCGTTCCTGAAGAGAGAGCAGCGCTGGCCGGCAGCATGATTATGGGGGTGGCCGGTTTCAGTAACGCCCTTGGCCCCCTGATCGGAGGCTTCGCGACGGAATTCCTGAGCTGGCGCTGGGTGTTTTTCGTCAATGTCCCTGTGGTCATCTGCTCCGTTTTGATCGCGGCTCTCTTTGTTGCCGATGATGCCCCGGAAAACCCGTCGGAGCGGGTCGATTATCCAGGGATTGTCACCCTGTCCCTTGGGCTGTTTGGCTTGCTGCTGCTCCTGGATATCGGCGCGGGTCTCGGATGGTTTGACCCGATAATCATAGGGTTGTTTTTCCTCTCCATCATCTTTCTCGCGCTGTTTATGTTTATCGAGGGACGCTCAGGCGAGAATGCATTGGTGCCTGAGGATGTAAGGAGCAATGGCGGTTTCTTGGCGGTGATCATCACGACACTCTTGATGTCATCGATCTATTTCGCCCCGATCATGTATCTGCCGCAGTTCCTCTCGAAGCTGCTTGGATATTCAGCCTTTTATGCGGGTCTCGGCATTGTGCCTTTGCTGGGGATATTTGCCGCGGTTTCCTTGGTTGCCGGTCCGCTCTATGACCGGCTGGGTGCGAAACTGGTGATTGCCATCGGCGCCATTCTTCTCGGGCTTGGTATATTTCTGCTCTCCCGTGCCGTGTCGGCACAGACCTATATGGCCCTTGTCCCGGGTATGCTGGTTCTTGGCAGTGGAATCGGACTGTTCTATTCTTCGGTGACAACGGCGGGGATCACCGCCCTGGACCCATCGCGCGCCAGCCTGGCCGGAGCGATTGTCTATATGTTCCAGATTGCTGGCGGGTCCATCGGTCTCGGGCTGAATACGGCGATTATTGTGACAGCCCCTAATTTCACTGAAGGCATCGCCCGGGCCTTCATTCTGGATGCCGGATTGGCCGTTATCGGGCTGATGATCTGCCTGTGGTTGGTGGGGGGGCCGTTTTCCTTTAAAAATCTGTTTTCGGGTATTATGGCAAATAAAAACGAAAGAGAATAAGGCCGTCTGGCGACAGAATGGGGGCAATTGGGGGAAATATGAGTAAGGCAGCATCGAAATTAACAACCGCTCAGATCAGCGGTATTGCCGCCATGCTGCTGGGCACCATGGTGATCGCCAATGATTTCACCGCGCTCAATGTGGCCTTGCCGGCCATTGAGAAGGCCTTTGGCGCTGATGTCACCACCGTCCAATGGGTGATCAGTGGTTATATCCTGGTTTTCGGGGTCTTCATCGTTACGGCCGGGCGGCTTGCCGATATGTTCGGGCGACGCCGCATTTTCTTTATTGGCATGACCATCTTCGCCGTCTTTTCCCTGATCGGCGGGCTGGCGGAGGATGTCTGGATGCTGCTGGCCGCGCGGGCCATCATGGGCATTGGCGGCTCCATGGTCTGGCCGGCCCTGATCGCCATGATTTATGGTCTGCTACCGGAAGACAAAGCCGCCCTCGGCGGCGCGCTGCTGATGGGGTGCGCCGGTGCGGCCAACGCCATGGGACCTATGCTCGGCGGGATGTTTACGGAATATCTGAGCTGGCGCTGGATCTTCTATATCAATGTGCCTGTGGCCGCTCTCGCCCTTGTTGTCATCTATCTGGTGGTGGAGAAGGACAAGGAAAATGACGCGGAGGAGAAGGTCGACTATCCGGGGATCCTGACCCTCTCCCTTGGCTTGTTCGCACTTCTCCTGTTGCTGGATATCGGCGCGGGTCTCGGCTGGTTCAGCCCCGTGATTATTGGACTGTTCTGCGGCTCGGCAGTGTTTCTCGCCCTGTTTCTCTATATCGAGCGGCGCTCGGCGGTGGATGCTCTGGTGCCGTCGGATATTATGGATAACCGGGAATATGGGGCTGCCAATCTGGTGGTATTGCTGGTGTCCGCCGTGTATTTCGGGGCCTTGCTGTATCTGCCCCAGTTCATGGTCAAGGAGCTCGGCTATACGGCCGCTGAGGCCGGGGTCGGGCTGGCGCCCATTCTCGGCATGTTTGCCCTGACCTCGTTTTTCGCCGCGCCGTTTTATGACCGGCTCGGACCAAAGATGATTATCTCGATGGGGACCTTCTGTATCGGTCTCGGCATCTTCATCCTGTCCCTCCTCGACGCCTCGACCCCCTTCCTGCATCTGGTGCCGGGGATGCTTGTCCTCGGTATGGGATTCGGGCTGTTTTATTCGTCCATTACCACGGCGGCGATCACCTCCGTCGATGAGGCCCGCACCGGTCTTGCCAGTGCCATTATCTTCATGGTGCAGAATGCCGGCGGAGCCGTCGGGCTCGGTTTGACAACGGCGCTTGTGGTGACCGCCTCAGCCCTTCCCGATGGCATCGAACGGGCCTTTTTGTTCAATGCCATTCTTGCGCTGATCGGGCTCATTATCAGTCTCCTTTTTGTCGGCGGGCCGCTCACCCGGGAGACTCTGTTCCCGCCGAAAAAGACCGATGAGGGCGAAAACTAGTTGACTCCGTCAACAAACTTGTGGACTCAGTCAACAAGATTTCCGATCATTTCACTCCATGGACAACCATAGGCGTAACAAGTGCCGCCGCCTTTCTCGCTCGGGAAAGTCCTGATATTCGGTGCGGGCATGGACGATGCTGTGGTTGGAGATGAACTGCATATCACCGGGTTCCAGAACCATATCAAGGTAAAAGTCCTCTGACGCGGCAAGAGTGTCATAGAGATCGAGGACCGCCAGGGTCGTCTCATCATGGCGACCCGTTTCCGAGAAGCGCGCCGCGGAGCGCATATATTCGCTGTGATAGAAACTGCGCAGCACCCCGTCCGCATAGCGGCAAACGGCTTGCGGATACCAGCCGCGTTGCCCCTCTTTTTCCTCACCGCGGCGATCGGTCATGAACGGCTCGAACAGCCGCGGCACCAGATCGGGACGGCTGCGGAAGATCTCGTTGAAGATGGCAACGGAACTGGCGATCCGGCTCTGACCCCCGGCTTTCGCCGCGTTCAGGCAAAGAAGGCCGACCACATCGGCGGCATCGCAGTGAAAATCGATATTGCCGGCGGTGCGGTAACGGCGGACGAGAGGGTTGGTCCGTTCCTCCGAATAATCAATGACATGGCCGAGCAGCTCATTGTCGGGATTCTGCGCCCCCGGAACTCCGAGATAATGGCCGATCCCCCAATAGGCGAGGGTGCTTTTCTCCACCCCCCAGTCCTTAACCGGCAGACCCCGGACCAATACGAAACCGGCGCCATCCCGAATGCGGACCCGCCAGTCGGCAATCCTGTCGCCGAGGGCCGTGAGCTGGAAATTGTCCCGATTGATTTTTTCCATGGCAATACCGGCGGCATGCGCTTTGTCGGCCGCGGCGCTCACCTCGGCAATATCCTCGGCAGTCAGAGTGACGGTCCAGTCACCGGGGCGGGCCTTCATATGCGGCCCGCGCCAGTCGGCATTGCTTTTCACCGGAGCCGCGGGAATTTCCGTATGGGGCTGCTTGAAATAATAGCTGCTTTGTTCACCGAATGATCTGAAGGCCATTTTCGTGTTTTCTCCTCACGCTGCCGAGGCCGCGCTTTTACAATACCGGGCCGCGGACGCCCCGGCGATCTTGCCGAAGACCGCCCCATTGATCAGCCCGGTGCCGCCCGGATAGTTATGATAGAAGATGCCGCCGACAATCTCCCCGGCCGCAAACAAGCCGGGAATGGGGGCCTGATCCGTACTCTGGACGGCCGCGTCCGTATCGATACGCAAACCGCCGAAGGTAAAGGTCACCCCGCAGGTCACCGCATAGGCTTCAAACGGTCCGGTATCGAGGGTATTGGCCCAGTTGGATTTGGGCACGGCGAGACCCTTCGTACCGCGCCCGTCCTTGACATTGGGATCGAAGGGCACGTCCGTCTGCACCGCCGCGTTATAGTCGGCCACGGATGTGAGGAACTGCCCGGCATCCACCCCTTCCAGCTTCGGGGCGAGTTCTTCGAGACTGTCCGCTGAAACCTTGGTCACCTGCTTGATGCGATATTCATCCCGCAAGAGGTGGGTGACTTTGCTATCGAAGATCTGCCAGGCGAAGTTGCCCGTTTGCTCCAGGATCACCCGGCCATATTTGGCATAGGTATAGTTCCGGAAATCCGCCCCTTCATCCACAAACCGTTCCCCTTCGGCGTTTATGAGAATACCGAAGGGATAGGAATGCTTCTGAAAGCCGTCGCCGACGGCAAGATCGCCAAATTCCGGGGCATTGCGATCCCAGCCGACCGCATGACAGCCGGACCAGTTGCCCGCCGTGCTGGCGCCGATATCCATGGCCATCTTGACACCGTCACCATTATTGAAGGCGGTGCCCCGTACCTTTGCCAGATCCCAGGAGGGGCCGAGATAGCGGGTCCGCATTTCCGGACTTGATTGAAAACCTCCGCTCGCCAGCACGACCGATTGCGCCGTGACGTCTTTCAATTCCCCCTTATGGCGCACATGGACACCGGTAACTCTGGTGCCGTCAAAAAGAAGATTAAGCGCCCGCGCCTCATACCAGATATCAACACCGCGTTTTGTCGCGCTGGTCGTCAGAGCATCGACAAGACCGGGGCCGCCGCCCCAGGATTCGACCGTCAGCCCGCCCCAGAACTTGAATTTGCCGTCTATTTTAAAGGCCTGACGGCCATAGATGGGGACGAACCGCACCCCCTTGCCCCGCATCCAGTCGAGGGTCTCAAAACTGCGGCGGACCAGAAGCTCACAGAGATCGGGATCGGTGCGATATTGGGTCACCCGGAACATGTCATCGAAAAACTGATCTTCCGTATAGGTGCCGAAATCCGTGGTCTCGATCTCGGTCTCCGTGAGGTCTGGCATGATCTGTTTCAGATCCTCGACCCCGTTATAGGAAAAGCGGATGGCTCCGGCGGTAAAGCGCGAATTGCCGCCATTGAGACTTTCCGGCGCACATTCCAGCACCAGCACCCGGCAGCCGTTTTCCTCTGCACTTAATGCGGCACAAAAGGCAGCGTTGCCGGCGCCGACAACAATCACATCATAATCAAAATCACTCATCATCCGTTTCCAGTTGCTTTTGATAGTCCGCATAGGAGGTTCCGGCGACCAGATTGATCAGGGCCGGGAAATATTCAGCGCCAAAACCTGCCGCGCTCGTTTTCTTTAATGTTTCTTCCGCCAGTCGTGCCGACGGAGTGTCCACCTTCATATCGGCGGCAAGTTCAAGCGCATAGCTGATGTCCTTCAAGGCATAATCGGTGGCAAAGGCGGTTAAGGGGAAGCGGTTCGGGACCATGGCCTTTTTGCCGTGATTGCGAAGGGCGAAACTGTCGGCGGAGCCCAAAGACAGGATTGATGTCAGTTTTTGGCGGGAGACGCCGGCCCGTTCCGCCGTCACGAAGGCTTCCGAGAGGGCGACCACCGTCTGGAACAGCACCATGTTATTCATCAGCTTGACCACCTGACCGCTGCCGATATCCCCGCAATGGGTGATCTCTTCGGCGGCGGCGGCGAGAAAGGGGCGGATTTTTGCGAACAGCTCGCTACTGCCACCGACCATGATGCTGAGGGTGCCGTCAATGGCGGCCTGTCGGGTACGGGCGACGGGGGCGTCGGCAAACTCAATTCCGGCCTCCGCTGCGCGGGCATGAATGGATCGGGTCAGGTCCACGGGGCAAGTGCTGAGATCGATAATGATCTGGCCGGCGCGACCGTTTTCCAATAAACCGCCCGGTCCGAGGACGGTTTGCTCCACTTCAGGACCCCCGGGGAGAGACAGAAAAATGACCTCGGACCTTGCGGACAGGTCCGCAAGGCTGTAAGCCGCTGCGGCGCCCTCGGCCTCAAGTCTGGCCACCATCTCCCGATTGATATCCATGACCGTCATCGGACCAAATCCGGCACCGGTTATATTGGTGCAGATGGGCTCACCCATAACGCCAAGCCCGATAAACCCCATATTCGTTTCGTCAGCCATATGACTTACTCCCTGCTGTTATCCCTGAAATCCACCCAGATACAGGCTTTTGGCCTGCTGATAGGCGCGCAGACCCTGCAGGCCTTTTTCCCGGCCCAAACCGCTGTCCTTATAGCCGCCAAACGGGGCAGCGATGCTGAGCTGTTTATAGGTGTTGATCCAGATGGTCCCCGCCTCAATCCGCCGTCCCATATTCCAGGCCCTGGTCACATCCTGAGACCAGATCCCGGCAGCCAGACCGAAATCGGTGCTGTTGGCGAGGGTCACCACATGATCCGCGTCATTGAACGGCATGGCGACGAGGACGGCACCGAATATCTCTTCCTGGGCAAGGCGGGAGTTGGGCTCAAGCCCTTCGACGATGGTCGGCAGGAAATAGGCGCCTTTGTCATAGGCGGGACCCTCGGGTCGGGTGCCGCCTGCGGTGATCTTTCCGCCTTCCTGGCGAGCGATGGCCACATAACTCTCGACCCGCTCCCGTTGTGCAAAAGAGGCCATGGGACCGATATTGCTGTCTTCGGCCAGGGGATCCCCCGCCTTTATCTTTGCCGTCTCCGTCTTCACCTTTTCCATAAACGCATCATAGATGGTCGCCTCCACCAGCAGGCGCGATCCAGCCACGCAGGACTGACCGCCGGAGCCGAAGATGGCCGAGGTCACACCTTTGGCTGCGAGATCGAGATCCGCATCGGCGAAAACGATATTGGGGGACTTGCCGCCCAGCTCCAGAATGGTGGGCAGGAAGCGTGGGGCCACGGCAGCGGCGATGCGCCGTCCCGTTTCCGTGCCGCCGGTAAAGGAGATCATGCCGACATCGTCATGGCTGACAACGGCCTCGCCCACATCCGCACCCCCCGGCACCACACTCAGCAGGCCGTCGGGCAGGCCCGCATCAATAAAACAGCGGGCCAGTTCGATGGAGACGACAGAGGTCAGCTCGGACGGTTTGAGGATCACGGCATTGCCTGCCGCCAAAGCGGGGGCAATTTTTTGCGCCGCCATGGTCAGCGGCGAGTTCCAGGGCGTAATGGCGGTGACGACGCCAAAGGGTTCATGCAAGGTGGCGCTGAGATAGCCGCCGCGAGAGGGGGCAATTTCCTCGGTCAGGGTCTCGCAAACAGCGGCAAAATAGCGGGTGATCCCGGCAGCACTGGCGACCTGTCCTCGCGACTCTTTCAAGGTCTTGCCGTTTTCCATGGTCTGCAGCAGGGCCAGCTTGTCCTGCCGGTCCGTCATCAGGTCGGACGCACGATACAGACAAGTGGCCCGCTCATGGGGTGGCAGCTGCGCCCAGCCGGAATTCTGAGAGGCTGATGTAGCGGTTTCGATCGCGGCATTGACCTGGGAGACGGAGGCGGTTTTCAGGGATCCGAAAGGGCTGCCGTCCGCCGGGTTGGTAAGGGAAAACACCTCTCCTTCTCCAAGCACCCAATCGGTCCCAAGCGGGAGGGTCATGTCATCGCCAAGTCGGAGCAGGCTGTTAGCTTTTGTCACGGGTCCGGCTCCGATTTATGCGTTCTTGATGGTCAGTCCGGCATCGACGGGCAGAGCAACCCCGTTGATATAGGACGCGGCCGGCAGCACCAGGCTTAAAGTAGCCTGCGCCACTTCTTCCGGCTCCCCATAACGGCGGAGCGGGATGCGGCGCTTGGAGAATATTTCCTTATGCTCGTCCTTGATACCGGCGGTGATGCCCGTATGGATGGCGCCCGGGCAGATGCAATTGACGGTGATGCCATATTTCGGCAGTTCCACGGCGAGGGAGCGGGTTAGCCCGATGACCCCATGCTTGGCTGAGGTATAGGGCGCGATTTCAGGGGTCGCGCCGAGGCCCTCCGTGGAGGCGATATTGACGATGCGCCCGCCGTCCGACTTTTTAAGATAGGGCAGGCTGGCCCGGATAAGCCGGACATGGGCCGTCAGCAGCACATCCATATGTCTGGCCCAGTTGGCCTCGAAATCCTCGTCTTCTACAGTCATATGCTTGGAAAAACCGGCATTATTGACGAGAATATCGAGGCCGCCAAACTGCGCCCCAATCTCGTCCGTCACCCGACTGATCTCTGACAGGTCAGCCACGTCCAGCACCCAGCCGTGGGCCGAGCCGCCGTTATCGGTAATTTCCTTAACGGTTTTCTGAACCCCGTCCTCGGTCAGATCGGTCACCGCCACATGGGCGCCTTCATCGGCAAAGAGATGGGCCGTCGCCCGGCCCATGCCGCTGGCCCCGCCGGTGACATGCGCGATTTTGCCGGAGATGGAGCGGCTCAGTTTAGATAGTCTTGCCATGGGAATTTCCTTCTTCTTATCTGTGGCAAAGGGTTAGAGGATCAGGCCGCCATCAACGATAATGGTCTGCCCGACCACATAGCTTGCCAGTGGAGAGCTCAGGAACAAGACTGCTCCGGCAATTTCCTCCGGCAGGCCGAGGCGCTGCAGCGGGATCTGGGCTTGTGCACCTGCCAGCCGCTGCGGATTTTCCGTGGTCACCTTGGTCAGCTTGGTATCGACCAGGCCCGGCGCCACGCCATTGACCCGGATCCCGTCCGTCGCCCAGGCCTGCCCGAGGGTGCGGGTCAGGCCGACCGCCCCGGTTTTCGACGCATTATAGGCGGGATTGCCCTTGGTCGCATGATATCCGGCAGTAGAGGAGATGATGACAAGGGAGCCTTTCGATTGGGCCAGCATTGGATGGAATTTCTGACTACAGGCCATCAGGGAGTTGAGGTTGATATCCATAACCTTCTGCCAGCCTGCCATCTCAAACTCGCCGCGCCGATAGATCACGGTGCCCTGGGACAAGACGAGGATATCGAGGCTGTCGAAGGGCGGGTTATGGGCTTCAATCGCGTCAAAGTCTGAAACATCCATCTGATCATAGTGAAGGCCGGAAAGATCGGAGCCCTCTTCGCCTTCATAATCGGTGGCGCTTGCGCGGGTTCCCCAGATATGAACCTCGGCGCCTCGCTCCAGAAACGACCGGGCGATGCCATTGCCGATACCGCTGGACCCGCCGACAACGAGCGCTGTTTTTCCGGTAAAATCGAGATCATTCACGGATCTGTCTCCCTTTTCTTCTTGTTTTTCTGTGTTATACCATGCTGCCGGTTCGCCGGACATATTTTTTAAGCTGGAGAACTGACATGGACGCGCTGGCGGCCTTCGCACGCTATGAGGAAATCCGGCACCGCCTGCCGGGCGCGCAGTTCCCCGCTTCCTCTAAACAGATCAAAAACCTGTCGGACCTGGTGGCGGATATTGACGTGTTCCTGCTGGATGCCTTCGGCGTTCTCAATGTCGGGGAGACCTGTATTGAGGGCGCCATTGAACGCGTGGCCGAGCTCACCCGCCTTGGCAAGAAACTCTATGTTGTGACCAACAGCGCCACCTTCACCCGGATTGAGACCCGGCAGAAGTTCCTCCGGCTTGGCTATGATTTTGCGGACCACAAGATTATCTCCAGCCGCCAGATCGCCCTCGCGGCTCTGGAAGATCACCTGCCGCGCGGCCTGTGGGGCGTGGCGGCACCGGTCCATGCCGGCTTTTCGGAAATCGGCGCCAGAACGGTAAGGCTTGAAGAAGATGCGGATATCTATGATCAGGTAGACGGCTTCTTCTTTCTCAGTACCAGTCACTGGACCGACCTGCAGCAAACGCATCTGCAGGAAAGCCTCAAGCGGCATCCGCGGCCCTTGTTGATCGGTAATCCGGATCTGGTGGCCCCGCGTGAGGACGGCCTTTCCCTGGAGCCGGGCTTCTTCGCCCATGAGCTTGCCGACAGAACCGGTTGTGATCCCGTTTTCTTTGGCAAGCCCTTTGGCAATATGTTTGAAGCAGTAGTGGCGTCCCTCGTGTCGGACGGCATAAACAGGCAGCGGATCGCCATGGTCGGCGATACCCTGCATACGGATATTCTCGGCGGCGCCGCTGCCGGGCTCCAGACCGTGCTGATTACCGATCACGGCCTACTGAAAGGCCAGGATATCGAGGCCCTGACCAAAAGCTCCGGGATTATCCCGGACTTTATCGCATCAACCACCTAACCCGGGCTCTGATTACGGGCGGCAAGGGCCGTGAAGATCAGGGAGAGACCAGCGAACAGCATATTGATCCCGACCAGCAATCCGATGGCCCAGCTCGCACTGTCGGGCCAGCCCTTCCAGATCAGATAGGCCAGCACCAGATCAACCACCCCGCTGAGCAGGGTCCAGATCCAGCTGTTCAGATGCTCCCGGAATTGCAGGGACAGCATGATCGAAATGATCCCCTGAACGATAAACAGGGCGATCAGGACCATGGTTAGGGTCAAGGTGCCTTTTAAGGGATCGAGGATCAGGATCAGGCCGACAATAATCGCCAATATCGCCGTGAGAATGGACCAGAGCGACCCGGGCAACCCCTTGGCGCTGAACAGAGAGACACCGCGGACAATCCCGCCGACAAAAAACAGCCAGCCGATAAGAATTTCAATAGCCAGGGTGGCGATCTGTGGCAAAGCGATGGCGAGAGCCCCTAAAATGCCCATGATCACGCCTTGTATCAGAAACATCTTCCAATGCTTGGCCAACTGCTCGGCCATCGCATTTTTGAGGGTTTCAAGGTCCGGCGGGGTATTTTCACTCATGACATTCTCCTTGGCAGAACTATTGCCGACATGTTCCGGAGTTTAGGAGACCCGGTAGCTAAATTAAAGACCTAAAACTATCGCAGCCTGTAGCAAGCCTTTAGTGTAATTTAACAGCGCGCAAGCGCAAGGCGTTTGAAATCACTGAGACAGACGACAGGCTCATAGCCGCGGCGGCGATCATCGGTGAGAGCAGGGTGCCTGTAAGAGGATAGAGAATACCCGCCGCAATCGGGATACCGGCCGCATTATAGGCGAAAGCGAAGAACAGGTTCTGCTTGATATTGCGAAGGGTCGCGCGGGCAAGAAGCCGTGCTCTCACAATCCCGGTCAGATCCCCTTTGACAAGAGTGATCCCGGCACTTTCCACAGCCACATCCGCACCGGTCCCCATGGCGACACCAACATCTGCGGCGGCAAGGGCTGGTGCGTCATTGACGCCGTCCCCGGCCATGGCCACGAAATGCCCTTTTTCATGGAGGTCATCTATAAGTGATTTTTTATCAGCTGGCATCACGTCCGCCCGGATCTCATCAATCCCCAGTTTACTGGCGACGGCCTGGGCAGTCCGTTCGTTATCTCCCGTCGCCATAATAATTCGGATATCGGCAGCATGGAGGGCGTCGATGGCTTCTTCCGTTGTTTCCTTGATCGGATCAGCGACGGAGATGATCCCGGCAAGGGTACCACCGATGGCCACATACATAACCGTTTTGCCCTCGACTTGCAGGGCAGCAGCGTCCTCTTCGACGGCATCAATTTCAAGCCCGAGATCCGCCATCATTGCCTTATTTCCAAGGGCGACGACATTCCCGCCGATTTTCCCCTGGACCCCCTTACCGGTGACGGCTTCGAAGTCCTGGGTACTACTGGTCTCAATACCCCGCTCCTGTGCGCCATTGACGATGGCCTCGGCCAGAGGATGTTCGGATCCCTTTTCCAGAGTTGCAACAACGGACAGTAGATCCTTTTCCGTGACCGGATCAATCGGTCGGATATCGGTCAGTTTCGGCTTTCCTTCGGTCAGGGTGCCGGTCTTATCGACAACCAGAATATCTACTTTGGCAAAGCGCTCCAATGCTTCGGCATCCCGGATCAGCACACCGGCAAGGGCGCCCCGACCCGTCGCCGTCATGATCGACATGGGGGTCGCCAGACCAAGGGCACAGGGACAGGCAATGATCAGCACGGAAACGGCGGCAACAATGGCATGGATCATAGCCGGGCTTGGCCCGACCAGGGCCCAGATAGTGAAGGCAATGAGGGCAATCAGTACAACGATCGGAACAAACCAGCTGGCGACCTTATCCACGAGGCCCTGGATCGGGGCCCGGGACCGCTGCGCTGACGCGACCATTTCGACAATCTTCGAGAGCATGGTATCCGTCCCCACATGCTCTGCCGCCATGATCAATGCACCGGTGCCGTTGAGGGTGCCACCGGTCAGGGCATCGCCAGTGGTTTTTTCAACGGGCAGAGGCTCGCCCGTAATCATACTTTCATCTACAGATGAACTCCCTTCGACCACAGATCCATCAACCGGGATGCTTTCACCCGGGCGAACACGAAGCTTGTCTCCTTCCAAAATATTCTCAAGGGGGACGTCTCTTTCACTACCATCCGCATTGATACGCCGCGCCGTCTTCGGGGCCAGATCCAGCAACGCCTTGATTGCGGATCCTGTTCGTTCGCGGGCTCTCAGCTCCAGTATCTGTCCCAGGAATACAAGGGCAATAATAACCGCGGCTGCTTCAAAATAGACGGGAACCACATCCGGTGCCATCTGGAAGGAAGGCGGAAAAGAGCCGGGGATGAGAGTGGCCACCAGGCTGTAGCCATAGGCCGCACCAACTCCGAGCATGATCAATGTCCACATATTCGGACTGGTATTGACGATGGAAGACCAGCCGCGCTTGAAAAACGGAATGGCGGCCCAGAGGACGACAGGTGTCGATAGGGCCAGTTCGCACCAGACGGCAACCCTTTCCCCCAACCACTCGCGGATGGGCAGACCGAGCATCGGCCCCATGGTGAGGACCAGGAGCGGGATCGCGAAGACGGCGCTGATCCAGAATCTTCGAGTGAAATCGACAAGTTCGGGATTAGGTCCCTCATCCGGATCCGGAATGCCCATGGGTTCCAAGGCCATGCCGCATTTCGGGCAATCACCCGGTTCATCTGATATGATTTCCGGATGCATCGGACAGGTATATTGGGTGCCTGTCGCTGCGGCGGCATTTTTTCGTGACGGGCCCCCTGACAAATAGAATTCAGGATCAGATGAAAACTTATCTCGACAGCCGGCTGAACAGAAATGATAGCGCTTGCCGGCATGCTCAAGGTGATGGGAGTCGCCGGTGACGGTAACCGTCATACCACAAACCGGGTCTTTTTCCTGGTGATCAGATGCCGTTGCTAAAGTCTCATTCATCAAACTACTCCCGCTGATCCCATGCGATTAACACAGGTAAATTCCCCGGAGCAATACTAATCTTGCAAGAGGGTGCTTTCTGTCACCCCTCCGTAATCGGCTGCCATCCGGTTTTTTCCCGGAGCCATTGGAAGGTTACATAGAGCATTGGGATCAGCAGCATGCCAACAGTTGACGCCGCCAGCATACCCGCGAACACAGGAACACCAATTGCGACCATGGCGCCGGAGCCTGGCCCAATGGCGATGACAAGAGGCACCAGTCCCATAATAAAGGCGAAGCTCGTCATCATGACGGGCCGGAACCGTAACCTCGCGCCACTCGCCGCGGATTCTATCAGGGATTTTCCGGTATTTCTCTCCTCAAGGGCGAAGGTATTGACAAGAATGGCATTTTTGGCCGCGAGAGCTATCAGCACCACCAGCCCGATCTGGGAGTATAGGTCAAAACTGAGGCCCGCAATCTTGATGCCGGCGACGGCCCCGAGAGCGGCAACAACCACAGACGTCAAGATGGCCAGTGGAATACTCCAGCTTTCATAAAGAGCGACCAGGAAGAGATAGGCAAACAGAAAGGCGAGGCCGATGACAATCGGCATTTTTCCGGCTGATTCCACCTGCTGTAGGGCAAGACCGGTCCATTCATAGGAAAAGCCGTTTGGAAGTGTGGTCTCGGAAATCTTCTCCATTGCTGCCATTGCACTTCCCAGGCCGACACCCGGATCGGGATTGCCATTAATGGAGGCGGCCCGATAATTGTTATAGCGGACAATTTGCCGGGGCCCGTTTGTCAGGCTGGCCTCGGCAAAGCTTGAGATCGGCACCATCTGGCCGCTTTCATTGCGAACCTGGATCGCGTCAATATCTGCAATGCGGGATCGATACTCCTTGGCCCCCTGCACATAAACAGTCCAGGTACGGCCAAACAGATTAAAATCGTTCACATAATATCCGCCAAGCTGGCTTTGCAAGGCGTTGAAGATATCGGAAATCTCGACCCCAAGGGTTTTTGCCTTATCCCTATCTATGTCCAATTGGACCTGTGGGGTGTCAGCCTCAAAGGTGGAGAAGGCCGCGGCGATACTCGGCGCCGCATTGGCCTCAATGATAACAGACCGCAAAACGGCGGCCATTTCATTTGGGTCCTGACCTTCCAACGCCTCAAGAACATAGTCAAAGCCACCGGCATTGCCGAGGCCATCGATGGTGGGCGGATTGAGCGGAATAAAGACCGCATCGGCAATGCCAGCAAGTTTTGGCATTGCCCGGGCAATGACAGCCGGGGCCCAGAGATCCTTGGACTTGCGTTCCGAATAGGGTTTCAGGTTCAGAAAGACAACACCGGTATTGGAGGCATTTCCGCCGCCGAGAATGTCCATACCGGCAACCCGGCCGATAATCGCAACCGCGGGATCGCCTTCCAAAGCCGTCGCGACCTGCTCGGATACAGCGACAGTTCGATTGAAAGAGGCGCCGGGCGGTAGCTGGAAGACCACCATGATATAGCCCTTGTCTTCCTGGGGAACAAATCCGGCCGGGGTGGAGAGAACCCCGTATCCGGCCGTCAGGCCGAGGCCAACAGCGATAAATATGGAAATTGCGGCGACCCTTACCAGCCGGCGTACCAGGGCGGAATATCCATCGCCGATTTTATTGATGAACCGGGTCACCGGTCGCATGAAAATGATCGGTTTACCCGGTCTCAGGAACAGGGCACAGAGTGCCGGCGACAATGTCAGAGCATTGATGGCAGAGATCAGCATCGCTGCGGATATTGCCACTGCAAACTGTCGAATCAGGACGCCCGAGGAGCCGGGCAGAACCGCCACGGGAATAAAAACTGCCAGCAACACAAAGGTAATGGCGATGATGGATCCGGCGATTTCCGTCATCGCTTTATGGGCCGCTTTGGCCGGGGACAGGGTCGGATCCTCCTCCATCACCCGCTCGACATTTTCAACCACGATAATGGCATCATCGACGACGATCCCGATGGCGAGAACGAGGGCGAGCAGGGAGATGATATTGGCGGTATAGCCCATGAAATTGATCACGGCGATGGCGCCGATAATCGCAACAGGAACAGCAATCAGAGGGATCAGGGTTGCTCTCAGGCGTCCGAGGAAGACAAAGACAACAATGGCAACGAGCACGAAGGCCTCGAGCAAGGTTTCAATCACCTTGTTGATCATGTCATCAACAAACTCTGCACTGTCGACAAATTTGTGATAGGTCATGCCGGAGGGAAACCGTTTCGAGATCTCCTTGAGTTTGGCTTCCACTGCAGTTGCCGTAAAAACAGCGTTGGCACCGGGTGACAGGTAAATGGCAAGGCCCACGGCCTCTGCTTTTCCCAGAACAATCTCAGTATCGAAGGCCTCAGCGCTCAGCTCAACCCGGGCGACATCGCGTAATCGCACGATCGAACCGTCTTCCTCCGCCCGAAGTATGATATTTTCAAATTCGGCGGCACTCGTCAGCCGGCCTTTGGTGCGGACAGTCAGCTGAAGGCTCTGGTCATCGGAAACAGGAGCGGCCCCGATGCGACCGGCCGGGGCTTGGATATTCTGATTTTGGATGGCGGTAATGATATCCTGGTTGGTCATGCCCAGATTGTTGAGAAGGGTCGGATTGTCGACCCATATCCGCATGGAATAATCCAGGCCACCAATCAGGCTGGCGCTGCCGACACCGGGCACCCGCTGAATTTCATCCAGAATGTTGATGGTTATATAGTTGCTGACAAACAGCTGGCTGAGGCTGGCATCGGGAGAATAAAAGCCATATATCTGCAAGATGGCACTCGATTGTTTCTGCACAGTTATGCCAATTTCCTGCACGGCATCGGGCACATCGGCAAGCGCCTGACTCACCCGGTTCTGAGTATTGACAGTCGCCAGATCCGGATCCGCGCCCACATCAAATGAGACGGTCAGGTTATAGGTGCCATCGGCATTCGATCCCGACTTCATATAGATCATCTCGTCGACGCCATTGATCGCGCTTTCGATTGGCTGGGCAACGGTCTGGGCAACAACCTCGGCGTCAGCGCCGGGATAGGAGGCGGTGACCTGAACCGTTGGCGGCGTGATCTCGGGATATTGCGACACCGGAATAACCGCCATGGACAGCAGACCGGCTGCCACCACGACTAGGGATATCACGATGGCAAATTTGGGCCGCCGGATAAAAAAATCAAAGATCATTGGGAGGCGCCCTCAGGTGTCGCTGGTTTGGGGGTGACTTCCATCCCTTTTCGCACCTTCTGAAGTCCGGTGACGATGACCTTGTCTCCTTCTTTGAGGCCGCTTTCAATCACCAGCAATGAGCCCTCCTGAGCGCCAGGTGTAATGCGCTTGACCTCAACCACATTCTTGTCATTCACGGCAAGAACGTATGATCCCTGCTGATCCAGAAGCAGGGCGTTTTGCGGGATAACCAGTCTTTCTTCCGTGTCCTTGCGAGAGATCAGCACGGTGACAAGCTGCTGATCCACCAACAAAGACTCCGGATTTGGAAACTCCGCCCGGACAGTGACCGTATTGGTCGTGCTGTTGGCACTGGGTTCGGAATAGATGATTTTGCCCGGCAGCTCATAAATGCTGTCATCAGGCAATTTGAGCTTGATATTGACACTGTCATTGCTTTCATGTCGCCGGCTTATTTCGGTGAACAGTCTGTCAGGAACGGGCCAGGACACCTGAATAGGGTCCTGCGCCACCAGAAGAGCCAGCGGTTCACTGCTCGGACCGACGAGTGAGCCTTTTGTCTCTGCGGCCTTGCCGATACGGCCGGAGATAGGCGCCTTGATGTCCGTATAACCCAGATTGATCTCTGCGAGGTCCAGATCGGCCTGGTTGGACTTCACATCTGCCAGAGCTTCCTCATATTTGGCGGAGTTTTCGTCAAGTTGTGATTGGGCGACGACATTTCGTCCCCGCAGTTCCTTTGAGCGATCTAGCTCGATTTTTGCGAGCTTGGCGGCAGCTTGTGAGTTTGCCAAATTGGCTTTTGCCTGGGCGACAGCCGCCTGATAAAGATCCTTTTCAATCTGAAAAAGCAGGTCGCCTTCCTTGACAAAGCTACCTTGTTCAAATGCCAAGGGCCCAAGATAACCATCTATCCGGGCCCGGATTTCAACGCGAGCGGTCGCTTCCACACGCCCGTAAAAGACGTACTGATCAGCAATCTCCTGCTTTTTCGCCACTGCGACAAGGACTGCCGGTGGAGCCGCCTTTTGCGAACTGTTGGTTTGTGCGGAAGCAGAATCTACTATCTGGCCCAGACCGACAAATATTATTGCAATCATCCAGTAGCTGGCAAAAGTCAGTTTCATTTTTATCCCCACAAAAATCCCGAACTGCGCGGAATAGTTTCACATTTACTGGGATTGGAGTAAATGAAGAAATATAACATCGAGATGAAGACTGACCGCATCTGAAACAGGCCTATGCCCGGCTAGCCAAGGTGGTCTGATTACATTAGGGTATAAAGCGGGATACATGCGCAGGGTAGTGTAATGACGCTGGAGATCGGCCGCGGCACAAAGTTTTTGTACGGATTGGGGGCCGTCGCTTACGGGGTCAAGGATAATGGGTTCACCACCTTCCTGATGATCTATTACAATCAGGTTCTCGGACTGTCCCCTTTCTATACAGGTCTTGCCATTCTGATAGCCCTTGTTTTTGACGCATTTTCCGACCCCTATGTCGGCCATCTCTCTGATAACTGGCGTTCCCGGTGGGGGCGGCGACACCCGTTCATGTATGCGGCGATTGTTCCTATTCTTTTGAGCTATTTTTATCTCTGGAATCCGCCGCAGGATCTGTCTTCCGCCCAGCTTTTCGGTTTTCTGGTTGTCGTGGCGATTGCCGTACGTCTGTTCATTACCTTGTTTGAGATACCCAACGCAGCCTTGCTGGCCGAGATAACGCAGGATTATGACGGACGGACAGCTCTGATGAGCTTGCGAAACAGTTTTGGCTGGCTCGGTGGGATCGTCATGGCAATTGTCGCCTACACCCTGTTCCTGACACCGACGGAGACCGTTGAACAAGGGGTCCTGAATGCAGAAGGTTATCGATCATTCGGCGTCCTTGCCGCCTTTGTCATCGTTGTCAGCATGCTGATCTCTGCCGTCGGCACCCACAAATTGATTTCTATTTTACCGCAGCCGAAACTTTATTCTGCCGGCGCAAAGGCACTTTTCCTGGACAATCTGCACCTCGTATTTGCGAACGACTCTTTTCGGGCGCTTTTTTTCGCGTCGATGTTCTCAATGCTTGCGTTCGGCACCATCATTACGTTGCAGATCTATTTCGCAACTTTCTTCTTCGGCCTCAGCGCTTTGCAGGTCTCCTATTTTGCCCTTGTCATGATTGTGTCCGCCTTGTTAGCGCTTTGGCTTGTGCCACGCCTGGCGCGTGGCCATGAAAAGAAGAAGGTAATCCAGATTCTTGCCATTATTTCTCTACTGGTTAGCAACATTACCATTATTCTGCGTCTCGTGGGCCTCCTGCCTGAAAATGGAGATCCCATTCTGCTGCCAATTTTACTTTTCCACACCCTCATATATATTGGGTTCCTGGTAGCTTTGCAGACTGTGTTTGGGTCCATGACGGCGGATCTGGTCGAGGAAACGGAGCGGAATACGGGGCGCCGGATAGAGGGGCTGTATTTTGCGGCAATCTCTTTTTCCAAAAAGATTGTTTCTGGCCTTGGAATATTCGCTTCGGGCGTTTTTCTCAGTGTGGCAGGTGATAGCGGGCAGGTCTTCACGGAATCTGAGATGACGGATGTCGCCTACATCTATGTTCCTTTCATCACTTTCTTGTATTTAATGACTTACTTGTTATGCGGGAAATACTCGATCACCCGTATCGAACATGAAAAAAATATTTCTGCCCTAAATACATGATTAATTAAGTAATAATTAAACAATAACATTCTAATAAAAACGCCGTTAGTAAGAAGGCTTCGTCTTTCCGGTCGTGAACGGGACGCAATCAACGAAAGAATAATTGTAAGTTGCTTCTTGAACCAGAATAGATAGTATCTGCGGCATGCCTGATGAGGTGGTTAAATAGGCGTAATAAATGGCTAAAATATCAACAAGAAATAAAATAAAAATAGCAGCCCAGAAATTATTCGCCGAAAAGGGAATGGATGGGGTCAGCGTACGCGAAATCGTTGCCGCTGCCGAACAGAAGAACATGGCCTCCCTGCATTACTATTTTCGCACAAAGCAGGACCTGGCGCGTGAGCTGCTCTTGGATGCGGCGGCTGTCATTGAAGTGCGCCGGATTGAGCTTCTTGATGAAATGGAAAGTAATGGCGGACCGAACTCTGCGAGGGAAGTCTTATCCATCTTTATTGAAAGCGCCGTTCTTCCGGAAACCGATCCGAGATCGCTGACCAATGTTCGATTGTACTTGCAGGCTTTTCAGAATAATCCGAACTTCGTTCAGGAGACGGTCAACAATACGGCGGATATCGGATATTTCAGATGCCTAGCCCATTTGAAGAATTTTATGAGTGAAATCAGTCCGGATACCATGGCCCGCCGTTTATACCTGATGCAGCACTATGTCTTCAATCTTCTCGCCGCCCGGGAAAGAGCTATTTCGACACAAAACCCGGAAGCCCGTTTCTGGGAGGGGGACGCAACCCTTTCGGAACTTGTCAGGACAGCAGAGGCAATGTTGCTGGCACCTGAAACTGAAGACTGACTTTCAGATTGGCGGCAATAAAGGCGCTTCCTGATAAAGGGGACAAGTTGACTCTGCATTTACTGAAGTTACTATTTTTGCAATAGAGTAAATTCTGGGGCGGTTTTCTTGGAAGCAACAAGAATTTTGGATGTTATTGTGATTGGTGCCGGATTCTCCGGCATTTGCATGGGGGTAAAACTCCTCGACGCCAATATCCAGGATTTCGTCATTTTAGAGCAGGAAAAGGAAGTCGGAGGAACCTGGTATAAGAACAGGTATCCAGGGGCAGCCTGTGATGTGCCCTCCCATTTTTATTGTTTCTCATTCGCGCCAAATCCGAACTGGAGCCATGTCTATTCTCCGCAACCGGAAATTAAAGACTATTTGAAGAAATGCGCGATCGATTTCGGGGTGCAACCTTATATTCGATTTGGCAACTCTGTTGAATTGATCCGATTTGATGAAGATAAAGCTTTATGGCAGGTCTCGGTCGCGGGTGGGGAGTTATATTTAGCCCGGCATATTGTTATTGGCTCTGGCGGCCTGAACACACCGAATATTCCTCAATTTAAAGGTTTGGATGACTTTTCTGGGTCTGTCTTCCACACCGCCCGCTGGCCTGAGAATCTTGTTCTGGGCGGAAAAAAGGTTGTTCTTATCGGCAGTGCGGCAAGCGCCGTGCAAATCGTGCCAGAAGTGGCGAAAGTTGCGGATAAGGTGACGATCTTTCAGCGTACGCCAAATTACGTTGCGCCGCGACTGGACAGAGCTTACACCATTTCAGAATTAGAAAGGTTCCGCAAATCTGCCTGGCGCATGAAGTTGCTTAGGTTCCGTCTGTTCCTGCGTTATGAGTTTTTCCTTACCCCGTTATTTTTGCGAAGATCCTGGTTGCGCAGACATGTCGCAAAGCGGGTAAATGATCATATGCGACACGTCATCAAGGATCCCGAGTTGCAAGAGAAGCTGGTGCCCGACTATGAGTTGGGATGCAAGCGTATCCTGATTTCAGACGAGTATTTTCCGGCTCTCAATCGGGAGAATGTGTCAGTGGTTACGGATGGCATCTCTCATATGGATGAAACGGGTGTAATGGATACGCTTGGGCGGCATCATGGCGCCGATGTCATCGTTCTGGCCACCGGATTTGATCTGAAGAAACAGATGCGCTCCATTGAACTGATTGGCAGGGGCGGCCTTTCCCTGAGCAGGCTTTGGTCGGAGGAGCCGGCCGCCTATCAGGGGGCGATGGTTCCGGGCTTTCCGAACGCCTATTTTGTGACCGGTCCTAACACCGGAGTTGGCTCAACTTCTGTTATCTATATGATTGAAGCGCAGGCCGCGTTGATCATGCAATGTCTGGATATCGCCGGGAAGGACAAGCTTATCGAGCCGACGGCTGACGCCCATGCTGACTATAACTTGAAACTGCAGAATGACCTCACTAATACTGTCTGGGCAACGGATTGCAGCAGTTGGTACAAGGATGGGCAGGGAAGAATAAGCACCTTGTATCCGCGAGCCGGGCGACGGTTTAAACGGGAGAAGCAAGCACTTCGGTTGAGCGATTTCGACATTCGTCAAAAAACGGAACAGCAATTGGCCGGGTAGAGTGTCGGGATAAATCAATGCATCTCATACCCTGCGGCAAAAAGCATATAAAAGGGGACCCAAATGGATTATCAGGGGAAAACGGCCGCGATTACGGGTGCGGGCTCGGGCATAGGTCGTGCTCTCAGCTGAGTCTGGCAAGTAAAGGGTGCAATCTTGCCCTTAGCGATATTTCCGAAGAGGGTCTTGTGGAAACCAAGGCCTTGATTGCAGATCAGAATGTTGGATGTTCCATTACCCCTCTTGATGTGGGCAATAGAGGCGCCGTTGAAAACTGGGCGCAAGGTGCCATTACTGAATTCGGATCCGTCGACTTTATCTTTAATAATGCCGGTGTCACTGTGGTCAATTCAGTCGATGCTCTCTCGTATGAGGACTTCCATTGGATCATGAACATCAATTTCTGGGGCGTGGTCCATGGCAGCAAAGCCTTTTTGCCGCATTTTCTGGAACGAGGAGAGGGGGCCATTATCAATGTGTCAAGCTTGTTCGGACTGATTTCAGTTCCCTCGCAAAGCAGCTACAATGCCAGTAAATTTGCCGTTCGCGGATTTACAGAGTCATTGGCGCAGGAAGTGTCCGGAAAAGGCGTGACCGTTTCCAGTGTTCATCCGGGCGGAATTAAGACCGGCATTGCCCGAAACGCCCGCTTCAAGTCACCCGGCTTCGGCGCCAAAAACTTAGAAGAATTTACCCGGACGTTTGAGCAGGTCGCGCGGACGACACCGGAGGAGGCAGTTGATGTCATTCTTGGCGGTGTGGAAAAAGGCCGGAGGCGTATCCTGATTGGCGGGGATGCAAAGCTTTTGGATGTCATTCAACGGCTGATGCCGACCAGATATAATGACTTCATTAATCTGCTGTATCGTTTAAACAGGAAGAAAAGCTGATGTATTTGGGGAGTTAGTGTTCCTTGGAAAATACCGCCTCCAGCACTTTCGGAATGTTGTCTTCCCTCAAACCGATAGCGACAAATTCAGAGCCTGCTTCGGACAAGGCGGTATCTTCCAATCGGGTAATATCGACATGGGCACCAACCTTGTGGATGCCCCAAGCGGTTGCCGTATTTGGTGTTCTGAAGATACCTTTGAAGCGCAAGACAGTACTCGGCAGGGAAGAAACTATTTCCCAAAGAACTTGTTTTTCGAACAATTGCTCAGACTTGAACGCCCAGTGGTCAAACAGGTCGCCGTGACTATGTTGGTGCGTGGCCTCTGCAATAGCCGTATCCGGGACCGTTCCCTTGCCAAATATGATGTTCGGAGGAACTCTGCCGTGATTGATGTCTATGGGCGTTACTCTGTCATTCAGATCTCGTAGCTTATTCCTGACCCTAGCTTTTTGAACCTGAGAAACGAGGTCACATTTATTGAGCAGCAGAACATGGGCGGACGTAATCTGTTCCTTCATCACATCTTGCAGCCTGGTATCCTGAAAGCCGTCTTCCATATTTGCTGCGTCGACAATGGTGACAATGGCATTGAGTTGCAGCTCAGGTTCTGCCCGGGCAAAGTTGGCAATCCGACGCGGCTCCGCCACGCCACTTGCTTCAATTAGCAACTGATCGGGGACCGGCTTGAAGCTAAGCGCAGCTTCAAAGGCTTCAAACAGATCGCCGCCCATACTGCAACAGGCGCACCCATTGGCGAGACTGAGAATTTCACCGTCCTGCGCCTCAATCAGATCTTCGTCGATCGGCAAGGCACCAAAATCATTCACGAGAACGAGAATTTTCTGCCCTTCATTGTGCCTTAACAGATAGTTCACCAAAGTAGTCTTTCCGGATCCGAGAAAACCGGAGAGGACGGTCATGGGTAAAGGGGTCTCTCTTGAGGTCATGGGGTTTGGAATTTTTCTCCCGCGAGGACTGTGCCCCAGACTTTAACATCCTTAAGCTTTTCCGGAGCGATTGCCTTGGGGTCATCTTCAAGGACAGCAAAATCTGCCCATTTGCCGACTTCCACAGAGCCGACTTCATGATCCATCTGCAATGTGCTGGCCGCGCCAAGCGTAATGGCTTCAAGGGCTTCATCGACAGAGATCTTTTCATATTCTCCCAGCACTCGACCACTTTCCGTTAGACGGTTTACGGCACACCAGGCGGTGAAAAGAGGCGCCATCGGCGTCACGGGAGCGTCTGAATGGATGGTAAAGGTCACGCCGAAATCAAGTGCGGACTGACAGGCGTCCATTCGTGTTGCACGATCCGGACCGATGGTGAGTTCATAATGCTTATCGCCAAAATAGTAGAGATGGTTGGCAAACAGATTAGCGCAGACACCCAGCCTTTTCATCTTGCGAAATTGTGCCCGGTCTGCCATCTGGCAATGCTGGAGCACATGCCTGAGATCGGGGCGGTTGTTTTTTGATTTTGCAATCTCCAGAGCATCAAGGGCAGCCTCAATGGCTTCATCACCATTGGTATGGATATGCATCTGAACTCCGGCATCGTTGAGCACGGATACCAGCTCATTGAGCTGGTCGGGCAAAATATTCCAGATGCCGTTTGGAGCGCCGTTATAGTGACCTGGCCATCTGAGGCGCGCTGTGAAGCCTTGAATTGAGCCATCCGTTACGATTTTTACCCCGCCTAATCTCAGTTTATCAGTGGAGTGGTTCGTAAGCTCAAGCGCCCGATCTCGGGTTTCATCAACCGGTTGTGCCAGGGCATTTAGCATTGACAATAGGCGTATCGGATAGCTGTCTTCAGAGGTAATAGATGTCATTTCCGCCACATCTTCATCGGGAAGATCATTAATGAGGTCCGCGGCTGTTGTCACACCGACCCGGTTACAGACTTTGCCGAAATCGATAATGCTGGATCTGGAGCGGCCCAATTCACGTAAATTGATGCCAAGGCGGCGCATGATTGGAAACATGGCTGCCATTTCCTGTAGTTCGCCATTTGGCGTACCATCTTCACCTTCGGCAATCCCATCTATGCCCATATCGGCAACATAGTTCGCCAGCTTAAGTGACGCTGAATTGACAGTCATCAAATGAAAGTTGGAATGGACGACTGCAATTGGGCGGTCACTGCTGACCGTATCAAGATCATTTTTGTCCAGGCGCCGGGCCATCAGGAAGATCGGATCGAACCCCCAGGCGACCAGCGGTTCTTCCGGGCCAAGCTTGGCTTCAGCCTCCTTCAACCTCTCTAAAACGTCTTCCAAAGATGTGACACCCGGCCAATGCTTGCCATCAGGATCTATCCGGTCCTGGTAACCGACATAGGTAAATTGCCAGATTCCACCCGCCATCAAATGGCAATGGCCCTCTACAAAGCCGGGCATAAGAATCTTATCCGCAAAGCTTGTATCTAGGTCATGGTCACCCCATCCTGCCAGTTCCTGTTCCGTACCGGCCGCCAGGATGCGACCATCGCGCACGGCGACATGGGTGACTTCGGGCTGGACTGGGTTCATGGTGATTATTTTTTTTGCTTTGAAAACGGTGGTGCCCGACAAGACATTCTCCTCCCAACGGAATTTTTATTGGACAGAGTTTAGTGGTGGCTTTAACCTCTGAAAAATAGATTATTTTGCGGGTATTACTACAATTTTCCGAGGAATGAATGCGTTATACTCTCAAACAGCTCAGATATATTGATGTTGCCGCACGACAGCAGTCCATAACCGGCGCCGCAAAAGCCTTGAATATTTCTCCCTCCTCAATTTCCTCCGCTATCGATGCCATTGAGGTCCAGACCAATAAGCGGATTTTCAATCGGTCTCCGTCGAAGGGTATTTATGCGACGCAGTTTGGTCATGGATTTTTGTCCAATGCGCGCCATTTACTGAAGGCCCATACGGCTTTTGAGGAAGCAATGGACGAGCAGGCGAAAACAGTCAACGGATCCATTACCATGGGCTGCTTTACGCCGGCGGCCCCGATCCTACTTCCCATGATCACGAAATCGGTCGCGGATAACTATCCTGGAATTTCCATTCATCTGACCGAAGGGGATACTGTCAGAAATCTGCGTTACATCACCGATAGTGAGATCGATCTGGCAATTGGGGCCAACCCAGTCCAGTACGCTAACGTAAATCTGGGGATGAATGTTTCCTTCATATCATTGTTCAATGCGCCACCGCATATTGTGCTGCCCCACGACCATGCCCTGTCCAAACGAAGCCTGCTATCCTTGGACGAGGTCTGCAATGAGCCTATGGTCCTTTTGGATTTGGACCAGACCAGGGAATATATGTTCAGCCTGTTCAACAATGATGATTTGTCTCCGAAAGTTGCCTATTCCTCGCAAACGGCCGAAATGGTCAGAAACATGGTTGCTGCCGGTCTTGGTTACTCCATTTTCAACCTGCGGCCTTTGCAGAAACAGCAATATACCGTGGGAGATCTGATACGAATCCCGCTCAAGCCCCATTACACGAGTGTTGAGTATGGGATTTTACATCGCAATGACTCTCAACTCAGTAAAGCGGCACATGTTGTCATCGATACATGTATACGTCTGAGGGATTCCGGAGCTTTTAACCAAGCGACCCTGCCGGAAGGGACGCAAGGTTAATTCCTCGGATAAATGTTATAATAACAGTATAAAAATATATTTTACGGATGATTGAATCTTCTTTAGCTTCAAATAACCAGAATATACAAAAATATAATGTTCGATGTCACAGGAGGCAGGGATGAGGAAATTTGGAATTATGGTTGCGGCCGCAGCCATGATGGCGACGGCTGGCTCAAGCGCGATTGTCCAGGCTGACGAGCCAAAAAATGGTGGTACGCTTGTAGTTGGTACGACTCAAAAAGCACGTCATCTAAATCCGGCAGTTCAGTCAGGAATCGCCACCGCGGTACCGGGAACACAAATATTTGCAACGCCTTTACGGTTTAATGAGAACTGGGAAGCACAACCATATCTAGCTGAGAGCTGGACGGTTTCCGATGATGGGAAGAGCATCACTCTGAATTTGCGCAAGAACGCCAAATTCCATGATGGCAAGCCAGTTACTTCAGAGGATGTCGCCTTTTCCCTGCAAACAGTGAAGGACAATCATCCGTTTAAATCCATGTTTGCTCCGGTAACCAGTGTCGAAACACCTGATGCCCATACTGCAGTGATTAATTTTGAAAAACCGCATCCCGCGGCTTTCTTGGCGATGTCGAGTGCCTTACTGCCGATTATCCCAAAGCATGTCTATGGGGACGGGCAGGATGCGAAAAGCCATCCAGCCAATAGTGCTCCCGTCGGCTCAGGTCCGTTCAAATTCTCCGAATTTAAGCCTGGTGAGTATATTATTCTCGAGAAAAACCCAGATTATTTTATCGAAGGACGCCCTTACCTCGATAAGATCATCATCAAGAACTACAAAGACCCAACTAGTCTTGCACTCGCCGTCGATAAAGGCGAAGTCAACATGTATCCCTTCCTGGCCACGACAAAAGATATCGCCCGTTTGAAGAAGAGTGATAATGTCATTGTGACGGATCGCGGCTATGAGGCCGTTGGTCCGGTTAACTGGCTGGAGTTCAATACCAAGAACGAATATCTGAAAGATAAACGGGTCCGCCAGGCCATCGCCTATGCGTTAGACCGTGACTTTATTGTCAATGCCCTGCATGGCGGTCAGTCAAAAGCAGCGACCGGCCCGATTGTTCCCGGAAGCCCGTTCTATGCAGCCAATGCCAACAAATATGATTTGGATCTAGACAAGGCCAATGCCTTGCTCGACGAGGCTGGTTTTAAGCGGGGTGATGACGACATGCGCTTTAAGCTGACCATCGACTACATCCCGAATGCGGCCGAGCTGCAAAAAGGGGTTGCAGAGTATCTGAAGCCCCAGCTCAAGAAAGTCGGTATCGATGTGGAACTGCGTGCCTCACCTGATTTCCCAACCTGGGCGAAACGGGTCAGCGGGCACGAATTTGATATGAGCATGGATATCGTTTTCAACTGGGGTGATCCGGTGATCGGCGTTCATCGCACTTACTTGTGCGACAATATTAAAAAGGGAGTGATCTGGTCCAACACTCAGAGCTATTGCAATGAGGAAGTGGATGCCCTGTTAGCGGCAGCTGGATCAGAGTTGGATCAGGCCAAGCGTATCGAGCTTTATAACAAGGCTCAGGAAATCATCGTCGATGAGGCGCCGATTGCTTTCATCAACATGCTTCCGTATCACACGGCCCATGCCAAAAATATCGGTAACCCGCCTATGACGATTTGGGGAACCATGGCACCTATGGACGAAGTTTACCTCAAGTAAAATGCGTTCAGACCCAGATTACACAGTACGGACACCATCCACATGAATATGGCGTGGATGGTTGTCCGCCGCTTGTTCCACGCCTTTGTGCTGGTTCTTGCGGTCCTTGTGCTCAATTTTCTGCTCATCCATCTGGCCCCAGGCGACCCGGCGGATGTGATTGCCGGCGAGATGGGCGGAGCGACCGAGGAAATGCTCGCCGATATCCGCAAGACCTATGGGCTGGACAAACCGATTTATGTTCAGCTCGGCGTTTATCTCGGACGGGCTTTGCAGGGAGATCTGGGTCAGTCTTTTTTCTATAATGCGCCCGTTCTTGATCTCGTTGCAGGTCGAGCCGGCGCGACTATTCTTCTGGTAACAACAGCCCTGCTTTTTGCCATTGCGGTAGGGACCATGCTGGGGGTGCTGGCGTCCCACAAGCCAAAGGGAATTGTCAGCGGATTGGTTACACTTATTTCTGTGGTGGGCTATTCAGCGCCTATTTTCTGGACAGGTCTGATGCTGGTTATCTTGTTTGCCTGGGTCATACCGATATTCCCTATCGCCAATATGTTCGACATCACCAAAGATACTGGATTTTTTGGCTTTATCCTTGATGTTCTGCACCATTTGGTACTGCCGGCCCTGACATTGGGTATTGTGTACCTCGCGCAATATGCCCGCCTGACCCGGGCCAGCATGCTTGAAATTCTGGGATCTGACTATATCCGGACAGCCCGTGCCAAAGGGGTTGCGGAAACCAAGGTCTATACTCATCACGCCCTTCGAAACGCCATTCTGCCCGTTGTGACCATCGCCGGGCTACAATTCGGGAGTATTGTTTCCGGCGCCGTTCTTGTTGAGACTGTTTTCAGTTGGCCGGGCCTTGGGACACTGGCGTTCGAATCTATTCTCGCCCGTGATTATCCGACTGTTCTCGGGATTCTGTTTTTCTCCTCAGTATTGGTCATTGTTGCCAATCTGATTACAGATCTTGTGTATCGCATTGTTGATCCTCGCATTCGGACGGGAGGGTGATATGGCGACTGTTGATGAACCCATCGTCGTTGAAAGTCAAAGCCCGATCCGAGAGGCCATGCGTGCCTTTCGCCAGAGTTGGGCCGGTATGCTCGGACTTATTCTGCTGGTCCTTGTGGTTCTGTTTACCTACGTGGGTCCGTTTTTATATCCGGTAGATCCATTCGAGGTGATCTGGGCCCCGTTGACGGCACCAGGGGAAACCGAACGGGCACCGCTCGGGACTGACTATCTGGGCCGAGATATCCTGGCGGGGCTCATTCATGGGGGATCGGCGACATTATATGTTGGGCTTGCGGCTGGCTTTATCACGATTACCATTGGAATTCTGATGGGTGCCTTTGCGGGATTTTTCCGAGGGGCGGTAGACGAAGTCCTCATGCGCATCACCGAATTCTTTCAGGTCCTCCCGGCGCTTTTGTTTGCCATGGTGCTGGTCACACTGTTCCCGCCAAGTATTTATATTGTTGCCCTTGCCATCGGCATTGTCAGCTGGCCGACCACCGCGCGGTTGACACGGGCGGAATTTCTCCGCATCCGGACGTTGGAATATGTAAATGCCGCCCGCTCGGTTGGCGCGAAGAACAGTCGTATCATGTGGCGGGTTATTCTTCCCAATGCTTTGGCGCCGCTGATTGTTTCTGCCACCCTGACCATCGGTATTGCCATCCTGTTTGAGGCAGGGCTGAGCTTTCTTGGGCTGGGAGATCCCAATGTTTTCAGTTGGGGCCTGATGATCGGGGCCGGACGGGAATATATTCTGGATGCCTGGTGGGCCGTGACGTTCCCCGGGTTCATGATCTTCCTCACTGTGCTGGGCTTCAGCCTGGTGGGAGACGGGCTCAATGATGCGTTTAATCCAAAGTTGAGGGAGCGCTGATGACGAGCCTTCTGACCATCAAGGATCTGGTTGTCGATTTCAAGACGCGGGCAGGGAATGCCCGGGTTCTCAATCAGATTTCTCTTGAGTTGAAGAGTGGAGAAATCCTTGGGATTGTTGGGGAATCCGGATGCGGAAAGAGTATGACCGCCCTGTCTGTCATGGGATTAGTGCCAAGCCCGCCGGGCAAGGTCTCTGAAGGATCTATCCTATTGGAAGAGGAAGACCTGTTACAGGCAAGCAACGCCCGTATGCGTCAGGTGCGCGGTGGCATCATTTCCATGATTTTTCAGGAACCTATGACTTCCCTCAATCCGGTATTCCGGGTCGGTGATCAGATTGCTGAATGCGTTCTATTGCATGAGGACATCACCAATGCCGAAGCCTGGGATCGGGCGGTGGAAATGCTGACCAAGGTCGGCATTCCGGAGCCGGCCCTTCGGGCAAAAGCCTATCCCCATGAGCTTTCAGGCGGCATGCGCCAGCGGGTGATGATTGCGATGGCTCTTTCCTGTCATCCGCGAGTGCTGATAGCGGATGAACCGACGACTGCTCTCGATGTGACGGTGCAGGCACAGATTTTTGATTTGCTTAAAGACCTGCAGCGGGAAACCGGGACGGCGATCATTATGATTACCCATGATATGGGGGCTATTGCCGAACTGGCGGATCGGGTTGCCGTCATGTATGCGGGCCATATCATCGAATCAGGTCTCACAAAGGATATTTTGGAAAATCCCCATCATCCCTACACACGGGGGCTGATCGCTTGCGTACCGCATCTGGAGACGGATCCGACAGATATTCGTCCCTATCTCAGTGAAATCAAAGGCGTTGTCCCCTCCCTGACGGAACTTGGCACAGGATGCGCCTTCGCCGACAGATGCCCCTACAAGACCCCGGTATGTGAAGAACGCAGGCCAGATATTGAACCCATTTCAGAGGGGCACGCGGTCGCCTGTCATAATGTCGAATATGTGGTGGCGGTATGAGTGACGAAACCCTGCTTGAAGTTCGGGACCTCAAGGTTCATTTCGGTGGCAAGAAGCTATTCAAGAAGGCCATGGTCGTACATGCTGTGGATGGGGTCAGCTTTACGGTGCCGAAAGGGAAAACACTGGGGATCGTCGGGGAAAGTGGATCGGGCAAGACGACTACGGCTCTCGCAGTATTACGTCTCGTTCCAATCACAGCAGGAACCATCCGTTTGGATGATCTCGAAATCAGCACCCTTCAGGGCGATGAGCTGCGGCATTCACGCAAGCGCTTCCAGATGATATTTCAGGATCCCTATTCCTCGTTGGACCCCCGGCAAAGGGTTGGTGAGATTGTTCGCGAGCCTCTTGATCTCATGGATATCGGGGAAGAAAAGGACCGCGACCAGATGGTGCGGGACCTGTTTGTCCAGGTTGGCTTGAGGCCGGAATTGACAAAACTGTTTCCCCATCAGTTCTCCGGAGGTCAACGACAGCGTGTAGGGCTAGCCCGCGCTCTGTCGACGAAACCAGATCTGATTGTCTGCGATGAGCCGGTCTCCGCCCTTGATGTGGCGGTTCAGGCGCAGATCCTTAACCTGATGCGCAAATTGCAGGAAGATCTTGGCCTGACCTATCTGTTCATCAGCCATGATCTCGGTGTGGTGCAGCATTTGTGTGATCATATTGCTGTCATGTATCTGGGTCAGATTGTCGAACAGGCAGATCGAATATCTCTGTTCAAGAATCCACAGCATCCTTACACTAAAGCCCTGCTTTCGGCTGTTCCCAAGGCGCGAGCGCGAGACGGCAGTGAGGAGCGGGTGCGGTTGAAGGGAGATCCGCCAAGCCCGGTCAATTTACCCTTGGGGTGTCGTTTTGCCGGCAGATGTCCGGTTGCGATTGATAAATGTCATTCTATCCCGCCAGAGCTGAAAGATCAGGGCGGTGGTCATATGGCATCCTGTCATCTGCTGGATGAATAAGATTAGGGTTCTTTTTTCAGATCTGTGATTGTCTGCAAGAGACCGCGGGTAGATCCGTCTTTTCCAGCAAAGCCCGAACCATCCTTGATCAGGGGAAGGATTGCCGTAGCCAGCTCCTTGCCGAGTTCGACTCCCCATTGATCGAAACTGTTCAGGCCCCAGATAATTCCCTCTACAAAAACCCTATGCTCATAAAGCGCGATGATGCGACCCAGCGTCTGAGGGGTAAGTTTTTCATACACAAGAGTGGTTGAAGGACGATTGCCGCTGAACACCCGATGAGCAGCCTGCATATCGAGATCATTGGTTACGCCCTTTGCTCGCAACAGCTCTTTTGCTTCGGCAAAACTGCGGCCCTTCATCAGGGCCTCCGATTGCGCCAAACAGTTCGCCAGCAACAAATCATGATGTTCAGCAAGCCCCGGTTCATGGGACCTTGTCGCCACCAGAAATTCGCAAGGGACTACTCTGCTGCCTTGATGGATCAGTTGATAAAAGGCGTGCTGGCCATTTGTTCCGGGCTCACCCCAGACAATAGGCCCTGTGTTTCCTTCAATCGGCGAACCATCCATAGCAACCTGCTTACCGTTGCTTTCCATATCCAGTTGTTGAAGATAGGCGGGCAGGCGGGCGAGGCGTTGGTCATAGGGCAAGATGGCGCGGCTTGCGTAGTTGCAGACGGAATGATGCCAAATACCGATCAGGCCCAGAATGACCGGAAGGTTAGTGTCAAGGGACGCATTTCTGAAATGAGTATCCATTTCATATCCACCGCTCAGGAATGCATCAAAATCATCCGGGCCAATGGCAATCATCAACGAGAGACCAATGGGTCCCCAGACGGAATATCTACCCCCAATCCAGTCACCAAACCCAAAGACAAAGTCCGGATTGATGTCAAAGTCCGCCGTCTTCTCAAGAGCTGTCGACACAGCAGTGAAATGGATGGATCCTTCCGGGCCTAGAGCCTTCGTAATCCACTCCTTCGCTGTTGCCGCATTGGTCATGGTCTCGACTGTTGTAAAAGTTTTTGAGGCAATGATAAACAGGGTTCGTTTTGGATCCAAAGTCGCCAGAAGGTCAGAAATCTGGGCACCATCCACATTGGAGACGAAATGGCATCTGGGACCATCGTGATAGGGGGCAAGGGCGAGGGTTGCCATGGCCGGACCAAGGTCAGATCCCCCAATGCCGATATTTACAATATCGGTAAAGGCTCCTCCGTCGGCCGCTGCGATGGCCCCGGTACGGATTCCCGTTGCAAAAGCGCGCATTCGACGCAACGTATCCCGAATTCCCGGCATGATGTCTTCACCGTCGACACGCACTGGATCGTCAGAGAGATTTCTGAGTGCGGTATGCAGGACAGCGCGTCCCTCCGTTCGATTTATGGTGTCCCCTGAAAACATGGCATCGCGCTTTTCTGCTAACCTTTTTGTCTGGGCAAGTTCCAGCAATAGGGCAACAGCATCCGGATCCAAGCTGGTTTTGGAATAGTCGAGCAACATGTCCCCGAGAGAGGCATTGAATTTTTCAAATCTTTGCGGATCCTGATCAAACCGCTCAAGAAGAGGCACCCTCATGATCGTCTGATGATGGTCAGCTAGCCTGGACCATATGTCACCTGTCATTCAATCTCTCCTGAAACCTGCTTGGCTGCTTTGGTTTGCACCACACTACATGGACTTGGAATATAGCCCAGATACCGTTAATGAAATGCAAAAAAGTAGAGAAGACGACGTATCCGGGATGCGGGCCACAGTCCGCAACAAGAGGATTGCCTAATTTCTCACAACGGATATATTGAACATTTGTTCCATAAATTAATTTGAAGGACGCATGGGGTGTCGATAACGCGAACAGTGGGACGGCCAAAACTTGAAAATCGTCCGATGGAACTCCTGACTACGGCGGCGGAGCTGTTTGCCAAACAGGGCTTTGATGGTGCGTCTATTCGCGATATTGCCCGGGCCGCTAAAGTTCAGCCAAGCTCCTTTTATCATTTCTTCAGCTCAAAAGAAGAGCTGTTCGAAGAAGTCTATGTTGAAGGGGTCCGGCGGATCCGGAACGCGGTCACAGAAAGCATTCGGAATAGTCTTTCCCCCTGGGACAAATTGGAGGCGGCCGCATCGGCCCATCTGACAACTCTTTTGGAAACGGACTATTTCTCCGTCGTCGTTGCCAAGACAATCCCCAATGGAGATCGAGAGATCGACAGTCGGCTGATTGTGCATCGGGACAACTATGAAAAGCTGTTTATTGATTTGATCGAGGCCCTTCCTGATCTGGGGGCGCGGGACCGAAAATATCTGCGGTTTGCCTTATTTGGCGCTCTTAACGCGACGGTGCAATGGTATCGACCAGGCAAGGACAGTCCTGAGGAAATCGCTCACAATATTGTCCGGCTGTTTCGCATCAAGCTGGACGCGCAATAGGATAATAATATGATCAAAATAGCCGAGTTTTTTGAGTTTGGACCCGCCGCCGAGACCATTCAGTTGGGGTCAGCCCCCGACTTCAACGAACCTGAGGGGGATCAGGTCATTATTGACATGTTGGTCATGTCTATCAATCCGGCAGACCTGCTGACCATCGAAGGAAATTATGGCATTCGACCAAAACTCCCGAACACGCCCGGAGCAGAAGGTGTTGGACGGGTGGCAGAAATCGGACCGGATGTCAGGAACCTGAAAGTCGGAGATATCGTGTTGCCTCTTGGCGGCGGGAGTTGGCGCGAAAGGGTCCGCTGCCGGGAGACCATGGCCATCAAACTGCCGGATGACATTGATCTTCGGCAAGCAGCGATGATCAAAGCCAATCCGGCAACCGCAGAGGTCATGTTGTCGTCTCTGGTTGATCTAAAGGAAGGGGACTGGGTCATTCAGAACGCGAGCAATTCGGCTGTCGGACGGTATGTCCTTAAAATGGCCAAGCACAAGAAACTGAAAGTTGCTGCCATCGTCCGCCGGAAAAATCTTGTGGAAATGATGAAAGAGGATGGTGCTGACTGTGTCCTGGTAGCTGACGCGCAGACCCATGTGAAAGAGATGGTTCAGAAATTGGATGCGGTTTGTAAGGAAAACCGTCCGAAACTTGCGTTGGACGCCATTGGCGGCTACGCGAGTAACCAATTGGCGGCTTGTCTGGCCGACAGCGGAAAGATCTACAATTATGGACTCCTCAGCGGCAAACCCTGTGAGGTAGATCCTTTTCATCTTGTCTTTCGCGCTATCGAGCTCAGGGGCTTCTGGCTGGCTGACTGGTTCAAGACAGCGACACCATCCGATATTGCTGACATGTATGGTCGGTTAATACCAATGGTTCTGAACGGAGAGATTTCAGGTGCCGTAGAAGCGGTATATCCTCTTGAGGAGATAAAAACAGCAGTCGCGCATGCGGCCAAAGGGGGACGCAGTGGTAAAATCCTGCTGACAACCAATAGGGATTAAAGAAAGGATCTGTTATGGCTGACCCCGTTAAGCTGACCTTCTGCCTGCGAAAGCGACCGGACCTGAGTTTAGAGGATTTCTACGATTATTGGCTTAACTGCCATGGACCTCTGGTACACTCGTTCAAGGATGTATTGGGCACGTGGAAATATACACAGCTTCACCGGCAAACCACGCCTCTAGGACAAGCACTCGCAATGGTTCGAGTTGCCCCGGAGCCCTTTGACGGCGTGGCTGAAATGTGGTGGCGCACTATGGCAGAACTTGAGGCGGCCATGTCGTCTGAAGCGGGACGGGACGCGGGACGTATCCTCTTGGAGGACGAAAAGAAATTCATCGATCTCGAAAACTCCCCTGTCTGGCTGAATGTAGTCCATGAAATCGTGAGAGAGGATATCAAGGCATGACGCAGCTCACTATTGAGAAGATCGAAAACATCTCCCTTGTCCGGTTTAGCAATCCCCCCCTTGGCTATATGGATGGAGATACCGAGCAGGAACTGGAAGCCTTTTTAGATGAGGTTGAGAAGGATGACGATATCCGGGCGGTGGTATATACAGGTGGACTGGAAGATGTATTTATCCGTCATTATGACGTCTCGGTTTTATATGAGCGCAGCAAGGCCATGGCGGAAAAATCAATGAGCTTTGATGTTTCGCGGCCAGTTCCAGAGGCCACCCTCCATCGATGTTTTCGCCGTATGGAAGCCATGCCAAAAGCTTTTATTGCAGCTATCAATGGCAGTGCCATGGGCGGGGGGTTTGAATTGGCTTTGGCTTGTGACATTCGGCTTGTAAAAGACGGGCCCTATGACCTTGGGCTACCGGAAATCAATCTTGGGATCCTCCCTGGGGCAGGCGGCACCCAAAGACTGCCGCGACTGATCGGGGAGGCGCGGGCATTAGAGCTTGAACTTCTCGGTCGGACCATGAGCCCGAGGGAAGCCAAAGAAATTGGGTTGGCAGCCTATTGCATAGACGGAGATGTCGTTGCCAAAGCCCTTGATGTTGCGAAAGCTCTGGCCAGCAGGTCCCCAAAAGCATTTGCCCATATCAAGAAACTGGTTCGGGGTGCTGCGACTATCATCCCCGAGGAAGGTCTCGCCCAGGAACGCACCTTGTTCTGTGATCTCATGGTGGATGAAAGGGCGCTTTCCGAAATGGGTCGCATGGATAGCGGCGAACGGGACATCCGGGATCCGGATTTCGCGGCCACACTTGTCAGAAAATGAGCCTGTCAGGCTTTCTCAGGCCGGGACAGTGTCCGACTTCCAGGAAATTATTTTAAGGTCCTTCACAAAAATAGAGTAAATCACCGGAACAAGAAGCAAGGTTGTAAAGGTTGCAATACTCAAGCCGCCTATCTGGGCAAAACAAAGCGGTTGCCAAAGTGGACCGCCATGGATCGCCAGCGGACCAAGGGCAAAAACAGTGGCCCCCACAGTGATAAGGACCGGTCGCAGCCGAACAATACCGGCATCCAGCAGGGCCTGCTCCAGCGGTTCACCTTTTTCACGCATTTCTTCTATGAAATCGAACAGTACAATGACATGGCTGACGATCACTCCGATCAGGGCCACAATGCCCAGGAACGCCATGAAGCCGAAGGGACTGTTAGTAACAGCCAAGGCAATCAGGGCGCCAATGATGCCGTAAGGGACCGTCGCAAGGACGACAAGGGGTTTGACGGCATTTCTAAATTGGAAGACCAGAGCCACGAAGATCAGACCGGTTGAAATTCCCATGACTTTGGTCAGTTGCTTGAAACCGTTCTGGGCATTGGCCTGTTCACCGGAAATCTCCATTTCAAATCCCGGCGGCAGGCGCTGTTCAAAATCCTTCAGGTCCTGCTCGACGCGGGCCATGACCTCTGATGGAAGGACATTGTGAAGCGGGAAAGCGCGGACATTGACCGCCCTGAAATGCTCCAGATGACGTATCCGCTCTGTATGCAGATCATAGGATACAGTCGCGACCTGTCCAAGCGGGATCTTGTTGTTATTGGTTGTCGCGAAGACATAGAGATCCTCAAGATCGGAAATCTCAGCCCGCTCGGAAGGCTCCAATATGGTGACCACGGGAATATTCTTGTCACCCCGCTGAAGTGACGTGACTTGATTACCGTTTAGCCCGCCGGAAGAAGATGCGGCGATTTCCTCATTGGTGACGCCCGCGAGAAAAGCCCGGTCTGAATCGATTTCCAACCGAAGCCTTAGGGATTCTCGGCCCCAATCGTCGCGGGCCCGGGTGGCGTTGGGGGCACTTCTTAAGATAGAGACGAGCTCCGCTGAAAGCCTCCGCAAGGTCTCGATCTCGGCAACATCCTGCGGTCCGTCAGATTGCACGGCTGTCTTCGCGTAAAGCCGGATATCAATCGGATAGGGAACCGGGTTGGTCTGCAATTGGCGGACATCGATAACGGCATCGGCGATCTGCGTGCTCAATGCCTCCTGGAGCGGACCGATAAGTTTATTCGTCAGATCCTTGTCGTTCACCCGCATGACAAGCTGGGCGTAATTTCGTTGGTGAAGTTGCGGTGTCACAGAAAACCAGAAACGCGGCGCGCCCCCTCCCATGAAGCTGGCAATGGATTGCAAAGGATCTCCACCACCTTCCGGGCCAAGATCCGCACCGAATTTTTTGGCGACGTTCTTGATGATTTTTTCGGCTTTCAGAACCACATCCCGGGTTTCGTAAATAGTTGCATCATTTCTAAGATGAACATCCGCATAGAACAGATACTGCACATCATCTGGGAAGAACGAAGTCTTGAGGGTTTCTTTCAAGGGAATGATCAGGGCGAAAAAGGCGAAGGATATCAGAAGCGCTTTTTTACGATGGTTGATCAGAATCCCACCGATCCGAAAATATAGCCCGGTAAAGCCCTTCGCCCGACGTTCTTCCATAGTTGGCTCCGGTTTTTTCCGGGGCCGGAGCAGGTAATATCCGAGAAATGGCAGGAAGCTCATGGAAACTAGGCGTGAGCAGATGAGGGCCGTCGCCATGACAACCGGCAAGCTGTAGAGAAACTCCCCGGTATTCCCCGACAGTAACAGGAACGGCATATAGGCGACCACATTGGTGATGGTCGCAAACATGATGGCATGGGCCAGCTTGGTCGGCCCCAGCCAAGAGGCCAGGCTTCGGGGCTGTCCCGCCGCCATACCGCGCTTAATGGCATCGCCGGCAACCACCGGATCGTCAATGAGCAGGCCAAGAGCGATGATCAAGGTGGCAATGGAGACTTGCTGCAGCTGAATGCCGAGAAGGTCGATGACCCCAAAAGTCATGGCCAGGGTGATGGGAATGGCCAGCATCATCAGCAGGGCTGAGCGCCACTCCCAAAATCCGAGAAGGGAGATAATCACAACCAGAATTACTGCCTCAATCAGGGCCGTCATGAACAGGTCGATATTCTCGGCCACCTGGCTCGGCTGATTGGATACCCGGGCAATCACAAGATCGTCTGGAAGATGCTGACGGACATCGGTCATGGCTTGGTTCACAGCCTCCCCAAACTCACCGATCTGACCTCCTTCGCGCATTTGAATGGCAAGGGAAATTGCCTTACCACGGTGCCAGTTGCCGTCTTCATCCCGCCAATTATAGTAATTCAGAAATTCTGGTGGAGACTGATATCCGGGAACAACATTGCCGACGTCGCGAAGATAGACGGGAGCTCCGGAGGCGGACTCCGTAAAAGCAGTGCCGCCGATCTGATTCGGGTCCGTATATTGTCCAACCGGTTCAACGAGCACGTTGGAGCCGCCGGAATGAAATTCTCCACCTGAAAGATCACTGTTGCGCGCCGCGATGGCATTGTTGATGTCGTTCGGGGTCAGCCCATAGGATGCCAGCAGATCTTGAGAATATTCGAGAAAGATCCGCTCATCGACAACACCAGAGCTTTGCACGACGGTTACCAGCGGAATGGTCTGTAAGGTCCGGGTAATCAGATCAGAAAAGTCGTTCAGCTCGCGATAGCTGAATTTCTCGCCCGGAGACGCCTGTAATTTTGCGTTGGTTTCTGAAGGATCGTCAATGACGACGGTAGGCCATGCGTCCTCATGAAATTGGACCATGCCAAGCTTTGTTCTCAGAAATCCGTTGAACTCGCTCAGCAACGCGCTATCACTTTGATCTGTCGCAAAATCAATGCCGATAAAGCCTGCCCCCCTTAATGACCGGGCATTCTCGATAAGACGCTTCTGTAACAAGTAATCCTTCAGCAGGTCCATATTGCGGCTAGGGGCGTCCAGATTAATGTCTCGCGGCATGACGACAATTAATGAGCGCCGCGGCAAAGCCTCGCTTGACCCGACACTTTTACGGACGGTTTCAATGGCGTCCTCTATATCCCGAGCCCGGAGGGATATCTCCACGGGTCGTTCTGTCGGACTGGCAAGGGTCAGAAGGATGGCAGCGGTGTTTCCAAAGCCGTCGTTGAACTGGATCTCGCCGGCGCCATCCGGCAAAGTCTGTGACAGGTCATTGAGTTTGAGATTGATCTCGTTAAAGGCTTGCTTGGTATCGTCCAGAGATTCCGAAAGCTGAATTTGAACAATCGACAGATTTGGCAAAGTCAGGGATTTAATGGCGAATTTCGATGGACTTGTCTCATGCAGGTTAGAGCTTTCCGCCACTTTTTCTTCGACCGGGCGGGTGATCAATTGCTCAATCTTTGAGGCATCGGCACCGGGCCAGCTTGTGATGGCGGTTGCCACTCGCACCTGAATGTCCGGGTCCTTGGCTTTCGGCATGGAAATATAGCCATAGGCCCCCCAGATGAAGACGGCGACCAACAAAATCCAAGAGATATGCCTGTTTTCCGTAAAATAACGCGCCGTGTTCCGGGTTTCTGTAATGTCACTCACTGGCGATACCCCAGCTTGCATTAAACGCCCGGATCACGGAATTACCGCCACTTTTTCACCATCGGTGACAAAGGCGGCACCTTTGACAACAACCTTGTCTTCAGGGGACAGGCCACTCAACACGTCAATTCTGTTTCCATAAACCTTTCCAAGCTCGACAGTCTGCAGCGCCACCGTTTGTACTTTATCCTGTTTTTTGAGAACAAAAACAGCATAGCCGTTCGGATCGTCCTTCGCTTTTACAATAGCTGACAAGGGGATGAGGGCTGCGGAATGGGAGGCCGCCTGATTGTTCACTTCGAGGGATGCAATCATGCCAACCTTGAGCAATCCCTCTGAATTATCAACATCAACTTTGACATCGAACACCCGGCTGTTGGTATCCGCAGAGGCTGAGATCTCGGAAATCTTGCCGCTGAATTCCTGATTGGGGATGGATTGCACGGTAAATTTCTGGGGATCACCGATTTCTAATCCCTGACTAATCGTATCGGGTACGCCAAAAACTGCCTTCATAACCGATGTATCCGCGACAACAAATCCGACAGCGCCTGGGGATACCAAACTTCCGATGTCCACATTGCGTTGTAGAACGACACCGGAAAGCGGTGCTTTCAAATCAAAATCCTGGAGATCGTTTTCTGCAGTCTTTTGTTGGGCCTTGGCGCTGTTCAACTGGGATACCGCGTTTTCATATTCTTGCTTCGCAGAGTCAAAATCGGGGGCGGTCATGCTGTTTGACTTGAAAAGCGCCTGAGCCCGTTCATAGTCCTTGGCGGCTTTGTTGAAATTTGCCTGAGCGGAAGAAACCTGGGCGCCTGCCTCCTTGATGCTGTTACTGGCATCTTTGCTATCGACCTTGGCAAGGACAGTGTTCTTCTTGACGATGTCGCCGGATTGCACCGGACGATCAGCCCCATCCACGGTTTTTTCCTGCAGAAGATCCGTCACATATCCATTGACCTTGAAGGCAACATTAACCTGGGTATTGGCTTCAATATTGGCTGTATAACTAACCGCATTTGTCAGGTCGGTAACTGCTGGAACCTGAACACGTACAGGGGTGAGGGGCGCGACCGTCTGAGTGTCTTCAGAATCACAAGCCTGCAGCAAGAGCCCAAAACAGATGAAACCCGCCACCACAGTTAGTTTTGGCTGCATTTACTCTTCTCCCAAGGCTTTTTCAAGCTCAGCACTTGCATTCCAGACGGCAAGCTGGGCCTGATGATAGTTGTCATCGGCCTCGGATAGCTCGGATCGCGCATTTAGAAGATCACTTAACAAGATGGTCTTGGCTTTATATTGGTTGAAGCTGACACGCAACTGTTCAGCGGCGGCTTTGCGGGCCAACTCTGTCACGGGAACAAGGCTCTTGGCGACCGCCAAATTGCGAATATCCTCACTCACCTCAGCCCGGATTTGTTCTTCATTGTCGCGCAAGGAGTTTTTGGCCTGTGACAGCGCCCGTTTTGATTCCATCACTTGATTACCATTCCGCCCCCAAGTGAAAAACTCCCATTTCGCGATGACCCCCACATACAGGCTTTCGTCCGGGATCAGTTCAATGCGATCTGACCGACCATAGCTCGCGACCAGATCCACTTCCGGATAGTAATCGGTCTTCTGAATTTCCAGATCCGTTTCCGCTTCCTTCACCTGAAGTCGGGCCTCCTGGGTTTCCGGCCGGCTGGCAAGGGCCTGTTCCTCCGCAGTTGCGGGATTATATCGCAGCATCGGATCGGCAAAGGCCAGGCTGACGCTAAACGGTGTTGAGATATCCCGGTCAAGAAGGGAATTGAGCTGCTGCTTGCTCGTCAGGATATCATTTTGTGCCGACAGGATATCGTGACGGGCGGATGCCAGTTCAGCCTCTGCATTGAGGAGCTGATATTCAAGTGCCGTCTTTTGGGCCACTTCATCCTTCAGTATCTTCACAAGCTCCGTGTAGAAATCGACGGAGGCTTTGGACGACACGATCGCACTTTCACTGCTCAATATCTGATAGTAGAGTTGCTTGACCTGCCAGGAGACGGATTGGCGGGTTTCCCTAAGTTGCTGACGCGCAATATCCTGCTGTATTTCGAGCTTTTCGATATTGAGCCCGATTTCATACAGGTCAAGAAGGGGTTGTTTGGCCGTCAGGGAGTAATGGGTGCTGAATCCGTCGGTAGTATCAATGTCAACGTCGCTGGAGGGTACCGGATTGCCGCCAACCGTGCCAAGGGATCCTTCTTTGAAAGTATATTCGTTATCGACAAAATTCTGAAAGCCGCGCACATTCGCACTTAGCTGCGGATATCGCTTCGTTTTCAATGCGTCCGTCTGATCACCGAGAGCCTTGATTTGGATATCAGCGTTTTTTACCTGGAGATTTTGGGCACGGACTATGTTCAGCGCTTGTTCAAGGGTGAGGACAGGTCCTTCTGAGGCGTGACTCATTGAGAAGGAAAGCCCAATAAATAGCAGCGGAATTGTTACAAAACGAAAATGTTTCGGCATACCGACTTTCATCCGAAGGACTGAGTTAGCCTGTCCAAAAACCATACTCACACATTATTATAATGTCAAAATGATAGGCCTTGAAAAAACCAACCTCTTTTCTATTCAGGTGCAGGGTCCGTTCCAAAGTCAGCGGGCAGGGTAATCTCAATCAGTTCAAGATCATCAGAATGCTCCAACTCTCTATGAATGATGCCAGGTTTCTGGTGGACACAGGATCCGGGCTTCAGCAGGACTTCCCCCTCTCCTTCGTACCAGAACTTAACCCAGCCTTTGAGAACGTAGACCATCTGGAATTCCAGGGTATGGTAATGAGTGTCACCAACCGCATGCTTGCCGGGAACGGCACGAATGACATGGGCGCCGAAGCGGCCGTCTGTTGCGTCCTTTATTCCCAGATCCCGGTATTCAAAGAAGCCCCGAAGGCCGCCGGAAAACTCCGCGTCCTCTTCATGACTGACTGATAGTTTCATTCCATGAATCCTCCCGTTGATGATTAGGCGCTCAATGCCTTTGGTTCCTGCGTCCGCCACAACAGCAGGGCCATTATTAGCATATTCACCATATTCCAAGCGATCCCATTCATAAAGGCGGCCTGATAAGATCCGGTCAGATCATAGATCCATCCGGAAACCCACCCGCCAAGTGCCATGCCGACAACCGTCAGCATGATAACAAGTCCGACCCGCTCACCGGCTTCCTTTGCCGGAAGATATTCCCTTACGATCAGGGCATAGCTGGGAACAAGACCGCCTTGCGACAGACCAAAAACAAGAGACACGATATAGAGGGACATGAGGCCGTCAAATGGCAAGTAGAGGAACAGGGCCGAGCATTGGAGGAACGACCCCAGCAAAACAGTCCGCACCCCGCCGATATGATCGGCAAGGAAGCCGGATGCCAGGCGGCTGGCAATACCACCCAACAACATCAACGACAGCATTTCGGCCCCGGCTGCGACACCGAAGCCAAGATCCGCACAATAAGCGACGATATGCACCTGGGGCATGGACATGGCAACACAGCAACTGATGCCGGCAATGCAGAGCAATCCTTGTAGAGCGCGGGGGGAAAGGTTGATTTTCCGTGTTGGAACGTCATTGACATCAGATACTTCAACGCCATCGACGATGCGGGACGGCAGGCGACGGCGTAGAAATAAAGCAAGAGGTATCATCCCGACGATAGAGACGATGCCAACGAGGGTATAGGCGTCTCTCCACCCCTCTGTGGCAATAATATCTTTGAGGATCCACGGCCAGACAGCGCCTGCGAGATAGTTTCCACTCGCGGCGGCGGCGACAGCAATTCCGCGGCGATGCTCAAACCAATGGGAAATATCAGCAATCAGCGGGCCAAAAGTGGCAGCAGACCCCAGTCCGATACAAATTCCCTGCAGGAACGTAAATACCCAGATGTTGGGCGCAATCGCGCTCAAGAGGAAACCCGAGGCAAGAAGGATCGCGGCGCCTATCAGAGGTAAGACAATACCGAATCGGTCAACGAGCCGGCCAATCAGAAGGTTGCCAAGGGCAAATCCGATCATGGTGGCCGTGAAAGGGAGCGAGGCTTCCGAACGGTTGATGCCAAATTCTGCCTGCACCTCCGGCAGAACGATCACGACAATCCACATGCCCGCACTCCCGATCGTTGCGATCAGGACCGAAAGGGTCAGTCGGAACCAGGAATAGCGGCTGTCCAGCACAGACGAACCTGACACCGTGTTTGGGGTGTGTTTGATCATCGAAAGGGCCTTGGAATGATGTAGGAAGTGACCAGAAGAAATCCTGAACTTGAAAGACTCTAGCACAAAGGCGGGTCAGGGTGCATCAAGTATTTGCTGATTGAAATCATGTCAGATCAGTTTAAGCTCCCTACTGATGTCTATGGATAAAATACAAGAGTTCCTGCAACAGGCTTGGGAGCATTTAATTGCTCTGGGGTCTGATATTGATGTTCTGGCGCAGCTCGCAGGTGTTATTGGCGGGTTGATTATTGCCTATGCCAGCCGATCGAGATTTCAGGGGATGTTGGCAACTCTGCAGGGACGGCTGCCGGAAGGCTCCCCCTTTGCACGCGGGCTCGCGATTTTGTCCGGGCTGGCTGTCCCCATTCTATGGCTAATCGTCGAGTTTGCATTGCTGGCTATTTTCCAGGGTGTCGGGCCGCCATCGGTTATTCTGAGTGCTGTTTGCTCCTTGCTGAGTGCCTGGATCATCATTTCGATTGTCACCAGTCTGGCGGAAAACAAGATTTGGGCACGCATTGTAGCCGTCTGTGCCTGGACCGTTGCCGCCCTCAATATTTTAGGGCTCCTGGACCCGACACTGGTATTTCTGGAAGGGCTTGCATTCCGTCTTGGCGAAACGCGGATATCAATGCTGGGTATTGCGAAGGCGCTGGTTGCCGGGGTTATTGTTTTTTGGATTACGTTTGGTTTATCCCGCTTTCTCGAAGCGCGCATCCATAAGACCACGGCTCTGACCCCTTCGGTTCAGGTTCTGGTTGCCAAGCTGGTGCGTGTCGGACTGATTGCTGCCGCTATCCTGATCATCCTTTCCAACTCCGGTATCAATATTACGGCCTTTGCCGTATTCAGTGGCGCCCTTGGCGTTGGTATTGGTTTCGGCCTTCAGAAAATTGTCTCGAATCTGATCAGCGGTATCATTTTGTTATTGGACCGCAGCATAAAACCCGGGGACGTTATCGAAATTGATGAGACCTACGGTCGGGTCAATACCATGGGAGCTCGCTACGCCTCGGTCATTACCCGGGATGCGACGGAATATCTTATTCCAAATGAGGATCTGATCACTCAACAAGTGATCAACTGGTCCTACAGTTCCCGAAATGTCAGATTACGGGCGCCTATCGGAGTCGCCTATGATTCAGATATTCCGAAAGTCATCGATCTGGTGCAGAAAACAGCTGGCAAGGTCACCCGGGTTCTGTCCGACCCTGCCCCCCGCTGTCTGATGAGAGGGTTCGGCGATAGTTCCATTGATCTTGAACTGCGGTTTTGGATTTCCGATCCGGAAGCGGGCTGTAGAAACGTGACCAGTGACGTTCTGGTGGAAATCTGGCGGGCCTTTAAAGATGAAAATATCAATATCCCCTTCCCACAAAGAGATATTCGGGTAGAAATGGTTGATAACAAAAAACTAGGTCAGAACTGATCCGAGGAAATCTGATGATAGAAGATACAATTGCCCGTTGGCATCAGCTGGTGGCTTCCAATGACCCGGCGGGCCTTGACGAATTGCTTGCTGATGACGCAACCTTTCATTCACCGGTCGTTTTCACGCCCCAAGAAGGCAAAGCAAAGACCCGGATGTATCTGACGGCGGCGTTCCATGTTTTTTTCAACAATGAATTCAGATATGTCCGAGAAGTTATCGGCCCTAATGATGCGGTTCTTGAATTCGAAACGCTTGTTGACGGAATTACGGTCAATGGCGTCGATATGATTTCCTGGGGAGAGGATGGTCGCATAACTGATTTCAAGGTCATGCTGCGACCCTTGAAAGGTGTGAACATCATTCATCAGAAAATGGCCGAGATGCTTCAAAAAGCATCGTGAAACCAGTCTATTTGCAAGGTCACCTATTTGAGATATGGTGACGAAAGTTGATGTGGATTGGATGAACTGAATGACGCAAGATCAAATTCTACTATTTTCCCTGTTCGGTATTGTATTCGCGTTATTGATCTGGGGGAAATGGCGTTATGATCTTGTGGCTTTTGTTGCTCTAATCATCGCCCTCGTCTTAGGGCTTGTCCCAACAAGTCTTGCTTTTTCAGGGTTTGGCCATCCTGCGACTGTGATTATCGCCCTTGTTTTGATTGTCTCCCGCGGTCTGGTCAATTCAGGTGCTGTCGACCTGATTACTCGAAAACTGACCGCCCTCGATCTGAAACTTTCAAGCCATATTATGGCGATGAGCGGCCTCGGTGCAGTATTCTCAGCCTTTATGAATAACGTGGCGGCCTTGGCTCTGTTGATGCCTGTAGACCTACAGGCAGCGGCCAAGGAAAAACGCTCTCCGCGCATAACCCTTATGCCGCTCGCCTTTGCGACAATACTGGGTGGGTTGGTGACCCTAATTGGCACGCCACCTAATATCATCATTGCCTCTTATCGGGAGCAGGCGCTGGGTGAGCCCTTTACAATGTTTGATTTTGCGCCCGTTGGCATTGTTTGTGCGGTCATTGGTATTCTTTTTATCGCAGTGATTGGCTGGCGACTGATACCGGGCGCAAAAGACAGCAAAAGCCCAACAACCGACCTGATGGATCAAGAAGGCTATCTCGCAGAGCTTATTGTCCCCGAAGCCTCATCGGCCGTCGGAAAATTGGTTCGTGAGCTTGATGAAATCGCTGACAATAATGATGTGGCCGTGGTAGGGCTGGTTCGCCGACATAAAAGACTGGCGGGACAGGCGAGAAATGTTGAAATCCGTGCCGGAGACATCCTGGTGGTAGATGCTAGCCCCAAGGCTATCGATCAGTTCCGTGGTTCGCTGAAACTTGAATTTGACGGTGAGAAACGTCATGAAAAGGTTGCTTCCGGTGGAATGACGGTGATGGAAGTTGTCGTTCCCCGTTATTCCCGGATAGAAGGCCGGTCCGCCATTTCCTTCCGGCTTCTCTCACATCATGGTGTCACTTTGTTGGGCGTTTCGCGTCAAGGCGCTAAATTCCGCGACCGGGTTCGGCATTTGAATATTCAGGCTGGCGATGTCCTTCTGCTTTTGGGACCCAGTGACCGGGTCCCGGAGGTTGCGCAATGGCTTGGCGGCCTGCCCCTGGCAAAGCGGGGCCTTTCTGTGACGCAATACCGCCGTGCCGGGCTCGCGGCAGGCATTTTTGCGGCGGCCATTGCCGTTGCCAGTTTTGGCGGTTTGTATCTTGCTGTTGCACTGGCCATCGTTGTGGCGGCCTATGTGGCGCTGGATATCGTCCCCATTCAGGAAGTGTATCAACAGGTCGAATGGCCAGTTATTATTCTGCTGGGATCCATGATCCCGCTCGGCGCCGCACTTGAAGCTTCGGGTGGGACCTCGCTCATTGCTCAAGGAATCGTTGATCTGACAGCAGGATTGCCGGTCATGGCCGTTCTGTTTGTTCTGATGGTCGTTGTTATGACCTTGTCGGATGTCCTCAACAATACTGCGACCGCCGTCATCGGGGCGCCCATATCCCTGGATATAGCAAACCGCCTTGGTGTTAATCCGGATCCGTTTCTGATGGCTGTCGCAATTGCCGCGTCATGTGCGTTCCTGACACCGATTGGCCACAAAAATAACACCTTGATTATGGGGCCGGGAGGATACAAGTTTGGAGATTATTGGCGGATGGGCCTACCGCTTGAGATACTGGTTATCGCTGTTGCGGTTCCGGCCATTTTGTTCTTTTGGCCATTGTAACGGGTTGTTTTTAGGAAAATTCAATATTTATAGACAGGACTAGGATTTGAGATGCTGAAAGGAAAGAAGGCTCTGATTACAGGTTCCACTTCAGGCATCGGCGAGGGGTATGCCCGGGCGCTGGCGGCTGAAGGATGTGATGTCATGATCAATGGCTTTGGCGATGCCGGAGAAATTGAGACCTTGCGGCAGACCATTGAGAAAGACTACGGGGTCGCCTGTCACTATCATGGGGCCGATATGAGCAAGGCCGATGAAATAGAGGACATGGTCGAAACGGCGAATGAGGCCATGGGCGGTGTCGATATCCTGATGAATAACGCCGGCATCCAGTTTGTTGCGCCTTTAGCTGAATATCCGGTTGAAAAATGGGATGCCATTATCGCCATCAACCTGACCTCTGTTTTTCATACCACGCGGCTTTGCATACCCATTATGCGGGAGCGAGGATGGGGACGGATTGTCAATACGGCCTCTGCGCATGCTCTTGTCGCCTCTCCGAACAAAAGTGCCTATGTTGCCGCCAAGCATGGCGTTGCCGGCCTCACCAAAACGACCGCACTCGAGGTGGCTCGCGATAACATCACGGTCAATGCCATTTGCCCTGGCTATGTCTGGACGCCGCTGGTCGAAAAGCAGATACCGGATACCGCTAAAGCTCGTGGTATGACGGAAGAGGAAGTGATCAATGACGTCATGTTGAGCGCGGCGGCCACCAAGAAATTTGCAACCATCGAACAGGTTGCTGCCCTAGCGGTCTTCCTGTGCAGCGACGCGGGAGAAAATATCACCGGCAGTTTGCAATCCATCGATGGGGGATGGACAGCCCAATAACAACCGGGAATCAGGCAAAATGAGTGACATGTCCATTGAACTTAGAATAGTCGGGCGGCCTCGGGATATTGGTGGGTTTGAAGTCAGACGTTTATTGCCGGTTGCAAAGAAACGATCTGTCGGCTCGTTTGTGTTTCTCGATCACATGGGGCCTGTCGTCATGCCTTCCGGAAAGGGGATGGATGTCAAACCGCATCCTCATATCGGACTGGCAACGGTGACCTATCTTTACGATGGGGCGATCATGCATCGGGACAGCCTTGGCACAGAGCTTGAAATACATCCGGGAGACGTCAATTTGATGACGTCGGGCCGCGGTATTACACATTCTGAGCGCAGCAGCGACCAGTCACGGCAGGCTGAAGAAATGGTGAATGGATTGCAAATGTGGGTGGCTCTACCAAAGGAGCATGAAGAAATTGAGCCTTCTTTTATCCATGTACCGGAAAAAGACCTCCCGGAAATTTCTGGCGAGGGATGGTCGGGACGTTTGGTCGCAGGAAGCCTCTCAGGTCATACTTCTCCCGCAGAAATTCTGAGCCGTTTTTTTTTCGTTGATATACGGGCGCAAGCCTATTCGGAAATTGACCTTGAACCGGAATATGAGGAAGTGGCTGTCTATGTAGTCGAAGGGGAACTGGAGACCGATGGTGAAAGGATAGACGCTGGCGAGCTGGTCGTTTTGGGATCCGGCGATACCGTAAAACTCAAAGCTTTGTCCCCGTCCATTTTTGCCGTTCTTGGCGGTGACGCCCTGCCTGAACCAAGGTTCATGTATTGGAACTTTGTATCCACGCGAAAAGAAACCATCGAGCAGGCGAAGGAGGATTGGCGGCAGCAGCGGTTTGATAAAGTGCCGGGTGATGATGACTATACGCCGCTGCCGGAAAGCTGAAACTAGTAACGGTTTTTTGGTCTGCCGGTCTTAGCTGGTTTCCGGATCGTAGAGATAACCGATTCCGCGAATGGTTTTAATGATCTGCGGTTTTTCGGGGATTGGTTCGATCTTGCGACGGATGCGCGATATCCGGATATCCACACTCCGGTCAAACGGATCCCAGCCACGATCATGGGCCTGTTCCAGAATTTGATCCCGGTTCAATACCCGTTTCGGATTCTCCGCAAAAACCTTGAGCAGGCTGTATTCCATGGCGGTTATGGCGATTTCACCACCGTCCCCGTCAAAAAGCTTTGCGGCTTCAAGATCAAGGACACAGTCACCAAAAGCGGCAGATTTTCCGGTTGATGAGGTAGCAGCTGTTTTTTCAGCTCCTTCTCGCCGTCTCAACACGGCCTTTACCCGAGCTTCAAGCTCCCTCAAATCGACAGGTTTTCCGAGATAATCATCTGCTCCCATCTCAAGACCGATAATCCGGTCAACCACATCTCCGGCGGCAGTCAGCATCACAACACAGACATTCTGTTCTGCCCGAATAGACCGGAGAATCGACAAACCGTCTTCTCCAGGCATATTGATATCCAGAAGGATCAGATCGATGGATTTCTCCTCAAGTTCCTGGCGCAGCTCCACCCCGTTTCCTGCCTCACTGACATGAAAGCCCCGTTTTTCAAGATACTCTTTGAGCATCCCGCGGACGTCTTCTTCGTCGTCACAAACAAGTATATGCGCGTTCTCTACTGTCATTTGTTCGTCACCGGTTCGCCAACCGCCTCCAGCATATCGTAAACCAGATTCCTCAGTTCACTTGGGTTAATGGGTTTCTCCATGCTCGGCCGTTTTGATTGTTTGAGAAAATCCTGGGCGTCGATACTCATGGTGTCCCCGGTTATAAAACCAAACCGGTTCACAAGATCCGGATGGTTGGAATAGATTTCCGAAAAAAGACCCTTGCCATCCATGACCGGCATATTCAGGTCACTAAGGATGAGGGTGTAATTGGTTGTTTTGATCAGATTCAAAGCCTCGACCCCGTCTCCGGCAGTATCTACCTTGAAACCTTCTTTTAGCAGGATTTCCTGAATCAGAGCACCGACGTCTTCTTCATCGTCAACCACCAGTATGTTGCATGAAGAGGCCGATCTTTGCAGCTGCGGCTCAGGTTCCAGTTGTGTGATCAAGCCAGTATTTGCTGGAAGCCGGAGAGTGAAGACAGTGCCTTTGCCGTCCTGGGATTTTACGGTGATGCTGCCGCCATGGGATTCCAGAATACGGTGGCAGAAAGCAAGCCCTATTCCAGTCCCCTGACCAACTTCTTTTGTTGTAAAAAAGGGCTCAAAAATGCGGGCGGTAATTCCTTCCGGGATGCCCGGACCGTCATCCTCAATCTGGATCACGACCTCATTGGCCGCCTCGTCAAAAGAAGTTCTAAGGGCTACTTCACCACTGTCTTGTGCTGTACTTATCGCTTGTTCGGCGTTGATTACCAGATTGACGATGACCTGGGTAATCTGATCTGCATCGGCATTGACCAAAGGCAGGTTAGGCATCAGGCTAGTCTGCACATCTACCTTTCCTTTGCCTGAGGAAAACTCAGTCACATCAAGCGCACTTTCAATCACCAGATTGACGTCGATATCCTGCATTTCCGCGGGTTTCTGTCTGGCCATGGCCAGAAAGGTCTTGATTATCTTTGCGCAGCGCTGGGCGGCTGTACTGATGATGTCGACCCGACGGCTTGTCTCCGGTGTCGTTACTTCTTCCTGCATCATCAGAGAATGACCAACGATGATGGATAACGGATTATTGAGCTCATGGGCGACTCCGGCCAGCAACTCTCCAAGGGCCGACATTTTTTCGCTCTGAAAGAGAATTTCTCTCTGCCGGGCAAGCTCTTCCTGAATGGCAATTTCGTCGGTGAGATCGCGGGTGTTTGAAACGACAACCTTCTCCCCTTTAAAATCGATCAGCCGGCAGGAAATAGCTCCCCAGAATTTCTCTCCTTTAGCGTTGTAAAGCTGTATCCGGTAATCGTTGACAGACCCTCTTTTGCTGAGTTCTGCGCGGTAGGCATCGCGTGCTGCCGGATCAACAAAGTAAGATTTCGCAGTCGGCGGTTCCCCCAGCAAAGCACGGGTTTCCGGACTTCTGAAGAGTGAGCCGAAATCGTCAAATTTTGTCATTTGAATGGGTACAGGGCAAGCTTCAAGGACTTGGCGGACAACCTCATCTGCGGCTCTTTGTTCTTCTTCCATTTCCTTTTGGCGTGTGACATCAAGGCGTGTAATGACAAAGCCGCCTTCGGAGGTAAGATTGATGGAAGTGGAATACCAGTTTCCGTCCCACTCCTGGATTTCCCACCGACCTGGCTCGACTTCGCCGGAATATCTGCGCGCGTTATCGGGTGGCATGTAGGGTTCAATATTGCGGCGATCCCATTCCTCAATCCTTTTGTCGAGAATATCTTTATAATGGGCACCCGGCTTGATCACATCCTTAAGCGGGAAATTGGATTCGACGTAGAATTTATTATAGGTCACCAGACGATGATCCGCGTCGAACAAAGCAAATCCCTCATCCAAGGACTCTATGGCATCTGTCAATCTATTCGCAGCGGTTGAGATTTCGCGCCTGGCCTCTATCTGGTCTGTCAGATCCACTGTATTCGAGACAATCACATCCTCGCCACGGTAATCGATTGTCCTTGCGGAAATGGACGCCGGGAATTCGCTTCCGTCCGGGCGGCGACAGTAGGTTTTAAAATCATCTATCCGGCCTGTCGGTAAAATTTCAGTCAGGTAATCTGCGTGATCCTCCGGATAGACATAATGGTCCTTTGTCGACTGGGTGCTGCCAAACAGTTCTCGAGCCGCGGGGGAGCGGTAAATAATCTTGCCATCGCCGATACGAGCCATCAGAACATTGGCAGGACATGCTTCAAGCACTTTATGGACAAGGACATCGGCTTCGCGGCGAATTTCCTCCGCTTTCTTCTCTGCGGTGATCTCCATGCGCGTGACAACAAAACCGCCTAGTTTCGTTGGATGATGGGACACGGTGTAGCAGGTACCGTCCGCGTGCCAGAGTTCGAAATTCTGAATAAACTGGGACCCGAATTCGAGACTGTCATGAACCCATTGCGCCTCATTGCCGATGGCGTCTCGGTAAATTCCCCGGCGAGCAGATTCCCGAACCAAAATTTCATAGTTCAATCCGGGTTCCAGGATATCCGCAACACCGGAATTCATTTTCCGATATCGATCATTGAGGAGCATCAGGTCCCCATCTTCGTCATAAAGGGCAAATCCCTCGGTCAAGCTCTCAATGGCGTCGCTGAGCAGCTCCTTGGCTTTATTGACTTCGTCTTCCTGACGTTTTTTGTCGGTCACATCTTGAGTTGTGGTGACAATGATGCGTTTTTTGCCGGAATGCAGGAGTTTTGCAGCCCCGCTGAACCAGAGTTCATCCCCTTCTGCATTTTTAGTAACGAATGTATAATTGTCGTCATACCCCGATTTCATTAAATTCCGGGTGGAGGGATCGCTTGCCTTCTTGGCGAAAAACTTCTTGAACCCTTCTTCATTCTCATCATTGGTCGTTTTCTTGTAAAGCAGATGGGTTGCCTCATTGGCGTAGAGAAGCTCACCGGTTTCCGCATCATTTGCCCAGACCGGCAGCGGACTGTTTTGAAGCATAAAATCCGAAAACTCGCTTTCCTGCTTCTGTTTGTTGATATCGACACTCAAATAAACTGTCCCACCGTCGGGCGTGTCATAGGTCGACAGCAGCCGCCAGCCTTTTCGGACGATCCGTGCTTCTATTGCCAGTGTGAACTGATCCTGCCACTTTTCCGCGGCATTCAGCAGGCTCTCCTCTCCAGGAACAAATTCCCGGCGGTCGAAAAAATCGACCTGTTTGAGAAAGGCTTCTATCACCAGTTCTTTGCTGGCGGGCTCTCCGGTGGAAGGGAGAAAGTCTTCGAAGTCAGAGGAGGCAGACAAAAGACGACCGTCACCGTCAAAGCTTGCGAAAGATGTCGTGGGCTTTTGCGGCGTATTTGATGCAGACAATAACATTTGTACAAGACCGTTCATGATTGAAGGTTAGCGCGGCTCTGTTTCAATAGATTATCTATTAGGCGGTCTTTTGTTTCAATTGTTTCAGAAATTCCCCACAAAATTCCACATAAAATCCACAAAATGCCAGAAAACCGGGCAAAATTTAGAAATCGTCGATTTTTACAATTGAAGCATTAAAACGCTTAATCAGACAAAATACTGAAACATGCCAAAGTCAAATTGCTCTCCAACAGCAAATCACCGCATGGAGCGAGCAAATGACCTACTTCGATTTTTCAACTTCCCCTGTTGTTGCCTTACATAGTTCGGCGTCGTCATCACGGCAGTGGCAGAGTCTAAAGGAATTCCTTGAAGATCGTTTTACCGTTATCGCTCCGGATTCGCCCGGATATGGAAAGAACCGGGAAACCGGAAACCTGCCGGGCCTGGAAGGAGATGCCGCTCCCATCATCCGCGAAATCGAAGAAATTGGTGAACCCGTGCATTTGGTCGGTCATTCATACGGGGGCGCGATCGCGCTCAAGATTGCGACCCTGCGTCCGGACCTGCTGTTGAGCTTGACAGTGTTTGAGCCGGTTATGTTCTCCATAATGATCGGTACCACCGTAAAGCAGATGAATCTATTTGGCGAAATTGCCACAGTTGCGAACAGCGTACAGAACGCGATCATGAACGGTGACCCAAAATCGGGAATGGAGGACTTCATAAATTACTGGAATGGCGAGGGTGCCTGGTTGTCCCTGCCGGAAGCGGTGCAGGAAAAATTCGCTGACATGGCAGAGACAGTAAATCTGAACTTCTGCCGCGCCTTTGAAGAACAAACGAAGGCAGAGGATCTTCAGGATATCGATGTCCCGACAATGGTCATGGTTGGTCTGGAGTCTCCGGTCGCTACACAGCATCTGGGAGGCGTCATTGCCAAGGCCATTCCCAAGGCCAAGCTCGCCATGCTGCCCTGCCTTGGTCATATGGCTCCTATCGATTCAGCTGAGTGGGTGAACGCCCGGATACTGCATCACATCTCTGAGATAGAGCAATACAGAGTGACCGGCGTCAATGCTGTCCGTTGGGTTGCCTGAATAAAGACAGAAAATCAAATTTCACAAAGGAGAGAGCCATGACGACCTATACGAACCCAGAAACGATCGCCCTGCATGCAGGACATCGCGCCGATCCGACAACGGGCTCTGTCGCCGTTCCGATCCACCAGACGACTTCCTTTCAGTTTCCGGATGTGGAGACAGCCTGCGCCCGGTTCGCGCTTCAGGACCTGGGACCGATTTACTCTCGCATCGGAAATCCGATAGTGGATGTCCTGGAGCAACGGGTGGCGGCCATGGAAGGTGGTGTTGCCGCCCTGGCTGTCAGCTCAGGACAGGCGGCAACGGCCGTCTCCCTGCAGAATATCGCCCAGAACGGGGATAATATTGTCAGTTCCACGGATATCTATGGTGGAAGCTGGAATTTGTTCTCGAACACGTTTCGGACCATGGGCATCGAAGTCCGCTTCGTTGATCCATCGGATCCGGAAAATTTCCGCCGGGCAACGGATGAGCGAACACGCGCCTACTATGCGGAAACATTACCCAACCCGAAACTGCATGTTTTTCCAATTACCGAGGTTGCGGCCATTGCCAATGAAGAGGGGGTTCCTCTGATCATGGACAATACGGCGGCTCCGGTAATTTGCCGGCCCTTTGACCATGGTGCCCATATCGTTGTCTATTCGACAACCAAATATATAGGCGGGCATGGTACATCCATCGGCGGGATCATCGTTGATAGCGGAACCTTCGATTGGGAAAAGAATGCCATACGCTTTCCAATGCTGAACACGCCTGACCCGAGCTATCACGGCGCAGTCTGGACGGAAGCAACTAAGCCCATGGGTCCAGTCGCCTATATCGTCAAGGCTCGCGTGACTTTATTGCGGGATATGGGGGCCAGCATGAGTCCCTTTAATGCCTTCCAGTTCATTCAGGGACTGGAGACCTTACCGCTCAGAATGCGAGAGCATACAAAAAATGCCCAATCTGTCGCCGACTTTCTGGACGATCATCCCATGGTGGACATAGTCATCCATCCGTCCAAGACGGAAGGTACGACGCGCATGCGGGCCGATACCCATATGACCGGTGGTTATGGCGGTATGGTCGGATTTGAGATCACCGGCGGAAGAGATGCGGGCTTGCGCTTCATCGACGCCTTGCAACTGGTCTACCATGTCGCAAATATTGGTGATGCGCGGACACTGGCGATACATCCGGCCACCTCCACCCATCAACAACTTAGTTTAGAAGAGCAACAAGCTGCAGGCGTAACACCCGGTTATGTGAGGCTGTCCGTTGGTATTGAGCATATTGATGACATCCTTGCGGATATCTCCCAGGCTCTTGAAAAATCAGTCCTGTCAGTCGGGATCCCTGTTGGAAGCAACGCCGCCTGAACTCAATGTCATTCCGGCTGGGGGCAGGAACAGGAAGCCTTCCTGTCCCCGACAGAAAAGGAGAGGAATTATGCCAGTAGTCGTCAAAAAGGGATTGCCTTGTGCCCGTGAACTCCGTCAGGAAGGTCAATTGATTTTCGAAGGCAATAGCAACACAGATCTGAAAATCGGACTGCTGAATCTGATGCCGGAAAAAGCGACCGCTGAACGGCAATTTACCCGACGTTTGGGTCGCGATGACGTCACTGTGTCTCTTGAACTGTTGAAGGTGGAAAGTCACCGGTGCCAGAACAGCGATCCGGCGCATATGGAAAAGTTCTATTCAAATGCAACTGCCGAAAATCTACAGGCGTTGGACGGGCTGATCATTTCAGGTGCTCCTGTGGAAAGAGTGAGATTTGAAGAGGTAGATTACTGGCCGGAACTCGTGACAATACTGCAGCAGGTAAAGCAATTGAAACTTCCTAATCTGCTCATCTGCTGGGCGGCTCAGGCTTCCCTATTTTATCACTACGGAATAGAGAAGACCGAATTTCCCAGGAAGGCCTTCGGTTTATTCAGACAGAATATCCTGAATCGGGATTCGGCCTTGCTTAGCGGCGTTTCGAAATCGCTGATGATGCCGGTGTCACGCTATACAACGACAGAATACTGCCATTTGTTCCCGATGACCGGTATAAAGATCGTTGCGGGATCTGCCAAAACAGGACCTGCTGTACTTGAGGATGAGCTTGCGCGGACCAGCTATCTGTTCAATCATCTTGAATATGAATCTGATACGCTCAATCTCGAATATCAACGGGATTTGGTCAAGGGCCTAAATCCCAGCAAACCTGTTGGTTGGGCAGGGTCAAAACACTGGGTCGGACGAAATGACACACCCTGGCAATATCAAGGCGCGAGGTTCTATTTCAACTGGCTGGATCAGGTTAGGCGGTATAAGGCGGAAAAGGATGAAGAGCATCGCATAAGCACAGGCCACTCAGGCAAGATGGTTGCTTAGAAAAACGAAAACTCTAACGAAAATGGTAGACCTAAAAAGTAAGTAATCGACAGTAAAAATTATAAGATTCCAAATAATAAATGCCGAGTTCGCCAGCATTAGGAATCTCTCGACATCACATGGACTGGATACTATCCTTTTGTTCGGCATTTTACGGCTGGATAGGACAGTTACAACGAAGGAATAACTACGATGGCCACCCAGACACTTTTTGAAAAATATGGCGGATTTTCATCTGTTAGTCGCGTCGTTCTAACCTTCTATGATCGGTTGCTCGACAGTGACGAAATCGGCCCGTTCTTTGATAATATCGATATGAGCAAACTGGTCGACCATCAGACAAAATTCATTGCCTCCCTGTTGGGAGGACCGTCCTCCTATACGGATGAACAACTGAAGCAGCTCCATAATCATCTGGACATTAAGGATCCCCATATGGATGAGATGAAATCTGTTCTGGCGGGCGCGCTGAGAGACCACGGCTTTTCTGAGGAAGACACGGAAATTGTGATGAATGAGCTTGAAGCGCGCCGCGCAATGATAGTTGGATAAGCAATGTCTATAGAGGCCATAAATGAACAACTCCTGCGCGCCATTGGTGTCGGTGTCGCCCTGTTGGATGCAAAGGACCTGTCGTTTCGATTCCAGAACGATACCTTCGTCGAATGGTTCAACCCTCAGGAAGATCAGGATACGCTGCCTAAACTGCTGCCGGAATTTGATGCAGAGGCATTGAGTAAAGAGCTTAAAGCCTCAAACAGGTTCACGGCAGAAGTTAATTTCCGCAAGAAACGCCGGTCGATGATTTTTGCCGCGGACTTCACCCTGACGTCAGAACAGGAAGGTAATTTTATCGTCCTGGTTTGCCAGAATATTTCGCGCATCAGGGAGATGGAATCCATGATCGATTCCTATTCCATGATGGTCGAGCGCAACACACGCGAGATAAAGCGGGAAAAAGAGCAGGTGGAGAAGCTCCTCCTCAATATGATGCCGAGATCCGTCTATGAGGAATTCAAGACTTTTGGGGTTGTTACACCGAAGCTATATGATCCTGTCTCTGTATTGATGCTTGATTTTGTCGGTTTTACCGAAATGGCCGCTTCGGCTGATCCGAGTGTTACGGTCAGCGAGCTTAACGATATCTACAGTGCATTTGATCGGATCGGCGAACAGTTCGGATGCGAGCGGATAAAAACCATCGGTGACGCCTATATCACGGTTGCCGGCCTGCCCGATCCGACACCGGATCACTGCCGGGCCGTTGCCAATACTGCGGTGCGGTTCTTGCGCTATCTGGAGCGGCGCAACCAGGGACATCCCAACCAGTGGCGGTGCCGGATTGGAATTGCGTCAGGCCCGGTTGTTGGATCGGTCGTTGGGATCCAGAAATATGTCTATGATATATTCGGTCCCGCTGTTAATCTCGCATCGCGCCTGCAAGAATGCTCAGATGCCATGGAAATTACGACCAACGCCATGGTCAAAGATAACCTGAATGAGCAGTTTTTGATTGAGGGGCGGGGCATGCGTAAAATACGGGGCTTTGAAGATCAGGAAATCTTTAGAATTATGGACAGCCGGAAGGGTGTTTTGTAAGGTTAGCCAAGCCGAACACAGACTGCTGTTTCTCCTCAGCGGCAACCCGAAAAAAAATAAAAACAAAGGGAACCTTCCATGAGTTGGGAAAAAGAGATTGAAGAATTAAAACTGCGCCAGAAGCTTGCCAAGAAAATGGGCGGCGAGGAGAAGATTGCCCGGCATGTCAATGCCGGAAAACTGACCGTTCGGGATCGTATCGACAAACTGCTGGATCCGGGGTCCTTTGAAGAAGTCGGATCGATAACGGGTAAAGTCGACTATGACGAGAAGGGCAACCTGGTAGATATGCAACCTGCGAACCTGATAACGGGGCGCGGCAGACTGGATGGCAAGCGGGTTGTCATAGCCGGTGATGATTTTACCGTGCGGGGCGGTGCCAATGATGCCGGGATTCGTGAAAAGCTCAATCATATTGAAGCCATGGCCAATACTCTGCAGCTTCCCCTTGTCCGGCTGGTCGATGGTACGGGCGGCGGCGGCTCGGTTAAAACCATTGAGACTGAAGGCCGGACCTATGTGCCGGCAGTTATCGGCTGGGAAGTTGTGGTCGATAATCTCTCGAAAGTACCGGTTGTCGCTCTGGCGCTCGGATCAACAGCGGGATTGGGCGCGGCCCGGGTTGCGGCAAGTCATTATTCGGTCATGGTCAAGGAAACATCGCAGATGTTTGTCGCCGGCCCCCCTGTGGTCGCGCGTACCGGTGAGAATCTGACGAAGAATGAGCTTGGCGGTTCGGATATTCATACCCGCAACGGCGCCGTTGACGATGAGGCAAAATCGGAAGAGGAGGCGTTTGAGAAAACCCGGAAATTCCTTTCCTACCTGCCGCCGTCTGTTTTTGAGCTGGCGGAGCGGACCGAAAGCAAGGATGATCCGGAGCGTCGCGATGACTGGCTGATAGAGGCCATCCCGCGGGATCCCCGTAAGGTTTATAAGATACGTAAAATCATCGACTCCGTCGTCGACACGGACAGCTTTTTTGAAATCGGCAAGAAATGGGGCCGCTCGATTGTCACGGGCTTTGCCCGGCTGGACGGTCATTCGGTAGCCGTTATCGGCAGCGATCCGTATCATTATGGCGGCGCCTGGACGGCGGATGCCTGTCAAAAAGTAATCCGCTTTGTCGATATGTGCGAGACATTCCATATGCCGGTTGTGCATTTAGTGGATATTCCCGGCTTTCTTGTCGGACGTCAGGCAGAAGACCAGGCGACGATCCGCCATGGGGTTCGGGCGATGACGGCTATCTTCCAGGCAACCATGCCTTGGTGTGCGATTATTTTGCGTAAAACCTACGGCGTGGCCGGCGCCGCTCATATGAACTCAGGCCGCTTTAATTTCAGATATGCCTGGCCGTCCGGAGATTGGGGATCCCTTCCCATCGCCGGGGGGCTTGAGGCAGCCTATAAATCGGAGCTGGAAGCTTCCGACGATCCGCAGAAGAAACTTGAGGAAATCGAAGAAAGGCTCAATCGGCTGCGCTCTCCTTTCCGCACGGCAGAACGGTTTATGATAGAGGAGATCATCGATCCAAGAGACACCCGCAAGCTCCTCTGTGACTTTGCGCAGATGGCAGCTCCCCTACGTAAAACAGGTATTTCCAAATTTGGAGTGCGTCCGTGACGGGTCTCAATAAGTTTGTATTAAGTAACACTAATTAATACGAGCAACTTAATGACTTCTTAGGATTTCAACCCTACAAAACCTGCATGACAGTTTTGTTACAAATTGCGGGTGAGTAACGCCTTGGAAAACGCTTTTATCATCCAGGATTTGGACGACGTCCGGGTGGTCAGTCCGATTAACCGGGCTTCTCTGGCCTATTGGCATCAGCAGCGCGGTAAACGCTTGATGCCGGCCCGAAGTGATCTTTTTCCTGCCGACATGATTTCCTTTTTGCCGAACATCATCCTGCTGGACGTATTACAGGGCCCGCTGGATTTTCGGTATCGTCTTATCGGTACTAAGGTAACCCTGCAAATGCTGCATACTGATAATACGGGGAAGACAATGCGCGAGCTTGAAAATAAAGGGCAGGGGCCGGGCAGCAAGATTTTTGGCAATTGCCAGAAGGCTGTGGAAACCTGTAGCCCAATCGCTGCCAAAACCCCATATGTGGGAAAAAATTCCGACTTTAAAGCTACCGAAGACATTATCTTACCGCTATCCGCAGACGGAGAAACGGTCAACATGCTCTTTGTGACGGCGGAATTTCTTGAAGCAACCTAGGCTGCTCAGAAATCTCTATAGGATAATATCACTGTATTTAAACAAATATATAGACGGATCGTCTAATTTTATTTTAGTTTTATTTAATTATATATTGAAAATACAAAAATTTTGGTCACATCATCGTTTCAGATTGAGGTAATATAGGGACTTCAAACTTCTGACCTAAAGGTGACTGAAAAATGTCCAAAACACTGGATCAGCAATTTCGTGATGAAATTTGCGACGCGTATCTCCGCAGTGAAACCGAAACCGTCACCAGACTTATTGCCGAGTTGGATCTCGATAAAGCCCTGCGGGAGAAAACCGTTATGGATGCCACCGCCCTTGTCGAGCAGTTGCGGGAGAAGGATGATCCCGGGGTGATGGAAACCTTCCTCAGTGAATATGGACTGACGACAGAGGAAGGGGTTGCCCTGATGTGCTTGGCGGAAGCTCTGTTGCGGGTGCCCGACGATATCACCGTTGATGCCCTCATTAGCGATAAAATAGCGCCGGCAGACTGGAGCAAGCATCTGGGTCATTCCGCCTCACCGCTGGTCAATGCCTCTACTTGGGGGCTCATGCTGACGGGCAAGGTTGTCAATCCGGTTAAATCTCCGGACTGGGATGTCGTTGGTCAGCTGCGAAAACTGATCAAGCGGGTGGGGGAGCCTGTGATCCGTACGGCTGTCAGTCAGTCCATGAAAATTCTCGGCCATCAGTTTGTTCTGGGACGTGACATCGGTGAGGCGATGACCAGGGCCAGGGGAATGGAAGAGAAGGGCTATACCTATTCTTACGATATGCTGGGGGAGGCAGCTCGCACGGCTGAGGATGCGCAGCGCTATTTCATGTCTTATGCTCGCGCCATCTCCACATTGTCGGAACATTCTGTCCGGGAAGATATCCGGGCCAATCCCGGTATTTCTATAAAGCTGTCCGCCCTTCACCCGCGCTATGAGTTCAGCCAGAGGGAGCGGGTAATGAACGAACTGGTCCCCCGACTATCAAGCCTCGTCATTCAAGCGAAAAACGCGAATATGGGGCTGAATATCGACGCGGAAGAAGCCGATCGGCTGGACCTGTCCCTGGACGTGATCGAGGCCGTTCTCAGCAACCCCGATCTCAAGAACTGGCATGGCTTCGGGATTGTTGTCCAGGCCTATGGGCCCAGAGCAAGTCATGTTCTGGATTGGATTTACGAGCTTTCCAACCGGCTGAATCGCAAGGTTATGGTCCGTCTGGTGAAAGGCGCCTATTGGGATACGGAAATCAAGCTGTCCCAGGTCAACGGATATGAGGGATATCCGGTCTTTACACGAAAGGCCGCCACAGATGTAAGCTATCTCGCCTGCGCCAAAAAACTTCTGTCCATGCGGGACAGGATTTATCCGCAATTTGCGACTCACAATGCCCACTCAATCGCAGCAGTGCTGAATATGGCTAATGGGACAGAAAACTATGAATTCCAGCGGCTGCACGGCATGGGGGAAGGCCTGCATGACCTGGTTATGGGGCAGTATCAGAACAGATGTCGGATCTATGCTCCTGTTGGAATTCATGAAGATCTGCTGGCTTATCTGGTGCGCCGGCTCTTGGAAAATGGGGCCAACAGTTCTTTCGTCAATCGGGTTCTGGACAAAACAGTCCCGGCAAGGGAGGTTGTTCAGGATCCGGTCGATACAATCATGCACGCCCCGTCCATTGAAAACCCGACAATTCCATTCCCAAAAAATCTATATGGAGACTCGCGCCACAATTCGTCAGGATTGAATTTTCCTAACCCGGCAGATCTGAGAGAGTTCCTTGCCGAACGGCAGAAATTTGCCAATCATCAATGGAAAGCTGTTCCACTTTCCGCAGGAAAAAAGATTTCTGGCCAGGAACAGGCTGTATTTAATCCCTCCGATAAATCCGACCAAGTCGGGACCGTTGTTGAAGCGACAGAGGACCATGTAGCGAGGGCTCTTGAAAATGCCATCGCAGCAGAGGAGGTCTGGCGGCAGACGGATGTGGAAGATCGCGCGGCGATGCTCGAGAAAATTGCTGAGCTTTATGAAGCCAATCGGGTGGAGCTTATGGCGCTCCTGGCCAGAGAAGCTGGCAAGTCCGTGTTTGACGGCATATCAGAGGTGCGGGAGGCCGCAGATTTTTGCCGATATTACGCGGCGCAAGCCAGGTCCGCATTTCAGCCCGGAAAATTAGAAGGACGAGGGACTTTTGTCTGCATTTCACCCTGGAATTTTCCATTGGCTATTTTCACGGGCCAGATCGTTGCGGCTCTGGTGTCCGGCAACCCGGTGATTGCCAAGCCGGCGGAACAATCCCCTTTGATTGCCGCGAAGGCTGTGGAACTGATGATAGAGGCCGGTATTCCCGGCAATGTTCTTCAGTTCCTTCCAGGGCCGGGGAGTAAAATAGGGGCTCGGCTTGTCTCGGACCCTGGAATCAAGGGAGTCTGCTTTACCGGATCGACCGAAACCGCTCAACACATCAATAAAGCGATGTCGGGAAATGCTGACCCCGAAGCGCCGCTCATTGCCGAAACCGGCGGATTGAATGCCATGATTGTGGATTCAAGTGCACTGCCGGAGCAGGCCGTCCGTGATATCGTTGCCTCAGCCTTTCAGAGCGCCGGGCAAAGATGCTCCGCTCTTCGGGTGCTCTATGTCCAGGAGGACGTTGCGGATAAAATAGTGACCATGCTTAAGGGCGCAATGGACGAGCTCAAAGTTGGCAATCCGTGGGATATATCTGTGGACGTTGGCCCGGTTATCGATCGCGAGGCAAAGTCGATGATTGAGAGCCATTGTATGGGTCTGAGGGCAAAGGGGCGGCTTATACATACGACATCGCTGTCCAGCCGGGAGGAAGAGGTGGGCACCTATGTCCCTCCGGTCGCTTTTCGGATTGACGGTATTGATGAGCTCACCCGAGAAGTATTTGGTCCGGTCCTCCATGTAGTTACGTTTAAGGCGGAGGACTATGGGGAAGTCGTCGAAAAGATAAATGCGACCGGCTACGGTCTCACCCTTGGCATTCATACCCGGGTAGATACCCGTGTTCAGGATGTCACGGAAAAGGCTCATGTGGGAAACATGTATGTGAACCGTAATCAAATCGGTGCCGTCGTTGGGGTGCAGCCTTTTGGTGGAGAGGGGCTGTCTGGAACCGGCCCGAAAGCGGGCGGTCCTCTATATCTGCACCGCTTTTCTCGTAAAGCTGAGAAAGAAAAACGGGAGGGTAGCCCTTCACCGGCTGCAACGAAAAGTAAGGGAGACATGGGGGTGGTGTCCAAATCACTCGAAAACCTGCGTAGGGCGCAGAAGCAATGGGAATTGGCCAAAGACCGGCGTCAAACCCTTGAAAAGGCGGCGGAACTGTCAGGGGTTGAGGCTGTTAAATCGGCGATCAATGATGCTGTCGCACAATCTCATGACTATGATCCAAACCCTCAGGAGCTGGTGGGCCCGACCGGAGAGAGTAATCGATTGTCTTTGCACGGGAGAGGGGTTCTTGTATGCAGTGGCCCAATTGCTCTTTTTCATGTTGCGATGGCCCTCATAACCGGAAATGCGGTCCTTTTGGCTGGAGCAGGGGCAGATGAGCGGGAGCTTGTTTCTGCGATGAAAAAAGCCGGAGCGCCATCGGGCCTTCTTGTCGCGCTTGAGGAGACCTTGACGCCAGAACTTGTGTCGGAATTACCAGCCTTCGCTGGGTTGGTTGTAAATGCGAAGGAGGAAGACCTGAGAGCATTCAAGGTCGCGCTCGCAGATCGAGAGGGACCCATTCTTCCCCTGATAACCGATCCGGAAGACTGGAGAAGCTACGTCATGGAGCGGGCACTCTGTATTGATACAACTGCGTCCGGCGGAAACGCCACCCTTCTTGCCGCCAATGAAGGATAACCTGGGTGGGGAGTCAGTCGATCCCCATACAGTTCGCATAGTAGGTCGTGGTGGCAGGCCAATCGGAGAACACCCCTCGGACACCGACATCCTGTGCCAGAACGTGCAGCGCCACCATCATGTCGCCGTCATTATTGATCGCGCCCGTGACCGTCTTGTAGTACCAGCCGCCTCCTGAGGCCAAGGGGCCAGAGCGCTCCAAGGTCCAGGTGATGATATCCAGCCCGGCCTTTTTGGCCTCTTTCGCGTAAACGGAGGGGACAATTTTTCCGTCCTCATCCAGATCCAGCAGCATCCAAAGGGGTGGTGCGATGATCCTGACACCTTTATCCGCCAGCTCCTGCATGGTTGGATTGAAAGTGGCCGGATCGGACGGGTTAAGGCTGTTGCCGCGGTATCTGCCATCAAGAAAGACTGCCTGTTCCCCAAATTCCGGCTCATTTTCGATCCAGTACAAAACATCCTGCAGGTCAAAGGATTGGGCAAAAACCTGTTTTGGATCTATGCCTGCTGACTTATAGTCCTCGATCAGGGCCTGCGCATAATCCTGCTGCGAATAGTTTCCGTCATAGGGCATAGCGACTGAGGCGGATTTCAGTTCAGGAGTGAACATAAGACCAAGGCCGTCGATCAGCTGAATACTTTCCGCATGGGTCATCAAGGTGCCCTTCGGATCATAAAGATCTGTTCGCCAGCTGGCGGTTCCTTTGAGATATTCCTCCGGCGTCTTCGCGTCCTTGTTGGCGCCGTCCATCTTGCCTTTCAAGGTTCTGAATTCGGCCAGGGTGATATCCGAAGTGCAGCATCTTGCGCTTGCCTTGGTTCCAGATGCCGGATCCGCCGGACTGAAAGGCTGTGTACATTTGGCTGCCAGATCCGGTTTTAGGAGGATGTCTGTCGTTGTATGTAAATCGCACTGAGAATGACGGCAGACCAGCTCCCTATCCTTGGTGAAGGTCGCATCGCATTCAAGGATACCAGCGCCCATCCGGGCGGCAGCAATATACGATTCCTTCGTATGCTCCGGGAATTGCAAGGCCGCTCCGCGATGCCCGATGGAAAAGCTGGAGGATGAAAAGGGACCGGCCTGGCATTGTAAAAGGCGCTCCTTCAACGCGCTCTTATCCATGTCATCAATAAGATAGAGGGGGCGGGGCCCGAGATGGACCGGCACTTCGTCCGCCGAGGCCGCCTGATAGGCTTCCATAAAAAGCAATGCGGGCAGAAGCATAGCGAGGATATGAAGAAATTTTGCGTGGCGCATGGTGTTCCAATCCAGGAGAAAAAAGACGCGAACAGTCTAGGCCGGAAAAAAGTGAGTGAGTAATCACTTTTTTATTAGAACTCAGGGACAGCTCGTCAGCTGCGGCTCAAGTTCATCAAGATGAGGCCGGCAATCGCACATCCCAGACCCGCCAGGAACAGGCTCGAAAGATGCTCATTCAGAATAATCGCCCCGGATAGAGCCGCCATCAGAGGGGCAATGGGAACATAGATCGCCGCTTTGGACGGGGATAATTGCTGCAGACCCCAGTTAAACAGGAACAGGCTGAGAGCTGCCGCCGGTCCTGCAAGGAAAACAACCCACAGCCAGTCGGTTTGGGTATAGCTTGCAAGGGCGGTCAGAGGTCCTTCCGAGATGGCAAAGGGCAGAACCGTCAGAGTTCCGGCCGTCATTCCAATGGTCGTCAGCAGGAGGACCGGATATTCCTTGAGAAGCCGGGACGAAAATGCATTATAGGTGGCGCCGCAGCAGACCGCCATAAAGAACAGGATTTCCCCGATCCAACTGGTCCCGCCAGGAGCGGCGGCAAAGGCTTTCTCCCCGATCGCTATCGCTACCCCAATAAAGGACAATACCGCAGCAATCAATTTAACGACCGTCAGATTGTCCCGCCCACTTGACGCGGCAATCAGGGTTGTCAGGATCGGAATCAAGGCGAAAATCACAGCCCCGCGCGAGGCCGGAATTTCCTGAAGGGCCGTATTGACGAAAATATGAAACAAGCCGAACTGCAAGATACCGAGAAAGATGACGAAAACGAATATCTTCAAAGGAAGCTTTGGAATTTTAATCCGCATCAGGAAGGGCAGCAGAATAAGAACCGCGAGACCGTAGCGCAAAAAACCCAAAGTGGCCGGCGCCTCACTATCCGCCATTATTGCCCGGACCCCGACGAAAGACATACCGAGTAAAGTGGCGGAGACGAGAAGCGCCACATGGGGCAAGAGCGATGGGGCGTCCCGCGTCATGTGACGTCAGCCCATAAACATGAGGCTCACGCCAAGCCCAGCGAATACATAATATAGGCACCAAGCATGATGGTGCCACCGCCGACGACCGCCTGAAGACCATTATGAGCCCAGGTTAGGGATTTGGCCGAATAACGAAATGGAATGGATATAATGGCGGAGAGGGCAGCCATGCCGACGATGGATCCGAAGCCGAACAGGCAGATATACAAAATCCCGGTCACCGGATTTTCAATGGTCCCAGCCACCAGCAGCATCAGCGCCGCTGAACCTGCCAGACCATGCATGAGGCCGACAGCGAGAACTCGGCCGGAGAAGCCTTTATTGTGGTTATGCTCATGGCGTGAGAGCTGGTGATTCCCTTCCCCGCGATGGGAGTGGGCATGAATATGAGCCTTGCCATCTCCATGTCTGTGAAGATGGAAATGGACCCGTTCCTTGACCAGCCGACGGATGACATCTGCACCCAGAATGATCAACATGATGCCAACAGTAAATTCCAGCCAATGGGCGACGGTAGAAGGCAAACCGATGCCCATAAGGATGACCAGGCTTCCGATAACAAGCAAGGAGATGCTATGGCCAAGACCCCACAATGCCCCTTGCTTAACCGCCTGTTTAGTCGATTTCATCTTTGTCGCCAGGCTGGCAACAGCGGCCACATGGTCTGCTTCCAATGCATGCTGCATTCCAATGAGAAAGCCAAGTCCTAGAACTGAAAACATCAATACGTCCGTGAATTTGCCTCGACAAGGAGGGGTGAGGGTTAATATGGGCCGAAAGGACAGATAAAGGAGGATCGCACTCAAGGCACTCCCCAATCGTTACCAGCAATTTATTCGGCACTCAACAAGATACGTGCCTGACTGGTAAAAAGATCAATTCTGGAACGCCTGAAGGCTATGATTGACTTTTTCTTTGTGAGAAGAGCCATTGCCAGAGATCCAGGTTGAGGTAAGCAGGACGGCTATCATGGCCGACATTCTTCATCATCGTGAATTTTGGATCACCTCCCTGGCGTTTGATGGCTGTGATCAGGCGTCGTGTCAGTTTGATGGGAAAGTTTGGATCTAATTCGCCGTGATAGATCCACATATTTCCCTGTGCCAGTTTTTTCGCATCTTTTTTTATCCAGACACCGTTCACGGGCACGCTGGCGGCAAAAAGATCCGGATAATGTGCTGTCGCTGCATATGTTCCTACAGCGCCTGCAGAGCTTCCGGTTAGATAAATCCGTTCCGGATCAATCGGATTTTCCTGCATGGCTTTTTCGATCATCTCTATGGCGTTATCCAGGGATGAATTTGGTCCGCCATCTTCAGCATCGGCCCATCTTGGAAGGAAAGGTGCGATTGGCATCAGGATATATGACTGAAAGCGTTCCTGGTATTGTTCCGTCGATAGCACATATGCGCCGAGGGACCGTTTATATCCGCCGTGAAGAGTGACGACGAGCGGATATGTCTTTCCCGGGCGTCTGTCTGAGGGTTCAAATAGCAGGTAGGAGCCAAGAAAAGGAAAGGAACTGACAAGGGTATATTTTCGATCAAACTTTGCTGTTTGATCCAGTGCCGGATCGGTTGGGTAATGCAGACCGCCGAGAACCAATATTCCCGCAAGCACTACAATGAATACCAGAAATCGCACAAGAAAATCCCTTTATATGAGTAAAAATATTTTTCATTTCTACCTAAAGAGACTTAAAAGAAAGTGAAAGATTGCTGTAATTATGGTCCTGGGTGACTTCTTTGCCCAGCCAGTCCGGTGGGTCGAAACCATCGGTGATGTCGTTCAGTTCGATTTCAGCGAGGATGAGATCCTTTACGGGTTCGGCAAAAACATCGACTTCCCAGATTTTCTGATCCGGTCCTTCAACCCGATATCGGGTTTTGCGGATGATGGTACCCAGGGCAAGGGGCTCCTGCTGCTCAACATCTTTAAGAGGGATTTCATATTCATATTCAGTTCGGGCGAGAATGCTGTCGGAAACAGATTTGTATTTGATCGTGAGATATCCCTGACCATCGCAGGAGCGCAGTCGGACTGTTGGAAACTGATCTTTGCCGGTCAGATAAAATTGCGAGATTTCGGATTTTGAGATCACGTCGTCCCGCCATTTGTCATTGGCGACAAGAAACTTGCGTTCAATCTCCATCGGCGAATCCTGGGTTTCAGTTGCAGCCATCAAGGGTTTCTCCTATCAGGCCAAAGATATCCCCGGCCCGGGTTTCATATGAAATGCGGATCCGTTCGGGTGGAATGGGGATGGTTCCGGAGCCGTTTACCTCGGCAATTTTGAAGGAAAAGGGATAGCTTGGATAATATCCAATGCGCAGATCTGAAATGGTTTGCTCGCCATTCTCGACATCATAGGAATAAAATCCATCTGTAAACCATTCGAGCCTTTTGACAGAGTCTGGAACCTCATCAATGTCGATCGGAATACCAGACCGATCTGCTGTTACAACATGTTGAATGCCACAATCGTGGAAAATACTTGTCAGACCCGTTGCCAATTTATTGTCAGACACGCCAGTTACCTGCCAGACAAGCAGATTAAAGGGGGTTGGCTGTACATGAATACGCATGTCCTGAAATTGCGGGCTGGCGGCCGCCCGCGATGAGACAAACGCATTCCCCGCCAGTCCCATGGCCAGATAGGCGCAGCTCGCCGCCAGTAAAATTCGATTGGCACGAAGGCCTCTTCCTGCAGACTTTCTGCCAAAAAAGATGGCGGCCATCCCGGCCAGCAACATCAAGGTATAGACAGGATCGATAATGAATATGGCCGGTAAGGCAACGGGTGGACCCACATTCAGGGGCCAGAAAATCTGGGTGCCATAGGTGGTCAGGGAATCCAGCAAGCTATGGGTTATGAGAATTATCCAGACGGTCAGAAAAAGGCGTTTCTTATCTTCCCAGGTCGCCGGCACGACCTTGCCAATAGCAAGGGCGATCAAGGGGGAGACCAGAGTCTGGACAAAAACGGAATGGCTGAAACCTCGATGATAGGTCATGTTGTCGATCGGGTCGCTCAACGGAATTAGGCTATCCAAATCCGGAAGGGTGCCAACGATCCCGCCGATAAGAAGCGCCTTGGCGCCGACCCGCGGTCCGAGCATGGCACCGGCGATACTGGCGCCCAGGGCAAACTGTGTTACTGAATCCATAAGTCGATTATCCCGTTTCGCCTTTGTATATCTTCAATTTAGTGATCATTTATGAATAGGAATTGTAATCTAATTGATAACCTGTGATAACAATCGGGCCCCATACTTGTTGTGTCGCATAATAAAATGGTTTTCCAAAGCCAATCTTTAAGAACCGATCAGCTGTAAATCAGTGGCATCTATTACTCACATCTGAAAGTCGATATATGACTCTTCCACATATTGCCCTTGCTTTGCTTGTCAATGCCATATGGGGATTTGCCTTTGTCGCGTCAAAAGTGGGGTTGGATCATTTTTCACCTCTTTTCTTCACAGCGCTCCGGTTTTTGCTGGTTGCCGTAATCCTGTTTCCGTTTTTGAAGCCGGTCAAAGGCAGCATGAAAATGGTGTTCTGGATTGCTATTACTGTTGGTGTTTTTCATTTCACCTTTATGTATCTGGGTATTTATTTTGCCGGTGGCGTTACGGCTGTCGCCATCGCCAGCCAATTGATAGCTCCCTTTTCACTGATCATGGCCGTCCTGTTTTTAGGTGAAACTGTCGGCTGGCGGCGTATTCTCGGCATAGCAATGGCCTTTGGCGGAGTGATGGTTATCGGGTTCGATCCTGTCGTCTTTGATCAGCTTGAGGGCATTGCTCTGGTAACCGCAGGGGCGTTGTTCATGTCTATCGGTCTTATTCTGATGCGGATGGTCAAGAATGTCGGGACAATGCCGATGCAGGCCTGGATCGGCGTGCTGTCTGCACCGCCCCTGCTCTTGTTCTCTTTTGCAGTAGAGAGCGGACAATGGGCCTCTGTGTTGTCCATCACCTGGGAAGCGGCCGGAGCTCTTGCATTTATAGTGGTTGCCACAACAATCATAGCCCATGGTAGTTGGTTTTACCTGCTGCAACGCTATCCTGTCGCCGTTCTTACACCTTATGGCCTGTTGGCGCCTATCTTTGGTGTTGCCTTTGGGGTCGTTCTGTTTTCTGAGCCGATTACCCTGAAATTCCTTGCCGGGGGTGCGATTACCCTGATTGGTGTCCTGATCATTAACCTGAGGTCAGCGAAAAAGAGCACCCTGATCAATCAGGAACCCGAATTTTAGAGTGTCGGTTTAATCAGGGAGCCGTTGTCAGCGGTTATCATCCAAATAGATTTTAAGACGATCAAGAAAACCGAAGAAGTCTTTCTTTTCCCATTCCCGCCATCCATTGAAGGTATCTTTCATCCCTTCCTCCAGCCGGCCCTTTGCGACCGCATGAGCGGCAAGGCCGTCATCCGTGACATAGAGAGTTTTGGAACGGCCGTCCTCCGGGTTGTCTTCCGCCCTCAAAAAGCCTTTTGACAGCATCTTGGCGATGGTCTTGGTGATACCGGGCTGCGGCTGTTGCATGGCCCAGGCGATCCCGGAAACGGTTTTCCCTTCCTCCGGGCGATGGGAGAAATGATTGAGCAGGATAAACTGCGGCGGCGGCACATCCGTTCCATCAAGCAGCTGGCGCATCTTGGTTGAGGACAGCTGCTCGATGATGCCAATCCAATTCAGGATGCGAAAATCCAGCGATGGTGTCTCATTCTTGCGATCATATTCGGTTTTGGACTTTATCTCGTTCATCCCATGATTATATCAGGCAATTTTCGCCGTGGGGAGGGGGAAACGGTTTTTTGATAGCCCAGACGGAAAAACATTTGCACCGTTTCGTCTGAGCCGATGCCAAGATGCTTGTTGAACTCTGACTGGATGCCAGCCATTTCCGGGTATTCCTGAAGCACCTGGCTCACCGGATGCATGGCGACATTCTGTGCTGTTGCTGCCAGATTAAGGCGAACATAGCTGCGGCCAGCTTGGACTTGGGCAGATCTTGAATTGCTGGCTGTTACCAGCCATCCCATATTATAGGTGCCTTCAACCCAGCCCATGGCATAATCTATCCCGCCCTGATAGGCCATTGTCCCCGGCGTCATTGCTGCTTCGGGGGTCATCAGGCCAAACCGCTTCAACCACCAGAAAAGCGGGCCATTCAGATCAATGCCATCCGGGTTTCTGGCAATTTCCTCGGCTCCGATACGGGTTCTCTCAATGCTTTCCAGGAGGGTTCTTGGTGTTTCCATTTCCATGAGGATAGCTTGCCGGGCAAACTCTCGAAGAGGTGCGACATCCTTTGCCGACGTCGCAAAGCCTGTTTGTTCTCCGTCATTTAGTGGAACAGCGGCCAGGGCGTCTCTATGGGATTGTGTCAAATACCGCTCTTCATATCCCTCCTTGTTGGAGCGTCGATGCGGGATTTGCAGGAATAACGGATCTCGGGAGAGTGCTGCAGTTTTTGTAAGCTTTACTACAGCGACGGGTTTGCCAGCGATGTCGAGGCTTCCTGCCATCGGCTCGCCGTCAGGAAACAGGGAAATGTCCGTTAGATATCCTTTTTCCCGGGCGGCGATGTCGAGAAGCTCGAGAAAAGTACCTTGGCCGATCAGGATTTGACGCCCGAAGGGGTCTGTCTCCGGCAGGAGCCGCTCTGGATCGACGAACAGGGTGATTTCATTCTCTGTCGTCAGGTCGACAAGCCAGGGCTGCATGTTATGGGGGTTGGGCGCCAGCATGGCATAGCTCAGCATCCATTCCCGATCCGGCAGGCTGTCGCCAGGGCCATCCCAGGCCGCGATTGCGCTTTCCGGCATTTGATCGCAGCTTGCCAGTCCAACGCTACCTGCCGCCAGAACGATGCCGGTTCCACCAATTGTCCGAATAAATGCGCGCCTGTTCATATCATCTCTCCATTTAAATATTCTAAGGAATATATATCAGTAAATTCCTAGGAATGTAAGTGATGAATGTCACAATTCAAGGATTTTCGACAATGATCTTTGATGTTTTCAGCAGAAGGGGTAAAGTCGGGTCTCTTCTAGAAAGCCAGCTTGCCATGCCCCAGAATTCCTACAGTATGCGATCCGCATATGGACGATTGTCTCTTTACTATATCGCCTTTTTTTCGGTCGGCGGGATCGCCCTCCCTCTCTGGCCGCGCTGGCTAGAGCAACAAGTCTCTCTCGAATATGTGGGGCTTGTCCTCGGAGTATCCTATTGGTCGAAACTGGTTCTGGTGCCGGCAACCTCCTGGGTAGCGGATGCGACAGGAAACCGAAAATCTATTCTCATCGGGCTGGCGCTGATTCTGCTGGCAGGGGTCTTGGTTCTGCCCTTCTCCCAGAATTGGATCCTCTATGTTGTTTTCTGGGGCCTTGCCGGCGCTGCTTTCACCTCGGCCATTCCCTTGTCGGACGGCATCACCTTGCGGGCCCAGCAAACCCTTGGGGTGGATTTTGGCCGGGCACGTCTTTGGGGCTCTCTCAGTTTCATCGCTTTTGCCCTGCTGGTGGGCTGGGCGGCAGATGCATTTGGGCTGGACGCGATCTACGTGGCCATGCTTCTAACCATCACTTTCCTGATTGTCGCTTCTTTGACGTTGCCAAATATCCGCACGGAACCGGACAAGGGCAAAGCACCCTTTTTCCGGCCGCTGGCTCTGCCAAATTTTCCCTTGTTCCTGGTGACGGTTTCGCTGTTGATATCGACCCATGCAGGCCTGTATGGTTTCAGTTCAATACATTGGGACACTCTTGGCTTCAGTAATGCCGAGATCACCCTGCTTTGGGTGATCGGTGTGGTGGCAGAGGTGTGCCTGTTCGCTGTCGCCGGAAAAATCATCAGCCGGTATGGCGCCACTCCGATGATCATCGTTGCGGCTATGGGGGGCATGGTCCGTTGGACCCTGCTGGGAGTTGCCACTTCCTACACTGTCCTGATCTTCGCTCAGATCCTTCATTCCCTGACATTTGCTCTGCTGTACATGGCTTATATCGCCTATATCGGCAAACGTATCCCGCCCGCCATTTCGGCGTCCGCGCAAGGGCTTTATGACAGTTTGTCTATGGGTATCTTTTTCGGAATTTTTACTATCGCTTCGGGATGGCTTTATCAGATCAACGGATCCTACAGCTTTTACTTTATGGCCGGGCTATCGACCATCGGCTTTATCCTTGCCTGTATATTGCTGATCCGTGTGAGGCGCCATGACCGAATGACAGCCCATGGCGCCTCTCAGTCTAACCAGCCCTCAGAATTCAATGGCATAGGAGACCAAGACCCCTAAACCCTTTGAGCTGACATTTTCCTCTTCCGCAATTCGCCAGGCGGCAGCGACACCGAGACCAAAGTCAAAATCGTAACCAACAGTAAGATCTACCACATAGTCATCAGTTGAAACTCCGGAGACTTCTGTATCCCGACGCTGGTAAGTTGTAGAGGCGAGCCAGTTCCCGTAATTGAAGCCGATACCGGTTGTAAAATATTTCGCCGTATCACCGCTAACGCCGCCGGAATTATTGAAATAGACATATTCTGCGATGGGGGAGATAGCGAGTTCTTCACTGATTTCAATTCCATAGTCAAATCCAATGGCATATCCCAATTGACGTTTGTCTCCATCCTCGCCATGGGCAAGGGAGGAAAACCCGAGATGGTAGTTCAATCCTTCCACGGCCATAAAAGTACCATCCAAGGCGACAGCATAGGACGAGAAATCCTCGGTATTTGCTGCTCCCCCATCGGATTTATTAAGAGGGCCTCGCTTATTGCCCACGGAGTTGCTGAGAAAAGACGTATCCTGGAAGAAAGTGCTGGCAGAAATAGTATGTTCTCCCACAAGAGAGAAATTAACTCCGCCACCAAAGCCAATCATTTCCGCCAGCTCATAATCCTCGTTAAGATCGACACCGTAGATACCCGGAGCCAGATCCCAGGCAACCCCAAAATTCGGCGTAAATTTACCCCCATAGACAGAAAATCTGTCCGTATCGTAATTGGCGGTAATGATATTAAGATATCCGCCAAGATCCTTGAAGGCCCGGTCTTTTGTCGCATCCTCAACAGGTTCGAGGGTTGCTTCTAAATTCAAAGAGAGATGGGGTGTAAATTCGACGGATGTGCCAAGAATAATGGTCGGATAGAGGTCGTTAATTTCGGCATCCGGATCATCTGAATCATATGTCCAGTCGTTTTCCACTTCGACGGACAGTTCCCCGGATATTCTGGGATAAGAAGATTCCTCTGCTTTTGCGACACCGCACATAGCGATGGTTAGAGGAACGGCAAATGCTACCTTTTTCATTATTCACTCTTTCACGTTTCAATTTATTGGATACCGTGGCTTTGGAAAAAGCCCCCTCAGGTAAGTCACAAAACAGCTTTATCGCTAATAGGAATTATTAGCAAGAAGAATATGATAGTGGCGATAAAGCAATGGTTTTGTGCAGCCTGACTGTTGTATCTCTGCCAGAAGCCGCCAGTTACATAGATACCGATTGCGGAATATCTCTATCTATCCGGAAATACGCGTGTTAGTCAGAGGCATAGAACCTTTATTTTCCGCGGGCTGCGGAATAAATATTGAGACAGGTAAAGTCAGTAGTGACGGACAAACAGCATAACCTTAGCGGAAGAACAGAAAGTGCGGTCTTGTATCGCAGGCTGGTTTCCGACTATGTGCCCCCCTATAAATGGCGGCTTGTAGTTGCAATCATTTTTATGATTCTGAGTGCCTTTACGGCTGCGGCGACCGCGTTTGTGATGAAGCCTATCGTTGATGAAGTCTTCTTTGAACAAAATGCGTCCTATATTGTCTATACGACCATTGCCGTTATCATCATCTTCTCATTGCGAGGCCTTGCTACCTACGGCCAGACCGTGATGATGGACTGGATAGGCACGCGCGTTGTCTCCGACATCCAAAGGGATCTTTTTGCAAAACTGGCATTTGCCGATCTGGCCTGGTTTCACAATACGTCATCCGGAAATTTGATTTCACGGTTTGTGGTGGATACAAATCACCTGAAAACCGTGGCAACGCAAACCCTGGTCGTTTTGACGAAAGACAGCTTGACAGCCATTTTTCTGGTTGCGTCCCTTTTTTACTATGACTGGAAAATGGCGGCCTTCATCTTGATCGCTTTGCCGCCTGGCGCGGCTGCAATCCGGCAATTGTCAAAGCGATCCCGTAAGGCATTTCATAAGGTCCTTGAACAGACCTCTGATTTTAGTACCTTCCTGGAGGAAAATATCCAGGGCATACGGGTTCTCAAGGCCTATGGACGTGAGAAACATGCGGTCAAGCATGGTGAGATCGTTATCGAAGAGCGTTTTAAGGCACAATATAAAGCGCTGCGCATTGAAGCCACGAGCAGCCCCATCGTTGAAACGCTCGCGGGCCTGCTCATTGCCGCTGTAATTTTTTATGGGGCAACAAATGTTATTGATGGTGCGACGACACCCGGGACATTTTTCGCCTTTATTACGGCCGTTATGTTGGCCTATCAGCCGATTAAAAGTGTCGCCAAAATTTTTCCGCGTATGCAAACAGGTATCGCAGCGGCTCAGCGGATATTTGAGCTTCTCGATATAGAGCATGAAGTCGTCGATAAGCCTTCCGCAGTCCCATTGGAGTTCCACAAAGGCGAGATTGAATTCAAGAATGTACATTTTTCCTATACTGACGGTGAAGTTGTTCTCAAAGACATTTCCCTAAAATTGAGTGCCGGTAAGCGCATAGCACTTGTTGGCCCGTCAGGGGGGGGCAAATCTACCATTCTGAACTTAATTCCGAGGTTTTATGACGTCGGATCTGGCGAGATTTTGATAGACGGGCAGAATGTCCGGGATGTCACTCTAGCCTCTCTAAGGAAAGAGATTGCCCTCGTCAGTCAGGACATATTCCTGTTTGATGATACCATCCGGGCTAACATCGCCTATGGGCGCGATGGGGCGACAGACTATGAGATAGAAGAGGCGGCTAAATCTGCTGCGGTCCATGATTTTATCGTGTCTTTACCAAACGGATACCGAACGACCGTTGGAAGCCATGGTGTCCGGCTATCCGGAGGCCAAAAACAACGAATTGCTATCGCCCGGGCGATGCTAAAGGACGCCCCTATACTCTTGCTTGATGAAGCAACCTCGGCCCTCGATACGGATTCGGAACGTAAAATCCAGGTGGCTTTGGGGCATCTGATGAAGGGACGCACGTCCCTTGTCATTGCCCATCGGCTCTCAACCATTTTGGATGCGGACTTGATCAATGTCATCGTCGACGGTGAAGTCGTTGAGGCTGGTAGCCATGATCAGCTCCTGGAAAAAAAGGGTGTGTATGCCGATCTCTATGACAAACAATTCGCCTTTGATGGCAGTGTGACCCCTTTTAGGGGAGCCAAAGGTTAGCTATCGCTCGATCCCCGTCTGGAGGCGCCGGTAAAATGCGTCCACTTCCTGAATGACATGATCCGGATCAAGGGGCTCTATTGGGGCGCCAGGTTCAGTTTCAGGCAGTCTGGTTATGGGGGTCCCTAAAGGCGTGCTCTTCAGGCAAAGGGATTTCTCGCCCCAAGGTCCGTAGACATCAGGCTGTCCAATACCAAACAGGCCAACGGTCGGGATCCGAACTGCCGTTGCCGTATGCATCAAGCCGGAGTCGTTGCCAATAAACAAAGCACATTGTGACAGGATGGTCGCAGCCTCCATCGGTGTGGTCCGGCCGACAAGATTGATACACTGTTCCTCTGGCAAGGCTTCCACCACCGGCAGGGCCTGTGCCTCCTCACCCGGCGCGCCAAAGACGGCCACCCTGGCGCCGGGCAATATACCATCCGGACCGGTCAAATGCTGGGCAAGCCGTAAATAATTTTCGTGATGCCATTGTTTTTGATAGAAGTTCGCGGTTGGTGCCACCGCAAGAATAGGCCGGGCGCCCGGATTTTCTCCGAGCCATTTTTTGCTCTCTGCCAACTGCGTGTCGCTCGGGATAATGCTGGCAGGCAACGGATGATCAACGCCAATCAAATGGGCATTGGCAATCACTTTATGCAGGTGAGCGTTTCCGCCTTTCCAGATATGCCGATGACGGGCCGGCAGGAAGCCAAGAAGAGACGCACGAAAATCAACAATCCGGTGCCAGTAAAACTGGCCTAGAGACAAGGCGGTTTCCGGCCAGTGAAGACTGAAACGCTTTTTTTCAACACCAACAACCCGATCGACTCCTGCAAATCCAGTAAAGATATCTTCGGGAATGGTGCCGCAGACAACTGTGATCGGGATATCCGGCTCTCTATTCACGAGATATCGCAGAACACCTGTTGTCAGGACCGCATCTCCAAGCCGGTTTGAGGCGACAAAAAGTGTCCTCTTCATCAGGAAAACCCATATAAATACATAAGAATGGCATGGTCTACATATAGGAAAATACCCTTTCCCTCCATATCTTTGTAATGGACATTTTTCGAATTACTGTTTTGAAGGTTGTGTTATAGTTCGACTTTGACAGGTGATTTTTTAATTTGTTGGAGGGTTCGGTTTGAGAATTCTAAAAGCATATGGTCAAATTCGGTTTTTTTATGCCGCTTTTTCATGTCTAATCGCTACTTTTGCGCTACTCACTGCCTCAATTTCAATGGCTGCGGCGGAAGAACAACGCCTTGAAGTTACCGGAAATATTGAATCCCAGGGGGGCTCGATCTATTTCAGTGTCGGGGATATGGCCGCCAATCCATCAATTGACGTGGTCACGACCACACCCTGGACCATCGGCAAGACAAAATTCAGAGGCGTCTTGCTACGGGACATACTAAAGGCCGTGAATGCAGACGGACAGATTTTGAAAGCAACGGCGATCGACGGCTATGCGATCGAGATACCCGTTTCCGATGCCGAAAAATATGATGTCATTATTGCTTATCGGATGAACGGTGAACCTCTTGAAGAGGAGGTTTATGCGCCATTTTGGGTGATTTATCCCTATGACAGCAATACCACCCTTGCCACTGATATCTATTACAGCCGGTCTATCTGGCAACTGAAAAAACTGACCGTAGAATAGTCTTTGGCGAATAAAGGGCTTTAGATACTTGGCTAAGCAGGAGCCTCAACTGGCAACGCATCTTTGGTTGATCCGGCATGCGCCGGTTGCTTCGGGAAGGATCTACGGCCATACGGATGTTCCAACAGATTTTTCAGATGGTGATCAGGTGCCACGGCTGGCGAAATTACTGCCGGAAGAAGGCATCTATTTTTCCAGTGATTTAAGACGATGTACTGAAACGGCAGCACGACTATTGGACATGTCAGGCCGATCCAAGAGCGATCTCCATTGCCGGGCTGAACTGCGGGAGCAGAATTTCGGAAATTGGGAAAATCGAAGCTACGACGAGATTGAGCGCTCCGAGCCGGAACCTTATTCGGATTTTTGGCAAGATCCCGCGTCAAATTGTCCGCCGGGGGGTGAGAGCTTTGTGCAACTCCAAATCCGGGTGCAAGCTGAGATCAGCCGATTGCTTGTCGATAATTTGTCTCGGGACCTGATTTTTGTGATACATGCAGGCCCCATCCGAGCCTTTCTCGGAACGGCTCTCGGACTGACGCCGTCAGCCAGTTTGGCCTTTCAGATCGATCCCTTGTCCCTGACGCGTCTGACCTTACATCAGGGAACAGGTGAAGAGGCCTGGCAAATCGGATGTGTCAATATGAGGGTCTAGTCGCCCCCGTTATACTTCTCCGCTTACGCCCGCGTCGGCAAAGGTTGACATACCGTTATGCGCGGCGATCGCGCCTTTCAGAATGCCAATGGCGAGGGCAGCGCCGGACCCTTCCCCCAGACGCATCTTCAAGGCCAGCAGAGGGTCTTTTTTCAGATGTTTCAGGAGGATCTCATGGCCGGGCTCTGCCGAGCAATGGGCCGCGCAGCAGTGATCCAGCGCTGATGGCTCAGTCTGGAACAGGACCGCCGCCGCCGCACCAATTACAAAGCCATCCAGAAGCACCGGTATCCTTTTATGGCGGGCCGAGAGAATGGCACCGGCTGACGCGGCAATTTCCCGACCTCCGAAATGGCGAAGGACCTGAAGGGGATCGCCCAGGATTTCAGAATGGATCGACAGAGCCGCATCAATAACTCGCGCCTTATGGGCTATCCCCTCGGAAGATATGCCGGTTCCAGGTCCGGCCCAGGTTGTCCCGCCGCCGCCGAAAAGGGCTGCGCACACTGCGGCAGCGGACGTGGTATTGCCTATTCCCATCTCCCCAATCACCAGAAGATCGGATTCCGTCTTCACAGCATTCCAGCCAGCTTCAAGCGCCGCTCCGCACTCATCCTCTGTCATCGCCGGGCCTTTTGTGAAATCCGTTGTCGGGTGATCCAGATCAAGGGCATGGACGGAAAACTCAGCCTCGAAAGCTTTGGCAAGCTGATTGATCGCCGCACCGCCAGCCTCAAAATTTGCGACCATCTGGACGGTGACTTCGGCGGGAAACGCTGAGATACCCTGATCGCAAACACCATGATTTCCCGCAAAAATAACAATCTGGGGGCTGCCAAGCCGAGGCGGGTGATGGGCCTGCCAGCCGGATATCCAGACGGCAAGGTCCTCAAGCCGGCCGAGCGCGCCAGCGGGTTTCGTCAATTGGGCATCTCGCTTAGCGGCCGCACTGGCGGCTTCCCTGTCAATTTCCGGAAGGTCCTTGAGATGCTGTCTGAAGGTTTCGAAGAAGCTTGCCGTCATATCGATTTGCCCGGGAACTTTTGGGTTATAGTGAAAAAGAAGCGGTATTCTAGGCAGGCGGCCATGGAATGCAATCGCTAGATCGTAAAATCCCTGTGAATGTGTGTCATTGCTCTTGCATTTTCCGGTAAAAACAGTATCTATTTTGAACGATCATTCCAAATAAGCGAATTGTGACCCGGCTGGCCGGGATCATCAGTGACCATAGACTTTCGAAAGGAGTCCCGACGTGAAAAGCGAGAAAATAACTGCCGGATCGACATTCCCGGAAATTACTGTCCCGGCTGTTGCTGGTGGCGATATCAGTCTCGGCGCCGTAAATGAAGAACAGCAAAAGTGGAAGCTTGTTGTTGTATATCGCGGACTGCATTGCCCGATTTGCAAAAGATATCTGGCAACCCTTGAAAGCCTGAAGGACGAGTATGCCGCCGCAAATGTAGAGGTTGTCGCTGTCTCGGGAGATGGCCTTGAAAAGGCAAAAAGCTTTGTTGACGAAGTGGGGTTGTCCTTCCCGGTCGCCTATGACCTGACAACTGATCAGATGGAACAATTGGGTTTATATATCTCTGACCCCAGATCGCCTCAGGAGACGGATCAGCCGTTTCCGGAGCCGGGGCTGTTCGCCATTCGGCCTGACGGAAGTATCCATATCATCAATATTTCCAACGCGCCCTTCGCCCGTCCCGAGCTGGGATCAATTCTCAATGGCCTGAAATTTATTCAGGATAAGGACTATCCGGTCAGGGGTACACACTAAAGCCGGTAATAAAAATTCGGGAGAGTAAAATGGGCATTACTCTCCCGCTACAATTTCTCCAACTAAAATAGTTGAAATCAACATCAAATATACCCATATTGAGAGTGCGATTCCGGGGCGCCAGAATTGTACAGGTTCTGTTTTTGAACGAATATGGGGATTACTTTTGCACTCAGCGCGGCTGAATTCTATCAAGGCGCGTCTTATTTTCCTCAATAAGTTCCTGTAGAGCCAGGCATTCAGTGGTTGTGAGCCGAAGTGCTCGTGGAATCCAGTACGGTTAAGCCGGCTGAAAGGTCGACGAGTTGGGGAATTGTGTATATGCGAAACGAGAATACTGTGCGCTCCGAGGATAACATACGGGAGAATGTTGAGTGCAAGGTCAAATGGTTTAACACAACCAAAGGATACGGTTTCGTTATGCCGTTGGATGGATCAGGGGATGCTTTCATCCATATTTCAAAGCTCGAAAAATTAAATCTGAAAGGCCTTGCGGAAGGGGCCTCCATCCGTTGTGATCTGGAGGAAAAAAATCAGCGCTATCAGGTCACGGAAATTCATGAAGTGGGACCGGCGCCCGTGTTATACGAGAATGTCGCACCTGAGGCTCTGATTGAGGGGACCGTCAAGTTTTTCAATGCCGAGAAGGGTTTTGGCTTTGTCACACCCGATAACGGCCAGGCGGACATCTTTGTTCATATGAAGGTTCTCGAGAGATCAGGACTGGCCGAGTTGAAAGCCGATCAACGGGTCAAATTAAATGTCTCAGACGGGGAAAAAGGGCCTCATGCACAGGGTGTGGAAATTCTCTAGACAGCTCCGTCTTCGCAACAGGGGCGCTGAAATGGAGGAAATCGCGCTAAAAATATTGCCAAATAATCACAGACAGGGCACTCTTGCGGCAAAAGCAGGAAGTAGTAGATCCTGACATAAAAACAAAAACAATCAGGAGGAAGTAACATGTCAAATATTCTCTCAGGAATTCGGGTTCTCGACTTCGGCCGGTATATTGCCGGTCCTTACTGTGCGACGGTCCTGTCTGATCTCGGCGCGGAAGTCATTAGAATCGAAAAACTCGCCGGAAGTGAGGATCGATATGTCACTCCTCTGACCGAGGAACAAACTGGGGACGGCGGCCTGTTTCTGCAGATCGGACAGAACAAGCTGGGCATGACCCTGAATCCGATGAAGCCGGAAGGCCGGGAAGTGGTCAAACGGCTGGTCAAGACAGCCGATGTCGTTGTCGCGAACCTGCCGATTGAAACGTTGGAGGCCATGGGCCTCGACTATGACAGTCTCAAGGCCGTCAAAGAAGACATTATCCTGACCCATGCCTCGGTATTTGGAGACGAAGGTCCGTATAAGAACCGGGTTGGTTTCGACGGCCTGGGCCAGGCCATGTCCGGGGTTATGCATATGTCCGGAGAGAATGGCGAACCCAGAAAACTCTATGGACCCTGGGTGGATTTTACCACCGCCATGATGGGCGCTGTCGGGACCATGGCCGCCTTACAGCATCGGGATAAGACGGGAGAAGGACAGCTCGTGGGGACTTCCCTGTTCGGCTCCGCCATCCTGATCTCCAGTGTAACCCTGATGGAGCAGGCGATGCTCAATCTGAATCGGGTCGGCACAGCCAATCGGGGCCAGAATGCGGGACCAGGTGATACCTTTAAAACCAAAGATGGCTGGGTTCTCGTTCAGTCTCTCGGCATGCCGTTGTTTGAGCGCTGGGCCAAGTTGATGGGAGAAGATCACTGGCTCACGGATCCGCGCTTCCAGACAGACCAGCAGCGCGGAGACAACAACCATATCCTGTCCGAGCGCATGTCCAAATGGTGTGCGGAACGGACAACCAAGGAAGCCATCGCTGCCATGGACGAAGTCCGCCTTCCCTGCGGTCCGGTCATGTCGCCTCAGGAGGTGCTGGATGATCCGCATCTCGCGGCGATGAAATTGATGAAGCGGGTTCCGTATCCGGGATTCGATGACGGCGTCCCGCTGACCGAGCTTCCCATCAAGATGTCTAAAACCGACACCAAGATGAAGCACCGGGCCCCGACTCTCGGAGAGCATACGGATCAGTTGATGCAGGAGCTGGGATACTCTGAAGAGGAAATCGGCGATCTTCGATCCAAACGGGTGATCTAGAGAGAACTCACCGCCGCCAGTTCCTTCTCGGACTGCTGATGTGAGTGGTCCTCTAGCCAGTGATCCAGGAACAGATCAAGCCAGGCTTTGACGCCGGCGTCGTATTTGCGCCGACCGGCAAACTGCTGTTCCGCGGATTGGGCGCCCGGATCGGTCAGCATATGGGAGGCATGGCTTGCCCAACGTTTATTCATGGCTTCTGTCACTTCCGGATGAAACTGAATGCCGTAGGCGTTTTTGCCGACCCTATAGGCTTGATTCGGGAAATACTCCCCCGTGGCCAGTAGAGTGGATCCGCTCGGAAGATCGAATCCTTCCCGATGCCATTGATAGGCATTGAACGGTTTTTCAAACAGAGGCGCCCCTTCCTCGGTCGGTGATAACAGGTAATATCCAACTTCCCTCAAGCCTTCCGGATGTTCGGAGACTTTGGCTCCTAAGGTCCGGGCCATGATCTGGGCCCCGAGACAAATACCAAGATACGGTGTTTCCGACTTCAACAAGAGTTCGACGAATTTATGCTCATCGCGGATATATTGCTCATGGTCGTCATTGGCGCTCATCGGGCCGCCATAAATGACAGCGGCGACGTGATCCTCCATGCTATCGGGGAGAGGATCACCTATGGCCGGAACCCTGATATCCAGATTATACCCACGGGTGCGGAGTGCTTCGCCTACCCGGCCGGGATCCGACGTCGCCTGATGCATGACAAGGAGGATGGTATTCGACTTATTCACGATGTTCATTCCAAACTAAACCTTCCGGCAGCAAATTCCGCGTCCTGCTGCTCAGTACTGCGACCCCGTGATCATGCTGAATGGCTCTTGTCTCCTCGTTCGCCTTTCGCGACTCTGTTTTTATCACCGTATCACGAATAAGAGGTGAAATCGCCTTTTTGTTACCCTATGTAAAATAACAACTTATCACTTTGAATCAATATTTCAGGGAGAGGTGTCATGAAATTTTCCGGAAAAGTAGCGGTTTTGCTCGCTTTATCGGCCAGTACGGCTCTGTCTTCAATGGCGGTTGCTGGAGAAAGCGATAAAGTGGGCGAAATGTTTACCATTCGGGCATCAGACCTTCCGGAACCTTTTGCGACCCCGATTGAGGCCCTGAGCCCACGGGTTGTCAGTACCAATAAGGAGGGGGAGCTCAACCTGCCGGAAGGGTTCAAGGTCAATAAATTTCAAGGCGATTTGACCCACGCCAGATGGCTGGAAGTTCTTGAAAATGGCGACGTATTGCTGGCCCAACCGCGCGCCGGTGAGATCACCCTGCTTCGGGATAGCAATGGCGATGGGGTTGCCGATATCCAGAAAACCCTTGTCGCCAATCTTGATCTTCCCCATGGCATGGCAATTGTTGGTGACTGGTTGTATATCGGCGAAGCAACACAGGTTCGCCGGATACGCTTCAAAACCGGTGAAATGGAAGCCTCAGGGCGTATCGAAAATGTCACTGAAAAGGGCTCTCTTGGTGATGGCGGCGGTCACTGGACCCGCAACCTGTTATATCGCGAAGAGGAGAATGCCATTTATATTTCCGTCGGCAGCATCGGCAATGTCGCTGTTGAGCCCTTGCCTCGGGCCAGTATCCAGAAGCTATATCTGGAAGACAACCGCCTTGAGACGGTGGCGTCAGGCCTGAGAAACCCGGTTGGCATCGATTTTGAACCAACGACCGGTGAACTCTATACGGTGGTCAATGAGCGTGACGGGTATGGGGATGGTTTGGTTCCGGATTACCTGACCTCTGTCAAGAAGGGGGGCTTCTATGGCTGGCCCTATGCCTATTCCGGGACCATTCCGGATCCGCAATATGGAGAAGATGCCCCCGACCTGGTCGCCAAGTCGATCCTGCCGGAAGTCCTCTTCCAGTCCCATTCTGCTCCCCTCGGACTTGCGTTCTACGATGGCGGTCAGTTTCCTGAGGAATATCAAAATGATGCTTTCGTTGCCTTTCAAGGATCCTGGAATGCCTCCAAGCCGACCGGATACAAAATTGTCCGGGTGCCCTTTAAAGATGGCCGTCCGACAGGATCCTACCAGAATTTTGCCACCGGCTTTCGCATAGAAGCAGAGGATCCGGGGAGGGCGAAGGTTTGGGGCCGGCCGGTGGGTGTTGCCGTCGCGGCAGATGGTGCCTTGCTTGTCGCGGATGCTGTCAGCCAGACGGTCTGGCGCATTAGTTACGGCGAATGAGCAGGATATCTGTAGACTCTGTCCTTTCCTGAGGATATATCAGGAGAGTTTTCGAAAGGAGGAGTCGAAATGGACCGCTTTCTTTCGTGAAATCTGAGATTATCGCATAAAGAGACCTGGGTATGAGTTGGACCGAAGAACGCATTGAAAAACTGAAAAAGCTCTGGGGATCCGGAAAGACCGCGGCTGAGATCGCCCAGGAACTTGGGGATGTGACCCGCAATGCCGTGATCGGAAAGGCCAACCGGCTGGGCCTGTCCACTAAGTCCGCGCCGGCGGCCCAGAAGCCCAAAAAGAAGGTGATCCCGTCCCATCGGGCGTGTCAGTGGCCCATCGGCCATCCCGGAGAAACCAATTTCCATTTTTGTGGGGATGAAGCAGTGCCGAGCAAGCCCTATTGCCTCAAGCATTGCAATATGGCCTATCAGAGCAAGGACAATAGCTAGAACAGGCTCAGGCCTGCATAAACATATCCAGTTTTAATTCCAGCTTTGCCCCGAGCCAGAGCGCGTTATCGCGGTGGTCCTGAAGATCGTCACCCGTTTCCGGGTGAACAAGGATATCGAGGCCCTGACGGTTGATCATCAGCCAGGGAATAATTTTCGGGAATTCCTCCGGCGCAAAAGCGACCTGATACATGGAAACCGGATGCGGGCCCACCGGTTCATCCCGCCAGCGGCCGAGCTCAACATTGAAAGCCTCATCCAGTTGCGTGCGGATTTCAGCGGCCGTATCCCGGGTTTCCGGCGAATAATAGATATGGGCGTGATATCCTTCGATGGTGGTTTCGGCATTTCTCGGCATCGACATTATCCTTTAAAATCTGCTGGCCATGTCCAGTGCATCCTTGTTAACATAAGCCTGAGTTGCTGACATTCAATGGACGGCAGAATGATCGAGTTTCTGTCTTCCAGCTTCCCGAAAACGGGACCAATAACAACAAGAAACCGGAGGAAACCCGTGTCTTACGAACAAATTCTATATGATATCGACGATCAAATCCTGACCCTTACCCTGAACCGTCCGGATAATCTGAATGCCTTCACGACGATTATGAGGGATGAACTGATCGACGCGTTCGATAAAGCGGATGCGGACGATTCTGTTCGGGCAATTATCATTACCGGCGCCGGGCGGGCCTTCTGTGCCGGCGCCGATCTCGGACGGGGTAAGGAGACGTTCAACTACAAGGCGCGGGGTGTCATGCCTGAAGACGGTCTGCATCGGGACGGTGGCGGGCTCGTCACCTTGCGTATGTATCAATCGAAAAAGCCGATTATTGGCGCCATCAATGGCCCTGCGGTTGGGATCGGGGCGACGATGACCCTGCCCATGGATGTCCGGATCGCAGCCGATACGGCAAAGATGGGTTTTGTCTTCTCCCGCCGCGGCATTGTTATGGAAGCCTGCAGCAGCTGGTTTTTGCCGCGGCTCGTCGGCATGCCCCAGGCGGCGCAATGGGTTTATTCCGGCCGCGTTTTTCCCGCCCAGGAAGCGTTGGAGGGCGGCCTCGTGACCTCCCTTCATGCGGCGGAGGATCTTATGCCCGCCGCCCTCAAGCTGGCCAAGGATATGACCGCCGATTCTGCACCGGTTTCCGTTGCCCTTTGCCGTCAGATGATGTGGCGGATGCTGGGGGCTGATCATCCCATGGAAGCGCATAAAGTGGATAGCCGAGGTATTGCCGTTATGGGACAGAGCGCGGATGTGGCCGAAGGGGTTAGCTCATTCCTCGAGAAACGCCCGGCGGAGTTCACCATGCGCCCGTCGAGCGACATGCCGGATTATTATCCCTGGTGGGAGGAGCCTGAATTTAAATGATTGGCGGTAATTCGAAACTATAGATTGTATGTACATCTTGATTAAAACAACCTGATATCCATATCCGGTTCCATTGCTCTTTCGAAAAATGGAACCGGGGATATGACGAATTTTCAAAAAGATCTGGACGGGAAGCCGCGATTCGGGTCGCATCGGCGCTGGCCTATGATGGTCGGCGGGATGCTGGTCGTGATCATCGCCGCCATTGCCGGCGCCGTTATTTTTGTCCAGGACAGGATTAATACAAACGGCAAGAAGGCGCTTGCCTCCTTCGCCAGCCAGGCCACCGGGGAGGCTGTCACCCTTCGTGATTTCAAGGTCAGCATCCTGACAGGCCGCGGCTATATTGAAGAGTTTCATGTCCCGAATTCGAATGTCGGGAGCGCCGAAGACAGCTTTGCTGTCGAAAAAATAGACATACATATTGCGCCTTTGAGCCTGATCTGGGGACCGTTGCATGTCAAATCCATCGACATTGCCACACCGACGGTTGAGCTGGAGACCAGTATGACGAGCTCAAATCTGGCCATTATATTGGCCGCGGCGGCCGCCTATGTTGCCGCTTCGTCCCTCACGGAGGGAGGGGAGGACAAGTTGAAAGTCGATAGCCTGACCCTGAGCAATGTGGCGGTCAGAGGCAATATCTATCCTTCGACAGCCAAACTGAATATCTCTATCCCGTCAATTACCATGGGTGATTTCGGGGCGGAGGAAGGCGGACTGTCCGTCGCCGAGTTCGCCTACCAGTTCATCAACACCCTCGTCACCCAGGTCCAAAACTCAGTCTTCCATTGACCGGAGCCGGATTAAAAACCGAAGGGGTCAGGACTGCCCGGGGACATCAGGCTTACCGGGCTTTCGCTCCAACAAATCAGATGACAGCCGAAATGGCTGGTGACTTCCAGAGAGGTTGCCGGCGCTACCGTCACAAACTGGTTGGCCTTGACATGGGATCCCGCCAGCTCGAGATCTCCGGTCACGACAAAAATATCAAGCCCCGCCTGTGTGCTGAACGACGGCAACCGGGCGCCCGGGTTCAAATGCAGCGAACTCATGCGGAAATCATGATCCGTGCCTGCATAATCATACAGTAGGCGGAAATTCACCCCTTCCGGATGCCCCGCCGCAAGTTCGATGCTGCTGTAATGATAGGGGACGACAATGGGATCCCTGAGGGCCCCGGCATTTTCAAATCCATGGCGGTAGGCTCCAGGATGAATGGCGTTGAGTTCCTCGGCCTTCGGCGGATAGATGCTGGAGCCCTCAAGCCGGGAGGTGATCAGCGCCCCGTAATAGGAGAGGGCGTCATGGGTATCGCCCGGCGGGTTGATACCCACGCAGCCCTGGGTGAAATTGCCGCTGTAATCGGTGACCGACCCACTTAAAATATAGCTGGCGCCCACATCCACATGCTGATGCAGACCGCTTTCGGCAAACGGATCAAAGCGGAACAGGCCAAGAAATTCCCCGGTATCAAGATCCACACGGGCGGGCTTGTAAAACAGTCCCGGCTTCCCGACCGCCACCCAGTCGGTGCTGGCCATATCGTGGATGGTAATCTCCGGATCAGATTTGACGCTGATATCTGGGTCACTCATATCGGGGTGCTCCTTTCACTTCTCTGGAGCGTAATATGATTCAGGGGGCATTGCATTCAAAAAGGCGGGTATAAAGTCAACAAACTTCAGTCTAGCCTTGCTCTATTTCGTGCAGGATATTAAATGTAGGGGAATGAAATTTGAGCAGGTATTTACATGAACTCCGTACTTCTACTGATCAGCTCCGTCATCACCATTTTTATCTGGCTGCTCATTGCCAACGCGATCCTGAGCTGGCTGGTGGCGTTTAATGTCGTCAATACGCAGAACCAGTTTGTGTCCACTGTCGGTAATTTTCTTTATCGGATCACGGAGCCGCCACTGCGGCCGATCCGCAAAATCATCCCCACCTTTGGCGGGCTGGATGTGTCTCCGATTGTGTTGATCCTGCTCCTGATCTTCCTCAGAAACCTGATGTTTGAGTATGTGCCCCGCGTTGTATGACCTCTCCGGTCAGGAGGGCAGAGAATGGCTGTCTGCTGGATGTCCGCCTGACACCGGGTGCCTCCCGCTCCGGCGCGGGCAGCGTTTATATTGATGCAAATGGGCGGCCCCGATTGAAGATCCGGGTGACGGCGATCCCTGAAAAGGGAAAAGCAAATGCGGCCCTGATAAAATTACTGGCAAAATCCCTCAAAAAAGGTAAGACGGAGTTTGAAATTGTCGCCGGGAAGCAAGACCGGGATAAATCCGTATTGATCATAGGGGATCCGGGCCTTGTTAGCCCCGAAATTGAGGACTGGCTCAGGAATTTATGACCGGGCACCGCCCGGCAGGGAGAGGACATGACAGCTGATATCATTGACGGCAAAGCCTTTGCCGCGAAAGTGCGGGAGCGGGTAGGCAAGCAGGTTGCCAGGCTGAAGGAAGCGAACGGCCTCACCCCCGGTCTGGCCGTCGTGCTGGTGGGGGAAGATCCGGCCAGTCAGGTCTATGTCCGCAACAAAGGCAAATCCACCCAGGAAGCCGGGATGAAGTCCGAGGAAATCCGCCTCGATGCCTCATCGTCTCAAGAGGAAGTTCTGGCGGTGGTCAACAGGCTCAATGCCGATCCCACCATCCATGGCATTCTCGTCCAACTGCCGCTGCCCGATCAGGTGGACGAAATGGCGGTCCTCGATGCCATCAATCCTGAGAAAGACGTGGACGGGTTTCATGTGATCAATACCGGACGTCAGGCCGTTGGCCTGCCGGCCATGGTTCCCTGCACGCCGCTCGGCTGTCTGATGATGCTGCAGGACAAGCTCGGGGATCTGTCCGGTCTCAATGCGGTCGTGGTAGGTCGCTCCAATATTGTCGGTAAACCCATGGCCAGTCTTCTTCTGGCGCAAAGCTGTACCGTGACCATTGCCCATTCCCGCACCCGGGATCTGCCATCCGTCTGCCGGGGTGCTGATATTCTGGTGGCCGCTGTTGGCCGCCCGGAAATGATCCGCGGGGACTGGGTCAAGCCCGGCGCCACCGTCATCGATGTGGGGATCAACCGCATTGAGAAGGACGATGGCAAGACCAGGCTGGTGGGCGATGTCTGTTTTGCCGAAGCGGTTGAGGTCGCCGGTGCCATCACACCGGTCCCCGGCGGTGTCGGCCCCATGACGATCGCCTGTTTGCTGGCCAACACCGTAACCGCCGCCTGCCGCCAGGCTGGCATAGAAGAGCCGGCGGTCTAGGCCGTCAGGGAAGGATGCTGACAGGTTGTGAGGTTTCGACGGCAACAGACAATCAGGTTCCTAAGATCCGTCGCTGTGGGGGCGCTGGTCGGCATCGTCTTCGCCATTCTGTTCGTTATCCTGCCGAGTGCTGCCCTGATTCTGCTGGTCAGTAGCCTCGATATGGGATGGGATCTGCAATGGATCCCGTCCACCCCCGTGCTCATGGCCCTCGGGGCTTTGATCGGCGGGGCCTTTTCCGCAATTCTGTTTATCAAGGACCAATATGTGCCCTATGTGGAGCCGGTACAGGATTTCGAAGACGACGACGAGGACGACTTCCCGGGCAAACTGAACTGAACTGAGCCGGAGCGGGCGCGTGACCCGCTCCGACAGTGTTCAGGATTTCTGGCGGTGCAGCAGCTTGAGGCGCAGGGCGTTCAGTTTGATAAAGCCCTCGGCATCCCGCTGATCATAGACGGTGTCCTCCTCGAAGGTCACATGCTCCATGGAATAGAGGGAGTAGGGGCTCTTCCGTCCGACAACGCTGACCCGGCCCTTGAACAGTTTGAGGCGCACGGTTCCGGCGACTTTCTCCTGGCTCTTGTCGATCAGGGCCTGCAGCATTTCGCGCTCCGGTGAGAACCAGAAGCCGTTATAGATCAGTTCCGCATAGCGGGGCATGATGTCGTCTTTTAAGTGCATGGCGCCGCGATCGAGGGTGATTTGCTCAATACCGCGATGGGCTTCCAGCATGATCGTGCCGCCGGGGGTTTCATAGATGCCCCGGGATTTCATGCCGACAAACCGACCTTCGACCAGATCCAGACGGCCAATACCGTTATCCCCGGCCAGCTTGTTCAGCGCCGTCAGCATTTCCGCCGGGCTCAGGCGTTTGCCGTCGAGAGCGACGGGATCGCCTTTCTCATACTCGATCTCGATATAGGTCGGGATATCGGGGGCATCTTCCGGCGCGACGGAGCGGGTATAGACATATTCGCCGGCTTCCTCCCACGGATCCTCAAGGGCTTTTCCTTCCGCGGAAATATGCAGCAGGTTGGCATCGACCGAGAACGGGGCCTCGCCCCTTTTGTCTTTCGGGATCGGAATCTGGTGTTTTTCGGCAAAGTCGATGAGCTTGGTCCGGGAGTTCAAATCCCATTCCCGCCAGGGGGCAATCACCTTGATATCCGGGTTGAGGGCGTAATAACCCAGTTCAAACCGGACCTGATCATTGCCTTTACCGGTTGCCCCATGGGCCACCGCGTCGGCTCCGACTTCCTTGGCGATCTCAATCTGCCGTTTCGAAATCAGCGGGCGGGCGATGGAGGTGCCGAGCAGATACTGGCCTTCATAGACGGCATTGGCGCGGAACATGGGATAGACAAAGTCTCGGACGAACTCTTCTCGGACGTCATCGATATAGATTTCCTTGATGCCGAGCAGTTCGGCTTTGGCACGGGCCGGCTCCAGCTCTTCGCCCTGACCGAGGTCAGCGGTGTAGGTGACGACTTCACAGTTATAGGTGGTTTGCAGCCATTTCAGGATCACGGATGTATCCAGACCGCCAGAGTAAGCCAGAACGACTTTTTTAATCTCCTGTGACATGATGAAAAACCTTATGTGGGAATCTATATCTCGTGCAAATTTGCAGCGGCAACCTAAGGGAAAACGGGGCGCGCTGCAAGTTTTACATCTGAAGAAATCCCACCTACTCTAGCCTTGAATAAACCGGGCTGAAAACACCCCGATCCATCACTCACAGGGAAGGAAGTCGCGACCCATGGACCTGCAGCTTAAAAACAAAAACATCCTGATCACCGGTGCGTCTCAGGGGATTGGCGAAGGCATCGCCCGGACCTTCGCCACGGAGGGGGCAAACTTGCATCTGACGGCTCGAAATGAGGAAAATCTGAAAAAGATTCAGGACGAGCTGATGGGGGATCACGGGGTGAGCATTGAAATTCATCCGCTGGATATGACCGAGGAGGGGGCGTGTGAGCGTCTATATGAGCAGGTCGGGGATGTGGATATTCTGGTCAACAATGCCGGCGCCATTCCAAGCGGCAATCTTTTCGCCGTGGATGAAGCCGCCTGGAGGACCGGGTGGGAGCTGAAGGTCATAGGCTATATCAATATGTGCCGCATTTTTTATGCCCGTATGAAAGAACGGGGGGAGGGGGTTATTATCAATAACATCGGGGTTGGCGGTGAGGTTTTTGACCCGGAATATGTGGCCGGGACTACCGGAAATGCCAGCCTGATGGCCTTTACCCGGGCGCTTGGCGGCAGAAGTCTGGAGGACGGGATCCGGGTTGTCGGGGTCAATCCCGGGCCGGTTCAGACGGAGCGGATTCTCAATATGATGAAAAACCGGGCCAGGACCCTGTTCGGGGATGAAAGCCGGTACCCGGAATTGCTGGGCTCCTTTCCCTTGCGGCGCCCGGCCCATGTGCGGGAGGTCTCGGATCTGATCGCGTTTCTGGCCTCCTACCGGTCGGGCTATACCTCGGGGGTGATTTTCACCGTCGACGGCGGCATATCATCGCGCCGCTCCCTCACCTGACAGGCGGGGAAGAATGGCGTTTTTCAAGCCTTTGACGGATAGTGGATGACCAGCATGGTGGTGGTTTTTCTGTTGGTTGGATTGCGATAGCCGTGGACCCTGTCACCGCGAAAACGGATCGACTGGCCCTCAACCAGCCGATGCCATCTGCCGTCCGCCGCCACATCAAGTGCGCCCTTGACGACAGTCAGAAACTCGACCACCCCCGGCTCATGGGGCTCCGACTGCCGGGCATAGCCACCGTCAAATGTCAGTTCCATATACTCAAAGCCGAACCGCGCTTCATAAGGGAACAGCGGCGCAACATTGAGGCCGTCCTGGGTACGGTCCTGACGCACCTCCTCCGCGGTCCGGATCAGGGTATCGGTTTCGGTCACCGGCACCGCCTCAATCAGAGAGGAGATCGAGACTTCAAACCCCGTTGCGATTTTCCATAGTGTGGCTGTTGTCGGATAGGATTCACCGCGCTCGATCTGCCCCAGCATGGCTTTGCTGACCCCGGTATGGGCGGCGGCCTTATCCAGGCTCCAGCTTCTTTTTTTGCGGAGCTCTTTCAGTTTTTGTGATAAATGAGTTTTCGGGTCGGGCATCCAGTCTCCAAATTTTCTCTTGTGCGTTATAGCGCACATCCGCTACACTCGGGCCGGGTCTGTGCGTTATAGCGCACAAAAATTACCCCGTTCTGAGTCTCATGTACGTTATAACGCACAAGCCGGAAGCAAGGATAGAAATAAATGCTGAGATTTTTTTCACCCGCCTATATCTCCACCGGGTTCGTCGCGGTTCTGGTGGGGTATGCCGGGGCGGGGGCGATTATTTTTCAGGCGGCCAATGCGGCCGGCGCCTCTCCCGCTGAAATCAGCTCCTGGCTCTGGGCCCTCGGGGTTGGTATGGGGGTCAGCAGTGCGGCGCTGACCCTCTGGTACAAACAGCCGATCCTGATTGCCTGGTCGACACCGGGGGCGGCGCTGCTGGTCACCAGTTTGCCCGGGATCCCCATGAGTGATGCCATCGGCGCCTTTCTGTTCTGCTCGATCCTGATCACCTTATGCGGGGTGACGGGGCTGTTTCAGAAGATCATGGATTTCGTCCCGCAATCCCTGGCTGCCGCCTTGCTGGCCGCCGTATTGCTACGTTTTGGTCTCGATGCGTTCGTGGCGCTGGAGATGAATTTCCCCTTGGTTGGGGCAATGCTGGTCACCTATGTGGCGGCGAAGCTGTTCCTGCCGCGCTACGTCATCCCGCTGACCTTTCTCGCCGGGATCGTGATTGCCTATCTGCAGGGCGAAATCGTTGACCTCACTTTGGATTATTCTCTTACGGTTCCTGTGTTCGGGATGCCGGGATTTGATCTCCCGACCCTGATCGGTGTCGGAATTCCGCTCTTCATTGTGACCATGGCCTCGCAGAACGTACCGGGATTGGCCGCCTTGCGCACCCATGGATATCAGGCCCCGGCCTCACCTCTGATTGCCTGGACCGGGGCGACAGGGCTGGTGCTGGCGCCCTTTGGCGGGTTCGCGTTCAACCTCGCCGCCATCACCGCCGCCATGTGCATGGGGAAAGAAGTGCATCCGGATCCGGCGAAGCGCTATCCGGCCACCCTGTGGGCGGCCTTCTTCTATTGCATGGCCGGCCTGTTCGGCGCGGCGCTGACGGCTTTGTTCACGGCTTTTCCAGCGGCCCTGATCATGGCCATTGCTGGCCTCGCCCTGCTCTCCACCATTGCCAACAGCCTCCATGCCGCCCTGGTGAACGAGGAGGAGCGGGAGGCAGCCATCCTGACCTTCGCCGTCACCGCCTCCGGCCTCACCCTTCTTTCCGTCGGCGCCCCCTTTTGGGGCCTGATCGTCGGCATGATTGCCTTTCAGCTCAAAAAACATGTGGCACCGATGGCAAAGCCATGAGATCGGGGGACATGACCCGGATCAAACTCCATGACGGCAGCTTTAACGACTGGGACGCCCTTCAGGGTCTTCTGCACGAGGCCTTCGCCTATATGGAAAACAGGATTGATCCGCCGTCCTCCCTGCATAAAATGACCGCGGCCGACCTCCGGCAAAAGGCGGAGACCGAAACGCTGCTATTGGCGTTCGATGAGGACAAGCTGGTCGGCTGCTGCTTCCTCGCCGATGAAGGCGAGACACTGTATCTTGGAAAACTGGCGGTCTCAGCCGCGCTTCAATCCAGCGGTGTCGGGACCGCCCTTATGGCATTTGCAGGCGATTACGGCCGCCGCCAGGGCAAGAGCGCCATCGAACTTCAATCTCGGATCGAACTCACGGAAGTGCATGCCTTTTTCAGAAAATTCGGCTTCCGGAAAACCTCAACCACCGCCCATGAAGGATATGTTCGCCCCACCAGTCTCACGATGGCGCTGGAGCTCAGTTAATAGAGTTTGAACGAAAGGTGAAGGCTTTAATGGGTTGTAGGTATACCCCAGTTTTCATTTTCATAGAAACTTTTGCACTCTTCTCCACAAAATCCGAAAGTTTGCGCTGCAACGCCATAAGAATGAATCAGGGTGGCGAATAATACAATCAATACAGCGGCAAATGAAAACATCCAAGCAGCTCGATAGAACAAAGTCCTATTGTCTCTTCGACCTAATAATTCAATTAGATGATCTTCCATTTTTTCGGGATCAAAGTGCTTTGTTTCACTCCAGTATAACCAAACACATCTCAGACTACAGATGCAAGATAGAAGAAGAGCAACAAACGCAATATCCATAAGAAAATGAAATTTATTTGGAGGGACATTACTTAGCCATACACTCACTACCGCCAGCCCAAGTGCGTTGAAAGTCAAAAGTGAGGAAGCTTTGGAATCCACAATTGTTAAATTGCCGTAGAGAAAATCGTAGGGATTTGAGAAATCCGTTACTTGCTGAATAGCTCTAAGGCTTTTTATGTGTTCTCCTCGTTCAGGGTCGTCTTTGTGTGTTCCCTCACGAAGTCTCAAGAAAGGATTCAGAAGCATCACTCCTCCGCAATATCTTCGTTCCAGAGTTCTTGATTTTCTGTGATAAAGTTCTTCATCATGTCAATGCAATCTGCATCATCAAGAACTGTAACCTTAACCCCTCGTTCCTTCAGAAATTCAATATTACCCTCAAAATTTCTGGCTTCCCCGATAACGACATGGGGAATTTTGAATTGAACGATAGTACCTGAGCACATCATACACGGACTGAGTGTGGTATACAAGATCGTATTGCGATAGCTTCTTCGACGCCCGGCATTTGTCAGGCAGTCCATTTCTCCATGGGCGATCGGGTTTTTGTTTTGCACGCGTTTGTTGTGGCCTCGAGCTATGACTTGCTCAGCTTCTACAAGTACTGCACCGATAGGAAGGCCACCTTCTGATAAACCTGCCATTGCTTCTGATAAAGCCGCCTTCATGAACTCAGAATGTTCCATCTCGATATTCTCCCAGCCTATTTGGTGCTAAGCTAGACTATAGCGGATCTTCTTTCCGACGCCCGGATCTTTTTGCTTTCCGATTTGAGCTGGCCGCAGGCGGCCATGATGTCGCGGCCTCTGGGCACTCGGACGGGGGAGGAGTATCCCGCGTCATTGACGATCTTGGCGAAACGATGGATGGCGTTGTTGCTGGAGCACTGGTAATTGGCGCCGGGCCACGGATTGAAGGGGATCAGATTGACCTTGGCCGGGATGTCTTTGAGCAACCGGACCAGTTCCTTTGCATCCGCCGGGCTATCATTGATCCCGGCCAGCATGACATATTCAAAGGTGATGCGCCGGGCGTTATTGCTGGACGGATAGTCCTTGCAGGCCTGCAGCAGCTCTTTGATGGGATAGCGCTTGTTGATGGGCACCAGAATATCCCGAACATCGTCCGTCACGGCATGCAGGGAAATGGCGAGATTGACCCCGAGCTCCTCCCCGCATTGATGGATTTTTGGCACAACGCCGGAGGTGGAGAGGGTAATGCGGCGCTTTGAGAGAGAAATCCCTTCCCCGTCCATGATGATCTTGAGGGCCTTGGCCACATTATCGTAATTGAGCAGGGGCTCCCCCATGCCCATCATGACAATATTGGAGATCATGCGCTCGCCCTTGGGGCTTGGCCATTCACCCAGGGTATCCCGGGCCACCATCATCTGGGCGATAATCTCTCCGGCGGTCAGGTTGCGGACCAGCTTCATGGTGCCCGTGTGGCAGAAACTGCAGGTCAGGGTGCAGCCGACCTGGCTCGACACACACAGCGCGCCGCGATCTTCTTCCGGAATATGCACGGATTCCACTTCCTGGCCGTCACTATATTTAACCAGCCATTTGCGGGTGCCATCGGTCGATTCCTGAAGGCTGGTGATTTCCGGGCGATCCGCCGTGAAAGTTTCGGGCAGGCGTTTGCGCATGTCCTTGGAGATGGTCGTCATCTGATCGAAATCGCTGGCGCCCTGATAATAGAGCCAGTGAAACAGCTGCTTGGAGCGCATTTTGGCGGTCTTTTCCTTTTCACCGGCCAAAACCAGCTCCGCCGCAATCTCCTCCCGGGTCAGACCGATCAGGTTTTTGCGGATGGCAAGCAGGTCAGGGGACCGGTTAACCGCCGGTACATCTGGAATCAAGGCGTCCATAACAATTCAATCTTTAAACAAAAAACGGCTTATACTCTGGGCACGCCGTTCAAGTACAGCTTTTTCTAATCTGCTTGTGGGCCGCGGTGAAGCCCTGCAGGGAATAGGTATCGGTTGTGACGGTCCCCCGCTGGGACTTGCCTTTGACAACCATCTTGGATCCGGACCGCATGGCGCTGATCAGTTTGGCATCGCTTTCGCCTTCCGGCACCCAGGCGACATCGTTGTTGGTCGCCAGGACAAATTTCCGATTGCCGATCAGCATATCGACCGTCGACCGCTCCATATAGGGATAGCCGGTGACATGGCTGACCTCTTCCACGGATTTGGACTTGGGCCTATAGGTGACCATGACATAGATATCATCCCGGTTAACGCCCTGCGGCAGAGATTTGGTCGGGCGTGACAGCATATAGCAAATTTTCTGGCCGTTTTCGATCCAGCTATAAGCCTGCCAATCCTTGAAGGTCCCCAGAGTCTGAGGATCCGATTGCTGGGCCTGGACTGTCTCGGACCCGTGAAATGACACTAAAATCACTAAAGAAATGCATAAAATAAATTTTTTCATGGACGCAGAATACCGATTGTCATGTGTTATTTCCAGCCTTTGCCTGATCAAATTTGTAACAGCTAATATTTCTGTTGATGCTCCATTGATCAGTTCAGAAACCCGTCTTAGTCTTTCCCGCTCCGGATGATTGGATCCCCTTGTACATGTTCTTTCAATGGCACAGGTTTTCCAAGTTCACCGGTTGGCCGCTGGGCAAAACGTCCATGGGTCACAATCCGATCATACATAACGATTGCTCCCGCGGTTGCAACATTCAGACAGAATTTTGTCGGAATTTTGATGAAGTAGTCACATTTTTCCTGCAGTGCCGGGGACAGGGAGCCGCGTTCCCTTCCCAAAATATAGGCGGCGCTGATGGGGTGAAAGAAACTCGGTAGTTCTATCGCCTCATCCAGCAGCTCCACGCCGACAATCTTGCATCCTTTCGGCAGCATCATGTCATCCAGGCTGGTAAAGTCATACCAGGGAATGTTTTTAGGCGCGACACTGGTGTCGGAGCGGGCTTTGCGGACGGAATATTCAGCGCCGATTGTGAACACGAAACTGGCGCCGAAGGCATTTGCGGTCCGAAACAGGTTCCCCGCATTCATGGGTTTGCTGATGCCTTCCACCCCAATGCCAAAATACCCGCGCGATGTTGCCATAAATGTCTACTCCATGGTCCGTTTTGCTGCTAAAAGGCGACCAGGCTCACTTTGTTACCAGCAGGCAGCTTCATGGTCGATCTTTCCGCCAATCATATAACACGTAATCCGTTTACCGTAACCGTTTCTAGGGGACCGATTGTTGAAAGCCGTCATCTTGTCAGCGCCGCCATATGTGACAGCGATGGAAATCTTTTGGAAAGCTGGGGCAATATTGACAGCCCGGTCTATTTGCGCTCGGCCATCAAGCCGTTGCAGGCACTGCCGCTGGTCGAAAGCGGGGCAGCGGATGCCTTTGATATTTCCAATCGCGAGCTGTCCCTTGCCTGCGCCTCCCATACTGGCGAGACTTTTCATGTGGACGCCGTAACCGCCTGGCTGAGGCGCATCGGGCTGGGAATTTCCGATCTGGAATGCGGGTCCCATTGGCCGACCTATGAGGTCGCCGCCCGGGCCCTGGCCGTCTCCGGGCAGGAACCAACGGCGGCCCATAACAATTGCTCAGGCAAACATACGGGCTTCCTGACGACGGCTGTTCATCTGAAAGAGGAGACAAAAGGCTATATTCAGATGGCTCATCCGGTTCAGCAGCGCATTGTCAAGGTGCTGGAGGAATTTACGGATCTGGATCTTGCAAATGCGCCTGTTGGAACTGACGGTTGCTCCATCCCGACAATTGGCATTCCTTTGAGCCGGGCGGCCCTCGCCTTTGCCCGCTTCGCCAATCCGGCATCCTTGCCCCCCGAGAGAGCTCAGGCCTGCCATCGCATTCAACAGGCGATTGCCGAATATCCCGAAATGATTGCCGGGACAGACAGGCTTTGTACGGCCCTTAACAAGGCGGCGACAGGGCGGGTGATCGCCAAGGTCGGCGCCGAGGCGGTTTATCTCGCGGCCCTTCCCGAGCAGGGCATCGGCATCGCCATCAAGACCCATGACGGAACAACCCGCGGGGCTGAGGTTGCGCTGGGAGCCTTACTCGACAAGATGGGGGCGATGACCGAGGATATGCATCAGGCCCTCGATCCTTATGTTCGACCGACCTTGAGAAACCGCAATAACATCGAAGTCGGCCATTTGCAGGCGGTTTTTGAGGAATAACCCTCTCATCGATTGACCTCGGCTTTTATTCAAGGGTAAGTTATTGCATCGCAGCATAAATAAGAAACACGATAGGGAAAAAATATGAAAGCGCTTGTTTGCAAGGAATTTGGTGGTCCCGATATCCTCGAGATGGACGAGGTCGATGAACCCCAGGTCTCCAAAGGCATGGTCAAAATCGAGGTACATTCGGTGGGCCTCAACTTCCCGGATACCCTGATGATCGCAGGGAAATATCAGTTCAAACCGCCCTTTCCCTTTTCACCCGGAATGGAATGTGCCGGGATCGTCGCCGAGATCGGCGAAGGGGTGACCAATGTCGCCGTTGGTGATCGGGTGATGGCCAATCATGGTGTCGGCGGTTTTGCGGAATATGTTCTGGCGCCGGAAGAAGGGACCTACAAGATCCCCGACAATATGGCCTTTGATAAAGCCGCCGGCTTTCCCGTTACCTATGGCACAACCTATCATGCGCTCGTTGATCGCGGAGATCTGAAACCGGGCGAAGTCCTGCTCGTGCATGGCGCTGCCGGCGGGGTTGGTCTCAATGCCGTTGAGCTTGGTAAGGCGCTCGGGGCGACGGTAATTGGTACGGTCGGCTCTGACGACAAGATGGATATCGTCAAGCAATATGGGGCGGATCATGTCATCAATTATTCTACCGAGAGCATTCGGGACCGGGTCAAGGAACTGACCGGGGGTAAGGGCGCGGATGTGATCTATGACCCGGTCGGCGGCGATGCGTTCGATCAGTCCATGCGCTGTATCAACTGGAATGGCCGCCTGCTGGTCATTGGCTTTGCCTCCGGCCGTATTGCCGAGCTGAAAACCAATCTGGCTCTCTTGAAGGGCTGTTCGGTTGTCGGGGTGTTCTGGGGCGAGTTTGCCCGCCGTCATCCCGACCAGAACCGGGCCAATTTCCAGGCCATGCTGGATATGGTGGAGGAGGGAAAAATCAATCCCCATGTCTCCATGCACTTTCCGCTGGAACAGGGGGCTGATGCCATGAAGGCATTGCTCTCCCGGAAATCCACCGGCAAGGTCATTATCACCGTTCGGGATTGACTTGATGGCAAAGGGTAGGGGCAGGCGCGACAAGGCGGTCAAACGCCAATATGAAGACTATCCCTATCCGCCGCGAAATCCTGAGGACGAAGCCCATCGCCTGATTGAGGGCAGCCCGAGCCATCTGGACGAGGTCAATCACTATCTGTTTGGTGGACGCCGCGACTTTTCCAAGCCTTTCCGGGCCCTGGTTGCCGGTGGCGGCACCGGTGACGGCACCATCATGCTGGCCCAGCATCTGGCGGACCGGGGCACGGCCGGGTCGGTGACCTATATCGATCTGTCCACCGCCAGCCGGGAGGTTGCACAAAGCCGTGCGGCGGCGCGGGGCCTCTCCAATATCGAATTCCTGACAGGATCACTGTTGGATCTTCCCGACATGGATTTGGGCCTGTTCGATTATATCGATTGCTGCGGGGTCCTGCATCATCTGGAAGACCCGTCCGAGGGCCTGAAAGCCCTGACCGCTTGTTTGGCGGAAGACGGCGGCATGGGCCTCATGCTGTACGCGACCCTCGGCCGAACCGGGGTGTATCCGGTGCAGGACGCGCTGAAGGTTTTAACGAAGGGGATGTCAACGGCAGCGCAGGTCAAGGCGGCAAAGGCTTTGCTCAAGGATTTGCCGGCGACAAACTGGCTTAGAAAAAATGACAGTGTTGGCGATCATCAATTGGGCGAAGATGCGGCCCTCTATGATCTGCTGCTGCATCCACGGGACAGAAGCTATCTTGTCGAGGAGATTGTCGCGTTGCTTGAGCAGGAGGGCCTGGTCCCGGTGACCTTCATTGAACCCGCCCGCTACAATCCTGACCTGCTCCTGAAAGATCAGGCATTGCTGAAGACGGCGCGAGATCTAGGTCTAACAACCCGCTGGGCATTGGCTGAGAGATTGTCAGGAAATATCAAGACCCATAGTTTCTACGTCAAAAACGCGGCGCATGCCGAGACCTGTGTCGCAAAGTTCGAGCCGCCCATGATTCCGATCCTCAAGACCCGAAACGCATCTGAGCTGGCGTTGGCGCTGGACCGGCAAAAGACACTGACGGTTACTTTTGATGGCGGCTCTCTCAGCCTGCCGGTGCCGGAAAAGGCAGGCGGGTTTGTCAGGCTCATTGATGGGAAGAGAAATCTCTCGGACATTCAATCCGAGATGTCCCTGAATTGGGCAAAATTTCGCGCCCAATGCGGGCCTGTCTATAAGCTGCTCAACGAACTGAACCTTATCTGGTTGCGCTACTCCTGAGAAGAAACGGGACTCGCGCAAGGCAGCATTGCAAAATAAATGCTTTTCGTATGTTTGTCCTCAAACTATTCTGGGACATATGTCCTCCCTGCGTCTTCTCCTCAAGCCTCTGCTCGCGGCGCCACTGGTTGTTCAGGCCGCCAGTCTGATGATCCTGGCCTGTCTGGCCTTCTCGATCATGGGGGGATTGATCCGGTCGGTTTCCGACAGCGGCATGCCGGTTTTCGAGATCGTTTTCTTGCGCAATGTAGCCGGGCTTCTGTTCATTCTACCATTATTTATGAAAACCGGACTCGGGGCGCTCAAGACCAAGCGGATTGGATTTTATACCGCCCGTAGTTTTTTCGGTTTCATTTCTATGCTGTCCTGGTTTTATGCCCTCACGGTTCTGCCCCTCGCCGATGCCGTCGCCCTGAACTTCACCGCCCCGATCTTCACAACCATTTTGGCGATTTTCGTTCTGAAGGAGATTGTCGGTATTCGTCGTGGCAGTGCGATGATCGTCGGGTTTCTCGGTGCCATGATTATCCTGCGGCCCGGGTTTGAAGAGTTAAGTCTTGGGTCCTATTCAGCGGTTTTCTCTGCCGTGACCATGGCGTGCTCGGTCACCTGCGTGAAGCTCCTGTCGCGGACGGAGAGCACCTCCGCCATCGTTGCCTGGACCCAAATCCTCATTCTGCCCATGTCCCTGATCCCGGCAATTATGGTTTGGGTCACGCCAACCCTTGATCAGCTCTTGGCTATAGGCGCTATTGGCCTGCTGGCGACGATCGGACATCTTTCTTTCACCAAGTCTTTCTCCCTGGTCGACGCCTCAATTGTTATGCCGTTTGATTTTTTCCGCCTGATTTTCTCGGCCTTGGTTGGCTTCATGTTTTTTATGCAGGAGCCGGATCTCTATACCTATATCGGTGCAGCGGTCATTTTTACCTCGTCCATCTATATCGCCATTCGGGAAACCCGTGTCAGTGCCCTTGCTGAGAAGAAAGAAGTCGCTGCGCAGACCGCCGCTGAGACTCATGCCGGGCCCGGGAGATGAGCGAAGAAAGCAGACCCTCCGCCCAAAAAGGGATATTTTCCAGTATTCCGGCCAACGGCCAGGGCGCCTTGTGGATGCTGCTCGGCGGCCTGCTGTTTTCTCTTATGAGCCTGGGCATCAAATTCCTCGGGGAAGGGATGGACAGTTTTCAGATCGCATTCCTCAGAGCGCTATTCGGACTGATTGCCATCCTGCCCTTTGCTCTTCGACGGGGTATTCGGCCCCTCAAAACTAAGGTGTTTCACCTTCATCTGTTCCGGGCCATCGTCGGGGTGTCCGGGATGCTGTCGATTTTTTACGCCATCACCCATCTGCCGCTAGCGGATGCGGTAGCCCTTACCTTTACCCGCCCGCTGTTCCTGATCCTTCTTGCTGTTTTATTCCTGGGGGAAATTATCCGTTGGCGGCGCTGGACCGCGACTTTGGTGGGGTTTCTGGGGGTGCTGGTTATGGTTCAGGCAAATGCGAGTTTTGAACTGGCGTCCGCCGTAGCCTTGTTCGGGGCCTTGATGGTGGCGTTGGTATCGGTTTTTCTAAAGAAGTTAAGTGTGACGGAAGCGCCGACGACGATGATGTTATACTTCGGCGTTATGGCATCTCTTTTTTCACTTCTGCCGGCTTTGCTGGTCTGGGTGCCTCCCAGCTGGGAGGAACTGTTGATCCTCGCCGTCATCGCTTCCTTAGGGTCGGGTGCCAACTTCTGCGCCATCCGCGCCTTTGCCGTGGGCGAAGCAACGGCCGTTGCACCCTTTGATTATACCCGGCTCATTTTTTCCGGTGTCCTCGGATATCTCGTGTTCAGTGAAATCCCGACCTTGGGCATGATTATAGGCGCGCTGATCATTGTCGGATCGAGTCTTTATATCGTCCGGCGCGAATCCGGTCTCGGCAGGAAACGGCACATGCGCCGGGATGAACCTTAGTTTCCGGCGGTGAGCGCAACTGCAACTCACCGTCAGAGGAATAATGCCTAGAGACTAACCTCGAAACTGGCTTCAGTCTGGTTCTGGACGTCTTCCAGGCTCACACCATCGGCAAGTTCGATGAGCTTCATTTTAACCGTGTCACCTTTTTCAAACTCAAATACGGCGAGATCGGTGATGATCATATCCACCACATTCTTACCGGTCAGCGGCAGGTTGCAGCTTTTCAAAAGTTTGGGCTGGCCCTTCGCGGTATGTTCCATGACGACAATGACCCGCTTGACACCGGCGACCAGATCCATGGCGCCCCCCATGCCCTTGACCATCTTGCCCGGGATCATCCAGTTTGCCAAATCAGCGTTTTCATCCACCTGCATTGCCCCCAGGATCGCGAGATTGATGTGACCACCGCGGATCATCCCAAAGGAATCAGAATTTGAGAAATAGCTGGTTGTTGGCAGCTCTGTCACCGTCTGCTTACCGGCATTGATAAGGTCGGGATCTTCTTCCCCTTCATAGGGGAAAGGTCCCATGCCCAGCATGCCGTTTTCACTTTGCAATTGTACTTCCATGCCGTCCGGGATGTAGTTTGACACTAACGTCGGGATGCCAATACCGAGATTTACATAATATCCGTCTTCAAGTTCTTTTGCGGCACGCTGTGCCATTTGTTCTCTGGTCCAAGCCATGTGATATTCCTTTGCTTACTGGGGTCAGGCGACCTGGTTTTTGGGACGGGTTGTACGCTGCTCGATATGCTTGACCGGATTAGGGACATGCACGATCCGCTGTACAAAGATGCCGGGGACAACAATATGATCCGGATCGATTTCACCCGGCTCTACGAGATGCTCGACCTCAGCGATGGTGACTTTGCCGGCGGTTGCCATCATCGGGTTGAAATTCCGGGCTGTTTTCCGAAAGACAAGGTTGCCTTCCTTGTCAGCCATATAGGCATGGACAAGAGCAATATCAGCCGTCAGACCGCGCTCCATAACATAATCTTCGCCATCGAAGTTTTTGATTTCCTTCCCTTCGCTGACTAGGGTCCCGACACCTGTCTTCGTGTAGAATGCAGGAATTCCGGCCCCACCGGCGCGAATCTGTTCTGACAGGGTTCCCTGCGGAGTAAAGACAACCTTCAGCTCCCCGGCCAGGAACTGTTCTGCGAAGAGCTTATTTTCTCCGACATATGAAGACACCATGGTGGAGATCTGTTTACTCTCAAGGAGAACGCCAAGGCCGATACCGTCGACACCGGCATTATTAGATATGACTGTCAAATCCTTTACACCGGACGCTTTTACAGCGTCGATCAGGGTTTCCGGAATGCCGCAAAGACCGAAGCCACCAGACATAATCGTGAGGCCGTCCTGTAACAATCCCTCCAACGCAGACGTTGCGTCGGCGTAAATTTTCCTGTCGCTCATTCACAAGGTTCCTTATCCAAACAGGTCAACATGTTCTTCCGAGCTGCTATATAACAAATTTATGCTGCTATGCACAATTTTATGAGCACAAGAATTTGTCTGGGACAAAGGTCGTGTTAGCGAGAGGCTATTCTACATCCTCAGTGGCTTCTTTTTTCAGAAATAGGCGTGCCTTGGATATATGGTCTTCATTAATATATTTTTTGACCGTTGCCATTGCCGCAAGGAGAACACTGGCGTCATCCGTAAACCCGAGACCTGCAATAAAATCGGGGATGACGTCCGTTGGCACAATAAAATAGGCGAGGGCGCCAAACAGGACCGCTTTTACAAAAGCAGGGCTTTTACCATCAACGGCACAGTAGAAGCTGGCGGTCACATCTTCTGCAAAAGGAATCTTCCCTATATTTGCCCGTAATTTGTGACCAAATTCCCGCATCACAAGGCGCTTATCACTCTGAAGTTTTTCAGAGTCAAAAGCGGATATGTCGTCATCGTCTTCTTTTGTCATTATTCCTATATGCGGTTTGTCCAGCAAATTTGCAATATTGCCTGTCTTCACATTTCATGTCAGGCCGTGTATGGAAGACCTCAGTTCGACATATATTCCATGAACATACTGGAGAGAAAAATGGATATTTCCGCAAAAGCGGCAATTGTAACCGGTGGTGCATCGGGGCTCGGGGAGGCCACAGCGCGGATGCTTGCGAAAGCCGGAGCAAAGGTTGCTATTCTAGACATGAATGAGGCCGCGGCCGAAGAAATGGCGTCTGAAATTGGAGGGACAGCCTGTCCGGTAAATGTCGCGGATGATGATTCTGTCGCAGCTGCATTTGAGAAGGCTCGGGATGCACACGGCCCGGCTCGAATTCTAGTCAATTGTGCTGGTATTGGTCCGGCTGCCAAAACGGTATCCAGTCGCGGTATGCATCCCCTTGATAAGTTTGAGCAGGTCATTTCAGTCAACCTGATCGGCAGCTTCAACTGTTTGCGGCGGGCGGCGGATGACATGTCAAAAATGGATCCCATGGAAAGCGGAGAGCGGGGCGTCTGCATTAATACCGCTTCAGTTGCCGCTTTTGACGGTCAAATCGGTCAGGCAGCCTATTCTGCGTCAAAGGGCGGGATCGTTGGGATGACTTTGCCGATCGCTCGTGATTTATCCTCTGTCGGGGTTCGGGTCATGACCATTGCGCCGGGATTGTTTGAAACACCACTGCTGAAGGGTTTGCCGGACGATGTTCAGGCCGCTCTCGGGGCCAGTGTTCCGTTTCCTAGCCGCCTCGGTCAGCCCTCGGAATATGCGTCTCTTGTCCAGCAGATTATTGAAAACCAGATGCTGAATGGTGAGGTGATTCGTCTTGACGGTGCCATTCGGATGGCGCCAAAGTAGTCAGGTGGAGGTGATCTTGTCCATAAAGCGGGCGAGTTCAATATCCTTGTCGCTCACCCCGTCAACATCATGGGTGGCAAGGACAACCTGAACCTTGTTATAGACATTGAACCATTCCGGATGATGATCCATTTTCTCCGCCTTCAGGGCGGCGCGGGTCATGAAGCCGAAGGCCTGGCTGAAATTTTTAAACAGGAATTCCTTTTGTATCGCATCACGATTGTCGAGTTTGGCCCAGCCGTCCAAATTATTTAACGCTTTTGAGATGTCCTCTTTCGAGAATTTTTCAGTCATGGCGATCCCTATTTCTGTCGACGAGACTTCCTGCTAAATATGTCTATGGATTGCGGTGAAGTCCAGCGGTCTGTCACAACTGTTGCGATGGCCTCAGTGAAAGGAACCCCATGGCGTCTAAAAAAGTAAGCGAATTGAGCCGTTCCTGGTGGCATGAGGAGACCGAAGGCATTGCTTTCACCCATGCCCTCGACATGCGGCTGGTGCATTCGGAACAGAGTCTCTATCAGAAAATCGAGATTTTTGAGCATGAGGTCTTTGGGCGGGTGCTCACCCTGGATGATCTGGTGCAGGCGTCTCACGCTGATGAGTTTATGTATCATGAGATGGCGGTGCATGTACCGCTGCTGGGTCGGCAGCGGCAGAATACGGAAGTCCTGATCGTTGGCGGTGGCGATGGCGGCATTCTGCGGGAGGTGCTCAAACATGATTTTGTCACCCGGGTCGTCATGGTTGAGATTGATCAGCGGGTTGTCGAAGTCTCGAAAGAATATCTGGCCATCAACGGCGATTATGGAGATCCGAGGGTAGAACTCGTCATTGGAGATGCGGCCCGGTATATGGAAGAGGCGCGGCAGCGCGCCGACAAGTTTGACCTTATCATTCTGGATCTGAGTGAGCCGGTTGGACCTTCGTCCAGTGTCTTTACCCGCAAGTTCTGTGAGGATTTTTCGGCTTGCATCAAACCTGAGGGGGTTGTTCTCGATAGTGACAGCATATTTGTCGGCAAGGATCGGGCGTATTTCCTGCAGGAGCTCTGCGGCGATAAGGATCAGAACCTGGTGTCGATCATGCAGAAAGAGCGGTTACTGCCCCATGTCGCCGGATACCGTTCCATCGTTCAACTTTATCCGGCAGCAGAATTCGGATTTTTTCTCTATAGCCGGGATGGCCATGACTATTCCCATCCAGTCACAGACTATACGGGACGGCACTACAATGCGGAGCTTCACGCAGCATCCTTTGCGCTACCAACCTGGTGGAAAGAGAATTTGGGATTTTAACCGGGAGCCGGATGACAGACCTAGATCTTAAAATAGACTTTATTGGCGGCGCGGTCGGGCATCGACGGCGGTTTGGCGGCGGTAGAGGACAGGCGTTGCCGAGAGCTCTGGGTTTCAAGCCCGGTGTCACGCCGCGTGTTACGGATGCGACGGCAGGTCTTGGCAGGGATGCGTTTCTACTCGCTTCTCTCGGTGCGGAGGTGACCCTGATTGAGCGATCAACTGATATTTGGAGACGATTGGAGGCGGCATTGAAGGAGGCGGCGCAGGCAAGTTCAGAGCTAGCGGAAATTACCGGTCGAATGACCCTTATTCACGGCGATGCCCGGCGACTGCTGCCGGAACTTTCTCCGGAGACTGTTCTGATCGACCCAATGCATCCTCCTAGATCAAAAGCGGCGCTCGTCAAAGGGGAAATGAGGGTATTGCGGCAGATTGTCGGCACCGATGAGGATCGTCAGGAACTGATGGCCATTGCATTGGCTTCTGCGTCAAAGCGCGTTGTCCTGAAATGGCCCCGGCGTGCAGCACCCATGGAGGGGTTGCAGCCTCCCTCCCACCAGATATTAGGTAAAACAACCCGGTATGATGTCTTTATGCGACAGGTAGAGGCATAAGATCGAAGCTCATTTCTTCCTCATAGATGGCGCTGGTTGAGGACAGATGACTGGAGAACAGGCTGAAATTTGTGACGGGTATGGTCCTGGTCTTAAACAGAGCATGATCCGATAAATAGTTCCGGACTTTCTCGTAAGGGGACTTATGGATCCGGGCGAGGGTGATGTGAGGCCGGAACTGGCGATCATCAACATGTGCACCCACAGATTCGATTGCTGTTACAATTTTTTTATGCAGGAGCATCAGAGATTTGTCACGATGAACCCCGGCCCAGAGAATTCTGGGACGCTTTTTGCTACCGAATATCCCGACACCTTCGATTGCCAGCTCAAATTCCGGATGCCTGATCCGCCCTAACGCGAGGGAGATATCCGCCATCTCCGGGGCCTGCACCTCACCGATGAAAGCGAGGGTGACATGGGCATTTTCTGCGGCGATCCAACGGGCATCCGGGATGCCGCCACGCAAAGTGGCAATGCTGTCTTTGATTTCCTGCGGTAACGGGACGGCGACAAACAGGCGCATGGCGTTTCTCCTTCAAGGACAAGGAAAGGGATGCTGGGCTTCTATCTTGTCTATCTCTGAAATGATGTCATCAGATAATTCAATGTCAATACTTGCGATATTCTCCGACAATTGTGTCAGGTTTGTTGCACCGATGATGGATGACGTGACAAACGGCCGGCTATTGACAAAGGCGAGCGCCATCTGACCCGGGTTCAGTCCGTTCTCTTCCGCCAGCCGCACGTATTTTTCTGACATCTCAGCCGCCAGTTCCGTCGTATATCTTTTAAAGCGGTCAAAGACTGTATGGCGGGCCCCGGCAGGTTTGGCGCCGTTGAGATACTTCCCGCTCAGAACCCCCATGGCCATGGGAGAATAGGCGAGCAGGCCGCAGTTTTCGCGAATGGAAACCTCTGCCAGTCCGACCTCATAGGTCCTGTTGAGCAAACTGTATGGATTTTGTACGGAGACAATTCTGGCCCAGTTATGCTTTTCCGCCAGATGCAGATAATGCATTACGCCCCAGGCACTTTCATTGGAGAGGCCGATATGACGTATTTTTCCTGCTATCACCAAGTCATTCAGGGCATCAAGGGTTTCTTGAATAGCAATCGTTTCTTCGTCTTCAACATGATCATAACCAAGCTTGCCGAAATAGTTGGTGGATCTTTCGGGCCAATGGATCTGATACAGGTCAATATAATCCGTTTGAAGGTTTTTTAGACTGGACTCAACCGCTTCGATGATATGTCGCGCATGCAGCCTTGCCGGCTCACTGCGAAAATACTCCGCGTCTGTAGGGCCGACAACTTTTGTCGCCACGATAACCTTGTCCCGCGATTTTCGGGCGTTTATCCAGTTGCCGATATATTTCTCGGTCAATCCTTGTGTCTCTGCTTTTGGCGGTATCGGATAGAGCTCGGCCGTGTCCAGGAAGTTGACCCCTTTATCGAGGGCTAGATCCATCTGTTCGTGAGCGTCCTGCTCGCTATTTTGCTCTCCCCAGGTCATTGTTCCGAGACAAATAACGCTGACGTCAAGGTCCGAGCCACCCAGCTTTCTATATTGCATGTGTGTTCCCAAGTCTGATGGATAGTTGATATTTCAGGGTGATACCCTTGGAGGAATTAGTTTTCAATGAAACTGATAACATACGGCAGCATGTTGTCCACGATGATTTTGACCCCCGCCGCATTGGGGTGGATATAGTCACTCTGATTTAGCTCCGGGACGGCCGCCACATCCTCCAGGAAGAAGGGGTAGAAGTCAGTATCATGCTTTTTCGCCAGATCGGGAAAGATCTGGTCAAATTCCCGCGTGTATTCCTGGCCCATATTCGGCGGTGCCTTCATTCCCGCCAGCAATACCGGTAGATTTTTCTCCGCCAGGATTTGCAGTATCTGATCCAGATTTTCTCGGGTTTTTTCGGGATCGATGCCCCTCAGGGCATCATTCGCGCCAAGCTCAAGGATGACGAAATCGGCTCCGTTGCCGAGCGCCCAATCGAGACGTTGCAGTCCACCGGTGGAGGTATCCCCCGACACCCCGGCGTTCTCCACGATGACATCTATGCCCTCTTCCCGGAGGGCGGCTTCAAGCTGCGACGGGAAATCCTCTCCTTGCGGAAGGCCGTAGCCCGCAGTCAGACTATCCCCAATCGCGACAATTTTGACCGGATTTTTGGCATTTACATCACTCGAGATGCAAAAAATTACCAATAAAACGGTAAATATATTGATTATCGATAGGCGCCCGCCATATGCCAAAGTCAGACCTCGTTGTACTTACATGGGAATTATCGTGCCTCAAGAGCCAATAATCCAGTTAAAAGACATTCATCTCACACTTAAGTCGGATGCCGGCCCAGTCAATATCCTGCGCGGAATAGATTTGACGGTGGAAGCCGGGAATACCGTTGGTATCGTCGGTCCCTCGGGGTCCGGAAAATCTACTTTGATGTCCATCATGGCTGGCCTAGAAGTACCGACGTCCGGTACCGTTGTCATGGCGGGAGAGCATATTGAGCGTCTTGATGAGGATGACCTGGCACGGTTCCGACGGGAAAATATCGGCATCGTCTTTCAGTCTTTTCATCTTATCCCGACAATGACCGCCCTTGAGAATATTGCCATTCCCCTTGAATTGGCGGGGCGTGAAGACGCCTTTGACACGGCAGCAGACAAATTGGCATCCGTTGGTTTGAAAGACCGGGCAACCCATTATCCTTCCCAGTTATCAGGAGGGGAGCAGCAAAGGGTCGCCCTGGCGCGGGCGGTGTGTACGGATCCGAAAATCCTGCTGGCGGACGAGCCGACCGGTAATCTGGACGGTAAAACAGGCGATCTGATTGTCGAACTGATGTTCGAGCTACATTCCCGCCTAGACACGACCATGGTCCTGATTACACATGACGATACCCTTGCCCGCCAGTGTGATCATCTTGTTCGGCTTGAAGATGGCAAAGTTGTCGATATCGAGACCCTGATGCCGCAGGTTGCCGCCGGTGAATAGCGGTTCAAATCCCGAAACCCTCGGTTTGGCCTTTCGCTTTGCCCTCCGGGAGATGCGGGGCAGCCTCAAAGGATTTCGAATTTTTCTGGCCTGCCTGGTGCTGGGTGTCGCCGCCATTGCCGGAGTCGGAACCCTTTCGTCTTCCATAACAGACGGGTTGCGGGCAAACGGCAGGGTGATTCTGGGCGGAGATATTGATATCCGGTTGACCCAGCGGCCTGCCACGGTTGAGGAGCGGGCCTGGCTGGGAGATCAGGGCGACGTTTCTGAAGTAAAGACATTGCGCGCGATGGTGCGCTCCACTGAAAATGATAATCGCACCCTGTCGGAGCTGAAAGCTATCGATGATCTTTATCCATTATTTGGCAGGCTGACCTTGACTGAGGAGAGTGGCGAAACCCCGCCTTATACGCTGCTTGGCCAGACTGAGGGAGGCTATGGCGCACTGGTTGAGCAGACGATGGCAGATCGCCTGCTCCTGAAACTCGGGGATCAGGTACAGATTGGGGAACTCACCGCTGAAGTACGAGGCATCATCGCCTCGGAGCCGGACAAGGCCTCCCAGGGGATGGCTCTGGGGCCAAGGGTCATCGTCTCGACAGAAGCCCTTAACGCCTCTGGTCTGATCCAGCCCGGCAGTCTGATCCGAAATCACTATCGAATAAAACTGACGGACGGCATGTCCGTTGCCGAGTTCAGGGAAGACGTCGCAGAAGCGCATCCCGATGCAGGTTGGCGGATCCAGGATGCGTCAAACGGAGCGCCTGGGATCAAGCGCTTTGTAGAAAGGGTCGCTCTCTTCCTGACTCTGGTGGGTCTTACAGCATTGATTGTCGGGGGTGTTGGTGTCGGAAATGCCGTCCGTGCCTATCTGGATGGCAAGATCGCCACGATCGCGACCCTGAAATGCCTGGGTGCCAGCAGTCGGCTGATTTTCAGAATCCATTACATACAGGTTTTGTTCCTCGCCCTCGCGGGGTCAGCAATCGGATTGCTTATCGGCATCGGCGGCGCCATGTTTGCTTCGGGCTTCCTGGCGCGCGCTCTGCCCATTCCGCCTGAGATTTCCTTTCAGGCCGGACCTTTGTTGCTGGCGACAGCCTATGGCTTGCTGACAGCAACCTTGTTTGCGATCTGGCCGTTGGCAAGAGCACGGGAAACCCCTGCTGCTGCCTTGTTCCGGGATGCTGTATCCCGTCACAAATGGCCGCGTCCCATCTATCTTGTCGCCGTTGCCATCAGTTTTCTCCTGATGGTGTTTCTGGCCATCTATACCAGTCAGGAAAGATGGTTCGCCATTGGCTTTGTCGCGGCCATTGTTATCATCTTCGGATTGCTGATCATCGTCGGCCACGGGGTACAGGATCTGGCCCGTGTGTTGCCGCGACCGTCCATTCCATCCCTGCGTCTGGCCATCGCAAATCTTTATCGCCCCGGCGCAGCGACAACCAGTGTGGTTCTATCCATGGGATTGGGATTGACCCTGTTTGTGACCGTTGCGCTGATTGAAGGCAATCTCACCCGACAGGTTCAGGACCAATTGCCGGAACAGGCGCCGGCTTTCTTCTTTATCGACATCCAATCGGACCAGCTTGAAGATTTTGTTGATACGGCGGAAGCGGTGGAAGGGGTAAGTGATGTCAATCATGTCCCCAACATGCGCGGCCGGATCACCATGGTCAAAGGGATCCCGGCAGCAGAGCTTTCTGTCGCGCCCGAATCAAAATGGGCGTTACGCGGTGATCGCGGTCTCACCTATTCGGCGACACCCCCGCCTGGTGCGGCAGTTGTTGAAGGGGAATGGTGGCCGGAGGATTATACGGGGCCGCCACTGATCAGTATGGGCCGGGAAGTCGGAAAAGGCATGGGCCTTGAGCTTGGCGACGAATTGACGGTCAATGTCATGGGGCGCGAAATTGTTGCCAAGATTGCTAATTTCCGGGAGATTGACTGGACTACCCTCGCCATCAATTTTGTGATCGTTTTTGATCAGAACAGTTTGTTGGGGGCGCCGCATGGTCATCTGGCGACAGCCCGCGCCGATATCGACGCCGAGGCCAACCTGTTCCGGGAAGTCACCAATAATTTTGTCAATGTTTCCGTTATTCGCATGAAAGAGGCCCTGCAGACGGTCAGCCGCATTCTGGAGCAGCTTTCCTCAGCCGTATCAGCAACATCGTCTGTGACCCTTGTTGCCGGCGTTCTTGTCCTGGCGGGGGCCTTCGCCGCGGGTCACCGAAAGCGGGTCTATGATGCGGTTATTCTGAAAGTGCTCGGGGCGACCCGGCTGGATATCTTCAAGGCCTTTCTGCTCGAATACGCGCTTCTCGGTCTCGTGACATCTGTCATCGCCGCGGCAGCGGGATGGGCTGCGGCTTATCTGGTGATTACCGAACTGCTGGAAGCGAAATGGATCAGCCTACCCTACACAATCCTGGCAACAATCGTTGTGAGTGTTGGCGTGACCCTGATATTTGGATTGCTGGGATCCTGGCGGGCCCTTGGGGAGAAAGTGGCTCCGGTACTGCGATCTGATTAGTTTGTCCGCTCAAAAAACTGATCGCCCGACGATACCAGGTATCTGTCGAGCGACCAGGGAGGTACCCCTGATGGGGCTGCTAAAAGAGCTTAGCTCTTTGTCGCGGCTTCATATTCTTCAATAGAAAGCTCACCACTTCCGTCCGCATCGGCAGAGGCGAACTGGTCCTTGCTCGTGTCCGGCATCATGACAACAAGCTCTTCATAACTAATCGTGCCATTGCCATCTGCGTCAACAGCGCCGAATTCAGGCGTTGCGGCCAGAGCTGGCGCTGCAGACAGAACAGTTACACTCGCGGCTGTGATCAAAAATTTCTTCATTGCAAGTCTCCATTTTCTAAAAGGAAGACGTCCCGATGCCATTTGCAGGTGCGGGTCCGTCGAACGGCCGGTAGTCCCGCTGAATGCAGGAAGTAGCTGCCGACGTTCTAGGGAAGAGACTGATGGTTAATCGTGGCAGGAAAAGGCCGTGAATTGGGCAGCTTAAAGGAAATATTATGGCCCCTAAATACACCTATATATTGCAATTTACCGGATATTGCAGGTCTTCTTGATCTGGGCGATTTTTTCCTCCAGCTTTTTGTTGTAGTCACCCGTCGCAATTTTTATGCGTTTGCCTTCTGTGCGGGCCACAACGCCTTCGATCAGGCTGATAGGGACGACCGCCAGGACTCCGGCACCGATCATTTCTCCGGCATAGGCTTTTTCACTTTCAAGTGCCCTGATATCTCCTTCGGCAGTGCTGCAGTTTACAGGCTTCTTGATGTCCGCCTCCCCCATTTTGTAGGTTTCTTTTTCTTCTTTAATGGAGCTACAGCCCGCAATTAAGAGAGCCAAAGCAGAAACAAAGAGAAAGGAGCTTTTTTTCATAATGCCGCCTCTTGTTTGCGAAAATTGGGACTTTCTCCTGATTAGACTGCGTGGTGTGTAAATGGTCAAGGCGCATAATTTTGCGGATTCCACAGGTTTTGTTGAATAATTGCGGGATATTATTCATTTAGGCAATGGACAGCCGTAAATCCCATGTGCGCCGCCTATTAAGATATTGTTGACGTTGATTTTCCTTGAAATCTGGGCTGAAAAATACAATATCTATTCGGAAATCAACTCCTTACAGGGAAATTAGTTAATGGCTACAGACTTTTCAAAGCTGAATACGGCGAGAACGGGATCAGTAGATCAAGCGGTTCTCGATGAGGGCCTGCGCAGCTATATGCTGAAGGTCTACAACTACATGGCGTCCGGATTGGCGCTCAGCGGCATCACCGCTGCGATCACGGCAAATACCCCGGCGATTTACAACGCTGTGTTTGGAACGCCGTTGCAATGGGTCGTAATGCTGGCTCCTCTGGGCCTGCTTTTTGCCATGGGCAGGACAAGTACAAGTACGACCAAAGTCCTATACTGGATTATGGTTGCACTGTTCGGTGTGTCCATTGCCTACATCTTTCAGGTCTATACAGCTGAAAGCATTGTCAGGGTCTTCTTCATCACGGCCGCGACCTTCGGGAGCGCCAGCCTCTATGGCTATGTGACGAAACGGGATCTGACCGGTTTTGGTAGCTTCCTGTTTATGGGCCTCATTGGCATCATCATTGCCATGGTCGTGAATATATTCCTGCAATCAACAATGATGCATTTTGTTGTGTCCGTCCTCGGCGTTCTGATCTTCACCGGTCTGACCGCCTTTGATACACAGCGCATCAAGTCAGAATATTACCATGGTCACAGCCAGGAAGTTCTGGAGCGCGGAGCCATAATGGGTGCCGTTTCCATGTACCTGAATTTCCTCAACCTGTTCATGATGCTGCTGAGCCTGCTTGGCAATCGTAACTAAAGCGTCTTACGCTTGGTGAAAAACCCGGCCATGTGCCGGGTTTTTTATTGCCTGGAATTCGTTGAGCGGGTGACAATTTGTCAAAATGCGCCTAAACTTGTTTGCTTGCAAACAACCCTCATAAGCACAAGAAAGGGACATCTGAATGCGCATTCTCATCGCCATGATGAAACATGAAACCAACACCTTTTCCCCCATTGTCGCTGATTGGAAACGCTTTCAGGACTGGAGCGCCTATCTGGGGGAGGACGCCCTTAAAGCCTATGAGGGAACAGGCATGCCTTTTGGTGCTTATGTAGAACTGGCGCGGGCGGCAGGAGCCGAGATCATTACGCCGGTTGCGGCGGAAGCGATGCCCTCGGGCCCGGTGACGGAGGATGCCTTTAACCGTATGGCCGATCCGATCCTTGATGCGGTGCGCGAAGGGGTGGATGCGGCGATGCTGGATCTTCATGGGGCGATGGTGACAGAGCATGCGGAGGACGGTGAAGGTTTGCTGCTTGAAAAAATCCGGGAGATTGATCCGGACTTGCCAATAGCCGTCACCCTTGATCTGCACTGCAATCTGACGGCCAAGATTATGGATAACTGCACTGCCCTTATCGGTTATAAGACCTATCCTCACGTGGACATGTATGAGGTCGGCAAGCAGATCGGCCAGGTTCTGCTGGATGGTATGGCGGGGAAGGTGGACCCGGTGATGTCCTGGGGAAATACCCAGCTTCTGAGTCAGACCCTGCGTCAGGGGACCGATGATGAACCCATGGCAACCCTGATCCGGATGTGCCGGGAAGCAGAGGAAGAGCCGGGTGTTCTGGCAGCCACCGCCTTTGGCGGCTTTGCCCTTGCCGATATCCGGGATGCCGGTAATTCGGTCATTGTCGTTACGGACGGGGATAAGGCGCTGGCGGATAAGGTCCGGGACCGTATTCTCCAGGCCGCCTGGGAGCGCCGGGAGGATTTTGTCTATGAGCATACGCCGCTGGAAGAGCAGGTTGCCGCAGCCAAGGAAATCGAAGAAGGACCGGTTCTGTTGCTGGATCACGCCGACAATTGCGGCTCTGGCGCTACCCAGGACGTGATGACAGTGATTGCTGAAGTCTTGCGGCAGGGCCTTGAAGGTGTCGCGGTCGCGGCTGTCTGGGATCCGGGTGCCGTTCAGGAAATGCAGAAAGCCGGGGTTGGTTCGACCATAACCCTGGATCTCGGAGGCAAGACGGATATGCCGTCCATCGGCGAGGTCGGGGAGCCCTTGACCCTGACCGGAACGGTCAAAATCTTGTCCAATGGGGAATGGACGGTTCATGGGCCCATGTATACGGGGGTAAAGGTCTTTATGGGGCCAACAGCCGTGTTGGATACGGGAAATATGGAAATTGTCGTTGTCTCCAATCACCATGAACCCTGGGATGTGGGTGTTTTCACCTCAGTCGGTATCCAGCCGGAGCATAAGAAATACCTGGTGCTGAAAAGCCGTATTCACTACCGCGCCGGCTTCGCCCCCATCGGCAAGGCCACCTTGCGGCTGGATGGCAAAGGGGTGACGACGTCTGACAATAATCTGCTGAGATATGAAAATGTCCGGCGCCCCATATATCCGCTTGACCTGATCAACGAGGCCTAGATCATGAAACAAGATGCCTACGGAAATGATGTGAGTTCAACATCCGATAAAACCGTTGAGACGATAAATACTTTTGTCGATAGCTATATCGGCTTCGGCACGGATTTTTCAGGAATATTCGATGCCGCCGATCAGGATCCAGAATGTGCGGTTGCCGCCGCCTATGCTGCCCTGCTCGGACTGTTCATCGAAAACCCGGCGAGAACTGAAATCGCATTGAAATATTATCAACAGGCCAAAGACCATATATCCAAGGGCACGGAGCGAGAGCAACTATTTACCAAAGCCATCTTGGCCTTTCATGACAATGACGTGGCGACTAGCCTGAAACATCTTCGCCGTCTCGCAACCGACTATCCGTCGGATATATTTGCGGCGAAACTGGGCCAGAATCTCTATTTCAATCTCGGAGATGACAAAAACCTCCTGTGGCTGGGGGAGAAAATTGTCGAGCGGCATCCGGATTGTGCTTATGCCTATGGCATGCGGGCCTTCGGACGGGAGCAGACCAGCCAGCTTGAACTGGCGGAAGAAGACGGCCGCCGGGCGACGGAAATGAAGCGCAAGGAGCCCTGGGCCCACCACGCAGTTGCACATGTCCTCCTCACCCAGGGACGTCATGATGAAGGCATAGACTGGATGCAATCCCTGTCGGATGAATGGGAAGACCGCAACAGCTTCATGTATACCCATAACTGGTGGCATCAAGCGCTGTTCTTTTTGGAGCAGGGTGACTTTGAAACGCCTCTTGCGCTATATGATGACAAGGTCTGGGGCGTCGATAAAACCTACAGCCTGGATCAGGTGAATGCCATCTCCCTGTTATGGCGTTTGGAGCAGTTAGGGGTGGATGTGGGAGATCGGTGGCAGGATTTAAGCAAATGGGTGGCGGAGCGAACTCTGATCAATGATCAACCTTTCTTTGATATGCATTACGCCTATGCCCTGGCCCGCGGTGGCAAAAGCGAGGCCCTTGCGCAGCTGGTGGCGGGGGTCGAGAAAATGGCTCAAGACGCTCCTGAGCTCACGCGTCAATGCTGGGCGGATGTGGCGCTCCCCTCAGTTCGGGCGTTTATCGATATCGCCAAGAAAGACTTCGCCGGCGCCGCGCGCCAGTTGTCAGCGGCTCGCCCGCGGTTCCAGGAAATAGGTGGCAGCCATGCCCAGCGGGATCTGTTTGAGCTGGCCTGGCTGACCAGCCTGGTTGAATCAGGGGACTATGGCACTGCTCTTCCGGCGCTGGAAAAACGTCTGACTTTCAGGCAGGAAGTGGCGGCGGACAGGCAGTTGTATGAGGATGCACGGCGCCGTGCCGGTATCGCCCCTTCATAACAGCTTGCAGGAATGCTATCCTATTCGCTGTGAAGCGAAGCACTTTTGAGAAAGGTGTAGGGACATGAAATCGGATGTAACGGCAGAAAAACAAGGTCGGCGGATTTTTGCTCTGCTGGATGAGTATGGCTCAAGCCACCAGAATGCCACGAACAAGTTTATCCATTGGTTGGCGGTTCCGGCAATTTTCTGGACGATTGTCACGCTCTTATGGGAGATCCCGGTTCCTGCAGCTTTTCTGGAGATCCCGAACCTCAACTGGGCAACCATCGCGCTCGTGCTCACGATCGTCTATTATGCGATCTTGTCCTGGACCCTGGCCATTGGCATGGTGCTGTTCACCTTAGGCTGTTTTGGTCTGATTTCCTTGTATCAGGGGGCACCGCTTTTCGGCTTGCCCTTGTGGCAGTTTGCGATTGCGATTTTTGTGATTGCCTGGATTTTCCAGTTTATTGGCCACAAGATTGAGGGCAAGAAGCCGTCCTTCTTCAAGGATGTGCAGTTTTTAATGATCGGCCCGGCCTGGTTGATGAGTTTTATTTATCGCAAGCTCAAGCTTCCCATATAAAGATAAGGAAACCGCCAGGGAGATCAGCGGTTTCCTCTTCCGGATCTTTGCCTAAAATCTAACTTTTCACCAGCAGTTTATAGTCCGGTGTGGTGTTCAACGGGCAGGAATAGAGATATTCCCCTTCCTTTAACTCCACCTCATAGTCAAGGGTTTTACCGGTATCCATACCGCCGCCTGAGACGCTGATCTTGGTTGCCTTATGGATCGGGTTGGCCCAGTTATAATCATGTTCACGCAACCAGAAGCCCAGGGAATAGGGAACATTCTTGTTGGTGACCCGGAAGATGTATTTGCCGGGCTTCAAGGTCATAACTTCAGAAGCTGCCACGCGGGCCTCCCCTGAGTCCGCATTAATTTTCTCACAGTCCTCTTTCATTGTAGAGGTATACATGTGATCCGTCCCGTTTTCCGCTTCCACAAACTGGCAGGGCGTCTGGGTCAGAGTAATGACAGTGACGTCGTCAGCGGCCTGGACGGGACTGGCAAGGCCTAAGGCAAGGGTCGCCGCACCGGCGGCAGTAGCAAAAGAATAGGCAAGGTGTTTCATCATTTTCTTCCGATTTCGTCATCAAGAGAGAGTATTACGAGTTATAATTTCGGCGATATGGCGAATAATGCAATTCACGCTGTTTCACTGATGCGTGAGTCGGTCGGATTTCTAGTCGATGGTATTGAATCGCTTGCGATCAAAAACCTTTAGAACCTGAGCCAGAGTTTTACCGCGCTTGAGAATGCGGCCGTTCTGTCCGAGCACTGAATAGGCGCCCTGCTTGGCGGCCAACCTTGGTTCCTTATAGATGCGAAACAGCGGTTTGTCGGCGGTTCTGTGGAAGATGGCGAAGATGCAGGCGCTCTTTTCCTGACCAATGGCATAGTCCCGCCATTCAGCTTTCGCGACCATGCGACCATAGACTTGGAGAATCTGGCTGAGTTCAATCCGGTTGAAGAATACAGGCTGCTGGAATTGTCCCGACCGTGCAGACTTTGCCGATCGGGCCAAATAGTGATCGTCGAAACTTACAACCTCGCTCATTCCCGCTCCAACTAGCTTCAACGGCATTATTTTCTGCCAAGCAATTGAATTCGTCAAGTTTTGTGACAGATTTTTGAAATGAATTCCCTATATATCAAGGTTATAAGGGATCTGTTGAGTTGGTAAATTGGCGAAAGAGGAAGCGAAAATGGTAGATAAAGTCGTGAAGAGTGATGCGGAATGGCAGGCCCAGCTAACTCCTGAGCAGTATAAAGTTACCCGGAAAAAAGGGACGGAAAGAGCTTTTACCGGCCCTTTGAACGATAACAAGGCGGCCGGCACCTACACTTGCATATGCTGTGGCGAGCCGTTGTTTTCCTCTGACACAAAATTTGAAAGTGGCACGGGGTGGCCCAGCTTCTGGAAGCCATTGAATGATGAAATGGTGGGCGAAGTCGATGATCGCAGCTTTTTCATGCGGCGCACGGAAGTGATCTGTAACAGATGTGACGCTCATCTTGGACATGTCTTTCCTGACGGTCCGGAGCCGACCGGTTTGAGATATTGCCTCAATTCCGCAGCGCTCGATTTCAAGGAAAAAGAAGATTAAGCCGCATATCCTTCCTCCTGTTATGTCATTTGGAAAGGTCTTAAATGACTGATAAAGGCTCCGTTAACACGCCCGTAGCAAAAGCTGAGGATGTCCCCCCGCGCACCAAGCCGTCAAACTACCCGGAACCTTTCTTCAGCCGCATGGCCGGCCGGGAAAAGCGGCAATTGGGAGACTTTTTTGGATTGACCAACTTTGGCGTCAACTTGACACGGCTCGTGCCAGGCGGTGAATCGGCGCTCCTGCATAAGCACAGCAAGCAGGATGAGTTCATCTATATTCTTGAAGGACATCCCACCCTTGTTCTGGAAACCCGGACAATTGAGATGTCACCGGGAGAATTTGCCGGATTTCCTGCGCAAGGCGAGGCGCATCAGCTTGTCAACAATAGCGATGCGGATGTTGTCTATCTTGAGATGGGAGACCGGGTTGCCGGAGATGAAGGAAGTTACCCCAGGGATGATCTGAAGGCAGCTCTGGATGCCAATGGCCAATGGCAGTTTACCCATAAGGACGGACGGCCTTACTAATCAGGGGATCACTCGGCAGCCGGCTTGTTTTTGGCTTGAACATCCGCAGAAAAATGACAGGCGGCCAAATGCTCATCCTCGACCGCAACTAACGGCGGTTTTTCGCTCCGGCAGACATTCTTGACCATGGGGCAGCGGTCCTGAAAGGCGCAGCCTGCCCGCATTTCAGTCTGTCCTGTGACATTCCCGGACAGCTTGATGCGATCCCGTTTCTTGGCCGCACCGGGCTGCGGGACGGCGTCCAGCAGAATACGGGTATAGGGATGGGCGGGATTGGCGAACAGATCTTCCGTACGGCCTTTTTCGACAATTTCCCCCAGATACATCACCGCGACTTCGTCGCACAAATACTCGACAACCGCCAGGTCATGGCTGATGAACATATAGGTAACCCCGAAACTGTCTTGCAGGTCTTTCAGGAGGTTAAGAACCTGGGCCTGGACTGACACGTCCAGGGCTGACACCGGCTCGTCGGCAACGATCAGTTCCGGATGGGTGATCAGTGCCCGGGCGATGGCAATGCGCTGACGCTGCCCACCTGAAAACTCATGAGGGTATTTGGAGACATCGCCTTTTTTCAGGCCGACGGATTCAAGAACCTCCTGAACTCGTTCGTCGCGTTCGGAGTTTGTCAGTGGTCCGAGAGCGGCGAGGGGTTCGGCGACAATTCGGCCGACATTCAGGTGGGGATCGAGGGAGCCGTAGGGGTCCTGGAAGACCATTTGAAAGTGCCGGCGGAGAGGGCGAAGCTGCTCAAAGGAGAGGCCGACCACTTCTTCTCCAAGGATGCGGACGGATCCGCCGTCGGTATCTTCCAAGGCCATGACATTCCGGGCAAGGGTGGATTTTCCGCAGCCGCTTTCACCGACGACACCAAAACTCTTGCCTTTCTTGATTTCAAAGCTGACCCCGTTGAGGGCGTAAACATATCGGGGCTCGGCAAACAGGCTCTCGCGCGGCAGCCGGTAATGGCGAACCAGATCTTCGACGATCAATACGGGCTCTTCTGCAAAATAATCGGTCACAGATACAACTCCTCGGATTTCTTGCCAAGGGCATCGTCGAGGTTATGGCAGGCGACCGCGTGATCCGGATTCAATAGATGAACGGGAGGAGGGGTGTCTTTGCAGTGATCTGACGCAAGCGGGCATCTGTCAAAAAAAGTGCATCCTGTCGGCAGGTTCATAAGATCGGGAACCACGCCGGGAATGGTCGCCAGTCGGGAATTGCGTCCCATACCCAGCTTTGGCATCGCCGCGAATAAGCCCAGAGTGTAAGGATGGGCGAGCTCTCCGAATATTTTATCGGTTCTGCCGGTCTCCACCGCCGAGCCGCCATACATGACCAGGACTTTGTCGGTATTCTCCGAAATAACTCCGAGATCATGGGAAATCAGGATGAGCGCCATGCCGTCTTCGGTTACCAGATTTTGGATAAGCTCGAGGATCTGATCCTGAATGGTCACGTCAAGGGCGGTTGTCGGCTCGTCGGCGATGAGAATATCGGGGCTGCAGGAGAGGGCGAGGGCAATCATCACCCGCTGCCGCTGACCTCCCGATAGTTGATGCGGATAATTTCGTATCCGTGCTTCCGGATTGGGAATGCCGACCCGATCGAGGAGACGGAGGGCTTCGGCATGGGCCGCATCCTTATCAAGGCCCTTATGCAGGCGGAGCGGTTCCATGACCTGACGGCCGATGGTATGGACCGGATTAAGGGAGGTCATCGGTTCCTGGAAAATCATCGCCATGCGGTTACCGCGGATATCGCAGAGATCCTTTTCTGAAAAAGTGAGTAAGTCCTCACTTTCTAAAAAGATCTTTCCCTCCGTCGTACTGCGCTCTGGAAGAAGCGACATCAGGGCTAGGGCCGTCATCGATTTCCCGCACCCGCTTTCGCCGACAATGCCAAGGGTTTCACCCCGTTCGAGGCTGAAAGACAGATCCCGAACCGCCCGCGCCGGACCATCGGCGGTCGCGAGAGTTATGGTCAGATCCTGTACGTCGAGCAATGCCATGTCAGCGTTTCCTCGACAGCCGGGGATCGAGGACATCGCGGAGGCCATCACCCAGCAGATTGAGGCCGAAGACGGCGGTCGCGATGGCGAGTCCTGGAAAGACAGCTTGCCACGGATCAAGGAAAATCAGGGATTGTGCTTCGTTCAGCATCCGCCCCCAGGATGGATGCGGTGGCTGTGTTCCGAGGCCGAGATAGGACAGCGCCGCTTCCGCCAGGATCGCGATGGCGAACAGGATGGTCGCCTGGACAATGATAATTGAGAGGACATTGGGCAGGATGTGCTCAAAGGTAATCCGGAACTTGCCTTTCCCCGCAGCCCGCGCCGCCAATACAAATTCCCGCGCCCATATGGCATTGGCCGAGCCTCTCGTCAGCCGCGCGAAAACCGGGATGTTATAGAGACCGATGGCAAGGATGGAGTTGACTCCTCCCGGTCCCAGAATGGCGGTAATCATGATGGCGGAGAGGATGGCTGGAAAGGCGAACGAGAAATCGCTGATCCGCATGATGAACTCTTCTGTCCACCCCCTTTTTGCCGCCGCCAGCAGGCCAAGAGACACGCCAATGACCAGGCCGATCGACACGGCAACGACGGCAACGGCAATGGAATTCTGAGTGCCGGTCATTAACATGGAAACGATATCCCGGCCGAACTGATCCGTCCCCAGCCAATGCTCCGCCGACGGTGGCAGAAAACGGTCGGGAATGACGATGTCGTAGGCAGAGCCGGGGGTCCAGAACAGGGACACAGCGGCACAAAGCAACAGAAACCCGGTCATCACCCCACCGATGACGAAGCTTCGGCTGCGGCGGCAGCGGCTCAGAAACGAGGTGGACACAGGGCTACTCATATATCATGGGCTTTCAGACGCGGATCGACAATCGCATAGAGGATATCGACAACAAAATTCGTCACAATGACCATGGTTGCAAGCAGCAGCACGACATTCTCAACAACGATAGTGTCCCGGTTATTGATGGCCTTTAGCACCAGAGAGCCAAGGCCGGGAATATGGAAGACATTTTCAACCACAACCGTCCCGGTCAGAAGAGCCGCAAACTGTATTCCTGTCACTGTCAGTACGGGAATCAGCGCGTTGCGCAGGACATGAAGCCATAAGGTCGCCCGCTGACTCAGCCCTTTGGAGCGGGCCGTGCGCACATAATCTTCCCGATAGACTTCAAGAACGGAGGAACGGGTAATTCGTGCCAATATGGCCCCGACAACGGTTGCGAGGGAGACGGCAGGGAGCAGCAAGGCCACGATGCAAACAAAAAAACCTTCACTCCAGCCCGGAAACCCACCGGCTGGAAACCATCTGAGCTGAAGGGAAAATAACAGGATCAGCAGCAGCGCCAGCCAGAAATTCGGCACGGAAATCCCGAGCTGGCTGAACCCCATAAGAGCGACATCTCCCGCTTTGTTATGATTGGCAGCCGCATAGAGGCCAATTACCAGAGCCAGGATAATACTGAGAATGATGGACATGATGGCAAGGGGAATGGTGATCCAGAGGGCCCCTTCGACCAACTCCCAGACCGGCACCTTGTAAGCGTAGCTGGTCCCCATCTCACCCTGCAGCAAGCCGCTGATCCAGCTCCAGTAGCGCTCCGGTGCCGGTCGGTCCAGCCCCAGTTCCCTGGTCAGGGCGGCCACCATTTCGTCCGTGGCATCAACACCCAGAATGACAAGCGCCGGATCCCCCGGCAAAATCTCCATCACCAGAAAAATGACCATGGACGCGCCGATCAGGGTCGCGATCAGGGTCAATAGTCTTTTGGCGATGAAAATGCTCATTGCTTATTCTTCTTGGGCCACACATATAAAGGCGGTAGAGCCGGTTTGTTATTGAAAGAACACGTTATCGTTAGAAAGTTGGTGGGTCAATTGAGGATCAATTCTATTGGCCTATTCCTGCGGTAGAATGCCGCACCCGGCGTTAATCGGTTGCCGCTTATTGAGGCTTGGACTAGTTTAATTCGGAATGACTTGCAGTTGAAGAACCTGTTATGCGGCGCGGGAATAAACCTCTCGAACGGACTTTTGCATGAATAAGATTTTTACCCTTCTGATCGCCTTTTTTCTCCTTGCCAGTGCCGTCGTTGTTGGCCTGTGGGCAACCGGAATTGTAAATTTCGGCCCAGGTAACAGCGCCGGTGGATCGACCATTATTGCCGGGGCGCCGCAAATTGGCGGACCGTTTGAACTGGTCAATCACAAGGGAGAGACGGTTACCGAGGCAGATTTCAAGGGCAAGCTGATGCTGGTGTTTTTTGGCTATACCTATTGCCCGGATGTGTGCCCGACGGAAATGCAGACCATCTCTGTGGCCATGCAGGAACTCGGACAAGAGGGGGCCGATGTAATTCCGGTGTTCGTCAGTGTCGACCCGACGCGTGATACGACAGACGTCTTGGCTGAATTTGTGGAGGCCTTCCACCCCACCCTGGTCGGACTGACCGGGACGGAAGCGCAGATCGCCGATATTAAAAAGAAGTACCGTGTCTATAGCCAGAAAGAGGAAAACGGGGATCCGGAATATTATCTCGTCGATCACTCCTCCTTCACCTATCTGATGGACCGAAACGGGGAATTGATCACCGTGTTCTCCTACGGAACGCCTTCCGAGGAAATGGCGGCAAAAATTAAAGAACAGTTGTAGATGAGAGGGAAGTTATGAGATTTTTGACACTATTATCAGCGGCCATTGTCATGGTCGCCGTGACAGTCGGGATCACCGCGTCACCCACTTCAGTGCTGAGCGCGGAGAAACATGAAATGGAGGTCGAGGACGCCTGGTCCCGGGCCCGTCCCGCTACGGCCAAGGTCGGCGGTGCTTTCATGATGATCCATAACGAAGGTAGCAAGACCGACCGCCTGATCGCGGCCAGCTCTCCCATTGCCAAACGGGTGGAAATCCATGAAAGCCTGATGAAGGACGGTGTCATGAGCATGGCACAGATCACTGACCTTCCGATCAAGCCGGGTGAAAAGGTTATGCTCAAGCCGGGCAGCTATCATGTCATGCTGATGGGACTTAACCGGCCTCTGGTTGAAGGGGAAATGTTCCCGTTGACCCTGAAGTTTGAATTCGCCGGTGACATTAAAGTTATGGTCCATGTCAAAGCGGCGGGGGCCATGTCCGGTGGGCATACCCATTAAGGGATCAAAACGGATTGAGAAAAGGCGGGGTTTCCCCGCCTTTTTTATTTGAATTCCGCGGTGGCGGAGACGGCCAGCTCACCATTCGGACCGGTGACCCAGACGGAACATTGCCGGTCATTTTCTTCCCGACCGTTCAGAGTGAAGGGAGCCGTGTCAAAGACCGGATTGAAATTGCGAAAGTTGAAACTGGCCAGTTCCCGCTCTTGCATATTCCGAACGGCCAGACGCATCAGCAGGGTTCCCAGCAGGGGGCCATGGACGATAAGACCCGGATATCCCTCCACATTCTGGCAATATTCGCGATCATAATGGATCCGGTGCCCATTGAAAGTGAGGGCTGAATAGCGAAACAGCATGACACTGTCCGGGATAACCTCTGTTTCCCAACGCCCGTCCGTCGGGGCAGGCTGAGGCTGCTTTGGAGTGGACGAGTCTTCAGACGGGGCATCCCGAAACACAATATCATGCTCTTCCGTTATACAGATGCCATCCCCGTTTGATACCTGATGCTCCACAGTAATGAAGACCAGATTACCCGTCCTCCCTTTCTTAGGTGTCACGGATTTGATGGTTGAGGTTTTTTCGGCCGTGTCCCCCGCTTTAAGCTGGTTGTGAAAAGTCAGACGGCCACCGGCCCACATTCGTCTTGGCAGATCAATAGGCGGCAGGAAATCTCCTTTAAAGGCATGACCGTCGTGGGCCAGGCGGGACTGTTTGTCCGTCGGAAGAAAATACATCCAGTGACCGCCCGGCGGCACAATTGCAGAAGTCGGGACGTCCTGATCCATAAGCGCGGCAAAGCCGTTCAGTGATTGCTGATGAATAATTTCAGTCCGTGTTTGTTGATTTCCAACCCAATCTTCGATTTTTTTCATTTGTTTTCTCTTGGTTGTCGTCGGGATATCGGGTTATTTAACATAAGCGCATTCGATCATTGCGCAAATAGTTATAGTGTTAGGGGAAAGTTTGGTCGACCAGAATACAATTAAGCTGCCGGATATTGACCTGTCGGACAACCCGGATATTGAAACCGCGGCAAAGCTGATATTCCGCGAATCGATCAAGCATCTACGCAGTAACTTCAAGAAATTCCAGAAATCCGGAAACCCGGCGGCTCTCATGCAAATTCGCATCGGAATGCGCCGGATCAGGGTCGGTCTGACCGTTTTCCGTCAAATCATCCCGAAGGAAGTCAAATCCCGCTTCAACCGTGAATTCCGTTATTTTGGCAATATGCTTGGCCATGCCCGCAATATGGATGTCTTCCTGGAAGTCACCTTGACCCGGGAAGCCAAAAAAGCACCCCATAAAAAGGCCTATACGGAATTGCGCCTGCATGCCGAGGCCTGGCGAGATGAGGAATATGAAGTCATTTCCCGGGAGCTGTTCGGCGGTCATTTTGAATCTGTGGTCAATGAGTTTGATAAATGGGTGTCCAGTGACTGGTCATCGAAGCTTGGCAGGGCCGCTAAAAAGCTGATGGCGAAACCTGTTGCGCCCTTCGCCCTTACCGTTATTGAGGAAGGCGGAACAGAGCTTCTTAATCAGGGGACGGAGGATGAGCATCTGTCAGCAGATGAACTCCATGATGTGCGTAAATATGCAAAACGGGCCCGTTATCACTTAAGATTTTTCTCCTCCCTTCTCAATGAAGAAAAAGTTCAAGAGGGGTTTCGGATTCTCATAGATATGCAGGACTGTCTGGGCCATATCAACGATGTCAAAGAGGGTATGATTATTCTCAGTCAGATCGCTGAGGATGTGCGGGCCGACTATTATGGGAATGTTCTGCGCCTGGCAGCCGATATTCTATCGAATGCGTCAGAGGAGATAGATCAGCATCTTGAAGAATTTGCCGGCCTCTGGAAGCGTTATGAAGACTTTTCCATTGGCAAGGAGGATCTCCGGAAATAGCCGTGTCTATTTCTTCCTGAACGGCAGGGCAAGCATCCAGAAGATACTTTGTTTCCTGTCTTCCTGATATTCGTTGAGTCCAATGGTCATGCCGTCATGACCGGCGGAGGGCTGCTCAGTATAGGTTCGGAACATATAGTCCCACCAGGGCAGGTTGAAGCCGAAATTGTGATTATGCTCCTTGCGGATGACGGAATGATGAACCCGGTGCATATCCGGTGTCACCACGAACAGCCGGAAAATCCGATCAACGGATTTTGGCAGGCCAGCGTTGGCATGGTTGAACATGGCAACAGAGCTGAGCAGGATTTCGAATATGATTACGGCAACCACGGGCGGTCCCAGTAAAAATACGACCGCCAGTTTCAGGAGCATGGACAGGATGATTTCGATGGGATGGAACCGGGCGCCAGTTGAGACATCATAATCCACATCCGCATGATGCATTTTATGGAGCCGCCAGAGTATCGGCACCCTGTGAAAAATCACATGCTGCCAGTAAATAACAAAATCCTGGACGATGACGGCAATGAGGATAGACAGAACCGGCGGCACGGCCATCAGATTAAGCAGACCCCAACCGTGTTCGGCTGCGACTGCCGCTGCGCCAACTGCCAGCAGGGGAAACAGGATCCTGAGCAAAAATGTATTAAAAAAGGTGACCCCGAAATTATTGGCCCAGCGCCAGAGCTTGGAAACGGTCGGTGTCCGTTTTGGTGCGACGGATTCCCATAGGCCGATAAGGACAAGGGTCCCGATAAAGAATCCGAGCCGTATCCCTGGCTCGTTGCTGGAAATATACTCAATCATGGCGTAAGACCTTAACATCTGCCTACAGGCAACATAGAGCACAGAACGGGATTGCAAATGGATTTTCTCGAAAATGGGGTCGCCGGTGACTTGCCGACCCTCATTCTCGCCCATGGGGCCGGCGCTCCCATGGATAGCCCTTTTATGGAAGAAATTGCGCAAATGGGCGCCCAAGCCGGCCTGCATGTGCTCCGGTTTGAATTTCCCTATATGCAGCGGCGACGGCAGGAAGGAACCCGTCGACCGCCCGACAGGCAGCCGATATTGCTGGACAGTTGGCGAGAGGCGATCCGGGAGGCGGGAGATCCAGCAAATCTCGTGATAGGTGGGAAGTCCATGGGCGGGCGCATGGCCAGCATGATTGCCGATGAAATGGGGGTAAAAGGTCTGCTGTGCCTTGGCTATCCCTTTTATGCCCCTGGTAAGGCGGATCGGCCTCGGATCGATCACTTAACAGACTTATCGACACCTGCTCTGATCCTGCAAGGGGAACGGGATGCCATGGGAAATCGGGAGAAGGTAACCGGATATGATCTGTCACCTCAGATCGTCCTGTCCTGGCTGGAGGATGGTGATCACAGTTTCAAGCCGCGCAAAAAATCCGGCCTCACCGAAGCCGGAAACTGGCAACAGGCCGCCCAAGAGATGGTCAGCTTTATCCGGGGTCTTGCCTGAGCTCAGGCCGTCTCCGTCGCCGCCTGGCCCGCGCCGACATCGCCGAGCCGCTCAATATCATTGCTGATGGCTTCGAGAACGGGGAGAACCCTGTCAAAATCCTCTTGCCGCCCACCGGCCCTGATCTTGAGATGACCGTCGAGCGCTTCCTGTTCGCTACCGATGGCCGGCGCGTCAACCCAGTGAACATCTTTTTCCGCAAATTGCCTGGCGTATTTTTGGGTAGCTTCTGCTGAGGTTTGGCCAAGATCCACAAGTACGGCACCGGGTCTCAAGTTGGAGAGAAGTCCATCTTCTCCGGTCAAGAAAGCATCAATCAGTGATTCCCTGGACAGCATTAGGATAAGAATGCCGTCCCCGATCTTATCATTGATTTCCGCCGGCGTGCTGCACAGATCCACCGCATCGCGGGCGATCTTGTAGCGCAAAGCCGGTGACCGGCTGGTTGCATGAATTGACGCGCCTTGGGATTTAAGCCGTCGCAAGACCGGCCGGCCCACTTCTCCAAGCCCCAAGAATCCAATCGAAACCCCGTTGAGATTTCCCATATATCTCCCCTTATTCTTTTTTATGTCAGGAGTATTATATGAAGACAGAATTTTGGCAATTATAACTTGGTCTAAAGGCGCGTAAAACGGACAGCGGCCCCTCTTTCAATGGCGGCGGCCGTCAGGCGGTCCACGTCAAGACCATGGCGCAGCATCTCCAGCATGCGAAGCTCTTCCTGGCTCAACTGCCCGTCACACACCGCGATATCGCAGGCCAGCGCATAGGCGGTGTCATATAGCTTCTTGGGGAGCACCGCGCGGATCTTGCTGATGGTGTCCTCCAGCTTCTGATCGCTGTTGAGCATGTCGACACAGGCCGCGGCATCATCGGGTAGATGTTCTTCCTCATATTCCGAGAACATGGGAAGGGTTCTGACGATCTCGCCGATTGTGAACAGTTCGCGGTCCGTCATCTCGCGGTCAGCCGCGGACACAATCACCATTGTCGAGATAAGAGCGGTGTGCAAATTCAAGGTCGTCATACGACGGTTTCTCCGGTTCCAAAATAAACTACGTCCCCAGAATATGGGGTTCGCCGTTGTTTATCCAATGATATTTTTTTTAAGGGCCTGTTCTTTGCCGGCAATGAAATTCCGGGTCAGGGCGATGGCATCTTTCAGGCCCAGCCGCTCGATTTCCACTTCCGGCGGAAAGGCTGAGGCAAGGCGGGAGGGCATCATACTGTCGAGAAGGACAAAGACGCCAAAATCGTCCTCTTTTCTTAGCAAGCGACCATAAGCCTGCTTGAGTTTAAGCCTTGTCAACTTGTCGTCATAGCGGCTGCCGCCGAAAGCTTTTTTGCGAGCTTTGTGTTTCAGGTCCGGACGTGGCCAGGGAACCCTGTCAAAGACGATAAGGCGCAAGGACCGCCCTGGCACGTCTACGCCGTCCCGAACCGCATCGGTCCCCAGCAGGATCGAGTCTTCTTCCTCCCGAAAGATATCGACCAGAGTGGACGTATCCAGAGCATCCTGATGTTGGGCATAAAGATCCAGACCCGCATCGGCCAGCGGCCCGTAGATATTTTCGTACACCGCCCGCAGGCGCCAGATCGCCGTGAACAAGCCAAGGGCACCGCCACCTGATGCCATAAACAGCTCCCGATAGGCGGCAGAAACTTCCTTCATATGATCGCGGCGCACATCGGTCACGACGATTACCTTTGTCTGGTCGGCAAAATCGAAGGGGGAGGCGAGATGGGCCCGCTTGGGCGGCTGGATCATATGATGGGTGCCGGTGCGCATATCCGCCGACTGCCAGCTTTCCTCTGCCTCATAATCATCCCGTAAAGTTGCCGAGGTGATGACAACGCCATGGGATGGCTTCAGGATGGTCTCGGCAAAAGGTTCGGTCGGGTCGATATAGCTGCGATAATAGCCAAGATCCAGATCCCGCCCGCCAATCCGCTTGATCGCCAGCCAGTCCACAAATGTCTCCGGCGTTTCCGATTTCATGCCTGTCAGCATGGACCGCCAGGGGGTCAGCATCATGTTGATGCGCCGGGCCAGGCCTTGCACAGCGGCATCAATACGATGACGGGTTGAGGTTTCCAGCTCCTCCGCGTCTTCATCGAGTTTTCGCACCAGGGACTTGGCGAGCCGGGTCATGGGCGAGGAAATCGCCTGCAAGGCTTTCTCCAGAGTTTCTGCCGCGTCCATAAGAGGCTCGGGAAATTCGCTGGCCGAACATTCAACGGAATAGGGGCTGTCCGGTTGGCCGCAGCGGGCCAGGACCTGATCGCGGATGAGGACAAGGAACTGCTCCATCGGACCGTTCGGATTTCCCTCCCGCAATCGGGCCAGCCAGCCGTCCGCCGGCAGTTTTCGCGCCGCCTGGATGACATCCTGCAGCGCCTCTATGCCGTCTTCATCGTCGCCGATCAGATCCGAAAGGCGCTTCTCCAGCCCCCTCATCCGCCCCGAACGGCCGCTGTCACTGCCGGCAATCCAACGGCGCAGCTCGGCAGTTTCCTGTCCGGTCAGATGCGCGGCAAAGGCGCTGTCGGCGGCGTCGAACACATGATGCCCTTCATCAAAGACATAGCGTTTCGGCAGGGTCGGATCATCCGGGCGGGTAGCGCCGTTGATCATGACCAGGGCATGGTTGGCGATAACAATATCCGCCTTGCGGGCCTTGCGGCTGGACGCCTCGATAAAGCATTTGCGGTAATGGGGACAGGCCGAATAGATGCACTCGCCGCGCCGGTCACCGAGGCGGGTGACCCGCCCACGCCCGGCAAGACCCAGAAGCCAGCCCGGAAAATCGCCGCCGACCATATCGCCATCGCGGGTGGCGGCGATCCATCGGGCCACCAGTCCCAACACGATCTGGTCCGAGGCGACGGCCGCGCCCCCCTGCAGGGCTTCCTCAAAATTCAACAGGCAGACGTAATTTTCCCGCCCCTTGCGGATCACCGCCTTCTCCGCCTTGACGGACTTGTCCGGATACAGACGTTTCAGCTCATCATCGATCTGCCGCTGCAGGTTCTTGGTATAGGTGGAGATCCAGACGGTGCCGCTGTTTTTCTCGGCCCAGAGGCTGGACGGCGCGATATAGCCGAGGGTCTTGCCGGTGCCCGTTCCGGCCTCCGCCAGGACAATGTTGGGGACATCCTTCTGTTGGCGGGGAGTAAAGGCATGAGAGGTGAGGGCGCTGAACTCCACCTGCTGGGGCCGGGACTCCGATCCGTCGCCAAGCAGATCCTTGAGACGCAGCCGCGCCTCCTCTTCACTGACAGCGATATCGTCGGGCGGGGGCTCCGGCGCGAAGTCAGGCCATTCCGGTAGGATGTTCCAGACATCGAGGCCGCCAAAGCGGGTACTTTTATCCGGCATGCCAAGGGCCACCTGAACGCTCGGCGCCCAGTTCCAGCCTGCCTGGCCCATGGTCAAGGCGATGGCAGCCGCGGACGTTCTATTTTTTCCTTTTAAACCGGTTAATTTACTTAATAGGATATTCGTCGCCTCAAACAGACCGAGGGCCTGATCCTCAAGGGAGGTGGAAGACGGCAACCCGACGGCCCGGGCCAGGCCGTTCGAGGTCGGCAGGCAGTGGCGTGCCGGATGGACAAAGGCGAACAGTTCCAGCAGATCAAAGGCGGTGAACGGGTTGACTTTCAGATGCCGGGCCACATTCAGCCGATGCACAAGAATGGCGGGGCGGCTAGGGACGATCCGCGCCGCCTCCCCCAGGCTGCTGGTCTCGATCTCTCCGTCCGGCGTCAACCAGACCGCCCCCGCACCGCTGACGGTGAGGATGGGGGCATCGGGAAGCTGAATTTGGCCGGGTTGATCAGTCATGCCGGATTTTTGGTTCCGTTTTTGCCGGTTTGGCGGTTAATCGGGCCGGCAAGATTGACGCCGCCCCTTCCTATGCTTACATTCCGCGCGATTCACGATTATCCCGTTTGGAGAAACCATCATGTCATCGGTCGCCGAAATTGCACTATCGAGCAACTCCTGGGCATTTGTCGAGGCAAAAAAGCTCGTCGACCGCTATGCCAAGGGCGGCCCGGAAAAAGGCTATGTCCTGTTCGAGACCGGCTATGGTCCGTCCGGCCTGCCCCATCTCGGCACCTTTGGCGAAGTGGCGCGTACCTCCATGGTCCGTCATGCCTTCAGCCTGCTGTCGGATATCCCGACCCGGCTGATCGCCTTCTCCGATGATATGGATGGCCTCAGAAAAGTGCCGGACAATGTCCCGAACCAGGAATTGCTGGAGGCCAACCTCAACAAGCCGCTGACTCAGGTACCCGATCCGTTCGGCACCCATGACAGCTTCGGCGCCCATAACAATTCAAGGCTGCAGGCGTTCCTGGATCAGTTCGGCTTTGACTATGAGTTCCGCTCCTCCACCGATTGTTACAAGTCGGGCATGTTCGACGAGAGTCTGTTGCTCGTCCTGAAGCATTATGACGCCATCATCAATGTCATCCTGCCCACCTTGGGGCCGGAGCGGCGGGCCACCTATTCACCCTTCCTGCCCATTTGCCCGCGCACCGGTGTGGTGCTGCAGGAGCCGATCACGGCCCGCGATGAAGCGGCGGGCACCGTGTCTTACGTGGATCCCGAAACCGGCGAGACCGTCACCGTGCCGGTCACCGGCGGACATTGTAAGCTGCAATGGAAGGTCGACTGGGCCATGCGCTGGCATGCGCTGGATGTGGATTACGAGATGGCCGGCAAGGACCTGATCGACAGCGTCACGTTATCGAGCAAGATCGTCCGCATTCTTGGGAAAAGGCCGCCGGAGGGCTTCAATTACGAGCTGTTCCTGGATCAGGAGGGCAAGAAGATCTCCAAGTCCAAGGGTAACGGCATCACCATCGAGGAATGGCTGAAATATGCCTCGCCCGAGAGCCTGTCGCTCTATATGTACCAGAACCCGAAGAAGGCCAAGCGCCTGCATTTTGATGTCATTCCGAAGGCGGTGGACGAGTATTTCACCTTCCTCGCCAAATATCCCGAGCAGGAAGAAAAGCAGCAATATGCCAACCCGGTCTGGCATATCCATAGCGGCCATCCGCCCTCGGAAGGCCTGCCGCTCACCTTTGGCATTCTCCTGAACCTGGCCGCTGTGGTCAATGCGGAGGAGCCGGACGTGCTCTGGGGCTTTATCTCCCGCTATGCCCATGGCGCCACGGCAGAGACCAACCCGGAGCTTGCCAAACTGGTCGGCTACGCCGTCGCCTATTACCGCGACTTCGTGAAGCCCGCCAAAAACTACCGCCTGCCGGATGAGAAGGAACGAGCCGCCCTCGAACAGCTGGCCACCGACCTCAAGGCATTGCCTGCCGACACCGAACCCGCCGATATCCAAAACCTCGTCTTCCAGGTCGGCAAAGACCACAATTTCGAAAACCTCCGCGACTGGTTCCAGGCCCTCTATGAGACCTTGCTCGGGCAGAGCCAGGGACCGCGGATGGGATCATTTATTGCTTTGTACGGCGTGGATGAAACGGTGGCGCTGATTGAGCGGGTGTTGAAGGGGGAGGATTTGGGGGTGTGAGGCTAGTGATATCTAGAGATGCTAACTCTCCCTAGGGATTCATCAAGCTGGTCTTCAATTTCGGCAATCTTTTCTGAGAGGTGCTCGTCCTTTTCCCTGCCATTAAATCCAAAATGAATTTCTCTATGGCAATTTGGCGTCAATGCCGCCATGTTGCGTGGATGGTCTAGACCTTTATCACTTAGCTTAAAGATGTGGTGAGATTCCAAATATGGAGTTTGATCGTCTCTAATAAATGGTGCCGGTTCACCGCAGCATTCACATTTTCCCTTGGCCCGGGTCAAAATGTAGCGTTTTATGTTTTCATCTCTTTGTAGGAAACTTCTTCGTTTTTCCTCAGTAGAGTTTTCTTTAGTCTTTTTTTGTTTGTGATTATCGGCCGCCACGTAGGCTACTCTTCGCAACTCGCTTAAATCGATTAATTTGGACTGATTTAAGAGAGATCTATCAGCATATTCGTCCTCTCTCTCAACACTTTCTAGCTTGAAAATAATGCCGTTTCGCTGCCCACCCTGCTTATCTGGGATACGTCTAATTTCGTAATCTGTGCAAACAAATTGGCCTAAATACTTATACATTCTGGCTTTGCCAGTTTTTTCAAATAGGAGGATGTCTCTATTGTCCTCAATGTGATCTCTAATAGCTTTGTTTCCATTGGAGAATTTCATGTCTCCGAATTGAACTTCTCCAGTATAATGAAAAACACCATTTTCATCCCAATCATCATTGTATCCATATTGACTGCCAGTGCTCCCCGTGAAAATAAAAATGAAAGGAAAATTTTTACAAGGACATATTCCACTCCGACGACTCCCGCCAAATTTTGAATGAATGTCGTTGGGGCGATCATAAACTTTGTTCACCCTAAAATTCAGAGATCGTGAGTTATCTGATATCGGACTATCGCTTTCACGCAACCCCCATACACCATTGCCTATACCTTGTGTGCTAAAGAAGAGGTCTTTTCCCTTAAAACTATCGGTATCACTCGACTGTTCTTCCAATGTTCGACGAATGATTTCCTTTGCACTAGGCGGCCAAGAAGCGCTCCTCGCTCTTCTAATGTTCTCTGCTTCTTTATAAATCTCTTTGTAATGAGCCTCGCCACCGAGATTTTCCAAGGTCTTTATAACGTCTGACAACCAAGAAATTCTATCAGCCATTTATTTGTGAGTTCTTTATTGAATATTCATAACTAAACTCAAGATAGCTATTGGTATAATTTTCGCAACTTATAATTTAGATTTCTGCATTCTATTGCAGTGAAGGTATTTCGAATTGTCTAAAGATAGCTGGTTGCTCTAATGGGCATTGTTTAGAGGAAAGTGTTAAATGAAATATAGTTGAGACATATCTAGGATTATAGTGGCGAGACCACCACCCAATTCCCTCAACCCAAAGCCGCAATCTTCCCCCATAAGCCGCACAACCCACGCCCCATCCTCGCCCCACGAGAAAACCCGCCGAGATTGATTTATATCAAACATTGTTTCACGTGAAACAATCCCGTGTCGGTTAGTGGGCGAGGGATGTTAATCTCGGGATGCTAGAATAACTGGCTCGAGCGGGAGAAGTCCATATACATGTCGCGGAGTTTGCGGGTGATGGGGCCGGGTTGGAGTTCGCGGTCCTCGATGCGGGTGACGGGGAGGATTTTGCCGAAGTTGCCGCTGTTGAAGACCTCGTCGGCGTCCATCACATCCTCTTTGCTCATGGCGACTTCCTGCACCTCGATCCCGGCGGCCTCGGCCAGGGTCATGACCCGGGAGCGGGTGATGCCGGCGAGGAAGCAGCCCGTCGCGGCGGGAGTGAAGGCGACCCCGTCTTTCACCGTCCAGAGATTGGAATTGGCGAACTCGGCCACATTGTTATTGGCGTCCATCATGATGGCATTATCGAAGCCGGCCTTTTCGGCGGCGACGATGGCGCGTCCGGAATTGGGATAGAGGCAGGAGGCCTTGGCGTCGGTCGGGGCCATGTCTTTTGCGGGACGGCGCAGGGCCGAGAAATGGGCGGTGAAACCGGCGGCATCAGGCATCGGGCTGTCATAGACGGCGAGGATAAATTCGGCGCTGTCGGGGTCGGGATCGATAAAGCCGCCGCGGGCGAAATACATGGGGCGGATATAGAGCTCGGAGGCTTTCGGGAGCTTTTTCACCGCCTGCTCACAGAGCTCGAGGATTTCCCCGGATTCCATTGTGGGGTGATAGCCGAGGGCGGTGGCGGAGCGGCCCAGCCGCTCACAATGCAGATCGAGATCGGGAACCATGCCCTGATAGGCGCGGGCGCCGTCGAATACGGTCGAGGCCATCCAGAAGGAATGGTCCTCAGGTCCGATCACCCGCGGGCTTTCGTCATACCAGTCACCGTTATAGAAATACACACCGGCCATGGCGGGGCTCCTTTTCAACTGCGAGGCTTCCTCTCTATCAGATTCGGGCGGACCCTCGCAAGTCACGATCTGCGCGCGGGGTTTCCGGGCCGCTCTTTTCCCTGTTCAAGGGGAGAGACATCGGGTAATTTGCGCGCAATCCAAAGGGACGTACGGCGATGACGATGATCTATCATATGGCGGTTGAGGAAGACTGGCGGGCAGCCAAGGCGAGCGGGTCGTATCTCGGCACCGCCAATGACAAGGCCGATGGCTTTATCCATTTTTCCACGGCCGAGACCGTCGTTGAGAGTGCCGCCAAACATCGGGCCGGGGTGGAGGGTCTGGTGCTGATCCGGGTGCGGGCCGAGCTGTTGGGAGAAGCCCTTAAATGGGAGCCGGCGCGGGGCGGGGTCTTGTTTCCGCATCTCTACGGGGTTCTCGAGACCGCCTTTGTCCATCGGGAGGATCCGCTCCCCCTCGGCCCGGACGGGCGGCATGTGTTTCCCGATCTGGAGTAGCCGGTGTCCTTTCTCTACAGCCTGATGCGGCCGTTGCTCTTTACCCTTTCTCCGGAAACCGCCCACACCCTCTCCATCCGCGCTTTGAAATCCGGCCTTCTGCCCGGGGTGAAACAAGTGGCCGATCCGGTTCTGGAGACAGAGCTGTTCGGGCTGACCTTCACCAACCCCATCGGGCTGTCTGCGGGCTATGATAAAAATGCCGAGGCGATCAATGGCCTCGAACGGCTCGGCTTCGGCTTTCTTGAGGTGGGCAGTGTCACCCCGCAGCCCCAGCCCGGCAATCCGCAACCACGAATTTTTCGTCTGCCGGAAGATAGGGCGGTGGTCAACCGGCTCGGCTTCAATAATGAGGGGCTGGAGGTGATGGCCGCCAATCTCGCCGCTCGTGCCCATGACCATGTGGTGGGGGCCAATCTTGGCGCCAATAAGGAGAGCCCGGACAGGGTCCAGGACTATGTGATCGGCCTGCACCGGCTGGCGCCGCTGGTCGATTATGTGACCGTCAATATCTCCTCTCCCAACACCCCCGGCCTTCGGGCGCTGCATGGGCGGGAGGAACTGACAGACCTTCTGGGACGGCTGAGCGAGGCCCGCCGCGAGATGGTGGCGGAGGGGCTTGATAATTTCCCCATCCTCCTCAAGATCGCGCCGGATCTGACCGAGGAGGACAAGGCGGATATCGCCGGTACGGTTCAGGAATTTGCCATCGACGGGATTATCATTGGCAACACCACCATCACCCGCCCGGACCATGTGAAAAACAAACACAAGATCGAGACCGGTGGCCTGTCAGGCGCGCCGCTGAAAGCACTCTCCCTCTCGGTTCTGAAAGACATGTATCGCGCCACCGGCGGACAGGTGCCGCTGATCGGGGTCGGCGGGATCGAAACGGCGGAGGATGCCTATGAACGCATCCGCGCCGGCGCCAGTCTGCTGCAGATCTACACGGCCATGATCTATCACGGCCCCTATGTCGCCCACGACATCGCCCTGGGACTGGCCGAGAGACTGCGGGCCGATGACTATCAGAATGTCTCCGACGCGGTCGGTGCAGATGTGCTGATTGAACGGTAAATCATTGGAGGATTTGGGGCCACTCCATATCCGTAAAATTCATCCTTAATTCTATATTAATACTATTTATGTAAGATTTTTCTGTTGAAAGTGTCAGTGCTTTTCGGGGTGGGGCTTTTCCTTACCCATGGCGACGCTCTCTTAGGTATAAAGTGGGGTACTGAGTATGTTGAAATTTCTTCCAGGCGTCAAAACCAATCACCAACCGTCGTCAAACATGTCCAAGGTCGGATCTCATGAGCTTGAAGCCATGCTTGCAGCGTTGGATAAATCACAGGCGACGATTCAATTCAAACCCGATGGCACGATACTGACAGCCAACAAGAATTTCCTTGGCGCCATGGGATATAGCCTTGAGGAAGTCGTCGGTCAAAAACACAGCATGTTTGTGGAGCCCGACTATAAGAACAGTGCGGAATACAAGGAATTTTGGGAGGCTTTAGCGCGCGGAGACTATCAGTCAGCGGAGTATAAACGCCTTGGCAAAGGTGGAAAGGAGGTCTGGATTCAGGCGTCCTATAACCCGATTTTCGACAAATCCGGGAATGTCATCAAAGTCGTCAAATATGCAACCGATATTACTGAACGCGTCCTGCAGACGGCGGATTACGAAGGTCAGATCGATGCCGTCAACAAGTCCCAGGCGGTCATCTCCTTCAATCTGGATGGGACAATTATTGACGCCAACGAGAACTTTCTCGGCGCCATGGGATATAGCATTGACGAAATTCGCGGCGAGCATCACCGCAAGTTTGTCGAACCCGCTTACGCTGCCAGTGAAGAATACAAGGAGTTCTGGGCCGCTCTCGGGCGCGGGGAATTTCAGGCGGGGGAATATAAACGCCTCGGCAAGGGCGGAAAAGAAGTGTGGATTCAGGCGTCCTATAATCCGATTTTTGATCCGGACGGAAAGCCCTTCAAGGTCGTAAAATACGCAACGGATATTACAGAGAGTATCCTGCAAAATGCCGACTATCGCGGTCAGATCGATGCCGTGAACAAGTCGCAGGCCGTCATTTCCTTCAATCTGGATGGGACAATTATTGACGCCAACGAGAACTTTCTCGGCGCCATGGGATATAGCATTGGAGAAATTCGCGGCGAGCATCACCGGAAATTTGTCGAACCCGCTTACGCTGCCAGTGAAGAATACAAGGAATTCTGGGCGTCACTCGGGCGCGGTGAATATCAGGCTGCGGAATATAAGCGCATTGCGAAAGGCGGTAAGGAAATCTGGATTCAGGCCTCCTATAACCCAATTCTGGATCCGAGCGGCAAACCGTTTAAAGTTGTCAAATTTGCCACCGATGTGACAGCCCAGGTTCTTGCCCGCCAGGAAGCCGATCGTGTGGGCAAGGTGGTCGACGAAAATCTCGAGAAAATTCTGGCGGCGATTGGTGATGCCAATCAGCAGACAGCTTCCGCCGTTTCCTCGTCCGGCAATGCGTTGCAGACTGTACAATCAGTTGCTGCCGCGGCAGAAGAGTTCCAGTCGTCCGCTCAGGAAATTTCCCGTAGTATGACGGCGTCGAAGTCGGAAGTGGATAAGGCCAATGAAGAGGCGGACAACGCGGATGTATCCACCAAGGAACTCACCACGGCCGCCCAAGCCATGACCAGCATCATTGAAGTCATTCAGGGCATTGCCGCCCAGATTAACCTGCTCGCCCTGAATGCGACCATTGAATCCGCCAGAGCAGGAGAGGCCGGCAAAGGGTTTGCGGTTGTTGCGACCGAAGTGAAATCTTTAGCCAGCCAAGTCGCCAACGCGACGGATCAGATTTCGAACGAAATCAATGGCATGCAGTCGATCAGTGAAAATGTTGTCAATAATCTGTCAAGTATCAAGTCCGCAATCGTTGCAGTGGAATCCAGTGTGACCTCGGTTGCCGGAGCGGTTGAGGAACAAACGGCGACAACCAAGGAGATTACCGTCAGCATGCAGTCGGCGTCGACAGCCGTCAGCGAGATCAACGATAATCTGAGTTCAATTTCGCAGGCGGTAACGGACGCCAACAAGTACGCCGAAGAAGGTACAGAGCTTTATCGCAGCCTCAACTAAAAAAATGATCAGGCCGGAGCACCACACTCCGGCCTGAATTTTCCGGGCGACGATGTAGTGGCATCCTAGAAGCTCGGCGGGGTGCAGGCGCTGACGACTTCCGCCTGTTCGTCGCCGACGCAGCGGAAACGGTGGGGGCGGTGGCTCTCAAAGTAATAGGCGTCTCCGGCTTTCAGGATCTTGCGATCCGCCCCCACGGTCAGTTCGATACTGCCGCGGATGACGACACCGGCCTCCTCGCCCTGATGGCTGAGCATGCTGCGTCCGGTATCGGCGCCAGGCACATAGACTTCATGGATCACCTGCAGGGCCTTGCCGGTCAGGTCCCGCCCGATCTGCCGGTAGGAGATTTTCCCTTCCGACAGGTCTGTCAATTCTTCCTTTTCGAAGAAGATTTTGCCATGGCCGGAAAAATCATTGGCGAAGAAATCGGAAAGGGCAACGGGAAATCCATCCAGGACTTTCTTGAGAGAGCCAACGGCCGGACTTGTCCGGTTTTGCTCGATCATGGAAATGGTGCCGTTGGTAACACCGGCGCGTTTCGCCAGTTCCCGCTGTGAGAGGCCATGCTGTTGCCGCAAGGCCCGAAGCCGGGCACCCAGATCAAAATCCATCCCTAGTCTCCTTCGTCTGATTCGATGTTTTGTTTAATATATTAAACAAAGTCATCATAGAAGAAAGACAAAAACGTTGAAAAACTGTGGTTTCATTTATCCCTTGTGCAAATTAATGAGCTGGATAGGATTCTAAAAAATTCAAATTGGGAGTTACCGACATGTCTGATACCGCCGCTTCATCCCCGAACAATCTCGAAGCTTTCTGGATGCCCTATACGGCAAACAGGCAATTCAAGGCTAATCCGCGCATGCTTGTTGGTGCTAAAGGCATGTATTACACCAATGCGGAGGGCCAACAGATTCTGGATGGCACAGCGGGTCTTTGGTGTTGCAATGCCGGCCATGCCGAGCCCCGGATCACCGAAGCCGTGAGTAAGCAGATAGCTGAGATGGATTACGCGCCCGCCTTTCAGATGGGCCATCCAAAGGTGTTCGAACTGGCGGCGCGGGTGACCGGCATGTTGCCGAGCGGTCTCGATCATATGTTTTTCACCAACTCCGGTTCCGAATCCGTTGATACTGCGCTGAAAATCGCCCTGGCCTATCACCGGGCCCGGGGAGACGGCGCGCGTACCCGTCTGATCGGACGGGAGCGGGGCTATCATGGAACCGGTTTCGGTGGGATCTCCGTGGGCGGGATTGTCGCCAACCGACGGACCTTTGGCACGATGCTGAGCGGGGTGGATCATCTGCCCCATACACATCTGCCTGAGAAAAATGCCTATAGCCGCGGCTTGCCGGAACATGGGGCTGAGCTCGCGGATGAGCTGGAGCGGATGGTTGCCCTGCATGATGCCTCCACGATTGCCGCTGTCATTGTCGAACCGGTGGCCGGATCGACCGGTGTTCTCCTACCGCCCAAAGGCTATCTGGAGCGGCTTCGCAAGATCTGCGATGCCCATGGCATCCTGCTGATATTCGATGAGGTGATCACAGGGTTCGGCCGCCTCGGGTCGTCCTTTGCCACGGAGTATTTCGGGGTCCAACCGGATATGCTGACTGTCGCCAAGGGTCTGACCAGCGGCACCATCCCCATGGGGGGTGTCATTTGTTCGAAGGATATTTACGACACCTTCATGACCGGGCCGGACAATATGATCGAGCTGTTCCACGGCTATACCTATTCCGGGCATCCGGTCGCCGCCGCTGCTGCCCTCGCCACCCTTGATTGCTACAAGGAGGAGGGGTTGTTTGAGAGGGCCCATGATCTCGCTCCTTATTGGGAGGAGGCCGTGCATTCCTTAAAAGGCGAGCCCCATGTCATTGACCTTCGAAATCTCGGGTTGATCGGAGCCATTGAACTGGAGGGCATTACCGGCAAGCCAACGGCCCGGGCCTTTGAGGCGTTCCTTAAATGTTATGAAAAGGGCGTGTTGATTCGAACCACCGGCGATATCATCGCCTTGTCCCCGCCGCTGATCGTGGAAAAATCCCATATTGACCAGATTTTCGATACCTTGCGGACGGTTCTGTCGGAAATCGATTAAATATCCGTCTTTAAGATAAGGGGGCTTCGGCCTCCTTTCTGTTTTTTACATACTGATAGTGATAATGACTTGCAATAAGGAAAAGGGTGTCGTAAGACTCCGGGAAATTGAGAATCATTTGCATTATTAACTAAGGTAGAAAAATGCGTCTTACACTCTCCGCCATTGCGGCAAGTTTTGTTCTGTCGAGCCTGTCCATGCCAATGATGGCTGCGGCACAGGAAGAAGTTAATCTGTATTCCTATCGTCAGGAAAGCCTGATCCGGCCAATCCTTGATGAATTTGAGAAGGAAACTGACATCAAGGTCAATGTGGTTTTCGCCAAGAAAGGGATGCTGGAGCGGCTGAAGGCAGAGGGGGTCAACAGCCCGGCCGATGTGGTTCTGACCGTGGATATCAGCCGGCTCTCGGCCCATGAGGAAGCAGGGGTTCTGCAGCCTGTGAAATCAGAGACCCTTGAGAAGAACATTCCGCCGCAATACCGGGATCCAAATGGTCATTGGTACGGATTGTCGGCCAGAAGCCGCGTGTTTTTCCATTCAAAGGACCGGGTCAAGCCGGAAGAGCTTGACACCTACGCCGGTCTGACCGATCCGAAATGGAAAGGCCGTATCTGCGTTCGCTCCTCCAGCAACGTCTATAACCAGTCCCTGCTGGCGTCGATCATCGCCCATGAGGGGGTAGAAGCTGCCGAGAAATGGGCGCAGGGAATTAAAGACAACCTGGCCCGCAAGCCCCAGGGCGGAGACCGGGATCAGATCAAGGCCGTTGCGGCCGGTGAATGTGATGTCGCCATCGGCAACACCTATTACTACGGTAAAATGATCAACGGCAAGGACGAAGGCCAGCGTGATGCGGCCGGCAAGGTCGCCCTCTTCTGGCCCAACCAGGAGGGCCGGGGGGCGCATATCAATATATCAGGCGCTGCTGTCACCAAGTCATCGAAGAATACCGATGCGGCCATTCAGCTGATCGAATTCCTCTCCAGCGATAAAGCACAGGAATTCTACGCCAAATCAAACTATGAGTTTCCGGTCAAGGACGGTGTGGAACTTGATGAAACCGTCGAAGCCTGGGGCGAGTTCAAGGCGGATGACATCAGCCTGGAAAAAGTTGCGGATGCGCAAGTGGAAGCGGTCAAGATATTTGACCGGGTTGGCTGGCGTTAGGTGGTGCAACGCCGCGACCGACCAGAAAAGGGGGCCTTTGAGGCCCCCTTTTTTTTGGGTCGAGATGGTCAGCTTAGCCGCTGGCGAAGGCTTTTAGCTCAGCGCTGAGCTGATCGGCCATGCCGTTCAGTTTGCGGGCATTGTCGAGAACTTCTGTAGCCACGGCTCCAGACTCCTCAGCCGCCTGACTGACAAGGGAGATGCTCTGCGTGGTTTCTGTCGTCCCTGCAGATGCCTGCTCGATATTGCGGGCAATTTCCTGGGTTGCGGAAGACTGCTGCTCAACAGCGGCCGCCACCGTGCCTGTGATCTCGTTGATCCGGTTGATGATATCATTCACCGAGGACACTGAATTCACAGCAGACTGGGTGGATTTCTGAATGTCCTGAATCTGGGAATCAATATCTTTGGTCGCATTGGCGGTTTGTGTCGCCAGGCTCTTCACCTCGGACGCCACAACAGCAAATCCCTTACCGGCTTCACCGGCCCGCGCTGCTTCAATGGTCGCGTTGAGCGCCAGCAGGTTGGTCTGGGAGGCGATATCCGTAATCAATCCGACAACCTGACCAATCCGCTCGGAGGCAGACGCCAGACTGTTGATCTCGCCATTGGCCTGATCCGCGCCCTCCACCGCTTCCATGGCGATTTTGGAGGATTCAGAAACCTGACGATTGATCTCGGTGATGGAGCTTGTCAGCTCTTCCGTGGCCGAGGCGACGGTCTGGACATTGGTGGCCGTTTCCTCCGCCGCTGCAGCAACCGTATTGGCCTGTTCGCTGGTTTTACTTGCGGTTTGCTCCATCGACTGGGCCGTGGTTTCCATACCATTGGCGGAGTCAATGACATCGCCCATGGCGGACTGGACCTTGTCGACCACATCCTTGAACTCATTTTCCCGATCTTCCATATGCTGGATTGCGGTGTTGATGGTGCGGGTTGCGTTCAGGAATGTTTTCGTCATGCCGCCTTCTTCAATGCGGCGGTAAAATTTACCCTGGCTGACATGTTCAAGACAGGCAGAGGATTCCCGGATATAGGCGTCGGACTTATCGACAAGCCGGTTGATCATCTGCATGAGCTCTTTGGTTTCACCCGTGGCGTCGATATTGGTGATACGGGCTTCAAAATCCCCCTCTGCAACGGCCTTGACAACTTTCAGCATCTTGCTGATATCCGAACTGTTGCTGGGCGCCGGGCTCGGGCTGGTGACGACTTCTTCTTCAGACATTTTCAGTCCCCTTTACATACTCTACTATTTACTATTGTCGGAGCTTATGCGGCTTTTGAAAGTGTGGCGATGAACTCGCCATAGCCGACACCTTTGCTTTCCAGCATTTCCACAAGATGCTTGTGGGAGGCTTCAAGTCCGGCCTTGCGATCATTGCTCTGGCTTTCAATTGACAGGAGCTCCCGATAGAGTGGCTGAATGACGTCACTCAGAATGGTCCGGTTTGGCACCCGACGATTAGAATGATAGCCAACGATGCTGCCACTTTCGTCCTTGCTGGGCGTGACATGCGCCAGCACCCAATAATGGTCCCCGTTTTTGGCGCGGTTGACCACATAGGCGAAAATTTCGTCACCTGTTTGGATTGTCTCCCAAAGTAGTTTGAAAACAGCGCGGGGCATATCCGGATGCCGGATCATGCTGTGGGGCTGGTTGAGGCATTCCTCTTCCGTATAGTCAGCGATTGTTAAAAAGAGGTCATTAACATAGGTTAAATGACCTTTCAGGTCTGTCTTGCTGACAATGATTTCCTTGTCATCAAAAAAACGTTCCTGGCCTGTTGTACTTCTATCTACCATCACAACTTCCTTACTCAGTTGAAAGTGGCGGCGAGAATATTTCCCTGATTTCTCGCACTACTTTCTGTTTTCCCTTACCGAATTTTCCGTTCGGGCCATCGGCTCGGATAACAAACTGAAGGAAGTTTCTTAAATAAATACTAAAATTATACCTAATAATATTATTTATTAGTAGAAAGATATCCCTATATATTCAACCACTAGGAAATTTAAATTTATAATGGACCCTTAAACCAGACAATAACTCTGCATTAAGCAGACATTTCCCGGGTGCGAACGAGAGCCTTTCTGAGTGCCGCAACGCCTTCGTCAACACAGACAGACGCCTGATCGATGGCCCCTCCCAAATTGATGAAACCATGGATCATACCACCAAAATCTTTGTACTCTGCCGAACTGCCTTCCGAGTTCAACCGGTCAGCATAGGCCCTGCCTTCATCCTTCAGGGGATCAAACCCTGCGGTTTGAACGAGGGCAGGAGGAAGCCCTTTCAATGAGTCTGCAAGCAAGGGAGAGGCGCGCCAATCGGATGCGTCTGCGGGACTGTGAAGGTAGTGGCTCTGAAAATACTCCATCAAGGGCCGGGTCAGGAAAAATCCTTCAGCAAAGGCTTGATGGGAGTCCGTTGTCATGGACATGTTTGTCGCCGGGTAAATAAGCCATTGGAACTTGGGCATATAGCTGTTTTCTTCGCGGGCATTCAGGCAGACGACCGCGGACAGGTTTCCACCGGCACTGTCACCGCCGACCGCAATCTGTTCGGGGTCGCCTCCATGGTCGGCAATATTGGCTGCTGTCCAGTTCAAGGCGGCAATGGAGTCATCAACAGCCGCCGGGAACGGGTCGTCCGGACCCATGCGATAATCTACGGATACGACGACAAAGGGTCCGCCATTTGCGATTTTTCGGCATAGAGAATCATGGGTATCGATACTGCCGACAACCCAGCCGCCTCCATGATAATAGACGAGAACCGGTAACGGTCCCTTCATATCCACAGGATGATAGATACGAACGGGTATATCGCCATGGGGTCCTGGAATATTGAGATCCTCGGTGTTACCAATCGGCACATCCTTGAAGGTCAGGGTGAGTGCCCGTTCTTCATAAGCAGCTTTTGCCTCAGCAGCGCTGAGCTGGTCGAGACTTGGCAGACCTTTTTCTTCGGCAATATCCAGTACCCATTTTGCCTGTGGATCAAGTGCCATCGTCGATCTCCTTCTTATTCTTTTAGTTTCTTCTCAACAAAGTTCAGACGATCCTGTCCCCAGAACAGTTCGTCATCAATAATATAGGTCGGCGCTCCAAACGCGCCGCGCTCTATGGCGTCTTCAGTATGCGCATTATATAAAGCCTCGATCGCTGGATCCTGGCTATCCTTGAACAAGGCATTCCCGTCAAGACCGGCGCGTTTGGCAACCTCAATCGCAGTTGCCTCGTCGGCAATATTTCCTTCTTCCATCCAGACCAGTTTCAGATATAGGCCTGTCAAGGTGACCGCATCAAGCCCCTGTTCCACAGCAGTTGTAACCATAAGGGCCGCGATTTGATCGGATGCCGGAAAATAGGCGGGGTGCGTATTGAATGAAATTCCCAGTTCTTTTTTCCAGCGGGCCAATTCCATCAGCCGATAGCTCTGGCGTTGTGGGCTGCGTTTGGCGAGAGGAAGACCTCCGGTCTCACTGAAGACCCGACCGAAATTTACCGGGATCACATTGATATTTGCATTAGCCTCTGAGGCAATTTTGACAAAACGATCGTGCCCGAGAAAAGACCAGGGGGACACGAGAGTCAGATAATAATCAATGGTTTTTGTCACCAGGCGATCCACTTTTACAAAGAAATGAACCACCAGTTTACGGGTTAATGCACTCGCTTGGGAAGCAGTTTTTCCATCAATTCATCAAGGCTCAGATCATCGTCGAAGTCATACGCATGCGCCACCTTGTCGACCAGGCGTTGCTGGAAATTTTCTTTGTCGGCTCTTGGATGATAATGCTTTGCCTTGCGCATTTCCTCCAGAACTGTCCGAAAAGCCGCATAAAGATATTGGGGCATTTGGGCCCGCTCATAAAGGCGCCGAAATCCGAGATATCCTCGTCCCGAGATCAGCGCTCCCACCCGTTTTTTGGAAATGCCGGAGGCCTGAGCCAGGGCAGCAGTAAAAAAGGATTCATTATTGCTTATCAACGTCCGCAGCATCAAGGTAGAACTCAGCCGGCCTTCCATCTGCAGGGAAACAGCGGCCTTCTTCTGTTCATGGTCCGTCATGCGCCGCTGCAGGCTTTTCGCCAGTACCCGTTCACGGGCATTGATAATCATCCGGGCGGACAGAGTTTCCGACTGGGTGTTTTCGTCCTCCAGAACCTGTTTATGCTGCTCGGGCAGGAAACTTGCCAAACGGCTCACTGTTTCGGCTGGGATCAGGGGACGGCGGATCAGCAGTTCCTGAATAATGTTCTTTGAGCCATAACGAACAATGATGTGGTGATAACCGTCATTGCCGATAATGGCGCTTTCATTTTCCAGACAGGCCTCGATAGCGCCGTAACAACAGGCTTCCGCAATCCGGTTGGTGACGACAATATCGAGATCCGGTCGGGACGCCACAGCGATCTGTTTTTCCTCACTGGCATTGTTGAGGATGGTAATCAGATCATCTTCACCGAGCAGCCTGGAATAGCTGATAACGGGTAGGGAGACTTCATCTATGTCATAGGCGAGGGACAGGATGATATCACGGGAAATAAAGTCGCATTGCTTCACTTCCTCCGAGACAGTCGCGCGTACCGCACTGTCGATATCCTTGATCAGATAGCGGATGACGGATTCCGCCAGCACCGCATCGTCTCCCTCCAGGGGATTTGCCACGAAGTCATGGGCCACGGTCTGCGCGGTTTTGAGTCGCGTTTTTAGTGGCATGTTTGCGAACATGCGTTCAATCGGCCCGCCGACAGCGGAACTATCAACCTGCATTTTGTTCATCTGCAATTACTTGTTGAAACCCTATAAGATTAGGGTTTTGACCATGAAAATTCTGTTAATGCCGGCGGCAGGGCGGTTGATGCGGGAAAAAACAGGAAAAATAGCCGGTTTTTGCGCAGTTTTGGGCCGATTTATGGTTAGGGGTTCCTTAACGCAGGCGGGAGACCATACCCGTGATCTCATTGAACTGACGCAAGGCAAAAGAATCGGTCATGCCTGAAACAAAATCCGTGACTTCGAGGAGCCAGTCGTAGCGTGATCTTTTAGAGATTTCACCGCCCGGGAAAAGATACATTAGGACCGATGATCTTGGGCTCAGTTCCGTCCCGTCTTGTTGAAAGCGTTCCCATTCCAGGTTGGCAGAATAAAAGGCATCCAACAGGGTGGTCAATATCTCTGCGCCGCTGAGTTCCGCCTGGATGCGTTCGCGATGGTGATAGATTTCTCGATCGCATAATGCCTCTATTTCTCGGAAAATGCCGGCGTGCCGGGATTGATGAAGCAAGTCCCCGCTGAACTTTCCGGCCAGGATCTCGGCCTCACAATCCTTGAAAATATCGGAAACTTCTCCGATCAACCGTCCAATACATTTCGCCCGTAAATATGAGATACGCTCCGAATTGTCACTGATTTCGTGATATCTCTTGGGCGGACCCTCCAACAGGCGGAGCATCAGGTCTTCGGTTTCCTTGAAGGCGAGCCGGCCCAGCTTATAACCATCTTCGATATCCACCACCGAATAGCAGATATCATCCGCCGCCTCGACCAGATAGGCGAGGGGATGACGGCACCAATAATCCTGATCCCCATTTTGGAGAAGGCCCAGTTCTGCTGCGATCTCGCGAAAACTATCTCGCTCTGACTGCATAATACCGAACTTTTTGCCGCCGCTGTCTTTCGGGTTCACGTCCCGGATGTCCGAGGTCCTTGGATATTTCATAAAGGTACCGAGGGTCGCATAGCTCAGCCGCAATCCGCCCGCGTTCCGCCAGTTCTGGAGCTTGGTCAGGATCCGAAATCCCTGGGCATTGCCTTCGAACATTTCAAAATCACTGATTTGGGCCTCCGTCAGGCCGTTGGCGCGTTCTTCTGCCCCACCGCCGGTCTTAAACCAGTGCCGGATGATCTCCTCACCAAAATGTCCAAAGGGTGGATTGCCGATATCATGGGCCATGCAGGCTGCGGAAAGGATATGGCCGAAATCTGCTGGGCTGTAGTCACCGTCCTTCAAATGCCGGTCGATGATAACCTGTCCGGCATTGGCGCCCAGAGACCGCCCGACGGACGCCGCTTCCATGGAATGGGTCAGCCGGGTTCTGACATAGTCGCTTTCCGCCAATGTATGGACCTGGGTCTTGTCTTGCAGGCGCCGGAAGGCCGAGGAAAAGATGATGCGATCCTGGTCCTTGTGAAACGGGCTGCGAGAAGCCATGACAGGCTCATTGTGATCCTGTCCGAAGCGCCGAGTGGAAAGCAGTTTGTTCCAGTCCATCATTGGGAAATCATACCATTCAGTTATTCAGGGATCCCGCCAACGGGATATTTGACAGTGAATCCTAACGTCATCCCTTTTCTGTGGCCAGAAAATTCACCTGTTTAAACTAGCCGCCCCATCCAGGGAAAGTGACGATAATGTCTGCCAGTAACTCGCGATTGGTACGGTCCATGGATTGAACGATGCTGGGAAGGGAGCCGAGACCTTCTTCAAACAGGTCATCGGCTGTTCGTCCATCCCAAAGAGAGACCAGTACGGTCAACATGCGGCGCTGGGCATGGGAAAGCTTCAACCCACCGGCGGAGGCCATATCTTCCCGGATAGTCTCCACTGCCGGTCTCACATCGAAATGACTCTCGATGTCGACAAGAGGACCCTCAGGAAGGAGGAAATACCGCTCCAACTGATTATAGGTAATGGCTTCAATAAGTGTTTCTGTAAATTCCCGTGTCTGCACAGATCCGTCCCTGGTCATTAGATTTCGGCAGACCCTAATATGCCAGGATCAATTGATCAAAGGCGAATTTCAAAATTGACAATTTGTCAATTTTGGCTTGCGCGCGGAAAATTCCTGATTAAGATACCTACTGATATTTCGCCGCATCAGTGGCGAAGTGTTCTCAGGGCAGGGTGAAAGTCCCTACCGGCGGTGAAAGTGTTATAGCTTAAGCCCGCGAGCGCCCGTTGCAAGACGGGGTCAGCAGATTCGGTGTGAATCCGAAGCCGACGGTCATAGTCCGGATGGAAGAGAACATGGAATCAAATGACAGCAGGCCTGTGCGTGCTGACATCTGTTCTATCTGCCTTGGGTTTTTGTCAACTTATGCAAAAGGCCCAGATAATGAAAAACAAAACGTCAAAAAACGACAACCAGAATCCTAACCTTTCCAGCCAGTCCGCAAAAATTGCCATCGTGCAAGCCAACTGGCATGCGGATATTGTCCGACAGGCGCCGCTTTCCTTTATGGAGGACTTAGCGGCTCTCGGCTATGGCAAGGAAGCCTTTGATATCTATGACGTCCCGGGAAGCCTTGAAATTCCGCTGATGTCAAAGAAGCTTGCGCAGACGGGGCAATATGATCTGATCATGGCGACTGGTCTGATCGTAGACGGCGGCATCTATCGCCATGACTTTGTTGCAGGCACGGTTTTGGATGCCATGATGCAAGTACAACTGGAAACCGGGATCCCGATCCTATCCGTGGTTCTGACCCCTCATCATTTCCAGGAAACCGAAGCCCATATGGATTTTTTCCGGGATCATTTCGTCATCAAGGGCCAGGAAGCCGCCTCAGCCTGTCATATGACCCTCGAGAATATGAAGAGCCTTCAGTCCCTAAAGATCGCGTCATAAGGTCAGATAATTCGGGTTTTCTTTTCGCCCCAGTATTTGTCTTTCAAGAGACGCTTATAGAGCTTTCCCGTCGGGTGACGGGGAAGCTCGGCTTCGAAGTCCACGGAGCGCGGACATTTGACATGGCTGATATGGGATCTGCAAAATTCCATAAGCTCTTCTTCCAGATCGGGGCCGGCCAGGTGCATATCAAGGGGCTGAATAACCGCTTTTACTTCTTCACCAAACTCCTCATTGGGAACCCCAAAAACGGCGGCGTCATAAACCTTTGGGTGGGTCAGGAGCAGATCTTCAATTTCCTGGGGATAGATATTCACACCGCCTGAGATAATCATGTAGCTTTGGCGATCGGTCAGATATAGAAATCCGTCTTCATCTACATAGCCAACATCACCTAGTGTGCTCCAACCCTTCCCGTTGTAGCTTTCCTGTGTTCTCTCGGGGTCATTATGGTAGGTAAACTCCCTGCCGTCGGAAAAATAGATGGCACCGGTTTCGCCGACGGGAAGCTCTTCTCCATCCTCCCCGACAATATGCAGGATACCCACATGAGCCCGGCCCACAGTTCCTGGATGAGCCAGCCATTCTTCCGGCGTCACGGCGCAATAGCCGTTGCCCTCCGTGCCTGCGTAATATTCGCACAAAATTGGTCCCCACCAATCCATCATTTGGTATTTCACCTTTTCCGGACAGGGGGCTGCGGCGTGAATGGCTATCTCTAGAGAACTGACATCATATTTCTTGCGAACGTCCTCGGGAAGTTTCAACATGCGGACAAACATTGTCGGGACAAGCTGGCTATGGGTGATCCGGTATTTTTCAACCAGTTCCAGATACATTTCCGCATCGAACCGTTCCATAACCACACAGGTCGCTCCAAATCTATGGGCTCTCATATTATAGCGGAGTGGCGCGGCATGATACAGCGGGGCAGGGGAAAGGTAAATTGAATCAGAGGTGAATTTATAGATATTTTTCAGGATGTTATATAGATTATCCTCGGTTCCGATTTCTACTCCGATCTCTGCAGGTTTTATCCCTTTAGGCCTTCCCGTTGTCCCGGAAGAGTAGAGCATATCGGACCCTTCGCACTCGTCGTCAAGCGGTGTAGTTGGAAAGCTCGTAACCGTCTGTTCATAGGATACATATCCAGGGATGACCCCATTGACCATCAGATGCGTGCCGACCTTTGGAGTAAGATCCAAAAGCTCCTGGGCCAGATCCTTTTTATAGTCAGAGGTGATAAATACCTGCGCCCCGCAGTCGTTGATGATGTAGGCGGCTTCCTCCGCCGTCAGTCGTGAGCTGATAGCTGTATAATAAAGACCCGCCCGCTGTGCCGCCCAGCAGATCTCAAAAAACCGTGCATTATTTTCCATCAGGAAGGCGATATGGTCGCCGATGTTCAGGCCGAGGGATCGAAAATAATGGGCGCCCTGGTTGGACCGTTCGTTCAGCTGGCGATAGGTGACGGTTTCGCCGGAGCCGGCCATGATATAGGCTGGCTTATCGGGCGTGGAGCGGGCGAATTCACGAATATGCATGGACTTGATTTTCTTCTTATTGTTTTTCCTAGTCTTTCACGAAGAGTGGCCGGACAAGGCGCCGTTGGCAATCATTTTTTCAATATCTGCCTTCGAGAGACCGATTTCTTCCATGATTTCCGTATTGTGCTCACCAAGATTAGGGGCGTGGCGCCGAACTCTGCCGGGTGTTGCGGAAAACTCTGTCGGAATGCCAGGATATTTCAACTGTCCCTCTGTCGGATGATGCATTGTCTGCCAGAAACCGACAGCTTGGAGATGTTCATCTTCCAATAGGTCTTCAGGGGAGTTGATGGGAACCGCAGGAATACTCGCGGCATCGAGATCCGCGAGCCATTCCGCTGATGTCCGTGTGGCGATGAGATCCGCCAGTATCTCATAAGCCGCATCGATATTTTCAAGCCGGGCTTCGATGTTACTGAAGCGGGGATCGTCCATCAGCTCAGGGCGACCTGCCATATCGAAAAAGGCTTTCCACTGCTTATCCACATAGGGCAGGACGCCAATCATGCCATCCTTGGTTTTATATGGATGGCGGTTTGGTGAGATGGCCCGCGGATAACCGGCTGGGCCAAGGGGCGGATCAAAATTCTTGCCATAGAGATGTTCGAGCATATGAAACTGCACCATCGTTTCATACATGGGCACATCGATCTCCTGGCCTTCACCGCTACGCTCCCGATGGAACAGGGCCATGGCGATTGAATAGACCGCAGTCAGGCCGGTGGTTTTATCGGCAATAACCGTCGGCACATATCCCGGGCGTCCCATCAGGGAGGACTGGGTGGAGGCAATGCCGCTCACCCCCTGGATCATATCGTCATAGGCGGGCTTATTGGCATAGGGACCTTTCTGGCCAAAGCCGTAAGAACCACAGTAAATGATGCCGGGGTTGATTTTTTTAACGTCGTCATAGGTCAGGCCGAGGCGTTTAATGGCGGAAGGACGCATGTTATGGACAAACACATCCACCGTTTCCAGAAACTTGTGAAAAGCGGCCATGCCATCTTCCGATTTCAGATCAATGCACAGGCTGCGCTTGTTGCGGTTGGCGTTGAGATAGACCGATGCCATGCCCTTTGAGATGCGGGGACCGAGATCACGGGTGGTGTCTCCTTCCGGACCTTCAATCTTGATCACATCCGCGCCCATATCCCCTAGAATCTGAGTAGCAAAGGGGCCCAACAGGACAGAGGTTAGATCAGCAACACGGATTCCGGTTAGCGGACCGGCAGTTGGTTCAGTCATGATTTTCTCTTTTGTTTTTATTGTTTAGTATGACTTTGGCATGCCCAGAGCTTTTTCCGCCACATAGCAGAGAACCAGTTGCGGGCTGACCGGAGCGATCCGGCAGATCATCACTTCCCGCATCAGCCGTTCGACAACAAATTCCTTGGCATATCCCATGCCGCCATGGGTCATCACGGCCTGGGTACAGGCTTTGAAGCCGGCTTCGCCGCCGAGATATTTAGCGGCATTGGCATAGACACCTGCCTCAAGCCCGGCGTCATAGTTGGAGGCCGCCTTCATGGCCATCAGATAGGCCGCTTCCAGCTCCATCCAGTTTTCAGCGAGCGGGTGTTGGATGGCCTGGTTCTTGCCGATGGGGCGTCCGAAGACCTCCCGCTCCCGCGCATATTGGGCGGCCCGGCCCAAGGCATTCATGCCGATACCAATGGCTTCGACACCCACGAGGACCCGCTCCGGATTGAGACTGTGAAGAAGGTAATGAAAGCCTTTGCCTTCTTCTCCAATGAGGTCATCTGCGGGAACCGGCAGACCGTCAATAAAGACCTCGTTGGAATCGACGGCCTTGCGGCCCATCTTGTCGATAACCCGGACATCCACATAGTCCCGATTGAGATCCGTATAGAACAGCGACAACCCGTCGGTTGCCTTCTTGCATTTATCCTTGGGTGTCGTGCGGGCCAGAAGCATGATCTTGTCAGCTTCCTGGCCGGTCGTGGTCCAGATCTTGCGGCCATTGACCACATACCCATTACCGGAGCGTTCCGCCCGGGTTTCAAGGGCCGTGGTATTGAGCCCGGCATTGGGCTCGGTCACGCCGAAGCAGGATTTGACTTCGCCCTTGATCAGCTCCGGCAACCAGCGGTTCTTTTGCTCATCATTGCCAAAGACAACGATGGGATGGGGACCGAAGATATTGATATGGATGGCGGAGGCGGCGGACATGGCACCGGAGGATTTAGCTACCTCATGCATCATCACAGCGGCCTCAGTGACGCCAAGACCGGCGCCGCCATATTCCTCGGGCATGGTGATCCCGAGCCAGCCGTCATTGGCCATGGCCTTGTGAAAATCGAACGGAAAATCTCCGGTTCGGTCTTTATCCAGCCAGTAACTGTCGTCAAAACGGCTACACAGTCCGGCGACATTATCCTTAATGGCTTCCTGATCTTCCGTCAGTGTGAAATCCATTGATCCATATCCTCATTAAGATGCGCAGACACTAACATTCATGAATGAATGTTACAATGGCTTATTGCGGCATTTCTAGGTCGTTGGCCTAGCTGCGCTGGTTAAACCGCCGCCCGGCATAGGTGGCGGCGATATTGACCTTTTGAATATCAATGGTGCCGCCAGCAATCCCCCAGCCCCAACTGTCCCGCAGGCGCTGCTCCATGCCATAGGATTTGGAATATCCATAAGCCCCCATGACCTGCAGGGCGATGCCACAGACCTCTCGGCCGATTTCATTGGAAAAACATTTGGCCAGGCTGGAATCACGAACGGAGGGAAGGCCGTCATTCGCTTGCTGGGCGGCCCGATGTATCAGTAGACGAGCTGCTTCCAGTTTCATGGCCATATCCGCGAGTTTAATCTGGATGGCCTGGAAATCGATGATAGGCTTGCCGAACTGCTCGCGTTCCTGCGAATATTCGAGAGCGTAATCGAACGCTGCCTGGGCGATCCCGAGGCACATGGTGGCATTGCCGCAGCGCTCCAGATCGAAGGCTTCCATCAGCTTGCCGAAGCCACCGGCCGGAACGATCTCATTTTCCAGAGGTGCCTCGACATCATCAAAGAAGATATCGGCGCTGGGAACGCCCCGAAATCCCATCAACTGCTCCGGTTCCCCGAAACTCAGGCCTTTCGAGCCTTTTTCGACAAAGACGGCACCAATCCCTTTCGCGCCGGGTGCGTCGGACATGCGGCTATAGACCACATACCCATCGGCATGGCCACCGCCACTGCACCAGCGTTTCTGGCCATTGACCGTGTATCCGTTCTCGTCTTTGACGGCGCGGGTTTTCAGATCCGTCAGGGCGGATCCGGCTGCCGGTTCCGACATACAGACAGCGACAATTTTTTCGCCTTTACAGACGGCAGGGATGATCCGTTCCTTGAGCGCGTCGGTGCCAAAATGCTCAATGGCGCGGACGGGCCCAACAGAGCTTTCAAATACCGGAAAGGCGACAGCCGCGGAGACTTTGACGAACTCTTCCAGAACCAGCAGGGCCTCGATATTGCCGACCCCCATGCCGCCATATTCGGGGGCGATATTCATGCCGAGGAAACCGAGCTCTCCATAGCGTTTCATCCAGTCCGAGGGGACGGGCATGTTTTTTTCTTCGAGCTCTTTGGCGAGATCGACGAGCTCCGTCGTAGCGAATTTACGCGCCATTTCCTGTAACTGACGTTGGTCATCAGTGAGTGAGAAATCCATGTACCTACTCCTTGTTGTTTTTGCTGTTTGGCAGGAGGCCGGAAAATATGTTTTTGGTCAGTTCAGCATTTGTTGCGGCAGCCACAAAATCAGGGACGGGAACGCGATAAACAAACCAACCGTAATAACATCGGCGACAAAGAACGGTCCAATCCCCCGGAATACGTCCTGCAAGGGTATGTCCGGTCTGACCCCGTTGACCACATAACAGTTGAGGCCGATGGGGGGCGTAATCAGGCAGATTTCAACCATCTTCACCACAATGATACCGAACCAGATGGGATCATATCCAAGCCCGATAACGGCCGGATAGACAACCGGCAAAGTCAAGAGCAGCATGCCGATGGCGTCCATGAACATGCCAAGAATGGCATATCCGCAGAGAATCAGAATGATGATGAGTGTGGGTGGCAGAGGAAGACCCAGGATCCATTCTGCAAAGGCTTCCGGCAATCCGGAGAAACCGAGAAAGCGAACAAAAACCAGAACACCCCAGATGATCGAGAAGATCATCACCGTCAGCTTGGCCGTTTCAAACAAGGCTTCCTTCAGCTGTTTCGTCCGCATACCGTGGAAAAAGGCCAGGATCAGAACAACGAAGGCCCCGAGAGCACCGGCCTCCGTCGGGGTTGCCCAGCCGCCGTAAATGGCGCTGAAGATAATCCCGATCACGGCCACAATTGGCAGAGTGCCGGGAAGGGATTTCATTTTCTCACCGAAGGTAAATCCTTTGACCGGTGGTCCAAGTTCTGGATTTACCTTCGCCCGTCCGACAATAATGGCCGCATAAATCAAGGCGGAGACAACACCTGGAATGAAGCCGGCCAGCAACAGGGCCCCAACGGATTCCTCCACAATAATGGCGTAAATCACTAGAATCGCGCTTGGCGGAATCAGGGACGCCAGGGTTCCACCGGCCGCCACAACACCCGCCGCGAGTCGTCTGTCATAACCATTTTTGAGCATTTCCGGGATGGCAACGCGGCTGAAGACAGCAGCCGTCGCCGTACTGGCCCCGGACACCGCCGCAAATCCTGCAGCAGCAAATACGGTCGCTACCGCGAGACCACCTGGTAACCAGCCGACCCATTTCTTGGCCGCGTCAAAGGCGGCGGTGGTAATACCGGCATGAAATGCCAGATAGCCGATCAGGATGAACATCGGCAAAACGCTTAAGGAATAGAGGGTCGATTTTGAATGCGGGATCGTGCCAACGATTCCGGTTCCGGCAGACCAGCCGATGATTGAGACAATGCCGAGCATTCCAACGACGGTGGCGGCGATATAAACCCGCACACCCAGGAACACCATCACAATAAGTGCGATCATGCCGATCAGGCCGACCATGAGGGGATCCATTTCCATTATTTTTTCCCCTTCTTGCGATAGGTTTCGTCAAATTTTGCCTGTCTTGCCGCTTCTTCGCCAAGCGCATCTTCAATCTCGTGCCGGGCTTGTTCCGTCACATCCTCAATGACAGGGACGGCAATGATCGGCGCGTTCGGGTTGATCAGCAGTCGGGTGAAACCGATTAACTGCAAGGCAAATCTGACCCAAAGAATGCAGAAGGCCATTGGTATGATCAGTTTTGCCGGCCAGATCGGCAGTTCGACGTCAATGGTCGAGTCTCCGAGCTCATAGGCGCGCAGGAAATGCAGCCAGCTTGTTTCGATCAATACGGTGAGAACGGCGAGCCCGATCAGGGTGGCCAAAGCCTCGAAGAAATACAGGGTCCGGCCACTTAGTTTTGCCATGAACAGGTCCATCCGGACATGTCCCCCCAGGCGCTGGCAATAGGCGATGCCGAAAAAGGCAAAAATCACCATGCTCTGTTCAATGAAATCGATATATCCGGGAATAGGCATATTGAGCAGTTTGCGTCCGAAAACCTGGGTCACACCCAGAATCATCACGCAAAAGATCGCCAGCGCGGACACACCGTTAAGAAAGTTTTCGATCTTCGAATAGCCGCGATCTATCACAGCCAGCATCGAATTCGAAGACGAACCGTCTGGAAAGGTTTTTGTGGTCATGACATCTATCGATTAGATAAAAGAAGAGCCCGGAATTAAAATCCCGGGCTCTCGGAACAGTTAGCTGCTAGCGTCTTTGGCGGTCGACATAATGAGCTCAAACAGCTCATTACCAGGAAGACCTTCCTTATTGCGCTCTTCGATCCACTCGTCCCAGACAGGTTGAGCGCCTGCTTTCCGGAAAGCGCTGAGATCTTCAGCAGAATAAACGATCGCTTTCAGACCCTTTTTCTCCATCATTGGAAGGTTCTTGGCGTCCGCTTTTTCGTAGGCGCTGATCAGAGCTTCATAAGCTGGAATCTTGGCATCCAGCAGCAGCTGCTGATACTGCTCAGGAAGCTTGTCCCAGGCAGGAATATTGACCACCACCGGGCAGTTGACGGCCCCGGGCGACAGGTTTGCGGTGTACCATTCGCCAACATCTGTCAGCTTGTAAGCAACATGGGCGTAGGTGAACGGGAAGGACGCAGCTTCAACGGTGCCACGCTCAAGAGACGTATAAGTTTCTGTTGCAGTCACAGTAGTAGGAACAGCGCCCAGCTTGGTCATTGCTTTACCGATCCCGCCGAGGGCGCGGACCCGCATGCCATTCCAATCTTCCAATGTGAGAGGCGGCTTGCCGACACCGGTGAATTCATACTGCGGTAACAGCGAGCTCATCAGCAGGAAGGCGTCCCAGCGTGCCAGATCCTTGACAACAGCAGGATGCTGGTAATAGGCATCATGAACCGCCGCCTGAACTTTCAGATTCGGGAACGGCAGGAATGGAAGATCCAATCCAGTCAAAGTCGGGTTTTTCGCAGGATGGTAGGGTGAGCAGAACATGGCCATCTGGAAGGCGCCCAGCTTGATGCCATCCAAATTTTCCCGAGATTTGGATAGAGCCTCACCATAGTGAATCTTGATTTTGAATTTTCCACCGGTGCGCTCATCGGCGATATCGCGAAGGGTTTCAATACCGGCCGTGAAAGCCCGTGGCTTGCCCCAGACAGACAGGTTCCAGTTTACTTTCGGCCCTTCCACCATGTCGGCTGCGGCGGCGCCGAAAGCCATACCGGCTACTGCCGTAAACGCAGCAAGTGATGCAATCGTTTTCTTGATCATCAGATAATTTCCTCCCTTAGGAACTATGTAGCTTTTTACGATAGCGATTGTTTTCCGCCATCTTAGTCATGTCTTAGCACGTTTTTCAACGATATGAATCTATATTTTAGTTCATGGAGGCTTGTACCCAAAAGGAGTGAGCAGTTAAAAACGAAAAAATTTCACTGTTTGGAAGACATTTTGTAAAGCTAACTTTGGTTCAAAGGTTGGTGAGATGGTCTGGTTTATGGACGTCCTTCGGCTATGCTGCACTTCGCAACCCCTATAATCTGGAGGTCTCCTACGATCACTAGCCGCTATTTACAAGCCTTTACAGTCATCGTGGTTCTGCTGCTGCTGTTTGTGTTCAGTTGGCAGGAAAGCGGTCAGAAAGCGTTGCTGGCCCTGATTGGGGTTGGCCTTGGCATGTCGCTTTTCCATGCGGCCTTCGGTTTTGCTGGTGCTTACAGGCGGGCTATTGAAGATAAAGACCTGTCCGGCATTGCCGCTCAGATTATCATGCTGGCCGCCGCAATGCTCTTGTTCGCGCCCATATTGTCGGACGGCCAGGTGTTGGGCCGAACTGTCGGCGGGGCGCTGGCACCGGTCAGTATATCCATGGCAATCGGGGCCTTTATTTTCGGGATTGGCATGCAAATGGCGGGAGGCTGCGCGTCTGGTGTTCTGTTTACCTCCGGGGGTGGCAGCGGACGCATGGCAGTCGTGACCCTGTTCTTTTGCTTAGGGGCATTTTGGGGCAGCCTTGATCTTGCCTGGTGGACGGAACTGCCGGGTATTGGCAGTGTCAGCATTGCTGAGACGCTGGGCTGGGTGCAGGCGTTGCTGCTGCAACTAGCCGTTCTGGCCGGTCTCTATTTCTTCCTGAAATGGCTGGGATTTACCAACAAGCGGCCGATCTGGGGGGAAGGTATGAGTGTCTCCATCCTGCTGACGGGCCCTTGGCCGCTGGTGTTCAGCGCCGGCATGCTGGCCCTCCTCAATCTGGCGACCCTTGTGGTTGCCGGGCATCCCTGGTCGGTGACCTGGGGCTTTACCCTGTGGGGCGCCAAGCTGGCGGTGCTCGCCGGTTGGGATCCCATGACCAGTAGTTTTTGGAGCAGCGGGTTCCCGTATAACGCCCTGCAGAATTCCATCTTTGCCGATACGACATCGGTGATGAATTTCGGAATTGTCGGCGGGGCCATGCTGGCGGCTTTCTTAAGTGGCAAGCTGTCTTTTCGTCTTAACCTGACCCGTCGCTCTTTTGTCAGTGCGGTGATTGGCGGGCTGGTCCTGGGATATGGGGCGAGACTGGCCTACGGATGCAATATCGGGGCATTTTTCAGCGGTGTGGCGTCTTTCAGTCTCCATGGCTGGGTCTGGATCATCGCCGCCTTCTCCGGCAACTATCTCGCCCTTCGGGTGAATTCGCTGGTGCGGATAAAAAGCACCGTTTGAGGCGACAGCCATATTGAAATCGATCGGACGATGACCCATAACATGGGAAGAAACAACAAGCCGGTAACTGTCAAAATGCGTCCCACACGACCCTCTCTTGTCATCGTTGGTCATGGATCCAGCGTCTCCGATGGCGCCCATGACGCGGCGATGCAGCATGCGATGACCTTGCGCCAGAGCCACCGCTATGGCGCGGTGGAGGTGCGATTCCTGGCAAAACAGACGACAACGGCAGAGCTGCCCAAAGGAGAAGTCTTTCTGCTGCCCTTCTTCATGAGCGACGGATTTTTCGTCAAAAAACGGATTCCGGAGGAGTTTGGCCTGACCAAAGGAGAGCGGCGGGAAGAGGAGCGGCATCTGTATTTATGCGATGCCCTTGGCGTTGATCCGGAACTGAGCGATATTATTACGACCATGGGCCGGGAAATATGTACGGAGCAAGGCTGGAAAGCAAAACAGACACATCTTCTGCTGATCGCCCATGGATCGGAGAAATCTCCGGCCTCGGAACAGGCGACCCTGCTGCAGCGGGACGCTGTTGAAGGAAGCGGCCGGTTTCAATCGGTCACCTCCGCCTTCCTCAATCAATCTCCGACCCTTCCCGACAAGTTGCAGGACCTCGCCGGAAAAGGCGGTCCGGTGGTTATTGTCGGGCTGTTCGCGGCGGAAGGCCCCCATGCCACCGAGGATGTGCCCGCGGAAATCGCCAGATGGCGAGAGATGGGTCAGGATCATGAGGCGGTTCAATATGCCGGGGTGGTGGGCGTGCGGCCGGAGATCGTCAAGCTGATCCAGCATAGCATTTCCAGATGTGCCTCACGCGCCTGAATTTGCCCGATCAGACGCCATACAAGGTAAAATCGCCGAAAAATCACGGAAAGGTTTGAGCTTTGCGCGTAATTTCGGTATTGCAGGATATATTTTGAATAAAGAGGTTCCTAACGGATGGATGATCGTAAGTCTTCTGAGACGCTACGCAAGAACATAACGGTGACAGTAAAGTTTTTTGACAAATCAAAAGGGTTTGGCTTTGTCTCGCCCGAGGATGGATCCCATGATGCGTTTTTGCACGCGTCTGTGTTGACGGATACATCCTATCAGGAACTGTTTGAGAGAAGAGATGACGTTGTCGGCGTCCGGCTGACGGTAGATCTTGAAAAAGGCCCGAAAGGCCCTGCTGTTTCGGCCGTTTACGAGCCTGAAGAAGCCATGGAGCAGGCGGCTGAGGAAGAATTTGCGCCGGAAGTCGAAGGGGTCGTGACCGTCTTCGTTCCCGAGCATAAATACGGCTTTGTCGCACCCGAAGGCGGAGGAGAGGACATCTTCATCCATACCAATATGCTGGAGCGTTCCGATGTTGATCTGGATGGGTTCGAGGTTGGCACGCATGTCAAATGCGTTGTCAGAATGGGTCTGAAAGGCCCGATTGCGGACAGTCTCGAGGTCATTTAAGCGGGGGGCATTATGACACGTACAGAAACACTCAGAGTACAGCGATATCTCAGGGAACAATTCGGCAATGAGAATTTCGTTGTCAAGGAAAGACGGCCATCTGATGGCACGGCAGAAGTCCTGCTCGGCGACGAGTTTATTGGGGTTGTATATCGCGATGAGGATGAAGGAGAGGTTTCCTTTGCCTTTCATATGACCATCCTGGATATCGATCTGCCCCCCACCTCCTGAGGCTCCGCGGTTTCCGGCTTGAGTAAGCTTTTATTAACCCTATTTTTCTAATCTTCAGGGATGATGTTAAAATCCCTGACAGGCCTTTCTTTTGCGCTTTTGTTGCTCCTGAACCCAGGACAGACTGCCCATGCCGACAGCATGATGGAGCTGAGTGTCACGGGACCGGCAGGCGCCGCCTTTGAAGGAGACTGCCGCCTCACCAGCCGGTTCGGGACTGAAAAGCGGCATCGGGTACAGGGCAGGGCACCGGCCAAATTCTGGCTGCCGGCACAAGCCGCCCGCTGCAGCTTTTATCTGAAGGATGCCCGGGGCAACATTGTCGCCAGCCTCTCCAATGGCGGCGCGGTCCAGATCCGGACCTCCAGCCAGCTTCCCCTGAGGTGGATCTCAATTGCCAGTATCGGTCCCTGGGGCCCGGCAAAAGGCGTGGCATCGGCCTCCCGGCCCCTCTGGCAATAGCCAAAAGCACCCGGATTTCGGTTACTCAGGCACAGCGCTCATGCTCCAGCTGGATGGTGGCGTGATCAATCTCAAACTCCGATAACAGGTAGATGTTGACCACCTCCAGGGTCGCTTCGATATCAACATTTTCCTTTATCTGAATATGCATGGTGACGATGGGCTTTTCAGCGGTCAGGGACCAGGCATGCATGTGGTGGACATCGAGAATGCCCGGAACATGGGCGAGTAGTTTGTCCCGGATCAAATCCATATCGAGATGATCCGGTGTCCCCTCTAACAGAATATGGCCCGACCGTCGCACCAGACCATAGGCGCTTTTGAGAATGATCACCGCAACCAGGACGGAAAGCAGCGGATCCGCCGCCATCCAGCCGGTGAACAGAATAATGACCGCCGCCGTGATTGCCGCCACCGATCCCAGAAGATCGCCAAGGACATGCAGGAGGGCCCCCTGCATATTGACATTATCCCGGTCCCCCCGATGCAGCACATAGAAGCCGGTCAGGTTCACGGCCAGGCCGCCAATGGCAATGACCAGCATCGGACCGCCCAGAACCTCACCGGGGGTGATCAGCCGTCCGATGGCCTCGAAAATAATCCAGGCTGCGATAAAGAACAGGGTCACCCCGTTGGTGAAAGCCGCCAAAATCTGGAACCGGTGATAGCCATAGCTCCGTTTTTTATCGGCCGGACGCTTGGCCAGTCGAAAGGCGAACCAGGCGAGGGCGAGAGCGGCCGTATCGGAGAGCATATGACCGGAATCGGCAATCAGGGCGAGGGAACCCGAGAGGAGCCCGCCGATGGCCTGCAATACCATGAAACCGCCGGTCAGGCACATGACCCAGAAAATCCGGCGCTCGCTGTCTTCTGTCACTTTGGGGGCATGATCGTGGCTATGGGAAGAACCCTGATCATCGCCATGGGAGTGGGTATGGGAATGGGCCATCTGCTCACCTGAATTACCGTTCTGATCTGATTAGACAATCCTCGCTCCGGATCTGTCCAGATAAAAAAATAGTAGAGAGACTTTCTTCTGTAACAGTTTTCAACTAAAGGCTTGAAATTCGCATTTCCGCATCTGATGATGTCCGAGTGACAAAGGGGATTTAATGAAAACGCGTGTCGGTATCAACGGCTTCGGCCGAATGGGGCGGTTATTCCTGCGGGCCGTTATGGACCGCAACCTGGCAGGTGGAGCAGGAGACCAGATCCAGGTTGTCCATGTCAATGAAAAGACCGGAGGGCCAGAGACTGCGGCCCATTTGTTTGAATTTGACACGGTTCATGGCCGCTATTCGGGCCAGGTCATCCAGGGTGACAGCTTCCTTGAGGTTGACGGTCAGAAAATCACCTATTCCAGCGAGGAAAACCCGGAAAATATCAACTGGTCGGCGCAGGATGTCGATATTGTCGTTGAATGCACGGGCAGGTTCAAAACCAAATCGGTTCTGGCACCCTATCTTGAGGGCTCGGTTCAGAAAGTTGTTGTCGCCGCGCCGGTTAAAGATGCGGATCTCAACATCGTTATGGGCGTAAATGATCATTTATATAAAGCCGATAACCATCATATCGTCACCGCCGCCTCCTGCACGACCAATTGCCTGGCCCCGGTGATCAAGGTGATGCAGGATAATCTTGGCATCCGTCATGGCCTGATCACCACCATCCATGATGTGACCAATACGCAGGTGGTTGTCGATGCGCCCCATAAGGATCTGCGGCGGGCGCGCTCGGCCCTGAATTCCCTGATCCCCACATCGACCGGCTCGGCCACCGCCATTACCATGATTTATCCGGAACTGATGGGGAAACTGAACGGCATTGCGGTGCGGGTGCCGCTTCTCAATGCTTCTCTGACCGATTGTGTGCTGGAAATGGAGAAAGAGACGACGGTAGAAGAGGTCAATGGCCTGTTTGAGGCGGCGAGCCAGGGGGAGCTCGCCGGTATCCTCGGTTTCGAGGCCCGCCCCCTTGTCTCGGCGGATTTCACCAATGACACCCGATCGTCCATTATCGACGCCCCCTCGACCATGGTTGTCGATGGTACGCAGGTGAAGGTTCTGGCCTGGTATGACAATGAAATGGGATATGTCTGCCGCATGGCGGAATTAACGGCTAAGGTCGCTGCAGGTCTCGCATGAATGCAATTCGGGATTATGCCGTTGTAACGGCTGCCTATTGGGGCCTGACCCTGACCGACGGGGCGTTGAGAATGCTGGTGCTGTTGCATTTTCACACTTTGGGCTACACCCCGTTCGAGATCGCCTTTTTGTTCCTGCTTTACGAATTTTTCGGCATGACCACCAATCTGGTGGGCGGGTGGATCGCGACCCGGCTGGGGCTTCGATTTACATTATATGGCGGATTATGGCTGCAGATTTGCGCCCTGTTCATGCTCTCCCAACTGAACAGTAATTGGTCTCATGAGTTTTCGGTTCTTTATGTTTTCCTCAGTCAGGGGCTTTCCGGAATTGCCAAGGACCTGACCAAGATGAGCGCCAAAACCGCCATCCGCTCCCTGGTGCCGGAGGATGCCAATTCACGCCTGTTCAAATGGGTTGCCATGTTGACCGGCTCAAAGAATGCGCTGAAAGGGGCAGGATTTTTTGTCGGCGGGCTGTTGCTGGCCACTGCCGGATTTGAAGGGGCTCTGATCATTATGGCGGGTGGATTGGCGCTAATTCTGGCAGTAGTGTTCCTGATGCTGCGCAGCAGCCTTGGCATCGCCGTCTCCAAGGCGCCCTTTTCACGGATCCTGTCCAAAACCCGGGATATCAATCTGATTTCCTTTGCCCGCTTCTTTCTGTTTGGCGGGCGCGATATCTGGTTTGTTGTCGGCGTTCCGCTGTTCCTCAAGGATGTCCTCGGCTGGAGTTATGTGGATATCGGGACTTTTATGGCCGCCTGGGTCATTGCCTATGGCTTTGTTCAGGCGGTGACACCGCGCTTTATCAAAAAATCCGCGGACGGGGTCTCCTCGGAAGTCTCCGCCGCAACTCTCTGGGCCTGGGGTCTCGCCAGTGTGCCGTTTTTCCTGGCCGTGGCGATCCTCGGCTTGACCGGCTCTGGTGGCGGACATATTTTACTGAGCATTGTAACGGTTGCCGGTCTTGGCCTGTTTGGCCTGTTTTTCGCCGTCAATTCGTCCCTGCATTCCTATTTGATTCTGGCCATTTCCGATTCTGACAAGGCAGCTTTGAATGTTGGGTTTTACTATATGGCCAATGCCGGGGGGCGGTTTGTCGGGACGTTATTCTCCGGTCTGTTCTATCAACTGGGGGGCGTGACAGTTTGTCTGATCGGATCCGCCATCATGATCGCGGCGTCAGCGCTCATAATCCGGAAACTTGGAGCTGAGACGGCCATAACGGTCTAGAAATCGCCTGTGACCATTTCGCTACGATGGGATTTTATTTTGCTGTTGAAGGTGATTGCCGCAATTCAGACAATATTTTTTTCTCTAATTCGCATTTATTGACGGAACAAAAGTTGATTTGAGTCGTTTCTTAATTATGTCAAACTAATAGCAGTTCTATTTTTCTGATATGGAGAGGCATTAGTTTGTCGGAAGATCGGAAATTGTATTGTTATCGGAAATAGTATTGTTTGCGACACTATTACGTACTAGTATCAAATAAGCAATGTGACTTACCAATTGTTAATCCCGGAGCTGGGATTGAGGGGAGTAAAATGAGGAATACGGTCAAATTCGCGATTCTTGGGGCGGTCTCTCTGTTGGTTGCGGCTTGCGGCGGCAAGTTGGAGCAAGCGGAGCGTGTGAGCGCTGCCGGAACGCCTTTCCAGAACGAACTTTATTCAAACTATATCGAGCTTGCGAAAGCCGAATATAACGAAGGCGATTATATCGATTCTGATCGCTTCGCAGAAAAAGCCATGGCAGCCGCCCGGGGCGAGCAGGTTGATCCCTACCTTCCGGAAGAATGGCATCTGCCAAAGGACCGGGAGCCGGTTCTTGTCGGCGCGCGGGAGCGTCTGATGGCAGTACTCGGCGCCGGTGCGGGAGATAAATACCCGAAAGAAGCCGCTCGGGCTCAGACCAGCTTTGATTGCTGGGTGCAGGAGCAGGAAGAAAACTGGCAGCCTAAGGATATTGCGGCCTGTCGTGACGCGTTCGTCGTTGCCATGGAAAAAATCGAAGGCATGATGAAGCCGGTCGCGATTGTTGTTGAAGAAAAAGTGGTTGTTGTCGAAAAAGTCCAGCCGAAAATGATGGCGCCAAAATCATTTGAAGTGAACTTCGACTTTGACTCATCCACACCTCTTCCCGGTTCCGCTGCTGAAGTAAAAGCAGCTACGGAATATATGAAAGAGTTCAAGAACCCGAAAATTACCATTGCCGGTTATACGGATACGGTTGGGTCTGAAGCCTATAATGACAAGCTGGGTGAAAGGCGCGCGGAAGCCGTTGCTTTCATGGGCATGGATATGGGCATGGAAGCCAAGCGGATCATCATGCGCAGCTATGGTAAGAATGACCTGAAGGTTCAGACCGCCGACCAGACCCGGAACCCGGCGAACCGTCGTGTGGTGATTACTGTCGAAGACAAGTAATCTGACGTGAACGAAAGGACGGGGTGCAACGGTGTGCCCCGTCCTTTTTTTATTTCTATTTGAGGGGAAAAATCATGATGAAAACAGTTCTTACCTTTGCCGGCCTCGCCGTCATCGCCCTCGGGCTCGCGGCCTGTGATCCGGAGGTGGGCAGCGAAGAATGGTGTCTCGCCATGAAGGAAAAGCCGAAGGGCGACTGGTCCGCCAATGAGGCCGCCGACTTTGCCAAAAACTGCGTGCTTCCCTCAGATTGATTTGGGCGGGATATGAAGCAGCGGAAACGGATTTTTCCCGTTTCCGTCGCCGCGTCAATTTGATATAGGAGGGGCGTTGGTCCCGTAGCTCATCAGGATAGAGCGCAAGATTCCTAATCTTGAGGTAGCAGGTTCGAGTCCTGCCGGGATCACCATCCCTCGCTTCGGACCGCCATTCTCCGGATATTTTGTTGACTCAGTCCACAATCTTGTTGACGGAATCAACAAGTTAACACAGCTTTCCTTACATATACCCGTCATAAGCCCGTTGAAACGCCGGGCGCTTCTGCAGCTTCTGGTAATAGTTCTGCAGCACCGGATAGTCCGTGATCAGGCCGGTGAAGGTGGCCATGAAGCAGCTATGCCCGATCAGAATATCCGCCCCTGAAAATTGATCGCCCACCAGAAATTCCCGATCCTCGAGGACATGTGACAGGACATCCGCCCGGGCCGCAAATTCCTGTTTTCCCCGTGCCGCCTGAGCAGGATCATGGGGGGTGCCGGGGGGATGCATATGCTCCAGGGGGCGCATGGAATTGTTGAAAACCATCATGATCGGAGGATCCATCTCGGTGCCGGCGAAAATGCACCACTGGTAATAAAGAGCCCGCGCCGAGGTGCCGATCTCGGGGGCCAGATATTTCCCCGGATGTTCATCGATGAGCTGCAAAACAATGGCGACGGATTCGAACATGGCATAACCGTCGGTCTGCAGGGCCGGGACCAGGCCGAGGGGCTGGAGGCGGCGATACTCGGCGCCATCCTGTTCGCCGTCGGGCAGATTGACCGGACGGCTCCGATAGTCAATCTCCAACTCCTCCAGCACCCATTTGGCCCGCTGCGAGCGGGTGGGCGGCCATTCGTAGAGCGTGGTCATCGTCCTTCCTTTCAATATCCCGACATCAGAATGCGCCTCATCTGATCAGAGATTTCATAAACAGTCAACCATATGGTTCAGTAATTATCCGCATCGACAAATCAAAGACACCTCTCTCAAAACCGTAAATTCCTTGACCTGCTGTTCATCCCAAGGTCAATATTGACCCATATTAATAGGTGCGAATATTTAATTTATTGCGGAAAGGCGCGACTGATCCATTGGGAAGCCTCTTACAACATTGGGTAAATCTTCCGGCCCTGGCCCTCGCCAGCCTGCTGCTGGTGCCCTTTGCCGAGGCGAAGGAGGAAAAGAACGATACGGAGCCCTCAGAGAAGTTCCTGCCCCATACCGGCGACTTTGACGTCATCAAGGAGCGCCGGGTCCTCCGGGTGCTCGTCCCCTACAGTAAAACCTTCTTCTTCTTCGACGGACCCGAGCCCAAAGGCCTCACCCATGACTGGATCAAGGCCTTTGAAAAAGCGCTGAACAAGGGCAGGACCAAAAAGGCCCTGCGCCTTCGGGTGGCGATCATCCCCACCCCCCGCGACCGCCTGATTCCCTTGCTGCTGACCGGGCATGGCGATATTGCCGCCGGTAATCTGACAATCACACCGCAAAGACTGGAAGATGTGGATTTCAGTGATCCGATCATGACCGATATCCGGGAGGTCCTGGTCACCCACAAATCCGCCAAAGGCTATAGGGATGCGGACAGCCTTTCGGGCAAGACCATCCATGTGCGTAAATCCAGCAGCTATTTCAACAGTCTGGAAAAACTCAATGCCGATCTCAAATCGCGGGGCCTGAAGCCGGTCAAACTGGTCATCGAGGAAGAGCATCTGGAGGATGAGGACCTGATGGCCATGGTCAATAGCCGCCTGCTGCCGGCCCTGATCGTCGACAAGCACAAGGCCGATCTCTGGGCCAAGGTCTATAAAAGACTGAAGGTTCATTCCTCGGTCGTGCTCCGGGATGGCGGCAAGATCGGCTGGGCCTTTCGCAAGAAGAGTCCGCTGTTAAAGAAGAAGATCAACGCCTTTGTCCGCAAATCCCGGGAAGGCACTCTTCTTGGCAATATAATGATCAATAAGTATCTGAAATCGACCAAGCTGATCCGGCAGGCGCTGGACCCTAAGGAGCTGGAAAAGGTCGATAAACGCACACCCTTATTCCAGAAGACAGCCAAGACCTATGACCTGGACTGGCTGTTGCTGCTGGCCCAGGGCTATCAGGAATCCGGCCTCAACCAGAAAGCCAAAAGCAAGGCAGGTGCTGTCGGTATCATGCAGTTGCTGCCCTCAACCGCCAGGGATCCGAACGTCAATATTCCGAATATCTCAACGGCTCAGAACAATATAAAAGCGGGCGGAAAATATCTTCGCTATATCATGGATGAATATATCGGCGAGGCGGCGGTCAATCCGTTCAACCAGCAACTGCTGGCTCTGGCGTCCTATAATGCCGGTCCGAGCCGGATCAAAAAAATGCGGAAAAAGGCCGCAGCCCAGAATCTGGACCCGGACCGCTGGTTCCGCAATGTCGAATATATCGCCGCCCGGGAAATTGGCCGGGAAACAGTTGACTATGTTTTCAATATATATCTCTACTACACCGTGTACCGCCGGGCCAAACTGCAGGCCCTGGCCGATGGCAATGACTAGAAAACTGGATCGGGATCATTGAGGTGACAGAAGAACCCCGCCATCACGGCACCCATACGGCTGAAGAAGATCCCCGCAATGACTCCCTGTTGATATATGTCAATGGCGAGATCGTGCCGCGGGCGGAGGCGAAGGTGTCGGTCTATGACGCCGGTTTCATGCTGGGCGACGGGGTCTGGGAAGGGCTGCGCCTCTATAACGGCACATTTGCCTTTCTCGATGAGCATCTGGACCGTCTGTATGAAGCGGCGAAAGCCATCGATCTTGATATCGCCCTGGACCGGGCACTGGTCATTGACGCCCTTTACGCCACGGCCAAGGCCAACGGCATGACCGGCGATGCCCATGCCCGGATGATGATCACCCGGGGCATCAAGGACAAACCGTTCCAGGATCCGCGATTGAGCACGACCGGACCGACCATGGTCATCATCATGGAGCATTCCGTTCCCGCCGCCGATCTGTCGAACCAGGGCATTCGGCTGTCTACGGTTCCGCATCTCAGGGGCCTGCCCATGACCCAGGATCCGAAGCTTAATTCCCATTCCAAACTCAACTGTATTCTGGCGGGCATCGCGGCCCAGAAGGCGGGCGCGGACGAGGCCCTGATGCTGGACATCCATGGTTTCGTCAACACGACAAACGGCTGCAACTTTTTCATTGTTCGAAAAGGCGAGGTCTGGACCTCGACCGGGGACTATTGCATGAACGGGATCACCCGCCGCAAGGTGATTGAGCTCTGCCGTGACAATGACATTCCCGTTTTCGAGAAAAATTTCTCCCTCGTCGATACCTATGGGGCAGAGGAAGCATTTCTGACCGGGACTTTTGGTGCCCAGACCCCTGTTCGGGAAATCGACGGCCGCCGGATTGGCAAGGGAAAGGGCGCGGGGCCGGTTACCCGGCGAATCCGCGAGCTATATAAAGATTTGGTTGCCAAAAACACAAGCTAGTTGCCAATCCTGCATTCAAAGGACGCCTGTTTCGCACTCAAGCCGCCGCGATAACATTTGAAAACACCAAGGGCCTTTGCTAGGCTTCGTGCAAACATGTCGCAAAGGCATGAAAAAAAATAACAAAGGACAGATCATCTCATGAGCATAAAAGGGGAAGCCTATATTGCCGGAGCCTATGAGCATCCGACACGGAAGGCTGTCGACAAGTCTCTTGCGCAGCTGCATGCGGAAGTCGCAAAAGGGGCGCTTGAGGATGCCGGACTAACCAAAGATGACGTCGACGGCTATTTTTGTGCCGGAGATGCGCCGGGTCTCGGCGCTCTGTCCATGGCCGATTATATGGGCCTCAAGCTTCGTCATATGGATACCTCGGAAACCGGCGGCTCCTCCTATCTATTGCATGTGGGCCATGCGGCCCAGGCGATCAAGGCGGGTAAATGCAAGATCGCCCTGGTCACTCTGGCGGGGCGGCCCCGCGCCGATGGCATGGCCATTGGCACCAAGCCCAGAAGCTATGGGACGGATTCCCCGGACGTGGCCTTTGAATTCCCGTTTTCCCCGGCCATTGTCAACATGTATGCCATGTGCGCTCACCGCCATATGCATGAATTCGGCACCACAAGCGAACAGCTGGCCTGGATCAAGGTCGCGGCCTCCCACCATGCCCAACATAACCCCGATGCCATGCTGCAAAATGTCGTCACTGTGGAGGATGTTGTAAATTCTCCCGTCATTGCAGACCCGCTGCACCGTCTCGATTGCTGTGTTATCAGCGATGGGGGCGGTGCCTTGGTGGTTGTCGCGCCGGAAATTGCCGATCAGATCAAACGTCCAAAAGTGAAGCTTTTGGGGGCTGGTGAAGCGCCCAAACATCAGATGGGTGGACGCATTGACTTGACCTATTCTGCGGCGGTTCACTCCGGCCCCATCGCTTTTGAGGAAGCGGGGGTCACCCCGGCCGATATCAAATATGCGTCAATCTATGACAGTTTCACCATATCGGTTCTGATCCAGCTGGAGGATCTGGGTTTCTGCGCCAAAGGGGAGGGCGGCAAGTTCGTCGCCGATGGCAATCTGATTTCCGGAACCGGCAAGCTGCCGTTCAATACCGATGGCGGCGGCCTTTGTAACAATCATCCCGGCAATCGCGGCGGCATGACCAAGGTGATTGAGGCGGTGCGCCAGCTGCGCGGTGAAGCCCATCCGGCGGTGCAGGTTCCAAATTGTGACCTGGCCCTGGCCCATGGCACCGGCGGCTCCCTCGGGACGCGGCATGCCGGAGCGACATTGATCATGGAAAGGGTGTAACAATGGCTGAGACAAGAACGATCTCCACACCCCATGTGGAATTGGAAACCCAGGAATACTGGGATGGCCTCAAGGACGGAAAGCTGCTCCTGAAGATGTGCCGGAGCTGTCATTCCGGTCATCACTATCCGCGCTCCACCTGCCCCCATTGCGGTAGCGGCGAGACCTATTTCGAGGAGACCAGCGGCAAGGGCACCATCTATTCCTACAGTGTCATGCGGCGGGTGGCGGAGCCCTATGCCATCGCCTATGTCACCCTGGAGGGAACTGACGTGACCATGATGACCAATATCATCAATTGTGATCTGGATGGGTTGAGTATCGGACAGGCCGTGCGCTTTGTGCCTGTCGAGACCGAAACAACCGGTGTCTTTGTGCCGATGTTCGAGCCTGCCTGATCAACGTTTCTAGAGGAGAGTGCGATGAAGAATCCCATGTCATTGGAAGGACGCAACATTATTGTCACCGGGGCAGGCCAGGGGGTCGGTGAGGCGGCGGCGGAATTGATCGTCGAGCTGGGCGGCAAGGCCATCCTCGCGGATGTGCAGGAGGACAAGGTCAATGCTCTTGCCGACAAGCTGGGTGAGGGGAATGCGGAAGTTCATGTGGGCAGTGTGGCTGATCCAGGCTTTGTCCAGGATATGGTGGGCAATGTGGTTCGCGATAATGGCGCCATTCACGGGCTGGTCAATAATGCCGGGATCGTCCGGGCGGCCATGATTCACAAGATGTCCTTTGAAGTCTGGCAGCAGGTCATTGATGTCAACCTGACGGGCGTGTATCTCTGCCTCCAGGCCGTCGGTCGTCATATGCTGGAACGGTCCAAGGATGGTGACAAGGCGCCGGGCTCCATTGTCAATATCTCGTCCATTGCAGGACGGCGCGGCTCTATCGGCCAGATCAATTACGGTGCCGCCAAGGCCGGAGTTCTGGGCATCACCATGAGTTCCGCCAAGGAATGGGGCCGCTATGGTATCCGGGTCAACAGCGCCTGTTTTGGCATCGTCGAGACGGAAATGACAGAAACCATTCGCTCCGATAAATTCAAAGACACCTATATGAACCAGGTCGTCCTGCAGCGGTTTTCTTCACCGGAAGAGGTGGTGAAAGGGGTCTGTTTCCTGTTATCCGATGCCTCCAGCTATATCACCGGCCAGCATCTGTCCATCGATGGCGGGGCCCATATCGGTTATTAGGTCCGCAGCGGATCAGTTGCGTTTGAGGGTCCCAATTCGGTCCGAGTCATCGGTATATTCGTAATAGATAAACTCGCCGGTCGGCTGTTCGCTGACCAGGATTTCTCCCTTGTCGGACTGCTGAACGTCATAATTGGTGACTTCCGCCTTCACGGCGCGCCCCAGATCGTCGGTTTCAACGATGCGGGCGCCGTGATGGGTAAACGCGTCTTTTGACTTGGCCCGGGTCCGGGTCCAGCCAATCAGGTTGCCCTTATCGTCATAGCTGTAATCATCCCGCCAGTTGCGGTGGGCAAACACCTGCGGATCCACATATCGGCTCTGATCCGCGGCCTTATGGTCTATGGACTGGATATTTCCCGCCGCATCATAGGTCCTGACCTGGTTGGCGGGGAACAGGAAATTGACGAAAGCCGGGGCGGAAATATTCATGCCGTTATCGGCAAAGACACCAATCTCAACTCGGCTTGTCGTCAAGTTCGGCGGGTTCGATCCGGCAAAGGGGGCATGCCAGGAGACTGTGATCTCTGCTTCTGTTCCAGCCTCATTTTTTGGGGTGATGGTGATTTTATCTTTATCTCCCTGCAGAACGACCCAGTGATATTTAATTTTCTGCCCAGTCTGGATGATGGTGTCTTCGGTGCTGAGGGTGAGTTTGGTGTCCCGGGCCGTGCTGCGGACAACCCGGGCGATGGCGCTCGGGGTGGCGAACAGGGTCTCTTCCTTGATCCGGCTAAAATCATCAATGCCGCCTTCCGGTTCGCTCGCCGATAGAACGGTGAGCTTGACCATGGGCGGCACCTCTTCGATCTTTAAGGCATTGGTTTTGCGGATAATCAGCGGCATGTCCACATCACGATCACTGAAGACCGGCGGATGCGCTTTAGGGGTCAGATATTCCGCCTCTCTGAACAGGCGCAGATTACCGCTTCTAAGCAACATCTGGACGGTTGGCATGACCAGACCGTTCTTTTTCAGATAATCCTTCACCTCGGGCTGGAACGCCGCCAGAATCCCGGCAACAATATGCAGCAATGGCCGATCCGATCCCGAGCGGCCTTGGGAGACAAGCATATACGGCGTATTGGCAAGGAAAACATCCCCGTTCTTTTCCGTATAGTCATGGACCGAGGGATAAATATACATCTGGTTCTGAACATATTGCAGATACAGAAGCTGCGCCGTTCGCGGAAGAGATGTGGCCAGGCGCGGCAGGCTGCGCCAATAGGGACCTTTGGTTACCGCCGTTGAAGAATTGCCGATGGTAATGGTGTTAAACAGGATTTTGTCGTTCAGTCCGTTATCAATCCCGGCTTCCTTTGCAGCTTCGCTGTAGCGGGTAAAGCTGAGCTGGGGAAACAGCTTCTGATTTAAAGATGAATGCTGCCGGTCCCGGTTGTCATACAGATCGCCATAGTTCCCCGCCGCCTGCCCGCTGCGATACCAGTCATTGAGCTGTTTGGAAACAGGATGATCATGATTCTGAACAAAGGGAGCGGCCCCGTTCGGGTCAAAGCGAAATGCGGAGGTCAGAACGCCGATCCTTGGGTTCCAAATGGTATTGGTGGCACTGATCAACGCCTCAGTCTGGCTGACCAGATAGGGGGCCATGTCATCTCTGCCCCGCGGCGCTTCCAGGGCACTTTCCTTCAAGACCCGTTCGGTCAACTCCTGAAAGCGCGGAGTGTTGCGGATGGACTGCAGATTGGTGTCCTGTTGCATCATCTGGGAATTGCGAAAGCCCTTGTCGATAGCTTCGCTGAGGACATTCAGGGCCTCTTCCTGCTCGTTCCGGATGGCCAGAACCGACGCAAGCAGGTAATAGTTCTGGGCCCGATCCGGATATTTATCAATGATTTCCAGAAGGAGGCTTTCCGCACTCACAAAGTTTCCCGCACGTAAATACCTGAAAACACCGGCCAGCTGGTCAGACATGGCGGGCATGTCAAATACATTGAAAGCCGACGCCTTTTCCTGGCCATAGGCCCCGGTAGAGCCGCCGATCAGAATAGCACTCAAACTACCGGCAATGATCACCTTTGATAAAACGGCTCGGGATCTGCTAAGGCCTGGATTTACGCGCACGAAACTGTCCTTGTTCTAGAGTTTAAGCCGAAATGTGTACCCGGCAGCCAGGCACGCATCCGGCACTTAGGCCGGCGACAGAATATGGATCGCCCGGTTTTCAATCATGTCCTTGGTCTTGGCCCCATAGGCCTTCATGTGATCTGAGACCGCATGTGCCATCAATGCCTCCATACTCTCCCATTTCTCAATGACGGCAAAACTGTTTTCACCAATTTTCGCCTGGAATCCGCCGACACCTTCCGTGTCAATAACGGCCGTATATTCAATGCATCCCTGCTCGGCAAGAACGGCGGGAACATTTTCCTTGAACAGCTGCAGGACTTCACTGCGTTTTCCTGGCTTGGCTTCGATCATGGCGATGACATTGACTGGTTGCATTGTTGTTTCCTTTTTATGATTATTGTACGGGCTGAAATTTTACAGCATTCGCCTGATCCGTAAACGCTTAATCCACATCAATTTCCCGGGAGCTCAACTTGCCAGCAGATATCCAAGGATTTTTGGACCGAATTGGGTTTAAGGGACCGATTGATGTGTCGCTTGACTGTCTTGCCTCCATAAAAACCGAATTTCTGCAGACCGTGCCGTTTGAAAACATCGATATTCATATCCCGAGGAAAATCTTCCTGTCGCCAGATCGGGCCGCCGCGAAAATTATCGGAGAAGGGCGGGGCGGCTTTTGTTACGAATGTAATGGCCTGCTCCATGATATTCTCTCCGCCACCGGCTATCAGGTGAAAATGTGCTCGGCCCAAATGTACAAGGACGGAGCGCTGTCCGCACCGTTTGAGCATATGGTGCTGATCGTTTCACTTGACGGAGCAGAGTATCTAGTGGATGTCGGAAATGGCGAATCCGTACGAGAGCCACTTAATCTCGGAACTCAGGATGTCAGTGGTACACCGGAAGGCAAAAATTATCGGCTGGGACGCTTTCAAGGCGCCCTGTGCCTGGAAATGCAGGAGCAGCCTGGAGAGGACTGGGTGCCGAGATTTACCATCGACACCACAAACCGACTCCGAGAGGAATTCGCCGAAAGATGTGACTATCAGCAAATGTCGGAAGACTCCGTTTTCACCACCCAGCCGCTCGCGACCCTTGCCCTTGCCGAGGGTCGGCGAACTTTGCGCGGAAATCTTTTCAAGGAACAAAGGATCGGCAAGCCGGAGCTGGAGACCATGTTGATGGAGGAAGCGGATTATTATGACTGCCTCCTTCAGAAATTCGGTCTGAGATTTTCCGATGAAGACCGAAAATTCTGGCCAAATCTGTAATTTCACAGGATACTTGGAACGGGGCCAGGTAACGAATTAAGAAACGAGGAGTATGTGAATGGCTGGCCCATTTTCCGGTGTCAGAATTATTGATCTGACGACAATGATTTCAGGCCCGTTGGCAACAATGACTTTGGCTGATCAGGGGGCGGATGTCATCAAAGTGGAATCGCCGGGTGGCGGTGATTACGGCCGCCATGTTGCAACCCGACGGAACGGGTTCTCCGCCTCCTTCGTCAATAACAATCGTAACAAGAGATCCATCGTGTTGGATCTGAAAAAGCGCGAAGGGATAGAAGTTTTCGAGCAATTGGTGGCGGAGGCCGACGTGGTCGTTCAGAACTTCCGTCCCGGTGTTGCCACCCGAATGGGACTCGGTGAAGAACATGTCCGGCACATTAATCCTGCCATTGTCTATGTCTCTATTTGTGGTTTCGGGTTTGAGGGGCCCTACGCCCAGAAACCGGTTTTTGACCCTCTTATTCAGGCGGTTTCCGGGTTGACAACTGTGCAGGCCGGATCTGATGAAGAAAGACCGCGGCTCGTCCGCACAATCCTCCCCGACAAACTGACAGCCATTCAGGCCTCTCAGGCGATCGCTGCGGCCTTGTTCGCTCGGGAAAGAACTGGCGTGGGCCAGCATGTCACTTTATCGATGCTCGATACCCTGGTCTCCTTTCTCTGGAGCTCAGATATGGGAGGTCATACTTTTATCGGTGATGAAAGCGCGACGGAAGTTGCCCAGTCCTTTATTGACCTTATATATGAAACAAAGGACGGTTTCGTGAGTGTGGCCGTTATGCTGGATAAGCATTGGAAGGGGTTCGCACAAGCCGTTGACCAGGAACTGTTGATAGAGGATGCACGTTTCAACACGCCTGCGGGGCGTGAGGAAAACAAAGATGAGAGAACGCAGCTGATGCAGGACGCCATGCGGGCCTTTACGACCGAGGATTTGATCAAGCGTTTGGAGGCAAAAGACGTTCCGTGCGCCCCCGTTCTGACACGCACACAGATGCGGCAGCATCCTCAGGTGGTTGCCAATGGCATCATGGAAGAAAACAAACATCCTCAGGCGGGTCGTTTGCGGCAGACACGACAACCGGCCAGATTTTCCGAAACCGCGAATGAACATCGCTTTGGAGCCCCTGTTTATGGCGCCCATACCCGGGAAATCTTGCGGGAAGTCGGGTTTAATCCTGATAAAATATCGGCGCTTGAAGAAACTGGGGCCGTTTGGCAAGGAGATAAAAATGATAAATAGGCCACGCGCTGTTTGGAGATATATGGGGCTTTTTGTTTGTGTCTCCCTGTTCAGTTTTCCTCTTATCGCAAGTGATGTGAAAGCCGAGGACTGGCGGGAGACAGGCTGTGCCGGGAAGGTCGCGGAGAATCTCAAGACTATCGATCTCGGGGATCTTGTCGTCAAGGAAATCAAATATTTTGTCCGGAGCGAGGGGGGCGGTCAAGGTGGCGGCACCCAGAGCCTGGATGGTTGGGTGAGTTTCGAGAATTGTAAGGGGAATCTGATTATCCGTTTCACCAATAGTTGCGGCATCAAGGAACGTTACACGACAGGTCAATGTGAAATTAAAGGTATCTCCGACTACTGACCTGAGGCAAAAGCCTTTAATGTGAACCCGGCGTCACTTGCCTCCGAAGGGGAGAGAGGTCTATTGGCTGCTAGAATACGCCGGGACGCCATGTGATCTGCCGGGGCATTGATACTTTCAGTGCCGATAAAGTTGCCCTTTCTGAAACAACAGACAGAAAACTTACCGCTTTCGCGATCTCCAAGAATCTGTGTCTGATCCGCTGTGGCAGTCAGTCCGGCGATTTGTAGTTTTAAATCTGCCTGATCACTCCAAAACCACGGAACCGCCGTATAGGGTGCCGGCTTACCGGTCAACCTCTCGGCCAGGCACCTGGCCTGATCGACCGCGTTCTGAACGGATTCAAGGCGGACAAGCTCATGATTGAAAGCAAAAGGAAAGCGGGCGCAATCACCCAAGGCAGAAATATCCGGATCAGAAGTGGCGAGGAATTCATCGACCAGGATCCCGTCCTCTGTTGCCAGGCCCGCCGCCTCCGCCAAATCCGTATTTGGATGCACGCCTACGGACATCAAAAGGAAATCCGCGTTCAACTCCGTGCCGGAAGACGTTCGAACCATTACGTTTCCACCCGCAGTCGTCTCAATTTGTGTGGCCATTGACTTCAGATGAATCTCTATACCCTCGGCACGATGGCGAGTTAGGACATAGTCGGAGATCGCAGGCGAAACGACCCGCGCCATCAGGCGATCAGCGGCCTCGAGGACGGTTACTGAAAGTCCAAGCAGGTTGGCCGTCGCGGCAACCTCCAGACCGATAAACCCGCCACCGATCACGATCAGCCTTTTGGCGTTCGCTAATGCCCGCCGGAGAATATTCGCTTCCTCCAAAAATCGCAGATCAAGCACCTGAGGCAGATCAGCCCCCGGGATGGATAGTCGATTATTGCTCGCTCCGCAGGCAAGAACCAGATGGTCGTAGGTAATCGGAGTGCCAGAGGCCAGATGAACCTCCCTGTTGGTCCGGTCAATCCCAATAACCTTCTCTTTTTGGCGGAGGTCTATCTGATGATCTCCATAGACTTCCCGGTTTCTGAAAACCAGGGCCTCTTCGGCCTGTTGCTCCTTCAAAAAACTCTTCGACAAGGGCGGGCGCTGGTAAGGAAGCATCTCTTCGTCATGGATGAGAGTAATCGCTTCGGCATATCCCGCCTGCCGGAGGCTGAAGGCTGTCTGGACACCGGCTTGACCGGCACCGACGATGACAACCCCGTCCGGCATCAGATCTGGGTTTCGGGCATCGACACGGTAATGCCGTCAATCTCGCTGGAGGCTTCTATCTGGCAGCTTAGCCGGCTGGTTTTGCGGCGTTCCGATGCGGTGCATTCCAGCATTTCTTCTTCCATATCATCAATCGGAGGCAGGCGATCGGCAAAGGCCTCATCCACATAAACATGGCAGGTGGCGCACATGGCGGATCCGCCGCATTCCCCTATAATACCGTCAAGACCGTTGGCAACGGCGGCGTGCATCAGGCTGTTGCCTTCATGAACGTCAACATCGGTTTTGGTGCCGTCTGAGGCGACATAGGTTACTTTGATCATTCTGTTTCCCGGATTACTGATTTAGATTTTGGCTCTGCTCATCCTGTTGACAATCGCTGTCATAGTCTAGCTGAAGTCGGAACTGATGTGAAAATTTATCCCCGTCGCTGACGGTAATTGTCTCAAAACCAAGGAGAGTCAGTAAATCGAGAAATGTCAGATTTTCAGCGGCGCCGCTTTCCTCGAAAATCGGGGTTGTTCGGGCGCTGGTGGTAAGATCCGCTAAAAGGGCTCTCGCCCTGTAGATGGTCCCAAGATAGCCATCTTTTCTGGCAACTATGATCAGCTTCGTTGATTCTGCCCCTTTGGCAAATACGGAATAGGACGATTCATAGGGCTTTTCGTTCATGCCCTGGCGGATGCCGATGATAAAGCCGATCCGCCGCCGCTTATCCATATTCGGAAGATTGGGCACCCGGGCACAATAGATTTCCACTTCCTCTGGAGCGGGATAGTAATAACCAATGTAGCGGTCATTTGTTGTTTTCTGGGCAAGAGCAGGGGACGAGCCCAGAACCGTAAGCCCGGCGAGGAACATCCAGGCTACCATTATTGACCGCATTATTTTTCACTCCCAAGGCTCGGCGTTTCCAGATGAAGGAGTTTACGCTGAAACCTGATTCGCGCCAAATAAGAAAACTTGATTTGCCGCCAAAGCTTTCCTAAGCGGGATGTTCGCTTGACCAATCAGCAAGGACAGACTTGGCGTTTTCCTCGGCCTCTTTTTCGTCTGGTGTTTTCTCGGGCACTTTTGCTGTCAGTTCGATGACATAGCCATTGGGGTCGCGGAAATAAATGGAATGAATGGTGCCATGGTCCGAAATACCACGCGTGTCGATCCCATGTTCTTTGCCTTTTGCGAACATCTTGTGAAGGCTGTCCATATCGACTTCGAGTGCAATATGCAGGTCATAGTCATGTTGCTCCTGAAAATCGAAAGGACGGTCGGGGACTTCAAAGAAGGCCAGAAAAGATCCGTCATCCATGCGATAGAAAGTATGCAGGGCCTCGGTTTTGCGGCCGGTTTTTGTCTCTCCGATCGGGAATGCATCGGCAAGGGGGAGACCAAGAAAACCCTCATAAAACTGGCGGGTTTCTTCTGAATTACGGCAGCGATAGGCGTTATGGTGGAGTCCTTTGATCATATGATTTTCCCATTCTATTTTGCGCGCCTCATTAATGTTAACAGTTGCGTCGAAGAGCAGCAAAATCAAGGGGCTAATTTTCGGTTTCTATTTATGACCGTTTGCAATCTTGGCCGACTCCGGCAGTTGCCTCAGCCGCAACATGGCCATGACCCCAAGCAATGGGCCGATAGCGAGAGCGGCAAACGCATAGTTCCAGCTGATAATGTCGACGAATTCGGGGATAAGGTGAATGGTCGCCAGGCTTATCAGAAATCCAATACAGGTCTGTATGGTCAGCATAGTCCCGATCATATTGGGGGGGCTTAGCTCGATGACGCAGGTGGAGAATTGGGCCGAGTCCGCGACGATGGACATACCCCAGATAAGCGCGACAATTGTTAATAGAACAGGGGACAATCCAAAAAGAAATCCGATCAGCACCGCGCAGCTGCCGCTGACAGCCATGGCCGCGATGGTTACGGTCGTCCGCCCAATCCTGTCCGCCGCAAGACCCGCAAGCAGGCTGCCGAGGCCGCCGACCGCGATGGTGGCAAATGTCGCGAGATTGGCGTCGAATCTGGGATCCTCTACACCGCTCAAGCGGAAACTCTCCAGCAAAAATACGCCGATCCAGGCCCACATGGCATAGAGTTCCCACATATGGCCGAAATAGCCGAAATTCGCTAACCTGAGAGGTTTATATTTCCAGGCATAGAGCGCCAGGGCTGGATCAAATTTCGGCGCCTTGGGAATGGGACCGCCAAGTTTGGTAAAGTTAATGAGTATCACCGAAATCAGGGCAAGCCCGCTGCCCGCCACCAGGGGAACGCGCCAATCAAGACCGGAAGTATCGAGAAGATTGAGAATATGGGGAACCGCGCTGCCGAGGGTCAAAGCACCCACCAGCAACCCGACCAAAAGGCCCATGTCTTTTTCCGCCCAGGTGGAGATGATTTTCATGCCGACGGGATAGATGCCCGCCATACAAAGACCAGTCACCAATCGCAGCAGGATGACGACGGGCGATATTGGATCGAGAAAGACAATGCTGACATTGGCACCAGCAGCGATAAAGGTTGCGGCGGCAAAGAAGGCGCGCGGCGGAATGCGATCGGCAAGGCTGAGGATGGCGCTAATCAATGTGCCAAGCACGAACCCGACAGCGACGCTACTGGTCAGAAGCGATGCCTGAAAGCCGCTTAACTCAAACTCGGCCTTCAATACCGGGATCAGAGCAGTTGCCGAAAACCAGAGGGACAGGGCAAAAATCTGGCAGACGGCTATCAGCGCGATTGCCCGCCATTTAACCCCGGCGTTCATCTGATCGTTACCCGGTACCGCTGAAGATGAAGTTGCAAAATATCCCCTAATCCCGAAGTTTGAACCGCTGGATCTTGCCTGTCGCCGTTTTTGGAAGCTCGTCGACAAACTCTATCCAGCGGGGATATTTATACGCTGCCAGTTTCGATTTAACGAATTCTTTCAGGGTTTCCGCCAAACTGTCGGGATCATCAGGCGTTGCCGACGGGACAATAATAGCCTTGGGTTTGATCAGTTCGTCCGCGTCGGCTTTGCCGACAACAGCCACTTCCAGGACGGCGTCATGCTCAATCAGGGCGGCCTCAACTTCAAACGGCGAGACATAGATTCCGCCAACCTTCATCATATCGTCTGTCCGGCCGCAATAGATATAATACCCGTCCTCATCCTGGCGGTATTTATCGCCGGCCCGGGTCCAGGGACCCTGGAAAGTCTCCAGGCTTTTGGCCCTTTGGTTCCAGTACATCAGCGCGCTGGAGGGTCCTGAAATTTCAAGCGCCCCTATTTCTCCCATCGCAACCGGGAGGCCGTCGTCACCCGTCAGGCGGATGTCATAGCCCGGTACAGGCTTGCCGGTGGAGCCGGGCCGCAGATCATCGCTTCGGTTGGAAAGAAAGATATGCAGCATTTCCGTGCTGCCGATGCCATCAAGGATATCAACCCCCACATGCTTTTGCCAGCGGCTCAGAAGATCAGCCGGCAGGGCCTCGCCCGCAGACGTACAGACGCGAAGACTATGCTCCCCTTGCTTTGGCAGGATATCGCTTGCAAGCAGCATCCCGAACAGGGTCGGTACACCATAGAAAATTGTTGGCTTTTGCTGGGTAAGAATCTCGCAGACCGCTTCCGGTGATGGGGGGCCTTCCAGCAGGATGGCAGTGGCTCCAACCGAAAAAGGAAAGGTCAGCCCGTTCCCGAGACCATAAGCAAAAAACAGCTTGGCGGCGGAAAACATCACGTCATCCTCGCGAATCCCAAGTGTGTCCTGGGCGTAGAGCTGTGCCGTTGCCATCAGATTTCCGTGCAGATGGACAGTGCCTTTCGGCATTCCCGTCGTCCCCGAAGTATAGAGCCAGAAGCACATATCGTCTTTGCTTGTATCGGCCGCGGCGAACTCTTCGGACTTTCCGGATAGAAGGTCTGAGAGAGTCTGATGGGAAGAAGAGCTTGATCCTGAAACGACGATAGACTTAAGCGCTACATGGGACGCCAGATGACCCTCAAACAAAGAGAGAAGATCTTGTGACACGACAAGTCCTGTCGCCCGGCAATCCTCCAAAATATAGTCATAGTCCTTTTCGGACAGGCGGGTATTGATGGGGACGGGGATGACTCCCGCCTTGATGGCGCCGAGAAAGCAGATTGGAAAATCAATGGTATCATTGAGGCAAAGAACAATCCGTTGCTCCCGCTCAATACCCAAATCCGACAGTGCATTGGCGAACCGGTTGATGCCGTTACTTAGCTGTTGGTAGCTATGGGAACCCGCCGCGTCAATGACGGCAGTCTTGTCTGCCCGGCCTTCCGCAATATTGTGGTCTATTAGTTCCACAGTGGCATTGTAAGGGGCTAGACCCTCGCGTATCGCCATGAATTCCTCCCGTTATTCTGAAATGTCCCGACGCCCCAGTCATTTTCTTTTTTTCCGTGCTCAGGATACAGGTCTTTTTTAGGTGCCGACAAGGCTGTCGAGCCATTCCTCCGCCCATTCTCCCGCCTGATCTTCCGGCAATTCACCGGAAGACGCATCATGTTTCAGGATTTCTCCGATCCTGGCCGCGCCAAGGTCACTCAGCATTTTATCAAAAAGAACACCGGCATTGCAGAAGGTCTGATCATAGGTGATGTCGCCAAGGGCGAATACACCATATTTAATTCCGGCCAAATCGGGCTTTGTCTCTTCCAGATCATCCATGAATGCCTGGCCATTGTCCGGGACATCTCCCTGTCCATAGGTGGATGTACAGATGACATAGGCGGCATCATCTTCAAATACCGCGGCTTCCAGATCATCCATGAGAAGGATCTCGGCCTCTTTGCCTTTTGCCTGCAAAGCCTCAGCGATTTCGTCGGCGACGAGTTCGGCCGTCCCCGTCATCGTGCTTACGAGAATTTTGATCTGATCCATCAAAATAATCTTTCTCCAGAAAAACTAGTCAAAACAGGAAATAGGAAATATAATACACTTTGTCCAGTGTTTTATATGAAGCGGAACGGGGGCGTAACCGTGAAGCAGGCAGCAGAAAATCTAAGACGCGAAAGCGAGGCCGCATCCGATTACCTTGTCGATCTGGGGGTGCGGGTGCGGGCGGCTCGCGCTCAAAGAGGGATGACCCGCAAAATTCTCGCTCATGATTCCGGGGTCTCGGAGCGGTATCTGGCCAAGCTTGAAACCGGGCAGGGCAACGCCTCCGTACTGGTACTTCGGCAGATTGCCGATGCCATGGATATGAAGATGCTGGACCTGATTTCCAATGAGGACGAGACAAGTCCGGAACGGCAGATCCTGATGCAGCTAGTCCGGCAGCTACCGGAATCGGAACTGGGGAAAATCACGGATCTTGTCCGTCAGCAGGTGGCGCAGGACAGGCAATCAGGCAAAGCCAACCGGATATCCCTCATTGGCCTGCGCGGTGCCGGAAAATCGACCCTTGGACCTTTGCTGGCCAACCGTCTCGGCTTCGATTTTATCGAGCTGAATGAACAGATTGAGCGGGAGTTCGGGGCCAGCCTGGCGGAGATTTTTTCCCTTGCCGGGCAACCGTCTTTCCGCCGGTATGAGCGCCGATGCCTCAGCAAAATCATTGAGAATCAGGATCATGTGGTCATCGCGACCGGAGGCAGCATCGTTGCAGATGAGGAGACATTTTCTCTGCTGTCCAGGCATACCCATATGGTCTGGCTCCAGGCCTCTCCGGAAGAGCATATGGCGCGAGTCATTGAGCAGGGGGATATGCGGCCCATGGCCGGCAGCCGGGAGGCTATGGGCGATCTGAAGCAGATACTTGAGGCCCGTAACCGGCTTTATAGTCAGGCGGACCTTCATTACAGCACATCTGGCCAGTCAATTGAGCAAAGCCTTCAAAATATTGTGACCCTTTTGGGCGATGTTTTGGCGGCTAAGGCACGGCCAACGGACTTGACATGAACTAAAGTACACTTTATCTAGTAGTATTATAATTCAGCGACCGGGAAAAAATAATGATAACCTTTGACACGCATCCTGATAGCTATCGTCACTGGAAGCTTGAGGTCGACGGCGCAGTTGCCAGGCTTATTCTGACAGTTGACGAAGATGCCGGGCTGGTGCCGGGCTATCAGTTAAAGCTTAACTCCTATGACCTGGGTGTCGATATCGAGCTCAATGATGCTTTGCAGCGAATCAGATTTGAGCATCCGACGGTTCGCTCCGTTATTGTCACCAGCGGTATGGACAAGATGTTCTGTGCGGGTGCCAATATCTATATGCTTGGCACCTCGTCCCATGGGTGGAAGGTGAATTTCTGTAAATTCACCAACGAAACCCGTAACAGTATGGAAGACAGCAGTCGCAATTCCGGGATCAAGTTTCTTGCGGCCTGCAACGGCACGACAGCTGGTGGGGGGTATGAGCTGGCGCTGGCTTGTGATGAGATTTTTTTGATCGATGACCGATCCAGTGCGGTCAGTCTTCCGGAAGTGCCGCTCCTCGGAGTGCTGCCGGGAACCGGAGGGCTGACCCGGCTGACCGACAAAAGAAAGGTCCGCCGCGATCTTGCCGATGTGTTCTGCACCAATCCTGATGGGGTCCGTGGACGGCGGGCGAAGGAGTGGAAGCTTGTCGATGAAGTGGTTCCCCGTCATGCCTTTTCCGAAAAGGTCGCCGAGCGGGCGCAGCAGTTAGGGGAGGGCAGTCCGCGCCCGGCAGACGCCAAGGGAATCGAGCTGACAGCCTTAGATCGCCGGATTGAGGAGAACGGATATTTCTACTCCCATGTGGATGCGGTTGTGGATGCAGCGGATCGGGTGGCGACGATTACCGTTCGGGCTCCCTCTGCCGAAATTTCCAGCGACATTGCCGCCATTCATAAGGAAGGTGCAGCCTGGTGGCCGCTTCTCATGGCCCGGGAACTTGATGATGCCATTCTGATGCTGCGCTCGAATAATGAAGAAATCGGAACCCTGCTTCTGAAGACCGAAGGCAATATCGATTACGTGTTAAAGGCCGATGACGTCCTGATGGCCCATAAAGAGGATTGGCTGGTGACAGAAGTGCTGGGCATGATGCGCCGCACCTTTGCTCGGCTCGATGTGTCGTCGCGCAGTCTCTTTGCCATCGCCGATGAAGGATCCTGTTTTGCCGGTAGTCTGTATGAGCTGGCTCTGGCAGCGGACCGGATCTATATGCTGGATATCCCGGAAGAAGAGGGAACCCCGCCTCATATTGCTTTGAGCGAACTGAATTTCGGGGGGCTGGAGATGGTCAACGGACGGACACGACTGGCCACCCGCTTTTATGACGACGAAACTGAGCTATCGGATTTGCGAGGTCAGACGGGGCAGGCTATTGACGTCTTCACGGCTGAAGAAAAGGGGCTGGTGACTTTCATTCCCGATGACATTGACTGGGAAGAGGAAATCAGGCTTCTCGTCGAAGAGCGGGCCAGTCTGTCGCCCGATGCCCTCACAGGTATGGAAGCCAATCTCAGGTTCGGCGGCTCGGAGACGGCCGCCACAAAGATTTTCGGCCGGCTGTCTGCCTGGCAGAACTGGATATTCAACCGTCCCAATGCGGTTGGGGAAAAGGGGGCCCTGAAACTGTTTGGCAGCGGGTCCAAAGCGGAATTTGACCGGAGGAGAGTGTAAGATGGCTATCAATTATCAGGAACGTATCCCCAACAATGTGGATCTGGGAAATGACCGCCGCTTACAGCGCGCGCTAGAGCATTGGCAGCCGCGCTTTCTGGACTGGTGGCAGGAACTGGGACCGGAGGGGTTCCAGACCAAGGATGTTTACCTGCGCACCGCGACGTCGGTTGATGCCAAGGGCTGGGCCAGTTTCGGGGCGGTGAAGATGCCGGACTATCGCTGGGGAATTTTCCTTGCCGATCAGGAGAAAGACCGGACCATCGGCTTTGGCGACGATTATGGCAAGGCCGTCTGGCAGCAGGTGCCCGGTGAATACCGATCGATCCTGCGTCGGCTTATCGTCACCCAGGGCGATACCGAGCCGGCTTCCGTGGAGCAGCAGCGACTTCTCGGCCAGACCTGCCCCTCTTTGTTTGATCTTCGTAATCTGTTTCAGGTGAATGTGGAGGAAGGGCGGCATCTTTGGGCCATGGTCTATCTGCTACATGCCTATTTTGGCCGGGATGGTCGGGAAGAAGCAGAAGATCTGCTGATGCGCCATTCAGGCAGCGAAGATAATCCTCGCATTTTAGGAACGTTCAACGAACCGATCAGTGATTGGCTCTCTTTCTTCATGTTCACTTACTTCACCGATCGGGATGGTAAATATCAGCTGAAATGCCTGGCGGAATCCTCCTTTGATCCTTTGGCGCGGACCTGCCGGTTCATGCTGACGGAAGAAGCCCATCATATGTATGTGGGCGAAACCGGGATCAGCCGGGTGGTGAAACGAGCGCTTGAGAAAATGACCGAGCTCAAGACGGACGATCCTGCAGTCCTACGAAAAGCCGGAGTCATCGATCTTCCCCTACTGCAGCGTTACATCAATTTCTGGTTTTCGTCCTGCATGGATCTGTTCGGGGCGGAAATCTCGTCCAACGCCGCGATTACCTTCGCCAATGGCATTAAGGGACGCCCGGATGAAAAGCAGTTTGAAGATCACGTCTGCAAGGACACGGTCCTGGAGCTTGCCGTTCCGGATGAGGATGGCAAGGTCAGGATGGAGGAGGTTGCCGTCAGAAGCGCCATTAATGATCAGGTACGAAATGCCTATATCAAGGACTGCCAGATCGGAATCACCCGCTGGAACCGTCTGATTAAAAAGGCCGGGTTTGACTTTGTTATTGAGCTGCCGTCCAGCCGTTTCCGTCGCGACATCGGAGCCTGGGCAGGGCATTTCACCACCCCTAAAGGCGAGGTGATCTCTGAGGCCGAATTTCATCAGCGCCATGATGAGTTTCTGCCCTCTGAGGGGGATCGTATCTATGTCCAGAGTCTGATGCAGCAGGTTACGGAGCCTGGCAAAATGGCGGGTTGGATTGCTGCCCCGGATCGAGGCATCAATAACAAGCCGGTTGATTACGAATATGTGGTCCTGCAGTAAAGTCGCCGCCTGTACAATTTTTGGGGTTACTTTGTCTGCTACGAAAAGTCGTTATTTTTGGCTTGACCCTGTTAATTGATTTGCGATCTATTCGCAAAGAAAGTCCGTTCCCAAGCTTTGGGGCGATGGCGTCAAGCGGGGGATCACGATGTCAGAGGCAGCTGTAGACAATTCTACCGTGAGGCGCACAGCTTTTTCCGGCGCGATCGGGAATGTCATGGAATGGTATGACTTTGCCGTCTATGCCTATTTGGCGCCGGTTCTCAGCAGGCTGTTTTTTCCATCCGATGACGAGTTTATCTCCCTGATGGCGACCTTCGGGACCTTTGCCGCCGGTTATATTTCCCGGCCACTTGGCGCTATAATTTTTGGTCATATCGGCGATAAATTTGGCCGCAAGCCTGTCCTGATATTTTCCGTTGTCCTCATGGGCTGCGCAACCTTTGGTGTTGGGCTTCTGCCAAGTACCGAGCAGGTAGGCGTGTCTGCGGCTGTCATTCTGATCGTCTTGCGCATATTCCAAGGCCTGTCGGTAGGGGGAGAATATACCGGATCAACGGCCTTTATTGTTGAGCATGCTCCGCCGGATAGACGCGGATTCTATTCAAGTTGGATTTTGACCGGATGTTTTCTCGGCTTTCTCTTGGGGTCAGCCGTCGCCGCTCTGCTGACCCATTCTCTGAGTGAGCCAAGTCTGAATTCCTGGGGATGGCGGGTTGCATTTATCGCAGGCGGTGCCGTTGCCATCCTGGCGTTCTATTTTCGATCCGGCATAGAAGAACCTCCTATACCCGGCGATCCCATTAAAGCGGAGGGGGTGCCGCTGATCGAGGCGTTGCGGGACCATTGGCGGGATATGTTGAAGGTCAGCGGACTGGCAGTTTCGGTCAATGTCGGATTCTATCTGATGTTTGTTTATGCAATTACGTTCCTGACTAACAAGGTCCATATTTCCAATACCGCGGCGATGACGATTAACACGGTTTGTCTGCTGTTAATTGCCGTCCTACCTCTCTGGTTTTCAATATTAAGTGACAAAGTCGGCCGCAAGCCATTGCTCTATGTGGGAACTGTCGGAGTGCTGGTTCTGTCCTGGCCTTTGTTTTGGATGATGGATCATCAAAACCTGATCCTGGTGTTTCTCGGACAAGCAGGTTTCGCTGTCCTGTTTTCGATGATTTTTTCCGTGAATCCAGCGGTCATGGCCGAGATACTCTCTCACAGAGTTCGCATCAGCGCCCTATCTGTGTCTTACAACGTAACCCTCTCCATTTTTGGCGGAACGGCGCCCCTGGTTGCGCTGTATCTGGTCAACAGAACAGCAAACGATTTTTCCCCGGTTTTTTATCTGATGGGACTGGCGGTTCTCAGCCTCTTTGCTGTCTACTCGATACGCGAAACTGTCGGCAAACCGTTGAGAGACTAACTAGATACTGCCTTCTGTTTCAACCACCAGCACCCGGGCAGTGCCGATGGGCGTTGCTTTATGCTCATCGCCTGCCTCCGCATGGAAGACATCTCCGGCAAGCAGATCATAGGAAATCTCTTCTCCCGCCTTGCGGGCTTCCATGCGCACCATTCCATCCAGGACAACAAATACCTCCGGTCCGTCATTGACATGCCAGATATACGGTTCATCCGTCCAGTGCAGACGGACTGTCGCGTTCGGTATTTTTTCGATATCAATAGCAGCCCAGGCTTCCTCGCCGGTAAAATCGGCAGGCTTAATAACTCGCATTCAATAAATTCCCAATAAAAAATGTACTGATTAAGATCAGTAGCTATTTGTGACAGCCAGAGCAAATAACAAATGCTAGAAACAAGAAAACTATTTTTTTGGGGCAATGACTTTATGAGATTGGAAACAGAACGTCTGGTCCTGAGGCATTTTGAGGAGACGGATTTATCGGAGATTTTCAAATATGCACTGGATCCGGAATTCTATCGCTATTTACCTGTCCAGAAACAGACGGCGGAAACCCTGACAGCCTTCTTTCGCGAAAGGCAGAAGGATCAGCGGGATAAGGTGACAAACCGCCTTATCTTCGCGGTAGCTATCAAAGAATCGAATCGGATTATCGGAAGCATTCGCCTTGGCATATTTGATGAGCCTGGAAAAAGGGCCGACATGGGCTATGCCATGAATCTCGGTCACCAAGGCAATGGTCTTATGACGGAAGCCCTCGAACGAGCCCTGGAATTTGCCTTCGCGGACCTGGAGCTTAAGGAAATCTGGGCAGTCGCCCATAAGGATAATGTGCGATCCTGGAAATTAATGGAACGGCTTGGCATGAGACCTCAGATGTCTGCACCATTGGATGAACTGGTTCCTGATCCGGATCAAGACCAGGTTATTTACCGTTTGTTGCCCAAGGAATTCCAGTCCACTTGATCATATATTGATATATCTACAATTTGATACAGCATTCAAACATTGCTGAAACAAATGAAATTCATTTTCCGGTTTTCTGACGAAGTATAGAAACATTGACCTCCTAATTTCTAAGGCAGTTCAAGGCAACTGGATAGGAGACAGGAAAATGACAGAAATGCAGCCAGATTATACTGCGATCAAGGACAAACAACGGGCAACCTGGGGGTCGGGTGATTATTCAACGATTGGTGTGACTCTTAATATCGTCGGAGAGCTGCTTTGTGAGGCCATGGATGTGCGACCGGGCCAGACAGTTCTTGATGTCGCTGCCGGCAACGGAAATGCCACTCTTGCGGCCGCCCGTCGCTGTTGTGAGGTGACCTCAACCGATTATGTTGAAAGCCTGCTGGAGCGCGGCAAGGAGCGGGCGGAAGCCGATGGCCTGACGGTGACTTTTCGCGAGGCTGACGCGGAAAACCTTCCTTTTGAAGATGGCAGTTTTGATACCGTCATGTCGACATTCGGGGTGATGTTCACCCCAAACCAGATGAGAGCTGCGTCGGAAATGGCGCGGGTTTGTAAATCCGGTGGCAAAATCGGCATGGCCAACTGGACACCCGATAGCTTTATCGGGCAACTCTTTAAAACCATCGGGAAATATGTTCCGCCGCCGACCGGTGTTCAGTCTCCGGCACTCTGGGGGACCAGAGAACGCCTGGCGGAAATGTTTGCGGAGACCTCGTCCAGCATTGAGATCACGCCTCGTCTCTTTAATTTCCGTTACAAATCCACCAGTCATTTCATGGAGATTTTCAGGAATTGGTATGGCCCCGTTCATAAGGCTTTTTCGGCGCTGGATTCGGAAGGGCAGCTAGCCCTGGAGATGGATATGAGAAAGCTTGGCACAGAACATAATGTGGCGACGGACGGGACAATGATTGTTCCTACTGATTATGCGGAAGTGGTGGTGACAAAGCGCTAGAAAGCCTGCCCTGAAGAATGGGCGTTCATTTTGGATTAGAAAGGCCCATTCTTCGCCACTGATAACCATTCGCCAGCGGGAATTTTCACTTGCACTTCCGATGTATCTCGGCGATAACGCGGCACCTTTTTATGGACGCGTTTTTTCAAACAGTGCAGGCAAAAATGGGAGATGTTCTCCAAAATACTGCGGACCCCATGGCTCCCGAACACGACCGCCCTGATTATTTTGTAGAAAGGGACGGGCTGGTTTTTGCCGGTACCCATCTTATTATCGATTTATGGGGTGGAGAGGGATTGAACGATCCGGATCTTATCGAGACCACCTTGAAAGAATGCGCAGAGGTCTCCGGGGCGACAGTTCTGCATTTTCACATGCATGCCTTTGATCCGGATGGGCTCTCCGGGGTGCTGGTTCTCGCCGAAAGCCATATCAGTTTTCATAGCTGGCCGGAGAGAAAATACATGGCCCTGGATATTTTCATGTGCGGGAAGACAGATCCCTATAAAGCGCTTCCGGTCCTCAAAGCAGCTTTTCGCCCTGACAGTCTGCAACTCAATGAACTGAAGCGGGGAATTATCAGTGATTGAGCTGTTTGATGAGGGACTGCATTCAGGTGTCAATCTCGCCCTGAAAGTCGATAAGGTTCTGTATCGGGAGAAAACAGGCCTCCAGGATCTTATGATATTCGAGAACAGTCAGTTTGGTAGGGTGATGTCCTTGGATGGCGCCGTTCAGACCACGGAAAAAGACGAATTCATTTATCATGAGATGTTTGTTCATGTGCCGCTCTTGGCTCACGGAAGTGTGGAGCGTATTCTGATTATTGGTGGCGGTGATGGGGGCGCTGCCCGGCAGGTGATGAAGCACCAGGATGTCCAGGTGACCCTTGTTGACATTGATCGCACGGTCATTGAACTCAGCCAGGAATACATGCCGAGTGTGTCGGGAGGGGCATTCGATGATCCCCGGCTGCACCTGGTTATCGCTGATGGCTGCGAATTCGTTCGCCAATCGCAGGAAGTTTGGGATGTCATTATCATCGACAGCACCGATCCCCATGGACCCGGAGAAGTCCTGTATACACAGGAATTCTATAGTGACTGCAAGTCATGTCTGGCAGAGGGCGGTATTATTGTCACCCAAAACGGTGTGCCGTTCGTTCAGGAAAGCGAGCTTCGAACCAGTTATGACCGCCTCAAAACCCTGTTTAAAGATGTAGGATTTTATCTTGCCGCTATTCCAAGCTATGTCGGCGGGGTTATGGCCTATGGCTGGGCCAGCGATACGGCGGCGCATCGTCAGGCAGATCTGGCGGCTTTGACGGAGCGTTTTGTCTCTTCCGGTGTTGTTACCGACTACTACACGCCGGAAGTCCATCGGGCGTCTTTCGCCTTGCCGCTTCATATTCAGAAGATGCTGACGAAAGAGCTTTAGTTCTCAGCATTCAACGACATTCACAGCCAACCCGCCCTGGGATGTCTCTTTATATTTGCTCGACATATCAATGCCGGTCTGGCGCATGGTTTCGATCACCTCGTCAAGGGAGACGACATGGGTGCCGTCGCCGGAGAGGGCCAGTCTGGCTGCATTGATGGCTTTCATGGCGCCCATGGTATTGCGCTCGATACATGGAATCTGAACGAGCCCGCCAATGGGATCACAGGTCAGGCCGAGATTATGCTCCATGCCGATTTCCGCGGCATTCTCAACCTGTTCATTAGTGCCGCCAAGGACCGCAGTCAAGGCACCGGCGGCCATGGAACAGGCAACCCCAACCTCACCCTGGCAGCCCATTTCCGCTGCGGAAATAGAGGCGCGTTTTTTGTAAATGGCCCCGATGGCCGAGGCGGTCAGCAAAAAATCGCGGGACCCTTTCTGATCGGCTCCCGGACAGAAACGCTGGTAATATTTCAGCACGGCAGGGATCACACCGGCTGCGCCATTGGTCGGCGCGGTGACCACACGCCCGCCAGCGGCGTTCTCTTCATTGACCGCGAGTGCGTAAAGATTGACCCAGTCCAGGACCGTCAATGGATCGCGGGAGGCCCGTTCCGGGTTTTCCATCAGATCCTTGTAAATCTGATGGGCCCGGCGTTTGACATTCAGGCCGCCGGGCAGAATACCATCGGTTTCACAGCCGCGGCGGATGCAGTTGATCATGGCGTCGTTGACGTTATCCAGAAAAGTGAGCGTTTCCTCACTTTCTCTCCAGCAGGCCTCATTGGCAAGCATCATCTCGGCGATCGTCAGGCCGGACTCCTTCCCGAGAGAGAGGAGTTCCTTCGCGGAGGTAAAGGGGTAGGGGAGTTGGACATTATGGCCTTTGGTTTCAGAGCGGTCTCCCTCTCCATGGGAAACAACATAACCGCCACCCACAGAAAAATACTCCTTGTCCAAAAGAAGAGCGCCCTCTGCATTAAAAGCACTGAAGCGCATGCCGTTGGCATGTTCGGTCAAAATCCGATCTTTATGGAACAGGAGATTATCTTCTTCATAGAATGGGATTTCATGATGGCCGCATAGAAGGATTTTATCATATTGCCGAATTTCGCTGACCAGAGGCTGTACTTCTTCCGGGTCAATGGTGGACGGGCGGCATCCGCTCAGGCCGAGCAGAATTGCAAGATCGGTCCCATGGCCATGCCCGGTGAGGGCGAGGGAGCCAAAGAGCTCCACCAGAACCCGGTTTGTACTGCCAAGCAGCTTTTCGGATGTCAGGCGATCGACGAATCTCTTGGCGGCGCGCATGGGGCCCACTGTATGGGAACTGGAGGGCCCAATTCCAATTGTGTAGAGATCGGTGACACTGATATTAACATCCAGCTGCGAGGTCGGATCACTCATTCCGCTGGGTTTAGACGGGACAACGGGCGTCACACTGCCCAGTCCGGTTTTTGGGATTGTCGTCATTTCAGGCACCCTTTCTCATTCCGGCGATGCAAAATCACCTTCGAGTTTCATGATGCCCCCTCTGTCCGGTTACCTGAAAGACTAGCCGGATCGTCCGGTTTACCTCTTCGGTGATGCGCCTGTATTACGCATACTCTCCAGAGCCTTTTCACCTGACGGTACATGTGCCTGAGAGTTTCCGGGGCGGTTGCTCCTTCGGCGCCGGTCTAGCCGGTCTCTCCCATCAGGGGAGTAAAGGTATATCAGCACAATACTGATATATCGGGCGGACCATAGAAACTCCCGTCCATTTCTGTCAACCCTCCATTACAAGGAAGATCAGCATAGAAGAGATTTCTAATCTAGTTCGCTCTTTGAACGACTGAAATTGCGCCAGGTCCGCCAAGCGAGGCTAGCGTCCGCCATATTTGAGAACCCATAAGGGAAGCAGAGCCGCCACATCCGCACTTTTTTCATCCAGCTCGATCGCCGTCGTCATTTTATCCCGATCAAGGCGGACAATATGGCCATCAAACCGGCACATCTCCGCCGAACCGAGGGGGCCGAATATACCGTTTACCGGCTCATCCTGGGCCGTATCGTTGGGAATTCCATTGAGCAACAGGCCATTGAGCGACCAGTTTTCAGTCGCGTATTTCTGGCCCCCGATCTCAACGCTCAAAATAGGGGAGGAGACACGAAATGCCTCTCTTCTTTCGGATGCGCTGGGAACAACCTGTTCCTCTATATCAATATGTAACACTCTTCTCTCCTGGACATACTTATTTCGTTTGCCTTCACTATGCAGTCATCATGCCAAGTGAAATTATGAGGCCGGAGGCGGCAATTTGCGGTTTTGACCTCGAATGGGGTAGAAGGTCGGATCAGTAAGCCGGAAAAAAAATGCCGGGCATGGATAAAATTGCCGACCGGGCTGGGCAAAGCACCCTGATTTTGTGGGAGTCCTCAAAACCGATTCTCTTTTCCGCTCCGAAAGCGGACGATATTCATCGAAAAATTGCCTATTTTTGAGACTTAACTGATCAAAAGCGCGCCACTGTCATGAATAACCGCTTTTTATCTTCATTCCGGTAATTTTTTTTTGAAATCGATCTCGGTAATTAATGGCATGATTTAACGTGGTTTTTCGCAATAATGCTGCAAGTGCGAACAGAAAAAATGAAATTTTGTCAAAAATGACAAATTGTCATCTTTGAAAAAGGGTGCTAATAAAATGGGCAAGCCGGGTAACTGGGCGCAAGATCCAGGCCTGGCTAAATCATTTATAATCGTTGGAGAGTGTTGCGGATGTCAATGCCACCCTTGCTGGAAGGGCGCCTATCTCTTCCTGTCATTGCGTCGCCAATGTTTATTGTCTCCGGGCCTGAGTTGGTCATTGCTCAGTGCAAAGAGGGGATTGTGGGGTCGTTTCCTGCTTTAAATGCCCGTCCCATTGAACAACTGGATGAGTGGCTATCCCGAATTAAATCTGAACTCAGCGAATATGCACAAGCGCACCCGGACAAGAAGGTCGCACCGTTCGCTGTTAATCAGATCGTTCATCATTCGAATTCCCGGCTGATGGAAGATGTCGAGCTCTGCGTTAAGCATGAAGTACCGATTATCATCACCAGCCTGCGCGCACCCAATGAGATTGTCGAGGCCATCCATTCCTATGGCGGCATCATTCTCCATGATGTGACCAACATCCGCCATGCCCAAAAAGCTCTGGAAGCAGGGGTCGACGGATTAATCCTTGTATGCGCTGGGGCCGGCGGTCACGCTGGCCGTTTGAGCCCGTTTGCCCTGGTGTCCGAGATACGCCAGTTTTTTGATGGACCGCTTGCCTTGTCCGGTTCTATCGCGAATGGGCATTCAATTCTATCGGCGCAAGCCATGGGTGCGGACCTTGCCTATATCGGCAGTGCCTTCATTGCAACCCAGGAGGCAAATGCGGTGGATGGTTATAAGGAAATGATTGTCGAGAGCACAGGTGAAGACATTGTCTATACCAATACCTTCACGGGTGTTCATGGAAACTATCTGCGGCCCAGTATTGAGCGAGCCGGGCTTGATCCCGAAAATCTGCCAGGCGCAGATAAGAGCCGGATGAATTTCGGCAGCGGTGGCATTTCAAAAGCGAAAGCCTGGAAAGACATCTGGGGATCCGGGCAGGGGATAGGCAGTGTCAAGGACGTGCCAACGGTCGGCGCCTATGTCGATCGATTGAAGAAACAGTATGCCGAGGCCAAGGCGGAAATAAATAATAAGGCCTTATAAACTGTAAATCCCTCACCAGAAATGGTGGGGGATTTTTCTTTTTGGTCCGAAAAAGGGGCTTTTAGTCCCCTTTGTGAGCTTCCAACCCTATTTTTCTCTCATCGCGAATAATCTCGCGAATATGGACCGAGCATTTGGCACATTGCGGCGCTGCACCAAGGGTGGAATAAACGTTAGAAACCGCCGATGCGCCAGAGGCCACCGCTGATTTCACGTCCCGATCCGTAAATCCATTACATAGGCAGACATACATTCAGACTAATCCGCTTTCCTGATATTGAAACTCATTCTCAATATCTAATACTATTGCGAATGATTGTCAATGTTATTTAGGCGATTGGTTACGAAGATTGCGTTTGGATGTAATTCTGCAGACCCATTTTCTCGATCAGGCCAAGCTGTGTTTCCAGCCAATCAATATGCTCTTCTTCTGCTTCCATGATTTCGACGAACAGATCCCTGGAAACATAATCCTGCTTGGCTTCACTTTCCTTGACTGCGGCTTTAAGGTCTTTATGGGCGACATCCTCTAGTTTCAGGTCGCATTCGAGGATTTCCTGGATATCTTCCCCTATGGCCAGCTTTCCCAGATCCTGAAGGTTGGGCAGACCTTCAAGGAACAATATGCGCTTGATGAGCTTGTCCGCATGCTTCATCTCGTCGATTGATTCGTGATAGACCTTTTCCCCCAGTTCTTCGAGACCCCAGTCTTCAAGCATGCGCGAATGAAGGAAATACTGATTGATCGCCGTCAGTTCGTTCTTCAAAATCACATTGAGATGCTTGATAATTGCCGCGTCGCCCTTCATCAAATTCGTCCTTTTTATGAATGTGCCTGTCAGGCAGCATAGTAACTGATCCATGTAAAGAATACAGGGATAAGTTGTCGCAGACACGGGGACGGGGAAGGCATTGCCGGGGTCGAAATTTATTCTATACTGCCGGCATAATTAAAAAGACTTGAAAACAAGCGAGTGAAAAATGAGTGAAACAGATTTTGATCCCCAAAAGCACCAGTTCGCAGAGCCGAGCTATTTTGAAGACCTGTCTGTCGGGCAGCGCTTTCATATTCCCTCCCGGACCCTGAGAGATGCAAATTTCTCGGCCTTTCAGGCTGCCTCGGGGGACAATCATCCGATTCACTATGATGTGGAATATTGCAAATCCCAAGGACATCCCGAATTGCTCGCCCATGGCTTTCAGGTCGTCATCCAGACCGCTGCCGGCGCCGGAACCTTTCCGCATGTACTGGGGGAATCGATGATCGCCTTTATCGATCAGTCCTCAAAATTCCTGGGACCGGTTTATTACGGAGATACGGTTTATCCCGAACTGTTCGTGACCGAGTTGAAGGAGCAAAAAACCACCGGCATCGTCACCGTGCGCTCGACCGTTCATAATCAGAGGCGGGAGCTGGTGATGGAAGGGGAGCAGCGGTATCTGGTGCGCCGTCGTCCCTAACTAGCCCGCATTAACTGATCTTGTAGTTGCGGCAGGAAGAGAGAACGGTTCCGCACAGGACTGCCTTGCCGCCCGCGACGGCAAACACATCTGCCGATCCCACGGAAATTGATTTCCCTGATTGCAAAACCCGAGAGCGGGCGACGAGTTTGTCGCCTCGCGCCGGGCCCGTCATCTTGACGGTAAAGTCCAGGGTCGCCGTTGCCCAGCCTTTGGGCAGCAAGGAGAGGCAGGCGCTGACGGCGGCAATATCACCGATCGCCCCGACTGTTGAGGCCGGAAACAGATCGGGTGGGGTAGAGAAGGCCTGAATATAGGGAGCTTCCACCGCGATGGCGCCGGGTGTCTCATCAATGAGAGCCACTTTGAACGCCTGAACAAACGGAAGAAGCCCGAGAAAATCAGCGGGTCTTGTAAGATCGGTTGAATTGCTCATGCTATCTCCTAATTTGCCCAATGAACGGGCGTCCCCGATAGGACGGGACGGCCCGTGTGAGCTCAGGCGGTGTAGCGCCGGATAATCTGCTTGCCAAGCGAGTTCATATGGACCTGGTCCGGACCGTCGGCGAGGCGTACGGTCCGGGCATAGGCAAAAGCCTCGGCCAGGAACGTATCCTGACTGAGACCCATGGCCCCATGGGCCTGGATCGCCCGGTCGATCACCGTCTGTGCCATAGTCGGCGCGACGACCTTGATCATGGCAATAAGATCACGGGCTTCCTTATAGGAAACTTCGTCCATACGCTCCGCCGCTTTCAGGGTCAGCAGCCGTGCTTGCTCCACGTCGCAGATGGACTTGGCGACATCTTCGCGAATCGATCCTTGCTCACTGAGCTTCTTGCCGAAGGCCACCCGGTTCTCCACCCGGTCACACATCAGCTCAATCGCTCGCTGGGCGCACCCGATCAGGCGCATGCAGTGATGGATACGGCCGGGGCCGAGGCGGCCCTGGGCAATGGCAAAGCCTTCACCCTCTGCACCAATAATGTTGGAGACGGGAACCCGGACATTTTCGAAGGCGATTTCAGCATGGCCATGGGGGGCGTCGTCTGATCCGAACACTTTCAAAGGCCGCAGCACATTGACACCGGGCGTGTCCAAGGGAACCAGAATCTGAGATTGCTGAGTATGCCTTGGGGCTTTGACGTCGGTCTTGCCCATGACGATCATGATTTTGCAGCGCGGGTCGGGAGCGCCGGAAGTCCACCATTTGCGGCCATTGATGACATATTCATCGCCTTGCCGATCAATCGTACATTGGATATTCGTTGCATCCGAAGAGGCAACCGCCGGTTCCGTCATGGCAAAGGCCGAGCGGATTTCTCCATTGAGAAGAGGGATGAGCCATTCATCCTTTTGCGCCTGGGTGCCGTATCGTGCCAGAACTTCCATATTCCCCGTATCCGGGGCGCTGCAGTTGAATACCTCTGATCCGATCATCGACCGGCCCATGGTTTCCGACAGCGGCGCATATTCGAGATTGGTAAGCCCGGCGCCATAATCCTCAAACTCCGCCAGAAACAGGTTCCAAAGACCTTCAGATTTGGCCTTTTTCTTCAATTCCTCCATGACCGGCGGAATGACCCACCGGGTGTCTGAATTTTCAATATAATCATGATACTCCTGCTCGGCGGGGTAGACATGATCGCTCATAAATGCTTCCACCCGGGCGACAAGGCTGTCAACTTTATCGGAATAGGCAAATTTCATCGCGTGGTTTCCTTGCAAATGATGTCTGGATATGGCGGCATTATACACTCGACAATTTAATCATTAAAATTTATTATATTGATACAATATCATTCACATTGGTGATACTTTATGTCCCTCAAAACCGTTGATCTTAATCTGTTTCAGACTTTTGAGGCTATCTATGACCGGGGGAACCTGACTCAGGCAGCGCAGATCCTGAACATTACCCAGCCTGCAGTCAGCAATGCCCTGCACCGTTTGCGGCAAAGTCTGGACGATCCTTTGTTCATTCATGCCGGGCGCAAAATGAATCCCACCCCCATGGCCCAGAAGATGATTGGCCCGGTTCGGCAGGCGTTGCGGCTACTGGAAGTCAGCATTGAACCAGAGGACAAGTTCAATCCGGTAACATCGGAACGGACGTTGCGCCTCGGCATTGGCGATATCGGCGAAACCATCCTGCTGCCGCCGTTGGTTGACCGGCTCCAGAAAGAGGCGCCGATGATGAAAATCCAGGCGTTGCAGGTCCCGAGGCGGTCCATGCCTAAAAAACTTGCCCTCGGGGAGGTCGATGTCGCGGTCGATATCCCGCAGCTGACCAGTTCTGAGCTGTTGTATTGTGATCTGATGTCGGACAGGCAGGTCTGTGTTGTCGGTCCCAATCATCCCTTCGCGAATAAGAAGGTTTTGACCCTGGACGAATATCTGGCGATGTTTCATATCCTGGTATCGTCCCGGGCAAGAGGCGGTGGTATCGTTGATATCGAGCTGGGCCGGCTCGGTCCTTCCCGTAAAATTGCCATTCGACTGCAGCATTATCAGGCCGCCTTCCATATGCTTCAGTCCACGGATTTTTCCTTGACCGCACCCCTGCAGCTGACCCGCATGTATCCCTGTCACGCTTTCGAGTTACCGCTGGCCGTCCCCAATCTTGAATTTCGTTTATATTGGCATCGATCCTCCGATCAGGTTCGGTCAAATCAGTGGCTGCGGCAGCAGATTTTGAAAGCGGCTACTGGCTCCTGAACACGGTTGCGATTGCACCCGCGGCCAGAATATGGTTAGTCGCAGTCATGACTGAAACGAATGAGACATCAGATCCGACGTTATACCTGATCCCGACCCCCATCGGAAATCTTGAGGACATGACCTTGAGGTCTCTTCGGCTGCTCCAGTCAGTCGACGCACTTGCCTGTGAAGATACTCGTCATACGCGCAAAATATATGAGCGTCATGAGCTTGACAGCCCGTCAATTATTTTCTCCTGCCATGCCCATAACGAGGATCGGGCGGTTGGCCGTATTCTCTCCTTGCTGCGGGATGGCAAGTCCGTTGGTCTGACGTCCGATGCCGGGGCGCCAGGTGTCAGCGATCCCGGTCAGCGTGCGGCGGCGGCTGCCATTGAGGCCGGATATCGGGTTGAAGCTCTGCCCGGACCAAGCGCTGTCATAACAGCTCTTACGGTTTCCGGGCTGCCGATGGCCTCCTTCACCTTTCTGGGCTTCCTGCCCCGCCGGCCCGGACGGCAACGCAAAGTTTTCAATGCCTTCGCGGAGACACCATCTGCCCTGGTGGTGTTCGAATCTCCCTTTCGGATCGCAAAAATTCTCAAAATAGCCCGGGAATGCCTTGGCAACCGGCCGGCGGCCGTTTGTCTGGAGTTGACCAAGAAATTCGAAAATATCCATCGTGGCTCTCTGGACGATTTGATCGAATATTTTGAGGACAGAAAGGTCAAAGGGGAGGTGACTATTGTCATTAGTCCTCCTGAGCGTGATGGCGATCATATTGAACAAGGCCCGGTCATTCCCGACATATTATCTTAGGACAGCCACAATTTTTTCGGTATGTGACCGTACTGGTTGAATTTTTCGTGAAAGTTCTGTATATTAGGTTATTGAGAAATAGGGTTCGGCCCTGAGCATTTTGGCCGCCCTTGATAAGGAGGAAAGGTATGAATGTTGCCGGTATTTTGAAAGGCAAGGGATCGGATGTGATTACGGCGGCGCCTTCTGATAGCATTGCTGATATTTCAGGAATTCTGGGGCCGAAAAAAATCGGTGCCGTCCTGATTGTTGATGATATGGGGACCCTCTGTGGTGTGGTGTCTGAGCGGGACATTGTGCGTGGCCTCTCGGAATGTGGAGAAGATTGCCTGTCCCAGACTGCCGCCGATCTGATGACCTCGTCCCTCGTGACGACGACCCCCTCTGAAACCATTGATAATGTCATGGCCCTGATGACGGAAAAACGGATCCGCCATTTGCCGGTTCTTGAAGACGGCAAATTAACGGGTTTCATTTCTATCGGTGATGTGGTCAAGAGCCGCATGGATGAGGTTGAAAGAGAAGCCGCCGCTTTGCGTGAATATATCGCCACCGGGTGATTCCGCGGCACCTGTCGCGTTTACGATAAAACTTTCATGGCATGCATGAGAAAGGGAAGAGAGCGATCCGTCGCCTCTTCACCCTCGGCAATCATCTCCTCCGCCTTGTCGAATTCCAACAGTCCATGTTGGGCGAGCCGCGGGGCGATGGTGATATCCGGCGGGTCTCCGGCCAGACGGGATCGGCTAAGGCGGTCCTGCACAATATTCAGGGACGACATCATTACCCCGAAAATACTGGGCTCGGAGCCGGACTTGTCAAAGAAACGATGCTTCATCAGATTCAGGGGCGATCGGGCATGGAACACCTTGCCAAGACCGCCATTTTCCTCTTCCTCCATAAAGCTGTCTTCTGCTTCTCCGATATTGGTCATGCCGAACACATCCGCATTCAGGTTTACCGCAATCACCAGGCGGGCGCCCATGGCACGGCACACGGAGACCGGAACCGGATTTGTGAGGGCGCCATCAATCAGCCATCTGTCATTAATCTGCTGCGGGGAAAAGAGGCCGGGCAGGGCGTAGGAGGCGGTGATTGCCTTGGCCAGATTGCCGTCCCGGATCCAGATCTCATGACCGGTGCCAAGTTCAGTGGTGATGGCGGAGAAAGGAATCGGCAGATCTTCAATATTGGCATCCCCGATATTTTTTTCGAGAAGAGAAAAGAGCTTCGTTCCTGAAATCAATCCGCCACCGGACAGTCGGATATCGAGAAAACGAAACAGACTCGATTTGCCGAGATCCCGCGCCCAGTCTTCCAGGGCTTCGATCTTGCCGGCCAGATACATGCCGCCTACCAGGGCGCCAATGGAGGTGCCGCACACAAAATCCGGCTTGATACCTTCCTTCTCCAGTCGCCGGATGACACCGATATGTGCCCATCCCCTGGCAACGCCGCTGCCGAGTGCCAGTCCGATTGTTGGTCGTGACATTTTTCCGTCCACCTTCTTGCGTGTTTCCTTAGGTCTTAATGTCGCTTTCCCGGCACCAGTTGTAAAGGCCGCTAGAAACACATTGGTATCACCCTTTTGCGACTATGGCCGTGATGAAAGGATGATGCTTATTGCATTAGAAAAGAGTTGTATTAAAGGGCAGTTAAAGCTATAATATTTTCTTCGTTTTTTAGTGAAATTACCTGTTGACGGCGTTGCCTGTATCCCTATATAAGATCGGCAACGACGCAGTCGGACGCGCCTGGTACGAAGATCGGGCTTCTTTCGGCGGCGTTTTTTTTGTCCTGATGATTTGGATTGGGGCGGTTGTTTTTTTGACATTGTTGATATTGATGAGAAGGGATGCCTGGGCGGCGGTTGTTGTTATTGATTAACGACTGACTGTTGCAGCGGGTATCTTGAGACGCTGGTTATGTTTGGGATTTGTACGCGAGTATGGGTTCTGGATATAGTCAGTAGGTTTAAGTTCAGCGTGCTGGCCTGGTTTTTGATTGGGTTGGCACAAACGTTGTGACGGGAAGAAGTTAATTTCTAAATCAAACTTGAGAGTTTGATCCTGGCTCAGAACGAACGCTGGCGGCAGGCCTAACACATGCAAGTCGAACGAGAAGCTGATTTCGGTCAGTGGAGAGTGGCGCACGGGTGAGTAACGCGTGGGAATTTGCCTTTTGGTACGGGATAACGTTTGGAAACGGACGCTAATACCGTATGTGATCTACGGATTAAAGATTTATCGCCAGAAGAGAAGCCCGCGTAGGATTAGGTAGTTGGTGTGGTAACGGCGCACCAAGCCGACGATCTTTAGCTGGTCTGAGAGGACGATCAGCCACACTGGAACTGAGACACGGTCCAGACTCCTACGGGA
>OZ245808.1:3932500-4355824 GCA_965228285.1 Sneathiella sp.
CCCCGTACAGGTAATTTTGAGATAGATCCTTGAGTAGGGCGGGACACGTGAAATCCTGTCTGAACGTGGGGGGACCACCCTCCAAGCCTAAGTACTCCTATGCGACCGATAGTGAACAAGTACCGTGAGGGAAAGGTGAAAAGCACCCCGACAAGGGGAGTGAAAGAGACCTTGAAACCGGATGCCTACAATCAGTCGGAGCCTCTTTATGGGGTGACGGCGTACCTTTTGTATAATGGGTCAGCGAGTTAATCTTTGCAGCGAGCTTAAGCCGATAGGTGTAGGCGCAGCGAAAGCGAGTCTTAAGAGGGCGACTGAGTTGCAGGGATTAGACCCGAAACCGGGTGATCTAGCCATGAGCAGGTTGAAGGTGCAGTAACATGCACTGGAGGACCGAACCCACCAACGTTGAAAAGTTGGGGGATGACTTGTGGCTAGGGGTGAAAGGCCAATCAAACTCGGAAATAGCTGGTTCTCCGCGAAATCTATTTAGGTAGAGCGTCATGTATCATCTTCGGGGGTAGAGCACTGGATGGGCTAGGGGGTCCCAACGACTTACCAAACCTAACCAAACTCCGAATACCGAAGAATGCAGCATGGCAGACAGGCAGTGGGTGCTAAGATCCATTGCCGAGAGGGAAACAGCCCAGACCGCCAGCTAAGGTCCCTAAGTTATGGCTAAGTGGGAAAGGATGTGGGAAGGCCAAAACAACCAGGAGGTTGGCTTAGAAGCAGCCACCCTTTAAAGAAAGCGTAATAGCTCACTGGTCTAAATTTAAGCCGGCCTGCGCCGAAGATGTACCGGGGCTAAAGCCATACACCGAAGCTGCGGATCCAGACTTGTTCTGGATGGTAGCGGAGCGTTCTGTAAGCCTGTGAAGGGAGACCGTGAGGGATCCTGGAGGTATCAGAAGTGAGAATGCTGACATGAGTAGCGAGATGAGTGTGAGAAACACTCACGTCGAAAGTCCAAGGGTTCCTGCGTAAAGCTAATCTGCGCAGGGTGAGCCGGCCCCTAAGGCGAGGGCGAAAGCCGTAGTCGATGGGAAGGAGGTTAATATTCCTCCGCCTGCTGGAAGTGACGAATGGGGTAAATAGTGGGTCCTTATTGGATTGGCCCTGCTGTGAACCTGTTCCAGGAAATAGCTCCAGCGTATAGACCGTACCCCAAACCGACACAGGTGGACTGGTAGAGTATACCGAGACGTTTGAGAGAACTATGTTGAAGGAACTCGGCAAAATGACCCCGTAACTTCGGGAGAAGGGGTACCCTCTTTAAGGCAACTTAGGGGGGGTGGCACAGACTTGGGGGTGGCGACTGTTTATTAAAAACATAGGACTCTGCGAAGTCGCAAGACGACGTATAGGGTCTGACGCCTGCCCGGTGCTGGAAGGTTAAGAGGAGCGGTGAGAGCTGCGAATCGAAGCCCCAGTAAACGGCGGCCGTAACTATAACGGTCCTAAGGTAGCGAAATTCCTTGTCGGGTAAGTTCCGACCTGCACGAATGGCGTAACGACTTCCCCGCTGTCTCCAACATAGGCTCAGCGAAATTGAACTCTCCGTGAAGATGCGGAGTACCCGCGGTTAGACGGAAAGACCCCGTGCACCTTTACTATAGCTTTGCAGTGGTATCAGGATTTGAATGTGTAGAATAGGCGGGAGCCTTTGAAGCAGTGACGCCAGTTATTGTGGAGGCACCTTTGAAATACCGCCCTTTTGACTTTTGATATCTAACCGCGGACCGTGATCCGGTTCCGGGACCCTGCATGGTGGGTAGTTTGACTGGGGCGGTCGCCTCCTAAATGGTAACGGAGGCGCGCGAAGGTTGGCTCAAGCTGGTCGGAAATCAGCTGACGAGTGCAATGGCATAAGCCAGCCTGACTGCGAGACTGACAGGTCGAGCAGAGACGAAAGTCGGTCATAGTGATCCGGTGGTCCCGCGTGGAAGGGCCATCGCTCAACGGATAAAAGGTACGCCGGGGATAACAGGCTGATAATGCCCAAGAGTCCATATCGACGGCATTGTTTGGCACCTCGATGTCGGCTCATCTCATCCTGGGGCTGGAGCAGGTCCCAAGGGTTTGGCTGTTCGCCAATTAAAGAGGTACGTGAGCTGGGTTTAGAACGTCGTGAGACAGTTCGGTCCCTATCTGCCGTGGGTGTAGGATATTTGAGAGGAGCTGCCCCTAGTACGAGAGGACCGGGGTGGACGGACCTCTGGTGGACCTGTTGTCACGCCCGTGGCACTGCAGGGTAGCTAAGTCCGGACGGGATAACCGCTGAAAGCATCTAAGCGGGAAGCCCCCCTCAAAACCAGATATCCCTTGAGAGCCGTGGAAGACCACCACGTTGATAGGCTGGAGGTGGAAGTGTGGCAACACATGGAGCTGACCAGTACTAATCACTCGATCGAGTTTGATCAGAAGCACTTCAATCATGCACAGTAGCCAGATTAGACGAGAACACTCAAAAGGATGTATTCATATTTGTTTGTTGGCCTCAATCGCCGGCGTCCACATCCGTGGACTTAGGCTTTCGGGCATTCGCCCGGCGCGCAGTCGCGCTTGCCAAAGGCTCCGCCTTTGGATCCGTTCCTTACAGAGTCAGTAAGGATACGGTTCCGACGCGAAGCGGAGGCACGGCCAAGCGGACGGAGGTCCGCGCCCGGCGAGGGCCAGCAAAAAATGTTCCCTTTTGCCGGCCTGGTGGCTATGGCGGGAGGCCCGCACCCGATCCCATCCCGAACTCGGTCGTGAAAACTCCCAGCGCCGATGGTACTTTGTCTTAAGACACGGAAGAGTAGGTCGCTGCCAGGCCTGCAAAGCGGAACACTCCTCTTTATGATATGAAATAATATGAAGGCCTCAATCGCCGGCGCCCACCTCCGTGGGCTTAGGCTTCCGGGCCATCCGGCCCGACGGCCTTTGGCCTTGCCTCAGCTTCGCTTCGGAGGCGTTTTTGTGGCCCTCGCCGGGCGCCCGCCTCCGCGGGCTTGGCCGTGCCGGAAGCGGTGCTTCCGGATGCGTGTCCTTGCAACCTTTTTTATGCCACCGGCATAAAGCCTTAGGCAGCTGCGAGGGTACGTGTCCGAAGCGAAGCTGAGGCAAGGGCGACTGCCCGCCGGGCGAATGCCCGAAAGCCTAAGCGGACGGAGGTCCGCGCCGGCGATTGAGGCCAAAAAAACAAAGACACCCAACGCGGGGTGGAGCAGCCCGGTAGCTCGTCAGGCTCATAACCTGAAGGTCGTTGGTTCAAATCCAACCCCCGCAACCAAACCTCCTCAAAAATCCAAGACACATCAACCCAACCCGCTATCTTGTGAGCGCCTGATTTATTTTGGGGGAGGGACAAAGCCCGTTTAGTATAGAATAGGCCAATCCAAACAGCGAGCTGGTGCGTATATTAGAGGTTAGCTTCTTTTTCGTCTGGACTTACTGATGTTTGGCCTGCGCCCCAGCACTTATTTCGTGATCCTGCTTCCGGGCATGGCGGTCATCGATTTTGTCTTTACCTTGCTCTATGCGGGATTGTCAGGCAATTGGGCGGCGACCGGGTCGGCGTTCCTCCTAAGTGTGGTAATGCTGGGCGGGATCAATCTGACCATGGGGCGATTGTTGATCGATCCCGTGCGGCGGGCGGAGCAGGGTTTGGAGGTTTCCCTCTCCCGCTTGTCCCGGCGTCTCAGAACCCTTCCATTTCTGACCAGTGCCTGGGTGTTCTTACTGACAATTCTCTATGCTCTGGCCAATTTTTCCCTCGGCACCTTTATCTTGCCACAGAGTGAAACTTCTGATGTGCCGGCCGGACTATTGATTGTGACCGTCGGATGGTTCTCATTTGTCTATGCCTGCCAGTTCTCTCTCTATGCCTATTTCGTTGGCATGGATGCCTCGGCCTATGCCCGTAAATGGCTGCTGGCGGAGAAAGAAATTGTGGTGCGGGCCAGCTATACGCCGCTCGCCGTTCGGGTGGTGCTGGGTATGGTCGTGATCACCTTCATGCCGGCATCGATCATTGTTCTGGACGCCCTGTATTTTGTGGATGTCCGGGCTTTACAGGGACTCACTCTGGAAAAAGCCATTGTGCTGGATGTTGCTGCCACTATTGTTACGGCCTGTATCAGTATTTTTTTCATTTCCCGCTCTTTTACCCGCCCTCTTGACCAGTTGCGAACGGCCATGGAGGAAATCTCCCGCGGGCGCTACCTGGCCCGCGCCGCGGAGATGACGGATGACGAATTGGGCCATCTGGCCCGGCGGTTCAACCGAATGGCCCGGGAGTTGGAGGAAAAGGAGGCGATCCGGGTGACCCTGCATAAATTCGTTAATCAGGATGTGGCCAACCTTCTGATTTCGGCTGGAAAGAACGATCCGAGACTGTCGGGCGAGCTGCGGCTTGCGACGGTCCTGTTCACGGATATTGAAGGCTTTACCCGCCTTTCCGAGACCATCTCGCCAGTCCAGCTGATCGATGTCCTCAACGAATATTTTGATACGGTGTCGAAAATCATCCGCAAATATGAGGGGTTGGTGCTCAACTATAACGGCGATTCTGTTTATGCGGTGTTCAATGTCCCCACCGATGATCCGGATCATGCGGCAAATGCCCTGCACTGCGCCCTGGAGATCCAGAATACCCTGGCGAGACATAATTTTTCCGGGGGCATTACCCTGCCAACCCGCATCGGCCTCAATAGTGGGCCCGTTGTGGCCGGGCTGGTCGGGACGGATCATCGCCTTGAATATTCAGTTTACGGGGATGTGGTCAATGTGGCCTCCCGCCTGGAGCATATGAATAAGGAACTGGGAACTTCGGTCCTGGCCAGCGCGTCTACCGCCCGCCTGGCCTGGGACCTCAATGGCACAAGTCTCGCCTTCAAACCCCGCGGTGAAAAGGCGGTTCGTGGCAAGGTGAACAGTATTGAAGTCTATGAAGTTGTCACCCTTGATGGCGAGGCATCGCAGGAACCAATCAAGGAAACGAAGCTCGGGTAAGATGGAAATGGCAATAGGGCCCGGATCCGAGCATAAAAATCAGAAAGGGAGATACCGCTTGCGGAAAGCGGCGAATTTCCACTTGGACAGATAGTAGGTTCGAGACTTGTCCGTCACGATGACCGGCTCAATCTGTTTCCCGGCGACATGAGAATAAGCCTTGGAAATCCAGTCTGCCCCAAGTTGTGTGGCGAGGGTTTTAAACGTTTCATCGCATCCTGGATAGGCGGCTGGATCGAAATCGACAATTTTCTGCGTGCCAAGGAACGATCTTTTTTCTGCGAGATTTTCCAGGATATCTGCAAGCCGCGTCAGGAGAACCTTGCTCTCTAGCTCCGTCCGGTTGCGGTGCGGATCCATGATGGTGTCATTTCCGGTTTGTGAGTAAGAATAGGCCAGTTCCTCAATTTCAGAGCCGACGCGCTCTTGGATGATTTTGCGGGCCTTCTCTGTGCTCGGGCGAAATATCCATCTTGGCAACTTACCGAGTTCATACATCCCGTGGATCACTGCGGCGCCAATAACCGCTGGATTGTCTGTTTCCCGGGCCGTAATACTGCCAACACCCACCAGGTGATTGTAAAAGGGGCGGCCTGTGGCTCGGTAGGCCGCAGCTGAAAACTCTTCCGCGAAGCCGCAACAATTGACGACTGTTGCTATGGAGGCCGCCTCCATCCCCTGATCAACGAGTTGATCAACAAGATGGTAACTGGTTTGCGCAATAAACGGGTCAGTGTCCTTCATTTAGTCCCTCTGTGTGTGACTTCCAAAGTTTATAGTCGTCGTGAAAGGTCGGAGATTTTTTAAGCTTGTCCCAAAGGGAGACGACGCGATTCATAATGATATTGGAGAGCTTACGGCCAAAGACTTTGGTGAGTTTTTTGCGTGTATGGCCATATTTATGCAACCTGTGGGTTTTCATAAATCCATCGGTAAATCGTAGGCTGCCGGCTTCAGGTGTCAGATCGTATTTCTTTATCAGCCTGTCGAGACTCGCCTCATACCATTCATAGGACCATCTCAGATCGAAAAACCGAAGGTCTTCTTCGGTGGGTTCCAGCGGCGGCAAATATGTGACCCGGGAGGCGGGCTCAAAAAATATCTTTTCGCCTTGCTCCAATGCCTGCATACAAAAATCCCAATGCTCTGAATAAGACAGAAGACCTTCGTCAAGGCCACCGGCTTTTCTGAAAAATGCTGTTTCCACCAGCATGGTATGGAATTCTACAAGGGATGTTTCGCTTCTTTCAAGCTCCGGGACGGTCCCGTTCGTATCGAAATGCTGATAATTATGCTTCTCGAAATAATGACGACCCCCATCCGGCTGGGCATGGATTTCAGCGACGCCTCCTGCCAGGTGAATGTATCTAAAGGGCGGGAAGCGCTCATAAATCAACGGACCGACGATTGCGGCATCTTCCTCTTCAGCGCAGGTGACCAGGGCCTCAAGCCAGTTTTCTGAAAAGACGATATCGTTGTCGACAAACGCGATATAGCGGCTGTTGATTTCCCGCGCCACCAGGTTTCTTGCCTGGTTTGGGGTGAGATAGCTATCCTGCCTGATAATTCTGACATTTCGGTTCGCCGCTAGGTTTTCCAGCTGCTGCATAAGATCTGTGGATACGCCGGACGCGACGATGACAATTTCCACGTCTTCCGGCGAGTATTTCAGGGCAGACTCAAGCGAGCCGATTGTTGGTGAAATCGTCTCCCTTAAGGTCATTGCAATTGTCACGTCCAGCGACATTAATCATTCCTTCGTTAAGAAATAAACGAAATCCACTCATAAGGCGGGAGCCCTAAAAAATAATGAATATGAAGACTAGGCCCGGATTTTTCTTTTTTAATATTACAGCATAAAAAGTAATATTTTTCAACTCTATATAGTATATGGGATGCGGTTTCCGATTGTGCATTGACTTCAATCAAGAGGCTTTAAATTATGGGGTGTCAGCCTTGATCGTAAAAATGGAGACCGGTTCCGAAAAACCGCGGACGTCAACCCGAGCAACCTGTCGAAATTCACTGGCGGAGAGGGCCTGAACCGTCGTCTCTGCGACCAGCAAGCTTGTTCCGTACTCCTTGTTCAGGCTTTCCAATCTGGAGGCGAGATTGACGGTGTCTCCATAAACCGTATAGCACTGCCGACCGCCGCCGCCGACGCTGCCGCCAATAACTGTTCCAGTATAAATACCGATCCGGACAGACAGCTGATGAGCGTCGAAGGTGGTTGAAGCCGCGAGATCAAGTATCTCCTTTGCTGCTTGCACCGCATTTCGTTCGTGATCGGGGTCCTCAACCGGGATATTGAAAGTCGCCATCACGGCATCGCCAATGAATTGCGTGACAACTCCGTCGTTCCTGGAGATACAGTTCGTTGTGCCCTCGAAAAATTCGTTGAGAATAGTCACGGTTCGCGCGGCTCCGGCGGCTTCGGTCATCTTGGTAAAACCGGCAATATCGACAAACAGAACGGTGGCCTTCCGCTCTACGGGCTTAAGCAATCCGCCATCGGCAATCAGAGCATCGGCGATCTTTCGCGGGACATATTGGGCGAATACCTCCGCAATCGTACGATGTTGCTCGTCCAGCTCGAGTTGCCGATACACCGTTTTTCGAGCCCGCCAGATGACAACGGCAATCAGAATAGCGACAATGATAAAGGCAAAGGATTCCTGTACCCGGCTGCCCGTTGCGATGAAATTCGGGTTGAAGAAGGTGGTCTGAAAATGCTCCGTCGTCGGGTTGGTGCCGATATCCCGCCAGTCGAGGGTCTCCGTCATGCCCTGAATGCTGTAGTAAAAGGCACCCATCCAGCCGGATACCCCCGTAATTCCCGTCCAAAGAACAAGCCAGGGAGACAGGCTGAAAGCGGCCATGCCAAGAATGACAAAATAAAACGGGAAGACAGTGTTGCGAAAGACCATGACCTGCGGCAGGTCAATACTGTCATAGAGGGGTTCGGTGGCCATCAGCAGAGACAGCACTGCAATATCAACGGTGATAAAAACATATTTGACCCAGGGCCGATCAAATTTTGTGCCGATCAGATGGTAATGCAGGAGGCCCAGCAGCGCGAAGCCGGTAACCGCCAAGACATATTCAAGCACCAAATCCAGGTTGCTGATCCGGCTGAAAACCAGGAAGCATCCGATAACAAGAAGCGCAAAGAGGCGACCCTTAATGGCAAGGCGTAATCCGGACCGTTCCGCTTCCAGAAAAGTCTCGGCAATTTCCTGCCGCTGAATAACTGTTGCCGCCAAACCGATCCTCTGTTTCCCAGGCGGGCGCTGTTGCCCGCCTGCGGGTCTGTTCATTACATGTAGAGGTCGGTGCCCGAAGGTCAACCGGAAATAATGTCGATGGCGCCTTCGGGATGTTTCCGGTTGCAGCGGGCGGTTGTTGTTGACAAGCCCCGCAAACTGCTGAAACGTGGGCCCTAAATCCTCTGCCCTGAAGATCTTCCAAAGGACTTTATCCGGTCATGTTGTCGGCCCTGACATTTATTGGCAAGCATTCCGCCGTGATTCTGGCGGCGGGGGTGGTAATCGCGTTTTTTCTGCCGCAGTTGGATGCCTATCTGATGCCGGCCTTCCCGTTTCTGGTCTCGGCTTTGCTCTGCATTGCTTTCATGCGGGTCGATATTGCCGCTGTCCTGGCACAAATCCGCAAACCGAAACTTCTCACCATCGTTCTGCTGGCGATGTTTGTTTTATCGCCGATCGTGATGCTGGGAATTGTCAGAGCGACCAATCCGCCGCCGGAAATCGCGTTGGCCATGATGATGTTTGCCTGTGCGCCGCCCTTGGCCTCGACCACCAACATCGCCATGATGATTGGGCTGAATTCCGCCATTTGCCTGAATGTCACCATCATCGGAGCCATCCTGCTGCCCTTCATCGCGCCGCCGATCCTGACCCTCACCGCCAGTTTCGACATCGCCCTCGATCCGTGGCTGATCTTCACCAAGCTTCTCTATATTGTCGGCGGTGCCCTGATTGTCAGTATTGTGCTGCGGCGTGCCCTTGGGGTTCATCGCATTCAGCGCAACGGAGAGACCTTCGATGGCATCACCACCCTGCTGCTGCTGGCGTTTCTGATGGCGGTGATGGGGCCGGGGGGCGAGGTGTTGCTGAATGACCCGCTGCTGGCAGTTGAGATCTGCGCCATTGCGCTCGCCATTAATTTTGGCACTAATATCCTGTTTTCCGTCGGCGCGGAGATCCTGCAGAACCGACGGATCGGCAAGCCAGGGAGAATTCCAGCCAGCATCGGGCTGATCGCCGGTAACCGGAATTTCGCCCTGATGGTGCCGGTGCTGCCGGAGGAAATTTTTGCAGGGGTTGTGGTTTTTCTGGCCTTCTATCAGGTACCGATTTACCTTACTCCCCTGTTGGAACGTTGGGTATTCAAAGAACTGCGTTAAGTGAGACAAGAATGACAATAAGAAAAGGGATCATTGCGGGCGGTGGCATTGGCGGGCTGGCAACGGCTCTTGGCCTGGCCCAGAAGGGGGTCGGCTCCCTGGTGCTGGAGCGGGCGTCGAAATTCGGGGAGATCGGCGCCGGTATTCAGCTCGGGCCCAATGCTTTTCATGCCTTTGATTATCTCGGCATCGGCGACGCCGCCCGAAACGAGGCGGTCTATATCGACAAACTGCGGCTGATGGACGCGCTGACGGCGGAGGAAATCACCCATATCCCCCTCGGCGAGGAGTTTCGGTCCTTTTTCGGAAATCCCTATGCGGTGGTTCACCGGGCTGATCTGCATGGGGTTCTGCATCAGGCCTGTATCGACAGTGACCTGATTGAGCTTCACACCTCCACCGAGGTGACCGGTTATCGCAACCATGAAAAAGGTGTCACTGCGCTGCTGGCGGATGGAGAGACACTTGAAGGAGATTTCCTGATCGGCGCAGATGGCCTGTGGTCAAACATTCGTGAGCAACTGATCGGCGATGGTCCGCCCGTGGTTTCCGGCCATACCACCTATCGTTCGGTCATCCCGTTTGAGCAGATGCCTGAGGATTTGCGATGGAATGCGGCCACTCTCTGGGCCGGGCCGAAATGCCATATTGTCCATTACCCGCTGACCGGCTGGAAATATTTCAATCTGGTGGTCACCTATCATAATGACGCGCCGGAACCGGTCGCCGGCAAGCCCGTCGACAAGGAAGAGGTCCGCCGCGGTTTTGAACATATCCATCCAAAAGCCCAGCAGATTATCGAACATGGCAAAGACTGGAAGCTCTGGGTCCTTTGCGACCGGGAACCTCATGACGGATGGATTGACGGACGGGTTGCCTTGCTCGGCGATGCCGCCCATCCGATGCTGCAATATTTTGCCCAGGGGGCCTGCATGGCCATGGAAGATGCGGTCTGCCTCGCTCATATGTTCGAGATCCATGAGCGCATTGATGATGTCCTCAATGCTTATCAGGAGCGGCGGGTCGCCCGCACGGCCCGGGTTCAGGTCAGCTCCCGCCTGATCGGAGAATTTGTCTATCATCCGGACGGGGCCAAGGCGAAACTCCGGGATCAGGTCTTGCAGTCCTGGCGGCCGGAGGAATATTATCAGCGCCTCGACTGGATTTATGGCAAGACCGGTCTGGGATAGGAGCAACCTCATGAGCGATCATCCAAAATCAGGCAGCAAACCGGAACGCGAAGCCTTCTACGACAAGATTGACGGCGATAACCTGACCCCGCTCTGGGAGGTGATGTCGGACATCATCACGCCGGAGCCGAAAAGCGGTGTCCTGCCGCATCTGTGGAAATTTGCCCCGACGAAAAAGTTCCTGATGGAAGCGGGCGAGCTGATCACAGCCAAAGAAGCGGAGCGGCGGGTCCTGATTCTCGAAAATCCCGGCCTTCGCGGCTCCAGCCAGATCACCACCTCCCTCTATGCGGGATTGCAGCTCGTCCTGCCCGGCGAAGTGGCCCCGGCCCATCGCCATAGCCAGTCGGCCCTGCGGTTCGTCATGGATGGCGGCGGCGCCCATACCACCGTCGGCGGCGAGAAAACGGAAATGCAGGTGGGGGATTTCGTTATCACCCCGCCCATGGCCTGGCATGATCATGGCAATGAAAGTACGGAGCCGATGATCTGGCTCGATGGCCTGGATATTCCCATGCTGAGTTTCTATGACTCGTCCTTTGCCGAGCCGTTTTCCGCCGATGAGCAGCCGGTGGGACGACAGACCGGAGATTCCCTGGCCCGCTTTGGCGCCAATATGCTGCCGGTGGATTTCGAACAAGAGAAGATGGCGTCTCCCATTTTCAATTACCCCTATGACCGCTCCCGTACCTCCCTTGAGCGTATGGAAAGCCAAGAGGAATGGGATCCCTGCCACGGCCTTAAACTCAGATATATCAATCCCGTCGATGGCGGTTTTGCCATGCCGACCATAGCCACTTTTTTGCAGCTTCTGCCCAAGGGGTTCTCGACCGCCCCCTACCGGTCCACGGATGCGACCATCTTCACGCCGGTGGAAGGGTACGGGCAGAGCATAATTGACGGACAGACATTCACCTGGGGCCCGAAGGATATCTTCGTTGTGCCGAGCTGGAAATGGGTGACACATCACACGGAGGAAGGGGCCGTTCTGTTCAGTTTCTCGGACAGGGCCGCCCAAAGCAAACTTGGATTCTGGCGCGAAGACCGCCAGCAGAACTGATCTATAAGGAAAAAGAAATGACTGTAGAAAGACTAGACAAGGGCTCACGTATGAGCCAGGTGGTGATCCATGGGGAAACCATCTATCTCGCGGGCCAGGTCGGTACCCCCGGTGCCAGCATCACCGAGCAGACCCAATCCATCTGCGATAAGATCGATGCGTTGCTGGCCAAGGCGGGCAGCAGCAAGTCCAACATGCTGCAGGCCATCATCTGGCTCTCGGACATGGCATATTTTGCGGAGATGAACGCGGTCTGGGATGCCTGGATCGATCCGGACAACCCCCCGGCCCGGGCGTGCGGTGAGGCCAGGCTGGCAACCCCTGATTATCATGTGGAAATCATCATCACCGCGGCTAAATAAAACGCGCGCCTAAAGGTCGGTATGATCCCCAGGACCGGCCTGGTCCACAACGTTCAAAATGGGACAGAGACGCAGGTCAGGCCGTCTCTTAACCAGCCAGACCGCTGGTTCCGCGTTGCTCAGACCTGTTTGGGCCACAATGTACCTGGCTCTAGCCTTCGACCGGCCGAAATCTAAATATTTACTGTATTTCAGAAATAAATACTTCGAAATTTCAAATACAATTTAATGTATTTCTATTAATATTCCGAATTATAAAAAATATTATACACAATTCATATTTCTACTCGTCTTTTTTCAAATTAGATAGTTGATAAACTCTATTAATGAAAAAGGCGAAATCATGGATGAAAAAAACACCATTGCTAGCGAGGCAGCCGGAAGTTTTTTTATTGGCAAAAACGACGGCTCTACAAATTATTTTATAGAAATTGAAGCGGTTCCCGGGGTCCGCGGAATGCAGCCCCGAATTGCTCTTTCTTACTCAAGTGGCAAGACGGAAGAGGCGTCTTTCATTGCACCGGGATGGTTGATAGACGGAATTCCAAGAGCTGTTTCTGATGGCAGCGGAAAGTACTTTGAAGATGACTCCCTTTTGATTGCAGAGCCATCTTCGGATGGTCAACTGACTTCTTTCGATCAAGATGGCAACGTGACCAGCTATGAAAGATTTGGCACGAAACATTCTGAAACGGAAGAATTCATCGCTGTCCAATCAGAGGATGCCTATGGAAACTGCATTCATTACAAATATGATGATCAAAACCGCCCGGTCGCCATTGAATATGGAACCGCGACGGACCAATATGCGTCCATTGACTTCATATATTCAAAAACGGCCAATGGAAGCTTGTCGCAGATCGTTACCAAGCGGGATGGAACGCCCGTAACCATTTATGACGTCGCATATCAAAATGACACGGTCCGCTCTATTCAGATTTCCGCGACGGATGCGAAGAACAGTTCGAAACTGATCTCTAAAAATCCGATCGAATTTATTTGGGGCAGTACAACCGCAACCAAATATATGCTGGTCGAAATGACGGAGACATCAGGCCTGTCCTACAAGGCAGAATATCAGGACACACCTGGCGCATTAGGGGTTGTAAAAACCTCCTCTACTCTCGTCAAGGGCTTGTCCGGTAAGATCAGCAGTTACGACCGGGTCGTCAATGCGGATGATTTCGTTTATTCCAAATCCGGGGTCAGGCACGCAAAAAATGTTGTGATTTGGGATAGAGCGGAAAAAAGCGGCGAATATTACAATTACGACGTCACAAAGGACGGCACCGTTGTTCTGCTGGAAGAAGGCCTAATCTGCAATGCGACAGAAGCTGGCGGCGGTGAAAGCACAAACACAATTGCGGTTAGCGGTGTCACGGCAGGAAAAACAAGCAATCATGTGATCACAAGCAAAAAGACCTATGAATATATCACTCATAAAATCGGAATTCCGCTCGTCTCCCGCCTGGTTTTGGAAACCTATTTCGAAGGAAAGGTCATCGACACGGCCACAAACGTCCATACATATGACGATGAAGGCAATATTCTTGCGATTAATCAGGGCGATACGACGGCTGTCTATGCTCTCGAGAAAGGGCCGGCAACCGGCAACCCCCATGTCCGGCTGCCGAAAAGAGTGTCTGTCTATGATACGTCAGACGGGAAAGCGGTCAGCAAAGACAAGGTTCTGTTAAAAGACGAACAATACGATTACGAGTTCTATAAAAATGGTGCTGTTCAGACCGTCGCCCAAAAATCTCTCATTGAAGGAACGACATATTCCAATAATAAAGTGAGTGAGCTTGGGGACAATGGTATTCCAATTCGGCATGTCGCGCATAACGGCTCGACAATTGATTATACCTATTCCAAAGATCTTGGTGAAGTCCGTATGACTTTAAAGTCTGCGGACGGAAAACACTCACTGACGGAAACGACTATATCGGAATTGCGTTATGGCCAGCCGGTCCGGTCCGTGAATGCACAAGGCAATGTCACGACCCAGGAATTCGACGCCTTTGGCGAACTTTCCGCCGTTTTCGGATATGATCCCAGCGCTCCCAAGGACTGGTCCAACAAGGATGAGGAGAAGTTGATCTGCCTCACAAAAACGGAAAAGGAATTTGATAATCTTATAGGCTTGCTCTGCCTGAAAACGACCAATGTTGCCAGAAAATCCGGGTACATTTTTGAGAAAAGAACATATGTGGATCAGTTATTCCGCCCGGTGATTGAGGCGATGCAGCTGGGTAAGAAAACCTGGCAGGTGGTGTGCCATGACTACTCTTCCGGTAGCGCGAGAAGTAAGACAACCATCCCATTGGAACTAAGGGCGAGCCGCAAGAATTTCTCTGCGGAGTTCAAGGGGCTCAAGAAGTCCAAGCTGCTTTGGCTGGAAACACTTTATGATGATTATGGGCGTGCCTATGAAGAGAAAAAGCCGGACGGCAGCACTGTTAAAAAATCCTGGGAACTGCAGGAGAAAGACCAGGTAGAAGAGACAACGACGACTCTTACGAAAAACGGGGAGCTGGTGTCGCTATCCAGCGAGATGTCGAATATGAACGGTGTTGTCGAAAGCCTGAATCAGTCCGATTCCAAGCCTACGACATTCTCTTATGACGTCCTCGGACGCATCACCGAAAAAGTTGATCCGCTTGGTCAGCGCAGCACCTATAAATGGAACGCCCAGGATGTCTGTGTTGAAGAGTCCGATCCGATTACCGGCCTGTCGAGCTGTCAGTCCGATCCAACCCTTCTCGTTTCCCGGGAAGTCAAGAACGGAGAGATCTTCGAAACGGGCTTTGACTGGCTGGGAAGACCGACGGATATCACACATACGAATCTGGATGGCAAAAAGCAAACCTATTCAATTGCCTATCTCGAGGACGCTGAAAACAGAAGCACGAGCCAGTTGCTGACCCATCCGGACGGGTGGCAGACGGCAATGCGATATGCACCGGGCGGTCAAGAGATAGAACGGACGTTGGTCCTGGGTAAAGACTATACTGAGACCGTAAAATCGAGCTTGAGGTCGGACGGATTGGTTGCCGCGCGCCATTATCCCTGTAATCGTTCCGTTGAGTTTGACTATGATGGCCGGGGTGCCACACAGAGCATTTACTGGGGCGATACAAATAAACCCATTGCACTCTTTGACGGCCATGATAGCTATGGACGTCCCATCGTCACGCGCTTTGGAAATGGAGTGACGGAATATCGAAATTACGACCCGTTTGGTAATTTGAGTAGCTTTACGGTCGCAAATTCGGTCCGGAAAAATCTGACGCCATATCTCTCTTTGGGATATGCGACGGATGGCTCGCTGTCGACACGCAAACTGGCCACTGCCACGCGCGTTGATGGCGAAATCGTTTCCCAAAATGCGTATGTCTATGACGAAAGAGGCAAATTGATATCCGACTTATCGTCCGCGAGGAGAGGCCAGCGAAACTATAACTTTGGGTCGTCTGAAAATCTCCAAGGCGTTGTACTGGATAAGAAAAAAACGGCATTTGAAAGCAATGCCTCCGGATATCAGGTGACCAAGGTTACGGGCGCAACTGCGCTTGAGACAACGTTTAACAAGAATGGCGATATCCGGACCTTGAAAAGCGGAAGCGAAATCGTCGAATTTATGTTCGACCCCTTTGGCAACCTTTCCGGTACTTCCAGCGGTAGCGATAAGAAAGCGTCACATGTTGAATTTGTGACAGACTTGTTCGGCAACCGGCTTATCAAGGCGTCACCCGACGGGACCGTAAAAATTGATGTCAGCCCGGATTACAGCATTACCCGCAAACCAGATGGCACCGTCTTGCGGACTGTTAAGGCCGCAAATGTGTTTGGCGTGTTTGGTGAATTTACCATTGCGAATGCCAAGAAAGCGGACAAGCCTTTGTTCAAGGAGTTCAAAGCAAGTGCGCCGTCGTCACCGGCCTCCCTTCCGAAGCAGCTCCAGGGGCAGGGGATTAAAGAGGCGGGTGATGTCTACATCCATCTTGATGACCTGGGGAGCAGTCTAGCCGCGACGGATGTCAAAGGCTTGAAAACAGCGGTTATCCTGTTTGACACCTATGGCGACATTGATGCGGAAAACACCGTTGGTGCCTTCAACTTCACCGTCACTTTTGCGGGCATGAGGCTTGATGCGGAAACGGGGCTCTATTTCGCCGGTGCAAGATATTACTCCACCCAGTTACGCCGGTTTATTTCCCCTGATCCGATAAAAGCGAGTACGGATCCATATGGCTATCCGTCGGATCCTATAAATTTCTTCGACTATGAAGGTGCTTGTCAAATGTGCTGCAATTACACAGCCGACAGATTCCAGCACAATATGGGCCGCAAATTGAAAGGTACGGTCGTTGCCTTGTCAATGTTGCTCGCTGGCCTGTTCACAATTCCAATTGCATTGGCATTCTTTGATTCAGGGAATACGAGGCTCAATAAGGTGCAATACGCCTTTGCATGGGCATGCGCAAACTTTGTTTGGTTTGGGTTGCTTAAACTCAGTCAAGCGCTCTTCTGGTGCCTGGTCAAACGCAAACCCGATTGTGTGAAACGCGTTTGTTTATGTGACAGTCAAATGAGTAACCGCCTCTACAGAAAGCGCGCTAAATACCGTGCCTTTCCGATGGCGTTATGTTTAATCGGAACGCTCGTTGGTGTCACCAATATGCCGTTTATGCTTAATTTGGTTGGCGGGACGGTTGAAGATATTGGTGTCCTTATGGTACGGGGAGCGGTTGCAGGCTTCGCTGCAGATCTTGGCGGCGTTCTCTACTGGTTGCTCTGCTTTGACCGGATTGGTTTCTTTTCGAATTCCGTCACCATGAGGGGTCTGTCCCACTCTTTGTTGATCTTCATGATCATGATGACCTACCATATTGCCGATGCAGGGATTATCTGCGGTGCTTATGGTGCTTTACCCGTTGCCGAACTGTTTTACTTGAAGCGGGAATTCATCATCATGGAAGCCGTGATGGTGCCGTTTATGGGCGTACCCAACATCTTCTGGTCTATTCTTCCTGCAATATTTAACTCGCAACCCGGTGATTTCTGGTCCTGGTGTTTCAAGGAGAAACGGGTGAAACTTCCTGATGGACGCCCCCTTCCCATTTGCTGCTGGAGTAAGCCGATAGCGCTTACGAATACCACTATTACCGCTCCGACCTCTATCCTGCCCCTCACGGGTGGTGGGACCATGCTTACTGTCAATACGGGGACAGCTGCTAGCGCATCTGGGACCGGTAGCAGTACTGCGACGAGTGCAGATGATAAAACCAGTGACACCGCCGCGGCCAATAATACAACTGCGTCCAGTAACGCGACAGAAAACAAACATGATAACGACCCGGATGACGGAAGAGTGCGTAATGTACACGACGAGGACGAGGACGAGGAGAAGCGAGAACTTGCGCCGGGGAATACGACACTGATGAGTGTTGAATCCGATACGGCAACGGCAACTGGTAATACTGTGATCGAAATGCAAGATATATGCATGTTTGGTGTTGATAAATACGAAGCGGTACTTGCAGCTATCGAAGATGAAGGTGATGGCGACGACTACGGATATTTAGAGTAAGCAACCGTTGCCTGAAAAATTAAATAAATAATTTTCCGGGCGCCATCATATAAGTAAAACCAGCAGGATCCAGCGCAGCCGCGCTGGATCTCTTAAACGTCACAGCACGAACATTAGGATGACTAAAGCATTGAATTTGAATTATTTTAGACCTTGGCGAGTTTGATATTGGGGAATTGGCGAGGCGGAAAAATCATGCTGACAGAAATTCTTTCACAAAAATTCTTGACTCAATAATATTAATTTGCTTTGCTCAAGGCGTGCGACGATGCACATCAAAAATCATTAGCGACGCTGCTGAACACGAATTCAGGATGCGTCGTTTTGCGTTTTTTCGACTTTTCCTCCCTTATATACGTGTTCAGTTCGTCCTGCATTTCAGGGAGTAAGCCTTTATGAAAAAACTACTCATCAACACTACCGCGGCACTGGGCGTCGCGATGTTTGCGCAACTCGCAAACGCCGACACAAAGATCGGCGCCATTTATGATTTGACCGGTGGGTTGAATATTTATGGCCTGCAGCAAAATAACGCGCTGCAGCTTGCCGTGGAGAATATCAATGCCAATGGCGGCGTTCTGGGCAATCCGATTGAGGTGGTCACCTATGACGCCCAGTCCGAATTGCCGAAATACACCCAGTTCGCCAATACGGCTCTTCTCAGAGACAAGGTCGATGCGCTTTTCGCGGGTCTGACCAGTTCCTCGCGCGAAGCTTTGCGTCCGATCGTTCGCAAGGCGAATGTCCCGTATTTCTATGCGTCGCTCTATGAAGGGGGTGCCTGTGATAAGCAGACCTTCGTCACCGGATCTTCCGCCTCGCAGCAGCTCTCGGTTCTGATCGACTGGGCGGTTAAGAAATATGGCAAAAAAATCTACATCATGGCTCCGGATTACAACTTCGGTACGATTTCTGCCCATTGGGTTCATGAATATGCCAAACAGGCTGGTGCGGAAGTTGTCGGTGAGGACTTCCTGTCCCTGGCCGTGACGGATTATTCTCCGACCATTCAGAAGATTCAGGCGTCAAAACCTGACTTTGTTGTTGCCCTGCCCGTCGGCGCAAACCAGACCGGATTTCTTGAGCAGTTCGCTGCTGCGGGTCTGAAGGAAAGAATTGGTGTGGTTTCCACAAACTATGGATCCGGGAACCAGCAGGTTGTCGTGTCTCCCGAGGCCGGCAAGGGTCTGATCACCAACCAGGGCTACTTCATGCATGTCGACAACCCGGCAAACGAAAAGTTTGTTGAGATGTGGACGGCAAAATATGGCGATGAAACACCGATCGTTTCCGTCGCCGTTGATACCTGGAATGCGGTAAATCTTTGGGCGAAGGCTGTCGAAAAGGCAGGGACTGCCGATGCGGACGCAGTGATCGCCGCTCTGGAAAGCGGACTTACCTTCGATGCGCCAAACGGTCTTGTGATCCTGGAGCCGAAATCCCATCATTTGCGGCAGAATATCTACATTGTTGAGGGCGATGACAATCATGGCTTCAAGACTGTGGAAGTATTCGAAGATGTCGCACCGACCTATGAGAACGAACAATGCGATCTCATAGCAAACCCGAAAACTGCCAAGCATTTCACGCCTGACGGCAGTTAAGGTAAATACATTGGTGCGCGCCGTCTGAGGCGCGCACCAAGTATCAAGTATGGCGGCTTTCTTATTTCGGTCCGGATGAACGCCTGATCTTAGGCTCAGAATCCAGTTGCTTGAGATTGTGTATTCCGCTGACAGGGCAGACCTGGACGGACGCATTTTCGTCGACGCCCCTGACCTATCCGACCGGTATCTGAGCGTGGCCCTTGGGCTCATCTGCAGATATAAAGATCCGCTAGAAGTTTAACGCCATTTGGCAAAAAGTGAGGCATGCAGCTCATGATGTGCATGCCGGAAAAGGGAGAAATCCATGGAGCTGGATTATTTGGCAACTGTACTGTTGTCGTCGCTGTCAAGTGCTTCGATTTTGCTTATTGCGACGATAGGACTTGCCGTTGTCTTCGGGTTAATGGGGGTAATTAACCTCGCCCATGGAGAATTTATCATGATTGGTGCCTATGCCGCGTTGATGACGACCAAAGCCGGTATTCCTTACCTGTTGTCGATACCGGTCGCGGTCGTCATCACAATGGCAATTGGTGCTGTCGTTGAAATTCTTGTAATGCGCCGATTATATGGACGCATATTCGATACCATGCTGGCGACCTGGGGAATTAGTATTGCCTTGTTGCAGCTGGCTGTTCTGCTCTTTGGTACGGTCACTCCAGGCATTGGCATGCCGCAATTCAACATGCAAATCGGGGAATACAGTCTGGCGGGCTATCCGCTGCTGATGATCGCTGTCGCGATCCTGATGCTGGGCTTTGTCTATTTTCTCATGACGAAAACCGTCTATGGAATGAAGGCGCGCGCCTCGATCCAGGAGCCGGAAATGGCGCGGGCGATCGGTATTCAATCCTCCAAGGTCAATACCTTGACCTTTGCGATCGGATGCGGTCTTGCGGGATTTGCGGGCGCCGTGCTGCTGCCCATCATTCCAGCAACCCCTTCCATGGGCTCGGTATTTGTCATCAAAGCATTCCTGACCGTTGTGGTCGCAGGACCTGTCTCCTTGACGGGGAGTGCCTTGGCTGCAATCGGTCTTGGCGGCGGGGCTTCCGTCACGGCAAGCTTCCTGACATCGGTCGCCGGTGATGCGTTCTTCTTCTTGATTACTGCAGCCCTCCTTTGGCTTTACCCGCTTGGTATTTCCGCCAGATGGCGCCGTAAGTTGTGAGGGTAACAATGTCTCTTTCTCAAAAACTCTATAACTCTGCAGGCATCTTTTTTCCTGCAATTGGGGTTATTGCAATCCTGGTTTTCACGGACCATCTGGACCCATATCTTGCGTATGTCGCGACATCATGGGTGATTTTCGGCCTTCTCGGACTGAGTCTGGATATTGTCTGGGGGCGCGGCGGGCTGTTGAGCCTGGGCCAGACGGCGTTCTATGGGCTGGGCGGGTATTTTGGCAGTGTCATTGCCATCAATATGGCGTCCGTTACAGGAAACACCCTGGTCTGGAGCCTGCCTGCGGGAGCCGCCTTTGGCGCCTTGGCCGCCGCCGCGTTGGGATACATTATTTTCTACGCGCGCATGGGGGGGCTTCAAAGTACGATCCTGACCTATACCCTGACATTGTTGCTCCTTGTTCTTACCCAGACATTCAACCTGGAGGTCGGAGACGCGCTTATCGGCGGGGACAACGGGATGTCCAATATTCCCGGCTTTGTTCTCGGGTTCGGGCAGGGTGCAGAAGAAATGTCGCCCAATGGCGCCTTCGCGCTGGTCGTCCTCATCGCTGCGGCCCTCTATTTCCTGACGAGATGGCTGATGCGCAGCAAATTTGGACAGGTTGTCAATTGCGTCCGGATCGATCCTCAAAAGACGGAGCTTCTGGGATATGATGTCCGGAAATTCCAGCTTGCCAATTTTGCCTATGCGGGCGCGATTGCCGGCTGTGCGGGGGCGTTGTTCGGCGCATGGTCCAACTACCTCAACCCCTCCATCTTTTCCGTCAGCGAAGCGATTTCGGTTCCCATTTTTGTCCTTGTCGGGGGCTTGGGGACGTTAGCAGGACCCTTTTTGGGCGCGCTGATCATCGGCGGACTGTCCTTCTGGCTGGGCGGCGGCGCCGTTGGCGGCCAGACGACCCTGATACTGGGTATCATCCTCGTCCTTCTGGTGATGTTTCTGCAAAACGGCGTGCTGGGGGCGCTGGACCTGCTCTGGAAAAAATACCTGCCTGATCCAAATGCGGCGGCCAGGGATACCGGAACTGTCCAGGTGAAGACCGATGTCCTGGAGGGCATCCTCAAAGAGGCCGCCAAACATGTCGGGCCGGCCAAGGAACTGACGTCAACAGACCTGTTCAAGCGGTTTGGCGGCGTGATTCCTGTCAATAAGGTCTCCCGCAGGTTTGACTCCGGTAAGCCCTTTTCCCTTATTGGCCCGAATGGCGCCGGTAAAAGCTCCTATCTGAAAACCTGTGTTGGTCTCTATATGCCGGAAAGCGGCAAGGTAATGCTGGGGGGAGAAGACATCTCACAGGCGCCGGTATTTGAGCGTGTGCGCAAGGGATTGGCCGTCAAGAACCAGAAACCGCAGGTTTTTGGCGAGCTGACGGTGATGGAGAACCTGTTCCTGGCCGCTTATTCAAGTACGGGGGATGATAAAGAAGCCCGGACCCTTGCCGAAGAAATTATCGGAATGCTGGGGCTTGATAAGCAGTCGGGCGTTGAAGCGTCGGCTCTGTCCCATGGTCAGCAGCAATGGCTGGACATCGGTATGGTGTTGTGCCTGTCTCCGCGTGTTCTCTTCCTTGATGAACCGGCGGCTGGAATGACCAAGGAGGAGACCCGGGAATTATCAGAACTGGTACGAACTTTGGCCAGATATATCACCGTTGTCGTCGTCGAGCATGACATGGAATTTGTGAGAACCCTGGAAGGGTATGTCACGGTTCTTCATCAAGGCGAGGTATTTGCGGATGGGGACATCCAGACTGTTCGGGCGGATGAACGTGTTCTGGATATTTACCTGGGAAGAGGCAAACATGTTTAAAATTACAGATGCCACGGGCGGTTACGGAAAAACCACCATCATTCGCGACGTGTCTATTGAAGTGAAGCATGGAGAAATTGTCGCCTTGCTTGGTCGGAATGGCGTTGGGAAATCCACCCTGATGCGGTATGCCACCGGATTGATTCCCGCCATGAGCGGATCCGTTGAAATTGACGGGGTGCAGGCCCCTGCCAGCTCTGCAAAAAGAGCGCAAATGGGCTTGGGATATGTCCCGCAAGGCAGATTTGTATTTCAGCGCATGACCGTTGTTGAGAATATTGCCGTTGCGGCCGCCTCAAACGGGTATGATCACAAACAGGCTATCGAGGAAATGATGGACAAGTTCCCCATCCTGGTGCCGAAATCAAATGATCTCGCGGGGGGGCTGTCGGGCGGGCAGCAGCAGGTTCTGGCACTTGCCCGCGCCCTGGCGACAAGACCCAAAATTCTGCTCCTTGATGAGCCAACAGAAGGTGTGCAGCCGTCAATCATTGATGAATTCGCTGGCATCCTGAAACAGATCAACAAAGATCTGGGGCTCTCGATATTAGTTGCAGAACAGGATCTGGACTTCTGTCTCTCTATGGCGGGCCGAGCCTATATCATGGAAAAAGGAGGTATACGATTGGAAACGGATAGAGACCACTTGCAAAGTGATACCGCTCTCCAGCAGGAACTACTGGGAGTCTAGAATGAAATTCGTTGCAGACCTCAACGAAGATCAGCGTAGACGGATTACTGCTACGCTTGATCGAATTCGCGCGGGCTTGATGGAGAAAAAAACAGATAGCCCAAGCGAAGAACCCGCTCCAGTATTCATTCCGGAGGCATTTGATGCTTTTGAAAAGTGATACGATGTCCCAGCAGATCGCCGCTTTGGCCTCGGGGGAATGTTCAGCCCTCTCCCTTGCCGAACAATCCCTTGAAAGGGCAAATGAGCTTGCCTCGTTGAATGCCTTCGTGACGTTTGACGAATCATTGATTTTGAAGCAGGCCGAAGCGGCGACCCAAAGATATGCAAACGGGCAACCTCTCAGCCCGATTGACGGCATCCCGATTGCCGTCAAAGACAATTACTTAACGGCGGATTACCCGACGACAGCCTGTTCAGATGCGCGGCCAATCGCCCCTGAAAATACCGATGCCACAATTGTCGCCAACCTGCGGGCCGGCGGCGCCATCATATTCGGCAAGACAAATATGCATGAATGGGCCTATGGGGCGACGAATACGACGTCGAACATCGGGGCCACAAAAAACCCTTATAATCAGGAGCATATAACGGGCGGCAGCAGCGGCGGTTCTGCCGTGGCCGTTGCCTCCGGGATCGTGAGCGCAGCCCTTGGCAGTGATACGGGCGGTTCCGTGCGTATTCCATCCTCCGCCTGCGGCATCTACGGATTTAAACCCACCTATGGCCGGGCCTCCCGGCGCGGCATATTGCCTTTGAGCTGGTCCCTTGACGCGCCTGGGCCCATGGCAAAATCGTTGGCGGATATTGAAACGCTTCTGCCGTTCTTTATGGGGCCGGATTCGCATGATCGCTCAACCTTTAATGCCAGACCCTTTCAGGCAGCAAAGAAGGCAGGGACACCCCGGGTGCTTAATCTCTATGGCGACGGGTTTGAGCGGTCGGAGGAAGTTGACCTTGTCATTCGACAGGCAATTGAAAAAACAGAGCTGGCCGCCGAGGACCATGAACTGACCGATCTTTGGAGATATTTTTGCGGATGGGAAACGATCTTGCATTGTGAAGCATCCTCCTACCATCTTCAGGCCCTTAAGAAAAATCCTGAAGGCTTCTCCGCGGTCACGCGGGCCCATCTGGAGGCCGGCTGTCGACTGAGCGCCCTTGAATTGCTTGAGGCGCAAAAATTACGGGCTTCCCTCATTCGGTCTTTATACTATGAAATGCCGGATTGGGATGTTCTGGTCTTGCCGACTTTACCGGTTCCCGCCCCCAGGCATGGAGAGGACTGGCAGGAATTTGGCGGCAGAAAGGTGACAACGCAGGACAGCATGACTTGGTTCTGCTGGTTTGGTAATATGTCTGGGTTCCCGTGTTTGACGATACCTGTAGGAATTTCTGGCAAGGGCTTGCCGATCGGCATGATGTTAATGGGCAAAGCCGGACGCGACGAAGAATTATTGGCAATAGGGGCGTTATTTGATCAACGGATAAATGGATGTAGTTGAGAATGGAGAGAGAAGCAGTCAAGGTGGGTGTCCTGTTTTCTCAAACGGGGTCGATGGCGGTGACCGAAAACGCTCATATTCAGGGGATCCTGCTGGCATGCGAAGAAATAAATGAAGGCGGAGGGATCAATGGGGCGCCTATCGAGCCGATTATCCTAAACCCGGAAGGCAAGGATGTTCGGTATGCCGAGCTGGCGACCGAGCTTCTTCTCAAACATCGTGTCAACACAATCTTCGGATGCTGTCTCTCCACCAGCCGCAAAGCCGTCCTGCCCATCATTGAGCGGTTTAACGGCATCCTGTTTTATCCGTCCGTCTATGAGGGATTTGAGTATTCTCCGAATGTCATCTATGGGGGCGCCATTCCGAACCAGATGATCCTGCCGCTTCTGGAATATGTTTTTTTACATTATGGAAAGAGACTTGCGCTCGTTGGATCTGATACTCTATATGCGAGAGAAATAAACCGTATCGTTTCTGAATTCCTGTCGAGTAGTGGCGGTCAGGTTGTTCACGAAACATATTTGCCTTTTGGATTGTCTACGGACAAGATGGAAACTGTACTGCGGTCGATCCCTGAAACAGATGTCATTCTTTCAACGGTTGTTGGAGAAGACAGCATTTCATTCTACACTGCCTATTCACAGGTTGCACCCTTGGATGGAAATGTACCTATCGCTTCGTTGACGACAACTGAATCTGAACTGGCGATGATGCCGGAAGAGGCCCGGGAGGGCCATCTCTCCGTTGCCTCATATTTTGGGTCGATAAATTCGAAGCCGAACGAAGTTTTCGTCAAGGCGTTCCAGGCCCGTTTTGGAAAAGACGCCTTGCCCGGCGTCTATAGCGAAGCCGGATATTCCCTGGTACATTTTTTCGCCAACGCCGTCCGTCTTTGCAAAACAACCGAGACGGAACAGGTGCTGGAAGCGCTGTGCGGTTCGGTGTTCAAGGGGCCGGGCGGGGATCTGTTCGTTGATATTGACACCAACCATTTCACCCTGCGCCCCCAGGTCGGACTGTCCAAAAGAGACGGCAAGTTTGATGTGGTCTGGAAAAGCGCCAGTGTCATTCGCCCCGATCCGTATCTTGTCGGGTATGATAGAACAATCAGCGAGCGATCGCTGGGATGACAAGGTCTGCTCCAAGTCAAGGTGACAGCCTGCTCCGCCGCTTGAGAAGAATGCGGGTGCTGGTTATTCATCCTGACGATGCGGAACGGCGCATGTTTCTGGCCCATCTGAAACGAATTGGATGCCAGGTCGAGAGCGTTTGGCCCGCGCCGGAAAGTCTGCCGGATCATATTGATATCGTCCTGTTCCTCCTGACCCAGATGGACAGCAAGAACTCGATCTCCTGGATGGCAAGCAGCGCGATGATTGCCCGCATTGCCATCATCAGCTTCGAGACGCCTGAAATCCTGTCGGAGCTGGAGCGGTTGAATGTCCATGGGGTTCTGTCAAAGCCGATCCGGATTTTCGGGATCCTGGCGGCCCTGACGACGGCCATCAGTCTTGCCCGCCATGAAGATCGGCTGCAGCGGCGGGTCGACTCGCTGGATCAGACCTTAAAGGCCCGGCGGAAAATAGAAGAGGCCATCGCCATCCTGTCCCGCGCCAAGGGCATCACGGAAGAAGAGGCATACCGACGGCTGCGGGACAAATCCCAAAGCTCTAAAACGGCGATTGCCAAGATTGCGGAGGCAATCATCGCTTCAAGCGATATATAAATATAAATTCTAAGTATTTAGAAAATAATAGTTCCGGTAATTGAACTATAAATAAACTAATGAGCACACGATATTATTTTATTTATATATATTGCTGTGTTTATTTACTAAATTTATTCACATCACCTGATCTCCTTCGTTTTCACTAAGGTAAATAGAAAGTTAGATTTCTATTTATAATGGAAAGCAATAATGAGGAGATAAAAGAAAATGTCTGGCGATTTCAATAAACCAGGAAAAGGTCATAAAAAAAGGTCATCGTTAATCCTTGATCAATCATCTACTAATAAGGCTGATGAAATTGAAGCAAAGTCTTCAACGGCTGATGAAACAGAGAGTGTGCATAGTAACCAAAGTTCCGAGCATGCGATTGGACCAAAAGATCCGACTCCGAAAGACTGGCGCGGCACTTTTCCGGGACCTGCAGATCGAAGCTTTAACTACAGAAAGCTTTTGGACAAGTCAAAAAACGGGATTGGTAAAGCCCAAGGTAGTAGACTGAGGGTTGCTATTATTGGCGCTGGCCCAGCGGGACTGACCGCCGCCCACGAACTTGTGCGAAGCGGGTTAGAAACAGTGCATCTGTATGAAGCCAGCGATCGCTATGGCGGCCGTTTCTGGACAAAAACAGTAGAAGATGACCATTCGCAAACCCAGTTCACCGCAATGGACGCGGGGGCAATGCGGATGCCACCCTTTATCCAGGAGAGTAAAAAACAGAAGGGACTGAAGGGGAAAGAGAGGCAACTAGAAGTTTGGAGCGGTAGCTCCGTCCTCTCCTACTATCTAAATAAGTACAATATCACGACAGATGAGTTTCCAAACCCGGGATCAGAATTTGCGACAACCGGTATCTATTATAATAAAGGGAGCTTGGAACCCGACGCCGAAGTAAAACAAGAAAATAAAAATGCGGGTATATCGTTAGGTACGGACGATCTCTATGCAGATAGAACCAATAGCAAAGATGCGAAAGGTAAGATGCTTATTTGGCCGGCAGATCAGAAGATACCGCCAAATAGTAAACTAAAGGAAGTACAAAGAAAATGGCGGGAATTCGGCAAAAATCTAACAGATCTCGTAAAGGCAAGGTATGAAACAGACGAATGGCCGACCACTTGGAAGAATATTGTCAGAGCCTATTACAAAAAGACCTTTCGTGATGTGGTCTTCGATAAGCCCATAAAAGATAAAAAGGCAAACAGCGAAGGAAATTTCGGCGGCATGGGAATGACTGAGGAGGAAGCCCGGATATTCTATGTGATTGGTGCCGGTGATGGCGGCTGGGGATCTTTCTTCAATCTGAGTTTTCTCTATGTTTACCGGACATTTGTGCATGGCTTTGGAACAGACTTGCAGGTGATCGAAGGATTGTTTGATATTGACACTAAAGAACGCAGGGATGGGGCCAAACAAGGTGCCGTCTGCAGGGACACATTGGGCAGTCAAATTCGTACTCCCGAGTATTTAGGAACATCGGCGATTACGGATTGCATGCTGTTTGAACCAGTTGAAACGGATGGTAAAGGGAAAGCGAAAAAAGGAGGTACCTCGCTTTATGACAACCAGAACCGCGAAATTGTTCCGGAAAGAGGTTTCAGAATGTTCTTCAGCAGTCCCGTATCTAAGATTGAAAAAACAGAAAAAGGTACAATCAAGTTAAGTGTCAACACTCCCGGCAGTAATAATTACGCAAATGCGCTGTTTGATGGGTTGGAGACCTACGATTTTAACAAACTTGAGTATGACGCTGTTATTATAACGGTGCCAACGCATCAGTTTGGAACTGATATCAACGTGACCGGTTTCTCCGACAAAGAATGGCCATACGATCTGCAAGCCTATTTGTCGCAGGCCCATTGGGAGCCCTGCAGTAAGGTTTTTGTGGAATTGACTGAACCATATTGGGAAAAACTGGATTGCAATATTCCGCAGATTATCGAAAGTGAAACAGCCGTTCGGGACACCTATGGCGTTAAAGTTAACAGGGGTACAGCGCAAAATGGTGTTCTTCTGCTGAGTTATACCTGGTGGCGGGATGCGACGAAACTTGTCGGTTATGAGGATCAAGATCTCATAAACATGATTGTGAAGCAAGCGGACATGATGTTGGCAAACTGCAAGAATATGTCAGATAAAGACAGATTTTCAAACTACATCAAATTTACCAAAGACAAATTTGGTAATAAAAACTACAAAGGATGGGTTCATCACTGGGAATTGCAAACCCATTATAAAGGCGCCGCCCGCCTTTATGACCAGAGAACCTGGAACAATACCCAAGTGCCGATGATGTATAACCAGTTATGCAGTAAGGAGTCCGGTCTCTATTTTGCCGGTGAGGGCTATCATGTGGATGCCGGATGGGTTGAGCCGGCATTTCGAACGGCGATTGATTCTGTTCTTCGCATTTTTTATAATAATAATATTAAAATTGCTACCGAAGATTTTGATTATGATAGAGATTTCAAACTCTATGATCCTGACTTCAATCCTTTAAAAGAAGATCTTGAGAGCGAAGACAAAAATGAGGAGGATGACAATGTCAACGATGATAATATTGTATCAAAAAGCGCCAGCAAGCACAGCGTTTAACCTCCCTCTTTTCGGCTAAGATCTCATGCAGATTGCCTGACATGGTCAGCAATCTCTGCGACCACTCTCTACCCGGCCCGGCGCGCCCGCGCCGGGCCTTTATTTATTGGGGGAGGCGTCTCCATCCGGTCTCCGAACAGACGCGTCGTCGCCGCGGTGACCGGGCAGGTGATATCGGCTCGGCGAACGGCATCTTGATTGGATCATCTTCTCAACAGACCCGCGTCTCTCCATCGCCCCAATTGGGACCGGTAACCGTCAGGCCGATGCCTTCTTCAAGGATGGACGTGTATTTTTCCGGATGAACCACATAGGGGAAATGGCCGCCGTCGCTGAAGCGGAACGTAATATCGGGATTGAGGGCATCTCTGACACCCTGCCGGATAGGCTCGGGGATCAGCGGGTCGTCTGCCGCCTCGATAACAAAGACTTTTTTCAGGTCCAGCGGGCAGGACGGCAGGGGCGGGGCTTCTTTCAGGCAAATCAGCCGGGCGCGCAAATGCTCCGGCGGGATGCGGCCGTTGGATTCCGCCAGCAGGAGTTCGACCATTTCGGCCTGCTCGGGATGGGTCTCTCCCCATTCGCTGACTTTATCGCCGAAGCCGCGCCGCAGAATGTCGATATCGGTGTTTTCCAGATCGGCGGAATAAGGCGGGTTCTGCTTGATCTGGCTATTGTCGGACAGGGTGTTGGCGGCAAACAGGGTCGTGCATCTCTCCTCGTTGGTGCGGGCAAAAAACTGGGCCAGATAGCCGCCAAGGGAAGAGCCGACGACCGCTGTCCGTGTCACGGCCAGCTGATCCAGCAGGGCGGCAATATCCTGGGACCAGTCTTCCATGCTCCAGCTATCCGGATAGCTGAGGGAAATAATCCGTGCCCGGTCTTTCAAGGCGTCGATCTGCTGCCAGAATATGTCCGCCCGTCCCAGGGTTCCGGGCAGCATCAAAAGGCAGGGGCCTATGCCGCCCGTATCAATAACACCCCAGTCAGTCCCGCGAATTGACATGGATTTTTCCGGGCATCGGGCGAGAAATTGATCCCGTGCGGAAATCAGCGAATTTGTTGTCATTATTGTTCCTTTCTGACTGACTTCAGCGGTAAGCCTACACCAGAAGATGCCAAAATCACCAGCGTAAATCGGTGCGTCTCTGCCAGAGAGAAATAACCAGGCCGGTGGCGACAAGGGCGCAGCCGGTCAGGTCCTGATAGGTCAGGGGCTGATCGATAAACAGGGCGGCGAAGACGGCGGCGCTGATCGGGCTGAGGCCCATAAAGACAGTGGCATTGGACGCCGGAATATTGCGGATGGCATAAAGCAGGGTGAAATAGCCGACGCTGGCGGACAGGCCGATAAACAGCATTACCAGCCAGACCCGGGTATCAAAGCCGGAAACGGCGGTAAACAGGCCTTCATAGACCGATAGCCCGCTCAGGAACAGGGCGGAGGCGAGCATGGCGACGGTACTGATCTGACCGGTCGGATAGCGCAGCAGATAGGGCTTGTAATAGACCGTGCAGACGGCGCCGGACAGGGTCGCCAGGAATGACGCACCGATGCCGAGCCAGGCATTGACATCCAGGCTGTCGCGAAAGGCCGTGGCCCCGACAGCGAAGGCGACACCGGTGATGGTCAGCATTATGCCGATGACCTTGCGGGGGGTGAAACTCTCCTGACCCAGACCGACGGCCAGCAGCATGGTCATCAGGGGCAGGCTCGCAAAGATCAGGGCGGCCAGTCCGACATCGATATAGATCACCGCGTAATTGAGCAGCATCATCAGGATGGCAAACTGGAAAATGCCAAGCAGGCAGATGGGCGCCAGGTCCCTGAGCGGGATCGCTTTCCAGTTGGCATTGAGGGCCAGGGGCAGCAGGAAAATTACGCCGATGCTGTAGCGGATAAAGGCGATGGTGATCGGCCCCGCCTCGTCGACGATGGATCCAGTGGCAACCAGGGCCGCGCCGACGACAATGCCGCTGATGGCGGCATTGGCCAGCGCCAGGACCGGGACGGTCACAGCATCAGATCCCATCTCTGTTCGTTGAGGCGCTGGCCGAAAAGCTCTTGTTTCTGCTCATGCATCAGGGTGAAACCGGCGGCCTTATACAGGCGGATCGCAGAGGTCAGGATATCATGGGTCCACAGGAACAGGTTCGAATATCCACCGCGCCGGGCGGCCCGGACGCATTCATTGATCAGGGCACCGCCGATCCCCTCACCGCGGGCGGAGGGCTCCACATAGAGCAGGCGGAGCTGGGCTTCATGGGTGCTGTGACGGATCAGGAAGACGGAGCCGAGGATCTCCTCGTCCCGTTCGGCAATCCAGCATTTGTCATGGTCCGGATCATGGCCGGCGATGAAATCGGCGCCGATATTCATGATCATGGTCTCGAACCGTTCATCGAAATCATATTCCTCCCAATACAGCTTGGCATGGCGATGGGCGATCCAGCTGATATCGCCGGGGCGCGGACCGCGCAGGCTGTAGGGGCCTTTTTCCGGCAGGGTGCCGGAGATGGTCCGATAGATGGTCTGCATGGCTTTAAGCAGGGCCAGTTGCTCGGAATCGGGCAGGGGATCGAGGATATCCGCCACTTCCTGACGGGAGGCTTCGATATAGGGGGTGAAGGTTTCCAGGCCCGTCTCCGAGAGACTGAGGATCGACTGCCGCCCGTCGGTCTCGCTCGGCACCGATTGCACCAATCCCTCTTTTCGGAACTTTTTGATCAGGCGGCTGAGATAGGCGCGGTCGAGGCCGAGCTCGCTGCAGATTTCCACCGCCGTCCGTCCCGGATGGGCGTGGAGTTCATACAGGATCCGCATCTCGGTGAGGGAGAAACGGCTTTTCAAAAGCCCCTCATTGAGGGCGCCGACATGCTTTGTATAAAATCGATTGAACAGCCTGACCGCATCCAGGCGTCGGGTATAAGGGTCCATTTTCGCCTCCATTTTGTTGACAGAGTCAACAAACTTGTGGACTGAGTCAACAAGTTTTGCGGATTTGAGGCTTATTCCTCCTGAAAAAACGGAGTCAGACTCTTGCGAAAATGCTCGATAAATTCCTGCACGAGGAGGGAACGGGGATGATATTTCGGGTAGAGAATATCGAGCCGGAACGGCAATTGCGGTTCGAAGGCACGGGTGACCAGACCCTTGCCGACATATTCGGCGGCATCAATGGAACTGACAATCGCCACCCCCACTTCCTGCTCCGCCATGATACAGGCGGTGGCGAATTGCCGGACCTCGACCCGGTGATTGAGGATGACTCCGGCCGAATCGAAGGCGGTCTTGAGAGCGTGGTAAAAGCGGTTCTCCCGGTCCTGCATGACCATGGGCACATTATCGAGATCCTGCACCCGGATCACTTTCTGGGTGGCCAGCGGATGGCGGGAGGAGAGGGCGCAGACCGTGCGGATATTGACGGATTCATGGGTGACGGCGCTATGCCCCTCAAACTCATCGGCAATGCCGATATCATATTGCTGGGCGGCGATCCATTCGCGCACCCGGGCCGAGGAGCGGGTCTGGATCGACATGGTGACATCGGGCCGGGATTTAAGGAACTCCGAGACCGACCGCGGCAACAGGGAGGTAGCAAATCCCGGCAGGCAGGCGATCCGGAGATGCCCGGCTTTCTGATTGCGGATATCGGCGGCGAGCTGAGACACATGCTCCAGATTGGCAATGGCGCGATCCACCTCACCATAGAGAAACTCGGCTTCCGCCGTGGCATGAAGACGGCCCTGGCGGCGGTCAAACAGCGGAATTTCAAGGGCTTTTTCAAGGCTGGCAATCAGCCGGCTGACCGCCGGTTGAGAGATATTGAGCATGCTCGCGGCCGGGGTGACCCCGCCGGTAATGATGACGGCCCGGAAGGCCTCCAGTTGCCGCAACCGATTCATGAGCATCCCTCCAAAAATTACTCACCTTCATAACATAGTGTTATGGACATATTCCACGAATTTATCGAATTCGGAGCTTTTCGCTTCGTCACAGGAAGTTTCCCGAGCTGTCATTAAACCGTCATTGAAGGTCGGGCAAATACCTATACTCTGATTGGAGGGGACGGGTTGCCTCCATTAGAAAGAATTCAGATTCGGATATCGGCGCCGCCGGTATTTTACAATCAACCTATAGGGAAACGTTATGTCTATATTCAAAAAACTAGTCTTACCGGCGGCTGTGGCCGCCTTTATGAGCGGTACCGGCGTCGCGTCGGCCGTAACGGAAGTTCAGTGGTGGCACGCCATGGGCGGCGCCAACGGGGAGCGGGTCAACAAAATTGCGGAAGATTTCAACGCCACCCAGTCTGAATATAAGGTCGTTCCAACTTTCAAGGGGAACTACACGGAAACCATGACGGCGGCGATCGCTGCATTCCGGGCCAAGAAACAGCCCCATATCGTCCAGGTTTTTGAAGTGGGCACGGCAACCATGATGGCCGCCAAGGGCGCCGTCTATCCGGTCGAGGAAATGATGAAGGACGCGGGCGAACCGTTCGACAAATCCGTCTTCCTGCCGGCGGTGATCAGTTACTACCAGACGGCGGATGGCGAATTGCTCTCCATGCCGTTCAACAGCTCCACTCCGGTTCTGTGGTACAACAAGGACGCTCTGGATAAAGCCGGTGTCTCCAAGGTTCCGGCGACCTGGCCGGAAGTAAAAGAAGCCTCCGAGAAGATTGTTGCCGCCGGATATAAATGCGGCTTCTCCTTCGGCTGGCAGTCCTGGGTGATGGTCGAGAATTTCAGCGCCTGGCACAACCTGCCCATGGGCACCGAGGAAAACGGCTTCAAAGGCACCAACACCATCTTTGAGTTTGACAACGACATCGTCAAAACCCATATGGCCAACCTTCAGGAATGGCAGCAGGGGAACCTGTTCGTCTATGGCGGCCGCCGCGGCGACAGCCTGCCCATGTTCACTAACGGTGAATGCGGCATGTGGATGAATTCCTCAGCCTATTACGGCTCCATCAAGAAGCAGGCCAAATTCAACTTCGGTCAGGCCATGCTGCCTTACTATCCTAATGTCATTAAAAGCCCGCAGAACTCCATCATCGGCGGCGCAACCCTCTGGGTTCTTCGTGGCAAGGAAGACGACAGCTATAAGGGTGTTGCCAAATTCATGACCTACCTGTCTTCTCCGGAAGTCCAGGCCTGGTGGCATCAGGAAACGGGCTATGTGCCGATTACGACACCAGCCTATGAGCTGTCCAAAAAAGACGGTTTCTATGAGAAGAATCCAGGGACAGACACAGCCATCAAGCAGCTGAGCCTGAACACCCCGACGCCGAACTCAAAAGGCATTCGCTTCGGGAATTTTGTCCAGATCCGGGACATCATCAACGAAGAAATGGAAGCCATCTGGGCAGGCAGTAAAACAGGTGCCGAAGGCATGGAAGAAGCTGCCAAGCGTGGCGATGTTCTTCTCCGTAAGTTTGAACAGGCAAGCGGTTCCTAATCGTTTTCTGTTCTGACTGACAACCACCGCAGCGATCCGTCGCTGCGGTGGCGATACCGGGGGATTACCAGTTCATGTTGAAGAACGTTCATTTCAGGCCGTCTCTGCTGCCCTTTCTATTGGTGTTTCCGCAGATCGTTGTGACGCTTGTATTCTTTATCTGGCCTGCCACGCAGGCACTCTACCAGTCGGTTCTTGTCGAGGACGCTTTTGGTCTGAAGACGGAATTTGTCTGGTTCAAGAATTTTGGGGATCTGTTTCAGGACAGCCATTACTGGGCTTCCTTTGAAGTCACCATTGTCTTCTCCTTTCTGGTGGCCTTCCTGTCCATGTCCTTCGCCTTTGTCCTGGCCATCCTTGCGGATCGGGTCATCAAGGGCTCGGGGACCTATCGAACCCTGTTGATCTGGCCCTATGCGGTCGCCCCGGTCACGGCAGGCGCCCTCTGGGTCTTTATGTTCAATCCGACCCTCGGGGTCGTCGCCTATGCCCTGTCCGCCATGGGTTATGAATGGAACCATCAGCTCAATGGCGGCGAAGCCATGGCCCTGGTGGTGATGGCATCCGCCTGGAAACAGGTCGCCTATAATTTCCTGTTTTTCCTGGCCGGCTTGCAGTCCATACCGAAATCCCTGATCGAGGCCGCCGCCATTGACGGCGCCGGGCCGGGTCGGCGTATTCTCGATATTATTCTGCCGCTGCTTTCCCCCACCACGTTCTTCCTGCTGGTCATTAATGTGGTTTATGCCTTTTTTGAAACATTCGGCGTGATCCATGCGGTGACGGCCGGGGGGCCGGCGGGTGCGACCAATATCCTGGTTTATAAGGTGTTCAGTGACGGATTTGTCGGTCTCGATCTTGGTGGCTCGGCGGCGCAGTCGGTTATTCTGATGGCCATCGTTATCGGCCTTACCTTCGTGCAGTTCAAATATGTTGAGAAGAAGGTGGCTTACTGATGATTGAAAACAGACCTCTTCTCACCCTTTTCTCCCATGTCATGTTGATCCTGGGTGTCGCCGTGATCGCCCTGCCTGTCTGGATCATGTTCGTGGCGGCCACCCATCCGGATGTACGGATGACACAGGTGCCGCTGCCGATATTGCCGGGCGGGTATTTCTTTGAAAATCTCGATATCGCCCTTAACAAAGGGCTTTCCGGGCAAAGTGGGCAGGGCGTAGCCCGCATGCTGTTTAACAGTCTGGTCATGGCCATGCTGATTGCCTGCGGGAAGATTGCGATCTCTCTGCTCTCGGCCTTTGCCATCGTCTATTTCAAATTTCCCTTCCGCATGTTCTTCTTCTGGATGATCTTCATCACCCTGATGCTGCCGGTGGAAGTACGCATCCTGCCAACCTATGAAGTGGTGGCTAATCTCGGCATGCTGGACAGCTATTGGGGGCTGTCGATCCCGCTGATTGCCTCGGCAACGGCGACCTTCATGTTCCGGCAGGTTTTCCTGACCATTCCCGATGAGCTGCTGGAAGCGGCGCGGATCGATGGGGCAGGGCCCATGCGCTTTTTCTGGGATATCCTCATCCCGATGTCCCGGACCAATATCGCGGCCCTGTTTGTGATCCTGTTTATCTTTGGCTGGAACCAGTATCTCTGGCCGCTTCTGATCACATCTGAGCCGGAAATGTATACGGTGGTTATGGGTATCAAGCAGATGCTGGAAGCGGCGGAGCAGGCACCGGAATGGAACGTCATCATGATGACAGCGCTGCTGGCGATGGTGCCGCCGGTCTGCGTCGTCATCTTCATGCAAACACTGTTCGTCAAGGGACTGACAGAAACAGAAAAGTAGGTAGGAAAACACCATATGGCACGGGTTGTTCTTGAAGGTATTCGTAAAACCTATCCGAACGGGTTTAAGGCGATCCACGGGGTGGATGTGGCGATAGAAGAAGGAGAGTTTCTTGTTCTCGTCGGGCCGTCAGGCTGCGGTAAGTCCACATTGCTGCGGATGATTGCGGGACTTGAATCCATTACCGAAGGGACCCTCAGTATCGGCGATCGCAAGGTCAATGATCTGGAGCCGTCGCAGCGGGATATCGCCATGGTGTTCCAGAATTACGCGCTTTATCCGCATATGAGCGTCTATAAAAATATGGCATATGGCCTCAAAATCATGGGTCTGCCCAAGGACGAGATCGAAAGCCGGGTCAAAAAGGCGGCAGCCATTCTGGAACTGACCGACGAACAGCTGACCCGCAAGCCCAAGCAACTCAGCGGCGGGCAGCGCCAAAGGGTGGCCATGGGCCGGGCCATCGTCCGCGAGCCCAGCGTCTTTCTGTTTGATGAACCCCTTTCCAATTTGGACGCGAAACTGCGCGTTCAGATGCGTCTCGAGATCAAAGGACTGCAATCTGATCTCGGGATTACCAGCGTCTATGTCACCCATGATCAGGTTGAAGCCATGACATTGGGCCATCGCCTGATGGTTCTCAATGCCGGGCATGTCGAGCAGTTGGGGACGCCGATAGAGCTGTATCAAAAGCCTGCCTCCCTCTTTGTTGCAGGATTTATCGGTTCACCCGCCATGAATTTCGCTGATGCCAGTATTGATGCCGAAGGCCGGAAAATCACCATCTCCGGTCAGGCGGCGTTACCGCTCGGCAATGGCGGAATGCCCGATCATGGGGGCAAAGACGTTGTGCTAGGGATCCGGCCGGAACATCTGGAACTGGTGCCCGATGCCCCGGACGCGGTGCCCATGACCGTTGCCATGGTTGAGCAATTGGGCGCCGATACCCTTGTCCATGGTCATTTTGGCGAGAGCAAATCCAACCTGACCGTGCGGCTGGAAGGCATTCGTAATATAGCCGGCGGCGAAGTGCTGCCAATCCGGGTGACCCCGGATCATCTGCATGTGTTTGACCCGGCGACCGAGAAACGCCTGTAATATTATATTTCTTGATTAAGCTGACCGTGGCCAACGGCCCGCATAGGGCTTGCGGATGGCCCGCTCGACCATCTCCAGATGGTCCTGGCCATAGAACATGTCGCCGTTCACGAAATAGGTGGGAGAGCCGAAGACCGACCGCTCGATGGCTTCGCGGGTGTTGGCCTCGTATATATCCTTCACATCCTGGGCTTCCCCTCGCGACAGCAAAGCCTCACCATCAAGACCGACGGTGGCGGCGATTTTTTTCAGATCCTCAGGGTTGTCAACGTCATAGTCATCGACCCAGTGGGCCCGCAGCATTTCATGGGAGAGAGTGTCGATATTGATCCCTTCCACGAGCCCGGCGATCAACATGCAGTTGGAGCGGGTGATGTCGTTGCTGTGATGGGTGGGGGTCTGGGCAAGGACAGGAACCCCGCGGTGCTCGGCCCAGCGCTCAATCTCGCGGCCGAAATAATAGTCCATATGGGGTTTGGAGCGGGTGCCGAATTTACTCGGCGCCATTTCGGCGACAACCGCCCGGAGGTCAATCGGGCGGTGGTCGATTTTCCATGCCGTAGTGTCCGAAATCCGGAGCAGCTCCGCATGTCCGAGATAGGCAAAGGCGGAATAACCGGCGTAGAAATATTCGATTTTTGACATGACGGGTCCTTATTGTTGGTTTTTTGGGAAACTAGCACGGGTCCCTGGCATATGCCGGTCAATAATTGGTGAGGGTACGGCGCACGGCATCCTGCCAATGGGCATAGGCGGCATCTCGCCGTTCCGCATCCCAATTTGGTGTGAACCGCTTGTCCCGTTTCCAGGAGGTGGCGAAGGCTTTCGGTTCCGGATAAAAGCCGACCTGGAAACCGGCCAGATAGGCCGCGCCGAGCGCTGTCGTCTCTGTTGACACCGGCCGGTCCACCGGGGCGCCGAGAAGATCAGCCAGCCGTTGCATGGTCCATTCCGACGCGACCATACCGCCATCGACCCTGAGCACTGTCTCATGATTGTCTTCAAAATCCGCATGCATGGCCTGCAACAAATCCCGTGTCTGGTAACAGACGCTTTCCAGGGCCGCTTTGGCCAGCTCCCTCGGTCCCGTCGCCCGGGTCAGGCCATAGAGAGCGCCGCGGGAATTGGCATCCCAATGAGGCGCACCGATGCCGGTAAAGGCCGGGACCAGGATGACATTCTGATTTTCGTCCGCTTCCTCAGCAAAGTCACCGGATTGGCTGGCATGGGAAATAATTTCAAGTCCGTCCCGCAGCCATTGCACCGCCGCCCCGGCCACAAAGATCGACCCTTCAATGGCATAGGTCGGTGTGCCCTTGAGCTGGTAAGCAATGGTGGTGAGCAATTTATGCTGGGAAGCGATCGGCACCTCCCCCGTATTCAGCAGGGCAAAACAGCCGGTGCCATAGGTGGATTTCATCATCCCCGGCTCGAAACAGGCCTGACCGATGGTGGCTGCCTGTTGATCCCCGGCAATGCCCGTGATCTTCGCGGCTCCGCCGAGCAGCTCCGGATCGAGGGTGCCAAAGTCCGCCGCGCTGTCCAGGACCTCCGGCAGCAGGGAGCGTGGAATATCAAGAATCTCCAGTAATTCGTCAGACCATTCCCCGGAATGTATATCATAAAGCAGGGTGCGGCTGGCATTGGTAGCATCGGTTGCATGGGTCTTGCCGCCGGTCAGCCGCCAGAGCAGGAAACTGTCGATGGTGCCAAAGGCAAGATCTCCGGCCTCGGCGGCTGCCCGCGCTCCGTCAACGTTATCGAGGATCCAGCGGATCTTGGTGCCGGAGAAATAGGGATCCAGCAGCAGGCCGGTCTTGGCACTGAAGGTCGCTTCCAGGTCTTGATCCTTGAGGCTGTCGCAAAAATCCGCCGTGCGCCGGTCCTGCCAGACAATGGCATTATGGACCGGCTTGCCCGTCTTGCGGTCCCAGACCACGGTGGTTTCCCGCTGATTGGTGATGCCGATGGCGGCCACTTCGGCAATGGTCACACCCGCCGTTTTGAGCGCGTCCCGGCAGGTCGAGAGGGTGGTTTTCCAGATTTCCTCCGGGTCATGCTCAACCCATCCAGATTTGGGAAAATGCTGGGTAAACTCCTCCTGTCCTATGGCGACGGTCCCGTAATTCTCATCAAAAAGGATAGCCCGGCTCGATGTGGTGCCCTGATCAATGGCCAATATATACCCTGTCATAAAAACTCTTTCATATCCGCTGCATCAACTTGTCCGAAGCAGGATATTGGCATCCTATAACCGATAGGGCCAGCCTCTTTTACATTGCTTCTAATCAGGTGCTGTTTTCCAGAAGAATGACCCCCGCGGCCGTATTGGAAATCGGGATATGATAGTTGCGGGACAGCTCGGTTACCTGCTTGTTGAGGGCGCCGCGCATGATCAGCCACATGATCATCTCCACTCCCTGCGGACCAACGATCTCGGCCAGCTCCAAGTTGCTGTATTGCAGCAGCCATTCCGGCTCGTCGGACAGCTTCTCCAGAAACTCCGTATCGAACTCCCGGTTGGTATGTCCGGCCCGCTCACCATCCAATTGATGGGACAATCCACCTGTGCCGAGAATGACCACATCCAGATCCTCTTCATAACTGGCAACGGCACGACCAATGGCCTCCCCCAGCTTGAGACAGCGCCGTGCCGTCGGGAAGGGGGCCTGAACGACGTTGACACAAACCGGGATAACCTTGACCTGATCCCTCTTGTCCTGCTCTGGCCACATCAGGTTCATGGGCACCGTAAAGCCATGATCGACCTGCATCTCCTGACACATGGTGATGTCAAATTCGTCATTCACGAGGGCGTCGATGATATGCCAGGAAAGCTCCGGATGCCCCTGAAACGGCGGCAGGGGTTTCAGGCCCCAGCCTTCATCTGAATTCAGATATTGCGGGGCGGCCCCAATGGCGAAGGTCGGCATCTTGTCGAGGAAAAAATTGAGACCATGGTCGTTGTAGACCAGAATCGCCACATCCGGCTTTTTCTTCTCCAGCCATTTCCAGGCAGGGACATATCCGTCAAAAAAGCTCTTCCAGTAGGGGTCCGACTGCATATTCTGTTCAATGGCGTTTCCGATTGCCGGGACATGGGAACTGCCGATACCACCGATTAATCTGGCCATCCTAGTTTTCTCCTGCTGCAAGTAGTTTCGCCTTGAATTCCTCGAGGGTGACACCGGACTGCTGGGCCCCGATATCCTGCATATTTAGCCCGAACATGCCGGTCAGCTTGGCAAGGTAATAAATATTGCCTCCCAGCTTGAGCAGGGCCAGAACATCCCGCTTTTTGACTGCCGCCCGCTGCGCGTCCGTGATTCCGTATTTATCACAATAAGCATCCTCGTCCGCCTTAAAGGCCTCGCGATTGTCCTTTTCATTGAAGGAGTAGCACATCTTGTTGAGGGCATAGCCCTTTATCGCCTGCTCCCCGTCAAAGACGATGGTACCGGGGATGGATTTCTTTTTTTTATGAGGGCTCATGTGATCCTCCTTTTTCTTCGGGCCAGTAAAGCCGCATGGGATTGTCGACAAGCAACTGCTGTTGCAGGGCATCTGTTGGTGCAATATGAGGAATGACATCAACCAGCACCCCTTCGTCCGGCACATGGGATTTCATGTTGGGATGGGGCCAGTCGGTTCCCCACAATACCCGATCAGGAAAGGCTTCCACCAAATAACGGCCAAAGGGAATGACATCCTTGTAAGGGGGGCCGGATACGGTCAGTCTCTCAGGGCAGCTGACCTTGGTCCAGAAATTCTTATTTTCCTGCATCAGGGAGGCAAACCGCTGAAAATCCTCATGCTCCACGCCCTTGGTGACATCCGGTCGCCCCATATGATCCACCACGACCGTCGTCGGCAATTGTTTGAGGAACGGTATCAGCTCTTCCAAGTCCGGCGCCTCAAAATAGACAACGATATGCCAGCCGAGCCGGGCGATCCGCTCGGCAATGCCGAGGAATACGTCTTTGGGCGTGGCATCGACGAGTCGCTTGACGAAGTTAAATCGGACGGCCCGGACACCGGCCTTATCCATCATTTCCAGCTCTTCATCAGAAATGTTCGGATCAATGACGGCGACACCGCGCGCCAGGGTGCCCGAAGAAAGCAGAGCGTCCACAAGGGCAGCGTTGTCGCGTCCATGACAGGAGGCCTGAACGATTACATTTCTCGAAAAACCGAGATGATCACGGAGGGCAAACAGTTTGGCTTTCGGGGCGTCACAGGGTGTGTACTTCCGCTCTGCCGCGTAGGGAAACTGATCGGCCGGACCAAAGACATGGCAATGGGCATCCACAGCCCCCGGGGGCGCACTAAACGTCGGCTTGGCCGGATTTGGATGAAAGGGAAGATAATCTGGATCCATGGGATTTCCTTAAGGAGCGAAAACGGTGCCGTCAAATAGCTTGCGGGCGGTGCGGAGGATCGCGGCGCTCTGGACATCACCGGTGTCGGCGATATCCAGAATGACGGTTGTCTCCCCAATGGGATGCTCAATCCGGAGAGTTTTTCTAGGTCCGTCCGAAAGAGTAGCGATTTCCGCCGCAGGGGAGCCTTTCAGTAGACAGGCAGTTGCTGCCGTCACAGCGCCGAGCACGCCGATCGAGGCGTGACATCGGTGAGGAATAAAGGTCCGCGTCGAAATGGCGCCGCCCGCCTTGGCTGGACTGACCATGCACATTTTCGGAACCGTCTTGTCCGTGACATCGCCAAGATTCATCATCGGGCCGGCCTTTAGCCTTAAATGTTCCAGTTTTTGTTTCAGCTCAGTATTGGCTTCCAGCTCCTCACGGCTTTCGGTGCCCGCAATGTCCATGTCTGATCCTCTCAGCACAACCGAGGGCATGCCGTTATCGACCAGGGTCACTTCAATTCCGTCTATGACATCGACAGAATTACCGGTTGGCAGCAGGGCGCCGCAGGTTGATCCGGCCGTATCCTTGAAGGTGATCGCTACCGGTGCTGCCGTGCCCGGCACGCCATCGATCTGGGCATTGCCCCCATACACCACCTGGCCCTCATTTGTTTGCACCCTGGCAATGGCAGTCTGCCCGGTATTTTCCATGAAGATCGTCACATCCGTTTCAGAGCCAGACGCCGGGATCAGACCACGTTCTATGGCAAACGGACCAATCCCCGCCAGGATATTTCCGCAATTTTGGGCGTCAGTTACAAGATCCCGATCTACCGCCACCTGCAAGAACAGATAATCCACATCTATCCCCTGCCGTTTGGAAGGCCGGACAACGGCAACTTTGGAGGTCAACGGATCGGCGCCTCCCATGCCGTCAATCTGACGCGGATCAGGAGACCCCATTACTCCCAGCAAAAAGCTGTTTCTCTCATCGGGATCGGGTGGCAGGTCCTGTTCGAGGAAATATCCGCCTTTTGACGTCCCGCCGCGCATCCACATGCAGGGAGCACTAGACATATTTCAGGCCTTTTTCCGCCAGCCGCTCCCGCATCTCATACATATCGAGGCCGAGCTCTCCACTCGCCAGCCGTTTGCGCTTTTCTTCTTCAAGAGCGAGCCGGGCTTCTGCCTTGTCAGCTACCTCTGAGGCGCTTTCGCGACGGACAACACAGACTCCATCATCGTCGGCAACAATGACATCCCCGGGGCTGACCAGGGCTCCTGCACAAACAATAGGAATATTGACAGACCCGAGTGTTTCCTTGACGGTTCCCTCCGCAAATACGGCTTTTGACCAGACCGGAAAGTTCATTTCCGTAAGGTCGCGAATATCCCGAACTCCCGCATCGATGATTAATCCAACTCCCCCTCTCGCCTGCATCGAGGTGGCGAGCAGATCCCCAAAATAACCCGCCTCAGATGGCGAGGTTGGGGCGAGCACAAGAATATCGCCTTTCTTCACCTGTTCGATGGCCACATGAACCATCCAGTTGTCCGCTGGTGGAGCAGAGATGGTGACGGCGGAGGCAGCGATGGACGCACCAGAGTAGATAGGGCGCATATAAGAGGCCAGCAAGCCGATACGGCCTTGTGCTTCATGAACCGTCGCGACTCCGCATTTCGCCAGTCGTTCACTGATGGCCTGATCGGCCCTCTCGATATTCTGAACGACGACACTCATGTCAGTTCATCCACAGTCCGCGGATAGATGGATTGGAATCCTTCCGCATAGCGCGCGGCCCGGCCTCCTGCCTGACCACCTGAATTGCGGCGGAAATGATTGCCGCGGTTTTCAGCAACATTTGTATAGAAATCCCATAAATGTTCTTGTCCCTGCATGCATTCGATCGCCGCCCGTTTTTTATCCCAGACACTGGTAATGTCGAGAAACACATCTGGCTTCCATCCCATCTGTTCCGTTTGATGGGGCTCGAACAGGTAGAGCTGCGGTGCGCCGAGGACTTTTTCTCCAGGGTTATGGCCCCAGGCCTGAGCAATCATCCGGCATTCCATGGCCAGTGTCGTGGCAAAGCTATGATCGGTATTATAGGGATCGTACTGGGAATGGCTGAGCATGAAGTTGGGTTGAACCTTGCGGATCAGGTCAACCAGGCGAAATTTATCGTCTTTCGTTACCTCCAGCGGATAATCCCCAAGATCGAAAAATTCGATGTCATGAGCGTCGAGGGCCTTGGCGGCATTTTCCGCCTCAATCCGTCTGGCCTTCTTGACTTCCTCAAGGGTAGCGCCGCCTTCCTGCTTCCAAAGTTTGGCCGATTCCCCGCGCTCACCAAAGGACAGGCAGCAGATGGTCACGTCATAGCCTCTTTCCTCATGCAGGGCGATGGCGCCGGCGCAGCGCCAGACAAAATCGGCGGCATGGGCGCTGATGACCAGGGCGGTTTTGTTATCGGACATTTTCTGGCTCCTAGGAAAAGGCCTGTTCGGCGTTTTGGAAATCGCCTTATTGTTTTGAGATAATATAGTCGACTTTTTGCTGCGAATTTACTATTTCAAATTCACATCTGTGATATAATTTTTTCCTATAGTTGCCATCTGTACAGGAAAGGGAGCAGAATTTTCTATGGGCAGAACGGCTCCAAATTTGCGCCATTTACGTGCCTTTCGGGCGGTAGCGCAGCACCAGAGCATCAGTCGGGCTTCAGAAGAGGTTTATCTCTCGCAGCCGGCGATCACCCAGGCCATTGCCAAAATCGAAAAATCCATGGAGACGGAACTGTTCATTCGTCGCTCGGACGGTATGTTTTTGACGGATCCGGGAAAACTGTTTCTGGTACGGGCGCAACGGGCTCAGGACTTCATTTCCCATGGGGTTGAAGAAGCCCGAAAGCTGTCCGGTTCCAAGGCTTCTAAAGGCTTTGCCAATCTGGATCAGTTGGTTTCCGGGGTACAATTGAGGGCTTTGATTGCCGTGGCCGAGACAGGCAATTTCAGTCTGGCGGGGCGGCTTGTCGGGATCTCCCAGCCCTCCCTTTATCGCGCGGCCCGGGATCTGGAGCGATTATCTGCCATTACATTGTTTCGCAAAACCAGCCAGGGGATTGATCTGACCGCTTCGGCGCAGGTTCTTGCCCGCTTTGCCAAACTGGCGTTTGCCGAACTGGATCAGGCGTATATGGAAATAGAGGAGGCACAGGGGCATGATACGGGTCGAATTGTCGTCGGCACCATGCCGCTGGCTCGCTCTTATATTTTGCCGACGGCCATTAACCAGATCACCCGCGACCGACCCGGAATTCAGATCAGCGTCATTGATGGTCGCTATGAGGATTTGCTGCATGGTCTTCGCTACAGTGAAATCGACCTTCTGATTGGCGCCCTCCGCCAGCCGCCGCCCATTGATGATGTGGTTCAGGAGGAGCTTTTCAAGGACAGTCTTGCTCTGATCGTACGCGCAGGGCACCCTTTGCAGCAGCGAACTTCTCTTTCCATAGAGGACCTCTCGGAATTTCCGTGGATTGTGCCGCGCGAAGGGGTGCCGACCCGGGATAAGTTCGAGGGGATATTCGCAGGAGAAGAACATTGCCGCCCCGTCAGCATCGTAGAGGCGAGCTCTTTGATCCTTATTCGTGGATTGCTGATGGAAAGTGACCGGATCACCGTTCTGTCGTCCCATCAGGTTCGCCACGAAATTGCAACAGGTGAGCTGGTCGCCCTCGACTATGACCTTGGCGATACCCGGCGCTCCATTGGGCTGACATTTCGCAAAGACTGGCACCCGACAGCAACTCAGGCCCGGTTCGTTGACACCCTCAGAAACGCCGGGTCCCGGCTCAGATGATCTCCATGTCAAAATGCCCTATTCAAAAATTGAATGATGGATCGCCATTTTTAATTTCCGAGGTGAAGAGGGACTGAGTAAACAGGACGGGTATGAACATCATGGATGAAAAATTTTGACGTCGGTCGGGGCTGCCAGCAAGACAGAGGCAAGCCCGTTCCCCATTGCCCTGATCGGGTTTGGGGAAGCAGGAATGGCTTTTGCCGAAGGCTGGACTGCCATAGACGATCTGTTCCTGACGGCCTTCGATCTGAAAACCGACAGCCTTGAAGCCGGGGTCGCCGCGGGTAAGCAGTCGGATTATCAGAAGTTCAGTATTCAGGATGGCAAAACAGCGGCGGAAGCCGTGCAGGGCGCAGCCGTTATTTTTTCCGTGGTAACAGCGGATCAGGCCTTAACCGCAGCAAAGTCCGTGGTGGGAAGCATCGAGAAGGGAGCCTTGTTTTTTGATTGCAACTCCTGCGCCCCCGGCACAAAACGCCAGTCTGCTGTGGTCATAGAGGCCGCGGGAGGTCGCTATGTGGATGTTGCCGTGATGTCACCTGTGCATCCCAATCTCCACAAATCGCCGCTGCTGATTAGCGGCGAACATATTTCTGAAGCCCTGACCGTGTTTGACTGTCTGCAGATGAACGCCACGGTGATGCAGGGCGATGTCGGGACGGCCTCCTCCGTCAAGATGATCCGCAGCATCATGATGAAGGGCCTTGAAGCCTTATTCGCTGAATGTGTTCTGGCCGGCCGGCGGGCCGGGGTGGATGAAGAGGTGCTGGCCTCCCTTGAGGTGACCTACCCCGGCTTTAATTTTGACGGGCGTGCCGCCTATATGTTTGAACGAATGACCCAACATGGCCTCAGGCGCGCGGCTGAGATGCGGGAGGTAGCCCTGACGATCGAAGAACTCGGTCTGCCAAACGGTATCACCGCCGCCGCCGTCGATTGGCAGCAATTGCTGGGGGAGATGGATTATATTGCAACAGGCGAGGATTACCGGCAGCAGGCCGATATCCTCCTTAAAAATCTGGAATTTAGGAAACGGAACTAGAAAATGATCAAAGTATGTGTTGCGGGTGCTGCCGGTGCCTTTGGCCAGAAGCATCTTGATGCCATTGCCAATATTGAAGATGTCGAGGTTACCTCCATTGTTGGCCGCGAAGAGGACTCCACCAAAGCGGCGGCGGATGCCAGGGGGATCGGACACTGGACCCTGGATCTGACAGAAAGCCTGGCACGCGATGACGTTGACTGTGTCATTCTGTCGACACCGACCCAGATGCATGCGGCCCAATCCATCCAGTGTATGGAAGCGGGAAAGCATGTATTGGTGGAAATTCCGATGGCGGATAATCTGGCGGATTCCGAGCGTCTGGTAGCCAAGCAAAAGGAAACCGGCCTGATCGCCATGGCCGGGCATGTCCGGCGCTTTAATCCAAGTCATCAGTGGATTCAAAATAAAATCCAGGCCGGGGAGTTGACCCTGCAACAACTGGATGTTCAGACTTACTTCTTCCGCCGCACCAACACCAATGCGCTGGGCAAGCCGCGCAGCTGGACCGATCATCTGCTCTGGCATCATGCCTGTCATACGGTGGATCTGTTTCAGTATCAGACTGGCGGTCAGGCAGTGAAGGCATTCGGGCTGGAGGGCCCAGAGCATCCGGACCTCAAGATTGCCATGGACATGACCATTGGCATGAAGTCGCCTGGCGGTGCCATTTGCACTTTGTCCCTTTCTTTTAACAATGACGGACCTCTTGGAACATTCTTTCGATATATTTGCGATAATGGAACCTATATCGCCCGCTATGACGATCTGGTGGACGGTTATGAAAATCCCATTGATCTCTCGGATGTCGCTGTCTCCAACAATGGTATTGAATTGATCGATCGGGAGTTTTTCCTGGCCATTAAGGAGGGACGGGAGCCGAATGCGAGTGTCGCCCAATGTTTGCCTGCTATGCAGACCCTGGATCGCATTGAAAAGAGCTTTTCCGCTTAAAGGGATAGGAGCCGAAACATGAAAACCCGTCAAATAGGAGACTTCCAGGTCTCTCCCATTTCTCTCGGCTGCATGAACCTGTCCTTCGGGTATGGCTATGTGCCGACAGAGAAGGAAGCCGCTGAGCTTCTTCTCAAGTCCCTGGAGGTTGGCTATACCATGCTGGACACAGCTTCCCTTTATGGCGGTGGCGCCAACGAGGCGTTGATCGGCAACACCCTGAAACATCGCCGCGATGACTATATGCTCGCCAGTAAATGCGGGATCAGTAAAAACGCGGAAGGTGTGCGCACCATCAACGGCGATCCGGCAGAGATCCGAAAAGTTTGTGAGGAAAGCCTGAGACTGCTGCAGATGGATGTCATTGATCTCTACTATTTGCATCGGAGGGATTTCAATATTCCAATTGAAGAAAGCGTCGGCGCCCTTGCCGATCTCGTTACGGAGGGCAAAATCCGGCTGGTGGGATTATCGGAAATGTCGGCCGAAACGGTTCGCAAAGCTCATGCCGTTCACCCCATAGCGGCGGTTCAATCGGAATATTCACTCTGGACCCGAAATCCTGAAATTGCGGTGTTGGAGGCTTGCAAGGAAATCGGCGCCGCCTTCGTTGCCTTTAGCCCCCTGGCCCGAGCCTTCCTGACGGGAAAACTGCAACGGCCTCAGGATCTCCCTAAGGACGACCTTCGTCATGGTATGCCCAGATTTGAGCCGGAAAATTATGCCCGCAACCTTGAGTTATTGGAAGAGTTTGCCAACTTGGCGGAAGAAAGCCGTTGCACGATGGCCCAGCTCGCCCTCGCCTGGCTACTCCATAAGGAAGATCATATTATTCCTATTCCGGGCACTACCAATCTCAATCATCTCATGGAAAATTTTGGGGCGGGCGATGTTCAACTATCGCAAGATGTTATGCAGTGTCTGGAACAGCTGATCAATAATGATACGGTTCATGGCCCCCGATATGATGCAGCCGCCCAATCAAAGATCGATACGGAAGAATTTGCCTGATTGACAGGGTCGGTCAATCGTGACGGTATGACGGGGTGCGTCTCCAACTGCAGCTGGCCCTGATATGTTTCAAGTTTCCGATACCCTGCCATTTGTCCGACGGGAATGGCGGTTTCTGACTTTTGGGCTCCTGCTTGCCTTCTGGTCCGGACCGGGACAGACCTATGTCATCTCCGTTATCGGCGGCCATATTCGCGAGGACTTTAATCTCACACATGGGGACTTTGGTGCCATTTATACGGTGGCAACCCTTGTCTGTGCCGCCATTCTCTGGAAAGCCGGTCCGCTGGTGGATCGGCTGCCGTTAAAGCAGTTTGTATATAAGATCGCCTTATTGATGATTGCAGCTATGGTTGCCTTTGGATTTGTCGCCGGCCCTATCTCCTTGTTTTTTGGCATCATCGCGGTTCGGTTTCTGGGCCAGGGGATGATGACCCATGTGGCGTTGACCTCTATGGCGCGACGGTATGAAGCGGAGAGAGGCCGTGCCGTCGCCATTGCGGCTCTTGGCTTCCCGTTGGGGGAGGCTCTCTTTCCGCCCCTCATTGTGATCGCGCTGACATTTATGGACTGGCAGTTGATCTGGCCAGCCATGGCAGGTATCGCCGCTCTGACATTGTTGCCCTTTATTTCGCAACTCATCCGCCACACACCAACACAGGATGGTAAGGGCGCGGGCGTGCTGGCCGCAGCCGATGAAGATGCCAAGCACTGGACCCGGGCCGAAATGCTGAAAGACGGAAAATTCTATCTGCTGGCCCCAACAGCGATGGCGCAGTCAGGGATTTTCACCGGCCTGTTTTTTCATCAGGTATATTTCGTCGCTGAAAAGGGGTGGGATTTTGAATGGTGGAGCGTTACCTTTTCGATTTTTGCGGCCGCGTCCTTGATTGGAGGTATCATCTCGGGTCTGCTTGTGGATATGTTTCGGGCGCGAACGATAGCGCCGTTCGTTCTGCTGCCCATTATCATCGGTATTTATGTTTTCGCCCATTTTGAACCGGCCTTCATGGCTATCATTGTCATGTTTATTCTTGGCTTCGGAGCCGGAGCAACAAATCCGGTTTTGTCCTCCCTCTGGCCGGAGCTTTACGGTACCCGGCATCTGGGTGCTATTCGCGCCGTCGCCACTGTTGTCATGGTTTTCGGCTCGGCACTTGGGCCCGTCGCCATGGGTTGGGCGCTGGATGCCGGTGTCACTTTGCAATCCATCGCCTGGGCTTCCATGATTATCGCAGTCGGGTGCGCCGGCATGGCTAAATGGGCCCTCAAAAGACCTTAAACCTAGTAGAATTTGGGATAGACCACCTGGATAGATCGAGACAGAGCATAGAGGGACGTCGGTGCGGTGAATACGAAATCGAGCCCAGTCTCATGGGAATAAGACACCCGCTCGCGAAAATGCCAGAAAGTCCGCGGCAGGGGCACAGGATTGAGATTCCTTGTTATCCCGCTTTCCGGATCAGCGAAAGAAACGCCTTCATACTCATAAATTTTTTCTACCTGTATGATAACAGTCGCCGGACTGTCCAGCCCATTTGCCCTTCCGACGGGAAGCCGAGACAGAGTATTCAGGTCTGAGATATGGTCCAGAAGGGCCAGGTTTGCAGCCTCCGGGGAACTGACAATCTTTAGCTGAGGAAAGCTCTTCACCTTCTCCACCACGTCATCGTTGCGACATTCATCGGCCAGCCAGATAAATTGCTGATGCATCGCAGGCTTTGCCAGATATTCCAGTGTTGTCGGATGCAAACTGGAAGGGGCATGGCGCTGCCCCCATCCGGCCTGATGAGCAGACCTGTTTCCAAGAGACGTCCAAAGATGTGAGGGGCTGCCCGCGCCAGTTGGCGTCAGTGCCGGGCGTCCGGATTCAATCATATTTACAAGCATTTATCTTCCTTATGTCGTTCATGAATTGAACAGATAAGGAGCAATTATGTTTTTTTGGTTGTCGGAAAGTTACAGTTTCTTGACAAATTGCGGCTAGGCTCATGTCATGACTGAAATATGTGCTGAAAATCCAATTTTTGAGAAAATACCGGTTAAAATGAGTCCAGGAGTGTTACTTTTGCGACAGTTTTGGAATTCGCGCCACAATTTAACCATATTGGCTATCCATTTGCCGAATTAATTACATAAAATTTGATGGATTTTTTATTTATCACCCGTTTAGGGGATGAAGAGGCTATCTGGAACATAGTAGAAATTCGTCCAATGAGTGAATAGCCGGTTGGCAAATAAAGTATGGGCCCTGGCAAGAGATACGTTTAAGGACGTCAGTGGAGTAATAGAAAGATGGCAGTTTCAAACGATACCGAAAACACCGGTACGAATTCTGAGGTTTCCACGGAAGTTATTGTTGAGGTACTTCCAGGTGCGTTAGTCCGGGTTCCTTTTGAGTCTCCACAAGGTGTCCGTTTTACCCAGGACGCAGGAAGCCTGCTGGTCGCTCCTATTGGCGGTGGAGAAGCCATTCTGCTTCAGGACTTCTTGACGTTTGGCACGACCGAAAATCCCCCGAAAATCGAATTTGCGAACGGTCAAATTCTGGAAATTGACCAGATCACGCCGCTTGTCGAAAATTATTCGGAAGCAGATGTAAGTCCGGCTTCAGGTGATGACTTCAGCGCCGGTGGCGGAGCCAATTTTAGTGAATATGTCGATCAGGGCATTGGTGATCCCATCGATATTGCTGATTTGCTGCCACCCACGGATCTCGCATTTGGCGATGACGTTATTGAAGAAATCATCGGTGAAAACGAAAATTTTGACGGATTGCCCAATGACAATCCGGATGGGACCATTACCATCAGTTATTCTACGCCGGGTGCCTCCGGCGGATCCGTATCCGGTGGATATGAAGACTGGCAACCCAACCAAAATGTCGGAGATTTTTCCGAGGCCCCCATGCAGGTTGTGGTCGAGTTCACCCCTGATAGCGATGAACAGCTACAGACAATTGATCTATCCGGATTTCCGGATGGCGCCCGTTTCTTTATTGGCGGAACCGACGCTGGCGATGAAGTGGATGTGAGCAGCGGTTCAACTACAATTGCGACCGTCGGCGGTGTGCTGCCAGTCATGTATATACTGCCACCCTCTAATAGTGATGCCGATATTACCCTCGGGGTTACCGCTAATTTTGTAAATGGAGATGGTTTCACCGGTTCAACAGAAGCAAGCGGCACGGCCGTTATTGACGCCGTAGCAGATATCCCGGAATTGAGCGGATCAGATGCCACCGGGGATGAAGATACGGCGATTGATATTCCGATTACAGCAGCGCTGGAAGATTCGGATGGATCTGAAAGCCTTGCGGTTAGCATCAGCGGTGTGCCGGTTGGCGCTACCTTGTCCGATGGTGTGAATATCTTCGTTGGCGATGGTACAGATGTGGATGTGTCCGGATGGAATCTCGGAGCTCTGCAAATTACACCCCCCACGGATGATGATAGTGATATCAACCTCACCGTAACAGCGGTTTCGACCGAAGCGGCGACTGTCGCGGCCGGCGGTGAATTGACGGACAGCAATAATACGGCGACAACCTCCATTACTATTGATGTGACGGTTGATCCGGTCTCTGACATCCCGACGGTTGTTGTTTCTGATGCGGCCGGGAAAGAGGATCTGGGCAATGCGGGCGATCAGATTGCATCCATACCGGCCCCCGCTGCCGGGGACATTCCGCTTAACATCACCCTGACCACGGGAGAGGGCGGAACCGAAACCGGCTTTGTCATCCTGAGTGGATATCCCGCTGGTGTGACCTTTAATGTGGGATCTCTGAATGGGCTTGGCTGGTTGGTTGAGCAGGCGGATCTGGCGAATCTGGCAATTGATGGATTGCCCGAAGACAGCGATGCGGATTTCTCCATCACCGTGACCCCCTGGTCGCAGGAGCTACCGGCGGATCCGGTTGCGGGCACACCAGGTGTTCTCAATGTGGTGATTGATGCGGTTGCGGATATCCCGACATTGACCCTGGATGGGTCTGCGGCGGATGCGGCGACCAGTGGCGATGAGGATACGGCCATAGACTTGCCGGATATCACCTTTGGCACCCAGGATGCGGACGGTTCGGAAACGGCGACGGTGAGCATCAGCGGTGTGCCGGTTGGGGCGGCCCTGTCGGACGGCGTAAATAGTTTCGTTGGCGACGGTTCTGATGTGGATGTCACGGGCTGGGATCTGACGGCCTTGACCATTACCTCGGCCACCGATGATGATACGGACTTCACCCTGACGGTGTCGGTCACCTCGACGGAAGGTGCGACGGTTGCCGGGGGTGGTGAGATCAATGAGGCCGATAACAGCGCCACAGTGTCTTATGATATTGATGTGACGGTTGATCCGGCATCTGACATCCCGACGGTTGTAGTGTCGGATGCGGCCGGGAAAGAGGATCTGGGCAATGCGGGCGATCAGATTGCATCCATACCGGCCCCCGCTGCCGGGGACATTCCGCTTAACATTACCCTGACCACTGGGGAAGGCGGGACGGAAGACGGTTATGTCATACTTAGTGGATACCCCTTTGGCATTTCATTCAATGTTGGAAGTCCGGATGTGACCGGCTGGCGTGTCGAGCAGGCGGATCTGGTGAACCTGGCCATTAATGGCCTGCAGGTGGACAGCGACGCCGACTTTTCCATTACGGTAACCCCATGGTCTCAAGATGGATCTGCTGATCCGGTTGCCGGAACGCCAGGTGTTCTCAATGTTGTGATTGATGCGGTTGCGGATATTCCGACCCTGACTTTGGATGGATCCGCGGCGGATGCGACAGCTACTGGCGATGAGGATACGGCCATAGACTTGCCGGATATCACCTTTGGCACCCAGGATGTGGACGGTTCGGAAACGGCGACGGTGAGCATCAGCGGCGTCCCGGTTGGGGCGGCCCTGTCGGACGGCGTAAATAGTTTCGCTGGCGACGGTTCTGATGTGGATGTCACGGGCTGGGATCTGACAGCCCTGACCATTACTTCGGCCACCGATGATGATACGGACTTCACCCTGACGGTGTCGGTCACCTCGACGGAAGGTGCGACGGTTGCCGGGGGTGGTGAGATCAATGAGGCCGATAACAGCGCCACAGTGTCTTATGATATTGATGTGACGGTTGATCCGGTCTCTGACATCCCGACGGTTGTTGTTTCTGATGCGGCCGGGAAAGAGGATCTGGGCAGTGCGGGCGATCAGATTGCATCCATACCGGCCCCCGCTGCCGGGGACATTCCACTTAACATCACCCTGACCACGGGAGAGGGCGGAACCGAAACCGGCTTTGTCATCCTGAGTGGATATCCCGCTGGTGTGACCTTTAATGTGGGATCTCTGAATGGGCTTGGCTGGTTGGTTGAGCAGGCGGATCTGGCGAATCTGGCAATTGATGGATTGCCCGAAGACAGCGATGCGGATTTCTCCATCACCGTGACCCCCTGGTCGCAGGAGCTACCGGCGGATCCGGTTGCGGGCACACCGGGTGTTCTTAATGTGGTGATTGATGCGGTTGCGGATATCCCGACATTGACCCTGGATGGGTCTGCGGCGGATGCGGCGACCAGTGGCGATGAGGATACGGCGATTGATCTGCCGGATATTGTCTTTGGCACCCAGGATGCGGACGGTTCGGAAACGGCGACGGTGAGCATCAGCGGTGTGCCGGTTGGGGCGGCCCTGTCGGACGGCGTAAATAGTTTCGTTGGCGACGGTTCCGATGTGGATGTCACGGGCTGGGATCTGACGGCCTTGACCATTACCTCGGCCACCGATGATGATACGGACTTCACCCTGACGGTGTCGGTCACCTCGACGGAAGGTGCGACGGTTGCCGGGGGTGGTGAGATCAATGAGGCCGATAACAGCGCCACAGTGTCTTATGATATTGATGTGACGGTTGATCCGGCATCTGACATCCCGACGGTTGTAGTGTCGGATGCGGCCGGGAAAGAGGATCTGGGCAATGCGGGCGATCAGATTGCATCCATACCGGCCCCCGCTGCCGGGGACATTCCGCTTAACATTACCCTGACCACTGGGGAAGGCGGGACGGAAGACGGTTATGTCATACTTAGTGGATACCCCTTTGGCATTTCATTCAATGTTGGAAGTCCGGATGTGACCGGCTGGCGTGTCGAGCAGGCGGATCTGGTGAACCTGGCCATTAATGGCCTGCAGGTGGACAGCGACGCCGACTTTTCCATTACGGTAACCCCATGGTCTCAAGATGGATCTGCTGATCCGGTTGCCGGAACGCCAGGTGTTCTCAATGTTGTGATTGATGCGGTTGCGGATATTCCGACCCTGACTTTGGATGGATCCGCGGCGGATGCGACAGCTACTGGCGATGAGGATACGGCCATAGACTTGCCGGATATCACCTTTGGCACCCAGGATGTGGACGGTTCGGAAACGGCGACGGTGAGCATCAGCGGCGTCCCGGTTGGGGCGGCCCTGTCGGACGGCGTAAATAGTTTCGCTGGCGACGGTTCTGATGTGGATGTCACGGGCTGGGATCTGACAGCCCTGACCATTACTTCGGCCACCGATGATGATACGGACTTCACCCTGACGGTGTCGGTCACCTCGACGGAAGGTGCGACGGTTGCCGGGGGTGGTGAGATCAATGAGGCCGATAACAGCGCCACAGTGTCTTATGATATTGATGTGACGGTTGATCCGGTCTCTGACATCCCGACGGTTGTTGTTTCTGATGCGGCCGGGAAAGAGGATCTGGGCAGTGCGGGCGATCAGATTGCATCCATACCGGCCCCCGCTGCCGGGGACATTCCACTTAACATCACCCTGACCACGGGAGAGGGCGGAACCGAAACCGGCTTTGTCATCCTGAGTGGATATCCCGCTGGTGTGACCTTTAATGTGGGATCTCTGAATGGGCTTGGCTGGTTGGTTGAGCAGGCGGATCTGGCGAATCTGGCAATTGATGGATTGCCCGAAGACAGCGATGCGGATTTCTCCATCACCGTGACCCCCTGGTCGCAGGAGCTACCGGCGGATCCGGTTGCGGGCACACCGGGTGTTCTTAATGTGGTGATTGATGCGGTTGCGGATATCCCGACATTGACCCTGGATGGGTCTGCGGCGGATGCGGCGACCAGTGGCGATGAGGATACGGCGATTGATCTGCCGGATATTGTCTTTGGCACCCAGGATGCGGACGGTTCGGAAACGGCGACGGTGAGCATCAGCGGTGTGCCGGTTGGGGCGGCCCTGTCGGACGGCGTAAATAGTTTCGTTGGCGACGGTTCCGATGTGGATGTCACGGGCTGGGATCTGACGGCCTTGACCATTACCTCGGCCACCGATGATGATACGGACTTCACCCTGACGGTGTCGGTCACCTCAACTGAGGGCGCGACGGTTGCCGGGGGTGGTGAGATCAATGAGGCCGATAACAGTGCCACAGTTTCTTATGATATTGATGTGACGGTCACTGATGAAGGACCGGTTGCCGTCGCGGATAATCCGCCAAGTCTAAATGAAATTCCCAACACGCATGCCATATTCGTCATTGATACATCTGGCAGCCTGAGCGCCACAGAACTGGCGCAAATGGAGGCAGCACTCAAAAATCTGGCAACCACAATGTTTGAGGCCAATCCGGAAGGCACCGTAATTACCCTGATAGATTTCGGTACGAACGCCGAGTTTATCGGAGGCGGTGACGGAACATATGATACCTTGGACTCTGTGTTGACAGCATTGGACCCACTGAACACCTTGAGTGGCGGCCTTACAAATTACCAAGCTGCCTTGGACCTTGCCCGAACCGTTGACTTTGAGCCAGGGTTTGAAAAAGCAGTTTATTTTATATCTGACGGTGATCCCAACAGGGGAGACACGACAGCCGGAATTGCGGACTTTAACGACTGGGTTGAAAATGATCTCGGTGGCGCGGATCTTTACGCTGTAGGTATCACAGATGTGGGAGAAACCAGTCCCTGGCTTGGTAGTCTTGACAACACACCGACGGATAACAATGTCAATCCGGTTGGTGGGCCTTATCTGTATGTCGAGGATCCAAGTGATCTTTCTGCCAGTCTTATTACCTCAAACACGACTCTTTCAGACAATGTTTTGGCGAACGATTCTGCCGGCAATGACGCATTGGCAGACGTCCCGATTGTGTCCGTTGTCCATAATGGGACTACCTATGATCTGACGTCGGTAGGCCCGAATGTATCCGTTGATGGGAATGTTCTTACCCTGGATACGGATCTTGGCAGGTTGGTGTTGAACTTCGAAAATGGGGACTACACCTACTCTGTCACATCTGACGTCAATAACGTCGAGACCGATGTATTTACTTACACGATTATTGATACCGACGGGTTGACCAGTTCCGCGGATCTGACCATTCAGATTAATCCCGACAGTAATTTCGTTGGTACAGATGCTGCTGAGGATATCGTTGGTGGAATGACTAACGATTATATCGCCGGAATGGGGGAAGATGATACCTTGAACGGTGGTGAAGGCGACGATCGCTTCGCGTTCCTCAATGCAGCCACGGACGGCAACGATGTGATTGAGGATTTCGGCACGGGGAATGATGTCATTGATTTGACGGCCGTGTTTGATGAGCTTGGTATCGATCCAGGCGACCGGGCTGACCATGTTTTGTTTGATGAATCTGGCGGCAATACCACGATTACAGTCACTGACGCTTCCGATGTCGAAGTCGGAGGTTTCTCGATCGTTGTTGAGAATACGTCTCTTAACAACGGGGATATCGGAACAGCAATACAAGTTGATGAAAGCTGATCCCATTCCAGATATTTTTTTGGAAAGAGGCCGCATTGATATGCGGCCTCTTTTATTTTACATATCAGTAATTAAAAAGCGCTAGAAGCGTGTTAAGGCATGGCTTACTATATCTTCGGGGAGAAGATAACAGGTCCTAGGGGGAAGAATAGAAATGAGTAGAGTAGCTGTATGTGCTTGGGCCATTGTCATGGTTCTGGCTTCCGGTGTTGTGCAGGCAAAAGATCTCGCCATCACTGCTTTTGCAGGCGACTGGCGAGGAAATGCCCTTTCGGAAAATAGCGCCAGTGTTAATTTTCCTATCACCAGTAGGGATATTGACGTGGAAATACGGCCCGACTCGATCGGTAACTTTACCATCACCTGGCGCACACTCCTGCGCCAAAAAGGAGACCCGTCAAATCCCAAGGAAGTTCTGAAAGAAACCACCCTGATATTTACCAAAACAGACAATCCTAAGGTCTGGCGAGAGAGTGCTGGCGGCGATGTCTATAATGGGGATCCTATCGCCTGGGCCCAGATTAAGGAGCAGACACTTACAGTCTATGTCATGGCTATCAGTGAGACGGGCGATTATGATATGCAGGTATATAAACGTACCCTGACGGGTCTGAATATGCAGCTTGAATTTATCGCCATTCGCGATGGCATGGTCCGGCGCACTGCCAAAGGACAGCTGACACTGTTTGCCAGATAATCCGGGCCGGCCTAAAGGTCGCCAATCCCCGGGGAAATATTGCGACGCTCTGATGGGCTGATTTGCTGGACCTGTGACGGGGGTGGAGCGGCTCTCTGGGCACAATTCGGCCGCTCGCATAATCTGCAGGTTATACCGACTGGAATAACTGTTTTCGGCGCTGTCAGGTTCATACTATCCGTGTAGACAAGACGATGGGCTTCACGGATATCGCAGCCCAGACTAATGGAGTAATGGCGCTTCGGGTTCCCATAACCAAGACTTGGCTTAGTAACGGTTCTGGCAATGGAGAAATAGCGGTTGCCATCCGGCATTTCAGAAATTTGCGGACATATGGTGCCGGGGGTTAAAAAGGCTGAATGCAACACCCAGCGGGGGCAGGAATTTCCATATCTCGGAATGCGGAGTCCGGAGGCGCTGAAGCGTTTGGAAATATTTCCGGCAATATCGGTTCGGATCAGATGAAAAGGCACCCCTGACATTCCTGGACGGAGCAATGTCGTCAATCTATGGCAAACCTGCTCATAACTCGCATTAAACTGTTGCTGCAACAGTTCAATATCATAGCGAAGATCTTCTGCAGCTTTATGAAAACTCTCGTAAGGTAATAAAATGGCACCGGCAAAATAGTTGGAAACCGCTGCAAATCCTTTGTCTCTGACGGGATCGCCAGGTAACTCAGGCGTTGCTGTGATCTCATGAAACAGATCTCTGTAAACCAGTTGCCCGCATAACAGGGCCAGGTGAAAATTGACGCTCGACTGCGGCAGAGCTTTCGACAATATGAGTTGGCGCCGGGGTTCGTCATATAGAGAGGCTTCGGTATTATGGCGCTCCCGATCCGCAAAATCCACATGGATTCCAAATTCCCGCCGCAGAAAATCCACCATTGCCTGTTGGGGAGATATGTCAAGCACTCCCAGGCGGTCTCTGAATTCGAGGGCGGCCGTCTCAATCGTTTCGAAATAGTTGTTTCGTGACTGGATAAAGTCTGAGACCACTTCATCGGGGGCGGAAGAAGAGGGCTTGCCGGTCAGACTGTCACCGCCGACAATCCCGAGCAGCTCATTGACGGTATCCGTAAGGCTTTCACTATCTTTCAGGATGATCTGCAAAAACTCGTTCCGGTCCTTGGCACTGAGATCTGCGTTGTCATGGACGATTTCCGTAGATGACAGAATAGACGTCACAAGGGTGCGCAGGCGAAAGGAAGAGTCGGCGAAAATAAGGTCCTGCGACAGACGCTCGCTCAACAGTTGCAAGTCGGACTGAGCGGATTTGTAAGCGTCATAGGTTTTCTTAAGCGCTGCGCAAATGACGGGTGCATCGGCGGCCATGGCGGCAATATCTGCGTCGGTATATTCCTCATCTTCGAACAAAGGATCTTTTAGGGTATCTGTTACCTCTGCAATCAGAAGCCCCTCTTCCTGCGGAGAAAAAATCAAAGGATCGACATTCAGGAGCTGGCTGAGGCGAAGAAGCAGGGGGACGGTAATGCTGCGGCGATTATGCTCTAATAGATTAAGATAACTTGCTGAAATTCCCAACTGGTCCGCAAGCTCTACTTGAGTCAGATTTCTTTCCTTTCGAAGCCGTCTCAGGCGATTTCCGAGTAGAGGAGTTTTGGCCATGTCACCTCAAGTTATTTACAAGATTTACAAATTTACAAAAATTTCAGAAATATATTTACAATAAAAAACGATATATTTCAACGTTTTATTAGTAAATGAGGCAAAATTGTGAAAACTTTACATCGTGGGGGTTTGCCTTGCGCGGATTTAAAGTTACGCAAGCTCCCGATATCAGGGATGACCTACTGAAAAATGGGAGACTATAGATGAGTGACATCAAAAAACCGGGCGTATCACGTCGTGGCCTGCTCAAGGCCGGTGCCATAACAGGCCTGGTCGCATCGACACCCAGCATATTTATCAAAGATGCCTGGGCTGAAAGCTTTCGCAACAACCCTAAAAACTCCGGTGAAGTGAAATTTGGCTTTAACGTGCCGCAGTCCGGACCATATGCCGACGAAGGTGCGGACGAATTGCGGGCTTACCAGCTTGCTGTCAAACACCTGAACGGCGAAGGTGATGGCGGTATGCTGAATACATTTAAGCCGTCAATGCTGACAGGTAATGGTGTGCTTGGTAAAAAAGTAACTTATGCAACCGGTGATACGCAAACCAAATCAGACGCCGCTCGTGCATCTGCAAAACGCATGATCGAGAAAGACGGCGTGTTGATGGTCACCGGTGGTTCTTCCTCCGGTGTGGCCGTGGCGGTTCAGTCTCTTTGCCAGGAGCAGGGAATCATCTTCATGGCCGGATTGACCCATTCAAATGATACCACCGGTAAGGATAAGCGTCGGTATGGCTTCCGCCATTTCTTCAACGCCTATATGTCCGGTGCTGCATTGGCGCCTGTGCTGAATAAAGAATATGGAAGTGAGCGTCGGGCCTATCATCTGACTGCTGATTACAACTGGGGTTGGACCCAGGAAGAATCCATCAAGAACTCAACAGAGGCTCTTGGCTGGCAGACAGCGCAGACAGTGAAAACACCCGTGGGAGCCGGCGACTTCTCACAATATATCACGCCGGTTCTGAACTCAGGTGCTGACGTATTGATCCTGAACCATTACGGCAAGGATATGATCAATTCCCTCAGCCAGGCTGTTCAGTTTGGACTGCGGGACAAGCAGGTCAACGGTAAGAATTTCGAAATTGTTGTGCCGTTGTTCTCACGTCTGATGGCTCAGGGTGCCGGCGATGCCATTAAGGGTATCCTGGGAACCACCAACTGGAACTGGTCGCTGCAGGATGAAGGATCACAGGCTTTTGTGAAATCCTTCGGTGCCGAATATGGGGCACCTCCTTCCATGGCTGCTCAAACCTGTTATGCACAGACTTTGCTGTATGCAAATGCCTGTGAAATGGCGGGCACTTTCTATCCGCCGGAAGTGATCAAGCAGCTTGAGGGCTTCAATCATGATGGCCTCGGCAATGGTCCAACCTTGTATCGTGCGGCAGACCATCAATGCTTCAAGGATGTTCTTGTGGTGCGCGGGAATGATAACCCGAGCAGCCAGTTCGACCTTCTGAAGGTGATTGATGTGACGCCTCGGGCGCAGGTTGAGTATGATTGGACAATATTCGGAGGTGAGCTCGGCCCGTATGTTGTTGAGTACAAAGAGTAGCAGCGAATCCGGGATGGCGGTCGTTAGCGATCGCCATCCCTCTTTTTTTGTGGTTTAATTTTCCGACGATCATTTGTGGGGGCCTTCGGGGTAGATTTGATGGACGCCATATTTATTCAGATTTTGAATGGATTAGACAAAGGAGCCGCTTATGCGCTGATTGCGCTGGGCCTGACCCTTGTCTTTGGAACTTTGGGGATCGTCAATTTTGCCCATGGAGCTTTGTTCATGCTGGGGGCGTTTTGCGCTGTTACATTTCAGAAAATACTGACGATTTCGGCGAAGGTCAGAGATGAAGGGGTGACCGCCTTTGTTGCTTATAAAGAGCAGCCCTATATGGAAATCTGGTTTGGCGATGTTGGAGCAACAATTATTGATTACTCGGTTCCCATATCTATTTTGGTGGCCATACCGGTGATGTTACTTATTGGCTTCGTCATGGAACGGGGCCTGATAAAGCATTTCTATAAGCGCCCCCATGCGGAGCAGATCCTGGTTACCTTTGGGCTCGCAATCGTCATCCAGGAAATCATCAAAGCCTATTTTGGCGCCAATCCGATTCCGCAGACGGCGCCGGAAATTCTGTCAGGCAGTGCCAATGTCGGGGCCTGGTTCGGTTTGGGCGACAACCTCGTTTATCCCTGGTGGCGCCTGATTTACCTCTGTTTTTCCGGGGTTGTTATTTTTGCTGTCTTCGCCTTTTTGCAATTTACCACCTATGGCATGGTTGTCCGAGCGGGGATGAGAGATCGAGAGACCGTCGGCCTTTTGGGTATTAACATCGAGCGGCGTTTCACCATCGTTTTTGCCATCGCCGCCGTTGTCGCGGGGGTTGCCGGGGTGATGTACACACCGATCCTGCCTCCGGATTATCATATGGGAATGGACTTCCTGGTTCTCTCCTTCGTTGTGGTTGTCGTCGGGGGCATGGGGTCCTTGGCGGGGGCAGTGAGTGCAGGGTTCCTTCTCGGGATCGTACAGTCATTTGCGTCGATGAATGAGGTGAAGGAGATTTTCCCAGGTATAGATCAGGTGATCCTGTATCTCGTAGCCGTTGTAATTCTATTAGTCATGCCCCGTGGTTTGATGGGCCGTGCCGGAGTGATGGATGACTGATATGAAAAAGCCACTCCTCAACGATACTGTTCTGATGATTGTTTTTGCCGCGGCTATACTGTTGATGCCGTTCTGGCTGCAGCCTTTTGGGGCCGCCTATCCCGATCTGCTGCAAAGGTTTGCAATTTATGGCATTTTTGCCATCGGCTTCAATATTCTCTTTGGCCTGACGGGATATCTATCCTTTGGTCACGCGGCCTTTCTCGGTGTCGGGTCCTATGCGGCCGTCTGGTCATTCAAACTGCTGACGATGAATGTCATTCCGGCAGTCTTCTTCGGGGTCATTTTCGCCGGATTGCTGGCGGCCGTTATCGGCTTCCTGAGCTTGCGACGGTCCGGCATTTATTTTTCTATCCTCACGCTGGCCTTTGCGCAGATGTCTTACAATCTGGCATATTCGGTGCTGACACCCATTACCAATGGCGAAACCGGGCTGCAGTTGGACCAATCGGATCCCCGCATCCTTGATCGCCTGTTTTCGGACACGACAACGGCTGGCGGCGGCCTGCCCTCTACCGATCTGTTCGGCGAGACCATGAGCGGATATCCTGGCTTTTACTTCTGCGCGGTCCTGCTCATCATCTGTTTCTATATTTCGATGCGGATTTTCAGATCACCGTTTGGATTGATGCTGAAAGGGATTAAGTCGAATCAGAACCGGATGAGTTATACCGGGTTAAATACCCGCCCTTATATGCTGACTGCCTTTGTCATTTCCGGTATGTATGCCGGTCTGGCGGGAAGCCTTTTGGCCGTAACCGATCCTCTTGCCGGGGCGGAGCGCATGCAATGGACCGCGTCGGGTGAAGTCGTTCTCATGACCATATTGGGAGGTGTCGGAACATTAATTGGCCCGATGCTTGGCGCAGGACTGATCAAATACTTCGAAAACATCTTCTCTTCTTTTGGAGATACGGTTCTGCAGCAGACATTTTCGTTCCTGCCGGAGCCTATTGCCGATGTAGTTGTCCCTGTCGTCGGCCTGTTTGTCGGCAGTGGGTGGCATCTGACACTCGGTCTTCTGTTCATGATTATTGTCATCTTCCTGCCGGGCGGTCTGGTTGAAGGATTTAATCGCATCGTAAATTTGTTCGGGCCTGGTAAGAAAAAACAGAAGATAAACTCTCCTGTTCATGACCAGCCAGGCGAGTAAGGGGATTATCATGGGCGATCTGGTTCTTCATCTTGACGATATTAATAAGAGCTTTGGCGGGTTGAGTGCGTTATCGGATGTCAATCTGCATGTGGAAGAAGGCACGACCCATGCCATTATTGGCCCCAACGGGGCCGGTAAATCCACCCTCCTCAATGTTTGCATCGGGCGATTGAAGCCGGATACCGGTAAGGTCACCTTTGACGGCCAGGAATTGACGGGCAAAAAACCCCATGAAATTGCTCAAATCGGTGTCGCGCGGGTTTTTCAAACTCCTGAGATTTTTCAGGAAATGTCTTTGCTTGAAAATGTCATGCTGCCGGCCTTTTCCCATCGGGACGGTTCCTTTCGAATGAATGCCCATAAGCTGCTTAGCCGACAGGGGGAAATTCGAGACGAGGCAGAGCATATCCTGGAGGATGTGGGGCTGAAAGACCAGATGATGGCGGAAGCCGGAAGCCTATCCCGCGGTGACAAACGGCGGCTGGAGCTCGGTATGTGCCTGATCCTGCACCCCAGATTGCTCTTGTTGGACGAGCCGACTGCCGGCATGGCGCGGCATGATACCAATCAGACAATTGAACTCCTAAAAAAAATAAAGTCCAGGGGAATGACAAAGGTCATTATTGAGCATGACATGCATGTGGTCTTCAGTTTGGCGGACAAAGTGAGTGTGCTGGCCAGAGGCCAGATCATTGCGGGCGGGGAACCGGAAGCGGTCCGCGAAGATCCAAAAGTGAAGGAAGCTTATCTCGGAGGGGCTCACTAATGTCTGCGAACGGTGAAAAACGGGCGTATTTCAGCGTCAAGGATGTGCATGCCTATTATGGTGAATCTTATATTGTTCAGGGGGTCTCTTTTGACGTTGAGGAAGGGGAGATTGTTGCCCTGCTCGGCCGTAACGGTGCCGGCAAAACGTCTACTTTGCGGGCTCTTGCACGGGTGGATGATCCGGCTCTGACACAAGGGGAGATCTATCTCGGCGATGAGGCTATTCATCCGCTGAAAGCTTTTCAGGCCGCAAGATCCGGAATCCAGCTGGTACCAGAAGATCGCCGCATCATCGGCGGCCTGACAGTGGAAGAAAACCTGACCCTGTCACAGGTGGCGGAGCCCAAGGGCTGGGAGTTGGACCGCATCTATGATCATTTTCCAAGACTACGGGAACGGCGCAATCAGGATGCCATTACAATGTCAGGCGGAGAGCAACAGATGCTGGCTGTGGCCCGGGCCCTGGCGCGGGATGTGAAGCTGTTGTTCCTCGACGAGCCCTATGAGGGATTGGCGCCGGTCATTGTTCAGGAAATTGAAAAGATCCTGCTGGAAGTGAAAAAGCTTGGCATTACGACGATTATTGTTGAGCAGAATGCCGTTGCTGCCCTGCAGCTTGCGGATAAGGCGCTTATTCTGGACATGGGCCAGATCGCCTTTCGGGGCACTGCCCAGGAAGTTCTTGATGATCAGGATTTGCGCCACGAGTATCTCGCGATCTAGCAATACAATGCAGCGAATTGCCTGATAAAAAATTATGCTTTACAAATGTGATCAGTTTATAAAAATTTCCGGATCCAAGGGTTGAGTCACCTGCCGGAATTCATTTTAGTTTGTTTTTTTGGCGATCCCCATCTGAAAGGACTTATTTGATATGTCTACGAACGATATCTATCCCGTGCCCGCTGAACTGGCAAAATCAGCCTGGGCTGACAAGGCGAGTTATGAAGCCTTGTACAAGGCATCCATTGAGGACCCTGTCGCCTTCTGGGGAGAGCACGGGAAACGTATCGACTGGATGAAACCCTACAGCCAGGTCAAGGATGTCTCCTATGCCAAGGAGGATCTGCATATCAAATGGTTCTACGATGGCACCCTGAACGTCAGCTACAATTGCCTGGATCGTCACCTGGAGACTAAAGGGGATCAGACGGCCATCATCTGGGAAGGGGACGACCCGGCCGATGATAAAACGCTGACCTACCGCGAATTGCACGCGGAAGTGTGTAAATTCTCAAATGTGCTGAAAGCGCAAGGAATCAAGAAAGGGGATCGTGTCACCCTCTATATGCCGATGATTGTCGAGGCGGCTGTTGCCATGCTGGCCTGTGCCCGTATCGGCGCCATTCATTCCATCGTCTTTGGTGGGTTCTCTCCTGATGCGCTGGCCGGACGTATTCTTGATTGCGAATCCAATTGTGTCATTACTGCGGATGAAGGTATTCGCGGCGGCAAACCCATACCCCTTAAAGAAAACACCGACGAGGCGCTGAAAAACTGCCCGGACTGCACAACCTGTATTGTCGTCAAAAGGACAGGGGCAGACATCAACTGGGTTGAGGGGCGTGACGTCTGGTATCACGAGGCCATGGAAGCGGTAGATGCCGACTGTCCGCCTGAAGAAATGAATGCGGAAGATCCGTTGTTTATTCTTTATACATCCGGATCGACCGGTCAGCCAAAGGGTGTCCTGCACACGACGGGCGGTTACATCGTCTATGCCGCCATGACCCATCGATATGTTTTTGACTATCATGATGGCGATATCTATTGGTGCACGGCGGATGTGGGCTGGGTTACCGGCCATAGCTATATTGTCTATGGGCCGCTGGCCAACGGTGCGACAACCCTGATGTTCGAGGGGGTACCGAACTATCCGTCGGTGTCCCGTTTCTGGGAAGTCTGCGACAAGCATCAGGTCAATATTTTCTATACAGCCCCCACCGCTATTCGGGCGCTGATGGGGGCCGGTGATGAGCCGGTGAAGAAGACTTCCCGCTCCTCCCTCCGGCTTTTGGGATCTGTCGGGGAGCCGATCAATCCGGAAGCCTGGCGCTGGTATTACGATGTTGTCGGTGACGGGCGCTGTCCCATCGTTGACACCTGGTGGCAGACAGAAACCGGCGGCATTCTTATCACCCCGCTTCCCGGAGCGACCGACCTGAAACCAGGATCGGCAACCCGGCCGTTTTTTGGGATCGATCCGGTCATGGTCGATAATGACGGTAAGGTTCTTGAAGGACCGTGCGAAGGGGTGCTTTGCATGAAAGACAGCTGGCCCGGCCAGATGCGGACGGTTTACGGCGATCATGAGCGATTTTTCCAGACCTATTTTGCGTCCTTCCCCGGAAAGTATTTTACCGGTGACGGCGCGCGCCGCGATGAGGACGGCTATTACTGGATCACAGGACGGGTCGATGATGTGATCAATGTCTCTGGCCATCGCATGGGAACCGCAGAGGTTGAAAGTGCGCTGGTCGCCCATGAAAAAGTCTCAGAATCGGCGGTAGTCGGTTATCCACATGATATCAAGGGACAGGGGATCTATGCCTATGTCACCCTGACAGCCGGTGTGGAACCGACGGAGGAGCTCCGGCAGGACCTGGTGAAATGGGTCCGTAAAGAGATTGGGCCGATCGCCGCGCCAGACCTTATCCAATGGGCTCCGGGTCTACCAAAAACCCGGTCCGGAAAGATCATGCGGCGGATATTACGGAAAGTTGCCGAGAACGAGTATGGCAGCCTTGGGGATACATCGACCCTTGCGGACCCCGCCGTTGTCAATGACCTGATAGAAAACCGGATGAACAAATAGGCCTCTTGTCCCTGACAAAGAATGATAAATGACAAAAGGGCAGAAAATACGCTAACATCTGATCTAACAGGGAATTAGCATTCGCGAACCGGCATCCCAAGAACCTGAAAAAGGTCATAATGCCAGAGGGTTACGAGAATGCTAGGCAAAGGGAGGAGGTCACGCGGAATGACGCACACAGTGCTTGTGGTGGAGGACGAGCCGAATATTGTGCTGTCCTTACAATTTATCCTGAAACAGGCTGGCTTTACGGTAAGGGTGGCGCGGGACGGCGAACAGGCGCTTCGTGCGATTGATGACTATGTCCCGGACCTGGTGGTTCTGGATATCATGTTGCCCAAGCAGGATGGGTTTTCGGTCTGTGAGGCCATTCGCGGCAACGATAAATGCCGGGATGTGAAAATCATTATGCTGTCGGCAAAAAGTCGGGAATCTGACAAAGAGCGGGCGATGGCGCTGGGCGCCGACGAATTTGTCACAAAACCCTTTTCGACCCGAATTCTTGGTCAGATGGTCAAGGACATTGTTTCCACGACACCGATCATACCACAATAGAAAATAGGGGCAGCAGAATGCGACTGTCATTCATCAGGTGATCAAATGATCAGATCGGGTCGTAAAAAAGAATGGTCCATCTTGCTGTTTGTTGCCAGCCTCATTCTTTTTTTGCCTCCCATCCTCAAGATTTTTGATCGCGCAGATCTCCTCTTCAACATTCCGCTGAGTTATGTGTATTTTTTCGGTGTCTGGGCCTTGGTCATCCTGTTCACAGCGTTGGGGGCTCGCCGTCGGATGATGGAGGAGGAGGACCTAAAAACGAGCAAGCCAGATAGCGGCGCGGTCGGTCCGAGGCAGGAGCAGCCCTGATGTCTGGCGGATGGGTCCTCACAATATCCATTCTGTATCTGGGATTGCTGTTTGCGATCGCGCAGTTTGTTGACAAAAGGGCTGACACTAATCGCCCCATCACCCGAAACCCCTATATCTATACCCTGTCCATTGCCGTTTATTGCACCTCCTGGACCTTCTATGGAAGCGTTGGCTTGGCGGCGAATCAGGGTCTTGATTTTCTGCCGATATACCTGGGGCCGACCCTTGTCTTTGTGCTTTGGTCTATCATCTGGGTTAAAATCATCCGCATCTGCAAAGTCCACCGCATTACCTCCATTGCGGACTTTATTGCCTCAAGATACGGGAAACGGGCAGGACTCGGCGGTTTGGTGACGGTGATCGCGGTTGTTGGAACGATGCCCTATATTTCCCTGCAGCTCAAATCAATTGCCACCAGCTTCCGGATATTGGTGAGTTCTTCGGAAACAGCGCTTCTCACCGCCCCGAGCGATCCGATCTTCTTCATCGATACTACGTTAATCGTTGCCGTCGCCCTGGCTCTGTTCGCAATCCTTTTTGGCACACGCCATATTGACGCCAGTGAACATCATGAGGGGCTGGTCGCTGCCATTGCCTTTGAATCCGTTGTCAAGCTGGTGGCGTTTTTGGCCGTTGGATTTTTTGTCACCTACGGCCTTTATAACGGGTTTTCTGATCTTTTCTCAAAGGCTCAGGAGAAGGACCTCAGCGGGCTGTTCACGGTCAGTACGGATGGTGATTACAGTTTATGGATGACCATGACGTTGCTTTCCATGGCAGCGATCATCTGTCTGCCAAGGCAGTTTTATATCACGGCGGTGGAGAATCCGGACGAGTCGTATTTACGCAAAGCAACCTGGCTGTTTCCGCTTTATCTTCTGGTCATCAATATTTTCGTTCTGCCCATCGCCCTTGCCGGGCGGCTGCATTTTGATGGTCAGGCTGCGGATGCGGATATGTTCGTACTCACAGTTCCGCTTTTTCATGATCAGGGCATACTCGCCCTTATCGCTTTCGTTGGCGGTCTGTCTGCAGCCACCTCCATGGTCATTGTCGCCGCCATTGCTCTCAGCACCATGGTCTGCAACGATTTGATCATGCCGTTGCTGCTTCGCTGGAAAGTTCTCAACATCGACAAGAATGATGACCTGACAGGCCTGCTGCTGACCATTCGCCGGGTCAGTATTCTTCTGGTTCTGATCCTGGGTTATGTTTATTATCTGATTGCCAGCGAGTCCTACTCATTGGTAACAATCGGCCTTGTGTCTTTCGCGGCCGCCGCCCAGTTTGCACCGGCCATCATTGGCGGCATCTTCTGGAAAGGCGCGTCTTACCGTGGCGCCCTGACGGGATTGGCTCTTGGGTTCGCCGTCTGGCTGTATACTCTTCTGCTGCCCTCTTTTGCCCAGTCCGGGTGGCTTCCCATCAGTTTTATTGAGGACGGCCCCTGGAACATCACCCTTCTCAAACCCTATGCGCTGTTTGGGATGGACGGGTTCGACCGACTGACCCACGCCTTGTTCTGGAGCATGCTGGTCAATATAGGCGCCTACTGGCTGGTTTCTCTGGTGTCGCAGCAAACCGCCATTGAGCGGATTCAGGGGACCTTGTTTGTCGATGTCTTTGGCCATACGGATGACGAAAAGGACAGTCGATATTGGCGCGGCTCAGCGACCATTGCGGATCTGCAGCAGCTTGTTGGCCGGTTTGTTGGCGGCCCGCGTGTTGCTGAGGCCTTCAATAGCTTTGCCGCCAGCCGCAATATAAATCTTCGCAAAAGCCAGTCGGCGGATGCCACCATGCTCGACTTTGCCGAAAAAATGCTGGCCGGAGCCATTGGCTCGGCAACGGCCCGGGTAATGATGGGCTCCGTGGTTAAAGGTGAAATTGTCAGCTTGGACGAAGTCTATCGCATCCTGGATGAAACCAGCCAGGTCATTGAATACAGCCATCGGCTGGAGCAAAAATCGGCGGAACTGGAGCAGGCGACGGCACAGCTTCGCAATGCCAATGAACGCTTGAAAGAGCTGGATTCCCTGAAAGATCATTTTCTGTCCATGGTCAGTCATGAACTGAGAACGCCGCTGACGTCGCTCAGGGCCTTTGGCGAGATCCTGGTGGATAATCCGGATGTCCCGCTCGAAGAAAGAAAACAGTTCCTGAATGTCATCATTAAAGAGAGCCGCCGGCTGACCCGGCTGATCGACCAGTTGCTGGATCTGGCGCGGATGGAAGCGGGGCAGATGGACTGGTCCCTCGACAATGTGGATATGGGAGCGGCGGTGAAAGAAGCCCTTGCCGCCCTTGAAGGCCTGATGAAGGAAAACGAGGTTCAACTGGATCTTGATTTACCAGATGAACTGCCGAAAGTTCGCGCCGACCGGGATCAGCTCATGCAGGTGCTGGTCAATCTGGTGTCCAACGCCATCAAATTCTGTGACAAGACCGCGGGCAAGATCGATGTTGAGGTTCTAATTGAGGAGGACGTCCTTCTGGTCAGTGTTTCTGATAACGGTCGCGGGGTTCCAGAGGAGGTCATGTCCAAGATATTCGAGAAATTTCACCAGTCCGCGGGGACCAGTGACGATAAACCCCAGGGGTCCGGCCTCGGGCTGGCAATCTGCCGGGAGATCATTACCTTCCTGGGTGGGGAGATCTGGGTGGCCAACAAACCGGAAGGCGGCGCCAGATTCTCCTTTACGGTGCCGAGATCAGATCGCCTTCAGGCAAGGCTATCGGCTGAATAGGTGGATCCTATTCCGGCATGGTCCCATTGATGATATAGGCCAGTGCCTGGACCACCTGCTCTGGGGTTCGGGCAACCGCCGACGCGCTGGCATCGACCTCTTTGAGGGCATGATCATGTTCCGGTGGATGCAATATGATGGTGGGGGTGCCAACGGCCGCCGCATAGCCCGCATCGAAGGCGGCATTCCATTGTTTATATTTATCGCCGAACCGCACCACGACAATATCTGCATCCCTGAGCAGGGTGCCGGTGCGCATCGAGTTCAGCAGCGCGCCCTTATGGTCATGCCAGTATTTGTTTTCCTCCATACCGAATATCGCGACACCACAGTCATCACTGTCGGCATGAACCGTCACCGGACCGCTGAGATGGACAGGTAAATCCGCTGCCGCGACTCCCTCACGGATCTGCTCTCGCCAGTCACTATGGATTTCGCCTGAGAGATAAATGTTCCAGATTTTAGACATGGATATTCCTAAATAATTCTATATTGATAATCTTCTATATAGCCAAATCCCTATATAGGTTTTAGACGTCAGGCGAGGGCCCGATAGATCATCGAAATCCCCATCAACGTTATAAGCGACAGGACCACTTTTTTAAACGTCGGCTGATCAATCCGGTGTCGAACCTTCGTGCCGGCCCACATCCCGGCGAATAAAGGGCCCAGTCCGATCAGACTATAACTCAATTCGGTGAGCCGGAGAAAGTTCATACTCTGCAGACTGAGCATGAGTGCAACGCTACCCGTAAACAACAACACACTGACCGCCGCCACAAATTTCTCCTTGTCGAGGCCAAGGGCGACGAAGAAGAAGATGGGCAGGATCCCGAACAAGGTCGTTATCCCACCGATCACACCGGCAACCAGGCCGATCAGGGGGCCGAAAATCTTTTCCCGCCGGCCGAGAAAGGCAAAGGAAACACCGGAGAACTCCAACGTGACGACCATGATCAGAACGACGCCAACAACGATCAGCAGATATTTTGTATCGACAGCAGAAAGCAGGAAAACGCCGATGGGGATGGTCAGATAGAGAGGGGCGAAAAGTCGCCAATGTCGCTTGAAGGTCAGTTTGATATGACCGCTCATGACCATTTGGACAAGATTGGTGACAATCATCGGGACAACCAGAATGGCGACGGCCGCCGGCAGAGACATGAAGGATAATATGATCGGTACAGAGATCGTTGGTAGACCAAAGGCCGACACCCCTTTGACAAATCCGCCGAAAGACAGGGTCAAGCAGACAACGAGAAGATGGAACAGATTAAAATCCGGGAGATATTGGGCAATCATGCCTGAGCAGTTTCTCTGGCGAGGCCATGGGCAAGGGGATCGGGGATTGAAGCAGGTGTCATCATGGTAGGAGGGTAATCGGAATTCTTTTATTGAAGACAGGATGTGAACGAAGGATAATCATTTTGCTCTGCAGCAACAGATTTTTTTCTTCAATGCCTGCGTGGTTTCGTCAGAGTAACAAAAATAACATTAATCCAATAATGACTGTACGTCGCGGAGAAAAAACGTGAAAGCCTATCAAATTGAGAGTGACGGCGGAATTGACGCTTTGGCGCTTGCCGATCGGGATGTTCCAAAACCCGGCCCGGGCGAAATCCTGGTCAGGATGAAAGCAAATTCCATTAACTATCGGGACTTAATGACCATCAAGAACGCCGGGGTGAGGGGGATCACGGAGCCCCGTATCCCCAACTCGGACGGTGCCGGCACTGTCGAGGAAATCGGGGAGGGGGTCACGGAATTCAAAAAAGGCGACCGGGTTGTCGGCTGTTTTTTCCAGAACTGGATCAGCGGACCCATCCATGACGACGTCATGGGGTCAGCCCTTGGCGGGCCCATTGACGGTTTACTTTGTGAATATGCGCTTCTAAAGGAAAGCGGCGCCCTTCCCATACCGGAACATCTGTCCTTTGAAGAAGCGGCGACCTTGCCCTGCGCCGGTCTCACAGCCTGGAACTGCCTGATTGAAGCGGGGGATGCCCGGCCGGGTCAGACGGTTTTGCTGCTTGGGACAGGAGGGGTATCGATTTTTGCACAGCAAATGGCCGCGGCAAGCGGAATCCGGACGATCCTGACCTCCAGCAGTGACGAAAAACTCAAACAGGCCGCGGCGCTCGGGGCCAATGATCTTGTCAATTACCGGAACACGCCCGATTGGGAAGAGGAAGTCATGGCCCTCACCAGAGGTCATGGTGTCGATGTGGTTGTGGAAGTGGGAGGGGCGGGAACCCTGGCAAAATCAATTGACGCCGTGCGCATTGGCGGACGTATTTCACTTGTCGGAGTGTTGACAGGCGGTCAGATCGACCCGACTTCCATCATGCGGAAATCCATTTGTCTACAGGGTATTTATGTGGGGCCGCGTGATATGTTCGCCAGAATGAACGCCGCCTTGACTCAGTCGAATATCCATCCGGTAATTGACACCGCGGTGGATTTCGAAGATGCCAGGGACGCCTACCGGCTGATGGAAAGCGGACAGCATTTCGGCAAGATTGTCATTCGTATTTAGAGCGGCTCAGGTCGCATAAGGAGAGTAAAAGAGATGAAGCTGTTACGCTTTGGCCCGTCGGGGCAGGAGAAACCGGGACTGCTGGATGCCGAGGGAAATATCCGCGATCTTTCCGGTGAAGTCGGAGATATTGACGGTACGGTCCTGTCCGATGCGGCGCTTGCCCGGATAGCTGCGCTGGATATCAATAGCTTGCCCAACGTTAGCGGAGATCCCCGCATCGGACCCTGTGTTGGCAATATCGGCAAATTTATCTGCATCGGCCTCAATTATTCGGACCATGCGGCGGAAGCAGGTCGTCCGGATCCGGAGGAACCGATTGTTTTCATGAAAGCGACGACGGCGGTCTGCGGTCCCAATGACAATGTGGAAATTCCCAGAACGTCGGAAAAGCTGGACTGGGAGGTTGAGCTTGGTGTCATCATCGGACGGCGGACGAAATATGTCTCGAAGGCGGATGCGCTTGACTATGTTGCCGGATACTGCACCGCCAATGATGTCTCCGAGCGATCCTTTCAGAGCGAAAGATCCGGACAATGGACCAAGGGGAAAAGTCATGACACGTTCGGGCCAATCGGTCCCTGGCTGGTGACCCGGGACGAAATTCCGGATCCACAGAATCTCAATCTCTGGCTCGATGTTGACGGAGTGCGCCGGCAGACTGGCAATACCGGCACCATGATCTTCGACGTGGCGACCATTGTGTCCTATTTGAGCCAGTTCATGACCCTGGAGCCTGGGGATGTGATCTCGACCGGAACACCACCGGGTGTCGGTATGGGACATAAGCCCGAGCCCATTTATCTGAGCGCGGGACAGGTGATGACCCTTGAAGTGGAGGGGCTTGGGCGTCAGACTCAGACGACAGTCCAAGCCTGACAGAACAGCAGGAAAAGCAACAAAAACAAGAGGGACAAACAGATGGACGTTACCGAAAAACCTGAAAGTCTGGGCTTCAGCCGCGACAGGCTGGAAAATATTACCCACTGGATGAACCGCTATGTGGAGGGGGGTAAGCTCGCCGGGACCCAGGCGCTGGTCGCCCGTCAGGGCAAGCCGGTTTATTCCAACTGGGTCGGTCACGCGGATCAGGAAAATAATATTCTATGGAATGAAAATACCCTCGCCCGGTTTTATTCCATGACCAAACCGGTTACAACCGTCGCCTTGATGATGCTGTATGAGAAGGGGCTGTTTCACCTCGATGACCCGGTGGAAGAGTTTATTCCATCCTTTGCCGAAATGCGCTGTCTACAGAGTCATGCGCGGGATATTAACGACACGGAACCGGTTAAAACCCGGCCGACTATTCACCATCTGCTGACCCATCAGTCCGGATTGACCTATGGCTTTAACGGCGGTGTGCTGGGGGATGCCTATGTCAATGCGAAGATGGATTTCGGCGTCAAAAGAGGCACTCTGGAGGAACAGGTCGACCGGCTGGCGGAGCTGCCGCTGCAGTTTGACCCCGGCTCGCGCTGGAATTATGGTGTCTCGACGGATGTGGCCGGCAGGGTGGTGGAAGTGATCTCCGGCCAGTCCCTGAAGGATTTCTTCCAGGAGAACATCTTTGACCCCCTCGGCATGGCGGACACCGCTTTTGACGTACCCGAAACCAAGATCGACCGCTTCGCTTCTCTGTATGGGGTGGGGGAGGACGGCAAACTGACCCTCGCCGACCCCGCCGCAACGAGCATTTTCAAAGCCGGGGCGACCACCTGCTACTCCGGCGGTGGCGGCCTGGTTTCAACCGCTGACGACTATTTCAGATTTGCCGAGATGATCCGAAACTGCGGCATGTTGGGCAGCATCCGGCTGCTGGGGTCCCGGACAGTCGATTTCATGATGCAGAACCATCTTGAGGGCGATCTTGCCGATAACGGCCAGCCGGTCTTCTCCGAGGTTTCCTTTGAAGGGGTGGGCTTTGGCCTCGGCGGTTGGGTGATGCTTGATCCGCCGAAATCCCAGATGATGGGCTCCCCCGGAGACTTCGGTTGGGGCGGCATGGCCAGCACAGTTTTCTGGGTCGACCCGGTGGAAGACCTGACTGTGATTTTTCTGACCCAGCTGGTTCCGAGCAGCCTGCTGCCTTTGAGGAAGGAGCTCAGGGCATTGGTCCACCAGGCTCTGATTGACTGAACTCCCGGATTTCCGGGATTCTCTAAATCTGTAATTCAAAATTAACCGGTTAAATATAATGATAAAAGAAAATCCAGAACAGGAAGTCACAGGTGGCTGTTATTGCGGCGCCATCCGCTTTCACTCTGCCAAAGCCCCGTTCACGGTCTCCTATTGTCATTGCGATGACTGCCGACGGGCGACGGGCGCCCCCGTCGCGGTGCTCGCCGCTTTTATGGATGAAGATCTGGTTTTTTCGCCAACCGAAGGAAAGCAGATTTCTTTGAATAAGGGGGCAAGCCGTAACTTCTGCCCGGACTGCGGCTCCCCGCTTGCCGCCCGCTTCGACTATCTTCCGGGTCAGTCCTATATCGCCATCGGCATTTTCGACCACCCCGACCCCTTTGCCCCAAAGCTCCATTCCTATGAGTCACAACGCATAGACTGGCTCCATATCGACGACGACCTCGAACGTTTTGTTAAATCCTCCCGGAACAAACTGAACGACGGGGCAGGCTAAGGCAGCCTAAAATTCCCGTGTCGGCACTGTCTGGTGTTTTTGGACCTTCTCCCATTCAGCAATCAGGTCGTCTCCGCGGCCCTTGAAATTATCGGATATATTGCAGCAACTAAGGATGCGATCCAACCTGAAATGACGAATGGCTTGTCGCATTTCGCACCAGGTGACAACCAGTGCATTGTCCACAAAATAAACAAGCACCAAGGGCCAAATGATGCGCGTGGTTTCTTGCCCCTCTGCGTTGCGATAGACGATTTTCATTTTGGTTTCCCTGCGAATGGCGCGTCGAAGCTCGGAGAGATCGACCGTTAGGGCATTCTCAAGGCCCCAGGAGGAGGTTACTAACCGACGGGATCTCGGAGCCGCGTCGTGGAGTTTGCGCGACGCTCGTCCGGCAGCTCGCCAAAGTCCGGGATCGCCGGTGCGGGCAATCAGACTAAGGCCAACGGTAATGGCCTCGGCTTCAGCCGCATCGAAGTTGATGGGCGGCAAGTCATATCCTTTGCGCATGACATATCCAATACCGGCTTCCCCCAGGATCGGTGTCCGCATGGCCTGCAGGCTCGCAATATCTCGATAGACAGTCCTGACCGAGACCTCAAGAGCCGCTGCAATATCCCTTGCGAGCACGGGTTCTTGGGCGCCTCGGAGTAACTGGATAACGTCAAAAAGTCGTGTTGTTTTGGACATCCGAATACCTCCATATCCAGGCACCCTAGCAGATCACTCCTGACAGCCTGTTGTCAGCAGCCTTTTGGTATCGAAGCCTAAACCGAACATTTGAAAACCGAAAAGGAGTGCTGCAGATGGAGGTACCGGATACTGGAAAAGATGTGCTGCGCGGAACAGTTTCCATGATTGTTGCAGCGCTCGCTCTTTCACTCGGTGCGACATCCGCGCGATTTGCGGCAAACGAGTTAAACGTTCTGGTGCTGGTATTTTGGGTAAACCTTGGAATGCTCATCCTGATTTCCGCCTGGATCCTGCTGCGCCCACCGGTTGGCGGAATAAGAACTGAGCGGCTGTCGCTGCATTTCCTGCGGTCTGTGTTTACCTATAGCGCGCTGGTTACTTACTTTTATGCACTGGCACATATTCCTTTTGCCAATGCTGTCATCCTGCAATCCATGGGGCCCATATTTGTTCCCATACTGGCGTTCCTGATTTTCCGCCGCATATCAGATCGGTATGTGTGGATGGGTGTTTTTATAAGCTTCCTTGGGGTGGCCCTGATCATTCAGCCCGGCCAGGTCGAGATGTCGCTCGGGGAGGTGACTGGAATTCTTGCAGCCCTGGGCGGAGCGGCGGCAGCAATTGTCATCTGGTCTCTTTCAACAACGGAACCGCCGCTTCGGCAAATGTTCTATTTCTCGATTTTCGCTTTCTTGCTGTCGGCCATTCCCCTTCCATGGATTGGGCACTGGCCCAGCCCTGTTCAGATGCTGCAAATATTCTGCGTGGCATTCTTCACCCTTGTCGGACAGTTTTTCTACGCGAAGGCCTTCACCACCGCTCCAGCGGACAAAGTGAACACCTGGAGCTACCTGACAATCGTATTTGCCGCGATCATCGGCTTTATCGCCTGGGATGAACCCATACTGGCCCTGACGGTTGTCGGCGCCGTGATGGTTGTTGGAGGTGCCCATCTGGCAACACGGGACCGCTGATCATCCAGCCTTCGGACGCTGGCAAATGATCCGTATCTCTACCAGGGTTCCCTCGGTGATCAGCTCGGTGGTGCCGATGCAGGACCAGGCGGGGTAGGGCGGGGTGATAAATTCGTCTTTCACTTTCACGAACGCATCGAGATGTTGGCGCAGGTCAACATGATAGCTGGTCATTTCCACGATATCAGGCCAGGACAATCCGGCGGCCTTCAGGGTCTCGCCCAGAAACTGAAAGGCGTCTCGGAACTGGGTTTCCGGATCTTCCGATACTGTATCATCCGGCCGACAGCCGGTGACTCCGGAAAAAAACACAAACTCTCCTGTGTCCAAAGCCGGAGAGAAATGCCATTGATCATGGAAATGGGCAAAGTCTGGAGCTGAATAAGTCTTTCGCATGAGATCTCCGTTCATCGGAAGAGGGGAACTAATGTCAATAGTAGAAGGCCGATTGCAGAATCCGGGTCTTCCTATATGCCCTCACTCCCAACTGCGTCGAATATCTGTGCGGTTGCATTTTGGACAGTGCACGGTGCCTGTTGGTCGATTTTCTTGTCGAGCCTCGATAAGTTCCTCCTTTTCGAGAACTTCTGCTTTGAACCGGTGTCCACAGTTTAAACAACGGAAACTGTCGGTTTTAGTCATGAGTGATTCCTGCTTGTTCGATGAATTCGTTCCAAAGCTGTTCTGCAGCCTGAACAGAAGTAAGGGGTTCGTTTTCATTTCCGTACATGGATAAGGATGCAACCAAAAACTGTTCATACTCATCTGATGAAATGCTGAAACCTCCGTTTGCCGCATTTCCCTGGGCGTTCTCATTAAAAGAATAGTATATATCAGCTAAAGCGTGATTGTGATTTCTCCTATGTACAGTGATGTGTGCGGTACCACTAAGGAGGCCACTATTTACAACCGTGCTACCGAACGACATGGCGCCAATGTCTACAAATCGCCCCCGCAAACCTTCGACTGAGTCTAATTCGGTAATTGCTTGCTTAAAATAGTCCCTAATCGAAATGAATGCTTCTTCACAAAACTCACTGCGATCAATCTCATCAAAGTCACGTTTTACTCGATAGCGCGGGATAACTGTTTTCACGGTTGTTGGGGTTGACTTGGATTTAGCAGGCTTGGCTTCGATAATTCGACGTAACTCTTGAATGATGTCTAAATAGGCGTTATTGGCGTTAGCCCATTCGCTAATAGGTTTTCCGTCTTTAGGCAAAGCCTTAAGCTGTCGAAGCAAAGGTAAGGCTGCCCATTCACACGGTTCGATAATAATTGGTACTATCCGTGCGGAACCTGCTTCATGTCGCTCCGATGCCCGCTGCATCTCAACTTCAACACAATAGTCTGAGGCGATAAAATCTGGACTAACCAGTAATAGGAACAGCTCAGCTGTTTCCAACTCTATTCCTATCTGTTCATCAATTTTATCTCCCGCCAAAATTTCGCGGTCGAACCAATCCTCAATGCGGCCTTCACGGCGGAGAGCTGCCAAGTGAACATGCAACCGTTTAAGAGACTCCTCATCGCGATGTGAATAAGAGATAAATAATCGCATTTTACCAGTATCCATCTATTTAGACTATTTAACGCTTGGTTCTTTTGGCGCCAGGTAATCAACGTCGCGCTATTTCTTAAGAAATGCGCTAACCCAGCCATTATATGTATTGGGCTAGATTTAAAAGAACCAATAAAGCGATCACTCCTAATTTCTAGAGATATTAGGAAATCGGCTATTAGACATTGGGCAATTATATTGAAGTATATTTGTATAGTCACGTAAATTCCTTGTATGGATTCTACTAAAGGATGTGATCATTAATGGCTTAAAAGTTTTGATTATTTAACCGGTTAAAATATTAATAATCAAAATACGTGGAAAACTGCGGGCCTTTCCGAATTCTGTCGTCGTTCTGCCATAAAAGAACAACCGTCCCGTCACCGGACTGACATGGCGGCGCAATGGCTGGATGTCATACCTGCTGTAGCTTTTGTAGCGTCTTCAGGAGGTGGATATGGAACCGCTCATCTTCAATACTCTCGAGCTTCGAATGGCTCGAACGACTGCGGACCGGGATGCGGCCCAGGCGTTAAGATACCGGATATTCTATGAAGAAATGGGGGCGACGCCGTCGGAATATTGCCGGGCGTTAAAACGGGACATAGACGCCTATGACGAGATCTGTGACCATCTGATTGTTGTTGATCTTGAAAAAAGCGGCGCGACGCCCTCAGTGGTTGGGACCTACCGGTTTCTGCGGGGGCGGGTCGCCGATCGCCACGGCGGGTTTTATTCCGAGGATGAGTTTGATCTTCGGGGGCTGAAGACCTATCCCGGCGAGATCATGGAACTGGGCCGCTCCTGCATTGATCCCGCCTACCGGCGGCGCGGCGCCATGCAGCTTCTGTGGCGCGGTATCGCAGGTTATATCCTCGAACATGAGGTCGAGGTGATGTTCGGCTGTGGCAGTATTCATGGCGTTGATGTGACGGAAGCGGAGCGGGTTCTCTCTTTCCTGCATCATTATCACAGAGCGCCGGGGCATATCCGTCCAAAGGCTGTCCCATCCCGCTATGTCGACATGAACGGCCTGAAGAAATCCGCTATTGATGTTGACCGGGCCCAGGCCGAATTGCCGCCCTTGCTGAAGGGCTATCTGCGGCTGGGAGGTTACATCGGGGACGGGGCGGTCATCGATTACGATTTCAACACCATTGACGTTTGTGTGGTTGTCGAAACCCGCAATGTCACCGGTAAATATATGCGTCATTTCACCAAGGACAAAAGCGCCGGGGTGTCGGCGGCCGTGGCCTGATGTAATTGGGGCTTGATCAGGTCAGGTCTTCAGCGAGCATCAGGGCATTGCCGTCGGGATCGTAAAAGGTGGCTGTCTTGACCATGCCTTCGATGACCTCGGTTTCACCATCAAACACGACCTCTGCCTGCTCCAGGCTGTGACGGGCGCTGTCCAGGTCCTTGATTCCGAAAACCGGAACGCAGTTGCCCGGTGCAGGTTTGGTTTGCTCCCCAAGGCCGATGGTCACGCACTTAGTCCTGGTCTGGATTTCAGACCAGCCCGCGTCATCCGCATGATAGAGGGTCTCAAATCCGAGCATGCTTTCATACCATTTGGCACTGGCGTGGCGATCTTTGACCGAGAGAGCGATGGTGATGGTATCTTCAAGGGATATAAGCGACATGGGTTTTCCTTTTGCGCAAAAATATATATACTATATTTTATGTACATAGAGCAGTTTGTCAACATCACCTCCAGGGCTTGGGCGCTTCCCATTTTGTCCAGCCTGCATGACGGTGTTCCGGGGCGGCAGGCGGTATTACTGAGAGCAATCGGTGCCAGCAGATCTGCGTTCGCCCAGAGCATGGACCATCTTGTTGAGATCGGACTGGTGGAGCGAAACCCCGGTCACGGGCATCCGCTTCGACCGGAGTTTCGTCTGACACGACCTGGAATACGGGCGGCTGCGATCGCAAGCAGGATTCAGACTGTTTCCCGAGAGGAAGACCAGGACCTGCTGCGTCGCTCTTGGACATTGCCGGTATTGACCTCCCTTCACAGGCCAAATCATTTCAATCACATCAAACGCCGCTTGCTGACGATTACGGATCGGGCGTTATCGCAGTCTTTGAAGTCTTTGGAAGAGCGACACTGGGTACAGCGCCATATTAGCGAGTCCGCCCGTCCGCCGCGCTCCATCTATCGCGCCGTCAACAGGGGCGAAATCATCAGCAGGATCACAGCGCCGGAAATCAGTTTTGTGCGAGACTGATACCTAGTTGGTTGTCGAGGCGCCCTGTTTAATCCACCAGCCGAGCAGCTTGCGTTCCTCGTCGGTCATGTTGGTGACATTGCCGAGCGGCATGGTTTTGGTATCCACCGTTTGCTGTCGGATGCGGGTTTTCTCCCGTGCCATCTGCGCCGGGGTTTCCAGCCGCACGGCTTTGGGCGGGGAATCATAATTCTCATCGGTTGGGTTGGCGGCATGGCAGCTTGTACATCTGTCGAGGATGATTTTCTCGGCCGTGGCAAAGGAAACGGTTTCCTCGGCCTCATCCGTGCCCCTGGGCATGGCGGCGATGGCGATGGCGAAGAACAGTACAAAGGCGATGGGCAGCAGGATGAAGCCCTGCTTCGCCTTGCCCTGGTTTTTCAGATTGAAATAATGGCGCACGAGCACTCCGACCAGGGAGATGCCGGCCAGCAGCAGCCATCCGTATGTGTTGCCGAAGGTCATGGGATAGTGGCTGCTGATCATGATGAACAGGACCGGCAGGGTGAAATAGTTGTTATGCAAGGAGCGTTGCTTGGCCCAGAGGCCGGGGCGGGGGTCCGGTGTTTCGCCGCGCTTGGCGGCATTGACCAGGGCGCGCTGGCCCGGGATGATGATCATCAGCACGTTGGCGGCCATGATGGTGCCCATGATGGCGCCGACATGGATATAGGCGCCGCGGCCGCTGAACACTTGCGAAAGGCCGAAAGCGGCGGCGGTCAGGAGGAGGAACAGGACGACGCCGAAGACGGCCTGGTTGTTGATCAGCGGGGATTTGCAGAGGAGGTCGTAGACGATCCAGCCGCCAAAGATCGAGCCGAGGCCGATGAGGATGGCGACATCGGGGGAGATATCGGCCACTGATCGATCGATCAGGTAAATGTCGGCGCCAAAATAATACAGGATCGAGAGGAGGACGAAGCCGCTGAGCCAGGTGAAATAGGCCTCATATTTGAACCAGTGCAGGACCGGCGGGATTTCCGGTGGGGCCAGGCGGTATTTTTGCACCTCATAGAATCCGCCGCCATGCACCGCCCAGAGTTCGCCGCCGACACCGGCCTTGTCCTTGTATCCGTCCTTGGCCGGCGGGGTCAGGTTCATGTCAAGCCAGACAAAATAGAAGGAGGCGCCGATCCAGGCGATGCCCGTGATCATGTGAATCCAGCGCACCGCCAGTTGCACCCATTCCAGTAAATTCAACTCCATCCTTTACCCCCGTTTCCCTCAGGCCAAAAAATACACGTTCCCCCTACCATTTTCCGCATTATCCATTATAAAGAAACCACCCCCCCAAAAGAAATACTATCAAAGGATTTTTGATAATTTGGTGACGTTTCGGAATATGGTGGCGTTTGTGGCGGTGGTGGAGCAGGGGAGTTTTTCCAAGGCCGGGCGGGAGCTTCGGGTATCGACCGCGGTGGTCAGCGCCCGGGTGGCCCGGCTCGAGGCCGAGATCGGGGTCCGCCTGCTCAACCGCACAACACGCCAGGTCTCGCCCACGGAGGAGGCGCTGCGATACTATGAGGATTGCACAAAGATCCTCGAGGCTGTCGCCCTGTCCGAAGAGCGCCTGTCGACGGCCAGACAGAGCCCGAAGGGCAGCCTCAAAGTAACGGCGCCGGTAGTCTTCGGCCGCCGCCATATCGCCCCGCTGATCCCGCGCTTCGCCGATCTCTATCCGGAGCTGCAGCTGCAACTGCGCTTGTCTGACCGCATCGAGGACCTGGTGAGTGAAAAGCTGGATGTGGCCATCCGCATCGGCAACCTGCCCAGCTCGACCCTGATGGCCCGCAAACTGGCCGACAGCCGCCGCTCTTTCGTCGCGGCCCCGTCCTATCTGGAAGAGAACAGCGCCCCCCGGAACCCTCAGGAGCTGCTCAATCATAACTGCCTGCTCCTGCGCTTTCCCGGCTCCACCCAGTTCCAGTGGCAATATGCGGAAGAGGGCGTTCTCAAGACCCTGGCGGTCGAGGGCCGCTTTGACAGCGACAATGGCGATGTCCTGCGGCAATGGGCGCTCGACGGGAAAGGCATTGCCCTTGCCCATCGCTGGGAAGTGAATGAGGATATCCGAGCCGGCCGGCTGATCCCGATCCTGCTGGGCACGCCGCCCATGCCGGTGCCGATATCTGCTGTCTATGCGCAAGGCAGCCTGATGCCGTCGCGCTCCCGCTTGTTTATCGATTACTTAAGCCGGATGTTCAAGGACGGCATCCCCGACTAGCCGAGCTGGCCGCGGCAGACCTCCACCAGCCGTCCCGCTGCATAGTCAATTTCGGCGTCAGTTGTCCGCCGCCCGATGCCGATACGAACCGTTGCGGCGGCGGCCGCCGCACTCATCCCCATGGCGGTCAGCACATGGGACGGATCCCCGGTGAGTGAGGTGCAGGCTGATCCCGCGGACAGAGCCAGATCCGGCAGCTCGAACAACAGCTCTTCCGCCTCCAGTCCGTCAACCGTGATGCTGAGACAGCCCGGAATATGCGCTGCTGCCTCGCTATTGAAACGGATCCCGGAACCCAGTCCCGTGACCAGATGAGCTTTCAGCCGCTCCCGCAGATCAAGAAAACGGGCCGCATCCGCCTCCCGCCGCTCCGACACCAGTTGACAGGCCGCCCCCAACCCCACACAAAGGGCCGTCGGCAATGTCCCGGCCCGAAGCCCGCCTTCCTGGCTGCCGCCGAAAGCGAGAGGAGCAATCGAGGTGCCTTCCTTCACATAGAGTGCGCCAATGCCCATGGGCCCATAGAGCTTATGGCCCGACAGGCTGAGCAAGCTCAAATTGTGGCGCCCCACATCTATTTCCTGAGTAGAAAGTGCCTGAGCCGCATCCGTATGAAAGGCGACTCCATGATCGGCGCAGGTCTTTCCAATCGCCTCCAGATCATGGCAGATGCCTGTTTCATTATTGGCCGCCATGACGGACACCAGAACCGTCTCCTCCCGCAGGGCCGTCATAAGAGTGGCGGGATCCAGCCGACCTTCCTCATCCACGGGCAGCAAAGTTACCTCTACGCCGTCCGCCTCGGCTGCTTTGAGAGGTTGCAGGACCGCCTCATGTTCTGTCACAACGGAAATCACATGGCGTGGTCCGTCTCGGGTCCGCAAAAAACCCAGCAAGGCCAGGTTATTGGCCTCGGTCGCACCGGAAGTAAAAATGATTTCATGGGGCGCAGCCTTGATTAATGCCGCGATATGGCTGCGCGCTACCTCAATCGCGTGACTGAGTTCAAGCCCCCGGCGGTGGGTCCGGCTATGGGGATTGCCATAGAGACTGTTCTCATAGGGCGCCATGGCTGCCCGGACCTCAGGATCCAGAGGGGTTGAGGCCTGATGGTCGAGATAAATCGGCAAAGAAAGAGTCTCTCCTTGAAAGGAGATGCTTTCCGGATGTTCACCGTCACCCGGCATCATGCTTCGCAACATAGGCGGCGAGCTGATCCTGCAGGGCCTGTTTGCGTTCCGGTCCGCAGAAGCTGGCGTCAAAGCCGTTACGGGCGAGGGTGAGGATCTGATCCCGGGTCAAACCGAGACTGTCGGTGATGGCCTGGTAATTCTCATTCACATAGCCGCCAAAATAGGCGGGATCGTCGGAATTGACCGTCGCCTTCAGCCCAAGCTCCAGCATTTTGCCGATGGGGTGTTGGCGCATGTCGGTCACCCCGGCAAGTTTGTAATTGGACAGCGGACAGACCGTCAGCGCCATCTGCTCTGAGACCAGCCGGTCAACCAGGCTGTCATCTTCCAGGGCCCGGTTGCCATGGTCAAGACGGTCGATTTTGAGCAGATCGAGAGCATCCCGGACATAGTCGGGCGGACCTTCCTCCCCGGCATGGGCGACAAGAAGAAAGCCTTCCGACCGGGCCTTTTCGAACACCCGCTGAAAATCACCGGGAGGATGACCCCGCTCTGAGGAATCGAGGCCCACCCCGATAATCCTGTCTTTATAATCAAGCGCCCTGTCCAAAGTTTCGAAGGCGCTTTCTTCACTGAGATGGCGCAGAAAGCACATGATCAAACCTGAGGTGATGCCAAGCTTGTCCTCGCCGTCTTTCAAGGCCCGGCTGATACCGTCGACGACGGTCCTGAAGGCGATACCCCGATCCGTATGACCTTGAGGGTCGAAAAAGATTTCCGTATGAAGAACATTCTGGCTGTTGATCTTGGCAAGATAGGCCCAGGTAAGATCATAAAAATCCTGCTCAGTGATCAGAACATTCATTCCCTGATAATAGATATCGAGAAAATCCTGAAGTTCTGTGAACTGATAGGCGGCGCGGATGTCCTCGACAGAACTGTAGGGTAGCTCAATCTTGTTGCGGGCGGCCAGATCGAACAGCAATTCCGGTTCCAGGCTCCCTTCAATATGCATATGAAGCTCTGCCTTGGGCATGCCGTCTATAAATGAGGATAGATCTGTCATAGCGCTCCCTTTCAGGTCTTCATTATAAATAAAATCCCCGCCGATCCAGTTCAAGACCGGCGGGGATATTTTGCAGATCAGGATTATTTGGGCAGGTCGCCTTCAACACCTTCTACATACCAGTTCATACCCAGCAGGGTTCCGTCATCCAGAACCTCGCCGGCGGCGGCACCGACGGATCCGTCCTGTTTATTGAATGGTCCGGCAAAGGGATGAATTGATCCGTCCTCAATGCCTTTCCGAGTCTCTTCAGCCAGTTTGATTACATCTTCCGGGATCGCCTTATTATAGGGGGCAAGATCAACCATACCTGTATTGAAGCCGCCCCAGGCATCTTCCGATTTCCAGGTCCCATTGATAGCGGCTTTCGCCCGGGAGACATAATAGCCATTCCAGTCATCAATAATCGCCGTCAATTGGGCTTTCGGAGCAAATCGTCCCATATCGGAGGCCTGGCCGACAGCCCAGACCCCGCGTTCTTCCGCGACCTGCAAGGGGGCCGGGCTATCCGTATGCTGCAGGATAACATCTGCGCCCTGATCGATCAGGGCCTTCGCCGCGTCGGCTTCTTTACCCGGGTCATACCAGGTGCTGACCCAGGCAACCTTTACTTTGACATCAGGATTGACGCTTTTCGCAGCCAGGGTCATCGCGTTAATTCCCCGAACAACTTCCGGAATCGGGAAGGAGCCGATATAACCGATGACATTTGATTTGGTCATGTTACCAACAATTTTACCGACCACATAGCGGCCTTCATAGAATCGGGCGGAATAGGTGCTGACATTGTCAGCCCGCTTATATCCCGTGGCATGCTCGAATTTAACATCCGGAAACTGCTTGGCGACCTTCAGGGTCGGATTCATGAAGCCGAAGGAGGTGGTGAAAATCAGTTTATGACCATCGGCCGCCATTTGGCGGATAACCCGTTCAGCATCCGGGCCTTCTTTGACGCTTTCAACAAAGGTCGTTTTGACTTTGTCGCCCAGTTCATTTTCGATGGCCTGAAGTCCGACATGATGCCGGTAGGTCCAGCCATGATCCCCAACCGGGCCTACATACACAAAGCCGATTTTGTCTTCGGCCATGGCGGTTGCACCCAAGAGCATGCTGCCGGCGACGGCCACAGCCCCCAACAGGGATGGAATAGATTTTAATGTCATCACTTTCTCCTTTGTCATAAATACTCTGTCTAAATCGATACTGTTATGCAGCCGGATGGAAAATCTTTCCGATACAAGCCGGTGCGTGTTTTCTGATACGTGATTGGTCCTTTGAAATCAGGACAAGGACGAGGATCGTTGCCGCATACGGTAGCATGGAAAGTACCTGTGAGGGAACGTCCAATCCGGCAGCCTGCGCATGTAATTGCAGGATGGTGATGCCGCCGAACATATAGGCGCCAATCAGCACGAGGCCCGGTTTCCAGGTAGCGAAGACAATCAGGGCCAGGGCAATCCAGCCGCGCCCGGCGGTCATGTTTTCCGCCCACATGGGAGTATAGGCCAAGGATAGGTAGGCACCGCCAATGCCAGACATGGCGCCACCGAACATCACGGCGAGATAGCGGATCCCGATCACCGAATAGCCGATGGAATGGGCCGCATCATGGGAATCACCGACAGCTCTCAGGATCAGGCCGGCCTTGGTTTTATATAGAAACCAGCTGACGGCGGCGACCACGGCGAAGGAGAAATAGACCAGTCCATCCTGGCCGAAGAGAATCGGGCCGATATAAGGGAGATCCGTTAGACCCGGGATATAGAGCTTGTCCAGCGGATCCACCGGCATGCCGACAAACTCCTGCCCCATCAGGGCGCTCAGGCCGACCCCGAACAGGGTCAAAGCCAGTCCGGTCGCGACCTGATTGGCCATCAGGGACAGGGTCAGGACCCCGAACAGGAAGGCCATCACGCCACCAGCAAAAGCGGCGGCGAGGACGGCAAGGAAATAGTTTCCTGTCACGGTCGCCGTGATGAAGCCGGTCACCGCACCGACCAGCATCATGCCTTCTACCCCGAGGTTGAGCACACCGGATTTTTCGGTGATCAACTCCCCGATACCGGCAAAGACAAGTGGAGTTGCCGCGGTAATCATCGTCAGGATGACAGGGACAATCCAATCAAAACCAGCCATCAGGAGACCGCCTTTCTGCCGATATTCAGGCGGAATCTGTAATTAACCAGGACGTCGCTGGCGAGCAGGAAGAACAGCACCATGCCCTGGAAGACGCCGGTAACGGCGACGGGCAGGCCGAGATTGATCTGGGCCATCTCACCGCCGAGATAGGTAAGGGCCATGAGCAGGCTGGCAAAGAAGATTCCGACCGGATGCAGGCGACCGAGAAAGGCGACAATGATTGCCGTAAAGCCGTATCCCGGGGAGATCGTTGGAATGATCTGGTCAATGGGCCCGGCCACTTCCGACAGGCCGGCAACTCCGGCAAGGCCGCCGCCAAACAACAGGGTGAACCAGACGATCTTTTTCTGGCTGAAGCCCGCATAGCCGCCTGCTGTGGGGGCGGAGCCGATTACCTTGATCTGAAATCCGATCAGGGTCTTGGCCATCATGATCCAGGTGCCAAGAACCGCGAGCAGGGCGAGCAATGTGCCGAAATGCATGCGGGTGCCGGGTACCAGAATAGGCATGTCGGCGCTCTCGCTGAAGGTCCTCGATTCCGGGAAGTTGAAGCCGTCCGGGTCGCGCCAGGGTCCGTGAACCAGGACCGACAGCAGCAGGATCGCCACATACACCAGCATCAGGCTGGTCAGGATCTCATTGGCATTGAAACGGGTTTTGAGGAAGGCTGGGATGGCCGCCCAGGCCGCACCGCCGATGGCGCCGAGGAGTATCATGGCCGGCAGCAAAAAGACGCTGTCGATCTCATGGAAATAGATAAACAGGCTGCTGCCGACGATGGCGCCCATGGTTAATTGACCCTCGGCGCCGATATTCCAGACATTGGCCTTGAACCCGACAGAAAGCCCGATGGCGATCAGCATCAGCGGGGTTGCCTTGACGAACAGCTCCGACAGGTCGTACTGGGAATCCAGCGGCAGGATGATGAACGTATAGAGGGCCTCAACCGGGCTCACTCCGAGTAAGGTAAACAGGACGGTGCTGCAGAGCATGGTCAGAACAAGGGCGATGACCGGGGTCAGATAGACCATGACCCGGGAGCTTTCGCTGCGCTTCTCTATTTTAAGCAACATTTGCGGCGCCTCCGGTCTCGCCCATGCCATGGGTGCCGCCCATCATCAGGCCGATTTCCTCAATGCTGATGTCGTGGATGCCGCGGCTGGTTGACAGGCGGCCCTCCGAAATCACGGCGATGCGGGTGGCTATGGCGAACAGCTCGTCCAGGTCCTGGCTGACCACCAGCACTGCCGTACCATTGTCGGCCAGGTCAATCAATGTCTGATGAATGGCGGCGGCGGCCCCGGCGTCCACACCCCAGGTCGGATGGGCGACGATGATCACCTCCGGCTCCTGAAGCACCTCGCGGCCGACAATGAATTTCTGCAGGTTGCCGCCGGACAGGCTGCCCGCCGTGTGGTCGATGCCGGGCGTTCTGACATCAAATTTGTCCACGATCTCCTGGGCATAGTCGGCAGTGGCGCTTTTGTTGATAAATCCGCCCTGCAGCAGCTGCTTGCGGCTGAAACCGCTGAGGAAGGCATTTTCCGTCAGCTTCATCTCCGGCACCGAGCCATGGCCGAGCCGGTCTTCGGGCACAAAGGCCAGACCCAGATTACGCCGCTCATTGGGGCCCATGCGGCCGATGGGCTTAGCGTCCAGCTGCACGGCCTCGGCCTCCCGCGACAAACTCTCGCCGCTTAAGGCCGCCAGTAATTCGATCTGGCCATTGCCGGCGACGCCGGCAATGGCCAAGATCTCCCCCCCACGCACCTCAAAATTAACACCGATCAGGTCAACCCCGAACTCGGCTTCCGCATCGATACTTAGGTTCCGCACCTGCAATCGGATCGGCCCCGGATCCCCACCCTCATGATGTTCAGGCGGGGTCAGGTTGGTGCCGATCATCATCTCCGCCAGACTTTTCGCTGTCTCCTCTGTCGGATCGCATTCATTGATGTATTTTCCTCCGCGCAGGATCGTCGCCTTGTGACAAAGCGCTTTGATCTCGTCGAGCTTGTGGCTGATATAGAGAATAGACACCCCTTCCGACGCCAACCGCCGCAAGGTCTCAAACATCTTCTCGGCTTCTTGCGGGGTCAGGACTGAAGTCGGCTCATCCATGATCAGCAGCTTGGGGTTTTGCAGCAGGCAGCGAACAATCTCGATACGCTGCTTCTCTCCCACCGACAGGGTATGAACTTGCCGCTGCGGATCAAGAGGCAGGCCATAGGCATTTGAAATCTCAACGATCCGGCTCTCGAGTTTTCTCATGTCCTGCCGCCCGGACATTCCGAGCGCAATATTCTCCGTCACCGTCATCGCCTCGAACAGGGAGAAATGCTGGAACACCATGCCGATACCGGTTTTCCGCGCAATCTGCGGATTATGGATTTCCACGGGTTCCCCCATCCACCGGACCTCTCCTTCATCGGCCTCCAAAACCCCGTAAATTATTTTGACAAGAGTGCTTTTCCCGGCACCATTTTCCCCCAGCAAGGCATGAATCTCTCCCGGCATGATCTTGAGATCAATATGATCATTAGCCAGGCAACCAGGATATTCCTTGGTTATCCCCCTCAATTCCAGCTGCGGTATAACTCCGCTGCTACTCGACATTCCCTACCTCTTCCTGTTCTAACTAACCCGGTATCCCCACCGCCCGGCTTTTTTTGGCCAGTGTCGGCAGAGTTACTTTCCTTATGGTGACACCATGTCACATTAATCCAATTTTCTTTACCTTAGGCCCTCTCCGTTTTGTCAGTGGTTTTCATCAGTTGACGCTGCTGATGCCGCATCAGAATATCAGCAGCTACACTGGCGGCGATTTCGGCTGGACGTTTTCCAGACAGGTGGTCTAGCCCTATGGGACAGATGATCCGCGCTGTCTGCTGATCTGAATAACCCCGAAGCGCCAGCCGCTTCCTGAATTTGGCTTTTTTGGTGGCGGATCCGATCAGGCCGATATAGGCCTCATCACTCCTACGCAGCAGGGCTTCACAGATTTCCAGATCCCGTTGATGGCTGTGAGTCATGACGAGATGAAATGCATCCTGCGGTAAAGTGGCAATCTTTGTGACTGGGTTGGGAGCAACAATCCTGTCCGCATTTGCGGGTATGGTTTCCGGAAACTCTTTTGCCCGCTCATCAATCCAGTAAACATGGCAGGGGAGAGGAGCGATAGACTGCACAACTTGCCGTCCCACATGACCGGCCCCATAAACTACGACCTTGAACTCTTCTTCTTCCAAGCTCTGGACCATCGTGAAATCCATCTCTGTGGAGGAAACAATCTCTGTGCCCCGCTTTTCGAGACAGCTTTCAGCCGCTCGCCGTACCGGTAAGCTGAAATGATCCGGGAGCTTAGAGCCGGCCACGATTTGTCGCTGACTGCAAGAGTCCCGCCACTCCGTCACAAGGAGTGTATTTCCATTATCATAATTTAACTGGTTAAATTTATTTAAATCGGAAATGGTGAGCTTACTGATCAAAATATCGACATATCCACCGCAGCATTGCGCGAGCTCGGGGCCCAGAGGAACTGACAGTATTTGATCATTTTCCGTGTCTTTTTCTGAGAGAACTTCCTGCGCTGTCTGAATGGCAAGATATTCCAGGCGTCCACCGCCAATGGTTCCCACTGTTGTTTCATGCGTCACCAGCATTGTCGCGCCGGTCTCGCGCGGGACAGACCCTTTGGTCCTGCCGACAGTGATCAGTACCGCGGCCTCTGGTCCTTGGTCAAGCGCCTCAAGGATTTCACTCCAATTGCTCATTGGGCCGCCTCGCTGCCTGTTTCGCTGGCAACCGACTCCTGCATTGTTGCCACGGCCATCAGAACCCGTTCCGGCGTTGCCGGCGCGTCCAATTGAGGATAAATCCGATAATCGGACAGGCTTGACACGGCATCCGCCAGAGCGTTGAAAACGGAGATGGCGAGCATCAAGGGTGGCTCGCCAACAGCTTTCGATTTATAGATCGTCTCCTCAACATTCTCCCCGGCTTCATAAATCTTCATATTGAAAATCTCCGGGCGATCGCTACAGGCCGGAATTTTGTAAGTGGAAGGGGCGTGGGTTTTCAGAACACCCTGATCGTCGAAATAGAGTTCTTCCGTCGTCAGCCAACCCATCCCCTGAATGAAGCCGCCTTCGATCTGCCCGAGATCAATAGCCGGATTAAGGCTCTTACCTGTATCATGAAGGATATCAACAGCGGTGACTTTATATTCACCTGTCAATGTGTCGATGATGACTTCCGATACGGCAGCCCCATAAGAGAAATAATAGAAAGGGCGACCTGTGAGGTTCTTGGCGTCGTAATGGATTTTCGGGGTCTTATAATATCCGGCAGCGGAGAGGGATACCCGGTTGAAATAGGCTTCCTTCACCAGATCCTTGAACGTCAGTTCAATTTCCTGAATACGGACCTGATTGCGAGTGAAATGGATATCGCTTTCGGCGACATTGTACTTTTCTGCCGCAAAGGCGATCAGTCGGTCTTTGATGGTTTGCGCTGCGGCTTCTGCTGCCTTGCCGTTCAGATCCGAACCGGAGGAGGCCGCCGTTGCTGAGGTGTTGGGAACCTTGTCTGTCCGTGTCGCGGTGATCTTGACCCGATCAATATCGATCTGCAGAACTTCGGCGACGACCTGGGCGACCTTGGTATAGAGGCCCTGGCCCATTTCAGTGCCGCCATGATTGATCATGACACTGCCATCGGTATAGACATGGAGAAGGGCTCCAGCCTGGTTGAAATGTGTTGCGGTGAAGGAGATGCCGAACTTCACTGGTGTAAGAGAGAGGCCCTTTTTCAAAAACCGACTGGTTTGATTAAACGCCCGGACCTCTTTCCGCCTGGAGAAATAGTTGGACGTAATGGCGAGTTCGTCGACTATTTCCAGCGCGATGTTGTCTTCAACGGTCATTTTGTAGGGAGTGATGTTGCGCGTGTCTGTGCCATAGAAATTTACTTGCCGTATGTCCAGCGGGTCCTTTTGTAAATAGCAGGCAATGGCGTCCATCATCCGCTCCGGTACCAGCATCCCTTGCGGACCTCCAAAGCCCCGAAAAGCTGTATTGGAAACCGTATGGGTCTTACAGCGATGTGAAACGATGGAGACATTCTCAAAGAAGTAGCAATTATCCACATGAAACATGGCACGATCATTGATTGCAGCGGAAAGGTCCGCTGACCGGCCACATCGAGAGGCAAGATCAAAGGCGACACCTGCCACCTGACCTTCGTCATTGAAGCCGACATCATATTTTGCGATAAAGTCATGACGTTTGCCGGTCATGATCATATCGTCGTCCCGATCCAGGCGCAGTTTTGCCGGGCGTCCGGTGAGGGTCGCCGCAAGCGCAACCATAGCCGCATACCAGGCACCTTGGGATTCCTTTCCACCGAAAGCCCCTCCCATGCGCCGGACATTGGTGGTGATAGCATTGTCGGGTACATCCAGGAATCTGGCAACATTATGCTGAACCTCGGTCGGGTGCTGAGTTGAGGTATGGATAAAAATATCGCCATCTTCCCCAGGGATCGCATAGGCGACCTGACCCTCCAGATAAAAGTGATCCTGACCGCCGATCTCGAACTGACCGGTTAGCCGGTGCTCGGCACTGAGGATGGCCTCACGGGCATTGCCACGGGATATCTCACGAGGGGGCAGGATAAAAGAGTTCTCAGCAAGGGCCTGTTCTATTGTCAAAATCGCGGGCAGTTCTTCATAGACAACAATGGCGAGCTTCGCCGCGGCACGCGCCTGTTCGATGCTGTCAGCGGCGACCGCGAAGAGCGATTGCCCGACATATTCCACAAGGTCTTCCGCAAAGACCGGATCATCTCCTGCGATCGGGGAGGCGTCATTGACGCCAGGAACATCATCCGCCGTCATCACGAGAACAACACCCGGTGCCGTACGGACGGCCGAGACATCCAGTCTTGTGATCCTGGCATGGGCCTTCTCACCTTGCACCACATATAAATGAAGCAGATCCTTTGGCTCAGGCAGATCATCAATATAGAGGGCCTCACCGGAAACATGCTTGGCAGCGCTGTCATGGGCGAGAGGTTTGTGTATCTTACCTAAAATCTCGGTTGATTTATGATGGAGATTAGCCATAAGCCACCCGACCTTCCCCGACGATCCGGGTGGCAGTTTCAGGGGACGTTGTCTCGATGAAGAATTTCCGCAGCAGATTTTGTGCGGACGCCATGCGATAAACACTGCTTGCGCGCATATCAGTCATAGGTTGATAATCTTCAGCCATTGCCTCAAAAGCGTCTTCGAGAGTGGCCTCAGACCAGGATTGCCCGGTCATCGCGGCTTCGGTTTTTTGCGCGCGCTTTGGTGTGCCTGCCATGCCGCCATAGCAGATCCTGATATTTTCTACCATCCCCGCATTCAGGGTCAGGTTAAAGGCGGCACAGACGGCTGAAATATCCTGATCAAAGCGCTTGGAAATCTTGTAGGTGGCGAAATGTTGATTTTCTTTGGGCAGCGGTACCAGGATCTTTTCGACAAATTCTCCGGGCGCCAGATCCTGTTTTCCATAATCGATAAAGAAATCTTCAAGAGGAATTTCCCGGTCGCCAGAATGAGAACGAAGAACAAGCCGACTGTCCAGAGCGATCAAAGCAGGCGGTGTATCGCCGATGGGCGATCCGTTAGCGATGTTTCCGCCGATGGTTCCCGTGTTTCTGATCTGGGTCGAGGCTATTCTCCGGATCAGTTCCCCAAAGTCCGGGTAGTGTCGCGCCAGCTCCGCCCAGGCATCGCTATAGGTTACGCCGGCACCAATGACCAGCATATTGTCCGTCACCTCAAGCTGCCGAAGGCCCTCAATCTGTCCAATATAGACGACTGTTTCTAAGGTTTGATGGAGTTTGGTGACCCAAAGGCCGATATCGGTGGCCCCCGCCAGAATGGTTGCCGTCGGTTCCTCATCCAGGATGCTCGCCAATTCTTCAAGCTTTTTCGGCGCGAAATATCGACGGCCCTGCCACTCGTAACTGACTCCTTCGTCCTTCTGAAGCTGGATCAGTTTATCAATAGTTTCGGATTGCTTTAGATGGAAGTCGTCTTGTATTTGCGACGTGGCCAATTTGCTTGCGGCATTGATGATAGGTCCATATCCGGTACAGCGACATAAGTTACCGGCAAGTACGTTGTCTATGTGCTGACGGTTTGCATTGGGGTTTCCATGCATTTCCGCAAATAGCGACATAACAAAACCGGGCGTGCAGAAACCGCACTGAGTGCCATTGGCCTCGATCATGGCATTTTGAACTGGATGCAGGCTTCCATCTTCGGATTTCAGGTCTTCCACCGTGATGAGTTGTTTGCCATCCAGTGTCGGCAGGAACTGGATACAGGCATTCACAGCCTGATAGCGAAGAGAGCCCTCCCGTAGCTCGCCAAGAACAACCGTGCAAGCACCGCAGTCGCCCTCGGCACAGCCTTCCTTGGTCCCGGTCAGGCCAATATCATACCGCAAATAGTTCAGCACGGTGCGGGTTGGATCGATATTTTCCAACTCGACAATCTCACCTCTATGCACGAACCGTATTGTTTGCCTCATGTAAGTCTCCGTTCAGCTTCCCCGATAAGTCGAGTAACTGTAGGGCGAGACGAGTAAGGGAACATGGTAATGATCCTCAGCATTGGAAATGCCGAACCTCAGAACAATCTCGTCGAGAAATCTTGGCTCAGGGAAAGACTGACCCGTCCCGGCAAAGTAGTCTCCTGCGTGAAAGACAAGCTCATAAGTGCCGATGGACAGATCACTTCCCTCTACCAGGGGTTCATCACAGCGTCCATCGGTATTGGTTCGGGTCGTCTTCAACAGGGATCGCTGACCGTTTAAAATTGAAAACAGCTCAATCTTGATATCCTGTCCCGGTACGCCCGACGCCGTATCGAGAACATGTGTCGTCAGTTTTCCCATTTCGCTCCCACCAGCACCGGCCTCGTCGATGCTGAGATTTGTCAAAATCTTGCAATATAAACCCCATATTGTCTACATGTTTTATTTATTTTGTGTACAATAATTTTGATTATTGTATAAAGTAGTGGCGGAAACATCTAAAATCAGGAAATTTGATGAGCAGGACTGCCCCAACAGCCGCTTTGAATCTGGCTAAAGAACCGGCTCGTAAGACGCCACAGAACGATCGAATCTATGAAGAGATGCTGGCAGCGATTCTTGAGCAAAGGCTGGCTCCAGGTACCAAACTGTCAGAAGATACCTTAGGGGAGATCTTTGACGTCAGTCGCACAGTTGTTCGAACCGTTCTCCAGAGACTGGCTCATGAACGGATTGTCCAGATCCAGCCTAATCGCGGTGCTTTTGTCTCTGAGCCAACACCTGAGGAGGCACGGGAAGTCTTGCAGGCACGACGGCTTATCGAGGAAGGGGTCATCCGTCTTGCGGCCAAACGGCGGTCGGAGGGTGATATCAAGGACCTCAGGCAGATGGTGTCCGAGGAGCAGCAAAGTCTCGATTCCGGAAATCATCAGGCCTGGGTACGGCAATCGGGCAGTTTTCACCTCAAGCTGGCGAAGATAGCCGGAAATCAGACCCTGACAGCTTATATCCGGGAGCTTGTCTCCCGTACCTCACTGATAATCGTGCAATATCAGAAAGGGAATCTCTCTTCCTGCAGCTGCGATGAACATACGGACATTATTAATGCAATAAAGGAGCGTGATGAGGAGCTGGCGGCCGAACTGATGATCAGTCATCTCAATGCCTGTGAAGATCAGCTCAGCCTGCAAAACGAGTCGCCCGAGAGTGACCTGTTTGCCATCTTCTCCAAAACTTCCAGTAACTGAGAGAATATTCGTGTCTGAGAAGAATCCTTATCCTCGTGATTTGATTGGTTATGGCGCGACACCACCGAATCCCAAATGGCCGAACAATGCCAGGTTGGCCCTGCAATTTGTCCTCAATTATGAGGAAGGCGGGGAAAGCTCGGTTTTACATGGTGATGACAGCTCCGAAGCCCTTCTATCCGAGATAATCGGGGCGCAGCCGCTTAAGGGTGTTCGTCATATCAGCATGGAATCCCTGTATGAATATGGCAGCCGGGTTGGTGTCTGGCGTCTTTTGCGGTTGTTCAAGGACTTTGACTTGCCGTTGACGATCTTTGCTGTTGCCATGGCGCTGGAGCGACATCCGGAGGTCGCGACTGCCCTTGTCGAGGCAGGACATGAAGTCGCCAGCCATGGATATCGATGGATTAATTACCAGGATGTTCCGGAAGATGTGGAACGGGAGCATATGGAGAAGTCCATTGAAATCATTCAACGTCTGACCGGAGAGCGCCCTTTAGGCTGGTATGCCGGAAAAACCAGCCCCAACACCCATGCGATTGTCGCGAAAGAAGGGGGCTTTCTATATAACGCCGATGCGTATAACGATGATCTGCCCTATTGGACCGAAATCGCGGGCCGGCAGCAGCTGATCGTGCCCTATACCCTGGACAGTAACGATATGCGATTTGCAACTTTGCAGGGGTTTAATTCGGGAGAGCAGTTTTTCTCTTACCTGAAAGACTGTTTCGATACCCTGTATGAAGAAGGCGCCCATAGCCCGAAAATGATGTCAGTGGGTTTACATTGCCGACTGGTCGGACGGCCGGGACGTTTTGCCGCCCTCAAGCGGTTCTTGGAATATGTCAAAAGCCATGAAGATGTTTGGATATGTCGACGCCTTGATATTGCCCGCCACTGGATCAAACATCATCCGGCAGCTGTGAGGAGCCGTTAGGGTGACAGAGTTTAACTGCCGTCCCAGCCAGATGCCGAAAGCAGAGTTTATCGCGACTTTTGGCAGTATCTATGAGCATTCGAACTGGGTCGCTGAACAGGCCTGGGATGAGGGAATAACAGAAAAGCTGGATCAGGTAGAAGCTATGGCAGCTCTCCTATCGCGGATCGTCGCCGGTTCGGATAAAAAAACACGACTGGATCTGATAAAATCTCATCCGGATCTGGCAGGTAAGGCTGCTGTAGCGGGAAATTTGACAGAAGCTTCGATAGCTGAGCAAGCGGGGGCTGGTCTTGATGCCTGTACGGCTGAAGAGTTTGCCGAATTTCAGGCCTATAATGAAGCATACAAAGAAAAGTTCGGCTTTCCTTATGTTCAGGCTGTGAAAAATAGCAACCGTTATGAAATCCTGGCGGGTTTCAAACGGAGGCTGCAAAACACTGCCGATCAGGAGTTCAGGACTGCCCTTGCGGAGATCGATAAAATCGCCTTTTTTCGCCTCCAGGATCTATGAGGGCCCGGCGGCGAGATAATGGAATGGAGTGAAAATATGACAGCGACTGAATCTGGCGACACGGAATTTGCTGCTCGATATGTGGATCTGGCTTCCCCGCGGCTTGGCGCAGAAGTGACTTTTGCCACAGATGATTTTTTTGCTGACAAATCCCGTCTCATAGATCCGTCGGATCCTGTCTTTATTGCCGACAAATATGATGAAAACGGCAAATGGATGGATGGTTGGGAAAGCCGTCGCAAAAGAGGAGAGGGGTATGATCACAGTATCATTCGCCTTGGACTTCCGGGCATCATTCAGGCCGTGAATATCGATACCAGCCATTTTACCGGAAACTACCCGCCGGCAGCTTCGCTTGACGCTTGCCTGGTGGGAGGGGACCCTGCGGAAGACACCCTCTGGACCGAAATCGTCCCCTCGGTCAGCCTGCAAGGAGACAGTCATCATCTCGTGCCGGTCGCCAGCCCCGAAACCTGGAGTCATCTTCGCCTCAATATTTACCCCGATGGAGGGGTGGCTCGTTTGAGGGTTTATGGAGAGGTTCAGTGCAACTGGGACCTGAAAGATCCGAGTGAGGTAATTGATCTTGCTGCGTTGATAAATGGTGGGCGCGGCGTTGCTGCCAGCGACCAGCATTATGGGTCTCCATCGAATATTCTGGCGCCGGGCCGCGGGGTGAATATGGGAGATGGCTGGGAAACCCGCCGCCGCCGGGAGCCGGGGAATGATTGGGCGATTATTGCCCTCGGTCATGCCGGGGAGATCTCCAGGATTGAAGTCGATACTGCGCATTTTAAAGGGAACTTCCCCGACAGTTGCTCAATCCAGGCGGCCCTTGTAACAGGTGGGACGGATGACTCTCTTGTTACCCAAAGCATGTTTTGGAAGACATTGTTGCCGGAACAGAAACTTTCCATGGATGCCATCCATAGTTTTGAAAACGAGGTCCTTGCTCTGGGACCGGTAAGCCATGTCCGACTCAACATCATTCCGGACGGTGGTGTGAGCCGGTTGCGGCTGTTTGGTAAAATCAGCAGGTAGGTGCCATGAACTTAAAAATTGAGCCTTTGACATCGGCAGCGTTCAAGAATTTTGGAGATGTCATCGAAACGGCAGGAAAAGATCATTTTCCGATCAATAACGGGTCAACGCAGCGCTATCATGATCTGGCGAAGATTGAGGTCGGTCCGAATGGCCGCCCATTGGTCAATATCTTTCGGGCTACACCTCTCAACTATCCGCTCAAAGTGACCATGGTTGAACGGCATCCGCTCGCAAGCCAGGCCTTCATCCCCCTCTCGGGAGAACCGTATCTGGTTCTTGTGGCCCCGCAAGGAGACATGGTTACATCAAAACAACTGCACGCATTTCGGGCCAGCGGCGAGCAAGGGGTGAATTATCACCCAGGCACCTGGCACCATCCGGTCCTTGCATTGAACGAGGAAAGTGATTTCCTGGTGATCGACCGAGGCGGTGACGGGGATAATTGTGATGAGATCCATTTTGAGGAACAGATTTGGCTACGCCCCTGATTTACTCCGGTAGTGGTAGCCATAAAGACATTGATTAAATCCCATTTTGTCCCAGAAATGGGTGCCGGCTGAATTTGATGTCACTACCTGGAGATAGGCAGCAACTATACCCCGGTTTTGGGCGTCGGTCATCAGGGTGTGAACGATATCCTTGGCCAGCCCTTGTCGCCGGAAGTCCGGATCTGTTGCGAATTCGAAAAGACCAATAATATCTCTAGTGCCAATTCCAAGACCGCAACTGATAATTTTGCCGTTAGACGAGATGCTGGCAAAATGTGTTTTCAGTGGTGTGAGTTCAATCATCTTCAAGAATGTGGCCTTTTTTTCGGGTGATTGATCCGTCAGGCGGGCCAGTGCTGTGAGCCAGGTATTTGTCGGCTGATTACTAATCGAAACCCTGTCGCTCGGTGAAAAGGTTTTAGGCACGAGAGACGCCATGATCCGAACCTCCGTCGGATCGTATCGTCCATAACCCTTTTTCTGGAGAAGGCCTTCAAGGGAAGGGTCCGCGAGGGGTGTGAGGCGGAAATGGCAGGGCAGGCCAGCTTTTTCATATGCGCTTTCGCAATAGCTTACTTTCTGATCAAGCGGTAAGTCCCCGGGTTCCAATATATTGACGGAACTGGCGCGCCGGGTATGACCATCTGCAAAGCGAAGGCACCAGCCATCATATTCTTCCGATCTCAAAGCTGGCAGGGCTTTGAGGGAGTGTTTCTCAATTTTGGAGATCATTTCTAGGTTGGACAGGGTATAAGTTCCTTTATTCTTGAATTTGCCATATTGCCGCCAATAATCGAGTGGCATTCTGCCACAGGAGAGACGACCTGCCTATGGGGCCTTTTTTTGCGACTTTGAGGAACCGTCTGCTCGGTCTTTGCCTTCTGGTGATGCTGGTAATTGGGGCTTTGTTCTTGGCCTTTGTCGATTTGCGGCCGCAGGTGACGCCAGATTTCTTCTTCGGATCAGATGACCCTGACATGGCGCAATCCGCGGTGATCCGCGATCTCTTTCCCTCCGATGCGTTTTTGATCATTAGTGTGGCCAGCCCGGATATCTATTCTCCGACCTATTTTCAGAGAATTGCAGCTTTTTCGTCAAACCTCAGTGCCCTCCCAGGCGTTGCACGCCTGGTGAGTGTGAGTGAAGGTCCGGATAGTATCGAGGCGGCCCTCACCAGTCCGTTTTGGCGGCCGTTACTGATCAGTGAACGTGAAGATGCGACCTTGATTATTGCGTTTCTTGGTCATCCGACGCCTGACAACCTTGTTGCAGAGGTGGAAGATGCCGCGCGTCTGTTTCATCACGAGAAGACATTTCAGGTTCGTCTGTCGGGAATGCCGTATATTGTGGAACAGATTCGCCGGAGCTTGATTCATGACATCCAGCTTTTTAGCGGGCTGGCCCTGCTGGTTTTCTCTGTACTCCTGTTCGTTTTGTTTCGATCGCCGATGATTGTCATCGGGGCGGCGGCGAGTGGACTAACGGCCATCTTATTGACTTTGCTCATCCTGCAGTTCCTGGGCCAACCGGTCGGCATATTGACGGCCAATCTTGCCATTATTGTCTATGTTCTTGTCCAGTCACAGCTCATTTATCTCACCTCTAACTGGCGGCAGGAAAAGGAGACGGTTGATGCTGTTCGGCAGGCAATTTTCAAGACTATGCGGGCGTCTTACTGGTGCACAGTGACAACCTTGCTAGGGTTTGCGACATTGCTGTTTGTTGCGGCAGAACCGCTTCGGCAATTGGGAGCCGGAGGTATCGTCGGAGCGCTGTCCGCTTTGCTCTGCTGCTTTCTCATCTATCCTGCATTTCTGTTATTTGCACGAAACAGGCCCCGTCCGACGAAACCCCGAACAATCCCAGTCAATCCACCAAAATACGGATCCCTGCTGCGAGGAGGGATCGGGCTGATCCTTATTGGGACCGCCGCATTGTCCATACCTGGGCTGTTTCGTTTGAACACCGATCCAAGTCTGCTGTCCTATTTCTCTGAAGAATCCGAGTTACGAGAAGGACTGGAGTTCATTGACCGGAATGGTGGCAGCAGCCCGGCGGAACTTGTGGTGAGGCGGACAAATGGGGATCGACTGGACAGTGAAGAGAGTTACGAGGCCATGTGGCGGTTGCATCATGCCTTGCAAAAACACCCGGAAGTGGGAACTGTCATCTCACTGCCTGCTTTGCTTGCGGAAGCCAATAACCATCCGCTTGCCTTTCTACTTCCTTGGCGCGAAATCGTTAGCCTGCTGTCATTGGACATAAATCAGAGTATCGCCAATAGTTTTCTAACCGAAGACCGGGATCAGACATTATTCGTCCTCAGAATGAAGGAGGATGGCCGAGGTGCAAGCCGGATCGACATAATGGAGGAAATCCGGGCTCTTATTGAGGATGCGGGGTTTGATCAGGTATTGACCGGCGGGGTCTATGTGCTACAGGGCAGGCTGTCGGATCTGATCTTTCAAAGCCTTACAACCGGCATTCTTAGTCTGCTCGCTTTCATTGGCCTGGTTGGATATCTGGCAAGCCGTCAATTAAGTGTGACGATTGCCATGGTCGCCACTGCGTCGCTCATTCCGATTACAATCCTTGGCTTGTCCGGCTGGTTGGCGATACCCATTGATATCATCTCGGCGCCGGCAATCAGCGTCTGTTTGGGAATTGCCATCGACGCCTTGATCCACCTCGCCCTGGCAGTAAAACGACATGTATCTGACTCAACTGACGCTGTCGGCTGGGATCGAGCGTTGCGGGAGCAATCCGCAGGCATTATGGCATCGACTGGTGTCATTGCCGTAGGATTTATCATCTTCGCCTATTCAGGCTTTCCGCCAACCACTCGCTTCGGCGGGGCAATTGTCTTAGGTTCCCTGGTGGCGGGATTCGCTGCCCTGACGTTGTTCCCCTTCTTGTGCCGCCTGTTGTCCGGAGATGGATTTAAACGATGACATTATCTATTCCAGCAACAGGACTTCCGGTTGAGAAAAACCTTCCGGAAATTATTGAAGCCGTGAGGCGATCCTCCTGCGTCATCCTGAAAGCAGCCCCCGGGGCGGGCAAGACGTCCCTAGTTCCTTTGCATCTGTTAAGGGATACGATCAAAAGCAATCAGAAGATCCTGATGTTGGAGCCACGACGGTTGGCTGCTCGCGCTTCTGCTTATCGTATGGCTGATCTGATAGGAGAAGCCGTTGGCGAAACTGTGGGATACAGGGTACGGCTGGATAGCAAGATCTCCTCCAAGACCCGTATTGAAGTGGTGACGGAGGGAATCCTGACCCGCCGTTTGCAGGACGATCCAGAGCTGAGTAGCGTCGGCATGATCATTTTTGACGAGTTTCATGAACGCAGTCTGCAGACAGATTTGGGCCTTGCGCTGTCCCTGGAGGTGCAGGAGGGGCTCCGGGAGGATCTGAAAATTCTCCTTATGTCTGCGACCCTTGATTCAACAGGGCTATCAGCCTTGTTAAAAGATGCGCCGGTAATTGAGTCCAAGGGCCGGCAATTTCCCGTTGAGACCAGGTATGTAGTGCAAAAGCCGAATAGGCGGCTGGAGGCGACCGTGGCGGACACTGTAACGGCGGCGTTGGCACAAGATCAGGGCGATATTCTTGTCTTCCTGCCAGGGGCTGCAGAAATCAATCGGGTACAGGAAAATCTGTCGCCCCTGAGAAACGATAAAGATATTCAGATTTTGCCCTTATATGGAAATCTGGGACTGAAAGATCAGAATCGGGCGATCCAACCAGACCCGAGAGGCCGTCGCAAGGTCGTCCTGTCCACGGACATTGCAGAAACCAGCCTGACAATTGATGGGGTCCATGTTGTTATTGATGCCGGTTTGTCCCGCGCGCCCCGATTTGACCCCAACTCCGGCATGAGCCGCTTGAAGACCGGTCGTGTTTCAAAAGCTTCCGCAGAACAGCGCCGCGGTCGCGCCGGAAGGTTGGGGCCGGGCATTTGTTATCGCTTATGGGCCGAGCCGCTCAATCACGGACTGCCCGAATTCACCAGCCCTGAAATCATGGTGACGGATTTGAGCGGTCTGGTGTTGGAGCTCGCGGCCTGGGGAGCTCAGAATCCGGATGAACTTACCTGGATGACCCGTCCTCCTGAAGGCCATATGGCCCAGGCCAGAGACTTGCTCAGTATGTTAGGTGCACTGGATCAGGAGGAGAGGATAACGAAGCTCGGTAAAGAGATGGCCAACCTCCCTTTACATCCCCGGCTCGCCTGTATGGTCCTGAAATCCCGGGAAATGAAGGCCGAATTTCTGGCTTGTTCTATTGCCGCGATCTTGTCGGAAAGAGATTTTTTTAGCCGGGATCGCGAAAATCCGAATTCCAACCTGCTGGACAGGCTTAACCTGCTGACATCGCAAAATAATGCCACGGACAAAAACCAACCGCGCAAGAATTCCTTTCAGCTTGGCCGGATCGCTCAGATACGCGATGATTTAATGCGTCGCATTGGTTCCCGCTCAAAGTCTATGCCAACCGATCTCGCGGGCATTGTCCTTGCCTTTGCCTATCCGGATCGGATCGGTGAGTTGCGGGAGGGAAGTCAGATCCAATACCGACTCTCCGGCGGACGTGGTGCGCGGCTTTTAGAAAATGATCGCCTGTCCTCGGAGCCCTATATTGTTGTTGCAGATCTGGATGGCAAGGATCGAGATGCCACGATCCGTCTGGCCGCTCCTGTGGGTTTCAAGGAACTCATGAGCGCTTTCGAACATGAGATCAGAATAAGCGACCGTGTTTACTGGGAGGAAAAGAAACAGAGAGTTCTGGCGGTTACGGAGAAAAAACTGGGAGCCTTGGTCCTCGAGCAGAAAAAACTGTCTAACCCCGATCCTAAAGATGTTGCCAGAAATATGATCGATACCCTGCGTGATAAAGGACTGAACATACTTCCTTGGGACGATGATAGCCTTGCATTCGTATCTCGTGTCAGATTTGCTTGTCACCACAATAGGAGTGAGAACTGGCCGGATTTTTCCGAATCAGCGCTCTTGGACGGGCTTGACCAATGGCTTGGTCCTTATCTGCCGGGTGTAACCGGTTTATCGGATATCAAGACCCTCAATCTTACGGTTATTTTGGAAGCGAATCTGACCCACAGCCAACTCAAAGAGTTAAACCGTCTGGCACCTGCCTTCATTAAGGTTCCCAGCGGATCTCATGTTCGGCTGGATTATTCAGACCCAGAGATACCGGTTCTTGCCGTGCGGTTACAGGAAGTATTTGGCCTTCAAGATGTTCCAAAGCTGGCAGAAGGCAGAGTGCCGGTGTCAATACACCTGTTGTCTCCGGCGCGTCGCCCCGTTCAGATTACGTCAGACCTCGCCGGATTCTGGAGGACAAGCTATCACGAGGTCAAAAAGGAAATGAAGGGACGTTACCCCAAGCATTACTGGCCGGATGATCCGTTGCAGGCAGAACCCACACGCAGAGCCAAACCGCGCAAGGGGTGACTGACGTTCAGCGCTCCCGGAAAGACTGACCGAGTGTTGTATGGATCGGTTTCAATAGATATTCCATAACGGTCTTCTCTCCGGACTGGATATCTGCCGTCGCTGTCATTCCTGGCAAGATGAGATTCCGCTCCGGATTATCGCCGACATAGGATTTGGACAATTTGATTTTGCCTTTGTAAAAAGGATTGCCCTGATCATCCTCAAATGTCGTCGCAGAGATATGGATGAGCTTGCCTTTAACCGATCCGTAGCGGGAATAGTTATAGGTCGCGAATTTGACAGTGGCGGGTTGGTCCAGTTCGAGATGACCGATGTCTTCAGGTCGAATATGAACCTCAAGAATCAGCTCCTGACCAATGGGGACGACGGTAAGAATTGTGCTTCCAGGGGCAATGACATTGCCAATGGATTTGACGTCCAGCCCCTGCACAACCCCTTCAACCGGAGAATAGATATCCAGCCGGTGAAGTTTGCTTCTTAACTTGCTAAGGTTTTCTTCCATCTCTGCCGCCTCGGCATTGGTTGAGGCCATCTCATCAAGGGCGTCGCGAATAGAACGGTCAACTACTTCCGTCAGTCGACTGCGCGCTTCCACAATTGCCTGATCAACAGAAACAGTTTTTAGGGAAATTTCCTCCAGACGTCCCTGTTCCTTTAGATACTCCCTCTCGGATTCGAGATAGTCAAATCGACTCAAGGTGCTGTTCTTCAGGAGCCGTTTGCGAATGTTCAACTGCTCTTCCAGAGGAGCGATCTGTTTAGACAGAATACTCTGTTGCTTGGTCAAAAATGATTTCTCGGATTTGCGTTGTTCAATCTGGGAAATGAGGATAGTCCGCTGGTTCTTTAAATCCAGACGCTGAGCTTTCAACAGGGCTTTTTGCTCTCTCAGGAAGGGAAGGAAACGATCTTGAACCTCGGCAAACTCCAGATCCGTGTTCCCTGTAAAAGCTTCAAGCCGTGCAATCTTCATTTTCAGAATGACAAGCTGTGTGCTGGCTTTTTTAATTTCTGCTTTAAGATCGGTCGGATCCAGCCTGACCAGAACCTGTCCTTTTTTGACAATCTCGCCTTCCGATACATCGATTTCATTAATGGTTCCCCCGTCGACATGCTGTAAGATCTGTACAGCACCGCTGGGGACTACTTCTCCGGAGGTGACGGCGACCTCGTCTATTTTCGCGAACTGAGCCCAAATGACAAAGGCAATGATTATGCAAAAACCGAATATAAGGGCGGTTCTTAAAAACGGTGCAGGTCCGTTTTCCTCAAGCATGATGGAAAGACCAAGGCGGTTACCGATGGTTTGACCCTTGTCGAGTGTCTGCCTGGTGTCCTGTGCGTCCGGGGATTTGGAATTTCCGGATTTCGTAGAGTCCGTCATTACACACCTTCAATAATTTTGGGAATGATGTCTGAGGCCGGTCCGACGGCCCGAACCATTCCCTGCTTCAGTAAAACAACCTTGTCCGCGACCCGCATATGACTGGGTCGATGAGTGACGATAATGATTGTCGCTTTGCCCCTCATACGCTCAATGGCTTCAATGAAAGCTTTGTCGCCGTCATCATCCAGCATGTTCCCCGGCTCATCAAAAATCATGATTTTGGCGTCGGCGAGAAAGGCGCGAGCCATGATCAGCCGCTGCTGGAATCCCGCTGGCAACTGCCGAAGGATCTGATCCCCGATTCGGGTTTCGTATTTTTCCGGAAGCTTCTCAATATCGTCCGCCAGATTGGCCCAGGAACAGGCTTCAATTACCTGTTCGTCCGAGGCTGCGCTGTTGCCCAGCATCAGGTTCTGACGGATTGTGCCATGAAACAGTTCACAATATTGCGGCATATAACCGATGGATTTCCTGAGTTCCAACGGGTCGATCTGGCGAATGTCGATACCGTCGATGGAGATACCTCCTACCTGAGGTTTGTACATGCCAATCAGCAGTTTGACCAAGGTAGACTTGCCGCAACTGTTGCCGCCTGCAAACGCTACGATTTCGCCGGGATTGATTTTTAGATCGATACCCATGACAGCGGGATCCTGATCCGCTGCATAGCGGAAACTGACCCGGGAAAAAGCGATGGCGCCGTTGAAAGATTTCAGGGTTGCCGAGGCAAAAGGGTTGCGTTCACTCTGCAAGGTGAAAAGCTGGTTCAGTCTTTTAATGCTGATCCCCACCTGATTCATTTTGGTGAAGGCAAGGAATAGGGTCTGGGTTGGCGCCAATAATCTCCAGACCAGGGCCATCACCGCGACCAACGCTCCGACCGACATGGTTCCGTCAAATACCTGGAAGATACCAAGGGCCAATGTCAGAACACCGGCGATCACCATGAGCACATGAGCAAAGGTCTGCGCGGTCGCAGCGACCATTCCGTTGCGGAGGTTTGAGCGGGCGTTCACGGCAGAAATGTCGCGGTATCGATCAAGCCAGATTTCTTCTGCGCCCATTTGTTTAATGACACGCATGTTATTGAGACATTCCGTAATGAAAGCGCCCTTGGACGCCGTGTTCATGATCGTGCCCGTGACTTTTGTCTGAACTGTCGGGAAAATAAAGAATCCGACAATGGCATATAAAGTGAGCATGCCAATGGGAACGAAGACCAATGTCCCGCCTAGGATTCCAATCGCGATCAGAAAGACGAAGACAAACGGAAGTTCCAAAAAGGCAATGGCGAGGGGACCGATAAAAAACTCCCGGACCATGTCAAATTCGCGGAACCGGGCGATTTTTGACCCCAGGGACGTCCCCTCTGTTTGGGCTGTTGGCAACGAGAGGATCTTCTGTAACACGGTGCTGCCGATGATGTAGTCGAGACGAGCGCCGATATAGGCCAGCATTGTCCCGCGCATGAGCCTGAGGCCGATATCGCAGAAAATGGCAATCGCCACACCGACGAGTAAATAAGTTAAGGTCTGGTAGGATCCGGAACCGATGACCAGGTCATAAACCGCCATAATGAACAGGGGCGTTGCCAGAGCCAGCAGATTGAGAAGAAAAGTCATCATCAGGATCCGACGGATCAACGGCATAAAGCGGCTGATGACAGCCTGAAACCAGTTTTTACCTGTGCTCCACTGCCCCACTTTTTCGCGATCCACGGGACGGAAAAAATAGGCAGTGCCTTTCAGATCTTCTGTTTCCGCAAATGGGATAGTGATGTAGTCCTGAACGGCCGCATCGAAGGCGATGATACCGCTATCATCGGATCCGACAAGGACCATCGCCGGTCCATCCTCGACATCGAACAGACATGGCATGAGCCGCGGATCAAGATGAGACAGGATGTAGGACTCGGGTTTACTCTCGTAATTGAGATTGGCGAGGGAAGTCCGGAAATCTATAATGTCCATGGTTGAGGAAAAATGCGGCATGGCCTCGAACACCTGACTGGCGTCGCCCCGCCAATCGAGCGCATCGAGCATGGGTGTGATGCAGGCCGCATATTGCGTATCCCGACCCCAATTTTTGCCGCGTGGCAATTCCAATGCAGGGGATAAAAAGGTCATCTTGCAGATACTACTTCCAACGAACTCGATTTGGGCCGCGGCGGGAAGCTGGTCAGGCTTTCCACTGTTGCAGGCTCCATACTGTTGTCTTTGATCTTGTATCCATGATCGCTGATTTTGATCAGTGAAGGACGATGGCTGACCAAAAGGATGGTTGTATTTTCCTGGAGCTTCACGAGGGCTTTCTTCAGGATTTCATCCCCCTCCATGTCCAGTGAGGTATTGGCTTCATCAAACAGAATGACCTTGGGTTTTGTAACCAGGGCGCGCGCGATCGCAACACGTTGACGGATGCCGCCCGGCAAGCTGTCGGACGCGCCATCCCCAACCAATGTATCGTAGCCTTTTGGCATCCGTTTGATAACGGGGTCTAGCCCCAAGTCAAGGCACTGCCGCAAGGCGTCGTCAATGATAGCGCCACGACGGAACATGGTAAGGTTTTCCATAATGGTGCCGTGAAAGACCAGACCTGTTTGCGGTAGATAGGCGATCTGTCTGCGGACCATTTCCGGATCGAGGGTGCTGATATCGACGCCGTTTAACAGCACTTTACCCGATTGCGGCGGGATCAGGCCCATTGCCAACCATAGCAAGGTGGTTTTTCCAGACCCGTTGGCGCCGCTGATTGCTGTGGTTTTTAAAGGTTTGAACTCTGCATTGGCACCTTCAAATAATTTTGTTGAGACCCCGTCATATCCAAATGAGACATCTTCAAACACAATGCCGCATCCCGGGGATACTTCCTTGACGAGCGCCAGGGCCGGTTTTTTTATGTCTGAGCGTTTGTGCTGAGTGTTAGTTCTCTCCTGTGGTAAATCAAGGACTGCCTGAATGCGCTTTTGCGCCAACAAAATATTCTGATAATGGGTCCAGACGCCCATGGCCCGCAATAACGGTTGTAACGCTCGACCAGATAACAAGGTGCAGGCGGCGAGCCCGCCAATCGTCAAGGTTTCATTGATCACCAAAGTGGAGCCATAAGCTGCAACGGCAATCAAAGTGATTTGCGAAAATACAGCGCCGAGGCTTTGTGCCAAATTGTTGTGCACGGCAACTTTGCGAACCGACTCTGCTGTACTCTCCTGAAGCCGTTCATATCGACGGACCATCTGCGCTTCCAGGGCGAGACCTTTCACCGTGTGAATACCTGTCAGAACTTCTATAAGAAAGTTGTAGCGACGGTCATCCCAAACAGATCGCTGGTCGAGAGCCTGCTTCAAACCATGCCCGACAAACACCGTAATAACAGCAAAAACGGCCAACAGCGCCAAAGGGACGATGACAAGAGAGCCAGCGATATATCCGATCAGGCCCAGAAAAATCAGCGCGAAGGGCAGGTCTATGAAAACAAGAAGGCTGTAGCCCGACATAAATTCACGTAAATTCTCGATGGCGTTGAAGCGGTGCAGATAGACACCCGTCGCCTCTTTTTCGAAACCAACGATATCCGTGCCCATGGTTCTGTATAGGGCACGGCATCCCGCAATATGTTCGAAGCTGGCGCCCGCCCGCGCCGTCAGGTAGGAGCGGCTCAACCGGAAACAAGCCTCAAGGATAACGGCTATTCCGACACCGATCATCAGAAGCAGTAGGGTTTCAATGGCGTCGTTAGGGATGATACGGTCATAGACCTGAAGGATCATGATCGGCAGGGCAAGAGCCAAAACATTCAGCGCAGCAGATGCAAAGATGATGTCCGACCTGCCATGGATAAGCTTCGGCAACTCACCAGCCCGCAAGGTAGGTTTATTGTCCCAGTGCAAAGTCGATTTGTTTCTGCTCTTACGACCAAACAAATTCATTAAAGTACCGCTGCTTCCTGAAAAATAGAAATAGATACAATTTTCAATAAATATTTTGGAGGATAAGTGTTTAATATTCGTAAAATTTTAATACAGTTGAATAAAATATTTTATCTAACAATTGAACTCATATTACGCTGAAATTCCTCAATAATTGAATCTATTTTTCGCTCTTTTTTGGTTAAAATATCCTTAATAAATGCGTATAAATATTATCATTTATGGATGTATATTAATGATTCATTAATCCAATAAAGACAGTATAAGTCGAATATTTTATAAGTTACGCCAAATTATTTAGACTAAATACTAAATCTCGATGGATGGATCACATTATGAGCGAGAATGACGACCTTGATCAGGCATCAAAAGAAGCCCTCCTGGACAACTCGGCGACTGTGGAGCAAAACAGTGAAAATCCGCTCAACAATCCGGCGGAAAAAATCGATCTGAAAGACATGGCCGGCGCAGATGATCGCTCTCGTGATGCGATCCATACGGGGGATCGAAAGGATCCTGAAGCGGGTCGCAAGCAATCAGAAGAAAATTCCGAAAAAGGACCAAATCCCACGGACGCAGGTGAAGAGCAAATTCTCGTCCAATCGCCTCAGGAAGCTGCAGAGGTTGAGAATATCACCGAGGAAGCGTTTGCCGGCGCTCCTCTGACTAATGATGTTGAGCCTTCCATCGAAGAAGAGGCAATTCCTGGAGCCGCCTTCGGAGCAATGATGCCCGGTGAGGGACAGTCTGACGAAGACCGGGAAAATCCACGCGATGAAGAGTTGGTCGGTCCGGACGAGCCTTGGATTGACACCAGTGCAATCGTTCAGGACTACCCCGAAGAAGTTGCCCTCAATCAGGTAGAGGAAAATCTCGCCCCTCATTCCGCCTCGTTGAATACCCCGACCGTCTCGGAGGATGCTGAAATTGGTGATGTTGTTGGCGTTGTCCAGGCCATTGATCCGGAAGGAAGTGTGATCACCTACAGTCTGGAAGATGACGCTGAAGGCAAATTCTCCATAGATAGCTTCACCGGAGAAATTCGCGTTGCTGATGGATTGGATTACGAAACAGCTAGTTCCCACGAAATTGTCGTCAATATCAGTGATGGTCTTCAGGTCATTCAGCAGAATTTCCTGATTAATGTTGAAGATGTCGAAGATACCTATCCGGATGGGAGCATCATTGGTGGACCGGGAAATGACCGGATCTACGGGACAGATGGTAATGACACTCTTGTTGGAGGCAAGGGGAATGACAGCCTGTACGGCTATGGTGGGAACGATAAGCTTTATGGCAATGAAGGAAATGACTATCTGAGCGGCGGTGACGGCAAGGATACCCTGGAGGGTGGCGATGGCAATGACCGTCTCTATAGCGGTGATGGCAATGACAAACTCAGCGGGGGAGACGGAAACGATTATCTCAGCGCTGGCGACGGAAAAGACAATCTCGATGGAGGCGATGGGAATGACCGTCTCTATGGGGGAGAAGGAAACGACAAGCTGAGCGGGGGAGACGGGAATGACACCCTGGTTGGTGAGGACGGCAAGGACCAGCTAACGGGTGGCGATGGCAATGACTACCTCAGCGGCGGCGATGGCCGGGATAAACTTATCGGCGGTGATGGAAATGACCGTCTCTATGGTGGTGATGACAGAGATCATCTAACCGGTGGTGAGGGAAATGATTATCTCAGTGGCGGTGATGGTCGGGACAATCTTGTCGGCGGTGACGGGAATGATCGGCTCTATGGCGGTGAGGGGAATGACAAACTGACCGGCGATGATGGCAACGATACCCTTGTTGGCGACGGCGGAAATGACAAGCTCGCGGGGGGCGATGGCAACGACTATCTCAGTGGCGGCGATGGCCGGGACAACCTTTCTGGCGGAGATGGGAATGATCGCCTCTATGGGGGAGAAGGAAATGACAAGCTCACCGGCGGTGATGGAAACGACACTCTGGTCGGTCAGGATGGCAAGGACCGTCTGACAGGCGGCGACGGGAATGACTATTTGAGCGGCGGTGATGGTAAAGATAACCTCACCGGAGGAGAGGGCAATGACCGTCTCTATGGTGGTGCTGACAACGATAAACTGACCGGAAATGATGGCAATGATACCCTGGTCGGAGATGCCGGAAACGACAAACTAACCGGCGGAAAAGGGAATGACTACCTCTCTGGTGGTGAAGGCCGGGACAATCTCTCTGGTGGAGATGGCAATGACCGCATGTATGGCGGTGATGGCAACGACAGGCTGACCGGCGGTGATGGGAATGATTATCTTAGCGGTGGTGACGGCAAGGACAATCTTGTCGGTGGTGACGGTAACGACCGGATGTATGGCGGTGCCGGCAACGACAAACTAACCGGAGGCGATGGCAACGACACCCTGATTGGGGATGCGGGCAATGACAAGCTTACCGGTGGCAAAGGGAACGATTACCTTAGTGGAGGAGATGGGAAGGACAGGCTCTCGGGCGGTGCCGGTAATGACACCATGTATGGTGGAGACGGCAATGACAGACTTACGGGTTCCGATGGTAATGACTATCTGAATGCCGGGGACGGCAACGACTATCTTTCCGGCGGAGACGGCAATGATCGTCTTTATGGAGGAGATGGCAACGACTATCTGACCGCGGGAGACGGGAATGATACCTTGATCGCCGGCGACGGAAATGATCGCCTGTTTGGCGGTGAAGGGAATGACTATCTGAGCGGTGGCGATGGAAAAGACCGTTTAAAAGGTGGTGACGGCAACGACTATCTGCATGGCGGCGCGGGCCAGGACCGGATCTTTGGTGAAGACGGCAATGATCGGCTATTCGGTGGTGATGATAACGACCGCATCGTCGGAGGAGCCGGAAACGATAGCCTCTATGGGGACGGCGGAGATGACAAATTGATCGCAGGAGATGGTAATGACTATCTCAATGGTGGCAGTGGCAATGACACTCTCACTGCGGGCGATGGCAATGATCGGGCCTATGGCGGCGCCGGCAATGACCGAATTGATGGTGGTGAGGGCAACGATACGCTTTACGGCCAGGATGGTGATGACCGAATAACTGCCGGAGAGGGCAATGATTACCTGAACGGTGGGGATGGTAACGACAGGTTGGACGGTGGCGCAGGCAACGACCGGCTTTACGGCGGTAATGACGATGACACGATGATCGGCGGCGATGGCAATGACTATCTGCATGCCGGCAGCGGTAATGATGAAGTCATGGGGGGTGACGGTAACGATACGATCTATGGTCTGGACGGCAATGACGATCTCTCCGGTGGTGATGGCAATGACTATCTGAACGGCGGCTCCGGAAACGACACTTTATCCGGCGGTGATGGAAATGATCGCATGTATGCCGGTTCAGGTGACGATATCATGACGGGCGGCGCGGGAGATGACTATGCCCATGGCGGTGACGGAAGTGATGTCTTCTATTTCGGCCTGGATAGCGGCAATGACACCTTTATTGGCGGTGATGGGGGCGGTTGGTCAGATACAATTGCTCTGACAGATGGCCTCCCGGCCGGTGATGTCGGCGATTGGCTCACCCTGACAAGCGGGACAGTTGAAACCACAGAAGATGGGGACATTTTCCTGTCTGAAGATGCCGCCGGGACGATTACGGTTGGAGAAGACGCTATTTTGACCTTTGATGGTGTGGAAAAAATCGAAGGGTAAATTGGTCAGGCCAAAACCAGCAAGCAGGCTAAAATGCTGAACAGCTCCGAGATTTGCTGTATCGCTCCCAGGACATCCCCGGTTTGCCCCCCTATCTGACGCTGGGCGACGAAGCCGGTGAAAGCGGCGCCAATAATACCTGCTAACAGGGCTGTGGCGCCGTGAAATGGCCCCAACACCAGTACTGCAATACCAATGCTCAAGATGGTGAGCCATAACACCGTCACCAGTTCAGGCTTACCGGATTGTTTGCCGAGTCCGTCTGATCTGGCAGGGCGCATCAGGTAGAGGCCCCAGCCTATCAAGCCTCGACTGGTGACGGCGGCGACAACCAACACTGAAAAGACGATAATGGGATCGGGAAAGCTTGAGAGCGCGGCTGCTTTCAACAGAAGGATGACAATGAGCATGACAACGGCGTAAGTCCCGACCCGACTGTCTTTCATGATCTCCAGTTTTTTCTCCCGGCTTGTACCGCCGCCGAAGCCATCTGCGATATCGCCAATGGCATCTTCGTGCAATGCACCCGTAACCAGGACTTGAGCGGCAATTGCTAACAGAGCTGCGACGGCCTCCGGAAACCCCGCAACAACTGACAATAGGAACACGGTACCGGACAGACCACCCACGATCAGTCCGATCAAGGGAAAGGCTCGGCAGGCCGTCTTTAGAGCGCTGATGTCAAAGGAAAAATTGGTTCGCATCGGCAGCCGGGTCAAAAACACTAGGGCGACGAGGAACTCCTGTATCCATCCGCCTTTATAATCAGGTCGCTGAGTATGAGGTTCGGTGTCCGTCATGAATCTATTTCAGTTTCTGCGAGAGACCAGCGGTTATAAAATAGACGTCGTTCGCCTTTTCCGCCAGCATTTGATGCAACCGGCCGGCCTCATCACGAAAGTCCCTGGCCATTTTATTGTCAGGCACAATTCCCTGACCCACTTCGTTGGAGACAAAAATCACCTGTCCTTCCAGCCCATCCAGACAGCCAATGAGCTTTGAAAAGGCAGGGCCTATTTCCATATTCCGTCCCATGAGATTGCTAAGCCAGAGGGTCAGGCAGTCGACAAGAATGACGGTATTTTCGCTGGAATGTTTTGTTAAGGCCTGTACCAGCTCGACAGGCTCTTCTATCGTTTGCCAGGCGAGTCCTCGATCCTCCTGATGACGGGAAATTCGGTTCTCCATTTCCTGATCAAATGCTTCTGCCGTTGCCAGGTAGCATCGCGATAAACCGCTTTTTAATGCCAGATCTTCGGCAAATCTGCTTTTCCCGGAGCGGGCGCCCCCAAGAACCAAGGATATATGGGCCTTTCTCATTACTCAGCAATCCTGTCGATAACATGGATAAAGGAACCGACTACATTCTCTTTAAAGGTCCCTGCGACCCCAAGATCCTCCTCCAATGCGTCACTCAGAGAAAACAAAGGGCTGATTGGTTCCGTCGGTAATAACTTAGCATAATGAAACTCATGAGCCCGAAATCGATCGCCTTTGGTTCCCAGGATACAATCGGATTTTAGGGATGCGTTGCGATATCCAAGGTGAAGCTTGGGCTCAGCGAAGGAAGTTTGAACGGGGAGAAGATCAAGCATGGGATAGGTTTTTTTGTTCTTGGCTGTCAGGCTTTCCCCCAGAACCATGAACCCACCGCATTCGCCATAAATGGAAACACCCGCTTCCGCCGCCCGACCCATGCCTGATCTGAAAATCTCAGCATGGGACAGTTTTTCGCAAAAAAGTTCCGGATATCCGCCGGGAAGATATATTGCATCTGCTTCAACGGCCGGAGATTGGTCCGCCAGAGGAGAGAAAAAGCTGAGTTCAGCGCCAGCATTTTTCCAAGCGCTTAGCAGATGCGGATAGGTGAAACTGAAAGCGTCATCCTCGGCAATGGCAATTTTTTGACCAAGGGGCAGGATCGTTGGAAACTTGGACCCCACATTATGTGTTCTTTCATTACCGAGCGTCATTAGTCCATCAAGGTCGACATGCGCCTCGATCACCTTCGATGCCTCTTCCAGAAACTTTTCCAGATCTTTGGTTTCTCTGGCTTGAACAAGGCCTAAATGGCGGTGGTCAAGGTTGAGGGTTTCTGTTCGGGGAACAAATCCAAGGACCGGAATACTCACTCTTTCTGCAGCTTCACACAGCATCCGGATGTGTCCAGGTCCTCCAGTTTTGTTAAAGATGACTCCGACAATTTTTATATCCGGGCGAAAACTGTTGAAGCCGGTCAGAACAGCACCGGCACTTGTCGACTGACCGCGTGCATCAACGACAAGGATGATTGGCAGGTCATATCGAGATGCAATATCGGCGGAAGACCCGCTCCCGTCCCGGGCCCCATCAAACAGGCCCATGACCCCTTCACCTACCACCAGAGAACTGTTCCTGAAAACTTCACTCAGGATTGCCGACATGGTGCAATCCTGCATGGCCCAGCCATCAAGATTAAAACAGGGTCGACCGGACGCCCGATGATGAAAGACAGGATCAATATAGTCGGGACCGACCTTGAATGACCCGACCGAAACCCCTTTGTTTCTATAGGCCCTGAGAAGAGCCAGGGTCAGGACCGTTTTCCCCGATCCGGAACTGGGCGCTGCGATAAGGAATGCGGGCGAGGCGGTTCCTGTCACGTCAGTCCTCAACCATCTTCGACAACAGTCCGCTATACCAGTCCAAATCAGGCCGCAGTTTGACCACTTCGCCGACGACAATCAGCGCCGGAGGTTTGAGGCCGCTTTCCTCAACATCTTTTGCGATTTTATCAAGCGTGGAAACAATGACTTGCTGATCCTTTGTCGTTGCCTTGAAGATAACGGCGACACTATCATCAGGCGCGCGTCCATAACCAATAAGGCGGTCCGCAATAACAGCAAGATGTTTGAGCGCCATATAAAGAACAATAACCGGGGAGCCTTTCGCAATATGCTCCCAGTTTACATTTGGGACTTCACCCGTCGCATCGTGGCCCGTTAAAAAAGTGACGGCGGAATTGGTTTCCCTGTGGGTCAGCGGTATACCGGCATAGGCAAGACCGCCGACACCTGAAGAAATGCCGGGAATGACTCTGAACGGCACCCCTTGCGCGGCCAAAGTGAGCGCTTCCTCACCACCACGACCGAAAATATAAGGATCCCCGCCTTTCAGGCGCAGAACCCGTTTTCCCTCTTGCGCCAGGGTGATCAGTCTCTCGGTGATATCCTTTTGCTTCGGGGACGGTTTTCCGCCCCGCTTTCCCGCATATTCAAGAATAGTATTGGGTCCCGTCAGCTTCAGGATGTCCTCACCGACGAGGGCATCATAGACGAGCACATCCGCCTGACGCAAAGCCTCATAGGCATAGAGGGTCAGCAGACCGGCGTCGCCCGGACCCGCACCAACAAGCCACACGGAGCCGGGCTCGAAGGGTGGTATTTTGCTCAAAATTCTCTCCATATGGGTCTTTTACACATCAATTCTCTCTGCGCCTAGCCATCTGTGTATCTGAGCCCTATAAATATGCTCATGAATGTGACGGACAGCAAAGAACTACGCTATGGTTGGACGACGGGGGCTTGCGCGACCGCCGCCACCAAAGCGGCGCTCACCGCGCTGTTTGGCGGGGAATTTCCGGATCCAGTGACCATTACCTTGCCGAAAGGACAGGAACCTGCCTTTGCTCTGGCAACCGAGAAGCTTGACGCGGATTTTGCAGAGGTCAGTATCATCAAAGATGCCGGGGATGATCCGGATGTCACGCATCTCGCCCGCATTATTTCCACTGTTCGTAAGGGTCCGCCCGCAAGCGGTATTGTTTTTAAAGCCGGGGACGGTGTCGGGACTGTCACCAAAGAGGGATTGCCGATCAAGGTTGGAGAGCCCGCCATCAATCCCGTTCCCAGGCAAATGATGACGGAGGTGGCTCAGACTGTATCGTCATCTTTTGGACAATCGGCGGATTTGGAAATTGAAATCTCGGTGGAAAACGGAGAAGAACTCGCCAAACATACCATGAACGGGCGCCTTGGAATTTTGGGGGGTATTTCCATCCTGGGCACAACGGGCATCGTGGTGCCCTATTCCTGTGCAGCCTGGATTGCGTCGATTCACCGGGGTATCGATGTCGCACGGGCGGCAGGGGAGACCCATCTGGCAGCCAGTACCGGCTCAACCTCGGAAAAAGCTGTGGCCGAGCTCTATGGATTACAGGAAACAGCATTGCTCGATATGGGAGACTTTGCGGGGGGTGTTCTGAAATATCTTAAAAAGCATCCTGTCGGCAAACTGTCCATTGCCGGGGGATTTGCAAAAATGACAAAGCTGGCTCAAGGGCATATGGATCTGCACTCCGGTCGCAGCAGCGTCGATTTCACCTGGCTTGCGGAGCAGATGCGGGAACTCGGGGCTGATGAGTCGCTTGTTGACCAGACCCGTTCCGCAAATACGGCCATGCAGGTACTGGAGCTTGCCCGGCAGGCCAAGCTTCCTTTGGCGGCACAAATCGCCCGCAAGGCCAAAGAAAAAGCGGTTGAGGTCGCAGCCAACAGCTCACAGATCGAGGTGCTGGTCTATGATCGTAAAGGTCAGCTCGTGGGGAAAAGCGATGGCTGAAGTACCACGAGTTTTAATGTTGGGGGGTACCGAGGAGGCTGTTCGCCTCAATCATCTGCTTGATGAGCGATCAGACATATCCGTTGTCACGTCTCTCGCCGGCCGAACGCGGGATCCAACGGAGTTGAAAGGTGAAGTAATGACCGGAGGTTTCGGCGGATTGGAAGGGCTGAAGAATTTCCTGATCGATCAATCCATTGTCCAGGTCATAGATGCAACCCATCCATTTGCCGCTCAAATAACCGATACTGCCTTTCTGGTCTGTAAAAATCTGGGTATCGACTATCTCAGGTTGGAGCGGCCTCCCTGGAAAGAGGTACCGGGCGATCTCTGGATCAAGGTCAGGGATGTCAAAGAAGCTGCCTGCAGTCTTGATAAATTTAACCGCATTTTTTTGAGCATTGGCCGCCAAGAACTGCCTGCATTTTTACCGCTCCAGGGTAAGCAGTTCCTGATACGAAGTATTGAGCCCGTCTCGTTCGATCCAACGGGGTCAACTGTCCGTTTTATTCAGGCTCGCGGTCCCTTTTCGCTTCCCGAAGAGCTGGCACTTCTGGCGGATCATCAAATTGAAGTTCTGGTCAGTAAAAATAGCGGCGGAGATGCAACCTACGCCAAGATTTCAGCGGCGCAGGAGATGCGATTGCCTGTGATCATGATTGAACGGCCAGCAGGCCCAGATTGTAAAGCCTACAGTGATGCTGACAGTCTCTTTCAGGCTTTTCTCTTGGGACGCAGCACATGTACGTGATCGGCATGATACAGCGCGCTGTCCCGATAATCTTTCGCCTCCAGAACCCGGCCAACGATGATCAAAGCGGTACGAGTAATTTTCTCGGCCCTGACTTTTTCCCGGATGTCTGAAAGGGTCCCTCGGATAATCGTTTCATCGGGCCAGCTTGCTCTAAATACGACAGCTACAGGGCAGTCTTCTCCGTAATGAGGGATAAGGTCTGCGGTAACAGCCCGAAGGTTGCGAACCGACAAGTGAATGGCAAGAGTAGCACCGGAAGACCCCAGGGTCTGCAAGTCTTCCCGGTTTGGCATCGCCGTCGCTTTCATGGATGTCCGGGTTAGAATGACAGTCTGGCTGACCTCCGGCAGAGTGAATTCAGTTTTGAGCGCTGCGGCGGCTGCGGCAAAGGCCGGCACGCCGGGGGTTATCGTATAGTCGATACCGAGCTCTTCCAAGCGGCGCATCTGTTCACCGATGGCGCCATAGAGGCTTGGATCTCCTGAATGGACCCGGGCAACATCTTCTCCTCGCGCCTCGGCTGCGACCATTTCAGCAATGATTTCGTCCAGGGTGAGTGGGGCAGTGTCGATGATCAACGCGTCTTTCGGGGCATGGGTAAGGATTTCCTCCGGCACCAGGGACCCTGCATAAAGGCAGACCGGACAGGCGGCAATCAAGTCTCTGCCCCGAAGGGTAATCAGGTCTGCAGCTCCGGGACCGGCCCCAATGAAATAGACTGTCATTTTTGCGTTCCTGTTTTCAGATTTGTAACGGTCATCTTTCCGGCATAGCCGCGCGGTGTATAGACCCAGTCCTTGCCGCCGGAGTTAGTCTGTGTCCGTCGGGTTTCACTCGATCCGACCATCACCAGGGTCAGCATATCGACCTTTTCCGGATCAAGATCGGACAGACTAACAAATGTCACCTGTTCATCCTGACGACCGAGATTGCGGGCAATGATGACGGGGGTATCCTTCGGGCGATGCTGAAGAAGTATTTCTTTTGCCGCCTGTAGCTGTGTACGGCGCTTCATGGATACTGGATTGTAGAAGGAGATAACAAAATCACCTTTGGCAGCGGCTTCAATTCTCGACTGGATAACCTCCCAGGGGGTGAGCAGATCGGAAAGAGAAATGGTGCAGAAATCATGGCCCAAAGGAGCTCCGGCTCTCGCCGCTGCTGCTTGCAGGGCGGAGATGCCGGGGGTCACCTGAATATCCAGTCTGTTCCAGTCCGGCCTTGTTTCATGTTCGATAAGTTCGAAGACCAGGGTTGCCATGGCATAGATGCCAATATCACCGGAGGAGATAAGAGCGACATTCTTTCCCTGAGCCGCCAGATCAAGGGCTGCCCGAACCCGGGTTTCTTCCTCTCCCAAGCCAAAATCGTGGCGTGTTTTCCCCGCAATATTGTCCCCAAGAAGATCGAGATAAAGACCGTAGGCGACCAGATCCGTTGCGTCCCCGATCAGTTTGCTGGCTTCCGGCGTGCGCCAGGGATCCTGACCGGGGCCGATCCCGATAATCGACAGCTTGCCTTGCCGCTGGCCTACATCCTTCTGGCTCAAAACCGTTGGCGCCTCGGCAATGGCGCAAGTGGCCCGTTTCGATTTTTGCTTTGGCACCATCAGTGATCCGTCAGGTCCGACAGCGGCAAGAGCGGCGCCTTCGCTCACACCGTGGCAGCCGGTTTCCCGGAAGACGATTTCGGAAGGGGTTTCAAGTCGGGGAAGTTCCTTCTCGAGGGTTACCGGGTCAAAGAAGCTTGCTGTCAATCCGAAATGACTGGCAAGCGCATGCACGGCAGCTTCATCCATCTTCAGATCAATAGAGCTGATGGCAGCAACTGAAAGCGGGCTCAGATTGTTGGTAGCCAGGGTCTTTTTAACAAGATCAATGAGCTCTTCCGGCTCAGCAAACCGTTCACAACCAACACCAAGCGCCAGGGTCTTCGGATGATAGACAAGGTTCTGATCGGTTCCCCTGATGTCTTCAGTGGTTACCGTAATCGCCAGGCTGCCGGACTCGTCAAACGGAAGATCGGACTGCCTAAACCAGGAATGCTCTCCTTCAAGCCGTATTTTTTCCCCTGACATGACGGCGGCAACAAAGCTTTTCACATGCTGGGGATTGCCGATCGCGAGGCCGGTTGGCGGCATATCAAGGGCAATACTGAACCGAATGTCACTGGCCGTTGTCACCGCAGCCGTGCCACTCAAAGCCTCAGCGATCTCTTTTGCCAGATCATTGGCCCCATGATGTCCGCCCAGCAGCGGGACGGTGATCAGACCGTCGTCGGAGACTGCCAGTACGGGCGGCTCCGCCTGCTTGTTTGCAAGCACAGGTGCCAGGCAGCGGATCAGAATGGCCGAGGCGCATATTCCGATAATCGGCGTGTTGGCGGTAAACAGTTCTCGCAAATGGGCCGCTGTCTGCTGAAAGGTGACGTCTGCCTTCTTAACACGTCCTTTGAGGCCATGGATCAAAGTTTCAGGATAGCGTGCCTGGAGCTTCAGGGCTGTTTCCCGGCCACTCTCATTCAGAAGCACAATGGCAACGGGCTGTGTTATTTCCATGCCTGACCCCGCTTATGAATGAGGATCATTGAAAAATAAGGAGCGGCATCTGGCGGAACATCCGCAAGGGGCAGAATTTTCTCGTTTTCCATGGTGGCGCGTTCGATATAGCGGGCGTTTTCCATCAGACCCATCTCCTTAATTACGTCCCGAACTCGCGCGAAATGGCGGCCGACTTTCATGATGGCGGCGCTATCGGTGTCCCGCAAACGCTCCCTTAATATGCCAGAGTCGAGCGGAGCCGGCAGGACCGTCAGAATGTCATTTCGAGCCGAGAGGGGAGATTGCAATGCGGTGGCACAGGCGGTGAGAGAGGAGACACCGGGTACAACCTCAACAGGGAATTCCTCGGCAATGCGGCCAAACAGATACATAAAAGAGCCATAAAAAAACGGATCTCCCTCGCACAGTACAACTACATCCTGCCCTTGTTTCAGATGCCTTCCCAATTCTTCTGCGGCCAAGTCATAGGCTGCCTGGGCTGGCTCCCGGGCGATTGTCATGGGAATGCGCACGGCAATCTCAGTCTTATGGCCATTCAGATGGGGTGCGACAATGGCGCGGGCCAGACTGTCGCCATCTTCCAATGCGGGATAGGCCAGCACCTGGGCCGCTTGAAGCAGTTTCAGCGCTTTCAAGGTAATCAGTTCCGGATCGCCCGGTCCGATGCCAAGTCCGTATAAAGTTCCTGTCATGGTTTCACCAGTTTATATTGGGTCACCTGCCGCAGCGGTTTCCAGCTCGTAAATCTGCCAATAGCACTTGCATGGGAAATGTTAAGGCGGGTCAAGTTGCCGCCATACTCACGGTGCAGGTGGAAAAGCTCATGCTCTCCCTCTACCGTTACTGTATTGATAACGATCCGCCCCCTTGGTTTCAGGGCGGACCAGCAGGCATCGAACATTCCTTCGGCCAAGATACCGCCACCGATAAAAACCGCATCGGGCTCAGCCAGCCCGGCACAGACCGCCGGGGCCTTGCCTTCAATGATCTTAAGTTCTGGAACGCCAAGATTGTTGCGATTTTGCTCGATAAGACGCACCCTGCTGCTTATCGCCTCAACTGCAATGGCCCGGCTATGATCGGCAGCCCGCATCCATTCAATTCCGATGGATCCGCTGCCGGCGCCGATATCCCAAAGAAGCTGCCCCGGTAACGGCTCAAGGGCAGAAACCGTTGCCGCCCGAATGTCCTTTTTTGTCAGTTGTCCATCATGGGCAAAGGCATCGTCAGACAGTCCTGGAGCAGTGGACAAGACAAGAGCGTCCGGATTTGGCCGGCACTGAATAGCAATGGTATTGAAATCTTTGAACTGTCGGTCGGAAAAATCGGACGCAACCCCCCTATGGATCTCTTCTTCAGGTCCCCCCATATGTTCCAAGACGATCAGGTCACTGGATCCATATCCGAGTGATGTTAGAAGAGCAGTGACCTCCGCCGGTGTTTTTCCGCTATCGGACAAAGCGAGTATCCGCTTATCCGGCGCCAAATGGGATATGAGGCTGGCGAGTGGTCGGCCGTGAAGGGTGATGGTTGCGGATTTGGCAAGATCCCATCCCAGTCGCGCCGCAGCAAGACTAAAGGCGGAGGGTGCTGGGTAGACAACCATTTCCTCTGGAGGCAGATGCTTGGCAAAGGTCACGCCAATTCCGAAATGCATTGGATCTCCGGTTGCCAGAATGCAGGTGGGCTCCCCGCGCCGCGCCAGGATTTCCTCCACCAACTGCATAAGCGGGCTTGGCCAGGTCTTCCGCTTCCGCCCGTCATCGGGCAGCATGGCAAGATGGCGGTCCCCGCCGATGATCAGATTTGCCTGATCGAGGGCCTGCCGGGCTGACGGTTTAAGATCCTGAAGACCGTCATCGCCGATCCCGATTATACTCAGCCAGGCAGTCATAAGCGATCCTTTACAAGGCCTGAAAGCCCGTTGACAGTGGCGGCCGCCATGGCACTGCCGCCCCGGCGGCCATGGAGAGTGAGATAGGGAATACTTAAATTATTCTCGGCCAGAGCAGCCTTCGACTCTGCGGCACCGACAAATCCAACTGGTAGGCCGATGATGGCAGCGGGTTTGCTAGAACTTTTCGATAACAATTCCAACAGATGAAAGAGCGCTGTCGGCGCATTACCGAAGACTGCTACGGCGCCGTCCAGACGGTCCCGCCAGAGCTCAATGGCGGCAGCGGAGCGTGTAGTACCGAGCTTCTTCGCCATGTCAGGGATCGCACTATCATTCAATGTACAGATCACTTGATTCTCCGCAGGAAGAAACCGCCGAATAATTCCATGGGTGACCATTTCACAATCAGAAAGGATAGGAGCTCCTGATGCCAACGCTTCTGTAGCCCTGCCAACAAATCCTTCGCTAATATCGAGATCGGGCAGAATCTCCGGCATACCGCAGGCATGGATGATCCGGGTAGCAACGGTTTGCGTCGCTTCATCCATACCAGAAAAATCTGCTTCTGCCGCAATGGTGGCGAAAGACTTTTCATAGATGGCCGCCGGATCCCGAAGATAGTCATACATTGAGTTTATTTTCCGTCCTCTTTCATGCTGACCGGACCGAGAGGATGATCGGCATGGGGGTAAGGGTGATGGTGGTGGTCATGATCATGACTATGACCGTGATCATGGTCGTGGGAATGGCTGTGTGAATGATCATGATCATGATCATGGGAATGTCCATTGGGACCGGCGTCACCGGTTCCGATCCCTTCCACATGATGGTGATGGCTTTCCTGTTTGAGCCCGACCTCGTCCTCGAAACCCAATGCCTGTTCGCGATACTTGCACATACCGCAATTCATATTGTTGGTGCCTTCGAGGATTTCCGTCACTCGTTCAGCGAAGCAGTCGAGAACTAGCGGGTGATCATTGAGATACGGTGCCTTAATAAACTCGATCTCCGGATGCTCAGCAGCGACCTTGTCCGTATAGTCGTAAATGCGATTTATCAGCACGCCGGTAAAGAGAAAATAGGGAAAGACGACGATCCGCTTATAGCCGAGACGCGCCGCATGTTGGAGGCCGGGTTCAACAAGGGGGAACGTGACGCCTGAATAGACTGTCTCGCCCCAGCCGAAACCCAACCCTTCCCATAGGAGACGCATGACTTTCGTGACATTGGAATTGGCGTCCGGATCCGATGCCCCTCGGCCAACAACAACCAGCATGGTCTCATGCAAGGGAGTATCCCCCTCTGCCTCTTCCAGAGCCTGGCGGATACGATCACCGGCTGCCCGGATCATTTTCGGATCAATCCCCAGTTCCCGTCCGTACGAGATTGTCAGTCCGTCATGCTGCGCGGCGTAAGCATTGAGGACGGAGGGGATATCATTCTTGGCATGGCCCGCGGCAAACAGCATGCCGGGAATCGCCAGGATATGGTCATGTCCGCTTTCCCGGAGTCGGTCAAGACCATCCCGGATGATGGGCGTGGCAAATTCCAGAAAGCCGGAATCCACGTCATATTGAGGCAGCCGTTCGGCGATGCCGCGGGCGACGGAACCGAATTCTCTTACGGCGCCTTCATCACGGCTGCCGTGACCACAGACCATCACTCCATATTTTTCTGCCATGTTATTCTCCAACTTTCCGGTTATTGTCATTGCTTATCAGCATTTCAGGATTGACCCGGCGTCCTCGCCATATCATCTTGCGGCCATGTCCACCATATTGTTCAGCACCAGCTCGGCTTTTTATACACCGACCCTTATTGTTCTGCTCGCCCTTGTTATCGATGCGTTGATCGGGGATCCGAAATGGCTCTACCGGCTCGTGCCGCATCCGGTAGTGTTGATCGGTAAATTTATTTCGGTGCAGGAAAAGATCAACCACCCCGATACTTCTCCGTCTACGGCGCAATTGAATGGAGCCATAGTAACCGCGCAAACTGTTTTCGTTGCGGCAGGGTTGGGATATCTGGTTGCTTTTTTCTGTCAGGACGATTTTCTGGGCCTGATCGTTCTCGCTCTTTTTTCCAGCAGTCTGATTGCCTGGCGCGGATTGTGGGATCATGTGCGGGATGTCGCTCTCGGACTTGAGCAAAATCTGGAGGAGGGGAGAAAGGCAATTTCCCATATCGTTGGCCGGGATCCGGAGACATTGGATGAGCCCGCCATTTCCCGCGCGGCCATCGAATCGCTGTCGGAAAATTTTTCCGACGGGACTGTTGCGCCGGTCTTCTGGTTTGCTCTGCTCGGTTTGCCGGGTCTCTGTGGATACAAGGCGGTCAACACCCTCGACAGCATGATCGGGCATCGCACGAGGGAATATGAGTTCTTTGGCAAAGTGGCTGCGCGTCTTGATGATATCGTCAATTATATTCCGGCGCGTCTCACCGGTCTGTTGATTGTTGTTGCCGCAATATTTTCGCCTCATGCCAGTGCGCCCAGAGCCTTGCGCGCCATGATCTCTGATGCCGCGCGACATCGGAGTGTTAATGCCGGCTGGCCCGAAGCGGCGATGGCGGGAGCGCTGGATGTTGCTCTGGCGGGTCCGAGAATTTATGGCGGTGAAGAGGTTGAGGATTTCTGGATGAACGAGACAGGCCGCCGGGATATCGGTCCTGCTGATATCACCGAGGCTCTGCATCTCTACCGCATTGCCGGTGGACTGCTGATGCTGATCCTGATGCTGATTGCTGTAGCGGTATACGCGATTATTTAGCGTCATTCGACACCTCCAGCAATGCCTCTACATCCATATGAGCTTCAATATGGTCTGAGAGATAATCTAAGGTATTTTCAACAACATATTCAAAATTATCGATTTTTTGTATTTTATTATTAAACCGGTTAATTAAATTTAACCTATATTCGTCAGAGCTGAACAAGCCGTGGAGATAACCGCCCATAATCCGCCCGTCCTCGGAAATTGCCCCGTCCGGGCCAGAGGAAAGATGTAACATGGGACGGTTCAGGGCCGGGCCTTCCGTCTGGCCGACATGCATGTGATAACCGGATATGGTCGCGCCGGTCAGCAGCTCGGTGCCGGTCTCTTCTTCCAGTCTTTTATTGGCATTCATATGGGTGGAAAAATCGAGAAGCCCGAGCCCGGCGGTTTTACGAAGCGGGCCTTCAATGCCGTCGGGGTCTAGCAGCCAGGTGCCCAACATCTGATAGCCGCCGCAAATACCGATAACAGTGCCGCCTTGTCTGACATGGGCCAGAATATCGATATCCCATCCTTGCGCCCTGACAAATTCCATATCAGCGAGGGTGGCTTTTGAGCCGGGCAGGATGATGATATCCAGGCCTGCCGGAATGGCCGTGCCCGGCTTGATCATTTCAAGGGAGACACTGGGCTCCGCCTGCAGCGGATCGAAGTCATCGAAATTGGAAATGCGGGAGAGGACGGGTACGGCAATGCGTAAATTCCCCTCTCGCGCGGGCTCGGACGTAATGGCGAAGGCGTCTTCCGGGGGCAGCTTATGGGCGTCAGCAAAATAGGGGAGAACGCCATAGTTTTTCAGGCCGGTTTTCTCAGTGAGGATTTTAAGTCCATCGTCGAACAGGGACAGATCGCCGCGGAATTTATTGATGATATACCCCTTGAGACGCGCCTTCTCAGTTGCAGAGAGGAGGGATTGAGTGCCAACGATCTGGGCGATGACCCCGCCGCGGTCGATATCACCTGCAAGCACGACCGGGACATCGGCAGCTTCGGCAAAGCCCATATTGGCGATGTCGTTTTTTCGGAGATTAACCTCGGCGGGGCTTCCGGCGCCTTCAATGAGGATGAGGTCAGCCTCCTTTGCGAGCCGGTGAAAACTTTCAAGAACCTTATCCAGGAGTTGGGGCTTCAGGTCCTGATAGTCCCGGGCTTTGGCGTTACCGTAGATTTGGCCATGGACGATGACCTGCGCCCCGGTTTCCGATTGTGGTTTTAAAAGGACCGGATTCATGTCATTGCGAAGGGGGCTGCGGGCGGCGCGGGCCTGTAGCGCTTGAGCGCGGCCGATCTCTCCGCCCTCTATTGTCACCGCCGCATTGTTGGACATATTCTGCGGTTTGAACGGCAGTACCTTAAGGCCCCGATTACTGCAGGCACGGGCAAGACCGGCGACAAGCAGCGACTTGCCGACATCCGATCCCGTGCCTTGTATCATCAGGGCCTTTGTCATCAGAATTCGATCCCGACCTGGGCTTTGACGCCGGCGCGGAAGGGATGTTTGATCTGGGTCATTTCGGTGACCAGATCGGCAATCTCGATCAGTTCTTCCTTGGCGTTGCGCCCGGTGACGACCACATGCAGGTTCTCGGGCTTATTCTTGAGGAACTCAACCACATCAGCCAAGGGCAGGCTGTCATAGCGTAGCACGATATTGAGCTCGTCGAGAATGACCATGTCGAATTCCGGATTGTCGCCGCGGCTGGCCTCGATCATGGCTTTCGATTTCTCCCAGGCTTTTTCGGCGGCGCGGATATCGCGTTCCCGGTCCTGGGTCTCCCAGGTGAAGCCTTCCCCCATACTGTGGATTTCCACCTGGTCGGGAAAAGCGTCGAGCACCTTGCGCTCCCCGGTTTCCCATTTGCCTTTTACATATTGGATCACGCCCACCTTCATGCCGTTGCCGATAGCCCGGGCGGCGAGGCCGAAGGCGGCGGTGGACTTACCCTTGCCCTTGCCCGTATGGACGATGAGCAGACCCTTTTCGATGGTCTTGGTGGCGAGCATCTTGTCGCGTGCGGCTTTCTTTTTCGCCGCCTTTTCATTGGCGCGGGCGATTTCCTCTGGGGTCAGGTTTGTGCTCATGGGGTGTCCTCCCGGATCAGGTCGTTGAGTTCGGTATGTAAGGTATTGCGATGGGGCTGCCAGAGATCCCGCGAGAGCGCCTCCTGGAACCGCTCCGCCATCTCCCGCAGGGCATCGGGGTTATTGTTCTCCAGGAAGGCGCGGGTTGCCTCATCGCCGAGATAGGCTTCATAGAGGGCATCGAAATGATGATCCTTGACGGCGCCGGTGGTGGCGGCGAAGGCGAAGAGATAATCCACCGTAGCCGCCATCTCGAACGCGCCTTTATACCCGTGGCGCTTGACCCCCTCGATCCATTTCGGATTGACGGCCCGGGCTCGCACGACCCGGCCGATCTCTTCTTCAAGGGTGCGGATCTTGGGGCTCTCGGGGCGGGAATGATCGTTATGAAAGACCTGCGGAGCGCTGCCCTTGAGGTGATGCACGGCCGCTGTGACCCCGCCTTCAAACTGATAATAGTCATCGCTATCGAGGAGATCATGTTCCCGGTTGTCCTGATTATGGATCACCGCTTCCACCTGGGAGAGCCGGCGCTCGAACAGCTTATGCTCAGCCACCCCGTCTTCCCCGGCGCCATAGGCGTAGCCCCCCCAGGCGACATAGGCCCGGGCCAGATCAGAGCTGTCATTCCAGCCCTTTTCATCCATCAAGGCCTGCAGTCCCGCCCCATAAGCGCCGGGTTTGGAACCGAACAGGCGATAGGCGGCCCGTTTTTCCGCCGCGTCCGCAGATAGTCCGCCCGCTTCAAGCTCAGCTCTGTCGGCCTGAACCTTGGCCGCCATCGGATTGGTTTTTGCATCTTCATCAAGGGCGGCCACATCGCGCACGGCACTGTCGAACAAGGCCATCTGCTGCGGAAAGGCATCGCGGAAAAAGCCGGAGACCCGCAAGGTTACATCCACCCGTGGCCGATCCAGAAGGGAGGCGGGGAGAATTTCAAAGCCGGTCACCCGGTTGGAGGCCGTGTCCCAGGTCGGACGGACTCCCATCAGGGCGAGGGCCTGGGCGATATCATCGCCGCCCGTCCGCATATTAGAGGTGCCCCAGGCACTCAGGATCATGGTTTTCGGCCAGGCGCCATTTTCCTGCCGATAGCGATCCACCAGTCGCTCAGCAGATTTCCAGCCCAGCAGCCAGGCCGTCGGGGTGGGGACCGAGCGGCTGTCGACTGAGTAAAAATTCCGTCCTGTCGGCAAGACGTCATTGCGGCCCCGGGTCGGTGCCCCGGACGGACCCGGAGCGACAAAGGCACCGTCCAGACCCGTGAGCAATCCTCGGAGTTCCAGCCGTCCCGAGGTTTCCACCGCCGGACGTAATGTTTCCTTTAATCCCTCCAGAACCAGCAAACTGTTTTCCCAGGCACGATCAGCTTGAATAGCTCCCGAGACCAGATCGGCGGCCAGCAGTTCCAACCGCTCCACCGTATCCCCGCAGGATCTCCAAGTGCCGTCATAAACGAGGACCTCAGGCTTGGGTCCATCCCAGAGCTGCCCCATCTCGCAGTCAAGGGGATCAAACTCTTCGCCAAGCTCAAGATCCGCCGCTAATGCCCGAATGAGGGAAGCGTCCTTGCCCGCACCATCATTGCGTGGGATGCGGACCAACGCCACCAGAAGGTCGATCAGTTGCCGTCCCTGCGGACTCTGCCCAAAAATATGCAGGCCATCGCGGATCTGCAGCTCTTTCAACTCACAAAGATAATTATCAAGCTTGGCCAGCTTCTCATCTTCCGCCTCGGCCGCCTCAATCCCGCAATCCACATCGACACCCGTCGCCTGGGTGAGTTCAATAATCTGCTGGCGCAGCAGGGCAATTCGACGCGGATCGACCCCGGCCGCCTCATAATATTCATCGACCAGCCGTTCCAGATCGGCAAGCGGGCCGTAGCTCTCCGCCCGGGTCATGGGCGGTGTCAGATGGTCGATGATAACGGCAGAGGCCCGGCGTTTGGCCTGGGTGCCTTCCCCGGGATCATTGACGATAAAGGGATAGAGATGAACCATGGGTCCGAACACCGCCTCGGGATAGCACTCCTCCGACAGGGCCACAGACTTGCCCGGCAGCCATTCCATATTGCCATGCTTACCCATATGGATAACCGCATGGACCTGCTCGGCCTCCCGTAGCCAGGCGTAGAAGGCGAGATAGCCGTGCGGCGGCACCAGATCCGGGTCGTGATAGCTGCGGACAGGGTCAATGTTATAGCCGCGGGCGGGCTGGATGCCGACGATGATATTGCCATGCCGTTTCGCGGCCAGCTTGAAGTTACCGTCCTCCACAAACGGGTCATCCTCTGGCAAACCCCATCGATCCATGATCTCAGTCCGGACCTTGGCGGGCAGGCTCTGGTAAAAGGTCTTGTAGCTGGCCAGCGGATAGGAAATACCTGTTGCGGCTGCGGTAGCCGTCGTCCGGTCATTGGTGGGACCGTCCAGCAGATCCTCGATCAAGGCATTGCCCGTCTCAGGAATATCCTCAACCAGATAGCCGTTTTCCTGCAAGGCTTTGAGAACCTCAACGCTGCCCGCTGGGGTATCGAGACCAACCCCGTTTCCGATACGACCGTTTTTGTTGGGATAGTTGGCGAGGATCAGGGCAACTTTGCGATCGTTCGCCAGGGTTTGTTTCAGTTTCGCCCAATTGCCGGCCAGCTCCGCCACAAACTCAATTCTGTCGGGAACCGGCTGATAGGTAATCTTGTTGGTCTGGGTGGCCGCATCATATCCGGCATCCGCCTTGAAGGAGACGGCGCGCGACAACAGACGCCCGTCGACCTCGGGCAGGGCCACATTCATGGCGATATCCCTTGCCGAAAGGCCAGTCACACCCTCCCGCCAGACGGTTTCATTGCCGCCGGAGAAAATCACCTGCAGAACCGGACAGTCGGCAGTATCGAACGGCGTTTTCCGTCGTGTCCCGCCGGGGGAAGAGACGGCAAATCCGGTGGCATTGAGAAGTACGGACGGGGCCGTGTCCTGCAGCGCCTGCTCCAGGATATCGGCTGAGAGTGGGTCTTTCAGGCTGCTGACAAAGACCGGCAAGGGGTTGAGGCCGCGTAGCAGCAAGGCGGCAATCAACTCATCCACTGGCAGCAGATTATCGGCCTGATACAGGGCCCGATAGAAGACGATGCCGACAACCGGTGCCTCCTCATGCCAATGAAACTGGACTGTTGAAAGATCGGTTTCGGCAAGGCCGGGCCAGTAGAGACCCGCTTTCATTACCGGCTTCGGTTCCCGCCAGTCGATGGGCCGCTCCAGCAGGAACTGGCAATAGTTCAGGAACTGCTGATAATTTTCACCGCCGCCCTGAACCAGATACTGCCAGAGCCGATGGGCGATCTCCCGATCCACCGTATTGAGGCCGGTCAATTCTTCATCGGGTTGATCATCCCCCGGCAGAATGGCGAGATGGATATTGTTTTCCCGGCAGCATTCGGTGATTTTTTCAATCCCGTAGGGCCAGTAGCTGACCCCGCCGAGCAGCCGGATAATCACCAGCTTGGCCCTGGCGACGATATCCTCCACATAGATATCAACGGACAGGTTATGGGAGAGCTGCATGACATTGGCGAGCCGAAGACTGGCGGCCGTATCGCTCGGCTGATTAAGGGTGGCAAGGCTTGAAAGTTCCGTATCGGCGGCGGACAGAAACAGGATGTCACCCGGCTGCTGGCCGAGATCGACCGCCTCCGATCCATCCGCAATTCCGCCCGGTGTTGCCGCCAGTAAATGCATGTCAGCCCTTGATGATGCCGGTGACGGCGGCCTGATCCATGTCATGCTCGCCGATGATGACGAGACGGGTCGCACGGGTCTCCCCCTCTTCCCAGTCGCGGTCGAAATAATGCTGGATCCGGTTGCCGACCCCTTGCAGCACCAGTCGCATCTCCTTGCCGGCCACCGCAACAAAACCCTTGATCCGCAAGATTCCCTCGGCCGCAATGGCGGCTTCCAGTTTCTTGATCAGCTCGGCCGGGGAGGCGACTTCGTCCATTTCCAGAACGAAGCTGTCGAAATCGTCATGCTCATGGTCGTCGGCATCGTCATGGACCGATGGACGGGTATCGAGATCATCTTCCGCCGCCGCTTCCAGACCCAGGAGGACCCGGGCATCGATCTGGCCATGGCTGGTTTTGACCATTTTCACGGACGGCTTGACCCGATTTTTCAAAGCTGTCGTGGCGGCTTCGATGCTGGCATCATCCAGCAGGTCGGATTTATTGAAGATGATCATATCGGCGCAGTTGAGCTGATCCTCAAACAGCTCCTCCAGCGGGCTGTCATGGTCAAGATTTTCGTCATTCTCACGCTGTTGCTGGACAGCAGCCGGATCGGCGGCGAACAGGCCGTCCTGATAGGCCGGGCCGTCAATGACCGTGACCACCCCGTCGACGGTGACCTGGGTCCGCACCTCCGGCCAGCCAAAGGCTTTGACCAGCGGTTTCGGCAGCGCCAGACCGGAGGTTTCGACGATGATATGATCGGGCTTTTCGTCCCTGTCCAGCAAAAGCTGAATGGTCGGAAGGAAATCATCGGCCACAGTGCAGCAGATGCAGCCATTGGCCAGCTCGACAATATCCTCTTCGGTGCAGTTTTCATTGCCGCAGCCCTTCAGGACATCGCCATCAACCCCGAGATCTCCGAACTCGTTGATGATCAGCGCCAGTTTCTTGCCATTGGCATTCTCGATCAGATTGCGGATCAGGCTGGTTTTACCAGCCCCAAGGAATCCGGTGATAACGGTCGCGGGTATTTTCTGACTCATGATTTTTGTCCATTGCGGGAGAGGGGGAAAGGGCACGAACAGGTCTTGCGTCCGTCACCTTTTCGGGCGTCGGGCAGGGAAAAAACCGGGTCATCGTGACATAAAATTACTGGGCTCATCATGATCCTCCGTCATGCAGCGAAAGTTGACATTGCGATGGCAGGTCTCCTGGCTTGCGAATGGCACCGGCACTTGCCTTCCCGAATACTCAGTGGCGTTCCGTGCTGGCTAATCGCTTACAGTTGCGGGGACAGCCGCGGCATTGAGACTTCTCTCGCACCGCATTCCCTTGTTAATCCCATATTGGGAACCATCGCGGTGGACGCTAAGGCCAACCGGGATTTCTGTCAATTGGTTATCTGCATCTCGGCTCTTTCAGACCATGCCAAAAGAGATTTTTCCAGCCGTTGCCAATGGGCGTCCGGTCCGGGAAGGCCAAACCGAAGATATCCGGGGCGGTCCTCAAAGAATCGGCACAGGATGCCGTCCCGGCAGAGATGGTCATATAGCGCCGGGGCGGCAGGGTCATGGGTGAGGCAAAAGAGATGGGTGCCGCCGATAATCTCGAGGCCGGTTCGGGTCAACAGATGTCGCAGGCGATCGCTGGTCTGTGCAAGCCGGGTTCGGGCCTGTTGCTGCCAGTCGATATCGGCGAGGGCGCGCGCACCCAGATGCAGGGCCGGGCCGTTGACCGCCCAGGGGCCGAGATGGCGGCGCAGGGATTCGCAGATCACCGGCGGGGCGATAACAAAGCCGAGGCGCAGGCCGGCGAGACCGAAAAACTTGCCGAAGGAGCGCAGGATGATCAGTCCGTCTTCGGGCAGGGACGGGGCGCAGGACCGGGCCGGATCCTCATCGGCAAAGGCTTCATCCAGGATCAGGAAACCGCCTCGGTTTCGCAGGGTTTCCGCCAGGTCCAGCAATTCTATTACATTGTAACGCTTGCCATCCGGGTTGTTTGGATTTACAATTATGGCGATTTTCGTATCAGTATCAATTTCCGTCATGCTATGGATTTCGCGCAGCTTTCGATGATTGCGAACAGTGCGATCCGTCCGGGCATTCAGCGGGTTCGTGCTGGCGTCAATATTGGCGCCCGCGCTTGTATATGTGGTTTGTGACCAGCAATGGGCATGTTCCCCATAAGTGGGGGACAGAATATCAACCTGTCCTGGCGGCAGGATGTGTGGCAACAACGGCAAAACCGACTGTGTTCCGGGTATGGCACAGATATCGGTCCTGTCGGCGATGCCGTAATACTGACGGGCGGCTGCCCGTAAGCGATCCTCCGCGGCCCGGCCGGGGAGGCGATGCCAGGCTGTGGCCGGAATGTCCGGCAGCGGATAGGCATGGGGATTGATCCCCGTGCTCAGGTCAACCCAGTCTCCGGCGGGAATGCCATAATGACCGGCAACCCCGTCAATGTCACCGCCGTGAGCGATCGGGGCCGGGAGGAGATATCTGTCAGGCTGGTCGGTCATGGGGTCCTTGCGAGAATGAAACTGCCTTCTCATAGCAGAATGCGGTTTGTTTTCGCAAATTTATCCTGTAACTTTGCGCCCATGGCGGAGCAAAGTAAAAGCAAGATCGTTGTCAAGGACCTGGTCAAGAGTTTTGACGGGGTGCGGGTGCTGAACGGGGTTAATCTCGAAGTGGTGTCAGGGGAGATCATGACCATCATCGGTCCCTCCGGCGCCGGCAAGACACTGACCCTGAAATGTATCCTCGGGCTGATCAAACCGGACAGCGGCTCGATCCTGCTGGACGGGGAAGAGGTCACGGACCTGTCGGACCGGGAACGCACCGAATTTTTCAAGAAATTCGGCATCCTGTTCCAACGTTCCGGCCTGTTTGACGGATTGCCGGTCTGGGAGAATATCGGCTTCCGGCTGTTGCAGCAGAAGGGGGCGAAGAAAAAAGCCGTGCGGACCATGGCCCTCGAAAAACTGGCGGCGGTCGGATTGTCGGCAGATATCGCCGATCTCTATCCGGCGGAGCTGTCGGGCGGCATGCAGAAGCGGGTCGGTTTCGCCCGCGCCATCGCCGGTGGACCGCCGATTCTGTTCCTGGACGAGCCGACAGCGGGCCTCGATCCGATCATGAGCAATGTCATCAATGACCAGATTTTCAACAATGTGCGGGAGCTGGGCAGCACGGTCATGGCCATTACCAGCAATCTGCTGACGGCGCGGATCATTTCCGATCACATCGCCATGATGCATGAGGGGCAGGTCGTCTGGACCGGCAAGGTCCAGGAAGCGGTGACCAGCGATAATCCGTATGTGTCCCAGTTCTGGAACAAGCGCAAAGACGGGCCGATCAAGATGCCGGTCACCACCATGATCGGCTGATTCTGTCACGGGGCGGCGGCGCGAAGCGTCCCCATGGTACCTGCCGACAGGACTGAGACGGTGACCTGCCATGAAACCCCGGAAGAAAACCCTCGTAGATCGCACAAATCTGCTGCAAGCGAGATATGACCTGCCCTGGTCCGAAAAGCCGCACCCGTGGGGCTACTGGTCCGTACCCTTTGTCATTGACGACGAGATCACCCGCGACTTCAAAACCCAATGCGACCGGCTGGAGCGGGCGCAAAAAGACGTGCTCAGGGATCAGGTCGAGCAGGAACTGTTCGACCTATCCTCCACCGATCGACGTTTCTGGACGGCCGAATACCGGTTCCTGGAGAAACTCCTGCCGCTCAATCTGCTGACCTTTTATGCCCCGTCCTTCCTTTATCTGAGCCGCAACATGCCGCCGCGGCAAGCTTCTCAGCGGCGGCGGGTGGTGCGTAAATATATCGCGGCTCAGGATGTCGGATCCGGGCGGACCGTAAACAGGCTGTCCGCGCAGTTTGTTCGCTCCAGCGTGCTGTTTTTTCCGGCCGACCGGCTGATCCGGCTGACCGATCGGTTTTGCCTGCTGGCCCGAAGATCTGCGGACCAGTCGGTTCGAATGACCCGCTACCGGATCATGCTGAAACTGCATCTGCTGCAGATCATGACCGATCAGGAACTCTGCGAATATTTTCGCGATCCCCTGGGCTATCAGCAGGAGATAGAGCTGTTGTCCCGGCTATCCCGACGCTACAAGATAGAGACTTCGGAGGTTCTGCGGATGACGATCGTGAAATTTGATCAACTGCTTGGCCTGGGGGATACCGCGCAACGTGACGAAAACCCGTCACTCCGGCGGCAGACCCGCCCGCTTGCGTAACGTCTCATCGCGGATTGTCAGCTCCTCGCCCGCGAGATCCGCCGCCTCCTCTGTGCAGAGCCAGGCGATGACCTGGGCCGGGGCCTCGGCCGGGGCCAGGTTTTCCCGCGGGATCTCACTCACCGGATTGATGCCGGAGCCGCGGATGACAACCTGCATATCCGTATCGACAACCCCAGGCGCGAAACCATAGACATGCACCCCCAGCTCTCCGAATTCATGGGCGGTGGCGCGGGTCATCATATAAACCGCGGCCTTGCCGGAGCAATAGGCGCTCCAGCCTTCCATCGGGCCATGGGCGGCGCCGGAGCTGATATTGATGATCGTACCGGACTTCTGCGCCTCAAACTGTTTGAGAACGGCGCGGGTGCCGTGATAAACGCCGGCGAGATTGACGGAAATGTTGCGCACCCATTCCTCAGGGTCGGTGTCCGGAATACGGCCGATGGGGTCAATGATCCCGGCGTTATTGACCAATATATCGACCCGGCCAAAGCGTTCCAGGGTATCCGCCACAAGCTTTTCAACCGCTCCATAGTCGGACACATCGCAACTGGCCGCAAAGGCATCGCCGCCAAGATCGGAAATCTGCTGCAGGGTGTCATTGCAGGCTGCGGCGGTGCGGGCGCTCAAGGACACTTTCGCCCCCTGCCTAGCAAGCTCGATGGCGGCGGCGGCGCCAATGCCCCGGCTCGCGCCGGTGACGATTGCGACCTGTCCGGATAACTGTCCCATGTAACGTTCCTTTTTTCTATAAGATGTCCTGTTGTGGCAGATGGCTGGCGGGTCCGCTCACGCCTTAAAAAGACGAATTCGGAGTTTCGAGAAAGGCCTTCTCCTCCGCCGTGCTTTCCCGGCCCAGGATGTCATTGCGATGGGGAAAACGGCCAAATTTTTCGATGATATCCAGATGCGCCCGGGCATAATGAATGAGTTCCTCATCGCCAATCGCCTGAAACAGTTGCAGGCTGTATTTTTGATCCTCAAGATCCTCGCTATGCTCAAAGGGGAGAATGGCGAACTGTTTCTCCTTGTCCGTCATCTCCTCATAAAAGCCGCGGGCAATGATATGCCGGGCAATCTCGCGGGCTTTGCCATCGGCGGAAAAAGCCCGGGCCTGCCCGCGGAACATGTTGCGGGAAAACTGATCAAAGAGGATGATCAGGGCCAGGCTGCCCTCTTTCGTATCGGTCCAGGACAGCAGCCTGCCGACCACACCGTCCTCGAAAACCGACAAAAACCGATCCCTGATTTCCGCATCGAACCCGTCATCTTTCTGAAACCAGACGTCGCGGCTCTGGCCATATTCGGGATGGTCTTTGGGTAAAAACCAGAAATCAAGAATTTCCTGCTGCTGATCCAAGTTGTCGCGTCTCCCGGGGTGGATTGATTAGGAAAAATGAAAGGATTGTCCCTTATACTTCAGGCAGGTTTAAATCTATCGCGACAGCAGCAGGCTGACAAGCCCAAGGCCAGGAAATTATGACCCGTTTACTTAAAAGCTTCACTATTCTCTCGATCAGTACTTTGAGTCTGGCGGCCTGTGATCAGCGATCCCAGGAAGATATTCTGTCGCAAGTCGAGGGCATGACGTCGGCGGCGCAGGTCGAGGCAACCCTTGGTCCCGCAGACAAGGTCTCCAACATGGGAACCACCCAGATCTGGCAATATGATGCGTCCGCCGATGATGTCTGTTTTGCGGTTGCGGGCGACACAATTCTTAAATTCAGCTGTATCTGAGGGGGATTTCAAGACGATTTGGGCGTTTCATCGGAAGGGGAGCCGCCCGCCCGATCTTCTTCCATCATGGCCTGATAGGTTGTGGCATCCTCACTCTGAATGATGGTTTCCGCCCCATCCATGGTGGTCTCCGCCGCCACATTGTCATTGGAGCTTTCCTCAGTCGCAGCCGCTCTCTTCTTGCGGGCTGCTGATCCAAATCTGATATAGCCGAATGTGGCTTTCGTCACCCGGATCAAAAAGACGGTTTCCTTCCCATACAGATCATCCCAAACGGCCCGGAAATTATTGGCCTGCCCAGCCGCCAGCTTCTGGGCCCGCCGCGCTGTCAACAGCCAGAGCGGGCTGATCATCAGGCTGAGGGCGATCACGGTAATCATCAACTGGGAAACATCCCGGGACACGTAGGATCCGCTGCCGCCCACGGCCATCAGCAGGAAGGAGAATTCCCCGATCTGTCCTAAGGCGGTTCCCGCAATAAAAGCCGATCTCCAGTCAACACCAGTGACCCGGAGAATAAAGATGTTCATGGTCGTCTTGATCAGGATGACGGCCAGCAACATGATCATCACCAGACCAATGTTATCGATGATATAGGTGAGATCGATCAGCAGGCCGATGGAGAGGAAAAAGATCATTAGCAGGATCGACTGGATGGGTTTGGTGGCACCGACAATACGCTCTCGTTCCTGACTGTTGCCAATGATCAGTCCGGCCAGGAAGGCACCAAAGGCCGGCGAGGTGCCGAGCAAACCGCTCAAAGCCGCCAGACCCAGGCAGAAGACAATCCCGAACAGAGGTAACAGGTCCGAGTTTCCGGCAATTGCCTGCAGGAATGGCAGATGCACTTTTTCTCGCTGATTGAGGAACAGGATTAAACCTATCAGGAAGCTGATGGCCAAAGCTAAAGTCAGGAGCAGGATCGGCACATTGAGCTCTTCGCCGGACAGGCTGCCGATAATCAGCAGCATGGGGACAACGGCCAGATCCTGGGCGATCAGCAGACCTATGGCAATATTGCCCGTTCGCTCATGCAACTCCCCGATATCCTCGAGGATTTTCACGGCGACGGCCGTCGAGCTGATGGACACGCTGAAGGCCAGCAGCAATGTCAGCTGCCAGGGCCAGTCCAGATATAGGGAGAGCAGAGCCATGATTCCATAGGCCACGGCGACCTGCAGGAAGACACCGCCAATGGCGGTTTTCCAGATCCGCATGAAGGATTTCAGATTGAGTTCCATTCCGATCAGATAGAGCAGCAGCAACACCCCGAGCTCGGCCAGGATTTCCACATTCGAACGGTCCTCAACAAAGCCGAAAACAGAGCGTCCCAGAACCATTCCCGTCAGCAGATAACCGACAATGGCCGGCTGTTTCAGGCGTGTCATAATCATGCCTAAAACAAGGGCCACAGTGGCAATAATCGCGATGTTGGTTAGTTCATGCATTTACATCGGTGTGTTGGACGGAAAATTAATCAATTGATCCTAGATTGTACCCTAACAGACAATGGTTAAAATGTTCCATATTTATGGGCGGAATTTGAAAGAAAAACATGGCTTTTTATAGGCTCCTCTGGATCCTTTTATATACCCTCTTACTCGGCGCGGTTCCCCCGGCGATCGCGGCGGAAAACAGCCCCCGTTCTCCAGCCGGTCCTTCTGCTGGCGCAACGTCCCTGAAGGGCATCAAGGGTCAGGATGATCGGGTGCGGGTGGATATCCGTGATTATCCCTGGAGGACCATTGGCCGGATCAATCGGGGCGGGGCTTATTGCACCGGAATTCTGATCGGGCCGTCACAGGTGCTGACCGCCTCCCATTGTTTCTGGGACGGCCGACGTCAGGACTGGGTCGTCGCCAGTGCTTTTCATTTTGTTGTTGAATATGAGAAGGGCCGCTATGGCGGCCATACGAAAGTAAAGAGCTACAGCTTGTCCGACGGCACCTCGCCTGCGACGGCCAGCAAAGCCCCGCTGGAGCAGGATTGGGCCATTGCCACCCTGGAAGAGCCCCTGGGCGATATCTTTGGATTCATGCTGCTCTCCGATCTGACGGCGCGGGAGGTTGCCGCCAGGGGCGACAGCACAGCCACATTTGTTCAAGCCGGATACAGCCGGGATATTCCCCATATGCTGACAATCCATAATGATTGCCAAATCACCGGTTTTCAGCGCAACCGGGAAAATAAGGGCATCATCTTCCTGCATCGCTGCGATGCGACCAACGGCGATTCAGGCTCGCCGATCTTCATTCGGCACGGGGAAGACTACGCCCTTCTCGGCATCCATGTGGCAACAGTGACACAGTTAGGAAAGGGGGTGCTGGGGGTGGCCATTTCCGCAGATACCTTCCGTTTTGCGGCAGAAAACAGCCAGCCTGGGCAAAAATAATATAAAATTTTAGCCAAATTTATTAAAATATTTCTCTACGTCCCTCATTTGAGGGATGTCGGGGGCTGATTTTGACTCTAATATGGCTCAAAATGGCGGAGGGGCGGTTAGGTAATCCCCGTCTTCTTGAGAATTTAACCTGTATTTTCGCAAAAATGCGTTGATATTGCGAAAGCAGGACATAGTATTGGGGTGTGTAGAAGCATTTTGCCGGGGACAATTAGGCAAAATGCGGAAAATGGTTTGAACATGGATATTGATGACGACGATATGGTGGATCTGGATGCGTTGTTCGATGCGTTGAACATCGCCGTCAAGGATGGCGCCAGCGAAATAGAATTCGTTGCCACGGGAGAAGATGGCAGTGGCACCTTGACGGTGTCCGGCCAGGCTCTGAACGTCGACAATATGCCGTCAACGGTCGATGATCTGAATATTCAGTCTGCCGATTTGCTCAAAACAGTGATTGTCTCGGACGAATCCTGACCTCGTTCCCCTGTATCTGACCAGTGTGGCCATCGCCTTACAGGGCGTGGCGCTCTATCTCTTCCTTGAAAGCCTGACCTTCCTCGGTTTCAAAAAACTCGATCATCGCCTGGACGATTTTCTGGTCATATTTTTCCGGATTACTGCTGAACACCCGCAGTGCCTCGTCAATGCCGATGGTTTTCCGGTAGGCACGCGGGGAGATGCGGGCAATCAGAATATCGGCCATGCCAAGGATGCGCGCCGGGATATCAATCTCGTCATCCTGCAGGCCCTTAGGGTAGCCTGTGCCATCCAGATTCTCATTGATCTGCGTGACCGCATCGAGGACCGGTTTTTCGATCTCCGCTTCCGTCAGGATTTTCTCGGCAACCAGAACATGTTCCTGCATGATCTTCTGCTCGGCCTCACTCAGGCGGGTTTCCTTGACCCGGATTTCCCGGGGGATGGAAATCTTGCCGACCTGTGAGAGGGATGCCCCCGTCTCAATCACGCGGCGGGTTTCCTCCGACAGGCCAAGACGCGTCGAAATATGACCGGCCAACTGACTCATGCGGCCGGCATGGTCCGCAAGATACGGATCATTGGCCTCCAGCATGCGGGCGAGAACCGTGATGGTCTTCTGATCCATCTCCTCCTTGCGGCGCTGGTATTCCACATAATCCGTGATATCGGTACTGACGGTGACGATGCCAATAAACAGGCCATCCTCATTGAGAAAACGCGATTTCGCCACCCGTAAAATCCGGGTGCCGTGCACCGTCTCGACCTCGATAAAGCTGTTGACCGTCTGTTCCGTGGCGATGGCCTTGCGGTCATTCTCCGCCAGCTCCCGCGCCGGCTTCTCCCCATACAGCTCCCGGTCGGTCTTTCCAGGAATGGATCTCAGCGGCACATCGACAAGCCGGGCCAGGGACGGATTGGCATAGATATACCGCCCTTCCGGATCGGTCAGACCGATTTGCTCGTCAATGGTATTGTTGATACTGCCGAGCAGCCGTCGCTGGACATTGATCTGGGTCGCAAAATTCTTGTACTGGCTGGCCAGCTCCCGTGTTTTCTGATTATCCATCATCAGCCAGATCGCCGTGAACAGGGACAGGATAATGATGATTCCGCCGCCGGCAATGGCGGCAATGAAATAGCCATAGGTCTTGAGCCCGGCGAGGGCCTCTTCAGCAGAGATTTGCTGAAACAGAAACAGATCGGTCCCCGCCACCACTGTCCCAACGGAGTAATACTCTGTGCCGCCCTGAGCATACAAACTTGTGAACCCCGTATCGGCGTCGGTGACATCCTCAGATGGAGCACTGGAAATATAGGGCGGCGCTGAGGGGGTGAGTTCGTAAAGGCCCCCGTTTGCCATCTGGTATAACCGCGCCGTGTTCAGCCCGCCCGCAACCGGAATTGCCGTCAGAAACTCCGTCAGCGGCTCCGAGGCCGGAACGGTCATCAACAGTATTCCCACGGGCATCTCTTCCGAGCCGGCTGTCGCCGACTGGACCGCGGAAATCGGCACCAGGAAATCAAAGGCCAGCCCGGTATCCAGAACCCGGAAAGCTGTAATGCCGGTTCCGTTCCCTTCATATTGTTGTTGTGCCGCAATGCGCTGGTATTCCTCCAGAGCCGGAGCTCCGCCAGAGGCAAGATACGCCCGCCCATCCTTGCCAATCAGATAAGCCCCGATCAGGCCATTCTCGTTGACGAAACTGGTGATCACGTTTTGCATATAGGGAAGCTGCTGGCGCAGCGGCCCGGCAAGCTGACCATCAGTCGACAGATTGACCTCGCTGGCAAACAGCTGAAAAAGCTCGTTGCCGGCGATGCGGTTGGCGGGTTGGACAGCGGTTGCCATCCAGGTTTCGATAACATCCGCCCGGCCACTGGCACTGACCTCCAGGCGCTTTTCCAGTTCGGTCAGGATTTCCTGCTTCCGGGTTTCCAACGCATAGTCTCCAAGGAAGTAGGAGAGGATCGCCAATACAACAAGAACCACCCCCCCAATTTGCCATGGAGCTCGTCGAAGGGTTGCCTGCTCATCCGGGGCGGCATCGGCCATAAAGCTGTTCAACTCAAGCTTTGTCATGGTGTCAGTCATTGGCTGACGCTCCTTCTGCCGTGGCAGCGACTGCGGCCTGCGCCGGAATATGTGCCCATCTCGTCTTCTCATTCACGGAATAAAGGGGAACGTAATATTGCACGAATTCCTCGCTCAAAATCGTGTCATTGAGGCTGTCCAGGACATAGGATTTACCCCGGTACAGAACGACAAGAACCGCATGGTCCTTATTACGCAAGACATCATTTGTAATGACGACCCGCATGGCCTCCGGCTTTATTCCTAGTTCTTTCAGGCTGATATATTTCATGATGGCGATATCTTCTGAATCGCCGCCATTTGAGATAAATTCAAGCGGGGTTGACCAATGATCGTCCGTCCCATGAATATTGAAATCCGCAGTCTGTTTCCAGCTATTGAGAAAACGGTTTATCTCCTGAATAAACAGGCGGGTTTCTGTCCGCTTTAGCTCGTTGATCTTGGCCCGCCACAAGGTCATCTGCTGTGATCCGCAATCCTCAATTTTGCTATCGCATTTGCGGGCGGCTGCCTCCAGTTCAGAAAAACTGTCGACGACCTGTTGCCACTGGGGGAGTGCAGAAAGGTTCGTTGAAGAGATTTCAACGGTTCCGAACAAGCCGTTTTCAGTCACCTCCGCCTGAGCGAAGGTCGCTCCGATCGGTGAAGCGGCCGCCAACGAAAACGCCAGAACGCCGGAAAAGGCCATTTGCCCTAAGGTACTCATTATCTCTCCCTCAGGGCCGTATCCCGGGTTTTCAGGATGGGCTTCAGCAAGTAATCAAGAACTGTCTTATGACCGGTCAGGGTATCAACGGAAGCAACCATTCCCGGAATGATGGGATATCGGTTGTCGCCGCGCTGCAGAAAATTCTGTTCGGTCCGAACAATGATCTGGTAGAAGCTTTCGCCGGTCTGTTCATCGACTATGGTATCAGCACTAATCCGCTCCAGTTTAGCCGGCAAGCCGCCATAGATGGAATAATCATAAGCGGTAATTTTGACCGTGGCTTCCTGTCCGGGCCGGAGAAAAGCGATATCCGAGGGCCGTATGCGGGCTTCCACCAACAGGCTGTCATCAATGGGCACAATCTCGATAATATCCTGCCCGGGTTTGACCACCCCACCAATGGTCGAGATTTTCAGATCCTTGACTTCACCAGCCACCGGAGAGCGGACATCGGTCCGGGCGACCCGGTCTTTGACTCCTAAAATAGCCTGCCGCGCCGCTTCATATTCTGCCCGGACCGCGCCAAGCTCCTGGGAGGCAGCACTCCGGAAATTCAGGACTTTTTCTTCGATGCGCTGATTGGCCTCGCGGATGGCGCCTTCGACCCGGGGCAAGGACAGCTTGGCGGCAGAAATCTTGCCTTCCAGCTCGTTGATTTCCCGTTTCAGCTTGAGGAACTGCACTTTTGGCACAATGCCTTTTATGGCCAGCGGTTCGGTAATGTCCTTTTCCTCGTTGGCGAGGGCCAGGGTAGACCTTAGCTGTTTGAGTTGGCCGTTAATCTCGGCGACTTCCTGAACCCGTTGTTGAGACTGCTGCCGCAGGATTTCAATTTGCGACTGAAGCTCCGCCTGCCGGGCGTTGAACAGATTCTGCTCTCGAACCGAAATATCCTTTCGCTCGGCCAGAAGTTCTGCCGGAAACTCGATGCCGGTGCCGTTGGCTTCAGCTTCAAGCCGGGCAATTTTGCCCATCAGGTTCAAATAATTCGACTCGATTTCCCCGGCCCGGGAGGAATAGCCCGTATCGTCGATGCGCAGGAGGATTTGTCCCTTTTCAACGATATCGCCTTCCCCCACTAGTAGTTCTTCAAGGATACCGCCTTCAAGATTTTGGATGACCTGGACCTGGCTCGACGGAATGACCTTGCCATCCCCGCGGGTGACCTCATCAAGTACTGCGCGGTCAGCCCAGATATAGGCTGCAACAAAAAAGGCAACCACACCGAATAACAACAGGAAAGCCCGAGGATGCGGGCCTTGCACCTTCGCTGCGACCACGTCGGAGGCAAAGTCAGAGTCTGACCATTCCAGTTTGCCTGACATCAGCTTTCCCTCGTTTTATTGGTTTGTGTAATTACCGCCTGGGTTTGTTTCTCGACGGAGACTCCCTTGGATTTCTGTCCCAGCTTCAGGATCTCATCTCTTGGGCCATCGGCCGCTATCTCGCCATTACCGAGGACAATGATCCGATCGACCAGAGAGAATAAGGAAGTCCTGTGGGTAACCAGAAGCACGGTTTTGTCTTCAATATAGTCCTTCATCCGGTTGATCAGGCGTCGCTCAGAATTGAGGTCCATGGAGCTTGTCGGCTCATCCAGCATCAACACCGGTGGATTGGGCAAAAAGGCCCGGGCAAGTCCGATAGTCTGGCGTTGGCCGCCGGAAAGGGTTGCCCCTTTTTCGCCGACCTGAAGATCATAGCCATGGGGATGGCGGCTGATGAACTCATGGACTCCGGAAAGCTGGGCGGCTTTCAGGATCATCTCGTCATCGGCCTGAGGATTCCCCATGGTAATATTCTGGCGGACCGTTGCCTGGAACAGGGTGATTTCCTGCATAACGCTGCCGATGCTGCGGCGAATATCCGATGGATCGATCTGCCGGATATCCGTCCCGTCAATCAGGACCGCGCCTTCGTCCGGCTCATACAGATTGATCAAAAGCCGCGAGATGGTGGTCTTTCCGGATCCCACCGGACCAATGATCCCGACCTTTTCCCCGGCCTTGATCTTGAAGGAGACATTTTTGAGTGAGGGTAGATCGGAGCCTGGATATTTAAACGAAACATCCTTGAACTCGATATCCCCCTGGATGTTGGGGCGGCTGAGCTGACGTTTTTCCGCCGCTCGCTCTACGGGCAGAGACATGATCTGGTTGAGGCCCTTCAAAGCCACCATGGCCTGATTGAGCCGGGTCAGCAATCCGGCGATCTGGCCGAGTGGAGCCATGGTCCGTCCGGTCAGAATAGTGCAGGCGATAAGCGCCCCGACTGTCATCGGGGAATCCGGCTGAGTCATGAGAATTACACCAAAGACAACAACTCCAACCGTCACCAACTGCATGGCGGCCGCGGACAGATTGATGCCGAGGCCGGCAAAAAACCGGGCGGCGACGCTTGTCTCGGCGGTTTTTCCCACGAACCGTTCCCATTCCTTTTGCATGTGGCTTTCCACCCCCATGCTCTTGACCGTATCGAGGGCCGAGATGGTCTCGATGATGACTCCATGCTTCATGGATGCCTCTTCCGCTGTCTTTGCGACGGCATTGCGCATGGGCCATTGCAGAAACAGGCCAATCAAAAGGACAATGGGAATAGCCATGGCCGGGATGATGGCAATGGGGCCGCCGATCAGATAGATGATGACCAGGAAGATGCCCAAAAACGGCAGATCCACCAAGGCCGTCACTGTCACTGAGGTGAAAAAGTCCCGCAGGGTTTCGAATTCGCGTAAATGGTTGGCGAAAGCGCCCGCAGAGGCGGGGCGGGCTTTGACCTGGATATTGAGAACATGTTCGAATATCCGGCTTGAGAGCAGGACATCGGCCCTTTTTCCCGCATTATCGACAAAATATGCCCGCAAGGATTTCAGCAGCAAATCGAAAGCGATCACAATGATCACACCGGTTGCAAGAACCCACAAGGTTTCGATGGCCTTGTTGGGGACAACCCGGTCATAGACATTCATGATAAAAAGTGGGCTGGCGATGGCGAAACTGTTAATCAGGAAAGCTGCGACGATGACCTGGAGATAAGTCGGCCAGAACTGCCACATGGTGCCCCAGAACCAGGAGCCTTTGCGCTCCATCAGATTTTCATCCTTGTCCACCCGGTATTTGAAGGTGGGGCGTACCAGGATGGCATAACCTGCAAATAGGTTTTCGAGATCAGCAAGGGGAATGCTTTGAGACCCTTCGCCGGTTTCCGGAAAGATGACTTCTGCCTGACCCTGCTTGCGGGAAAGCAGGATGCAGGCCCGGCGTTCCTCCAGCAGCAACACACAGGGCAGGACGACCTCTGGAATTTTGGAAAGCTTGCGATTGGAAATACGGGCACTGATTCCGACTCTGTGGGCGGCCCGAACGAACAGATCTGGCGTTAATTTATTGTCTTCGAGTGGCAGCCCGTAAATCAGAGCGTCCGGTGTGCGCGGATCATCAAACAATTTGGTCAGGGCAGTTAGGCAGCCGAGGAGAGGATCCTGATCAGCGCGGCTGACATCAGAAAGCTTAATATCCCAATTATCGGAGTTTTTTTGGTCTTTCGCGGGATCCTGTTTGGAGTCACGCGCGGCAATGGCCAGTTCTTCCGGCGTCATGGGCCGGTCCTTCTGCTGTTTTTGCTCGCCGTCCTTTGCCGCAAAAAGATCCTTCGCTGTTGCGATATCCAAGGGTGATGGATCTTCAGATTTTTCTGCCAAAAAACTTTCCTTACTCTGTGTCATGCCCAACCTGTCTCTCGGCAGAACCTTGTTTTTCCAAATTCTGTAACACTCCGAAATAGGGAGAGAATTCGACTATTTCATGTCATTTGCCAGAGAGCGACTCACATCTCACCGCCATCTGAACAAGCGGACATATCTTGCATCCCATGCCAAAGCTCCTGCGATACGATACGCTCCCCTGACTCCGGTATCAATAGAACGCGATTATAGTAAAAAACTGGTTAACAAATTCGTAAGGCCACCCTCTATTTACTTATTGAAAAGGAACAGATTTAATTCGCTCTAAATCAGTTTACGTCAGATGCGCTGTTACTGTTATATATTACTTCTTAATGCAATAAACTGGCGTGTTTTCTATGTTTTTTCAACATAATTAACCATAATGCCATATTTGAATAAAACAGATCGCAGATGCCGATATTTTTGGTTGCTCCCGCTAACGGGACGGAGGTTGGACCATAGGCGGACAAATGGGCACACCATGAAGGTGTATTGGAGAAAAATGACCAATAGAAAATATGTGATAAAAAAGCCACATGGAGCATTTGCTTAGGCTAATTTTACTAACTGTTTGATGTATAAAGTTGATTGCAGCCTTTACATGCGAGTATCGTAGCTACAAAGTAACGGTAATTTTTCGACATTTTTTAGATAAGTGGCTTAAGTCCTCCAAAGAAAGGAGCTGATTTAAACCTGTCTGAAAAAGTGGAGATTTGGGAGAAGGGTATGGAGTTCAGAGCAAAGGCGGCAAAATCGGTACATGTAGTGTCCGCCGGTATCCTTACTGCAGTATTTGGCAGCTTTCTTGCAATTGGTACGGCGCAATCCGACACATTAAGTGAAGCGGTACAACAAACGGTCTCGACCTATCCGGAAATCGCAGAAGCTTCAGCAAACCGTCGGGCCGTTGACCAGGAATTGAGGCAGGCAGAAGGTCTGTATTATCCGACCTTGGATTTGGAGGCGGGCGCCGGATGGGAATGGACAGATACTGTCACCATCGATAACGAGGAACTGGTCCGAACTGAATCAAGCTTGTTTTTGTCGCAGACATTATATGATGGTGGCTTCCGGGCGGCGGAAGTAGAGCGTCAGGAAAATCGGGTTGATAGTGCGGCCTACCGTGTTCGCGAGCGGGCAGAAGCCATTGCCCTTGACGCCATTCGTGCCTATCTGGATACCCTTCGCAGCCTCGAGATTGTCGAACTCGCCACTGAAAATGTTGAAAAGCATCGCCGCACCCTGGCGGAGATCCAGGACCGGGTTTCTGCCGGTCAAAGCGGTATTGGTGATGATCAGCAGGCAAATGCCCGGCTGGCCGCCGCCGAAGATACCCTGGTTGAAACCTTGAGGGCTTTGGATGACTCTGAAATCACCTATCAACGGGTTGTGGGTGTTGCGCCGGTAAATCTTGAGCTCCCGACATTTGATGAAGGTACCATCCCGCAAAATATTGAAGAAATTGTCGATATCGCCCTCGACAATAATCCGGATATCCGCTTTGCGGAGTCGGATGTCAAATCCTCTGAAGCGGAGATTGACGCGACCAAAGCCAGTTTCTATCCGACGGTCGCGCTGGAGGTAGGCGCCTCTGCGGATAACAATCTCGACGGAGTCGATGGTCATAACGATGATTTCCTGGCAATGGTTCGTATGCGCTACAACCTGTATCGCGGCGGGATCGACGAAGGGCGTGAAAAAGAAGCGATCGCCCGCAAAGCCGAGACAGAACAACGCAAACTCCGGTTTGAGCGGCTCGTCGAGGAAGAAGTCCGCCGCAGTTGGAGTACCTTGGCTCGCTCCCAGGCCCGTGCGGAAGTTCTGGCCCGTGAAGTGGTGGCCAGTGGTCAGGTCGCCTCCACCTATGCCCAGGAATTTGAAATCGGTCAGCGCGACCTTCTTGATCTGCTGGACGCGGATAATGAACTGTTCAATTCCCGCACCTCACTGGTGACCGTGGAATATTCGGTGCTTTTCTCGAAATACCGTCTATTGGCGACAATGGGTCAGCTTAATTCGTCACTGGGCGTTACCCTGCCTGAAGAAGCGGCGATTGACGAAAAGGGCTAGAGTGCTTTTCTACAATGTGATCCGACAGCCGCGCTGGAGTTTCCCGCGCGGCTTTTTATTTAGCGCGATGACGCCACCAGCCGTCCTCATTGACTGAATAGATGGGCCGGTAGTGACGAATGCGCGTTGCCTCTACCACCTGACCGATCTGGTTATCAAGGACCAGGTCTTTCCCGTCATGACGGACCACCAGAATGGCATGGGCAATACCCAGATTCATGTCCTGCAGGACAACAATCTTCATATCCTCGGCAGGCCAGCCTAAGGCCCGCAGGGTGAAATATTTGACAATGGCATAGTCTTCACAATCGCCGAAGCGGGCGAAAAACTCTTTTGGAATTTCCCAGTAATCGCGAATGCCCCAATTAACCGGATCCAGAATGTAACGGAACAGGTTCATGTGCCGGTTGACCCGGTAAAGTTGCTCGTCCTTCGGTAATAGACGCCACTCTTCGATCAGCAGCAGCCATTTCTGATGGGCGCACCGGTTATACTTTCCGGAGACACAATCCCCGGGCTCATCCTGATAGGTCTCCAGAACCTTCCGCCATTTTGGAAAGGGTTTGAGATCGTCATAGGGGGTTTCACGGTATCCGAACAGGCCTGCTGCCTTGGCATCCGAGAGTACGGGTGTCACAAGGATACAACATCCGACGATCAGGAGTGAAACGGCCTTGACTAATTTCATTCGATATCTGCGCTTTTACGCCCTACTGTTGAGAAGATCTTCGGAAAATCGCGATTTCCGCACCGTCATCTCTGCATTATGGACAACAAATCGTTAACAAACACTGATCAAAACAGGCCCAATCGGGAGTTTTCGGGGAAAACGGGCATCTCTAAAAACATAAAAATTTACCTATCTTAAAGAGTTTGACTCCATTCTATCCAATGATGAATTGTAACAGAGCCGCCATATGTCCGATCTTGATATGTTAGATAAGCCGAAATCCGGGGCCTACAAGACCCTGGGAGCCGGGATTGTGCTGCTTGTACTTGTTGTGATCGCCGGCATCTGGGGAACGATCAGGTTTGTCGATGAACAGCGGGAGCGGGATATTCTCAACTGGGAAATCCGCCTTGGTATTGTGGCGGAGAGCCGCACCGCGAGCATTGATGACTGGCTTCGCAAGCAGGAACAGGCGATCGGTACCCTTGCAAACAATGCTTCCCTGCAGGTTTATCTCACCCAGCTGGTGATCGAAACATCGGAGAATGGTACGGCGATCACCGATGTCCCCGAAGCAGGATATCTGATCAACCTCCTCAATAACCAGGCCGTTATCAGCGGTTTCTGGCAGCCGGAGGAACCGGAGATCCGGGCCAATGTCGCGCGTCCCGGCAGGGCTGGCATTGCTCTCACGGACAGCACCGGACGGTTGCTGGTCTCAAGTGGCAATATGCCGCCCATGAACCCGAATATCCGATCTGCCATCGCAGAAGCTGCAGAAGGCCGCCCGGCACTTATTGATATGTATGAAGGGATAGACGGATCTCCCGTCATGGGATTTGCCTGGCCGGTATTCGCAGTTCAGGATGATGCTAATGGTAGAAAAGTGATCGGCTTCGTCATTGGCATTCGTCCCGTTGAAGGCTCCCTGTTTCCGCTTCTGTTCCAGCCTGGCGACACGATGAAAACGGCAGAGACCTATCTGGTTCGCCGCGATGGTAATCTGGTTCAGTACCTGTCTCCGCTGGCGGACGGGACACGGGCCTTGAGCCGGAAATTAAGTGCAAAGGAAAATCTTGCGGCGGCTTTTGCCATGGATAACCCGGGTGACTTCGCGATCGCCAGCAACTATTTGGGGTCCAAGGTCCTTGTGACAGGAAGAGCCATCGACGGCGCTCCGTGGTATCTGGTCCGAACCGTTTTTGAGGATGAGGCCTTGGCCGAAACCGAAGACCGCTTGTCAACAATGCTTGTCATCTTCACCATGTTGATCCTCGGTGTTGCTGTGACAATTATCGCGGTATGGCGTCACGGAACGTCTCTGAGAGCAGCCGAGCTCGCGGCCCGTCACAAGGAAACCGCTGATACCTTGCAGGAGCGAAGCGAGTTTCTAAAAATCGTTACTGATCAGCAACCAACATCAATTGCGGTGTTTGACGCGGAGGACAAATACACCTTCGCCAATCGGGTGGCCTCGGACGGGGTGGATATCTCCCGCGAGGAAATGATCGGCAAGAAGGTGGCAAGCGTTCTTGGCCCGACCCACGCCAAGGAAATTATCGAGATGACCAATCTCGTACGCGGTGACTATGAGCCTCGATCGAAGATCACCAAACTTACGGAAGGAGAAGAGACTCGGGTTATACGATCTGACTTTATTCCATTGCGCTCCCCAAGGGTCGAGAGCAAGGAAGTCCTGACGGTATTCCAGGATATCTCGGATGTGGTGAATGAGCGGGAAAGACGGGAGCGGGTCTTGCGCAGTCTGGTGTCAACCCTGGTCGGATTTGTCGATCGCCGAGACCCGTTCTCAGCCAATCAATCGCGACGGGTTGCCGCCGTTGCAGTCGCCATTGCCTCTGAAATGAAGGTAACTGAGGATGTGGTGCAGACAGTCGATATTGCCGGTAACCTGATGAATATCGGCAAGGTGCTGGTTCCGCCTGAACTTTTGACAAAGACCAAGAATCTCACCAAGAAAGAGATGGAGATTATCCGCAACAGCATCTTTGCCAGTGCCGATTTGCTGGAGGAAGTCGAGTTCGACCTGCCGGTGGCGGCCACGCTTCGCCAGATCCACGAGAACTGGGACGGTTCCGGCCAGCCCCGCGGCCTCAAGGGGATTGAGATCAGTGAAGCCGCCCGTATTATTGCGGTCGCCAATGCCTTTGTTGGTATGGTCAGCCCCCGGGCCTATCGCAGTGCTCTTGGCTTCAGTGCCGCCGTGAAACATTTGCTGGAGGATGCGGATATTCGCTTTGACCGCAAGACCGTCAGCGCCTTGATCAACTATCTTGAAAATCGCGGTGGACGGGAGGAGTGGGAGCATTTTGCGGAACCGCCCGAAGAAGCCGAGCCGGACAAGAAATAGTCCGCAACCGAGTTAAGATCAGCTCAAGAAATATCCGTGGAGGCCTGCAGGGCAGCCGGACCTGTGAGGATCAATTTGACAAGCTCGCTTTGCCGGCTTGTATCGGTTTTGCGGAAGACCTGACGCAGTTGCGAGCGCACGGTATGCATACTGACATTCCACATTTCGGCAAGATCATCCAGCTTGTGACCGTTGGTAAGACCAAGGGTCAGCCTTCCCTCCGCCGGGGTCAGGCCATATAGTCGGCAAATTGTCTCAACTGACAGGGTGACAGGCTCGGCAGGATCGGAAACAAAAAGGACTGCACCCTTGCCGGCAACACCCGTACCGATCGGGGCAACCATAACATTGAGAGGGGAGTCATTCTCCATGCGGGTGAGCGAAATGGCGAAATCCCCTTCCGCCTTGGCGGACGGATCGGGGGAGAGGGTCTCGCTGAGGAGTTTGGTGAAGGCTTTGTTTTCACCGGGCAAGGTCGCGCGGCAAATTCGATCCGGTCCAACCACCAGGCCGTCGGATTTTTCCAGATATTGCTTGGCCTTGCCGTTGAAAAACAGAATTTTTGAATCTGCCGTCACCAATATGACACCAATGGGAAGCCGGTTTAAGACCGCAGTCGCGGATTCCAGCAAAGGCGCCGCCTGGCTGTCCTGGCGATGCCCCCGATGGCGCTGAATGGCATTGAGCAGACTTCGGGACATGCCCTCTGTTGTCAATTGGCTCTTGACCAGAAAGTCCTGGGCACCCAGGCGGATCGCCTCCCGTCCAACCTCCTCATCATCACCGGTGAGGACGACGACGGGGATATCCGGCAGCTTCTGGTGAATGGCAGCCATGACGTCAAATTGTTCAGCCGGGTTATCTGCCACATCCAGCACAATAATCCAGTCACCTTCCTGAGGTGCCGTATCATCAATTTCCTTGAAATTTGGCACATGGATAAAGGCGAAATCCGGCTTTGTCGCATTGGAAAGCAGCCAGCCGAGCTGGCGGGCATCTTCCTCACGATGTCCAACGAACTGGACAGTTGCCTTAGTATTTTGGTTCATCAAGAATGCGCATCCCGGAACTTTTACGCCAGATCTTCGGCCAATCGGCCGACAAGTACTCCTCAAACATGGACTGAATTACCTAAAATTTTGATAATTTTCGACCAACATAAAGCTAAAGTTAAATCCGGTTTTTATGGGATTACCAAAGCTTTTAACGTCCATGTCAGAAGAAACCGGTTTTTTTTGGGCAAGGGACTAAAAACATTTCTTTGTGCCGGTTTTTTCTGTAATACGTCCGACAAAGGCCGCACTGGGCCTTTTTTGGAATCGCCATGCCCAGATATATTGCCCTTCATAAACCCTTTGGGGTGCTGAGCCAGTTCACCGGTGAGGAGGATCAGAAAACCCTTGCCAGCCTATCTCTTCCCGGTGGTGTTTACGCGGCGGGTCGCCTCGATAAGGATAGCGAGGGCCTGCTGATTTTATCTGACGACGGACGGTTTATTAAAAAGCTTCTGGATCCGGAACACGGCCATGAGCGGGTTTATTGGGTCCAGGTGGAAGGCGAGCCGTTACAATCTGACATGGAAAACCTGTCATCAGGTGTGACAATCAAGAAATACAAAACCAAGCCTTGCCGGGCCGCAATCCTGGAGCCTCAGCCGGATATCCCGCCCCGGGAGCCCCCTATTCGCGTACGTCAGGCCATCCCGACATGTTGGATTGAAATGGCCCTTGCCGAGGGCAAGAACCGGCAGGTGCGGCGTATGACCGCCGCCGTGGGCTTTCCGACATTGCGTCTGATCCGCAAGCAGGTCGGTAAGTTCAGTCTAGGAGATATTCCGCTGGGAGAATGGCGGGACGTCAGCCGCAAGGATATCCTGGACTGACCTCCGTTATTATCCCTTTTCTAATGCGCGAAAAGAACCGGGGCTGTCATATGAGCAAGGACATTCTCAGTCGCCCCACCCAGAATCATTTCACGCAGTCGGCTGTGACCATAAGCCCCCATTACCAGCATGTCCGCACTATAGTCGACGAGGGCATCAAGTAGGGCGTCACCAACGCCGATACCGGGCCATTGTCCGGACTTATAGGTTGCCTCAATGCCATGACGCTTCAGATGCGCCAGGATATGCTCCATCTTGTAGGCTTCGTCTTCTTTCGCATTGACGCTGACCAGAGTGACTTTTTCCGCTTTTTTCAAAAATGGCATCGCCTCATGCAGCGCCCGGGAAGACTCCCGGGAATTGTTCCAGGCAACCAGAATATGCTTGCCAAAATCCCGGTATTTGCCGGCAAACGGGATGGTCAGGATGGGGCGGGGACAGCTGACAACCAGCTCGTCCGCGACATATTGGCTTTGCGCATTATTTTCGGCTTCTGGATCTCCCTGTCCGAGGATGACAAGGTCTACTGCCACGGCATGCTCATTAATCAGGTCAGGCGCGTAACCCTCCTCGACGACGATTTCCACCTCACGGCCGATTTTTGCCGCATATTCCTCAAGCTTTGCTTTGGCATCTGCCGCGTGCTCCTCTTCAACCTTTCGGGATTGCTCAATGAATTCCGGAGGGACATATCCCATGAAGGAAGTGGGGACGGTGACCTGTGAAATTGTAAACAGGGCCTTGACATGGGCGTCATAATCCTCAGCTAAGCCAAGTGCCGCTTCTATCCGCTGGTCCAGTTGCGGATCATTGTTGAGATGTAACAGGATGGTTTTAATAGACATTGGGTTTTCCTATTTTAAGTCGTGTTATTTATAAGTTTGACCGACTTTCGCCTGGATCGCCTTGATTTGAGACAAAGCTGAAGAAACGGATCTGGAATGTGACTCCGACAACCATAAGAATTGTAGGTCTTTCTGACAACTCGTATATGGAATTTCTCGTTAAATCGAAAAAAATGCAGTCGTATGTCACAAATACGGTCTCTCGTTCGTCTTCCTTATAGTACGCACAAAATGCAACAAAGGAGAGACGCGTGTTAGCAGAAAATACTATTAATCATGCCGTTAGCGGTGGTGACCTCATGTCCGCTCTTTACAATGTAGAGCAGCTTCTGCGGGGAAAGGAGTTGGAAAAGGCCCTGCATCATCTGATTTTGCTGAGGGCTTCCCAGATCAATAAATGCGCCTTCTGTGTTGACATGCATACACGTGAAGCCCGGGAAGACGGGGAAACGGATCAGCGGCTTGACCATCTTATTGTCTGGCGGCAGATGGACGAATACACTCCTCGGGAAAGAGCGGCTTTGGGCTGGGTTGAAGCCCTGACGGAGTTGAAGCCGGAAACGGATTTTACCTCTCTGCGGACGAGCCTTAAAGAGGTGTTTAGTGACGAGGAAATCTCCACGATCACCACAATCGTTGGTATGATCAATCTATGGAACAGAGTTCAGATCTCAAATCACTGATGAGAGCCGACATAAAAAATGCAACTGAATTCGAGCAGGCGAGGACTACCTTGACGGGTCTCGCCTATCGGATCACCGGATCCTACGCGGAAGCGGAGGATGTGGTCCAGGACGTCTACTTCTCCTGGCGCGCCCTTGATCATACGACGATCGACAACCCGAGGGGCTGGTTGGTGACGGCCTGTACACGCAAAGCTATCGATACCCTGCGGGCGGCCCGGATTTCGCGCACGGAATATATCGGACCCTGGCTGCCCGAACCGCTTCAAACGGATTATATGGAAGGACCGGATGAGTCGATGATGCTGGCGGAAAGCGTTACGACAGCCTTTCTTGTGGTGTTAGAGCGGCTCTCTCCCAAGGAGCGGGCCGCCTTTATCCTCCGTGAAGTGTTCGAGCAGGACTATGGCCAGGTTGCCGAGAGTCTTGGGGTCTCGGAAGCTGCCTGCCGCAAATTGGTATCCCGTGCTCGGGCCAATGTCAAAGAGCAGCCGAAGAAATCCCTTCCGCCGCCAGAACGTCAGGATGAGATTATCGCGGCCTTCAATATGGCTGTCCGCACCGGTGAAACCGGACGCCTGACCGAGTTGATTTCCGATGACATTGTCCTTCAGGCGGACGGAGGCGGCAAAGTCATTGCTGTTCGTCGACCGCTTGAGGGACGAACGCCGGTGGTCAAATTTGCCACAAGAGTTTTGTTCCGTGCCTGGGCTGAACAGATCGTCACGCCGGTCGAATTTAACGCTGGCCGCGCCCTTTTGATAGAAAAAGACAATGTACCGACAGCTCTTGTAACCCTTGCCTATGATGAAACCGAAAAGCTCTCTGACATCTATATTGTCCGAAATCCGGATAAACTGGCCCATGTAAAGGCAATCAACGACTCTCTGCGATAGCTCATCACGCAAATTTTTTTACAAGCTTCCCTGAAACTCTGATATGAACAGGACGACTTTTATAATGTGCCTGGTCCAAACGGATAAAGGATGCGGTATATGGATGCCATAGAAGCACTGACATCGCGAAAATCAGTTGCCATGCTGGAAGAGCCGGCTCCGTCAAAAGAGGAACTGGATATCTTGTTCACAGCGGCGGTTCGCGCTCCGGATCATTGCCGCCTGAGGCCCTGGCGGTTTCTCGTTATAGAAGGCGAGGGCCGCAACAGATTGGGGATTATCTTTGCCGAAGCCCTTAAAAAACGGGAGCCGGGATCAACGGATGCCATGCAACAGAAAGCCCGCGGGAAGCCGCTTCGCGCGCCCATGGTGATTGCCGTGATCGCTAAGGTTCAGAATCATCCAAAAGTCCCGCATGTGGAGCAGGTTCTCTCGGCCGGAGCAGCGGCACAGAATATTATGCTGGCAGCCCATGCCATGGGCTATGCCGGCATATGGCGCAGCGGGTCACCTTGCTTCGATCCCTATGTTAAAAAGGAATTGGGCGCGACGGGGGATGATCAGATTGTTGGGTTTTTGTATCTGGGAACGGCAAGCAGAATGATGCCACTTCCACAGGAGCCGGTTGCGGACTATGTGGAGCACTGGTCCAACTGATAAAAACAAAATGTATGAGGCACCTCATACAAATATAAAAAAGGGAGTTTCCTGTTGTCAGACATTATTTTTCATCATTATGATCCATCGCCGTTTGGGGAGAAGATCCGGTCAATCTTCGGTTATAAAGGCCTTGCCTGGCAGTCGGTTCAAATTCCGCGGATGATGCCCAAGCCTGACGTTATGCCGCTGACCGGCGGTTATCGCAAAACACCGGTGATGCAGATAGGGGCCCACATTTTCTGTGACACCCAGACGATTATTCGTGAAATTGAAACTCGTTTTCCGACCCCGACACTTTTCCCCAATAACAGTCAGTTTCTTGGATGGGGGATGAGCTTCTGGACAGATAAGTTGCTTTTCGGTTCTTCCGCCGGGATCGTGTTTGGCGCCTTTGGTGACAAGATGCCCGAGGAATTTATTAAGGACCGGGCTGAATATTCCGGGGGTAACATCAATATTGAAAAGATGAAGGCGGCTCTGCCACACACCCTGCAGCAATATAAAACCATGATAGATTGGGCAGAGCAGGGGCTGGAGGATGGCCGCTCTTTCTTCTTAGGGGAAGAGGCGAGTCTGGTTGATTTTGATCTTTACTATAACCTCTGGTTTGTCAGCCGCGTACCGGACGCCAAGGCTCTGATTGACGGGTTTCCCAGGCTCAGTAAATGGTTTGAAAGGGTTGCCGGATTTGGTAATGGTCAGCCCTCTGAGCTTAGCTCTACCGATGCGTTGGCAGTCGCCAGAGACGATGATGTCAGCGGTTGGAGCGGAACAGTTGATAAGGGCGAAGGCCTGAGCCCGGGAGATACGGTCACCGTTATGCCCAATGATACAGGCCGGGTTCCGGTTACCGGTGAGCTGGTCAGTCTGACGAAGCAGGAAGTGGCGGTCCGCCATAACAATGATATAGTTGGCGACGTGGTTATCCATTTCCCGAGAGCCGGCTTTATCATCAGCTAAAATTGAACGGCGAGACCTTGGTCTCGCCATGATCAATACATATGTATATAGTGTGGCTCCGAAGAAGTTGCTATTTATCTCCGGATTTTGCTAGTCTGCCGGCGGATGAACGACATATTTGTTCGGTCAAGTTTTCGTCTTTATGGAGTGCGTTTTGGGTAAATCTTTAAAAGCTGTCATTGCCGGGGTAGGCATTGTTATGCTTGTCCCGTTTCTTTCCCTCAACGGTGGCAGTGTTTCCACCGCGGTTGCGCAATCAAACTTGCCGCAAGCCGTGATCGCTGTGGTGAACATTGATCATATCCTGACAGTATCCAAGCCTTCCAAAGTCGCTACAGATGAGATTAATGCAAAGCTGAAAGCTGTCGATGATCTATTGAAAAAGCGGGGAGAAGAGCTTCAAAAAGAGAAACAGGAACTCGACAAACAGAGGGCTATTATTTCTCCCGACGCGTACCGCAAGAAAATTGAAACCTTGAACAAGGAATTTCAATCCCTGCAGCGGGATTCACAGGTTGCCCGGGCCGAGTTTAATAAAATCATCCAGGATTACCGCCTGAGGCTTCGGGAGCTCATAACCCGTCAGGCCGCGGAAGTCAGTGCGGAGCGTGGGGTCAATATCGGTATGGACAGCGCCAGAATCGTCTTTTTTGACAATACCATGGACATCACAGAAGAAGTATTGGAGCGATTTAACAAATCCAATCCGGAACCCTTGAAGATAACCGTAGAGCAATCTCCGACAGGTGGAGAGAAGAAAAACTAGGTCATTGACGAAGGGATGACAGCAGTTCTTCTTTAAGTTCCCCCTCACAGAAAGACGCTTTGAGCGCATTTTCAGTTATTTTATTCAGGTCGGTGTCAGACAAGTCATAATGTCTGGCGGCTTCGTCATATTCATGCCCGATTGACGTCGCGAAAAAAGGGGGATCGTCTGAATTCAAAGTCACGACGCACCCGGCATTCCAAAGATCGGGAAACGGATGTTGATCGCGGCTGGGATAGAGACCGGTCGCGACATTGCTGCCTGGACATAGTTCCAGAGGAATTTTTCTATCGGCAATTTCCTCAACCAGCAGATTGTCCTCAATGGCCCTTACGCCATGCCCGAGCCTGGAAATCGGCAGATGATCAAGGGAATCGCGAATGCTATCGGGACCGCCAAACTCACCTGCGTGGTTTGTCGTTAGGTATCCTGCCTGACGCGCCAGGCTGAAGGCGGGCGCAAATTCCTCCGGCGTATACTGAGCCTCATCGCCGCCCATACCAAATCCGACAACATAGGGATGCGGGGTCGTCGCAAATTTCCGCGCGACCTCAAGCGCGCGTTCCGCACCGAAATGCCGAACACAGGTAACGATAATGCGTCCGACAATCCCGAAGTCCTTATAGGCATCGTCGATGCCGGCAGCGATTCCTTCCAGATGGTCCGAATAGGACATTCCGCATTCAGCCGCATGGTCCGGAGAGGAAAACATCTCCACGTAAACGGTATCCTCCCTGGCGCATCTAGAAAGATAATCATAGGTGACAAGGCGGTAATCATCGATGCTGCGAATGGTGGCGGCTGCTTTGTCATAACAGTCTAAAAATTCCCAGAAGTCAGTCCAGGCAAACTCACCGTCCGATTTAAATGTCGACGGGTCCAGAGCCGCGCCGTTCCGAGCCGCCAGCTGCTTGACCAATGCAGGTGTCGCGGTGCCCTCAAGATGGACGTGAAGCTCAACCTTCTTGACCATGCCTAACTCAAAAAAGAAGTGCCATGGCCCAAAGGAGCAAGGCCAAGATGGGCGGCGATAGACTGTCCGATATCCGCAAAGCTCTCTCGGATACCGATTAACCCCCCCGCAATGCCTGGGCCAAAGGCGATGGCAGGAACGACTTCTCGCGTGTGGTCGGAACCGGGCCAGGTTGGATCACAGCCATGATCTGCCGTCAGGATTACCAGGTCGCCTGGTTTCAGCTTTCTTTGAAGCTCCGGAAGGCGTGCATCGAATTCTTCCAGGGCGTATGCATATCCAGCCACATCCCGACGGTGTCCGAAAGACTGATCAAAATCCACTAGATTGGTGAAAATCAACCCTCCGTCTTCCGCTCGATCCATGGCCGCCAGTGTTTCGTCCATCAGCGCCATATTGCCGGCCGCCTTGACAATTTCCCCGGTTCCCTGATGGGCAAAAATATCGCCGATTTTGCCGACGGATATAACTTGCCTACCCTCTTCCGTCAGTTTGTCCAGCAAGGTCGGCTCGGGAGGCGGGACTGCCAGGTCCTTGCGATTGGCGGTTCGGGTAAAGCTCCCGGGTTTTCCCACGAACGGTCGGGCGATTACCCGTCCAATCTCCAGATCGTCCACCAGGGTCCGGGCAATGTCACAGAGTTTCAGAAGGCGGTCCAGTCCGAAAGTCTCCTCATGGGCTGCGATTTGAAGAACACTGTCGGCGGAGGTGTAAAAAATTGGCTTGCCCGTCCGCATATGCTCAGCCCCATGCCGATCAATAATCTCCGTGCCGGAGGCGTGACAATTTCCAAGAATTCCGGGAAGCTGTCCTTTCTCTATCAAAGTATCCGTCAGGCTTTCGGGAAAACAGGGGACAGTCTTTGGAAAATAGCCCCAATCAAACATGACCGGGACACCTGCCATCTCCCAGTGGCCGGAAGGGGTATCCTTGCCACGGCTTCGCTCCTGACAGACACCATAAAGTGCTTCATAGGGCTGAGATTGGGGCGTCCCTGACTGATAGTATTCATGAGCGGCAAAAAGCCCCAGCTTCTCCAGATGTGGTAGGGAAAGGGCTCCCGATCGCTGATCGGACTCCGCTTTTCCTGTGCGGGCAGCTTCTGCAATATGGCCAAAGGTGTCGGCGCCGGTGTCACCGAAGCCATCGGCATCCTGTGCAGCGCCAAGGCCGAAACTGTCCAGCACGATCAGGATGGCTCTGCTCATATGTCCTCCTTCGTCATAGTCTGACGGACCGGTGGCTGCATTGCGGGGGCTTCATCCGCGATGGTAATGGCATCCAGGATCCTGATTTCCGCCCTTTCTGCAGCGTCTTCACTTCTGGCATGGATACGGACAAGCGGATGCCGCGGGCCCATCTTGGCTCCAATTCCGGCAATATGGGAAAGTCCGACACCATAGTCAATGTTATCGCTGGCCTTGCGCCGTCCACCCCCTAGATCAAGAACAGCAACCCCAATCTCCCTGACATTAAGAGATCCGAGAAATCCGCGTCTTGGAGCGATGACCTCCCGTACGACCGGTGCCAGAGGAAGATGATGATCCATGTTCGTCATCAGGTCCCGTGGTCCGCCGAGGGCAGCAATCATCTGGGCAAATTTCTCAGCCGCCGTCCCGCTGGTGAGGGCGCCCTGCACCGCGTGAGGAGCGGATTCCCTGTCGGCCAGCCCGGTGAGAATGAGCATTTCAGAGCAAAGAGCAACGACCACTTCGGTCAGCCGGGGATCCGGGTTGCGGCCCATCAGAAAATCGACGGTCTCACGGACTTCAACGGCATTGCCCGCTGTGGTGCCAAGGACTTCATTCATATCTGTCAGCAAGGCAGTTGTCGGCATGCCATAGCCGTTGGCAACCGTGACGATGCTCCTGGCCAGCTCGACCGCGTCCTCATAATCTTCCTTGAACGCCCCGGAGCCAAATTTGACATCCATTACCAGGGCATCAAGGCCTGCTGCCAGTTTTTTGGACAGAATAGAAGCCGTTATCAAAGGAATGGATTCGACCGTCGCCGTCACGTCCCGCGTTGCGTAAAATCGCTTATCCGCCGGTGCCAGGTCAGCGGTCTGGCCAATGATGGCGCATCCGATCTTCTGGATCGTCTTTGTCAACAGATCCGGGCTGGGGGCTGTATTATACCCGGGAACACTGTCTAATTTGTCGAGGGTTCCACCCGTATGCCCCAGGCCGCGACCGGAAATCATCGGTACGGCCCCGCCGCAGGCAGCCACGATCGGTGCCAGCATCAGGCTGACCTTGTCACCGACACCGCCGGTAGAATGTTTGTCGACGACCGGGCGTCCCAGATCAGCTCCGGACCAATCCATCACCTGGCCGGAATGCACCATGGCGCGGGTAAGATGAACCCTCTCATCCATGGTCATGCCCTGAAAATACACAGCCATGGCGAAGGCGGCGATCTGTCCTTCTGACACGGAATTATCTGTTATTCCGCGAACGATAAACTGAATCTCGGCATCACTCAGGACCTCACCATCCCGTTTTCGGCGGATGATTTCCTGGGGAATGAAATTAACCGGCTTGGTCATGGGGCTCCCGATCTTTACTATTCGCCATATGGGATCCAGATATTTTTGATGCGGGTGGCATGACGCAGGAATTCACGGCCTTCGCCCTGATCTATGTCAAACCAGTTGCGGGCCTTGCCATTACTGACCCAGGTCTGTTTCATATTTCCCGTCGAAGCGAGCTCCACGGCCTTGCTGCCGTCCTGGCCGCCGAAATACCAGACAGATGTTACATCATCGTGCTTTGCCAGGGTATCGGAAAGCTCATCCCGCATACCTGTAAGGATATTGAAGGCGCCAGCCGGCATATCTGACGTTTCCAGGATCTGGTAAAAGTCGGTGGCTGACAGCGGATGCTGCTCGGAGGCGATAAGGACGACCCTGTTACCCATCGCGAGAGCCGGGGCGGCAAGAGAAATCATGGACAGCAAAGGATTTTCATCCGGGCAGACAATCCCAATCGTGCCGAGGGCCTCTTTCATGGCCAGAGTAACCCCGCGCATGGGCGGTGTATGAACCCGGCTCTCATATTTGTCCGTCCAGGCGCCGTAGGAGAAAAGCCGGCGGATGGTTGCCTCGACTTCAACTGCGGCCTTTTTGCGGCTGACTCCCGTTGTTTGCGTCAGACGACCCGCGAATTCGCTTTTTCGAATATCGAGATTTTCCGCAATATAGTACAGAATCTGAGCCCGATTATGGGCGCTTGCACCTGTCCAGGCCGTCGCTTTCCGGGCGGCTTCCACGGCGTTTCGTACATCCTTGCGGTTACCATGGCCCACTTCAGCGATTTTCTCACCAGAAGCAGAACGAACGGGAAGGCTGTATCCGGAGTCAGGTCGGGCCTGCTTTCCACCGATATACATTTTAGCGGTTCTGTCCAGGTCGGAAGCGACCGAACTTGCGGTCGGGGCTTTGGTAGAGACGGTGTTTGATTTTGATTGGGGCAGCCTGCTGAGAAAGCCGGGTTTCAGAACTTCCAGCATTCCCTCATGACCACCTTCCCGTCCATAGCCTGATTCCCGGGTCCCCCCGAAACCGCAGGCCGCATCAAACTGGTTTGTGGAATTGACCCACACCACACCACAATCAAGCTTCGGTGCAATATCCAGGGCGAGGTTAATATTCTCACTCCAGACCGAGGCAGCGAGGCCATACCGGGTATTATTGGCGACTTGTACCGCTTCCGCCGGGGTTCGGAATGTCATGGCGACGACCACCGGTCCGAATATTTCCTCCTGTGCGATTGTCGTCGCCGGCTCTACATTGGTGAATAGAGTAGGCGGGTAAAAGCAGCCGTCTTTCGGGACAGCCCAACTGGGTTGCCACATTTCCGCCCCTTCTTTCTGTCCCGCCTTCACCAGTTTTTCGATGGTTTTCAACTGCACCGGCGCAACGATGGCGCCCATATCAACGGATTTGTCCAGTGGATCCCCAAGCCGCAGGGTTTCCATGCGGGTTTTCAGCTTGGCGATCATCTTCTCGGCGATTCCTTCCTGCAGGAGCAACCGCGAGCCTGCACAGCAGACCTGTCCCTGATTGAACCAGATGGCGTCGACCACTCCTTCAACAGCACTGTCAAGGTCGGCGTCCTCAAAGACAATGAAGGGAGACTTGCCGCCAAGTTCCAAAGTTAGGTGTTTGCCACTTCCGGCTGTCGCCCGCCGAATTTCCCGGCCGACTTCGGTTGAACCGGTGAAGGCGATTTTATCGATATCCGGATGGTTGACCAGGGCTTGACCGGTTGATCCGTCCCCGGTGACGATGTTGATCACCCCGTCTGGAATTCCGGCATCCTTGCAAATTTCAGCAAAGCAGAGGGCCGTCAGTGACGTAAATTCCGCCGGTTTAAGAACGACTGTATTTCCGGCTGCGATGGCCGGAGCGATTTTCCAGGCAAGCATGAGTAAGGGGAAGTTCCAGGGAATGATCTGACCGATCACGCCCATGGGCTCATAGCCGCCGAACTCCTGATCCTGCAGTTGCGCCCATCCCGCATGATGGTAAAAATGCCGGGCGACAAGGGGAATATCGATATCACGGGTTTCCCGAACGGGCTTGCCGTTATCAAGGGTTTCAAGAACTGCAAGAAGACGGGCGTTTCTCTGGACGGCCCGGGCCAGGGCATAAAGGTGGCGAGCCCGGCCATGCCCGCCCAAAGCCTGCCAGTCGCTTTGTGCCTTACGGGCGGCCTTGACGGCAAGATCGACATCCTTGGCATTGGCAGCGCTGATTTTTGCGAGTTTGGTGCCATTTGCCGGGTTTGTGCTGTCAAGCCAATTTGCGGACTTTGGTTTGGTCCATTTCCCGCCGATAAACAGATTAAATTTCTTCTGATGTTCCGCAATCCATTTCAGGGCAAGCGCATCACTTTCGGGAGCGGTACCATAGCTCATCGTGTCAAATATTTCTGCAATACTCATCTGCTTTGGTCCTCACGCCAGAGGGTGGCGGAAATCCGCCGAATAACGTCCAGTCACGAAATGTTCCAGCTGTCGCTCGATATCCCCAAGGAGGCTAGAGGCACCAATGCGGAACAGGTCCGGTTGCAGCCAGTCATCGCCGAGCTCTTCCTTCATCATGATCTGATATCCGAGAATGTCTTTTGCCGTACTAATACCGCCCGCCGGTTTATATCCGATTTTATATCCGGTCATTTCCTGATAGCTGCGGATCATACGGATCATCACCAGGGTGACGGGCAGGGTCGCGTTCACAGTTTCCTTGCCTGTGGACGTCTTAATGAAATCTGCGCCTGCCATCATGGCCACCAGGCTGGCCTTGGCGACATTACGCAAGGTTCCAAGCTCCCCGGTTCCAAGAATGGCCTTCAAATGAGCCTCTCCGCAGGCCTCGCGAAAGGTCTTTATCTCGTCATAAAGAGCCTGCCAGTTTCCTGTTAGCACATGACCTCGGGTAATCACGATATCGATTTCACTGGCTCCCGCCGTTACGGAAGCTTCTATTTCTTTAACCCTCAAATCGAAAGGGCTGAGACCGGCAGGAAACCCGGTAGACACAGCCGCAACCGGAATTCCGGAGCCTTCGAGCGCTGCCACCGCGGTTTCGATCATGCTGTGATAAACGCAAACGGCGCCGGTTGTAAAAGCGCGATCGCCCATTCCTAGGGCGCGCAGCAGATCAGCGCGCATCGGCTGCCGCGCTTTGGCACAAAGGCGGCGCACCCGACCCGGCGTATCATCTCCGCTCAAGGTGGTCAGGTCCATGCAGGATATGGCCTTTAACAGCCAGGCAGCCTGGTGGGCCTTCTTAACGGTACGCCGCCCACCCAAAGTAGAGGCCCGTCGCTCAACTGCGCTTAGATTGATCCGGACATCCTCCAAGGGGTCGAGCGACAGGGCCATGCCCGGATTTCTGGCATGGGTGTGGGCAGAAGGTTTGAAAGGACTAATCGTTGCCATTTTCGGTACTCCTGAGATGCGCTTTGAGAAGTTCCCGTTTCAGGGTTTCTAGGAAGACGATAACAAGCTTTTCCAAGTCAGTTGCTGCCAGTTTAGCACATTCCAGGGTTTGCTCGTGACTGAGTTTGGTCTTGCTCATCCCGGCGACCAGATTGGTGATGTTCGAAATGGCGGCAACCCTCAGGCCGCAATGTCGCGCGACAAGGACTTCCGGGGTGGTTGACATGCCAACCGCATCGGCGCCTAAGGTCTTGAAAGCCTTGATTTCCGCAGGTGTTTCGAAATTCGGGCCAAGGTAATGAAGATAGACGCCTTCATGAAGATTAATACCCAGTTCCTTGGCCACGGCCGCTAAATGTTCCCTCAATATCGGATCATAAGCTTCTTCCATGGAAAAGAAACGCGGACCGAAGGTTTCATCATTCTCGCCTTTCAGCGGATTGAGGCCGGTAAAATTAATATGGTCGCTCAAGACCATCAGGCTCCCCGGACCCATTTTCTTGCGAAAACTCCCCGCCGCGTTAGTTACAAGTAGGATCTCAATACCAATTAGCTTCAGCATCCGCACCGGAATGGCCAGGTCCCTGGGATCCGTACCTTCATAATAGTGAATGCGTCCCTGCATGCAGGCCACGGGCATACCGCCCAGCCGGCCCAGAATCAGGCGTCCGGCATGACCCTCGACTGTTGATCTTGGGAATTCAGGAATATCGTCGTAACTGATACTGGCGACAACATCAATCTGATCTGCCAGACCGCCCAGTCCCGAGCCGAGAATGATACCGACACGAGGAGTAAATCCGGGCGCCGTTTCTTTCACGAACTCGGCGGCAGCATGAGGGGCACTCGTCATCATCTTTCCTTAATATAGGGCTCACCAATGGCTTTTGGCGGGTGGGCCTTGCCGACAAACCCTGCCAGCAGCAGCACAGTCAGTATATAAGGGAGCGCCTGAATGAACTGAACAGGAATTTCTCCAACAATAGGCAAATCTACGCCCTGCAAGCGCGCCTGAACAGCATCGGTAAAGGCAAACAGAAGACAGGCGAACATGGTCGGGACAGGCTTCCATTTTCCGAAAATCAGGGCAGCAAGCGCCAGATAGCCTTTGCCCGCTGTCATATCGCGAATAAAGCCAGCCCCATGGGCGGTCGAGAGGTAGGTTCCCGCGATACCGCACAGAAACCCGGTGACGGCCAATGCTTTGTAGCGCATCAGGTCCACCTGAATTCCGGCAGTATCGACGGCATGGGGGTTTTCTCCCACCGCCCGAACCCTAAGGCCAAATCGCGTTCGATACAGGATCCAGGCGGTAATCGGAACCGCTGCTGCGGCCATATAAACGATGACGTTATGGCCTGAAATCAGCTCCGCATAGATATACCCGATGATTGGCACATCCCTGAGGGTTTCAGCGAAGGGAAGGGTAATCCCCCGAAACCTGGAATCACCGTTCAGTGCGGGTGTTTGTCCGCCCATCCGGAACCAGGCATAACCCAAGGTCGGAGCCAGACCGGCGACAACGATATTAATCGCCATACCCGAAACAACCTGATTTCCCTTATGGGTGACACAGGCATAAGCATGCAGAGAAGACAGCATGAGAGATGTCAGGATGCCGGCGCAAAGCCCGACCCAGGCGGATCCCGATACGGCCGCGACTGTCGCTGCCGCAAAGGCGGCGCCGAGCATTTTTCCTTCAAGGCCAATATCAACAACACCGGCCCGCTCCGAAAACATTCCGGCTAGGGCGGCCAAAATGAGAGGTGTCGCAACTCGAAATGTGGCATCCAGCAGCAGGACGATGATCTGGAAAGTTTCCATTATCCTGCCTCCACCGTTTTGGGAAAGGCGATCCGTCGATAGGCGGCTTCAATTTTGGGCCGGAACATATGCTCAAGGGCCCCTGAAAACAGGATGATCAGACCCTGAATGACGATAACCATCTCTTTATTAATATTCTTCATCTCGAAGGCGAGTTCTGATCCGCCCTGATACAAAGCGCCGAACAGAAGCGCTGCGAGAAATATCCCAATGGGATGATTACGGCCCATGAGAGCGACAGCAATACCAACAAACCCATATCCTCCCGTAAAGTCGAGAATGAGGCGATGCTGAACGCCTTGAATTTCATTCACTCCAACAAAACCAGCCAAAGCTCCAGAGATCATCATGGCCAGAATGATATTTTTTGCAGGCGATATTCCGGCATAACGCGCAGCCGTTTCGTTCTGCCCAACAACCCGGATTTCATATCCCCAACGGGTATGCCAAATGAGAAAATAAAATCCACCGCTCAGTATCAGAGCATAGAGGAAGGACAGGTTTAACGGCGTTCTCGGCATGTCGATAACGCTGTGAAAAAACGGGAGCCAGGTGCTTTCAATAAAGGATCGGCTCTCCGGGGACTGGCCGTTCGGGTCTATCAAAACCTCGACCAGAAGATAGGTCATCACCGATGCAGCAATAAAATTAAACATGATGGTCGTGATGACAATATGGCTACCGCGTTTTGCCTGCAGATAGCCGGGAATAAATGCCCAGGCAGCCCCGAAAACAGCTGCAGCGATCATCGCAAACGGGATCACAAGCCAGGTTGGCATCCAATCGAAATAGAGGCAGATGAGGGCGACACCGACACCGCCGATAGCAGCCTGTCCCTCCGCACCGATATTAAATAAACCACAATGAAAGGCGATGGCCACCGCCAGACCGGTGAAGATGAAATTGGTGGTGTAATAGAGCGTATAGCCGATGGCTTCCGGATAGCCAAAGGCCCCATAAACCAGAACCCGCAGGGCTTCGATTGGATTGTCCCCGACGATGAGGATCACAATCCCGGAGATCAACAAAGCGGCAATCAGATTCATCAGCGGTACCAGGGCATAATTAACCCAGCCCGGGATCTTGGGTGGAGTACCGAATTTTGCCTTAACTTCCGACATTAAACCGCGGCCTCTTCAGCTTTCTGAGGGTTGCGGATGCCCGCCATCATCAGACCAAGTTTGGTTTCGGTGGCATCTTCCGCGTCGATTTCACCAACGATCTCGCCGTCGAACATCACGGCAATTCTGTCTGCGATCGACATCACTTCGTCAATTTCAACGGAGACGACCAGGATTGCCTTCCCGGCATCCCGCATCTTGATGAGCTGATTATGGATAAACTCGATGGCACCAATATCAACACCGCGTGTCGGTTGTCCAACGAGCAGCACATCCGGATTTTGCTCCATTTCCCGGGCGAGCACGAGCTTTTGCTGATTACCGCCGGAAAAGCCGGAGGCCTTCAGAAACGGGTCAGGCGGTCGCACATCATATTTCTCGATATGCTGTTCACAGGTCTTCACCATTGTGTCTCGGTCAAGTCGCAAGCTGCGGTTATATTCAGGATTGTCCTGATACCCCAGGATCGTACATTCATTGGCTTCAAAGGATAGAATGAGGCCAGAGCGATGCCGGTCTTCAGGCACATGGCCGAGGCCGATTTTTCGCATGGTCCGGGCTGTGAACTTTCGGGAATTGACCAGTTCTTCGCCTTTATAATGGATGCTGCCTGACGTCGGCGGTACGACCCCGCCCAGAACTTCCAGCAGCTCTGACTGACCATTGCCGGATACGCCCGCAATACCGAGGATTTCTCCGGCTTTAAGCTCGAGATTTATTTCTTTCAGCCGCGGGACACCATCACTGTCCAGGTAGGACAGGTTCTTTACTTCGACCAGAATATCTCCCGGCTGTGCTTTTTGTTTTTCCACTTGTAACAGCACGGATCGGCCGACCATCAATTCTGCAAGCTGTTCCCGATTGGTATCCTGAGTTTTGACATGGGCGACCATCTCTCCCCGACGCATCACCGAGACATTATCTGTGATCGCCATGATTTCCCGCAACTTATGGGTAATGAGAATAACCGTCTTGCCCTGTTCGCGCAGCGTATCCAGGATACGGAACAAGTGATCCGCTTCCTGAGGAGTAAGGACACCGGTAGGCTCGTCCAGAATGAGAATTTCGGCGCCGCGATAGAGCGCTTTGAGGATTTCCACGCGCTGTCGTAATCCCACCGGCAATTCCCCAACGATGGCATCGACATTGACATCAAGGGCATATTCCTCTTCCAGCCGCTCCAGCTCCTGACGAGCTTTTGCCAGGCCTTCGGTAAGCCGAAACCCGCCTTCTACCCCGAGGATGATGTTTTCAAGAACAGTAAAGGTATCGACAAGCATGAAATGCTGATGGACCATGCCGATGCCGGCGGCGATGGAACTTTGCGGATTGTCGATATGGCAAATCTCACCGTTGACGAGAATCTCTCCGCTATCGGCCTCGTAGAAGCCATAAACGATACTCATCAAAGTGGATTTTCCGGCACCATTTTCACCAATAATGCCGTGAATGGTTCCCCGGTCCACGGACAAGGATATGTCCTTGTTGGCATGAACCGGGCCGAACCGTTTGTTGACACGGCGCAATTCAAGCGCCGGGGGGATATCCGTCATCGCGGTTGGACTTATTGGTCCATATAGTTGGTAACCTTTATCTTACCGGCGATGATCTCATCCCTTGCTTTGTTCATGGCCGCGATCATTTCCGGGGTCAAGACATCCTTGTTCCATTGATCAACGGAAAACCCAACACCATTTTCTTCAAGGCCAAGCACTTTGAGGCCGGGCTCCCAGGTTCCGTTTTTGGCCGATGTGAAGGCATCCTCAACGGCAACGTCGACACGTTTCAGCATGGAGGTGAGCATGGTTCCCGGATGCAGGTAGTCCTGATTACTATCGACACCAATGGCAAATTTCTGAGCGTCTGCTGCGGTCTGATAAACGCCGATCCCGGTTCCACCCGCTGCCGCAAAAATAACGTCGGCACCGCGATCGAACTGACTTTGGGCCAACTCGCTGCCTTTTGTCGGATCGTTCCAGGCGGCGGGCGTCGTTCCTGTCATGTTTTCAATCACTTCAGCCTTGGGATTGGCATGCATGACGCCTTCCTTGTATCCGAGAGCAAATTTGCGAATTAAGGGAATATCCATGCCGCCGATAAATCCGACCTTGCCTGTCTGGCTGGCCATGGCAGCTGCGATACCGACAAGGAATGATCCCTGTTCTTCCTTGAAAATCACCGATTGCACATTCGGCAGATCCACGACCATGTCAATAATGGTGAATTTCGTGTCCGGATTTGCCATGGCGGCGGCTTTCACAGCATCAGCCTGCGCAAATCCCATGGCGACGACGATGCTGGCACCTTTGCGGGCCATGCGATCGACGGCCTGGGCCCGCTGGGAAACTTGCGTTACCTCAAAATCCATATACTCGATGCCAGTTTTCTTCTTGAAGGCCTCAGCCCCGTTAAAGCCGGCCTCATTGAAGGACTTATCAAACTTTCCACCCATATCAAAGACGATGGCCGGTTTGAAATCCTCTGCCTGCGCTATACCAGCGACCGTCACTGCCGCGGCTGCGATCAGGCCTAATGTGATTTTTTTGATCATCTAGATCACTCCCTGTTATCTACACCCAATTCTTGAAGACAAAATACAATACTTGCTTTCATCCAAACCCAAATCTGACCATCTGGTCAAGATTAATTCTTGTCGAGGTGAGTATATGGTTCAAATTTCACCACGCCTAGAGGAATAGAAGAGGATGGATCGCCTCAATGTGATTTTTTGGGGAAATCAGACTATACTGAAGCCATTATCCATTTTATAGGGGGAAGAAGCATGGATAGGGACACATCAGAAATTGTGGATCTGGAAACACTTGTCGCGGACGATCTGTCGGGCAAGTCAGGATTCGCAAATACGAAGAAGCTCCGGAAACTGGGGCTCGACGGTTATAAAACCTGGCTTCGGGGGTACCTTGCCGAAAAAATGGTGCGAAAAAATGACCCAAGGAAGCGAAAACGGGCGGCACGCAAAGCCAAGAAGCAGCCTGACTGAACGCTTCCTTACCAAAAAAGCAATATTGCTGGCAAAAACACGGCTTTCCGACTAATAAATTCAGGTGCACTCGTTCTTCAACCCTATCAGGTGTCTCAAACTATGGCCATTGATCCCCGATTCTCCAATCTGCATATTCTTGATCACCCTCTTATTGTTCACAAGTTGAGCCATATGAGAAACAAGAAAACCTCGACCAAGACCTTTCGTCAGTTGCTGAAAGAAATTGCGCTTCTTATGGGCTACGAGATTACACGGCAGCTGCCAACAAAGGCGGAGGAGATTGAAACACCTATTTGCCCGATGTCGGCGACAGTGTTGGCCGGCAAGAAATCGGCGATAGTCCCGATTTTGCGGGCGGGGCTGGGCATGGCAGATGGGCTATTGGAATTGATGCCGTCCGCGCGAGTTGGGCATATCGGGATGTATCGGGACCCTGAAACCAAACGCCCGGTTGAGTATTTACGCAAACTGCCGACGGCGGAGGACCGTTTGTTCATCCTTGTCGATCCTATGCTGGCGACCGGCTATTCGGCTGCGGCCGGGGTCGAAGTTCTGCTGGATCATGGGGTCGAGGAGAAGAATATCCGCTTTATGGCTTTGGTTGCAGCGCCTGAAGGGGTGCAGGTGATGCTCGATAAGCATCCGGAAGTCACGGTTTATGTGGCCGGACTGGATGAAAAGCTGAATGACCATGCCTATATTGTGCCCGGCCTCGGGGATGCGGGGGACCGGCTTTATGGTACCCTGTAGGCCTTGAAATCTCTTGCAATCAGCCATTAAAAAAGCCCCAATCCTTAGATCGGGGCTTTTTTGAGAGACTGGCTAAGGTCTACTTCCTGTCCGCGTCTGTTAGTTACGGGCAATTACTTCCATGACAAGGTTTTGTGGCAATTTGATGGCTGCGCATCGCTTCCGAGAGTGTCGCGAACACATTGATAAATATCGAATAAAAGCTGTATCTGTATCTAACCATCTTGACCCCCTTGGCCATGTTATCTGATGACTTGATAATATGCTTTGCCCGCCGAAATCCCAAGCAAAACCTGTGTGCGCCACGTCACAGGATCGCAAGTAAGCTTTTGAGACCCTGCGTCAAGGCCATTTGACCTCCGGTGGCAGGGACATCAGGATGGCCTCCGTTTTACCGCCGGTTTTCAGGCCAAATGTGGTCCCGCGATCATAGAGCAGGTTAAACTCAACATAGCGGCCGCGGCGGATCAGCTGATGCTCCCGCTGGTCTTCCGTCCAGCCTTTATTCATATGGCGCCGGACAATCTCCGGGTAAATGTCGGCAAAGGCCCGCCCCACATCCTGGGTAAAGGCGAAGTCCCGCTCCCAATCGGTTTCGAGCTTGTCGTAGAAAATACCGCCCACACCCCTCGGCTCCTGCCGGTGGGGAAGATAGAAATATTCATCACACCATTCCTTGAACTGGGGATAATAGTCCGGATCATGCTTGTCACAGGCGGTTTTGAGGGCGTCGTGGAAGGATTCTGTGTCCGAATCATTTGGATACATCGGAGTTAGATCGGCCCCACCCCCAAACCAGGATTTCCCGGTGACGATATGGCGGGTGTTCATATGAACAGCGGGGACAAGCGGAGACTGCATATGAGCTACCAGGGAAATACCGCTCGCCCAGAAATTTCCATCGGCATCGGTGCCCGGAATATTCTGGCGGAATTCTTCTGAGAACTGACCATGAACGGTCGAAATATTGACGCCGACCTTCTCGAACACGCGGCCCTTCATCACAGACATCTCACCGCCGCCACCGCCCGGTCGCTGCCAATTGGTCACTTCGAACTTCCCGGGCTCCCGGTCAGCGAAGGTCCCGTTCAATTCCTCTTCAAGGGTTTCAAAGCTTTGTCTGATGCGGTCACGAAGCTGCCGGAACCAGTCAGCGGCGATGGATTTACGATCTTCAATCAGGTCAGATGTCATGAATGCTCCGGGTTTACGGGATTGGGTGTGGGGCCGGGGCGGGAAAAGAACTGGTTTGACGCAGGGCCTCTCCGGTTACCATGGCAGCGGCAATCGCCACATTGACAGAGCGCATGCCCGCAGCCATCGGGATAACAATACGACTGTCGGCCTTGTCATGGACGTGATCCGGAACCCCGGCACTCTCGCGCCCCATCAGCAGGATATCCGTCTCCATAAAGTCGAAATCCGTATAGGGAACGGCGGCTTTTGTGGTCAGCAGGACAATGCGGCATCCCTGAGCAGTCTCAAGGAAATCATTCCAGCTTCTGTGTCGGACCGCCTGTGCAGAATCGGCATAATCCATGACCGCCCGCCGCAGGTCTTTTGCTCCGAACGGAAAGCCGCATGGCTCGATAATATCGACAGCTACATTCAGGCAGGCCCCCAGCCGCAGTAAGGTTCCGACATTTGGTGCAATATCCGGTTGATAAAGTGCAAGTCTCATGATTGTCTTGTAATGGCCCTGATGTAACAAATACAGAAAAAATCCGCGTTTAATTGTCGCATTTGGCACGTTCGGGCTGGACATATCGCGATTATGATGACAAAAAGCGGTCGCGAAACAATTATTTTTTATAGGTTTTGGGGACAAGTAAATGACCACCACCACCCCCGGAGAAGAAGACGGCGTGAAGCGCCGCGATTTTCTGTATGTTGCCGCCGGCGGACTAGGAGCTGTTGGCACAGCCGCCGCGATCTGGCCCTTCATCTCTCAGATGAACCCCTCAGCCGACGTGCTGGCACTCTCAACAACGGAAGTTGACCTTGAAGGCATCGAGGTTGGCTCGGAAATCACCACAGTCTGGCAGGGAAAACCTGTTTTCGTTCGCCATCGGACGGAAGGGGAAATTGAGAAAGCGGAAGACGTTGTGGTCGCCGATCTGCCGGATCCGGAACCGGATGCAGATCGGGTTATCAAGCCGGAATGGTTGGTCATGATTGGCGTTTGTACGCATCTGGGGTGCGTCCCGCTGAAAGAAAAGGGAGACTATAACGGCTGGTTTTGTCCGTGCCATGGTTCCCATTACGACACGTCAGGACGTATTCGGAAAGGGCCGGCTCCACTTAATCTGCCTATTCCGCCATATGAATTCCTCGACGACAATAACATCAAGATCGGGTAGGGGGTCCCCAGATGTCTTTTGAACCAAAAAATACAGCCGTAAAATGGGTGGAAGATCGCTTGCCGATCATGGGGATGCTGCATCATGCCCTCTATGAATATCCAACCCCTCGTAACTTGAGCTACTGGTGGACCTTCGGTTCCCTTGCCGGTGTTATGCTGGTTGTTCAGATTGTCACCGGTATCGTTCTTGCCATGCATTACACCCCGCATGTGGACATGGCATTTAACAGTGTTGAGCATATCATGCGGGATGTGAATTATGGCTGGCTCATCAGGTATATGCATGCCAATGGCGCCTCCATGTTCTTCATCGTCGTTTATCTCCATATCTTCCGTGGCCTGTATTATGGGTCCTATAAAGCACCGAGAGAGCTGCTTTGGTGGCTTGGCCTGGTTATCTTCCTGCTGATGATGGCGACCGCTTTCATGGGATATGTGCTGCCATGGGGGCAGATGAGCTTCTGGGGAGCAACGGTTATCACGAACCTGTTCGGTGCTTTGCCAATCGTTGGCGAGAGCATTGTGACCTGGTTGTGGGGTGGTTTCTCTGTCGATAACCCAACCCTGAACCGCTTCTTCAGCCTGCATTACCTGCTTCCGTTTGTGATCGTCGGTGTGGTTATTCTGCATATCTGGGCGTTGCATACCAACGGGTCCAACAACCCGACAGGTATTGAAATCAAAAATGGTCAGGACAGCATTCCGTTCCACCCCTATTACACGGTCAAAGATCTGTTTGGGCTGGCGGTATTTCTGATTTTCTTCTCGGCCTTCCTGTTCTATGCGCCGAATTACCTGGGTCATGCGGATAACTATATTCCCGCAGATCCGCTGGTAACACCTGAACATATTGTGCCGGAATGGTACTTCCTGCCGTTCTATGCAATCCTTCGGGCCGTCCCCGACAAACTGGGTGGCGTTCTGTTGATGTTCGGTGCGATTGCCGTGCTGTTTGCATTGCCTTGGCTGGACAAGAGCCGCGTCAGATCCGCCCGGTTCCGTCCGATCTACAAGCAGCTGTTCTGGATTTTCGTCCTTGACTGCATTCTGCTGACCTATATCGGCGGGAAGCCGGCAGAAGGGGCCTATTTGATCTGGGGCCGTATCGCCACTGTCTATTACTTCGTTCATATCCTTATTCTGTTGCCGCTGGTGGGGTTGTTTGAAAAACCCAGACCGCTACCGGCGAGTATCGCAGAGGATGTTCTGGCAAAATCTCCTGCCAAGGAGGAGACAAGCAATGCTTAAATTGATGACATCTATTGGGATTGCTGCCCTTATCTCATTGACTGCTGTGACCGGTGCCCGGGCTGCCGGTGAGGCGATTGAGCTAAAGTCTGTGAACTGGCAACATGGCGGGCTCTTCGGAACCTATGATCGTGCCGCAGCCCAGCGGGGACTTCAGGTGTATCGCGAAGTCTGTGCCGGGTGTCATGGTCTCGGCCTTGTGGCCTTCCGGACCCTGTCGGATCTCGGCTTCAGCGAAGAGGAAATCAAAGCCATCGCTGCGGAATCCGAATATGAAGACGGACCTGACGGTGAGGGCGAGATGTTTGAGCGTCCGGGGAAACCATTTGATGTATTTCCATCTCCGTTTCCAAATGCCAATGCAGCCAAAGCGTCCAACGGCGGTGCCTATCCTGTTGATCTTTCTTTGATCACCAAGGCGCGCGCGAACGGAGATAACTATCTCTATTCCCTTCTGACTGGTTATACAGACCCGCCCGCGGATTTTGAGTTGTCAGAGGGCTCTAACTACAACGCTTATTTCCCGGGTCACCAAATCGCCATGCCAGCCCCTTTGTCGGAAGACGGAGTGGAATATGCGGACGGAACCCCGGCGACAGTGGACCAGATGGCCAAGGATGTGACTGTCTTCCTGGCCTGGACGGCAGAGCCGAAAATGGAAGAACGCAAGAGCATGGGCCTCAAGGTCATCATCTTCTTGCTGATCCTTGCCGGATTGTTCTATGCGGTTAAGCGAAAAGTCTGGTCAGACCTGCACTAATTGAAATAATTGGAATTGTGTAAAAAGGGCGCTGTTGACTGCGCCCTTTTTCATTTATAGAGAAATAATATAGGCCGCCATTTGTTTGAAAACCGGGGCCTGTTTGCTGGAACGGGAGATGGAGATGGCTTCAGGTGTCAAAAAGCCGGTGATTGGGGTCATTGGCGGCAGTGGCTTATACGAGCTGGAAGGGCTTGAGAACGTTCATTGGAAGGCTGTAGAGAGCCCGTTCGGGAAGCCTTCAGACGATCTCTTGTTTGGCACCCTGGGTGGTGTGGATATGGTGTTTCTTCCCCGCCACGGACGCGGCCATAAAGTTCCCCCGGCTGAAATCAATTACCGAGCTAATATCGACGCCATGAAACGGGCCGGGGTCACGGAAATCATCTCTCTCAGCGCCTGCGGATCGTTTGAAGAGGATCTGCCGCCCGGCACCTTTGTTATCATCGATCAGTTCATAGACCGCACAATCGACCGAAAGAAGAGTTTCTTCGGGTCCGGCCTTGTCGCCCATGTCAGCATGGCTCATCCGGTGTGCCGCCGTCTTGGTGATAACCTCGAAGCCGCTGCGCGAGAGAACGGGCTGGCGGTTCATCGCGGGGGGACTTATCTCGCCATGGAAGGTCCTCAGTTTTCCACTCTGGCTGAATCGGAACTCTATAGAAGCTGGGGCTGTCAGGTCATCGGCATGACCAATATGCCAGAGGCCAAGTTGGCCCGGGAGGCTGAGCTTTGTTACGCGACAGTGGCGATGGTCACGGATTATGATTGTTGGCACCCCGATCATGATGCGGTTGAAGTCTCGACGATTATTGAAGTCCTGATGAAAAACAGTGACAATGCCCGTCGGCTTGTGAAGACAGTCACCCCGGAATTAGGACAGCGGCTGGGAACTTGTCCCGAGGGCTGTCATAATGCCCTGGACAATGCGCTGATCACGGCGCTGGAAGCCCGGGACCCTGAGATGCTGGCGAAGCTGGATGCCGTGGCTGGGCGCTTGCTTTAACATGCTGGAGAAGACCTTGGATATTAAGTCAATCATCAGAACTATTCCCAATTATCCAAAAGACGGAGTGATGTTTCGCGATATCACAACCCTTTGGCAGGATGCTGGCGGGTTTCGTCATGTGGTTGATCAACTGGTCTGGCCTTATGCCGGGGTTCGCATTGACAAGGTGGCAGGGATTGAGGCCCGCGGTTTTGTGCTTGGCGGTGCCATTGCCCATCAGCTCAGTGTTGGATTTGTCCCGGTTCGCAAGAAAGGAAAACTCCCCTGGAATGTGATCGGCGAAGAATACGAGCTGGAATATGGCACTGATACGGTTGAGATTCATACGGATGCCATAGCTGAAGGAGAGAATATTCTGCTGGTGGATGACTTAATTGCCACCGGTGGCACCGCGGCGGCGGCTATCAACCTCCTTCGTCATGCCGGGGGGACGGTTGTTGGCTCCGCCTTCGTTATTGATCTTCCTGATATTGGTGGCAGAGCGCGGATTGAGGCCATGGGGGTCAATGTCCGGACCCTCTGCGAATTTGAAGGCGATTAGAGAAAGAAATTTTCTCCTTAAAAATAGTTGAAATTGGATCTGAGCTATGTCTTTGCTTCTCGCAAAACACATAAGGAGCTCATGATGCCGTTTGATCTTTGGATATCTTTCTTTATTGCCAGTGCCGCCCTTCTGGCAATTCCCGGACCGACCGTGATGCTGGTAGTCAGTTATGCGCTGGGGCAGGGCCGCAGCACGGGGTGGGCAACCGTTCCCGGGGTAACCCTCGGTGACTTTACGGCTATGACCGTTTCCCTGTTAGGGGCAGGTGCTATTCTCGCCGCCTCAGCCACCTTGTTTACAATCCTCAAAATCGCCGGGGCTCTCTATCTAGTCTGGCTTGGGATCAGCCTTTGGCGGGCGGGCGGCAAACTCGGGAGCCTGCAAAAATCCTCCAAGCCAATCGGTATGAGGTCGATGTTCTGGAACTCTTATATGGTCACAGCTCTCAACCCCAAGAGCATTGTCTTTTTTGTCGCTTTCGTACCGCAATTTGTTGATGTCACCCAGCCGGTGCTGCTACAATTTGCCCTTCTTGAGATTACCTTCCTCACTCTGGCAGCGGTTAATGTGGCGATTTGGGCCGTGTTAGCGGGCCAGCTTAGAAGCAAATTCACACGTCCGTCCGCAATGAAGCTGGTCAATCGTATTGGCGGAAGCTTTCTGATCGGGGCGGGTGTGCTGACGGCGACTTTGAAGAGGACAGCGTAATCGCACCTTCAGTTTTAATACGAAAGTGGCTTCTTACATGCCTCATGACATTCACGGAATAGACCATACTATCATCGGGGTCGAAAATCTCGAGGCGGCGAGGGCCCAATATCAAAGGCTGGGGTTTACCTTAACGCCGAGGGGCTCTCATATTGGCTGGGGGACTGCCAATTACTGCATCATGCTGGAGGAGGATTATATCGAGCTGCTCGGTATCGTCGATCCCGGCATCGAAACCAACGGGCTTGATAAGGCGCTTGCAGATCAGGGTGAAGGCCTGTTGGGGCTGGCTTTGGCAACCCACAATCCGGAAGAGACACGCCGGTCCCTTGAAGAGGCCGGGCTCAATCCATCAGAGCTTCTCGACCTCAAGCGAAAACTGGAATTGCCGGAGGGGGATGTATTGCCGAGATTCAAGATCATCAGAGTCGCTGCGGATGGTCTGGACGAGAAGCATCTGTTCATCGTCCACCATCTGACACCGGAGCTCCTGCGTCGTCCGGAATGGGAAGTTCATGCAAACGGGGCGAAAAGAATCGTTTCTGTTGTCTTTGTTGTCGATGATCCGGCGTCCCTGCAAGACTATTACAAATCTTTTTGCGGATCCCTGAATGTGGTCCTCACCGATGATACCCTCACTGTAAAAGTGAGTGATTACTCACTCACTTTTTTAAAGGAGCAGGATCTGGATCTTTTGTTCCCTGGTCTCGACTTCGATCAGGCGCAGCCAAAACCGCCCTATCCCTTCGCCATGTCCGTCGGCGTGGTGAATTTGAACGAGACCAAGATGTTTTTGGAAAAGGCCGGGCTGGCGCCGCGAAAAATCTCAAATGGCGGTTTGAGGGTCAATCCGGAGCATTGTTGCGGCACTCTTATCGAGTTTGTGCAGATTTAGTGACTATCCGAAAAATTCCAGGGTACGGTCGAGGGCCAGTTTTGCCGAGGCGGTATCGTAGCTGCCGCGCTGATCGCAGTTAAAACCATGTCCGGCCTGATAGATATAGACAGGAATGCCCGGACGTTTGGTCATTACCTCATCCACTGATTTCAGGGGGATCGATGCGTCCTGATCTCCGAAATGTAGCATGACGGGGATTTGCGGTGCTTCATCAATATGCTGCGCGACCTGCCCGCCATAATATCCGACGGCTTTATTAAAGTCCGGCAACCTGCAGGCGCTCAAATAAGCGAGGCTGCCGCCCCAGCAATATCCGACGACATAGACAGGACCGGCACTGGCGATCGCTGCCCGCGCCGCGTCAATATCCAACAAGGCCTGTTCGTCGGAAATCTGCATTTTATATTCAATGCCCTGAGTGACATCTTCGCTCTCATAATTCAGCGTGATATTCGGGGAAATCCGATCAAACAGGGCCGGAGCAATGGCGAGATATCCTTGCTCCGCATAGCGGTCGCAGACATCCTGGATATGGGAATTGACCCCGAAGATTTCCTGGATCACGACAAGGCCGGCTTTCGGGTCTCCGGGAGGCGCAGCTTTATAGGCGGAAAATTTATGACCATCAGAAGCCGTCAGTTCCATAAATTCTCCCATCCTTCTATCCTTCCGTTTTCGGTTCCACGACCAGCAGGCTGCCGTCGGTTCCGGTCACGACCACTGTGTCGCCTTCTTCCATATCGGGGCCTTCTACGGCCCATTGGGTGTCATCAACTCGTATTTTCCCGCGTCCGTTGCGGATCGGCTCCACCAGGGTAAACTGACGTCCGATATATTGAGCGCCGCGTTTGTTGAGAGTCAGATTGTCCTCAACACCAGGGTTTTTGCGGAAAAACTGGCGCGAAGCGATGATACTGATAATGGCGACAAAGGCGAAGATTGTCCATTCCCACTGCCAGGACAGATCCGGCAGGAAGAAAGCGACTATGCCGACAATACCTGCCGCTATTCCCAGCCACAGGAAGATTGTGCTCGGCGCAAACACTTCGAGGATGATCAGGACAAGCGCCAATATCCACCATCCCCAGAAGTCCAGCTGTTGAACCCAATTGAAAAACTCGTCAAACATGGTCGTTACTCGCTATTGGGAACGGAACTGCGGCGAGGGCGGGAGCTGCTTGACTCGTCATCCCCGCCAAAGACTTCCTTGGCAATCGTTCCGATTCCACCAAGGGATCCGACCAGAGCGCTGGCTTCCATGGGCATCAGCACGATCTTGGAATTACGGGCCATACCGATTTCCTTCATGGCTTCGGTATATTTCTGGGCAACAAAATAATTGATCGACTGAATATCCCCAGCCGCAATGGCTTCGGAGACATCATGGGTCGCCTTAGCTTCCGCTTCTGCAGATCGTTCCCGGGCCTCAGCATCTCGAAATGCGGCTTCCTTGCGCCCTTCGGCCTCCAGAATGGCAGATTTCTTTTCGCCTTCCGCCCGCAGGATTTCCGACTGCCGGACACCTTCTGCTTCCAGAATGACAGCCCGTTTTTCACGTTCCGCTTTCATCTGTCGGCCCATGGCCTCCACCAGATCCAACGGCGGCGTGATATCCTTGATTTCAACACGCGTGACCTTGATTCCCCAGGGGGTTGAAGCCTGATCGATGACATTGAGAAGCCGATTGTTCATGGCATCCCGCTGGCTCAGGGCCTCGTCCAGATCCATGGAACCGAGGACGGTTCTGAGATTTGTCTGGGTCAGGTTTTGGATAGCCCGTTCCAGGTCACGGACTTCATAGGCGGATTTGGCGGCATCAAGAACCTGAAAAAACAGGATCCCATCCACCTGAACCATGGCATTGTCGCGGGTGATAACTTCCTGGGTTGGAATATCCAGCACCTGCTCCATCATATTGACCCTGTCGCCTACCCGGTCGACGAAAGGAATAATAAGGCCAAGGCCCGGCGGCAGGCTGCGCGTATAGCGACCGAAACGCTCAATGGTATATTGATAGCCCTGCGGGACGATCGTCACGCCCATCATGACAATGACGACGGCCAGAATCACCAGCACGATGACAAATGCCGCAGAGCCGGTAAGGAACAAATCCATGCCTATTACCCCCAAATATTAGAATTTTTTAAGCTGACACTACTATATAAGGTATGTAGGCAACAATTAAGCAAAAACACTAATTATTTGCGAAATGGCCTTGTCAGACTTTAGGGTCGGGTCTTCATCATGCCGATTGTCTTGACGGCAAAAACCTTCTCATCATTCTGATTAAACAGATAAACCTGCGCCCGGATGATGCCCATATCAGGCCGGGATTTCGATCTGCGGGCTTCGATCACTGTAGATTCAAAGCGTAAACGGTCACCCGGACGCACCGGCCGGATCCAGCGAAGGTCATCAAAACCAGGGGAGCCAAGGCCGGCCCGCTGATTGACCATATTGTCGACCATCATCCGCATGAGCATGCCGCCGGTATGCCAGCCGGAGGCAATGATCCCGCCATAGATACTATTGGCTGCCGCCTCTTCATCCACATGAAAAGACTGCGGGTCGAACTCTTCGGCGAATTCAATAATCTCTTCTTTTGTAACCAGCTTGGAGCCGAATTCCGTCTTGTCGCCAACCTTGATATCTTCAAAATACAGCTTGTTCATTGGCCGGCCTCCAGGGTCTTGATATCGCTTGGCCGACGGCTGAACATGCCGCTGGAAACCATGGACATCTTCATATCGCCATCCTGATTGAAGACCTTGTGGCTGAACTTGACGAATCCGAGTTCCGGGCGGCTCTTCGGTAGGCTCCGATCCAATACTTCTGCTTTCACATGCAAGGTTTCGCCTGGACGGACGGGCTGCTTCCAGCGAAGTTGCTCCACCCCCGGTGAGCCGCTTGAGGCGGCATCTTGAAGATACCCATCTACCATCATCCGCATGCACATGGCCGCCGTGTGCCAGCCACTGGCGATTATCCCCTGATAATAGTGATTTGCGGCGGCTTCTTTGTCGATATGAAAAGGCTGGGGGTCGAATTTCCTGGCATAGCGGATGATTTCCTCTTCCGTCACCGTCTTCTTGCCAAATTCGAACTGAGTGCCGACTTCAAAATCTTCCCAGTATTTCATGCTCTTGCTATCCTCCGGCCTTATGCTGACCTTGTATTTTTCTCTTCCGGACAATCCGCCTGGTGTCTAGTTTGCAAACCGGAAATGCAGGACATCGCCATCCTGGACCACATATTCCTTGCCTTCCAGCCGCATCAATCCCGCTTCCTTGGCACCATTCTCGCCGCCATGTTCAACATAGTCAGCATACGTGATTGTTTCGGCCCGGATAAAGCCTTTTTCAAAATCTGTATGGATGACCCCGGCGGCCTGTGGCGCCTTGGTTCCCTTGGTAACTGTCCAGGCGCGGCATTCCTTGGGTCCGACGGTGAAAAAGGTAATGAGCTCAAGAAGATCATATCCGGCGCGGATGATCCGCCCCAATCCGGTTTCCTGAAGCCCCAGATCCGCCAGAAACTCGATCCGTTCTTCCTTGTCCAGTTGGGCCACTTCGGCCTCAATGGCAGCGGAGATAACGACGGTCCCGGCATTTTCCGCAGCCGCCTTTTCCTCGATCAGCTTTGAATACTCATTGCCGGTCGCGGCGCTGCCTTCATCGACATTGCAGACATAGAGGATGGGCATGGCGGTCAGCAGTTGCAGATTGCGGAAAGTCTTGACCTCGTCTTCCGCGAGTTCGACCATGCGGGCCGGCTTGCCATCCCTCAGAACGGCGAGGGCCCGGTCAATCAGCTCAGATTGCTTCTTTGCTTCTTTATCACCGCCGCGGATTTTCTTGATCAGGCCGTCCACCCGCTTCTCAAGACTTTCCAGATCCGCCAGCATCAGTTCGGTCTCGATGGTTTCCGCATCGGAGAGGGGATCAATCTTGCCATCCACATGGGTGATGTCGTCATCTTCAAAACAACGGATGACCTGGATGATGGCGTCGACTTCGCGGATATGGGCCAGGAACTTGTTTCCCAAACCTTCACCGCTGGCCGCTCCGCGCACCAATCCGGCAATATCCACAAAGGTCAGCTGGGTCGGGATCAGTTCCTTGGATTGGGCCAGGTCCGCCAGCTTGTCCATCCGGTCATCGGGAACGGGGACCTGACCGAGATTAGGCTCGATGGTGCAGAAGGGATAGTTTTCCGCTGCCGCCTGGGCCGTTTCCGTCAAGGCATTGAAGAGGGTCGATTTCCCGACATTCGGCAAGCCGACAATTCCGCATTTGAACCCCATGGTCAGTTTTCCTTGTTGTCACCCGTAGCTTTTGACTTGGGCGGCGCTGTTTCCAGCGCAATTTTGTTCATAAAGTTGGCGTCATTGCCGTCGATCAATAGATCGATATGACGGGCGGTACTGTCGATAATCTTGTCGGCAATCTCCCGCTCGGCTTTCGAAAAATCCTTGAGCACATGGCCGGAGACAAGATGTTTCTCGCCCGGATGCCCGACACCCAGCCGAACCCGGCGAAAATCCTCACCAATATGGTTGATCAGGGAGCGGATGCCGTTATTGCCGCCATGGCCGCCACCGGTTTTAACCCTGACCTTGCCCATGGGCAGGTCAAGTTCGTCATGGATGACTAGGATGTCACTAGGGGCAAGCTTGTAAAACCGGGCGGCTTCGCTGACCGAGCGACCGGATTCGTTCATATAGGTGGTGGGTTTGAGCGCGAGAACCTTTTCGCCGCTGATGGTGCCTTCAGAGACAAGTCCCTGAAACTTCACCCGTTCCGGCGAAAAGGAATGGCGGCGAATGATTTCATCCACCGCCATAAATCCGAAATTATGCCGGTTGTCCGTATATCCCTTGCCAGGATTGCCAAGGCCAACCAGCAAAATCATTCGTCAGCTCCGACTTACTCGCTTTCGCTTTCGCCGTCGCCCTCAGCTTCGGCAGACTCTCCTGCTTCGCCTTCAGCGCCTTCTTCACCTTCGACGCCTTCACCTTCAAGACCTTCTTCGTCTTCTTCAGGCTCTTCCTCGGCAATCGGTGCGGCAATCGTCACGATGGTGAAGTCACGATCGGTAATGGTCGGTTCACAGCCTTCGGGAAGGGTGACTTCCGAAATATGGACACTGTCGCCAATGTCATACTTCTCAAGATCAATCTCGATGGATTCCGGAATGTTGCCGGCCGGGACCATCATTTCGATCTCATGGCGGACCACGTTCAGAACACCCCCGCGTTTCAAGCCGACACATTCCTCTTCATTGAGGAAGGCAACGGCAACCATGATGGCGATCTGCGATTTCGCAGAGACCCTCAGGAAATCCACATGGACAGGGCTTTCCTTCACAGGGTGAAGCTGCATGTCACGGGGAAGGACATTATGCTTGGCATCACCAACCTGAACCGTGTAAACGGTTGAGAGGAAGGCGTCCCGCATGATGGTCTTCATCAGTTCCTTGGTTTCCAGGGAAATCGAGATGGGGTCTTTCTTATCACCATAAATTACCGCTGGTGTCCGGCCTTCACGACGTAAAGCGCGGGAGGTCCCCTTTCCAACCCGGTCACGCGTCTCTGCAATCAAAACTGCATTTTCGCTCATTGCATTTCTCCTACTTAACGAGCAACACCGGGACGAACCCGGTGTCAAAATGACGCGTGCCTCCAGGGGTGCCCGCGCCGTGACTGCCTGTCCGGTTAGTCGAACAGGCTGGAAACCGAAGTTTCCTCTGAAATTCTGTGCATTGCCTCACCAATGAGCGGGGCAATGGAAATCTGCCGCATCTTATCTGACACCCGGAAAGCCTCCGTTGCCATGATGCTGTCCGTGGTCACCATGGCTTCCATCGCCGAGGCATTGACCCGGGCGATAGCACCGCCCGACAGCACCCCGTGAGTGACATAGCCCATGACACTTTTTGCCCCCTTATCCATCAATGCCGCGGCAGCGTTACACAAGGTACCCGCACTATCCACGATATCGTCAACAAGGATGCAGCGCTGTCCGGATACATCACCGATAATATTCATGACTTCCGAGACACCGGCTTTTTCACGGCGCTTATCCACAATTGCGAGGTCCGCGTCAAGCCTTTTAGCAAAGGCCCGGGCCCGCACAACCCCGCCCACATCGGGGGAAACGATGGTGATTTCCTTGCCGCGGCCGTAATGTTCTTCAATATCCGGGACAATAACCGGGGCTGAAAACAGATTATCGGTCGGAATGTCAAAGAAACCCTGGATCTGCCCGGCATGCAGATCAAGGGTCAAAACCCGGTCCGCGCCGGCGGTAGTGATCAGGTTGGCGACCAGCTTCGCCGAGATCGGCGTTCTGGGGCCGGGCTTCCGATCCTGCCGGGCATAGCCGAAATAGGGAATGACCGCGGTGATTCGCTTGGCCGAGGCCCGTTTCAGCGCATCAATACAGACCAGGAGTTCCATCAGATGGTCATTGGCCGGAAAGGAGGTGGGCTGGACGACGAAGACATCTTCCCCCCGCACATTCTCGTGGATCTCTACGAACACTTCCATGTCAGAAAAACGACGAACATCCGCTTTCGTCAGAGGCAAATTAAGGTAGCTGGTTACAGCTTCCACCAGGGGCCTGTTGCCATTCCCCGCAAGCACTTTCATATGAACGGTCCTCTGCCGGTAAAGGGCTCTGTTCAGTCAACTATACATATGCTGATCGCACTCCCGATCTGGCAGTCGGCGATAGCGGGCGGAACTTACCAAGGGCCTTTTCCTGTGTAAACGCCATAAAGGTAATTTTTTTGATTTTCGGGAAATAAAATCAGGATTTCGATTTAAAATATTCAGCTTCACTGTTTTGAAGGAGTTTATATACCCCCTGGGCGCCCCCTTTGGCGGCCAGAAATGCCGTTTGGCCCCAGGCGCCGTTGAGGGAGCCTGCCTTGATTCTGTTGCGCTGCTGGATCTGGCCCACCTGTTCGCCATTGCGGCGCTCCAAAGACCAGGTCAGCTGAATGATCTGAGTGCCGGCCTTTGGCTCGGACAGGCTTGAGGATCCACGCACGATATAGCTGGCGCCCTGTTCCGTCGGCAGCACGTCGAGCCCCATTTTCACCAGCTCTTCCTGAATGGCAAAGGCCAGGCTCTCGGCGCCATCTCCCGGTGCGCCCTTGACAATCGGCACAAAGATCACCGGCTTCTTAACCGTCGCAAAATTGAAGCCGTCTCCTCCCAACAACCGATCTATATTACTGGCAGAGCGAAGCGCGACCTCGTCAAGACCCGTTGCTGTTTCCTCGGTCACTCCGGGCGGCAGCTTTTCTTCCGTATAGAGACCGGTGCTATTTTTCGCCGGATCATAAATCGTCCAGTTGATATAGCGGGTGCCGTCTATGTCGACGATAGCGCCCTGAACCGAATAGCGGTCCGGCACTTCATTGCCTGCGAAAGCCGCAATGCCGAGTTCCTGAAGTTTCGAGGCGACTTCCGTCTCCAGATTTTCCGGTCCGCCCTTGACATCCGCCACATAGAGGGAGGCCCGCGGTCCCGGTGCAGCACGCCAACCGCTCTTGACCTCCGGCTGGAAAGGGCGTTCCAGCGGCTGGCAGGCCACCGCCAAAAGCAGGATCAGCGCCAGGAAACTTCTGATGTAATTATTACAATGCACAGGTTGCCAAAAGCCCTAACAGACAAATTATAATAAAAATCACCATATACGGCATTTCAGTCCTCTTGTACATGCAATGACGGGGCGGTTCCGTCCTATTTTTGAAGGGCGATCGCTGATAACTGACGTCCATAATCTGCTTCACCACGCTTTGTCATGCGGCGGTAACTGTAAAACAGGTCTTCCTCGGCGCAAGTATCGTTATTGAGCATATCAATGGCCGCGACATTGAGCCGGTCAATGCGGCTATGGACAAATCCCTTGAGGTCGAACATATGATGTCCGGGCTTGACGGAAGGAATAAAAAATCTATCGGAGGAAGGATCCAGGTCCAGGAAAGGTCCCGGAAACTCCGGTCCGACTTCATAGGAGGCTTGGGCAATGGCCGGGCCAATGGCGACGCGAATATTCGCCCGCTCGGCACCCAGACCCTCCATGGCTTCAACCACATTCCGGCCGATATCCGACACAGTTCCTTTCCAGCCGGAATGAGCGGCGGCGATAACACCGTTTTCAACATCGGCAAAGAGGATGGGCACACAGTCGGCGGTGAGGATGCCAAGGGCGAGACCCGGAATTTTAGTGACCATCGCATCGGCCTTCGGCCGGGTTTTGAATGGATCGCTCTCTTCGATGACAAGAACGTCGGCACTGTGGACCTGATACAGGGTGCGAAGATTGTCGCTTTCAATCTGCATCATTTCCATGGCCCGGCGCCGGTTTTCTGTCACATCCTCGTGTTTATCCTTGGAGCCGGGGCCGCAATTAAGAGAGCCGTAAAGCCCGGAAGAGACGCCGCCCTGGCGGGTGAAAAACCCATGGGACAGACCCGCCTGGGCCAGGAGATCACTTTGCAGCATTGTCACGTTCAAATCCTTCCAGTGGTGCGGCCATAGTATGGGATACGGCCAGCACTTTGAAAAGGGTTCCCATTTCCTCAGCACTGGTCAGACGCCTCAGCCCGACCTTCAATTTTTGGCGCTGCTCTTCATTGGCCTTGCGGGCCAGCATTTCCGATCGTGCCTCAATTCCCAGTCGTTCCAGAAACCGTCCCTGGCTGGTCGGGCCCTGGATGTCCAGGTTGAATTTCCCGGCGATATCGGTTAACTGACGGAATTTCACATGGGCCGTGAGATCTGCATCTCCCGGGTTTTGCAAAGGGTCAATGGATTTATGTCCGCGCAGGGCCTGGAAGCTGTCGCCGGTCAGCTCCCGCATACTCCCGTAGTCGATAATGACGGCTGCGCCACCCTGACGGCTCAGGGTCTGGCAGATGGCTGTCATAAAATCTGCCGCGGCTGGGCAGACCTCAACAATCATTCCATCTTTCCCTGACTCGATTTTGCCTTCGAGCTTGGTAGGATGATCGGCCTTGCAAAACCGGAACTTCTTTCCCCGCCAATCGACATTGCGCTCATACCATTGATTGTTTGCACAGATATATTGATGGATGGGCAAGGCGTCGAAGAACTCGTTGGCCAGGAACAGGGTGGGCTGCGGCGGCAACTCCGGAAATCCGTTATGCCATGTGGCAGTCACCCCCCGTGTCGCCAGGGCCGCCTTTTGGATATCCCTGAGTCTTTCGCTGTTTTCAACAAGATGGATGTCGGCACCGCTGAGAAACTCCGGCACCAGGGCGGCGCTGCGCAACGCGTCAGTCATCAAGGTGCCGTTGCCGGGTCCAAATTCGACCAGGTTGAAGGCAGAAGGCGCGCCCAATTTCATCCAGCAGTCCACACACCAGAGTCCGATCAGCTCTCCGAAAATCTGGCTGACTTCTGGTGCCGTGATGAAATCGCCTGTATCGCCGAAGGGATCTTTTGAGGCGTAATATCCATATTCAGAATGGCCAAGAGCTTCTTTCATGAAATCATGCAGGGAGATGGGTCCGGATCGGCTGATGCGGTCTTTAAGAAGTCCGCCGAGCTTATTCATGCGGGTTTTTGCACCGGCCGGAACATCAGGTACAGCCCGAGCAGGATCATCGGTACTGACAGGACCTGACCCATGGTAAATCCGCCGGCCAGCAGGCCGAGATGGGCGTCGGGCTGGCGGAAAAACTCGACGAATCCGCGGGCGAGGGCATAGCCGACCAGGAAGGTGCCTGACAGAGCTCCCATGCGGGCGCCATAGGCAGTGCGCCTCAGAAGGAGAAGAACCACGAACAGGACGGCTCCTTCCAGCACCGCTTCATAGAGCTGGCTGGGATGTCGGGGCATGTCGCCGCCCGCCGGAAATACTACACCCCAGGGAACATCCGTCGTCCGGCCATAGAGCTCTCCATTGATAAAATTAGCGATGCGCCCGAAAAACAGCCCGACCGGCGTTACCACAGCCAGCAGATCGGAAAAGGCGAAAAACGGAATTTTCTTGGCCCGTGTATAGAGGATGGCGGCAATGATCACCCCGAGGGCACCCCCGTGAAATGACATGCCACCCTGCCAGATCATCAGTATCTCGGATGGATATGTGAAATAATAGTCTGGCTTGTAAAACAGGACATAGCCGAGACGTCCGCCCAGGATGACCCCCAGAGTCGCCCAGATGAGGAAGTCATCGACAGTCTTTTCCGTCACCAGGGATCCGGGGGCACGGGCGAAGCGCATCATCAATTGCCAGCCGATCACCAGCCCGGCGATATAGGCGAGGGCATACCAGCGGATCGCGAAGGGACCGATCTGGATGAGAACGGGGTCTATATCGGGAAAGGCAATGGCCAGAAATTGTATCGATGCTGTCATGTCTGACACTATATAAAGCCCTGAGATTTAATCGCAAGCTAATCGGTGACCGAATGCCATTGCTTTTCGGCATCGGCCTCGCCATTATGAGGTAATCCGAGTTATGGAGTTGAAAATATGCAGACGAATTCACGTCTTTTTGATGATCTGGCACGGCTGGCTACGGGCGCGCTTGGAACCGCGCAAGGGGTCAAGGACGAATGGGAAAATCTTATTTCCCAGCGGCTTGAGCGGTTTATGAGCGAAAAGGGCCTCGTCTCGCGGGAGGAGTTTGACGCCGTCAAGGCCATGGCTGTCTTGTTGCGTGAGGAAAATGACACGCTAAAAGCGCGCCTGGACGCGCTCGAAAAAGCCGCCGCACCCAAGAAGAAGCCCGCGGCGCGGAAATCTGCTGCGAAAAGCACAAAGCCGGACGTCTGACCAGGGCAACTTTATCCACAAGAAAAAACAGAAATGTCAGCTTTAGATGTTGCACTGCAGCCGAGGGCGGACTACGCTACATCTATGGCGTGCAGTAAACTCCGCCACCATATATGGCCTGTAGTTGATTTCCTTACCGGCTACGGTTTTGGCCGAGGCCGACGAAGACAGCCGGGGGGACAGTTCTGAAAGGAATGGCTTGATGACGTCTTTATATTTATCCCACGAAGAAACGGAAGACTCTAATCCTCTTGATCTTGTTGAAAGTATAATCGTCGCCAATGACTGGTCCTTCGAACGCCAGGGCCATAATGAGCTTACCGTCGGGGTCGAGGGGAGCTGGTGTCAATATCATCTCTGGTTTTCCTGGCGGTCCGATCTTCGGGCCGTTCATTTTTCCTGCGCTTATGATATCAAGATCCCTGACCGCCAATATCAGTCCGTTTATGAGCTGCTGGCCCGGGTGAATGAGAGAATGCCGGTGGGGCATTTCGATACCTGGCGGGAAGAGGGGATGGTGATGTTCCGGCATTCCCTGCTGCTGAGCGGGGCGACGGAAGTCACCAGCGAGCAGATCCACAGCCTGGTTGAAATCGGCATGAATGAGCTGGAAAAATTCTACCCGGCTATTCAATTCTGTATCTGGGGTGGTAAAACCCCGGAAGAATCCATTGAAGCTGCCATGTTTGATACAGTCGGCGAAGCCTGAAAGAACCTGAAAAATGTCTCTCTCTGTCCTCTTGGTGGGCTCCGGTAAGATGGGTCAGGCCCTGCTGGGTGGCTGGGTAGAGGACCTTGTCTCGCCTGGTGATATTGTTGCCGTCGACCCCAACCCGGAAAATCTGGCGGCAGCGACCTCCCTCGGCTGTCAGGGGGTGGCCTCGCCTGAGGACATCGACCCAGCTTTTCATCCCGATGTCATGGTTCTGGCCGTAAAGCCGCAGATGATGGAAGCGGTGTTGCCGACCTATAGAAATTTCGCCGATAAGGGAACTTTAGTGATTTCCATTGCCGCTGGAACGGCCATCGCGCAGTTTGAGGCCGCCTTTGGATCGACCGCTGCGATCATCCGGACCATGCCGAACACCCCGGCCGCCGTGCGGCGGGGAATGATCGTCTGCTGCGCGAATTCTGCCGTCAGTGCGGATCAGAGACAGACCTGTCAAAGCCTGATGCAGGCTGTTGGCGTGGTGGACTGGGTGGAAGATGAGGACTTGCTGGATGCAGTAACCGGTCTGTCCGGTTCGGGGCCGGCCTATGTTTTTTACATGATCGAAGCCCTGACGGCGGCCGGGGTTGCTGCCGGTTTGCCGGAGAAATTATCGGAGACCTTAGCGGAAACAACGGTGGCCGGTGCCGGTGAGCTGGCCCGACAGTCCGACGAGCCGCCAGCCGTGTTACGGCAGAATGTCACCAGCCCCAACGGCACCACGGCGGCTGGACTCGAAGTATTAATGGCTGAGGAAGGGTTAAAATCCCTCATCATTAAGACCGTTGCCGCTGCCGCTCAGAGATCCCGGGAGCTTCGTTAGAGATTTTTTAAAACACTCTTTAAAGTAGTATAAAAAGTACTATATTCACTCATATGTATCAATCCGGGGAATCACAATGAGTGAGATAAAATCCGATATGCAGGCGGCGGATTCTGCAACTCCTGCGCAAGATAACTCAAACCCTACAGCTAATACGGGAACATCTGAACCTACGACCGCTGGCAATCCGGACCCACAGTCCGGGGAAATTTTGCCGGATATAAGTCCAGTTGCAACAATTCAGGAACAGAATCTGAAAAAGATGAATGAGGCGGTTCAAACGGCATCGACCGGTCTGCAATCCATCCTCTCGCAACAGCAGAAAACTTTGCAGCAGTCTCTGGACGCCTTGCAGAAATCTCTGGCCGGATCGCAAACCCGGGCCGGGCTCGGCAGCAGTCCGCCGCCGAGCCTGAATGTCCCTGTCGAGAATATGACCCGAACACTGGATAGCCTGAATTCAGCCGCAACAACCCTGACCAAGTCAATGGCCGGTTCGATCGACAGTCTTGAAAATTCCATCAAGAAATCCGAGGCGGCCATCAAACAGGTGGAGCAGAAATTCTCTTCCGCCACGTGAGAGGCGATGAAAATGTCATTGAGCGGCGGGCGGCCATCGACTAGCATCCGCAAAACCTTTTGCGGAGTGAATGCAGGATGGAAAAGCAGATTACATTTGACGATTTCATGAAGGTCGATATACGGATCGGCAAGGTGCTTGAGGCGGAGGAATTTCCAGAGGCCCGCAAACCGGCCTTCAAGATGCGCATTGATTTCGGCGAGGACATTGGTATTCGCAAAAGTTCGGCGCAGATTACAGGGCTCTACAAGCTAGAAGAGCTTGTCGGGCGTCGGGTAATGGCGGTGGTCAATTTCCCGCCCCGGCAAATCGGTCCCTTTATGTCGGAAGTCCTGGTGCTGGGATTTCATGATGAGAACGGTCATGTTTCCCTCGCCGCGCCGGATCATGACGTGCCAATCGGGGCACGCTTGAGCTAACCTAACGAACAGGATCTCCGATGGACGGCGATAAAACATATCATCAATCAGACGACACTAAGCCGTCTCCGCCCGACCTGACCGATTTGTTCGCTCAGCATACCCAGCGGATTAATGCCGCCTGCCAGCAAGCGGCCGACTGCTTTTCCGGGGTAAAGGGCCGGGACGAAGAGATTCAGACCCTCACACAATCCCTTTCTAGCGAGGTCACCGAGGTTCAGACCTTAGCTGCCACAGCCACCACACCACAACTTGCCGCGGTCGCGGCCCAGGCGGTTAAGTTGCTGGCAGGTGTGACCTTTGCAAAAGTCGCCCCGGCGTCCCAGAAAGCGCAGCAGTCTCTGCAATCAAGTTTCAAGCAAATCAACGACTAAGCTGCGTCGACACGCGCTATCGGGGAAAGCGGATTTCAATACGCAGGCCCCCGGTCGGAGCCGTGCCAAGGGCGATCTGGCCTCCATGTCCATGAATGACATCGCGGGCAATGGTCATGCCAAGCCCGCTGCCGCCGGTTTCCAAATTGCGGGAGGGGTCGAGACGGTGGAAGGGTCGAAACACATCATCGCGGCTTTCCGGTGGAATGCCCGGTCCGTCGTCATCAATGGTGACGATCACTTCGAAGTCCCCGGCCCGAACCGTTATCCAGACCTCATTGGCATAGCGCGCCGCATTATTGATCAGGTTGGTAATGCTTCGTTTCAGGCTATTGGGCCGGACGGAGGCCCATAATTCCCGGGGAGATTCGAGGGATACTGCGGTTCCCTGACGCCGGGCATTAATTACGATGTCATGGAAAAGCTCAGGAATATCGGTATTTTCCACAGCCTCGGCTTCCTGACCGCGGGCAAAGGCGAGATAGCCTTCGACCATCTTCTCCATATCGGCCACGTCCCCCTCAAGACTGGCCTTGCTTTCATCTTCCGGCATCATGGCCAACTGCAATTTCATGCGGGTGAGGGGGGTTCTGAGATCATGGCTGACCCCGGCCAGCATTTCCGTGCGCTGCGTGATTTGCCGGAGGATGCGATGTTTCATGACGTGAAAGGCCCGGGAGGCCATACGAATTTCCTGGGCGCCGGACGGCTTGAAATCCTCCACATCATGCCCTTTGCCGAATTGTTCCGCCGCGACAGACAGCTGTCGGATGGGGCGCATCTGGTTCCGCAGAAACATCAGCGCGATGCCGAGAAGACATAGAGAAATACCAACCATCCACATGACAAAAATATAGGTGGTGCTGGAAAACAGACGCTTATCCCGGACAATGGCTTGCAGCACACCGTCCGGCAATTGGACAAGTATGATCACTGATTCCAGCTTTTTGTTTGTGGAAATCGTAAAGGCTCGGGCAGGGAGGCTTTCCTGAAGAGCTCGGGCCAGGGCAATCTCAAGAAATCCGTATTCCTGGGGCTCGTCGCTGCCTTCCGGCAGGGTTTCACCTTCCAGGATTGTGGTCGCCAGCCGCATTTGTCCGCGGGCGGTGTTCAGGATATCATTCTGCGCTGCCTCCCCGGGAAAACGGTCGCGGAGTGAAATCACCGCCGCCACATCGCCGGCAACCCCCTGAGCCAGGCGCCGGGCGACATCATCCCAGTGGCGTTCGTAGAAGATATAGGTGACGAGGATTTGCAGGAGGATAATCGGCAGGACAACGATCAGGATGGAGCGACCAAACAGGGTCCTTGGCATGAGTCTTTTCAAATAGGCAAAACTCATTTGGTTATTGATATTCTTAAGGATCGCTAATCGGTCCACAGCACATATCCCTCACCTCGGACGGTCTGCAGGTGCCGAGGCAATTTTGGATCATCTTCAATTTTCCGGCGCAGGCGTGTGATCTGCACATCGACGGCCCGACCCTGGTTCCCGCTGCTCAAGGACAGATCTTCCCGACTAATAGGGACTCCGGGAGTGGCTGCAAGAGATTTTAAGAGCAGGGACTCGCCCGAAGTCAGGTTAATCAAGTCACCATCCTTATAAAGTTCACCGCGTTCTGTATTGAATATATAGCCTCCAAAACTTAATTCTGTAGCCGTTTCTGTTTTGGCCCGGCGCAAGATTGCCTCAATCCTCAACAGGAGTTCTCTTGGCTCAAAAGGCTTGGTCAAATAATCGTCAACGCCGACCTCCAGACCGTCAATCCGGTCATCGGATTCTGCCATGGCCGTCAGCATTAGGATGGGAATGGATCGGTTGATGGCCGGACCGGCACGAACGCTTCTGGCCAGATCAAGGCCATCCTCTCCCGGCATCATACGATCAAGGACCATGAGGTCAAAGCAGAACCCGTTCATTTTACTACGGGCGGCATCCGCTGAACTGGCCGTCGAGACGCGATATTCGTTATCCATCAGATATTTGCGCAGCAAAGACAGCAATCGGATGTCATCATCAACGACCAGAATATGTGAGGCATTATCCATCATCTGTCTGAATCCATGACTTTCCGGGAGTCAGCGTCTCTCTATTTGGCCGAGAGCCATGTCCCTGTCCTTTTCATCGATCAGGCCGGCGAGGACTTTGCGGTATCCGGCAACGGCATCACCACCTGCCTCCTTAAAGGCCTTGGCCACCAACTCCCGCTGAACCTGGCTAACTTGCTGCTCCAATTGCTGGCCTTTTTCAGTTAGGAACAGCAATCGCTGACGCCGGTCCCGCTGACCTGGTCGTTGCTCAATATAGCCGCGATCAATCAAGGTGCTGAGAACCCGGCTTAAGCTTTGTTTCGTGATCCTGAGAATATCGAGCAGTTCCGAGACCGTCATGCCCTGATTGCGGCCGACAAAATGTATGACCCTGTGATGCGCTCGGCCAAAATTATACTGCTTCAGGATCTTGTCCGGCCCCGCGGTAAAGTCACGATAGGCGAAAAACAGCAACTCTATACTCTGCCTAAGCTCTTCTTCTCGAAGGAAAAGTGGGTTATTTCCAGATTTTACGTCAGTCATGTTGACATATATTTCTCATAATGTTACAAAATAGCTACTTGATTCGACACAATCGAACTTAATTGACGGAATTACGACATATAATAACTCAAGGTGCTTAATTATGGATACCTCTTCTTTTGCTGATCGTGACGGCCTTATCTGGTTCAACGGTGAACTCGTACCATGGCGGGACGCAAACATCCATGTCCTTACACATGGACTGCATTATGCCAGCAGTGTGTTTGAGGGGGAACGGGTGTATGACGGGGAAATTTTCAAGCTCAGGGAACATACAGACCGCTTGATCAAGTCCGCCAATATCCTTGGCTTCAAGATTGAGCAATCCGCTGAGGAAATCAACAAGGCCTGCATCGAAACCGTTGCGGCGAACAATATCGTCGATGGGTATGTTCGCCCGGTTGCCTGGCGGGGATCAGAGATGATGGGCGTTTCAGCGCAGCAGAACCGGATCAACCTTGCTATTGCCGCCTGGGTCTGGCCAAGCTATTTCGACCCCGAAGCCCGCATGAAAGGTATTCGCTTGAAACTGTCTCCCTGGAAACGGCCGTCTCCGGAGACCATTCCTACGGAATCCAAGGCCGCCGGGCTCTATATGATCTGCACCCTCAGCAAACATCAGGCCGAGGCGGAAGGGTATGACGATGCTTTGATGCTGGACTATCGCGGGCTTGTTGCCGAAGCGACCGGCGCGAACATCTTCTTTGTCAAAAACGGGGAACTCCACACGCCGACACCGGATTGTTTCCTGGACGGTATTACCCGGCGCACCGTCATTGATCTTGCCCGGGCAAGGGGTATCAAAGTAATTGACCGGGCCATCAAACCGGAAGAACTGGCTGATTTTACGGAATGCTTCCTGACCGGAACAGCTGCGGAAGTGACGCCGGTTGGGGCCATTGATAACTATCAATTTACACCAGGTGAGATTTGTCAGCAGCTTATTGATGATTATGAAAGCTGCGTGAGGCAACGTGCCGCAGCCTGATAATTCGCGAAAAACCTTGGCAAACTGCCCGTCTGTCGCTACATACAGACGGGTATTTTGCTTTTTATCCACTTTTCGCTAAAATACCTGGAATGGGTGCGAGTGGGGATTTCGCGGTTTGTGTGGGAAATCAACTGGTATGATTATCAAGAGGTTAAGCGTTGCAGCGGTAATAATTGCAGCTACTGCTCAGGTGGCAGTGGCGAATTACCAAAAAGGCGAGGCTGCCTTCAACAAGAATGACATTCAAGGGGCTATTGAGCAATGGCAGTCGGCGGCAAACGATGGCGATGCCAAGGCGATGCTCCGTCTCGGCAAATTGTATGAAGCTGGCGCGACCGATATTTCTCCGGATTTGGTTGAGGCTTATGGCTGGTTGAAGCTGGCCGCTGCACAGGGGTCCGCTGAAGCGGAGCAAGCGCTGGCAGAACTGACTGGAAGACTATCACCGCTCGAGATCGAGGAGGGCAAGGTTCGGGCCACAGACAATCTCGGCGTCTGGTATCGCAAGTTCACCGGTCAGGATGAGGAAGCCTTCCAGGTCACTAAAACTGAGGCTCTGCGTCAGAAGCGGGAGCAGGAACAACTACAAATCGACAGTCAGAAAGAGGCGGCCCGTCAACGGGCGGAAGCTCAAAAAGCACTTATTGAAAAACGTAAAGAGGATGCCCGCCAGGCCGTGATGCAAAGGGAGCAGGCCCGCCAGGAAGCGATCCGAGCTGCCCAGATGCAGGCAGAGGAAGCGAAGCGCAAAGCTGCTCTTCAGGATCAAAAGATCGCCGAGGAAAAGCGGCTGGCAGCACTTCGCCTTGAGCAGCGCCAGCAAAATCCGCAAGCGGACGCTGCCCGTCAGCGGCTACAGGAGTTGATGGCAAAACAAAGCGGCGCCTCGATAAATCAGCCAACCACCGTTGTCCGATCCGCCCCTGTAATTACGGCCTCTGGCAACACACCGACGTCAGATGGCCTATCTGCTCCAGCCCCTAAAGTCGCGAAGAGCCAGCCGGTTCCGCGGGTCAAGCCGACCGCCGTTGCAGTCGCGACTGAGCCAAGCGTTACGGCTGTGCCGCATACCGGCAGCGAAATCAAACAGGCCGTTCTAGCGCCTGTTCCGTCCAAGAAACCCGGCGGGGAGGCGATTGTTCTTCAGGAGAATTCCCTGACCGAGAAGAAGATCGTTCTGGCGGCGACAGATACAGTGAAATCCGATGCGGCAACGGATATGCGGCTGGCAGCACTGGATAATCTGACCGGGCTTGACGAAGAGGTCGTCCTTGAAATATTTGAGAATGCGGACTTGGTACCCCTGGAGACAGACGCCGCCCAGCAGGAAATTTCCGAAAGTCTGGTGCGCATTGACTCTTTGAAATGGTCATTGATTTCCGGCGCCAAGGGAGACAAATCTGCTCCCAAGATGAACAAGATCCTGATGTCCAAGATGAGCCCGGTTCAGATTGCCGAGGCGAACCGGCTGGCCCGGGATTGGCTGATTGAGCGCCAGAAGCGTCTCTAATTTTCTTCCTATTTCTTCCAGCGATCCAGTGCGTCGAGATCTTCACGCCGCTCACTGACCCAGTCCCTGTCACCGCTGTCATCCTCCTCCTGCTTCCAGAACGGGGCTTTGGTTTTCAGCCAGTCCATCAGGAAGGACGCTGCGTCAAAGGCAGCGTGACGATGGGCGGAGGCCGTGACCACCAGAACAATAGGCTCGCCAAGATCCATCTCACCATAGCGATGGATAATCAGGCTGTCCTGCAGGTCCCAGCGGCTGTTTGCCTCAGCCTCTATTTTTTCCAACTGTTTTTCCGTCATGCCCGGATAATGCTCCAATGTCAGCTTGGAAACCGATGAGCCGTCATTGAAATCCCGGACAAGACCTGTGAAACTGACAACAGCACCGATATCGGTGCGCCCGGACGTCATCTTGTCGATCTCCGCTCCCGTATCGAAAATCTCACGCTGGACCCGGATCATGTCACCCTCCCGTCACAGGTGGAAAGAACGCCACCTCGTCGCCATCCTGCAGCGGTGTGTTGCCGGTGATATATTCCTGATTGACGGCAATCCGCACGACCTCAAGATCGCTGAAGACGTCGGCGAAGGCTGGCCCGCGGGTTTTCATCCAGGCGACAAGGCTGTCGGTGTCAAACACCTCCTCCGGACAGGGCAGGGTTTCCGTCGACATACCGAGTTTGGTCCGCAGCCAGGCAAAATATAGAATGGTCATCTCATCAGCTCCGAAAAAGGCAGGAAGGTCACAAAGTCCCCTTCTTCTATCTGTGTCACTTCATCGCCCAGTTCAATCAACCCATTGGCCCAGACCGTAGATGTCAGGATACCCGACCCTTCCGTATGGAACCTTTCCACCGTCCCTGAACCTCCAGCCTCAGGATTGTATCGGCCCCGCAGCCACTCTGTCCGTCCCGGTTTCTTATTGAATGAAAAGGAGGAAGGAATTTTAAAGGACAAAGGGTTTTGGGGTTTCATTCCGGCCAATTTAGTGATCAGGGGGCGCCCGAAAATCAAAGCACAGACCAGGGCGGCAACCGGATTTCCTGGAAGCCCGACAAAGGCACTGTTCCCGATTTGGCCAAGGGCGAGGGGGCGGCCCGGCTTGATGGCGATTTTCCAGAAATGCAAGTTACCGGCTGCGATGAGGGCCGATTTGACATGATCTTCATCCCCCATTGAAACACCGCCGGACGTGATGATGACGTCATGGTCCATCGCCGCTTGCCGCAGAGCCGCTTCAATATCCTCTGGCTGGTCTTTCAGTATCCCAAGATCTGTCACGGCACAGCCGAACGACCTGAGGATGCCGCCTAGAATGAAGCGGTTACTGTCATGAATCGCCCCCAATTTGGGAGGGTCTCCGGGATTGACAAGCTCATCGCCGGTCGAAAACAGGCCGACCCGTAATCTGGTGCGAACCGGAAGAGCTACCGCTCCAACGGAGGAGAGATAACCGATTTCCTGCGGGCGCAAGAGGGTGCCTTTTTCCAGTAACGGCTGCCCCGGTGAGATATCCTCACCTGCCTTGCGGCAATTGGCACCCGCTTTCAGCCCTGCCGGGAGGACAACAAGTTCACCATCAAAAGACACATCTTCCACCATGGCGACGCTATCCATGCCGTCGGGCATGACGGCCCCGGTGAGAATTTTCACAACACAGTCCGGTTTCACCACGCCTTCGAAAGGATGCCCGGCTGCGCTTCGCCCCAGGTTAACACGGGGTGTTTCCGGGGATTGCTCATAATCCGCATGACAAAAGGCGTAGCCATCCACAGCGGAGTTATCTCTGGGCGGCACTGTTGTTGTGGCAACGATGTCATCGGCAAGGATACGGCCCTCACCCCCCAGCAGACTACAATATTCAGTTTCCGTAACAGGCTGGACAGCTTCTTCGAGGCGCCGCAGAGCTTCCTTAGCGCTGATCATATCTTCCGTGGCGGCGAAGCAGTCGTTAACCAGCCTTGTCATGGGCGCTTACCTCAGCCTTGAAGGACCGAATAATAAAGTCGGCTATGGCATCTTCATCATCCAGATCAAGAACTGGAACGGAGACATCCGGCAGGCTGTCCGGGGTGGCGATGGCGATAATGGTCGGATCCGTAGCGACCCTCGGCTTGGTACCGGATTCCCTCCGCCAGACTTCAATCTTTGGAAAATTCTCGCTCTTGAATCCCTCAACCAGCAGGAAATCCACCGGGCTGACATTGGCAAGTAATTGATCGAGGCTGGCTTCCACGCCATCCCGGTTCTCATGCATCAAGGCCCAGCGATTTGGCGAGGAAATGACAACTTCCTGGGCACCTGCTTCGCGATGCCGATAGGAATCCTTGCCCGGCTTGTCGATATCAAAGCGGTGATGGGCATGCTTGATGGTGGAGACCGTATAGCCCTTGCCAATCAGCGTCGGTATCAACCGGGTTAGCAAGGTCGTCTTGCCATTCCCGCTCCAACCGGAAATACCAACAATATGCATTTCTGACTTATCCATCAGGCAGATCTCCAAATCGTTCTATTTCAAACGGGCGCAATCCTATTTCTCCTCTTCGACCATATGTTTCAATCCCAGCCGAAGATAGTCATATCCTGTCCAGACTGTCAGCGATCCGGCCAGCCATAACAGGATCTGGCCGATCAGGATCGCATCAAAGTCATTCTCCACCGCCGGACCTCCAAGGAGGAAGCATAAAGAGAGTATCTGCGACGTGGTTTTCCATTTCGCCAGTTTACTTACCGGCATGCCAACCCTCAATTCTGCAAGATATTCGCGGAGCCCAGATACCATGATCTCGCGGCAGAGGATGATCACAGCGGGGATCAGGTCCCAGCCGCCAACTCTGCCGATCCCGACAAGAAACAACAGAACGGACGCGACCAGCAATTTGTCGGCCACGGGGTCCATGAACCGGCCCAGATTTGATGTCTGTTTGTATCGCCGCGCCAGGTAGCCGTCAAAGAAGTCCGTGATCCCCGCCGCGATGAAGAGTGCAAGAGGAATCCAGCTTCCGAGCTTGCCGGGTAAAAACAGGGCGGCCAGTAGGAGAGGAATGACAATTATGCGCGATAATGTCAGCAGATTGGGAAGGTTAAAATTCATGCGCAGGGTGACCTTGGCGGCCTCGTAAAAAAGGGCAGTATAGGGACGGAGGAACAGGAGTCAAAGGATAGAAATCAGCCATTCTCATGGAAAAAGTTATAGATTGTCGTCGCCGTCGCTTTTGAGATGCCTTCAACCGCTTCAAGATCACTGAGCGCTGCCTGTTCTACCCCTTTGGCGGACCCGAAACGGTTCAACAGAGCCTTCTTTCGCTTGCCTCCGATACCGGGGATTTCATCAAGAGGTGATCGGCCGATGGCACGGGATCTTTTCGCCCGATGTGTGGTGATCGCAAAGTTATGAACCTCGTCCCGCAAACGCTGCAGGAAATAGAGTGTCGGGTCTTTTTCAGGGAGAGAGAAAGGAGGCTTGCCAGTCATGAAAAATCGCTCCCGGCCGGCATTGCGATCGGGTCCCTTGGCGATACCGACCAGGGTAACATCGGTTATGCCAAGCTCATCAAAGACAGCTTGCGCGACGCTGAGCTGTCCCTGACCGCCGTCGATGAGGATAAGATCGGGCCATTGTTCACGGGAGCCGGAACTTTCAGGACCCGCCTTATCCGGGTCTTCCTTCTGGAGCCGGGAGAAGCGGCGGGTTAGGACTTCCCGCATCATGCCATAGTCGTCTCCCGGTGCGAGATCCTGATTTTTGATGTTGAATTTGCGATAGGCCTTTTTCTCAAACCCGTCCGGTCCTGCTACCACAAGGGCACCGGTGGAATGGGTCCCGGAGATGTGACTATTATCATAGACTTCAATACGATTGGGCGGTTCAGGCATGTCAAACAGCTCGGCTACTCCGGCCAGATGCTTGCGCTGGGTCGCATTTTCCGCCATGCGACGGGCGAGGGCGCCCTTGGCATTGAGCATGGCATGTTCCACCAACTCGCGCTTGGGGCCGCGCTTGGGTGTTTCAATCTTGACCTTGCGTTCGGAAGATATGGACAGGGCATCGGCAATCAATTCAGCCTCTTCCAGGGAATGGCTGGTCCAGATCCGCCTTGGGGCCGGGCGTCCATCATAAAACTGGCCGATGAAGGCGCTGAGAATATCCGCCAGCTCATCGTCTTTATTATGGGAGGGATAATGGGCCCGGTTGCCAAAATTCTGGCCAGACCGAACAAAAAATACCTGAACGCAGGTTTGCCCGCCTTCCTGATGGGCGGCAATGACGTCTACTTCCTCCACATTCGGCAGATTGATGGTTTGCTTGGACTGTATATGGGCCATGGCCTTCAGGCGGTCCCGCAACACAGCCGCCTGCTCAAAATCCAGTTGGTCGCTGGCAACCTGCATCCGCTCCGCCAGCTTCTGCTGCAGACTGTGACTTTTGCCGGAGAGGAAGGAGCGAGCTTCATCTACCACTGTCAAATAGTCTTCGCGGCTGATTAGGCCGACACAGGGGCCGGCGCATCGCTTGATCTGATATTGAAGGCAGGGGCGGGTGCGGTTCTGAAATTCTGAATCCGTGCAAGAGCGCAGCGGGAAAATCCGCTGGAAGGTCGCCAGGGTTTCGTTGACGGCGCCGGCGGAGGCAAAGGGGCCATAATATTCTCCCTTGCGAGACCGTGCTCCCCGATGTTTTGAAATCTGCGGCCAGTCATGATCCCCGGTAATCAGAATATAGGGAAAGGACTTATCGTCTCTGAGAATGATATTATAGCGCGGCTTCAGTTTCTTGATTAGATTGGCTTCGAGCAGCAGCGCTTCGACTTCCGTATGGGTGGAAACAAATTCCATGGATCGGGTCAGGGAGACCATTCGCATGATCCGTGTCGACTGCCCGCTCATCTTGGTATAGCTGGTGACCCGCTTCTTCAGATTTTTCGCCTTGCCCACATAGAGGACCTGGCCTGACTGATCGAGCATGCGGTACACACCGGGAGCCAGCGGAACCGTCTTAAGGGCCTTCTCGATAACAGCCGCGCCTCGCTTGAACGGTGATTCGCTGGGTTCTTTGGATGATTCCGGTGATTTCGAGGTCATTTCCATAATTATGGTGCGATTTTCAGGTTCAAGTTACGTAAGGTAGCTAATTGCATGTTCAATAAAATATCCTAACCCCCTTAATAAAAAAGAACATTAGAGAATTTCCGAAAATCTGAATTTCCATATTTTACAGTTTTTTTACACTATCCACTAAACCTGTGGAAAACTGTGTGGGTAAGCCTGTTACATATCTCTGTAGGTCACGCGAAACCTAGACTCTAACGAGAATGCCTATTTTTTAGGCAAATATATAACTCATTGTTTTATATACCGTTTTTAAAAGTCAAGGCAGACTCTCAAAGAATTTTACAAAATTTCGACGATCCACGGCAATTCGGCGGGAGTCATTTCAGGACTGTGCACAACTGCTGTTGGATTTCCACATTTTTTAGCCTCTTTTTGCTAAAAATCCGACAGAATTACTGTTTCCCTCGAAGAATTTCGACACCCACGCTGGTCGTATTTTCGATGGCGTTGAGCTTCTCCACCTTCACCCGAACCAGGCTAACCCGTTCATAGTTAAGACAGATTGCCGCAGCTTTTTCAGCCAGTGTTTCGACGAGATTAACATGCTCTTGTTGGGTCATTGCAGTGATAGCGCTCGCTATTGTTTCGTAGCACACGACGTTATGGTAGTCGTCGGCGAGGGGCGCATGGCTGTCTTCCACTGTCATTTCGATAGAAAACCGCACCGGCTGCGGATTGGTCTTCTCATGGGCATAGACACCGATCAGCATATCCACCAGAAGATCCTGGATGAAAACCTTGTGGGTTTCTTCCGGACGGGTCATACGGAAAGGGTAGTGAAGTTCGACTGTGTTAGACTTAGTCATAAATTTCCTCTCCTGCTCCTGTGCCGGTGATCGGTAAATGCTGTCCACCGTCGAGTGCTATAAACTCACCCGTCATAGAAGGGGCATCCAATATAAACAAGGCTGCCTTTGTAATTTCTTCCGGGGCCGGTCCATATCCTAACGGGACGGAGCGCTGCTGTTGTTTAAATTGCGCCGCCGTCTGTCTTGTATTGGCCAATGTTGGGCCGGGTCCAATGGCATTGACCCGTATTCGCGGGGCGAGAGCCATTGCCATTGTTTGCGTCAAGGTCCAAAGACCGCTTTTACTTAAGGTATAGGAGAGATACTCCGGCCGCAAATTAAACACGCGCTGGTCCGCGATATTGATGATATTCCCTTGGGTCTCATGAGGAAGTTGATTGGCAAAAGCCTGACTCAATAAAGCCGGCGCTAGTAGATTGGTATGCAGATGCTGATTAAAGCTGTCGGCGGTGACATCCGAGATATCATCTCGCTCAAAATGGGCGGCATTATTGACCAGGCAATGAAGCGGACCGAGCGCTGAGACCGCGTTTGGTACCAGGCCCTGTGTCTGTTGTGGATCTTTGAGGTCGGCCTGCAGGCAGACAGAGCTTACGCCCAGATCAGCCAGCTCGGCAGATACCGCGTCGGCCTTGGCCTTGGAGCGACCGAAATGCAAGGCAACATTCCATCCCGCTTCGGCAAAACCGAGGGCAATGGATTTTCCGATGCGCTGCCCGGCGCCGGTGATAAGCACATTTTTTTGCATCAGGTCAGATGATCCGGCGGCGGGGCCGGTTCCTAGTAAAGTGAAGCCGTGTATATGCCAGACATACCATAAAACTGGGCAGTGACATAGGCCACATAGGCAAGGCAGAACGCCCCGCCAAGAACCCGGCCAATGGGTTTCTTGATCAGGAAGATGGGGATCATCAGCATGGAGACAAACAACATGATCCAAAGGTCGAAATGCAGGATCTGCGCAGGGGCTTGCAGAGGTTCGATCATGGCGGTGGCGCCGATAATTCCGGTAATGTTAAACAGGTTTGAACCGAGCACGTTTCCAATGGCCACATCCCCGTGACGGCGAAGCGCGGCAATGATGGAGGTGGCAAGTTCCGGAAGGGACGTGCCAAGCGCAACAAGGGTCAGGCCGATGATTTCATCGGAGACACCGGCGACGGTGGCGATTTCGACGGCGCCATTGACCAGCAGGCGGGAGCCAAGAATGAGTCCGACAAGTCCGAGAATGATGAACAGGATACTGACCCAGATATTTTTCGGCATATTCTGTTCATATTCTTCGAGCGCTTCTTCGGCGCCCTCGTCACCTTCGCGGCGAGCCCGATAGTAAGAGCGGACGATTACCGCGATGAGCACGCCCAAAAGCAATGCGCCCTGCCAGAAATTGATATAACCGTTCCAGGCAAGGATCATGAACAGGAGGGACCCGGCAACCATGATGGCACTGTCCCGTAATGCCGAGCGGGTATCGCAAACAAGCGGATAAATAAGGGCAGGCAGACCAAGGACCAGAAGAACATTGGCAATATTGCTGCCAACGACATTTCCGAAGGCAATTCCGGGAACCCCTTCAAGCGCTGCCTGAACGCAGACAACCAGCTCTGGCGCCGACGTGCCAAAGGCGACAACGGTAAAACCGATCACAAGCTTGGAAATACCGATCTGCTCTGCCATCGCGACAGAACCCCGGACCAACAGTTCTCCACAAACCAAAAGAATTACTAAGCCAGCGGCTACTTGTAGATACATCATTAGGTGTAGACACCCTGGGATTTCATCCGCATCGTTTCATCCCGCACCACTGTTCGTAAGGTAAGACCTGATGTTATATAGACATGGGGTTCGGACAGTAAAAGGGCTAAACTGAACAAAATATCTTGAATTCCGCTCTCTGTGACCGATTTGCACAAGGCTTTCCGCACTCATTGAAAAGCTAGTATTTACGCTCGACCGAATAACCCTGCTGCTGCAAGAGCGATAGAATGCCGTTTTCACCCGGCAGATGCAGAGCCCCGACCCCGACGAACGCTCCGCCCCGTTCCAGGACCGGAGCCATTCGCAGGACCATTCTTGCATTGCGCTCGTCAATCAGTTTTTGTGTCATTAAGGATGTGAGCCCGGCGCTTGCGGATTTAAGCGCGTCTTCCAGGTCACAGGCGATCCAGCCGGTATTCCCGCGCAGGTAATAATCGGTCATGACCTCCATTTCCTCATCCAGGGTGTCATGCTCTGCCATCGTTTGATCGAGATATTCAAGCTGGACATCCAGGGGAGCATTGTCGAAGAGAGCGAGCTGCTCAAGATTAGTTTCAAGAGCAATGACTTCTTTTCCGGAACGACGGGCAGATTTCTCGAGCTCCTTATCGAGCATCGTCATCTGGGGGATGTTTTTCTGGCGCGAAGGCGGCGGCTGGCTCAGGATTGCTGCCGCGGCCCATATCTTTATCCGGTTGAGGGTGTCCGGTGTCATCCCATAGGGAGCCATCAACCGGCTCAGGGTTGCGAACCTTTCCGCGCCAATACGGGATTTCAATTGCTGGCCTCGCGGGAGCAGCATGAAGGCCTGGCTCTCGGAAACATTCTCATCCTTCAAGGAAGTTTCGAACACCGCTGTTTGCGACCGGGTGAAGGCCTGCATAATGATGCCCGGCAGCTGCAGGATACGAGGGTCCTTTGAATGCATGGTTCCGAACACGTAACTGGGAGGTGTATCTTCGCGGGTGATTTTCCAGAGCTTGCCTTTGTCAAACGGGCGCTCAACACAATTTTCGGGCGGTTCCGTCCGGGCGTCGGCAAAGGGCAGTGGAAGCAGAAAATAGAAAGAGATGGAAAAAAGAAGAACGAAGCGGGAAGCGATGGGCATCAGTTATCTCTTTCATTGCGAAAGGGGCGATTTGCAGGCACAGTAGCATATTGTGAAGTAAATACACTGAAATGACGAGAGGGGGATCTATGGTCGTTTCACTTTGGGGCCGGAATCGGATTTTTTTCCAGCTAACTGTTCTGGCAATTGCGGCACTGCATTTGCCTGGGCCAGCTCATAGCTCGGAGAATGACATCACCGTCTTTGCTGCTGCCAGCACGACGGAAGTTGTGAAAGCTCTTTCCGTTGAGTTTGAAAAACGAACGGGGGGAGATGTAACGGCCTCCTTTGCCGGAAGCTCCACTCTCGCCAAGCAAATAGAGCAGGGAGCGGCCGCCAATATCTTTATCTCCGCCAATCAGCAGTGGCTGACCTATTTAAAGGAACGCGGGATGATATCTGCCGGCAGCCCCATAAACATCGCGACCAATAAACTGGTGGTGGTCGCTCCAAACGGCGCGCCGATCGCGGAACCATTTGAGCTGGCGGATCTTCCAGAACTGATCGGCAATGGATTTCTGGCTATTGGCAATCCGGATCATGTGCCTGCCGGTATATATGCCAAGGCGGCGTTGCAATCACTTGGTTTATGGGAGGACCTGCAAAGCAGATATGTCCAGATGCCAAATGTGAGAGCGGTCCTGACTTTGGTGGAGCGAGATGAAGCTGTGGCAGGGATCGTTTACGCGACAGATGCGAAGCTTGTCAAAAACCTGAAAGTCATCGCTGTTATCCCGGCAAATGCCGTCCCGGAAATAACCTATGGCATGGCTATCCTCAAAGGATATGACAGTCATATCACCAAACTGTTCTTCGATTTTGTCCGCTCCACCGATGGTCAGGATATCTTTGCCCGATATGGATTTGGCGCCGCTCCCGACTAGGCCCGCAATCAGCCTATGATCGAGACCGCCCGCTGAGGACATGGCCATTTCCGGCTCTGCCCTTTCGGGATCGACCCTGTGGCCGACCGCTATTGGGGCCGCCGATACCCAGTTCCCGATCCTGAAGCTTCTTGATTTCATCACGAATTCGGGCCGCTTCTTCAAATTCGAGATCGGCGGCAGCGGTTTTCATTTTCTTCTCAAGATCTTCGATATGAGCCGCCAGATTATGACCGATCATATTGCTGGCGTCTTCAAGGCCGAGATCCACATTGTAATGATCCTGCTCGTAAACGCTTTCCATGATGTCGTCGATGTTTTTGCGAATAGAGGTCGGGGTAATGCCGTTGGCCGCGTTGAAGGCTTCCTGTTTATCCTTACGGCGTTTGGTTTCATCGAGAGCAAACTGAAGACTGTTAGTGATCTTGTCGGCATAGAGGAGAACCCGTCCATCCACATGCCGGGCTGCCCGCCCGATGGTCTGAATGAGCGATGTGGAGGATCTCAGAAACCCTTCCTTGTCCGCATCCAGTATCGCCACAAGGGCGCATTCAGGAATGTCCAGGCCTTCCCGCAACAGGTTGATTCCGACGAGGACATCAAAAGTTCCAAGCCTGAGATCCCGGATAATTTCGATCCGCTCCAGGGTGTCGATATCGGAATGAAGATAGCGGACCTTGATGCCGTTTTCGTGGAAATATTCTGTCAGGTCCTCGGCCATTTTCTTTGTCAGGGTGGTTACCAGAACCCGTTCTCCCTTAGCCGCGCATAATTTGCATTCCCGCATCAGGTCATCGACCTGACTTTCAACTGGGCGGATAATGCAGTCCGGGTCAGTCAGGCCTGTTGGCCGGATGACCTGCTCGATAAAGGCGCCGCCGGTCCGTTCAAGCTCCCACGGTCCCGGGGTGGCGGAAACAAAGATCGTCTGCGGGCGCATGGCTTCCCATTCCTCGAACTTCAAGGGGCGGTTGTCCATGCAGGACGGCAGCCGGAAACCATACTCTGACAGGGTGGATTTCCGCCGAAAGTCGCCTTTATACATGGCACCGATCTGGCTCACGGTTACGTGGCTTTCATCGACCATCAGGACGGCGTTGTCTGGTAGATACTCAAACAGGGTTGGCGGGGGCTGTCCTGGGCCGCGGCCTGAGAGATAGCGGGAGTAATTCTCAATACCGGCGCAGGCGCCTGTCGCCTCCATCATCTCCAGATCAAACATGGTGCGCTGCTCAAGCCGTTGGGCTTCCAGCAGCTTGTTGTGCATCTCAAATTCTTCCAGCCGGGATTTGAGCTCGACCTTGATATTTTCCTGGGCCTGACGGAGGGTCGGTTTCGGGGTCACATAGTGACTATTGGCATAGATCCGCACTTCATCCAGCTTTCCGGTCTTTTCTCCGGTCAGCGGATCAAATTCCGTTACCCCTTCCAGCTCGTCCCCAAACAAAGAGAGGCGCCAGGCCCGATCTTCCAAATGGGCAGGAAAGACTTCAATTGTATCGCCCCGGACCCGGAAGGTGCCACGGGTAAAGCTGGCATCATTCCGCCGATATTGTATTTCAACCAGCCGCTTTAAAAGCTCCTGGCGGTTAAACATCTGGCCGACTTTGAGATGCAGGGTCATCTCACTGTAGGTCTCTACCGAGCCGATACCATAGATACAGGAAACAGAGGCGACAATGATGACGTCGTCCCGTTCAAGCAGGGCGCGGGTTGCCGAATGCCGGAGGCGATCGATCTGTTCGTTAACGGACGCGTCTTTTTCAATATAGGTGTCCGTCCGGGCGACATAAGCTTCCGGCTGATAATAGTCATAATAAGAGACGAAATACTCAACGGCGTTATTGGGAAAGAACGCTTTCATCTCCCCATAGAGCTGGGCGGCAAGTGTCTTGTTATGGGCAAGGATAAGGGTAGGGCGTTGAACCTGCTCAATCACCTTGGCCATGGTAAAGGTTTTACCGGAGCCGGTTACACCCAGCAGAACCTGATCTTTCTCCCGTTCCTGAATGCTGCTGGCCAGATCGGCAATAGCCTCCGGCTGATCACCGGCGGGTTCAAACTCCGAGACAACTTCAAACGGGATCCCGCCCTGGGATTTTTCAGGGCGTACGGGTCTGTGCGGAATGAAGGCCGCCGTGGCGTCTTCCAGGCCGGATGTTTCAGTTTTGTTCTCGATTTGCATGCCCTGTATATACGGTGGTTAACGCAAAAATTCCACCCCATTTGTGAATGGGATGGAAAAGAAGCCTGAATTTTTCGATGGAGGAAAATTCAGAGGGGTGTCCGGACTAACCGATAGACAGGAAGGAAAACGGATTAAAGTCCGGACGGGGCTTGAACGCTTAGGCACGCCAGAATGGTTTGGAGATCTCATCTTGTGCGTGATGGGATGCTATGCCCATGTCATTCAAGTATTTCTTATCTAGGGATGCAAGCTGGTGACGCATTGAAGCACGCTCCTGCCACTTTACGACAGTTGCTGCTACAGTTCCGAGAAGGCCATAATTCTTCGTTGAAGAAAAGCCTGCACTTCCGCCTGCATTTCCAAATTTTACTGTTTTTGTAGCCATTTTCTTACTCCTTCTCGCAACAGGTCCGACCCAGTGTCGTGATCCCGGTATTGTTGCTGATATAAGTCATATCGGATTTTCGGGCTTGATTGCAAACGACAAATTCTAATATGATGAGTTAGAAAATCTAATCTGAAGAAAGAAAATCTGATGCGACTTCCTCCCCTGAACGCCCTGCGTAGTTTTGAGGCTGCCGCCCGCCATTTGAGTTTTTCCAAAGCGGCGGAAGAGTTGTTCGTGACACCCGCTGCCGTCAGCCATCAGGTTAAAGCCCTGGAAGACTGGCTCGGCGTCGCTCTATTCAAGCGCCTTAACAGGGCCGTGATGCTGACTGATGAAGGGCAGGTTTATGTCGTCGGAGTCAGGGAAGGACTTTCGGTTATCGCCGGAGCCACGGAAAAGCTGATGATTCATGATGCCGCCGGACCCCTGCATGTGGACACAATGCCGTCCTTTGCCGCCCGCTGGCTGCTGCCTCGGCTCAGCCGGTTTCGGGAGGAACAGCCCGATATCGACGTCCGGCTCTCAGCCTCAGAACAACTCACGGATTTTGACAGGGACGATGTCGATGTGGTCGTTCGATACGGAAGTGGCCGGTATCCCGGACTTCGGGTTGAGAAATTGCTGACGGAAGATGTTCTGTTTCCGGTTTGCAGTCCCAGTCTGCTGGAAGGGGCCCACCCTCTTCGAACGCCGGAGGATCTGAAATATCACACTCTTCTTCATGATGATATGAGAGTGGATTGGGAAACCTGGCTGGCGGTTGCCGGTGTTAAAAATATTGATCCGAAAAAAGGTCCGAGCTTCAATGACAGCTCCATGGTGCTGACGGCCGCAATTGCGGGTCAAGGGGTTGCTCTCGGGCGCAGCACTCTGGCGGCGGATGATCTCATTGCTGGTCGCCTGGTGCGCCCGTTTAATCAGCAACCGATCAAGGCGGGGCATGCCTATTATATTGTCTGTCCGGAAGAGAAGGCGGACCGTCCGCGCATCGCGGCTTTCCGAGCCTGGTTATTAAAGGAGGCGGCGATGGACCCCGGTCGCTTTATGTCGAGTTCCTTTGAAGAGCCGGTCCCGACGGATTTTCACAATTCTGCGGGTTTATAACCGATCCGTACGCCCCCCCAGTGCCGTCCCTTGACAAAGATGGGTGCGGACAGGTCTTTCATCAGGGCGAACTCACCGCCACCCATATCGCGCCGATAGGTTTGCAGGAGAAAGGGCTTTTCATTTTGCCCGGCCGCCAGTCCTGTCCGGTCGTCAAAGATCCGGCGATTGCGGCAGTTGGCAGCATTCCAGTCGGGATCATTCGGTTTTTGCGGATGGGAGAATTTGTTGTTATGGGTTGGCAGATAGCCGTTCCGGTCAACAGCCGCACAGAAGACGATTCCGCTGTCTTTCTCCAAAACCGGTTCCTGAAGAGGCGGGAGCAACCGGTCAAAAAGATCGACATATTTAGTTGTTTTCTGACAGGGATCTGTCCCTTCTACATCAATGTAATTTTCATCAAAGATGTCTGCGAGAGAGATGTCTCCCGCATCAATGGCTTTCTCAAACGTTTCAGAGATACTTGCGGCGGTCTCGGTTACAAGCCGGATCAGGGGACTATCCGCTGTTTCATGGCCGCTTTGCGCAATGAGTTCGATCAGTGTCTCGCTTACCCGCAACAGACCATCGGCCTTAGTATCGGCGACGCTGATGTTATGGGCTGTTTTCTCGACGCTGTCTTCCAGGTTTTTGAGTTCAGACGTCACCAGATCGCACTGGGATAGATTTTTATCCGCCTCTTCAGCCGCAGAGGTTATTTCTTTACTGATCTGTTGGAGGCTGTCCTCGACGACGCCAAAAACCTCGGAAATGCTGCCGGACCCTTCTTCGGCAGACTGGGCCAGGTCCGCGTTACCCGCGCTTTCACTTTGGATGCTGCCAACCTGGTCCGTCAGGACTTTAACGGTGTCAGTGATCTCCTCCGTGGCCTTTTTTGTCTCCTCGGCCAGGCTTTTGACCTCACTTGCGACCACAGCGAAACCCCGGCCAGCTTCTCCGGCGCGCGCCGCTTCAATTGTAGCGTTGAGGGCCAACAGGTTGGTCTGGCTGGCAATACCTTCAATGCCATTGGCCACCTTGGCAACACTGGCGAGGGCCTCCCCTAAGCTGGACAGCTGCTCTTCCACGCGGCTGACACCCGCCACAAGTTTGCCGATATTTTCAACGGCCTGGTTGATTTTCTCACGCGAGGTCTGGATATCCGATTCTGTCTGGCTTGTGGCATCGCGAGAGGATTGGGCCGCTTCGCTGATCTGGCGATTGGCGGTAACCATTGCTTCAGCAACCTCAGACAGGCTTTTAAATTGCTGGCTTTGTTGCTGGCTTCTGGCCGAAACCTCTGCCAGCTGGCCCGCTATTTCTGCGACTTCAACTCCAAGATTGCCGACTTTCCCCGCCATTTCAGCGACGAACCGATCTGATTGAGTGTTAGACTCAGACATATGTTCAAGATCCCTTCGTTTTGACTCTGCACCATCAACGAGAATTTATTCACCTTTCAGTATCCGTAAATATGGTAAATATTGCGTTAAAGGGATGGCGATGGCTGGCATTTGTCAAATCGACAGAATTCTGCCGAAAAACTCTTGGCGATCCGGCAGTATTAGCAGTATAGAAACGGGGCAGGGCGATATTCACCCTGTCCTAGATTTACCCTCAACGCAGAGAGAAAAAGGTTATGTCTATTATTGCCGAGAGTTTGGGCCGGATTAAGCCCTCACCGACGATTGCCGTTACAACTAAAGCCGCAGAATTGCGGGCCGCTGGCCGGGACGTTATTGGTCTGGGGGCCGGGGAGCCTGATTTCGATACCCCTGAAAATATAAAGACGGCGGGTAAACGGGCAATTGATGAAGGCAAGACGAAATATACGGCTGTTGATGGCATCCCTGAACTGAAGAAGGCGATTTGTGACAAGTTCAAGCGAGACAACGGCCTGTCCTATGAGCCGTCTCAGGTGTCTGTAGGTACAGGCGGCAAGCAGATTATCTATAACGCCATGGTTGCGACCCTGAACCCGGGAGACGAGGTTATCATCCCAACCCCTTATTGGGTTTCCTATCCCGATATGGTGCTTTTGGGCGGGGGGGAGCCCGTGTTTGTATCGACCTCGGCCGAGACAAATTTCAAGATGCAGCCGGAAGATCTGGAAGCCGCCATTAATTCAAAAACCAAATGGCTGATATTCAACTCACCGTCCAACCCGTCCGGCGCCGGCTACAGCCATGATGAGCTGAAGGCGCTTACCGATGTTCTGGTGCGTCATCCCCATGTCTGGATCCTGACCGACGATATGTATGAGCATCTGGTCTATGACGACTTCACATTTGTCACGCCTGCAGAGGTTGAACCATCCCTGTATGACCGGACTTTGACCATGAACGGTGTTTCCAAGGCTTATTCCATGACCGGGTGGCGCATCGGCTATGCCGGCGGGCCGCAAGAACTGATCAAGGCCATGGCCAAGGTCCAGTCACAAAGCACGTCCAACCCCTGTTCCATTAGCCAATATGCCTCCTTGGAGGCGTTGGAGGGGCCCCAGGACTTTATTGCCGAGCGGGCGAAAGTCTTTGAAGAGCGGCGGGATCTGGTTGTCAGCATGCTCAACCAGGCGCCCGGTTTGAACTGTCCGAAACCGGAAGGGGCTTTTTATGTATATCCATCCTGTGCAGGATGCATGGGTAAGAAAACAGAAGATGGCAAGGTCATTGAGAGCGATCTTGATTTTGTCTCGGCCTTACTTGAGTCAGAAGGTGTGGCGGTTGTTCATGGGGAAGCTTTCGGATTATCACCGCATTTTCGGGTGTCCTATGCGACATCGACGGAAGCACTGACAGAAGCCTGCACTCGAATTCAGAGATTCTGCGCAAGTCTGAGCTAAGGCAGAGCTGATATAATATGAAAAAGGCGGCGAGCGATTCGGCCGCCTTTTTTATTGCCCTCTGATTAGCGAAGATTTTTTTCTCCGAACTTCCCTTAAATCCGGCCTTGCGCGCCGCCCGCAAATATTTTTCTTGCACCCTTTGGGCTGCGGGAGGAACATTAGATTTATCTAACTATAAGGGAGGCACGATATGGCCGTAGACAAGCCAAAGGGGCCTCGCAGCGTCGCGCTGGTGGGTCCCTATTCAAGCGGTAAAACAACTCTTCTCGAAGCAATCCTTCATATATGCGGTGAAATAGATCGAAAAGGCAGTGTCAACGCCGGAACGTCGACAGGCGACAGTTCCAAAGAGGCGCGGGACCGGCAGATGGGTGTCGAAGTCAACACCGCCCATGCAACCTATCTTGACGACGATTTCACCCTTCTTGACTGTCCCGGTTCCATTGAATTTTTTCAGGAATCCGAAGGGGTTCTTTCCGGTGTCGACGCGGCGGTTGTGGTTTGCGAGCCGGATCGGGATCGGGTTCTGACCTTATCGCCGATCCTGAAGCGCCTTCAGGACGGAAACATCCCAACTTTCCTGTTCGTCAATAAAATTGATAAGGCGCATGGATCCGTTCAGGATCTTTTTAATTCTCTGCAGTCGGTCACCAACCGGGCCCTGGTTCTCAGACAGGTGCCGATTTTTAAGGACAATATCATCACCGGATATGTCGATCTCGCCTCAGAGCGGGCCTATGTCTATAAGGAAGGGGAGGCCTCGCGTATCATTGATCTGCCGCCGGAAATGGCAGAGGAGGAAGGCACGTCACGGTTCGAGATGCTGGAAAAGCTGGCGGATTTTGATGACCATCTGATGGAAGAGCTGCTGGAGGATATCGAACCGGAAAAGGAAGAGATCTATTCCCTGCTGCAAAACGACCTGAAAGAAGGGCTCGTGACGCCTGTCTTTCTGGGCTCCGCCGAATATGATCACGGTGTGCGACGGCTTCTGAAAGCGTTGCGGCATGAAGTCCCCGAAGCAAGGGTGGCAGCGGAAAGAGCCGGCTTTGACGCCCGCAGTGATGCCCCGGTAGCGCAGATATTAAAAACCTATATTTCCGCGCAGGCGGGTAAGTTGTCACTGGCCCGTATCTGGTCCGGCAAAATCAGTGACGGCGATAGCTTCCCGGCGGGCCGTGTTGCCGGGCTTTTCCGTCTCCAGGGGGCGAAAACGGAGAAGTTATCTTCAGCTTCCGCCGGAGACATTGTTGCACTGGGCCGTCTGGAGGACGTCCGGACAGGAGATTTCCTGTCCATGGATGCGGCGCCGACCCCTGAGGAGCCTTCAGAAAGTCTGGAACCCGTGTATAACTTTGCTCTTTATGCGGAAAACCGTGACGATGACGTCAAACTGTCCTCGGCTCTCGGCAAGATTGTCGAGGAGGATCCATCGTTGCGGGCGGAACATAAACAGGAAACCCAGGAGCTGCTTCTCTGGGGTCAGGGGGAAATTCACCTGAAGGTCGCCCTTGAGCGGCTGCGCAACAAATATGGCCTCAATGTAAAATCGAGAAAACCGAAAGTGGCTTATAAAGAGGCCATTCGCAAAGCCGCCACCCAGCATGCACGCTATAAAAAGCAAAGCGGGGGGCATGGCCAGTTCGGGGATGTGCAAATTGAGATTAAGCCGCTTCCCCGCGGATCGGGGTTCAGTTTCGAAGAAAAAATTGTCGGCGGCTCGGTCCCCCGGCAATATATTCCGGCCGTTGAAACCGGGGTGAAAGAATATCTGGCGGAGGGACCGCTTGGCTTTCCCGTTGTCGATGTCTCGGTCACGTTGTTTGACGGGCAGTTTCACTCTGTGGACAGTTCCGAAAACTCCTTTAAATCTGCGGCCCGGATCGCCATGAGTGAGGGGATGCCGAAGTGTGATCCCGTGCTGTTGGAGCCGATCTATAAGGTCGAGATCTCCATGCCGTCCGAATATACCTCAAAGGCCAATAGTATCGTCAGTGGCAGAAGAGGTCAGATTCTCGGCTTCGATGCCCGCGACGGCTGGGAAGGCTGGGATGTTCTGACAGCAATGATCCCGGAATCGGAAGTCCATGATTTGATTGTGGATCTGCGATCGGCAACTCTGGGAGTTGGAACATACCGGAGTGAATTTGATCATCTGCAGGAACTGACCGGTCATAATGCGGAGAAGGTGCTACAAGCCCGGGAGCAGTGACTTTGTTCAGGTAAAGTCAGGAGATCTTGGGTTTCTCACGGACTATTGACTTGTAGTTTACCGCCAAGACGCCAATTATCTGGTTCAGCAACATGAAGCAGTTAGAGGAGCCGGGCGCGTGCTGATTAAAGTCAATAAAGGCTGGGAAATTCCAGAATCCAAGGTCACTTCGGAAGATGTATATCTGAACCGTCGGTCCATCTTAAAAGGAATGGCGGGTGCCGGTATGATTGCCTCCATTGGCTCCGCGCTTCCCTTTGCGAAGGCTCAGGCTGCGGAAACGGACCCGAGCGCCAGCCTATATCCGGTACCACGGAATGAGCTTTATACCCATCAGCGGGCTCTGACCCCGGAAAAAATCGCGACGACCTATAATAATTTTTACGAATTCGGTTCTCATAAAACCATTTCGGAGGCAGCACAGGCGCTGCAAATTCGGCCCTGGACCGTCAAGATTGACGGGATGGTCGAGAAAGAGATGGAAATCGGCATTGATGAACTTCTGGCAAAAATGCCGCTGGAAGAGCGGATTTATCGTCACCGCTGTGTGGAGGCCTGGTCCATGGTGGTTCCCTGGAGCGGATTTCCCTTAAAAGAACTGGTCAAACTCGCCGCCCCGACCTCGGGCGCCAAATATGTTGTGATGCAGACGTTCGAAGATAAATCTGTGGCACCCGGACAACGGCAGTTCTGGTATCCGTGGCCCTATACCGACGGATTGACCATGGCCGAGGCAACCAATGATCTGACTTTTATGGTGACGGGTCTTTACGGGAAACCTGTCCCCAAACAGAACGGTGCGCCTTTAAGGCTGGCAGCTCCCTGGAAATACGGCTTCAAACAGGTCAAATCCATCGTTCGCTTCCATTTTACCGACACCCAGCCAGAAACATTCTGGGAGAAGCTTCTCCCGGAGGAATATGGGTTCTGGGCCAATGTCAATCCGGAAGTCCCGCACCGTCGCTGGTCGCAGGCAACCGAACGGGATATCGGCACCGGAGAGCGGGTGCCGACCCTGATCTATAATGGCTATGGCGAGTTCGTCCAGGATCTTTACAAGGATATGAAGGGCGAACGACTGTTTATGTAAGAGCCGCCTTTCCCGGTAGCTCTCGGGTTTCCTAATTACCTCTAAAATAGATACCAAAAAGAAAAGAGGCCATTGTGACGACGGTAAGAACTACATAAAAATCTTGCCGTCCGTTAATGTGTGCTGACGTTTTTTAATCTCCATAACGTCGGAAGGATGTTTAGGGTCGGTACTTCTGAAGTGCATTTTTCAATGGCCTCTTCGTAGTTCGAGCGATTACCCTACATTTAAGTCTTTATCTGATACGCGATTATCGATTATCACAACATTACACTACCATATCGATGGTAATTTGTCAATCAAAACATCTATTATAAGAGAATTCCGGATGGAAAGGGCGAAAAAAAGCCGGCCAAATAAATGGCCGGCAAGTCTAACAGGGAGGTGTACTGTCTCTCGACAGTACGGATTGCGTGTGATTGGGAGGAAAACACACAATCTGTATATCAGCTGGGAGCCGATATTCAATCGATGTTGCATCGCAACATCCGCACTCTACATATAACGCAACAAAACTAGAAAAGCCACAAAAAATATTGCAGTGCACCTATGCAATTTTTGCATACCTATACTAAATTACTGCCCTGGAAGGTAAAAAAATGCCGGCCAAATGAATGGCCGGCAAGTCTAACAGGGAGGTATCGTACCTAAAAGGTACGAAGTTGCAAAAATCTGGGAGGAAATTCTGCAACACTCAAGAAGATCAGGGATCTTCTGAGAGACACAATGCTGCGTCGCAACATCGTCTGACCTCTTTGTAGTCGAAAGGGGTGTAAGTGGGAATATCAAAATCAGCAATGCGGACATGCAGGAATTGCATGGCTTGATGTCTTCGCCCTTAAAAGGCGGATTCAGATACCTTCTGGATCAGGAAATCCCGGAAAATGGTCACCCTCTTGGATTTGCGTAATTCTTCCGGATACACATAGTAACTGTCGTAGGACGGGCCATCCATGTCCGGCAATACCCGGACAACATTGCTATGTCCCTGAACTATATAGTCCGGCAGGCTGGCAATCCCGAGGCCGCTCTGGACGGCCAGTAAAAGCCCATAGACATTGTTCACCTTCAGGATAGGAACAATTTCCTTATCGTAATTGGCAAGCTCCTCCAGCAGCCAGTTGACTGTCGAGATGTTGGCGGGAGCTTCTTCCCCATACACAATGAGATTGAGATCGGCTATGTCTTCAATACTTGCCGGTGTTCCGTTTTTAGTCAGATATTCCGGTGACGCATAAAGATGATGATGGACGGTCATGAGCCGCCTCTGGATGAGATCAGGTTGCACTGGTGCCCGCAGTCGAATGGCAATGTCAGCTTCCCGCATTCCAAGGTCCAGCTCACGGTCCGCCAGGATCAGATTGACGGTGATTTCCGGATAGAGTTCCAGAAATTCGCGAATGCGGGGGGTCAGCCAGTTAGCGCCCAGGCCAACAGTCGCTGTCACCCGGATTTCGCCTGACGGCTTTTCGCGGGTATCCATGAGCTGAGCTTCGGTCATGGCCAGCTTGGCAAATACGTCATGGGCTGTCTTGTATAGAAGCTCCCCTTGCTCGGTCAGCAACAAGCCGCGGGCGTGCCGGTGAAACAGGGCGACTTTCAGGCTTTCTTCCAGGGCGCTGATTTGCCGGCTGACGGCAGATTGGCTGAGATGCAGGGCCTCACCGGCATGGGTGAAACTTCCCGCTTCGGCGACGGCGTGAAAGATACGTAATTTGTCCCAATCCATTGTGCTGTCTCGATCTTACCTGTGATCAGCCCAATGTTGCGGGCAAAAGGTCTATTCTCAAGGTCTGTTTGATTATCCAAAATAATTGGACAGAAACAAGACCTTGATATATTTGCCGAAACCAGCCAAGAGGCTACTCAGCGGCCTCAGCCGCGTCAGATTCGTTCTCGGCAATAAATTTCTCTGCCTCCAGGGCCGCCATACAGCCGGTTCCGGCCGCGGTCACCGCCTGCCGATAGATCTTGTCCTGAACATCACCGCTGGCGAAAATTCCCGGGATATTTGTTGCCGTGGAATCCGGCTTGGTAATCAGATATCCCTCGTCATCCATATCCAGCTTGCCTTTAAACAGTTCCGTGTTGGGGCTGTGGCCGATGGCAATGAAAACGCCGTGGACGGAAATGTCCTGAATCTCGCCGCTTTTGACGTTGCGAATGCGGGCTGCAGTGACCCCAAAAGGGTCGTCTTCCCCCAGGATCTCATCGAGGACATGATCCCAGATGATTTCAATCTTCGGGTTTTTCTTCAGTCTATCAATCAGGATTTTCTCGGCACGCAGCTGATCCCGGCGATGGACGAGAGTGACCTTGTCAGCGTGATTCGTCAGATAAATGGCTTCTTCCACAGCGGTGTTGCCGCCACCAATGACCATGACTTCCTTGCCGCGATAGAAAAATCCATCGCAGGTGGCGCAGGCGGAAACCCCAAAACCCATAAACTTCTCTTCCGAGGGCAGGCCAAGCCATTTGGCAGCCGCTCCTGTCGCGATCACGACAGTCTCAGCAATATATTTAGTTCCGGAATCTGCCGTGGCGACGAACGGCCTTTGGCTGGTATCGAGGTCGGTTATATAATCATTGAAAACCCGGGTGCCGACATTGCGTGCCTGCGCTTCCATTTGCTCCATCAGCCAGGGTCCCTGGATAGCATCGGCAAATCCGGGGTAATTCTCAACATCTGTGGTGATGGTCAATTGTCCGCCAGGTTGCAGCCCATGCACCAGAATCGGATTTAACGAAGCTCTGGCAGCATAAATCGCAGCGGTATCACCCGCAGGCCCTGATCCGATAATGAGTACTTCTGTATGATGGACGTCTGCCATGGCTTTCTCCGGACATAAAAACAGCGGGGCACCCCGTTATATCACAGTTATGTATAATGAGACGAGGAGGCTTGCAAGACCTTGAATCCGGTTTGCGTCAAGGATCACATTATTGTGGCTGCAGCCCCATGCGTTTCGCCACTTCTTCGGCTATTTTTTTGGTTTCAAGCAAAGGTTTAGAGGACCAGTCTTCAATCTGGCCTTCAAAAGGTCTGGTATAGCCCAGGTCTCTCATTCGTTGATGAAAATGATTGAATTTCCGGTTACCGCCGGGCAGATCGAAAACATAGACCGGTTTCCCCATTGAGCAGGCTTCACAGACCATATTGACGGAATCGGGTGTCACGATAATCGCCTCGGCCAGGGCAAGAAACCCGAAATACGGATTTTCACCGTCTCCCGTCCAAAGCTGGTGGGGGACCGGCTCCAGGGCGGTTTTTAGGATGGTTTCGTTTTCCGATCCGGTTCTCCGGGAGGTGGTCACAAGGAAACTGCAACCGGATTTCTCATGCAGTGCCGCCAATTTGGAAGCGAGATCAGTCATCACCTCCTTGGTTAGGTCATAACATCCATTACTGCCGCCGATGAGTACAGTATAAACGGGTGTTGGCAAATTCTCTATTGCGCCTTTGAAGTCACGTGCGGCTTGAGCCAGCATTTCCGGTGTAATCGGGCTGAGGGCGCCCTCGCTAACCAACACGTTGGGTCCGCGTAAGGTGTCGTGTTCAGGGACGATGACAAGGTCGATATTGGATATATCCGTGTTGGGCGTCTGTATATGTATTGTGAACGTTTTCTGACCACTTGCCTTTTTTACCGCCATATTCAAGGGAATCGATTGCCGTCCGCAGGAAATAAGAACATCCGGCCAAGGGGCGGAAAGCAGATCCCCTGTCGAACTGAGGCGGTTCAGCGGATTTATCCAAAGGGCGGGGGGAAGCCACTTCCAGGGTATTGTGGTGGTAATACGTTTGACCGTGTAGTCCAGTTTCAGGGCCTTGGCGAGCCCAATACACTGGATTTCCATACCAGCGCTGCCATCGGTGACGACCCAGGCGGTCGGTACTGCTTTGTCTGCTGTCGGGTTACTCATGCAGATGGCATAGGCTGACTGCTTTGCCGAGGTCAAGGGTCATGGCGTGAAACAGGGTAATTTTATTACCTAATTGGCATGGCTTCTGCTTCTATGTCTTGGCGGAATGGATTCCTTGTAATAATATTGCGCATGTCTGAGAGCTGGAGGAAATAATGCAACGGGTTAAGCTGGACGAAATCGATCGCCGGATTCTGCATGATTTGCAGGAGGACGGGCGGATCACCAATGTAGAGCTGGCCAAGAATGCCGGAATTTCGGCACCTCCATGCTTGCGGCGGGTCCGCGCATTGGAAGAATCCGGATATATTCAGGGGTATCATGCTCAGTTGAACGCTGAAAGTCTGGGTTTTGGCGTGACGGTTTTTGCGTTGGTTGGCCTGCAAAGCCAGGCCGAAGCGGACCTTTCCGCCTTTGAAGAGCTGGTGCAGTCCTGGCCTCTGGTGCGGGAATGCTTCATGCTGGCGGGGGAAAATGACTTTATTCTCAAGGTTGTTGCCAAAGACTGGGATACATACCAGCATTTCTTAACCCACGAATTGACCGGCGCGCCAAATGTCGAGCATGTGAAAACGTCTCTCGGGATCCGGGTGTCGAAGTTTTTACCCGGTGTGCCAGTGGAAATGGACGCTGAGAAGGGATGAATCGGATCGTTTTCTAGCCTGTGCGGACGAAGAGGCCAGTTGACTGAAAATTAAGGGGTGCAAATGACTGCCAATCCATTTGAAACAAATCTGGATACCAATCCTGCGAATTTTGAACCACTCTCACCATTGGGATTTCTCAAGCGGTCAGCAGAGGTTTACCCCGAAAAGACCGCCCTCGTTTATGGCGATATTTCCCGTAATTACCAGGAGCAATATGCGCGGGCCCGCCGGCTTGCAAGCGCGCTGGTTGCCAAGGGCATTGGACCAGGAGATGCGGTTTCCATCATCGCGCCAAATGTCCCGGCTATTCTGGATAGTCATTTTGGCGTGCCGATGATGGGCGCCGTGTTGAATACCCTGAACACCCGGCTGGATGCGGCAGCTCTTGCTTTTATCCTCGATCACGCCGATTGCAAATTGCTGCTGACAGATCGGGAATATTCTCCGGTGATCCGGGAGGCTCTTTCCTTGGCGACCGTAAATCCCATTGTTATCGATATCGATGATCCCGCAGCCGAAGGGGGAGATTTGATTGGGGAAATGGAATATGAGGCTTTTCTGGCAACGGGAGATCCTGATTTTGCCTGGCAGGGACCAAAAGACGAGTGGCAGGCCATATCTCTGAACTACACCTCCGGCACCACAGGTGATCCAAAAGGCGTGGTCTATCACCACCGGGGTGCCTATCTTGCCGTGATGGGCAGCGCTGTTTCCTGGAACCTGCCGAAGCACCCGACCTATTTGTGGACATTGCCGATGTTCCATTGCAATGGCTGGTGCTTTCCCTGGACGATTACCTCTGTCGGCGGAACCCATGTTTGCCTGCGCAAAGTTGAGGCCACAGCAATATATGATGCTATGGAACGCTATGGTGTTGATCATATGTGCGGGGCACCGATCGTGCTGTCGATGCTGATCAATACCTCTGATGAAAATAAAGCCAAGGCGCCAAAAGGCATCAAGGTCATGGTAGCCGCGGCTCCGCCGCCGGCAGCTGTGTTGGCGGAGATGGACAATATGGGCTTTGAGGTGACCCATGTCTATGGACTGACGGAGACATATGGCCCGGCTGTCTATTGTGATTGGGATGCGGACTGGGATTCAAAATCCGTTGAGGATCGGGCTGCCCTTAAAGCCAGGCAGGGGGTGCCTTATCATGCGCTGGCCGGTCTGGATGTTATGGATCCTGAATCCATGGAGCCGGTTGCCCATGACGGAAATACAATGGGTGAAGTGATGCTCCGGGGAAATCTTGTGATGAAGGGGTATCTGAAGAACCCTAAAACCACGGGTACCTCTTTTGAGAATGGCTGGTTTCACTCCGGAGATCTGGGTGTAGTCCATGAAGATGGGTATCTGGAACTCAGGGACCGTTCGAAGGACATTATCATTTCAGGTGGCGAAAATATTTCGACGATTGAGGTGGAAGGGGTGCTTTATAAGCATCCGGCCGTGCTTGAGGCTGCGGTCGTTGCCCGTCCGGATGAGAAATGGGGGGAAACACCTTGTGCCTTTCTCACGTTGCGAGAAGGACAAACAGCCAGCGAAGGCGAAATCATTGAGTTTTGCCGGGAAAATATGGCGCGTTTTAAATGCCCAAAGACGGTCATTTTTGATGAATTGCCGAAAACATCCACCGGAAAAGTTCAGAAATTTGTCCTGCGGGAGCGGGCAAAAAATCTCTGAAGGACGATCGGATTAGGATTATCTTAACCATAGCCGGTTAATCTCTGCCCCAGTGAAATTGACTGGAGGGCAATGACTTGACCCACTATCTGGTAACCGAAGAAAATCCGGCGGGTAAAAAGCTTGAGGATGTGTTGGCAATGCTGCGTCGGGATATTCTTGATCGATGTGGCTTGATCGCTGAAGACGAGCGCGCTGAAGCCAGGACCGTGCTGGCCAACAACATGCGTATCCTGAATTTTCTGACAGATGCAATACAGATCGCCGAGGAAAGCACAAATATCCTTGATAAAGCCTTTGGTCCCAGCCAGGCATCTAAGGGCGGACCGCCGCGTATTGGAACGTAATTATCGGAAAATACAGGTCTGAATTTATTTGAGGGGGCTGCCATTTCCGGCGCCCCCCCTTTTTTTGCCTCAACCTGTCAGACTTGTTCTGAACGCGCGATTAAAACTCTGATTCTGGAAAAGAGTCAAGAGGGTGTGTCACAATTCTGTCAAATAAATAGCACTATTTCGCCGCTATGATGGCCAAAAAAAGAGCCGCCTTTTGGGGGCGGCTCAAGTCAACAGGGAGGCGTTATAAAGGTTAGAACTGGGATTCCAACCAGTGCAGCCCAAAGAGGACCGCATCAATCACTCTAACGAATATGTATTAAATTACAATTAACGAATACACTAATTTGCAAAAATCGTGACCACTTTTGGTTACAAATAATTACCGATTCGCTTAAATAGATGAAATTCTTGATTCTTTGCCTCTTGGAAGGCCGCGGTTACTTCTTGAAAAAACTATCCGCGGCGGTGTGCGCAGTGCGTTTTTTAGCGATCACCTGCTTAGTCTGTTCAATTTCGGCAGTTAGTTCGCGAATATAATCCTCCAGCTCTTCAATTGACATGGTGTCGAAATTGATGGTGGGGACTTTCCGGGATTGAGCTTCATCATCATCACTTGTCATTGCCAAATTCCTCAATATGCTATGCGGCTTGCTGGGGGCGGCAAAACGAATTGGATTCATAGACGTCTATCGAATTACCGGGCAGATCACATAAAAGCAACTGGAGAAGCAAATGGCAAGTTTGCCTACTGAAATGACAGCAATCGAGATTAGTGAGTTTGGCGGACCGGAAGTTCTTGTGCCGGGAAAACGTCCGGTACCAGAACCTGGGCACGACGAAATTTTGATTAAAGTTGCTGCCGCCGGTGTTAATCGGCCAGATGTATTACAGCGCCTTGGCGGCTATGCGCCGCCGCCTGGTGCCTCTGACATTCCAGGCCTTGAGGTATCCGGGACTGTGGCGGCCCTTGGGGCCGGTGTGACAAGGTATAAAGTCGGCGATCCGCTATGCGCTTTAGTCGCGGGCGGCGGTTATGCGGAATATTGTGTAGCCCCTGAGGCTCAATGTCTTGATATTCCCCAAGGATTCGACCTCGTTCAGGCCGCGACCATCCCGGAGACATTCTTCACGGTCTGGACCAATGTGTTTGACCGGGGCGGCTTGAAGGGGGGAGAGACATTTCTGGTGCATGGCGGGGCCAGCGGTATCGGAACAACGGCTATCCAACTTGCCAGGTCCTTTGGCGCCCGTGTCTTCACAACCGCTTCTTCCGACGAAAAATGCCGGGAAATCGAAAAACTTGGCGCAGAGCGGGCCATTAATTACAAGAACGAAGACTTCGTAGAGGTCGTCAAGGATCTTACCGATGGCAGAGGTGTGGATCTGATACTGGATATGGTTGGCGGCGACTATATTCAGAGAAATATTTCAGCCCTGGCAGTCGAGGGCCGCCTGGTCTATATCGCATTTTTGGGTGGCGCCGTGGCGGAAGTCAATTTTGCCCCCGTCATGCTAAAGCGCCTGACCATTACTGGCTCGACCCTGCGTCCGCAGTCTATCCAGGCCAAGTCCGATATCGGGCGCCGGCTGGAAGAAAAGGTATGGCCCTTGTTATCGGCAGGGTCTGTTGCGCCGGTGATGGATAGTGAGTTTCCGCTCACTGAGGCCGCAAAAGCACATGCTCGCATAGATGACTCGGCTCATATTGGTAAAATCGTTTTGAAGGTTTAGGAGTTTACGGCCTAGACTTTGATGATTGTTTCCGCCATATACATAAAATAATTGCATGTTGGCTTTCGCTGTCACTGCGAGCGCCTGAGAAGGAGATATTATGGTTACGCCTTTGTTGCCAAAAGCAACGGCTGTCTGGCTTGTCGACAATACGGCTTTGTCATTCGCACAGATCGGAGATTTCTGTGGATTGCATTCCCTGGAAGTGCAGGGTATCGCTGATGGAGAAGTTGCTGTTGGAATTGTCGGACTGGATCCGATTGCCAATGGGCAGCTCACCCAAGAAGAGTTAGATCGGTGCCAGGCAGATACAACAGCCCGATTAACCTTGAGCAAACCTGCAGGAGATGTCCCGCAGCCGCGCCGCCGTGGTGGTCGTTATACACCGGTTTCCCGTCGTGGCGATCGGCCGGATGCCATTTCCTGGTTGATCAAGTTTCATCCCGAGCTGACAGATGCACAGATTTCCAAACTGATCGGGACGACAAAAACGACGATTACCGCTATTCGCGATAAATCACATTGGAACAGTCAGAATATCCGTCCGAGGGATCCGGTAAGTCTTGGCATATGCACTCAGTCTGAACTGGACGAAGCCGTTCAGAAATCTGCCCATCGCCGAACCGATGAGGATCGTGGCAAACTGATGGAGGAGGTTGCCGCTGCGGTTGCTGCGGAAGCGGCGTCCCATCCTCTGACTCCCTATGAGATCAAGAAACAGCAGATGCAAAAAGAAGAGGCCTATGATCCCATGCAGGAGGCGGAAGCTGTTTTTGGCAAGACCTCCGAAGCTGAGGAAGAAGACGAAGAGAAGGCAAAAGCCGCAAAAAGCTTCGACGAAATTTTCAAGCCTTCTTCTTGAAGGCGCTGATACCCAAATTAAGAACACAATGAAACCGTGAGAGAAATCTCGCGGTTTTTTGTTTTCGATCAATGTCTTTGAGATACCGGCCAAATAGGAACAGTCATCTATTGACAACGCGTATCAAGAATTGTTTGTCTAATAATAAAAACAGACGGCATCGGGAGTTATAGAAATGGCAAGTTATGAAGAGGATTATCAGCGATCTTTGCAGGATCCGAACGGGTTTTGGGGAGATGCCGCAGCCGAGATAAGCTGGTCGAAACCCTGGAATAAAGTACTGAACGATTCCAACCCCCCTTTTTACAAATGGTTTGACGGAGCGGAACTGAATACTTGCTACAACTGCCTGGATCGCCATGTGGAAGCAGGGCGGGGGGATCAGGATGCCCTGATATACGATAGCCCCATGACCGGGCAGGTTAAAAACTATACCTATTCGGAGTTGACAGATCTTGTCGCCAAGTTTGCCGGCGGTCTTGCCGACCTCGGCGTGTCAAAAGGGGATCGGGTTATCATATACATGCCAATGGTGCCGGAAGCAGCTATTGCCATGCTTGCTTGCGCTCGTCTTGGCGCTATTCATTCCGTCGTTTTTGGCGGATTTGCGCCTAAGGAGCTGGCAACCCGCATAGATGATTCGAAGCCTGTCTGCATTGTCGCAGGATCCTGCGGTCTGGAACCGGGGCGGATCGTTGAATACAAACCGCTTCTGGACGAAGCCATTGAGCTCTCGACCCATAAACCTTCAAGCTGTGTTGTCCTGCAGCGTCCGGAATGTGTCGGCACCATGATCGACGGTCGTGACCATGACTGGGAGGAACTGGTTTCCAAATCCGCCCCGGCAGACTGTGTTCCCGTTGCCGCTACTGATCCGCTTTACATCCTTTACACTTCCGGAACGACCGGCATTCCGAAAGGCGTTGTCCGGGATAACGGTGGCCATGCCGTTGCCCTTAAATGGTCCATGAAGCATGTTTATGGCATTGAGCCCGGCGAAGTTTTCTGGGCGGCCTCAGATGTCGGATGGGTGGTCGGCCATTCCTATATCGTCTACGCCCCATTACTGCATGGCTGCACTACAATCATGTTTGAAGGAAAGCCCGTTGGGACGCCGGATGCTGGTACCTTCTGGCGGGTTATTCAGGACCACAAGGTCAAAGCACTGTTTACGGCGCCGACAGCTTTCAGGGCGATCAAACAGCAGGATCCCAAGGCAGAGCTGATCAAGGACTATGATCTCAGCAATTTTGTGACCCTGTTTCTTGCCGGGGAACGGGCTGATCCCGATACCATCATCTGGGCACAGGAATCCCTGAAGGTTCCCGTCATTGATCATTGGTGGCAGACGGAGACCGGCTGGGCCATTGGGGCCAACTGTATCGGATACGGCATGAAGCCGGTTAAGCTCGGGAGCCCGACCCTGCCTGTTCCGGGGTATGATATCCGTATCATTGATGAGGAAGATGCAGCCACCGAAATGAAGCGGGGGGAGATCGGCGTGATTGCGGTCAAACTGCCTTTGCCGCCTGGAACCTTACCGACTTTATGGCATAATGATGAAGGTTTCATAAAGTCTTACCTGAGTGAAGTCCCCGGCTACTACAAGACCGGAGACGCAGGTTATGTAGATGAAGACGGCTATCTATTCATCATGGCGAGAACAGACGACATTATCAATGTCGCTGGTCATCGGCTGTCAACCGGCGGTATGGAGGAAGTGCTGGCTGGCCATCGTGATGTGGCTGAGTGTGCCGTCATCGGGATTCAGGATAAGTTAAAGGGTCAGGCACCTCTCGGCTTTGTGGTTCTGAACGCCGGAGTCAATCGAGACTATGATGATGTGCGCAAGGAGCTTGTCGGCCTTGTCCGGGAAAAGATCGGGCCGGTCGCCGCCTTCAAGATGGCTTTGGTCGTAGAACGTTTGCCAAAAACCCGCTCGGGTAAGATCCTGCGCGGTGTCATGCGAAAAATCGCGGATGGTGAAGACTATAATGCCCCGGCAACCATCGATGATCCGGCAATCCTGACGGAAATTACTTCGGTCCTAAAAGAAGCAGGATTGCCGACGAGCTGAGGTTGAAGGGGAACCAGAATGCGATTAAAGAACAAAATTGCGATCATTACAGGCGCGGCGCAGGGGATTGGATACAGCATTGCGGAGCTGTTTGTTAAGGAAGGTGCGACCGTTTATATCGCTGATACAAATGCCGATCTGGCAAACGAAGCGGCGGAGACACTTGGCAGCTCCGCCATTGCCGTGACTTTTGATGTCTCCAAAAAAGATCAATGCATGCAATTGGTGGCGGATGTGGTTGAGGCGGAGGGGAGCCTCGATATTCTGGTCAATAACGCGGGCATTTTGAGAACGGGTGATGTGCTGGAAATTTCCGAAGAGGATTTTGATGCCGTCCTGGCAGTGAATCTCAAAGGCGTATTTCTGTTAAGCCAGGCGGCCGCTAAAGTCATGGTGGGACAGGAAACGGGCGGGAGCATTATTAATATGTCCTCCGTCAATGCCTTGCTGACCATCCCAAATATTCTCCCCTATAATGTTTCCAAGGGCGGCCTGAACCAGCTTACCCGGGTGATGGCCGTGTCACTTGCTCAAAAGGGAGTGAGGGTCAATGGCATAGGCCCGGGATCAATTGCCACCGATATGCTGAACAAGGTCATGGAAGATGAGGCTGCTCGGCATGCCATTCTTTCTCGCACGCCCATGGGCCGGACCGGGCGACCTGATGAGATCGCCAATATCGCCCTATTCCTGGCGTCGGAGGAAAGTTCCTATATTACCGGTGAGATTATATATGCCGATGGGGGAAGGTTGGGCTTGAATTATACCTCACCGGTTCCGGAAGCGGAGTAAGTCAGGAAGGTCCTTAACCGGATTGATCACTCAGTCCCGACGCTCCAGCCCTTCATATCCACGCATTGCCCGGCGTCGGTCTGGTCCGAAGAAATTTCCGGATTTTATGAAAGGCCGCGGATGTTCAATCATCCAAAGTAAACGATCATGCAGGGATGCAACGGAAGCCGGTTTGGCCAGAAATTCCGTCGCCCCGGCATTCCGTGCCTGGATGACGACATCAATTTCAGTCTGCCCGGATAAAACAAGTATGGGAAGATAGGGGTCTGCGTCTTCTTCCCCTTTACGGATTTTCTTGATCAGCTCCAGCCCGTTGATGGCGTTCATCTTCAACTCGGTAATCAAGATGTCCGGCGTTTGGTCTTTCATCATTTTAAAGACGTTTTTGGCATTAAAGCAGCTTCGGAATTTCCGGATCTCCATGGCCTCAAGCAGATTTTTGACAATCAGATGCATGTTCTTGTTCTCATCGACGAACAAGATATCCAGGTTGCTTATGCTATGGCTTTTAAGCATGTGGCTCCGATTTTCCTTTCAAAGCAAGAACCTTCAGTTGATTTGAAGCATCATATCAGCAAAATATTAATTCTTCCCAAACAAATGCCACGGGCATATGTTTGGTGTCCTATTGCTAAAGAGGAGGCATTATTGCCAAAAGCCATTGATATTCAGACAGTTTTAGACGGCCTCACCCCGTTGGACGGGCGCAGTGAAAATACGCCGGAGGAGGAGGTTGCCGCCGCCTTTGCCACACTTGCAGACTTTGACAGAGGCGGGGTGTTTTTAGGCAGTTTCACGGGGGAAAGTGAGTGGGAACGGCACACGGTTGGAGATGAACTTGTGCATGTCCTCTCCGGCCATACTTATCTGACTATTTTGAGCAATACAGGAGAGGATAAACTGGAATTATCCGCCGGTATGCTAACTGTCGTTCCGCAGTCCCGGTGGCATCGCTTTAATTCGGAGAAGGGTGTCACCTTACTGACGATGACGCCACAACCGACGGATCATTCAAAAGCGGATGACCCGAGGACAGACTAGGCAGCGGCGATCGCTTCTATTTCCAAAAGCCATGTCTCGTCAAAAATACCTGCAATAATCACCGTAAGGGCTGCTTCATGTTCACCCAGGGCCGCGGCCCGAGCTGCCCGGTTTGGCATGGTATATTTTCGATCAGACAGGAAAATCGTCACCTTCACGAGATTGCTCATCTCCATATCCGCTGCTTTTAATTGTGCCTTGATATTGTTCCAAACCATGGCTGCCTGATCCTCAAACGTCTCCGGAACATGGCCATCTTTTGAAACTGGTATCTGACCGCTGACATAGAGTGTCCGTTGTGCGCCCTGAACTTCCAAAGCTTGCGAATATCCTCCAGCGGGTTGTGGAGCGTCGGCAGAATTTATTGACCGTGTTTGCATGGCTGGATCTCTGTCTATTACCTGTAAATAAAAAAGCCTCTCCCGGGAACGAGAGAGGCTTGTCTTTGGTCTTTCCGGTACTTAAGCGACGTAGCTGACTTCAATAACCTCATAGGCCTTTGAGCCGCCTGGTGTCGTCACTTCGATGCTGTCACCCTGTTCTTTACCGATTAGTGCACGGGCGAGAGGGGCCGTAATAGACAAGCGTCCTTCTTCAATACTGCTCTCATCTTCGCCGACGATCTGATAGCTGGTTTCTTCATCGGTATCTTCATCGGCCAGCAGAATGGTTGCACCGAACTTGATCTGGCGGCCTGTGATAGAAGCAACATCAATGATTTCGGCACGGCCAAGCTTATCCGCAAGCTCGGCAATCCGGCCTTCAATATGTGACTGCTGTTCTTTGGCGGCGTGATATTCAGCATTTTCCGACAGATCGCCATGTTCGCGGGCAGTTGCGATGGCCTGAATTACAGCGGGCCGCGCATTTGAGCGCAGCTCTTTCAGCTCATTCTCCAGCCGGGCAAAGCCGGCGGCTGTCATCGGTAGTCTTTCCATAAATCTTCTCTATTCACGTCTCTTTAGCAGTTTCAAAAAGCCAGGCTTTTTGCAAAAGGCAATTTCATTAATGTCTCATATAATACTTGTCAAGGAATTAAGAATAGGATTGCAGTGAGTGAACTTCAAGCTTTCCGGTCTTAATTTCTTCAATTGCCATGACGGTGGCTGAGGCCCCGGCGACAGTTGTCGAATAGGGCGTTTTCATCATCAGGGCAGAATGTCGGATTTCGTAGCTGTCACGAAGGGCCTGCGCTCCTTCTGTTGTGTTGAAAACCATATCAATTTCGCCATTTTTCATGGCGTCGACAATATTGGGGCGGCCTTGCATCACCTTGTTGATCTGCCGAACTTCCAATCCCTGATTTCGGAAAAACTCAGCGGTACCCCCCGTAGAGACAATGTCAAAGCCCAGATCGATAAGTTTTGAAACTGCCTCAGTAATCGGACCCTTATCAAGATCCTTAACGGAGACAAATACAGTTCCGGATGTGGGTAGGGAGACACCTGCTGCGATCTGTGATTTGAGAAAGGCCGCGCCGAATGTGCTGTCAATTCCCATAACTTCACCAGTTGACCGCATTTCCGGGCCCAGAATGACATCAACGCCAGGGAACCGGGTAAAGGGAAACACTGCTTCCTTGACTGTGACATGATCATACTCACGGTATTCCAGGTCAAAGGATGCCAGTTTCTCTCCGGCCATAACCCGCGCCGCGATCTTTGCGATGGGGTAGTCAATGCTTTTTGCGACAAAAGGAACTGTGCGGCTGGCCCGGGGGTTCACTTCCAGGATATAGACAATCTCATCCTTGATCGCGAACTGGACATTCATCAGTCCAACGACGTTGAGGGCAAGAGCCAGTTCTTTACTTTGCCGTTTGATTTCAGTAATGAGCGCTTCTGAGAGAGTATGGGGAGGGAGAGAGCAGGCGCTGTCTCCGGAATGGATGCCAGCCTCTTCAATATGCTCCATGATGCCGGCGACGAAAACGGTTTCTCCGTCACTCAGGCAATCCACATCGACCTCAATGGCGTTTTGCAAATACCCGTCTACAAGCACGGGATTGTCTCCGGATACCTGCACCGCTTCACGCATATATCGATCCAGGGCATCTCCATCACGGACAATTTCCATTCCCCGGCCGCCAAGAACATAGGAGGGGCGCACGACCAGAGGAAACCCGATATCGCTGGCGACTGAAAAGGCTTCTTCTACCGACCGGGCAATGCCGTTTTCCGGCTGCTTGAGATCAAGCTTATGAAGGAGTTGTTGAAATCTCTCCCGGTCTTCCGCCAGATCAATGGCATCCGGCGAAGTTCCGAGGATGGGCACTCCGGCGGCTTCCAGGCCCGACGCCAGTTTGAGCGGTGTCTGACCGCCAAATTGCACGATGACCCCATGTAAGGTCCCGCTTGACTGCTCTTTGCGAATGATGGCAAGGGTGTCTTCAACGGTGAGAGGCTCAAAGTAAAGCCGGTCGGACGTATCATAATCTGTCGACACCGTTTCCGGGTTGCAGTTGACCATGATTGTCTCATATCCAGCCTCGGACAAGGCATAGGCAGCATGAACGCAACAATAGTCAAATTCAATTCCCTGACCAATGCGGTTCGGGCCCCCACCCAGAATGACCACCTTTTTCGCATCTGTAGGATCTGCCTCGCATTCCGCGGGATCCCATTCATTCCCTTCATATGTTGAGTACATATAAGGAGTTTGAGACGGGAATTCTCCGGCACAGGTGTCGATACGCTTGAAGACAGGCTGCAATGAATGTTGGTCACGGGCGGCAACGACATCAGATTCGGGAACATTTGCCAATTCCGCCAGACGATTGTCGCTGAAGCCCATGGATTTGAGCTGAAGAAGGCCACCTTTGGACGTTGGCAGGCCGTTCACGCGAACCGCTTCTTCCATATCTACGATGGACTGGATTTGCCTGAGGAACCAGGGCTCATACTTACTTGCCTCGGCAATTTCATCCAGACTCAATCCTTCGCGAAAGGCCTGTGCGATGTTCAGAAGCCGCTCAGGTGTCGGATGGGCGAGGATGGCCTGGATCCTCTGCCTGTCCGCTTTCTCCTCGCCAGGACCCGAGAAGGTCTGTTCATTTAGGCCAGAGAGGCCCGTCTCCAGAGATCGTAGAGCTTTCTGTAAACTTTCTGCAAAAGTACGACCTATCGCCATGGCTTCCCCGACAGATTTCATGGCGGTCCCGAGCTTGGCTTCGGCGCCGGCAAACTTCTCAAACGTGAAACGCGGGATTTTTGTGACGACATAGTCGATCGTTGGCTCAAACGAGGCAGGGGTGACACCTGTGATGTCGTTGTCCAGCTCATCCAGAGTATAACCTACGGCTAATTTGGCGGCAATTTTCGCGATGGGAAAGCCGGTGGCTTTTGACGCTAGTGCGCTGGAGCGGGAAACCCGGGGGTTCATCTCAATAATGATCAGACGGCCATTTTCTGGATTAACCGCGAACTGAACATTCGATCCGCCGGTCTCGACGCCAATCTCCCGCAGGACCGCAATCGAGGCGTTGCGCATCAACTGGTATTCTTTGTCAGTCAGGGTTAGGGCCGGAGCAACTGTAATTGAGTCTCCGGTATGCACGCCCATAGGATCAACATTCTCGATGGAGCAAATGATGATACAGTTATCGGCCTTGTCGCGGATAACCTCCATCTCATACTCTTTCCAGCCGACAATACTTTCCTCGACCAGAACCTCGGTGGTCGGGGAGGCGTCAAGGCCGGACGTCACAATCGCTTCAAATTCCTCACGGTTATAAGCGATACCCCCTCCGGTTCCCCCCAGGGTAAAAGATGGTCGGATAATGCAGGGGAGGTTCACTTTTTTCAGAACTGTCCAGGCTTCCTCAAGGCTATGGGCAACCGCACTCACAGGCATATCGAGACCTATCTTGAGCATGGCCGAGCGGAACTGGTCCCGATCCTCAGCTTTGGCAATGGCTTCTTTCTTTGCCCCAATCAATAGAACACCCAGCCGGTCAAGGGTTCCTCTTTCGGCCAGTTCTAGTGCCGTATTAAGGGCCGTTTGCCCTCCCATAGTCGGCAGAATGGCATCGGGGCGCTCTTTTTCCAGGATTTTCTCGACCACATCGGCGGTGATCGGTTCCACATAGGTGGCATCAGCGAGACCGGGATCCGTCATGATGGTCGCCGGATTGGAATTAACCAGAATGACCCGGTAGCCTTCTTCCTTAAGGGCCTTACAGGCTTGGGTCCCGGAATAGTCAAATTCACAAGCCTGGCCGATTATGATCGGGCCCGCACCAATGATCATGATTGAATGTATGTCAGTACGTTTAGGCATGCGCGTCAACCAGATCTATGAAGCGTTGGAAAAGATAATGACTGTCCTGCGGCCCTGGGCTGGCCTCGGGGTGATACTGAACGGAAAAAACCGGTTTCCCATCGACACTGAGCCCTTCGACGACCCCATCGAACAGGGACGTATGGGTTTCAGTCACACCCTCAGGCAAGCTGTCCCGGGTCACGACGAACCCATGGTTCTGGGAGGTGATTTCCACTTTGCCCGTGGTCAGGTCCTTGACGGGCTGATTGGCGCCCCGGTGTCCCTGATGCATTTTCTCGGTCTCCGCCCCGAGCGCGAGCGCGAGCATCTGATGCCCCAGGCAAATGCCGAAGATGGGAGTGCCGCTGTCAACACATTGCTTAATAACAGGGACAGCATATTCACCGGTCGCTGCCGGATCGCCCGGACCGTTCGCAAGGAAAATTCCATCAGGGTTATATGCTGAGATTTCCTCGTAACTTGCGGTCGCCGGCACGACAGTCACCTTGCATCCGAGATTGGCCAGGCATCTGAGGATGTTCCTCTTCACACCATAATCAACGGCGACGATATGCCGTGTCGGGGCCGTCTGCTCTCCGAAACCGGCAGCAATGTTCCAGTTGGTCTCCCGCCATTCATAGGGTTCCTTGCAGGAAACTTGGGTGGCAAGATCCATACCTTCCAGGCCCGGCCAAGCGGCTGCTTTCTTTTGCAATTCTTCGAGATCAAAGTCGCCGTCCTTCTGAAAGGCGATGATGCCGTTCGGTGCCCCGGTTTTGCGGATGATATGGGTAAGGCGGCGCGTATCCACTCCTGAAATACCTGTCAGATTGCGGGCTTGCAGCCAGGTGTCTAGATGGCCTGCCGCTCGCCAGTTCGCCGGGTCCGTGATATCTGCCCGAACAATCAGGCCATTGGCCGCCTGTCCGGTCGTCTCGATATCCTCATCATTGAAGCCGACATTGCCGATATGAGGAAAGGTGAAAGTGATGAGTTGGCCTGCAAAAGAAGGATCGGTCAGGCTCTCCTGATAGCCTGTCATTGAGGTGTTGAAGCAAACCTCACCCACGGTTTCTCCTTCAATGCCGATGCCCATACCGTGAAACACGGTGCCGTCGCCGAGAACAAGAACAGCCGTCGCGGTTCTGGGCGCACTCAGATCCAATAATTTGTTAGAATAAGACATGGTTGTAGGGACCCTCATGCGGTTTTCCGCCGAGCCGAATTTCGTCTGGCCTGATACTGATATTCGTGCTGGAACATAAGGAGTTTAGGGCAGGGCGTCAAGTTTTCTATCGCAAAAAAAATCATTTAAAATCAATGGCTTAGTAAGAAAAATTGGTTTGCTATAAATTCCTGTTTCGGTTAGTATGGCGCCTTTCTTCATAACAGATGCGCGTATATATGCTCCGATCCAAATTACGAGACGCTTTAAAAGACGCAATGAAAACAAAGGATAAGAGGCGAACGTCGACCCTCCGTCTGATCATTGCGACCTTAAAGGACCGAGATCTTGCCGCCCGTGCCAATGGCTCTGAAGAAGGAATCACAGAAGATGAGATTCTGCAAATGCTGACGACCATGGTTCGCCAGCGAAAGGAATCTATTGAGGCCTACGAGAAAGGCGGGCGGGTTGATCTTGCCGCTTCAGAGCAGGAGGAAATCGACATCATTTCCGATTTCTTGCCCCGGCAGTTTGACACGAATGAGATTCAGGCCGCTGTAGAAGAAGTCATTGCCGAGATCGGGGCCGAGGGCCTTAAGGACATGGGAAAGACGATGGGGGCTTTGAAAAAGAAATATGCGGGCCGTATGGATTTTTCCAAGGCAAGCGCTATCGTAAAAGATACTTTGGGAGCATAATCCCCCGCAGGGTGTCTCTGGCTGGATCAAGTCGGGAATAAAGATGAGTGTGGGAGAATAGATGGCTTTTCCGCCGCAATTTATGGAAGAGGTGCGTAGCCGTGTTGGTCTGGCGGACCTGATCGGTCGCCGCACCAAGCTCGTCAAGAAGGGCCGGGAATATACGGGTCTGTGTCCTTTCCATAATGAAAAAACACCGTCCTTTACCGTCAATGAGGAAAAAGGATTCTATCATTGTTTCGGGTGCGGGGCGAACGGCGATCTCATTGAATTTGTTAAGCAAACCGAAGGGGTCAGCTTTCCGGAAGCTGTTGAGCGCCTGGCCGGAATAGCGGGATTGCCAATGCCGGTGGAGCGCCCGGAGGATCGGGAAAAGCAAAAACGGGCGGCAACGTTGCACGAGGCCATGGAACTGGCGGCCAAATGGTTTGTTGCTCAGCTATCCAGTCAGTCGGGGGCAAAGGCCAGAACCTACCTGGAAAAAAGGCAGGTATCGAGCGATGCTGTTACGGGGTTCCGTCTTGGTTTCGCACCGGAGGCTCGTACAGCTCTTAAAGACGCTTTAATGGCGCGTGGCGTGCTCGAGGAAACCCTGCTGGAGGGGGGGCTGATCATCAAGCCCGATGATGGAAGACCCAGCTATGACCGGTTCCGCGACCGACTTATGTTTCCAATCGGAGACCGGCGCGGCCGCGTTATCGCTTTTGGCGGTCGGGCCCTTGGCGATGCGCCGGCGAAATATCTGAACTCACCGGAGACACCGCTTTTTCACAAAGGCAATGTGCTCTACAATTTGGCGCTTGCCCGCCAGCAGGCATTTGATGCGGGCAACATCATTGTTGCCGAAGGCTATATGGATGTCATTGCGTTGAGTGAGGCAGGTTTTCCACAGTCCGTGGCGCCTCTTGGGACAGCTATCACGCCGGAACAATTGCAGTTGTTGTGGCGGATGGTGCCGGAGCCGATTATGTGTCTTGATGGGGATGAGGCGGGTTGGCGCGCGGCCCTGCGCGCTTCGGAGCGGGCTCTGCCTCTTCTGAAGCCTGGATATTCTTTAAGATTTGCCCTGCTTCCGTCAGGCCTGGACCCGGATGATGTCATAAACAGTCAGGGCAACGACGCCATGAAGAAGATACTGGAAGGAGCCTTGCCTCTTTCTGAAGTTCTCTGGCGAAAAGAAACCCAGGATCGTTCTGTTGAGACTCCAGAGCGTAAAGCAGCCCTTGAAAGAGCGCTTTACTCCCTATGTGATCAGATAAGTGATCCCACGGTTCAGGGGCATTACCGTTCGTATTTCAAAGACCGATTATGGAAGGCTTTTCGAACTCCGCGAAACACCCCGGGATCAAAATCAGAAAATCGATTTGAAAGCAAACGATTCGGCCGATTCGCGAATCAAAGGAGTGATTCGGGCCGTTTTGGCACTTCCCGCTTAAAATCCACTCCTGTTGCAGCAGCCGGGCGGCGGGAGGAATTATTGGTCCTGACAGTCGTAAACCACCCGGAAATAATGGAAAATCACTTTGAGGACTTTGCTTCGGTGGCGCTTTCTGCGCCCCATCTTGACAGGCTGCGGCGGTCAATAATAGATATTGCCGCTGTGGAATCAGCCCTTGACTATGATAGCCTGGCGCACCATTTAGCTAAGCGTAAATTGTCTCAGCAAGTGAAGGCCGTAGAGGACTCTGTGTCATTGTCGATGGATTGGTTCGTCGACCCATCCGCGGCCCTTGAGGATTCGCTGACAGGATGGCGCCATATTTTGGCAAGACATAAACGGGATGGGCTTAAAAAAGATTTGGATGAAGCGCAAAGATTACTTGGAACGGAAGCGACTTCTGAAAATCTTGAACGATTGAAACTGGCGAAGACCGCCCTACTTGAAGCGGAAGGAAATGAAGCTGATCTGGATGGCTTTGGTCTTGCTTCAGGGCGGAAGAACAATATTTAACTTTTATTACCTATACAATTCTCGGCAAGAGTAGTGTTCAAAGGTATTTTTCGAGGAGTGGGAATTTAATGGCGGCAAAAACTGCGGAAGCTGTTGATACATCCGATCAACGTGAAGACTCGCCGGATAGCCCGTTAATTGATGCATCGCAAGCTGCGGTCAAGAAGATGCTCGCGAAAGCCAAGGAAAAAGGCTACGTGACATTTGACGAGCTGAATACGGTCCTCCCCCAGGACCAGATGTCATCGGAGCAGATTGAAGACACCATGTCGCTCCTCTCTGAAATGGGTATTAATGTTGTCGAAAATGATGAGGAGGCCAATGAAGAGCCGACTGCCGACAATGACGATACAGATGTCGAAGAAAAGCCTGTAAAGGAAGTTGCGGAAAAACCCGCCTCCACCTCCGGAGATCGCACAGACGATCCTGTTAGGATGTATTTGCGGGAAATGGGAACCGTCGAGCTTCTCTCCCGTGAAGGTGAAATTGCCATTGCCAAGCGCATAGAAGCGGGCCGTGGAAAAATGATCGGGGCCATCTGTGAAAGCCCTCTCACCATTCGTGCTATTCTCAACTGGCGGGAATTGATGCTGCAGGAACAGTTGCTATTGCGCGATGTGATCGATCTGGATGCGACATACGGTGCCGGAGCAGCTGCGGAAAAAGCCCTTCAGGAAGGCTTTAGTGAAGATAGCGAAGATGATGAGCTTCCGGCTGCAGGCCTGAGTGATGACGAATCTGAATCCGAAACCGAGTCTGAAAATGACAATGAGGAGAAGGAAGAAGGGGAAGAAGGCGAGAGCAGCGAGCAGTCACGCGAAGAAGAAGAGGATGACGCTGAAGAAAACACCATGTCTCTGGCGGCTCTCGAAGAGACTTTGAAGCCTGAGGTGTTTGAACGCTTTGATGAAATCGCAAAGACCTATAAGAAACTGCACAAGCTTCAGGAAGCCCGGCTTACAGCGGCGCTTGAAAATGAGTCTATTTCCAACGCCCAGGAAAAGAAATATGAAAAGCTGAAGCTTGAACTGGTTAAATTGATGGATGATGTCCATCTGACGAATAACCGGATTGAGGCATTGGTGGACCAGCTCTATGGTATTAATCGCCGTCTGATGAGCCTTGAAGGAAAACTGCTCCGTCTGGCTGAGCGCCATAAGGTCGCCCGGGCGAGCTTTCTTGAAAACTATTTTGGGTCTGAGCTGGATCCGGGCTGGGTTGAGAAAGTCGCGGGGTTGCGGGCCAAGGGCTGGAAGGATTTCACTTCCAACGAGCTGGAAGGTATCACGGAAATTCGGGGCGAAATCATCAAGATTTCTTCCGAGTTCGGTATGCCAATGACAGAATTCCGCCGGATCGTCAGCACTGTTCAGCAGGGCGAGCGGGAAGCCAGCCGGGCCAAGAAGGAAATGGTCGAAGCCAATCTCAGGCTGGTGATTTCCATTGCCAAGAAATACACAAACCGGGGCCTGCAGTTCCTGGACCTGATCCAGGAAGGGAATATCGGCCTGATGAAGGCGGTTGATAAATTTGAATATCGCCGTGGTTACAAGTTCTCGACTTATGCCACCTGGTGGATCCGTCAAGCTATTACCCGCTCCATTGCCGACCAGGCGCGGACCATCCGTATTCCGGTTCACATGATTGAGACCATCAATAAACTGGTCCGGACCTCGCGTCAGATGCTCCATGAAATCGGTCGCGAACCGACACCGGAAGAGCTGGCTGTAAAGCTGGGTATGCCGCTTGAAAAAGTGCGCAAGGTGATGAAGATCGCCAAGGAACCGATCAGCCTGGAAACCCCGATCGGAGATGAAGAAGACAGTCATCTTGGTGACTTTATCCAGGATGAAAACGCTGTTCAGCCTTTGGATGCGGCCATTCAGTCAAACCTGAGGGAAACCACAACTCGGGTGCTGGCCTCCCTCACACCCCGCGAGGAGCGTGTGCTCAGGATGCGCTTCGGCATTGGCATGAATACAGATCATACTCTTGAGGAAGTCGGTCAGCAGTTTTCGGTGACACGCGAACGTATTCGCCAGATTGAAGCGAAGGCACTTCGTAAATTGAAACATCCCAGCCGTTCCCGCAAACTCCGGAGTTTCCTGGATACCTAACCTCGTCGGTCAATTACAACAAAAATCGCCGAACACCCATTTCGCCGATTGCTTCCGGCTGTCTAACAGGCTAAATAGTCACGATAATCCACCGCCGGCGTCCCCTTGAAGGGCGTCTTGCAGGAAGAATACGGGCCTGTAGCTCAGCTGGTTAGAGCCGTCCGCTCATAACGGACTGGTCGTAGGTTCAAGTCCTACCGGGCCCACCACTTTCTCAGGGGCGAACCGAGATCCAATCCAAGTTCGCCCCTGAACCCCGCAGTTCCGAGGGTTTTGGTGATATCCGATTAGAACAGAGACAGTAATGTGAGAGCATAAACGCCAGTTTTTGCCATTCGTCTCTGTCACCCTGTTTCAGGGTCCAGTCCATGGAGATATTTGGGTGATTAAGAGAAGTAGCTGAGCCGCTCTTTCTGTTCAGCCCAGTCAGCCGGTAACGGATTTATTCTTGAACGCCTTTTGACGGCATTGTCACATTAAGTTGCAATGGACGCAGAGAAAACTCAGTGCCAATATTTAGGCAGCAGCACTTGCATTTGCCCAGACACCAAAAGCTTCGGCGCGACATTGCTTTTGGTGAGATCGATTTATTAGGTGACATTGAAGATAGAAGCTATTGTAAGTGGCTGAGTGAATGTTGAGAAATCTCTGAGCGGATCCAGGTGACTTAAACTTCTGCATTTTTCGTTCTCTTCGCCGCACTGGAAGATGTGAATTCTCAGCCCGATTAGAACTTTTGTTGTCAATGTGCTCGGCGCTCAAGCGCAATGCCCCAAATGCCTTGCGATATGATTTCAACATTTCTGTTACGATTTGTGACGGCGCAAAAACTTGTTTCTTCAAAAGTTTCCGCATTAGTTTCAGGGCAGCTTTGGCCTTTCGCCTGGGTTGTACAAGGAAATCCAGGACTTCGCCTTCACTATCAACGGCACGCCATAGGAAATGCCTCTTTCCTCGAATAACGACGACCATTTCATCCAAATACCAGATATCGTTGGGAATAGGGCGTGATGATCTTAGGTTCCCGGCAATTGGCGCTCCAAATTTCAGGAACCAACGTCTAACCGTCTCGTAGGAAATATCTAGACCTCTTTCTGCAAGCAGATCTTCAACGTCCCGATAACTCAGCGTAAATCGGGCATACAGCCAGACGGCTTGCTGAATAATATGAGATGGGAAACAATGCCGGGAATAGGAGATATTTTGCATAGACGAAGATTAGATCATCGTTAATCTTCTCGCCACAAAGTTAATGTGACAACACCCAAAGAATAGAGACACAGCGTAAAATCCATCTGCAAAGCAGACGGGTATTGTCACATTAACTGACAATACTCCTTCAAATATTGCAATTCTAGGTAATTCCTTCCCTAGCGACAACGGCGATGATATCTCCCATATTAATCAGGCCCGGATAATGTCGACCGACAAATATACCGTCCATTGGGCACGAATAGGTGGTGGGTTCTTGTCCGGTCTTCTCAATATTATATATGCGAGCAAGCGGCTGACCCTTTGACACTTTCGCACCCAGATCAGTAGAGATTTCCAACAATCCAGTTGTTTCACTGGATACGAAACAATTGTCATCGGGCATGTGAAGGTTTTTGGTCTCTTCACTCTCAGGCTGGCCGGCAAGTATTCCCGTCGCCTTTAACAGGTTCGCGACACCCTTTTTAGCTATCAAAGTCGATGCAGCTGTCGCAGATCCTCCTCCGCCCAGTTCCGTTGAAATGAATACTTTTCCCATTTCCTCAGCTGCCGTGTCATACATGCCTGTCGCGTCGACTTCCAAGAGCATGAGAGAATAGGGGGCGTTAAAGGCCTGCATTGCCTGGACGCATTTCGATTGCTGATCCTTGTCTGCCAGAATATGCGCTGCACAAAAGGGGACGAATTCTAGGGTCTTTCCACCAGAATGAATGTCGAGAACAAAGTCGGCTAGGGGTAGCAGGGTCGTTTGAAAGTAGTCTGCGATTTTTTCTGTCACAGCCCCTTTTGGATTGCCGGGAAAGCATCGATTTAGATTGCCAGAATCAATGGGAGAAGTCCGTGTAGCCGCTCGAAATGCCGGATAGTTCATGGCCGGGATAATGATGACCCTGCCCGAGATCTCGTCGGGATCTATCTTTGTCGTAAGATCAAATAAAGCGATAGGCCCTTCATATTCGTCCCCATGATTGCCACCGGTGAGTAGGGCGGTAGGACCCTCCCCATTTTTGACAACAGTTATGGGGATCATTATTGAGCCCCAGGCAGAGCCATCATGGGAGTGAGGTAGCTTCAAATGACCATGCTGCAATCCGTTTTGTTCGAAATCGACGGTAGAGGTTATTGGGCTGACGATCATATTCTAGTCTTTCACTACAAGCTCACGTGGGACCGCTGCCAAACATTCCGGCCCCGCATCAGTAATCACAATACTTTCCGTTGTCTCGAGTCCCCAATCCTTCATCCATAACCCAGTCATAAAATGAAAGGTCATTCCAGATTGGAGGACTGTCTTGTCACCTGGTCGCAGGCTCATTGTCCGTTCACCCCAATCGGGGGGATAGCTGATCCCGATGGGATAGCCTGTTCGGTTTTCTTTGATAATGCCGTATTTATTGAGCACGGCAAAAAAGGCATTGGCGATGTCTTCACACAAGTTGCCGGGTTTCGCTTGCTCAAGACCTGCTTCCATTCCTTCTTGAATTGCTTTGTCGGCGTCAAGAAAGTCCTGGGTAGGCTTCCCTAAAAATACGGTTCTCGACAAGGGGGCATGGTAACGGCGGTAACATCCGGCAATTTCAAAAAAAGTTCCTTCATTGTTTTTGAGCGGTTTGTCGTCCCAGGTTAAGTGCGGGGCGGCCGCATCGGAGCCGGAAGGTAAGAGAGGTACAATTGCTGGATAGTCACCACCAAAGCCATCGGCCCCATTAATTGCGGTGGCGTAGATCTCTGCGACAAGCTTACTTTTACGCATCCCCGGTTCAATAACGTCGGCAATGCGCCTATGCATTTCTTCGACGATCCGGCCTGCTCGTTTCATATATACGAGCTCAGTCTCGGACTTTACAGCGCGACACCAATTGACCAGAGCGGTTGAGTCTTTAAGCTTGGCATTTGGTAAATGCTCCAGCAGAGATCGGTATGCTGCCGCGCTGAAATAGTAATTATCCATTTCAACACCTATTCTAAAACTACCCCACCCTTTGCTTTCAATAATTTCGCTGAGATAATCCATCGGGTGGCGCTCGGTCGACTGCACATAGTGATCGGGATAGTGATAGATATTTTGCTCTGTCATAAAGACAGTGCGACGGGCACCATTGGAATCCTGATGACGCCCGTACCAGATCGGTTCATCTTCAAGTGTCAGCAGAACGCATTGATGTGTATAGAATGACCAACCGTCATAGCCCGTAAGCCACGCCATATTTGAAGGATCCGTTATAATTAATAAATCAAAACCACCAGACTGCATGCGATGACGGGCCTTCGCGATCCGGTCCGCGTATTCGGCTCTAGAAAAAGGGAGAGTCACGTTTGGCATTTCAACTCCGAAAAAAATCTAACTTAGAAAAATAGCGCCAGCTTGGATGGCATTTGAAATTTGTAGGGCTTGCGAGGCGATCGCCGTATCTTGGATGCCCATTCCAGTAAGATCACAAACTGTTATTTCAGTTTCGGAACCCCGTCCTGGATGCGCACCGACGATGACGGCTGCGAGTTCTGGAAATATAGAATCTTCCGGAATTACACCCGCTTCAACGGCTGCGCGCAATTCCCCTTGCTTCAAGCATTGAGAGTATCGATCACAAATATAATGATCTGCCTTTAAAAGCACATCCGGTGCCAATTCGAACTTATGGTCAGCATCGGATCCCATAGCGGTAATATGCATGCCCGGACGTAAGTGAGACCCCGTAATCAGCGCCTCGGTCGAAGGTGTGGTTGTCACAAGAATATCGCTTTGTGAAGTGACTTCGTCGACTTGCCGAGCGGCTTTGACCTCGATTCCCAGTCTTTTTGAGCAATCACTGGCACAGGCTACTGCTTTTTGGTGATCTCGTCCCCAAATTATCGCTCGATCAATTTGACGAACCAGAGTGAGCGCCTCCAATTGCAAACGAGCCTGTGAGCCAGTTCCAATAATTCCAGCAATCCGAGAGTTTTCACGGGATAACCATTTGGCAGCAACTGTCCCTGCAGCAGCAGTCCTAACATCCGTAAGATAACCATTATCCAGGAGGACAGCTTCGACAATTCCTGTCTTAGCTGAGAACACAACCATCAGACCGTTGACGCTTGGCAGGCCAAGTTTTGGATTGTCAAAAAAACCAGGACTCATCTTGATGGCGAAAGAATCTATGCCCGGTACATAGGCCGTTTTCACATCAATCTCTCCGTTGTATTCTGGAATGTGAAAGCTCAATATTGGTGGCATGACGACGTCTGATGTCTCTAGAAGCTTGAAGGCGTTTTCAATGCAATCGACGATGGACTTATCCAGTTTTACAGCCGCGCGAAGTTCGCTCTCATTAAGGATTTTGATTTCAGGCATACGCTTGTACTTCCTTCGCCATATCTCGCTCTATATCTACATTTTCACCATCAATGATCCGTTTGTGCAGTTTCATATCGATGTTACGGCCGCTGATAAGAGCGACGCATTTCCCGGGATTAGAGATCTTTTGTGCGAGAAGAGCAGCGATGCCGACACTGCCGGAACCTTCGATTATTTGCTTTTCCTGCCAATAGGCATGGCGGATGGCTTCAGCAATTTCTATTTCATCTACGACAATAAGATCATCTACTAATTCCTTGATAATATTAAAGGTAAGCCGATTGTTTAACCCAATTCCGCCCCCTAATGAATCTGCTAAGGTTGGGAGCTCCTCCACCTCTACGGGCTTTCCAGATATCTGACTTTCAATCATCGCCGCGCCGCGTTCCATCGAGATACCCATCAGGCGTATGTTTTTGTTGTAGGCCTTTAAGGCAAGCGCAATACCGGAGATCAGGCCACCCCCGGATAAAGGGACCAGCACAGTTTCAACATCCGGTAAGTCCTCTTGAATTTCGAGTCCTAAAGTCCCTTGACCGGCGATGATGTCCGCGTGGTCAAAGGGTGGCAGCATGACCATACCTTCCTCAGCGACCCGCCGGTCCACTTCATGTTGAGCTTCATCCTGGGACCTGCCGATTATGCAGACTTCCGCTCCTTCAGATCTGATATCCTCAACTTTATTTTGAGGAACTAGTTCAGACATGCAAATGATACATCTGACACCTGCCTGCCGGGCTGCATAGGCCAGACCTCTGCCGTGGTTGCCAGTCGACACACCAATAACACCTTTACTGCGCTGTTTTTCAGTCAGGTTTAGAACAGCATTCGTTGCACCTCGTACTTTGAAGCTACCGGTGATTTGATGATGTTCAAGCTTAAGATAAATTTCCCCTCCCGTATTTGTCGAAAGAGAATGAGATCTCACAAGAGGTGTTGCCTGAATTGTATCGGCAATATTCTCGCGGGCATTTCGAATGCTTTGGATAAAAATTGAATTGGTCATATGCAAACTCTGATGCCTAGATGTTGAACAGTCGACCATAGCCGTTTATGGGTCTGGATATTTCCGCCAGCCGCAAACTTCGCCAAATCATCGCTTGATTGGAAGTGATCACCGGCTTTCCGATCCGATCTTCCAATTCTTGAGCACATGACAGCGCCCGAAGCGCGGTACAGGAAATGAAAAGCGCGTCTGCGTCTGAGTAAAAAACCTCTTCGCCGGCGGCAATTATGCTTGCTGGAGTAATGCGAGCCATCTGGCGATCATCTTCAAATCCCAACCCAACAGCATTCACGACATTCAATCCGTTGCCGGAAAAATAAGAGGTTAGCTCTGCGGTTACATTTGGCGAATATGGGGTCAGTATGCAGACATTTTTAACATCCAACGCACTAAAGGCGGCGAAGGCCGCAGAAGTAGGAGTTACACATTGACTGCCAGGCTTAGCCGCATTTAGGTGATGAGCTACGCGATCATCGCCGAGAACAACAGTTGCTGCCGTACAGGCATAGACCATCACATCAAAAAATTCGTCTGGCAGAATCTGTTCCGCTGCGGATTGAAGCCTCGGTCCCGTTTTCATGAGGCTTTCAGGCGTAGTAGGATTCTCATACTCAATGCGGTTGACATATATCCCGACTTCGTCTGGATCACAGAGACGTGCGAAATCCCTCTCTGTGGTGTGGTCCGTCGCCAGAGCAACTAGTCCTATTCTTTTAGCAACGGGATCCGCATCCCGCTCGACTCTGATGACGTCGCTTTCATTTTCCGCAACAGGGGAAACGTTCATATAGCCTCTTCCTTTCCATCCGTATTTTGTTTTTCTCTTTCCACCGGCTTAACAACCATGACAGGACAATTCGCCAGGCTTGTTACTTTGTGAGAGACACTGCCTAATAATAGGCCATCCAGATCACCATGACCTCTGCTGCCTAAAACGATTAGATTGACACCGTGGTCATCCGCGAAGCTAGCAATTGTCCGCGCAGGCTGACCACTTTTTACAAACGCTCGGACGTTCGGGCTGCCTTCGTCAAGAGCAAACTGCTTACAGGCTTCTGCGATTTCTTTTGCATAGTCACGTAGAATGTCGTCCATATTTTCTGGCTGCTCTGGTCGTACCATTGACATGGATGCTTCCAACAAGCTGTGATGGCGAAAAACCGTAATGATCAGCAATTCGCTGTTGCAGATTTTTTGGAGTTCAATGGCTTTTCTTAGGGCTTCAAAGGATCCAGTGGAGCCGTCTGCCGGAACAAGTATTGTTTCAAACATCAGTCTTCCTTTGACTTAACGAAAGGCCAAATCACGCAAGAATAGAGCGATTTGCGGGAAAAATATGAGTGCTGCGGATACCAGCAACAGAATGACAGTAAAAGGGAAAATCCCCCTAATAACATCCATATAGGGCCTTCTGAACACGGCAATTGCCGTGAAGATATCGCATCCAAAGGGTGGAGTTGCAGATCCGATTGCGACTTGCAAAGTAATGATGGTGCCGACTAGTACTGGATCCAGTCCTACAGACTCGACTACAGGAACAAAGATGGGCACCAGAACCAGAATGACAACAATCGGGTCGACGAACATACAGCCAACAAAGAAGGCGAGGGAAATCACGGCCAGGACTCCCTTTGGTCCCATTTGATCAATGCCAACTGCACTCAATATATCCTGAGGCACATTCGCAAAGGAAATGACCCAGGAAAAGGCAGCACCCGCCCCGACAAGGATGAAGACAACTGCTGTAATTAGCCCCGTTGATTTGGCGATTGTGTAGATATCCTCCATCTTCAGGGATTTAAAAACAATGATTTCAAGGATGAGAGCGTAGAGGACACAAACAGCGGCGGCTTCCGTGGGGCTAAAGATCCCTCCATATATTCCCCCAACAATAATGACAGGAAATCCGAGCGGCCAGATCGCCTTTCGAGCTGCGCTAATTCGCTCTTTCCAGCTTGCTTTTGGTTCCGTCGGGACACCCTTGATCGTAGCGTAAATGATACTGTAAGTGGAAAAGGCAACGAGCAACAGAAGGCCGGGCCCGACCCCGGCAATAAACAACTCGGAAATGGAAGTGCTGGAGATTACTCCATAGATGATCATGCCAATGCTTGGCGGGATAAGAAAAGCGATATCACTGGCATTGATGATCAGTGCTAGAACAAATGAATCATTGTAACCGGCCTTTAACATGCGTGGACGAAGGGGGGAGCCGACGGCGACGACCGTCGCCTGGGTAGATCCTGAAACGGCACCAAACAATGTACAAGCAGTTGCCGTGCTTACAGCAAGTCCCCCCTTGATATGTCCGATGAACTTCATAACAAGATCGATTAGACGATTTGCCGACTGTCCCCGTGTCATGATTTCTGCCGCGAGGATGAACATTGGAACTGCTATGAGGGACGCGGGACGTATGCCCGCCAGCATTTGCTGAACCATGAACTCCATTTTACTGAAGCCACCGAAAAGATCGTAGAAGCCATAGAACGAGCCCAACAGGAGCGGGACCATCATCGGAAAGCCTGCGAGAAGTAGAACGATCATTATTGTTGCGATTTTGATTGCCATAATGACGTTACCTCATACTTCCATTTCGTCGTCGTCATATCCCTCAAGAACATGTGTCGAGAGATAGACATCTTTTTCGGTCATGTTTTTAACGGCGGTGAGAGCATATTGAATGCCGGTCACCAGAAATCCGACGGGGACCCATAGAAAAATTACGAAAACAGGGATCTGCAGGGACGGTAGCAGACGGCCGGAATTGGCCACTTTTGCGATATATCCAATAGAGAAATAGCAGAGAGAAAACATTGTCAGGGCTGTAATGACGGCGATAACAATCATCAGGTTTTTACGGAGCTTTACAGTCAGGGCGTCATAAATGGCGGACATCCGGATATGCCGTCCATATCGCGCAGCATATCCAATTCCGGCAAAAGTAATGAGAATAATCAGTATCCTGTTTACTTCTTCCGTAAAAAACAGGCTGTACTGAAAGATAAAACGCCCAACGACATTAGCGATGGTATTCGTTGCCATCAGAATGACACCGAGTGCAAGCACAAGAGCTTCAAAACGGCTAATGAAAGTGTCTAGCGTACCAAGGAAACCGGGCAAGGTTGACCTGTAATTTTGTTTATCGCCATCAGATGATGTCATTTTTCTCTCCTAAAACTGAGAAAAAGCTACCCACCAGCTAAGTATTTACAACTGGCGGGTAACTTCCTGGGAGACAAGCGACTAGTTCATTGCCGCTTTCAGGTCTGCCTTCATCTGCTCCAAAATTGCTTTGCCACTGTCACCAGTCATTTCGATGAATTTGGCTTCAACTGTACCGGCTGAGGCCTTGAAGGGCGCACGTTCTTCTTCAGTCAGAACATTTACCTTTATCTCTGGCTTGGCCTTCTGGATTTTCTCCAGAGCTATTTTTTCCAGGCCTTTCTGGTAATCGAGAATAAACTCGAACGCGACTTTCGTTGCGTCCTGAACGAGTTTTTGATCGGCGGCGCTTAAGCCGTCAAAGAACTCTTTATTGGCCATGACTGCTGTTGTGAAATTGTTATGGCCAGCAAAAGTAATAACATTCGTTACTTCATATAGTTTGGTCGATTCCACAAAGGAGGTTGGGTTTTCCTGCCCTTGAATGATGTTAGTTTGCAGCGCGCCGTAGACTTCGCCCCAGGGGAGCGGGGTTGGAGTTGCGCCAAACGCTTTATAGGATTCCACTAAGAGAGGGTTGGTCATGACCCTGAATTTAACTTCATCCAGATCCGCAGGACCGCGAAGCTCTTCTTTTGTCGTCATGACAACTTCACCTTCCGGAAACATTGTCAGCAACTCAAGGTTTTGAGCGGCATAGAGCTTTTTGAAGTCACGGTGAATAGCCTTGCTATTGCGGAAGAAATTGTTGAGCTGTTCCGTATCGGTGGGCAAAAGATATGGGACAAAGAAAACTTGTGCTTCTGGGATCAAAGACCCAGTAAATCCTGGAGACTGGTCAACAAACTGCAAAATTCCTGCTTGCGTCTGCTCCATAATGTCAGCTGATTCACCTAGTGTTCCGTATGGGTAAAGTTGGACTGTGTGGTCCGAGTTTTTCTCAATTTCTTCTTTGAATTTGGTCGCGTAAACACCTTGTACTTCTGTCAGTGCTTCTTCGAACGCATATTTCCAGTTATCAGCTTTCGCCGTTGAAACACCGGCGGCAAATATAGCTGCTGCAGCGATGCTACCCAAAAATTTCTGGTTAAAAGGTCTCATGATCGATATCTCCCTGATCCGAACGTAATTTTTTTATTCCTGCATATTAGAAATCACCGGGTTGCAGGCGGGCCCGGATGACTTTGAATTCAATTCGCCGCAAGTTAGGGCATGCTGTCAGCGACCCAGCTTTTGGCTTTGATTTGAAAAAGGATGGTCTTAAATTGTACTGCAAGTCAATAAAAGTATTGATGCAGTACAATTATAAGGAATGTATGATTGGTTCAGGAGAGCGCTTGAGAAGATTTCGTATTGCCGAGAGGCCTCGACGGAATTTCGTAATGTCTTGGGTGCCGGCAACAGCGATACGAACGGCATTTTCTCCGAGCGAATTTGGCGTTAAAAACGGTTGCGTTGGGGCAATGGCGACGCCAAGCGAACGGGCATGATCTACATATGTGCTAGTGGTCCATTCTTCCGGCAGTTGCAGCCAGAAGTGCAAGGAATTTGGATGCCCCCGCCACTCCAGACCAGACATTTCCTCATCGACAATTTTGTATCTTTCCGACAGGGCTGTTTGCTGCCATTTAACCAGCTCATGGGCGGTTCCATCCTTGATCCAGCGACTGGCCAACTCGGAAATCAGGGGAGTTGCCATCCAGCTGAAGGCGATCAGCCGACCGGTAATTGCCGGAATCAGGCTATCGGGTGCGATCAGATATCCAGTTCTAAGTCCTGGTAAAGTGCATTTGGTAAAGGAGGTCAGGTATATGGTGCGCTCTGGCGCAAAAGCTGCGATCGGGCGAGGTCGGTTCTCTATTAGTGGTCCCCACGCATCATCTTCAAGAATAAGGACATCGTATTTTCGCGCTATTTTTACAATTGCCTGACGACGATCTTCAGACATCATTGTCGCCATGGGATTCGCAATTGTCGGTACGCTGAAATAAACCTTAACTTCTTGATTTTTACATACTTTCTCGAATGCTTCTGGCAATAGGCCTTCTTCATCATAGTCCAAACCAACCAGCCGCACGCCCAAATACGAGCTGAGCGAAACGATGAGATGATGGACAATGGATTCTGTGACAACAATTTCTCCGGGCCGCGCAATGGCGGCTAGAGCAATTGCCATGGCATGGGTGACGCCATTGGTCATGATGACGGAATCGGCGGAGATATCGAGCTCCCGATCTGTGAGCCAATCCACGCCCGCCTCTCGGTGCTTTTGTAAACCGATATTCGGGCGGCAGGCGAGATAGGTATCGTGATCCAGAGATTGCGGCAGGTTCTTCAGTGCCTCCTGCATCCTGTCCACATGAACGGTGCTGTATAGAGGGCGCGAAATGGACAGGTCGATTGTGCGTTGATCGCCGCGCTCCATCAAATAAGGTTGGCGAGATGAAAGGTCCGGATCCAATACATAGGTACCGCGCCCCACATGACCATCGATTAGTCCCTGTCTTTTAAGCTCCTCATAAGCCTTGCCGACAGTATGGACACTGAGGCCCAATTTATATGCAAGAGTTCGATGGGGAAGGAGGCGTGTTCCGATCGCAAGCCGTCCATCCTCAATCGCCTCTTTCATTGCGGAAACAAGACTGGTATGGAGTGGGCGAGTTAAATTGTCACGATTTGGGATCCATATTGTCATGCTTCAATATAATGATTGACCGAAATTGTTTGCAAGATAATTCTTATTTCACTTCCGGCACAACCCTGGACATTTAAAAATGACCCTTCGACTAGATGAGCGTGATCTGAAAATTCTGGCGGTTTTACAGAAGAATGGACGGATCACAAAAACCGAATTGGCGGAACGAGTAAATCTATCGCCGACACCTTGTTGGGAAAGGTTGAAGAAACTCGAGCAATCAGGAGTTATCGAGGGATATAGCGCCAACATCTCGCTCAAGATACTGGGGTCGTTTTCTGTCATCTTTATGGAGGCGGAAATTAACAGCCATCGCGCAGAAGATTTTGAAAAGTTTGAGAATGCGCTTCAGGATATTCCAGAAATTGCAGAATGCTGGGCAGTTGGCGGAGGTATCGACTATATCCTAAAATTTGTCTGCAAGGATGTAGATACCTATCAACGGCGTGTAGATGATATGTTGAAATCTGATATCGGCCTACGACGTTACTATTCCTATGTTGTCACAAAGCCTGTAAAATCGATCCCGGTACCGTCCCTCGATTTATATTCCTGATAAATTTTTCGAATAATTCTCTTTCTAAATGCTACTTGGCAGAGGAATTTTCTGTAAATTCCCTGAAAAACGAAAGCACCCTCTCCTTTACATCCGTTAGCCTTCTCACATTATTGGAATAGCCATTTGAGGGCGTGAAGATGAGAGCAGACTTCGCAGATAAGAAACTTACACAAGAACTGGATCATCTGTCTGATCCGGGTTTGTTGAGAGAGTTTTCCTTTATCGATGGAAAATGGTGTGCCGCTGCATCCGGGTGCACAATTCCAGTTTTTGACCCTGGGGATGGAAGCCAGGTCGGGACAGTGCCGGCTATGTCTTCAATCGAGAGTAGGGAAGCTGTAGATGCTGCCAACAAAGCCTTCACCGGTTGGGCGCACCTCTTGCCACAGGAAAGGGCGACAATCATCCGTGAATGGGGTCGATTGATGCTGGCACATAAAGAAGACCTTGCCTTGATCATGACCCTTGAGCAGGGTAAGCCGTTATCCGAGTCGCGCGGTGAAATTGACTATGGTGCATCTTTCGCGGAGTTCTTTGCAGAAGAAGCCAAGCGTACGGACATCATCGGCGTCACCTCCCATCTGCCCAATGCAGAAATAGAAGTCTGGCTTGAACCGATCGGTGTTGCAGCACTTGTGACACCGTGGAATTTTCCCAATGCTATGATTACTCGCAAAGCTGCAGCCGCGCTTGCCGTTGGCTGCACGGTCGTTGTTCACCCATCCAAGGAAACACCTTTGTCTGCATTGGCGCTGGCGGAGTTAGCGCATCGGTCGGGCATCCCGGCTGGGGTCTTCAATGTTGTCACAGGGGAACCGGCAGAAATTGTTGGGACTTGGACTCAGGATAACCGGGTTCGGGCCCTCTCTTTCACCGGATCGACGGAAATTGGACGTCTTCTCTACTCCCAATGTGCACCCACAATTAAACGCTTGAGTTTAGAGCTCGGCGGCCACGCTCCTTTCATTGTTTTTGCGGATGCAGATATTCCGAAAGCTGTCGATGAGGCGATCCAGGCGAAATTCGCCACATCGGGCCAGGACTGCCTTGGCGCCAACAGATTCTTAATCGAACGACCGGTTTATGAGGAGTTTTGCCGGGAGTTTATCCGCAAGACCGGAGAACTGACTGTAGATCGAGGTATAAAAGATCCGGATATTGGTCCACTTATGAACGCCTCAAGTGCCTCCAAGCAGCAAAGCCATGTTGAAGATGCCATTGCTTGCGGTGCAAAGCTTGCCTGCGGTGGTCAGCCTCTGGATTTGGGTCCTTTGTTCTATCCTCCAACCGTTTTAGTAGACGTCCCGCGCATGGCGAAAATTATGGAGGAGGAAACTTTCGGTCCCGTCGCCGCGCTCTCTGCTTTCGATAGCGAAGAGGAAGTCGTTTCCTGGGCTAATGAAACGGAATACGGTCTGATGGCTTATCTACATACCAAAAACCCCTCGCGTATTTACCGACTGAGCCGCGCTCTCGAGTTCGGCATGATCGGCGTAAATCGCACAAAAATTACCGGCGCGCCGATACCCTTTGGCGGCATGAAACAATCCGGTCTTGGTCGTGAAGGATCACGTCACGGTATCGAAGCCTTTTCTGAAATTAAATATGTCTGTCGTGACTGGGCCTGACCCGGTCACTAACTCCAGGAGAAACAAATGCTTACTAATGATCAACTGAGCCTCTGGGATCGTGAGAATTTTTTCCATCCTTCAACCCATCTTGGGCAATTTACCCGCGGAGAGATGCGCAACCGCATCATAAAGACAGGTGAGGGGGTCTATATTACGGATCGCGATGGCACCAAATTGCTTGATGCATTTGCAGGCCTTTATTGTGTCAATGTCGGGTATGGTCGTCAGGAAATTGCCGAGGCAATCGCAGACCAAGCAAGAGAGCTGGCCTATTATCACTCATATGTTGGCCACGGAACTGAGGCGTCCATCACTCTGGCAAAAATGATAATCGATCGTGCCCCTGAAAATATGAGCAAGGTCTATTTCGGCCTGTCCGGGTCTGATGCAAATGAAACCAACATAAAACTTGTCTGGTATTACAACAATATCTTGGGGCGACCTGAGAAAAAGAAGATCATTTCCCGCTGGCGGGGGTATCACGGCTCGGGCCTGATGACCGGATCGCTGACAGGGCTGGAACTGTTTCACAAGAAGTTCGACTTACCTTTGGCCCAGGTTATTCACACAGAAGCGCCTTATTATTATCGGCGGTTGGACAGCACTCAGTCTGAGGAAGAATTCTCTGCACATTGCGCCGCAGAATTGGAGAAACTCATTCAGAGCGAAGGCCCCAATACGATTGCTGCTTTTATTGGAGAGCCAGTATTAGGGACGGGCGGACTGGTGCCACCACCTGTTGGTTATTGGCGGGCCATACAAACAGTTCTCAAAAAGTACGATATTTTGCTGATTGCTGATGAAGTTGTCACTGGGTTCGGCCGCTTAGGATCAATGTTTGGCTCAGAGCATTACGCTATTGAGGCTGACATTATCACGTCAGCAAAGGGTCTGACCTCAGCCTATGCACCACTTTCCGCTTCAATCGTTTCGGAACGAGTCTGGAAAGTACTGGAAGATGGAACCGATGAATTTGGCCCAATCGGTCATGGCTGGACTTACTCCGCCCATCCGATCGGAGCTGCAGCCGGTGTTGCGAACTTGCAGCTGATCGACGAAATGGGACTCGTTGAAAATGCTGGGACTGTTGGCAGTTATTTCAAGAGAGCAATGACCGAAGCTATTGGCGATCACATGAACGTGGGAGATGTTCGCGGTGAGGGTTTGATGCTTGCAGTTGAATTTGTGCAAGACCGTAAAAGACGGTCATTCTTTGATCCGTCAATGACCATTGGCGCGAAAGTCGCAGGCGCGTTGCTCAAACGCGGCGTCATCGCTCGGGCCATGCCACAAGGGGATATTCTGGGTTTTGCACCTCCCCTATGCCTTAGCGACCTGGAAGCAGAGCAAATCGTGGGCGCAATGCAAGAAGCGGTTGATGAAGTATTTTCTTAGGAAGAGTACTTTCATCTCGCTGTTCTCAACATTAGTTTCTCTGTTCTCTAAGTAATTTTCCCTGTTATTGTTACTAGAGGTGATGGGGGAAACATAATAATAATAAGTAGTTACGGAATATTTGGGGCAAAAACGGATAAAAATGGCTAGTTATCCCTGTTTTTTCCCTGTTTAACAGGGAAAATTGAGGAGACGGGTTCGATTGTGACCGGACTCTCCACCATTTTTTCAGGGGCGAACCAAGACCCAATCCAGGTTCGCCCCTGAACCCCGCAGTTCCGGGGGTTTTGGCGGGCATTGTCACATTAACTTGCGATAGGCGCAGAAATACCTCAGTGAAAATTTTTAGGCATCGACACTTGCAGAATCCCAAACGCCAAATGCTTCAGCGCGACATTCCTTGAGGCGAACTCTGTTGATTAGGTGACGTTGAAGATAAAAATTATTGTAAGTCGTGGATTGGATATTGAGAAATCTCTCGGCCGAACCTGGTGACTTAAACCGCTGCATTTTTCGTTCTCTTCGTCGGATAGGAAGATGTGAATTCTCGGCTCAATTGTAAGCTCTTTTATTATCAATATGTTCGGCAGCTATGCCCAAAATACGAATGCCTTGTGATATGATTTCGATTTGTCTGTTACGATTTGGGTTGGTGCAAAGCTATGTTTCTTTAATAGTTTGCGCATCAATTTCAAGGCAGATTTGGCGTTTCTCTTCGGTTGTAAAAGGAAATCTAGGGCTTCACCTTCATGATCAACCGCTCTCCAAAGGGAATATTACAATATCAGACAATGAGCGGAAACCGCTCAAACTGCTTCAAAAAATTGATCGTATTTCGCTCAGATTTGCGGATACTAGAAGAAACTGTTGTTAGCGGGAGGAAAATTATCGGTGCGATTTGAGGCTAAAAGACTAACCCTTGCGAAGAGATATTTGCTAGGGGCCCTTATCGTTGCACTCGTGCCGTTCGTAATTATGGCCGTTTTATATGATCGCTATAGCGCAAACTTGTTGAACACGCTCCTGACCAACAAGGTGGAGGGAAACCTGGAAACGGTCGCTTTGAGGATGAACAATTTTGTCTCTGTTCAAGTAAATAAGTTGGAAAATATTGTCGATCTGCCTGATACAACGCGCTTCTTTCTTGAGAATTCACACGAAAACATGTCGCAGCAGCTTTCAGATTTTCTGCTGTTGGAGACTGAAAGCCCTGATATTTATTCCGTAGAATTTTTTGATGTCGAAGGACAGATTATAGCTACGATTCCTGCGGCAAGATGGCGACCTGTTTCCCTTGATCATGGAACGCTTCCCATAATCCAATATAATGATGTAGAGGTTCTTGGACCTATCTTGCCAACAAACGGGCGTCCGGGCTGGTTTCTTATTCGAATGCCCGTTTATTTGAATCAAGAGAAAATCGGCCAGGTCGCACTGCGCACACGACTTGCATCTCTGACTGAACAGACCGTCTCATTGATTGAGCCCGACGTTTATGATCCTCAAGTTGTGATTTTTGATCGTATTCATGTTTCGGCGGTTGGCACTTTGGCAGCCGCAGGAGATGTACTGGCAAAATCCCGGCAGATAATGCCGGGATGGAAAGTCCATCTAGTAGAACGAGGCGGTAGTCTTGATGAACCTCGAGTACAAATTCGCTACATTTTGTTGGTTGTTGCTGTTGTATCCGTATTGAGCATAGTTTGGCTATTTATTCACATGTCTGACCGTTTGAGCAGGTTTCTATTGCCATTGAATGAAGGAGCGCAGGCTGTCGCTAACGGAAATTTCTCACTCAGGGTGGCTGAAAACGGGCCAGGTGAATTGGGTATGCTGGCGCGATCCTTCAATAAGATGAGCTCTCAGCTTGGCACATTGATAAAGTCACGTGTCGATGTGGAGCGCCGTGCCGCTCTAGGAAATATGGCAGCTGGAATTGCCCATGAGATACGAAACCCCCTGGCGACTGTCGCAACAACCGTACATGGCTTGAGCCGAAATGAGAAAAGCCCGAAAAGACAAGAAATGTACCAAGTGATTTCAGACGAAATTGCCAGAGTTGACAATACGATTTCAGAGTTTCTTCGCTATGCGAAGCCCAGCGAACCCATAACCCAGAAGGTTCTGCTGCGGGAGGTTTTTAGAAGCGTCAGGACGCTCATGGCGGCGACGGCGCATGAGAAAAACATTGTTTTCAACTTAGTGGGTGACTCGGCCCTAGAAATAGAAATAGACAATGCGCATCTTAGGCAGATTTTGTTGAACCTCACCCTGAACGCAGTGGAGGCTCTACCGAATGGAGGGCACGTAACATTGCGCGCACATCGGGACGGAGAGCTTGCCGAGATTTCAGTGAGTGATGACGGTATCGGCCTGAGCGAAGAAGACCTGGAAAAAGTCTTACAGCCTTTTTTCAGTACTCGACCAGGAGGGACGGGACTCGGACTTTCAATCACAAACCAATTAGCGGAAGCCAACGACGGCAAGCTTGAAATTGAAAGCGAACCGGGTCAAGGCACAACCGTGAAGATGACATTTCCAGTTCGAACAAAGGCATCTTTGAGAAAATCATGAATATTCTAATTATCGACGATGAAGTCAACTTACGTAGATCTCTTGCATTTACACTTCGCCAGGCAGGCTTTGATTGTGTAGAAGCGCAAAATGGTCACGTTGGATGCAAGCTTGCGAGAAAAGAAAGCCCGGACATAATTTTGCTCGATGTCAGAATGCCTGGAATGTCCGGATTGGATGTGCTGGAGCGGTTGAACGGTGACTTGCCAGATATTCCGGTGATCATGATGTCGGCTTTTGACGACACTCAGGATGCAGTAAATGCTATGAAGATGGGGGCTGCAGACTATCTGTCCAAACCCTTTGACATTGATGAATTGATATTGTTGATCAAAGAGACCAACGCCAACCGACTTTTAAAATCCGAGGTCCAGTATTTACGGGAAAGATATACGCAAGAAGCGACATTTATCGGTAGCAGTCCACTCATTAGAACCTTGAGGGAGTGTCTCGAGCGTGTCTCCTCCAGCAAAATAAAAACCGTACTGCTGTTAGGAGAAACAGGTGTCGGAAAGGCGGTGGTTGCACGAGACCTTCATGTCAGAGGGAGCGGAAGGGAGTCACCATTTGTCGAAATAAATTGTGCTACCTTACCGGAGAACCAAATAGAGGCGGAATTATTTGGCGCTGAAAGAGGTGCTATTCCAGGAATCGTCTCTAAGCGCAGAGGGCTTGTGGAGATCGCGGATGGTGGAACCTTGTTTCTGGATGAGATTGGGGAAATGCCTTTGAATGTGCAATCCAAGCTCTTGGCATTTCTTGAAACCAGGAGTTACCGCCCCTTGGGAATTGTCAGGGAGCATCATGCAGACGTTCGTGTAATAGCGGCAACGAACGGCAACCTGGAGGAAGCGGTTGAAAATGGATCGTTCAGACAGGACCTTTATTTTCGACTCAAAGTCATGCCAATTGAAATTCCTCCCCTTCGGGAAAGGGAAAAAGACATCGGACTGTTAAGCCTGCATTTCGCAAAAAAATTTTCACGGGACGCTAGCTGCTGCTCTATAGAATTTTCGAGTGCCGTTAGGGAAATATTTTACACATATAATTGGCCAGGAAATGTTCGAGAACTCAAGAACCTGATCGAACGCTTAACAATATTATATCCGGGTCAAAAAATTATTGAAGAACTGCTTCCGTCGGAAATGAGGAATTTGAGTAGGAAGAAGCCTCATACAATTGAGGAATCATTGATCAGTATTGAACGAGGTCTTGTACAGGATGCCCTGATAAAGTGCCGTGGCAAGAAGGGATTGGCTGCGGAGCGTTTGGGTATCTCTAGACATGCATTGAAGCGTCGGATGCAGAAACTTGAGCTATCATGAGCGTCTGGATCAAATACATCCTTCTGATTTTATTCTTATTAACTACTTTGGGACGAACTTCTTTTGCGGAAGGCGCCCAAAAACCTCAAAAAGTACCTTCTGTCAAAATAGGTTGTCTTTATCCCCTTACCGGTCCTGGTGGGTTATATGGCAGGGACAGTGTCATTGCTATCAATATGGCGGAAGAGTTTCTTCAATCCTCTGAGAAATATGTATATCCGAGGCTGGAAGTCGTGGTCGAAGATACAAGGTCCAAATCACTTAGATCTTTACAGATTGCGAGAGAGTTTGTCGAAGTGGATGAGGTAGATTTCCTATGTGGTGTAGTCAGTTCCGGTATTGCGCGCACGGTCTCTCAACTCGCAAAGGAAAAACAGGTCTTTTTTATAGGAACGGATCATGCGTCGCCCAATCTGACATTAACCGGATGGCATCCTTTTTATTTTCGGGTCAATAATGGGACGCGGCTTTCAATGCGCGCCGGGGCGAAATATATAAAAGAGAATTTTGGATCAGAAAAAACACCCTTAAAAATTGTGTTTATTGGCCCTGATTATGATTATGGATATCAGGCTTGGGATGATCTAAAAAAATTCCTGCAAGCCGACAATGTCCAAAATGAAGTCGTGGGCATATATTGGCCAAAGCTATTCGAGACAGATTTCACCACTTACATCCAGCATATCAAGAACAGTGGTGCCGATATTGTCGTGAACGGTCACTGGGGCCTGGATCTCGTTACATTTGTCAAGCAAGCCAAGCAACTGGGTCTTTTCGACAATATGATTTTCATGAATTTTGATGCCGGCGGAAATTATGAAGTTCTGGTAGAACTCGGCAATGACATGCCGTTGGGTCTCGTACTGTCTGCTCGTCATCATGTGAACTGGCCGGATACTGAACTCAACAAAAGTTTTGTTCAGCGGTTTTATGAAAAAGCTGGGCGATATCCGAGCTATGCTGCAGAAGGCGCTTACACCGGGATACTGGCCATTGCCGAAGCGGTACGTCAGGCTGGAGGTACGAATGACAAGGACCTTGTTCGCAAGAAACTTGAAAACCTATCGCTTACGCTTCCAGAAGATCCAGCGGGCTTTCAATCTCATATGGATCCTGTGAACCATCAAATGCTGCAAGTGCAGGCTATCGGCAAAACAGTGTTCGATAACAGCTATCCGCCAGCAACAGTCCAGCTCGGGGACTGGTCTGTTTATTATCCACCAGAAACCTGGCCGACTGAAATTATAGAAAAAAACAAGCAAGAAGACTGAGATAGGGCGCTTAGCGCTCGGATTTGGCGCTGAATGAGCGAAATTCGCGCATTTTTCTCCTCTCACCTAATTGCTGCTGTAGGCCTCTCTCAATAGGATCCGCTCACGTATTCATAAGAGTGAAACGTATGGGAGGACTCCGCTTACAACCGGACAGGAATATTGATTTACAGATATTTCAAAGAATGCCGGGCCGCGGAATTCTATCTCAGATTAGATAGAAATTGGAGGAACAGAGATGAGGATATCACCTCGTACGACAAAATCCGTAAAGACAATAATAATGAAAGGGATTTCTCTTAGTGCTGTTGCCATTGCTGGATCATTGGGTCTAGCAGTTATGGCATCGCCAACAATGGCAGACGAAGAGAAAACAGTTAAGGTTGGTTTCGTGACCTTCCTGTCTGGCGGCGCTGCAGGTCCGTTTGGTGTGCCTGCACGAAATGCCGCTGAATTAATGATCCAGTCAATAAATGCAGGCGCCGTTCCGGCACCCTATAACTCGGCCGGATTTGCGGGCGCTAAAATTGATCCAATCTTTGTCGATGAAAACTCGAAGCAAAAAGTGGCTGATTATCAAAAACTCGTCCAAAAAGATGAAGTGGATATGATTGTAGGTTATATCTCTTCAGGCAGCTGTAAGGCGATTGCGCCCGCGGCGGAAGAGGCTAAGAAACTAACAATTCTTTTTGATTGCGGAACCCCACAAATCTTTGAGGAAATTGTTACTGACCCCAAATATACGTTCCGGACAGGTGGCCATGCTACAATGGATAACGTTGCCGCCGCTCGCTATCTGGAGGCATCGGGGGTGAAATCGAATTCAATTGCCGGCATCAACCAGAACTATGCCTGGGGTCAGGACTCTTGGCGCGATTTTTCGGCCTCTATGAAAGTCATTGGAGAACGGACGGAGATTGCCACAGAACAGTTCCCCAAAATATATTCCGGTCAATATGGATCTGAAATTTCCGCCCTGCTTACAAAAAAGCCTGACGTAGTTCACTCAAGTTTCTGGGGTGGCGATATGGAGGCATTCATCCTGCAAGGGTCCGCCCGAGGTATATTTGATCGTTCAAAGGTGGTTTTGACCACAGGTGAAACCGCCATGCACCGTCTTGGCGCTCAGATGCCAGATGGAACTATTATCGGGGCTCGTGGCCCGCATGGCGATCTGGCGCCGGAATCGGAGTTGAATGACTGGTTTCGTAAAGCCTATTTCGACCGCTTTGGGACACTGCCTACGTATCCATCCTACAAGATGGCACAGGCTCTTTTGGGGGTGAAGGCCGCAGCTGACAAGGCCGGCTCCGCGGATCAGGAAGCGGTAATCGGAACGCTAAAGGGCTTGGAGTGGGAAGGTCCCAGCGGCATGGTTTCCATGGCACTTTCCAATGGACATCAAGCGATCCAGGATACGGCTTACGGGACGTATAAATATGATAAAGACGGCGGTAAGGCGATGCTTGTCGACATAAAGCGCTTTAAAGCAACTTGCGTCAATCCCCCTGCGGGCGTGACCTCAATTGAATGGATTGAGGGTGGCTTTCAAGGGGCGAACTGCAATTAGAAAAAGGACTCCCTGACGAAGTAACGGTGACCCTGTCATGCCGAAACTCTTTGTCAGCCTGGGTCCTCTCCCTCTAGAGGACCCAGACTTTTTTCCCGCAAAACTGGCATCAGGCAGCAATGGGCTGCGATACGATGTTTTGTTCCTGAGCGAGTTGGATCGCCTAACAGATAATGGAGCTTGAAATGCTTACCGCAGTCGCGATAGCAGTGGACGGACTTGGCTTTGCCGCCTGGCTTTTCCTATCGTCCGTGGGACTGACGCTGATTTATGGCGTGATGAGAATTCTAAATATTGCCCATGGGGGGTTCTATGCCCTCGGCGCATATTCTGCAGCCTGGTCTGTGGGCCTCTATGTCCAGACCGGATCCAATGTCGCCTTCACTTATCTACTGATTCCCGCTGCGGCAATAGTTGTTGGCGTCGTGGCCGGGTTGTTAATTGAACGGGGTGTATTGCGCTTCATGTATGGGCGGGATGAAGTACTAATGGTTCTGGTTACCTATGCTTTGTTTCTTATCCTAGAGGATGCAACGAAGCTGATCTGGGGGACAGAGTCATATGTTGCTTTTCAACCGGCATATTATCTGGGAACCATAGACGTCTTTGACATACCCTATACGGTATACAAATTTCTGATCATTGGGGTCGCGGTTTTGTGTGGCCTGTCTTTGTGGTTGGTCCTTAATCACACGCGATCCGGGAAGCTGCTACTCGTCGTTATTGAAGATCGAGAGATCAGCTCGGCGCTGGGGATCAATGTAACTCTTTTCTTCACGGTAACTTTTGTTATTGGGGCAACACTTGGAGCATTGGGGGGAGCGATTACCGCACCCGAGATATCCGTGTCGCCCGGCATTGGGGCTGAAGTGATCGTCATGGCGTTTGCCGTGATCGTGATAGGAGGAATGGGAAGTGTCGGCGGTGCCATGATTGGTGCGGTCATTGTCGGGCTCGCCCGGGCGGCATCAGTGCATATCTATCCTCCAGCAGAACTTTTCTCCATCTATCTGGTTATGGCGGCGGTGTTGGCTGTGAAGCCATATGGCCTGTTTGCACTGGCTGAAGGGAGAAAGATATGATCCGCTCATTGGACCGTACAGAGATCAGCCTGATGGCTGGACTGCCAGTTCTGATTGCCCTTGGCTTTGTCCTGCCCGAATGGATCGTAAACTATATTCAGGTATCGCTCGGGACAGGTCTCGTTGCACTGGGTGTCATGATCCAGATGCGGGCCGGCCTGGTAAGCTTCGGTCAGGGCCTGTATTTCTGCATTGGCGGCTATGCCGCAGGTCTCGCAGGAAAGTTTGCCGGAATATCTGATATATTCCTTCTGTTGGCTCTGGGGATTGTCGCCAGCGTCGCTGTATCCTTTGTTTTGGGTTTCCTTCTTAGACGGTATCGGGAGATTTTTTATGCGATGCTGTCCTTGGCAGTGTCGATGATCCTGTTCGGCCTATTGTCTAGTATTGAAGAGTTGGGGAGTACGGATGGCTTCAACCTACCAGCAGCCACCTATTTCGGTTGGGCGCCACAGGATGAAACAGCAAAAAATGCTCTCTATATCGCGACATGTATCCCAACGATTTTATGTGCCTTTTTATTAAATCGATATTTGCGTAGCCCCACGGGCTTTATCGGCGAGGCGATTAGAGAAAATGAATTACGGGTCGAATATCTGGGAACATCGGCCCATCGTGCTGTTCACATCAAATATGTGCTTGCCGCAACTGTCTCCGGAATTGGGGGAGTCTTGTGGGCGCTCGCCCTGGGGCATGTCGATCCTGAAATGACCAATTGGACCACATCCGGGCAGTTCGTCTTTATTGCCATACTTAGTGGTACCGGAAATATTGTAGCGCCACTATTCGGTACTTTTATTCTGGAAATAGTCCGGGTTTACGCTGTTGAAGTATCGCCCAACACCTGGCAAATGATCCTCGGAATTGTCATGCTTTTGACAATCATTTTTCTCCCCAAGGGGCTTTGGTCACTAATCAGAAAATCGACGACCGTCAATACACAGCGCCAAAAATCTTCTGAAGTTAGACCTGGTGGAGAGTAAGAGATGACGACTTTATTACAGACTTCAAATTTGGAGCGACTATTTGGTGCGGTAACGGCGGCCTCCAACATCAATGTGCGAATTGACGCAGGTGAAGTGCTGGGTGTGATCGGATCTAATGGGGCCGGAAAAACGACATTTGTCAATATGGTCACTGGATATCTCAAGCCAACTTCAGGACAAATCCTATATCGTGGAAAGGATATTACCGGCAAACCGACGCGAGACATCACGCGGTTGGGAATCTGTCGGTCCTTTCAGATTCCTCAATTGTTTCTAGAGCTGTCCACGCTTGACAACATGCTCATTGCTCTAACGATTGCAAAACAGAAAAAACCGGTGTTTTTACGTCCGGCAATAACATCCTCGATTAAGCAGGCGGCCATGGATCATTTGGCAAAATTTCGTATAGATGGCTATGCAGGCCAGGAAGTTGCAACCCTTCCACAAGGGGTCCGCAAGCTGATTGATATTGCCATGGCGACAGTCTCGGATCCTGACCTCCTGTTTCTTGATGAGCCGACAAGTGGCGTAAGTGCAGATGAGAAAATGCATTTCATGAAGGTACTGATCAACGCCTTAAAAGCGACGAAAACGGCCGTTCTGTTTATCGAGCATGATATGGAGATCGTTGAAACTTTCTCTCCGCGAGTGATTGCATTTTATGAAGGAAAAATCCTGGCGGACGGTCCGACCAAGGAAGTTTTGGAAAATGCCAAGGTCAGAGAATTTGTCATCGGGAGCGAATTTCACAGGAAGTCAGATATCGGCGAAGCTCTCTCCTCTGAAAAAGGAGAGGAATGATGTTGACGATAGAGAACCTCAATTTGTCCATTCAAAATGTCCCTATCCTGCGGGATGCATCCCTTGCAATTGAGGTGGGATCTACTTGCGGGTTGATAGGGCGCAATGGCGCAGGAAAAACGACCGTAATGCGCGCTATAATGGGCCTGTTACCAACGAAGAAAGGCAGCATAACGTTTAAGGGCGCCTCGTTGACACAGGTTAAGGCACATGAACGCGCGCGCCTCGGCATTGGGTATCTTCCGGAAGATAGACGCCTTGTTCCGCATTTTACGGTTCAAGAAAACATCATGGTTTCATTGTGGGCGATCAATAAGCAAGATGCCAGTCGACTGAAATGGGTTTACGACTTGATGCCGGAAATTGGCCGTTTTGCGGACCGAAAGGCGCTGACCTTAAGCGGGGGACAGCAAAAGCTGGTGGCGCTCGCGCGGGCACTGGTATCCGGAACAAACCTTTTATTGTTGGATGAACCTTTTGAGGGCGTTGCACCTGCACTGGCAGAACGCTTAATGGAGGTAATTTCCGATCTGAAGGCAGAGAACATGTCCGTTCTTATTTCGGAATCTGATTATACACATTCAGAAAAAGTCGTGGACAAAGTCTATTCGATCGAGCGCGGGCATATCGATTTGATGAATGAGCTGGCGGCATGATCATGACAATGACGGACTTTGCTTTCAATACACCCCCCAGAATACAACAATGTTTGGGAGGAGCCGCAAAATTAGGCGATTTAGTTGATAGCTTACCATCGGTTCGCGAAGGTGCCGGAATTCTATTTGTGACGGACCCGGGTATTATGAAGCTGGGGCTCACCTCACCGGCGCTGGTCAATCTGGAAAAAGCCGGCTATCAGGTTGTTGTCTATGATCAGATTGAAGCAGATCCAAAAGCCACGACAATTCTGGATGCTGTAGACGCCGCGAGATCAAAGTCCGTCACCTGCATTATCGGGTTTGGCGGGGGCAGTTCCATGGACGCGGCTAAACTAGCCTCCTTGCTGTTGGCCTCAGATCAGGAGCTTGAAGACATTTATGGTGTCAATCAGGCAACCGGCCCTCGGCTGCCTTTGATACTTGTCCCAACAACAGCAGGCACCGGATCTGAGGTAACTGCCGTTTCCATTGTAACAACAGGGGAAAGTGAGAAGAAAGGCGTCGTCTCGCCATGCCTGCTTCCCGATATCGCTCTATTAGACGCAGAATTAACGTTGGGCTTGCCACCTCATATTACCGCGGCGACCGGAATAGATGCGATGGTGCATGCCATAGAGGCCTTTACTTCGCGAAATGCAAATAACAACCCGATCTCCAGAAAACTTGCTAAGCAAGCCTTGGAGTTGCTGGGAGCCAATATTCGAGATGCTGTATTCCAAGGGGAAAATCTTACTGCCCGGTCGAACATGCTGCTCGGTGCGATGCTGGCCGGACAAGCATTTGCAAATTCTCCGGTCGCGGGTGTTCATGCGCTAGCCTATCCAATCGGAAGCCTTTTTCATGTTCCCCACGGCCTGTCCAATTCTCTGGTACTTTGCCAAGTCATGCAGTTCAACGCCCCAGATTGCTTCGACGAATATGCAGAACTTGCTCCTTGTGTCTTCCCTGATATCAATTTGTCCCGATCCAATCAGGCTGTGTGCTCTGAATTTATCGAGCGGCTGGCGGTATTGTCTGCAGATCTTGGTCTTGAGACTTGCTTAAAGGATGTTGGGATTGAGCAGGATGATATCGAGCAGCTTGCGACGGATGCAATGAAACAGTCTCGATTGCTCATCAATAACCGCGAAAGATAAATCTCGGTGACGCCCAGGCAATCTATCGCAAGGCGCTATGACGGTCGGAATTTGAGATATGCAATGGGGATGCGACTAGCCCATTTATATTTATCGAAAGTCGCGACGAAACAGGAGGAAATCATGAGAAAATTGATCGCAATGGGAGTTGCCTTGAGTTGCGGGTTTGCTGTGTCCGTCGGTGCACAGGAATGGACCAAATCCAAATGGGGGCCTGAGGATGAAATCGGGGCGGCGAATCTCATCACGCCGGAAAGTGTCGTAGACGCCTCAAAACTGGTAAAAACCGGCAAAACCTATAACCTTGGGATTATCGTAGATAAGGAAACACCGGCTTTTTCGCCGCGTTCCATGAGCATAACCATTTTACAACCAAATCAGATTGAGACGGACGGTTTGGGCACCAATGGTATGACCTATAACGACGATATCTTTGCCGGTTGGCTTGGTATCGGCCCACAGATTGATGGCCTTGGCCATATCGGTATTAAACACATATATTACAATGGGTTAAAGGCTTCTGAATTTGCAAAAGCGGATGGTCTTAAAAAGCTTGGTCTGGAAAAGCTTCCTCCGATTGTTGCTCGCGGAGTTCTCCTCGACATGGCCGCTTATTATGGCGTTGATATTGTGAAAGAGGGAACTCCTTACACGAAAGAAGATGTTATCGGAGCGGCAAAGAAGCAGGGAGTTGAAATCCGAAAAGGAGATGTAGTGCTCTTTCATTCAGGTTGGCTGGAATTACTGGATGGCAAAAACCCCGACCATAAGCGGTACGTATCTGTTGAGCCGGGTCTTGGAATCACGGGTGCAGAGTATCTCGCTTCAATGGAAGTTGTTGCTGTAGGTGCGGATACCTGGGGCTTGGAAGCCTTGCCCTTTGAAGAAGGAGCAGATGGGATTTTTAAGGTTCATCAGATATTGATACCGCAAAATGGCATCTTCATCTTAGAGAATATGGATACCCGTGAGCTGGCAAAAGACCAAGCATATGAGTTCATGTTCGTTCTGGGGGTCACGCGGATGCGCGGCGCTGTTCAAATGATGATTAACCCAACAGCAATTAGATAGTCGCATGCGGGGAGGCCATTCGGAGGAAATTTTTTCCGGAAGGCCTACCACTCCGAAAGAGAGAGGAATTTATTATGACTCAGAATACAGATCCGAACAGTGACCCCAGGCTTTGGGGCGATATTGAAACGATCACAACTGCTGAGGAATATAAGAAAAGCCTGATAGGGCGTAACTTGAGAGTTTTCTTAATGGGGGAGCAGATCGAGGAGCCCACAGAGCATCCCCTAATCCGTCCCTCCGTCAACGCGATGGCGGCAACATACGAATTGGCTGTAGAGGAGGAAGAAATTGGCACTGTCCACTCTCCGATGGCAGACACCCGAATAAACCGGTTTCTCCACATAGCAGGATCTGCGGGTGACCTTGTTAACAAAGCTCGTATGCAGCATGCATTGGGGCAAAAAACAGGAACCTGCTTTCAGCGCTGCGTTGGGCTTGACGCCTTAAACGCATTACACTCGGTGAGCTATGAAATTGATGAAAGCCAAGGGACTCACTATCACGAGCGTTTTCTTGCTTTCTTAAAGGTTCTACAAAAACGCAATCAGGTCATCGGCGGTGCCATGACGGATGCTAAAGGAGATCGCTCACTGGCACCTCATGAACAGGCAGATCCAGATCTTTATCTCCATGTCTCGAAAAGCACAGACAACGGTGTTTATATTTCAGGTGCCAAGTTGCATCAAACAGGCTGTATTAATTCCCATTGGCTAATGGTGATGCCTACACTGAGGCTCGGAGAGAAGGATAAAGCCTACGCTTTTGTAGGGGCTGTTCCTGCTCATGCAAGCGGGATTACGTATATCTATGGCCGTCAGTCCAGTGATACTCGATGTCTTGAACCTGGAACGATTGATCAGGGGAATGCTGAATATGCGGGCCAGGAGGCAATGATTATTTTCGAAGATGTCTTTGTTCCGTGGGACCATGTATTCATGAATGGCGAATTTGAGTTTGCTGCAATGCTTGTCGAACGATTTACGACATATCATCGCTGCAGCTACGTATGTAAATCAGGAGTAGGGAATGTTCTGATCGGTGCAGCAGCAGAAATCGCGGAAATGAATGGTGTCGAAAATGCCTCTCATATAAAGGACAAAATTGTCGAAATGGTTCACCTGAATGAAACCATTCGATCCGGTGCGCTCGCCTCTGCTCATGAAGCGAAGTCAATGAAGTCAGGCGTTTATCTCAATAACGATTTGCTTGCCAATGTTTGTAAGCAGAATGTTACCCGATTTCCGTATGAAATCAGCCGTCTCGCACAGGACATCGCCGGAGGGTTAATGGTGACCATGCCTTCTGAGCAGGATTTACGAAACAGCGAAATCGGGCACTTAGTTAGTAAATATCTGGTTGGCCGAACCAATGCGAATCTTGAAGATCGCATGCGCATATTAAGGTTGATCGAAAATATGACATTGGGCCGCAATGCCGTTGGCTATCTGACGGAGTCCCTACATGGTGCAGGTTCGCCGCAAGCTCAAAGAATCCAGATTGCCAGAGGTGCGGATCTGCAAGGAAAAAAGGCCGCTGCCCGACGACTTTCAGGAATCAAAGACTAGGGTCCGACGCATGTCAATTGGATGAGCGTTAATTGTCTATTATTTTGGATCCGAAAGGCGGATAGATTAAGTTTTGAGACTTACACAGAACAGAAAATCGGGAGAGTTTGAAAATGAAGTTGCGGTTCATGATTTTGCTATTGGCAGTTGCCCATTTCTCAAATGGTGCGTTTGCGGAAGGTGTAACTGCGCCTGAAAAAATTGGTCTTTCTTCCGAGAAACTGGAAGTCATTGATGACAACCTTCGCGCTGATATTAAAAACGGAAGCATCAGCGGTGCGACATTGTCGGTAATGAGGCAGGGAAAGCTTGCCTATCACAAGGCATTTGGGACCCGGGGGAAGGGTGCGGCGCCAGGACCCCTAAAAACAGACGATATTTTCCGTATCTATTCAATGACCAAACCGATTACATCAGTTGGCATCATGATGTTGATCGAGCAGGGCAAAATCAGCCTCAACGATCCTGTCGCAAAGTTTATTCCGGCTTTTGCGGATACAAAGGTAATGGAGCTTGGGGAGCTGTACACTCCGGACAATCCCATCACCATTGCAGATCTTTTGCGCCACACTTCAGGGATTGTGTACGGCTTCTTCGGAGATACTGAGGTGCGCGCGGAATACCAAAAAGTAGATTTGTATGATGTCAATCAGACAACGGCGGAGATGGTCGGCAAGTTAGCATCTCTCCCTCTCGAGCATCAGCCAGGAGATGCTTGGGAATACAGTCATTCAACAGATGTGCTAGGTAGGGTCATTGAAGTCGTCTCCAAAAAAAGGCTGGATCAATTTCTGGAAGAAGAAATTTTAAATCCTCTGGGTATGAAAGACACGGCATTTTTTGTAGCGGAAGAGAAAGAAGGTAGAATTGTTGAACCTGAATTCCAGGGACTGTCCGACCCGCGCAAAGAACCAAATCTGCATTCAGGGGGAGGTGGTCTGATGTCGACCGCAGACGATTATCTCATATTTGCCTCCATGATGTTGAACGGAGGCCTTTATAACGGAAAACGTTTTCTGAAAGAAGAGACGGTGACCTTGATGACCCAAGATCAGCTCGAAAATGCGCGCCCGGGCAACTACGACCTTCTTACCGATGAAAATGGGTTTGGATACGGCTTTTCAGTGCGCCTGGAGGACCAGGGTTTCGCTGCCGGCTCTAAGGGCAGCTACTGGTGGGGTGGGTATGCTGGTACTTATTTTTGGATTGATCCGGCTGAAGATCTGATAATTGTTTTCATGATTCAACAGCCAGATCAACGAACAGCATATCGACCACTAGTTAGGAACTGGGTGTATGACGCAATTATTGACTAGCTCGGGTAATTTCGGGGAAAGGGTCGTTTGAAGGGGCATTGTCACATTAACTAACTGTAGTCGCAGAGAAGCCTCAGTCTAATTGTCAGGAAGTTAACTACCCTGTTCTCGTAATTTGTTTCCTTGTTAGGATTTTAAAATTCCCTGCTTTGGAAGTCATGATTAATTACCGAAAATACAATTAAAATAGGCGGTTATGTAAAATACAGAGTATAATTCCGCTAAAATCGTTGAGATTCCCTGTTTTTTCCCTGTTTAACAGAGAAAACTGCGGAGACGAGTTCAAATGAGACTGCTTCCTCCACCATTTTATCAGGGGCGAACCTGGGTCCAATCCAGGTTCGCCCCAGAACCCCGCAGTTCCGGGGGTATTGGTGGTATCCAATCAAATCAGAGACGCTCACATGAGAGCGACTATGCCGTATTTCGGCATTCGTCTCTGTCACCCTGTTTCAGGGTCCAGTTTATGGAGATTTTGGAGGATTAATCGGCGTGGCATTGTCACATTAACATACGGTAGGCGCGAAGAAGTCGAAGTCATAATTTTTAGGCGGTGGTGCTTGCGGTTGCCCAAATGCCAAATGCTTTAGCACGGCTTTGCTTGAGATGAGATCGGTTGATTAGGTGGCGTTGGATGTAGAAGCTATTGTATGTGGCTGACTGAATATTGAGAAATCTCTGAGCCGAACCTGGTGACTTAAACTTCTGCATTTTTCGCTCTCTTCGTCGTATGGGTAAATGTGAATTCTCGGCACGATTATTAGATCTTTTGTTGTCAATATGCTCGGCGTTCAAGCGTAAAGTTCGAAACGCTTTTTGATATGATTTTAGTTTATCTGTAACGATTTGCGCTGGTGTAAAACCTTGTTTCTTCAATAGTTTACGCATCAGTTTCAAGGCAGCTTTGGTGTTTCTCCTCGGCTGTACAAGAAAATCCAGCACTTCTCCTTCGCTATCAACGGCGCGCCACAGAAAATGCCGTTTTCCTCGAATATTGATGACCATATCATCCAAATGCCGGATATCAGTGGGAGTAGGGCAGGATGATCGCAGGTTTCTCGTGATTGGCTCCCCAAACTTTAGAAACCATCGCCAAACAGTTTTGTCAGAGATATCCAGTCCTCGTTCTGCGAAAAGATCTTCAATATCTTGATAGCTCAGCGTAAACCGAGTGTGCAGCCAGACAGCGTATTGAATGATATGGGGCGGAAAGCAGTGTCGAGAGTAGGAGACCTTTTTCATCGATAAAGACAAAATCACCATAGATTTCCACGCCACGAAGTTAATGTGACAATTCCACAGCAGCACGTATATTATGAAAGCAGGCGGGATATTGAGAGCTGGTTTCTTGTTGTACATTAGCTAGTGCCCAAATTTCGCGAGCTAAAACAATGCTCAGATGATGGGAATGAGAGTTATCGACGGTGGGCTTTCTAATTGGAGCTGCAATAGGGTCAGGGAGTAACGCGTTAGCTGCTGAGCATGGCGGCGCCGATTTTCTGCTGGCGATTAATGCCGGGAGATTTCGGAATATGGGTGTGCCGTCAATCGCCTGTATGCTTCCCGTCTATGACGCTAATTCCATTACAGAGAGTTTTGCACGAGAAGAGCTGCTTGCCCTATGTAAAATACCCGTGCTTTTGGGAACGAACGTCTGGGGTGCTAGTTTCGATCCGGTTGGTAAGGCTAAAGAAATATATGAGTCCGGATTTGCTGGGGCTGTAAATTTTCCAAGCTGCCTGCATTACTCGCGGCCAATGCAACAAATCCTGTCCCGTGCAGGTCGTGGGATTGAGCAGGAAGTTGAACTCTTGCGGGCCGTCCAGGACACTGGTTTGACAGCCATGTTTTATTGTGCGAGCCGGACACAGGCAAGACTGGCTGCTGATGCAGGGATAGATATGATTTGCCTGAATATTGGTTGGAACGCAGGTGGCGTTTTGGGTCACAGGAGCCGTTCGTCCATCGAGGAAGTCGCTGTCACTGCTCGCGAAATCGGCCGCCTCGTAAAACGCATCAATCCGAATTCAAAATTCCTGGTTGAAGGGGGACCAATTGCGACGCCCGAAGACCTTTCGAGGGTTCTGGAACTTGCTCCCCTAGATGGGTATGTAGGTGGATCAACCATCGACAGGATGCCACTGGAATCCTCTGTCGCAAGCTTGATAGACGGTTTCCGACAGGCGAGTTCAGCGCGCGCTGGCCTAAAGAATGAAGATCAGGAATTGATACAATGGGCGGATCGATTTGGCTTCGTTGGTCATGCTGGTAGCCATCTGGCTATGCTGCGTCGATTGCAGCAAATGGCGGTCACTAGAAATCCGGTTTTAGTTGTTGCAGAACCAGGACAGTCAACGGGGCCGGTTATCAAGGTTCTTGGTGGGGCGCAAAAATCAGACATCGAAATGAAATTCACGCAGATAGACGTTGCTGAGCAAAATTTTCCTGCCCGTGCCAGAAATGTGCTGTTTGGCCACCGTGACAGTATAAACAGGCAAAAGCCCGTTTTATCAGACGACAATGTGAACCTCGTCGTCATTCATACTCCAGAGCGGCTAACTGGTGCGCTGCAACGGCGGCTGGCGCGCGCCTTACAAGACGGTTTTTTCCAAGTGTCCGGATCTCGAAAATCACTTCCTTTGGAGCCACGGATTGTCTTTCTTAGTCATTTGTCCGTCCGTAATGACCGAGTAGAAGAGGATCTCCTGGCGGCAGGACTGGAGCCGGAACTTTTGTCTTGTATATCAGGCTGGACGCTGCGGCTACCTCCTCTCCGGGACAGATTGACAGATTTACAAGCCATTATTGACGTTATGTCAGAGAGGGAAGCGGGAAGCTCCGCGGAATCCGTATTTTCCTCTGCCGCCATCCAGAAACTTCGGGCTTATCACTGGCCAGGAAATGAGCAAGAGCTTCTAAAAATGATCGGGAGTCTCAAAGGAAGACCATCTAAGCAACCGGTACAACCAGAAGAACTCGTCGGTAAACTAAGTTATAATATTAAAGAACAAGGCCGTGTCGGGGCACTACCGGAGAAAGACCGGATTGTGGAAGCCCTCTGGCGAAATGGCTTCAACCGGGGTAAGACGGCAGCGGCTTTAGGTATGTCACGCAAAACGCTTTATAACAAAATTAAAAAATTTGATTTGTCCGGTTAATCAGACAAAAGTCAAATTAGGTCGGCAAAGAAGCCCGTTAAGGCAACTGGGCCAGAGACTTTCATGGTCGATTTCACTATGCTCGCCTAATCCAAGTAAAAGTCCCGTCCAACCCAGACCCTGGGCCGCTTGAAATACATTCTGAGCTGCTTGTCCGCGCTGGCGAGGCGACGGAAACCCGGCTGCAAAGTCGGAAACTCTCGGCATCACAATGATAATTTCCGGGTTAAGTTTGACAATAGTCGGTACCGCTTCACTGTCTGCAATTACGACGGCTATTTTAAACCCCTCGGATTTCAAACGGGCGAGAAGATCAAACTCCCTTTGCTTGTCGAGGCCGACATCGGATAACTGCTGCGAAAAGTCGAGATCCTGTTGTTCCACGCTTGGCAGATTTGTAACCCAACGAAACCCTGACTTTAACAGACGAGCACTCTCTGTAGAGATATTCAACAAAGGATCGCTTAGGAACAACCCGAGGATTGCATTTGAGCCCTCCGGAGGATCTTGATGGATTTCATTTAGAAATTGCCTGGGCCCCATATTCGTTGACAACAACAATCCAACTTCGAAGGGCATGCTATCATGGCGAAAGGTCGGCGCAATCGTTAGTACTGTTTGCGGCAGGTCAGTATTTCGTTCAGCGGCCTCCGCACGCAATACAATCTTCCAGGAAAGCGTCTCAACTTTGGACATTTAATGAATGACCGGATTATGGAAATGCGCCATGCCGTCTCCACATCGACTAAGCACGGCGACTCAACATATCGTCACGTACGGCAGATAGATGTTCACGCATAAGCCGCTTACAATCTACAGCGTCGCGTTGTTCTATAGCGCGAACAAGATTCCTATGCTGTATGGAATATCGCGTACGTCTTTGATCCGTTAAGGTGGCTTCTTTCAGCTTGCCCCAAACCGCGTGCTCACGAATGGCATTTACAGCGGTGAATAAAGCAAGCAACAGGGAATTACCGGCAGCTTCTGCAATGGCGCGATGCAAGGCGCCGTCCCACATCTCATAGGTCGCCGTATCGCGAGCGGCATCTCCTTTTTCCAAGCATTGTTTCATAAACGCGATATCTGCGACTGTTGCCCGATGGGCTGCAAGATCTGCAATTTGTGGTTCGATGATTAGGCGAACTTCCATGACTTCCGACGGATTAGTCATATCAGCAGGTAGGGGAAAAGTCTCTTCTCTTTCCGGGGGCCGTTTTCCGACGAACGTACCGCGTCCGACGTGGCGCCAAACCTTCCCTTGCGCTTCCAACGTTGCTAAGGCCGCTCGAACTGTTGATCGGGAAATTTGCAATTGTTCCGCAAGTTCGCGTTCGGTCGCGAGCTTCGATTGCGGGGCGTAATGACCGCTTTCAATTAGTTTTTCAAGTTTAATTGTCGCGGAATCTCTTGCTTTCACTGAATATGCACTCTTCTGATTCATAAGGATAGGTCATTTATAACATACCAATTTATATATTGGTATGTTTTTTATAATCTCTTAAATTATTGAAAAATAAATATAATTAAGACTTTCTGATAAACAATTGACACCAATTTATCCTTTTGTATTAAAATTTCGTTTCTATTTAGAATAGCCAAAACGGAATTGCATATATTTTTTTGAAATTCGTGGAGCAAAGCTTGGTTCGTCTAAATGGAAAGAAGTTTAGGACTACTGGTTGGGAAAACAACTCACCAAGATTCAACGACAATGATCATATATTACCCAAAATTACCCAATTTGGGAAATACTGGCTATTGCGTAAAACCTAATATTTGAGGCACGCTTTAAGAAATACAAAGCAAAAAAGCTCGGCAAACAAGAGGAATACTAATCCCGAAATGTCGATTTTATAACTGGGAGGGCGCGTTCAGAATGGTTGAATGCGTGATTAAGGGAGAATATTGAAAGATAGTTTCTGTAGCTGGCTGTCCGCTATTTGGGCGCGCCTAATCGAGCCTGCAAAATGAGAAATTTTGTAGAGCGGCATACATTCTGGGCTATCGTGATACTGGTGGCTGCTGCATTGCTCGTGTGGATGATATTTGCCGTCTGGCCGGACTGGCTGGTGCAGATGCTCGGCCGGAAAAAAACATTCGTAAACACACTGTTGAACGGGATCACGCTGGGTGGCCTCTATTTTCTTGTTGCCAGCGGATTCACTCTGATCTTCGGCCTAATGCGAAATGTCAACCTTGCCCATGGCGCAATGTATTTGCTGGGCGGATACATCGGATATGAGATATCTGAATATACCGGAAATTGGTTCTTGGGCTTGGCAGTTGCATTTCTGGCAGTTGGTATCAGTGGAATTTTGCTACAAGTCTTGATTTTTCGAAGGATGGAAGGAGATGACCTGCGCCAGACGTTGGTGACAATTGGAATTTCCATTATTGCCGCAGATGTCATGCTCGCTGTTTGGACGGGAACAACCTATCAATTTTCGCCGCCGGAATGGCTATTTGGCGCCACTGTGTTGCCAGTTGTCTCGGTCATTAAATCATCCGGTGCGGAAGTTTACATCAAATACCCAATTTATCGTTTGGCTGTGCTGGCTGTTGCGGTCGCTGTGGGGGTCGGCTTGTGGCTGTTCCTGAACCGCACAAAAATCGGAATGATGATAAGGGCAGGGGTTAATGATCGGGAAATGCTCTCTGCCTCCGGGGTTAATGTCCAGCTAGTGTTTTCAGTTGTCTTTGCGCTGGGGGCGGGCCTCGCTGGGTTTGCAGGTGTTATCGGTGGTACGGCGTTGTCTATCGCCCCGGGGGAAGACGTACGTTATCTCCTGGCATCTTTGGTTGTAGTCATTGTGGGTGGCCTGGGATCCATTACCGGCGCGGCAATAGGTGCGCTGATCATCGGCCTGGCTGAACAGTTCGGGCTAGCTTATTTTCCGACATATGGTGTCGTTTTGACATTCCTCATAATGGTTGTCGTCCTCGCGGTTAGACCGCAGGGCATCATGGGGGAGCGGTAAATGGCATCACGTAATATTTTCTCCGGATCCTTCTCGATAACCGATATTCATCCAGCCGCCCTTTTGACAGGCGTTTTTCTCCTTACCTATCCGGCTTTTGCCAGTGATTTTTTCGTATTTCAAATAGGGGCCTATACGTTAATCCTAGGTACGATTGCCTTGTCATTGATGATGCTTGCAGGTTATGGCGGCATGGTAAGCTTGGCGCAGGTTACTGTTGCCGGATTTGCAGCTTATTTGATGGCAATATTAGGTGAAAACAGTGTTGGCGTTATGGGACTCGGCTGGCCATGGTGGCTCACAGTCATCGTTTCCGTAATCGGTGCAGCTCTGTTCAGTGCCTTTATCGGTGCGGTGTCAGTGAGGACGGAAGGTATCTATACCATTATGATCACCTTGGCCGTAGCCGTGGCATTTTTCTTTTTTGTGCGACAAAATTACGTTCTGTTCAATGGGTTTAGCGGATTTGCTGGTGTCGAACCGCCGACCATATTCGGTATTTACTGGCGTAACCCAACTCCGTTTTATTACCTGACCCTTTTCGTGGCGGCCGGTTTCTTTTGGGCTGTCTATTATGGGGCTAAATCCACATTCGGTCTTAGTTTGCAAGCCATTCGAGACAATCCGCGTAGAATGAGGGCGCTTGGCTACAATGTCACCTTGCACCGGATTACGGCTTACTTCTTTTCAGGCCTTATTGCTGGTGTTGCAGGTGTTCTCCTTGTCTGGTTTAACGGTCGAATTTCACCTGGCACCATCGGCGTAGATGTCGCGATCGATATTCTGGTCATCGCCGTTGTGGGTGGAATGCGCCATCCGGTCGGACCGTTCTTAGGTGCCATTGCTTTTGTTTTACTCGAGAATTTTGCCATCGACCTGATTGATCGGGAGCGTTTCAATATGGTGATCGGTACGGCGTTCTTACTTGTCGTCCTTTTTTCACCCGATGGCTTACTTGGACTTTGGAACCGGGTTCGTCCCAAACTCCGGTTCAAAAGAGACACTCAGCTTTCCGCTGGAAGTGTTGAAAGAGGTGAGCCGGTAAAGGCCGGTTCGTCTGATAATAACTAAATAGAGGAGGAGCGCATAGTTATGGGAATCTTAAAATATACAATGGCAGCGGCGGTAGCTGTATCGTTAGCCGGCCCCGCGGTTGCAGCGGATAAAATCAAAATGGGAGCTTTGGCAACACTCGAAGGAGCTTTTGCTGTTCTCGGTGAAGATAGTATGCGTGGCGTAAAAATGGCGTTGGAAGAATTTGACTATAAAGCAGGTGGGAAGGAAATCGAATTGATTACGGGTTCCTCCGATGCGACTCCGGACAGTGCCATTCGTGCAACCCGTAAGTTAGTTGAGCAGGATGGTGTGCAAATCCTTATTGGCCCACTTTCAGGATCAGAGGGTTTGGCCGTCAAAGACTATGCAAAGACTCAGCCCAACGTAACTTTCTTGAACGGATCTTCCGCCGCGCAGGACACAACCTTGCGCAGTCCGGCTGACAACTTCTTCCGGTTCAGCACTGAGGGAGCTCAATGGATGGCTGGACTCGGCGAATATGCCTATAATGAAAAAGGCTACCGGAACATGGCTGTGTTGGCGGAAGATTATTCTTTTCCCTATACACAAGTGTTCGGTTTTCTGGAGCCCTTCTGTCGGCTAGGCGGAAAAGCACCAGCGGATGCCCGTTTTTGGGTCCCTATTGGGAACAAGGATTATTCTTCCGTTATCGCGGCTTTGCCGGATGACGTAGATGCTATCTTTGTAGCGCTTGGTGGCGCGGATGCCGTAAATTTCCTTACTCAATATGAGCAGTCAGGTGGCGATCTTCCACTTGTTGGAGGGTCAATCACTGTCGACCAATCGGTTCTGGGTTCAAAAGGAAACATCAAAAAATCTATCATTGGCACACCATCAGGTGGTCCCATGTCGGACACTTGGGATGATCCGCGCTGGGATGCGTTTGTGAAGACATATCAAGCGGCGTTCCCTGATGGCTTCCCGTCTCCTTCACTATTTGCACATGCTTATTACATCAATACCAAAGCGGCTCTTTTGGCTTTGAATGAAGTAAACGGTGACCTGTCAGATGGTGGAAAGAAATTCCGTGCCGCTTTGTCAAAACTGTCTTTTGAAACACCGACAGGTATGGTGAGTGTTGATGAGCGTCGCAACGGAGTTGCGGATATCTTCCTGACCGAAGTGGTTGAAGGACCAGATGGGAACCTCGTAAACAAGACCATCAAGGTCATACCACAGGTCAATCAAACACTCGGTGTCAGCTATGACAAGTTCCTTGAGTACGGACAAGTCAGCCGTGAAAATCCCAAGTGTGATTAAGGGAAACTAACCAGAATGCCTGAAACCGACGCCCTCTCCCGCCTTCAAAGTACTGGCCAGTTTGCGCTAGAGCTTGAAGCCGTCAGCCGCCATTTTGGCGCGCTGGTTGCCTTGGCGGACATTAATCTGACTGTTAAGGCAGGAGAACGGCGTGCGGTTTTGGGGTCCAACGGGGCCGGAAAGACGACACTTTTTAATGCGATCACGGGAGATTTCCCAACAACAACTGGTCGTGTTCGTCTTTTTGGTGAAGATGTAACGGATCTACCAAGTCACGAACGGATCAGACGCGGTTTACGCCGCACATACCAGATATCTCTCCTGTTTGATGGCTTATCAGTTATCGACAATATTTATCTCGCCTGTCGCGGTGTTAGCCGCGGCAGGTTTTCTTTGCGCCGCCCGAAACGGGATGACAGCGCAATGGAGCTTGCGGAAGTATTAGCAAATGCGGTGCATCTCGAAGATGTTACCGAGACTCTTGTTTCAGAACTTAGTCATGGCCAGCAACGGCAACTTGAAATAGCGCTGGCACTATCCGGTGCACCGCGATTAATTTTATTTGATGAACCTGCGGCAGGATTATCGCCGACTGAACGCACCCAACTTATCGAAATACTCCAAAGCCTGCCTGCTCATATCGGTTTTATCATTATTGAACATGACATGGATGTTGCCCTTCGTGTCGCTGAATCAGTAACTATGATGCATAACGGTCGAGTTTTTAAGGAAGGCTCACCGGAAGAAATTGAAAGCGATCCGGAAGTACAGGAACTTTATCTGGGGCATGGACATGGCTGAGCGAAGCAATAACCGCAGAGCTCCAGCTGCAGCCTTGGATATAAGAGACCTGCATGTCTATTATGGGCAGTCGCACGTATTGCAAGGAGTAAATCTTACGCTGGATCACGGCGTTCATTCCGTTGTCGGCCGTAATGGAATGGGCAAGACAACCTTGTGCAACACGATTATGGGGCTTCTCCCGGCACGGCGAGGGTCCATAAAGTTTCATGGGGAAGAATTGTCGGGCTTAGCGCCCTATAAAATAGCTGACAAAGGCATTGGGTACACCCCCCAGGGGAGGCGTCTTTGGCCATCTTTGAGCGTTGATGAACATATGCGTTTAAGCGACAGCGGTGGTTCCTGGACCATGGAGCGCATTTACGAAACTTTTCCAAGATTGTACGAGAGACGCCGCAATGGAGCTGGACAATTGTCCGGTGGTGAACAGCAAATGCTCGCAATATCTCGTGCGCTTCTGCAAGATCCTCAGCTTCTCATATTGGATGAACCCACGGAAGGTTTAGCACCAGTTATCGTAAGTCAGCTGGAAAAACTGCTGGTGGATCTTGCCTCTGATTCTGATGTCGCTATTTTATTGATTGAGCAGAATATAGCCGTCGCGACGGCTGTGTCCGAAAATGTTGCCATCATGGTCAATGGCAGAATTAGCCGTGTTATTCCTTCTCAGCAATTAGCGTCAGACCGACCGCTTCAGGAACGGTTGCTCGGAGTTGGCCGGCACTCTCATGAAGATGTGGAGATTTCGGAGCCCATTGCTGAATTCGAACAGCCTACGCCTCCTGTCGCGAAAGAGGAAAAGGTTCTCGAAGAAGAAACCCCAATCTCAGACAAAAAAATCACTGTCTATCAGCCGCCAACACGTTGGTCGAAGGAAACCTGGAAAGAGACGACGGTGCCCGAGATCTCGGAAGAACAGTCCGTTCGTCCATTTGATGTAGTACCAACTCCAATATTTCAGGAGCAAAGAGTTTCTTTCGATCCATCTGAAGTTAAGGAAGTCTATGTCGTTGGTACGTTCGATACCAAGAAACTGGAACTGGAATATATTCGCGACGAAATCCTGCGACATGATATTGCTGTGAAGACAATTGATGTGTCGACGTCGCAAAGCCTGTCCTCTGCGGACGTTCCACCCCACATGATCGCGGCTTTCCATCCCGGCGGGGCAAACGCCGTCTTTTCAAACGATCGTGGCAAATCCGTGGAGGCCATGGCCCTTGCTTTCGAAAACTGGATAGTTCGGCAGCGCAATATTGGCGGGATTATTTCTGCGGGCGGGTCAGGTGGCACATCCCTCGCAACTCCCGCTATGAGACGACTTCCAATTGGCATTCCGAAGGTAATGGTATCTACAGTAGCATCCGGTGACGTTGGCCAATATGTCGGGCCGACGGATATTATGATGATGTATTCCGTTACAGACGTGCAAGGGCTTAACAAAATTTCGCGGCAAGTCCTGGCAAATGCCGCGAATGCCATGGTGGGTATGTATCAGGAGAACAAAAAATCCTCTGGAAACAAAGAGACTGTAGATGATAAGCCGGGTCTGGGTCTGACCATGTTCGGCGTGACCACGCAGGCCATACAACAATTGACGGCTGAGCTTGATCCAATATATGAGTGCCTGGTTTTTCATGCCACTGGGACCGGAGGCCGGTCCATGGAAAAGCTTGCAGACAGCGGCTTAATCCAAGCAGCCATAGACCTCACGACAACTGAAATTTGCGACATGATGATGGGGGGCGTTTTCCCTGCCAATGAAGACCGATTTGGCGCATTCATTCGAACAGGTATTCCATGGGTAGGCTCTGTTGGTGCTTTGGATATGGTGAATTTTGGACCCAAAGATACTGTTCCGGAACGTTATAGGAACCGGTTGTTTGTTGAACATAACCCGCAAGTGACTTTGATGAGAACGACGCCCGAAGAAAACACTCGAATGGGGGAGTGGATTGCGGATCGTATAAATCAAATGAACGGTCCTGTCCGCTTTATCATTCCGGAAGGTGGCGTATCTGCTCTGGATGCACCTGGACAACCCTTCCATGATCCTGCCGCCGACAAAGCGTTATTTGACGCCATCAAAAGCAGGGTTCAGGAAACATCGAACCGTCGTCTCATCGTAAGTCCCCACAACATCAACGACCCCGAACTTACGGCCCTTTTTAAAAACGCGTTAGAAGAAATAAGCCCGATGACCAGGAGTAATAGACATGTCGCGTATTGAGCGTAAAGACTTGATGGCCAAATTCCAGTCCATGAAAAAGCAGGGCATCCCGATAATTGGCGGGGGCGCTGGTACCGGCCTGTCAGCCAAGTGCGAGGAAGCGGGCGGCATCGATCTTATTGTCATCTATAATTCTGGCCGCTTTCGCATGGCAGGAAGGGGATCCTTGTCCGGGTTACTTGCCTATGGCAACGCAAATGACATTGTTATGGAAATGGCACGGGAGGTTTTGCCTGTCGTGAAGAATACACCGGTCCTTGCCGGCGTTAACGGAACGGATCCATTTTGTCAGTTCGATCATTATTTGGATCAAGTAAAGGCAATTGGGTTTTCAGGGGTCCAGAATTTCCCGACAGTGGGATTGATTGACGGGACGTTTCGGGAAAACCTGGAGGAGACCGGCATGTCTTATTCACTTGAAGTAGACATGATCAATCAAGCTCATAAAAAAGATATGTTTACGACACCCTATGTGTTCAGCGAAGAGAATGCGGCTGCAATGGCCGAAGCGGGTGCGGATATTATTGTATGCCATATGGGATTGACGACGGGCGGCTCGATTGGCGCTGATACAGCATTGAAATTGCAGGATTGTCCGACTCTTGTGGATAAATGGGCGAGTGCTGCGTTGGACGTTAATCCTGACGCTATTATTCTTGTGCATGGCGGGCCGGTCTCGATGCCCGAAGACGCACAATATGTCTTAGACAACACCAAAACCTGCCATGGATTCTACGGAGCATCTTCAATGGAACGGTTGCCAACAGAGCGGGCGCTCACAGAACAAACAAAGGCCTTCAAGGCTCTAAATATTGACTAAAGAGAGGGTAAAAAATGACAACTGGTCTTGCCGGATCGATTATCCTGATCCTAATAATTGCCATAGTCGTTATCGTTATAGCGGCTTATCTTTTACACTGGCTTTATCATAGATCTACCAAAGAAGTCGCCTTTGTCCGAACCGGGCTGGGAGGGGAGACAGTCGTCATTAACGGCGGCGCCCTGGTCTTACCCATTGTTCACGAAATCACGCCAGTAAACCTCAATGTTGTGCGTATTCCCGTACAGAGAACCAAAGAAAGCGCGATTATCACTCGGGATCGTATGCGTGTTGATATAAACGCGGAGTTTTTTGTTCGTGTCATTCAGGAGAAAAAGGCAGTTGCAGCAGCAGCATCGACTCTTGGTCGGAAAACTCTGAACCCTGAAGAACTTGCAGATCTTTTGTCAGGTAAGTTTATTGGCGCCCTACGTTCTGTAGCCGCTGAAATGACCCTAGATGAAATGCATGAGAAGAGGGGCGACTATGTGTCCAGGGTTGACGAACGGGCCGCAGACATTCTGGCAAGCAACGGATTAGAGCTGGAAACAGTTGCCATAACGGATCTGGATCAAACAGACCTTGAGTATTTCAATCCGGCAAACCGGTTCGACGCAGAGGGCCTCACACAGTTGATCGATACCATCGAAACACGCCGAAAAATGCGAAATGATATCGAGCAATCCTCTGTAGTTGCGATCCGCACGCGAAATCTTGAAGCGGAGAAAGAAACCCTCAAACTGGAGCAGGAAAGTGAGAGCTCAAGGCTCGCGCAAGAACGGGAACTCGAAGCCTTAAGGGCTGAACAGAGAGCGGAAATAGTTCACACACGGTCGTCAAAAGAAGCGGATTCCGAGAAATCACGTATTGCCAATGAGCAAAAAACACGTGAGTTGGAGATCGCGCGACAAAAAGCCCTTCAAGCTGCCGAAATTGAAGCCCAGGAAGAAGTTGAGAAAACGAGAATTGCTCAAGAACAAGAGCTTGAAGTTCTCCGAATTGAGCGTGAAAAGAAAATTCGGGAGAAGCAAATCCAACAGCGTCATGAAATTGAATCTGCAGAAATTGCTGCCAATGAAGATATTGAGCGCGCCAAACTTGTTTCCGACAGGTTATTGCAAGAAACAAGAATTGCCGGAGAAGAGGAAACTGAAAATCGTGACATAGCCCGCAATCAACAAGTAGAAACCGCTAAAATCTCCGCGCATAAGGCGGTAGAAGCAGCACGCATTGTTCAGGAGCAGGCACTGGATAAGGCTCGAATTGAGAGAGATCGACTCTTGCGTTCGCAGCAAATCTCTCTTCGCCAATCTGTCGAAGAAAACGAGATATCCGCTCAGGAAGAGCTGGAAAGAGCTCGTATTGCGTCAGACCGAGGACTGGACGAAGCGCGTATTCTGAAAGAGCGTGATTTGAAGAGGTTGGAAATAGAGCGCAATCAGGCCCTGGAGTTGGCAGAAATTGACCGTCAAATAACTGTCCTGAGTAAAAAGGCATCCGAAGCCAGTGCACGCGTAGAAACTGAAACGGCAGAAGCCTCCGCTGTCGAGGCTGCAGAAAAAGTCGTAACCCTTAGAGAAACAAAAATTGCGGAGCGAATAGCCGCAGTTGACAAACTGCTTGCCGAGAAAGATGCGGATACTGCGAAAATTGCAGCAGCGTCGGATAAGATCAAAGCTGCCGTTTCTGCGGAAGCCCAGCGCTTGCTGAATGAAGCGGAGAATATTCTCAGTGAAGATGCCCGCGCAGGTAAGCTGAGAGCAAAACTGTTAGACCGCCTCGAAGGTATCGTTCGCGAGAGTGTAAAACCAATGGAGAATATTGAAGGTATCAAAATACTCCATGTAGATGGACTCACTTCCGGAGGAAGTGGTAGCGGACAACGTTCTCCGACCGATGAAGTCATTGAAAGTGCGCTTCGGTATCGCGCTCAAGCTCCTCTCATTGATGAGATGATGAAGGAGATTGGCATTCCAGACGCCGGTGTCTCGAAGATGGGTGACATCTTCCGGTCTGCAAAAGACGCTCAAAGCCTTGCTGCAAACGTAAGCGATGATAAGAAAAAGAAAGACTGAGCATGGTGCAAGTGTACGTTTCTTCGATTCTTGCCGTGTCTGTGGACAAAGTCTGGCCAGTTGTACGAGATTTCAACGGCCTGCCAAACTGGATATCCTTTGTTGCCGAGAGCCGCATTGAACAGGACAGACCGTCGGACCAAATCGGGTGTGTTCGGGCATTTCGGCTGTCGGATGGCGGTTATATAAGGGAAAAGCTACTCGCTCTCTCTGATTATGATTACAGTTTTTCTTACTCAATTCTCGAAAGTCCAATGGGGGTTGAAAACTATGTGGCTACACTGAAATTACTTCCGGTTACCGACGGCGAAAGGACATTTATCGAATGGTCTGCAGAATTCGATTGTGCACCGGAACGAGAGGCTGAATTGGAGACACATATAGGTGAAAACGTATTTTTGGGTGCCATAAATGACCTCAAAGAACGACTGAAAGCTTAAAATGGTTACGGTTCAACGCAGCACGGTAATCAATGCCCCAATCAATAAAGTCTGGGAAATATTACGTGATTTCAATGGACATGATCGTTGGCACCCTGCCGTCGCGACGAGCGTTTTGGATAATGAAAAACGAACCGATCAGGTTGGTGCTGTGCGTAGCTTTCAATTGACCAGTGGTGAGAAGCTCCGAGAGCAGCTTCTGTCTATGTCAGACAAGGAACACAGCTTTAGGTACACCATCGTTGAAAGTGAAATTCCTCTAAAGAACTATGTTGCTGAAGTTTCTTTAAAACCGGTGACTGACGGGAATGAAACCTATTGGAATTGGCAGTCAAAGTTTGAAACACCACGCGGACAGGAAAAGGAGCTTGCAGCACTTGTGGCAGAGGGCGTCTATGAAGATGGCTTTAGCGCTATACGCTCCTTTGTGGAGAAAACACCTTCAGGCATTTTATCAACGTCTATTGATCCTCACCCTCTCGAAGGAACAGCCATTAGGATTGATCGCCATGGCGGGCCGGAAGAGCTTTATCTTGCACCTGTTGTAGCTTCGGCACCGAAAGCAGGTGAAGTGCGCATTCGCCAGACTGCTGTCGGAGTAAATTTTATCGATGTGTATTGTCGGTCAGGTTATTTCGACCTGCTGCAGCCGCCAGGGGTCCCTGGCATGGAAGCTGTTGGTATAGTTGAGTCCGTAGGCGCAGGTGTCCGGCATTTGTCAGTGGGTCAACGTGTTGGATATGCCTGCCCTCCAGTTGGCGCATATGCTTCCGTTAGAACTATGAAGGCGGAGCTGGTTTTTCAATTGCCGGATCATCTGGATGATGACACCGCGGCGGCAGCTATCTTGAAAGGTATGTCTGCGGAGTTTTTGCTGCATCGTGTTCATTCTCTGAGGCCAGGCGAAATTGTTCTTGTCTATGCGCCAGCCGGTGGGGTCGGCAGAATTCTTTGTCAATGGGCCAATCATCTTGGAGCTATAGTAATCGGCGCGACCTCCAGCGAAGAAAAAGCGCGCATCGCTAGAGCTGCCGGAGCTCATCATGTCATATTACCGGGTGGCGCAAGTTTGGAGGAAAAAGTCGCAGATCTAACAAAGGGCCATGGTGCGGATGTTATTTATGATGCAGTTGGAAAAGACAGTTTTTCGCATTCCATAGCGGCACTTGCAAACTGCGGTCACCTTGTCAGTTTTGGGCAGGCTTCTGGCGACATCGGAACTTATGATATTGGGTCTTTGGCGTCACGCTCCGCGACCATCTCGCGACCAAATTTTGGCCATTACACTGATACGGCTGACAAAGTTAAATCTATTACCGACAGGCTCTTCAGTGTCCTTGAAAAGCGTATTGTATCAATCGAAATCGGTCAAAAATTCCCGTTATCGCAGGCGTCGGAAGCTCATAGGCAACTCGAAAGCCGGCGCACTACAGGCTCGAGCATTCTTATTCCCGATGAGCTATTGAAAGGTAGGAAATGAAATTCGCGGCTTTTATTCACAACTCAAAGAAATGTCTTGGAAGGCTCGTAGAGAACGATGCTTTTCTGGAGCGTTTAGATGTATCAGAAAGCACTATCGAGCAAGATGGTGTTGTCTGTTTGATTGGTCGTCCATTACCAGATATCACTGCAAAGATTTCAGTTTCCGATGTTGAGCTGCTTGCGCCTATCCCGAGGCCGCGCAGAAACTTATTTTGTGTCGGGAAAAACTACTATGCTCATGCAGAAGAATTTGCTGCGTCTGGATTTGACAGTTCCGCTGCCAAAGGCGCTGTGCCGGATGCTCCAATTGTTTTTTCCAAGCTTCCTGAAACTGTAGAGGCGACGGGAAATTCAATTCGGCTGGACACTTCAGTGACAAACACTGTTGATTATGAAGCGGAGCTGGCCGTTATCATCGGCAAGGCAGGTCGCAATATTTCAAAAGAAGAGGCGATGTCGCATGTTTGGGGATACACGATCGTCAATGATGTTACTTCTCGGGACCTGCAGGGATATCACAGCCAGTGGCTTATCGGTAAATCACAGGACAGCTTTTGCCCCATGGGTCCCTGTGCGGTAACAGCAGACGAGATTGATTTAGCTGATACGACAGTGAAATGCTGGGTAAATGGGGACTTACGTCAGGATTCAAATACGGGATTGTTGATTTTTGACGTTCCGACCATCATCGCCGCAATTTCCAATGGCATTACCCTAAACCTCGGTGATGTCATTGCAACGGGGACACCGGCAGGGGTAGGTGTTGGATTCAATCCACCCAAATACCTAGCTGCAGGTGATATCGTAAAAATTGAGATAGGGGGCATTGGAACGCTAGAAAATCCGGTGGAGGAAATCTGAAATATGACAGATATTTCGGTTGGCAGTATGGTGATGGAAGTGGAGGGGGAAGGGTTGCCTGTCGTCATGATCCATGGCCTCGGTGGAACTTCCAACAGTTTCCAGACATTGGTGTCTGGTCTAGAGAGCTATAAAATCTGCCGGCCGGATTTGCCAGGCGCTGGGCGTTCTCAGCTTAAACCCGGTCGGTCAGGACTGGAGGGTTTGGCATCTGCAATTCGAGACATGTTGAGGGCTTCAGGGATACAGAAGGCCTATTTCGTAGGACATTCTATGGGCGCTCTCATCTGTCAGTATCTCGCTGCAGATTCAACAGGCATTGTGGAAGGGATGACATTGTTTGGTCCCATATTAGAACCACCAACAGCAGCGCGGCAGGCCCTGAAGGATCGAGCACATCAGGCAGGCACTGGGAATATGGCCCAGATTGCTGATGGCATATCAACTGCGAGCGTTTCTCAGGGCAAGCCCGTGGCATCGGCATTCGTCCGCGAGAGCATTTTGCGGCAGGATCCAAATGGATATGCGAGCCACTGCGAGGCTCTTAGCGTGGCATCAGCAGCGGACCATGCGGCAATAAATGTCCCGACATTGCTTATAGCTGGTGAAAAGGACCCTGTCGCACCTGTTTCTATGGTTCAGGAGTTAGAAAAAAATATTTCAACTGCCCGCATGGAGATTATTCCTGAAATCGGGCACTGGATGATGGTGGAAGCACCTGATCACTCTGCGGAGTTGCTTCGCAACCATTTGGATGAATGGTACAAATAATAGGGAGATGGACCCATGTCAGATAGCACTTTTACAAGCTGGAGCGGTGGGAGCATTGCCGGCAACGGAGATGCTGACATCATTTTCAGCAATGTTCGGATCTTGGATGGAACGGGAGAAGCACCTTATTCAGGAGACGTTACAGTTTCCGGAAATCGAATAAAGACGGTTAGCCGGAGTGGTATGGGCTCTAGTTGGAATAGCAATGGTGGCCAGCGGGTTGATGGCCGTGGCATGACCCTGATGCCGGGTCTGATTGACGCCCACCTGCATTTGAGTTGGAACAACGCACCTGGTATTGCCCCAATACAGATGATGCCCATTGAAGAGCATGTCATCAATTGCATCGATATGGCAGAAACTGTGCTTAATGCAGGTTTTACGGCAGGAAGAGGAGCCGCGGCTGCGAAGCCGAGACTGGATGTCGTGATCCGGGATGCCATAAATTCCGGGCGGTTTCCCGGACCGCGCTATACGGCAGCCAGCCCTGAAATCACCACCATTGGCGGCTTGGGCGATATGGTGCCTCCGCATATTCAGCATGAAGGATTGAACCTTGGAATAGTCGTCTCAGGGCCGGAGGAAGTCCGTGCCACCGTTCGGGAAATGCTCAAATGGGGCAATGACACAATCAAGCTCAATCTTTCCGGCGAAGAGGTCGCGGGAATGGGGGCGGAAGTTAATCAGATGTCTGATGAAGAAATTGCCATGGCGGTATCCGAGACCAAGCGCCGGGGGAAAACCCTGGCAGCCCATGCGCGATCCGCTGAATCTATCAAATTGTGTGTAAAGCACGGAATTGACATTATCTATCATGCGTCTTTTTCCGATGAAGAAGCACTGGATATGCTGGAGGCTGCAAAAGACAAACACATCGTTGCTCCTGGTCTCGCATGGCTTATTAACACCGCAAGAAACGCGGGAGAATATGGCATTAAACCGGGAGAACCTCTATCGATCGCCTACGAACGTGAGCTTGAAAATGCCATTGAGACAATGAAGAAAATGCATAAGCGGGGTATTCGAGTCCTGATAGGTGGTGACTATGGTTTTGCATGGACACCGATGGGGACGAACGCGAAGGATCTGGAATATTTTGTCGATCTTCTTGGGTTTACACCTATGGAGGCCATTCAGGCGGCAACCAAATATGGCGGACAGATCATGCAGATGGAGAATGAATTGGGGCTTATCCGTGAGGGATATCTCGCAGACATGCTTTTAGTAGATGGAGATCCCCTAACTGACGTTCGCATCCTCCAAGATCAAAACCGATTGGTTGCGATCATGAAAGATGGAAAGTTCCATAAATCTCCTGAGTATACGACAGCTGGGGCGAGGATAAGTGCTTAATCGGAGAATTTCACGTTACATCGCTGTATACGCAGAAAGGCACTGTCACATTAACTTACGTTGAGCGCAGATTTTTTAGTAATTGACTTTAAACGGCGCTGCTTGCACTTGTCCTAACGGCAAATGCTTTGGTGTGGCTTTCCTTGATTAGGGCCGATTGATTAAGTGACGTTGTAGTTAGAAATTATTGTAAGCCGCTGACTGAATATTGAGAAACGTTTGAGCCGATCTGGGAGACATAAGTCTTTGCATCTTTCGTTCCCGAATTCATAAAGAACGGACCCCAGACGAGCAACAAAAACGGCACTTCGGTTGAAGTGCCGTTAAAGGTAATTTGCTGGAATCTTCTTAAAGTCCAAGAAATTTGAGGCCTACAGAGGAGGTTTGCGGCCTCTAACAACATGCACGATTGCACTAATCACGAACAGAATGACGAATATCACAAAAAGAATTTGTGCGATTCCCGCTGACGCGGAAGCTATCCCGCCAAAACCGAACACTGCAGCAACCAGTGCTATTAATAAAAATGTAATTGCCCAACCAAGCATCAGGGTTCTCCTCAATGTTGCTTCTATCGGAAATACCAACGCCCCGGTGTCTCAATAGTTCCATGGAACTAAATCCCGGCGACAGTTATCGGACATGGCACACTGTCAAAATACATGGAGGACTGAGGAGTCGGTAATTGGTACATTGTGAATATTTTGGTGTTATGAGGTCGGGCAATTTTGAGAAAAAGAAATCCAAAAGTACGTAGATTGCCTGCTGAAACTGGAAGAGGCTCTGGGTATTGAAAAAATTATTTCAGCCAGCCCTGAGGTACAAGAATACTATCTGAAGGTGCTGCTGCAAAAACATTTTCTCAGGATCTGGTGGAAGAATTTCCTTAATCAGGGCCACACCCGTCAAGCTCTGAAAGATCCTTTTTGACAAAAAATATCAGCACGACGGGAACTCTATAGAAATGACGGATGTTTGTTAAGCGCAAACAGGCGGAAGGCCTATTTAGGAGAAGTCATTGAAAAGGATATCCAGATTAACAGGCATTCTGAATACTTTGTCGTGCCAGCGCATTCCAGTAATCAGGATGGATAATTTTGCGGGACTCAACTCTGACCGAAGCGTTATTAGGTAAAAGGAAGTTCCGCAATGCAGGAAGCAGAAAAAGCAAAGTCAGGCGCCCTTCATGTCTCAGGGCTGTATAAAGATAAATTAGACGCGGCTGCGAGAGTTTCCGTTATTTTTGTCGCGTCGATCGTGCTTGTCGCGACACTTCATTTTTCCAAAACCGTCTTGTCACCTATTTTGCTTGCGGTGGTATTAGGGATTATGTTCGGCCCGATAGCGGATCGAATTGAAAGATTTCGAATCCCAGCATCTTGGTCGGCGGCAATTGTTGTGTTACTTTTTATTGTTCTGATCAGTATTGCAATAGCTGTGTTTGCCGCCCCGCTTTCGACCTGGATTGACCAGCTTCCCAGAATTTGGGCAAGACTGCGTTTTGAGCTCGCGAGTTGGCAGGATAATCTGGAAACGATCGCGGAATTGCAATCTCAGCTACGAAGCGTGACGGGGCAGAATAATGGCGAAACCGTTGTTGTAGACGATAGTACTGCCGTTCAGGACGCTGCAGTCCTTGCACCAACGATAGCGGGCCAGATAGCTCTTTTCCTGGCGAGTTTTTATTTTTTTGTCGCGGCGCGGCACACTCTGCGACGGACTATTTTGAGCCTGCCCATGAACCGGCGGATTCGTTGGCGGATGGCGCGGGTTTTCCGCGAAATTGAAAATAACGTCTCGAATTACCTCTTTGCGATAACGATCATAAATATTGGAATGGGGCTGAGCGTAACACTTGCATTATGGACTTTCGGTGTTCCTTCGCCGCTGCTGTGGGGCATGCTCGCGGCGGTGCTCAATTATGTTGTTTTTATCGGTCCTGCCGTAACATTTGTAATTCTGCTCGGCGTCGGCTTGACAATTTCAACATCTCTGTGGGGTATCGTTACACCAGCTCTGGTTTATCTGGGCATTAATCTTTTGGAAGCTCAAATCGTGACACCGACAGTGATCGGTCGGCGAATTACCCTGAATCCATTTATCGTGTTCCTGGCCATCGTATTCTGGATTTGGCTTTGGGGGCCATTGGGCGGTTTCATCGCCGTACCGTCGCTGCTGATCTTATTCGCAATATACAATCAGATGTTTGCCGAACCAGTGAAATCAGGCAGCGTCAAATAAATCAAATTAGTCAATGAATAAACAGTTCCAGCAACAGGCACGAGCGGCGATCAAATTCCGAAGCCTCTAGCCGCACCAAAACTCGACTGGGGTTCCGACCACGCGTCTGTTTACCTTTCAGCGGGTAATATTTCCAAAAATGTAGGGAACTTCTTCAACGGTAGGGCGTTGGTTCGGCACATTCGATAACAACAGGAGAGAGATCATGAAGGTTTTGAAAATGATGCTTATGGGCTTCTTTGTCGTTTCGGCTCCTTTAGCGCTGACCGCCTGTGAGGAAGAAAACCCGGTTGGTGAAGCGGTCGAAGAAGTGGCCGATGAGCTAGATGACGCGACATAATAGGTAAGCATTAGACGCGGAGATTGAAAAAATGCCTTTATCACGGACAGGCGACAGTATGCTTGGTGACATACTCAAAATTCTGGTTGCCGTAATTCTTCCGCCGCTCGGTGTTTTTCTGGAAGTCGGGCTAGGCAAGCACTTCTGGATTAACCTTATCCTGACGCTGTTTGGTTACATTCCGGGCATCATTCACGCTGTCTACATTATTGCAACGCGGTAATCTGCGATTGCACTGGAAGTCGTCTGGATGTTGTTGGAATCGCGTAATACTGCGCTTAGGGCAACATTTGAAAGATAAAGAAGTTTGACTTTCCAGTTCGCGCGATACGCTGCCAAGCCGAAGTAGAACAATGTTTTTCTTTACGGTTTTAAAAAAGACATTCCGGAACTGGCTGGAAGACGATCCCTTTACGCAAAGCGCGGCGGCGGCATATTATGCTATTTTTTCTCTCCCGGGATTGCTCATTATCGTGATGGCGATTGCAGCAATATTTTTCGATCAGCAACGCGTAGAGGAAGAAATCCTCGGGCATATTAAAGAAATGATCGGCAGGGATGCATCAAAAAGTGTCCAAGAAATAGTAGAGGAAACGCAGCAAGAAAAGCGGGGCTTCTGGGCAATGGTTGCCGGTATCGTCACGCTGGTTTTTGGTGCCACGGGGCTGTTTGCCCATCTACAGCGATCATTGAACAGAATATGGAGCGTCGAAGTGAAGAAGACGGCGGGCTGGCTCGCCTTCCTGAAAAGCCGGCTGACCTCTTTCAGCCTGATCTTGATAATCGGATTTTTATTACTCATTTCTTTGACACTTACCGCTTTTTTCAACCTCTTCAGCGAATGGCTGGCCTCTCAAACCTCCCCCGATTTTGCGAAGGGATTGATGTTGATGAGCAACGCCGTATCTTTCCTGATCATTGCTGTGCTCTTCACTCTTATTTTCAAGATACTCCCGGATGCATATGTGCCCTGGCGTGCTTCCTTTTATGGCGGGCTGTTGACCGCATGTTTGTTCTCGGTTGGCGAGTATGCCCTTAATTTCTATTTTGAGCTTGCAGAACCCCATTCGAGTTTCGGCGCGGCCGGCTCCGTTATCCTCGTTATGCTGTGGGTTTCCTATTCCTGTCTCATCCTATTGGTCGGAGCTGAATTCTCTAAAACCTACACACAAGAGAATGCGTCACATGAGATAAAACCTAGCGAAATCGCCAGGAGAAACTGAAAGGGGCCAACCATGACCAAAACACTCACTTATTCACAACATCAATTCTGAGCCATAAGCCCTGAAGGGGAACGGATAGCAATTTTTTGCAAATGGAGAGACTAAGTCAGCACCGGATCATTTTCCACGTAGTTTGTGTGATAATCCTCCTTTCATTCATTTTCGCCTGCAAATTCTATCCGTGATGACGGCGGCGGAGGTTCGGTTATCGACGCCCAGCTTTTGGAAAATTTGCTCAAGATGTTTGTTGACCGTGCGGTTACTGATGGAGAGGATATCGCCTATGTCGCGATTTGTTTTTCCTCGGGACAGCCAAATGAGGATTTCCGCCTCCCGTGCGGTGAGCGAAAATTCTTCAATAAGCAGTTCTTCGGGATGCAGATCGGATATTTTTTCAATTGAGAGCAGAATTTCCGATGGAGTACGGATTCCTAAAAGACAAAATTCCGTTATGTTTTCATTTTCTCCCATTTCAAGCGGATAGGCTTTTGAAAGAGGTGTTTTGACGAGCTCAGAAAGCCAATCCAGAAACTGTGTGCTGGTAATGGTATTGTCCCCATTCATAAACCCCGATAATCCATCTATTAATTTCTTTGCGTCTGGGGACGCCCAGATCAAATGCCCTGCTCGATTTACAGCCAATACAGGCCTGCCACCTGCATCAAGCGCATTTTGGGCGCTTTCAATCATTTTGGCGTTGCTCAAGTGGACAGTTAAGCGGGCTATCAGCTCGTCCGGATTGACAGGTTTCGTCACATAATCCACGCCACCGACCTCTAAACCCCGCAAAATATGCTGAGGTTCACTTAATCCCGTCATGAAGATGATTGGGGCCTGTATCATGTCCGGTCCGGATTTGAGGCGTTCACAAGTCTCGAAGCCATTGAGACCCGGCATAAGGGCATCCATCAGAACAACATCTGGCTGAACCCGCTTCGTCAGCTCCAAAGCTGTTTGTCCGTCCCGTGCGACCAGCACCGTCATTCCGGCTTCTTCAATGGCGCTTGCGACCATTGACAGGGATTCCGGACTGTCATCAACGACGAGAACGATTTGGCGGTTGTGCTCTAACTCAGATAATGTCATCGGCAGAAGCCTCTAAGTCATCTATCAATCCAGTTAGATCGAATTCGGAAAGTCGCTTGCGCAGCGGCTTCAGGCCTAATTGCAAATCCGGCGCATCGGTTTCCATTTGATCCAGATGCGCCCTTATTGCGGAGGCGTTACCGATCTTAGCCATTGAAATGATCTTCGCTCTGTCAATCTCATGAAGGGCTACTTTAGGGAAATCTGTATTCGGTTTCCGAATATCTTCAGTCCATTCGAGGCTAAGTAAAACGCGTATTTGTTCCAGCAGAATCGAAAAGCTGACAGGTTTGGCAATAAACGCGTCATGCAATGCTTTTTGATGCCCACTCTGGTTATTCTCGCCTTCCAGAGCGTGGGCTGACACCATAACAATGGGGGTTGCCGGATGGGCGCCCTGGCGTAATCTTGCGGCGAAATCCCATCCCGAAACGTCGGGAAGATCCACGTCGAGCAAAAACAGATCCGGTGTCGACATTTTCAGCATGTCCTCCGCAATGTCCAATCCCGACGCCAAATATAGCTTGAAGCCGAGAGGAGCAAGCAGGGTCTCTATGAGTTTCAAATGGTCTGTTTCATCGTCCAGCACAAAGATGCTTCGACGGTTTCCAGAATACCCTGTTACGCGGGAAGTCTGAGAATCATTGGGTACGCTGTTTCTATGCACCGCTGGCAGCATCATTCGGAGATTGAAGGCACTGCCTCTTCCTAAGACACTTTCCACCAATATCTCGCCTCCCATCATCTCAACAAGAAGTTTGGTAATCGTCAATCCTAGGCCTGTCCCGCGTACCGTTTTCACGCCGGCCCGCTCGAAAGGTTTCCATATATTGTCGATTTTATCTGAAGGAATTCCGATACCTGTATCGATGACCTCAAAATGGGCCACTTCATTCCGATAGGACAAAATCAGTTTGACCTCGCCAGATTCTGTATAGCGAATGGCGTTAGACAGTAAATTCATGAGAATTTGTCGTAATCTCTTTTCGTCAGTGGCAATCCAGGCCGGTAACTTGCTCGTCAGTTCATAGCTAAAACCAATGCCTTTTTCCGCCGCCTGCATTTCAAATATACTGGCGAGTTGAGACATGAAGAGGGCAAAGTCAATGCGATCCTTGTAAATCTCTATGCGACCGGCTTCGACCTTTGAGATGTCCAAAAGGCCTTCTATCAAGCCAGATAAATGTTCCGCAGATCTGCGTATGACAGAAACTGCTTCGCGCCGGTTCGGTGGTGTGTTCGGGTCCTTATACAGGATTTGGGCATAGCCAAAAATGGCGTTAAGTGGTGTGCGAAGCTCGTGACTTAACCCCATCATATAACGGCTTTTTGCCTGGTTGGCGGCTTCTGCCTTGTCACGGGCATCTTGAAGTTCGGCGTCCGTTCGATGATGGGCACGGATTTCTCGCATGAGACGCTGAGATTGCAGGCTTGATTCCCGCCACGCCGCCGCCTGGCTTTCATGAGCGAGAATATAAAGCCAGACCGATACGCCGACGATAAAGATAAGCCCGCTAAAAATCAGAGCCAACGTGATATCCAGAGAATCTGTGCCGGCCTGGCTGCGTATTATCCATAGCAGGACTCCAATTAGTCCGGAAATTATCGACGCCAAAATTAAAAAATGCGCCATACGGGACTGCAATAGAAGGACTATTTTTTGAGGAAAGAGCCAATTGAGGAAGGTATTGGTCTGTTTGTCTATGCTGGCAGAGGGTCTGCAAGCGTCCCGGCAGACTGAATCCAAAGAACAACACAGAGAGCAAATTCGCCCTTCATAAAAGGGACAATCTGCCATGTCTTCTGCATCGAACCGATATTCGCAGATGCAGCATGAATGCAGGTCCTTTGGAAGGTCTGGCGGCGTCCTGGCAATATAATACTGGCCCCTGGTTGCATAGGCGATAACCGGGGCCAAAATCACAGCAGTAAAAAGGGCAATGAAGGAGGAAAGAGACATTGCTGTCGTGCCAAACAGGCCTGAATAAGCCAGGAAAGAAGCAACACAGGCGCCTCCCATAGAACCCAGACCGACAGGGTTGATATCATAGAGATAAGCGCGACGAAATTCGATATGGGGAGGGCTCAGACCGAAAGACTTGTTAATGACAAGGTCTGAAACGATTGCACCTATCCAGGCAAGTGCAACATGGGAATAAAAGGCGAGGGTGGCCTCAAGGGCGCCAAATACACCGAGATTCATGAGCATCAGGGCGATGGCGACGTTGAAAACCATCCAGACAACCCTGCCTGGATGGCTATGGGTTAGCCGGGAAAAGAAGTTTGACCAGGCGATGGAGCCGGCATAGGCATTCGTCACGTTGATTTTTAGCTGACTTAGAATAACGAATGTGCCAGTGAGGCCAAGAACAAGGAGTGGATTCTCAATTGCTTGGCTGAAGGCAGCGAAATACATCTGGTTTGGATCACTCGCTGTATCTGGTCCTACACCCAGTGAGATAGCGAAGGTAAGCAGAAAAGACCCGGCCAGCATCTTACCGACACCAAGAATGGTCCAACCCGGACCGGCAGACAGGACAGAGGCCCACCATTTTCTCTTTTCTGCTGCGGTTTTTGGCTCAGGTAAAAACCTGAGAAAGTCAACTTGCTCACCAATTTGAGCAATTAGAGAAAATACAACACCGGAGGCAGCACCCAGCATTACCAGGGTCATGCCTCCCGCTTCGGCAGGTCCAATTCCGGGAAACGTCGTCCAGGAATCTGTCGTATATCCGGCGAAAGCCAAAAACATGAATGGTATAATTTGTAGAATAATCCAAAAGGGCTGGGTCCAAGCTTGAAACTTTGAAATCTTTGTAAATCCGTGAGTTACAAGTGGTATCACAACCAAAGCATTAAGAATATAGCCAAGCCAGAGAGGAATACCGAAGCAAAGCTCCAGTGCAAAGCTCAAGATCGCGGCTTCAAGCGCAAAGAAAAGAAATGTAAAAGACGCATAAATGAGGGAGGTGATGGTCGATCCGATATATCCAAATCCTGCACCTCGGGTCAGAAGGTCGATATCGACACCATATTTAGCCGCGTAGTAACTGATAGGAATTCCGGTTAGGAACAGGATAAAACCAACAAGCATTATTGCCGTGATGGCAGTATCAAAACCGTATCGCAGAGTGATGGCACCACCGATCGCTTCCAGGGCAAGAAAGGAAATGGACCCAAGTGCGGTATTTGTAACCCTTAAATAAGACCAGCGTCTGGCACGTCTGGCAGTATATCTTAAGGCGAAATCTTCTAAGGTCTCATTCGCGACCCACTGATTGTATCGCCGACGCTCCCGCATTACGCCAAATACCGGTTTCATATTTTGACCCTTTTGGAGCAGGACATAACCTTCCGATCACATAAAAAATGCACAACAAGGCGTATCCTCCCGTCTTTTGACGCCTGTTTTCCTGTTAAACTTTATATGCACCGTTAAAAGGCGCATGCACATACGTTAAACGACGTATGTTGCATTGCAACATTTTTCTCCAAGCTTTTCGAATTCGGCAGCGATGACCGCTGTCAACAAGGATTGACAAGCCAGGCTCAAAGGAGATTAAAATGTCCGATACACCAGAAACCCCCAAAAAACCGATGGAAGCGTCGCGCCGAGCCGTCCTAATGGGCGGGACAGCCGTCGCAGCCTCTTTGTTCGCCCCGAAGTTTCTGTCCGCAAGTGACTATCCAACCGCCGCTGTAAATACGACCGGGCTGGCAGTAACCGACGACGAAGTCACAATTGGTATACTTCATTCCATCACCGGCACGATGGCCATCTCTGAAACAGGTTCCGTTCAGGCTGAGAAACTGGCTATCGATCAAATCAATGCCCAAGGCGGTATTTTGGGGCGCAAGATCAAATATATTCAGGAGGATGGCGCCTCAGATTGGCCAACTTTTGCCGAGAAAGCGAAAAAACTGTTGGTGAATGACAAAGTTGCTTCTGTCATGGGTTGCTGGACATCCGCAAGCCGTAAAGCGGTTTTGCCTGTATTTGAACAATATAACGGATTTTTATATTACCCCACATTCTACGAGGGGCTGGAGCAGTCCCCCAACGTCATCTATACCGGCCAGGAAGCCACTCAGCAAATCATCGCCGGCATTGATTGGGTGACACAGACAAAAGGCGCAAAGTCCTTCTTCCTGCTTGGATCAGATTATATCTGGCCTCGCACATCGAACAAAATTGCCCGCAAGCATATTGAAAAATTGGGGTTGAAGGTTGTCGGTGAGGAATACTATCCGCTCGGGCACACCCAGTTCAACTCGGTGATCAACAAAATCCGGCTCAAGAAACCAGACGTGATCTATGCGATTGTCGTAGGAGGATCAAATGTTGCTTTCTACAAGCAGCTTAAGGCGGCAGGGATTGATATGACAAAAGAAAAACCGCTGCTTCTTACCATTTCAGTTACTGAAGACGAAATCCGCGGCATTGGCGGCGAAAATATCGTTGGCGCCTATGCCTGCATGAAGTACTTCCAAAGCCTCGACAATCCAAACAATGTGGCCTTTGTTGAGGAATTCAAGAAGATGTGGGGTGAGGACATCGTTATCGGCGATGTGACCCAGGCTGCCTATCTCGGGCCATGGTTGTGGAAAGCTGCTGTCGAAAAAGCAGGGTCTTTCGATATCGATAAAATACGGGAAGCCAGCCCCGGGATTGAACTGACCACAGCGCCCGAGGGTTATGTCAAAGTCCATGAAAACCACCATTTATGGTCGAAGACCAGGGTTGGGAATGCAAAAGAAGATGGTCAGTATGAAGTCGTCTTCGAGACTGCGGATCTGGTCGAGCCGGATCCATTCCCGGAAGGGTATCAATAGGCTTTGCGTAGGGGGTGGTTCGTATCTTTTTGTGCGGACCGCCCTACGCATTTTGAAACAGCTGATTGATTTTTTGCAGTTAGGAGACAGGCGATGTTTGCCGATTACACGATGGGGGAGCTCGGGGCTATTTTTGCCATGCAAGGGTTCGCCGGCTTAATTCTTTTCTCGGTTTTTGTTCTGATGGCGCTGGGTTTGGCTATCATTTTCGGTCAAATGGGCGTCATCAATATGGCCCATGGTGAGTTTATGATTTTAGGCGCCTATGTCACCTATCTCACGTCAAATCTGTTCGCTGATTATATCCCCGCACTCTTTAGCATGTATTTTTTCCTCGCCATGATATTAGCCTTTTTCGTCGCGGGCGGTCTTGGCATGTTGGTGGAATGGGCGCTTATTCGGCATTTATACAAGCGACCGCTTGATACCCTCCTTGCGACCTGGGGCCTAAGTCTGATTTTACAGCAAATATACAGGTCCGTGTTCGGAGCCCGAGAAGTTGGGGTCAGCATTCCTGACTGGATGATGGGGTCTTTGCCACTTACCGACATGATCGAAGTCCCCATCAACGGGATTTTTGTGATGGTGCTGGCCGTTGGAATTTCGGTTGCCGTTTACATCATGATGTTCCGATCTTCCTGGGGAAAACAGGTGCGGGCTGTGACGCAAAACCGTGTAATGGCAGGGGCTGTTGGGATTAACACGGAACGAACAGACCGATTGACATTTGGTATCGGTTGCGGCGTTGCAGGTGTTGCGGGATCAGCCTTTACGATGATCGGATCCACCGGACCGACAGCCGGTCAGCTTTATATTGTTGATACTTTCCTGGTTGTGGTGTTTGGCGGGGCTGCAAGCCTTCTTGGAACCATCGCGTCAGCCTTTTCCATATCTCAAGCGCAATCCGTGATGGAATTTTTCCTCTCCGGATCAATGGCGAAGGTTCTGACTTTACTGACTGTTGTCGGGATCCTGATGCTTCGCCCGCAGGGCCTCTTTGCCCTCAAGCTTCGTAAGTGAGGATTGTCCAATGTTGCTCTCGAAAAACCGTTTTTTTTCAACCACGGATCTGATCGGCTTTGGCCTTCTTGCCCTATTGATTTTCGTTGTGTTGCCGATTGGATTGGACACTTTTCGTCTCAATCTTTTTGGAAAATATCTTACCTATGCCTTTGTCGCGATTGGCCTGGTTTTATGCTGGGGCGCTGGTGGCATTCTTAGCCTTGGCCAGGGGGTGTTTTTCGGTCTCGGCGGATATTGCATGGCAATGTTCTTAAAGCTTGAGGCTTCAAGCCCAGAAGCCACCAAAATTCAGTCTACCCCGGGGATCCCGGATTTTATGGACTGGAACCAGATCACGGAAATTCCCTTTTGGTGGCAGCCTTTCCACAGCCTGACCTTCAGTCTGGCCGCTGTCATTCTGGTTCCTGTTCTCTTTGCCTTTATCATCGGTGTTGCCATGTTTCGCCGGCGTGTTGGCGGGGTGTATTTCGCGATCATTACGCAGGCCATTGCCGCAATTCTCACGATTTTGATTATTGGCCAGCAAGGATACACAGGCGGCGTAAACGGGATTACGGATCTACGCACGCTCAAGGGATGGGATATCCGGACTGATGATGCCAAGGTCCTCTTATACTTCGTTAATGGTGGTTTGCTTTTCGCCTGTTTGTTCATTGCGCAGCTCATTCGCCGATCAAAACTCGGCCGCATTCTCATTGCTATGCGAAATCAGGAAGATAGAGTCCGGTTTTCTGGATATGACGTCGCGAACTTCAAAATATTCGTTTTCTGTGCCGGAGCCGCGTTCGCGGCAGTCGGCGGGGCTATGTTCACCTTACAAGTGGGGTTTATGTCTCCAAGTTTTGTTGGAATTGTTCCGTCCATCGAAATGGTAATTCTCTGTGCTGTCGGCGGACGGATGTCAATAATTGGCGCTGTCTATGGTGCCTTGCTGGTCAATCTCGCAAAAACAACTTTTTCTGAACTTTTTCCGGAGCTCTGGCTGTTGGGTCTCGGAGGTCTTTTTATCGCCGTGGTTCTGGTTTTTCCGAATGGCCTCGCTGGCCTTTATAGCGACTATATCGAGCCTCGGATCACGGCGATATTCAAACGAAAATTTCCCTCGTCAAAGAATCCAGGAAAATTTGATCCAGCTAAAACTGCTGCCGAAGCGGCTGAATAGGAGGTTACGAAATGGATGCAAGGCCTGATTTCCTACTCACGGTCGAGAACCTGACGGTATCATTTGACGGCTTCAAGGCTGTGGATAGCCTAAGTTTTTACGTGGAACCAAATGAATGCAGAGTGATTATCGGGCCCAACGGCGCCGGTAAGACAACTGTGCTCGATCTGATATGTGGTCGCACAAAAGCGACCGGTGGCAAGGTTGAATTCAAAAATCAGGAATTGCTGAAGATGCGCGAGGATCAGATTGTCCATGCGGGTGTCGGACGCAAATTTCAGACGCCAACTGTTTATGAAGATTTGACGGTTTTTGAAAATCTTGAGATTTCGTATCCAAAAGGACATGGCGTGTTTGGCGCCTTGATGTTTCGCCGCGATGACACGGTCATCTCCCGCATAGATGAGATCGCAGAAACGGTGTTTCTGGACGATCTGTTGGAGGAACAGGCAGCCTTCCTCAGTCATGGTCAAAAGCAATGGCTGGAAATAGGCATGTTGCTTATCCAGGATCCGGAATTACTGATGCTGGACGAGCCGGTTGCCGGTATGTCTGTCGCAGAACGAAAACAGACCGCAGAGCTTCTAAATCGGGTCATCAAAGACAGGTCAGTCATCGTGATTGAGCATGACATGAAGTTCGTTGAAGACATTGCGACAAGGGTCACAGTTTTGCATCAGGGCAAGGTTCTGTCTGAAGGATCCATGGCCCATGTTCAGGCGGATCCAAAAGTTATTGAAGTCTATCTTGGGCACTAAAGGAGGAAATGATGTTAGCAGTAGATAGCCTCCGATCGGCTTATGGCGAATCTGAAGTGCTTCATGGTCTGAATTTTAATGTTTCTCCGGGAGAGATCGTTGCAGTCATGGGCCGAAATGGCATGGGAAAAACAACTCTCATGAAGACCCTTATGGGAATTATTCCAACAAAGAACGGAAGCGTGTCAGTGGATGGCATGGCGATTGAGAACCTTAAATCCTACGAACGGGTGGAGAAGGGGATCGCCTACGTACCGCAGGGCCGCCAGATTTTTTCAACCATGACGGTGCAAGAAAATGTCGAAACAGGTCTGATCGTCACAGGAAACAAAACAGTCAATGACGACATTTATGAGCTTTTCCCTGTCCTGGTCGAAATGAAGTCACGGCGAGGTGGGAACCTCTCCGGTGGCCAGCAGCAGCAATTGGCCATAGCGCGTGCGCTCGCGTCGAATCCTAAAGTATTGTTGTTGGATGAACCGACGGAAGGCATCCAGCCCTCCATCATTCGGGAAATGGCGAGGACCTTGCGCCGTATACGCGATGAACGAGGCCTTTCCATCATCGTATCGGAGCAGGTACTCAGCTTTGCTCTTGATGTCGCGGATCGGGTTCTGGTTCTCGAAAATGGTGAATTTGTCCATGAAGCGCCACGGGATGGCATCGATGAAGAAAAAGTCTCGAAATTCCTGTCCGTCTAATTGATCACTGCTAAGCCTGAGGAGGTAAAATGACTGATACCCTAATCGAAGTGAACTTGAATGAGAGCCCGCTCACCAACGAGAATATACATAACCGGTGGCATCCTGATATCCCGATGGCCGCCTGGGTAAAGCCTGGAGATGATTTTAAGGTCGAGACTTATGACTGGACCGGCGGTCAGATCAAGAACGATGACGATGCGTCTGATGTTCGGGATGTGGAGCTGGCACAGGTTCACTATCTATCGGGGCCAATCGGTGTTGAAGGGGCTGAACCCGGTGATCTGCTTGTTGTTGATATCCTTGATATCGGCACGAAGGAAGAGAGCCTTTGGGGGTTCAATGGGTTTTTCTCCAAACAGAATGGGGGTGGGTTTCTGACCGATCATTTCCCGGAAGCTCAAAAGTCCATTTGGGACTTTGAAGGAATGTTTACCAAGTCCCGTCATGTGCCCGGTGTTAGATATGCAGGGTTGATCCATCCTGGATTAATTGGCTGCCTTCCGGATAAGAACATGCTTGATATGTGGAATAGTCGTGAAAGTGCGCTCGTAGCGACGGATCCTGAGCGCATACCAGAGCTTGCCACATTGCCAGATGGCGGTCCAACCGCCCATATGGGCAAGATGACAGGTGAAGCGAAGGCTCAGGCAGCGGCAGAGGCGGCCCGAACTGTTCCCCCAAGAGAACATGGCGGAAACTGCGACATCAAGGATCTCTCACGGGGATCAAAGATCTATTTTCCGGTTTATGTTGACGGTGCAGGACTTTCTATGGGCGATCTTCATTTTAGCCAGGGCGATGGCGAGATCACCTTCTGTGGCGCCATTGAAATGGCGGGCTGGTTACATATCAAGGTCTCCCTCATCAAAGAAGGTGTGCAGAAATACGGAATTAAAAACCCGATATTCAGGCCTTCACCAATCGCTCCGAAATATGATGACTATCTGATCTTTGAGGGCATCTCTGTAGATGAAACGGGTGAACAGCATTATCTCGACGTTCATATCGCTTATCGCATGGCTTGTCTTAACGCCATAGAATATTTGAAGAAATTCGGATATACCGGAGCCCAGGCCTATGCAATTCTTGGGACGGCGCCGGTTCAAGGTCATATCTCCGGTGTCGTTGACATACCTAATGCCTGCGCCACCCTCTGGTTGCCGACAGATATATTCGAATGGGACATGATGCCGAATACGGAAGGGCCGAAAAAATTTCTTGATGGCTCAATTGACGTTCCGCTCGCTCAGGATCTCTAAGTTTTTTAATGACAACGGGTGGGGATGTACCTCACCCGTACAATGGGAGATTACTAATGGCGATTTATTCATACTCCTGCAAGGATTGCGGACCATTTGAGGATATGGCACCAATTTCTGAGTACGCGAAACCGGGGTGCTGCCCAACATGTGGCGCGAGTTCCGAAAGAATGATTTCCGCACCGCGCTTGGCTGTTATGGAGACAGGAAAACGCCATGCCCATGCCACTAACGAACGAAGTTCTCATGAACCAAGAAAATCCTCTCATGGTCCAGGTTGTGGATGTTGCGGGAATGGCGGTAACAAGATCAATTCAGGAACTCTCCACCGCCCGGACGGCTCAAAGAGCTTTCCTGGTAAGCGCCCCTGGATGATTTCCCATTAGGCGGCATCGTCACAACCACTTAACTTAGGCGCAGAAATTTCCATGTGGTAGATCTTAGGCAGCCGCGCTTGCAGGTGCCCAAGAGCCAAATGCTTCGGGGCGGCATTGCTTGTGGTGAGATTGATTAATGAGGGGTCGGACTGGACATAAAGAAGTCTCTGGGTAGATCCTGAGAACTTTAGCAATCGCATATTTCGCGCTCGCTGTCTGACGGGCAGATGCGGACTCTCGGTGTGATTGCTAGATTTTTTGCATCTATGGACATTGGTTCGTTACAAATTTTCTCGCTACCAAGTTAATGTGACAACACCTATAGTTTAATTGGTAATAAGCACCAGTTAAAAACCTACTGGCCTGCTAATGAACGAAGCGAAACAGAGGAAAGATTGCAGATTGATCTTGTGATATTTGATTGTGATGGAGTCATCATTGATAGTGAGATTATCAGCGCCAGAACTCTCGTCACTCAGATGAACGAATGCGATATAGACGTTACCCTTGATTATGTTTTGGATAATTTCATCGGGAAGAGTTTTTCATCCGTAAAGAAAGTGATCGCTCAAACTTATCACAAGGCTTTGCCTTATAATTTTGAAGAAATTTATCTCCGTCATCTGTTATCCGTATTTGAATCGGAGCTGGAGTTAATGGATGGTATACTTGATGTAATGGGGAACCTTTCTGTTCCGTTCTGTGTGGCAACAAGCAGCAGCCCGGTTCGGGCAGCAAGGTCTCTGGAAATAGTGGGTCTCAAGGATTTTGTAGGGGATCGACTATATACGGCTTCCGAGGTCTCCAATGGTAAGCCCGCGCCAGATCTCTTTTTACATGCGTCCAAAACAATGGGACACTTGCCCGAAAGATGCCTGGTCATTGAGGACAGTCCGAGCGGCATTTTGGCCGGCAAAACAGCGGGAATGTCTGTATGGCAGTTTTGTGGAGGGAGCCATCTAAAACCTGTTTCACAAAAGGTCAAGGAGGAGTTTCCTGAAATCGTCAAATTTGACAAATGGTCGGATTTCTTTGAAATAGCTCCTTCACTGAAGTTGAAGAGTTAGGGGCATAAGGGAGAGATGGCAACCAAAAATGATACAGAATCCCAGCGTTTGGATGATGCTGCTCGGGCCGGCTGGCTTTACTATGTGGCCGGCAACACACAGGATGAGATCGCTGTTAAGCTCGGCGTCTCCAGGCAGTCGGCGCAGCGATTAGTGTCGCTGGCGACGAGATCCCGCCTGATCAAAGTTCGACTTGATCATCCCATTGCCCGATGCATGGAGCTTGCCCATCGCCTGACGGAAAAGTTTGACCTCCTGAACTGTGAAATCGTACCGAGTGATCCGGGCGCCCCTGATTCTATCCTGGGACTTTCCCAGTCAGGAGCGGCGGAGATAGAACAGCAGCTGACGGCAAAAGATCCAAAAATCCTGACTTTTGGAACCGGGCGTGTTTTGAGGGCTTGTGTCGCCCAGATTTCGACAATGGACTGCCCCCAGCATAGAATTGTCTCACTTGTTGGCAACATGATGCCCGATGGATCAGCCTCCGCCTATAATGTAATTAACAGGCTCGCGGACAAAGTGAAGGCCGTCCATTATCCAATGCCGTTACCGGTGATCGCGAGCACGATAGAAGAGCTAAATATGCTTCACGGGCAAAAGCCGATAAAGAGTAATCTGGATCTTGCGCGGCGTGCAGATGCGGCCTTCGTTGGGATCGGGCATCTTGGGGAACATGCACCCATGTATGAAGATGGTTTCCTCGATGTACATGACGTGGAAAGCCTGTTGAGCGCCGGTGCCGTCGGCGAGATCATTGGCTGGGTATTTGATGAAAATGGGGACATTTTGAAGCACCCGTTGAACGCCAGAGTTGCCAGTGCTCCGCTCGCAATAAATCCTAAAAATCCGGTTTTCGGGCTGGCGGCCGGGCAGAGCAAAATAGCGGCGATTCGAGGAGCGATGCTCGGGAATCTGATTAATTCTCTAATCACCAATGAATTTACTGCAGAGCAGCTGCTTCAAAGCTGACCCTTTAAAATTTCACATAACCTATTGATGAAAAGAAAGTTTCTGTAATACCCCTGGCCCGGGCGGTTGGAGGGATAATAATAGTCTTGACTCATATTCAATCTTGTGTGAGCATTTACTCAATAAAATAGCAAATGCTCAAAAGCTTGTCTAAAACTGGGAGGACTCAATGAAGAAATTTGCCCGTGCCATGGTTGGCGCGACGATCTTATCCATGATTGCGGCACCTGCTTTGGCGGAAACACTTACCATCGCCACTGTAAACAACGGTGATATGGTCCGTATGCAGAAACTGACCGATGATTTCACAGCCAAAAACCCTGGCATTGAACTCGAGTGGGTCACGCTTGAAGAAAACGTATTGCGTCAACGGGTGACCACGGATGTGGCGACCAAAGGCGGGCAGTATGATGTCATGACCATTGGGACCTATGAAGTGCCGATCTGGGGTAAGAAGGGATGGCTTGTCTCCCTTAACGACCTGCCGACTTCCTATGACGTGGATGACATTTTACCGGCTATTCGAGGCGGTTTAACGGTTGATGATAATCTCTATGCAGCTCCGTTTTACGGTGAGAGTTCAATGGTGATGTATCGCAAGGACCTCATGGAAAAGGCGGGCATGGAAATGCCGGATGCCCCAACGTGGGACTTTATCGCAAAGGCAGCTCGCGCCATGACTGACAAGGACAACGAGATTTATGGTGTTTGTTTGCGCGGCAAGGCGGGCTGGGGCGAGAATATGGCCTTCCTGACGGCAACCTCAAATTCCTTCGGGGCCAAATGGTTTGACATGGACTGGAATCCACAATTTGACAGCGAACCATGGAAGAAAACGCTTAACTTCTATATTGATCTTATGAATGACGCCGGACCTCCAGGTGCTTCTTCAAACGGATTTAATGAGAATTTGGCACTGTTCCAGTCTGGAAAATGCGGGATGTGGATTGACGCTACTGTCGCGGCTTCCTTTGTAACAGACCCTGAAAACAGCAAAGTGGCCGATAAGGTTGGCTTCGCTCTAGCGCCTGACGCGGGCCTTGGAAAACGAGGAAATTGGCTCTGGGCCTGGAGCCTGGCTATTCCTGCCGGTACGCAAAAGATGGATAGTGCCAAGAAGTTTGTCGCCTGGGCGACATCAAAGGAATATCTCGATCTTGTTGCTGCCGAAGAAGGTTGGGCAAATGTACCTCCTGGTACACGTGCTTCGCTCTATGCCAACCCGGAATATGCAAAAGTGCCTTTTGCCAAGATGACGATCGACAGCATCAATACGGCGGATCCGAATAATCCAACGGTTGATCCAGTTCCTTATGTCGGGGTCCAGTTCGTCGCCATTCCCGAATTCCAGGGGATTGCCACATCCGTAGGACAGCAGTTCTCTGCCGCTCTGGCCGGAAACATTACGGCGGATCAGGCTCTCGCCAACGCTCAGGCCTTGACGGAAAGGTCTATGAAGAAGGCAGGCTATATCAAATAGTTTTTCCTCCCGATGGGGCCGGCCTTAACCGGTCGACCCCAGTCCTTTTCATCGAATTCTGAATAGGGGAGACCTGCCATGGCGACGACCCATTCCCGATTTGCGGCACGATTCATGATTTCTCCAGCGGTTATACTGCTGCTGGCCTGGATGATTGTTCCCTTGTCGATGACAATTTATTTTTCGTTTCTCAATTACAATCTGTTGTCCCCGGGGATGGAAGAATTTATTGGATTTACCAATTATGAGTTCTTCCTGACGGATCCCGCCTTTTTTGCGGCCCTTGGAAACACGATCATGCTCGTCGTCGGGGTTCTTGTGATCACAATTGTTGGCGGCATCGCTCTGGCTCTGTTGTTGGACCAGCCGATGTGGGGGCAGGGGATCGTCAGAATTCTGGTCATCGCCCCGTTCTTTGTAATGCCAACGGTTTCTGCTCTCGTTTGGAAGAACATGTTCATGAATCCGGTTAACGGGCTATTTGCCCATGCCGCCAAAGCACTGGGACTGCAACCCTTTGATTTTTTTGCCCATGCGCCCCTGTCGTCGATTATTCTTATTGTCGCTTGGCAATGGCTGCCGTTCGCGACATTAATTCTCCTCACTGCGCTGCAGTCTCTCGATCAGGAACAGCTTGAGGCAGCAAAAATGGATGGCGCACGAAAAGTCAGCCGTTTTGTTCATATCATCCTGCCTCATATGTCCCGAGCCATCACAGTGGTCATCCTGATCCAGACAATTTTTCTGCTGTCCATCTTTGCGGAGATCCTTGTGACGACCAATGGTGGTCCTGGTTACGCCTCCACCAATATTACTTACCTTGTCTACGCTCAGTCCTTACTGCAATTCGATGTCGGCGGTGGTTCTGCCGGCGGTATCGTTGCGGTCATCCTTGCCAATATTGTCGCCATCTTCCTGATGCGGATGATTGGCAAGAATCTGGAGGCTTGATCCCATGTCAAACAACAGCATTGATCGACGGAAAATAGTCTTCACCCTTGTGGCCTGGAGTGTCGGGATCCTGATCTTTTTCCCAATCCTCTGGACTTTCCTGACCAGTTTCAAGACTGAAGCGGAAGCGATTGCCTCACCTCCTGTGTTCTTGGGATTTGACTGGACCATGGAAAATTATGGAGAGGTTCAGGAGAGATCTAATTACTTCCGTCATTTCTGGAATTCTATCGTCATCTCCGTAGGATCGACCCTGCTAGGTTTGCTGATCGCCATTCCAGCGGCCTGGGCCATGGCGTTTGTGCCGGCGAAACGGACCAAGGATGTGCTTATGTGGATGCTGTCCACAAAGATGCTGCCACCAGTTGGCGTCCTTATCCCCATCTATCTGATCTTTCGGGATACGGGCCTTTTGGATACCCGCACCGGCCTGGTTCTGGTTCTGACGATGATCAACCTGCCGATTATTATTTGGATGCTCTACACCTACTTTAAAGAAATTCCAGGTGAAATCCTGGAGGCGGCGCGGATGGATGGAGCCACCCTTTGGGCGGAGATTGTCCATGTTCTGACCCCGATGGCCGTACCGGGTATTGCTTCGACCCTATTGCTGAACATCATCCTTGCCTGGAATGAGGCCTTCTGGACGCTCAACCTGTCAGCCGCTGACGCGGCACCGCTAACGGCATTTATTGCCAGTTACTCCAGTCCAGAGGGCCTTTTCTACGCCAAACTGTCCGCAGCTTCCACCATGGCGATCGCACCGATCCTCATCATGGGCTGGTTCAGCCAGAAACAACTTGTCCGCGGTCTGACCTTCGGCGCCGTAAAATAGGAGGATACCATGGGAAGTATCAGACTTGAGAATGTGACCAAAAGTTTCGGAAATGTAGAGGTTATTCCGCCTCTCGATCTGGAAATAAATGAAGGTGAGTTTGTCGTATTTGTCGGTCCGTCGGGGTGCGGTAAGTCGACGCTTCTTAGATTGATTGCGGGCCTGGAAGATGTCACCTCAGGAACCATTGCAATCGACGGAGTAGACGCCACAAGTGTCCGGCCCGCGCGGCGAGGCCTCGCCATGGTTTTTCAATCCTATGCTCTTTACCCTCATATGACGGTTCGTAAGAACATTGCTTTTCCTTTGAAAATGGCAGGCATGGATCAAGCCGAAATTGATCGCAAGGTCGACGGCGCAGCTAAGGTTCTCAACCTCGCAAGCTACATTGATCGTCGCCCCGGACAGCTGTCCGGCGGGCAGCGGCAACGCGTCGCTATTGGCAGGGCGATTGTCCGCGAACCAAAAGCGTTCCTGTTTGACGAACCCCTGTCCAATTTGGATGCCGCCTTGCGGGTGAATATGCGGCTCGAAATTTCCGAGCTTCATCAAAGTCTAAGCACAACAATGATCTATGTGACCCATGACCAGATCGAGGCCATGACAATGGCGGACAAAATTGTCGTTTTACATGACGGTCGGATAGAGCAGGTCGGATCTCCCCTGGAACTCTACCGCAATCCCAAAAACCTTTTTGTTGCAGGTTTCATAGGCTCTCCGAAAATGAACTTTTTGAGTGGTTCGGGTGCCGAAGCCTACAATGCCCATACGATTGGAATTCGTCCTGAGCATCTAACGCTGTCGAAGGAAAGCGGACTATGGAGAGGAAAGGTCGGCGTTGCGGAGCATCTTGGCTCGGATACATTCTTGTATGTCACTCTAGATGAGGGAAGCCATTTTACCGTTCGTGCTGAAGGAGAGGTAGATATTAGTCACGGTGATTCCGTGTACGTATCCGCGGAACCCGAGAAGATCTACCGATTTGATAGTAACGGATTGGCAATCTAAAGGTGCGCCTGGAAGGAAAATCAGCCCTGATAACGGGGTCGGCAAGAGGTATCGGTAAAGCCTTTGCGGAGGCGTTCGTTCGGGAAGGGGCAACTGTTGCCATAGCCGATGTAGATATGGAGGGTGCGGAAAAAGTGGCTTCCGAACTTCACCCAAATGCCATCGCAGTGAAAATGGATGTTTCGGATCTCTCCTCAATTGAGGAGGCTGTCGGAGACGTATCCCGGAGGTCAGACGGCATAGATATTCTTGTCAATAACGCCGCTATCTTTGATCTGGCCCCCATATCTGACATCACGGAAGAGAGCTTCGATCGCGTTTTTTCCATTAATGTCAAAGGGGCGCTTTTCACCCTTCAAGCGGTTGCTGGAGTTATGAAAGAGCAGGGCCGTGGCGGCAAAATAATCAATATGGCCAGCCAGGCCGGCAGAAGAGGGGAAGCCTTGGTCGCAGTTTACTGCGCAAGCAAAGCTGCGATTATCAGTCTGACCCAGTCTGCCGGGCTGGATTTAATCCAATACGGGATCAATGTGAACGCGATTTCGCCGGGGGTTGTCGACGGAGAACATTGGGATGCTGTCGATGCCTTGTTCTCGAAATATGAAAATCTTCCAAAAGGAGAGAAAAAGAGGCTGGTTGGAGAGGCTGTTCCCTACGGCCGGATAGGTGAGGCAGAAGACTTGGTTGGTATGGCCATTTTTTTGGCCTCCTCTGAGAGTGCCTATGTTGTTGCCCAGACGTTCAACGTCGACGGTGGAAACTGGTTGAGTTAGTACGAGCAATGAAACTATCCCCTAAATCCTTGGGTAATCTATCTGGCACTGTATCGCTCCCGGCCTATGAAAGAGCTTCTGTGTCTCCTGGCATTCTGCATATTGGAGTTGGTAATTTTCACCGCGCCCATCAGGCCGTCTACCTGGATAACTTATTTGCAAAGGGTCTTGATCTGGATTGGGGTATAACAGGTGCGGGTATCATGCCTTATGACTCGAAAATGCGGAAAATACTCGCGCAACAGGATTGGCTGAGTACCGTTATTGAACTTGATCCAAACGGGTATAACGCGCGGGTGGTCGGTGCGATGATAGCCTATGCTGAAGTTTCCGGGGCAAGCTTAGTCGAGGCGTTATCGAAGCCAGAAATCCGAATAGTTTCGATGACAATAACAGAAGGCGGCTATTTTCTTGAACAGGGTACTGGCAGTTTTAATTCAGATCATCCGGACATTATCGCAGATGCCGTGAGCAGAGAAACTCCGCGAACCGTATTTGGTGCATTAGTGGAGGCGCTCTCGATCCGGAGGAGAAAGGGGATCGCACCTTTCACCATAATGTCTTGTGATAACGTGCCTGAAAATGGACATGTCACAAGGCAAACTGTCCTGGGCTTAGCCGAAATGATCTCAGGTGGTTTGGCCTCCTGGATTGACAGAAACGTCTCTTTTCCAAGTGGTATGGTGGATTGCATTACGCCTGCAACGGGCGACCGTGAACGACGGATGGCGCGCAATCGATTTGGTATTGAGGACAAAGGCCTTGTGGTTTGTGAGCCATACCGTCATTGGGTTCTGGAGGATTATTTCCCTGAGGGCAGACCCGCGCTCGAGGAGGTTGGTGTCAAATTTGTTTCTGACGTTGTCCCTTATGAACAAATGAAACTGCGTATTGTCAATGGCGGACATGCAGCCATAGCCTATCCCTCTGCGCTCATGGGGTTGAAATTTGCTCATGAAGCAATGGAAATGCCGATTGTGAGGCGGTTTTTACATAAACTCGAAGCAGACGAGATTATTCCTACCATTCCGCCGGTGAACGGTATCGATTTTCAGAAATATCTCGAACAGACAATGGACCGTTTTTCCAATGCTGAAGTCGGAGATACAGTTGCCCGGCTCTGTCTTGACGGTTCCAATCGTCAGCCAAAATTCATCCTGCCGGTAATAGAAGAACGGCTGGGGCAAGGGCTTGATATTGAAGGACTCTCTTTGGAAGTCGCTCTTTGGTGCCGCTATTGCGCAGGGGCGGATGAAATGGGTAATCCTTTACAAGTCTTGGACGAAAATGCAGATCGGTTACAGGAAAAGGCCCGATTGGCGCAGGAGAATCCTCAGACATTTTTGGAAATGCCCGATATCTTTGGAGCGCTGGCTACCAATGAGGCTTTTAGCAGAGAATTCTCGATGGCATTAAGGTCACTTTGGCAAAAGGGGACATATGCTACATTGGAAACTTACCTTTCCCGGAAGGACGGCGCATGATTCTTTGTTGCGGAGAGGCGCTGATTGACTTTATTCCGAGATCACTATCAGACGGGAGCGAGGCTTATCTGCCCGTTCCAGGTGGCGCGGTCTATAACACAGCCGTTGCTCTTGGGCGGTTGGGAGAGGAAGTTGGCTTTTTCTCCGGGATATCGACGGATCCCTTTGGCCAGAAACTGATCTCCTATTTAGAATCTTCCGGCGTTATGACGGCATTTTGTCGGCGAAGCCCTGGTCCAACCACACTGGCATTGGTCACTATGAAGAATGGGACGGCGCAGTATAACTTTTATGATGAAAAGTCCGCGGGCCGGATGCTTGATATTGAAACCCTGCCAAATATTTCGGACGAAGTAACAGCGCTTCATTTCGGTGCTATTAGCCTGATCCACGAGCCATGCGGTTCTGCTTTCGAAGAATTCATGCGACGAATGCACAGTACAAACGTGATTTCATTCGACCCTAATATTCGGCCAAAATTCATAACGGATGAAGCGTCCTATCGGGAGAGGTTGCGAAGGATGATAGCCATGAGCGATATCATCAAGGTTTCAGAAGAAGATATGGCCTGGCTTGAACCCGGTTCTAGTTTTGAGCATATCGCAAACAATTGGATTGAAAATGGTGCTGTTGTTGTCACCCTTACCATGGGTGAAAGAGGGGCAAGAAGCCTGACGAAAAAGCTCGATGTAACCTGTCCTGCAACGCCTGTAAGTGTTGTGGACACAGTTGGTGCTGGGGACACATTTAACGCTGGGTTCCTATCCAGCCTCAGATCGAACAAAGTTTTGACTAAAGAGGACCTCAAGACAATTGGTCCAAACGCACTCAAATCAGCGCTGGAGTATGGAGCAAAGGTTGCAGCCTATACAGTGGGTCAGACCGGCGCCAAGCCCCCTTGGCGAGACGAGTTAGCATCTTAGCCAGGCAATGTTGCAACAACTTTTAGACGCAAAATCTCGATATCGATAAAAGTGTAGGCTATTGTATTTCAATGACTTAGGAGGGTCTCATTTCCTTCAATAAGGCTACATAGGGCGATTATTGAGTTAATGTGGCAGCAGCGATGCTTTGTCTTCGTCAACACTTTTATAGCTAGCTTCGCCAAGGCGTCTGTAACTCGCAAAGGTGCGAGAACTTGCGATGGCATAATAGGCTTCCATGTCCAAAAGAACAAAGCCAAGTTCAAACATCTCATCTGCCAACTCGCCTAAAAATTTGTCAGGAAGCTTCTTTCGGCCTGCGATCCTGCGCATCATCTTTGCTGATATCCGGAATCGCCCGCTGGGTTTACCACCAAATGGCGTGTCGTATAAATCGGCTAATTTCTGGGCAACATCCGGAATAGAGGGTCGCATTTTTAAAGTCCTTGAAATTTAGAATATTCCTTTTTATATCTATAGCATAATATATTGTTGCTATAAACACATAAATTACTATATTATGTTTTTGGAGCTCGATCACTGAGGAGAGGTTTTCCGGTGAACAAAGAATTGTACGGGTCCGTTGGAATGATTTCACCCCAATCAAGGGTGAAACAATTGAGTTAGAAGCGTCAAAAACACAGCTCTAGGGGCCTCACACGTTCCAAGGAAATGTGTGTCAGAGGTATGCGTCCAGGAAATTAGGATCTCTAAGGAAAAGTCAGGCAGCCAGTCATCATCTACAGCTGGGCCTGCACCGATGCAGAATCAAGAAAAGTCCTGAGCAGCTATAACGTTCTTCGGGCGTCAATACTCACCGTATTGACCTGAGACCTACCAAAAATAAAGAAAGACAGAAAAATGGAAACAGATACTTCGTTGATTTCGACCTTTCAAAAGGCCACGGAAGACGCGTTCGCTGCGACCGTAAATTACGCGCCATCTTTGCTGGGAGCCTTGCTGGCCTTGCTTCTCGGGTGGTTGTTGGCCCGTTTTGTACGCGGGATTGCCCGTCGGGTCTTAGGAGGTACCAACAGGCTTTTGGACCGGTTGCTTCGACGTGGTACTTTGTCTGAGGCGCGCATTTCATCCTCGACGGCCGTATTCTTGAGTGAGATCTTGTTTTGGGTTGTCATCTTTATCGCGATTACCGTTGCCGCTCAGATAGCAGAACTCCCGGCACTTTCTGAATGGCTAAGTCAAATTGTCGGGCATTTACCAAACCTCGTGATCGGCGCCATCATTATTGCTGTTGGCTATTATATTAGTGTCGTCATCGGGGAGCAGGTTACATCGTCGGCTGAAGCCGCGAAGGCAGGACAAAGCGCACTGATTGGCCGCTTTGCACAGAGTGCAATTTTTGTAACGGCAGTCATTATAGGACTTGACCAAATAGGTGTAGATGTGACCTTTTTGGTCGCCCTATTTGCAGTAGCGATGGGCGCTATTTTTGTTGGATTTTCAATCGCCTTTGGACTTGGTGCGCGTGACTATGTCAGCAATCTCATCGGCGCGCGGACGGTACGCCAGCTACTCAAGCCCGGCGTAAAGCTGCGTATTGGCGATATTGAAGGGGAAGTACTTGAAATTTCCCCGACTCAGATTGCTCTGGATACCGCAGATGGGCGTACCCTTGTGCCTGCACGCTTTGCTGATGAGCGCGGCCTGATAATTATCTCATCTGACACAAGTGGTGGTACGGGCAATGAGTAATACTTCCGCTTTGACAATCTCTTATTTGGAGAAGCAACCCCTTTCTGCCGCACGTGCTCTGTCAGATATGGAAACTGACGATGCAGCTGCATTTTTACAGTCGATCCCGACACGGTATAGTGCTGGGACGATCGCCTATATGGACGTTTGGTCTGCGTCGATAATAATAGCCAAGATGGACGTGTCCAGTGCTGCTGCAGTGTTGCAGGCGCTGGATTATCAGATGGCGTCAGCGATATTTCGGATGCTGGATGAAGAAATCAGATCGCCGATTATTGAGTTGCTTCCGTTTCGGCTTCGCCGCGACTTGGAAACATTTCTTTCCTATCCTGAGGATACGGTTGGCGCGAATATGACGACAGCAGCGGTAACTTTGACCGGTAATCAAACTGTCGCTGACGCCTTGGAACTACTGAAACGCTCTCATAAGGCAAAATCAGAAGTCGCCTTTGTCCTTGATAGCGAGAAGGTATTGATAGGAGCAGCGACTGCGGCTGAGCTTCTCCGAGAGTCGTCATCGAAGACTTTGGTGGATGTCATGGACACAAACATTGTTCCGCTTTCTGCGCGTGCTAGACTTACCACTATTGCCTTACTTGATGCCTGGGACGACTACCCCCAGCTACCCGTTCTCAGCCGCAAGAAACTCATCGTCGGTGTGTTGTCGCGAAAGGCAGCCAAGCAAAACCGTGCTCGAAATCTGTTGGGTCATGGAACTTCATCCACTTCGATCGCCATGGCAATTGCGAGTGCATTTGTTACAAGTGCTCTTGGCTTAGGGCAATTGCTTGCGGAAATGGATCAGCCAAGACAACATGCAAAGCGCAAAGGAGATCCTTCATGACCGCCGATCCCGTTCGCGCCGCCGATATGTTAAATCAGCGTTTCTTCGTTGATCATCCTCTTGATGCTGCCCGCAAAATAGAGCAACTCAACATAGAGGATATTCTGGACGCAGCTGATCGTCAGCCTGTGAAAATTCTAATACCGGTTTGGCGTCACCTGTTACCGGACATGGCTGCCAAGCTGCTCCGTGTGCTACCAGATGAAAAGGCGGATCTGCTATTGTCAGAATTGCAGCCTCCGCAAGCTGTTCGTCTTTTGGGTTACATGCCTGATGACGAAGTCGCGTTGAGGTTGTCTCGGCTTGATCCTGCCGTTAAAAAGGATATTGAAACATTGTTGTCCTATCCGAGGGATACGGCCGGAAGGCTAATGAATACAAATGTTTCCACTTTTCGTCGGGAAGCAACAGCAGGCGAAACCCTCGCACGGCTTCGCGACACAGGCATGAATACAGCACGAAGCCTTTTTCTTGTAGATGATATTCAAAGGTTAACCGGCAAGGTGTCCTTGGAGGAGGTTGCATTGGCGTCGCCAGAGGTGAAGCTGCGCGAGCTTGAGCAGCCCGTAATTGCCGCGGTCCGCCCCATTGATTCCCTGAGGGATATCACAAAGGCATTTGAAAGTGGCGATGTTCTCGATCTTCCGGTTATCGACATTGAGGGTGTTATCATTGGAGCGGTCACCCATGATGACCTCGCTCGGACGATCCAAAAGGACGCGACTGTCGATGTTCAGACCATGGTTGGGGCGAGCAAAGAAGAACGGGCTCTTTCAAGCCCCGTTTTCACTGTTCGCAAGCGCATGCCGTGGCTTCAAATCAATTTGCTTACCGCTTTTATGGCGGCCGCTGTCGTCGGTATATTCGAAGGTACTATTGCTCAGGTAACAGCCCTCGCGGTGCTGTTGCCTGTTGTCGCCGGGCAATCTGGGAACACCGGTGCACAGGCGCTTGCGGTTACCATGCGAGGCTTGGCGCTAAGAGAGATTACAATAAACCAATGGGTGCCGGTCCTTCGAAAAGAAGTGATTGCAGGTTTTCTGAATGGCGTAGCCGTTGCAGTCACCTGTGGCATAGGTGTTTATATCTGGAGCCAGTCGCTTGGTCTTGTTGCCGTCATAATGTCTTCAATGGTATTAGCCATGGTCGCTGCCGGCTTCGCTGGGGCCATCATACCAATCGTGCTCACGCGCTTGGGACAAGATCCCGCAACGTCGTCGTCGATTATACTGACAACGGTAACTGACATTGCAGGATTCTTTGCTTTCCTGGGCATTGCCGCGTTGATGATGCAGTTTCTATAAACCTGGCTACGTGTTATTACACCCTTCTCACACATGACTGCTTCCAGGTCATGTAGGCATTAATTTTATTAGGATCAGAATTCACTATGGAGCCTGTAAGCCCATCAATCACCTATATCATGACATGGCTAGGTATTGCATTTTGCTTGAGCCAATCCGCCATGTTTTCCGGGCTTAACCTTGCCTATTTCAGTGTTAGTCGATTGAGGCTTGAAGTGGAGGTTGGTACGGGAAGCAAATCAGCTGCCCGCGTTCTAAAAATGCGGGAAGATTCAAACTTTCTTTTGACAACAATTCTTTGGGGAAATGTCGCCATCAATGTCCTGCTGACTTTGTTGTCCAATTCCGTGATGGTAGGGGCTGTTGCATTTATATTTTCTACGGTTGTTATTACTCTTTTCGGTGAGATTTTTCCCCAAGCCTATTTCTCGAGAAATGCTCTAAAAATTGGGGCGCATTTGGCGCCGATATTGAGAACATATCAGATTTTGCTTTATCCGGTCGCCAAGCCGGTTGCTCTCCTCCTTGATATGTGGCTTGGAAAGGAAGGGGTTGAGTATTTAAGGGAGCGGGGCATTCGTGAAATGATCCGACAGCATATGTCTGCTGATGAGAGTGATCTCGGTCATATTGAGGGGCTTGGCGCTCTCAATTTCTTTTCTATTGATGATGTACTTGCCTCTCAGGAAGGTGAACCAATCGACCCGGGTAGTATTGTCCAGTTGCCTTTTAATGGAGACAGCCCGGTTTTCCCTGAGGATGCCGGTCAAAAAGAGAGTGAGTTCTTCGACAATATTGAGCAGTCCGGCAAAAAATGGGCAATTATAATTGATCCGTATGGTGATCCCAGAATGACGATTGATACGGACGCTTACATTCGAGGCGCCCTATTTGATGCTGATACCTTCAATCCTGAGAATTATATTCACAGACCGATCGTCATTCGGGATGCGTCGACCCGGCTTGGACATATTTTGCAGCAGTTTGAAGTTCAGCCCGGTTATCAAGGCGATAACGTTATCGACCGCGACATAGTTCTTCTATGGGCGGATAGTCGAAAGGTGATAACGGGTGCAGATATTCTGGGAAGGCTTTTGTCCGGAATATCAAAGATAAAATAGTGTTTGCCCACCAGACTGGTCGTGCCTCCAGCTCACACGAGTAGCGGCATAAACAAGGTGGCGAGGCTGAGCACAAGAAAAAATCCAGCCATATCGGTAATTGTCGTCAAGAGTGGTCCGCTGGCCACGGCCGGATCCTGACCAACCCACTTTAACAACAGCGGAACGACTCCGCCTATGGATACAGCAATAATGGTGTTCAGGCTGAGTGCCAGGCCAATAACAACTCCCAGGTAAACATTGTCCTTCCAGTACCAGGCCACAAGGCCGATCAATATGCCCAACACCGCACCATTAAGGGTGCCGACGGTGACTTCCTTCACCCATACCCGAAACGCGTCGATAGGTTTTACTAGGCCAAGGGATAGTTCGCGCAATGTCACGGCAACGGCCTGGTTTCCAGAACAACCACTCATATCCGAGACCATGGGAAGAAATATTGCGATTGCGATTACAGCCGTAAGAACGTCCTCATAAGCGGAAATGACGCTTGCGGCTATAATATTCAGGACAATGTTCGTTGTAAGCCAGGCGAGCCTGCGTCTTGACCTGATGATGAACGGCATGGATCGTACTTCCTCACCAACAACACCTTGACGTTTCAGGCTTGCTTTTTCAAGACGTTCGAGCACTGCCTCATCCACTGCAGAGCGGGAGACAACACCAACCAGCTGTCCATTCACCTCGACGACGGGAACTCCAAGAAAATCATGCTCGTCAAATATATCTTTGAGTTCATCGAGAGAATTATCCACATTGACAGTCAGCGGCTCGACCATGATTTCCGTCAGATGGGCACTCCGATTTGCCGTAAGAAGGCCCCGTAAGGAGACGACACCAATTGGCTTACCGTCATCGTCAACGACGTAGGGATGGTGACCATGGAAGCGCTCAAAATCTTCATCTTCGCTGGAAAGGCGTCTGAGTACACTTGCAACTGTCGCTTTCTCGTCAAATGTAAAAAGCTCAGAGACCATAAGGCCGCCGGCAGTTTCATCCTCATAGGAGGCAAGCCTTCTGACATTTGCAGCATCTTCATTATCCATCTCTGCCAGAATGGCTTCTGCACCCTCCGCGTCCATCTCCCCGATGACATCCGCTCGAGCATCTGAATCAAGTTCATCAATAATATTGGCAGCGGTATCAGATCTCAGACGTTCAACGAGTTCGGCGGCAAGTTCTGTTGGTGCTTCATCAACTAACTCAGCAGCAAGTCCCGCAGGAAGCAGGGATAAAATCTGATCTCGTTCCTCTGTGGATAACTGTAGAACCTCGCGCAAAGCCTCACTTACTGGCAACGGGTCCAAGAGATCCACCAGACCGGCAACATCGTTGTCCGTCAGATATTGCTTTAATTGTAAATTTACCGAGATTTCCTGGGTGTCAGATGCCTCTGGCGTCATTTGTGTCATTGTCCAAGACCATTATGCCATATATTCAAGATTAAAAAGCACTTTCTAAAATTATATTTATTTAACTATAGACAATAATTTTTTATTTATATATAAAAAACTATGAGTAACAATACTGATCCTATTCAGGAAACAGCAGACTACCTGGTTAGTCTTTATGCAAAGCGCTTTGGTGGAAAGGATCAAGGTCGTTATCGTATTTCAGACAAACTGTTCAGAAAACTCTCCGGACGCCGGCGCCTTTATGAGGAAGATATTATAGCCTTGACCCGCGCTATGTTTGAACGAGGGTATGTGCTAATTGATATGGGCAGCTTCTTTGTTGTGCTCAGCGCGAACACTTTTGTTAATTACCGACGGGTTAATGAGGATTGCTTGTCTTGAATGCACTAAAGCCTAAAACTGTCTCGCCGAAGAATTCTATTGTAGGATGGCGAGAATATGTGGCCTTGCCCGATCTGGAAATTCCGCTGCTGCGAGCGAAATTGGATACGGGAGCCAGAACATCCGCTCTCCATGCTGTGAAAATCCGCACCGAAATGCGGGGAGATGAGGATTGGGTTTCCTTTCATATTCCCGTTCACGGAATGCCGCGAACGACACGCAGCCATGCAAAGGTTATTGATCGACGAAGAATCAAGAATACCAGTGGCATTCCCGAAGTCAGGATCGTCATTGCAACAATGTTGGCCTTGGGTCGTTACAAATGGCGGATAGAACTCTCTCTCGCCGATCGTGAAAACATGACCCATGATTTGATCCTGGGACGGACGGCAATAAGGCGGTACAAACTACTGGTGGCATCTGGCTCCTCATTTCTTGCGGGGCCGCCGGATTTAACGGAGTCTACAAGAAATGGACAATCGTCAGACGACGCATTAGGCGCTCAACAAGGAGATATCCAATGAAATTGGCAATGCTAGCCCGTAATCCCGATCTGTATAGCCATCAGAGGCTAAAACAGGCGGCGGAAGAACGAGGTCATCAATTGGATATTATCAATACTTTGCGATGCTACATGAATATAGCATCGCGCCGGCCGGAAATTTATTACAATGATGAAAAGCTGACCGGTTATGATGCGGTTATTCCCCGCATTGGCGCTTCGGTCACGTTCTATGGCACGGCTGTTCTGAGACAGTTCGAAATGATGGGCGTATATCCCTTAAATGAATCTGTTGGCATAGGCCGTTCCCGAGATAAGTTACGATCCATGCAGCTGCTAGCCCGAGATGGAATCGGCTTACCAGTAACGACTTTCGCTCATGATCCAAAGCAGACAGACCAGGTTCTTAAACTCGCTGGCGGCGCTCCTTTGGTCATTAAATTGCTAGAAGGTACCCAGGGTATTGGCGTCGTTCTTGCGGATACGGACCGTTCCGCCTCCTCTGTCATCGAAGCCTTCCGTGGGGCAAAAGTGAATATTCTCGTTCAGGAGTTTATTAAAGAAGCGGGAGGTGCCGATATTCGCGCGCTTGTTATTGGCGGTAAGGTTGTTGCCGCAATGCGACGACAGGGAGCGGAAGGTGAATTTCGATCAAACCTTCACCGCGGCGGGAGTGCCCTATCGATTAAGATATCACCGGAAGAACGATCAACTGCCATTCGGGCGGCGAAAGCAATGGGCCTTAATGTCTGCGGTGTCGACATGTTGCGGGCAAATCATGGTCCTGTTGTGATGGAAGTTAATTCATCACCGGGGCTTGAGGGAGTGGAAAAGGCCACGGGAAAGGATATTGCAGGTAAGATAATCGAGTTTCTTGAAAAGTCGGCTCACCCAGGCAAGACGAAAACAAAAGGTAAGGGGTGATGCTGGACAAATCGGGCTTTGAGATCAGCGGACATGTTGTCGCGCCTGGCGCGCGGGAAACGGTTGATATCCCTGTAAGCGTTTTGTCTGACCATACGCCGGTAACTATGTCTGTTCACGTCGTAAATGGACGCAGACCGGGCCCAACTTTATTCGTGAGTGCAGCCATTCATGGTGACGAAATAATTGGTGCTGAAATTGTTCGCCGCCTTTTGCGAACGGCAAATCTAAAAAGCCTCAAAGGCACATTGCTGGCCGTTCCAATTGTCAATGCCTTTGGATTTATGAACCACAGCCGCTACCTGCCAGATAGGCGGGATCTGAACCGATCCTTTCCCGGCAGTGCAAAGGGCTCACTTGCCTCCCGTCTGGCACATATATTTATGACTGAAATTGTTTCACGGGCGGATGTTGGGATTGATCTGCATTCCGCTGCTATTCACCGGGTTAATTTGCCGCAGATTAGAGTGACACCATCCAAGCCTGAGACAATGGAATTGGCAGAGGTGTTTGGTGCACCCTTGACCATCACATCGAACATTCGGCCCGGCTCCCTTCGTGAAGCAGCGCAGAAGAAGGGAGTTGATGTTCTTCTGTATGAAGCGGGTGAAGGTCTGCGATTTGATGAATTTGCTGTCCGGGCGGGTGTATCAGGTGTCCTGCGTGTTATGCGGCATCTTAACATGATCCCCATAAAAGGGGTTCGTAAAAGAAAGGTCGGAACAATACATTCAAAGTCGAGTAATTGGATTAGAGCCGAGGCAGGAGGACTGCTGCGCACTCATAAGAATATTGGCGAAGAGGTTAAGCCGGGTGACCTGCTCGGTGTTATTTCAGACCCCTTTGGAGAAGTTGAAACTGAAATACCCGCGGAAAACGCAGGGTTAATTATGGGACGTACGAATTTACCAATTGTAAACGAGGGTGATGCGCTTTTTCATATTGCCCGGATCAGCAATAACGTCAACGCTGAAGCAAAAATCGATGTTTTGACAAAACAGCTCGAAGAAGATGTGCTACTGGACGAGGACGAGATCATTTAGTCGGCATTGTCACTTAAGGCATCTCCTTATTTGTCTACGGCAGACCATAAGTCATGCCGTTTTCCTCGTATAGCGAGACCATTTCAGTCCATCTAAAAAGTGGAAATGTCTTTGAAGCGTATTCGATACTGATTGGGGCTAATTCCAGTCGTTCGTTTAAATAGGCGGCGGAAAGAATTAGGCTCTTCATACCCAACGGTTTCTGCAATATCATCAATTGCATCGTCTGTCGTTTCCAGCAACTGTTTCGCTTCTTCAACCCGCAATGTCTGTACATAGTCCAAGGGTGAATACCCAGTTGCAGCTTTAAAGCGCCGCTTGAATGTCCGAGAGTTAAGACCCGATAGGCTGGTCATTTTCGCAACGGGATTTGTCTTTTCATAGTTTTCGGCAATCCAGGTTTGACAGTGTGCAATGTTCGCATCGTTATGCTGTTTTGGGCGTACCATGGCTGCAAACGGCAATTGTCCATCATTCCGGTCGCCAAAAAGGAAAACTTTTGCAATATGCCGCGCCTCGTCCTCACCGCAAAACCGTGCAATCAAATATAGTGACAGTTCGTGCCAGGAAGAAGATCCACCAGTGGTTACCAACTGATGCTGTTTGCCAGATGGAACCAGGACCCGATCCGGTTTCAACAGAACGTTGGGATAGCAGCGACTAAAAAAGTCGTTTGCACTCCAATGGGATGTCGCTTCCTGTTTATCTAACAGTCCGGCTTCAGCCAGCATCAAGGCGCCTGTACAAACGGAGCAGATGATCGCTCCTTTACTGTGCTGATCCTTGATCCAGGCAACGGCGTCTGTCCAGTTTCCAACAGGGTCAAGACCCGATAGCACGTCCAGATCGCCGACGATGACCACATCCGAGCGATGAGCTTCATCAAATTTATGGTCTGGAACAATTGTTGCCCCCATTGTTGTCCGAATTGGAGCAGTCGACGATCCGACAATCCTAGGGACCATCTTCCCGCATTTTGCTTTCACACCAGTCAGGGCTTCCCATGCTCCACCAACACAGGAGAAAACTTCATGAAGGCCATAGACAATACCGGCAGACATTTCCGGCACGGCCACAAGGCTGACAGAGATATTTTTCGAATAAGTTGAAAGTGGCATGTAAGCTTGTCCTATTTGACCCGTTTTTGTCAATATTGAAACTAACATACCGCCCGGCCTTGTGTCAAAACCCTCCTATCGGCGAGCGATCCAAAAAATTTTCACTCGCTTAAGGAGACGAAAATGACAAATTTTGGAAAAACTGAATTAGAGGCCCTGGCTCTTGTTGAACCCATGAATGGGAACCACGGTATTCGCGATACAGAGAAGAAAGGTTCAAAGGCAAAGGGACGTTTCTTAACAACTGTATGGGTAAATCTTGCTAGTTGGCCTGGAGCAATTACCAGGTCTTACCGCCGCTTTTATGAGCGGGAGGTAGCAAACACCATGCTCGTAGCAATGCCTGATCGGACCCTACGCGATATTGGGATTTCCCGTTCCGAAATAAATGCCGGCCTTATAGGAATGAAAGCAAATTTTGCTAACGCGAATTCGGTCCCGGCCGGAAAGGACAAAAGTCATCGCCTGACCAGCTAACCAATTGCGCTCGCACTTCTTTAATTATCCGAGATTTTGTTGGTCACCGATGTAAACGGAACTCAGCGGTGCAACGAAAAAAATCCGACAGTTTTCTCGGTTTAGCCAAATGCGAAACCAACTCAACCTATCACCATATCGCGAAAAACCACGTTTTTAAGCCACCTGGCCGATTAATCAACCGGGTCAGAAAGAGAGAAAAAATGTTTGAGACAACACGACGAAAATTACTTGGAGCCTCCATGATCGGGGCAAGTGCCGTTTTAAGTGGCGCCGGTTTTGAAGCAACTGCCGGCAACCTGAACAAGAAAGGACAAATCATGCTGAACAGAATACCGACATTGCCCAAGGGGCTGATTGAGGCCATGGAGTTTCCACTGATTGAAGCCATACAAGGTCGACGCTCTCGGCGATTTGCTCGCGGAGCCTCCATCCCGGATGGACCTTTGGCCTATACGTCGAAACAAGATCCGGCCCCGTTAAGTGACTTGGAACAGATGCTACTGTTGACCACAGTCGCTGGAAATACAGGCTGGTCGAACCTGATTCCTTACAATCGATTTTACTTACCTAAAATGCCGAATTATGCAGGCGCTGCTGGTGGCCGGACTTTTCCATCCGCCGCAGGTTTTCATACCACAGAAATATTCTTTACCGATGATAACGGCACATATTTTTTACCAACACGAGATATGGCGGCGACCGACGCGATAACAGCTGAGGGCGCAACAGATCTTGGCGCCTATCTTGATGATCATAAAGCACGGATAGTTAAACTTTCAGACGGTCGCCTGAAAACACCAGCATCCCCCATGCATATGGAAATGCATAACGAATGGTGTGCGAATGTTGCGGGCAGCACGCTCGTGATACCTGTGGCGGATGTCGCCCAACATATGATTTTAGTGTTGTGTTATTTGGTTCAAAATGGCGCCTGCATTTATGACGATGTCAATAACCAGGCCATCGGCGGCATCGAGAGATTTAAGAATCTTGTCGATATCGAAAACCCGTATCCGCTCAGTTATGTCGAGCAACTCGGGCTTACAGAAGTAACCGTCGAGCTATCTACGGCTTGCTACGCAGGAGCCTTGATGCTGCAAGCACTCGGTCTTGGCGGCTGGATGTATGAGGGGATTAATCCGTTCAGTATTCTCGGTGCAAGTGGCGATCCTGATGTGCCCGGTTTGGGCTTTCGATTTGACATGCAAGACGGGCAACCGCTACCAAATGTAACGGGCCTGGAAGGTGTCTTCGAAGGTCATTGTCCGCCGCATGTCGAGAATATGCGCGCAGCAGTAGAGGCTGTGGTGTCGAGAAAATTTGGGGCAAACGGACCCTTTAATCCCCAAACCGGCGGACCTTACAAAGACAATTCAAATATGCGTGGAAGCGCTGCACAGATGAACGAGGAGTTTGTCGAGTGTGTCGTAACAATGGCGCAATATGTCTTTGAAAAGTTTGGAAAATTTCCCGCTACGGTTCCCTCAATTTTCACCTTGATGTATCTGCAGGCGCATCAACTCGACACAGAGTTTTATGATACGCATTTTTCATCTGGTGCTTATCTTCGAACCCATGCCGAGCACGATAAAAATTGGTCCTGATACCAACTGAATGATGCGGGCTGAACTCTTTTAAACAGGAGTGTTCCGCCCGGGATGGGCGTTGCCAGAGGCATGTCCAGTTTACTTTCTCACACATTTCTTTAACTGAGGGAGAACCTAAATGGTTCGACGCACTTCAATACTAATGTATGCCGTGATCGCTTATGCGGTTGCTAATGTGAATCTCGTATATATTGTCGGATTTATTGCGGGTCTGTATGTTCCGAAAGGGATTAATGATGGTGTCCAGGGAAGTCTCTGGCCGTCAGCTGCCTTCAATGTTGGACTTCTCTGGTTGTTTGGGTTGCACCATTCAATTACTGCTCGAACTTGGTTCAAAAAGCGCTGGACAAAAATTATTCCGCCATCCATGGAACGGGCAACTTATCTATACATGACAGCCATCATGACAGGTCTCCTGTTCTGGCTCTGGCGACCCATACCGATACCGGTATGGAATGTTGAAGATGAATATCTGCGCGGCATAATTTACTCAGCCTATTTAATGGTGTGGGGAGTCATGCTCCTTGCAACTTTCCAGTTTGGTCACTTCGGCTTTTTTGGCCTTCAGCAGGCCTGGGATCGGTTCCGTAACAACCGTCCTGCCGACGCCAGCTTCAGTGCAAAATGGTTTTATGGGCTGGTCCGGCATCCGATAAGTCTATGCTGGATGCTGACACCGTGGATAACACCGCAATTGACGGTCGGGCATATGGTCTTTGCCTTCGGTATGACCAGCTATATTCTCATTGCAACACCATTTGAGGAAGCGGACTTGATCGATGAGCTTGGAGAGAAATACCGAAACTATAGAAAGACTGTCCCGGCATTCCTTCCCTTAGCCTGGTCAATCAGAGTAAGACGGCAGGCTGCTACCCTGTTCACCAAGCTATTTTTTCTGAACTCTAAATAGGGAACTGTCAGGCGATGCCTGACAACATCGCTTTGATGCTGGTAGCTGTTAAATTTTCTAAACCGGGACCGTATTTTGAGACAATCAACGGGATCCTTTGTTTCGATTGCATTTGTCGATGGATGACGGTACCCAATGATCTTGGAAAAGACTCTCGACTTGCAGATTCTCCCAGATTTGGGGCCATGAATTAGATGCTGATCCCCATCTCACGCTGTCTTTAAGTTATTGGAAAGAAGGGCAGGGCCTTGGCACGTTTCGCAGTTCTCTTTGTCGTATTCATTGATATTCTTGGGCTGGGGCTGTTGATCCCCATTCTGAGCGAGGTTCTGCTGGACCCGGAACAGGAATTCCTGCCCCAGTTCGTGGATAAAGGTCGGCGTGAGCTTTATTACGGGGCGGTCCTGGCTGTTTTCTTCTTGTCCTGGTTTTTCGGAGCGGCCTTCATTTCAAAAATATCCGACTATATCGGCCGAAAAAGCGCGATCCTGATTTGCCTTTGCGGTGCGCTGGCGGGCTATATCCTGACATTTCTGGCTCTCGAATATACCAGTTATTTGCTGCTCCTGGCCGGCCGCGTTATCGGAGGATTTACAGCTGGTAATCAACCCATTGCGCAAGCCGCCCTCATCGACGAGGCAAAAGACGATCAACAGAAAGCCAAGTTTATGGGTCAAATGGTCGCCGCGGTCTCCCTCGGGCTCATTGCCGGTCCTCTTCTGACAGCATTGCTCACCAGCAGGGAGGTCATGGGGAACAGTGCCAGCTTCGACTTGCCGGTCATTGCTGCAATCCTGCTAGTAGCTCTCAATATTGTTTTGATAATGAGGTTCTTTTCAGAAACATTGTCAGAACGTCGTAAAATAGATTTTGGTTTGAGCGAAGTCTTTCTGACTCTCCTCCGTGTTTTTCAGAACCCGGTTACTCTCCGTCTTACGCCGGTGTTCTTCTTTTCGGTCATGGGCTTCAACGCGTTTTATCTTTTTCTCGATGATTTTCTGATCACCCGATTCAGTTTCGGCACTTTCCAAAACAGTGCCGTTCTGGTCGTTCTTGGAGCGACCATGGGGTCGGTTAGCCTTTGTCTTGTCGGACCGGTTTTCAAGAAATTCCGGCAGGTCCGCATTGTTGCCGTTACCGTGACGATTATGATCCTGTTCATGACAGGGTTTCTAGCCAATCAGATAGCATGGCTTACCTATTTCCTGGTAATCCCGATCGTCGCTGCCTTCGGAATTACCTATCCCACCTTTTTATCCATGTTCTCTGCGAGCGTGGACCCCAGCCGTCAGGGCTGGGCCATGGGTGTCTGTGTCGCGCTTTACACGCTCGGGTCCGGGTCTGTGTCAATCGCAAGCGGAACTGCAATGACGCTCTATCCCGCATTGCCACTTCTTATTGCCATCGGAAGTTGCTCATTGGCCCTAGTGCTCATGGTTGTGTTTTGGCGGGGCAACAAGGAAATTGCTGCGCTCAATCCAACCTAATCTTCTTGGAGCCTCCAAAAACAACGGTTTGAATTCGGAGCGGGCATGACCGTACCTTAGATCCATACAAATCAGACCCTGTCGATTTTCCGCTGACACTGCCTTGAAGATCTATGCCAGTTCTTCGAGTCTTTTACGTTTGTCAAACAGTTCCGCCATTTCCGAGGCTTTATGCTCGTCAATTAGCTTTTTTGCTAACGGAAAGACATCTCTTTCCTCTTCCGCGATATGGTGCAAAAGCTCGTGGCGGAATTTCTCAAACTTTTGGATCCAACCGGCACTGCTCATATCCATTTCGGAGAGTTGCTCAAGCAGGTCATCCGCTTCTTTGTGCTCCGCCACGCTATGGCGAGATTGTTCCTGCCCGTCCGGATGTTCCATAAGAACGGAGTAGAGGGTCTGCTCTTCAGCATTCGCGTGGTTCGTCGCTTCGGCCTTTAACAGAATAAACAGCTCGCGACGTTCGGCTGAATCTCCTGATGTTTCCATCAGACGGTTGGCCAGCTTTTCCTGTTTGTCATGATCCTTTATGAGGCGTTCGTATATGTTCACCTGTAATCTCCTTGAACCTGTTGAGTTATAGTTTACAAACGTTGGCAAACCAGATTGGTTCCTTCGAAAAGAGGTCTTTCCACTTCGGGTCAGTTTACGGCGTTTTTCCACCATAGTTTGAGGAGCTGCTTCTGCCGGACCAGCTTAATAAATTGGCTACGGGTAACCGGATCGGTCTGAATAAGTTCCTTGACCTGTTCCGCCGTATTATGGTCCAGCTCTCCGTCAACATATGCTTGAACTTCTTCTTTTTTATAAAATTTCTCTCCCATAACATGATTCCTCCAGCCTTTTCCTGACCCCGAGAACCGGACTTTCAATTGCGTTTTCCTGTGCTGCGGTAACAAATGTCTGGTATCCGATATAGTTCCCTGGAACTTTTTAGATTCCTCACCGTTTGTTTGCTGTATTTAGGAAAATTAGGAGGGACCAATGATTGGTTGGGCTATTGCATTTCTTGTCATTGCTTTGATTGCTGCAGTACTCGGTTTTGGCGGAGTGGCCGCAGTATCTGTAGAAATTGCACAGATTCTATTTGTCGTGTTTATCGTGCTATTCATCGTAACCGCGATTATTCACTTTGTTAAAGGCCGAAAACCTCCCATGTAAATGGGATCGTTCAAGCTAAAGAGAAAACGGTGCTTCATTCGAGGTGCCGTTTTTGTTTGGATGGGTAGTTTGTCTCGGGTAGGATTTCACAATGAAAATCTCATTTTGGAAAATTCTTTGTGCCGTCTTGGCCTTGGCGCTACTGGCCATTATTAATTTTTCCCTTTTTTTATTGGTCCAAAGTGGCTCCACTGATCCGATTGGTGTATCGGAACTATTTATAGTCAACTTATCCACGCTTGCCCTGGGCGCGCTGTTCGCTCTCATTATTATTTTCAGACTAAATCGTCGGGTTAGTGCCGGTAGCATGTCAAAAGAAGAGGAAATATTTCGATTAGCAGTTGAGGGCACAAAGGATGGTGTCTTTGACTGGAATATCAAGACGGACGACGTCTATTATTCTGAGCAGTTCTTTGGGATGCTGGGATACAGTTCCGACGAGTTTTCGGGATCTCTCAATGATTTTTCTGAGCGACTGCATCCTGACGATCGGGAATCTGTCTGGAAACAGATAAACCTCTATTTGGATGGGAAGCTTTCAGAATATTCAGTTACTTTTCGGATGCAGCATAAATCGGGGCGATGGGTATGGATACGTTCTCGCGGTATACTGATCCTTGATGACAAGCAAATGCCAGCACGTTTTGTTGGCGCTCATACAGATATCAGTGCTGCAAAGGAATATGAGGCAAAGCTGCGGCAAGCCATGTTAAAAGCGGAGGCTGCAAATGAAGCCAAAAGTGAGTTTTTGGCTCATATGAGCCATGAAATTCGAACACCGCTGACGGCCATAACAGGCGCCACTGAAATCCTTATGCAGAATATTCATGAGCTGGATGAGAAAAGACAAAAGCTCATAAATGTCTTGCATGGGAGTTCTATAAGCTTGAAGGATCTCATCTCTGACATTCTCGATTTCTCAAAGATTGAAAGCGGGGAGTTGGAGCTGGAAATGACAGCTTTTCGCCTGCAAGATGCATTTGAGCATGTCACGAGCATCATGTCGGTTCGCACCAGCGAAAAAGAACTCGATTACATATTTGACTATGAAAATGTGGGGAATTTGGAATTTTATGGTGATCCATCCCGTATTCGTCAAATACTGATCAATCTGATTGGAAACGCCATAAAGTTCACTGAAAAGGGCCATGTTCAGGTTAAGGCTTCGACAGAAGATCAGGGCGAGTACTCCGTGCTTAGGGTTGATGTGGAGGACACAGGGATTGGAATTGATCAAAGCCAGCTAGATCTGATATTCGAGCAGTTCAAACAAGCAGATTCAACGATGTCCCGGAAATATGGGGGTACAGGGTTGGGGCTGCCGATCTCAAAAAAACTTGCCCATCTAATGGGGGGCAACATTGAAGTCAGAAGTGAGCCTGGAAAAGGGTCCACGTTCTCGCTGGTAGTGCCGCTGATGAGCAGTAGCAATCCCCCATCTGAAAATGACGCCTCGGATGACACCGCAAGAAAAAAGCGTGTTGATGAATTTAGAGCTCAAATTGGAGGGTTTCAGAAAGCGTTACTGGTCGAAGATTATGATGGGAATATCACAGTTCTCGGCCATATTTTGGCGGACATGAATATCGAATATGATATTGCCAGAACCGGGGCGGAAGCGGTTCAGAAGTGGAAGGAAAATCATTACGGCTTAATCCTAATGGATATCCAGATGCCGGAAATGGATGGTTTTACCAGTACGAGATTGATCCGTAAAATCGAAAAGGAGAAGGAACTGGAACCAACTCCTATCGTCGGGATGACCGCGCATGCCCTCGTTGGCGATAAAGACAGTTGCCTGGACGCTGGTATGAACGACTATTTGCCCAAACCCATTGTAGAGCGAAATTTTAAGTCAATGGTACTAACTTACATTGAGTCTCATCAAGGGGAGGCGGAAGGAGCCTGAGCCAGAAAATACCAATTTCTCGAGAGAGATGCTAGGCGAGTTCTCCCAGTTGCATCTGTAATTGTTCCCGAGCGCGGGACAGGCGAGAACGGACTGTCCCAATAGCAATTTGCAATGAGTCTGCAACTTCCTGATAACTCATTCCCTGAACGCAAATCATCACCAGGATCTCTCTATGTTCAAACGACAAGCGGTTCATAGCCTTGCTAACATTCTTCAGTTCAATCTGCTTCTCTTGGGGGGGATCAATTGATTCTGTCTCCAAAAAGCTCTCTGGATCGAACTTGCTCTCGTATTTGACTTTGCGGCGATAGCCAGAAACAAAATGATTGTACATGATCTTGGAAGTCCATTTGAACAGGTCCGTGTTTTCCTGAAACAAATGTTTCTTTTCGATAGCCTGTAATAGCGTATACTGTAAAAGGTCGTCGGCATCCTGGGTGTTGCGGGTCAGGCGACGGGCAAAGTTTCTCAGGCCGGGCATCTCGGTTGATAGAAGCTGATTGTCGAACATTTACTGTTTTCCTTTTTGCTAATACAACATTGATTTTGCAAAAAGAAAGGTAGTGAGCGTCTGTATCCTGGATTTGTCGCTTTTGTATGCGTTTTGAAAAAGTTTGTATCATTTATGTATCTGCTCCGATAAATCATTGCGGAGACAAGAAGGAACACACCGATGGAAAAAGACGTTGTGCTGTCAGTTGATGATGACGAAGGTCTTCAGGTCGTTCTTACGCAATATCTTGAGGGAGAAGGATACGCTGTCACCACAGCACGAAATGGTGCGGAAATGGAAACAAAGATAGAGTCAGAAGACGCGAATATAATTCTGCTCGATCTTGGCCTTCCTGATACCGATGGTGTCAGCCTTATCCCATTTATCCGTAGTAATACGAAAGTGCCCATCATCGTGGTGAGTGGGAAAAACGATACGACGGAAAAAGTAATTTGTCTCGAAATGGGTGCGGATGACTATCTGACGAAGCCGTTCGAGTTGCGAGAACTGAAAGCCCGGATAAAAGCTTCTTTGCGCAGATACAATGAATCCAAAAAGGTTAAGCAAGAAGCGGCTAATAGCGAGGATACAAAAGAAAAGATAATCTTTGGCCGTTTCACTCTGGATCGGGAGCAATATCAGGTGTTTGAGAATGGCGCAGACTCTCTTGATATGACGATTGGCGAATTCCAACTTTTGGAGACACTTGTGACGGCACCAAACAGAACCCTGAGCCGGCAACAGTTGTTTGAGCTGACCCGGGAAGGTGAATATGATGCTTATGATCGTGCGATCGACATCCAGATAGGCCGTATTCGCAAAAAACTGGGCGAGGATGGCGCGGAACTCATTAGAACGATGCGCGGCGTCGGCTATATGTTCTGTCCTCCTGATTAAACGAGGAACTCTTTTTCGATTTGCTTGTTAGTAAGAGTATAAGCAAATTAGAACGGAGTTTTTACGTGACTAAATCCACAGAATCCTACCCAGAAATTGACGAACTAAAAGAGGACCTTGCTTCCCTGAAACAGCATATGTCGGAGCTGACGGCCAGTCTTAAAAGAGATGGTGTACAGGAAGCTCAAAAAGTTGGGGAAAAGGCGAAAGAAAAACTTGGCGACCTCAAAGATCGAGGGCAGCAGGGTATTCACCATCTTGAGGACAGAGTTAAAGAGAAGCCTGCACAAAGCGTTATGATCGCATTTGCCGCAGGGTTTCTCGCAAGTATGCTACTGCGCAATCGGAGCTGATCCGTGAATCCGCTTTTGCAGATTTTAGAATATGTTCTGACGGACAAACTGGCGAAGAAAAAATCGACTTTTCTCCAGTATAGTGCCATTGGCGTAACGATATTCGCATTGACTATCGCATTGTCCTTCATCGCCCTGATGTTTCTAGCTTTGGCCCTCCATAATTGGCTGCTGCTTTATTTGATGCCAGCAATGGCGGCCCTCGCAACGGCGGGTGTTCTTCTATTACTTTGTTTGATCATCCTGCTAGTCACTTACTTGGCGCTAACTTCAAGAAAAGAACCCACCCATACGACTGAGGACCTGTCAGAAAAGGCGACGGCAATGGCTTCTGAAGTTGCCAAAGAGCTTGAATCCTCCATAGGTGACAGCCCGAAAACAACGTTGCTTTTGGCTGGAATAGCCGGACTGATCGCTGGTCGTTATCTCAAATAACCGGGAACTTATCCGACTCCTGTTCGTTGGAGTTACTGATAACTATTTACAAGAGGAGAGAAAAGACAAATGGACGTAATCAAAAAACAAGTAAAAACTGTGATGTTGGCGCTTTTCGCCTTGTCATCCTTGTCACTGGCGGCATGTGAAACAATTGAAGGAGCCGGCAGAGATATCGAAGATGCGGGTGAAGCAATTCAGAAAAAAGCCGACGATTAGGACCTATCTGTGGGACAATTTGACTGAAGACTGTCATTTTTGTTTCACCTTTATATGACAGGACGTGTATCAATAAAGCCGCCACTTGTTTGGCGGTTTTATTTTGTGAATGAGCTACTTTGATGAAGTTTCCGATTTGGTCCTTGTGCGTCATATGCCTTTTTGTGTTTGAGAGCCGGGCGCAAGAAGTGTCTCCAACTTTAGATATTAAGGTGGACGAAAATGGATCTGAAGACGCATCTGACGCAATCTCCGGACAGGGAGGGAAAATTTTCACCTTGCTTGTTGAGAATGACTCAATTGGCGGGCGCGGCACAGATGAAAATTATACAAGCGGTGTGCGGCTGAGTTATTTCGATGCATCGGCAGAAATGCCAAAATTCGCTTCCAGGATTGCCAACCTGATCCCGACATTCGATATAAATGACAGCTCGAGCGTGTTCTATTCGCTGGGTCAGAACCTTTATACACCTGAAGAAGTTTCGCAATCGAGCCAGGATCTCAATGATCGACCCTGGGCCGCTCATTTATACATTTCTATGGGACTTGTAACAATTACCGGAGATCATTTGGATGACTTGGAAGTCTCCATTGGCGTTGTCGGTCCTTGGGCTCTTGGGAAGCAAACCCAAAGTTTTGTCCATAAATATATTACACCTGACAGCCCGACACCTAACGGCTGGTCCAACCAGCTCGACAATGAACCGGCGCTTGTCCTTGGCTGGCGCCGGCAATTTCCGCAATATATCAAAGCCACAGGTGGCGGCCTTACTGCTTCCGCTTCGCCCCACTATGGTATTACCCTCGGGAATGTCTATACCTTCGCCAGCGCGGGGCTGAGTATCAGTCTTTCCCCAAAAGAAGATGCCTGGCAGGATGCCCCGATCCGGGTACGACCCGGCATGCCGGGAACCGGGTTTTTTGAAACGCCCAGGGACAATTGGAGCTGGTATTTGTTCGCGGGGCTGGAGGGCAGGGCGGTCGCCCATAATATTTTCCTGGATGGAAATACCTTTAGTGATTCCCATAGTGTCGACAAAAATTATTTCGTAGCTGACGCTAATGCTGGTCTCGCCCTTACATACGGAAGATATCGCGTGAGCTATACTCTTGCTTATAGAACTAGAGAGTTTAAAGGACAATCGAATCCATCGGTTTTTGGAGCGGTTTCCCTTGGTTATAAATTCTAACGTAACAATCTACCTCTGAGCATGATATTGTGGAGAATATAAATGAGTGTCCAAAAAGAAAACTTAGAAATGGAATGGGAAGCCCAAAAACTCTGCACCGACGCAGGTGACTATGAGTTGTTGGTGGAGAAGCAGAAACAGGACTGGGAATGTGATCAACCCATGGATGCCTGGAAATGGGCTGTCGTCTACCATGGGACAATTGTCGCCAGTGGGACAACCAACGATGTCATAGAAGCTCAGCGGATTGCTGAAGCAAGTGTGCCAAGCAAAGGTTAGTTTGTTGCTTGTGACCTATGCAGGGTTCCTATTTGGGATTTTCCCAGTCTTCACCCACAGGTTTTCTGTCCCTGATTTTTTCTTTTTCAATAAGCGTATCAGAAGCCTCGAAATCTGCAGACGTTGGCTTTTTTGGAAGCGTGTTGTTGTCATTGAAAACGAGGGCCAATTCATAATACATGGGGAAGTGATCTGATCCAATAAACGGCAGCCTTTTGATCTTTGCGAGTTCAAATTCATCAGAATGAAAGATATGATCAAGCGGCCACCTTAAAAAAGGAAAACGCGCGTCAAAGGAATTGAATAACCCGCGGCCTTGTCGTGGGTCCAGCAATCGCGAAATCCTCAGAAACCGTCGCGTTGTTGCTGACCAGGCAACATCATTAAGATCTCCTGTAACTATCAAAGGCCGGACCCTCTTTGTCGCGATCTTACCAACCACAAGAATTTCCGCATCCCTGCCGACTGTATCACGATGGGGAACGGGCGGATCCGGGTGCAAAGAGATCAAATCAAACTGACGATTGTTGGACAGCTGAAAGGTACAATGAAAACTTGGGATGCTGTCATTAAGAAGAAAGCGTAATTCTCCTACGGGCATGTCCAGTTTTGATGCCAGGAACATGCCGTAACTGTTATCTTGAGGACAGCTGATCTTTTGTTCATATTTTGAAAATGGCGTATCGAGGGCATCAATCCAGGACTGATCCGTTTCCATCAGGACAAAAATGTCGGGATCATACTCTTCTATCAATTTGATTAGCCTTGAGTAGTCCTTGTTTCCCTGCTTCACATTACAGGCCAGAAGTTTTATGACCAGTTTGTCGTCGCCGTCCAGGTGAATTCTGGCGGATTGTATTTTCCAAAAAGGTGTAAATCGCACGATGTATGCGAGCTGGATAACAATCGACAAACTGAGCATACCAATAAAAACGGCTGTCTGAAGGGTCAAGGGCAAGATCGTGACGACCAGGATAAGTGTCACGAACGCCATGATGGCAATTTGCAGACGACCAAAGTCGAATATGCGAAAGGCCCCGTGCGGAACGGGTATAAATGGTATCAGGCTGGCCAGGAGACAGAATGATGCAATTCCACCCAATAGATAGTGCGACATCTAATTACTTTCGACAGTGTTAGAATCGTGTTGTTGATATCTAACAGAAATCGGGGTCAAAAAGACAGGGTGATATGATGATCATCAATGAACGGAAAATCGAGAATTTGGACTAATATGTCAATCGATATCCTGCAATTCTTGTTTCAGAGATTTCATATGGTCATGTGTTTCAATCAGGAGGCGCATTTGTCTCTCAATGACCTGGCGGGTCGATTCAGACAAGTCTTTTAGCTGAACGTCACGAAATTCCTCAAGGGTATCATCTTCAGCGCGCTCCAGCTCCAGAATAAGCGTCCGTTCCGTGTCTCCCAATTTCGCCTTGAGTAATTTGAAGATATTGGAGGCTTGACCGGTAATTGTTCCGCCTTCCTGGACATCGCCGAACTCAGAAGCAAAATGGGATTTGAGGTTGATAACGATACTCTCTCGGACGGAGGCCATTTTTCTAAAGGCTTTTCTCAATCGCGGGCTTGTGGTCTGATGCGAGGCACTTGAATAGAACTCCCGCGCATCCTCGCAAAGATCAATAAGTTTGGTTAAGGCGTCATTGTCGTCAGTCCCCATGCTTTATAATCTCCTAAATTAGAGTTCTTTCGTTTTTCCATAGTTACCAACAGATTCTCACCTCAAAAGGTTCCGAAAAATTTTCCGGAACTTTCTTTGCGATCCCTCGTTTGTCTTGTGTTCGTTTACTTTTTTCAACACCAGAAGAGGAAAACCATGAAAACGAAATTTCTTGCAACTGCTTCCCTTATCGCTCTAGTTAGTGCTGCTCCAGCTATGGCTGGGACTGCGAAAACTGAAGACAGTGCAACAAAAGAGGTAACGCAGGAAGTTAAGGACGGTTGGGAAAAAACCAAAAAAGCTGTCAAGGAAACCGCTGAAGACGCATCTGATGCTGCTCAGGATGCTTATCAGGATATCAAGGCGTTCATATTCAGCGAAGATGACAGTGAACTCAATGTCGAAGATGCCAAAATCAATACCCGCACGACAGCGACGGGAATTATCGGCGAACCCGCCTATAACTTTAAAGATGAACGTGTCGGCGTTATCAAAGACGTCATTATCGACGACGCCGGCAATGCAATGATGGTGGTTGTTGGCGATGGAGACTTCTTTGGTCTGGGTAAACTGGCGGCATTTGACTATGACAGCATGGTCAAAACTTCTCCTGACGGAGATATCGTCATGCCATTGACAGAAATGGCTATCGAACGGGCTGCAGAATTCTCATATGACACGGAAACTGCTGGTGACAATGTCAAGTTGATGCCAAGCTCCGGTTACAGCGTTGAAAAACTCCTGGATGCCGAACTTGCTTCCGCGAGCGGTGAAACGCTGGGCGATATCGATGACATTACGTTCAAAAACGGAAAAGCCAGTCACCTTATTATTGGCGTCGACAAGGTACTCGGTTTTGGCGGTGAAGATCTGAGTATGCCATATGACGCGGCGAAACTTGTTCGGATTGACGAAGCCTACAAATACGAGCTTCCCGCGAAAAAGGCTTCGTTAATAACGAACTACAAATCCTCAAATATGAACTGAGTCGGAAGACCCAAAAATACGGAGTGGATCTGAAATGATAAATGAAGACATTCTTAAAGGAAGATGGAAACAGATCAAAGGCGAAGCCAAGAAAAAATGGGGCAAGCTGACAGATGACGATCTGGATCAGATAAACGGAGATCGGGAAATTTTCCTGGGCCGGCTTCAAGAGAACTATGGTGTCGCCCGCGAAGATGCGGAAAACATGCTCGAAGAGTTCGAAAAAGAGCAGGCCTCCTAACCCTGTACTAAGCAAAAAAGCGCCACACATTCAGTGTGGCGCTTTTTTTAGCTCTCCCATATCAGGATGAATCCTGCTTTTCGTTGTCATCAATACCCGAAAACTTGGTTCTGAATATTCCCCCCGCAAGCAGGATTGCGCCGATGGCAACAAACGCGACTATACCGAGGCTATAAAAGCCGAATCCAATCGCTAATCCAATCCCGCCGGCCGCCCAGATACTTGCCCCCGTGGCGGTTCCGACAACGCGATTGTCACCACGATGAATAATGGCTCCGGCCCCAAGGAATCCTATTCCCGTCATCACACCAGCAATGATACTTGAAAGATCGACTTTTAGAGTTCCTCCTTCTTCAGATGCAAAATCTGAATAAATCTCCTGGCCCAGTATGGCCAGGATACAGGTGGTGACGGCGACAATCATAAAGGCCCGAAAGTCTATGGGTTTGTTCTTGCTATCTCTTTCGAGCCCCAGAATAAACCCGAACAGCATTGCCATTCCGACCCGCAATAATAGTTCTTGCCAGGATATGTAGGTGAGGCCCCAATCTAGGTCAGCTGTCATCGGTTTCTTTCATCATTTCCTCTAACTCTAGCCTGATGTTTGAAATCTCGGCAAGTAATTCCGCCGCGACAGACGCTTTTGGCGAAGTTTCCATATTTTCTGACTCGGCACGAATAAGTGCTTTGGCGTCTTCTTCCCAGCTTTGCAATATCTTCAGTTTTTCATCATCGTTTAATCGTTTGTCCACAAAGACGTCGTGAGGTGAATTAAAGATAGCTGAAGGATCCAGGAGACTTTCTTCAAGTAACGTTGAACGCTTATTCATAATTACACCCTTTCATCAAGGTTAAATAAGTTGTCCAACAGTTTTCTCTCACAAAAGTTCCCTGGTTTTTAGGGGGTTTGGAACTTTTCCCTGCAATATTTGTTAGTCAATTAATCGTCCCGCCGGTAACGCATAAAAAAGAAGGGTCCAAGGCTTTGACATGAGTGATACTTCTACCTTAACTGAAGGCATAGAATTGGCTGTCGGCACTATTCAGAATTGGAACGACGAGTTTTATGCGCGACTACCAAATCTGATTGTCGGGTTTTTTGTCTTTTTCTTGATTGCGTTAATCGGATATGGCTTGAGCCGCTCGTTTTCAGCGTATTTCAGTAGAAAAGGTCGCACGGATTTAGGACATATCCTTGCGAGTTTTGCGCTTTGGTCTTTTGTTTTTCTAGGGTTCCTTGTCTCCCTGACCATTGTTATTCCGTCGATACAACCTGTTGATTTACTTGCGAGTTTCGGGCTCGGGTCACTGGCTTTCGGATTTGCCTTTAAGGATATATTGCAGAATTGGCTGGCCGGGCTGCTTATCCTGTTGCGCATGCCGTTTCGACGCGGTGACCAGATCAAGGTCGGAGATGCAGAGGGAACGGTCCTGCGCATTGAACCCAGGGCTACTGTAATCCGGACATTTGATGGGCGGGACATTGTCGTTCCAAACACGACCATCTACACAAGCAATGTCAAAATATATACGTCGCAGGAAAAGCGTCGGGTCGAAATCAATGTGACGGTTGGATATGCCTATGACATTCGCACAATGACTGCCATCATTGAAACATCCCTCGGCCAGATTGGTGAAGTGTTGAAAGACCCTCCACCACAGATATTGTGCTGGGAACTCGGATCTACATCGCTTGGGATGAAAGTGCGCTGGTGGATCAATTCACAGCGATCAGAGGAGGTGGTTTCCCGCTCGCGGGTTATTCAAGCTATTAAGGAAGCGTTTGAAGCCAATGACATAGATCCGACCGACCCGCAGTTGATCTATTTTAAGAAAGCCGATTCGACGGCACTCAAACCGGAGCAATCTTCCAAGGAGAGGCGGAAAATCACACCCGGTCCAATACCAGAGGAGATAAGGGTCAGTAAGGCAGATCCGGAGGCAGACCAGCCCAAAAAAGACTCAAAAGACCAAACATTGCTCGCAGAAAACTAAATATAGCGCCTATACTGAAATACAGACGTTGCGTGAAAAGGAAGCCAGATGAATCTCAAGATTCTCCGCCGCCCGTTTGTGGTCCTTCTGACGGTGCCAGCTGGTATTGCATTTCTGGTCGGATGCCTTCCACTCCTAACAGTTTATCTGGAACAGAAATGGCTAGCAGAGGCTTCTGTCGCGGTTTTTCCGACCCTGGAGTTTGAAAGCGCCCGGACAGTTCTATCCGTTGTCGCCGGAGGTGCCATGACGGCGCTCAGCTTGACATATTCTTTGGTTCTGGTCGTCTTCACCTTGGCCGCCGGGAATATTGGCCCAAGGATGCTGAAGCGATTTACGTCAGACCTCGTCAATCAAATAACTGCCGGAATTTTTGGCGGAACCTTTCTGTACGCTATTGCGACGATTTTGTTCGTTGAACGGGAATTTATACCTAAGTTTACGATTATTGGTGCCGGGATATTGGCAGTACTTTGCGTAATGCAGTTGGTGTATTTTGTTCGACATGTTTCCAGAACAGTAACAATTGATGATGAAATTGCTGCAATTACCACCAAACTCAAAATGGCGTTGGACGAGAGGGTCCATAGAACGGATGCGGCTGAGACTGAGGATACAGAGCACCCGGAAGAGGATTTTGTCTATGAAATCTGTGCCGGAAAATCAGGATATTTATGCGTGTTGTCAGAGGAGAGGCTTGTGAAGAGCGCTCGGGAGGAAGATGTTTGTCTCAAAGCTCACAAAAACATGGGGGAATATACGCTTTCCGACGAGGTGTTGTTTTCTGTGACTAAAAAATTGGATGAAGATTTCGACTCTTCTATTCAGAAACTGGTGTCCATACAACCGTCCAGATCCGAAGACAGCCCTATTGAATTCTCCATAAATTTATTACTGGAGATCGCCTTGAGGGCGCTCTCACCGGGTATTAATGACACCTATACAGCGATTGCAGCCGTAGACAGTATGTCAGATGCGCTGTCGGCAGCCGTATCTCATGGCGACATGTCATCTGTGATACGCAAGGATGAGGACGGTATTGAAAGGCTGATTATACCGGAGCTTTCTCCCGAACATTTAATCAACCAGGCCTTCCATCCGCTCCGCCGGGCGGCAGGTGACAATATTCTCATGAGTCAATGTCTCGCACGGGCATATGCCCGACTTTACGAAACTGCGGGTGAGAATGTTCGCACTCAGCTTGAAGACCATGGGCTGCTATTGCTGCGAAAGCTGGAGCAAATGGATCATTTCAAAGAGGATATCGACAGCGTCACTCGCAATCTGCCAAAAAATATCCAGAACCGATATGTGCAAAGCCAAGACTCCGCTTAATCCTCACCACCCCCTGTCAGCGCCAGAGGATCCTTGAAGGTTAGGGTTCTGTATGGGAAGGGTATCTCGATATTTGCGTTATCAAGTGCAGATTTCACAGCTGCAATAACTTCATCGCGGGATGTCCGGATATCTACCGGTTTCGACCCTGTCCACCAGGTGACTTCAAAATTAATTGAGGATGAGGCGAATTCCTGAGCAAATATCTGGATAGGTTTACCCTCGGTGACGACTGTCTCACATTCCTTCACCGAGTTTTCGATAATTTCTCGGGAAGTATCAACGTCTTCCCCATAGGCAACCCCGCATATGATCGTCACTCGTCTCAGATCCTGATGGGTTCGTATTTTAATGGGGTTTTTGAACAGCATGGAATTTGGAACGATCACCAACTGTCCGTCCGTTTGCATAATATGGCTTTCCCGAATTGAAATATTCTCGACCCTTCCCTCAAGGCCCTCGCATTCAATAAAATCGCCCATACGCACCTCCCGCCGGAATAGGAGAATGACCCCTGCCAGAAAATTCTCGAAGATATCCTTAAAGGCAAATCCGATGGCGACAGAACCGATACCAAGACCCGCCAAAATACTAGCGGGTGTCAGGCCCGGAAAGACAATCACAGCCGCGATCATGAATCCCATAACCCAAATGAAGATTGTGAGGAGGAGCGTAAATAGTTCTTTCAGGCTGGTGCGAAGCTTTGTCCTGTCCAATATCTTCCGAAGAACTGATTTGGCAAGTTTCGCCACTAACCAGGTAATAATAAGAACAACAAGAGCCACCGTCATCTGAGGAAGAAGCTCAATCGTTGCGCGTGCAATCTCGCGCAGCTGCTCCGTTAGTATTTTTATTGTCTCCATCTACCTCTTCCTTTTCTATGGTGATATGCCGTTGTGCAAAACCAGTTCCGGCTGCTCCTCGCGTTACTATGGCCGAAACTGGCCATGCTGCCGTATCAAACTGACATTCCTGAGGTTAGCTTTCCAGCCGATGTCAAAGAGATCGCCGACTAATGGGATGATACCAATGATCCAATCCAGAAAGGCGTTCCAGATCATTTGAACAGTCACATACCAGGGGACATTATAAGACCGAGCTTTTCCAATCAGATACGCGCTGATTAAGAGTGATCCCGTGTCTCCAATGCCAGGGACCAAACCAAGGATGACATCAAGCCCAAAACGGATTGATGTTCCCGGAATGACAAACTTGCTATCCATCCACCAAGCCAGCTTGTCGAGCTTCTCTAGTTCTCGAGAGCTGACTTCTTGGACATTCACCATTCGAATTTGCGCTCCTTTACAGACAAAAGGATCAGGTATGGATGTGGTTACCCTCCAATGTCTCCAGATCCTTATTGTTCCCCTCATTTTCTAACGGTTTTGAAGGAAATGAGTTCCCTCCTGGCATTTAATTTCATCGCTATCGAAGCCAAATAAAATCCTGAGGGAACCAAATCGAATTTCATGGGCCTGGTTCTCAAGCTTTAAAGAGATGGACGTAAGTCATGAAAGTTCTAAAATCGCTTGGTAAAGTATAAACCTAAGTAGATTGAAGAAAGAAGCGGAAGATATGGGCAACTTTTGGTCATCACTGCTAAAGCCGAGGGGGTGGATCGCCAAATTGCTATTGCTCCTGATCGCCATCGGGTTCTTTTCCCTTGGTTATCTCGACTATCTTCAACCCATCAAGGACTTCCTGGATTCTGATCAGCTGGCGTTCAAAATAGGCGATTTGCGGATATCGGTTTATTTGCTGACTAAAGGCCTGCTTGCCATCATCATTCTTTTTTGGCTTGCAGGTATCGTTTCGGAGTTTGGTGAGAAACGTATAAGAGGCCTGAACAGTATCAAGGCCAGCAATCGGGCCCTGGTAACCAAGGTGTTTCAGATTGTTCTTTATTTCCTGTGTTTCCTGATTGCCCTGGATGTGCTTGGAATTGATCTGACGGCCCTCGCCATTTTTAGTGGAGCAGTGGGTATCGGGATTGGTTTTGGCCTTCAAAAGATTGCCTCCAACTTTATCAGCGGCATTATTCTTTTGTTTGAAAAATCTGTCGAAGAAGCCGATCTTGTGGAACTTAATGACGGCACACTCGGTTTTATCCGGGATATCGGCGCCCGCTATACTTTGATTGAAACCTTTGAAGGCCGGGAGATTATGGTTCCGAACGAGGATTTTATCACCAACAGAGTAACAAACTGGACTTTTAGCAATAGCCGCGGGCGCATCGATATTATGATCGGTGTCGCATATGGCACGGATCTGGAGGAAGCCCGCAATTTGATTTTACAGGCGTCAACGGAGCATCCCAGATGCAGCCAAAAAACGCCGCCTGAAGTTTTCTTGGAGAACTTTGGTGACAGTTCTATAAATTTTAGCCTCTATTTCTGGGTCGATGATATTATCGAAGGACGAAAGCGCCCGCGCAGTGACGTGCTGTTTTCCATTTGGCGGAAATTTAAGGAACATGATATTCAAATTCCTTATCCCCAGAGAGACCTGCATATTAAGAACCCTGAGGCTTTGAGATGACGGGTGCAATCTTACTCGCCTATGGCTTTGACGGAAAAGGCGGGGCGGAACCTCTAACCAATTCCGAAGTGAGCCAACGAATAAAAGATGATACCCTCGCGTGGGTTCATCTTGACGTCAGTCATCCCGACACCAAAAAATGGCTGGAGAAGGAAGTATCCTATCTTGATCCATTTGTTGTTGATGCGTTGATGGCTGATGAAACACGTCCTCGCGTTAGCGAGATTGGTGAAGGTGCCCTCATTATTCTCAGGGGGGTCAACCTGAACGAGGAGGCCTCCCCGGAAGACATGGTCTCTATACGGCTGTGGATTGACAGACACCGCATCATCAGCCTGCAACGGCGACAGCTTAAGGCCGTGTTTGATATGGAGGATCGAATAAAGGCCGGAAAAGGACCGAGGGATGCAGGTCAATTCATTTGTACTCTGATTTCCCGGTTATTTGAGCGCATGGAACCTGTGCTGACAGAACTTGATGAGAGGACAGATAATGTCGAAGAGACAGTTCTTGAACATCCGGATGTGTCGCTTCGGAATGAAATCGTAAATATCCGCAAGCAAGCCATCATTCTGAGAAGATACATGGCGCCGCAAAAAGACGCAGTGGGACAGCTTCGAAACTCTGATCTTGAATGGTTCAGTTTAACGGACAAACGGCATCTGCAGGAAAGCTACGATCGTATCCTGCGTTATGTAGAAGATTTGGACACGGTCCGTGAGCGAGCACAGATCGTGAAGGATGAGCTGGTGAATAATCTGTCTGACCGCCTCAACAAAAACATGTATGTTCTGTCGGTCATTGCCGCCATTTTCCTGCCGTTAGGTTTCCTTACAGGCTTGCTTGGGATCAATGTGGGCGGCATACCAGGCGCTGACGTCTCCTATGCCTTCTGGTTGTTTTGCGGGTTATTGGTAATCATAGTCGGTCTGCAAATCGCCATTTTCAAAAAACTTAAATGGTTTTAGGACAAAAAAGACTGTCCAGTGTGAATGATTGCCACTAGGTTGTCGGCAACTCCAACTCTCCCAAATTTTGTGAGCATTCAATCTTCAATGAGAGGGTGCAAAAATCACCGACAACAAAGGAAAACTTGTGGAACATATTCTAATCACCGGGGCGGCTGGACGCCTGGGACGGGTCCTGAGGGCTGGCCTGAGAGCACCAAACCGCATATTGCGATTGGTTGATATCGCTGACCTTGGAAAGGCAGAAGATCGAGAAGAGTTATACACCATTGACGCAACTGACCTGGCGGCAATGATGGCCGCAATGAAGGGTATAGATACTGTCATCCATCTGGCTGCTTACCCTGAAGAGGCGCCTTGGGAGACAATCTTTCCTCTCAACTATAATCTCACCTACAGTTTGTTTGAAGCGGCACGGCAAGCTGGTATCAAAAAGGTGATTTTCGCAAGCTCTGTTCAGGCTGTGGGATTTCATCCGCTTGAAAATACAATTACTGATAATGCCCGGTTAAGGCCAAGCGGTTTTTATGGCGTTTCAAAGGCATTTGGGGAATCTCTTGCCAGTCTTTATGCGGACAAATACGGGATGTCGGTGGGATGTCTTAGGATAGCCTCGTTTGAAGAAAAGCCGACTGATGAGCGCATGCTGTCAACTTGGTTAAGCCATGAAGACGGGGTGCATCTATTCGAAAAATGCCTTCAAGCTCCGGCCCATCATTTCTATCGCGTATACGGCGTTTCAAATAACACGCGTTCCCGGGTCGATAACTCTCATGTGGCATGGCTTGGATATGAGCCGAAATCCAATGCAGAGGACTATTTGGAAGATATTCAGAACAATAAAACCGAGTCTGGGCCTCTGGCCCTGCGAACCCAAGGCGGAAGCGCGTGCGATGTAGGCTTTTCGGGAGACGTCAAAACCACTTTGTCAGCAGGCTAGGTTGAGTGTTTTCTGATGCGGCTTTAATCTGAGGGAACAGGCGTTCATGTACCGACCATAAATCGAGCATTGCTGAGGTTTTTGTCTAGCATGCTTGCACGGGTTTCCGTGTCGCTAACATTGGTCATGAATTTCCAGTAATTTTATTCCCTGCTGTGGGGTTCAGGAATCTGCCGCAATAATTGTGCCCTCAGCTTTGCCGAAGCCAACGCGATAGTCTTCTCCCTGGCACCAACCCTCAAGGATCAAGGTATCCCCGTCTTCAAGAAAGGTGCGGCTAATTCCATCGGCGAGGAGAATAGGGCTTTGTCCATTTTTGGTGGCTTCAAGCAAGCATCCGAGGGACTCATTTGTCGGACCACTGATGGTCCCAGACCCCAGCAGGTCGCCGGAACGCATTGCGCATCCACTGCTCGTATGGTGCGCCAGTTGTTGGGCGCTGGACCAGTACATGTATTTATAGTTTGTTTCTGCAATGGTTGAGGTTCTAACCTGACCCGCTGCCCGCATCGAAACCGACAAGTTGATATCAAAATTATTTGGTGAGATCTGGTTAAGGTAGGGAAGGGGTGCCGGATCCTGCTTCGGGCCCTCCACACGGAATGGAGCTAACGCTTCGCGCATAACCACCCAAGGAGAGATGGTTGTGGCAAATGCCTTGGATTGAAAAGGGCCAAGCGGTTGGCTTTCCCAAAACTGAATATCCCGCGCACTCCAGTCGTTCAGGAGTACGAAGCCAAAAATCATCTCGTTGGCCTGTGAAACGGAGACTTGAAAGCCCATTTCATTCGGAGTTCCAACAATGGCGCCCATTTCCAACTCGAAATCCAGTTTTTCACAAGGAGTAAAGACGGGTGTGTCAGTCGCCGCAGATTTAATCTGGCCCAATGGCCTCCTAATATTGGTTCCACTCACGACAACTGTGCTGGCGCGTCCGTTGTAGCCAACTGGAATATGACGCCAGTTTGGAAACAGGGGATTTTCCGGATCAAGAAATATTTCCCCGCAATTTGTGGCGTGCTCTAAGGAGGAGTAGAAATCTGTATATTCTGTTACCTGGAATGGCAGATGGAGCTTTGCGTCTTCCATGGCGACCAGAGCCATTTTGCTTAGGAAAGGGTCGTCCTGTATTCTTGTATCATCTATCGACAGTAAGCCTGATATTTCCTGACGTACTGCCGACCAGGACTTGTTTCCTAACGCCATAAAGTCATTCAGCGATGAACCTGAAAAAACTCCCTTTGAATTCGTTAGCAGACCTTTACTTTCGACGACCTTCAAGTCCAGTATCTGATCGCCAATGGCAACTCCAAGTCTGGAGTCCCCTTCAGCTGTCGAAAAAAGGCCAAACGGCAAATTCTGTATTGGAAAATTACAGTCTTTGTCATTTGCACTCTCGACCCAGCTTTTTAAAGAGGGATCATTCGCAGGCACAGAAGATGGCATTGGATGAGACTCTTCTTTTTCTTATTCGTCGATTATCGCAACGGCGCGTGTCCATCCCGCAGAAGCAGCTCTGATTTTTACGGGGAAGCAGCTGACCGTAAAACCAGTTGACGGAATATTTTCCAAATTATGCAGCTTTTCCAGATGACAATATCCGATATGGCGGCCCGCTTTATGCCCTTCCCAGATAATGCTGGGATCTTTTTCTTCAGCATAGCGCTCAGCCGTATGGACGAACGGAGCATCCCAGCTCCAGGCGTCTGTGCCGGTGACACGCACCCCCTTCTCGAGCAAATACATTGTCGCTTCATATCCCATGCCGCAACCAGTGGCGACATAGTCATCCTGGCCGTATCTTGCGCCTGCGGCGGTATTGACCAGAACAATGTCTAACGGCTGAATGGTATGCTCAATACGCTCAAGCTCGTTTTCGACATCCCGAGCAGTAACAACATAGCCATTGTCGAAATGCCGAAAATCGAGCTTCACACCAGCTTGCATGCACCAGTCAAGCGGCACTTCATCAATGGTGATGGCTCTCTCCCCGCGGTTCATTGTCGAATGAAAGTGATAGGGAGCGTCAAGGTGAGTACCGTTATGGGTAATTAACTCAACCTTCTCGACAGCCCATCCTTCCCCGTCAGGCAGGTCTTCTTTCTTGAGCCCCGGGAAAAACGGGGAAATCTGCTCAAATGTTTGTTCATGCCCCATGTAAGTCACGTGAGGTCCGAACGGCGGAGGATCTGATATGACGTCATTTTCAATTGGAATTGAGATGTCAATAATTTGCCTGCTCATACCATTCCCCTTTTCGCCAATTCGTTTTTCTTTAAAATTACTGCAGAAAAAAACGACACACAACAAAAAAATATATTTTTTGACAATATTATACATTTTACTTAATATCGATTTTAACTCGTGCATGAATCCCGATGCGGGATGTATTAAGTGGAGCAAAATGAAAAAATCTGCCTCTAGGAAAAAGGATGCTGCGTTGCCTTCGGAAAGCACTGCCTTAGATCGGACGATCGTGCGTCTGAAGACAGATATCGTAACAGGGAAGCTAGCACCGGACAGCAAGCTGCGGCTGGATGACTTGAAAGTTCGGTATGGTGTTAGTGGCAGCCCTTTGCGGGAAGCTTTATCACGTCTGGCGGGGGCGGGATTTGTTCTGGCTGAGCCACAACGGGGGTTTTGTGTTCCAGGGGCGTCCCGTGAAGATTTGCTTGATATTACGATGATCAGGCAATTGATTGAAACCAAAGCGCTGGCGATGTCGATGGAAAATGGCGATGAAGTGTGGGAGGGGGAGTTGGTGGCCGCGTTCCACCGTTTTAAACAACGCACGGAACGGGGGTATCATCTTGAGACCGAAACCCTGTCGCAATGGGAAGAAGCTCACAAGGATTTCCACATGGCCTTGATATCGGCCTGCGGCTCTGATCGTCTGATCGAGCTTCAGGAGGATTTATATGATCAAGCGTTGCGATATCGCAGAATGCTTGTGGAATATAGATTTAGCGCAGTTGATCTGGTTGCGGAGCACACGGATTTAATGAATGCCATTCTCTCCGGGGATAAAGCGCTGGCGATCGAGGAATTAACGCGCCACCTATCCCTGACAGCAGACCTGGTCAATTCATTCATCAATAAAGATACAGAAGTACGATTATAAAAAGAATTGTAATGACCTGAACAAACAGGCGTTATTTCGCCAATCATGGCGACACACTGGGAGGTTAAGAACATGGGGTTTAAATTAAAGCAGTCACTGGTGGTGGTTGTCTGCGCAACTATATTGTCTGCAGTTCTTTCTTTTGGCCAGGCTAGGGCAGAAGAAACAATCGATATGACGGTTACCGCAGGACATCCTCCTGTATTCTTATGGGTCCAGCTTTTGGATGGTTTTTTCATCCCCGAGGTTGATAAGCGATTGCAAGCAGCGGGCGGTAACGTGAAGATCAACTGGACGAAGGCCTATGGTGGAACCCTTGCAAAAATTGGTGGGGAGCTTGACGCTATTCGAGATGGTATTTCCGATATCGGTTTTGTAGGAACCATATTCCATGCCCCTCAGATGCCGCTGCAAAATGTCTCGTATTTTGCTCCGTTTGGATCATCCGATGTCGGCACGGTCAGTAGTGCCATTGCCAGCCTCCAATCCGAGATACCAGAGATGAAGGCCGCTTGGACGAAAAACAATCAGGTGTATTTAGGCGGTGCCGCATTGGATACCTATCATTTGTTCACTAATTTCCCGGTCAATTCACTGGAAGACCTCAAGGGTAAGAGAATTATGGCGCCTGGCCCGTCCGCCAACTGGATCAATGGCACCGGTGCCATAGCAATCGCTTCGTCATTGCCGGAGTATTACAACAATATCAAAACCGGTGTTGCCGATGGTGTTGTGACCTTTGCAACCGGCGCCCTTCCAACCAAATTGTTTGAGGTGGCGCCCTACATGACAGAAGTCAATTTCGGCTCACAGTTTGCTGGCGGTATCACCATCAACAAAGACCGGTTTGATGCTCTGCCTGAGGACGTACAGCAAGTTTTTATTGAGGTGGGTGCCGCGTTCTCTAAGGAGTTTGCAGAAGCACAGACCGCCAAGGCAGCTGCCTTTGTTGAAAAGATGAAAGATGCCGGCTTGAAAGTGTCCACTCTATCTGACTCTGAGCGCACGGCCTGGGCCAATACCATTCCTAACGCCGGAAAGAAATGGGCTGACGGACTGGATGAAAAAGGGCTGCCGGGAAACAAGGTCCTTACGGGTTACATGAAGGCGATACAAGAAGCCGGGGCAGACGTTCCGCGTGACTGGTCCTCAGAATAGGGGCGTCGTTCATGCCCGATGGGAAACCTCATGACGATGATGTCTCGAGGATAGAACCGGAGAGTGAGGACAAAAGACCTCCCGCTCTCTTCGGTTTTAATCGTGTGACAGGTTTGATGAATGCCTTCGGCACGGTTTGGATATTTGCCCTGATGGTACTGGTCAATGCAGACATTTTTGGTCGCGATTTTTTGAATGCGCCCATTCGGGGCACGACTGAATTGACGGCGTTATCAATCGTTGGAATCGTGTTTCTTCAACTGGCACATACTTTATGGGCAGGAAGATTAACCCGATCAGATGCCCTGCTTAACATCCTGGCCGCGAGATATCCGAAAGTTGCAGCTTTGATGAATGCGGTGTTTCATTTCATGGGGGCAGTCTTGATGCTGATCATCGTCAAAGCCAGTTTCCCATATTTCAACAGAGCACTTGAAATTGATGAGTATGTGGGAGCCATTGGTGATTTCACGGCTCCCACATGGCCTATCCGGCTGATTATCCTCGTCGGGGGTACGGCAACAGCCCTGCAGTTTCTTTTGCTGAGTTGGAACGATCTCTTTCAGATGAAGAGGCATTTCTCGCCTAAGAAAAAGCAATGAGCGGGCTGGAAATCGGCTTCATCTCACTGGCATTGATGCTGGTCCTGATTTGGATCGGCATGCATGTGGGCGTGGCGCTGACCCTGCTTTCATTTGTTGGTGTGGGACTGATCCGCGACAATTTCGAAGTTGCGGGGCGCATGCTCGCTCTTTCCGTATATGAATCAATCAACAGCCATTTGTTTGGGGTGGTTCCGCTTTTCGTCTTGATGGGATTGCTGATTAGTGTCTCGGACGTGGGCAAAGAAACATTTCTTGTGGCGGAGCGGATATTTCGACGTATCAAGGGAGGGCTAGGCGTAGCCACAGTTGCAGCGAATGCTGTATTTGCGGCCGTTACCGGCATTTCAATTGCCTCCGCGGCCGTGTTCACCCGTGTTGCCGTCCCGGAAATGCTCAAGCTGGGTTTTACAGCAAAGTTTGCGACCGGGGTTGTTGCCGGGTCGTCTGTCCTTGGAATGTTAATACCTCCCAGTTTGCTGTTGATTGTTTATGCGTTTTTAGCGGAACAGTCTGTAGGATCCCTTTTCCTGGCCGGGATTATTCCCGGCATTGTACTTGCCCTCGCATTTTCCTTGGGGATAGTATTTGTTGCTCACAGATTTCCTGGGCTGGTTGCCGACGGAAAAATCAGTAATTCGGGGAAAAAAGCAAGTGAACTGGCAGCGAGGGAAGTTCAACTCAATAATCTGAGCGGCTTTGATATGGTGAAGATGATTTTCCCGATCTTTGCCCTTGTTGGCTTGGTTTTCGGAGGAATATATGGCGGGTTCTTTACGCCGACAGAAGCCGGGGCGGTCGGCGCACTCGGCGCACTCGTCATTGCATTGGCAAAACGGAAGCTTGATTGGAAGGGCTTATGGCGGGTTTTAGAAGAAACGGGGCATATTACTGTTTCCATCTCATTTCTGATTATCGCAGCCAGTATCTACACGCGAATGCTGGCTATGTCGGGTGTCCCCCAGTTTCTGGTATCGGGTCTGGAGGGATTTGACCTGGAGTTCGCCGGCTTCATTGCCCTTTATGTTATTATTATCCTCATTATGGGAACGATCCTCGATTCAACCTCCATATTGCTGATAATATGCCCTTTGACCCTGCCGATTGCCGCCACCTTCGGTGTGGATCTGATTTGGTGGGGGATTATCACTGTTCTGGCGGTGGAAATCGGCTTGATCACACCACCACTTGGCATTTCTGTCTATGTCATTAAGAGCACCCTAAATGATCCCCGGATTAGCCTTGGCGACATCTTTGCCGGTGCAGCCCCGTTTGCTTTGGTGATGCTGCTGGTATTGATCCTATTGATAATATTTCCGTGGATGAGCACGGCATTGATATAGGCTTAGTTTCGCTGTCTTCGCATGAAGGCAGCGAAGTCCCAAGGAAGATCTCTAGGCTCCTCCCTCAGTCGTTGTGCAAAGGTTTCTTTCGATGCTGATCAGCGGCCGACTAAAGGCTGTAGCTTTCCAGGGCATTTTCGGGAAAGAGTTCCTCAATCGTCACTCTGCGGCTGGATAATCCTTGACGGTGGTGGTGGTCCAGAAACGTATTGAGGGTAGCTTCATTGCCCTTAACGCCATAGGACCAGAAATTCTCCCCCATCAGCCTTTTCGCCTCGAGTAAATGATCTTCTACGAAAGGCATCGTCACTTTCGTGGCTGATGTATCGGCAAGCAGTGTTTCTGCCGCTATTTTGGACGCATTAAAAGCCTTCATCAAGGCACCCGCCAGGAAGGGATGGTCTTCCAACAACTCACGCCGGACGCCAAGCAGATGCATGATGGGAAAGATACCTGTTTTCTGCCAATACTTGCTCGCCGCTTCAACGGTGTTGCCAAATAATCGCCCAATGTTTGGATGTTGATCATCAAAGCATTGCGGGCTGCGGGGCCCGATAAATCCGTCGATCTCGCCTGAGATCAACAAGTCATTCAATGATTTCCCTTCCGGTGCCAGTTCCATTGTGACATCGTCCGGGAGCTGGATTTTTATTTTTTCCGGGCGTCCGGCGGAATTCATCCCACCACGAACCCAGGTAACGTCAGAAGGTTTTACGCCATATTCGTCTTCCAATATCGCACGGGCCCAGACATTGGCGCTTAACTGATATTCAGCAATTCCTATTTTTCTGCCACTCAGTTTTTCGGGGCTATCGATGCCTTTGTCGGTTCGAACGTAAATGGCACTATGGCGAAAGGCGCGGGAGAGAAATATCGGCAGCGCCTGATATCTGGAGGTCCCCTGGGAGATACTGACAACCTGACTGGCAAAGGAAACTTCTGAAATATCGAAATCCTGGTGCCGAAAGGCCCGGAAAAACATTTCTTCCGGCGAAAGCGCCATAAATATCGGGTCGACACCATCTATTTTAACCCTGCCGTCCATGAGGGCGCGATTGCGGTCATAATCACCAATGGCGATCGACAGTTTGAGGTTGCTCATATCCTACTCCGTAAAGTGTTAGTTTCCGCCCGCAGGGTAGCCTGTGACAGCGACTTGCTCTGACATTTCCTGCCAGGTGCCGGATTTCGCGGCGCTTAGAATCCCGCGACAGACCTCAAGTGTTGCATGGCCCCAGCGGGCATCCTGTATGGGTGCCGTATCTTCGCGGGCCATTAGCCAAATTGATTGCAAAGCTCCGGCTCTGGATCCAATTCCCCGTTCAACCGGAATTGTTTCCCGGTCTTCATCCCCATAGATTTTGAGCTCCCTTGGCGTCACCAGAATGTCCGCATGATCGAGACTAAGAAGGAGATCGCCAAAATGTTCATTGTCGGAACTCGTCGGCAGAGCGGCAGCGCGGCCAAAGGTTCGGGCTTCTTTCAAATCAGCCTCGCCCGTACCATCGGCAGTACTCTGCAAGTTTCTTCTTGCCTGACCGTAATTGTCGGGATTTTTAGGGGTTCCGAGTTCACTGATCCAGTCTGTATGCTCATCGCTGTCATAATGGGCGTAGCCGCTATAAGTTAAGTTGGCGCAGACCCCGTTTTTAAACTGTAGCAGTGTGGAATAAGCTCCTTCGGACGGGCGCAACTTATCCCAATCCCCAACAAAGGCCGCCACTTTATCCACCAGGCCTCCCGCGAGTAATCGCACGATATCGATTTGATGGGCTCCCTGACTGAAAATGACTCCGCCTCCGTTCGACGTTTTGAGCTCCTCTGGTCGTCGCGGGCGGTACATAAAGTCTGTATAGTAACTTGTGCGGATCATTCTTAATCGCCCATATTTGCCAGATATGATCAATTGTAAGCAGGCCTTAATTTGTGGATCAAAGCTATGACAGGGGCCCACCGTGACATGGCGATCATGCTTTTCTGCAGCTTCAATTATGGCCCGGCTATCGGCAAGGCTTATGGCTATGGGCTTGTCGATGAGAACATGTTTGCCCGCCTGTAATGCCGCAATTGCATGGTCTTTGTGATACTGATGAGGGGAGGCAATATAAACGACCTCTACGTCCCGGTCCTTGAGCAGCTCGTCGAAATCGGAGGAACTGGATCCGTTGAATTGATCTTCGAATGCGGTTCTTGCTTCCGGTCTTGGATCACATGCGGCGACAAGTTTTAGCCGCGGGTCCGCAATAATTGAGGGAAGTGTCAGCATAAAGCCGCGCCCGAGGCCAACCACGCCTAATCGGACGGGTGAGGTTGATCCGATCTTCAACTCAGATGTCAAGGACGAGTTCTCCATCCTTGGCGCGTGAAACGCAAATCATGATCGATTTTTCCTTTTCCACATCAGTCAGAACAAGATCCCGATGATCGGCGTTCCCTGAAATAAGGTTGGTTCTGCAGGTGCCGCAGGTGCCACTTTCGCAGGATGATTTGAGATCATACCCTTCACTGCGCAAGGTTTCCAGAATGCTCTGATCTTCCGGTATGTCCAATCGCTTGTCGGATTTTGACAAATAGACTGTGAAAGCTTTGTCCTCAGCTCGCCGGACTTCAACCGGTTTAAAGTCTTCAAAATGAACCTGGCTCTCCGGCCAGTGACCAGACATATCCTTTATGTCTTCCATCATTGGTTTAGGGCCGCAGCAATAGATATGTGTTTTGTCGGGTGTTTCGAGATGCGGCCAGAAGTCGTAAATATCCGAAAGGTTGCCATTATCGTGATGCAAGGTGACATAAGGCGCCAGATCTGCAGCCTTTACCTCGTCAAGAAATACAGTTGTGTCTGGTGATTGAGAACAGTAAATCAACTTAAAATCCGTATGCCCCTGTCGGAGGAGCTGCCGGCACATGGACATGATCGGCGTAATGCCAATTCCTCCCGCAATAAACAGATACTGGTCCGCAGGGACAAGCTCGAAATCATTCTCCGGAGGTAAAATCTCTATAGTGTCCCCATTATTTACCGCATCCACCATGCTGGCCGAAGCCCCACGGCCCTGCCGTTCTGCCTTAATACCGAGAACATAGTGATGTCGCTGCTCCGGGTCATTGGCAAGGGAAAAATTTCGCATTCCGCCCTGTGGTGTCTTGGCAGAAATATGCGCCCCTGCCGTAAATTCCGGAAGAGGGGACCCATCCACTGCCGCAAGCTTCATGATGCAATAGTCGGCATCAATTTGACGCTTGTCGACGACTTTCACTGAAATTAAATCTGAGTTCATTCACAATCCAAACAGCCTGTTTTTGACGAATTATATTAGATATCTAATCTTAAATTGCAAGCTAGACAAGGCTTCAGACTTTACTCTATAGTAACATCTTAGACATCTAAAATTATGGAGAGCCGGATGTTGACCGCAGAAGAAAACGACTTGTTATGCCGTGTTGAAGGGGAGGCCCCGATGGGGCAAATGATGCGACGACATTGGATTCCAGCGCTCATGTCTGAAGAGCTGGAAATAGATGGTAAGCCGGTTCGAGTGAGACTACTTGGTGAGGATCTGGTGGCATTTCGGGACAGCAATGGAAAGGTTGGTCTGCTGGACGAGTTCTGCCCTCATCGTGGACCTTCTCTGGTGTACGGACGCAATGAAGATTGCGGACTGCGCTGTCTTTATCATGGATGGAAATTTGATGTCAGTGGAAATGTCGTTGAAATGCCGTCTGAACCGGCGGAGAGCAGCTTTAAGGAAAAGACAAAAATAAAGTCATACCCGACTGAGGAAGTCGGCGGGTTTGTCTGGGCCTATATGGGCCCGGCAGAAGAAAAGCCTGAGTTTGAACGCCCGCCCTTTGCGCCGACTGAGGATACAAAGGTCTCTATTGCCAAGGTCAAAATTCCGTGTAACTGGGCTCAAGTACAGGAAGGTCAGATCGACTCGGCTCATTCATCAAGCCTGCACTCGTCGGATATGGTGCCGGCAAGGGTTGATAGTGCGGGGGCGACAGAAACAAACTGGACGCGCCCGTCTACAGACAAAGCACCCAGGATGACCTATCGGACGACGCCTTATGGTTTCCGATATGTGGCATTGCGCCGCCCTATAAAGAATTCGTCGACACATGACTATGCTCGGGTCACTGTTTATGTCGCTCCTTTTATATCTCTGATCCCGCCGAATTCCTCCTACAACGTCGCAAGTGTCGTCGTTCCTGTAGATGATGAGAATAGCTGGTTTTATTTCCTTGCCTGGGGCGGGGAAGACATTATCGGGACCTATGAGTGGCGTGAGTTCAATCGCCTGGTGATGGATAAAGACATACATCGCGATTACAGCACCAAAAGTTCTATCGAGAATGATTTCAATCAGGATCGAGAACTTATGAAGGCCGGGAATTTTACGGGAATTAAAGGAATACCTAATCAGGATATTTCCATGTGGGTCAGCATGGGGAAAATCGTTGACCGCACGACGGATGTTCTGGGTGCCAGCGATCTTGCCGTTGTCGAGTTTCGGCGTCTAATGGTTGAGGCAGCGAGGGGCTTTAAAAACGGGTCCTCTCAGGCAATAGGTCGTTCTGGCACTCACATACCGCAGGCGGAAATTGCCTCTTTCCAGGGGATCGTGCCAAAAGGGACGGACTGGCTTACTTTGGGAACTGTCGAAACTGAGCAGAAAATATTGTCTGAGCTCGCCGAGAAAGCCTCCTGAGAATCTTTGATTTTAGATTAGGTTTTTATGTTAAGGCTGCGTGTTGATGGAAGTTTTTTACCATCCTCCATGATCTGCGCTTCGTCCACAGCTAAGTTTCGGACCATATCCAGTAAACCGGATCGGATAAGCTGAACTGTCTTGTCATCAATACCGGAAATCGCAATATCGTTCACTTCCTGTGCCAGTGGTACGAGTTTTTCCTTTAGATCACGTCCGGCCTGGGTCAGGATGACATATTGCTTTTTCTTGTTGCCGCCCCGATGTTTTCGCGAAACATAGCCGAGGTCCAGCATCTTGGTAATGGCGGTATGGGTGGTGGGTTCCGTGAGACCGACTTTGACAGCAAGTTCCCGTTGAGTAATCCCCTCTTTTTCCCATAATGCCCGCAAGAAAACCCAGTGGCCAAAGGAAACGCCGTATTCAGACAAACGAATTTGCAAGGCGCGATTAAAACCGCGCGCGAGATCTCGAACAAGATGGGCAATTCGGTCCTCGGGATTGGTCTGTTCCCAATGTTGAAGAATGGCCAGGGTTGTCAGATCGGCCGCCAGCTTTTTCTTTTCAGAATTGGATATGTCCGTCATTGCCCGTCGCACTCATTCTTTAAAATCTGGGTCCACTTCGTTGCACCATAGGTTCCAGGCCCGACTCACTTGCCCGCCGATATTTTCTGCTGCGGCTGACGCTTCTGGTTCCGTGAGGTAAGTAATATCCCCCAACGCCAATGCTTTCAACTGAATGTCTGCATTTAACTGGGTATATACGGCCCGAAAGCAAACTTCCGGCAGGTCCTTTCCAACGATCGTGGCGCCATGTCCGCGCATAAGCACAACTGAGGCGTCGCCCATATCAGACGCAAGTGCTGCCCCTAGGTTTGAATCCGTAATGAGTAAGTCCGTCCCATCCCCGGCATGATCGCGAATATCAAAAACGGGAACCTCTTTTCCTAAAAACCCGGCCATATGCCACAAGGGTCGAAGAGGTTGTTGCTTGACTACGCCAAAGGGAATGACCGTATTGGCATGGCTATGGACAATTGCCATGACTTCAGGACGCGATTTATAAATTTCGGCATGAAGAAATCGCTCTAGATAGGGTTTGGCTGAGGTTGTCTCGACGATCTCACCTGAAAGGTCGTGGATAAAAATATCCTCAGTCGTTACCTGTTCAGGGGCCAGATTTCGGGACAACAGAAAATGATCCGGGCTTTGGGGATGACGAAGGCTTACATGTCCAAACCCGTCCACAACGCCGTACTTATATAAAATTCGATTGGCAAACACCATATTTTGAATATCCGCCAGATCGGGGTTTGGGACTGAACAGTCCTCCCCATTGCCTGATGTAGCGCTCATTTCTGCCTTTTCCTCTTAAAAGCTCCGGAAATGCATATCCCTTGACAAGTTTCAGGGGATAAGCCAGTCTTTAAGTTAGATGGCTAAGTTTACATGTATTGCCCTCGCTCGCAAATAAACAAATCATGCACGAAAAGTGCGGATGGTCTGGGAGAACCAAAATGTCAAAGAAAATTGCTACGTTATCGGCGATACTGCTTGGTGCGTTCGTCGCTGTAAGTCCGGCAAAAGCGGAATACAACCTGACCCTTTGCGGTGCCAGCCCGGGTGGGCTTTGGTCGCTTCTGGGCTCCGGTATTGATGCTGCGGTGAAAGAATCCTATCCGGGATCCGTTGTCACCTATCAGACATCTGGTGGCGGCTTCGCCAATATCGCCTTACTGGGTCAAAATAAATGCGATTTGGCAATTGTCCATGATGCGGAAGCGGCAGTCGCCAAGCAAGGTGGGAAACCCTTTAATGCGCCGATTGAGAATATCAGAACCATCGCGGTTCTGTATACTTGGGCACCGATGCAGATGATCATGAACGCCGATTTTGCCGAGGAGCACGGAGTCAATTCAATTGAGGATATTGCTGCGAAGAAAGTTCCGGTACGTGTACTGTTGAACAAGCGTGGGAACGTCGCCAGTCAGGTTGGCGCTGATATGCTGACGGCGGCAGGCGCCAGCCCTGAGGATATCGAAGCATGGGGTGGAAGTGTCACCTATGCGGCCTCAAAAGAGCAGGGAGAGCTCATGAGGGACCGCCGGGCAGATGTTATTATTAATTCCTTGTTTGTTAATCATCGGTCCATCAGGCAACTTGCTGATGCAATCGATCTGAAATTGCTGGATGCAAGCGGAGATACGTTAAGTGAGGTCTCCGAAAAATGGAGTATCGGTACCTATATGATCCCAGCAGATGCCTATAAATGGAAAGATGCAGGTACTGAGACCGTGACTTTGTCCGCACAACTTTTCGTACGGGATGACGCGGACCCAAAAATGGTAGAGGAAATCACCGCGGCTTTGGTCAAAAATGCTGACAAAATCCAAGGAGTTCATAAGGCGATGAAGCCTCTGACTACCAAGCTGATGGCAGATGGTAAGGCGATAGAATACCATCCGGCGGCTGCATCGGTCTACAAAGCCGAAGGGCTTCAATAGCAGTTGCCGGTTACAATACGGCGGGAACGTGCTTTAATTCTCGCCGTATTTTGTTGAATTTCAGATCTGCCGTCAGGGGAAATTCGGGTGTCCTTCGTTAGTTTAGCTTTTGATACAGGTATCCGGCGGCAACCGTCTGGTGCGATTGGGCAGTTTATTCGTTTTTTCGGCGCCGCCCTTAGTCTGTGGGTATTATATTCCGCGACCTATTCAAGGCTCGATGCCCTTTCCATAACAATCAGCTTTTATTCAGGCATGCTGGCGTTGGCCTTTCTGATCGTTAGCCCCTCTGCCACCAAAGGCGGAGAAAAGGTTGGCCTTGTTGATATCGGTGCCTCCCTTATCTCGATCGCAACGGGTGCTTACTTTTTATACCATGCTGAGACGATAGCGGCTCGAATTACTCTGCTCGATCCTCTGACAAACTATGACATTACCTTCGGCAGTTTGGTGATCCTTCTCACAATCGAAATAATGAGACGTACAGTTGGTCTTGGCCTGACTGTGATTGTCATCTTGTTCATGATCTACAATCTATATGGGGATCATCTGTCCGGAGTGCTGTCCCACGGGGTCATTTCATATACTCATTTTCTTGATGTGATGACCTTTACGACTGATGGTCTTTTCGGAGTTCCATTGCGCGTTGCCGCTACCTACGCGTTCCTGTTTGTTATGTTTGGTACGGCGCTTGCGAAATGCGGCGGGTCTGAGTTCTTTTTTAATCTGGCGGCGTCTCTAACAGGTCGAACAGCCGGAGGGCCTGCGAAAATTGCTGTCATCTCATCCGGCCTTTACGGAACAATCTCTGGAAGCCCGACATCAGATGTTGTGACAACCGGGGCCATTACCATTCCGATGATGAAGCGGCTTGGATATAGCGCCCGGTTTGCAGGAGCGGTTGAAGTGGCCGCATCAACGGGCGGGAGCCTCTTACCACCGGTAATGGGGGCTGCCGCGTTTATCATGGCCGAATATACGGGCATTCCATATAGTGAAATTGCGATCGCAGCCCTGATTCCGGCATTGCTCTATTATATCCCGATTTATGTGCAAGTTCACCTGCGGGCGAAGAGACTGGGGCTTCAAGGTCTGTCCAAGGATGATGTCCCGAAATTCACACCTGTTTTTAAACAGGGCTTCTTATTCGTCATACCACTTGTCGCCATTTCCTGGGCATTGATTGACGGCTACACACCGACATATTCGGCCGTGTTTGGATTAATCGCGGTCCTGATCGTATCGTCGATCAAAAAGTCTACCCGGTTGGGGCTCAAAGCTCTGCTGGAAATACTTGCGGAAACAGCGACGCGGATGGTTCCGGTCGCTGGTGCCTGTGCGGCTGCCGGCCTTGTCATCGGTGGTATTACGATGACGGGACTGGCATCCAAGTTTGGAGTGCTGGTCTTTGCCATATCGGGTCAGGATGTGTTTATCAGTCTTGTAGTTGCGGCAGCGTTGACACTGTTGCTGGGCCTCGGGATGCCAACCCCCAGTGCCTATATCCTAGCAGCCGTCTTGATTGCCCCTGTAATGGTCAAGCTTCAGATACCTGCCCTGCAAGGGCATATGTTCCTGCTTTACTTTGCGGTTATGTCGGCATTGACACCGCCTGTTGCTGTTGCGGCATACGCGGCGAGTGCGCTTGCACAAGCCAATCCGTTAACAATCGCACTGGATGCCGTGAGAATCTCTATCGGCGCCTTTTTGGTGCCGTTTGCGTTCGTATTCAATGATGCCATTTTGTTGAAGGGGCCCTTTCTGGATATCTTGTTTTCAGTTTCGTCGGTGACTATCGGACTGGTCGTTATTGCGATCGCAGCCGAAGGTTTTTTGTTCAAAGTCGTTAATTGCTTCTATCGTATAGGCTTGGCAGTTGCAGGCTTATGTCTCCTCAGCAGTCAGTTAATACCCGTTATTATCGGGCTATTAGTAATTTTTGCGGTCGGGTCGAGGTTGTATATTCATCGGGCAATTCCAGAGGGTCAGTGAGGTTTGGTGCCTTGAATTCGGGACAAGCTGCCTTTGATGAACGGCTCGACGACGATATCAGTAAAACCAGCTGCTTCAAAATAGCTGACGCAATCTGCTTCTGAATGGGCGACACCGAGAGTTTCAGAAATAGCCTGGCCCAACCCCCAATAAGCAGGACCAATGGGACCGATACGATTGTCATTCAGGGTTTCGCCAATTAAATGCATCTCACCACCCGGTAAGAGTGCGTCAAACGCCTTTTGCACCACTTCGCCAATTATTTCCGGTCCATACATCGGCAGGTTAGAGGCCATTATTACAACATCTGAATCTTTCGGAAACGGGTCGCGGGTAAAATCGCCTCCCACGGCCTCTACCCGATCTGAAACACCATTTTCTGCGATAAACTCTCGTGCGATTTCCGCCACTGGTGGCAAATCGAACACTCTTGCTTTCAATCCTTCATATGCTTTTACAGCATTAATACAATAGGCCCCGGAGCCACCGCCAAGGTCTAATATCATCCTGCGACCTGTTAGATCGACATGACGGACAAAGCGACGCCCGGCTCCCATACCAATAGAATATGTGGCTTGGTGATAAGCTCGTGCATCTTCAACACCAAAATCTCCGATCGGTCCAAGGATGCTTAAGTCTTTTACTCGAAGGTGGTCACTTAGTCGGCCCCATTCCATCCAGTTCGGTTTGGTGAACAGCATCCAGGGGCCAGCATAATTCGGACTCGTAGCAACGAGGAAACGCTCGGCATCATCAGCGTTATGATAGAGGTTATCGCGCAACTCAAGTATGTCCATCGCCGTGAGCATCGTCACCAGTCGTTCCGCATTAACAGGATGGATATCAACGGCTTGTGAAATTGCATCAATGGTCTGAGCACCCTCACTGATGGCGGTAAACACATCAAGCTCCACTGCTGCCATCAAAGCTGCAGATTGTCCATATCCTTGGGCAATATTTTGTAATCGAACGCTGTCAGGTTTCTTTTGTTTTTTTATCAAGTCATCGTTCCTTCCAAAGACTAGGGTGTTGTACTTTTTTACGATCCTTTGGTAAATGCCTCTCTCGCGGCACTGCCATCTTTAAACGAGCGGGTCAGCTGGCTTTGGTCTGCATCGGCATAAGCAGAGGCTTTGTGAAGAGCATTTGCGGTCGCGTTGATTGCCTCCTTCATCAAACGTGTGGTAGCCGCCGGCATTGAAGCTGCGGTTTCGGCCAGTTCCATTGCCTTTTCCACGGTTTTGCCGTCTTGCGCAATTTCATCGATGAGCCCCCAATCAAGGGCATGTTGAGCATTCATTTTCTCACAAAGTATGGTAATTCTCTTAGCCCTGGCGGGACCAACCAGGGTGATCAAGCGCGGTAACGCGCCCCATTGGAGGTTAAGTCCGATTTTAACTTCCGGAACATAAAGATATGCACTTTCTCCCAGCACTCTCCAATCACAGGCCAAGGCAATGGCACAGCCAGCGCCAACAGCCATCTTTTCCATCGCGGCTACGGTAATTTGGGGCATATCTTCCCAGGTCTGGCAGAGGCGAACGCCGCGATAGAAGCGCCGTCGTGTCTCGATATCATCATCAAGCTCCTCCCAACTCGCAGGATCTTTCAGGTCGATACCTGCAGAGAAGGCGTTTGCAGCACCGCATAGTACGACTGCCTGGATGGTACGTCTTCCTGAAAGCGCCGGGCGACGTCCGTAAGCTCCAGGATTAAGTCCTGGTTGAAGGCGTTTAGATTGGCCTGCCGATCAAAGCGGACGATTGCGGTTTTCCCAAATTTTTCAATCGTGACATAGCTATCAGGCATATTGTTATTATCCTTTTGCTGATACTGGGCATCCAGTTTTCATGTGATGCATTTGCCATTGTCACAATAACACAGATCCTGCGAAACCTTGGCGAGAAATTCTGCGCTTTCGATCATGGTTAAAAAATTATGATCCAATTCGCCGATGCTTCCGTAAGAAAAGAAAACGCTTAAACAGCCGTTAAAAAAACAGGGATAGAAAAAATGCCAACTACATTCGTAAGCATAGTCACCTCGTCAGACGATTTTAATATTCTTGCACTCGCTGTTACGGCAGCAGGCCTGGTTCCCGATCTGTCAGATCCGGAGGCGGATCTGACTGTCTTTGCACCTACGGACGCGGCCTTTGTCGCACTTGCCAATGATCTGGGATTGGATGTTGATCCGGATGATGAGCAGGGTGTTTTTGATGCTTTAGCAGGAGCATTGGCAGGGCTGAATGAGGGAGATCCAATTCCACTTCTGAAAAACATCCTACTCTATCACGTTTCTCCCGGTGCAAAGCTTCTTGCCGATGTAGCTGCCCTGGAGGATGTTCCAACCTTGCTCAATGGGGCGACTTTCTCGCCCCTGGATGGAAAATTGGTGGATAACGAGCCGGACCTGAAAGATCCGGGTCTGGTGCAAACCGATTTAGAGGTCGGGAATGGCGTTATACATGTAATTGATCGGGTCCTGATTCCCCTTGATATACCCGGAAACGAACCTCAACAGATAACTGTTGAAGCGGAAGACATGGATTTATCAGGATATGTCGTAAGGCATGATAGAGACGCCTCCGGTGATGAATTGATAAAGCTCAGCGGCAAGGAAGGGAGCGCATCAACCACGTTTGACGGGGTGTCTGGACAGTATGACATGGAACTCTTCTATTTCGATGAAATAGACGGACGATCGACCATAGAAGTCCTGGTTAACGGTGAGTCGGTTCAGACAATTAAACTAGACCAGCATTTAGGGGGTGTCGTCGCCACTGCCGGCAATGCAACTTCCGCTAAAATTGAAGGGTTGCATCTGAATAATGGTGATACCGTAGAATTTATTGGAACACGTGATTTCTATGAATTCGCAAGGATCGACAAGGCGGTGTTCACGCCCGTTGAAGAAAAACCCACAATTGCAGAGCTAGCGACTGAAAACGGTAATTTTGAAATTCTCCTCATGGCGCTGGAAGCTGCGGAGCTGACGTCTCCTTTCACAAGCCCGGACAGTGACTTGACCGTGTTTGCGCCCACCGACGACGCATTCTTCAAGCTCGCGCAAGACTTCGGGTATGAAGGAGAGGCCGGCGATAAATCTGCTGTCTTCAATGCTATCGCCGGTGCTCTTTCCGATTTAGCAGGAGGGGATCCAATTCCTCTGCTCACAAATGTTCTGCTATATCATGTGTCACCAGGGGCAAAGCTTCTTGAAGACGTCGCGGCACTGGAGGATGTCCCCACCTTGCTGGAAGGTGCGACCTTCTCGCCGGATGGTGCTAGCCTGGTTGACAATGAGCCGGACCTGGAAGATCCCTCTCTTGTCGCCACCGATCTTCAGGCAAGTAATGGTGTGGTCCACATAATTGATCGGGTTTTGATACCAATTGATATCCCGGGCAATGGTCCCACAATTGTGGATACGGTCGTCGCCTCAGATGATTTCAACATTCTGGCATTGGCCGTTGGTGCTGCTGGCTTGGTTAGTGCATTGTCAAATCCCGAGGCGGATTTAACGGTATTTGCGCCGACAGATGCGGCCTTTGTGTCGCTGGCCAAGGATCTTGGGCTGGATGTAGATCCAGCGGATGAACAGGGTGTATTTGACACTCTGGCCGGCGCATTGGCAGAACTAAATGACGGAGATCCCATTCCGCTCTTGAAGAGCATTCTTGAATATCATGTTTCACCCGGTGCGAAGCTCCTCGCAGATGTGGCGGAGTTGGAGGATGTTCCGACTTTGCTTGAGGGAGTCACATTCTCACCCGTCGACGGGAAATTGGTGGATAATGAGCCGGACCTTAAAGATCCCGGATTATTGACAACAGATTTGGAAGTGGAGAACGGTGTTATTCATGTGATTGACCGCGTTCTGCTGCCGATCGACATTCCTGGTAACGAAGCGGAACCTATCACTATTGAAGCAGAAGATATGCATTTGAATGGATATCGGGTGGAACATGACAAGGATGCGTCTGGAGATCAGCTTATCAAACTCAGCAGCTGGAAGGGAGAAGCCTCCACTAGCTTTGACGGACAATCAGGAGAGTATGATCTTGAACTCTTTTATTTCGATGAAATTGATGGTCGCTCAACTGTGGATATTCTGATTAATGGCGAGAAGGTGGAGAAGGTTAAATTCAACGAACATCTCGGCGGATTTACGGCAACCTCCGACAACGCCACCTCAGTTGTTATTGAGGATCTTCATCTTGAGCATGGCGATACTATTTCCTTCATCGGTAAGCGCAGCTTCTTCGAGTTTGCCCGTTTAGACAAAGTTGTCATTGCCCACACAACCGACGACGACATGATGGCACCGGGTAATAATCCGGAAGACATGATGGTCTAAAACTCAAGCTTGGGGCGCATTCGAAAAGGGTGCGCCCTTTAGCAGTTTTAAGGGGGTACTATGAACGAAAAGAGCTTACTGGAGCTATCCTTTGGTCGCTTGAAAGGACTGTTCATCGCTGTTGGCATTTTTAGTATTTTTGCCAATTTACTAATGCTGACCGGACCTTTATTCATGCTGCAGGTCTATGATCGGGTATTGGCCAGCCGTTCTGTGGAAACCCTCACCGCCCTTTTCATTCTGATCACCGGACTATTTCTGATTTACGGCATATTGGAATTTGCCAGAGGCCGTGTTTTGGCGCGTGCCGGGGCCAAATTACAGAGCTTTTTAGGCCCCCGTATCGATACTATCTCCTTTAACACATATCAAAGGGGAAAGATCAGTTCGCATCAGGCTCCTGAAGAACTGGCGGCGCTTAAGAAATCGATTTCAAGCCCCGCCCCCTTTGTTTTTATGGATTTGCCATGGACACCGCTATTCATCGCCATGATGTTCGTCTTTCATCCCTGGCTCGGATATTGCGGATTGATCGGTGGTCTGATCATGATTTGTATGACTGTCGTAAATCAGATCAGCTCAAAGAAAGGATTGCAGACAGCCAACAGTCTTGATCATCATGCTGCTGTCCTATCCAGACAGGCAGTGTCCAATGCAGAGCTTGTTCAGGCGCTGGGAATGAAAGAAGCGATTACAAATCGTATAAACGATGCCCGTGCAAGGGCAACGCTCAAAGATCTATCCGCGAATGATCGCACGGGGGGCTTCGGGGCCGCATCCAAATCAATGCGTTTCTATCTGCAGTCGAGTATTCTCGCCGTTGGGGCATATCTTGCAATCAATGGAGAAGTTACGCCCGGTGCAATGATTGCCGCTTCCATTCTGATGGGTCGTGCATTGGCGCCGGTGGAGCAGGGGATTGCGCAATGGCCAATGATTTTGCGGGGACTGTCAGCATACAACAATCTGAAAAGCCTCATTAACCAATATCCGGCCGAAAGGAGCAGGACGATTCAATCTCGTCCCGGCGCGTCTCTTGATGTGCGTAATCTTACCTTGACGATACCGAATACAGACAAACTATCCCTGATTAGTGTCGGGTTTGATCTGGCCCCCGGTGAAGTATTAGGTGTGCTGGGAAAGAGTGCCAGTGGCAAATCCTCGCTCACCAAAGCACTTAGCAACATTTGGAAACCGACTACCGGTTCCATCAAACTCGGAGGTATTGATCTATTTCAATTCCCTTCTGAGACATTGGGGGAATACATTGGCTACCTGCCTCAGGATGTTACCCTTCTCCCAGGAACGGTTTCTGAAAACATAGCCAGAATGAAGTCCGATGTACCTCCGGAGCAAATCATCCTGGCAGCCAAGAACGCGGGCGCGCATGAAATGATTGTCGGATTACCCGATGGTTATGAAACCATAGTTGGTGAGGGAGGAGCGCAGCTATCCGGTGGTCAGCGTCAGCGAATTGGCTTGGCCCGGGCACTTTTTGGAAATCCTGTTCTGATCGTCCTTGATGAACCGAACTCGCATCTTGACAACGATGGTGAGGCAGCCCTTGTCACGGCCGTTCAGAAGCTTAAAGATCAAAACAAGACCGTGGTCATTGCAACTCACCGACCCAACGTAATCTCCGTTTGTGACAAAATTCTAGTACTCGAAAAAGGTAAGGTCAGCACATTTGGTTTGCGCGATGAGATCATTGGCGCGATCAAACCCGTTCGCCAGTTGGAAAAACCTAAACCTATGATCACCCGCAACCCGGACACCGTTCGAAAGATTGCGAGGTTAAAAGCACTATGAAGATAAACCATACCCAAGCAGCATTTAGCTCCCGTCGCCACCTGACCTATGGCTTTTTAGCGTTGCTCATCCTTGTCGTTGGATTTGGGGGCTGGGCGACACAAGCGTCAATAGCAGGGGCGGTCGTCTCATTTGGGAATTTGCAGGTTGAGGCCCAAAAGCAAGTGGTCCAACATCCAGATGGCGGAGTCGTTAAAGAAATACTGGTTCAGGATGGAGATATTGTCAAAGCCGGGGATTTGCTCTTGAGTTTGGACGCGTCCCTTCTGGAGGCAGAAAAGAACATTTTAAGTAATCAGATTACCGATGCCGCTCTGAGAATGGCTCGTTTGACCGCTGAGCGCGATGATCTTGAAAATGTAGATTTTTCAGCTCTTCAGTTTGCAAATATGCCCTTAAACGGAGCGTTCGAAGAAAACAAAGAAGTTCAAAAGCGACTATTTTCTGTAAGATTGGAAACGGAGCATCGCAAAATTGAGCAGCTTAGGCTTCGGCAGGAGCAATTTAACAAGGGCATTGAGGGTATTTTTGCTCAAAAGCAAGCGCTCAGAAAGCAGCTGGGCTTAATCAAAAAGGAACTTGCTGATCAGAGAAAGATGTATGAGAAGGGGCTGGCACGGGTAACCCGCGTTTACGAACTTGAGCGCGTGCAGTCCGAGTTGCAAGGCCGTATTGGGGAATTCGACTCTCAGGTGGCAGAGACCAAGGGGCGCATTTCCGAAATTGAAATAGAAATTCTGAAAATGAAATCCTTACGGCGAGAACAGGCAATTTCCGGTTTACGGGAACTGAAAGCTCAGCGCCAAGATCTTGAAGAACGCTATATCGCTACGGTCAAAAGGCTGGACCGTCTTGAGGTCAGATCTCCACGGGATGGTATTGTGTTGGAAATGAAGACAAATACGCTCAATTCCGTAATCCGTCCAGCAGAACCGATTTTGTATGTGGTGCCCTCTGACTCATCGCTTTTGGTTGAAGCCCGTATCGAGCCGGCAAGCATAGACGATGTATATCCGGGACAGGCTGCAGGCTTGCGCTTCACATCCTTCAACGCCCGAACAACTCCTGAAATCAATGGATTCGTGCATCAGATTTCTGCAGATGTGATTGAGGACAAGTCCACCGGAGGCAGTTTTTATCTGCTCAAAGTCAAAATTGAGGAAGACCAGCTGGCTCTTCTGGATGAGCAGATTTTGACACCCGGTATGCCCGTAGACGTATTCCTGAAAACCGGTGACCATTCTCCAGTCACTTATCTTGCGAAGCCATTTACAGATTATTTCTCCCGCGCCTTCAGGGAGTGATACCGGATTTCTTTAAACCAGATCGGCAGCATTTTTCCTCGGGCAATGCTCAACGCGTCTGCTTCGATAAAGAATGGAAATAGCCTCCAGAGAAGTGCTCATTTTCGTTCAGTCGATTTTTGCAAGGGAGTCACGAAGGATTATCTCCGTGCTTAATTCGATGCTTTTCGCACTTTCGTCTTTCTGGATGAGCTTCAGTAGTAATTTGGCGGCGGCCCTCCCCATTGCAAAATGGGGTACACGAACAGTCGTCAACGGAGGTGTGAGGGCGGATGCAATGTTCAAATCGTCAAATCCTGTAACGGAGATATCTTCAGGCACCCGCAAGCCTCGCTTTCGGGCGCGCATAAAAACGCCAGCCGCCAGGACATCATTGCCGCACATAATAACACTGGGCTTATCTACTTTTGACATCAAGATGTCGAAGGCGTTTCCACCCGTTTCCATGCGGTATTTCACCTCAATCAAATCAACCAGTCGGGCTCTCTCAGAATGTTCAGAAATGGCATCTTTCACACCTTGTATCCGGTCACCCGCCCGATCATTGTGTTCCGAAACACCGGCGATCATGGCAATTTTTCTGTGGCCATGATCAATGACGACCTTTGCAAGATCGTATGCAGCAACTCTATTGTTAAATCCTGCGTAAAATTCGGGATCTTCATCATGGAAGGTCCAGGCAATTACATAGGGAAGATTTCTCTGCTTTAAGAACCTCAGCGTTTTTTTAGGTCGTTCCGCGCCAATAACAAGAAGACCCCCTGCGCCGCTTGCCAACAGGGACTGGATTTGTTGGAGTTCCTGTTCCGGATCATATCCGGAACTTGCAATGAGCAGAGTTATGCCGCTCTTGGAGAGTTCCTCCTGAAATGCCTGGATGCCATTTGAAAACATGGCGTTCGTCATGGTCGGAATAATGGCCCCGACCATCCTTACTTTAGTCGACGCGAGCATCCGTCCACCAAAATTTGGCGTGTATCCCAGCTTTTGGATGGTTTTTTGAATTTTCGCTTGGGTAGATTTAGCTACTTTTTCAGGATCATTGAGATATCTCGACACAGTAGCAGTCGACACCTTCGAGCTTAGAGCGACATCTTCGAGGGTAGGGGCGTCGCGTTTTTTCATGTCGATAAACTAACTATCCATAATTTTTTCTAAGGCTGGCAAGACGTCTTTTAAACCTGTTTCGCCGATAGGATATAGAAGCTTCCGAATAACATCAACTATTTGGTAGCCCTTGATATGTAAGGATTTTTGAAAATAAATGTAAGCGCTTGCATTATGTAAGCGATTACATTATACTGCCCTCCACGACGATATTATTTCCGAACTTAAATATCGATTACGGGGGGTACCGATATGCAAAAAGGCAGCAGGCTTGCTTTGGTCGCAACCGTGATCATCTTTTCCATTTTTATAGCAAACTTGGTTATGGGCGCCTTCTTCGGCGCCCGATTCATGTCGGACGTCGTCGAAATGCTCGCGCTAGTTGGGACATCAGTTTGTTTCGTAACCGCGATCGTTCTGATCGAGAAACAAGAGCACTCAAAAAAAGACAAAACAACCGAATAAAAACGGCAACTGGGAGACGATAGAATGAAGGACAAGCAACTTGAAGCCGAAATTAAATCTTTAGAACGGCGCAATTTTTTAAGTTTGACGGGTAAGGGCGCATTTACGGCGGCTGTTGTCGCTGGCGCTGCAGGGACACTGGGGTCCAGTGAAGCAATGGCCCAAACAGCGAAAGAAGAAAGAGATCGTGAATCCGCAGCAGATCATACGATGGTCATTGCGACAGCCTATGTACTTGGCGCATCTCGGAGCTATCCAATCATGCAATTGGATCTTAAGGAAAACATCCAGAATGCGACCAACGGTAAGGTATATGTAAAGCTATCACCGGGTGGCCAGCTTGGCGCTGGAGGAGCTCTTGTTCAAAAGGTTCAAGGGGGCACTATTCAGGCCGCCCAGCATTCATTGTCCAACTTTGCGCCATTTGCTCCGAGTATTGATCTGATCAATCTTCCGTACTTTTGTGGCTCCAACCAGCGATTTACAAACCTGGTAAACTCGAAGGCATGGAAGTCGGACGTGCATCCCAAGATTGCGGCAAAAGGTTTCAAGCCACTTTTTTATGTCGTCATCGACCCTCGTGTTGTCGCGGTGCGTAAAGGAGGCAGTGGTGCCGTCATTGCACCGAGTGATCTGGAAGGTGTTAAATTCCGTGTTCCAGGCTCGAAGATGCTCCAGCAGTATTATCGCATGGTCGGAGCAAATCCGACGCCTGTCGCCTGGGGGGAAACACCATCCGCCATCAAACAGGGCGTAGCTGATGCCCTTGATCCATCTGTCGGTGCCTTATATGTCTTCGGTTTTAAGGACATCTTGAGCCATGTGACCTTTACACAGGCAGTTCCCGATAGTCAGGTATTTTCCTGTAACCTTGAATGGTTCGAATCGCTGCCAAAAGATGTTCAGGAAGGCATCGAATTCGCCTCGGAAGTTACCTCCCAGCAAAATCTGGCCAAAGTCCCGGCTGCGCGTGCTTATGCCATGTCTGAGCTACGCAAATCAGGGGTTGAATTTCACTCACTGACAGATGATCAGCTCGGTGTTTGGAAAGAAACAGGTGGCTATCAGCTTAAGGAATGGGACAGCTTCAAGGTTGAACTCGCCGGATCCATGGATGCTTTCAACGCTTTGGAAGAAGGTGCCAATACGATGGGTAAGTATTACGTCCACGATGCGTAATCTCTGCTTCGGGCTGCGGTTTGCAGCCCGAACTCCCCACCCATTTCGGATAGCCAAAAAGTGAGGTGGTTATGATCAAACTTCTAAGGGGCCTGGATAAAAACGGCGAGCGGTGGTTGCTCCTGGTATTTTATACTTTACTGGTGATGACCATGGCGATCGAAGTTATTCGCCGGGAAGTGTTTTCCTACTCCTCTATCTGGGGAGAAGAAATCGTGCGTTACTCTTTCATCTATCTGGCCTGGATAGGGGCTGCCACGGCAGTAAAAGAACGGGCCCATATTCGAATAGATGTTTTGTACCATTATGTTGGCCCGAGAGCGCGCGCCTTTCTCTATATTTTAGGCGACCTTGTGATGTTTTTTGTGGCAATTCTCGCTCTTTATTGGTCGTTTGAAACCGTGGCCGTTTCCTGGAAATTCGGATCCGTTACAGATGGCCTTCGCATTTCAAAAGTTTGGTTTCTGATGGCTGTTCCGGCAGGCTTTGCTCTCCTGATCTTTCGCCTTTTACAGTCTTTCATACGGGACATCAAAGACCTTCGCCGGGGAACCCCCGTGTTCGAAGGCAATAAACTCTTTGATTAGGAAAGATCATGCTTTGGAATAATCTTCAACAACAAACAGTTGACCTGGGGTGGGATTTTTATCTTCCTGTTCTGATTTTTGTCGTCTTCTGCGCACTAGGTATACCGATTTGGGCGACGATTGGCGCGAGTGCCATCGCCATGCTGGTTTTCTCAGGTGTCTTACCCTTGTCACTTTTGGGTGAGTCTCTATTTGATGGTATTGATGCATTTGCCCTTACCGCCATTCCCCTTTTCATCTTGACGGGTGATGTTCTTGTTCGGACGGGTCTTAGCCGAAAGTTTCTTGATGTTGCAGAAGCTTTGACTTGCTGGGTCAAGGGAGGATTTGGCTCCGCTACAGTCCTCGTCTGCGGTATGTTTTCGGCAATCTCAGGTTCCGACGCTGCAGGCGCCGCCGCTGTTGGAAGGATGACCATCGATCGTATGGTCGAGGCTGGATATCCACGGCCTTATGCCTGTGCGTTGGTGGCGTCCGGCGCCTGCACAGGAATCCTAATACCTCCCTCAATCGCCTATATCATCATCGGGCTTGTGCTCGGCATATCGGCATCAACCCTGTTTCTAGCGGCGGTCATTCCGGGCTTGATGGTACTGGTCGCCATCCTTGTCACCAACATTATCATGAACCGGATCTACGCTTATGAAAATGGCGGCGCCATTAGTGTTAAAGAATGGTTGTTCAATATAGGCAATGCGTTGAAAAGTGGTTGGTATGCGTTCCTGGTTCCCGGAATAATTTTTTACGGCATATTTTCGGGACGCTTAACACCCACAGAAGCAGGAGCGACCGCTGTCATCGTGACAATATTTCTTGGCTTTATTCTCGGTACCCTGAAACTGTCTGATTTTCCGTCCATGCTGGTGAGTTCGGCAAAGGTAAATGGCGTGATCCTGCCTATTATTGCTCTCTCCCTCCCACTGGCTCAGGCTCTTGCAGCCATGGGGGTTCCTCAAGGGTTTGTATTTGCAGTGACTTCTTTGACGGAAAACCCCTATCTTCTCACCCTGCTGATGATTGGAATTTTGATCCTGGCGGGCTGTGTCATGGAAACGACACCCAATATCGTCATCCTTGCACCGCTTCTAAAGCCGGTTGCTGACGCGATCGGAATGAATGAAATTCAGTTCTGTGTCATGATGATTACATCTCTCGGAATTGGCTTTATCACCCCACCTCTTGGACTAAACTTGTTTGTGGTCGCGGGAATAACCGGAGAATCCACCTTGAAAATTGCGGCAAAAGCCTGGCCGTTTATGCTTTTCATGCTTCTGGTTGTGTTTGTGATCGCATTTGTTCCAGAGGTATCTACAACTCTCCTCCCTGACATCTATAAGTAGGACAAAAAATTGGCTCGAGATTATTTAAAAACGGCAACAAAGACAGCCCAATCGGATTCTGAAGATGTATCCCAGATTGTTCGCAAGATTCTCGGCGAAATCGAAGCCGGCGGCGAGGCGGTCGCCATGGAATATACGGCAAAGTTCGATAAATATGATGGTAACGTCATTCTGACTGAAGAGGAAATCGCGGCAGCATCGGCCCGCGTTCCGCAGAAGCTGAAAGACGATATTCAATTTTCTCACGACAATGTACGTAGATTTGCCGAAGCTCAGAAGCAGACTGGCGGGAACTTTGATCTGGAGATCGTTCCGGGGTTGATGTTGGGACAAAAGAGTATCCCCTGCCAGGCGGCTGGTTGCTATGTGCCGGGGGGGCGCTATAGCCATATCGCTTCCGCCATCATGACAGTGACAACAGCCAAGGTTGCCGGGTGTGAACATATCACTGCCTGTTCGCCGCCGCGCCCTGATGAGGGAATTGCACCTGCTATTGTCTACACGGCCCATCTATGTGGGGCCGATAAAATCCTGGCGATGGGAGGTGTGCAAGGTATTGCGGCCATGACCTATGGGCTTTTTGGATTGCCGAATGCAGATATACTTGTCGGGCCGGGCAATCAGTTCGTAGCGGAAGCAAAGCGGATTTTGTTCGGCAGGGTCGGGATTGATATGATTGCAGGTCCCACCGATAGTCTGGTGCTGGCCGACGAGACCGCGGATGCTGAGATCGTCGCCGCGGATCTGGTTGGACAGGCGGAACATGGATACAATTCGCCGGTATGGCTTGTGACATCTGATCGTGATTTGGCATTGAAAGTCATGGAAATTGTCCCGGACCAGATCGCAAGTCTCCCGGAAACCAACAGGAAAAACGCGGAGGCGGCGTGGAGAGATTATGCGGAAGTGATTGTTTGCTCAGACCGAGAGGAAATGGCCGCCACTTCCGATGAGTATGCGCCGGAGCATTTAACCGTTCAGGCGCGGGACTTGCCCTGGTGGTTGGATCGGTTGAAATGCTATGGTTCTCTCTTCCTGGGCGAAGAGACGACGGTTGCATTTGGCGATAAGGCATCTGGAACAAATCATGTGCTGCCGACATCGCGATCTGCAAAATATACGGGCGGTCTCTCTGTTCATAAATTTATGAAGATCGTGACCTGGCAACAGGCATCCCGTGCTGGGTCTAAACCTATTGCCGAAGCGACCGCCCGCATTTCCAGACTGGAAGGCATGGAAGGCCACGCCCGATCTGCGGATGTGCGTTTGCGCAAATATTTTCCGGATGAGGAGTTTGATTTAACTTCGAAGGGATAAGGCGCAGTGATGGCTCAGGCGAATTTATTTGATGTGACGGACAAAATCGTCTGTGTAACCGGCGCAAGCAGCGGGCTCGGCCGGTCAGCAGCGACGGTCCTTGCCCAATCCGGCGCGAAAGTTATCGGGGTGGCTCGGCGGGAATCTGAGCTCAGGGACTGGCAGCTCGAAGCCCTGGGAGAAACGGCAATCGTCGTCGCTGATCTTGCAGACGGCAACACTCTAAAAGATACGGCTAAAGCGGTTTGCGAGTGCTTTGGATCGCCTGATATCCTGATCAACGCGGCGGGTATTAATACTCGCCAGAAGGCGGATGAGGTCACTCTGGATCAGTGGGACAGGACGATGCAATTAAATTTATCGGCACCGTTTTTCCTGGCGCAGGCCTTTGTCACCGGGATGAAGAAAAAAGAATGGGGGCGGATCGTCAATTTCGCCTCCCTTCAATCACGCCGGGCTTTTCAAAACGGCATCACCTATGGCACGTCAAAGGGAGGTGTTGAACAAATGACCCGGGCGATGGCGGAGAGTTGGTCAAAATATGGTATATTGGCCAATGCGATCGCCCCCGGATTTGTCCATACGGAACTGACGGCAAAAATTTTCGAAGATACGGAAAGGGCTGCAGAATTGGCGAGCCAGACCTGTATTGGCCGAAACAGTGTCGCTGAAGATCTGCATGGCCCGATGCTTTTTTTATGTTCACCGGCCTCTGACTATGTGACCGGCCAGGTTCTATTTGTCGATGGTGGATTTACAGCAAAATGAAGGCACTCGTTTATACAGATATTGAGACCCTTGAATATCGCGATTTTCAGGATCCCGAAATCCGTGAGGGTGAGGTCCTCATTCAGGTCCAAGCCGTCGGAATTTGTGGTTCCGATTTGCACGCCTATCTTGGCCATGACTCACGGCGCATCGCGCCACTGATTCTGGGACATGAAGCAGCAGGTATCGTCAAGGGGGGAGAATATGATGGCAGATCTGCTGTCATCAACCCTCTCGTTACTTGCGGAAAATGTCCGGCATGTGTCTCGGGGAGGCCCAATATATGTGAGCATCGGGAGATCATATCGATGGCGCCGCGGCAGGGAGCATTTGCGCAATATATCACGATACCAGAACGTAACCTTGTCGTCGTTCCTGAGGGTATGAGCATTACCAAAGCTGCGCTTGCAGAACCAATAGCAACGGCCTGGCATGCTATGACTGCCGCCGCAAAGGCCTTCCCCCGCCCGTTGGCGGAGAGCCGTGCCCTGGTATATGGAGGCGGAGCCGTTGGACTTTCTGCTGCTTTGTCGTTGTATGCTCAGGGATGCCGCGACATATTGCTTGCCGAAACTAATGAACTGAGACGGCAAACCGTCGAAGAAGAATATATTTGTACCGTTTTCAATCCGATTGATAATAATTTAGCGGCTGACAGTTCGGTTGATGTTGTTATTGACTGTGTCGGTGGAAAACTTACGAGGGCCGGGGCGTCCGCGGCTGTGAAACCCGGCGGTGTTATCGTTCATGTCGGGTTGATGGATAGCGATGATGGTATCGATATACGCCGGCTCACTTTGCAGGAGATTACCTTTATCGGGACGTACACATATACAATGCAGGATTTTCAGGCGACCGTCTCGGCAATGCAATCGGGTGCGCTCGGTGATCTGGAATGGTATGCGGAACGGCAACTATCTGAGGGGGCCGGGGCGTTTACCGATCTCGTCGAAGGGCGCGCGGCTTCTTCAAAAATAATTCTTAAACCAGAACAATAACTTATTGCTTACTCATACGAATTGGAAAGATGATGAAAACGACAATGAGGCTTTTGAGGGAGGAATTCCAGTGGCTGTAGAAGACCAAATTCTGGACGGGCTCCTGACCAACAATATCGAATTTGTAACGACCGTGCCCTGCAAGCAGTTGGCAGGTGTGATAGAGAAAATTGATAATTGCCCTGATATCCATCACGTGCCGGCGAATAAGGAAGACGAAGGCATGGGTCTGTGTGCAGGCGCCTATATGGGCGGCAAACGCCCTGCCATCATCATGCAAAACACGGCCATCGGTGTCACGATTAATACCCTGGTGACCTTGACTCAATTCTATCGCATGCCTTTGCCCATGCTCATCAGTTATCGGGGGGAGTTGGGGGAACCCGTCGCCTGCCAGGTGGAGATGGCTGTGCATACGAAAGCGCTTCTCGCGCAGCTTCATATTCCGACCTATCATTTTCACCACGAAGATGACGCGCAGGAGTTCGATGCGATTTTAAAGCATACGTTTATGTGTAACAAACCGGTCGCGATCCTGACCGATGCATCTTTTTGGAAGGGGTATTGAGCATGATACGTTCGGACGTTTTGAGGGATATTGCGCCCATAATCTCTGATCAGCTCGTCGTCTGCAATATTGGCCTTCCCAGTCAGGAACTGCATATGATCGATGACCAGCCCAGCAATTTTTACATGCTTGGGACCATGGGACTATCGTCTTCCATTGGCCTTGGCTTGGCGATGGCGCAAGATCAGAAAGTCATTTCCATAGACGGGGATGGGTCGGTGCTGACAAATTTCGGCACCTTGCCGACAATCGCCAACAATGTCGCGGATAACTTTATTCTGCTGATCATAGACAATGGCAGTTATGGATCTACCGGTGACCAGCCGACATATGCCGGTAAGAAGACCTCGTTGACAGAAGTCGCAAAAGCCTGCGGGTGCGAGACGGTCGTTGAATGCAAGGCGGAAGACACGGCGGAGGCGCTCCGGGCCGCTCTGGCAAGTGATAAGATGACGATCATCGTTAGTAAATGCGAGTCGGGGAATATCAAGGTGCCCGTCATTCAGATGGACCCGGTGGTTATTCGCGACAGGTTTATGAAGGAAGTGGAAAGGTGCAATGCGGGCTGACCAATGAAAAGTCCGTCGCGTCATTGGCGCTCCGCAGTCGATAGTCTCATATGTTCCTGAACGCCGACATCCATTCAAGCTCTGATGCGCGCCGTCTCGCCAGGAAGCGCCTTCCCTGGATGGTGTTTGATTATATTGACGGTGCTGCCGGGGAGGGGATTGGTGAAGCGTTAAGCCGGGAGGCAATTCAGGACCTTCGTCTTCAACCTAGGATCCTCAATAATGTTGAGCATCGCGATCTCTCCGTCACTGTGTTCAATGTTAACGCGTGCCTGCCATTTGGGATCAGCCCCATGGGAATGTGTAACCTCTCGACAGCCGGCGCTGATCTCATGCTTGCCCGGATGGCTGCGAAGGAGTGCATTCCTTTGGGGGTGTCGACGGCTGCCTCGACACCACTCGAAAAAATGATTGAAACCGCAGAGGGACATGCTTGGTTTCAGCTGTATTTTGGTGGTGATGAAGCAGTCTCGGATCAGTTGATGGATAGGGCGGCAAAGGCGGGTTATGAAACACTGGTCCTGACCGTTGATGTGCCAGAAGTCGGACGCCGGCCGAGGGAGTTGCGACGGGGATTCAAGATGCCCTTTAAACTGGGTGTTTCGCAGATCATTGACTTTGCCATGCACCCTCGCTGGTCGCTTCCCGTTCTGTTCCACGGCCGTCCGGAACTTGCGAATTTCGGAGGGGAGTTTGGGGAGTTTGATCGAGCCGCCAGCCGGGCGGGCGCCGACTGGGTGTTTCTTGACAGAATTCGAACCAAATGGAAGGGGAATCTGGTCGTAAAAGGTGTGCTGGATACAGAAGACGCCCTGAGACTAAAGCAGGCAGGTGTCGATGCCATTCAGGTGTCAAGTCACGGGGCCCGTCAGCTGGACAGCGCCCCGCCTCCGATTAGTGTATTGAGTAGCATGCGAGAAGTATTGGGAGCCGGGTTTCCAATATTCTATGACACAGGGATTCGAAGCGGGGAAGATATCGTCAAGGCCTATGCATTGGGAGCGGATTTTGTCTTTCTGGGGCGCCCGTTATTGTTCTCGATTGCTGCCGGAGGAGAACGCGGTCTAGCGCAGATGCGAACTGTGTTTGCTCAGGAAACCAGCATAACCCTGGCCCAGCTGGGACTCGTCAACATGCATCAGATATCCAGGAACGTCATATGCTGACGGATTGTAATTAAGAGGAGAGAAAGATGTACAAGAAGATCGTCGTTGCCTTGGCGCTGGACCACGGGTTAGGTCCGAAAGCGTTGGATGTGGCCAGAAAGCTTAAAGATGAGGATGGGGAAATTGTCGCTGTCCATGTCCATGAACCGATCCCGAATTTCGCCAGCTATTATCTGGAACCTGGTCAGGAGCAAGCGGTTCTGAAAAAGGCGGAAGAAGGAGTCATAGAGCGTATCGGTGATGCAAAAGATGCCGAAGCCATCGTGCTCAAAGGCCATCCGGGTCGGACAATTTCGGAATATGCGGAAAGCATTGGCGCAGATTGCATCATCGCGGGATCTCACAAACCGGGCATGAAGGATTTTTTCCTGGGCTCAACTGCCGCCCGCATCGTTCGTCATGCGCCCTGTTCGGTGCATGTCATTCGTTAAATTTCCGACAGCGTCACTGTCGCGGCAATAACGCGACCTTGTCGCGCCAAACAGGCTATTATGAGAGGCCTCAGCAATAACGCGATGAAAGGCGGCTGAAGGATCTGCCGGAGGACATAAAACCTTTCTCTTGGGTGTCGCGCATTTAGGACGGACTGGAACCATCGAAGATTTATATCCTCACTATTCCATAGGCACCGATGCGATCGTCGGCGTGGTGGATCTATTGCCTTCTGAAAAACCGGTCCGGTTGCGAACGGTTTAAACTAAAAGAGATGCCGCCTGTATGAACACTCTCAAAACCAGCGGCATCCTTTTCTCTTTCACACGAAGGATCTAAATCCTATGAGGCAGGGGCAGAACAGAAGCCCTTGGCGACGTTGTTGGCTTCGTTGGATTCCTGAACCTCTTTATCCGGGTCTACGATAAGCGTATATCTCGCAACACCGCTTTTCCAGGCTGAGGCAGGAATGGGCGCGCCGATAGAAGACCCGCTCTCACCAGGCAGGAGAATTGTATAATACTCCTGTACAGTTTTTTCTGCAGGATTTGCATCATCAAAGATCCATTTGATCTTGAATTTACCAGGGCCGGAAGTCTTGTTTCCGAAATTCTTTACTTTGATATTGACCCATTTGGAGGCCCCGCCGCCGCCGCTTATGCCCGGCCCGCAATGGCCGGTGCTGGGGGCTCCGGGCTGTCCGGTTTGAGGATAGCTCGTGATCACCCGCATATCCGGAAGGAAAGTCTTAGTCCAGGTTTTCTTTCTGGTGGTGTCTTGCCTCGGGCCCTCATTGGCCGGTCCCTTCTTTGTCTCCTGTTGGCTCCGACTTGAGTCGGCATGTGCCATATCGGTGGGCGAGAAATATGCGACCGGACCGGCGGCCAGGATGGCCACAGCGGATGCCGTGAAGACAAGTGATTTTAACGCGTTCATAATCGTTTCCTTTTGTTGATAGGGTGACTAAATCTGAAACAGCATGACGAATTGGCTGTTTTCAGTAGGTCGGGCCGCCTCTCTGAAGGGTTCATCTTTTTTTGATTATTTTTCTTAATTTAGTTGTTTACGCCCAGAACATCGTCCTGTGTGGCCGCGACGATATTCATCACTTCATCAATGAGCCCGGGAGTGACACCAAGCTCCTCAAGTGTCGCGTGAAGGTGAACCGCAACGCTTAGAAAATGCGCGATATTCAGGCCTCTTTTTACCAAAGGTGCATGGGCAGCTCTGAGGCTTTTCCCCGTATAGGCGGCAGGCCCGCCAAAGGCATAGGCCAGGAATTTTCTTTGCTTTTCCAATTGCTCGGGCATATTGGTCGTTTCAAAAAACGGCCGCAATGAAGGGTCTGCCAACATTTTTTCGTAAAAGATATGCACCGCTGGTTCCATTAGGGAATCGCCCCCCAATCTTTCATAAAGGCTCTTTTCCATATTTTTTTCCTCAAGTTTTATGTTCGTACCTATCTGTCGAGCGAGGCGCTTGAATAGTTCGCGACTTTTGATGTTTTTTTTGGAAGTTTCGGTCAGGGGAGGAGGCGAGATCTTTTAGGAAAATGTAGGGATTTAGCCTTTATCATCGGTTGCAAATCTAACAGCGGCCAGGGAATGGAGTTCTGCAAGGTCATAGACAGGAAGCTCGACATCTTTTTGTCCGATGAGCATGCCAACTTCTGTACATCCGAGGATAAGGCTGTCTGCACCGCCGCTAGCCGCTTTGGAGACCATTTTCAGAAACTTCTGTTTGGAGAGTTCGGACTTAACACCTCTGCACAATTCGTCATAGATGACAGAATGAATTGTGTTGCGGTCGTCCGTTTTGGGCAGGCTGACCTCGATTCCAGTGTCATTCTCAAGCCGGTTTCTAAAAAAATCCTTTTCCATGGTGTATCGGGTTGCCATGAGCAATGGAGCGCGATGGCCATTTGAGAGAAGGGCATTGACGGCCGGGTCCGCCATATGGATTAGGGGTATCCCGATCCTCTCTTCCACTTCTGCCGCAATCATGTGCATCGTGGCGGCGGTGATGAGGAGGCAGTCGGCGCCTGCCATCTCCAATTTCTGGGCCGCCTCAACGAAAACCTTGGTTGCTTCCACCCAGTTCTCTTCACTCTGATAGGTAACGATGTCGTTGAAATCAAAAGACCAGAGCAGGATTTTTGCTGCATGCTGATCTCCCAGCAGGTTATTCACCGCGCGGTTCAGATGCTGGTAATAGATGATCGTGCTTTCCCAGCTCATGCCCCCTAGAATGCCGATGGTTTTCATGATTCTAATCGCTTGCGGTCACATCAATCTCAATGAGCAGATCAGGACTTGCGAGGGCTGAGATCACCAGGGTGGTCACGGCGGGAGGTTCATTCCCTCCCCAACGGGACTGCCGGATCCGGGTCAGTTCAGCCAGATGGTCTTCGCTTGTGACATAATAGACCACCTTGGCAATATTCCTGGCCGACATATTCATGAAGCCAAGGATGGCCTCTACATTGTCGATTGCCTGGTGGCATTGATCCTTGAATGTGGCATGGGTTTTTCCCTCAGATGTGGTGCCGATCTGACCTGAAATCATCAGGGTTCGTTTCGGCGAGGTGATCTCCACCACATGGGCATATATGCCTTGGAATGTTTGTGGCACCTCGCGAACGGTGTCTGGGTTAACTCGTCTCAGCATCGGTATTCATTTCCTGTAACTGTGATTTAAGGCCTGTGTCATCAATGATGACAATTGCATCTATTTCAACCGCAACCCGTGACGGCAGGGTGGCGCATCCAATTGAAGTTCTGGCATGGCGTCCGATTTCTGATCCGAAAATCTCGATGATAAGATCCGAGGCGCCATTGATAACCTGAGGAACATGCGGAAAACCTTCTGTCGCATTGACAAACCCCCGAACCGAAATGAAATACTGAACCCGATCAAGGTCACCCTGACAGGCTTCTTTGAGATTTGCCATCAAGTTGAGGGCGCAAATTTTTGCCGCCCTTTGTCCATCCTCAATGGAGAGGTCTTGCCCGACCTTGCCAACGACGGCATAGCTTCCATTCTCGACAGGAGCGACGCCCGAAAGCTGAACAATCTCTTTATGCTGACGATAAGGCAAAAAGTTAGCAGACGGTTTTGGAGCAGGCGGCAAGACGATGCCTAGCTCGGTCAACCTGAGATCAATCTTTGCAGCCATTCGGGCGCCTTTTGTGACTTACTCTTAACTTCCGGCTTAGGAGGATCCAAAATTTAACCCCCTCGGCCGCTTTGCAGATTAGGGGAGTGGCAGGCGCCGGATCAATCGATATTGTTTCGTCAAATTGTGAGTAAAACTGACAACAATTCTAAGTGATATTGTTTAAGCCGTTTGTTAACAGATATTTAAAGGACTCACTAATTATTGAATTTCAAAAAAAGTAACATTATTTGGAGCATCTGCCGGTCCTGTCATATGGTCCGGCATTAGGAGGCTTTCAAAGAAAATGGGCCGGGATGCGTACACATCCCGACCCATCCGGAGACCAGCAATCAACTCGCTATTGCTGGGCAGGGAGCTATTTGACCTTCTTGCCTGGTATAACCGGAATGCCATTTATGAAAGGCATCTTGCCCAGGGTCTCGTCCGGTTTTGGCTGGGTTTTCATCTCGCCAAAGGTTCCGATTGAACTCTGAGGACGGCTCTGCTTACATTTGACAATGTAGCCGGCATAGTTTGAGGCCACTTTCTTGCTGCCAAACGGTTCCAGGATCTCGACCCGGAAGGACTGCTTATGCAGCGCTTTCGTGTTCGGCTTGTCATCTGTAAACCCGCTGACCATGGAGGACTTGCCGCCACTGGACTGTGCCTGACCCGGCAACGGGGTTCCCGGTTGCTGTTCACCAAAGTCGCCCTTGTCATTATTGGTATAGGGATTTCCGATCATCGGGGTCGGTACCGGAATCTTGATGGTTTCCTGAACCTTGCCGGCGCTGTTCAAGGTCGTCGTATAGGGTTTTGTGATCTTGTTATTGGCCGTCCGCAGGCGGTATTTGACCGTCGCGTTTGGGGATCCCTCAAGGCTGACCCGGAACGGAACCTCCAAGGGACAGGTGCGCGCCACATTCGGGTTTTTGTAGGGGCCCTGCATCATGAGGCTGGCGGAGCTGACATGGACAAAGGTGCCATGCTGGTCGGACGTATCATGTTTCGCGCAAGTGACAGACAGGGGGATTTCCTCTGCCCGGTCTGGATAGTTGAACGCCGGCGCCATACCTCCGGAGACGCTCCGTCCCCAATTGACCTTTGGATGGGTTTGTACAACGACGTCCAGTTTTCTGTCTTTGCCGAAGATCTTCCAATCCGGCATGCCCTCGTTCCGCAATTTTTCGGCAAGCTGGTTGCATTTCCGGGCGAAGAAATTCTCATATTCGCTTTTGGGAATGATCTTTGTGGAGAGGAAGTCATCAAACAGCTCTGGCCGGTGGAACATCTTGAATTTTATGGACGGCCCATATTTGGTCAGATCCAGGATGCTGTATTTCCCGGTTTTCGGATTGATCGCTTTGACATGAAGGTAGTGAGTTTTGATCTCCTTGATCTTGTATGTGGCTCCGAAGATATCGAACCAAATTGTGAACTTGACGCCCAGATGGTTCTCTAAATTAGTGTAATTGCTCCCATTGCTTTCAATCTTGAATACAGGGAGAGGATGGATGGCTTCGGATCCTTGTGTGCGGACGTTACCGGAATTGGCACTGGCAGTCTGCAGCGGCATAAGCGCGCTCATGCTGACGGACAGCAGGCTTGCCCCAAGAATTATTGAACTCAGCTTTTTCATAACATGTCCTCGCATGAATATTCAGGGTTTTCTCGCGTATCGGGGTTAGTGTGTCTGCGTCGAAAAAGGTTCAATCCGGGGTTCAGTAGCCCCTTATGCGGATCCGTTCAATCGATGTCATTTGACATAGATGTGAAAAAAAGTAACATTGCGGATTATGAGATTGCCGTCCTTAAAAGCGATGCAGGCATTCGACGCCGTCGCTCGTCATCACAGTTTCAGCAAAGCGGCCGCTGAGCTGTCCGTTACACATGGGGCCGTCAGCCGGCAAGTGAGGCTGCTGGAGGAGGACCTGGATGCCCTTCTGTTTCGGCGCACGGTGAAAGGCGCGGAGCTGACGGATGAGGGGGAGATCTTATTCAAATCTTCAAAAGAGGCATTTGCCACATTACATAGTGGCGTCATTGACTTGCAGCGAAGACGGCAAGACAAAACGCTGCATGTCAGTTTAACAACCGCCCTTGCCCTGAAATGGCTTATTCCGCATTTGCCGGATTTCTATCAGAAACATCCGGGCATCTCCGTTTTTCTGGATACAACTGACGACATGTCAGATTTTAGAGAAGAGCCTGTTGATGTGGCTTTGCGGTTTGGGCGGGGCAATTATGCAGGGCTATTCTATAAAGAATGGTTCAAAGAAACAGTTATCCCCGTTGCGTCACCGTCCATGGTCAAAGGCATGAAACTGCCATTGTCGCCGGAAGAAATGCTGAAGATGCCGTTGGTCCATATGTCATATTATTCGAAATGGCGCGAATGGTTTCTAAAGGCTGGGGTTAGCTCTGTTCCCGAGATACTTCCTGGAAATCAATATGGGGATACCTCTGTCGTCATTGCAGAGGCCATGGGCGGGCATGCATTGGCTTTGGTTCGAAGTCTGCTGGCAGAAGACGATTTGAAGGCTAACCGGCTTGTTCAAGTAAACGAAACAAGTCTGCCGATCAATCTCTCCACGTATTTTGTGTGCCGCATGGGCGATCAACATAGGCCGGTTGTTGCCGCCTTCCTTAAATGGCTGGAAGACTCGCTTCTGGAAACCAAGGTTGAGCCAGGTTCCGAGACTTAAAAGCGCCACCTTTTCGACAGCCAACGAGCAACTTTCCTTAGATATCTTTTTTTAGCATCGGTCCGATCCGCTGCAGTCATCCTGTCCATGTGGAACAATGGCTGTCATTTCGGGTAATTATTGCTGTGAGTAAAACTCACAATACGACGAACTAATATCGATTGTCGCTCCAATCCCCTTCAAGTATTACCGACCCAACTCAGCCTTGCCGGTGTGACAGCGGAGAATGCGGTCAAATTCTCACCTTGTTAGCCCGAAAGTTGTCGGGTGCTGGGTGATTTGGAGAAACGAGTAATGAAAAGATCCTTGAAAGATCTCGAGAATTGCAACCGGCGAGGGTCCGCCTAAGCATATGTCGCCTCGTATTTTCATAAGTGGTGTTTTTTTCTTTGTCTTTTGGATGACCGGTAGTGCCTTTGCAAATCGGGAGGCGAATTTTATACCGCCGAACTCAAGTACATCGGTGCTTCAAATCTCAATTTCAAAAAGTGAGGAAGCACTCACTTTTGAAAATTTTGAAGTAGAGGTGGACGGGATCGATGTCACGTCCACTGTCATGGCCGAGGGTAATACCCTGTCATATCAACCGGTCGAACCCTTTACTGTAGGGTCCCATGTGGTCCGGTTATTGGAATCAGACAATTCGGAGATTTATGAAATTGGCCGATGGACCTTCGAGATTTCCGGCGCTACCGGCGATGCTCAATCCCGAACTCTCCCGAGTGAAACGCAGATCGCGGCGGCAGAGAAAGCTCTGAAATCCACCTATTTTCGCATGGATACCCTCACGGAACTCAGCCAGCGGCTGGTTGATCGGGAAGGCCAAAACGAGCCTGATCGTACCATCGCCTCCGGCGCCGGGGACGCCAATGCCGGCCTTGAGACAAAGCGGATCAGAGTGAGCAGCCACGCCAATTACCTTCTGCAAAGTGACCGGAATCTTGCCCTTACCGGGAACATCCTTGATCTGGGGGAATATGACGTTGCTGTTGAATATAATGGCAATACAGCAAAAGGCGCCGTCAACCTCGGTCATCATGATGCCGGCATAAATTCTCTGCTGATGTCGAACTTCTATCGAAGAGGGGCTTCCGTTCGCCTTGGCACCCAGGATGATCGGGTGAGTGCACAGGGCTTTGCCTTTGGTACGGAATCCCTGGCAGGGATCAGTAATTTCACTGGTCTTACCAGCAGTAACGAGCGTCTGGCCGGCGGGTCCGTCTCTGTCAAACCCTTTTCGACGGTCCCCGGCGCGCTTTCCGTAACCGGAACCTATTACCGGGGCACTGGCAATACATCCGGTGTCGGAGTCTCCGATTTTGATCCCGCGGCCACCGGTTCCGGATGGGGTCTTGTCATCACAAAAGGCTTTGATGAGCAGCGGACCCGTCTGCGCGGAGAATATGCCTGGACAAGCTATGACGCAGATGGCGATAGCGGCGCGGCAGATGATAACGAAAGTGATGCGCTGCGGCTCTATCTTGATCGCCGTGTGTTTGCGGTCCCGCCCATTATTCTTGGCAATAGCTTCGATATCAGCGTCGGCGCCGGTTATGATCGCATCGGGGCATATTTTGCCAGTCTTGCCAATCCCGGAATGGCCGCAGACCGAAATGCGGTAAGTGCCTATGGCAATTTAAACTGGGGCTCTTTCAGTTCAGACCTTCGTCTCCTTCACGAGACGAATAATGTTGATGGCCTGTCAGCCCTGCCCACAGACCGTCTGATCAGTGGGACTGTTGATCTCTCCTATAATTTTGACCCACAGACAGGAGACAGGGCATGGCTTGGGACCCCTTACATCAGCCTGAATGGATATGCAGCAGGCCTTGACCGGCTCAAGACTCCCGCTGGTTATGCGGGGGCGGGGACGGATAACCTGTCTACGTCTCTGTCGGTCGGTGGCGGGGCGAGCTATGACGACTGGTATTGGGGCCTGACACAATCTCTGTCCACCTTTGAAGATCACACAAACCAATCAAGCGATACGGTTAGCTACCTGAGCGGCGTCAACGCCGGATGGACTGTAAGTCCGCATCTAAACCTGGACGGGGGCCTGCAGTTTGGCGGCTTTACGGATAAGGACACCAACCAGACCGGTTACACGACCAACCTAAATTTTGCAATGAGCAACCAGGTGGTCCCGGACGTTCTGGACTGGAATCTTGACTACAACTTGAACTTATTGAGCGGGAGCGGCGACACACCTGTCAGTCACGTGGTCAATAGTGAAATCGAGTGGACCTTCCTTCAGCCGAGACCCAATCACGCAGGTCTGGCCCTGGCAGTCCGCGGCTCGATGGAGAATGTAAATGGAAATGCAGACAATACACAGGATGGAACCGAATACCAGGTCTTCGTCGTGCTTCGGATCAAAGCACCTTTTGACTTCGGCAATTAGACTTATCCTGGCCGTTACTATTTTGTGCGCACCGCTCTTGGCGCGCGCAGACGTGAATTCCGTGACACCGCTGCCATCCTCCCGGACACTGCCTGTGATCGGATCAGCGAGTTTTTCAGTGACATGGGTTGTCAGTAGAACCGAGCCGACAGTCCCGGGAACGGTCACTGTTTCGTCGACAAATGCTATCTTTAATTCGGGTGCCACTGCGGTTCCGGTAGGCGGCTTGCTGAGCCAGCAATCAACCTTGCCAGCTGGCGGAACGGGTAATGTTGTCTTCAACGAAACAGTGGTTTTGTCCCCGGCCTTGACCCAGATTCTGGCGACGGCCCCGTCGGGTACCGTGACGCTGACACGGTTGTTCTCGGATACCCAGACAACGGCGACGGGGACCATAAATCTCACGGCTGGGACCGGCAACGCCGGACCGCTCGCCGTACGGCGCATCGATCTTAGTTTTGATGATCAAAGCCGAACAGACGTGATTCAACAAGGGGATAAGCTTCAGGCAGTTGCTGAAATAAACTATGTTGGAAGCGGTCTGTTGCAGGGTGAGTGGCGCATTATCGAGCCAGCCAGCAGCCTTGGTTTTGGAGCAGGGCGTATTCTTCAGGTGGTGCGTCAGCAGCTTGTCAGTTCGGGGCAAGGGCGTATCCGCATCAGAAGTCCGCTCCTGCCGACAAAATCCATTGGTCTTTATCTCGTCGCCTTCTCCGTGAGGGAGGCTGGGAATACAATAGATACACCTGTTCTGAGGTATTTTACTCTTCAGAAAACACAGGATGTATCACCTGAAATCTTGGAAATACGAACACCGGCGCCCGGAGGGAGTATTGACAAGACGACGGTGTTTTCCTGGCCTCCCGTTCCTGGCGCAGCCGCCTATCAGATAGAGATCTTCGCACCGGGAGGTAACGCAGTTCTTTCAGGAAAACTGGTGCCGGCTCAGGATACGAGCCTGACCTTATCGCAGTTTTCCCTCGATCTCCTGGAGGGTGGCAGCCAGTATGATTGGCGCTTGCGGGCGATCGGGGCAGATGGATCCGTGGTAGGTCAGTCTCCCAAGCAGTCCTTTTCGCTCCGTTAGGGCAGTGTAAAGATGGCAGAGGGTTCATCGGCATTGTTGGCCAAGATTGCCGGTGGAGACGAACTGGCTTTCGAGGAATTTTATCGCCTCTTCGAACAACGTCTCTACCGATTTATCAAAACAAAATTGAACGATTCATTTGAAGCCGCCGACATACTTAATGAAACGTTCCTTGAGGTCTGGCGAAGAGCCGCCAGCTTCGAGGGACGCTCCAAAGTATCAACATGGGTATTTGGAATTGCCTATTACAAGACGGTGGACAGAATGCGAAAGCGAAACCCCATCCCAATGCAGCACGAGGCATTTGCCGACATAGCAGATGAATCTGATGACGTTTTGACTTGTCTGCTTGATGCTGAAGCTGGCGAGCATGTTCGGTTTTGCCTCAACAATCTCAAGCAGGACCACCGTGCCGTCATGCATCTGGCCTTTTATGAAGATATGAAATACCGCGAGATTGCTAACATCGTTGACTGTCCTGAAAATACCGTGAAGACGCGGATGTTCCATGCAAAACAGGTCATGAAAAAATGCCTCTTGAGCCGCATGGAGGATCTGACATGACCCGTGAATTCGAGCTAATATTGCCCTTCCATATAAATGGAAGTCTTGAAGGTGAAGAAAAGGCTCAGTTAGAAGAAGCTCTGAAAATTGATCTTGATCTACAACAGGAAGCTCAGACCCTCAACCTATTACGCAGCGAGATCAAGAGTCTGAAGTTTGAAAACTCGCCAGGTGAGCTGGGCCTTAAACGGCTTAAGCAGCAGATCCGCGATGAGAGCATCGTGACGGCAAATGACAATGGAACTGGACACCAATCAGCAGCCGGAAAACCCTGGCTTTGGAGAGGTGTCGCCGTAGCTGCCTGTTTGGCGCTTGTTCTGCAGATGGGGTATTTCCAGCAGGAGCAACTGTCAGAGGGTGACTTGGAAGCTGCCAGTGGGATTACGTCTACCGCTCCGGCTGCGGGAACTTTTCTGAAGGCGACCTTTGTACCAGATGCGAAAGAGCAGAATATCCGGGCGCTGCTTCTGTCGTTGGATATTACCATTGTTGGCGGACCGTCCTCACTCGGTGTCTATATACTTTCGACATCGCGGGATGTTGATGCCGTCATTGAAAATCTGCGCAGGCGAACGAATTTGATCGAAACCGTTCAACGGGACGACCGTGCGCTGGCAAATCCATGACGACCTTCAGGGCCGTAATATTGCTGCTGATGTCTGTAATTGCGGGCATCAGCATTGATATTGCCGGTGCGGAGTCCCGATCCGAACCCTCGCCAACGGCCGCCCCAAGAAGTACGGAAACACCTTCTCCTCACAAAGCCACGGAAAGATACAACATCCGGCTTCGCATGCCTCAGAAAGCCTGCATGCGTCCGGGGGATACAGTCACTTTAAGCGGCGAAGGTTTCTATATTTTCGATGAATATCGCCTGGCCTTTAATGTTGAAAACCGCCTGGTTATTGCAGAAATTCTGTCCAAAACAGATCACCGGATCGTTGTGCGGATCCCAAAAAAACAGTTAATAGCGGGCAGAATATACCCTCTCTTCATCGTCCAAATCGACGGCATCCGAAAAGTTCAGAAAACCAACCTCTCCATGAAAATTTGTGCTGTTCCGGGTTTCATCAATGATCAGGCCGAAGACCCTCCGGACGTGCTTGTCTTTGCGGACCTAGTCCGCAGGCAGGCCATTCTTCAGGAATTACGAAGCCGTGCCATTGTCCCCCAAGAAGAGATAGCGCTTTCTTCGATCGATAGTGTCCTGGTTCGGTTCGCCAGCTCGGACCCGCAGCAGATCATAAGTGAGTTGCGGCAGGCGCTGCCATGGGCGGAGGTGGACATGAACACCGGTCTTTCTCCTGCCAGTAGACCGCGTTTATATGCGAAAGAGAAAATTGACTGGCCCAAGGATGAAGCGTGTTTGCACAATACTCAAAAAATAAAAATCGGCCTTCTGGATGGGGCCATCGTCAGCTCCCATTCCGCCATGAAAGGACAGAAAATACATACCAAATTCTTCCTGACGGAAGAGGATGCAGACTATGACCATGCCACTGCGATCGCCTCAATTTTTGTGGGAAATTCCCCGCCGGATCGGTTGCGGGGCCTTCTGGTCGGAGCCTCGATTTTCAGCGCTGTCATCTTGAAAAAAGGGTCGGCGAACGGGCCAACCAGCCAGGTATTTCGGTTTGCACAAGGCCTGAACTGGTTAATGTCGGAGCATGTTCGGCTAATAAATGTGTCCTTGGCAAGCAATATTCCAAATCGTGTCCTTACAGCAACTGTCAAAAAAGCTCTGGCCCGAGGCGCTAGCATTTTTGCGGCCGCTGGAAATCAGGGACCCAATTCACCTCCGAGCTATCCGGCAGCCCTGGACGGCGTCATAGCCGTGACGGCCATCGATATCGCAGGCAAAGTCTATTCAAAAGCCAATACTGGGGACTATATCGACCTTGCCGCTCCGGGTGTTGATATTTGGGCCGCGAAGGCGAGCGGTGGCGGCCATTATGTCAGCGGAACGTCCTTTGCCGTTCCGTTCGCGCTTTCAGTTGCCGCGTTGAACGAGATATTCTATGGGCCCTTGTCAACAGCAGCTCCTGTGGAGAAGCTGAACGCTGAACCTTCTGGGAAAAATGAAGAAACAGGCTATGGGGCCAACGTTAGATTAGTTCAGGGATTTTGCCCTTAAAGCCCGTCGCTCCTGGACAAGGGAGAACATAATTTCGTGAAGTATTGGTGATAAATGTTGGAAAGTTTCCAGAACGCAATGCTATGCTGAAGTCTCAGGAGGTACCATAATGAATAAACTATCAAGAATAATTACAATTACCCTGACGGGTCTTAGTCTGGCAATTCCAGCCGCTGTCGCCGCTGAGGAATGGAGATTCAACAATTTTCTGCCGGAGACTCGTCCGGAAACTGCCGAGCTGGAGAAATTCACCGAGGATGTGAACAAAGCCCTGGCAGACGATGACATGTCCGTCAAAATCTATAGCGGCGGTTCTCTGGGGCTTCCCAATACGGATGTTTTAAGATTTCTGCCTAAGGGGGCAGTGGAAATGAGTTTGATGTGGGCCAATTATCTGGGACGGGATGCCCCGGCGCTCAGTTCCGTTGTTGTTCAGGGCACCATTGGCTCCATCGAGGAGTTTGAAAAGGCAATCCCGACCGTCCGGGAAATCTATGAAGAAGAGTTCAAGGAATGGGGCGTATCTTCGGTTGGGTATGCGGCTATTCCCATGCTGTCTGTCTCGGTCTTCTGTCGGGATGAACCCGTCCGGACAATTGAGGACCTGAAGACCAAGAAGCTGAGGGTCTGGGCACGGGACCAGGTTGAGACCTTTACCCGCCTCGGTGTGGCCGCGCAAATCATTCCCCAAGAGGATATGTATGTCGCCATGAAAACCGGCGTTGTTGACTGTGCCCTGTATCCGGCCCTGTATGCCCATACGGTCTCCCTGCAGGAAGTCTCGAAATATGCCTCATTCCTGTATCCTATGGCGTCCGGGCCTTATGTCATCGGCGTGTCCACGGAACGCTGGGAAAAAACCGATGACAAGGTAAAACAAGCCGTGGCGAAAGCTGCCGAGGATCTTTGGAACCGCACCAACCAATATGATGATGATCTGGAGCGCGAGCTTGCAGCACGTGAAAAACTGGTTGAGGGCGGAATCGTCTGGGGGGAAGATTTCCCGCAGGAAGATCGTGATCTGTTTGTCTCATCAGTGACAGAAACCTGGAAAATGCTGGCAGAAGAGGCCGGCGGAAACGCTCCCGCCTATCGGGAACGGGTTCTGAAAGCCCTGGGGCGTTAATCAGCCTCCATGTCTGAGGGGTTTAAGAAAACAGTCGCGCAAGGGCTGGATAAAGTAGCCCTTGCGTGCGCAGGCACCGCTGCGCTTGGCATGATAGCCATTGTTGGCATCATTGTGACAAGTGTGCTGATGCGCAAATTCGCCAATATGCCCCTGCATTTCACCGAAGAGATTGTCGGCCTGCTCTTGAGCGTCTCCCTGTTTCTTGGCCTCCCCATGGTCACCCTGAAAGCCAAGCATGTCCGGGTGTCGCTGGTGGTCAACCTGCTAAAGGGGACAGGGCGTCTCGCGTTGCAAATTGCCGCTCTGCTGGTCGGTATCTTTTTCTTCTCCTGGCTGATCTGGGAAACCATTCCGTGGTTTGAGTTTGCCTTCAAGAGAAATCTGAAGACCGAAACAGCCCGGATTTTGCTCTATCCCTGGATGGTTCTGATGCCGCTGTCACTGACCTTCACCTGTGCGATTTTTGTGGCGCGCCTGACGGGAGTTATCGACAGAGGGGAGGACGATGCCGATCTCAAGCCTGGCCTCTCCAGACCTGATGGAGAGCAGAACTAATGTTCTGGACGACCCTGATTGGCGGCCTGATCGCGACAGCGAGCACCGGCGTGGCGCTCGGTGTGGCGCTTGGTGTGACCGGGCTGATTATCCTGCATTTTTTCTCCAACGGAGCGACGTCTCTGGCTGTGGACGCAATCTGGAGCGTCTTCAACTCATTCACCCTCAGCGCCGTTCCCATGTTCATTTTGCTCGGGGAAATCCTGTTACGGAGCGGCATCAGCGAAAAGGCCTATTCGGCGTTCTCCCCGCTGTTTCGCAGGGTTCCCGGTGGATTGCTCCATACGAACATTGCCGTATGCACTTTATTTGGCGCGGTAAGCGGGTCGAGCCTGTCGACCGCGGCAGCCGTGGGGTCGGTCGCCTATCCGGAAATGTCAAAACGCGGATATGACAAGGACACCGTTGTCGGCAGCCTCGCGGGGGGCGGGACCCTTGGCCTGCTTATTCCGCCCAGTCTTTCATTCCTGATATTTGGCGCGTTAACCGAAACCTCCATTGGCAGGCTCTTCGCTGCAGGGATAGTGCCCGGACTTTTGGTGGGCGGGTTGTTCATGCTCTACCTGCTGGTCAAATGCCTGCGCAATCCGGGCATTGCGCCGCGAGAACCAAAGGCGGGCTCCCTGATGAAAACCCTGGCCGGTTTCAAGCAAATCTGGCCCTTGCTGGCCCTGATTTTCGCGGTCATCGGCAGCATTGTCGGAGGGTTGGCAACGCCGACGGAAGCCGCGGGTGTCGGCGTTGTGCTGGCCGTCTTTATTTGCTCTATCTGGGGAGATCTCACCTTTCGAAAACTGGTTGAAGCCATCTATCAGTCGGTGCTTTTATTTTCAGCGGTGGGTTTCCTCGTCCTCGGGGCGACAATCCTGGCGCAATCGGTGAGCATTCTGGGTATCCCCCAGCAAATCCTGGGAGCTGTCGCGGAAAGCGGCCTTGGCACCTACGTTGTGTTACTGATCGTTGTTCTGATTTACCTGATCCTTGGCTGTTTCTTTGACGGGCTGTCCCTGATGATCATGACCTTGCCGGTGGTCTTCCCGCTATTGACAGGCCTCGGGTTTGACCCGATCTGGATTGGTGTCGTCATTACGATTGTCATTGAGATCGGACAGGTGACGCCACCGGTCGGGCTTAACCTCTCGGTCCTGACTGCGCTCACGAATAATGAAGTGAGCCTCGGCAGGGTGGCCACGGCAACCGTTCCATACTGGATCATTCATCTGTTCATGATCTTTATTCTGACCCTCTTTCCCATATTGGCCCTGTATCTGCCCAACCTGCTGTTTTGAAGAAGGAAACACCTCTATGGCCTTGAAAATAAAACCAAAATCATTTGGCCCGGTATATGTCTCATTTGATGGGGAGGAGACCGTGCAATATGCCCATACGGATCCAGCGGATACCAGTCACTCCCCGCCCACCCACACGCCGGTGGACACGCTCATCGCGTCGCTGGGGTCCTGTATCGTCAAGTCTATGCAATGGTCTGCCGCCCAGAACAAAGTCTCCCTCAACCCTTTCACCCTGAAAATCATCGGCACAAAGGCCCCCGTATTGCCGGGGCGCGTTGAGGTCATGGATATCACGATCCTGGGACAGCCAATTGACGAGGAGGAGCTTATCCCGCGTATCATCGACCAGACCAAGGCCTACTGCACCGTCAGCAATACGTTAAACTGTGAGGTGACGATCACGGTTGACGCGGAGTCGTCCCTTTAATCCGTTCCCCTGGACCTGCGCGGTGATTGGAGAGAGCAATGACAAACAACCAGGCGATTGGCTCAATGGTTCCAATTGATAGTCAGACATCCCTTGCCATGCTGGAGGAAACGCCGGATGAAGTGTACCGGCGGTTGCGACGGGAAACCCCGATTGTACGCCTGCAGGCCATAGACCGGATCGTCTTTACAAAGGCAGCCGATGTCTATCGTGTCAAAACAGATACGGAGCATTTTGGCTCCTCCGATACGACAACCCCCATGCAAAAGGCGTTTGGCGGCCATACATTGATGCGTAAAGACGGGTGTGAACATCTGCGTGAGCGGCATGCCATGGCCGGGGCCTTTGAGCCTTCTCTTTTGCAGCAAAAATGGAGACCGGAATTTGAGCGTCTGACAGAGGATGTTTTGGAACAACTGCCAGGACAGGGGACAGTTGATCTGTCGACGGGTTTGGCTGCGCCCTTGAGCGCCGGGTATGTGAAACGGGTGTTGGGCATAGAATCAGTATCGGATGAGCGACTGTTTGACTGGGCCTTGGCACTCATTCGCGGAGCAATGAATGCCTCATTTGATCCCGCTGTTTTTGCCATAAGCGATCAGGCAAATGACGAGATGAACGACTGCTTCGATAAGATGATCGCCCGGCATCAAAAGTCCCCCGATGGATCAGTTCTCTCAACCATGGTCAATCAGCCTGACCCGATTGAGCTCAGTCAGATAAGGACAAACATGAAGATTTGTATCGGTGGCGCCGTCATTGAGAGCCGGGATGCTCTGCTCTCCACATTGTACGGCTTGCTCAGCCAGCCAGACCAACTGCGTGCCTGTATCGATCAAGGCCTCTGGGCGCAGACCTGCGAAGAAGGGTTACGGTGGATGGCCCCCATCCAGGCCAGCCCGAGGATTGTCAAAAAATCCGTGGTTATGAGAGATGTCCTCATCCCGGAAGGAGAGACGGTTATGGCCATACAGGCATCGGCAAATCATGATGAGGACATATGGGATCAGCCGCATCGGTTCGATATTCATCGGGACCTTCATGCTCATCAGACGTTCGGAGACGGCCCTCATCAATGTCTGGGCGGTGATATCTATCGCATGCTGATGTCGAAAGTCGTCCTGCCCAAGCTGTTTGACCGGTTCCCAAATCTGTCGTTGGACGGCAATGCCGATGTGACGTTTCGGGGATTTGCCTTCCGCGGCCCAAGCTCATTGCCGGTGAGCTTGATGTGACGGAAAAATAAGGCGGGCCGCCGGCGCGATCAAATCTTCCGTCACGCAGTAGTCTTCAGGCCTGGGCCATGATCTCTTCTTCGAGGTCGAGGAGTCTGTCTTTGCCGAAGAACATTTCACCATCCACATAATATGTCGGGATGCCGAAGCAGCCGCGCTCGACGGCGGCTGTGGTGTTTTCGATCAGTTTGGCTTTGACCTCCGGATCCTGGGTGCGCTTTAGAATATCTTCGCCGTCAAATCCTTTCTCCGTCAGGCTGGCGACAAACACTTCCGGATCGTCCATTTTCTTGTTCTCTTCCCACATACAGGCCAATCCGGCGTCGACATAGTCCATAAGCCTGCCATCCTGCTCGGCGACAATGGCGCCGCGCATCAGCATCAGGGTGATGACCGGGAAATTGCTGTTGAAGCTAAATTTCGTCAGCTGATGTTTTTTGATAAACCGCTGTATTTCGAGCCTGCCATATTCAAGCTTTCCTTTCACCTCGGCAAAGGCAATCATGGGCGGCTGATTGTTGGTGGCTTTATGGATGCCCCCGAGGAGACAGGGGATATAGCGAAATTCGGCGCCGGTCCGCTCGGCAATGCCGGGGATAAGTTTATGGGCGAAATAGGCGTTCGGGCTGCCGAAGTCGAAAATGAAGTCTACGGTTTTGGCCATTTTTTGTCTCCTACCAGGTTTCTTTCCAGGGGCGTAAATCAAGTTCATGGGTCCAGGCGGTGCGGGACTGCTGGTGCAGCATCACATAATTGCGGGCGATATGTTCCGGGTTGAGGATCGCGTCCTCCTCCCGCAGTTGGTTCACCTCGGGCCGGTTCTCACGGATAAAGTTGGAATCAATCGCGCCGTCGATCACGGTGTGGGCGACATGGATGTTTTTCGGCCCCAATTCCCGGGCCATGGATTGGGCCAGGGCGCGCAAGGCATGTTTGGCGCCGGCGAAGGCGGAATATCCGGGACCACCACGAACACTGGCGGTGGCGCCGGTAAAGATGATGGTGCCATAACCTCTTTCCAGCATGGGCCTGGCCACTTCACGGCCCATGAGAAAGCCTGAGAAACAGGCCATTTCCCAGACCTTTCGATAGACCCGTGAGGTTGTCTCGGTGATGGAGAAATTGACATTGGCGCCAATATTGAAAACCGCAACCTCGATGGGGGCAATCTCAGCCTCGATTTTTGCCACCAGATTGATCATCGCCTCCTCATCCCGGGCGTCTGTGGGCAGGGCCACGGCCTCAAGTCCCCCGGCTCGAATGCGGCTCGCCTGTTGCTCCAGGGCGTCACCATGGCGGGGGCGGCGCACCAGGCAGGCAACCATGCCGTCGCGGGCAAAAGCACGGGCAACGGCATTGCCCGTATCGTCACCGGCACCGATGACGAGACAGGATGTTTTTGCTTTGCTCATGCGGGTTTCTTTCTAAGGGCAGATTTTTACGAATCTGTTCTTCTTCATTTAGTAGCTTTTCACTACTAATATAGTATATAGTTTCGAATTGCTACCACTATTTATTCTCGTTACACTTTTTGCCCGCTACACTTTTTGAACTTACGGAGAATTCTGTGACACAGCGACATACGGAAGCCTGTCCCATTGCCCACAGCCTCAATATCATCGGGGATCGCTGGACCTTGCTGATTGTCCGCGAGGCATTTGGCGGCATCTCCCGGTTCAGTGACTTCCAGAAGCGGACCGGGATTGCCAAGAATCTTCTGACGGATCGCCTGGCCCTGTTGGTGCAGGAAGGTATTTTTGATAAAGCGGATATCGGGGAGCGGGGGGTTCGCTACGCCTATCATTTGACGGAGAAGGGCCGGTCCCTGTTGCCGGTAATGGTGGCCTTGCATATGTGGGGCAATGAAAATCTTTTCGAAGATGGAGAAGAGCCGGTGCTTCTGGTGGATCGAACCACCGGGGAGCCCATCCAGTCCATGGCCATGCTCACCTCGTCCGGGGCATCCGTATTGCCGGAGAATATCCGTCGCCGTCCGGGGCCGGGGGCGCCTGCATTGAAAACAGGCGAGTAGCTATCGAGTTTGTTCAGCAAGATCCTTGTCAGTGATTGGCGTTTTTGCAAAAATGCAAAACTCTGCCCCTATTTTGGCCTGAACTTTTGCAAAAATGCAAAAATGATCCCGCAGGCCCGGAAGAAACTTTCCAGACCTGCGGGACCGGGGTTGAAGGAATGTCTCGGAAAGTCAGAAGCTCTTTACGCGGCTCTGACCTGTTTGAGAAAGTCTTCAATGTCTGATTTCAGACTGTTCGACAACTCCTCCATTTTGGCGGAGGCCGACAGAACCTGCGAGGCGGCTGCGCCGGTATCAGAGGTCTTGTCAGAGACTTCGCCGATTTTCGAGGAAACCTGCATGGTGCCGTTTGACGCCTCCTGCACATTGCGGGAGATCTCGTTGGTGGCGGCGCTTTGCTCTTCAATAGCCGAGGAAATACTGACCGTACTCTCGCGTATGGTATTGATCACATTGTCAATATTGCCGATGGCCGAGACGGCTTCTTCCGTGGCCAGCTGCATATCGCTGATTTGCGAGCCGATCTCCTCGGTTGCCTTGGCGGTTTGAGTGGCCAGGCTTTTCACTTCAGAGGCGACGACGGCAAATCCCTTGCCGGCATCTCCCGCCCGGGCCGCTTCAATGGTGGCGTTGAGGGCGAGGAGGTTGGTCTGACCGGCGATATCACTGATCATATTGACCACTTCACTGATCCGCTTTGCCGTATCCGCCAGTTTGGCGACAGAGCTGGAGCTGTTGGTGGCCTCATTGACCGCATCTTCCGACACATTATTGGCCTGCTGAACCTGACGGCTGATCTCGTTAATCGAAGTTGTCAGCTCCTCAGCCGCGGAGGCGACAGTCTGAACATTGGTGGAGGCTTCCCCGGAGGCCATGGCCACGGCTTCCGACAGCTCCCGCGAGGTTTCCGCTGTGCTGGTCATGGAGGTCGCAGTCGACTGCAGTTCCTTCGCCGCGCCAATCACCGTTGCCAGCATGTCCTGTACCCGGCCTTCAAAACCGGAAATAAGATCTGCGATCTTCTGAGCCCGTTCTTCCTTGGCTGCTATTTCAGCCTGTTCGCGAGCCCGCTCTTTCTCTTCCCGCTCGGCTTCCCGTTTCCGTTCGGCCCTTTCCTGCTCCTGGCGCTCTTCCGCGGCCTTGGCGGCTTCGCCTTCCAGACGCAGACGCTCCAGGGCGCTGTCCTTGAAGACCTGCACGGCCCGGGCCATCTCGCCGATTTCGTTTTTCTGGTCCTGGGCGATGATTTCGACCGTATGATCCCCCTCGGCCAGTTTGGCCATTACCTCGGTAATACCCACCACCGGCTTGGTGATCATGCGAATGGTCATGAAGGTCACGATTGTCGAAATGACCAAAGCAAAAAGCGCAATGACGATAAAGGACAAGACCGTGTCATCGACATTTGTCAGGGCTTCGGAAACCGATGCCTCGCTCGCTTCTGTCCAGAGTTCGGTGAGTTTCTCAAGGGTGCCATAGAGATTGGAAAACTGCTGGTCCGTATCAACCATCATGATGACGGACGTCGAACTATCGACTTCGGTCATCTCGACCACCTCGGTCGCGGCCAGGCGATAGCCTTTGAGTTCCTCTTTTGCCTTGGTCAGGATTTCCTGCTCGGTCGGGGAGAATCCACCGCCCTCGACAAAACTGTTAAAAGACTCGCTCACCCGTTTCAGATAGGCGAGGGAGGCATTCCGGGTCTGGGAGAGTTTTTCCTCACTCACCCCGGCTGTGGTCTGGGAAATCAGGCGAAACAGTCCGCCATTGATGGCTTGCAGGTCCTTCTGGTAGCGAACCGCTGCCCCCAGTTTTTGGGTACTCTGCTCATGAAGGGCTTCCATGGTCGATTGCGTGCCCTTCAGGCCTGAATAGGCAACGATGCCCAGCAGGATCAGGGAGGCGACAAATATCACAGGTACAAAGAGCAGTTTAGTTGATATTTTTAGATTGTTAATGCGCATTGAGTGTTACCTTCACGAGATACAGATGGAGGTTTAACACGTCGCTTGTATAGCGACGTGTTAAGGTTGTGAGGGATTATTCGAAGAAACCAATCCCGAAATAGACGTCGCCGGTTCTTTTGACATAGGTCTGTTTCGGCGTGATCTTCTTGGTGACAGGATGTGTCCATTTATAGGTTACCCAGCCTTCGCCCGGTCCTGTGGCCACTTCCCGCATTTCCATGACGAATGGCTTTCCGTCCGTGTCTTTGAGCTTGCTGAGGTTCTTGCCAACCAGCTTTTCATTGGCACCGTGAAAGACCAGGTTGAAGTCGGTCATCTCGGTTACGAAAATATAAAACTCGCCTTTATTATAGTCACTATCCTTGACGGCAAAGTCCTTGAAGGCTTGCTCTTCACCAACGGATTCATAATGCTCAATCGCAGAGTCCATCATGGAAATGACGATCTCTTTTTTGTCTGAAGCGTTGGCTATTCCGGAAAATGCTAATATAGCAATACTAACTATAATAGATAAGGTACGATACATGTTTCTCTCCACTTATTTTTTACTTCACCCTTTAGGGATGAATAGTTATTACAGGAAAGATCGTTAATAGAATGCTAATCCCTTGTTTAAAAATGATATTATCGGGTTCGGGCCAGAATCCTCCATCTTGTCGATACAGACAAATTGATTAAAAAACGCTGGGGAATCAAGGCCTGGAGAAGAATTTTCACTCACCGGACATTGCCGCAAAAAAAAGTAATAGGTGTGACTTAATTTTCCCGTGCTGTGCCGAAACCGCACAAATTGAACCGGCGCGGTCGCGGATTCAAGACTTCCGCTACCGCGCCGGTATGATTATGACGGCTTCTTTTCTCTCAACACCCAGAGGGTTGCAAAAGCCAAAATTAGCAGGGCTATGGCAGCAAGCCATCCCGTAATATGGAAGGCCGTCATAAAAGCAGATCTCGCTGTCTCGAGCATTTCCACCCCGAGGCTCTCCTCCACCCTGGACGCTGCCTCAACGGCGCCCGCCAATGTTGTCCGGGCATTATCCGCCATCTCTCCTGGAAATACGCCGAGATCTACCTTGCTCATCTGTAGCCGATAGATACTTGTCATCAGACTTCCAAGCGCGGCAATACCTAGAGCGCCACCAAGTTCAACACTTGTTTCGGATATAGCCGAGACAACGCCTGCCTTTTCAACCGGTGCTGAGCCGACAATGAATCCAATGGTCAACCCAACGACGGGTGTGAAGCCTGTCGCGAAAATCACGCTCGAAAGCACCACCGGAACGAGGTCTGTTGACATTGCCATCATGGCGAAGCCCGCAGTTGAGATAAACAGACCGGTCGCCAAAATCATCACTGCGGAGAACCGGTCGGCAAGCGCCGCGATGAAAGGAGAGGCCGCGGTGAAGGCGATGGCCGCCGGTAACGACCAGAGACCAGCCTGAAGCGGCGACAATCCCGCAACCAGTTGCAGATACTGGGCGATGAAAATGAAGGCTCCGAACAGGAAAAACAATGCGATCCCGTTGATGGCGAGGGACAAGGAGAATATAGGTGATCGGAAAAGCCCCATATCAACCAACGGGTTCTCTAACATTTTCTGCCGCCTGAAAAAGACATATCCGATCAGGCATCCGAGCACAATTGCTGCAGCTGCGATCAGGTTCATACCGTTCTCTGCCCAGTTCTTGACGCCGTAAATGAAGGCAAGGACCGCAAGTAACGAAAGCGCCGCACTGGCAATGTCTATTCCTTCCGCATCGGGATCCAGATGTTCGGGCAAAAGGAAAGGGCCGAGAACCAACAGCAGGATCATCGGCGGAACGGCCACAAGGAACACCGATCCCCACCAGAAATACTCAATCATCACGCCGCCCACAATCGGGCCGATGATACCACCCACGGAGAAGCTCATGATCCACATGGAAATGGCAAAGGTGCGTTGTTTCTCATCCAAAAACATGTTGGTGAGAAGGGACAGGGTAGAAGGCGCAAGGGTTGCTCCGGCGACACCCAATAGCGCCCGGGCCAGGATAAGTTGCTCGGCCGTTTGGGAAAATGCCGCAATGACGGAGGCAATGCCAAAGGCAAAAGCGCCTATCAGGAGCAGGCGCTTTCGGCCAATACGGTCCCCCAGAGCGCCCATTACCATCAGGAAACCGGCGACCATGAAGCCATAGATATCGATAATCCACAGCAACTGGCTGGCGCTTGGGTTCAAGGCCCGCGCCATCTCAGGCACCGCAAGATTAAGAACCGTCAGGTCCATGGAATAAATCATGCAGGGCAGGGCAATCACGGCAAGGCCGATCCATTCGCGCCGGCCGGCCTTTGCTGGGATATTTGAATTTACAGGCGATTGCTGATTTGAATCGCCAATAGAGTCATTTGAACGCATAAGAAATCCAGTCTACTGGGAGTCATTCCCTGGCGCAGGCGCGCGCGGTGAATAACGGGAAAATTTAAATGTGAGAAAAAGCCGCGAATGAAGCAGCAGACATACGCAAGGGTGCGTACAATCTAGATTAGTTCAGCGGCAGCTGGTGGTTGCTATCATGTTCATTCGACTTCGGATTTTTTATACTGACGGCAACCTAATCCATTCCGCTCGCTTTGTACAGACAGGAAATCAAAAATCTTATATTTGCCGCAATCAGGAATTCAAAAGGCTCGGCTAGGCCCGCAGGTTTGCGCCGTTCGCGTCATAGATTGGCCCCCCAAGAATTTCCGCAGCATAGGTCTCACCTAGAATTTCAATGTCGAGCTTATTCCCGGCGGCAGCATGTTCCGTCGCCACATATCCCATGGCCATGGAGCGTCCGACCCGATGGGCATAACCACCTGAAGTTACATAACCCACAGCAGCGCCATTTTTCAATATCGCCTCGTCATTGCTGACGTCTATCCCTTCGACATCAATGGTCATGGTCACCAGCTTCTGCGCCACCCCGGCGTCCCGCGCGGCGAGGGTGGCTTCCTTGCCGACGAACTCTTTCTTCCAGTTGATGAAGATGTCCATGCCGCTTTGGATAGCATCGAAATCCGGACGGTATTCCAGTGTCCAGACACCCCAGCCCTTTTCCAGCCGCATTGACATCAGGGCGCGGGCCCCATACCAGCGATAGCCGAGATTGGCGCCGGCCTGTTCAATGGCTTCCGCCAGACGCAGCAGATATTGCGGACGGCAGTAGATTTCATAACCGAGCTCTCCGGAGAAACTGATACGGTTCAGAATAACCGGGACATCCCCCACGGTGGTCCGCCGGACGTCACGAAACTTGAAGCTCTCCGCGGAGACGTCTTCGCGGGTAATGCGTGTCAGCAATTCACGGGAGTTCGGGCCCGAAAGGGCAATGCCATGCCAGTCGTCGGACACATTGGCATAAAACACGTCCTCTGGGAGGTCCTTTTGGAACCACCGCCGATGCGCTTCCTGCATGGCACCGGAGCCAAACAGCATATAGTGATCGTCCTCCAGGCAGGCGATGGTCAGATCTCCATAGAGCTTGCCTTTCGGTGTCAACATGGGGGTCAGGGTCAGGCGGCCGGGCTTCGGGATATATCCGGCAAGAGTGCGATCCAGATAGGCGCGGGCGCCCGCACCTTTGAATTCATGCTTGGAGTAATTGGCGATTTCGATGCCGCCAACGGCGTCCTGGACCGCCTTGATCTCCCGCGCCACATAGTCATGGCTGCGGTTGCGCTCGAATGTCGGTTCCTCATGGGCATCTTCCGGGCCATCGGCAAACCAGAGGGCGTTTTCAAGACCGAAACTCTGGCCCATACGGGCCCCTCTGGCAATCAGCCGGTCATATAGCGCCGTGGTTTTCTGCATCCGGCCTTTGGGCAGGGTCTCATTGGGAAAGGTCATGACAAAGCGGCGTTCGTAATTCTCCGAGGATTTGATCGTGCCCCAGTCTGCCGTGGCAAAGTCGCCAAACCGGGCCACGTCCATGGCCCAGACATCGATGGAAGGCTCCCCGTCGATCATCCATTCCGCCATGGTCAGGCCAACACCGCCGCCCTGGCAGAACCCCGCCATGACCCCGACCGCGACCCAGTAGTTTTTCATGCCTGGCACCGGGCCAATCATCGGATTGCCGTCCGGCCCGAAGGTGAAGGGGCCGTTGATGGTGTTTTTGATGCCAGCTTGGCCGATGGCCGGGATACGTTCAAACGACATCTCCAGGCGGTCGGCGATGCGATCAAGATCCGGCGGCAGCAATTCATGGCCGAAGTCCCAAGGGGTGCCCTCCACCTTCCAGGGGGTGGATTTCGGCTCATAGGTGCCGAGCAGCATGCCGTGCCGTTCCTGCCGGAAATAAATATTCGCCTCGTAATCGATCCCGGCGGGGAGGCGATTGCTTTCGCACTGTTTCATGCGTTCCGCGATTTCCGGGATGGTTTCCGTGATCAGATAGTGGTGCTCCATGGGCTGGACCGGCAGGTTGATACCGGCCATATGGCCGACCTCACGGGCCCACAGACCGCCGCAATTGACGATCTGCTCGGCATTGATCTGACCTTTCGAGGTTGTCACATCCCAACTGCCGTCGGGACGCTGTTTGACCGCTGTTACCGGTGTATGGGTGAAATACTGAGCGCCATGGACACGGGCGGATTTGGCAAAGGCGTAGGTCGCGCCGGAGGGATCAAGGTCACCGTCCTGATCATCCCAGAGGGCGGCGATATAATGCTTGGGATCGATCAGAGGGTGCCGGTCGGCCAGTTCTTTTGGTGAGATAAACTCCTGCTGCAGGCCCATATAACGGGCTTTCGACCGTTCCCGCTTGAGATAATCGTACCATTCCTTGGTCGAGGCCGCATAGAAGCCGCCGGTGATATGCAGCCCGACCGAGTGGCCCGACGTTTCTTCAATCTCCTTGTACAGATCGATGGTATAGCTTTGCAGCCGGCTGATATTCGGATCCGAGCTGATGGTGTGAATTTGCCCGGCGGCATGCCAGCTTGATCCTGAGGTCAGCTCGTCCCGCTCCAGAAGCACCACATCTTTCCAGCCGAATTTGGCCAGGTGAAACAGGATCGAGCAGCCGACCACACCGCCGCCGATCACCACGACTTTCGCATGGGAGGGGAGTTTTTTATGTCCGATGCTGTCCGCTTTTTGTATGTCCGGCATGGGTTTGTCCTCAATTAGTCAGATGTGGTTTGTCTTAATACCAGGCATCGGGCAGCTCTTCCTTGCGCTTGGCGACGAAGGCCTGCAGGGCCTCTTTCACGGCCGGATCGATCGGTGGCGGCTCATAGCTCTTGATCATGCCGGTCCAGCGTTCATAGGCCCGTTGCCGCATGTCTTTGGACCCCCCTTCCTGCCAGCTCTCGACATTCTCGCTATCGCTCAACTCCGGTGTATAGAAGGCGGTTTGGTAGTTGCGCATGGTGTGGCTGCATCCCAAAAAATGACCACCGGGCTCGACTTCCGAATAGGCTTCCCGGGCAAAGGCTTCCTCAGACGTATCCAGACCCTCGCTCAAGACCTTCTGGTAGCTACCAAGTCGATCCGCATCCATGATCAGCTTCTCAAAGCCGGTACAGAGCCCACCTTCCAGCCAGCCCGCCGCATGCAAAACAAAATGGGCGCCTGCCAGCATGGTCGAGTGCATGGAATCCGCGCTTTCATAAGCCGCCTGGGCGTCTTCGATTTTTGACGCCGTCAGAGACCCACCGCAGCGGAGCGGCAGACCTGCCCGCCGCGCCAACTGGCCGATGGCATAGTTGGACATGACCGGTTCCGGCATGCCGAAGGTCGGCGCGCCTGATTTCAAGGACATGGAGGACAGGAAATTCCCAAGAACAAAGGGCGCGCCAGGGCGCAACAGCTGGATATAGGCACAGACGATCAGAGCCTCCGCCATGGCCTGGGCAACGCTCGCGGCCGTCGACACTGGACCCATGGCGCCCGTCAGGATAAAAGGCACAACAATCATGCCCTGACCTCGGCTGGAATAGACACGCGCCGCTTGCGTCACCACTTTGTCGACCAGTAAGGGAGAGTTGGTGTTCACATTTCCAAGAATGACACAATTGTCGTCCATCACCTCTCGGCCAAACAGGATTTCCGCCATATCAACGCTGTCCTGAGCCCGGCTCATCTCGGTAATGGCCCCGAGATGAGGTTTGTCCGACAGGGTCATATGGGCGTACAGCATATCGAGATGCCGTTTGCTGACAGGAATATCGCAGGGCTCGCAGGTGACAAGGCCACCATGATGCAAATTCGGATGGAGATAGGTGAGGCGAACAAGATCCTGGAAGGCTGCGATATCTCCATACCGCCGTCCCCCCTCAAGATCGCGCACAAAGGGCGCACCATAGATCGGGGCAAAAACCTGGTTCATCCCGCCGATGGTTACAGATCGTTCCGGATTTCGGGCGAGCTGGGTAAATTCCTTTGGTGCTTTGCGGCAGAGATGGCGAATCCAGTCCGCTGCAGGCCGGACAATGTCTCCCTCGATCCGGGCCCCCTCTTTTTTCCATAGGGACAATGCCTCGGGATCATCGCGAAAAGCAATCCCAACATCCTCAAGGATCCAGTCGACCTGAGCTTCAAGCTGAGCGATTTTCTCCTCATCAAGCACATCGAAGAAGGGTAGGGTTCTTCGAATGTGAGGGGAGGCTTGAATGCCTCCCAAACTCCTAACCTGGCCACGGGATTTTCTTGCGCGTCGTGCCATTCGGCTGTCCTAATCTCACCTGTTTGCATAATTATATCTTAGTAATGTATGCTTGTGATCCCTCATTATTCTGATGCTTTGGATAAGGATAAATTATGCAAGAGCTTTGGCGCCTTGTTTCTTCCCCACGCCATATTATGGTGTTTGAAGCGGCGGCGCGGCTGGGATCCTTTACGCGGGCTGCAGACGAATTAAACGTTCAGCAACCCGCCGTCAGTGCGGCGATAAAGCAGCTGGAAAACTCCCTCGGAGTAGCCCTGTTCAAGAGGCAACATAAAAAAGTCAGCCTGACGGTGGCGGGGACCCGGCTTTTTGCCGATGTCAGCCGTGTATGTGAGCAACTGCTGATTTCTGCCCAGTCAGTGAAACAGCTATCGCGGTCGGAATATGTGACCTTGAATGCGTCCTCCGCGTTTAATTTTTACTGGATGATGCCCCGCCTTGCGGCGCTGCACCAGCGTCATCCGGGAATCGATCTGCGTCTTCAGACGAGCGACCGGGAGCCGGATATCGATGCGGAAAATATCAGTCTGGCTGTACGTCGGGGGGAAGGAATCTGGCCCGGATGCGAGGCTGCTTTGATTGCCTCGGAGGAGATTTATCCTGTGGCCTCTCCTCGGGTAATGGCCGCGGAGACCAATCTCAGAAGTGTGCCAAATCTGCTGCATCAAAGGCTTATTCATTTGGAAGAACCGATCCGGGAACGGCCGACCTGGCAGCAATGGTTCGCGCATTTTGGGGTTCAAAATGCTGTTCTGCAGGGGGGGCTGCGCCTCAATGACTATGCCATGGTTCTGCAAGCGGCTATGGCAGGGGAGGGTTTTGCTTTTGGTTGGAAGCATATCACCAGTTCTCTGGTAAGCGGAGGCGTGCTTGCCGCCCGCAAGGACTGGAGCTGGAGGACAGGGCTTGGATTTTATCTGGTCTGGTCGAAAAACCGTCCTCTCAGCGGCGATGCGGCAGATATTCGTGATTGGATTTTAGATCACAGCGCGGGAAGTGACTAGCCTATTCGGCGGCGGGAGAAGAGGCCAGTTGCTGAAAATAAGCTGTCACGTCGTCCAGAACCGGGGCCTTGGATTTCAGTACCCACGACATGGCCCCGACTATTTCAACATGACCCACGTCCGGATAGATAATTGTTTCCACCTGGCCATTATTATCCCTGATTTCCTGCTCCAGCCGCTCCAGATTGAAAAGGCCGACGCTTTTATCTTCGCTGCCATACAGGAGGAGGATAGGCGGTTCACTGCCATCAATGAATGACGTTGCCTGCATTTGAGGATATTGAGAAGGAGGGCCAAACATGATTTTCAAATCCTCCGACTCCGGTGTAAAGGAGTAGGGTCCGGCCAGACCGGCAAATCCTTTGATGGCTTTGTGGGATGCCGGTTCCAGATAACGTTCATCGACCACAAGAAGCGACGCGATATGAGCGCCGGAGGAATGCCCGGCCAGGAACAGGGAATCGGAATTGCCGCGATAAACTTCGATATTGTCATGCACCCAGTTCACAGCCTCGGCGCCGTCCTCAACAAAGTCGGGGAACAGGACATCCGGGTATTTCCGGTGATCAGGGATGACGACCACAAATCCTTTTTCTGCCAAAGCGGTTCCGACGAAGGCAAAATCCTCCTTTTGTCCCTTCGTCCAACGGCCGCCATAAAAGAAGACGATCACGGGCAGCTTTCCCTTAACCCCAGAGTTAGGTGTATAGATGTCAAGTTTCTGCTCTGTGGTTTGGTCATAGATGATATTGCGCTCTACCGTCCCGTCAAAAAAAGCAGTCGGGGCATTGGCTATAGCGACAGCCGTGTCTGTGCAGGCACTTAGGACAAACAGGCTAAGGAGCGATAAAATAGACAGAAGTTTTTGTTTCATAACTCAGCAATATGGTGCAGCCGTTTCGGCAGTCCACCGGTATTCCAAAAAAACTGAAAATCCTTTGTGATGAACCGCATAGATGGCATCAGAATTTGTTAGCTCATCACATCTTCAAACCGGCTTGAGAGATCATTCATGGCGGTGACATAGGGAACGGGGCCATAACTGGCGCGTCCCACGCCAAGCTCTGCGACCATCGCCACAGAGGTAAGTTTTCCTCTCATCATGACATTCACAGGAAGGGACGACTCCGCACAGACCCTCCGGATTAGATCGGAATCTGACAATCCTGGGACAAAGAAACCGTCTGCTCCTGCCGCTGTATAGGCAGCGCCGCGCTTAAGTGCTTCGTCGATCAGGACACCATGGTCCGCATCCGGACCCGCTTTTAAAAATACATCTGTCCGGGCATTGATGAAGAGCGGGACTTCCTCCTGCTTTGCCGCCTCCCGAACGGCTTTGATGCGATTTGCCTGATCCGAAATGTCGTACAAGCTGGAGTCGCCGACAACCTGATCCTCAAAGTTAACTCCTATGGCTCCTGCCTGGATAACCTGACGGACATTCCGGATGAGTGTTTCCGCGTCAGCGGCATAACCTCCCTCAAAATCCACGGTAAGCGGAATGTCGACAGTATCAGCAATGCGGCGCACGATCTGCAAAACAAACTCAAGGGGGATGGCTTCTCCATCCTTATACCCTTGCGCCGCCGCCACGGACCAGCTACCGGTTGCAACAGCTTTTGCCCCTTTTTTTGCGATCGCATTGGCGCTGCCGGCATCCCAGATATTGTACAATACTATTGGGGTGCCAGGGACATGCAGTGATTTGAACTGATTTGCTTTATCAACTTGTGTCATCTTGATTTCCTACCTTGTTATTGCGCCCTTTTGAGATAATTTGAGGGTTCTTACCCATGCAGGGGAGATGTTTGATCCGGCGGTCTAAAACGGCTCCTTGGAATTTCGGCGATCGCTGTAATTTCAATAAGCAATTCAGGATCATACAGAGAGGAGACCTCCACGGTTGTGGTGACTGGGTATGGCTCAGAAAAGTATTCCTGTCTGACGGGTCCTGCGTTCATAAACTGTTTGATGTCCGTCGTATACTGGATCAAGGATACAATGTCGGACAACCTCCCATTTATAGAGGTCAGCAGCTTCTCAATATTGATTAAGACCTGACGCACTTGCGCCGCCATATCGGCGCGGCCTACGATTTTGCCGTCCTGATCAAGAGAAACCTGACCCTTAAGATATACAACCTGGCCATCCCCTCCTATCACTATCTGGGAAAAGGCACCGAAGGGGGACCATACCGTATCAGGGTTGAAACTTTCCGCCATGAGCTTCTTCTTCCTAAATGACTGCTTTTTCCACAAAGGGTTTACCGTCTTCGATCCTTGCATAAGAGAAGGGGGTGAGATCGAGGCTTCTGTATTCACCGTAGGTGATCAGTTCCGATATGCCCCGACCCATCGCCGGGGATTGCTGAAAGCCATGACCGGAAAAGCCGTTGACGAAAATAAAGTTTCGTACCCGGGTATGGGGCCCTAAAATCGCGTTTTGGTCAAAGCGGTTAAAGGCATAGTGACCGGCCCAGGAATTAATCAGCTTGATGGCCTCAAACTGGGGAATTCGATTGGCAATGGCAGGCCAGGCTTTGTTTTCCCATATGTTGTGATCCTGGGTAAAATCATCATAATCCACGGCCGGATCCTCATCGGGTGGACAGCCTGCCAGGTAATAAGCTCCATCTGTTCGCATATGAACCCCGGAGGGATCAATGGTAAGCGGGAGATCCCGGTCCAAGGGGTTTTCGGCAGCAAAGATGAAGGTGTAACGCTTTCTCGGTTCAACCGGAATATCGATACCGGCCATGCGCGAGGTCAGAACCGCCCTGGGACCGGATGCATTAACGACGGTTCCACAAGCGATCATCTCTCCTGATTTCAAAGTAACATTCTCCACCTTGTCACAGGCACTATTTTGAGTCATCGCGACAACTTCATTGGTGACATATTCAGCCCCGTTTTCCTGGGCGGAGCGTTTCCACCAGTCAAACAGGGTGTTGCCGTCAAAATAGCCCTCATCAACGAGGTTATGGCTGCCCGCGATGATATCTTCCAGGTTATAGAAAGGGTAGTCCTGTTTGATGTCTTCAGCGGACATGATCTTTGTCCCGGCACCGCAGGCCGCCTGAATTTTCTGGTTCTCCCGCAATACAGCAGCAAAAGCTTCATTATCGGCGAGATACATATAGCCAAAGCTGTGAAGCGGGACATCCGGTACCCGCTCATCGCCGCCCATATACTTGCGGAAATTCTTTACAAAATCGGCTGCAAACTGTGACACACGAACATTGATTTCTTCCGAGAACTGCTGGCGCATGCAGCTATTGGTATGAGCGGTCGATGTAAATTCGTAGGTCGGGTCTTTTTCAACCACAAGGATGGACCCGTTGAAATCGGGATTGTTCGATAGAAACCAGGAAACGGAAGAGCCATACATCGCGCCGCCAACAATAACCACGTCATAGCTTGTTTTCTTGGGCGCAGTCAGAGGATGAGTCTGGCTCATAAGGCTGTGTCTCCTTACCAGGCGAAGTTCTGTCGGAACCTGAAATGTATCCTTGGATAAGACAGTTGTATACACCCGTCCTTTATCAATTTTGATTTTTACAAGACGGTCTGTTTTGGCTCAGAGAAAGGAGCCCGGGCTATCATTTCAAAGCTTTTACTTTTGTCATCAGGCGTGTGTGAAATTCAGGTTCTGCATCTGCAGCAAGGCATAAGAAAACGCCAGTAAGGGCGTGTTTGCGTAAAGTATCCAGACCAAAATATCCATTGACCCAATCCTGACGTGCCTGTCGGTAGCATCCATAGATCTGCCGCCCCATTTGCTCTGCCGTCACCTGGCCAAGCAATAAGCCCGCCTTTTGAGCCTCCCGACAGGCGCTGGTCGTCAGTTGTAGGGATCTGGCATAGATACCTGAAGGTGAGCGCTGCTCGAAAAGGCCGCTGCGATCGCCTGCGATATAGGCGGCTTTATAATAGTCTTCATCCGTGGAGAAGAGCTCTATTCGGGTATCGATCTGGGCTTCGAAGACTGTCTCAACTTCCCCTGTCCCCAGTCGCTCATGGACGACTTTTAGCCGGGTGACAAGATCTTCGATAATCAACGCCAGAATCTCCGTCTTGCCGCCGATCAGATTGTAAATCGTTGGGACAGTCACACCTGCCCGATGGGCCAGGTCCCGAAGCTTCAGAGCATCAAACCCTTCACTGGCAATGATGGTGCGGGCATGGGACAGGATTAGCGACCGCCGCTTCGCCATATTGACTGATCGGGTCGTTTCGACAAAAGGGGCGGGTTGCTCAGACATGTTCTTCTTGTACGGCATCATTCCTATTGACGCAAGATTTGTATGGCGTTAAAATTTTAACAACGTTTAAATAATTTGGAGAATAGGTAATGGCCGGTCGTGATTTCAGTAAATCCATTGAAGCCTGCGCAAAACACTATGGCGACGATGCCGAAGCTGTCAGGACCTATATGTATGAGGGGCAGGCGCGCGCCTATGACCTCGGTAACCGAGGATCGATAAAATTCGATGCAGAAGGAAACCTGGCGCAGGATATTCTGGATGCCTATTCAGAATATGGTTTCTATGTGTTTGAATCCGTGATCGGGGACCGCGAGATGGCGGATATAGAAGAGGATATGGCCGAACTGCGGTCCCGCTTTCCCACCTCGAAAGGGTCAAAACTGGATTCTCAGGGCAGACCTGCCCTTGATGCGGATTGTAAAGGATCCGGGCTGCTTTGGAGTAAACCGCTTAGTGATCCCTATGGCGGGACCGATGTGGCAAGGGGGCGTCATCAGGTGAAGCTGAAGGAATTGAAAATCGCAGAAGACGCGCCAAAGGAAGCCCCGTTCATTCTGGTTGGCTCGTTGCAGTTTTCTGAAGCGGCGTTGAGGCTTTATGGCCATCCGCAGCTTTTGAAAGTCGCAGAACAGATTAACGGGGAGGATTTTGCCCCTTTCAATGAAGTCCTTTTCATTAAAGACCCAGGCCTCGGAGCGGCCGTCTCCTGGCATCAGGATGGTGATACGCACTGGGACTCGCCTGATTTTGATGAGAATATCCATGGGTTTAACTTTATGGCGCAGGTCTATGGCAGCTCGCCGGTCAATGGGGTTTGGGTCGTGCCTGGGACCCATAAACTCGGTAAGATGAACATCGTTGAGATGGTGGCAGAATCCGGCAGTGAGCGCCTGAAGGATGCGGTTCCGATTGTCTGTGATCCGGGAGACGTGGTTATCTGTAACCGCCAGCTCGTCCATGGATCCTTTGCCAATAGCGGTTTTGAGCCCCGCCTGACCATCAATTTCGGCTTTCATAAGCGGTCATCGGTTCTGGATGTCAACGGGGCGGGGATCCACAGCCCGGCCTGTATCTATGATCAGGAAATGATTAAAAGCCGTTCTCGTGTCCTGGGATATGCAATAGATGCCCGAAAACACCACTATCCGGATGAAGCTCCTTATACATACAAGCCTTTTGCCGACGCAGGAGATACCTATATATGGAATGCGGCTGCCAAAGCAGGACTGAGGGATTATAATCAACAGGATCTTAGTATCTAGGTTCTGAAAATAACAATAACTAATAGAAAAGGGTCCTTTCATGAATGGTGCTGAAAGTCTCGTCGCCACGCTCGTCGAATCTGGAATTGATACATGTTTCTCAAATCCCGGAACGTCGGAAATGCACTTCGTTGCTGCGACGGATAAGATTGAGGGGATGCAGCCAATCCTCTGCCTCTTTGAAGGGGTTGTAACTGGGGCGGCGGATGGATATGGCCGGATGAAAGGTACCCCTGCGGCCACTCTTCTGCATCTCGGGCCAGGATTGGCAAATGGCTTGGCCAATCTTCACAATGCACGTCGGGCGTCGACCCCGATTGTCAATATTGTCGGCGATCATGCGACCTATCATGGGCAATATGATGCCCCTCTGACTTCTGATATCGTTGGTTTCGCCAAACCGGTTTCCGGCTGGATACATTCCAGCGTCAGTGCAAAAACTGTGGCGTCGGACGGGGCCCGGGCGGTTGCAGCCTCAATGGAGGGCCAGGGTCAGATAGCCACTTTAATCTTGCCGGCAGATACTGCCTGGAATGAAGCGCAAGGACCGGCTCAGCCTCTGCCGACGCCGGTTTTGCCAGCTGCGGACCCTCGGGATATTGAGCTTGCAGCCAAGGCATTGAAGGCCGCAGGTAACCCGATTTTGTTTATCGGCGGAAACGGGCTCTTTGGAGAGGGGCTGGAGCATGCCGGAAGGATTGCCGACGCAACAGGCGCGCGTCTGATGTGCCCCACCTCAACGACACGGCGAGAACGCGGGGCTGGACGGGTGCATGTTCAACCGCTTCCATATTTTGGGGAGCTGATTGAGAAAAAACTCATTGGCGTAGATACGCTGGTTGTCGCTGGCGCCAAGCCGCCCGTTTCCTTTTTTGCCTATCCGGGCAAATCCAGCTGGCTGACACCGGAAGGATGCGAGATTGTTTATGCCGCCCATAGCCATGACAACATCACGGCCAGTCTGGCTGCCCTGGCCGAAGCCGTTGGCGCCGCGAAAAGCCCGATCCATCGAAATGAAAAGCAGACGGAACTGCCGTCAAATGGCGAAAAGCTCGATCAGTTTTCAGTTGGCAAAGCGATCGCCCATCTGCTTCCTGAGGGCGCCATCATTTCCGATGAAGCCAATACCTCTGCGGCCGGCCCCCACAGGGCCTGTTCAACAGCCGCCCCACATGACTGGCTCTCCCTGATGGGAGGCAGTATTGGCCAGGGTCTGCCGTTGGCAACCGGGGCCGCGGTTGCCTGTCCGGATCGCAAGACCATCTGCCTTCACGGTGATGGCGGTGCCATGTATACGGTGCAGTCCCTCTGGACCCAGGCGCGGGAAAATCTGGATGTGACAACGGTTATCTTTTCAAACAAATCCTATGCCATCCTCAATGTGGAGTTTGAGCGGGTAGGTGTGGGCGCCCCTGGCGAAAGAGCGCTATCACAGCTGGATCTGCGCAATCCGGAGCTTGACTGGGTAAAAATCGCCCAAGGGATGGGGGTTGCAGGATCGAGAGCGGAAACCCTAAAAGACTTTAAAGCCCAGTTTGAGCATAGCATGCATAATAGCGGGCCACATTTGATTGAGGTGGTGCTTTAAAATTCCAAGAAGCCCGGATCGTTAGATTATTCGGGTTCTTGAGATCTTTTGATATTAAAAAATCAGATATTAGGTACGAGAAATTCATATTTTCAATATTTCTCTGTTCCCACTACTGTTTGACCAGGCAAAATTCTCGCCGATGCTGACAACAGATTGGGAAAGAAGCAATGAATTGGGTAGGGCAGGCGCTTCGCCGCAAGGAAGATAACAGGTTTATATCCGGACAAGGAAACTATGTAGCTGATATCGCATGCAAAATGCCGGATGCCGCCAGCCTGTCCATTGTCAGGTCTCCTCATGCAAGCGCAAGAATTCTATCGGTCCAAACAGACGCTGCGATACAGATTCCCGGCGTGCTGGATGTCTTCACAGCGGATGAGTTAAAGGCTGCGGATATTGGTGGGTTGCCGTGCGCATGGCCCGTGAATAGCTCAGATGGAACGCCCATGGCCGCACCGGAACATCCTGTTCTGGTCAAAGACCAAGTGCTGCATGTCGGTGATCCGATCGCCGTTGTCGTCGCAGAATCCTCCAAGATTGCCGAACATGCGGCGGAGCAAATTGAAGTGAGATATGAAATTCTGCAAAGCCAGACCGATCTGGCCACGACACTTGGCGACCAGGCGCCGATTGTTCACACTGGTCATGATAACAATCTCTGTTTTGACTGGTATCTGGGGTCAGAGGTTGAGGTCGAAAAAAAGCTGAACGAAGCGGCAAACTTCGTCGAACTTGATCTTGTGCAGAACCGCATCAGCGCCAGCCCGATGGAAACCCGCGGAACCATCGGGGTTTATGATCAGAGCTTGGGTAAATATACTCTTTACACCTCAAGTCAAAATCCCCATCCAATTCGTGTCATGCTGTCTGCAAGTACCTTGAAGGTCCCGGAAGAAAAAATTCGGGTTGTTTCCCCGGATGTTGGCGGCGGTTTTGGAATGAAAATCTACCATTACCATGAAGAGGTATTGGTGCTGTTTGCTGCAAAGCGTGTTGGTCGCCCGGTTTGCTGGATCGCCAGCCGGTCTGAGGCGTTTTTGGCAGATACCTATGCCCGGGACCATGTCACGAAAGTGAAACTGGCCTTCGAGGATTCCGGTAAATTTACTGCCTTAAAAGTAGACACAATCGCCAATATGGGGGCCTATCTCTCCACTTTTGCCCCCGCAATCCCCACTTTTTTCTACGGCAATCCCCTGCCAGGACCGTATTCCTTGAAAGATGTCTATGTTCGGGTGAGGGGAGCATTTACCCATACAACCGCTGTTGATGCCTATCGGGGGGCCGGGCGGCCTGAAGCCACCTATCTGCTGGAGCGTATTGTCGACTTAGCTGCGAAAAAGCTGGGCATGGATCCCTTTGAAATTCGTCGTATCAACCTGATCTCTAACGAGGACATTCCCTACAAGACACCCTTTTTATGGACATATGATTCCGGAGATCTGCCGGCGACCCTTGATGTCTGCGAAGAACAGGCGGATCTGAATGGGTTTTGGGCGAGAAAGGAAGCGTCCAAAGCGGCCGGAAAATGCCGGGGCCTTGGTATCTCTTTTTACATGGAAGCGTGCGGCATGGGGCCGTCGGAAATGCTGATTGAGCAAGGGTGCGGAGGCGGTCAGTTTGAAGTCGCCACTGTCCGGATCAGTCCGACGGGAGGCATTACTGTCCTCACCGGCAGCCATTCACATGGGCAGGGACATGAGACGGCATTTGCGCAACTGGTTGCCGAAGAGACGGGGATTGACCCTGAACTCATTGATGTCATCCATGGGGATACGGCACAGGTTCCCTATGGAATTGGCACCTACGGATCACGCTCCCTGGCTGTTGGTGGCAGTGCGCTTGTCGGGTCAACCCGCAAGGTCGTAACGAAAATGAAAAAAATCGCCGCTCATATATTTGGAACAGAATGGGAAGATGTCGATCTGGAAGAGGGCGTCTTCAGAACCCGCCATTCCAATAAATTTCTGACCTTTGCCGAAGTAGCCGGCCGGGCTTATGCCCCGGCAAACTACCCGCCGGATCTGGAGCCGGGACTAGAGGAAGTGACATATTATGATCCGGAAGCTTTTACTTTTCCATATGGATGTCATCTGGTTGAAGTTGAGGTTGATCCGGATACCGGTTTTGTTTCCATAGATAGATATATGGCAGTCGATGATTTTGGAAAAATTGTCAATCCGATGATTGTCGAGGGCCAAATTCATGGCGGCGCAGCACAGGCGATAGGTCAAGCCTGTATGGAACAATGTCGTTATGATGATCAGACCGGACAAATCCTGACGGGATCGCTGCTGGACTATCCTCTACCAAGGGCAAGCGATGTCCCAAATATTGAGTTTCACTCCCTCGAAACAGTTTGTACAACAAACCCAGTCGGGGCCAAAGGATGCGGGGAAGCGGCAGCCATTGCCGGTCCCTCTGCCACAATCAATGCCATTTGCAATGCATTGTCGGAATATGGCGTTAAACATGTAGATATGCCAGCGACCTCGGAGGCAGTCTGGCAGGCAATCAGAGACTCTCGCTTCCAATCCTGACAACCGTTTTGCCAATGGATCGCCGTTGTTCCATCTGATGCAGCGCTCTCCTCGTGTCCTCGAGCGGGATCAGCCGATTAACCGGTGGGGTAATCTTTTCCGTGAGCACAAGTTTGAAGAGCTTCTCCATGATCGGATGTGAGATATCCGGTCGATGCCAGGCGACTTCGGACCAGTTGACCCCGATCAGGGCAATAGATTTTAAAAGTGCCATATTTGCCTTAAGAGAGGGAACTCTGCCGGAGGCGAAACCGACCGACAGCAGGCGACCATCCATTGCCAAATGTTTACTGCAGATGTCAAAAAGGTCACCGCCTACGGGATCATAGACAACATCGCCTCCTTTTCCCGAGGTGATTTCCATGATCCGATCCGAAAGATCTTCGCTGGAGAGGTTGATGACATGATCAGCTCCGAACTTAGCCCAGGCAATCCGTGATTTCTCGGTAATTGAGCAGACGGCAACGACCTTCGCCCCCAATGCCTTGCCGATCTGCACCGCGAAGAGGCCGGTCCCTCCAGTCGCTCCAAGAACGATCAAAGTCTCACCTGCCTGCAACCGGCCACAATGCTGGAGGCCCAGCATGGCTGTTCCACCGGACAGAGGGAGAGCGGCGCCCGTTTCAAAATCTATCCCGTCGGGAAGGGAAAAACACATCTGCTCGCGAGCGGAAAGAAACTCACCATAGGCGCCCTGGCCCATCCCGGTGATCCGGTCACCGACCTTCAATCTCTTGCACTCATCTCCCACCTCAACGACTGTCCCGGAAAACTCAAGGCCGGAAACGAAAGGCAGAGCCGGAATGTTCTGATACATGCCCTTGGGTTGCAAAATGTCCGGGAAATTCATGCCGGCATAGGCTACTTTGACAATGACTCCCCGGGGCCGCAATTTCGGCTCCGCGATCTCCCCGATCTTTAGGTCCTGTAAACCATCTGTTCCATTGCAGATGAGCGCCCTCATTCTCTCCCCCTGGCCATGTCAAATGGTCCTGTCAGAATTTTTCTATAAGTCTCGTATTGAAAGCCATTTATTGGTATATTGCCGGTATGAATAACGTTGTAACTGTTACCCCTTCTGATTTCTGCTCCGTCGAGCGATCTTTTGATATCCTTGGTGGTGCCTGGACATTTCTGGTGTTGCGAGAGGCCTTGCTCGGGAACGTCGTCCGCTTTGACGAATTCCAGCATGATCTTGGTATTGCCCGCCAGTCCTTGCGCCGGGTGCTCGACAGGCTGGTTCGCACTGGCGTCATGGTTCAACGTCCTTTGCGGCAAGGTGGAATCCGAAAAGGATATTTCCTGACGGAGCAGGGACGGGACCTCTTGCCCAGCCTTGTGGCGGCGATTTCCTGGGGACAAGGCTGGAACGACGGTGGTAAGCAACCGGAAAAAATTCTGCATAAGTCTTGCGGAGGAGATCTTACGGACGGGATCGTCTGTTCTGAATGTAAGGAAGCTGTTGATCCCCGGCAGGTTACTTTTGAAAGCCGCATCAAAAAACGCAGCAAGGGCAGGGAAAAATTTGCCAAAAGCCGCTATGTGGAATTGGCTTTGCTGGAACGGCAACGGCCCTGTTCCATTGCCAAAACCATGGCGACGATTGGAGATCCCTGGAGTTTTCTGATCATTCGCGAATGTTTTTATGGTGTTCGAAGGTTTGATGCCTTTCAAAGGCGACTTGCCATTGCCAGCAACATTCTCGCGGCCCGGCTCAAGCGACTTGTCGCGGCAGGTGTGCTTGAACTGAGACTCCACCCGGGCCAGCCAGGAATTTCTGAATATCGAATGACCGAGAAGGGGCTTGCGCTGTACAATCTGCCTTTGACCATTATCGCCTGGGGGGACAAATGGTTGGCAGGACCGGACGGCCCGCCGCTGGTATTGAGCCATCTGCAATGCGGCAAGAGATTTCATGCCCTGCTCTGGTGTGAAAAATGCCGGGAAGAGGTGGGCATTGATCAAATTGAGTATCATGTTGATCCCTCCTCTTGAGACTTAAGGATGTGGTCCGCCGCCCACTCGTAGTCCGGTTTACCATTGGCATGGCGCCGGATCGTGTCAGCAAACCGAATGGCTTTTGGCAGTTTATAGCGGGCGATATGTTTTTCGGCTGTCGAGATAATCTCATCATAAGTTGTGACCATCTGGGAATGCAGCGAGACCACGGCAACTGCCTCAGTTCCCCAACGATCACTCGGACGACCAACAACAAGCGCATCACAGACTTGTGGATGCCGCTTGATCGCTTCTTCAACCTCCTCGACAAAGATTTTTTCGCCGCCTGAGTTAATGACGAGCGAGTCCCGCCCGAGCAGTTGGACGACCCCTTCGCCGACCAGACGCGCCCTGTCTCCCGGGATGGAGTAGCGGACACCGTTTAGGGTAGGGAAGGTTTCGAGGGTCGCTGTCTCGTCATCCAGATATCCGAGGGGAACATAAATCCGCCGAGCCCACCAGCCGATTTCATCGCCCGGCGCTGTCAGCTCTTCGCTTCTTTTGTTATTGAGAACAGCATTGCTTGCACTCATGCGGAACTGACCCTGGTGGTCAGTTTCGGCTTCGTCTAAATGCTGACCCTGATTTCCGCCTTCGGTGGATCCGAGAAAGTCAAGAATGCGTAGCCCCGGGATAAGCTCACTCAGTTCCCATTTGGCATTTCCCGAGAGATGAGCACCGCTATTGGAGATAAATCGCAGGGCAGATAAATCGCGCTTCCCCTGCTTTATTTCCGCGATTAGGGGTTGGGCAAAGGCGTCCCCGACAATCGACATCATGGTCACTCCTTCGCGCTCGGCAACATCCAGCAGATCGCTTGCCCGCATGCGATCAACCCTGTCCTGAATGATGATGCTGTTGCCCGAGAGAAGGCCGATAAAGGCATTCCATTGTCCGGCAGCATGCATAAAGGGTG